>NZ_QHKZ01000009.1 GCF_003194585.1 Nocardioides daejeonensis | reverse complement strand
TAAGCCTGACAGCGCCGATGGTACTGCAATCGCGAGGTTGTGGGAGAGTAGGACGTCGCCGGACTTACTTTAGGTGTGGGTCATCCCCAGAGATTCAACTCTCGGGGGGTGGCCCACACTGCATTTGCGACCGTTTGCGCCGGGCTCGTAGGCGGCCCCGCCGCGGTCGTGTCGGAGGGTGATGGTGGACTGTCGTCATGCAGACCACCCATCGCCTCGCAACACCCACGGTGCCGCCCCCCGCGCCGTCGCTGGATGACGCGCAGCGTGCGGTGGTCGATCATGTCGGCGGTCCGATGCTCGTGCTGGCCGGCCCCGGGACGGGCAAGACCACGACGCTTGTCGAGGCGATCGTGGAGCGCATCGAGGAGCGCGGTGTTGACCCGGGAGAGGTGCTGGCACTGACCTTCTCCCGGAAGGCGGCCGAGCAGCTTCGCGATCGGGTGACGGCTCGGCTCGGGCGTACGACCGCGGCGGCGATGGCTTCGACGTTCCATTCGTTCGCCTATGGCCTGATCAGACGCTTCCAGCCGCCAGAGCTCTACGCTGCGCCCTTGCGGCTGCTCTCGGCCGCGGAGCAGGATGTCGTGCTGGCGGAGCTCCTTCAGGAGTCGCCGGAGTCGGTCGCCTGGCCCGATCGCCTGGCCGCGGCCCGGCGTACCCGTGGATTCGCGAAGGAGGTCCACGACCTGCTGGCTCGGGCGCGCGAGAAGGGGCTCGAGGCGCACGATCTCGAGGAGCTCGGGGCAGCTGCCGGCGTGGCGGAGTTCCGAGCGGGGGGCGTCTTCCTCGGTCAGTACCTCGACGTGCTCGACGGTCTGGGCGCACTCGACTACGCCGACCTGATGCGGCGTGCCGTGGTCGTCGCCGAACGACATCGGGAGGAGCTGCGGCAGCAGTTCCGCTACGTCTTCGTCGACGAGTACCAGGACACCGACCCGGCGCAGGTGGCACTTCTCCAAGCGATCGCTGGCGATGGGGCCGAGCTGGTGGTCGTCGGTGACCCGCACCAGTCGATCTACGGGTTCCGCGGGGCCGACGTGCGCGGCATCCTGCAGTTTCCCGAGGCCTTCCGTTCTCGCCGGGGAGAGCCGGCCGAGGTCGTCGCCCTGACGACGACCCGTCGATTCGGCGCACGTCTCCTGCGCGCGGCCGGAGAGATCACGCGGCGACTGCCGCTGAGCGGCAGCCTGCCCGAGGGGGCGCGCGAGGCTTTCCTGGCACCGGTCGCCGACGTGGGCGCGCCGCGCGGGCGTGTCGAGGTGCTCACCTATGAGTCCGAGCGGGCCGAGGCCGAGCACCTTGCCGACCTGCTGCGCCGCGCGCATCTCGAGGACGGAGTGCCCTGGTCCAGGATGGCGGTGCTGGTCCGATCCGGCCGAGCGACGCTGCCGGGGCTACGACGTGCGCTGGGCGGACACGGAGTGCCGGTCGAGGTTGCCGGCGACGAGACGTCTCTGGTGCGCGAGCCCGCGGTGCAGCCGCTGCTCGGCGCCCTGGATGCCGTGATTCACCTGCGGGACGCTCCGACGGAGCCGCAGTCCGTGGACGCCACCCGGGCGGAGCAGCTGTTGACCTCGCCGTTGGGCGGTCTGGACGCCGCGGACCTTCGCGTGCTGGCGCGTTCGCTCCGCTCCCGCGATCGTGCCCGCGCCGTGGAGGAGGCGCGGCCGCCCGCGTCCTCTCCGGAGTTGCTGCGCTCGGCGGTCGTCGAGCCGGGGTTCCTCGAGGGAGCCGAGGGTGCGGTCGTCGAGAAGGCCTCGTCGTTCGTGGCTCTTCTGCACAGGGTGCGCGCCCGGTTCGAAGCCGGTGACACTGCCGAGGCCCTGCTGTGGCAGCTCTGGACGGGCACCTCCTGGCCACAGCGACTCCGTGCCTCCGCGGAGGGCGAGGGGCCTGGTGCACGGCTTGCTCACCGCGACCTCGACGCACTCTGCGCCCTCTTCGACACCGCAGCCAAGACGGAGGGGCAGCGCGCCCACACCTCGGTGGAGTCCTTCCTTGCCACCATGGCGGCGCAGGAGATTCCGGCCGACACGTTGGCGGAGCGCGGGATCCGGGGGGACGCCGTACGCCTGATGACCGCCCACCGGGCGAAGGGCCTGGAGTGGGACCTGGTCGTCGTTGCGCATGTGCAGGAGGAGCTCTGGCCGGACCTGCGCCGTCGTGGTTCGCTGCTGCAGCCAGACCGGATCGGCACCCATGGGCTCGAGCCACCGGTCTCGACGGCCGCACTGTTGGCGGAGGAGCGCCGGCTCTTCTACGTCGCCTGCACCCGCGCACGAACGCGCCTGGTCGTCACGGCGGTCCGTTCCCCCGAAGACGACGGGGAGCAGCCCTCGCGGTTCGTGACCGAGCTCGGACAGGAGATCGTCCACCGCAGCGGCCGGCCCGCGCGCCCGCTCTCCCTCTCCGGGCTGGTGGCGGAGCTGCGTCGGACGGTCGCGGACCCGGCCTCGACGCCCGGGTTGCGTGATGCGGCCGCTCGGCGACTCGCCCGGCTTGCCCGGCAACGGGTGGGCAGTCTGCCCTTGGTCCCGAGTGCCGACCCGGCGACCTGGTGGGGGACTCGTGACTTCACGACCAATGACACCCCGGTCCGGCCCGATGACGAGCCGTTGCTGCTCTCTGCGAGCGCCGTCTCTTCGCTGCTGACCTGTCCAGCACAGTGGTTCCTCGAGCGTGAGGCTGGTGGCGCCACGCCCGCCACCGGGGCACAGGGTTTCGGCCTGGTCGTCCACGCCATCGCGGAGCGGATCGGCAGCGGCGAGCTCGACGCGTCGAGTGATGCACTCGGCACCCTGATGGGCTTGGTCGACCAGGTGTGGGGCCAGATGCAGTTCCGGACGCCCTGGACCGCGAGCCGGGAGCGCTCCGCGGTCGAAGCTGCGTTGGCCCGCTTCCTTGCCTGGCACACGGCCCCCGGCGCCCGCACGTTGGTGGCAACCGAGCAGGAGCTGCGGGTCGAGGTGGAGCTTCCCGACGGCGAACGCGCGGTGCTCTGGGGCTTCCTGGACCGCCTCGAGCTCGACGAGGCCGGTCGGGTGGTCGTGGTCGACCTCAAGACAGGCAAGGCCAAGCCGACCGCGGAGCAGGTGCGGCAGCATCCCCAGCTGGCGCTCTACCAGTACGCCGTCAGCCAGGGGGCGCTCGATCAGCTCGTGCCGGGCGAGACGGCCGAGCCCGGGGGAGCGGAGCTGGTGCACCTACGGCTGGAGTCACGGGGCAAGGTGGCGGTGCAGCGGCAGGAGCCGCCGGTGCCGGACGACGAGGGGAGGCACCCGGTGGAGGAGCAGCTGATGACGGCAGCACGTGCGCTCCGGGGCGAGACCTTCTGGGCGGTGAAGGGCGACCACTGCCAGTTCTGTGCCTTCGCCGCACTGTGCCCCACCCAGCAGGCAGGGACGGTCCTCTCATGACCCACCGAGTGATCCAGAGTCCCGCCGACCTGCAGCGGGTGATGCAGACCGACTTCATGGTGAGCGACCAGCAGTGGGCAGCCATCAGCGCGCCGCTGGAGCCGGCCGTCGTCATCGCCGGGGCGGGCTCCGGAAAGACCGCGTTGATGGCGGCTCGGGTGGTCTACCTGGTCGTCAACGGTGAGGTGTCGCCCGATCAGGTCCTCGGGCTGACCTTCACCACCAAGGCGGCCAGCGAGCTTCGCGGCCGGATCCGGGGCGCCCTGGAGGTCGCGGGCGCGTTGGCGGGACCGCGCGAGTCCGGTGATGTCGAGCTCATGGAGCCCACCGTGGCGACCTACAACGCCTACGCGGCCGCCCTGCTCACCGACCACGGCCTGCTGATTGGCCATGAGCCCGACACCCGGGTGATGGCCGATGGATCGCGCTACCAGCTCGCAGTGCGAGCCGTCCAGCGACACCGGTTGCCGATCGAGCAGCTCAGCGACCACCCCGAGACGGTCGTCAACTACATCCTCGCGCTGGAGGGCGCGATGAGCGAGCACCTCGTCGATCCACAGGCGCTCCTCGACCTGCAGGAGCGGGAGCACCGTGCCTTCACTGCCGCGTTGACGGAGGCGCGCGCCAAGAGCGAGATCAAGGCTGCCTTGAGCGCCCTCGAGCGCCGCGACGAGCTCATCGGGCTGGTCGGCACCTATCGGGCGCTGAAGGCAGAGCTGGGCCTGATGGACTTCTCCGACCAGATCGCGCTGGCGGCGCGCCTGGCGGACCTCCATCCGACGGTAGGGGAGCACGAACGGGGGCGCTTCCGGATCGTCCTGCTCGACGAGTACCAGGACACCTCCGTGGCCCAGGCCCTGATGCTGCGCAGACTCTTCTCCGGCCCGGATGCCGAGCACGGCCGGGGCCACGCGGTGACGGCGGTAGGCGATCCCAACCAGGCGATCTACGGATGGCGAGGAGCCTCCGTCTCCAACATCCTGGGCTTCGGAGCCGACTTCCCCCGGGCCGACGGCGGTGTGGAGGTCCCGGTCTTCCCGCTGACGGTGAATCGCCGCTCCGACCGCCGCATCCTCGCGGTCGCCAATCGGCTCGCCGCCCCTCTGCTCACCCGGTTCCCCCAGGTCCGTCCGCTGGAGGCGCCTGCCGGCGTACCGGAGGGGACGGTGCGGGTGCTGGTGCACGAGAGCCACCCGGCCGAGCTGGCCTGGCTTCCCGACCAGGTGCTCACCGCACATCAGCGACTCACCGATGAGCGTCCGGGCGAGGCGGTCTGGCGCGAGATCGGTGTGCTGGTACGCGACAACGCTCATGCTGCCGAGGTCTTCGACGCGCTCTCCGCGCGTGAGATCCCTGTGGAGATCGTCGGCCTCGCCGGCCTGCTACGGCTTCCCGAGGTCGCCGAGGTCGTGGCGACCTTGACACTGATGCATGACCTGACCGCCAACGCGGCACTGCTGACGCTGCTCACCGGGCCACGCTGGGCGATCGGCCCTCGCGATCTCGCGTTGTTGGGCAAGCGCGCCAAGGAGCTGGCCGGTGAGCCCCAGGGACGGAGCTCCACGCAGACGCTCGCCGAGCAGCTCGACACCGCGGTCGGCGGTGCTGACCCGACCGAGGTGCGGTCGCTGTGCGATGCGCTCGAGGACCCGGGCGAGCACCCGTACTCCTCGGCGGCGCGGACCCGGTTCGCCCTCCTCGCGGGAGAGCTGCGGTGGCTGCGGAGTCACACCGGCGAACCGTTGCTCGACCTGGTGCGCCGGATCATCGACGCGTGCGGGATCGACGTGGAGCTGGCCTCCTCGACCAGCCCGGCGGCTTCGGCGCGGCGCGACAACCTCGACCTCTTCGTCAAGGCCGTTGCGGACTTCCGGGCAGTCGACGGTGATGTCTCTCTGGCAGCGTTGCTCGCCTATCTGCAGGCCGAGGACGAGCTCGGCAACGGCCTTGACGTGGCGACGCCCACGGAGGCCGACTCGGTGAAGCTGCTGACGGTGCACCGCTCCAAGGGGCTGGAGTGGGACGTGGTCTTCTGCCTCGGCGTGTGCGAGGAGAAGTTCCCCAACACGCGGGGGCGCAGCCTGTGGATCTCGGCGCCGGGAGTGCTTCCCACGCCGTTGCGCGGCGATGCCCGCGACCTTCCGGCACTCGGCGGACACGAGAAGGAGCACCTCGTGCAGCTGCGGGAGGAGTCGCGGCAGCACGACGCGCTCGAAGAGCTCAGACTCGGCTATGTTGCCTTCACCCGGGCCCGGCACGAGCTCGTCGTCTCTTCCTGGCTGTGGACGGAGGGGCGCAAGAGTCCACTCGGACCGTCGCCGTTCCAGCAGACCATCGCCGATCTGCTGGCCGAGTGGGGAGAGGCCCCCGAAGCCTGGTTGGAGAAGCCCGACAAAGAGGCTCCCAACCCGCTGCAGGAGGCGGCGGTGCCGGTGCCATGGCCGGTCACCGAGCACACCGCCGAGGCGCTCCGCCGACTGGAGGCGGCGGAGCGGGTCCGCGACGCGGACGCCGACGCGCCAGACGACCTCGACATGGTGGAGGCGGCGTTGGTGGCTGAGTGGGATGCGGAGCTCGACCGCCTGCTCGCTGAGGCTCGCCGAGGCCGGCGGGCCGAGGTGGTGGTGCCCCTGCCCTCCAGTCTCTCGGCTACCAGCCTGCGACGCCTGCGCGACGATCCCGAGGAGTTCGCCCGCGACCTCGCTCGGCCGATGCCGCGCCCACCGTCGGACTCCGCAAGCTTCGGCACCCGGTTCCATGCCTGGGTCGAAGCACGCGTCGGCCAACAGAATCTCCTCGACCCAGACGATCTTCCCGGGCAGGCGGATCGGGGGATCGACGACGACGCAGATCTGCGTCGGGTGACCGAAGCGTTCGAGCGCGGACCGTTCGCCGAGCGGCAGCCGCTGGCGACAGAGGCCCCCTTCGCGCTCGTGCTGGCGGGTCAGGTGGTCCGCGGCCGGATCGACGCGGTCTACGCCGAGCCTGAGGGCGGCTACCTCGTGGTCGACTGGAAGACCGGACGACGCGAGGAGTCGGACCTGCTGCAGCTGGCCCTCTACCGGCTTGCCTGGGCCGAGCTGCACCAGGTGCCGCTGGAGTCGGTGCGGGCGGCGTTCCACTACGTGCGCAGCGGCCGTACCGCGGACGTGACCGAGCAGCTGCCGGGTCGTGCGGAGCTGGAGACACTCGTGGTCGGAGGTTCAGGCTCCTCCTCTAGCCTGAACCGGTGACCGACATGCTGACTCCGCTTGCCCTGCCCACGACGGACTGGTCGACCTGGCTGGCACAGCGTTGCCGTACCGGGCTCGATCAGGCAGCGGAGCTGCGCCAGCAGCTTGCCGCCGACGACACGACCGCCCTGGCCACCTGGAACGAGCTTCAGATCCACCTGGCGGGCGTCTTCGCCGTGACCTCGCTCCTCGCGCAGGTGCATCCGGATGCCGAGGTGCGAGCGGAGGCGGAGGCGATCGAGGTCGAGGCCAGCGCGTTCCGCACGGAGCTGATGCTCGATGCCGAGGTCTTCGCCCGACTGGCCGCGGTACCACCCGAAGGGTTGGACGAGGCTGCCCGACGCCTGCTCGAGCTGACTCTGCGTGACTTCCGCCGGGCCGGCGTCGACCGTGACGCCTCGACCCGCGCGCGCCTTGCCGAGCTCCAGGCCAGGGAGGTCGAGCTCGGCCTGGCGTTCGGTCGCGGCATCCGTGAGGACGCTCGCACCGTCACCGTGCCGGTGGCAGCTGTCGCCGGACTTCCGGCGGACTGGATCGCCGACCGTCCGGCCGATGCCGAGGGCGCTGTCACCCTCACCACCGACTACCCCGACGTCGTGCCGTTCCTGACCTACGCACACGACGCAGCGGCCCGAGCGGCGGTCTCGCACGCGTTCCTCAACCGCGGCTGGCCCGGCAACGACGAGGTGCTCCGCGAGCTGCTCCGGGTTCGGCACGAGCACGCCCGGCTGCTGGGCTACGCGGACTGGCCGAGCTTCGATGCCGAGGTCAAGATGATCGGCGACGGTCCCGCGATCGGCGCGTTCATCGACCAGGTCGCCGCAGATGCTGCCGCCTCCGCCGAGCGTGACCTCGCCGTCCTGGTCGAGAGGGCGCGGAGAGACGACCCCGCGCTCATCGGGATCGACGTCGCCTCCTCGCGCTACTGGGGCGAGGTGGTCGCCCGTGAGCGGTTCGGCGTGGATGCCCAGGAGGTACGCCGGTACTTCGACTTCGGCAGGGTCCGGCAGGGGCTGCTCGACGTCACCGGGAGACTCTTCGGGCTGACCTGGACTCCGGTCGAAGACGCGCCCACGTGGCACCCCGACGTGACGTCGTACGACGTGGCGCTGGCGGGCGAGACGTTGGGCAGGATCCATCTCGACCTGCACCCACGCGAGGGCAAGTACAGCCACGCGGCCCAGTTCGACCTGGTGCCGGGCGTCGCCGGGGTGCAACTGGCCGAGGGCGTGCTGGTCTGCAACTTCCCTCGGGCCCTGATGGAGCACGACGACGTCGTGACCCTGTTCCACGAGTTCGGGCACCTGGTCCACCACATGCTCGCCGGGCGACACGACTGGGTGCGCTTCTCCGGTGTCGCGACCGAGTGGGACTTCGTGGAGGCGCCCAGCCAGATGCTGGAGGAGTGGGCCTGGGACGCTGAGGTGCTCCGGAGCTTCGCCGTCGACGCGGACGGCACGCCGATCCCGGTCGATCTGGTACGCCGGATGCGTGCCGCGGAGGAGTTCGGCAAGGGCGTGCGGGCGCGGACGCAGACCTTCTACGCCGCCGTCTCCTATCGACTGCACCTTGAGCGGCCCGACGACATCACGGCACGGGTGGCGGAGCTGCATGCGCAGTACAACCCGATCGAGCCGCTTCCCGACACGCACTTCCACGCCAGCTTCGGGCACCTCGACGGATACAGCTCGGGTTACTACACCTACAAGTGGAGCCTGGTCATCGCCAAGGACCTGTTCTCGGCCTTCGACACGGGCGACCTGTTCGCTCCGGAGGTCGCCACAAGGTACCGAGAGACGATCCTGGCGCCCGGGGGCAGCAAGGACGCCGCCGAGCTGGTTGCCGACTTCCTCGGCCGTCCCTATGACTCGAGCGCCTTCAAGGCCTGGCTCGATCGCGCACCGGAGGAGGTCCGATGACTCGCGAGCTGCCGCACGTCGCGCTCTCGGCGAACCCGCACGACCGACATGGCGCGCATCGCACCGACGACGCGTGGATCGACGCCTGCTGGGCAGATCCCGCCACTCGGGTGCTCACCGTCGCTGGCACGAGGGTCCGGCCGGTCGACGGTCGACTGGTGTGGACGGAGCCCGGTGCGGCGCCCGAGGGCCTCCGGGTGCTTCTCGGCGAGCACGACGGGATCACGTACTTCGCCTCCTTCGTGGACCCGAGCCGGGCGCCGGGGCCGCGCGAGGAGTGGCTCATGCTGCGCTCGGCCCTGGGCGCGCTCGACGCGGAGCACGCACCGCTGGTCATGCACGCGATCGGGCTTGCGGAGTGGCACTGGGCGACTCGGTGCTGTCCGCGCTGCGGCGCCCCTCTGACAGCCCGTCAGGCCGGTCATGTGCTGGCCTGCACCTCGTGCGGTCGCGAGCAGTTCCCGCGGACCGACCCTGCAGTGATCATGCTCATCACCGACGGGGATCCCGGGGCTCCCGAGGAGCGGTGTCTGCTGGGTCGCAACGCTAACTGGCCTCCCGGTCGCTTCTCCACGCTCGCCGGCTTCGTGGAGCCGGGGGAGCGGATGGAGGACGCGGTGCGGCGTGAGGTCTGGGAGGAGACCGGGGTCCGCGTCGGCGAGGTCAGCTACTTCGACAGTCAGCCATGGCCACTGCCGGCGAGCCTCATGCTCGGCTTCTTCGGTCGAGCCACCGACGCCCACATCGACGTCGATGGCGCCGAGATCGAGGACGCCAGGTGGCTCACTCGCGACCAGATGCGTGACCAGGCCGAGGCGGGCACGCTGGTCCTGCCTGGGGGCGTCTCCATCTCACGCTCGTTGATCGAGAGCTGGTACGGAGGCGCGCTCCCCGGCGCCTGGTGACGCGGGCGGCCGGGCTCAGGCCAGGGCGGCGAGCTTCGCCTTGACGTCGGCCAGGCTCGGGTTGGTCTGCGCGGTGCCGTCGGCGTAGACGAGCGTCGGCACCGTCTGGTTGCCGCCGTTGACCTGCTCCACGATGGCGGCGGCCTCGGGTACCTGCTCGATGTCGACCACTTCGTAGGTGATGCCCTCCCGGTCGAGCTGGCCCTTCAAGCGGTGGCAGTAGCCGCACCACGGGGTGGAATACATGGTCAGACTGGTCACGACGTTCTCGCCTCCGGTTCTCGGGTGGTCGCCTGGGCAACGTCCTGGGCGCCGGTTATGTTCCCAGCACGCGGACCGGGGTGTCGGGCCTGGGTCCTAGGGTGAGGGTGCACGTAACGACCGCTGAGGAGACGCCACGATGACCGACCTGCTGCAGGCGCTCGACCCCGAGCAGCGGGCGGTCGCCGAGGCGCTGCGTGGGCCGGTGCGCGTGCTGGCGGGGGCGGGCACCGGCAAGACGCGGGCGATCACGCATCGGATCGCCCATGGCGTGGCGACCGGCGTCTACGCGCCCACCGAGGTGCTGGCCGTGACGTTCACGGCTCGGGCCGCGGGTGAGATGCGCACCAGGCTCCGCGGCCTGGGCGCCCCCGGCGTCCAGGCTCGTACCTTCCACTCGGCGGCCCTGCGCCAGCTCCGCTGGTTCTGGCCACGCATCCACAACCGCGACCTGCCGACGCTGACCGAGTCCAAGCTCGGCCTGGTCGCCCGCAGTGCCTCGCGGCTCCGGATCCAGGCGGAGACCGGTCAGCTGCGTGACCTCGCCTCGGAGATCGAGTGGGCCAAGGTCAGCAACGTCCGGCCCGAGCAGTACGCCGCCCTCGCCGCGCGTTCCGGGCGTCAGGTCACCGGGCTCTCGGCCGACGAGGTCTCCCGGGTCTTTGCCGGCTACGAGGAGGCCAAGCGGCTCGACGACCGCATGGACATGGAAGACGTGCTGCTCCTGACGGCGGCCATGCTCGCCGACGACGAGCGGGTCTCGGCCGAGGTGCGACGGCAGTACCGCTTCTTCACTGTCGACGAGTTCCAAGACGTGTCACCGCTCCAGATCACCCTGCTCGACCTGTGGTTGGGCGGTCGCGACGAGATCTGTGTCGTCGGCGACCCCGCGCAGACGATCTACAGCTTCGCCGGTGCCGACGCCGACCACCTGCGCCACTTCCCCCGGAAGTTCGCCGGTACCACCTCCGTCGAGCTGGTCCGCAACTACCGCTCCACCCCGGAGGTGGTCGGTGCCGCCAACACCCTGCTGCGCGGTACGCCGTCCCACGGGGTCGACCTCGTGGCCCAGCGACCGCCCGGCCCCGGGGTCACCTGGGTCGAGCATCCCGATGAGGTGGAGGAGGCGGAGGCGACCGCCGCCGAGATCCTGCGCTTGCGAGACAGCGGTGTGCCCTTGACCGAGATCGCGGTGCTCTTCCGCATCAACGCCCAGTCCGAGGTCTACGAGGAGGCGCTCAGCGCGCGGGGAATCCCCTATGTCGTGCGTGGCGCTCATCGCTTCTTCGAACGGCCGGAGGTGCGTGAGGCGATCACGCTGATCCGCGGCACCGCCCGCGCCGGTGGCGACGAGGCGCTTGTCGACTCCGTCCGGGCCACTCTCGCCGGGCGTGGCTGGAGCCCGGAGCCGCCGACCGCCCGGGGCGCCGTACGGGATCGCTGGGAGTCCTATCAGGCACTGCTGTCGCTTGCGGAGTCGTTCCACGAGGCCGGCGGCGACCTCCCCGGCTTCGTGGCCGACCTCGACCGACGCGCTGCCGAGCAGCACGCCCCGGTCGCCGACGGGGTGACCTTGGCGACGCTGCACACCGCCAAGGGCCTGGAGTGGGACGCCGTCTTCGTCACCGGTGTGCAGGAGGGCACACTCCCGATCAGCTTCGCCGAAGGGCCTGCCGAGGTCGAGGAGGAGCGTCGCCTGCTCTACGTGGGGATCACCCGGGCCCGGCTGCATCTGGTCGTCTCGTGGAGCCGCTCCCGCAACCCGGGTGGGCGGGGCACCCGCAAGCCGTCCCGCTTCCTCGACGGGCTCCGGCCGGACTCGGGAGCAGGGCAGCGCGTCTCCCGGCGTCCGGTGAAGGCCGCGATGTGCCGCACCTGCGGACGTCCGTTGGGCACCGCCGCGGAGCGCAAGGTCGGACGCTGCAGTGACTGTCCCACCACCTACGACGAGGAACTGTTCGAGAGGCTCAGGCAGTGGCGCAAGCAGCGCGCCGACGATGACTCCGTGCCGGCATACGTCGTCTTCACCGACAAGACGTTGGAGGCGATCGCGGAGGCGCGACCGTCGACGCATGCCCAGTTGCTCAAGGTGTCGGGTGTCGGACCGAGCAAGCTCGAGGCATACGGCGCGGAGGTGCTGGAGCTGGTCAGCGGCTGAACAAGAGCTCCTCCGGCGCTGCGGGAGCGGGCCTGAAGAAATTTCTTGAAAAAACTCGAAAAAGAATTTGCGGGCTTCAAGCGACGCCCAGTAACGTGACCGTACCGATCAACACGCGCACCGAGGTCTTGGCAGGACCTGCGCCAGATACACCCGGAGGAGGTGGCAACCATGGTGAAGATTCCGAACTTCGCGACGGCAGCTTTCGCGCCGTGCTTCGGCATGCCCACACACGCCACCTCTGCGGCTTGGATCGCTGATGGCGAGCAGGCCCGCACGCGTGGCCTTGCCGCAGTGGCTGCCAAGCGCGCCCCGGGGACCCTTGTCTGGAGTCCGTCGACCAGTTGACCTGATCAACGCATCGGCTGACCTCCAGGCCGCGGAACCCGAACCGGGATCCGCGGTCTTTTTGTTTGACCACGACGATCCATCACCCACCGATCAGGTCATCAACGAGGAGGTGAACTAATGACCATCACCGTTCTCCTGGAGCCAGCCGACGTCTCCCTGGGCCAGCTGCACGATGTGGCCGACCGGGTCGAAGAGGAGAGGCTTCCCTGCCGGGTCAACGACCCGGAGCTCTTCTTCGCGGAATCACCCCACGACGTGGAGCAGGCCAAGGCACTCTGCGTCGACTGCCCTGTCCAAGCGCTGTGCCTGGCTGGAGCGCTGGAGCGCCGTGAGCCCTGGGGCGTGTGGGGAGGCGAGCTCTTCCTGCAAGGCGTGGTGATCCCACGCAAGCGGCCGCGGGGCCGTCCCCGCAAGAACGCGGCCTGAGCGGTCGACACTCGCTGTCGGAGGTAGTCGGCAGCGGCATCACAGAAAGAACCCGAGATGAACACCCTTGCGAATTGGAGCAATGACATGGAGCTACTGAACGAAGAACTGGCGCGCGTACAAATGTCCGCGCGCCTGGGAGAGGCGCAGCAACGCAAGCTCGCCCGTGAGGCGACCCTGGCTCGTCGGATGAGCCGTCGGGCCGAGCAGGCCGCGCATCAGGCGCGCCTTGCCCTGGCTCGCCTCTAGGCCAAGCCCAGAGGGCCGGAGGCTGCGCCTCCTCCAGCGGAGTTCAAGCGCATCACGAGCGGTCCGATCGCCAGGTGGCGGTCGGACCGCTCGTCGTGGGCAGGCGCCGACGTGTGCCGAGGCCGTAGGTTGGAGCCATGGTGACCTGCGACTTCTGTGGCCGGACCTACGAGGGGGAGACCCCGCCGCTGACCTGGTCGACGGCCCGGGAGGCGGGACGTCCGAAGCTCTTCTGCGACGAGTGCTCCCGCCGCCACCTGCGCGCGATGGAGGGGAAGCTCGACTCCGCGTGGTGGTGAGAGCGGTCGCTCGGTCTCATGACATCGACCAGCCGCTGTAGAGCAGGTCCCAGCAGCAGCCGCAGTCCGGATGCGGCGGGCAGCGCCGTCTCGGCAGGGTGAGCTCGGCATCGACCTCCAGCACGGTCGACCAGGTGGTCGGCCGCGCACCGTCGACCCATGCCGAGATGTCGCGCACCGCGCCACCGAGGGCGATCTGGAGCAGGTCGAGGGGTACGGCGACCGCCCACTCCGGCGCCGCGGTGGCGTACTGCTCCACGAGCAGTGGTCGCCGCGGATCCGACTCCGCGTGCTGTGCGTCGACGCAGCGTATGCAGCCGGTCTTGCCCGGCACCACGAAGGGCCCCAGCCGGACGACGCCCTCGATGCAGCTGACCTGGAGGTGCGCCACGTCCCGGGCGAGGAGTCCGTCGGTGATCTGCCGGTCGCCCGGGTCGGGGTCGAGGAGCAGCACCAGGTCGGGCAGCTCCTCCGGATCCGGGCCACAGGACGCGGAGACCTGGTGGGTGATCGTCGTGAAGCCGGCCGCATCGAGCAGGGTGAGCGCGGTCTCGGCCCCCAGCCCGCGGTCGTGCACGGCGACCGTCACCTCGCCGCGCGCCAGGTGTCGCGCTACCGAGCCGTGTGCAGCCGTGTCGGCAGCAAGGAAGCGTCGATGCGTGGGCTGCTCGGTCCGGGCGACCTCGGCGAGATAGCCGCGGCTGTCGATCACCAGGTGGTGGTCGAGGAGGTCGAGATAGCTGCGCGCGGTACGCGGGTCAAGGTCCGCGAGGCGGGGTGCGGCAGCGCCGTCACGGAGCCCGGCAAGCAATGCGCGAACGGCTGGTGTGTCTGGAAGGCGCACGCTCCAGCGCGGGTCGAGCCCGACCTGCAGGAGTCCTTCGTCTCGTAGGCATACGCGGACCCCCGGACGCAGCAGCGGATGCGTGCCTGGATGCATGGCGTCGACCCTGGCACACCACGGCGCATCCCGGCGTCACGTATCCACAGCCGCGGAAATGCCCGACGGCGGCCCCCGAAGGGACCGCCGTCGTGATGAGAGCTCTGGGGGCTCAGGCCTTGCCCAGGATCCGGTTCAGGTTGGTGCCACACTCGGGGCAGACGGCCTTCGCCATCCGGGTGCCCTTCTCGTTGACCTTCACCTCGCCGGTGGCCTCACGCTTGGCCTTGCACTTCACGCAGTAGAACTCACCGCTCCAGGTCTCCGCCATGACGGCCTCCTCGTTGTGTTCGTAATCCATAGGGTCGTCGCGACGGGGGTGTGGGGGAAGCCCGCCGGGGCCCGGCGGCGCCTCAAGGGTCACCGAACCATCGGAAACCCTACGACACGCGGGGGAACCAGCGGTGGCGCCACCCCGTTCGGGCGCGTCGGCGATCACTCCGGGCCTCCGTCTACGCTGCTGAGTCATGACCGACGAACTCACCTACCTGCGCGTCGAGCGCCCGGAGCCTGGGGTCGCGGTGCTGACCCTGGCCGACCCCGATCGACGCAATGTCATGTCCGACGAGATGACCGCTTCCTGGGCGCGGGCGATCGAGGCGTTGCGCGCCGACCGCGACCTGCGCGCCGTTGTCGTGACCGGTGAGGGATCCGCGTTCTGTGCCGGAGGAGACCTCTCCTGGCTCGCAGCCGAGCCGGACGCGAGCGTCGACCACCTCCGGGACCGGATGCTGCCCTTCTACCGTGCCTGGCTCAGCATCCGCACGCTGGAGGTGCCGACCCTCGCCGCGATCAACGGGCCTGCGGTCGGTGCCGGGCTCTGCGTGGCACTGGCCTGCGACATTCGCTGGATGGCGGCTACGGCACGAGTGAGCGCGCCGTTCGTCAAGCTCGGCCTGCACCCGGGGATGGCTTCGTCCTGGCTGTTCCCCGACGTGGTGGGGGAGGCGGCGGCGCGGGATCTGCTGCTCACCGGTCGCGCTGTGGACGCCGAGGAGGCGCTCCGGATGGGCATGGTCTCGCGGGTCGTGCCCGCCGACCAGTTGCGGGCCGAGGCGATCGCCGCGGCCGTGGGGATCGCCGGGACCGCACCGATCGCGACGAAGCTCACCAAGCAGGGGTTGGCGGCCCGGCACACCGACATCGAGGCGGCGCTGCGCTGGGAGGCAGTGGCACAGCCGGTGACGATGGCGACCGAGGACCTGCTGGAGGGGATCGCAGCGGCCCAGGAGCGCCGTACGCCGCGCTTCGCCGGGCGCTGACTGTCCGGGGCCGCGGTAGCAGAGGAGGCCCCTGGTCACAGCCACCACGACTTGCCTTCCCCTTGCGAGCGTGATGACGGCTCCGCCGAAGCGGGCGACCGGGGGCCTCTTCTGGTGCAAACCTAGGCCGTCACCCGGTGCCGGTCAACGCCGGGCGGACACGCCGTCTCACGCCCGGGTGGGCGGCGCCTGTGCACAACCTGTGGAGAACCTTGTGGGTGGAGCCCCGTAGGTTGTGGACGAGGACTGACGGCGACAAGACGGAGGTAGGCGATGAGCCAGCCGCTGGGACCGGTCGCTGCGCTGCGTCGGATCGCGTTCCTGCTTGAGCGCGGCCGGGAGGACACCTACAAGGTGAAGGCCTACCGGACCGCCGCAGCGGCGCTGCTGCCGCTGGGTGAGGACGAGATCCATGCTCGGGTGGACGCCGGCACGCTCACCGAGCTTCCCGGAGTCGGCGCCTCGACTGCGCGGGTGGTGGCGGCCGCGGCGCAGGGCGAGGTGCCGGAGCGTCTGGCTGAGCTCGAGCAGAAGCATGCGGGGCCGCTGGTCGCCGGCGGTCGATCGATCCGAGCGGCCCTGCGCGGCGACCTGCACTCGCACTCCGACTGGTCCGACGGCGGGTCGCCGATCGAGGAGATGGCCTTCACCGCGATCGAGCTCGGCCACGACTACCAGGTGCTGACCGACCACTCCCCACGCCTGAAGGTCGCGCGCGGCCTCAGCGCCGAGCGCTTGGCGCGTCAGCTCGATGTGGTGGACGCGATCAACGCGCACCTCGACGGCAGCTTCCGGCTGCTGAAGGGGATTGAGGTGGACATCCTCGACGATGGCAGCCTGGACCAGACCGACGAGATGCTGGCTCGCCTGGAGGTCCGGGTCGCCAGCGTGCACTCGAAGTTGGGGATGGAGCCTGAGGCGATGACCCGCCGGATGGTTGCTGCCGTACGTCATCCCCGGAGCAACGTGCTGGGCCACTGCACCGGACGCCTGGTGACCGGCAGCCGCGGCACGCGGGCGCAGTCCCGCTTCGATGCGAAGGCGGTCTTCACGGCCTGCGCAGACGAGGGCGTCGCCGTCGAGATCAACTCCCGGCCCGAGCGCCGTGACCCGCCGACGCACCTTCTGGAGATGGCCCGCGATCTCGGTTGCCTCTTCTCGATCGACAGCGACGCCCACGCGCCCGGACAGCTGGACTTCCTCGACTACGGCTGCGAGCGGGCCGAGCTGGCAGGAATAGCGCCCGAGCGGATCGTCAACACGTGGCCCGTGGACCGCCTCCTGGCCTGGGCAAACGGGTAACGTCCCCCGCATGGGCAACCCCGAGATCGAGGTTCGGCGCTCGCCGCGGCGACGCCGTACGGTCTCGGCCCATCGGGACGGCGACAAGATCGTCGTGCTCATCCCCGCCTCGATGTCGAAGAAGGCGGAGCAGGAGTGGGTGACCACCATGGTGGAGCGCCTGGAGCGCCAGGAGCAGCGGCGACGTCCGCCCGACGAGGAGCTCCTGGCCCGGGCGATGGATCTCTCCGACCGCTACCTGGGCGGCCTTGCCGAGCCGGACTCGGTGCGCTGGGTCGACAACCAGAACTCACGATGGGGCTCGTGCACCCCCGGTGACCGGAGTATCCGGATCTCCTCGCGGATGAAGGGGATGCCGCTGTGGGTGCTCGACTACGTCCTGCTTCACGAGGTCACCCACCTGCTCGAGCCCAGTCACGACGAGCGGTTCTGGGCCTGGGTCAATGCCTATCCGAAGGCGGAGCGGGCCAAGGGCTACCTGGAGGGCTGGTCGGCCGCACGCGACGAGCCGGGACCCGTCGCTGACTGAGCTCAGCGGCCGGCGACCGGGCGGGCAGTCGAGCCGGTGACCCGGGTGCGGGCGTGCTCGATCAGATCCAGCATCTCCTCGCCCAGTGCCGGGAGGGCAGCGAGGGGCCACCAGCGCACGTCGAGCGACTCGTCGCTCGCCTGGTGGGCGGCCGTCGCGGGCACCGTGGCGACGAAGCGCACGTCGAGGTGCCGCACCGTGCCGCGCTGATCGCAGAAGTCGACGGCATGGATGTCCATGTGCACCGGCACCGGGTCGAAGTCGAGCAGCTCGGCCGCCAGCCCCGACTCCTCGATCGCCTCACGGCGAGCTACCGCAGCCAGGGTCGCGTCGCCCTCCTCGCAGTGGCCGCCGAAGGCGAACCAGCGCTTCGCTTTGCCGTGCAGGTTGAGCAGCACGTGCGCGCCATCATCGGAGAGCACCAGGGTGCCTGCGGTCAGGTGGTCGGGGAAGCACGAGCGCCAGACGCCGTCGTGGTGCTGGGTGAGGTGGTCTGCGATCTCCTCACGCAGGCGCTCCTGGCGGGGCGAGGGCGCGCGCCAGCCGGAGACGGCCTCCAGGGCGTCCGCATGCAGCGTCACGCGGTGCCCTCGTCGGGTGACTGGCCGTCGAGAAGCTCCCGCAGGGCCGCGTCGAAGTCGGCCTCGGAGAGTTCGGCCGGCAGCTCCTGGCCCTCGCGGAACCCGAGCGGATCGTCGAGATCTGCTGCGGTGGGCAGCAGGTCGGGGTGCAGCCACACCGTGTCGCGTGCCTCGACCCCCTGACGTGAGCGCAGCGAGCCCCAGAGGGTGGCGGCGTCGCGGAGCCGCCGGGGGCGCAGCTCCAGACCCACCAGCGCGGAGAAGGTCTCCTCCGCCGGACCGCCCGCGGCACGGCGGCGGCGTACCGCCTCCTGCAGCTTGGCGGCGGTCGGCATCCGCTCGGCTGCTGCCTGGTTGACCACCTCGTCCACCCAGCCCTCGACGAGCGCGAGCGTTGTCTCGAGCCGTTGCAGCGCCGCCTCCTGAGCGGGAGTCCGCTTCGGTTCGAAGAGTCCGCCGGCCAGCGCCTCCTGCATCGCTTCGGGGTCCATCGGGTTGATGGAGGAGAGCTGCTCCTCGATGCCCGCGGTGTCGATGCTGATCCCGCGCCCGTAGTCGGCGACCGCTGACATCAGGTGGTCGCGCAGCCACGGCACGTGGGCGAAGAGCCGCTGGTGGGCGGCCTCCCGCAGCGCAAGATGGAGCAGGACGTCGTCGTAGCCGACGTCGAGACCATCGGAGAACGCGCGGACGTTCGCGGGGACCAGCGCCGCGCGGCCGTCGGGACCGAGAGGAAGCCCGATGTCGGAGGCGGTCAGCACCTCGCCCGCGAGGCCGCCCAGCGCCTGGCCCACCTGGCCACCGAACATCGCGCCGCCGAGCTGGGACAGCATGCCGATGAGCGGGCCGGCCATCGCCTTGGCCTCTTCGGGCATCGCCTGGCCCATAGCGCCGACGACGTGCTCGGCGACCGGCTCGACCAGGATCTGCCAGCGCTCCTTGGTCTGCTCCAGCCATTCCGCGCGGCTCCACGCCGCGGTGCTGGTCACACCGGAGTCGAACTCGGTCGCCTCGTCGAGCCACAGGTCGGCAAGGCGTACGGCGTCGGCGACCTGGTCGGCGTCACGTTGTGAGGGCGACGGATCCTTCTCCTGGGCGATCACCTGGCGGGCCAGGTCGCCGGCGAGCTGCCAGTTCACCGCCCCGTCGTGGGGCGCCATCATCGCCTGCATCTGATGCATCAGCGCGTTGAGATCAGGCATCCCGCCGCCTCCGAAGAACTGCTCGAAGGGGGTGCCGCGGAAGGGGTTCTCCGGCTGGTCGCCCGGCTTGTCGTCCATAGGTCAAAGTTACTCGCTGCCGACAACCGGGCCAGCGTCGGAGCGGTCCGGACGAGCCCGCCGGGCAGTAGGGTGCGAGGCATGGCCACCACCGACACCCGTGTCCGTCTCGCGGCGATCAGCGACGCTCCGCTCTCCGTCGACGTCGTGCTCGACGCGCTTGACGACCCGACCTCGGGTGGGTTGGTGCTCTTCGTCGGACGGGTCCGCGATCACGACCACGGTCAGGGCGTCACCGGGCTCGAGTACGCCGCGCATCCCAGCGCCGTCGCGAAGCTGGAGGAGGTCTGCGCCTCTGTCGCCGGCGAGTACAGCGTCACGGTGGCCGCAGTGCACCGTGTCGGCAACCTGGCGATCGGCGACGCGGCGGTAGTCGTCGCGACCTGCTCCGCCCATCGGGGTGCCTCGTTCGAAGCCTCCCGTGCGCTCATCGACCGGTTGAAGGCCGAGGTGCCGATCTGGAAGCACCAGCTCTTCACCGACGGGACCCAGGAGTGGGTCGGCTCCCCCTGACCGACCGGTCCAGCGCCACGCGCCGAGTTCGCGCGATTCCCACGTTGAGTTCGCGCAAATCACACGTTGAGTTCGCGCATGTGATGGTTGATCGCGGACTCGCCGCAGTGGGATGGCCTCGGGCGGAGCCGGGGAGTGGCACCCTTGAGACGTGGAGATCCTGTGGTGGCTGGCGCCTTCGGTCGTGGTGACCGTGCTGGCCATGCTCTGGGTCGGCTGGCTCGGGAGAGACGGCCGGGGAGAGGTCGACCCCGAGGTGGCGGCCGCACGGATGGCGAAGGCGCTGCGGGCCCAGCACGCGGGTCTCCAGCGCTCCGCGGCACGCCCCGTGCGCAGGCAGGACCGCAGCACCGGTGTTGCCGTGCGACCGTCGCGTTCGCGCGGTGGCGGCGAGGAGCGGCGTACCGCCTGAGCGTCCTTCGGCGGGTGCCGCGGATCCGCAGGACGGGTGCCGACCGGTGCGCTTGCCCGGGAATGAGAGGCTTTCGTCATGAGTCGGCGAACCCTGGCCACGGTGATCGCGGTGCCGTTGATGGTGGGCCTCTGGCTGGGTGCTGCCCTCGTGCCGGTGCCGTACGTCACCAGTCGGCCCGGCATCACCGTCGACGTGCTCGCCGAGAACCAGGGCCGGGAGATCATCCAGGTCACCGGCCACCGCACGTACTACGACGGCGGCGAGCTCCGGATGACCACCGTCGCCTCCGACCGCGCGGAGGACAAGGTGAGCATCTTCTCCGCGTTGCGGGCGTGGATCTCCGACGACGAGTCGGTGCAGCCGCACGACGTCGTCTACCGCGACAACGAGACCAATCAGGACAACCAGGTCCGCTCGCACATCGACATGACCACCTCGCAGGACGTCGCCTTCGCCGTCGCGCTCCAAGAGCTGGGCTACAAGCTCAAGACCGCCGTGCGGGTGGCCATGCTGACGCCCGACTCGCCCGCCGAGGGCAAGCTGAAGGAGGGCGACCGGATCGTGGCGGTCGACGGGACGCGGATCGATGACGTCGACACGCTGCTGTCGGCGATCAAGAAGGCCGAGGTGGGCAAGCCGCTGCCCATCGAGATCGTGCGTGGCACGAAGAAGAGCACGGTCGAGGTCACGCCGGCCAAGGACCCGGACGAGGACCGCGCGGTGATCGGCATCTACCCCGGAACCAGCTACGCCTTCCCCTTCGAGGTCAGCATCGGCATCGATCCCAACATCGGTGGTCCGAGCGCGGGCCTGATGTTCTCTCTCGCCATCTACGACACGCTCACGCCCGGCTCCCTGACCGGTGGCGCCAACATCGCCGGCACGGGCACCATCGACCCGGACGGCAAGGTCGGCTCGATCGGCGGGATCCAACAGAAGATCGCCGGCGCCCGGGATGCGGGAGCGCAGCTCTTCCTGGTGCCGGCCGACAACTGCGCCGACGTGGCCGGCGCGCCCAACGGCGACATGCGATTGGCCAAGGTGGCCACCTTCGAGGACGCCAAGGCGGCGATCGAGGCGTTCGCCCAGGACAAGGCTGCCAAGCTGCCGACCTGCAGCGGGAAGTGACGACGTGTACGACGAGACCCAGCCGATGGACCTCCCCGACGACGAGGGCGAGCCGCTCGACCCGGCGCTCGCGGCCGCCGTACTCGAGGTGGAGACGCACGTGGCCGAGGAAGGCTGGGACCGTCCGTCCCGGCTCTTCGCCCTGGTCCCGACCGCCGCGCTGGTGGCTGCCGAGCCCGACCTCGCCCACGCGATGGGTCTGGACGAGGCGAGTGCCGAGGGGTCCTTCACCCCGGTCGAGCAGGAGTTCGACCCCAGCGTCGCCGTCGAGGACCTGCTGGCCACGGTGATGTGGCCGGAGTCGGTGATCGGGTGTGTGGTCACCGTCGAGCGACTGGTGCTACCGCCGGGCGCCGATGCCGAGCTTCCTGACGAACCCGCCGCCGCGCAGGAGTACGCCGCCGCCCACCCCGATCGCCAGGAGGTCCGGATCATCGCCGGAGCCACCCGGGAGGGCGCGAGCTACTGCGCGCTGCGTCTGCGCGCCCACGACGACGACCAGTCCGTCGTCGGCGGCGTCGATCTGGTGCCTGAACTGCTGGAACTGTTGCACGCCACCCTCGAGGGTGAAGCCGAGGAGGACCCCCGTCGATGAGCAACCTATTTGACGACGAGCCGGAGCGCCCGGTGCGCAACGCCCCGCCGCCACGTCGACCGCGGGCGCTATGGATCACGTTGGCGATCATGGTGGCGCTGTTCTTGGCGTTCACCGGTGTCACCGCGCTCTACACCGAACGACTCTGGTTCGGCTCGGTCGGCTACGAGACGGTGTTCTCGACGTTGCTGCGCACCCGGATCGGGCTGTTCCTGATCTTCGGGCTCGTGATGGCGGCCGTGGTCGCGATCAACCTCGTGCTGGCATTCCGGTTCCGCCCGCTCTTCCGGCCGGCTTCGCCGGAGCAGATCAACCTCGATCGCTACCGGCAGGCGATCACGCCTATCCGGGTCTGGCTGACGATCGGCATCTCGCTGGTGATCGGAGCCTTCGCCGGCACCACTGCGTCCGGGAAGTGGCGTGACTACCAGCTGTGGCGACACGGCAGCGACTTCGGCGCGAAGGACCCGTACTTCAAGAGGGATATCGGGTTCTACGTCTTCGACCTGCCCTGGTACCACTTCATCGTCGACTTCACGATGGCGATGCTGCTGGTCTCGCTGATAGCCGCCGCCCTCGTGCACTACGTGTTCGGTGGGATCAAGCTGCAGTCGCGCGGTGACCGGCTCTCCGGCGCGGCCGCGGCCCAGCTCTCGGTGCTGCTCGGTCTCTTCGTGCTCGCGAAAGCCGCCGACTACTGGCTCGACCGCTTCGACCTGCTCAACGGCAGCGGCGGTCTGCACAGCGGCATGGGCTACACCGACGACCATGCGGTGCTCCCGGCGAAGAACATCCTCATGTTCATCGCGATCATCTGCGCGGTGCTCTTCTTCGCCAACGTGGTGCGGCGCACCTGGCTGCTCCCCGGAGTCGGGCTGAGCCTGCTCGTGCTCTCCTCGATCCTGCTCGGGATGATCTGGCCTGCGATCGTCCAGCAGTTCCAGGTCGATCCCTCGCAGGCATCCAAGGAGGAGCCGTACCTCCAGAAGAACATCGATGCCACCCGGGCGGCGTACGACATCGAGGATCCGGTGATCGAGGAGTACGCCGGTGACACCGCGCTCAGCAAGGACGAGCAGCGCGCCGAGGTCAGCAACGCGGCGGGCATCCGCCTCGTCGACCCCGCTGTGGTGCGTGCGACCTTCGAGCAGCGGCAGCAGGTCACCGGCTACTACACGGTGCCGGACGTGCTCGACGTCGGTCGCTACGAGATCAACGGACAGCAGCGCGACGTCGTCATCGGCGTACGGGAGCTCAACCAGGACGGCTTGCCCGACGGCAGCAAGAACTGGTCGAACCTGCACACCGTCTACACGCACGGGTACGGCGTCATCGCGGCCTACGGCAACCAGCAGGACGCCGACGGCAACGACGCTGGAGGCAGCGACAACCTTGCCTGGGCGGAGCAGAAGCTGCCGCCGGAGGGCGACCTGACCAACATCTTCTCGCCGAACGGCTACCGCGGCCAGATCTACTTCGGTGAGAAGAGCCCCGAGTACTCGATCGTCGGCAAGGCCAAGGAGTCCGACCGCGACGTCGAGCTCGACCTGCCCAACGACGTGGAGACCGACAGCAGCAAGACCACGACGTACGACGGCAAGGCGGGCGTCGACGTCGGCAGCACCTGGCGCCAGCTCATGTATGCGTGGAAGTTCGGCGAGCCCAGCATCGTGCTCTCCAACCGGGTCAACGAGAACTCCAAGATCCTCTACGACCGCAACCCGCGGCAGATGGTGGAGAAGGTTGCGCCGTGGCTCACGGTGGACTCGGACCCGTTCCCGGCGGTGGTCGACGGCAAGATCGTCTGGATCCTCGACGGCTTCACCACCACCGACCAGTACCCGCAGGCGCAGCGTGACTCGTTCGAGACGATGACCGATGACGCGCTGAGCACCAGCAACGAGTTCAAGACGCTGCCGACCGACGAGATCAACTACATCCGCAACGCGGTGAAGGCCGTCGTGGATGCCTATGACGGCTCGGTGACGCTCTACGCGTGGGACGAGTCCGACCCGCTGCTCAAGGCATGGCGTGCGGCCTTCCCCGGCACCGTCAAGGACAAGTCGGAGATCCCCGCGGACCTGCTGACGCACATGCGCTACCCCGAGGACATGTTCAAGGTGCAGCGCTACCAGCTGGCGTCGTACCACGTCGACGACGCGAAGGACTTCTACGAGGGCAATGCGCGCTGGGAGGTGCCCGAGGACCCGAGCGGCAAGGGCGTCTACCAGCCGCCGTACCGCCTGAGCGTGCGGACGCCGAGTGGTGGCGCGGACCCGATCTACTCCCTGACCTCGGTCTACGTGCCCTACAAGAAGCAGAACCTGGCGGCGTTCATCTCGGTGGATGCCGACGCGTCGCAGGCCGACTACGGCACCTTCCGGGTGCTGCAGCTGCCGGGTACGTCGCAGGTCGACGGCCCCGGCCAGATGGCCAACAAGTTCAACACCAACGAGGTCATCCAGACGAAGCTCGAGCCGCTCACCAGGAACGACAACCAGCGGGTCATCAAGGGCAACCTGCTGACCCTGCCGGTCGGGGAGGGGCTGCTCTACGTGCAGCCGATCTACACCGTGCAGCGGAGCGTGAGCTCGGCCAACTTCCCGGTACTCAAGTACGTGACGGTGGCCTTCGGAGGCAAGTACGCGATCGGCGAGACCGTGGCGGAGGCCGTGGCCAACGTGCTCTCGCTCGACGAGGGTGAGTCGGCTTCCACCGACGATCCGGACGCGGGAGAGCCGAGCACTGGCGAGAACCCGGAGACCGGTGAGCCGCTGAAGGGCTCGGTCGCCAAGCAGATCCGGAGCCTGCTGGAGCAGGCCGACGAGAAGTTCACCGCGGCCAACAAGGCGCTCCAGGAGGGCGACCTCGGCGGGTACGCCGACCGCACCAAGGAGGCCGAGGACCTGGTCTCCAAGGCGCTGGAGTTGGCGACCAAGAAGAAGTAGCGCGGACTCTCGTGATCGGGGTCTCGGCGGCGCGTGCAGCGTCCGCCGGGACCCCGATTTGGGCAACAGGGCCAAGCCCCGTATAGTTCTTCTTGCCGACGCGGGGTGGAGCAGCTCGGTAGCTCGCTGGGCTCATAACCCAGAGGTCGCAGGTTCAAATCCTGCCCCCGCTACCAAATTCAGGCTCGGAATCTACGGATTCCGAGCCTGAAAGCATTTGAGGATTTGATCCAGGTACCACTTACGGACCGAAAACCCGGTCCAAGAACCGTCATCGACGAGGTTGCTCACGCTGACTACGGAGTCAGCCCGACTGGTGCTGGGAAGTGCGGATGCCACCGCGCACCTAGCTGGTATGAAGACCTCAGAGACAACGATCAGTGGTCTCGAACCGCTGATGAGCATCGAAGAGCTGTCGGAGTATCTCGACGTTCCGGTCCGGACGCTCTACGACTGGCGTCTGTCGGGGCGTGGTCCGTGCGCTGTCCACGTGGGGCGTCAACTGCGCTACTTCGTCAGCGACGTTCACGCCTGGCTGGCGAGCCAGCGCGAGCAAGAACCAGGACACTCGCTCGACGGGCGGTGACCGGTCGTGGCTAGACCCAGGACCCCGATCGGCACGTTCGGCGACATTTCGTTCATCAAGGCCGCCCAAGGCCAAGTCCGTGCACGGACGCGGTACCGCGACGACGACGGTAAGGTCAGACGAGTCTCGGCGACTGGCGCAACCAAGCGTGAGGCGGAACGGAACCTGAAGAAGGTGCTGGCCGACCGGACGTCGTACCGGTCGACGGGGGAGTTATCCCCGGACAGTTCCTTCACCGCGCTGGCGGATGTGTGGCTAGCTGACCTTGATCTGGAAGCGAAGCTCGCCGAGAGCACCAGGGCGCTTTATGAGCGCAACATGCGGCAGTTGGTGTTGCCGGCATTCGAGGGATACGCCCTGCGCGAGATCACGGTGAGCAAGGTTGACCGTTTCCTCAAGGGACTGGCCACCAACAAGAGCTACAGCATGGCCAAGCAGGCTCGCACCGTGTTGAGCCTCGCGCTGGGTCTTGCGGTGCGTTACGACGCCATCGCGAAGAACCCTGTCCGTGAGACCGCACGCCTGCGCAAACCCCCGTCGCAAGCAGCCGCACTCACCGCGGCTCAGGTTGAAGCGATCCGTACGGCTGTGCGGAGTTGGCGACGTGGACCGGGATTCTCCGGTCCGCCACCGGATGGCCAGTTGGAGCAGATCATCGAGGTCATGCTCGGCACCTCGGCCCGTATCGGGGAGGTACTTGCGATCCGCAAGTGCGACGTCGACGTCACCAGTACGCCTGCCACGGTCAGGATCTCCGGGACGATCGTCTCGCCGGCCGGTAAGCCCACGCAGCGACAACCCCATCCCAAGACACAGAAGTCGACCAGAACGGTGTCGGTGCCGTCGTTCACAGCTGAGGTGCTGCGCGACAGATTGGCGAAGATCGGTTCAGAGGGGCCTGACCACCTGATCTTCTTCAGCAGGAACCGCACACCACTAACCACGAACAACGTGCGCCGACGTCTCCGGGCGGTGATGGAAGAGGCGGGGATCGAGGGCGTCACCCCGCATTCGTTCCGCAGGACGGTCGCCACGGTGATCGATCGTGCTGGGGGAGCAGAGCTGGCGGCCGAGATGCTCGGCCACACCTCATCGGACATCACGAAGGCGCACTACATCGAGCCCGACGAGAAGGTGAACCCGGTGACTGCGGAGATCCTCGAATCGCTGGCACCCCGAACCCGGGAGTTGGGCCGATGAATGACGATAGACATACCCTTTCCCATGTAGAAGGAAAAGAGTATATTGGTGGGCGGTGGGTGGTTGACGTCGAGTTGATCGAGGATTGGCTCGACCAGACTGACCCGGACACGTTCGATCAAGTGGTGGCCGCGATCAGGTTGCTGGCTGATCACGGGCCAGGGCTTGGGCGGCCCCTGGTCGACTCGATCGTGGGGTCGCGACACAAGAACATGAAGGAACTGCGACCGGGCTCATCAGGCCGTAGCGAGGTGAGGATCTTGTTCGCGTTCGATCCACGTCGCCGAGCGATCATGCTGCTAGCCGGTGACAAGCACAGAGCGTGGCAGAAGTGGTACCGGAAGAACATCCCGATCGCCGACGATCGATATGACGAGCACCTCGCAAGGTTGCGTGACCCGAAGGGCAGGAAGTGACATGGCCAAGACACTTGATGAATACCTGGCCAAGCGTCCGGGGCGTCCGGAAGTTCAAGAACGCCACATGGAACGCATGCTGGCCGAGGTACGCGCCTACAAACTGCGTGAGCTTCGGGAGATGCAGGCGCTGACGCAGTCCGAAGTTGCCGCGACCTTGTCGATCAGCCAGAAGCGGGTCTCGGAGATCGAGCGTGGCGAGGTCGACTTCACCAAGGTGGACACGCTGCGCCGATACGCCGACGCGCTCGGCGGCACCCTCAAGGTCGAGGTCACCGTCGGCGAGGAGACCTTCCAAATCGCCTGAGCCTGGCCCCCGCGAACGGACACGCGAGTCACAACCGTGGAGGTGAAGACGCAGGGACGGAACGGCGAGACGTCTCGGTGCTATCGACAGCGTCGATGAACGCCCGCCGTTCCGTCACCCCGCGAGGCGAACGTGTCAATGGTGTGGGGCGTGGATCGAGTCGGTTCGCGACCGCCATCAGTAAAGGAGAGTCGGGCCGCACATCGAGTGGCACGTGCCGTGCCCGCGGCGCCTTGACTGCTCCTGGAGCAGTGAGGTCGATGCGGGGGATGGTGACGCGCATCAGGTAGCTGCGGTCCCGCGCACCGGCGACGATGACGTCGTGGAGTCGTCGGTCGATGTGGGTGAAGAGTGCGTCGAGGTGTCGTAGGGCTTGTATCTCGATAAGGCCGGTTGGTTGGAGTTTCTGGATGCGTGCTGCGGCGATGGCGCCTTCGGCCGCGGCGTGGCCGTGTCCGACCAGTCCGCGGAGGTTGCGGGTCTGGTCGACCAGCAGCGTGTAGGTGCGGGCGCGTTCGGCCCACCGGTCCGCGAACCCAGCGCCACGGGAGTCGTGTTGGGCGAGTGTGGCGGCGTGTCTGGAGACGATGCGTTGGGAGTCCAGGATCAGCCGGAGGCTGTACCCGTCGGGCTGATGCTGGAGATGGAACAGGAGGTTGTTCTGCGCTTGCAGTACTCCGGTCAGCCCGGGTAGGGCGGGGCCGTCGGCGAGTTGGACTGGGGGCCGCCAGCCCTTGTGGTCGATCCGGTAGTCAGGTGGCGTGTACCCGGCGTGCGCGGCGCACACGACCGCTGCCCTACCGAGGAGGTTGGCATCGGTGATGGGTTCCCAGCTGGGGATGGTGGTCGTGTAGTGGCGGTCGAGTCCGGTGAGTGCTCGGGTGATCTCGGCGGCGTCTTTGAGGACGGTCATCGCCTGTTCGTCACTCATCTGGTCGTAGCTGAGGCCGGCGGGGAAGTCGTGCTCGCCGAGGACGGCTGCTTTCGCGGCACGTCGCCACGTGTCGACGACGTGCTGGGGGTGCGGGGTGGCGAGCTGGTCGAGGTCCGGTAGCCCGGTGGTGTAGCCGGTTCGGGCTTGATCGAGTCGGTGGCGTAGTTCTTCGGCTGGTCCGCGGCTGCGGGGTGTGGTGCCGCCGAGGTCGACGATCGGGTTGGAGGCGCGGACGGCTTGCTGGCACCAGAGGGTCAGGCTGGTGCGAAACGCCGCGATCTGTTCGACGTCACCAGGGGTGAGGCCGTTGGTGTGGTGGTTGCGGGCCAGTTGCAGGAGGGTGGCGAGTTCACTGCGCATGGCCGCGGTGTTGTCGCCGTACATCAGGAATCACGGGGTTCGCTGGACGGGTTGTCGCGGTCACGGGCCACGTCGAGCATGTCCAGGAGCAGTTCGATCTGGAGCCGGTCGACACCGTGGTCGGCGAGTTCTTTGACGGCGCTGACGGCGATGGCGTGCAGGATGGCCCGGTCGTCGGTGAGCCCGTGGGTGTCGAGGGCGGGGACATCCTCGCCGTGGATCAGGTCGAGGTAGAGCAGGGCGTGCTCGTACTCGACCGAGCCGTCGAACGTGACGGCCTCGTCGGCGAGGGCTGCGATGTAGGAGCGGGCCTCAGCCAGAGTGACCGCGTGAGCGAGAAGCATCGATTCGTTCCCTTCGGTATGTACATCAGGTGCGCGCAACGCCACCGTCCGCCAACAGGAAGGCCAGGGGTGGTGCGGAACGGTCGTCCTGTGGACACCCGTGGGTTCTCCACAACCCGCTGCGGCGCCGCGGCGCCAGGACAGGGCGGTGGGGTTAGGAGGCTTTGCGTGCGACCTCGGCCTCGACCTGCCGTCGGGCGGTGACGTCGGCCATCACGACCTGCACGAAGTCGGCATCTCGATCGGTCACGGTCGCTTCCGCGGCAGGCAACGCAGCGGGTTCGCCGGGCCAGGACGTGTGGCGGGTGGGGCGGTCGCGGTCTAGTCGGGTGCCGCAGGCGGCGACCCAGTCCCGCAGCCGCAGGCGTGCTTCAGCGAAGTCACGGTGCCAGGCCAACGGTGCCGAGGGGGAAGCGTCGGGGCTGTAGGAGTTCAGCCAGTGCAGGTGCAGGGCGGACAGTTCCCACACGAGTTCGTCGTGACGGTGCCACATCGGCGGCAACTCGGTAGGGGACAGGCCGTAGGTGCCGCGGAGCCAGTTCACCCATGCGTTGAGGTCCAGCCACTCGGCTTCGGCCTCGTTCGCGGTAAGGGTATTCCAGTTGATCGGCCCCAACGGCTCAGACAACGACCCCGACTCGAACGCCTCCGACCAATCAGGACCCGTCGCATCTTGGTCGGCAGTGTTGTCGCGGGTGGGGAAGTTCTCCCAGGTCTCGAAGACAGGGTGCCGCTCAACGTCGAGCACCGACGCATCCCCACGGTCACGGTTCTTGGGTTCGTCGGTCATGGTCAGATCCCGACCGCGGTCGACGTCGGTTCGACCCGCCGTTGGGTGTCACGGCCGGTGGTCGGTCCGGTTTCACGTTCGGGGGTGGGGCGTTCGACGCTGTAGCGGGTGCGGGCACTGTCGTGACCGATCCGGCGGGCCACAAACTCCTCCCGCTGCACGGTCTCGCCGTCGCGGTCGAACTCGTACTCATGGACGTACCCGGAGGCAACGAACTGGTCACCGGTACGGAACCGGGCATATGCCCGTTCGGCGGCGGTCTTGAACATCACCAGGTCGCAGAACTGCGGCTCAAGCTTCGTGAAACTCCCATCAGCCTCTTTGCGCCACTGCTCGACACCGATCCGGGCGTAGAACCGGGCCACGTCGTTCTTGCTGTACGTCAACTCCGGCGGGGTAGCGATGAATCCGTGAAGGCTCATCTGGGTGGGGATGGTCATGACCTGGCTCCTGATCTTCGGGGAGTGCCGGATTGGCACTCCGCTTGTAGGAGACAGGTGTGCGTGACGGCTCGCGGACAGCCACTACGCGGAACACCATCGGGTAAGATGGGCGTCATGTCAGGTGCTTCTGCTGCGGCCGCTGCCGCTGTGACCGAGACGCTCCGCTAGCGGCGGAACGTCTCCTCACACTATCTAGTTCACGTTCCGTCGCTTGATCGTCGGTTCGGTGCGACATGTCTGGTCGCCCGGTCTTCATTCGAGCAACGGAGTTTTCTGTGTCTTTCAGCACCTCTTCATCGCGGCCTGCGCAAGTATCGGTCGCTCGGTCCTGGGCAGTCCTCGTGTGTCTGTCCATCCTGCAATTTCTCATCGCCGTCGACGTCACCGTGGTCAACGTGGCGCTGCCATCCATCGGCCACGATCTGGGCGTTGACGCACGCGGCCTGACATGGGTCGTCGTTGGTTACACCATCACAGGCGGTGGTCTGTTGATGCTTGGCGGACGTCTGGGGGACGTCTTCGGCCGCCGCCGCCTTCTCCTCATCGGCACCACCATCTTTGGAGCAGCCTCGCTGATGGCGGGCATCGCGGAAACCTTTCCGCTACTCGTCGGCGCAAGGCTGTTGCAGGGTGCAGGGGAAGCCCTCGCCTTGCCCGCTGCGATGGCGACCATCGTCCTGTTGTTTCCCGAAGGGCGGGCGCGCACCCGCGCCCTGAGCGTCTGGGCTGCGGTGGCGAGCTGCGGTCTTGTACTGGGGTTCGTGCTCTCGGGAATCATCACCGAATATCTCGGGTGGCGATGGATCTTCCTCATCGCCGTTCCGTTCGTCCTGTTCGTGCTGATCGCTTCTGTCGCCCTGCTACCTCCAGACCGATCGCAGGAGCGCGCACCGTTGGATATTCTCGGATCGATTCTGCTGACGAGCGCACCGCTGCTGTTCGCTTTCGGTGTGGTAGAGGCGGGGCACGGCAATGGGGATGTGCCATGGTCATCAATCGCTGCCCTAGTGGGAGCGGTAGCCGCCGCTGCACTGTTCGTCAAGGTGGAACGCCGAGCCGCAAACCCGTTGGTTCCGCTGACCTTCTTCCGCAACCGGACACGAGTGCGAGCAAATCTTGCGACTGCATTGTTGAGCGCGGCGCTCTCAACATCCTTCCTGCTGTTCACGTTCTATCTACAGGATGGACTCGGTCTCTCGCCACTGGAAACCGGATTGCTGCTCCTGCCGCTTGCGGTGGCACTCGTCGTCGCCGTGACCGTCGTGCCCCGCCTCTTGGGGCGCTGGGGAGCGCGTGCGTGCATCGTCGTGGGACTGAGTTCCGCAGGGGCAGGCATGATCGTGATCGCGGCAGCCGCGCAGCTCGAAGCCCCCGCGTGGTTACTAACCCCCGCGATGCTCTTCATCGCCGCAGGTATGGGTTTCGGCCTCGTTGGATTGCAGTACGCGGCCGTTACCGAAGTCACTGACGATGATGCCGGAGTCGCATCCGGCGTGCAGCGAGCCGCGGACCAGCTCGGTGGATCCGCAGGTGTCACGGTCTACGTGGGCCTGGGTTTCGCGTCGGCTCTGCAAGGTGTATCACCCTATGTGCGAAGTAGCGGCCTCGCGATCATTGGCCTATGCCTTGCGGCCGTCATTGTCCAGCGAATCGTAATCGTCAAGGAGGAACGACAGACGAGGACATGAGCGTGCCGTCGTAACCCGATCCCGAAGTGCCCGATGAGGTGTTCCGTGGCGTCGCCCGGTGTCTCGTCGGTCAGCCGCGACCATTCACCGCCCTCTAGACCCGGTGGCGTATGACTGATCTTGGTTTCGTTAGACGCCCCTAGCGACGCCGGAGCAACTTCTCGACCGCCGTGCGGTTCTGCTGGATCACCGCGCCCTCTGGCCGTGCGGTCCACGGGCGCAGAGATGTCACTACAGGTGGCGCGCTGCGCAGTAAGACCAGTGCTGTGCCGAAGGGCAGGGTGCGGATCGTTTCTGGTGGCATCACGGGCACTCGGCGGATGGAGCGTTGGAGCGACCGTGAGCCGTAGTCTCCGACGGAAACGGTGTCTGTTTGCTCATCGCGTTCGCCGATGAGCGCGGACAGATCTTGAAGGTCGCGTGCTGCTGACGTTCCGCCGAGGATGACCTTGACGATGCTGGCGTCCCAGATGGCTCCGGCTGCGTGGTCTCCCCATTTGTCGCGTGCTTGAGCGAGGGATTGGAGGACGGGCAGGGTGGTGATGCCCGTGCCTCCACCCTCAGCCATGAGCACCGGTAGGGAGGGGAGTGGGGAGAGGTTTCCGATCTCGTCGAGTGCGAGTAGCAGGGGCGGGTCGAGTCTGGCGCCTGGTGAGTCGGCGGCGAGTCGGCGGGCGGTTTCCACGAGGTCCTCGATGAACGCTGCGACGAGTGACCAGGATGCTCCTGCGCCGGCTCCGGTGGCGAGCAGGTAGAGGGTGCCGTTGTTGGTGAGGAACTCGGCCGGGTCGAACTCTTCACGAGGGCAGGGGCTGACGGATTCGAGGACGCGCGGGTCGGCCAGGCAGGACAGCGCGAGGGAGACGCCCATCCAGATGGAGTCGCGGGTGCGGGCGTCGGCGTGGATCATCGAGTCCAGCGATTCACCCCAACCGGCCGCAGCCTGGGGGTGGGAGGAGAGGATCGCGACCGCGTCGTTGGCTGCCGACGGTGAGAGGGTCCATGCGAACAGTTCGGCGGGGCTGCGGTGGTCGAGTGCTGCGGCGTGCAGTAGCGCTTGGAGCGCGGTGCGGGTCTTGCCTTCCCAGAACCCGCCGGACTCGACTCCACCAGCCGACAGGCCGGTGGCTGATGCGAGGCCGGTGGCTCGGATCATCGCGGTCAGCGGGTCTTCGCATCCCCGTACGGGTGACCACCGCAAACCAGAGGGGAATCCTTCGGCGAGCCGTTGCGGATCGAACACCGCGACCGGGCCCCGTTTTTGGCGTGCGGTGATGGTGGCGGCGATGTTGTCGGGCCGGGTTGAGGTGGTGACGACCGCGCCGGGTGCGTCGAGGATGGCGTTGATGACGACGTGGAGCCCTTTGCCTGATCGTGGGGGCCCGAGGAGCAGGATCGAGTCCTCCACCGACGCCCAGACCTCCATGCCACGGGAACGTCCGAGGAGGTAGCCGACGTCGGTGGGGGCGGCGTTGGTGAGGCTGGGTCGCAGGGTGGCCGAGCGGGCCAGGAGTGCTTTCTTGGACGCCACGGCGGCCACCTCGGCGCGGGTTGCGACACCGGCCAGCCGCCGCGGGTCGTGCCGGGTGCTGTGCCGCATCGAATCCACTGTGCGCCAGATCAGAAACCCAGCCACCCCGAGCGCCAGGACGAGTACGGCGACGATCGGCCAGTAGACCCACGGCGAGATGGCAGCGCCGAATACTCGGCTGGGGTCGCCCGGGTTGCTGAGCACGCGGATTCCGGCAGCCCAATCGGCGGTCGGTTGACTGGTTCGGCTCACCCAGGCGGTGAGGGTTGCGGCGCCCCGCAGCAGGCCGGCGAACGCGGCGAGGATCCCGATGCCGATGAGGGCGAGGTTGACGAGGGTGTCGTCCATCGGGCGCCCGCCGGTGTTCACGAGGCTTCCCGTTCCGATGCCTCGGTGGCGTCCGATCGGGTTGGGGCCAGGCCGGTTTGTTCTCCGAGGAGGACGACATCTTCGTTTGTCCGGTCGAGCAGGGCGACGGGCAGGTGCAGGTCGAGGGTGCCGTCGGCGGTGGCGGTGGTGCGGTGCACCACGATCGCCATGACGACCGTCTCGCTGGGGCCGAAGCCTTCGCCGGTCACCGTTCCCGCGCTCACTCTCACAGTCGGCTGCGCGCCTGCTCGGCCATGCGTTTCACGGATAGATGGCGGTGGTACAGGGGCGGGTGTGGCTGCTGGTTGTGGTGTGTGGAAGTCGGTGAACACGGTGCCGTCGGGTTCGTGGATCTCGACCCGCAGTGCGGATTCGCGTTCGGTGGCGATGCGGTCCAGCAGTGGACGCAGGTCGCCCCGGGTCAGGCCGCTGGTGTCGTCGGTGGGTGGTTCGTCGTCGATGCTGACGCTCAATGTCCCGGTGTCGTCGACGGTGACCTGGACCTGCGGCAGGACGACGGGGATCCGCGGCCGGGATGTGGAGCGGCGGTAGGCGGTGGCTGGGTTCAGCAGGCTCATAACCCGACCGCCTGCCGTTCAACGACCGCCTGTTGCCGCCGCTCCGGATTGGTCCGGGCGGGGGCGGTGCGTTCGATTCCGGGAGGATCACCATCGCCGACCTGCGCAGTGTCCAGTTGGTCCAGGACGCGAACAGCGGTGCTCCGCACTCGCTCGGCGGTGGCTTGGACGACATCTACGGGGTCAGTCCCGGGGACTGTGCTCGCCCAACTCGTCACGTAGGGGATGGTGTAGGCGCTGGTGTCCAGGCCGTGGGCTGCGCCGACCATCAGCGCTACGGATTCGGCTTCGACTTCGGCGATGCCGCGATGCAGGGCTGCGTCCCGCGTCGTCGCCTTGTCGCTCGTGTGGGTGTCGGGGGAGTGGAGCATGACGTGGCCGAGTTCGTGCGCGAGTGTCTTGACCTGGGCTGCCTCATCCATGTTGGTTCTGACGCTGACTTCACGGCTGGTGAAGTCGGTGAGGCCGTTTGCGCCACCGATCGCCGCCGCGTCAGGGACTTGTTTGAGGGTGAACCCCCGCGCTTCGACTTGCGCGGCGAGCCCGTCCCAGAGCCCGAGAGGTGCTTGGCCGGCCAACAGGGTCGGGGCGGGTGGTTCCGGGATCGGGTCACCGTCAGTCTGAGTCACGTCCCACACATAGGCGGGCCGCAGGCCGACCAGCTTGGTGCGGGTCGTCTCACCAAGCTGAGCCCGTTCACCGCGCCCGAGACGCCGCCACGAGTCGGCGTTCTCGGGGGTGCGGGACGCGAACCGCGCGGTGACCGGTGCCAGGATCCCGTACCCGGACTGTCCCTTCCTCACTTGTCGGCCCAGGGTCTGCCACTGCTTGAAGCCGGCGACGTAGGTCGGAGTGGCGGATGGGACCCGGCCGGCTTGGAATGCTTCGTAGTGCTGCAGGTAGATCAGCATCGTGTTGTTGAACGACCGGCTGCGGAATCTCGCGGAGAACTCGAGTGCCCGACGCCAGTCGTCGCCGCTGACCAGGGTGCTGACCGCGTCGGTCAACTTGGCGTGCAGCGCGTCGAGTTTCGCTTCTCGTGCTTGCTGCGCTGCTCGTGTCTGCTGCCGCATCCGGTTCACCTTCCCGATGTCGTGTCGTCCATCAGGTGCGCGGAGGATTCCGCCGGGTGGATGCCGGTCATCCGGCTCGTGGTGTCGAACAACTCCAACTCAGCGGGATGGAGCTGGTGTTGCACGACGAAGGAGCGGTGCTTGATCCGCCACAGGCCCTGGCCGGTGCCCAGCGTGGGCAGGAGCGTCTGCTCGGTTCCGGTGAGTCCGAGTGCGGTCGCGGTGCTACCCAGTTGGTCGGACTCTTGGCGGTACACGATCCGGGTTTCCGCATTGGCGAGCAGTGAGTTCGCGAGTGCCCGCATGGCTGATCCGGAGTCGCCGACGTTGTCGAGATCGGAGAGTTTGTGGAAGACAAGCATGTTCGCGATCCCGTAGTGGCGGGCAAGTCGCCAGTGGGCGTCCATGCGGCGCAGCAGCGCGGGGTGGGACATGAGCCGCCAGGCCTCGTCGTACACGACCCAGCGTTGTCCACCGTTGGGATCCAGCAGCGCGGACTCCATCCACGCCGACGCGCAGGTCATCAACACCGACACCAGGGTCGCGTTCTCCGTCACCCGCGACAGGTCGAGCGAGATCATCGGCAACGTCGGGTCGAACTGCACCGTTGAGGGGCCGTCGAACAGGCCAGCGAGGTCACCAGCCACCAGTCGCCGCAGCGCGTGCCCGGGGAGCCGGCCGTCTTCGGCGAGCCGACCGTCGGCATCCACCGTCGGATCAGGTTCCAAGAGCCGGTCGACCACCAGCGGCAGCACCGGCACCTCAGCGGTACGGACCACCTCGCCCAGTGCGACATCGATCGCGGTGTGTTCCAAGGGTGAGAGTCGACGATCGAGCACCGTCTCAGCGAGCGCGCCAAGAAGGTCGCGGCGTCGTGCACTGACTTGCGCGGCCCACTGGACGTCGTCGAGTCCGCTGGGCCGGTGACCCTCGTCGAGGGGGTTCAACCGCGCCGACATCCCATGACCCAACGCGATGGCTTTGCCGCCGACTGCCTCAGCCACAGCGGTGTGTTCACCCTTCGGGTCGCCGGGAATGTAGACGCGTCGACCGAACGGGATGGACCGCGTGTAGAGGCTTTTCGCCAGCGACGACTTGCCCGAGCCCACGATCCCGGCCAGCACCACGTTCGGGGCGGTGATCATGCCGCGCGCATACAGCACCCACGGGTCGAACACGAACGAACTGCCCGAGTACAGGTCTTGGCCGACGAAGACTCCATCGCTACCGAGTCCACCTTCGGCGAGGAACGGATAGGCACCCGCGAGGGTGGCAGAGGTGTCTTGATGACGAGGGAGCCGCAACCGTCCAGGTGTCCGCAACGCCGCGGCACCAGGTTCCCCCGCTTTGGGCAGCAGCACGGTTGCTTTGCGTTCCGCGGCGAGCGCATCGGCCTTGGCCCTAGCGGTCGCCTTCTGCTCAGCGCGGTCGCGGGCGAGCAGGTCGCGGGCTGCCACCTTTCGTGCCTTGCGGTCTCGGCGTCGTTCACGGTTCGGGGAAACCAGAACCGAAGTGTGCAGACGAGACGTATCGCGGCCGGTCACAACGACACCCCGCCCGAGGTACGTCCGGTCGACCGGCTGACGGCTGGGGGCTGGTAGGTGAGGGTCGCTTCGGCCTCGTGGGCGGCATCGACGACCTTCTGAACGCTCTTGAGCATCTCTCCTGCACGGTGCAGATCCCACGACACCCGGTACGCGGCACCGGCTTGCTGCGGATCAACGACCACCTCGGTGCGGCTGCCTACGCCGTGGTTGTCGTGGGTAGCCGCGAGTTGGTGCAGTGACTGGCTCAACGAGGCGACCGCTTGAGACAGCGAGGCCAGGATTCCGTAGATCTGGGAGGGGTCGTCGATCCGGCGTGTGGCGTGCGTGAGACCGCGCAGCGCCTGCTCGGCCTCAGCTGCATCAACGGTGGGGTTGGTGAAGGTCGGCACGTTTCCTCCCGAATGGTCATGACGCCTGGGTTGATAACCAGGTGCGCCGCAACGGTCAGAGTTGGCGACACAAAGGCAACGCGGCTGCGGTGAACGCTTGGGCTTGCTGCCCCCACAGGCGCCGGGTTTCGCAGGAGGCTTGGATGGCGGCCTGCTCGATGTCAGCGACGGCGCGTTCGAGTTCGTCAGGGTCGCTGGCGCTGACGGCGATCAGCCCGGTGACCCGCAGGACGCCGTGGCCGGCAGTGAGGTCGGCTTCTTGCTGGAGGACGTCTTGGTATTCAGCGCTGTGTTGGGCGTCCTCGACTTGCCCGATGCGTTGCCGTTGCGCCGCGTCGGAGACGTACTCGGTCTTCTTCTTGCGGATGTCGCGGGCGGCCTGGTCGGTACGCAGGGGCGTGTACAGCAGGCTGAACGTCCGTCGGATACCCGACGACAGCAGAACGGGCGCGAGGAAGCCGGGGAAGACCAGCGACCGTGGCCATTCACTGATCCACAGCACGCAATGGTGCGCGGAGTCAGAGCGCAGCATCGCCCAGTTTTCGGTGACGGCCACGGGTCCGGCGGTGGCCAGGTCGCGCCCGATGTCGCCTTGGCGTTCCAGCGCTGCGCCGATGTCGGGGTCGTAGGCGCCGCGCAGGATGACTGCGAGTTCTCCAGGTTCCAACCAGTCCGATGGTGCGAGGTCGGCTGAGCGGAGTGCGGCCACGATGGTCGACATCTCCTGTCGCAGCACGGCTGCGGCGCCCCGGTTGCCGCCGCCGGCGGCCCGGATCGCTCGACTGGCGGACTTGAGGTCGAGCGAGACCGAGATGGTCGATGCGTGTCGTTCCCCGGCGGGTCCGGCACGGTCGATGAGTTCGCCGTACGTGGTGGCGGTGAAACTGCCGTCACTGGTTCCGTGCTGCTGCCACCATTCGGCAAGCCCTTTGCCGGAGTCCGGCAGGGTCCGTTCCATGACCTGCAAGGAGGCGATCCGACCCGACCGGCACGCGGTCGCGAGAACGCGACCCCAACCGGTGACCCGCCGTTCCTGTTCGAGCGGGTCGAGCAGGATGAACGCTGGATGCGAGACCGCGACGATCGCCGTCAGTGTCGACTTATGGGGGTCGTGCACCATCACGGCACCGGATTCAGGGTCCAACCATTGCCGCAGCCTGGCGGCATCCCCGGGCAGCGCGAGTGTCCCGACCGGCCGAGGCGCCACGATGCGGCGCCGGTAGGCCAATTGTCCTCCCGTCGAGCGCCACACCCAGATGCCGACGATCGGAACCCACTGGATCAGCTTGCGACCACCCACACCCACCCAGGCCAGCGCCGCACAGCACACGATGACCGGGACAGCGACGATCAAACTGGCCCCACCGCCGACGTAAAGGCAGAACACGAGCATGGCTGCACCGATACCGACCACCACCAGTTGGGAGACAGTGAGCCCGAACAGCACACCCCGGCGTGCGAGCCGTGAGAACTTCACCGGCTGCAGGTCGTAGGTGCTCGACGTTGAGGTCTGCGGCGCACTCATCGTCCGCCTCCAGATTCGCCGTCCCGTCGCGACGCCGCCGGGGGAGTCGGATCAACGTTGTGCGCAGGAACCGCTCCTGCGGCACCTGTTGGGGCGCTGGCTTGCTCAGCATGACCCGAAGCCTGGGTGGCGACGAAGTTGCCCATCCTCGGGCCAGCCGTCGCGGCTTCCTTCGCTGCCACGGCACCGGCGGCCACCACACCTCCAGCAGCAGCGGCACCACCACCAGACGCTGCCCCACCTGACCCGCTCGCGGCGGACGCCGGAGCGGGTCCGCGGGTGGTGCCTCCCGGTCCACCACTGTTGCCGCCGAGGATCTTGGGAACAGTGCCACCGCCAGCACCACCGCCACGCATCGGCATGGGCCGGTTCATCGACGCCTTGGTCTCCTGCTCAGCCGACATCGCGTGGTACATGTCGAAGCCCATGAAGCTGATCGCCTTGTAGGTCATGTACGGCGCGAAGCCGGCCATCAGCATCAACACGACACCGGCGATCGGTTCACTGACGGACTTCAAGTCGGCATCGATCGGTGCCGAGATCTGGGCGGTGGCGAGTAGGAAGATCACCACAAGTACGAGCTTGGACAAGATCAACGCGATCACGAACGTCGCCCACTTACCGATCCATCCGCGGGTCTGATCCCACGAGGCTCCTGACAGGGCGATGGGAGCGAACACGATCGCCACGAGCAGCAGGGCTTTACGGACCAGCAGGCTGATCCACACGATCACTGCGGCACCGATGGCCAGCCCGGCGAGGAAGATCGTCAAGATCGCCGCCGCACCCGGCGCTTTGAGGCTGAGGCTGCCGATCCCCACCGCCAATAGGGCGATCCGATCACCCATCTCGTCCATGTTCGTGCCCGCTGCCTGGACGATCCCGACGGTGAGCTGATCGGTGATCTCCAACGCAAGCGCCAACAAGGTGATCGCGACGAAAGAGCCGAGGATCGATTTGGCCAGACCAGTCAGCGCTCGGGTGAGCGCGGCAGGTTCTCTTCGGATCATTCCCCCGATGACCTGGAGCAGGAAGAACCCGAGCATCACGAACACCGCGATCCCGAACAGGATGTTGTAGACCTTCATGTACTCGTCGCTGGTGACGTCGACTGAGGTGGTGGAGTCCATGACCGACCACACGGACTCGAACATCCACTCCGCCGCGTTGCCCATGCCCTCGGCGAGCCAGTTGAACGGCGCGGTCACCAAACTCGCGGCCGCATCGCCGGCCTTGTCGCACACGGTGGAGACCACCGGCAGATCACACACACCCATCGCTCTTGCTCCCGTCGCCCGAATCTGTCGTCTCAGACGGCCTGGCCGACGTTCCAGAAGAAGTTCACCAACGTCACCGACGCGCCGGTCACAATGGCGGCCCCAAGGGCGATCACGACGCCGAACTTCCCGCGCCCGGCCAGATGCGGGTTGGACGAGTTCGCGCCCATCGCCCACACGATGGCCGAAATGATCAGTGCGAGGACCGCCAGAACCAGACCGACCGTCATCGACGCGCCGACGATCTTGCGGAGCTGTCCGATGCCGGGCAGCCCGTTGGAGTTCGGGTCGATGGTGATGTCCATCGGCAGAACCTGAACAAGAGCGGGAAGCAGGTCAAGGTGAAGCACGATTCCTCCTGAAGTCGACAGGTGTTCCTGAACCACAGGTGCGCAGGTCACAGCGCAGCACCGACATCGAGGAGCCAGTTCGCCCACGCGAGCGCTCCGCCCGTCAGAGCCGCGCCAGCAAGGGACACGAACACGCCAGCCTTCGCTTTGGAGGCGGACTGCCAACTTCCGTTGGACGACGAGATCGCCCACACCGCGGCCGAGATGATCAGCATCAGACACGCAAACACCAGCCCGTACGTCAGTAGCGCACCAACGACCTGGCGGATATCACCAGAACCACCTACAGCCCCGAAGTCAGGACTGGTCGGCCGCTGTGTGAACTCGTAAACCGTCATGCCAGGAAGGTGCTCTGGAAGCGTCTGCTCCCTGTGTCGCTGCCGGAGATGACGTGGCCGAACGATCAGCTCCGAGTGGAGTCGCTATCGAGGGTGGAACTGGGAATCGTGGCGACGCGAGCGGCTGCCTGCGACGATGGACGATATGGATCCGATCTGTGCAGAGTGCAGTTACGACTATCGAACGCTGTCGCCCTGCGTTGCACCAACGGAGCTGCGGCGCGAAGTTGCACAGTTCTCGCAGATGCTTCGGGAGAGGCACCCGACGAGCACCGTGCCTGAGGGGTCCTGGTCAGCCATGGAGTATGCCGGGCACGTCCGCGATGTGCTCCTGGTGGCTCGGGAGAGAACTCTCAATGCGCGGCGTGAGAATGGGACCAGGGTCGTCACGATGGGCCCGAATGAGCGGGTCGCTTGGGGTGAGTACGACGACCTTGAGCCCGCGGAGGCTGCCGACGAGATCAAGTTGGCGGCCAATTGGCTCGCCCGCACGTGGGAACAGATCCCGAACGACGAGTGGGATCGAACTCTGCTCTACAACTACCCGGAGCCGATGCTCCGGCCGCTGTCCTGGCTCGCAGCGCACATCGTCCACGAGGTCGTTCATCACCGGCTCGACCTTGAACGGCTGACTGTCAGCATCTGAACGTCCGTTGGCGGCGGCGAAGGTGTCGACCCGTTCCTGAGCGCAGCGGCCAAGTCGACCTGTGGTGCTTGCACCTCACGCGACGTGAGGTTGCATGCTGGATGGCATGAGGAGCGCGATCAGGCGATGAGAGATCGGTGGACCGTGGGTGAGGTCGCCGCGACGAGTGGACTGACCGTGCGGACCTTGCACCACTGGGACGAGATCGGGATCTTGTCGCCCCAGAACCGTGGTGCTGGCGGCCGCCGCGAGTACACCGAGAGTGATCTCGGCCGTCTGTATGTCGTGCTCACGCTACGCCAATTGGGGCTGAGCCTGGAGTCCATCCGGGCTTGCCTCGATGCTGGGCTGGATCCACGTCGGGTGCTGACTGACCAACTTGATCACCTCGACCACGCGATAGCTGATCTGAGCCGGCTGCGGGAACGGGTGGCCACGATCGTGGAGGCAGGTGGTGAGCTGACCGGGAAAGTCGATCCCGCCGGGATGCTCACGCTGATGCGCGGCGCGCGGGCAGGCGCTGGCGAGGTTCTTGACCGGCACGTGAGCAAGGACCACCGCGCGCAGCTCGCCTCGGGCGCTGCAACTGTGGGGCCGGCTCTGGCTTACGTGCTGGAGATTGAGTGGCCTGAGCTGTACCGCCGTGTCGAGGAGCTCCGCGTGGCCGGAGCGCGTCCTGACGATCCGCAGGTGCAGAAGAGCGTCGCCAGGATGGACCAACTCTCTACCTGGCTGAACGCTGGTGGCGAAGAGGCAGGCGCGGCGGTGCGCAGTGCGTGGCGCGACGATCCGGCAAGCATGTCCGGAGAACCTGAGCAGGTCGCCGCCCCGTGGAGATACCTCGCCCAATTCGTCGACGAGGCCCGAGCACTCCTACGAGGAGAATGCTGATGAATCTACTCAAGGGTTTGGGTTTCGTTCTGCCGCTGTGCTTGGCGACAGTCGTACTGGTGATTCTGGCCGGCCTCGGCGTGATTGACTGGGTCGTGCCGATCAGTGTGGCGATCGCATTGGCGGTGCTGGCCGTGTTCGTCGGCTGGTGGACCCGTGGACATGACGACTCAACGACGCACTCAACCTCGGACGAACGACCCGTTTAGTTTACCGGCGACGTCGGATGATCGAATCGACGGAGTAGCACTACCAGGGCGCTCGGCTCCCCCGCCGAAATATGGAGTACGTGCGACAAGTCTGCGTTCATGAGGCAGCGCCCAGCGAGCTAGTGGTTCAGCAGTGGCTGTATTGTTCAGCATGTGCTGACTGTTGCTACGCGTTTGGACGTGATGAACCGGTTGGGTCGGGCGATGGCGGACCCGACCCGTTCTCGCCTTCTTATGGCTCTGCTGGAGCGGCCCGCCTATCCCGCTGAGTTGGCGCGCGAGCTCGGTCTGACCCGGTCGAACGTGTCGAATCATCTGGCGTGCCTGCGGGACTGCGGCATCGTGGTGGCTGAACCGGAGGGTCGGCAGACGCGGTATGTCATTGCCGATCCGCATCTGGCTCGGGCCCTTACTGCGTTGGTTGAGGTCACTCTCGCGGTCGATGAGAGTGCACCTTGTATCGACCCGACCTGCTCCCTACCCGAGTGCGGAAACGGAGAGGCAAGCGCGTGATCCTGTCCTCCGCGCTGCAGGCGATTGGCCTGTTCATCGCTACGAACATCGACGACATCATCGTGCTCTCGCTGTTCTTCGCCCGAGGAGCCGGCCGCAGTGGGACCACGGCCCGGATCCTGGTCGGTCAGTACCTGGGGTTCGCTGGCATCTTGGCCGCAGCAGTGCTCGTGTCGTTGGGCGCAGGAGCTTTCTTGCCCGAGGAAGCCATTCCCTACTTCGGCCTGATCCCCTTGCTGCTGGGCCTGTGGGCAGCGTGGCAAGTCTGGCGATCCGGCGACGATGACGACGACGCGAAGATCGCCGGCAAGCCGGTGGCTGCTTGGACGGTGGCTGCCGTGACGTTCGCCAACGGTGGGGACAACATCGGGGTCTACGTGCCGGTCTTCCTCAGCGTGGGCGTCGCTGCCACGGTTGCGTTCTGCATTGTCTTCCTCGTCCTTGTGGCAGCTCTGGTCATGCTGGCCAAGTTCGTTGCGACTCGACCCGGGATCGACGAGGTCCTCGAACGCTGGGAGCATGTGCTGTTCCCCCTCGTCTTGGTCGGACTCGGCATCGTCATCCTTTACACCGGCGGAGCGTTCGGTCTCTGACAGAACGACAACGAGTCGAGTCGCCGGCCTCTGGCGCTGCTGCTGTGTAGCGTGCCAGCGGCGTGTTGGACATGCCTCAGTCGTTGTGACGCGGCCTGGTGGAGTTCTTCCGGACTGCGGCGTAGGTGGTCCAGTTGCCGCCGGCGTGCTCGGTCCACTTCGTGGCGGCGCCGGCGCTGATTCCGATGAGGCTGGCGAACACGGCGGGTGGGACGCTCGAGGCGAGGTGGAGCATGGCGGTGTTGCGGCTGGCGCGGGTGGTGATGCCGAGCCGATTGAGTCGCCCCATCAGGGACGTGGGGTGTTGGTGTTGGCCGGCGTTCTTGCCGGGGAACAGCCAGCGGGGGTCGGCCAGGGTCCGGGCGGCGCCGAAGGGCTTGGCGATCGGGAGCGCGGTCACGAGCGCGTCCAGCGGGGGGATGAGGAGCAACGGCTCGGTGCCGAGTCGGAGGTAGGTGCCGTCCTCGGCTGTGTTGATGTCGTGGACCGTGAGCGCCACGATCTTGGCGAGTGGTTGTGCGTAGAGCAGTACGAGGCAGGCAGCGACGCGGTCCTCGACGCTGGCGGAGTGTTCGTCGTGGAGCATCCGTCGGACCAGGGCCCAGTGTTCGTCGGGGTTGGCGTGGGTTCGTGGCCCGGCCTTTGGGACTGGACCAGGCAGGGCCACGTCACCGACGTGGCCGTTGTCGCGTAGCCATCGGACGAAGCGGATTCCTTTGTCGGGCTGCTTGGTGAGCCAGGCGTCGATGTCGGCTTGAGTGCAGTCGCCGATGATGCGGTTGCGGTCGGCGAGGTGAGCGATGAAGCGTTGTGCGGCTCGGATCTCCTGGCGGCAGCGGTCGGCTGCGCCGTGGCCGAGCTGTCCATGACGGTCAACTTGGACTCTGGCGATCACGTGCCAGCGGGCGTATCGGCTCAGATTCTGGCGGTCCTGGGCGTAAGACACCTCGGCGATGACTCGGGCAGCGAAGCGGTGCAGCCTGGCGAGGTTCTCGTCGCGTGCAGGCAGGGCGCCTGTTGCAACGAGGACAGCGCGGAGGTAGTTGACCGAGAACCGGTTGCCTTCGGCGTCGAGCAGCTCGTGGGTGAGATCGGTGTGCTCGCGGGCCAGTTTGGCGAGGAGGCTGAGGCTTCCGATGCGATTCCAGTTGCTCAGGATCGATCGAGGTCGGGGGCCGGCGACGAGTACGTCGCGCACGTCTTTGAGCCCATCGGGAATGCTGCGATCAGCCGCGGCGAGGAGTTGGTCGATGCGTTCGGTGGCTTGGCAGGCGAAGCACCAGGGTTGTCCCTCCTTGGTGGTGCGGCGGCCGAGAGCGTGCTGCCCGCAGACCGAGCAGTCGATCATCGGCGCCTGGTAGCAAGTGGGGCAGACGTCGGTGCTGGTGCCGGTCGCTTTCAGTGCGACCCGGCGGGCGCGCCCGCAGATGCCACATTCGCGTTTGGGGTGCCGGTAGCAACGGATGCACACGTCCTTGCCAGTGGCGGTGCGTCCACCGGCGCGGGCGTTGAGCGGGCCGACGGCACCGCACTCGTGGCAGACGTCGGTGCTGGTGCGGCTCTTGGCGTAACAGGTGCTGCAGACGGCGCTGCCGTCGGCAGCGCGTGCGTTGACACGCCGATCCTGCCCACAGACGGAGCAAGGCTCGGTCGGCGACCGTCTGCTTTGGCAGCCCCGGCAGTAGTCGAGGCTGTCTGCCGTCGAACGTTTCAGGAGGCGCAGCTGTCCGCAGCCTGCGCAGGCTTCCGGTTGCCGGGCGTGGTCGTGGCATCGGGGGCAGAGGGGGCTGCCGTCGCTGGTGCGTACCTTGATGCGCTGGTTTTCTCGACCGCAGCCCGAGCAGGTCGCGACGCGGAGCCGGCTGTAGCAGGTGGTGCAGATCCGCTGGCCGTCGTCGTGGGTGTGGAACAGGGGCCGTGGCCGGCGGCAGAGCGCGCAGCTGGGAGCGGCCAGGCCGGCGATACCGGCGTCGATGGCGGCGTAGAGGAACTCGCCGACGAGCTTCGGCATAGACGACCCGCCGGAGGTCAGGACGGCCGGGTGATTGGCGAGGTGGCCGAGCAGCAGGGTGTGTGCGTGGGCGGCGGGTGCGACCTGGGCCAGCAGATCCTCGACTTGGTCAGGAGTGACCGTCTGGTCAAGCTCGACGATCAGCCTGGCGACGGTAGCGAGTTGTGCGCTCCGGTTGGCGGCGAGTTTCTCGGCCGCGCGACGTTTCTCGTGACATCGGCAGAGCAGTACCCCAGGCGCTCGGCCACTGCGTGCCCGGCCGCAGTCGGAGCAAGGCTGCGCTTCCGGGCGTGGCACAGGCCCACCGCTCAGTCGTTGTCGGTGGGCGTGATGGTAGCTCGGCGCGGCCTGGTCTTGCTTGTCGTGTCGCGAGTGGTCGGCTGCGCGGCAGTGGCGGTCTTCCGTCCACGCCTCGACGTCGCAACGACGTAGGGCTCAATGAGGTCGTTGGGCGTGCACCCGAAGATGTCGCACAGCGCTGCCAGCAGGCGCATGTTGAGCCGCTCGGGTTCGCCGGTGACGATCCGGTAGACCTGCGTCGAGGTCATCACCACGCTGCGATCGGCCAGAAGGGGCACCAGATCGGTGGTGTTGTGGAGGCCGTGGTCGCTCATCACCTTGCGCAGGTGCCAGCGGTAGGCCACGGTTTTCGTCGTCGGGTTCGTCATCGCGGGGTACCTCCTTGATCGGTCGGACTGGTCGGTGGCGCGAATGCTTCGTCGAGGGCGTGTCGCAGCACGCGGTTGCGGTAATCACCGGAGACGCCGGTGTAGAGCGCGGTGGTCGAGCCCCAACGGTGGCCGGCCTGTTGTTGGACGAAGAGCGGGTCGAAGCCGTCCTCGATCAAATGGGTCACGTAGGAGTGCCGCAGACAGTGCGGGTGCAGCACCGGGTCCAGGCCGAGGTCGTCGCGCCAGTCGGCGAACCGGTCATCGATGTGGGCCAGCCGGATACGTCCCTGGCGTTCGGTCGGCCACAGCACCGCCGAGTCCGCCAATTCGAACCGTGGCAGGACATCGGTGACGTACTCCTCCAGGACAGGTCGGGTCCACTCGAACACCGTCAGCACCGCTCGCCGGCGAGGCTGGGAGCCGCGGCTGGCCTTGCCCCAGCGGACGTTGCAGACGCCGTAGCGGCCGAACTCGAGCGCCTTGGGGTTGCGGGTGAAGTCGTGGACGTCGAGCATCGCGGCTTCGCGTCGACGCAGCCCGTAGGCGTAGATGACCTTGAACAACGTCGCGTCCCGGAACAGCGTCAACCAGCCCTTGCGCTTGGACGACCGGGCGAAGTCGACATGATCATCGGCCAGGTCGAACAATGCCTGCACTTCGGCGCGGGTCAGCGGTCGCACCGCCGGGCGTGCTTCGTGGTCGGCGACGTGCACGGCGGTGTTCCACTCGTGACAGACCTGGACGGGATGGGTGCCGAACATCGCCATGCACTGATCGACCCAGCCGTAGCGCAAGTCGGTCACGTAGGAGCAGAACAGCGCTACCGCGTTCTGGTAGCCGCGAATCGTGGACACCGTCAGCGGGCGCGGACCTGACAACAGCTCGGAGGTCCATTCCTCGACGTCGCTCGCGGTCCACTCCCACGGCGGGGTGGAGCAGAAGCCGGCGAACCGGCGGACCTGCGACTCGCGAGTCCGGGTCGTCGTACGAGACAGCAACCGCGACGACTGCTGCGCCGCCCAGCCAGCCAGCATGTCGTCGAAGAGATGATCGGCCGGCCGCAGGACCGACACATTCCCCGGGCGCAACGCCACCACCGAGCCGGGAACGCCGACGCCGTCAAGGACCATGCCAACAACGTTACATCAGATGTACGATTCCTGCATCTAATGTACGTCAGCCCGCAAACCTGCAGGTAAACGGGGTGCGGGCACCCGGAGGACGCATTGTCGATTCACGCTTAACGCCAGATTGGCGCTTACATCTACCGCATGAATCGTGCGTTAGATGTAACTTCCGACATTACCCGACGACCGTGAAATGCAGGTGGTCGAAGTGCCCTCCTGTCACGTTCGTGGGGTCGTACATGCCGCCGCCGTCGTAGGCGCGCCAGCCTTCAGCGGACCGTGCCACGGACCAGATCTTGCCTTGCCAGATGAGGTACTGGACGCCGAGTTTCGTGGCGTTGGCTTTCATCCAGTTGGTGACCGTCCAGCCCAGGTCGAGGGCGGGTCCGCTGGCTCTGGTGCCGATCGAGTTCCCGAATGTCCCGTCGCAGGCACGGCCCAGGGAGTGTTCGGAGGGTTGGCCGGGGCGAGGGGAGTAGCAGGACCAGGCCGTGTTCGGGAACTGCTGACGCACTTGTGCGAGCACGAATGCGGTGCGTTCGGTGATCTGACCGTCCGTGGTGGGGTCGTCGACCATGCCGTTGGGGTTGGTTCCGTCGTAGGAGGCGGCATCTTCTTTGGGACCGCAACCACCGCCGGAGCTGCTCGATGTGCCTTGGGAGAGATCGACCGCACCTTGGGCAGCAAGCCAGGGCGCGGGATCCACGGGCGGCCCGCTGGCGGTGCCGGTTCGTAGTTCGAAGTGCAGGTGCGGTCCGGTGCTGTACCCGGTGGAGCCGACCGAAGCGATCTGTTGCCCGGCGGTCACACGGTCGCCGGCTTTGACCAGGATGCTCGCTGCTGTCATGTGGGCGTATCCGGTCGCCACCGACTGTCCGGCGACGGTGTGCTCGATCAGGATCAAGTTCCCGTACCCGGCCGCAGGCCCAGCCGAGGCGACCCGACCATCGGCGGCCGCCAGAATCGGTGTCCCACTCGGTGCGGCGAAGTCGGCGCCACTGTGCAGTTTGTAGACGCCGGTGATGGGGTGTCGTCGCATCCCGAACGGGCTCGACTTGACCCAGGTGCCTTTGGGGAGCGGGAAGACGACCCGCGACGACTCGCCAACCGGCGCTGCAACGGTTTGCGCGTTGGAGAAGAAGTTCGCCGACGTCGAGGGCAGGCACGATGCTTCGGCCGACGGGTTGAGGAGCACCGTCATCGACAGCAACACCGCGGCCGGTCCGAGGAACGCCATGATGAGCCCACCGATGACGGCTTTCGACATCACGCTGCTCACCTACTCCAGCGGTTCGTCGAGCAGGGAGAGCCGAAGGAGCCGGCAGTCCTCATAGGTCGGGGCACAGGTGATGAAGACGGTGAACGTCACGTCATGCTGGGTCGCGACCGGCTCGTCTTCCCAGACTCCGTCGCGGTGACGGACCCCGGTGATCGTGTACGCCGTTGTGCCCGGTGCGAGCGTCGCCTGGCCTTGTTCGAGCGCGGTCGCCCATTGGGTCGGGATCTCGACGGACTCAACGTTGATCCACTGACGGGTCTGGTACTCGCGCAACTCAATCCACATGGCTTCGGGTGGCAGGTAGGCGTCGACGTCGCTGATGAGCCCCTGTGTCTCCTCACCGGTCGGGTCGGCGATCGTCGCGATGCGTTCCAGATACGCCGCACGCGGCGCCAACGCGGTGGTGTCCCAATCGAAGATCGCGTGCGCCACCAGTTCGGCGAACTCGGCCGGATCCGACACCGGCGGCAGTTCCGACAACGTCCCGTCGTCCGGCACCTTCGACGCACCGTCCGGGATCGCCGCTGGCACAGCCGACCGATCTGCAGTCGGTGAGGGTGCATCGACACGGTCGTGGGTCAGCAGCAGGTACGTCACGGCCGCGATCAGGAGCAGGACACCGGCTGCTGCGGCCACGATGAGGCGGCGTCGACGAAGTTCTGGATCGTAGGTCGTGGAACGAAGCATCTGCATTCACCTCGTCACGCGCTCGCCACGGACGCCAACGCGTGCTGCTCGCGTGCGGTCCGGGCCGCATTGGCGAACTCGACCGACGCCGCGATGGTCCGCTCGAAGCTGTCCCACTTGGCGTCGCTCAACTCTTGACCGACCTTGATCGGGTCGTAGCGGTCAGTCCACCCCTCCATGTCCTCCCACAGCAGACCGAAGGAATGCACCGAACGCCGCGCGGCTTCCGCCGCCGCCTCACGCCTGCGACGGTTCTCGGCAATGCGCCGGGCGCGGTCTGCCTTGGCTTGCGCCAACGCTTTCGCGGCCAACTCCTCCAAGTCTTCAGGCGGCTCTTGAGACACATGTTGCTGGGCGACCTTGAGTGCGGCCCGGACCCGCTGATAACTGGGGTCGACCGCGCCGCCTTCGCGGATCCGGTCGAGTTCCTCCTCAGCGATTTTGCGGACATCGCTGGGAGTGTCGTCATCGGCCGCGATGCGCTCGATCGTGCAGATCTGTTCCAGACGGGTATGCGACGCCGAGCTCGTCACCAACTGAGCGGCTTGATTGCGGGACTTTCCTGGGTCGCCGTGCGGTGGTGCCGAATCGGCACCACCGTCGCCTTCTTCCCCGTCGTCGGCGCCGAACCGGGAGGCCCGCTGCCGACGAGCAGCATCTTCTGCGAGGAGGTCCTTCAGTTCCTGATACAACCTCGCGGCGTCGAGCGGGGAGAGCGGACGATGCATGGTGTTCTCGTCCTGCTCAGCAAGCAGTTGCGTCAGATGGTCCGAGACTCCGGTGCGGACCCACACCCGCAGCGTCGTCCACCCCAACTGCTTGACGGCCTCCAAGCGACGGTGCCCGCACACCAGCACGCCCTCGGGGGTGATGGTGACCGGCTGCAGCAGACCGAGACGGTCGATCGAACGCATCAGCGGAGCCAGATCGCGTGTCGGGTCGGAGCGGTGCCGGACACCGACCTTGATGGAGTCCACGCGACGTTCCAACTCGATGTGGCCGTGTGCTTCAGACATGAGCGACCCCCTCGGTGGACGGGGCGGTCGCGGCGAAGACCTGGGCGAAACACGGCACGGTGCTGAGCTCGGCCGGCAGATATCCCATGGCCAGCAGTTGCAGCAGCCCCCGACCCTCCCGGGTGCGTTCATGCGTGGGAAGTTGATTGCCCAACAGGGCTTGGAGGACAGCCACCCAATCCGGGTGGGACAGGTCGAGCAGCGCTTCAGCATGATGGTCACGGACCAGACGCGTGTAGGCGGTGGCGCGGTCACCCGACCGGATCAACTGGCTGCAGACGTACTCGATACACCCCGTAGCGGTCGGTTGTGGCCACCCGTTGACGACCATCACCCCTGCCGCGTGTTCGGCGGCCATCCACGCGTTAGTCGGCTCAACGCTCTGTGCCGGGTCGAGATCGTCCGCGTCGTACTCATCGTCGAGACGGTCGGTCAAATGGAACGCCGGGTGGTAGTCGGCCAGATCAGTCTCACGCTCGCAAAAACGTTCGGCGTCGTGATGAACCGCGACCTCGGGGCGGCGTGCCTGATGGTTCGAGCACAACAGTCCCTGGGCCCGGGCCTCGTAGATCAAGCTAACTTGCACGGCCCGCGTGACCACTGCCCACGGATCGACAGCGGCCCGGACAGCACGGGTCCGCATCGCCTCGAACGCTGCATACGCGGCGTCGTCCGGTGTCAGGGCGTACTTGTGCGCGAGAGCCGCGTACTTGCGGGCCACGAACCGCATCAACTCTTCAGCGTCCGGGTCGTGTGTCCAAGCGCCGGCAGGGGAGTAGTGCAAGCGGACCAGCAACAGCCGCAGGCCCTGCGCACTCGTGAACGGCGGGATCTTCACAGTTCCACTCCTTCGCGCGAAGGGATTGGCGTCGGTCGAGCGATCGCCGCGCGCGACGTGCGGCGTGCTGCTTTGGCGAGCGAGGCCGGAGCTCGACGAGTGCGCATCACGAGCGCGGTGTGTAAGTCGATGCCGCGGCTGGCAACCGGTGAGCCGACACGCATTGCCAACTCGCTGGGTCGCACCCAGGTGATCGGCTGATTGCCGGGGAAGTCCGGTGTGGTCGATCGCTGTGAGGGGTCGCGGTGGACCGCGAGGTGAGGCCTGTCGTGAGTCTCGACGTCGAGATGCTGGGTGTCCTCGGCCGTTCGGTCGAGTCGGCGGTCGTAGGGGTCAGGTCCGTTCATGGGGATTCCTCGTCAAGGTTGAAACTGAGCAGTCGGGAAGGCGTGTGGGAGTTGTCAAAGGCGGACCCCCTCAGCCGCCCGTGAAGGGCCCACGCGGTCACGCGAAACGGCGTCATCTCCCAACCGGGCGGCGACGCGGTAGGCCGAACGAATGGTGGTGATCACTTCCCGATCAGGCAGCCCCGCCGAACGGGCCGCGTCGCCCAGCACGTTCGCGGTGACGTCGAACCGTTCACCGGCCTCGACCATCCGACAGGCAGCCCAGAAGAGTCCCCGATTACGTTCGCCCTCGCCGCGGGTGGCTACCCAGGTCGCGAGCCGGTCCGGTCGCGCCCCGGCGCGAGGCAGGTCCACAGGCGGCCGGGTTGTCCGCGAAGGATCCAAGAGTCGCCGTACCGCGGCCGCATTGACCCCGCCAGGCTGACGAGAGGCAATGTCGATGACCCGATACGGGCTGGCCTCACCATCGGGTTGAGTGACGGTTGAAGGCGGCAACACGACGTAGCCGCCATCGCCCCGAAAATCGATGTGGCGCTCGGGTACCTGCCACGAGCGCTGCTCGACAGGTTCCTGTCGGAGGAAGCACACATGCAATCCGCCCGAGGGGGTCGAGACCATCCAGGCGGGCGCGTCCAGAAGGCCCGCACCCCGTGCGAGTTGAAGTGCCTCGAAACCATGCCCGGACGGATGCACGTCCACATCGACGACATCGACACCGGAGACAGCGCCGGTCGGCATCGCCACGTTCGCGTTCGGCCACCGACGCCACCAGCCATCCACGATCCCGGGTTCGGTTGAGGCGTCACGGAACCCGTGCCGTGTGAGCGGATTCTTCTGCAGCGGCACACACGGAAACACAGGCACCCCGGCGGCCGCGAGTGACATCGCCGCATGAGCCGGCGCCGACGCTTGGGCCAGCTCCGTAACCAGCGCCCGTGACCAACGAGGGCCTCGCGTGGTGTCGCGTGTCGAGTCGTTCATGGGCTCGACGATCCTCAGAACCCGTATCCGACTTCGTACCCCTTACTGGCCAGTAGGGGAGGGGGTACACCCGTACCCCTATGCGTTTGCGCAGGTCAACGGGCGTACCCCCGGAAGTCTTGAAGTGGTCTTGAAGTGGGCCGCTGAGTCGTCGGCAGAGCAGTGGCCGGATGCCGCGTCAGCGGGATCCTGTGCCGTTCAGGACTGCTGCACGTCCTTGTCCAAGGGGGTGAGGGTAGGGAACCTTGAGGGCCCGACTCGCCTGCCCAGGAGTTAGGCCCGGATAGATTCGGTTCATGCGTCCGAGTAATCGTTCCAAGATCCTTGAGGCTGCTGTCCGTGTTGCGCAGCGCGACGGGGTGACGGCGGTGACTCTCGATTCGGTGGCTGCTGAGGCGTCCTTGACCAAGGGTGGCTTGATGTATCACTTCCCGTCGAAAGATGCGCTGCTTGCCGGGATCCAGGAGCATGTCTCCACGGTGTGGGACTCCCTCATGGCCCAAGCTGCAGGCAAGGACGCTGGTGAGGCAACTGCCGAGGAGCGTCTCGCGGCCTATGCGGAGGTGGCTACGCAGTCGGCCACGAGTGCTGATCTGGCGTTCGTGTTGGAGTTCTCCAAGGATCCCAACTCGGGGCGCATGTGGCCTGAGGTCGCGAACAAGTGGACGCCGTCACCGGAGTCGGCCGCAGCCGACCCCCACCAGTTCGACCTGTTTATTGCGAGGCTCGCGGCCGACGGCCTGTGGATGTTCGAGGCGCTGATGAACCAACCATTGCCTGAGGAGTTGCGGCAGCAGATCGCTGCACGCATCTCAACGATGATCACCGCACCCGACGGCCCTTCGTCTGCAGACTGACGCGCGGTCTGACCCGCTGCCCGGAGGGACGTGACCGCGTTGGCGTCGGGTACGCGGGGTCACCAATCCTCGTAACATTCCTTTTAGTACAGTTCTAACTACACCAGAAGGTGTAGTTAGAACTGTCTGTCGTACAGGAGTGTGTCCTCATGCCCGTTTTCCATGACGTCCTCATCGGCGTCATCAGCATCGCCGTCCTTGTCCTGATCGTTGGTGAAGCCACGCAGTTCAAGGCCGCACTCGGAGGAAAGGGGCAGATGACGCCGATGATCTTCGGCGCGGCCATCGTTGAGGTGCTTTCTGCCGTGGGGCTCTTGGTGATGGTGTTGGTGTACGCCGACTCGATCAACACGCTCAAGGTCACCATCCAGATGGCGTTGATGGTTGTCGTGCTGGTGCTGGCTGTCGCGTACCGGACGCGTAAGCCTCTGCCTGCATGGGTGCTCAGTGGCATCGGCGGGGCATCGCTGGTCTGCTACGTCTACAGCTCGATCTAGCCGAGCCTTAGCCTGGGTTCGAGCGAGGTTACGGCACAGGTTGGTGCAACGACCGCACTCGAACTCAGGCTGGCCGGGGCAATCCAGGGGCACAGTGAGGGATCAGGCGCCACTGAATCGGCCGCATTGCCGTTTGGTCGTGGCGGGGAGGTCGAGAGGCCCGAGTTGGTCGTCGCTCCGGTTGTGGACGGCTGAGGCGAGGAACTCGCGTGCGGCGTCTTCATGTCCTTGCGCTACGAGGACGGCAGCACGGTCGACCCTGGCGATCTCGTCGTAGGGCGAGGCGAGTGTCGCAATCGTGACCGCGTCGGCGGCGCGGTCGACGTCGTCTGCTTGAAGGGCTGCGGTGACGACGTCGTGTGCGACGTCCACGATCGCGCAGGCGAGGATCTCGTCGTCGCGAGACTCCGCGTCGAGCAGCCAACTCCAACCGGTCTCGCGTAGGTCAGAGAACGGGGCGCCCTCGACGAGGCGGAGTGCGGTGTCGAAGTCATCTTGGCCACCCTGATCTCCGCGGGCTTGGCCGCGGGCGCGCAGTCGGCGGAAGAGGTCGGCGTCGACGAGCACATCGTCGACTTGGTAGGTCCACACGCCTGCCTGTCCAGCAGCACGGGTCTGCATGGCCGGTGGCAGGTAGTAGTCACCTGTGCGTGGGTTCTCGCCGAGCCACTTGCGCACGACGCCGACATCGATTCGGACGCGGTCTTTGTTGATGGAGAACGCTTCAGCGATCTGGCGGGACGACACGCCTTCGGGGTGCAGTGCGAGGTAGGCGAGCAGTTCCACGTAGTGCGGTTTGCGTCGTGCGACGGCGGCTGGGTTGCCGTGAGCGGTCGCTCGAACTGGCCCGAGCACGCGCAGTTTAGGGACACGGCTGTCGGGGTCGAACCAAGCGGTGAGGTCCTCGTCGAGGGTGGGATCGAGGTCGTCGACCGATGTCTGAGGTGAGGCGCTGGACTCCTCGACTTCTTCGTCGGCACCCGAGTCAGCATCGGCGGTCTGTGCTGGCGCAGGCGCAGCATCTTCGACGGTGGGCGCCGCGTCGGCATACGTCGTGACCAGGGTTCCAGAGCGGTCTGTCGCAGCGCGCCACACGGGTTGGTCCACACGATGCGGCGGTGAGGGAACGGGTGCTGCGTCGCGGGTGACGGCGACGATGGCTGCTGTCGCGGCGGCCTCTTCCGCGGTGAGGCCTGCGCTGATCAGGTCAAGGTTGAGATCTCTGATGTGCAGGTGACCATCGCCGGACAGATCGAAGCTGACCGCGTGGGTGGCGGCGGGGGATTCGCTGGTGGTGACGACGGTTGCGCCGCGGCGGTCGGTGCTGTCAGCAATGACTCGAATGATCGGCTCGACTGCTTGTGCGTCGTGTGCGATCACGGCATGGAACAGTTCCGGCTCGTCGTCGCCCCGTTTGGTGAGTTCGGCCGCGATGCGATCAATGAATCCGATGTCGTCGGTGTCGTGGTGGTGAAGGCGGATGGGATCAAGGTTGGCGAGTTCGGCTGCGATGCCGACGGTGTCGATGTCGGTGAGCATGCTCCACGGGCTGAGGGTGAGTTCGGCGGCCATGGAGCGCGCTAGAGCTGCTGCGGCGTCTTGGTCGCCGGTGAGTGTGATGGCGCCGAGTTCTTCCAGGTTCGCCAGCATCAGGTGACCGGTGTCGGTGGCGCCGATGGTGCACAGCAGGGGCCAGGGCGCGGGGCTTTCGGGATCAGGCAGTGTCTGGTCGAGGTGGAACGTCCACGCCTTGTTGGTGCCGCTCCAGCCGGGCGGGGCGGGTGAAGGTTCGGCGAGGTGGAGCGTGACGTGCTGGTCGGCGAGTTCGACGATCTGGAGGCGCGGTCGTGGTTGACCTGTCAGTTCCAGTCCGTCGGCGAGGTGCCGCAGCAGACGGTCCAGGTCTTGGAGCCGCGGGACGGTGCCGGCGTTGAGGCGTGCTGTCTTCTCGACGTTGACCAGTTCCTGGGGTGGCGGCTCGATCACCTCACCGGGGCTCCGGTACCGCAGTTGTGTGCGGCGGTGGGCACGCAGGACGAGGAAGAGTGAACCTGCCAGGATGGCGCCGGCCCCGGTGAGTCCGGGCAGCACCCAGGCAGGGGAACCGGTTTCGTCGTCCGAGTCGACGTCAGCTACGAGTTCTTGGTCGCCAGCCGACTCTGTGGCTGGTTCGATTTCTGTGGCGGGCGGGGGAGCAGGGGCGACGTCCTCTGGCGCGACGGGATCTGTCTCGGGCGCGGGCTGCGGAGCTTGGGCTTCAGGACTTGACTGTTCTGGGGTTTCGGCGGGTGTCTCAGTGTGGGGGATCTGGAGTTCCCAGCCGGGATAGATCAGGTTGGGGTCGCTCAGTTGGCGGCCGTCGGGTTGGACGATGTCCTTGGAGGCGTCGTAGATCTCGTCGTAACGGGTCGGATCGTCGAGTTCCTCATCGGCGATGTCCCAGAGCGTGTCGCCGGGTGCAACGACGTATGGATCTGCGTCGGGATCCGCGGTAGGTGTGGCTTCATTGACTGGGAGTTGGAGCACTGTGCCCGCGGTGAGGAAGTCCGGTCCGTGGGGGAACAGGCCGGGGTTGAGGTCGACGATCTCGGTGAATCGGGAGCCGTCGCCGAGGTGGGTCTCGGCGATCTTCCAGAGGCTGTCGTTGGCGCGGGTCGTGTACGACTCGGTGACCGGTGAAGGTTCGATAGAGGATGTCGACACAAGCTCGATGTCTGGTTCGCCCTGCTCAGGGTCGGCAGTTGCTGATGGTGTGTCGGTGGCGGGAGGGAGTGCTGCGGCTGTGATTGCGTGGCTGACGCCGACGGGCTGGGTCACGACGAAGAGGACCGCGGCAGAGGCGACGAGACGAGCGGCCAACTGTTGCCCGGCGCCGAGGCCTCGCAGGCGTGGAGCGTGTGCGCCGCGGACAGCGGCGATGATCTCGGTGACCAGGCAGAACGCCATGAAAGCCCACGCGACCCAAGCGACGGCGCCGATGATGATGAGCGTGACGGTGCCGTCGTCGGGACTCAGCAGGCGCAGCCGCAACTGGGAGAGGTCGACGGTCCATGGGGTGGCGCCGAGCCCAATCAACGTCGCGGGGATGCCGGCCAGCACGACGATGATGAGAACGACGGCAGCCAGTCCTCGGGCGCGTGGATGGGTGGGGTTCATCGCTCGGTTCCTCCAGTTGTTCTGATCAGGCGTGCTGAGGCATCGCCGGTCACCGTCAGTTCGTCGAGACCGATCAAGGCGAGGAAGGTCGGTTCGTAGGTGTCGGTGACGTGGACGACCAGGGTGGTGCCGCCGGTGATCGTGACGGTGCCCTCGACCCCGGCATCGGCCAGATACTGTTCGGCAGCGCGCCGGGCAGCGGTCGTGTCGAGGGCTACGTACCGGCCTTCCACCGCCGGTGCTGCTTCCACCTGTTGTCCACCGGTGCGTGCGGCTTGGGCGGCCACGTCGTGGGCACGCTGCTGGGCATGGACTTGGCCGCCGAGGTCGACGGCAAGTCCGACCAGCGTCATCATGGCGACCGATGCGGTGATGACCCAGATGCTGATCGAGCCACGGTCGTCGCGCGGTGTTCGCTTCATTCGCTTCGCTCCCGCCAGGTATCGATCGGGCTGGTCATCGTGGCCGAGACGGTGCGCGTACCCGGGACGCCCGGTACGGAGAGATCCGCGAGATCGAGAAGGCAGGACACGGTCACCTCGACCCGTGCGGGGGTGCCGACGGTGCGGGAGAACTGCTGGGTGTCGATGACGACATCGACGTTGAGGCAATCGACTCCTTGCGCATCGAGGTTGGCAACGGCCGCGTCTTTGGCTGCCTTCTTGGCGGTTGATTCGACGCGTTCGAGGGAGGCCGAACGGGCAGCATCGGCGGCAGCGGACTCGACCGACTGCCGCACGACGGCGGTACGGCCACCGAAGATGATGAGACCAACGAACAACGCGAAGGCGGGCACTGCGATCGCTGCCTCAATCGACGCTGACCCGCGCTCGTCCCGGTGAAGATTCATGGTGCAGTCACCCGTTCCACGGGCACGGTGACGCTTTGGCGGATGACGGGATTCCATCCTGGGATGACGCTGAGGCTGTGCGCTTCGACCACGACGGTGGCGGTTGTCGCCGTCCGTTCGGCGTGTGCGACCGCGTGCTGCAGGACGTCGTTGCCGGCATTCGCGATGAACGTGTGAGCCGCGTCGATGCCCCGCGATTCGGTGCCGGTCTCAGCTCCGGCCGCGCGGGCGCCCTCCTGCGCGGCAGCGATCGCGACCGTTCGGGCGTGGTAGTAGAGCGCGGCCTGCATCCCGAGGAAGAGAACCGCGAACAGCGCTGGCAGCAAGATCACCAGCTCGACCGAGACCGAACCACGCTGGTCCCGGCGTCGCTCAGTTGATCTTGCCAGCCTGCATCTCGACAAAGGTCTTCACCGCCGCGACCACGATCCCGACGATGGCGATCACCGCCACCGCCCACAGAACGTGCTCCGTGGTCACTGAGCCCCGCTCGTCCCGTCTGGTCCGGTCATCCCAGCCGAGCATCAGCGCCGTGACCGCACTCATCACTCGCTTCATGGTTTGGTTCCTTCCTTCTCCAATCAGGTGCCGCTGAACATCCGCAGCAGGGACGGCGCCACGAGCAGCGCCATGAAAATGACCCCGAGTAACGAACCGGGGATCGTCATCCGCTCACCCACGGCGTTGGCCTGGGTGACCTCGGCGTTGAGCATCGCCGTGCGCATCGCCGCCGAACGAGAACGCAGGTTGCTGTACACCGCGGCCCCTTCCTCGCCGGAGAGCCGCATGATGTCGGCGAAGTCCTCCAACTCCGGCAGCCCGAGCTCTTCAGCCAACGCATGCAACGCATCCCATGGCGGCAGCCCCGACCACCGGGACCGGCCAAGCTCCTCACTGAGCCGCCGGAACACCCACGAGTCCGACACCTGCGCCGCCGACTCCATGGCTTGCCGGACACCTGAGCCGTTGTGACGCTCCAGCGCGACCAGATCGATATAGGCCCCCAGCGCGCGGGCGAACTCCACCCGCGCCCGTTTGGCGTCGTCGATCGCGTTGTAGTTCGGGATGAAGAACATCACCACCGCCAACCCGACTGATGCCACTGCCGGCACCACGATCGGCAGCCCGATGCCCAGCACGTTGAAGAACATCCCCAGCAGCGACGGGGCCACGAGCCCCAACGCGGCGAACGTCAGCTTGTCGCCGTAGAACTTCGCCAGCGAGATCCGCAGCAGCGCCAGTTCCCGGGCGGGAGTCCGCACCCACATCCCCGGCGGAAGCACCCGGATCGCCCAGACTCCGATCCGTTCCTTGCCCGACGAGGCCGCCCCGGTCGTGGACTCCAGGTCAGCGTGCCGCGACGGCGTCAACCGCCCGAGAGCATCAGCCAGATCCACCTGCGGCGGCAGCAACCGGGCCACCAGCAGCACACACCCGAGCCCCAGCAGCGCACCGGCCGCCATTGCCAACGGAAGTCCCGCGATCACGACGCTCGCCCCGTCCGCGTCGACGTTGAGACGAGGAACCGTGCCAGCGGCTTCCCGACCGCCATCTGCTTCATCCACACCAACGTGGCCACGTACGCCGCCAACAACGTCACCAACACGACCTGCCCCAGCGGGCTCCGATACGGCTCCACATACGTGCCGGAAACCGCGAGCACCACCAGCACGGCGACGCTGATGATCGTCACCCACCGCGCGGTCGCACGCGGCTTGGCGCGGTCAGCCTCAATCTGACGCCGAGCACGCACATCAGCCGAGACCGATTCGGCGAGACTCTCCAGCACCTGCGCCAGCCCCGCACCACGGCGCCGTGCCGCGAGGATCAGATTCGCCGCCACCAGATCCCCGGTCGCATCGTCGAGTTCGTCAGCAAACGCACGGATCGCTTCCTCGGTGTTCCACCGTGACCGCAACCGTGCCACCAGCCGACGTACCTCCGGCTGGATCGCGGCCGGGGTAGAGCGTTCGGTGGCCACCAGCGCCTGCTCCAGGCCGATCCCGACCGTCAGCACCCCCGAGAGCGAACGCGTCCATTCCTCCATGCCTTCGAGCCGATCGATCCGCGCCGCTGCACCGGAGCTGGACAGCAACATCGGCACACCCACACACGCCAACGGCACGGCCACCAGCGCGAGAGCCCACCCGGTCACCAGCCAAGCGAGACAACCACCGGCCACGCCGACCACGATCAACTGCTTGGTGCGGGTGCTCATCGGCTTGCGCTGGACGCGTCGCGGACGAACCGGACGCACCGGCGCAGGCTTCAAACCCACCACGACCCCGATCAGGCCGGCGACAATCAGCGCACCCGCGAGGGCTGGAACCAAGGCGATCACGACACCACCTGCTGTTCGCTGAGGAACCCGGCCAGATCGAACCCGTCGGAGGCCAACGAGCGGTACTCCTCCGGCAAGATCGACGGCCTGGCCATTCCAGAACCATCGGGTGAGAACAGGTGCGTGGTCGCATACCCGGTCTCGCGTTCACCCGGCGCCACCGCGATCACCTCATGCACGCTGCGGTGCCGACGGAAACCGTCCGCCGAACGTTCCGTGGTGAGGTTCAGGTGCACGATCAGATCGATCGTCGAGGCCAACTTGCTGGTCGCCAGTTCATGCGTGACATGCGGACCGGCCTCCATCGCGCACGTCACGAGCTTGCGAATAGCCGAGACCGCATCAGAGGCGTGGGTTGTCGAGATGGATCCGGTCCCGGACTCCATCGCCTTGATCATCGCCCAGATCTCACGGCCGCGAACCTCACCCACGATCTGACGGGACAGGTTGAACCGGAACGAGTCGATCAGCGCCTCATCCAAGGTGAACTCACCGGCCAGACGACCGTCCGCCGCCCGTTCGCCCGAGCCAGGGCGTGCCTCCCAGGCATGAACGATCTTGTGACGCCCCAGCTCGTTGAGATGCAGCTCGTACTCGGTCTCGAACGTCCCGATCGCCTCGTGTTCGTCGATCTCGCTGCACAGCGCACGGACCAGTGTTGTCTTGCCGGCGCCTTGGCTTCCCGAGACCACGATGCTCCTGCGGGCCCGGACCGCAGCACGCAAGAACGACGCCAGCAAGGGCGAGAGCATGCCACGCTCCACCAGATCCTCGAGAGTGACATGCATCAGGCGGTGCCGCCGAATCACCACCGACGGTCGAGGCGTTACCCACGCGGCGGCAGCGAGCCGAGAACCGCCGTCCAACCGCAGATGCAGGCGCGGTTGCGCCTCAGAGAACCCGCGCGCATTCACCTCACTGCGTGAGGCCAGAAAGACCAGGAAGTCGATCAGTTCCTCATCTGAATCCGCAACCGCGGGACCTTCGACCAGGGAACCGTCGATGAGTTCGAGCATGACGTTGTCGTGGCCGGCGATGATGATGTTCTCGACCCGGTCGTCATCAACCAACGGCTGCAGCCGCCCCAGCCGGAACAATGAATCAAACACCGCCTGCGCCAGCGCAGTCTGCGCGGAAGTGCTCCAGGCGCCACGGCCCTCGTTGACACGATCCGCCATCGTCGACTCGATCAGGTCCAACACGATCGAGCGCCCCAACTCTGTCTGAGCCGCCTTATCCAAACGCGACGACTCGGCACTCACCGCCTGGCTCAACTGCTTCGACGCCAACGTGCGCAGTGAGGCGACAACACCCCAATCGACATCAGCGTCGTCGTACGACGAGGTCCACGGCTGCTGCCGTGCAGCCTTGGTGGCCGGCTGGGCGGTGCGGGGAAGTGGCTGATCGAACAGGGGAAGGTCCGACAACCGCGGGACTGCGTTGGTCGGGCGGACCAGATGGTCACTGGACATCTGACATCGCCTCCACACCCAAACCTTCAGCCCGCGTCCGCATGACTGCGTCGATCGCGGAGATCGCCGCCTGCAGACTGCGCACCAACGGACCATGATCGAACCGATCCGGAACCGTCACACCGCGGTGCAGGACGGCCGCCGAGCCAGGATCGTCGGCGATCACGGCATGGACTGGAAGCCCCAGCACGCTGCTGACTTCCCGCGCGGAGTAGGGCTGTCGTTCACCGACGAGCATCACTGCGGGATGGGCCCACGTCGGATGACCGCGCCGTGCGGACTCGGCCCACGACCGAGCGGCCGCCACAGCTGGCAGGTGTGTCCGACACACGATCAGCGACAGGTCAGCTTCGGCGAGCAGCGGTTCGGGCCAGCCGACCAAGCCGAGGCGCCCACAGTCGACGATCGCGTCCTGACCCGTGGCCTCAAGATCCTGCAGAGCCCTCAGCAGCGGCGCCCACAGTCCCGTCAGAGCAGGAGCCTGACTATGAGTTCGCGGACCCGCGATGAAACTGGCCGCCGACGACCCGACCGGTTCAGCGACCTGGGGTAGTAGGTCGGCAATGTCCTCGGTGGACAGAGCCAACTCCACAAGCCCCTGGCCGTACGACTTGATCCCACGGAAGTAGCCAGCCAAGATCCCTGACCCACCCGTCGGGTCGGCCTCCACCAACAGCACCGGCCTCGGCCACAGCAACGCCATGCCGAGCGCAGTCGTCGTGACCCCTGGAGACCCGGACGCCGAACACAGCGCAACCACAGCCATGACGTCTCACCGGGCCCTGGAATCCAACACGAGCGCCACGTTGCCCGTGGCAATCTGCGCAGCCAACGTCGCCGCTTCGCCATGAGGAACGAGAAGATCCACCACGAGCTGACCGGTGTCATCAGAAACGCGCACCCCGACAATTTCGGCCTCACTGAACGACGGCGTCCCGGTCGGCGCGTCACTACCTTCGGCCGGCGTCACGATCACCCGCACCCGATCACCCGTCCGCAACTCCATGCCCGGCGCCTGGGACGAGGTCAACGCGACGCCAACCACCGACATGTCCTCGGACGGGACAGTCGCGTCGGCGTACGACGACGGCGTCAAGAGCGACCCGGCCGCGATGTCGACCGCAGCCCGCTGACCGATCACCGACTCCAAAGAACCAGCGCTGACCGGACTCAGAGCGGAGTCACTGTTGATCCGGACGCTCACCAGATCGTCCGCCTCGATGACAGATCCGCGCTCGATATCTGCTCGGGCCGCGAGCACCTCCTGGGTGCTCGTCGTCGCGCTCCAGGCCCAACCGCCAAGCAGCGCCCCCAAACAGATCGCCACCACCGCGGCAGCGATCAAGGCCGGACGGCGCCGCAGCTTCGGTGGTGGAGGAAGCGGCGGCTCAGCAGACGGGGGAGGAGGAAGGTGTGACCGCTCAGACCGGATCGTTGTGCTGCTCATCGCGCGATTGCCTCTCACTGCCGCTCGCTAGTTCACGAGTACCTGTGCTTCCCCTACGGTGATCTCGACCGACCGCTCCAGCCCGTCGAGCAGGATGGTGCCGCTCTGACCAGCGCCCTCCCACGTGATCACCCACGACGACGTTGCCGTCACCGTGTAGGTGCCACCGGGCTTCCCAGCGCTCGACGACGTGTACACGTGGCCGCAGTCGGGGGATGGCTTCTTCCCATACGACGCCTTGTACGGCGTCCCGGCACTGCGACACTCGACGGTCGTTCCGTCGCCCATCCGCCACGTCACCTTCTGCACCTTCGCGGTAGCGGTGATCGTGATGCCGCCCGCACTCGCAGTCGCCGTGATCGGACCGAACGTGTGGCTGTCAGGATTCGCCGCCCACATCCACACGGGCATCCCGACCAGACCGATGCGGTCCGCCCCGGGCGATGGAGTAATCCCTACGTCGATCGCACGCAACTGCATGTCATCGATCGCCAGTTGCGCGACCTCGCGCGGGCTCGGGCCAGCACCTGAGTTCTCGGGAGGATCGGCTGCCCAGATCTGGATCAGCAGGTCGGCCTGAGGTTGGTAGCAGTCATAAACTGCGCCGTCGCCCGGTTCGTGGCCCTTCCAAGCGGGATGGCCGGCAGGCGGCTGTGGATCGACGAGCCTGATGTAGCAGCGGTACGCGTTCGACCAATAGCCGTACTCCGACGAACACGGAACCGGTTCGGGCGGCGGATCGTAGAGATTCTGTTCCCGACCGTCCCAGTAACAACTCTGACCGGAACCGGTGTCCTTCGGGCCGTCGGACACGGGCTCCGCATCGGGAACTTCGACAACGACCCACACGAGGCACGTTCCGGACAACGGGTCCTGCTGCTGGCAGACCGTCTTGGAATCGGCGACGGCAGGTGGCGCCATGGTGCCGATCAGGCACCCGGCGAGTAGTGCGAACAACGTGAGGAACCGAGCAGTTATCCGTCGCACGGCTTCTTCTCCAAGTCTTCGCCGCCGGCAACTCGCCAGCCATTCTCGGGTTCAGAGTCCCAGGAATAGTTCGCGACGGTCAGCCGGGTCCACCCACGATCCGCACGATCCGCGGCCACGACCGATTCGCCGCTCGAGTCCATGAGGTCGGCATTGCTGACGTCCCAGCACACGTCGATCGTCACGGTAGGCACTCGGCCGCTCGCTGGATCCGAGTTGTCCAAGCTGATCGATTGGACCTTCGTCTCAATGACCTTCGTGTCACCGACTTGAAGGAGACCCCCATCGCGTTGATTGGTCAGGAACTTCTCCTGCGCTGAAAGCTGAGTACCGACCGCGACCGAATCCAACCGGCTCAGCGGCGCTGTTGCGTCTTGACGGAGTTCATCGATAGTGGCGTAGTACAGGACGGTCGCCGCGGATGCGTCCGCTCCTGCTTGTTCTTTCGGAGTAGCCGGTGTGGAACTCGTCGTGCTGGGAGAACTTGTGATGCTGGGGGACGTGCTGGGAGCCCCATCCGGGTCCGGGTCGGAGCCACACGCGGCCACTACGGCGAGCAGTAGAACTGCCGTCGTGAGTGAGAGAACTCCTCGCGTGAACGTCATGGCCGGATCTATCTGCCACCGCCGAGAAGGTCTCGGGGGAGCAGCAGACGGCGCCCCGATGGCGGATCCACCGAGTTCACCGCCTCCGTCTATTGAGCCATTGAAATGTGATCTACGCAACATTCGTGGTTTTCCTCTCGCACCTCATCAAGCAAGGTGCACATCCGATTCCGACCCACATGTCGCCCTCCAGACGCCGCCTTTCGCCCCCAGCCTCAATCCGGTCACACCTCTGGCACAGCGAGGTGGAGCGCCGGTGCACACCTTGTGATCGAGGAGGTGCGTGGTGACCGTTTCGCTGCGAAAGATGAGCCCCGGCCATGGGTGTGACTACCTGTTGAAGAGCGTTGTCGTAGGGGATGGCAACCGCTCCCTGCGCACGCCGATGACGCGCTACTACACCGAGGAAGGAACCCCTCCCGGCGTCTGGATGGGCTCGGGCGTCCGCGAGTTCGGCGACGGCCAGTTGACTGTCGGCGCGGAGGTGACGCCGTCTCAACTCGAGTTGCTGCTGGTGCACGGCCGCGACCCGATCACGGGAACACAGTTGGGACGAGCCTTCCCGACATACCCGTCTGTTCAGGAACGCATCGACAAACGAATCGCGAAACTCGATCCGTCGCTGACTGATGAAGCACGAGCGGACGCCATCGCAGGGATCACCCATAAGGAAGAAGTCCGCGGACCGCAGACGGCCGTCTCCGGATTCGACCTGACATTCAGCGTCCCGAAGTCCGTGTCAGTTCTGTGGGGACTCGCCGCCGCCGACTTACAGAGGCAGTTGGTGCAGGCCCACCACGACGCAATCGCCGAAGTGCTGGGGTTCTTCGAGCGGGAGATCGCAGTCACGAGGGCTGGAGCGAACGCCCGCAATGGAGCGGTTGCCCAACACGAAGTGGCCGGTGTCGCAGCGACCGCGTATGACCATTGGGACTCGCGTTGCGGTGACCCGCAACTGCACACCCACGTGGTCGTCTCCAACAAGGTTCGCACCGTCTACGACGGTAAGTGGCGAAGCCTCGACTCGATCCCGATCCATCGCAGCGTGGTCGCGATCTCCGAGCACTACAACGCAGTCCTTGCTGACATCCTGACTACGCGCCTCGGTGTTAGTTGGGAGCGCCGCGACCGCGGCGCGGACCGCAACACTGCACTGGAGATCACTGGCGTCAGTGAAGAACTGATCGCGGAGTTCTCGAACCGCTCGCGTGCGGTCGACATCGAGACCGACCGGCTGATTGAGCAGTACACCGCAACCTACGGGCGTCGCCCGTCACCGAAGACCATCATCGAACTGCGCGCCACAGCCACGATCGCCACACGACCCGAGAAAGAACTGCACTCCCTGGCCGAGTTGACCACTGGCTGGCGCGACCGAGCACAGCGACTGGTGGGCGGTGACTCCACCGGTTGGGCCCATTCAGTCCTCGCCCACACGAGTAATCCGGCGCTGCGTGCTGAGGACGTTCCGCTGGACGTCGTCTCGGAGGTCGGGCGTCAGGTCGTGGCCGTGGTGGGGGAGAAGCGCTCAACCTGGCGGCACTGGAACCTGTGGGCAGAAGCCTCGCGACAGACGATGGAGTGGCGCTTCGCCACACCGCGGGACCGCGAAGCCGTCGTCGCCATGGTCGTCGACGCAGCCACCGGCGCATCGATCCGCCTCACACCACCCGAACTCGCCATCAGCCCCGAAGCCTTCCGTTGGTCCGATGGATCAAGTCGATTCCGACCACGCCAGTCCGTGGTGTTCAGCTCCGCTGACCTCCTGGCCGCCGAAGACCGACTCCTGGTCCGCGCCAACATGCTGACCGCTCCCACCGCCGACCTGCTGGAAGTCGAAGACGCTGCCAACCGTCTCTCAGATGGTCATCGTCTGTCCGAAGGTCAAGCGAACGCGCTGGCTCAGATCGCCACCTCGCAGCGCCAGGTCGACCTCTTGGTCGGTCCTGCAGGTGCGGGAAAGACCACCGCCATGCGAGCCTTGCGCACGGCCTGGACCGCGACCCATGGAGCGGGTTCGGTGGTCGGTCTGGCGCCTTCCGCCGCGGCAGCACAGGTGTTGGCAGATGACCTCGGCATCGCGTGTGACAACACCGCGAAGTGGCTCCACGAACACGACCAAGGCCGCGCCCAGTTCCAGCCCGGGCAGTTGGTGATCATCGACGAAGCAACCTTGGCCGGCACGCACACGCTGGACAGGATCACAGGCCTGGCCGCCGATGCCGGGGCGAAGGTCCTGCTGGTGGGGGACTCGGCCCAGTTGCAGTCCGTCGACGCCGGCGGCGCATTTGGGATGCTCGCAGCATCCCGCGACGACACCCCCGAGTTGACTGAGATCCTGCGCTTCGAACACGACTGGGAATCCGACGCCACCGCCGCTCTGCGGGTTGGCGACACCGACGTGATCAGCACCTACCTCCACCACCGCCGAGTCCACGCCGGAAGCACCGACGAGATGACCGACGCCGCGTACGACGCCTGGCGCACCGACATCCAATCTGGCTTGGCCAGCGTGCTCGTCACCGAAGCAACCGCCACCGTCACCCAGCTCAACCAACGAGCGCGGGCCGAACGGATCCTCACCGGAGAGACCGAAGCAGGCCGAGAAGTAGAACTCGCTGACGGGAACCACGCGTCGGCGGGGGATGTGATCATCACCCGCCGCAACCAGCGCCACCTCCGCTCACTACGCGGGGGGTGGGTCCGCAACGGCGACCGCTGGCGCATCACCGACGTCCTGCCAGACGGAGCGGTCTTGGCAACCCGAGCCGACCACAAGCACGGCGGCACCGTTGTCCTCCCCGCCTCTTACGTCCGTGAAAGCGTGGAGCTCGGGTACGCCATCACCGCCCACCGCGCCCAAGGAATGACAGTCGACACCGCCCACGTCGTCGCCTCCGGGCGAACCAACCGCGAGAACCTCTACGTGTCGATGACCCGCGGCCGCCGGTCGAACACCGTCTACGTCGCCTTGGACGATTCGGACGACACGCACACTCCACCGCAGGAAGATGAAGTCACCGCCCGGACCGTGTTGTACGGAATCCTCAATCACTCCGGCGCCGAACTGTCGGCACACCAGATGATCGAAGCCGAACACGAGCAGTGGTCCTCGATCGCACAACTGGCCGCCGAATACGAGACCATCGCCGCCGACGGCCAACACGACCGCTGGACCAAGCTGGTCCACGAGATCGGACTCGACCCGGCCGACGTCGAACAGCTCCTGGCGTCCGATTCCTTCGCACCACTGACCGCAGAGTTCCGACGAGCCGAAGCCAACGGCCACGATCTCACCACAGTGCTTCCGAGAGTCGTCGCAAGCCGCGGCCTGGACGATGCCCACGACGTCGGCGCCGTGCTCATCAGCCGCCTCCACCTCGCCACCGCACGACCCAAGCGAACCGGACGTCACCGCGCCGAGCCGGACCTCATCGCCGGGCTGATCCCAGAAGTAGCTGGACCTATGAGCCCTGAACATCGGCAGGCGCTCGACGAACGAAGGATGCTGATCGAGCACCGCGCCACCGAACTGGCCGAACGAGCCATCAACGATCGCGCACCCTGGATCCAAGCAATCGGGCAACGTGCCGAAGGCACCGAAACCTCGAACGCCTGGCGGGACGAGATCCGAGTGATCGCGGCATGCCGCGACCGCTACGACATCACCGGCCCCCGACCACTTGGCGCGATCCCCGAGACCATCAGCCAGCGTGCCGACAGAGATCGCGCCGCCATCGCACTCCGCAGGGCGCAAAAACTGGTCGACTCGGCCGTCGAGCATCGCCCGACCCAAGTGCGGGCGAGCTCGATCGTCCACTAACGAGTATCCACAGGCGTCAGCCGATTCGAGTTGTCCACAGGCCACCCAGAACGGCGCGCTTTCGCGGGCGGTTCTCCCGTACCCAGGAGAGACCACACCAGTCCGACCGAAGGGAACACCACCATGATCCTGATGCTCTCGGTCCGCCTCGCCGGAACCATTCACTCCTACCTCGACGCCTACGCGCCAACCAACCGGATCGTGCGCCACCTCAGAACTTCCCCGCAGAAGGGGATCGCTGTGTTCGTCTCGCTGGCGCTTACTTCTGCCTACGGATTGGCTGGTGCCGGCCTGACCTCAGCCGTCCAATCCGGCGGACCAGGCTGGATAAACATCATCGTCCTGCTGCTCGCGTGGAACACGATCAAGTTCGCCTGCCTAGCGCTCGCGTCGACACTCTCGTGGTTTCTCGCTGGACTCCGGAGATGTGCATCGACGATGCACACGCGTGTGCTCAAGCCCCATCAATGATGTCGAGCGCAGGCAGGTTGTCGACGGTCTTGTTCGTTTCGATGCTGACCGTCACGATCCGCGCCAGGAGGTCAAGGATGTAGCGGGGGTCGCCGACTTCACGGCTCCAGTCGTTGGGATCGTTGACGATTCCGGATGCCTTGTCTGTCTTGATGTAGTAGCGGTCGATGATCCACTCGATGGCAGACCGTGACCCGAGCATGTACCGGTATGCGTCCTCGGGGATGCCGGAAAGAGTGATCCGGTCGTTGTAGTGGATCGTGCTGCGATCCTTCCTCTTTCCCGCAGCCTTCTGCTCCGCCGTTGGTCTGCCGAACCGCATCTTCTTGTCGCCCACCGCGAAGAATGCGTAGGGATCTCCGCTTGGTTCAACGTCGAGACCGTCCAGCGGGTACGGCTCCACGGTCTCGTAGTTCAAGTGCAGGTCGGACAACTCACGACCCGCATCGGCGAAGACACGGAAGTCCCGCACCAACGGGATACGAGGCAACATCTTCTTCAGGTCAGCCGCGTACGTATCCCGGTACTCCGGAGAGTGCAGCAGGCCGTAGACGTAGAAGAACACGTCGTCCTTGGTGACGGTCTCTGACTGGTACGCAGCGGAGAAGCGCTTCAGCGCCTCGTCCGTGATGTTGTCGATGCGCCGGTAGCCGTCCACCACCTCGCCGGAGCTGCCGAGGTCGAGCATTCCTGGCTCGTTGATCCGCTCATATCGGTATCGAGGCAGCATGTGGCTAGGATTACCCGCGCCCGGAATCACGATGTCAGGCAACCAACGCGTGGCGAGTGCCGTGAACGGTGCCCCAGCGCCAGGCGCAGAAACAGAAATCAACATATTGCGATGAATCTCTGTCGGCATCAAAGCAGAAAGCCGGGCTGGTCGTTCAATCAGATTGGAATCGAAATAGACCTTCTGGCGAAAGAACGGCCGGTATAGGGCGTCTCGCATTTCAGACGCCTCATATTTCAGTGGATGACCACGACTAACCAAAGTCTGAAGTGATCCACTCCATGCGATCTGGGTCTTGTCATTAGTTCGATCGGCCCCCGCGACAACCTCGTTGAAGGTCGCGAGCGTCCTCTCTACGGTGGACTGAACGCTGGCCCGCGAAGAGTTGTAGACCCATGCGTCACGGCCAGTTGTAAGGCCACGGCTTTGCGTATCAAAAATTCGTTGAGGATCCTCGCCAACCGCCGGAATGAATGTCGGGAAATCTTCTCGCCGCTGACCTAACCAGTCGCCGTATTCGTTGGGAACAATAGTTATCGACGGTAATGCGATTATGTCTTCTGAACTTGCCACCTTGGCGAGCTTCTCTTCTCGGGTCAGGTAGTCGCCGATATCGGTGTAGTGGATCGTGGCCGGGCCGGGCCGGCCCGGATTCTTGACCATAAGTGTGATCGCGACTGTGGCGCGACTGCCGCCGCCGAACACTTTGCCTCCTTCCTTGCGTGACTGCTCGCCGGCAGTGCGCTGGTTGCCGCGGAGGTTATAGACGTAGATGGTGGTGAACTCGTCCGCGAGAGCCTTCCGCATGCCGTCGGCACTGTTGGCGTCGAGAAACCCACCGTTTGTCACGTAAGCAACGACGCCTTGGTTCTTGATCCGAAGCGAGGCCCACTTGATCGCGCGGATGTAGGAGTCATAAAGCTTCCAAGTCGACTGCGCGGAGGACTGTGCAGCGTACGTCGTCCGAATCTGATCGTCGAGCGCGGGATACGACTCGTTCGCATTATCGTCATTGGTGCTGTCCTGGCCGACGGAGTACGGAGGGTTGCCCAGTACCACCCGGATGTCGAGTGACTTGAGCTTCTCTAGCCGTTTGTTGTTCTCTGGGAACACGTCGAGGTCGGGTCGGTCGTCGGGTTCCCAACTCTGGAAGGTGTCGGTCAGGATGAGTCCGGGGAAGGGTTTGTCGCGCGTCAAGATTCTTGGCGGGACCGTTATGTAGGTCCTGAAGGAGAATCAGAACATGGGAAGACCCCCGCAGATCCCGGTGGAGAAGAAGACCCGGATCGTGCTCAGTGTGATTGCCGGCGAGATGAGCATCGCGGATGCTGCTCGTCGCGAGAAGGTCAGTGAGCAGTCGATTGGCCGGTGGAAGGCTGAGTTCCTCGAGGCCGGCAAGACCGCGCTCGCGGCGGGCCGCAATGGCCCGACCAGCCGTGAGGAGCAGCTCGAGGCTGAGGTCGCTGAGCTGACCCAGGCTCTTGGTGAGGCTGCGGTCGAGCTGAGGGTGTGGAAGAAGTCCGCGGAGGGCAGGTTGGGCCCTTCGAGGACCTCGAGGTGATCCGCGTCGAGGCGGGCATGTCGACCGCGAGGTTCTGCCGGATGGTCGACATGCCCGAGCGGACGTGGCGACGCTGGCAGGCCAAGACGAGGGCCGGTGGACGGCCCAAGGGGCCGTGGCCCCGGCCGGCACGCGATGCCGTCCGTGAGCGGGTCTTGGCGCATGCGTCTGCGCATCCGGCGTGGGGGCATCGCAAGATCTGGGCGATGGTCCGCCACGACGGCCACCGGGTGTCTGAGGCGACCGTGTTGCGGATCCTTCGTGACGAAGGGCTGATCCTGCCCGACCACTATCAGCGAGAACGCCGCAAGCTGGCCGAGCGCAGGAAGGCTGCGTTCGCCAAGGAGCCGACCGGACCGAACCAGGTCTGGCAGCTGGACTTCAGTGAGTTCGAGACCACCACCGGCGGCACGTGGCGCCTCGCGGGTTGCCGGGACTACTGGTCCAAATATGAGCACCGGTTCCATGTGTCGCCGACGGCGAACCAGTTCGACGCGATCGACGCGGTCGAGCTCGCGTTGGCCGACTACGAGCAGTTGTTCGGTCACACGCTCGCGGACTTGTGCGAGGTCGACGTCGAGACCGGCGAGCTGCTGCCGGTCGTGACGATCGTGACCGACAACGGTGGCCCGTTCCGGTCATTCAGGTTCGAAGCGTTCATCGCCGCTCATCCCGAACTGCATCACGTCCGCACGCGCGTGAAGTCACCTGGCCAGAACGGGTCACGCGAACGCGGATTCGGCACGCTGAAGTACGAGCGGCTCTTCATCGACGAGATCGACGACGCAGTCATGCTGGCCACGCACGCCGAGGACTACCGGATCGAGTACAACACGATCAGGCCCCACGAAGCGATCGCCTGGAACCGGCCGCTCGACGTCCACCGCGGCATCGCTGACCCGACGATCCCGACATTTCAAACCAAGGAAACCCTGCCAACTCCTTGACGCGGGACAGGTTCCTCCTGGCCGGTGAGTTCGGCGTAGGTGGTTTCGATGTTGACGCAGGCGATGTAGTAGGCGAGTAGCAGGATCTCGTTGCCGTGGATCTCGTCGGCGTACTTGCGTGCGAGATCGTGGGGTTCGATGAGCCCTGATTGCAGGAGTCGAACGAGGAATGTGCCCGTACCGGTGAAGCCGTCGAGGATGTGCACGCCTTCGTCGGTGAGGCCTTGTCCGAACTCCTGTCGTAGGACTGCGTCGGCGGAGCGGAGGATGAAGTCGACGATCTCGATCGGGGTGTAGACGATGCCGAGCTTGTCGACGGTTTTCTTGAACGCGACGGCGAAGAACTTGTCGTAGAGCTCGACGAGGATTCGTTGTTTGCCTTCTGCGTTGTCGACTCCTTCGACCCGTCGGCGGACTGAGGCATAGAACGTTTCGAGGGTTTCGTTCTCTGCGTCGAGGTTGTGCTCGTCCAGGGAGGCGAGCATCAGTTCCATGGTCTTGGCGACGGGATTGTGCGCTGCGAAGTCGTAGCCGTCGAACAGTGCCTCGAAGATCGGGCGGGTGACGAGGTGCTGGGCCAGCATGTCGATGGCTTCGTCGCGGGTGATGTTGTCGTTGAGGTTGCCGCGCAGACCAGCCAGGAAGACCTCGAACTCTTTGGCGGGGTTGCTGGTCTCGTCAGCGAGAAGTCCGTTGATGCGCGCGACGTGGGCGGCGGCGATGTCGGCAACGTCGCGAGCCCAGGATTCCCAGTAGCGGCGTTCGCCGACCTTCTGCACAATCCGCGCATACATGGCATCGCGGAAAGCGTCGGTCGGGAAGTCGAACGCGATCTGCCCAGCCCACTTCTTCGCCTCGGTCTCGTCAGCGGGATGATCAGACGGCAGCCCGTCACCGTCGCGTGGTCCGGTGATCGGGATGATGTCGAGCCGGTCGTCGGGGCGCTTCTTGTTCAGCTCGATCTTGTTCACGAGTGCGTGGAACCGGTCGTCGTGGGATCGCAGCGCCTGCAGAACCTGCCACACGACCTTGTACCGTTCGTTGTCACGCAGGGCATCCTCCGGCGCGATCCCGGATGGAACGACCACCGGCAGGATGATGTAGCCGAGCTCTTTGCCGGGGGACTTGCGCATCACGCGCCCGACGGACTGGACGACATCGACCTGGGAACCTCGGGGCGTGAGGAACAGCACCGCGTCGAGTGCGGGGACATCGACCCCTTCGGACAGGCAGCGCGCGTTGGTCAGGATCCGGCACACATTCGGTGGAGTGGCGTCCTTCAACCATGCGAGGCGGCTGTTGCGGTCGTGGATGCCCATCGTGCCGTCGACATGTTGGGCCTCGATCCGCAGCCGATTGCGTGCCGTGTCGTCCTCGGGGATGTCGAGCAGAGCACGGTCCACCATCGTCGGAAATGCCGTGGAGGCCAGTTGGGACGCTTTGATGTTCTGTGCGAACGCGACAGCGGTCCGCATCGGGGCACTGGGAGCCTGGTCATGGCCGAAGTTCTTCGACAGGCCGTTCCAACAGCCGATGAGTTTGGCTGCCTCGTCGAGTTTGATCTCGCCGGACTCAGCCATCGCGTTCTGGAAGTTCTCCGCAACGTATGCCTCGTCGACTGCGAGGACGAGCACCTTGTAGTCAGTCAGCAGGTCCGCCTCGACCGCTTCACCGAATCCGAGCCGGTGGAGTTCTGGCCCATAGGTGTCTTCGTCGCTCATGTCCGCCAGGACCGCGTCGGCATCCTTCGCCTTGGCTTTGACCTCATCACCGAACACCCGCGGGGTCGCGGTCATGTAGAGCCGCTTGCTCGCGCGAACCAGATCGTTGTCGTGGACCTTCACGAACGCCGACTCATCCTGCCCGGCCAAGGTGACACCAGTGGTGCGGTGCGCTTCATCGCAGATGATCAGGTCGAACGGCTCCAGACCGTGCTGCTGAGCTTCGATCACAACCGGTAGCGACTGATACGTCGAGAAGACGACCGTCATCCGCTCCTTGGCATACTTGCCGACCCTCATCCGTTCCAAGAGTTTGGTCGGGTCGGTGGTGGCCGGCTCGGTCAGGTCGATCGTCGAGATGTCAGCCAGATCATCAGAGACAGCCTTACGGCCCACCCTCACGTCCGAACACACCGCGAAAGGACGGATGTCCACCTCCGCGTTCGCCATCCACTCCCGCAGACTCTGGCTCAGCAACTGGATGGACGGCACTAGGAACAGCACACGCCCACCAGCACCGACCTGCTCCTCGGCGATCCGCAGCGATGTGAACGTCTTGCCTGTCCCGCAGGCCATGATGAGCTTGCCGCGGTCATGCGTCTTGAGGCCCTCGCGGACATCGTTCAAAGCTGCCGCTTGGTGCGGACGGAGGTTCTTCTTCCCAGTTGGGACGACGACCTCGGGGGTCTCCCAGCGGTACTGGCTCCAGTCGATGCTTGCGCCGTCGAGCCACGAGATGTCGACGCGTTGGACGACCCCCTGGACTTCCTTCTCGACGTTGTTGGTCCACCCGGCCGAGGTGTCGAACACGTAGCGGGTGGTGAACTGGAAGTCAGGCCGCATCGTGGCAGCCAGGAACGAGTCGATGTCACCCTTGGCGACCTTGCTGCCAGCGTCATAGAACTTCGCTTGGATCGCAGCGAACCCATCCCTGTCCCGATGCTGCGCCACCAGGTCGATCCCGATGTCGGGCACGTTGCCGCGGCCATCCCACTCCGACCACAGCCACACGTCGGAGAACTTCGAGGCCCACTCAGGATCGGTCTTCAGGTAGGCCTTGATGAGCCGCTCGAACCGATCGCCCTTGTCGCGCTCGTCCAGCGCGGTCGCACGCAGATCACCGAGCAACTCATTGATGGTCACAGTCACACGGCCAATCTTGCCAAGTGAGGCAGGTCGAGGTGAACGGAACCACACTGGACGTTCAGGTCGGTACGTGATGCTCCTTCTCTCCACGACCGAAGCCGTGGCGTCACGCCGAGCCACTTACACGAAAATTCCTTAGGTCGCTGACTGGAGGGCGCAGGCTCTGCACCCCTGCAGGAAGACGTCCCCGAAGGGGACATCGGGAAAGATGAAGCACTCGAAGAGGGGATGCCGCACAGCATGGAGGAGTCTCCCTCGCGGAAGGCGTGCGACACGATCGCCGGAGTCCTCGGCGGCCCGTCGTTCTGCTCCTCGCTGGCGACCATCAACACATCACGACCGTAACGACAGGCCGCCCGGGTGTCAGGCAATCGGCAACGCCTGCGGATAACCGGCACCGCTGGGGCGGAATCTGCAGGTCCGTCGCTATCGTCTTTACCTCCGTCTCAGTTCTAGGCCGCCCCGCGCTGGAGAAACCCGTTGACCACCGTTGCCCAACACATCGCCGCGACCGACGCCGCCATCTGCACGAACATCGCCACGCTCACGACCCAGCGAGACCTCCTGTCCCAGAACGTATTGAGCCAGCTGCGGAACCTGGTCGAGGGGGTGGCCGTCCGGCTCCACACACGGAGCGGTGATGCTGAGCATGACTACGCGGCCATTGAGGCGGGGCTCGCATGGGTGAGGGCCAACGGCCGGCTCAACTTCGTCACGAAGTTCCACAACCTGCTCCAGCCCTCGGCTTCCCACTACACCTTCGACGGCGACACGTCGGAGCGTCTGATGCTCCGCTACTACGAGTACATGCTCCGGCTTCGTACGTTGCTTCAGGAGCAGGCGGGCATCGGCATCCTTGCCAACCTCGAGGCGTTTCCTCTGGACCAAGACCCGGCTCTAGAGGAGTACCACGAGAAGATCGCTGCCCAGATCGACAAGCCCGGGAGGGCCACGTCCGACCGCCGCGACCGCTTCTACATCCACAAGACGCGGCCGTTCGTGACCGGCGGGAAGGTCTACTACGAGGTCACCTTCTACAAGGCCGTCAATCGCGTGAGTAAGGCCGACCGCATCATCGGCTTCACCGACATCGACATCGCGGATAACTACTCCGCGAACCTCGGCCTGCAAGCGGCCACCATCGAGGTCTTCGGCCAGAAGATGCCAGTCACGCTCATCCGTAACTGGGAGGTGTCCATTCGGCCCTGCGAGCTGGAACACTTCGCCAGCATCGTTGGCCAGGACGTCACGCGGATCCGCACCGACTCCTCCGAGTACAAGTTCGTCATGGGAGGCCTGACAGCGGGCTCAACGCTCCTCGACCTCATCGACGCCTCTCCGGAGCGCTACAAGGACCTCAAGGCGCGGGGGACGGCCAGTACGCGCAACCCGCAGATCTTGCCTGCCATTGACGAGGCGCGGCGCATCATCCGTGCCAAGAAGCCGGGGCACAACATCCTCCGTTACCTGCTGCTTCGTATGCGCAATGACGTCCTCAAGGCGCAGTACTCCTGGCAACCCAACGGGCGCCTGTCGAACCTCCACCTCGACTACGGCTGCATTCCCTTTGACGACATGCCCTTCTGCACCTTCCCGCGCCATCACACCCCGCGCTTCTGGGACCTCATGACGAGCCTGGACGCCACGGATCGAACCCATGAACTGCTGGCCCGGCGCGTTCAGCGCAACGTGGAGGACCGCGGCGTGCTGTACACGCCTGCGGCTGAACTGGAAGACCTCGGGGACGTGAGTGCACTCATCGCCACCTACAACGGCGCGCTGTACTACCGGCATCATCCCGAGAGGGATCTGGTGCTAGACAAGGGCCACGTCTTTATCCAGGGCTATGAGGACGACACCTACGACATCGTGACGAAGTTGCAAGAGCACGCGGCTGAGGGCGTCAGCGGGTACACGGCCGCGGTAGAGCAATGGCTCGCAACCTCGGGCTATGTGGTTGACGATCCCGCGAAGCGACAGGCGCTGACCACGCTCTTTGCCCAGTCCCGCGTAGCCCTCATCTATGGCGCGGCGGGTACCGGCAAGACGCGGATGGTTGACCACATCGCCAACTACTACTCCGACAAGTCGAAGCTCTTCCTCGCGAACACACACCCGGCTGTCGAGAACCTACGCCGGCGCGTCTCCGCCCCAGACGACGCCTTCAGGACCGTGGCTAGCCACATCCGCATGGGCGGCGATTACGACCTGCTGGTCATCGACGAGTGCTCCACGGTGAGCAACTCTGACCTCTTGAAGATCTTGGAGACCACAACGTTCAAGGTGCTTGTCCTGGTGGGAGACGTCTTCCAGATCGAGGCCATCCGCTTCGGCAACTGGTTCAACGTCATCCGGTCCTACATCGCGCCAGCCTCGATCTTCGAACTGACGACTCCGTATCGCACAAGCAGCGCGGCACTCGTGGACCTCTGGACGAAGGTTCGCAACATCGATGAGGACATCACGGAGGCCATCGCCCGCAACGGCTACTCGACGGTGCTCGATGCCAGCCTCTTTGAGAACCACTCAGCGGACGACATCATCCTGGCTCTCAACTACGACGGGCTTTATGGCATCAATAACATCAACCGCTTCCTCCAGGCGAGCAACCCGGCTCCTGCGGTCCCGTGGGGCCCGGCCACCTACAAGGCGGGGGACCCGGTGCTCTTCGCCGACACAAACCGCTTCAAGCCGCTCATCTACAACAACCTCAAGGGCAGCATCCTCGCCATCGAGCTTCACGACGGGAGCATCCAGTTCGACGTGAAGCTCGACCGGCCAGTCGATGAACTCGACGTGGAGGGCTACTTCGACCTCCAGTGGGTCGCGGACTCCACGGTCCGCTTCTCCGTCTACGACATCGACATCAGCGACGAGGACGACGACACGGACACCACGACGGTGCCCTTCCAGGTTGCCTATGCCGTTGGCATCCACAAGGCTCAGGGTCTCGAATACGACACGGTGAAGGTCGTCATTACGAGCGCCAACGAAGACGACATCACCCACAACATCTTTTACACCGCCATCACTCGGGCCCGGAGGCACCTGCGCATCTACTGGTCGCCCGAGACCCAGCAGGCGGTGATCAGCCGTCTCCACACGGTGGACACGAAGAAGGACGTAGCGCTCCTGTCGGCTCGTAGGGGCCTCAAGCCACTCCTGCGGAAGTGAGGACTGTGGGCGTCGCAAGCGCCTGAGAGCATGCCGGAGCGTTGAGTCTCACTGCATCCTGAGCGCACCCGGTACGGCCGTGCACCCACCACGGCTGGCACTGACGCCTCGCGGCATCCTGTACGTCTTTCGGGTGGAACCTTTCGGTGCTGCAACACCGCACGGCTCACTGCCTTCCTCGACTGGCTCGAAGCCCTGAGCGGCGTGAAAGTGATACACATAGTGATACACGTGTGGATCAGGCGCACCGCATCTGACCTGCAAAAACGCACTCGCTGGTTCCGCTCACACATGATCAACTTCTGATCCGGTGCGGCGTCGAGAATCTCCGCCACGCGACGGGACGCCCTGTCCTAGTCGACCAGTCGGAGGTGATCGTTCCGGGTTCGGCCCGCGGTGCTCGGCGTGCCGGCAACCGCGGTTGGGGTGAGACCGAGCATGTATGCCTGTACCTCGGCAGCCTCTAGGCCAAGGTCGGCAGCAATGGAGTGTGCCCCGAGGCCGTGGGCTCGGAGCTGCTGCATGGCCTTGGTGAGGAGTTGGGAAGATTCATGCGGGATTCCGCCCGGCTCGCCGCGGCGGTATCCCATGCGGGAGAGGTCAACGCAGACGGTGCGGTAGGACCATTCGGTCATCAGACCGAGTTCGTTCGCCCGATGCGCCATTGCCATAGCCGCCACATTCCAACGCTTCTTGGCCTGCAGAATCCGTTGGACGTGGGCGTTGCGGAGTCCTTGGGCGAGGACGCCGGCTTTCGGCATCAGGAAGGCTGCTGCAAACTGGTTGGCTTCGGCTTCGGCCTCGGGCCCGTTCGGCGCTCTGTCTTCGCAGTGGAGGACGAGGTGGCCGAGTTCGTGGGCGGCGTTGAACCGGTGGCGCTCGCCTGACTTTTCCCGGCTGAGAAAGACGAACGGCTGGCCATGCCAATTCAGGGAGTACGCGTCGAGATCCTTGGTGTCGTCGGTCAGCGAGAAGACTCGTACGCCGTGGGCCTCCAACAGGTGGACCAGATTGCCTAGGGGCTGCTCACCCAGACCCCAACGTGCACGCACCTCCTGCGCTGCCAACTCGGGATCGTGTCCATTGAGGGTTGGCACATCAGGACCGGGAAGGTCGAAACGATCCTCGAGCCAGTCGTTGATGAGGATCGCGATGCGGCCGGAGTTGAGCCCGCGATCACGGGTGCGTGCGGTCATCTTGCTCAAAGCGCGGAAGCTAACGGCCTCGACAGGAATCTCGTCGAGGTCGTCACCCGTGAGGAACTTCTCGGTGACCCCGAGCGCGTCGGCAAGTGTGGTCAGGGTCTGAGAGGTGGGATCTTGGTGTTGGTTCTCGTACGTAGACAGGCTGGCGCGGCTCAGCCCCGTCTCCTGGGAGAGCTTAGTCAGCGTCCAGCCGCGGCGCTTGCGCGCCGCGGCTAGGCGAGTGGGGTTCAGCATTGAGAGTGTCGCCTTCGATCCGGACGGACAGTTGACAGGCGTCAGCGCATCGCGACGTCCACGGAGTAGGCATCGACATCCCCGGCCGGCGGCTCCTCGACCGTGCTCGCGGTAGGCTCCGGGTCCTCGCGGGGGACCCGCGGAAGCAGGATGCGCTCCTCCCAATCGGTGATCATCCCGCCCTCGATACGAGTCGGCAGCGACAACTCGGCGTAGATGTACTCGGGAGTGACTCGCTGCAGCAGGAACCAGATGTTCTCCAACTCGGCCGGGTCAATGGCGGGCTCGGTGAACGCCTCACCGAGGTCAAGAGTGCCCTGCTCGGCGTTCTTCTGGACCGCAAGAGCGGTTAGTTCGCCCTTTGGATACTTCGTGCACGGCACCCTGCCCGGGATCTCCACACCCGTGACATCGTCACCCGAGCTCGTCACGACAGAAAACGCGTGGCTGGGATGGATCGTGCGGCAGAAGTTCTTGTAGTTGTCGACGTCCCAGCCCAGAGGGACGAGCTCCTCGCGGAGGAACCGCACCGTCTTGAGGTAGCGGATGGTGCCTTCGGCCGTAGGCGGCTCCAGCCCGGTCGTGTGCTTGGCCTCCGCGTCCGCGCGCAGGAGAGCACGAAGCACTTGGTCGGTCGTCAGGCCGAGCGTATGCAATCGGTACTCGGCGGCACGTTCGATGGCGAGGTTGCTCATCTCATCTCCTACGGATCCGGGAACTTGACGAAATAGTACCTCATGCGAGGTCGAAAAACGTCAAACGATCGGGCGTGTTCGTATCGGCCAGTTGGATTGATTAGAGCCCCGGGCTGCCGACGTCCTGGGCGAGCCATGGAGTTGGCAACCCTCGTCAGCTGCGCCGCTACCGCGCCTGGCTGACTGCCCGAGCCGCACGAAATCGACATGGAGTTTGGACCTCGACAAGACCGCCGCCAACAAGGCGCTCGTGACCGACTGGGTCACCAAGGTGCTCATCGGCGCGGACTACTCCATCCTGACCGACTACGTCTCGACCGAGTCCTACGCCCAACACAACCCCGAAGCAGCCGACGGACTCGACGGCTTCGGGGCCGCCGCCGGTGCTTGGGCCGAAGCAGGCAAGCCGCTGGTCTACAGCACGGCACACCAGATCATCGCCGACGGCAACTTCGTCTTCACCCGTGCAGAAGGCACCTTCGGCGTCCCCGCGATCTACAACGACCTGTGGCGCGTGGCCGACGGCAAGATCGTCGAACACTGGGACGTCGTCACACCCATCCCCGAAGACCTGCCCCACACCAACGGCGTCTTCTGACGACGAGTCCAGTCGCCTTCGGGTTGGCAGGGGCTGGTCCATCTGGTCAAGTCTGGAAGTCGCCTGCGTTGACAACCGCTGGGACGGATTCAATCTGGTACCGAAAACGGTCCAGATTGGATCCGTTCTAGTCCGTCCCAACCGGGTATCCTGTGACTGGAAGCGAGGGCGAATCCCTCACCGCACCGTGCGAATCGGTAGCTTCCGGTCCTTGACCGCGGTAGCCGCGACGCCCCTGACGGCGCCCAGAGGTCGCAGGTTCAAATCCTGCCCCCGCTACAAAGTTCAGGCTCGGAATCTACGGATTCCGAGCCTGAAAGCATTTGAGGACCTGAACCAGGTGCCACTTACGGTGCATTTAGCTGATACGGCGAAGTTCTCTTCGGTGAGTCCTGGTGACCGGGGTGTGGTACGCCGGCTGGATCGACGCTGGTCCAGGCCCGCGGGCAGGGGAGAACGGCCCGCGTCGCTGCCCGCCCCGTACAACCTCTGGATGAACCTCACCTCCACTGGACACGACGACCACCTTGACCTGCACGATGGGCTGAGCGTGGAGGTGGCCGTCCGCATCGCGGAGGCCCTCCAGGCGTCCCACGCCGACTACACCCGAGCCGTCTATGACTATGCCTGGAGCCGCTGTGAGCGCTGGTGCACCGCCCGCGACGTCGACGCGCTGCCCGCGCAGCCGCCACTGATCTGCGCCCACCTCACCGAAAGCGCTGCAGCCGGCCTCTCCGTCGGCAGCATCGACCTGGCGTGCAGCGCTCTCTCCTGCCGTCACTACCGCAGCGGACACCCCGACCCGATCCTCGACGAAGGCGTCCGCCAAGTACGCCGCGGGCTGCGCCGCCTCGTCGGTGCCGCACCCCAACGTCAAGCCCGCCCCTTCGGCACCGACGGCATCCGCCAGATCGTCGAGCACATCGACCGCACCAGACCGGTCGGGATCCGCGACACCGCGATCATCCTGCTTGGCTTAGCCTCCGCGATGCGACGTTCTGAGATCGTGGCCCTCGCCCTGGCCGACGTCGAGTTCCAGCCCGGGGGGAGTGGTCCTCACCGTTCATCGTTCCAAGACCGACCAGTACGACGACGGACAGACGATCGCTGTCGCTCACGGCGATCACCGTCCTGCTCCGCCGCCACGCCAAAGCCGCCGGCTACGCCACGGACCGGATCGCCGCCCAGACCAGACACAAACGACTCTCCACCCTCGTTGAGGGCTACATCCGACCTGCTCAAGCACTGGAGTACACCTCCAGTCGAGACCTGGGACTGTAAGTGAGAGTTGAGCGTACGTATCCGATCAGATACGTTGGTGACATGGGGTCTGGGAACCTGCTCGAAGAGGCCCGCGAAGCCGCGGGTCTCTCGCAGGCTGCCTTGGCGCTTCGGGCCGGAACTTCTCGGCCCACGCTCTCGGCGTACGAGCACGAGCGGAAGTCGCCTACTCTCGCGACAGCGGCCCGGATCGTCGTCGCCGCCGGTTTCGATCTCAGCATCACCCCACGCATCGAATTCCGAGAAGTGGCGATCGACCGGGGACGCTCTATCCAGGTGCCCAACGTGCTGCCCAGGCTGCCCATCGATCGAGCGCTCGCCACGGTGGAGCTTCCACTGCACTTGAACTGGTCCGACCGAGGCCGCCGCTACAACTTGCGGGATCGCCGCCAACGCGCCCGCGTGTATGAGATCACCCTGCGCGAAGGTGGACCAGCAGATGTTCTCGCGTACATTGACGGAGCTCTGCTGGTCGACCTGTGGGACGAGCTCGTGCTACCCACCACGGTCCACGCGGCATGGCAGCCCGTCGTCACCGGCGAGAACGCGGGACAGGTCGCCTGATGGAACGTCCCGAACAACTCAGCAACCTGCAGGTCGACCTCGCTGCGATCTTCTTCTTACTCGACGAAACCGCCGACTACCTCGTCGCCGGTGGCGCCGCACTCCTCGCCTCCGACCTCATCACCCGCCCCACTGAAGACCTTGACCTGTTCGCCGCCAGCCCCACGACCTCAGTGACACAGGCCAAAGACGCCTTCACACAAGCCCTCCACACGCGGGACTATGGCGTCGTCATCGTCCAAGACGGGCCGACGTTCTGCCGGATGATCATCACCCGGACGGGGGAGGAAACCCTGGTTGACCTCGCCATTGACTCTCCACCCCACGAGCAGCCGACCATCACCATCCTCGGGCCCACCCTGGCTCCCCTCGAACTCGCTGGCAGGAAACTGCTCGCGCTCTTCAGCCGCGCGGAGGCCCGCGACTTCGCCGACGTCTACCTGCTCGCGCAACGCTTCAGCAAAGAGCTCCTGATCGAACAGGCACAAGCACTGGACGCGGGCTTCGACCGCAAGGTGCTCGCACAGATGATCCGGACCCTCGACCGCTTCGACGACCACGAGATCCCCGTCGCGGCGGACCAACTCCCAGAGCTTCGGCGGTTCTTCGCCGAGTGGGCCAGCGAACTCGCGTAGTCCGGTCAGGGCCAGTGAGTCATATCACCCAGCTTGACGCGGGGTGACTTCGGTCCCGAAGTGGCTCGATTCAGAACTGCTGGCAGGGTCGGTGGTTTACTCCTGCAGGGAGTTGATCTGCGGATGACGATCTGGACGCGGATGGCCTTGCGAACAGGAGTAACACGCTGGATCCTGTTGCGATGGCGAGTTCTCTTGATGAGCACACCTGATCGTGCGGAAGTCGGCAGGCTTACGAGTTACCACGACGACGCCAGCAAGTACGTCGTCCACTTTGGTCGACGCCGCATCCCGGAAGACGCTGGCGATTTGAATGCGTTCAAAATCGGCGGGCCCCACTGGTGCGAGAGGCTCACTGACGTCGTCAAGGTCTTCGACTTCTTCATGCAGCTGCTTGAGGAACTTGCGTCGGAGTGGGGCAAGGGCTCGCTCTTGCCGGACCCAAGACGTGAGCCGGAAGCGTGGAGGCAACGCCTGCGCTGGGAGCAGACAATGACCTTGCGGTGTGCCCTAGATAGAACTCGGTCAGCTTGCAGACTTTGAACGGTTCTTGTTGGCCTACGGCGTGCTGGTGGGAGTTACATCAAGCACCTAAGCTGCGTACTTACGACTGTCTGCGACCCTCCGATGACTGGTGTTCTCTGCCGCTCAGTCGCTTGCTGCCTCTTCCGCCCCGGTATTCGCTGACGGGGATGTCCTTGACGAGACGCTGGAACCGCCCAGCTCGGGCCATGACGTTGGTGATCTCATCAGGCTCCGTGTTCCATCGGTTGTGCATGTTCACATCAACTTCGGGATCGTCCAGTTCGACCTGCCAGACGTAGAGACGGGTGAACGACCCTGGGTTGTCCAGGGCGAAACGTCCTTTCCTGTACGCCCAGTCGAGCGCGGCAGCTATGTCGGTCGTCGCCCAGAACATCACCCTGTCGTCCCGTTCGCCGTCCTGGTTGTTGACGAGGCCGAAGTCGTAGAGGGCGTCGATGCTCCTGGGCCTGGACAGATAGAACGGTTCTCCAGGCTGAATCTCGAATCGCGTGCCGTGAAAGTAGGGACCAGGCGGAACGTCGTCGCTGGTCCACGGGCGGTTGCGGTCCATGCGATTTAGTGTGGCCCATGTCGCTGGAATTGTCGGATGGATCTTGCGCTAGGCGGGAGACTGGCCCTGCGCCTGCTCCGTGAGCCAGTGAATCTCCCTGTGCTTGCTGATGGCATCGAATGTCGCTGGTGCTGCATCACAGACACGCAGGAAGGCCAAGACGAACAGCCAGTAGAGCTGTTCGGCAAGCAGGCGCTCGCCAATCCTGCCGTCAGTACGGAACTGCTGGCCGTGATGAGCCAGATGGTTACGTGCTTGAACCACCCGGCGCGCCCATGCGTCGGTGGCACTTGCAACCAGGTCGTGGAACGGTGGCCCGGCAAGATCAACCGACGCCTTGATGCGGTCGACGAAGTCGACATTTTTCGGCTTGCCGCGACGAACGGCATCGAACGACTCCAAGACAGCACAGGTGTTCATGATGCGGTCTTCGAGATACATCTCGTTGGTGTACCTCGTCGCCATGACTCGGCGTAGTTCAGTCGGGTAGGCGGCGGCTGCCGCCAGCCACCGCCCTATCGCCTCAGCCCCACCGAACTGAGCGAGCGTGAAGTACAAGTCGAACGTGTGAACCGGGCTGCTGTCATCGCTGCGGTGTGCCCATCGGCTGTAGTAGACGATGTCGTCTCGGAACGCTCGGATCGGCTGGCCGGCCAGGTTGTGGGCATGTAGTTCGGGGTGCTGGATGACTACCTTCTCCAGATCGGCGGTCTTGCCGGTCGCGATGGTCACCAGCGCACGGATGTCCATCGCGATGTCCGTGTGCTGCTCCAGTTGCCCCATCGGCTCGCGAACAGTGACCAGCCTCCAGGCTTGGGAGACTCCGCTCATGGTCTCCTGATCACCTACGTGACTGAGCACCTGCACGAGCTTCACAGTTGTTCCGTCGTGGCTGGTCACGTAGGGCGGCAGGCGGTTCGCGGTGATCACGGCGTAGGGATCAGGCTGTCCATCGAACGCTGGGAATCTGGTGTCCAGGCCGTTGGTGTCGACCCACGTCGTCAGGTGGCGCAGGTCGAAGATTGCTCGGTCGGCTTCGATGTCGTCCAGATCGTTGTACCAAGCGCCAGCCAGCACCCCGTTGACGGCGATGTTCTCGGGCATCTCCTCCAGGCCGTGGAGGCCGACGCCGTTGAGACTGAACGAGTTCAGCAGCGTGTAGGCGTGGTGTTGGGTCTCGCCGTGGATGACGGGGAACTGGTTCTCCAACTTGCTGCGGCGCTCTCGGTAGCGCTGGACGGTGCCATCCGACAGCGGGTTGTCCTTGAAGACGATCGGCCGGAGTTCTCCTAGCAGGTGCAGTCGTCCGCCATCCTGCGGGTGCCAGATGAGACGTCCAGGGACTCGCCGATCGCTGCTATCCGGCAGCCACCAGTAGCCGAGCAGGTCTAGTTCTTTGCTGTCGGTATCCACTGCCACGGTTGGAGTCTCCTTCGTGAGTGCGAGGCCCATCCAACCTCTCTACGTCAACCGCCTGCCTCGGGGTCTGACCTCAACGTTGGCATCCTTCAGCACCTTGAGGACGGTCGACTTGCCGATGCCGAACTCCTCGCCAACCTCCAAGGCGCTCACGTTGCCTGCCGTGTAGCGGTCGATGACTTGCTGCCGGAGTCGGTCGGTGATGCGTCGCCTCGTCGTGCGTGTCGAGGCAGGCGGTCGGAAGCCGCCCCTCTGTCGGGGAGGGTGTTGATCTTGGCCTGCCCCCGCTACAAAGTTCAGGCCGGGATTCAGTGCGAATCCCGGCCTGAAAGCATTTGAGAGTCGATCAACCCTCCTATGCGGAGGTCTGGTTCCGCAGCCACCCTTCGCGCGAGCCCGCGCCCGGTGGAGAGAGTTGGTCATGAGGAACCTACTCATCAGCCCCACCGTCCCCAACGATGCGGGCAACGGCGACAGGTCTCGGCGTGGGCTGACTGGCACGTTCTCGTTGCTGTTGTTGCCTTCGCTGATTCGGTGATCCGCTCAGGCGGCGATCAGCTTTCGTGGGATGCCGAAGCCGGGTGCGGGGCCTGATCGAGTCGTGATCAGCGAGCGGGCTTTCGAAGTCACTTCACCGTGTTGGCGTCCGTGTGGGCGAGGCCGACTGTGAGAACACCGGTCCGCGCAGCCAGGTGCAGGTTCCGCAGGAGCTCGTCATCGATGAGCGCCGCTCGGCGCTGACCATGCGGTGGGCGAGAGTGAGTCATCTCGCCCACCGCAGGTCAGATTGCCGTGCTGGTTGTTCGTCTGCCAGGTCAGTCGTCGCAGTCGCCGATGTCCCAGCTGGCGTTCGGGTAGGTGACCCTGCCTGTCCAGAGCTCCTCTTCATAGTCGGCGCCGGCCTCGAGCACCCAGAAGTCGACCGTTGCGTTCGCGATGAAGGAGATCGTGGCCTTGGCCCCGACAGAGAGCTCGGCGCATGCGCTGGTCTTCTTCCCGCTCCGGACCTTCGCCTCCGCCTCGATCGACGCCGGGACGAGGTCGATCTTCACGCCGGCCTTCGCTGTGACGAAGACGTTGTCCCAGCCGAAAGCGACCTCACCGCTGACGCCGAGGTCGAGTCCGATCTCGCCCGACATGGTCAGCGCGGCTTCCCCGACGTTCAGAGACTTGTAGGGGGCGGTGGTGTGCTTGAACTCGGTCTTGAGCTTGTATCCGCTCCACAGCCCGGTCCAGTCCACGTCTGCCACAGCCATGCCGCTGCTCTTGAGCCCGAAGGTGACGTCGATCTGCGGTCCTTCGATCCCGATGGAGCCCTCGGCCGAGGCCGTGATCAGTGGGGCAAGCGTGAGGTTCACCGGCACCGGGGCGTTGGCGAGTTGGAACTTCGCCTTTCCGAGATCCAGCGAACACTCGTACTTCCCGTTGAGCTTGATCGAGGGGTTCATCCCGACCTCGACACCACCCGTGATGTCCCAGGTGACCTCGCCACGGAACGCCGCTACGTCGACATCGAGGTTGACCTTCGCCTCGCCCACGAGGTTGATGTACTCGCCGGCCGAGACAACGGTGCCGCCTGATCCCTTGCACTCCACCTTCGGCTTGGCACGGTTCGACTGGACCACGGTGAGCGTCGGTCGGGCTGCGTCCAGGTCGACGTCGTCAGCGCTGGACAACACCCGGCTGGTCGTGGCCTGAGTAGCGCGGGGCCGGGCCGGGTGAGCGGCCTCCCAGGCCGCACGACGCTTCTCCACGCCTGCCCGCCAGTTGCCGCCCGGCGACGTGTTCTCGTCACCGACGAAGCAGTCTCCGCTGTCGGCGACCTTGGGGTTACGGCCGATCCCTGGCTGGATCTCGCCGACGTCCCAGCAACCGTCGTTGTCGGTATCGGGGCTGAGGGGGTCGGTGCCGCCGTACTGCGGCCAGATCTCGTTGTCGTGACGCAGGTCGAAGTCGGAGTCGACGTTCAGAGGGTCCGTGCCATAGGTGTTGAGCTCTTCGCCGTCGGTGAGCCCGTCGCCGTCGGTGTCGGCCTTCCTCGGGTTGAGCCCGAGTTGCTCCTCCATGCTGTCGCTGACTCCGTCGCCATCGGTGTCGGTGCCGACGCACTTCTCGTTGGGCAACTGCTTGCCGGCCGTCCGGGACGCGAGCGAGAGGCACTGGGTCTGGAAGACGCCGACGTCGAGCTGGGAGAGAACCACGCTCAGGCCCACGTTGGTGTTGACGATCGCTTCGTCGCCCTTGCAGGCTTCGATGCGTCCGTAGAACCCCTTGCTGCCTGCGACCTCCTGCGCCACCAGGAACGGGGCGCCCACGACACAGTTCGACTGCTTCGCCGCACGCCGAGCGAATCCGTGCTGGGCGCCCGCAGCATCGATCCGGGGCATCGGCGTAGCGCTGCGCCGAGCGCTGTTCCCGGCGCTGATCCGCACGGACACCTTCTTCCCGGGCAGAGCCTTCGCCTGCAGCGCCGCGAAATTCTGGGGGGCGATCGTGTTAGGAGCCAAGGCGTAGGAGGCCTTGCTGCCGTCCCAGCTGCCGGTTGCCACCGAGGTGCTGCTCTGCGGCAGAGCCTTGCCACTGGACGCGGTGCCGAACAACGTGAAGGTGTAGTCGGTCCCCGGCTCCAGCCCTGCGGCCTTCACCGACCTCGCGGTGGCCGAAGGCAGGCTGACTCCGGTGCCGTCGGCAGGCGAGGCTGCCGCGACCTTGCCGAGGGTGCGGCGTACGACGTAGCTGGCGTCTGCGGGGCCAGTCCACGACAGGTCCACGGAGCTCGGCGAGACCTTTCCTGTCTGCAGTTGTAGGGCGGGTGCCGCGACCACGGTGGTGAACTTGACCTGGGCGATCTGCTTGGGCTTGCGCTTGGTCGCCTTCTTGACCTTCACCACACCGTTGGCCGGCTTCAGCTTCGACACCGAGAAGGTCAGGCCGTTGGCGATAGCGGGACTGCCCTTCGTGACCTTGTAACGGCCCGGCGCGACCTTGACCTGCGTGGCGGACTTCTTGCCACGGCCGTCGACCACGACGGTCGAAGTCTTCTTCGTCTTCAGGTTGGTCAAGGTGAAGGTCGCTACTGCACCCGGGACGAGGGACTGGTTGGCGGCGCTGATCCGCACGGCGGTCAGCTTCTTCTTCGATTTCTTCGGGTTCGCCGCCGGGGCGGTCGGACTCGACTCCGCCGTGTCAGCGGTGGGCGTGGCCTGGGCGCTAGGACTGCTTGACAGCGGCGCAACCAGCAGAGCTGCCGCGACCGCGCCGACGAAGAGTCGCCGGATCGGGTGGGTCGCGGGCAAGGACGATGACATGTGAAGCACACTCCTGGGGATTGCAGGGGCAGGAACTACTGGCCGATGCCGATGCCGATGCCGATGCCGACGCCGGCCCGGGGCATCAGGAACAGGTCGGTTGCCGCGACGCTCGAAGACTCGGAGGCATCACGCGGACAACGAGAAGTGACCAACGCTGCGCTGTCCGACAGAACAGCGAGAAACAGGATTCACCGGGGCTCCTCTACAAGGGGAGAGGTCCGAGGCGACTCTCTGTCTTGACGATCTTTGCGATCGCCGTCTTAACGACCGCAAAGATGGCGCAGCCAGGCCCATTTCTAGCAGCGGCGCCAGACGGGTGCAACATGTTTCAGCGGAAATCTCGGTCGCTGGTGGTGAATGGCCGGCCCGTCTAGTCAGATGCTCGCCAGTGCTCTACATTCCTTCTAGTTGGTATGTACCTGGAGGTAGCCATGGCCACTCGTGACCTGTTGACCGCCGCCGGCCTCGATGTCCCTGATGACGAGATCGAGAGCATCGTGGCCTGGATCGAGGGATCACGGGCTCTGGCATCAGCGCTCTACGCAGGGGAGGCTCTACCGCCGCCACCTGCTGCGCCGCACGGTGGTCTGAGGAGCGATCGTGATGCCTGACCGGTTGCCCGAGACCATCCTCGGGGCTGCTGCGGCGATCCGCCGGAGTGAGGTCAGCTCGGCTGCGCTGATCGAGGCGGCCATCGCGCGCGCCGAGGCCGTAGACGATCGGCTCGGGGCCTTCATCACGCGCTTCGACGACGAGGCACGAAGCGCTGCGGCCCAGGCCGATGCAGAGCTCGCCAACGGGCGGGACCGCGGACCACTCCACGGCATTCCCATCGCCATCAAGGACATCCTGACCACGCGCGAGGGCCCGACCACCGCCCAGAGCTCCGCCCAGGATCCGTCGTGGGGTCAGGGGAGGGACGCCGAGGTCGTGGCCCGCCTGCGTGAAGCCGGTGCCATCATCACCGGGAAGACGACCTTGAGCGAGTACGCCGCCGGTTTCCCCGATCCCGAGAAGCCCTTTCCGGTCCCGCGCAACCCCTGGGATCTCGAGCGCTGGGCAGGCGGTTCCAGCGCCGGGAGCGCGAGTGCGGTCGCTGCCGGTCTGGCGTTGGGGGCGATCGGCACCGACACGGGAGGAAGTGTGCGGATCCCGGCCGGGTTCTGCGGTGTCACCGGCCTGAAGACCACGCTGGGGGCGGTGAGTTCCGATGGGTGCCTCCCGCTCGCCTGGTCCTTCGACAGCATCGGTCCGATGGCGCGTACTGCCGCCGACTGCCGCGCGATCCTCGATGCGATTCGGTCGCCGAACCCCACCGACCCGGTTGCGTCGAGCACCGACCTTGCCGGACTCCGGATCGGGGTCGACCGCCTCGCCGGAATGACGGCGGCAACCGACGACGGTCAGCCAGAGGCGTTCGAGCAGGCGCTGGCAGTCTTCGCCGAGGCCGGCGCCGAGATCGTCGAGTGCGCTCTGCCCCGTTATGTCGAGGTGACAGCCGCCAACTACGTGATCATGCTGAGCGAGGGACTGGCCTACCACCTGCCCGGCCTGCGGGAGCGGTGGCACGACTACGGGCGCTCCACCCGCCAGCTGTTGAGCGGAGGCTTGGCCTACTCGGGGCCGGACTATGTCCAGGCACAGCGTGTGCGTGCTCGGTCCTGGCAGGAGACCAGTGAGCTCTTCGAGCAGGTCGACTTCCATCTCAGCCCGATGGCCACCGTCGGTGCGCCCACGCTCCGTGACCTGCTCGAGGGCGATCAGTCCCTGGTCTTCGGCTCACTGCACACGCCCTACTGGGCCACGGTGGGGAATCCGACCGCAGCGGTGCCGATCGCTCCGACTGCCGGCGGCATGCCGCTCTCCCTGCAGATCGCCGGTCCCGCAGGGCGTGATGCGGCGGTGCTGAACGTGGCTGCCGCCTTTCAGGAGCGAACTGATCACCATCTGGCTCGACCGCCGCTCTGAGGGAAAGCGTGCCGGCCGTGGCCGGGACCGGCCTCAGTGCAGGAGAGCGTCAACGGCCGACAGCGCCGTCGTGTCGAAGGCGACGATCCGCGCCTCCCGAACGCGCGAGTCGGTCGTGCGCGACGTCTCGACGGCGGTGCGGATCGCGTCCTGGAGGGGCCAGCCGTAGACGCCGGCGCTGATGAGGGGAAACGCGATGGTCTCCGCGCCGAGCTCGTCGGCGACTTCCAGGCTGCGTTGGTAGCAGGAGACGAGTAGGTGACGATCGGTCTGGCCTGCGCGGTGGTTCGGGCCGACGGTGTGGATCACCCAGCGAGCAGGAAGCGCCCCGGCGGTGGTCCATCCGGCGTCGCCGGTGGCCAGGCCACGGGGGAAGCGCCGTACGCAGTCTGCGAGGAGCTCCGGTCCGCCGGCTCGGTGGATCGCTCCGTCGACGCCGCCTCCGCCGCGCATCCGGTTGTTGGCGGCGTTGACGATGGCGTCGACATGCTCGGTGGTGATGTCTCCGAGGGCGACGGTGACCTCAGTCATGGCGATGCCCCGCGAGAGCGTGCGGGAGAGGTGTGGCGGAGAACGGGGCACGGGCACGGGGCGACACGATCCCGACGCTACCCGTGCTGGAGAGGTCTCAGGTCGTCCGGACGAGAGTCTCCCGTATGCCGGCGATTGCGACGTCGTGCCACCGCCCGATGTCGCGCAGCAGATAGTGCCCGACGGGTCCCATGTCGGTATACCGGGCATCGGCGATGTGGCTCGCCCTCTCCACGAACGCCCGGGTCGCGCGAGCAGAGGTGATCCGGTCGTGGCGGCCGTGGGCTGCACGGAGCACCTTGCCGTGGAGCCGACCGACCGGCTCGTCCGCGGGGAGCCACGGCGCGAGCGCGACGACGCCGCGCACGCACGGATGATCGGCGACCGCGACGCCGGTGCGTGCGCCCATCGAATGCCCCAGGATCGCGACCGGGAGGCCGAACTCCTGCTCGAGCTGCGCCAGTGCCCACCGCGCGTCTTCGACGGGCGCGGGCGGGACTCCGGTGGCTGCGTTCCAGCCCTTCACCCGGTAGCGGAGCAGGACGGTCCCGATCCCTTCGGCAGCCAGCCGAGGGTGGAGCCGCCGGGCGAGTGCGCGGCCACGACGCCAGGAGAGGCTGCGGGCGTCGACCGGCCGAGCGCCCTGCTGGGCGCCCCCGTGCAGGAGTAGCACCAGGCCGCTGGGGTCCTCCGGCAGCAGGACATCGGTGAATAGCGGACGGATCTCAGACATCGTGGTGCATTCGGAGGCGGGCCCGGTGCCGGATGGGATGGTTCATCGCGTGGTGAGCGCCGCCGCCACGTGCTTCGCGGTCGCCTTGGCGGAGCCTGGGTTCTGGCCCGTGACGAGGTTGCCCTCAGCCACCACGTGGGAGACGAACGGCAGCCGGGCCTTCTCGTAGCGGGCACCGCGTTCCTTCGCGATCTGCTCGGCGTTGTAGGGGACGAGCTTGGCGACGCCGGCGAGCTCCTCCTCGCGCCAGGCGAAGCCGGTCATCCGACGGCCCGCGATCAGGTAGCTGCCGTCGGAGAGGGTGGTGTTGAGAAGGCCGCAGTAGCCGTGGCAGACGGAGGAGACGATCGCTCCGCGCTCGAAGAGCTCGCGGGTGATGAGCTGCAGGCCCTCGCTGTCGAGGAAGTCGTACATCACCGCGTGGCCGCCGGTGAAGAAGATCGCGTCATAGTCGGCAGGATCGACCTGGTCGGGACTGGCGGTGTGCTCCAGGAGCGCCATCTTCGCCGGGTCGCTCCGCCACGCCTTGGCCGTCTTGTCGTAGTTGGGGAACTTCAGGGCACGCGGTTCCAGGGGAACCGAGCCCCCGGCGGGGCTGACCAACGCCTGGTCGTAGCCGGCCCCGGCGAAGACGTGCCAGGCGTGGGTCAGTTCGGAGAGCCACAGTCCGGTCGGGTGCGACGGATCGTCGTAGTGTCCGACGTTCGTGACGACGTGCAGGACGCGCTTGGTCATGGTGATCACCTTGCCTGGATCGAGGTCGGGACGGGCATGTGCAGGGCCAGCTGCCCTTCGGTGACAACGTCGAGCTGGACGGTCCTGATCGGTGCCAGCGAGCGTACGTCGTCGGCCATACGACCCGACCCGAGCGTGAGGTCCACGCCTCGGGGGAGGCGCTTCGTGCCGGTGGCGAGCACGTTCGTCTGGCTGAAGGTCGCGTGCCACGCCCCGTCGATCGTGGTGTACGACGTCAGGGCGGTGACGAGCTCGCCGCTGCGATGACTGCGCGGCGTGGGAGTCGCCGTCGACAGAGCGATGTCGGTGCCGCCGCTGTCGTTGGCGACCTGGGCGGCGACCCGGCCCGTATCGATGTCGGCGTCGACATCGGCGACCCACTTCGGGAACCCGTACCCGTCGTGGCCGCGCACCTGGGCGATCTCGCTGCTGACCGGCAACGACAGCACATAGGTGTGGAGGTGCTCGTTCTTCAGCGCCGCCACGGTGTCGACCATGCCGAGGTTGCCATGCCGGGCCGGCTTCACGGCGATGCCGACTGCCGCCTCTGTGTAGAAGTCGATGTCGCACACGTCGTACCGGAAGAACATCACGGAGAAGAGGCCGAAGCCGGGCGCGACCTCGAGGGGAGCCAGCTCGCGGGGAAGCTGCGCACGCAGGGAACGGCTCGGCGCCAGCATGGTGAGGCGCGCGGTGGAGATCCGGTAGTAGAAGTTCGGGGAGAGGGTCGGGCCGACGGGGGAGTCGACGCGTGTCTTCGGCAACGGCCGGAAGAAATCGACGCTGCTCACTTGAGGGTCAGCTGCGACGGCGTCGAGATCGGTCTCCATGCGGTAGCGGTCGTACAGACCCCCCGCGGGTACGGCGACGGCTCGCCCGCCGAGGTCGACGGTGACCATGGGGTGGGTCCGGTCTGTGGATGCGGTCACGAGCGCTCCCGATATGTTGACGGCGTTTACATTGCTGATGCTATGAGCAGAATGTAAACGCCGTCAACACCGTGTGTCGTGGTGCGCGCCACGGCGCGGACGGGCGGGTCAGGAGTCGCGGATCGCCAGGATCGCCGCGAACGCGGAGCGGACGTGCTGGGCGACCTCCTTGTTCGATGCGGCCGCGAGCTTGCCGTCCATGTAGAGGTTGGCCATGCCGTGGGCGAAGGCCCAGCCGGCGTCGGCGAGGGCGCTCGGGTCGCCGGCCGGGAAGACGAGCTGCATGGCCGCCTGAAGCAGCTGGTGGATCTGGTCGGCGGCTTCGACGCGTTGCTCGTTGCCCTCGTCGCACGCGTTGGTGAACATCACGCGGAAGAGTGCGGGGCGGCGGAGGGCGAAGGCGACATAGGCGACCGCGAGCTCGCCCAGGTCGGCGGCGGTGGCCGGTGTCGGCTGGTCGGCCGTGAGGTCGGCGAGCAGGTCGCGTAGGCCCTCGGTGGCCAGGGCCGACTCCAGGGCGTCGCGGTCGGTGAAGTGTCGGTACAGGGCGGGCGCCGAGACGCCGACTTCTCGCGCGACCGCGCGCAGCGAGAACGACTCGCCGGCTTCCAGCATGCGCATGGCGGCGGCGAGGGCCGCTGCGCGCAGGTCGCCGTGATGATAGCCACTCCGGGCGGAAGTTGACACCGTTTACATCCCTGCCTACGCTCGATGTTATCGACGTAAACATATCGCATTCAGGAGCTTCTTGTGGCATCGACGACACCAGCCGCGCCGACTTCGCCGGTCTTCGACCCGCTCATCCTGCCCAGCGGCGTGGTGCTCCCCAATCGCCTGGCGAAAGCTGCGATGGAGGAGAACATGGCTGTCCGTGGGCAGGTTCCGGGAAAGGGGCTCTTCCGCCTCTACGAGCGATGGAGCAAGGGCGGCGCCGGGCTCCTGATCACCGGCAACGTCATGGTGCATGCCGAGGCGCTGACCGGGCCCGCGGGCGTCGTGCTCGACGCAGCGGCGCCACTGGAGCCGTTCCGGAGGTGGGCGCGCGCCGCCAAGAGCGGAGGGGCGCGGGTGTGGATGCAGATCAACCATCCTGGGCGTCAGATCCGCGCCGATATGCCGGGCGTCGCCTGGGGTCCTTCTGCGGTGCGGGTCGACCTCGGTCGCAACAGCAAGCGCTTCGCCGAGCCGACGGCGATGACGGAAGCGCAGATCGTGGCCACCGTGGAGCGGTTCGCCACCACCGCAGCGCGCGCCGAGGAGGCCGGGTTCGACGGTGTCGAGATCCACGCTGCGCACGGCTACCTGCTCTCCCAGTTCCTCTCGCCACTGTCCAACCGACGCACCGACGCCTGGGGCGGCGCCCTCGAGAACCGTGCCCGACTGCTGCTCGACGTCGTGCGCGCGGTCCGGGCTGCCGTGGCTCCGACCTTCGCCGTGGCGGTCAAGCTGAACTCGGCCGACTTCCAGCGCGGCGGCTTCGGGACGGACGACGCCGCGCGGGTGATCGAGATGCTCGCACCGCTCGGTGTCGACCTCGTCGAGCTCTCGGGCGGCAGCTACGAGGCGCCGGCGATGACCGGCCAGGCCGGCGACGAGCGCACCGCAGCCCGTGAGGCGTACTTCCTGACCCTTGCCGAGGAGCTTGCCGCCACCAGCCCGGTGTCGCTGATGCTGACCGGTGGGATCGTGCGTCGGCCGGTCGCGGAGCAGGTGCTCGCCGGCGGTGTCGCGCTGGTCGGCATGGGCAGCGCCTTGGCGGTCGACCCGGACCTGCCGAACACCTGGCGCACCGAGGCGTCAGCCGCCGTACGGCTGGCGCCGGTGGCGATCACCGACAAGGCGATCGCCTCCGCGGCCAGCATGGCGCGGGTACGCCGTCAGCTGCGACGCCTCGGTCGTGGCCGCTCGACCAGGCCGTCGACCAACCCCCAGGTCGCGCTCGCCCTGGAGACCTTGCACCAGCAGGGCGCGCTGCGCCGCTACCGCACCTGGCTCGCCGCGCGCTGACCCTCGTCTCGGCGTCCTGGCTGCGGTGCGACCGCGAGGACGCCGGCTGACGCGGCATAGTCTTCGCGACGTTCGACGCCACTCCCACCCCCACCCCACGACAGGAGCTCACCGACCGTGACTCAGCCGCTCACCCCCGCGCCGGTGGTGCTCGTCTCGCCGGCGATGGCCATCGGCTCGGGCTACTACCGGCCGCTCATCGAGGCGTTCGAGGCGCGAGGATGGCAGGCGCGGGCGCTCCCGCGACGGGGCTTCGAACGCGCCCTGCCGCCCGCCAGTCGGGCCCACGACTGGACCTACGCAGACGAGATCGGTGACATCGCCGACGCCGTACGACGGGCGCGGGCCGAGGATCCCGGCCGGCCGGTGCTGTTGCTCGGGCACAGCCTCGGGGCGCAGCTCGTGACGGGCTACGAGGCGGCTGGGTCGGAGGCCGATGGCGTCATCACCGTCGGTGGCGCGCTGCCGTACTTCCGGCACTACCGCTACGGAGGGTTGCCGCTCGCGCTGATGGCGGGCGTCGTCGTCCCGGCGACGACCGCCCTGTTCGGCCATCTGCCCCGTCCCGCCTTCGGAGGACCGGGGGCTCGGAGCCTGATGCGGGAGTGGGCGCGCATGGTGCTGACCGGGCGACCGCCGTACACGGTGGGGGAGCCGTTGGAGACGCCGAGCCTGATCATCAGCCTGGAGGGCGACGAGCTCTCGCCGGTGGCGGCGGTCGATGCGCTCGCCGAGCTCTACGACCCCGCGGCGCAGCAGCGGTGGCTCTATCGCGATGCCGACGTGCCGGCCGGTGCGTCCAATGACCACATCACGTGGGTGCGCACACCGGAGCCCGTCGTGGACCGGGTCCTGGCGTGGTGGGGTGCGCGCTCGCCGTTGCCCCGACGCGTCGGCTAGCGGCGTCCGGCTCGCGCGGCACCCTCTGCCAGGAGGAGCTGTGCGCCGGTGTAGGTAGCCATCACGACCGACTCCAGGCGTTGCGACGGCTCGGGGAGGAGGAAGGTCCGCGCTCCCAGGACGGTGTCGGAGGCGAGGAAGAGCAGCCCGCCGGCCGCGGTGAGCATCCGGGCATCGCGGGGGAGCGCCGGGTCGAGGTGGGTGGAGGCGATCGCGGTGGTCGAGAGCAGTGCCGAGTAGCCGAGGACGGTGGCGCCGAGGCGGCCGTTGCGCCGTGCCGCCACCATCGCGACGACGGGACCGCTCACGGCCCAGAGCGTGGCGATCGCGCGAGCAGCGCCGCCGTGCGCCAACGGCGTCCGACGGTCACGGTGACTGCCGAAGCCGGTCAGATAGGCGAGGTGCCCGACGCCGAAGGAGGTGGCGCCCGCTGCGAATGCGCGGTCGCCGTGCCGCAACAGCAGTACGTCGCCGCCCCAGCCCGCGCACTGGGCCGCCAGGGTGGTGGGCCGCAGGGGTGATGCCTCCGCTCGTGGGTCGGTGGCCAGCGCCGCACCGAGCACCGGGAGCAGAAGCGGCTTGGTCAGGTGGCGCAGGCGATGCGCGGCGGGTCGACTCGATCCGGCGAGCAGCGTGTCGAGGGCGGCGATCGCGGCGTAGGCGACCTTCAGTCGAGTAGGGGTGCGCACGGCGCAACGGTAGGGGTGCGGTCGCGCGGGGCGCAGCGGAACCCGAAAGTCGCGGGCGGGTACGGTGGCTGCGCTCGTACGCGTGCTTGAGGAGAGTGGACCAGTGAGGGATCCGTCCCGTTACGGTGAGCCGTCGCGCGGCCCCGCCCTGTGGTTGGGGCTCCCTGTCGGGCTTGCGTTGGCCGTGGTCGGCGGCTACCTGACTCTGTGGTCCTGGGGAACGGTCGGCGAGGAGGTGGGACCCTCTGCGTTCGGCTATCTGGGCCCGATCATCGCGGGCTTCGGGGTGGCGCTGCTCTGGGTCTGCCTGCGCCCGCGCCGCTGAGTACGCGTTACTGAGAGACCCGCGGAGAGCGCGAGGACCTCACTCCTGGGTTGCCGGCGCTTCGACGTAGGGGGCGAGGGTGAGGGCGAGATGCAGCCGGAGCCGGGCGTCACCGCGGTCGAGGTCGTAGCCGGTGGCGCGCTCGACCTGGGCCAACCGGTGGTAGACCGTCTGGCGGTGGACCGCGAGGCGGGCCGCCGTGCGCGCCACGCTGCCTGCCTCGTCGAGCCACACCTGCACCGTCCGGCGTACGTCGGACGGCGCGGAGGCGAGGAACCCGGAGAGCTCGGGGGAGAGCACCGTGTCGCGCAGGTCGGCGTCTCGGGCGACGCCGAGGAGAGCCAGTGGGCCCAGCGACTCCCAGGTGGTCACCTCGCCGGGAGCGCGAGAGCGGGCCACGCGCAACGCGACGGCAGCGCCGCGGTAGGCGGTGCTCAGGTCGTCGATGCCGGTGACGCGCGGGCCGACGGCAGCGCGAGTGCTGCGGTCGAGGGCGTCGACGCGCCGCCCCAGCCCGATCGCGGCAAGCAGCGCGTCCAGCGTCGTGGCGTGGTCGAGCAGGGGGGAGCGCACGACGACAGCCGCCGTTTCGTCGCCGGTGCGCACCCACAGCACGCCGGATCGGGTCGGCCGGCTGGCCACCTGGTCGAGGAGCTCCGGCCGTTCGACGAGCACGCAGTGCACCGGCTCGTGGAGATCGAAGCCACCGGCCCAGGCGAACTCGGTCACCGACTCCCGGGCGCTGGTCCGCGCCCCCTCGATGACTTCGCGGAACAACTCGTCGCGGTGCACCTGCCGGCGCTCGGCGACATTGAGCAGTCCGGCAGCGCTCTCCGCGATCCGCAGGGCCTCGGGCCAGGTCGACGCGGCGATTCGGTCGTCCGGGTCGATCAGCCAGAAGTAGCCACGGACTCGGCCGAGGTGACGGGCGGGCACGCACAGGCGGCCCACGATCCCCAGCGCGTCATCGCCCGGGATGCGAAGCGGCCCCGGTGCGGTCTCGATGCCGTGGGAGCGGAACCAGGCGCGCACCTCGTCGGTGGAGCGGCGCTCCAGGATCGAGCGCTGGCGGACCTGGTCGACGACGTCTCCGCCGTGATGGTCGGAGAACCCGATCAGCCGGAACTCCGCGTCCTCCAGGGTGCAGGGGGCATCGGTCAGGCGCGCCATCTCCTCCACCAGCTCGTCCAACGAGGTCATGCGACAAGTGTCGCAGGCGGTGTTCTGATCATGTGACATTCGTCGGTTCCTTCCGGCGATCCGTCCTCCTACCGTGGAGGCATGACCGTGAGCCCGCTCAGCACCGTGCTCAACCGCGCCTCTCGCAGCGCCCGCACCCGGCGGGCGGTCGAGTCGTTCCCGCTGACCCGTCGGGTCGTTGACCGCTTCGTGGCGGGGGAGACCACAGCGGATGCCCTGGCAGCGACGGGTCGCCTCGTGGCCGCCGGTCGCCGGGTCACCCTCGATGTCCTCGGTGAGGACGTGCACGACCTGGCCGGCGCGCTCCAGACCCGGGACGCCTACCTAGACCTGCTCGAGGCGTTGGCGCGGGCGGGCCACGCCGCCGGCGCCGATCTCTCGCTCAAGCTCTCGGCGCTCGGACAGGCACTGCCTGACGGCGCTGCGATCGCCACCGACCACGCTGCGCAGGTGTGCATGGCGGCCGCGGCACACGGGTGCACAGTCACCCTGGACATGGAGGACCACTCCACCGTCGACTCGACCTTGGCCATCGGTGCAGAGCTCCGCGCGGACCACCCCTGGGTGGGCAACGTGCTGCAGACCAACCTGCGCCGCACTCCAGGAGACATCGCGGCGCTGGCCCGTGCCGGCGTACGGATCCGGCTGGTGAAGGGCGCCTATCGCGAGCCCGTCTCGGTCGCCTGGCCCGGAAAGGCGGATGTCGACCGCGCCTACGCCGAAGCGATCGAGGCGCTGATGGCCGCCGACTGCTACCCGATGATCGCCACCCACGACGAGGCGCTGGTCGAGCACGCGGTCCGTGCTGCAGCACACGCCGGACGCGGCGACGCCGACTGGGAGGCACAGCTGTTGCACGGGGTCCGGCCCGCGCTGGAGCAACGTCTGCTCGACACGGGCCACCAGGTCCGGGTCTATGTGCCGTTCGGCACCGACTGGTACGGCTATTTCATGCGCCGACTCGCCGAGCGCCCCGCCAACGTCGCGTTCTTCCTGCGCGCGCTCGCCCACCGCTGACCCACGAGAGGAACTGAGATGGACGCCATCACCACCCCGCCGGCTCCCGTCAACGAGCCCAACCTCAGCTACGCGCCGGGCACTGCCGAGCGCGCGGAGCTCGCCGCCGAGCTAGCAGCACAGGTGGGTACCGTGCGCCAGCTCGATGCCCACATCGGTGGCGAGCGCGTCGCGGGCCGGGGCGAGGAGATCCAGGTCGTGCAGCCACACGCCCACCAGCAGGTCGTGGGCGTGCTGCGCAACAGCACAGCCGACGACACCCGGGCGGCGATCGCCGCTGCCCGCGAGGCCGCGCCGGGCTGGCGCGGGCTCTCGTACGACGACCGGGCGGCGATCCTGCTCCGTGCCGCCGAGCTGCTTGCCGGTCCCTGGCGGCAGCGTCTCAACGCGGCCACCGTGCTCGGCCAGTCGAAGAGCCCCTTCCAGGCGGAGATCGACGCCGCCTGCGAGCTCATCGACTTCTGGCGGTTCAACGTCCACTTCGGTCGTCAGATCCTCGCCGAGCAGCCGATCCGCAATGCGCCGGGGGTGTGGAACCGCACCGATCACCGGCCGCTGGAGGGCTTCGTCTACGCGATCACGCCCTTCAACTTCACCGCCATCGCGGGCAACCTGCCGACTGCCCCCGCGCTGATGGGCAACACGGTGCTCTGGAAGCCGTCGCCCACCCAGCAGCTCGCCGCCTCGCTCACCATGGAGCTGCTCGAGGAGGCGGGCATGCCGCCCGGCGTCATCAACATGCTGCCGGGCGACGGCCTCGCGGTCTCCGAGGTCGCGCTTGCGGACCCCGGGCTGGCGGGCATCCACTTCACCGGTTCCACCCCGACCTTCCAGCACCTGTGGCGCACGGTGGGGGAGAACCTGTCGTCGTACCGGAGCTATCCGCGGTTGGTGGGGGAGACCGGGGGCAAGGACTTCGTGATCGCCCACCCATCGGCCGATCCCGCCGTGCTGCGGACCGCGCTGATCCGCGGTGCGTTCGAGTACGCCGGCCAGAAGTGCTCGGCAGCTTCCCGTGCCTACGTGCCCCGGTCGTTGTGGGCCCGGATGGGCGACGACCTGATCGCCGAGACCGACGCGCTGCCGATCGGCGACCCGACCGACTTCGCCAACTTCACCGGCGCCGTCATCGACGGCCGGGCGTTCGCCAAGCACAAGGCGGCGATCGAACGGGCGTCGTCGACAGCCGGGCTGCACGTCGTGGCCGGCGGCACCGTCGACGACAGTGTCGGATGGTTCGTCCGCCCGACGATCGTGGTCGCCGAGGATCCTGCAGACGAGATGTTCCGGACCGAGTACTTCGGGCCGATCCTCGCCCTCCACGTGTACGACGACACCCGGCCCGGGGCGTTCGAGGAGATCGTGCGACAGGCCGAGTCGATGGCACCGTATGCGCTCACCGGTGCAGTCCTGGCCACCGACCGGCGGGCCATCGACTGGGCCAGCGAGGAGCTGCGGTTCGCCGCCGGGAACTTCTACGTCAACGACAAGCCGACCGGTGCCGTGGTCGGGCAGCAGCCTTTCGGTGGTGCGCGTGCCTCCGGCACCAACGACAAGGCGGGGTCGATGCTCAACCTGCTGCGCTGGACCTCGGCCCGGTCGATCAAGGAGACACTGGTGCCGCCGATCGACCACCGCTACCCGCACATGGACGTTCCGGGCAGCTGAGGGGAGCGCAGGGCGCTACCGCGCCGCGGCGCTCGCGTAGCTGCGCCGGGCCTCGACGACCTGCTCCATATGCGTCGTCGCCCAGACCTCCAGGGTGTGCAGCGGCGTGCGCAGGGAGTGGCCGAGCGGAGTGAGCTCGTAGTCGACGCGCGGGGGTACCTGGGGGAAGACGGTGCGGGTCACCAGGCCGTCACGCTCGAGGCTCCGCAGGGTCTGCGTCAGCATCTTCTGGGAGACGCCGTCGACGGCCTTGGCGATGTCGCCGAACCGGCGCGGTCCCTCGGCAAGCGTGCCGATCACCAGGACGGTCCAGCGATCTCCGATGCGGTCGAGCAGGTCGCGGGTGGGGCAGTCGCGGACGTAGGGGTCCCAGGCGGGGCTGGCCATCGCTCTCTCCTCGGTGCGTGGGTTACTTCAAAGTGCCTACTCCCCAACGGGAAGTTACTCACCAACAGTAACTGTTAGGTCTGGTGAAGAGACTCTTCCGGCGGCCCCTGTGGCCGACCCGACCTATCTAGGAGTGGAACCCATGGCACGCATCACCATCCTCGGCGGCACCGGCTACGCAGGTCGCAACATCGCGGCGATCGCGGCACGCAACGGTCACCAGGTCACCTCCTGGAGTCGGAGCCTTCCCGAGGGGCGGCTTGACGGCGTCGACTACCAGAGTGGTGACGTCGCCGATCCCCAGACCCTGGGCCGGGCGTTGGGCGAGACCGACGTCGTCGTCTCTGCGCTCTCACCGCGTGGCGACCTCGAAGGCGCCGGGCGGCTGCGGGCCCTGGAGGCGTCGATCGCCGAACTCGCCCGCGAGCGCGGCCTCCGCTTCGGCGTCGTCGGGGGCGCCGGCTCGCTGCTGGTCTCCGCGGACGGCCCGAAGCTGGCCGAAACCGACGGCTTCCCTGACGAGTTCAGGGCCGAGGCGGCCGAGATGGACGGCGTCCTGCAGGATCTGCGTGCCGGCGACGCCGAGCTCGACTGGTTCTTCGTCAGCCCCGCCGCAAGCTTCGGCCCCTGGGCTGCGGGCGAGGAGACCGGCAGCTATCGCATCGGCGGCGATGTGCTGCTGGCAGACGAGTCCGGCGAGTCCCAGATCTCCGGCGCCGACTTCGGTCGTGCCGTCGTCGGCGAGATCGAGCAGCCGCGCCACCGTCGGGCCCGCTTCACCGTCGCCTACTGATCGGGCTGCGTGGCGGGGAGCCGCGACGGCGCCTGACGGGGTCACGGGCGGTCCGGCCCCGCCCAGGTCGAGGGCGCATCGCTCGCTGCCATCGATTGCTCGCTCATCTGGTCGACCAGGGCATCGGCCTCGGCGTGCGTGCGTGTGGTGCGCGCGGTCCGAGGGGTTGCCTCTGAGGCTGGGTCGTCGGGCCGAGTTGTCATGGGAAGGCCTTCCTCTCCTAGTGATCCAGGCTAGCGCGGTGGCGCTAGGGTGAGGCCGTGGACGACGCGACCCTCGCTGCGCACCTGGTCACCGAAGCGGCAGCCCTGGCCCGGCGGATGCGGAAGGCGGGCATCGCGGTGCAGCACAAGTCGTCGATCTCCGACCTCGTCACCGACGCCGACCGCGCCGCCGAGAGATTCGTGGTGACCGAGCTGCAGCGACACCGACCGGAGGACGGCGTCCTCGGCGAGGAGGGCGCGGCGCACGACGGCACCTCCGGCAGGCGCTGGGTCATCGACCCCGTCGACGGCACCTACAACTTCGCCAACCGGCTGCACCACTGGTGCTCTGCCGTGGCGCTGCTCGACGGCGAGGAGCTGGTGCTGGGCGCGGTGGCCCACGCTGCCGGCCGTCGGGTCTGGGTCGGTGGCCCGCAGGTCCCCACGACGGAGAACGGGAAGCCGGTCGAGCGGCTCGACGACCTGCCCCTCGACAGTGTCGGCGCGGCGACCTACCTGCATCCCGGCTGGATGGACACCGATGCTGTACGCCGGGCCTGGCTGAGCGCCGCCCGAGGGCCAGCCACCTTGCGCACCTTCGGGTCGGGATCCATGGAGATGGTCGAGGTCTCGCTCGGTCGGCTCGGCGTCTGGTTCCAGCACTCGACGCCTCCGTGGGACTGGTACCCGGGTGCGGCGCTGGTCCAGGGAGCCGGTGGTACGGCGCGGGTGATCGAGGTGGGTGGGTTCGCCTGGCACGTGGCCGGACGCCCGCTCGCCGTCGACGGCGTGGTCGAGCTGCTCCACGCCGCCGACTGACGCAGCGCGGCGCTCAGGCCTTGTGGTGCGTGTGCGCGACGTAGACGTCGCAGTGCGCGTGGGCGGCGACGTCGCGGGCGACGCTGCCCAGCACCCGTGCGATGCCCTGCACCCTCTTGTTGCCCACCACGATGACGTCGGCGTCCACCGCCTCTGCTGCGGCGACGAGAGCCTCGCCCGGCTGACCCTCGGCGGGAGCCACGGTGACCTCGAGGTCGGGGAACTCCTTGCGCACCGACAGCGCCACCTGGCTCGCGATCGTGTCGGCGTCCTGCTCGTTGCTGAGCAGCATCTTGTCGGAGCCGACGGTGATGGTCTCGGCCTGGAACTTGCCGTACGCCGAGATCAGATGGAGCCGACCTCCGAACGCCTGGGCCAACTCGGCCGCCTTGCGTGCCGCGGCGGCTGCCGTCTCGCTGCCGTCGACGCCGCAGACGATGGTCTTGCTCATGGGTCCTCCCTGGGAACTCGGGCGTTGGTTGCTCGTGAACCTACCGCGTGCGGGTAGCAGGCGGGAGAGTCGCCGGAGGACTGTGTCCGCGCTTGTGGGACGATCGAGCCAGCGACGACTCAGGAGAGGCGGGGATAGATGGCCAGGATGTCGGTGGCCGATCGACGCGAAGCGCTGGTCGGAGCGGCGCTCGCTGTGATCGAGCGGGACGGCGTGCACGCTGCCACGACCCGAGCGATCGTCGCCGAGGCGGGCATGTCGCTGGCGAGCTTCCACTACGCCTACACCTCGCGTGACGAGCTGCTGGAGGCCGTCGTACGCCGGGTGGTCGACGGGTACGCCGCAGCCGAGGCCGATCTCGAGCTCGACGGACCGGTCCAGCTCGAGGCGCTCGCCCACGCCGCCATCTCCCACTACGTCGAGCTGCTGCGCGCCGATCCGGCTCGGGAGCAGGGCATGATCGAGCTGTCGCTCTACTCGATCCGGACGCCCGAGCTGCGCACCATCGCCACCGCCCAGTACGGCGCCTACCACGCCTTCGCGGAGTCGGTGCTCCGCCGGATCGCGGAGCACTGCGAGGTGACCTACCGCGTCGAGACCGCGCTGTTGGCGCGCATGGTGATCGCCATGACCGACGGCCTGACCCTCGACTACCTGGTCACCCGCGACGAAGCGGCGCTGGAACGGCTCACTGAGCTGGTCGTCGCCTCGGTGCTGCAGCAGGTCGAGCGGTAGCTGTTCTAGCCCGCTCGCGTCGACCAGGAAGCGGGACGTCCTGCGTTCGTCGGCCTGGCGGCCTTCGAACGCAGGACGTCCCGCTGTGGTGTGCCTTGGCGGAGGTCAGCCGCGCGGCGTCCGGTTGGGCACGTTGCAGATGGCGTCCTTCAGGTCGAGGGTGATCGGGATCCCGATCACCTGGACCGTCACCTTGAGGGCGGTGGCCGAGACGCACCGCACGATCCCGGTGCCTCCGACACCCTTCACACCGGTGGTCTGGCCCAGGATCTTGGTGGGCACCAGGTCGGTGCGGGCATCGACGGCGGAGAAGCCGTTGCCCGGGGTGAAGTTCAGCTCGGCACCGCTCAGGCTGGCCCCGATCAGGCCGCCCTGGATCGGCCGCTCGCATCCGGCGTTCCCGCAGTCACCATCGAAGTCGGTGGTGTTGAGGTAGACCGGGCCACCGTCGTCGGTGTTGAGGTCACCGGTCAGGTCGAGCCGCTGCAGTCGCAGGTCCTTCACGTTGATCCCCCGAGCCGGGTCGGCCAGGTTGAGCGTCGTGTAGTCGTCGGCGGAGAAGCTGATCGTGCCCAGTGCCGGTGCCTCGATGCCGACCTCCGGCAGGCAGGCCTCGTCGCCAGCCATACAGATGTCCAGGCGGGTCGGCAGCGGGTTGGCGATGCTGCCCTTGAGGTCGCCCATCGAGATGTTGAGGCTGTTGGTCGGCTCGTCGGCGGTGTAGTGCAGCTGCACCGCCCCCGTGCCGTCGTCGACCAGGCCGAGCCGCAGGTTCGGCACCAGGTGATCGATGGTCGCCTTGACGTCGTTGGTCAGAGCGCCCGCGTCGTCGTACTCCTTGAGGGAGACGTCGAAGACCTTGCCGGCCGTCGTGTCGAGCAGCACCTCGGGCGCGCCGGTGAGGTTGGCCGCCACCTTGCGCAGCCCGCTGATCCGGGCGGCGAGGGCGAGCCCACCGGGGCCACCCTGCTCCAGGGTCAGGCCGTCCGAGCCGTCGGCGATCACCGGCAGCTCGCCGCTACCGGCGGAGAGCTCGAGCAGACCGATCGCCTGGTTGCCGGTGTCGAAGACGGCCCCGGCGTCGGTCACCTCGACGGAGAGCTCCGACGGGATGTCGGTGAGCGCGAGGGACAGGTCGGTGGCGCCCATCATGATGCCGTTGTCGTCGTGGGCGTCGATGCTCACGTGGTCGATCGGGTCGGATCCCTTGATCTTCACGTTGCCGTCCGTGGAGAGCCCCAGCGTCAGCTGGTGCGGGGCGTCCTGGATGGTGGCGTCGAGCTCGAGCCCCTCCTGGGTCATCAGCGCGTGCAGCGGGGTCGGAGCCATGGTCAGGCCAAGACCGACGTTGTCGGCCATGTCGAGCGCCATGCCCTCGAAGCCGGGCAGACGCAGCGCCACGGAGGTGTGCTCGCCCCGTGTCAGCAGGCGGAGGTAGGCGTCCTCGTCGAGCGTGACGAGCTTGCCGCCAGTGCTGTAGCCAGCCTGGAAGTCGCCGATCGCACCACTCGAGGTCATCGAGCCCGCGCCGTCGGCGCCGAGGCCGAAGGAGATGGTGTCGGGCACGTCGGTCATCCGGAGCCGGATGTCGCTGGCGGTGCGGCCCTTGTCGAGATCGGTCGCGGTCACCTCGATCTCGTCGAGGCCGCCGTCGGCGCGCAGGTCGGCGCCCATCGCACCCTCGGTGCCGCCGTTGAGGCTGAGGGCGAGGTCGCCGTCGACCTTGCTGATCCGAGCGTTGGCCAGGAAGACCTGGTCGCCGCCGGAGTCGTCGGCGAGGTTGATGCCGACGGTCGTCGGGCGATCGGTGTGCAGGGTGGCGGCCACGTTCTGCGCGCTCACCTGACCGTTCGGCATGGCCAGGGCCAGCGAGGCGCTGGCCGGGGCGGGGTCGAAGCTGACGCCGAAACGCTGCTCCTTCGGAGCCAGAGCCGGTACGCCGGCCGTGGAGCCGTCGTCATCGGTGGCAGTGCCGCTGCTGGGCGGCGTCACGGCCTGGTTGGCCGCGCGCGGGCTGACCGCACCGGTGACGGAGAGGGCCTGGTCGCTCGTGGAGGCGACCTGGAGCGTCGCGCCGGCGGAGCTCAGGGCGATGTCGGCCTGGAAGGCCTTCGGGGCCTGTGTGGTGCGCGTGTCGTAGCCGAAGCGGTAGCGGGTCTGGTCGCCCGGCAGGGTGAGCACGGCCTGCAGGCTGAGCGGCAGGTCCGTGGGGGCTCCCTTGAGGCGTGCGATCTTGAGGCGCGGCATCAGCTTCTGCGTGATCACGAGGCTGGCCATCACGTCGGGCACACCGTCGCCGGTGACGTCGAGCGGCTCCGGAACGTCCATGATCGCGCCGAACTCCTTCGCCACCTGACGTCCGTCGGGGGCAACGTAGACGCTGCGCCATTCGTAGCGGGCGGTGTCGGCGAGCTCTGCCAGGGGCGAGTTGGCCGTCACCTTGTCGATCACCTTGTCGATGACCTTGTCGACCGGATCGCCGAGGCGGCTGACGCCCTGGGTGACGGTGCCCAGGAGGTCGTCGAGCAGTTCCTGCAGCTGCAGCGCGCTGGCCAGGTGCAGCAGGTTGGCGTCGCCGAGCGCACCGAGGGTAAGAGTCACGTTCGGACCGAGCAGCGAGTTGAGCAGTCCGTTGAGCGTGAGCGGCGGGAGGCCGGGCAGGCCCAGCAGGTTGACCACGGGGGAGAGCAGCCCGGAGAGCAGGCTGCCGAGTCCACGGGTGGTGCCGCCGACCGTGCTGTGCTCGACCGGTGCCTGCGGAGCGGTCGCGTCGCCGACCAGGAAGTCGATCTCGTCCTTGCTGGGGCTCCACACCTGGTCACCGTCGAAGGTGGCGGAGGCGGTGAGGACCCGGCTCTGGCCGGTCACCGGGACGCTGCGCACGGCTCGTCCGGAGGCGGTGGTCTCCACGGTGGCCTCGTCGCCGGCCAGCTTGAGCCGGAGCGGGTGACCGCCGAGCGGCGTGCCGAAGCGGTCGCTCTCGGGGGTCAGGTCGACCAGGGTGCCGGCAAGTCGGGGCCGCGTGTCGGGTTGCGCCCTGGTGTCGCCCGAGTAGAGGGTGCCCGTGGTGCGACGGTCGAGCGTGGTCTGCCCGGTGCCGCTGAGGCCGAGGTAGGTGCCGTCGTCGGCGACGGACGCCTCGACGCCGAGCGTGCCCTGCGGCAGGTCGGGGAGGTCGAACTCGACCTGACCCTTGCCCTGCGCATCGGTAGTGACCTCTTCGGTGCCCACCCCTGGGACCGTCACGCTGACCCGGCGCTCGGGGGCCGCCGTACCACTGATGTTGGTGGCCTTCACGTTGGTCTGGACGTTGACCGGGAGCGTCTCGCCGGTGACCACATGGGAGGGCAGGCTGAGGGTGACGTCGGCCTTGTTCTGCACGGTCACCGTGAGGTCGGAGAGAAGTGCCTCCGACTTGGCGTTGCAGGAGGTGCCGAGGAAGCCGGACTTCTCGTAGTCGGTGGCCCAGGTGCGGATCCGGTAGGCGCCCAGTGGCTGTCCGACCGTGTTCCACTCCGAGCTCCAGCCGCCCGAGCCGTTGCGGTTGTCGGTATGGACGCTGGCGCCGTCGGCGACCCGGGTCACCTGCATCCGCGACTTCGGCGACCCGCCGTTGAGCAGACAGTTGGTGGTGCCACCGCGGCCCTCGTTGATCTGCACCTTGCCGGAGACGACAGCTCCGTTGGCGGGACCGGTGACGGCGGCGTTGGCGGTACTGAGTCCGGGGAGGACGGTGACCACAAGGGCCCCAGCCGCGACGGCCGCAAGCTTGGCGCCGCGGCGAGTCGTTCCTCGCACAAACATGCACACACTCCTGGGGAATCGGGTCCGCCATGAGGGCGGAGCTCGGTCCCGGAGCAACCGTGCGAAGCCGTGCCGGTTACGGGCTATTTCTTGGTGGTCACAAGTGGTCTGGTGAGAAGTGGGTCAGGTGTGCTAGAACAATTTTCAACGAGATGCGGGGGCGGGTCCCAGCACCCGGTCGAGGTGGTCGTTGCCGAACCTGCCGGCGGGGTCCAGGGCGTCGCGGAGCCGGACGAAGTCGTCGAAGCGCGGGTACCGCTGGCGTAGTTCCTCCGCGCCCAGGCTGTGCAGCTTGCCCCAGTGTGGCCGGCCCCCTGCCTCCCCGAGGACCTGCTCGCAGATCCCGAACCAGCGTTGGTGCGGGAGCCGGTGGTACTGGTGGAACGCCACGTAGGCGACATCGCGGTCGTGGGCGGGGGAGAGCCAGATGTCGTCGGCCCTCGAGAAGCGGACCTCGAAGGGGAACGAGACCGGCTCGCCGTGCTTGTCGAGCCAGGACTTGAGCTCGCGCAGCGCCTCGACGAGGTGTGCTCGGGGCACTGCGTACTCGCTCTCGCGGAAGCGCACGTTGCGCGCCGAGGCATAGACGTTGGGCGCGAGGTCGACGATGTCGCGGCTGCCGACCGCCTTGGTGACGAAGCGCGTGATGCCGGGGATCAGGCTGGGGCGACGGGTGCCGACGCGCAGCAGCGCCTCGAACCCGATGTTGGTGACCAGGCGGTCGTCGACGAAGCGGCTCACCCTGTTCCACGGCCGGAGCTCCACGTCGCCGGGCAGGCGGGTGTAGCGGCGGGTCAGGGCGGTCTCGGTGTGGGGGAACCAGAAGAACTCGTAGTGGTCGTTGGCGGCGACCAGGTCGTCGATCTCGTCCAGCACGTCGTCGATCGGGCGGGGCTCGTCGACCGCGTGCAGGGCATAGAGAGGTACGCACTGCAGGGTCACGGTGGCGATGATGCCGAGCGTGCCGAGGGACACCCGGGCAGCGGTGAAGAGCTCCGGGTTCTCGGTTGCCGAGCAGGTGAGCACCGAGCCGTCGGCGGTGACCAGCTCGAGGGCGCGCACCTGGGTCGAGATGCTGCCGAATCGCTCGCCGCTGCCGTGGGTGCCGGTGGAGATCGCGCCGGCGATGGTCTGCCGGTCGATGTCGCCGAGCACCTCCATGGCCAGGCCATGCTCGGCAAGGAGAGGGTTGAGGCGATGCAGCGGGATGCCGGCCTGCACCGTGACCAGCCCGGTCGCGCGGTCGACGGCGATCAGGCCGTCCATCGCGTCGGGGCGGACCTGCACGTCGGGCGCGACCGCGACGCCGGTGAAGGAGTGTCCCGAGCCGATGGCACGCACGCGCAGTCCGTCGCGGGCCGCCTCGGTCACGATGGTGCTGAGCTCGCTGGTCGTGCGGGGAGTGCGTACCTGACGCGGTGTGACCCGCTCGGTCCGGGCCCAGTTCTGCCACTGCTGCGTCATGCTCGTCCTCTCGCCCAGGTGGGTCACTTGACCCAGAGTCAGGTTACGGTGTCGCGGAGGCTTTCGGGAGGGTTTCCGGGACAGTCGTCCAACTGGTGCCCGACGATGGCCTGGCGAGACATGCCCGATCCCGAGGTGGAGCGATGACCGACGACGACCTGCAGCAGCCCTCGGACGACTCGGCGGAGGCCCATGCCTCGCCGGTCCGTGCCCGGCGGTGGCGACGCCGCGTGGCGATCGCCGGATTGGTGCTCGCACTTGCGGTCGGGGCGTCGTACGTCGGCACGGCGGTGATGCACGTGCCGCCGCCGCACACCCTCGCCCGGTTGCTCACCACCGCACCGTCGGAGCAGGGCGAGCTCTTCGCGGCGCGCGAGGTGGCGCCCGCCGAGCAGCCGCGTGCGCTGCCCGCGGCAACCGGTGAGGCGCTGCCCGAGCGCGTGTCGTGGAAGGGCAAGGAGATCCCCCTCGAGCAGGTGCTCACCGACACGCACACCCGCGGTTTCCTGGTGCTGCACCACGGCCGCGTCGTCGACGACTGGTATGCCGACGGGGTAGGCGACACGACCCGGTTCTCCTCGTGGTCGGTGGCCAAGTCGGTGGTCTCGCTGCTGGTCGGGCAGGCCATCGGACGCGGCGAGCTCAGCGAGGCCGACCGGCTCGTCGATCTGGTGCCCAAGCTCCGCACCGGCAAGGGGTACGACGCCATCACCCTCCGCGACCTGCTCGACATGGCCTCGGGGGTGGACGTGGCGGAGAACTACCGCGAGTGGTGGCCCTTCACCGGCACCGCGCGGCTCTTCCTCTCGACCGACCTGCCCGGCTACCTCGTTGATCACCGCGGGCTGCGCTTCGAGCCCGGGAGCAAGGGCGAATACCGCAGCGTCGACACGCAACTGCTCGGCATGGTGCTGCGCGAGGTGACCGGCTCGTCGTTGGCGGCGCTGCTGGAGCGCGATCTCTGGCAGCCGGCGGGCGCCGCTGCGGCGGCGACGTGGAACCTCGACCACGACGGTGGTGTCGAGAAGGCGTTCTGCTGCCTCAACGCGACCGTGCCCGACTTCGCCCGGATCGGCCAGCTCGTGCTGGACAGGGGTGTCGTCGACGGGCGGCAGGTCGTGCCTGAGGCGTGGATCGACCGGATCTCCACCCCTGCCCCGCATGCCGTCAGTGACTGGGGCTACTCCGCCCAGTGGTGGCACCCCGAGGGCGCTGACGACGACTTCACCGCCATCGGCATCCACGGGCAGTACATTTTCGTCGACCCCGACACCCACACCGTCATCGTCAAGGTGAGCGACCACGGCACCGAGCAGGACGAGCTCGACACGGTGCAGGTCATGCGAGAGATCGCCGTACACCTGGGTGGGTGAGGCGGGAGCGGGGACGCACTTGCCGTGGAAATTATGTGCTTGGTGTGCGTAGCTACGGCCGACAAGTGGCAACTTCCCCGCCCGGGCGGGGAATTGTGAGGTGGGTGGGTCAGGTGTGGCTCGGGTCGAAGCCGTAGGGGAGCTCGAGGCGGTGGGCGGCCATGAGGGCGGCGTCGCTGAGGAGCTCGCGGGTGGGGGCGTCGGCGGCGACCACGCCGTCGGAGAGGATCACGGAACGCTCGCAGAGCTGGAGGGCGTAGGGCAGGTCGTGGGTCACCATGAGCACAGTGACGTCGAGGGATTCCAGGATCTCGGCCAGCTCACGCCGGGAGGCGGGGTCGAGGTTGGAGGAGGGCTCGTCGAGCACCAGGATCTCGGGCTCCATCGCCAAGACCGTGGCGACGGCGACCCGGCGCCGCTGACCGAAGCTGAGGTGGTGCGGCGGGCGGTCGGCGTACGCCGCCATGCCGACCTGCTCGAGGGCCTCGAGCACCCGTCGGTCGAGGGCAGCGCCCCGGAGGCCAAGGTTGGCGGGGCCGAACGCCACGTCGTCACGCACCCGCGGCATGAAGAGCTGGTCGTCGGGGTCCTGGAAGACGATCCCGACCCGCCGCCGGATCTCCTGGAGGTTCGCCTTGGTCACCGGCAATCCGGAGACCGCCACCGAGCCGGCGCCGGCAGTCAGGATGCCGTTGAGGTGCAGCACGAGTGTCGTCTTGCCGGCGCCGTTGGGGCCGAGCAGCGCGACCCGCTCGCCTGCGTGCACGTGCAGATCGACCCCGTAGAGCGCCTGGTGCCCGTCGGGGTAGGCGTGGGCGAGGCCGCGGACGTCGAGGACGGGGGTGCTCATCGGTTGCTCATCTCGCTGCTCATTCCGCGGGGCATCTTTCCACTCCAGCCCCGGGAGAGCATCGCGAGGTGGATCCGCTCGCCCCGCTCGAAGGAGCGGATGAAGAGGGCGCCGATGGAGCGGGCCAGCACCGGCCAGTGCCGTGGGTTGCGAGCGGTGAAGCCGCGCGAGGAGAGGGCGATGTGCTGACGGCGCAGGTCGTCGGTGACCACGTCGAGGTAGCGCACCATGAAGCTCATGATCTGCACCAGCATCGAGGGCAGCCGCAGCCGCTCGAGGCCGACCAGGAGGTCGTGGGGCTCGGTCGTGGCGGCCAGCGTCAGCCCGGCGAGTACGCCGAGGGTCGCCTTGGCGAGCAGGGTTCCGGCCGCCACCAGGCCAGGCTGGCTCACCATCAGGCCGAGCACCTCGACCTGCTCGCCGTGCGCGACGAAGGGCAGCACGATCGCGAAGACGACGAAGGGAACCTCCACGACCATCCGGCGGAGCAGGTGCAGGGGAGGGACGCGGGCGACGCCGATCACGACGGCCAGCACCAGCAGGTAGCCGCCGTAGGCCGGGTACCAGGCGGCGGGGGTGGCCACCACGAGCAGCATGAAGCCGAGCAGCCCGAGCACCTTCAGGTGGGCCGGGCAGCGGTGCACCGGCGAGTCACCGGGAGCGAGCAGCCGGTGACCGACGCTCACCGCTCACTCCTCCGGGGAGGTACGCCGCCGCAGCATCCAGGCGAGACCGCCTGCGATGAGCAGGCAGACGAGGGCACCGAGCACCCCGGCCAGGCCGCCGGAGAGCCGAGCGTTGCCGATGCCCTTGATCCCGTAGTCGGCGAACGGTCCGTCGCCCGTGGCGTGGTCGGTTGCGGTGCCACTGAAGCCGAGCGTCTCGGCGACATGCTCGAGACCGTCGGGGTTGGCCGAGGCGAAGCCACTGACGATGCCCGCGATGAGCAGTGCGACGACCAGGAATCCCAGGTAGAAGCGACGGTTCCTCATGCGGCGTCTCCTGCCGTGGTGTTGCGGCGCACCTCGAGGGTGCGTGCTCGGACGAGAGGTCGGGCGGCGTAGACGAGGTCGGGACGGGTGGCGACCACCGAGCCGACGACGAGTGCGGTGATCACGGCCTCGCCGATGCCGATGACCACGTGCCAGCCGACCATGGCGGCCAGCACCTTGCCGAACGGGATGTCGGCGGCGCCGCCCACCGCGAAGAGCAGCGTGAAGGCGGCTGCTGCCGCGGGCACCGAGAGCAGCGCGGCCACCGCCGCGGCCGGCGCGATCGACGCCGGACGCCTGGGCAGCAGCGAGCGGACGGCGACGAGCACCAGCCATCCGACGCCGACGCCGATGAGGCCCATCAGGGTGATGTTGGTGCCCAGAGCGGTCAGACCGCCGTCGGCGAAGAGCAGGCCCTGTACCAGCAGCACCACGGTGATCACCAAGATGCCCGTCCAGGGGCCGACCAGTGCCGCAGCCAGCGCGCCGCCGAGCAGGTGCCCGCTGGTGCCGGCGCCGACCGGGAAGTTCACCATCTGGGTGGCGAAGACGAAGGTGGCGACGAGGCCGGCCAGCGGCGCCGTCCGCTCGTCCAGCTCCTTGCGCGCTCCCCGCAACGCCAGGCCGACGCCCGCGGCGGCCACCACGCCCGTCGCGATGGAGGTGGGAGCGTCCAGGAATCCGTCGGGAACGTGCATGGCTCGATTCTGCGCCGCGTCCCGGGCTGTTGCAAATGCTTCGCAACTGCAGAGCCCGGGACGTCAGGCGTCAGGCGGGTACGGCGGCGGCGAGCGCTCGCAGCGCTGCGGGGAAGATCTCCGCCGGTGGAGTGACCAGGCCGGCACCGACCTGGCCCGTGCCCGCGACCGCCCCCGCCATACCGGTGTTGATCTGCGGCAGGATGCCGGTGCGGCAGACCAGCGCCGCGTCGATGCCGGTCGGCACGCCCTGGAACTCCAGCACCGGCACCGACCAGCGCGGGTTCTCGGCCAGGGTGATCTCGTGCATCCGTCGGGTGGTGGCCAGCGCATCGGGCACCGTTCCGCCCACCAGGCGCACGATCGCGGGCGCGGTCGCCATCGCGAAGCCGCCGATCCCGGCGGTCTCGGTGATCGCGCTGTCGCCGATGTCCGGGTTGGCGTCGTCGGGGCCGTAGTCGCCGAGGAACAGTCCCTCGGCCACCTGGGCAGGCCCGGTGAACCACTGGTTGCCGGTGCCCGACACCTGGATCCCGAAGTCGGTTCCGTTGCGTGCCATCGCCACCACCATCGTGGAGCCGGGGATGTCGCGCGCGGCATCGAGGGCCAGCTTGCAGGCCGGCATCGCGAGGTTGAGGAAGAAGTGGTCGTTGCCGCCGATGAACCGGAGCACGTCCGAGACCTCCGCAGGGGTCCCGCTGCCGCTCACCATGGCCGGGGAGAGGTCGCGCAGCAGCATCAGCGTTCCCGCGCGGTTGCGGTTGTGGGCCTCGTCGCCCATCTGCAGCATCTGCGTGAGGATGCCCGTCACGTCCACGGGGCCGTCGGCGTCCCGGACAGTCCGTACGGCGTCGCGCAGGACCGGGCCGAGCACTTCCGACATCCACCGCAGCTTGGTGAGCACCTCGGGTGAGTAGGCGCCGTACCGGAGCACCTTCCCGAGACCCTCGTTGAGCGAGCAGTAGGTACGGCGGCCGGTCTTGAGATCCTCCAGCACCCACAGGTACATGGACGGAGTGACGACGCCCGCCATGGGGCCGACGGCGCTGCGGTGGTGACAGGGCTCGAGGGTGTAGTCACCGGCGGCGAACCGGTCGGCGGCATCCTCGGGATCGTCGACCAGCCCCTCGAGGGCTGCGCCACCCATCAGGGCACCGCGCAGCGGGCCGGAGGTCCGCTCCCAAGCGATCGGCGGGCCGGCGTGCAGGAACTGGCCGGGCTGCAGGTCCAGCACCTCCGAGGCAGGCGCGACGTCGACCAGGTGGGCGGTGACGCCCAGCATCGCCTGGACGGCCTGCCGATTGGCGGCGCTGCGGCGCGGGTCGGTGGCGACCGTGGCGAGGTCCTCCTCCGTGCCGGGCATCGGCGGGCGCCAGTCGACCCGCTCGACCTCGACGGCCTGGGCGGCCACGGCATCGGCGAACATGTCGGCGCCGACGGACACGACAGTGGTATTCATCTGTGCTCCTTCTCAGGGTCAGGCGCCGAGGAGGGCCACGGCCCGCCGGGTCGCCGCCGCGTTGGACAGGTGGACCTCCGCGCCGGCGGCCACCAGCGCGTCACGCTGTGCGGCCAGGCCCTGGGGGTCGAGGTCGGTGCCGATCAGCGTCACGACCACGGGGATCGGGCGGTCGGCGCGGGCCGCGGCGATGGCGGGGGCGAGCCGCGACGCCGGGTCGGGCTCGGCGCCGTGGCCGAGGACGAGGTCGAGCAGCAGGACCCCGGTACGTGGATCGGCCGCGGCTCTCGCCAGCTGCTCGAGGCGCAGGGTCGGGTCGATCATCGGGTGTGCCCGGCCCTGGGTGAGGGCGTCGTCGCCGAAGTCGATCATCGTGTGGTCATCGGCGCTCAGGTCGGAACCGAGAGCGAGCTCGGGGGAGAGCGGGATGTTGGACCGGATCGGGCCGAGGGCCTCGGCGGCGAGGAGCATCGACTCGTCGCACAGGGTGCCGCCGACGAAGAGACCGCGGAGCAGGTCACCGGTGGCGGCTCCGGTGTTCTCGGCACCCGCGACCGGCCACTGCGGTGCGTGGTGACCGAGCCGGGCGAGGGCTGCCTCCGCCACGGCGGTCAGGTCGCGCTGGCCCGGCCCGAGCAGACCGAACTCGACCGGGGTCGTCAAGGTGGCGGCGTACTCCTCCAGGGCGGTGGCCACCTCGGGTGCCGGTGGCTTGGAGAGCACCAGGAGCAGGTCCACCTCCGGGTCTGCGTCGAGACGGGCGAGAGCCTGGCGAGTGGAGCGCCCGGCCACGGCCGAGGAGAGGTCACGGCCGCCGACGCCGAGCGCCCAGGAGACGCCCACGTCGTCGTGCTCCTCGCCGGCGGTGTGCAGCAGGGTGAGCACCTGCTGACAGCCGGTGCCGGAGGCCGCGACGATCCCGATCCGACCCGGTCGCACCGCGTTGGTGAAGCCGAGACCGACGCCATCGACGAGCGCAGTGCCGCAGTCGGGCCCCATCACCAGGCGGTCGTGCTGGGCGGCCAGCTCCTTGAGCGCCACCTCCTGCTGTGTGGGCACGTTGTCGCTGAAGATCATCACGTCGTGGCCGCGGGTGATCGCATCAGCCGCCTCGACGACGGCGTTGGCACCTGGCGTGGAGACCAGCACCACGGCGCCGTCACCGGTGCGGTCGAGAGCGCTCGCGGTCGTCCGCGGCGGTGCCTGGCCGGTCTCCTGGCTGGACTCGCGGCGGGGCGCCAACGCAGCGTCGACGGCGCGCAGCACGGTGTCGAGCTCGGTGTCGTCGGACAGCCGGAGTGCGACCACCATGTCGCCGGTACCCAGATCGGCAGGGAGGTCGAAGCCCATCTGGGCCAGTACCTCCAGGTTGAGCTCGGTGGCCATGGCGACCTGAGCGGCCTCCACTCCGGACACCTCCTGGACGGTCCGGCTGACCTGCAGCAGAGTCACCGAGTCGGCATAGGCACCGGTCCGGATCTCGACGTGGTCTCTCACGCAACACTCCTGTCGTGGGTGGTTAGAGGAAGATCGAGCGCGGCGGGCATCAGGGCCAGCCGAGCGCCCGCAAGCAGGCCCGCCCCGGAGCTGCCGCCGACCGCAGCGAGCGCCCGCGTGCTGGCCTCCAGCCGGCGCGGGCTCGTGCCGTAGCCGGCGCGGACGCGCAGCCAGTCCGCGAGCTCGGGTAGGGCCTCTCCGCGGGCCGCGCAGTCGAGCAGCGTCGCCGAGAGGGCGGTGGTGCGGGTCGCGAGGCGACGTACGGCGTGAGCCACCTCGTCGTCGGCGGCGCCGGCGGCGATCCGGGCGACGAGCCAGCCCGAGACGACGTCGTCGCCGAGGGGCGTCAAGCCGTCGCCCAGCCCGATCATCGCCTCGAGCAGTGCGGAGTCGAGGCGATGCCCGCTGGCACGCAGGCCGGTCAGCGTACGCACCCGCGGATCGACCACGCGGCCGACTCGGAGCTCGTGTCCGTCCAGCACCAGGCAACCGCCGCGCAGCTCGGCGCGCTCGCCGGTCAACCCGGCGGAAGGCAGATCCGGCGTCGTGCTCCACAGGGCACACGGCACCCGAGTGGCCCGAGCCGAGGTGACCCCGGCGAGCTGGCCGTCGAGCTCGACGTAGATCGCGTGCTCGCCGCGGTGCACGACCGGGCGGGGGCCATCCGGCGCTGCGAGCAGTCGGGCACGCAGGCGGATCGGGGCGATCACGGGGAGCACATCAACGACGCTAGTGGCTCGTGTCACACTCACCCCATGTCAGGAGGTCACAAAGGAACCTCCAGAAGGGAGCAGATGTTGATGAACGACGAGGTGGCACTGCGCTCCCTGGCCCGCGCGGATGCGTTGCATCGCGCGCTCACCCACCTGGTGCTCGAGGGAGGCGATCTCGAGCAGATCGCGCGTGAGGTGGCGACAGCGCTCGAGTGCGAGGTCTGCTTCATCACCCCCGACGGCCGCGAGCGTGCCGCGCACCTCCGTGAGGATTCGCGCGCTGCCCTGGTGGCCGCCGACCTGGTCGACCCGACGGGCCGGATCCGCGTCGAGCGGATGGATGCCGACGGGACGCCGGTCGGCTCCGGCCAGATCCGGCACTTCACCGTCGGGGCCGCGGGCGTGGACCATGCCCGGCTGGTCGCCTACGACCCCACCGGGCCACTGTCGGAGTCGGACGCGCATGCGCTGGAGCGGGCCGCGATCGTCGCCGCGCTGCTGATCACCCGCGAAGAGGCGATCACCGCGATCGAGAACAAGTACCGGGGCGACTTCCTCCGGGAGCTCTTCCTGCGTCGCGCCGAGGATCCCGCCTACGTGGCCGAGCATGCGGAGGCGTTCGGCTGGGACCTCAACCGGCCGGTGGTCGTCGTGGTCGCCGAGCTCGACCCGGAGGGGCTCGAGGGTGAGCAGTCGTCGAGCGCCAAGCGGCGCGCCTGGCAGGACCGCTTCGCGAACGCCTGGCGCCAGGTCTCGCGCACCATCGACGAACGTGTGCCGGCCGTCGACTTCTCCTCCGAGGTGGTCACGCTGCTCCCGGTCGCGGAAGGATCGGAGCCGCCGGCCGGGGCTGCCGTGGTGCGCCGGGCGGTCGAGGCGGTGCAGGGGGACCGCGGCGGCGGGCGCCTCCCGTTCTCGGTCGGCGTCAGTCGTGTCGCGCCGACGATGAGCGAGCTCCCCGAGGCCTACCAGCAGGCCCGTCGTGCCGTCGAGATCGGGCGCCGGGTCCGTGGGGGGAGCTCGACGACGTACTTCGATCAGCTGGGGCTGCATCGCCTGCTCGCGCTGGTGCCTGACCCGGCTGAGCTGTCGGCGTACGCCCAGGACATCCTCGGCCCGCTGGCGGAGCGTACGCCGGAGGCAGCCGATCTGCGCGAGACGTTGAGGGTGTTGCTCGACACCAACTTCAACGTCGCGGAGGCGGCCCGCGCCCAGTTCTTCCACTACAACACGATGCGCTACCGGGTCGGCAAGCTGCAGCGGCTCCTCGGACCACTGGCCACCGACCCCCATCTACGGTTGGACGTGGCAGTGGCGCTGCGGGTGCTGGAGATCGCCGGGTAGCCCGCGCCGGACAGGGTTGCCAGCACAACCCGGTCCCATTGGGCAGACTTTGCCAGTGAGCATGTGTGATGCGTGCCACTACGTTGTGGAGTCTCGGGCCACCTCAGCCAGCCATCAACGGAGGGTCTGCCATATGTCCATGTTCAAGTGGGTCGAAGTCGACCCAGCGCCGGGAACACCGGTCCTGCCCCACGAGCGCCTGCCGTGGGGCAAGACGTTCGGCATGGGGGCGCAGCACGTCGTCGCCATGTTCGGTGCCACCTTCGTCTTCCCGATCGTCATGGGGCTGGATGCCAACCTGGCGATCCTCTTCTCCGGCATCTGCACGATCATCTTCCTGCTGATCACCCAGAACCGGATCCCCAGCTACCTCGGCACCAGCGCCGCATTCGTCGCCAGCGTCAGCGCGATCCGTCTCCAGGGTGGGACCTCCGCCGAGGTGACCGGCGCGATCCTCGTCGGTGGCCTCGTCCTCGCGCTGATCGGTGTGCTCATCCACTTCATGGGTGCACGGGTGCTGCACGCGGTGCTGCCGCCGGCCGTCACCGGCGCGGTGGTCATGCTCATCGGCTTCAACCTCGCGCCGGTCGTGGCCGGGGTCTACTGGCCCCAGGACCAGTGGATCGCCCTCATCACGGCGACCTTCATGGTCTTCGCGGCCGTGGTGCTTCCCGGCTTCTGGTCGCGGATCGCGGTCTTCCTCTCGCTGATCTTCGGCTACCTCGTCTCGTTCTTCGCCGACAAGATCTTCGGGCCGATCACCTCGGTGCTGGGCGGTGCCACGGAGGCCACGGAGCATGACCGCGTCTCCTGGGCGCTGGTCGAGAAGGCCGACTGGATCGGCCTGCCCAGCGGCAAGCTGGCCGACGGCGTCAGCGTCGTGCACGCGCCGGACTTCAAGCTCAGCTTCATCCTCGTGGTGCTGCCCGGTGTGATCGCCCTGATCGCCGAGAACACCGGACACGTCAAGGCCGTCGCCGAGATGACCGGCGAGAACCTCGACCCCTACATGGGTCGCGCGATCGGAGCCGACGGCATCGCCACGGCCTTCGCCAGTGCCTTCGGCGGATCGCCCACCACGACCTACGCCGAGAACATCGGCGTCATGAGCGCCACCAAGGTCTACTCGACAGCGGCGTACTACGTCGCCGCCGGCGTAGCGATCTTCCTCGGCCTGTGCCCGAAGTTCGGTGCGATCGTCAACGCCACCCCAGGTGGCGTCCTCGGCGGCATCACCGTCGTGCTCTACGGCATGATCGGTCTCGTCGGCGCAAAGATCTGGGTGGAGAACCGCATCGACTTCGGTGACCCGGTCAACATGGTCGGCCTGGCCGGCGGCATCATCGCCGGTATCGGTGGCGTGAAGCTGACCTTCACCGACGACTTCGTCCTGGAGGGCATCGCCCTCGGCACGATCATGGTCATCGTCTACTTCCACATGGTGAACCGTCGCCGCGGCCCAGGCGCCGGGCAGGTCACCGAAGCCCTGTCCCACAAGGAGTGATCCGGTGAAGCCCGCCCCGTTCGCCTACCGGCGACCCACCACCCTCGACGAGGCCACCCGCCTGCTGACCGAGGCCCCGGGAGCAAAGGTGCTCGCGGGCGGGCAGAGCCTGGTGCCGCTCCTCTCCATGAGGCTCGCGGCGCCCGACACCCTGGTGGACATCAACCACCTGCCGGATCTCGGTCACGTCTCTGTCGACGCGACCGGGGTCCGGGTGGGGGCCCTGGCCCGGCACGCTGAGGTGCTCACCTCGGTCGCCGCCCGCAGGAGCCAGCCACTCCTGGCCCTGGCGCTGGCCAACGTCGCCCATGCCACCATCCGCAACCGCGGGACGACGGTCGGCTCGATCGTGCATGCCGACGCGGCGGCGGAGATGCCGATGGTGCTCACGCTGCTCGACGGCTCGGTCGACGTCGTCTCCACCCGAGGGCGCCGCACGATCGCGGCAGCCGACCTCTTCGCCGGCCCGTTGGAGTCGACGCTCGCCCACGACGAGATCGCGGTCGAGGCGTTCTTCCCCGCTCTCCCCGAGCATGGAGGGGTCGCCTTCGAGGAGGTCGCCCGCAGGCACGGCGACTACGCGCTCGTCGGGGTCGCCGCCCGGGTGCTCCTCGAGGGAGACACCGTCACGTCGGCGCGCCTGGGCTTCGTCTCCGTGAGCGACGTTCCGGTCGTCGTCGACGTCACCGATGCACTCGATGACCCGGCTGCCGCCGCGCTTCCTCATCTGGAGCCGGCCGACGACATCCACGCGTCTGCCGACTACCGCACCCAGCTGATCCGGGTGCTCAGCCCACGTGTGCTCGAACGGGCGATCGCGATGGCCCAAGGAAGGAACCATGTCTGAGGAACTGCACGACGTCCGACTCCGGGTCAACGCAGGCATCCAGCAGATCCGGGTGCCGGCCCGGCGCCTGCTCTCCGACGCGCTGCGCCACGACTGCGGCCTGACCGGCACCCATGTGGGGTGCGAGCACGGCGTGTGTGGCGCCTGCACCGTGCTGGTGGACGGCGTGCCGATGCGCTCGTGCCTGATCTTCGCGGTCGCCGCCGAAGGCGCGCAGATCACCACGGTCGAAGGCCTGACCGAGCCCGACGACACACTCTCCCCGGTGCAGCAGGCGTTCCGTGAGTGTCACGGCCTGCAGTGCGGCTTCTGCACCCCCGGCTTCCTCACCACGATCGCGGCCGGGCTCGAGGAGAATCCGGAGCCCACCGAGGAGGAGGCCCGCGAGATGATCGCCGGCAACCTCTGCCGATGCACCGGCTACCACAACATCGTGAAGTCCGTGCTCCGCGCTGCGGAGATCACCCGGGAGCGGGAGTCGGCCGCGGGAGAGGAGGCCTGATGACCACGAAGATGTTCGGCACCGGGGTCGCCCGGGTGGAGGACCAGCGGTTCCTCCGCGGCCACGGCACGTACGCCGACGACCTCCTCGTCGATGACCCGCGCCTCCTGCACGCCGCGGTGCTCCGCTCACCCCACGCCCACGCCCGGATCCTCGACATCAACGTCGACGACGTGCTCGAGGTCGACGGTGTGGTGGCGGTCTGGACCTATGACGACCTGACCGACGCGATGGCCGAGCCGCTGCCGTTGCTGATCCCGCACCCGACGTTGACCCACGGCCGCACGCAGTATGCGCTGGCCAAGGACGAGGTCAACTACGTCGGCGAGGCGATCGCCTTCGTCGTGGCGACCGACCGCTACGTCGCCGAAGACGCGCTCGATCGGATCCGGGTCAGCTACGAGACCCTGCCGGCCGTGGTCGGGATCGACGCCGCCCGCAAGGCCGAGCGGTTGGTGCATGACGACGTACCGGGCAACGTGGCCGCGCGGATGGAGCAGAACACCGGTGACGTCGAGGCCGCGTTGGCGCGCTCGCCGCACCGACTCTCCCTGGACTGGGACATCGAGCGCAGTGCCTGCATGCCGATGGAGGGTCGTGGGGTCGTCGGACGCTGGGACCCGGACACCTCGCGGCTGACCGTGTGGTCCTCCACGCAGACCTCGACCGGCGTGCGTGGCTGCATCTCGGCGAAGCTCGGCCTCGACCTGGCGGCCGTCGACGTGATCACCCCCGACGTCGGCGGTGGGTTCGGCGTGAAGATCAACCACCCGTGGCCCGAGGAACTCCTGGTGCCGCTCGCGGCCAAGACGCTGGGCGTGCCGGTGAAGTTCACCGAGGACCGCCGCGAGCACTTCATCTCCTCGGCGCACGAGCGCGCCCAACAGCACCACGTCGAGGTCGGCTTCGACGACGACGGCCGGATCATCGGTCTCGACGTGCGCTTCTGGCACGACAACGGCGCCTACATCCCCTACGGCCTGATCGTGCCGATCGTCGCCTCCACGCAGCTGCTCGGGCCCTACAAGCCGGAGGTCTATCGGGTCGTCTTCGACTCGCTCTACACCAACACGGTCATCGTGACGCCGTACCGCGGAGCCGGGCGACCGCAGGGCTGCTTCGTCATGGAGCGGACCATCGACGCGATCGCCAAGGCGCTCGGGAAGGACCGGGTCGAGGTACGCCGGGCGAACTTCATCCAGCCCGACGAGTTCCCCTACGACCAGGGCCTGATCTTCCAGGACGGGCGCGAGCTGGAGTACGACTCGGGCAACTACCCGGCGCTGCTCGACAAGCTCCTGACGCTGATCGACTGGGACGGCTTCCCCGCCTATCAGGCCGAGATGGCAGCCCAGGGACGCCGGGTCGGTATCGGCCTGGCCTGCTATGTCGAGGGCACCGGTGCCGGCCCCTACGAGGGCGCGCACGTGCACATCGAGACCTCGGGCAAGGTCAAGGTCGCCACCGGCCTGACCACCCAGGGCCAGGGCCATCAGACCTCCTTCGCCCAGATCGTCGCCGACACGCTCGGCGTCCGTTTCGAGGATGTCGAGATCACCACCGGCGACACCCGCAAGATGCCCTACGCGGTCGGCACCTTCGCCTCCCGGGCGGCCGTGATGAGCGGCTCGGCGATCCACCTGGCCGCCTTGCGGGCCAAGGAGAAGGCGCTCCGGATCGCCGCCGAGGCGTTGGAGGTCGACGAGGCCGACCTCGAGATCGCGGACGGCGTCGTCGGCGTCAAGGGCACCGATGCGCAGATCGATCTCGGCACCGTCGCCGTCCTCTCGAACCCGTTGCGCTACGCCTTCGACGAAGCCTCGAAGCGCGCCACGCAGTTCTCGGTGGGGGACCCCGGCAAGCCGCCGGTCGCCGAGGACGACGAACCGGGGTTGGAGGGCAAGGACTTCTATTCACCGTCTCGGTCCACCTTCGCGTCGGGGATGCATGCAGCCATCTTGGAGACAGACCCCGACACCGCCGAGATCACGATCCTCAAGTACGCCGTCGTCCACGACTGCGGCAACGTCATCAACCCGATGATCGTCGAGGGGCAGATCCACGGCGGAGTGGCGCAGGGCATCGGCGGAGCCCTTTATGAGCGGATGGCCTACGACGACTCCGGGCAGTTGCTCAACGCCTCCTACATGGACTTCCTGATGCCGTTCGTCACCGAGATCCCCGACTCGATCGCGATCGACCACCAGGAGACGCCCTCCCCGCTCAACCCGCTCGGCATCAAGGGGGCCGGTGAAGCCGGCGTCATCCCGGTGTCGGCGGTCTTCGCGGCCGCGATCGAGGACGCCGAGCGCATCCCGATCACCGCCATGCCGATCTCTCCGTCGGAGCTCTTCGAGCTGCGGCGCCACCACAACTCCTGAGGAGCAGAACCCGATGAAGTTCACCGGCGAGAACGTCCTGAAGGCCGATGTCGACCGCGCCTGGCAGGCCCTCCTGGACCCCGCCGTCCTCGTGCGCACCATCCCCGGCTGCGAACGGCTCGAGGCGACCGGCGAGAACGCCTACGCCATGACCGTCACCGCCGGCGTCGCCTCCATCAAGGGCACGTACGCCGGCACCTGCGTGATGAGCGACCTGGTCGACCGTCAGTCGCTCAAGATGAAGCTCGACGGCGCGGGCGCTCCCGGCACCATCGGTGCGGTCGTCGACGTGCGCTTCGCCGACAACGGCGACGGCACCACCACGATCAGCTACGAGGCTGATGCGGTGGTCGGCGGCATGATCGGCGGCGTCGGTCAGCGGATGCTGACCTCGGTCTCGCGCCGGATGGCCGGCGAGTTCTTCGGCAACGTCGACAAGGTGCTCTCCGGGGCCGCCCCGGCGCCTGCCCCGACGGACGCCGCGGCGTCGGCGCCCGGTGCATCGGGTGTCGCCGCGGCGCCCGCGGCTGGCGCGGTCTTCACTGCACCGGCCTCCTCCGGTGCCGGCTCGCCCGACGACTTCGTCAAGGGCGTCGTCCTGGGTGCGGGCCTGGTGCTGCTCGGCGTCGTGGTCGGCGGGATCTTCGGCCGGCGGCGATGAGCCTGTCCGTGGAGTCGACCGCGCGCGAGATGGCCGCTGCGGTTCGCTCGCGTGCGGTCTCCGCACGTGAGCTGCTCGACCTGCACCTGGAGCGGATCGCGGCGCGCAACCCGGAGCTCAACGCGATCGTCTCGATCGACGAGGAGCGGGCCCGCGCCGCGGCCCTGCTGGCCGACGAGGCGCTGGCCGCCGGGCATGAGGTGGGCCCGCTGCACGGGCTGCCGTTCGCGGTCAAGGACACGCATCGTCTCGCCGGCTGGCGCACCACCTACGGTTCGCCCACCCATGCCGAGCACGTCGCCGACGGCGACGACCTGTTGGTCGAGCGGATCCGCGGCGCCGGCGTCGTCTTCGTCGGCAAGACCAACGTGCCGCAGTTCGCGGCCGGCTCGCACACGTTCAACCCGGTCTTCGGGGTCACCCGCAATCCGGTCGACCCGAGCCGGTCGGCCGGCGGCTCCAGCGGGGGCGCCTCGTGTGCCCTCGCGGCAGGCATGGTGCCGCTCGCGGACGGCTCCGACATGGGCGGCTCGCTGCGCAACCCTGCTTCCTTCTGCGGCGTGGTCGGCATGCGGCCCTCGCTGGGCCGGGTCCCGGAGTGGCCGCTCTACAACCAGTGGGAGACCACCTCCGTCGGCGGTCCGATGGCACGCAACGTCGATGACCTCGCCCTGCTGCTCTCGGTGCTCGCAGGCCCCGACCCGCGGGCGCCCCAGGCGTTGGGGGATCCTGGGTCCGCCTTCGCCCCGCCGCTCGGTGCGACGCTGGCCGCGCCCCTGACCGGGCTGCGGATCGCCTACGCGGGGGACCTGGGCGGCACGCTCGTCGTCGATCATGAGGTGAGCGCCGTCGTACGCGGGGCCGCGGAGAGGTTCGCCGCGGCTGGAGCAGAAGTCAGCGAAGCGCATCCTGACCTCGCGGTCGCCGACGACACCTTCCGCACGCTGCGGGCCTGGCACTTCCAGGCGAAGTACGGCGCGCTGCTGGCCGAGCAGCCCGATGCGTTCAAGCCGTCGTTGGCGGCGAACATCCGCGCGGGGGAGTCGCTCACCGGTGCCGACGTTGCGCGGGCCTACCGCCAGCGGACCGCGCTCTCGGAGGAGATGCGCCGCTTCTTCGAGCGGTACGACGTGTTGCTGCTGCCCACCTCGCAGGTGCCGCCGTTCCCCGTGGACCAGGAGTACCCGGCAACGATCAACGGCCAGGAGATGCCGGACTACCTCGCCTGGATGCGCTCGGCGTGGGCGATCACGGTGACCGGATGCCCGGCCATCTCGGTGCCTGCAGGCACGACTGCGGCCGGGTTGCCGGTCGGCGTCCAGCTCGTCGCTCCGCACGGCGCCGACCGCCGGCTCCTGGAGATCGCGGCTGGTTTCGAGGCGCTCGCCTGAGTCGTTTGCGCGCACTCGACCTGTTACTTGCGCGCACTCAACCCGTTATTCGCGCGCACTCGACGTCGAGTGCGCGCGAATCGTGCCTTGAGCGGCCAAGGCGCGGGGCAGAAGTTGCCGAGGAAAGTGCGATTCGATGGCAGATATTGCCGTGGTCTGGGCCACAGGTGGACGGTTGAATCGTCGTCATGAGCACTCCCGCGCACGAGCCGACGGATCGCGGCATCCGGATCGGCATCGACACCGGCGGCACCTTCACCGACGTGGTCGCGTTCGACCACGCGACGGGCCGCATGGTGACGACCAAGACCCCGTCCACCCCGAGCAACCCCGCCGACGGCTTCCTGGCCGGCATCGACAAGGTGCTGGGCCTGCTGGAGGGTGCGTCGTACGACGACGTCGCCGCCGTCAGCCACGGCACCACCGTCGCCACCAACCAGCTGCTGGAAGGCAAGGTCGACGCCCTGGGGTTCATCACCACCGAGGGCTATGAGGCGATGCTCGAGATCGCCCGGCAGAGCGTGCCGGACGGCTATGGCAACTCCTACTTCTGGGTGAAGCCCGACCGGATCGTGCCTCGCCACCTGGTGAAGGGGGTCGGCGGCCGGCTCGACTTCACCGGTGCCGAGGTGCGGCCCCTCGACGAGGACGCCGCGCGCACGGTCGGCCGCTGGTTCCGGGACAAGGGCATCAACACCTTGGCTGTCTGCTTCCTGCACGCCTACGCCAACCCTGCCCACGAGGAGCGAATGCGGGAGATCCTCCTCGAGGAGCACCCCGAGGCGATCGTCTCGGTGAGCAGCGAGGTGCTGCGTGAGTACCGCGAGTACGAGCGCTCGATGACCACCCTCGTCGACGCGGCCGTGAAGCCCCGGCTCAGTGCCTACGTCAACAACATCAAGGCGCGTCTAGCCGAAGGTGCGGGCCGGCAGGTGCCCTTCTACGTCATGAAGTCCAACGGCGGCGTGCTGTCGGCCGACGAGGTCGTGCACCAGCCCATCACGACGGTGCTCTCCGGGCCGGCGGCCGGGGCGCTCGGCGCCGCGCTCATCGCGCAGAACGCCGGCTTCGACAAGGTGCTGACCAGCGACGGCGGTGGTACGTCGACCGACGTCTCCGTGGTCATCGACGGTGAGCCGACCCTCACCACCGAGGGCTCGGTCGGCGTCTACCCCAGCAAGATCCCGATGATCGATGTCGTGACCGTCGGTGCCGGAGGTGGCTCCATCGCGCACCTCTCGCCCGAGGGCACCCTCAAGGTCGGTCCGCAGTCGGCTGGCGCCGACCCGGGCCCGATCTGCTACGGCAAGGGTGGCTCCGAGGTCACCATCACCGACGCCCACGTCTTCCTGGGCCGGATCCCACCCCACCTGCTCGGCGGCGAGATCCCGCTCGACGTCGACGCCGCCCAGCGCGGCATCGAGGACCTGGCCGCGAAGCTCGGCCTGACGCCCGAGGCCTGCGCGGTCGGCATCCTGGAGATCTCCGCCTGGAACCAGGCCAACGCGCTGCGGCAGGTCACGGTCAAGCGCGGCCTGGATGTTCGCGACTTCGCTCTGACCACCTTCGGCGGCTCCGGCTCGCTGCTGCTCTGCCGGCTGGTCGACATCCTCGGCGTTCCCACCGTGCTGGTGCCGCCGAACCCGGGCAACGTCTCCGCGTTCGGACTCCTCACCGTCGACGTCAAGAACGACTACGTGCAGACCCACGTCACCCTGCACGACCAGCTCGACCCGAACGCGATCACGGCAGTCATCGACGACCTGACCGAGCAGGCGCGGGTCGCCCTCACCAAGGAGGGCTTCGCACCCGAGCAGCACGGGTTCGCCCGGACCGCGGACGTGCGCTACTTCGGGCAGGCCTTCGAGGTGCGGGTCGCCGTACCGGACGGGCCGCTGGACGAGGCCGCCTGCGACGAGGTCGCCCGCCGCTTCCACGCCGAGCACAAGGCGCTCTACGGCTACGACTTCTCCGGTGACGACAGCCAGCAGGTCGAGTGGGTCAACCTCCGGGTCTCCGGCATCGGCCCGATCCAGCGCCCGGAGATCCGGCGGGTCGAGCCGACCGGAGCGGACCCGGCGCGCGGCTCGCGTCAGGTCTGCTTCGACCCCGACCAGGGGTACGTCGACACGCCGCTCCTCTGGCGAACGGACCTGGCGCCGGGCACCGAGATCGATGGCCCGGCCATCATCGAGGAGTTCGGCTCCACGGTGCCGCTGCACCCGGGCTTCGCGGCCCGCATCGACGACTTCGGCAACATCATCGTGACCCGGAAGGACGACGCCCGATGAGCGCGGTTACGCAGGAGCAGGTGGGCCGCAGGGCCCCCACTGACTTCCCCTACGACTTCCTCACCGAGGACCGCGGCGCGAGCGCCGATCCGGTCCTGGTGGAGATCGTGCAGGGTTCGCTGGCCAGTGTGGAGATGGAGGTCGAGACCGCCATCGCCCGCACCAGCCGGAGCCCGATGATCCGCGACGCCCACGACTTCCGCGCAGGCATCCACGACCGCCTGATGCGCAAGCTCACCGGCCGCTCCTACTCGGCGCTGGTGCACCCGGTGGCCCGCGACTTCCCCCTCGAGGAGATGAAGGAGGGTGACGTCTTCTTCCACAACGACGTCTACCGCTCCGAGGGCGGCATCGGCCACCTCCCGGACCTCTGCGTGACGGTGCCGGTCTTCGCGCACGGGAAGGTCGTGGCCTTCGTGCAGGCGTTCGGCCACCACGACGACATCGGCGGCGCCGTTCCCGGCTCCATGCCCTCGGCCGCCACCAGCGTCTTCGAAGAGGGGCTCATGGTGCCCCCGATCAAGCTCTGGGACGCCGGCGTGCCGAACCGCAGCGCGCTCGCGATCATGACCCGCAACTCCCGGATGCCGGAGTCGCTCGCCGCCGACCTGGACGCCGAGTGCTCCGCCTGCCTGATGGGCGCCCGTCGGCTCGGTGAGCTCTTCGAGCGGTACGGCGTCGAGACCGTCGAGTCGTGCTTCGACGCGATCCTCGAGCGCACCACCGAGACCTACCGCCGCGAGATCCTGGCCAAGATCCCGGTCGGCTCGTGGGTCTGGGAGGACTACGCCGAGCACGACGGTGTCGAGGAGCCGCAGCTGCACACGCAGCGGATCACCCTCACCCGGACCGCTGCCGACGATCCCGAGGGAGAGCGGCTGATCCTGGACTTCTCCGGGACCAGTCCGCAGGCCAAGGGGCCGATCAACCACTGCGGGGACTATGCCGACGGCGTCTTCCTCAAGAAGTGGCTCGCTCCGATCCTGCGCAACCTGGCCGACACCCCGGAGCGGATGGCGGAGCTCGACGTCAACGAGGGCATCGTGCCGCTCATCGAGATGCGCTTCCCGGAGCCGGGGACGTTGCTGACGCCGATCTTCCCGGCACCCACCAACGCCCGCACCTTCGTGATCCTGCGGCTGCTCGGCGTGCTGGCCGGTGTGGTCGCCAAGGCGGTCGACGGCAAGATGCCGGCCGACCAGGAGACGATCCGCTACACCGGTGTGTACGGCGAGGACCGCGACGGACGTCCCTACCTGATGCGCGAGGTGCTCGGTGGAGGCTCAGGCGGCCGCTACTACGCCGACGGTGAGGACACCATCCACGTGGTCCCCGACTCCCGCAACCTGCCCAGCGAGTTCACCGAGTCACGGTTCCCGTTCCTCGTCGAGTCGCTGACCCTCGCTGTCGACTCCGGCGGCGCGGGCACCTACCGGGGCGGCCTCGGCTACGAGAAGCACATCCGGATGCTCAAGGACGCCCACTTCATGTCGATCGCCGACCGCTCGATCCTGGCCTGCTGGGGCGTCAAGGGCGGCAAGGCCGGACGTCCGTTCGAGGTCACCATCGATCCGGGCGGCCCGAACGAGCGGGAGGTCGACGCGTTGGCCGACGCCGAGGAGGTCAAGGCCGGCGAGGTGATCCGGATCCGCACCACCGGCGGTGGTGGCTGGGGCGACCCGCTGAAGCGCGACCCCGAGCTGGTCGTGCGGGACGTGGTCTGGCGCAAGGTCTCGCCCGAGGCGGCACTTGCCGACTACGGCGTGGTGCTCACCGGCTCGCTCGACGACGACACCTTGGGGTACGACGCCGCTGCGACCACCGCCGAGCGAGCCGGCCGACCGGCGTGGGAGGCCGACGACGACGCGTTCTTCGACCGCGGTCCGGGCTACGCCCAGCTTGCCGGCGGCGCGACCCGGGCGGACGTGGACGTCCGCTGACCCGGTGATGATCAACACGACGAGCACCGCGACGACGGAGGGATCCGTCGTCGCGGTGCTCGGTGCTTCGGGCAAGACCGGGCAGGCGGTCACTGCGGCGCTCGTCTCGCGAGGGCTCGGGGTGCGCGGTCTGGGCCGCGCCGACCTGGCTGCTCCCGGGGGCCTCCGGGCCGCGTTGAGCGGCTGCGCGGCGCTCTACCTGCTCGCTCCCAACATGCATCCGGACGAGGTCGGCTACACCGGGGGCGCCCTCGAGGCGGCCTCGGCCGCAGGCGTGACCAAGGTCGTCTACCACTCGGTGGCGACGCCCTTCGCGCCCTCGATGCCGCACCATCTGGCCAAGGCGCACTCCGAGGACCTGGTCCGTCGCAGTGGGCTGGACTGGACGATCCTCCAGCCCGGCGCCTACCTGCAGAACTTCCTTCCGGCGTTGCGTGCCGAGCCGCCTGCGCTGACCGTGCCCTACGCCGTCGACCTGCCCTTCGGGTTCGCGGACCTTGCCGACGTCGGGGCGATGGCGGCCGAGATCCTGGCAGCGCCCGACGGCCACAGCGGTGCCACCTACGAGGTGGCCGGGCCGGCGCTGGCGACTGTCCGCGACGTGGCGAGCGCCGCCGGCCGGGTGCTGGGCCGGGAGGTCGAGTGCCGGCGTACGGATGCGGGGGAGTGGGCCTCCGGTCCGGGCGCCACACTCCCGGCGCGGGAGCGTGACTGGCTGCTGCGGATGTTCGACCACTACGACCACTACGGTCTGCCGGTCGGCGGCCGGGGGGTCCGGGCGGTCCTGGGCCGTGACCCGTTGCCGCTGGACGACATCCTCCGCCGCGACCTCTGACCCGTAGGCAATAAGTGCCGAGGAACCGGCGTGGGTCTGGCCGAAGTTGACGGTGATCGGGCGTGACCCACGCCACTAACTTGGCGTCATGAGAGTACTCATGGCACTGGGCGGAAACGCCATGACCAATGCCGAGGGGCGAGCCCGTCCCGAGGACCAGATCGCGGCAGCGGAGACGGCGATGGCGGCCGTGGCCGGGCTGCTGGAGCACGACCACGACGTGGTCGTCACGCACGGCAACGGACCCCAGGTCGGCAACCTGCTGGTCAAGAACGAGCTCGCCGCCCAGGTGGTGCCGCCGGTCCCGCTGGACTGGTGCGGGGCCCAGACCCAGGCCACCCTCGGGCTCATCCTGATGGATGCGCTCGACGCCGAGCTGGCTCGCCGTCATGTCTCCCGCCGTACGGCGACCCTGGTCACCCGCGCACGGGTGGACGCCGCGGACCCCGGGTTCACCCATCCGACCAAGCCCATCGGGCGGCACCTGCCGGCCGAGGAGGCGCAGGTGCTCATCGACCACGGCGAGACCTGGCAGGACATGGGTGCGAAGGGGTGGCGCCGCGTGGTCGCCTCCCCGGCGCCCCTGGAGATCATCGACGCGCCGGCCGCGCTGGCGTTGATCGAGGCCGGCTTCGTCGTCATTGCCAACGGCGGCGGCGGCATCCCCGTGGTGCGCCGTGAGGACGGTTCGTTGACGGGGGTCCCGGCAGTGATCGACAAGGACCTCGGTGCCGAGCTCTTCGCCCGCGTGGTGGGTGCCGACGTGCTCGTGATCGCCACCGATGTGCCGCAGGCCGTGCTGCGGTTCGGTACCCCTGAGGCGGAGCCGGTCGGGGAGGTCACGCTCTCCCAGATGCGTGCCTATGCCGCGGAGGGACACTTCGGCTCCGGCTCGATGGGGCCGAAGGTTGACGCGGTCTGCAGGTTCGTCGAGGCCACCGGCCAGGTCGGCATCATCACCAGCCTCTCCGCCATCACCGACGCTGTGCACGGCCAGGCCGGCACCCGCGTCGTCCCCGATCCCTGATTCCCCTACTTCTGACCCCGTCGAGACATCGCTCGCACAACCGAAAGGAACACTCCATGCCTTCTGCCATTGAGGTGCGCAAGGTCCCGATCCACTCCGTTGCGGACGCCTCGGAGCTGGCCAAGCTGATCGACGACGGCGTGATGGCCGCCGAGCGCGTGATTGCCATCATCGGCAAGACCGAGGGCAACGGCGGCGTCAACGACTACACGCGGATCATCGCCGACCGTGCGTTCCGCGAGGTGCTCATCGAGAAGGGGGCACCCGAGGAGCAGGTCCGCCAGGTGCCGATCGTCTGGTCCGGTGGCACCGACGGTGTCATCAGCCCGCACGCGACGATCTTCGCGACCACTGACGCCGAGCCGAGTGACGAGCTGCGGCTGACCGTCGGCTTCGCCATGAGCGAGCCGATCCTGCCGGAGGAGATCGGCTACGTCGCGATGATCGAGAAGGTCGCGGCCGGGGTGAAGGTGGCGATGGAGCGGGCCGGCATCACCGACCCTGCCGACGTGCACTACGTGCAGACCAAGACGCCGCTGTTGACGATCCACACGATCCGCGACGCCAAGTCGCGCGGCAAGGAGGTGTGGACCGAGCACACCCACGAGTCGATGGATCTCTCCAACGGCGTCACCGGACTCGGCATCGCCGTCGCGCTCGGAGAGATCGAGATGCCGACCGACGCCGACGTGATGAACAGCCGTGACCTCTACTCCTCGGTCGCCTCGTGCTCCTCGGGGGTGGAGCTCGACCAGGCCCAGATCGTGGTGGTCGGCAACGCTCGCGGCGTCGGCGGCAAGTACCGGATCGGTCACTCGGTGATGAAGGACGCGCTCGACGCTGACGGCATCTGGGAGGCGATCAAGGACGCCGGCCTCGACCTGCCCGAGCGCCCACGTACCTCGGACCTCGACGGCCGCCTGGTCAACGTCTTCCTCAAGTGCGAGGCGTCCCAGTCCGGCGAGGTGCGCGGCCGTCGCAACGCCATGCTCGACGACTCCGACGTGCACTGGCACCGTCAGATCAAGTCCTGCGTCGGTGGCGTGACCGCTGCCGTCACCGGAGACCCGGCGGTCTTCGTCTCGGTCTCCGCGGCGCACCAGGGGCCCGAGGGTGGCGGCCCGGTGGCCGCGATCGTCGACATGTCCTGACGGCGTACGCACAGACCCCGTGGGGATGAGGTGAGGAGAGGGCGGGCCGGATTCACGGTCCGCCCTCTCGGCCGTCCGGCTAGCTCGGCCAGGCCACCGAGAAGTACTGCGTCTCGAGGTACTCGCGGATGCCTTCGTGGGCACCCTCCCGACCGATCCCGCTCTGCTTGACGCCCCCGAACGGGGCCGCGGGATCGGAGACCAGGCCGCGGTTGATGCCGACCATCCCGGCCTCGACCCGCTCGGCGAAGGGGAGCGCCCAACCCAGCTCGCCGTAGACATAGGCGGAGAGCCCGAACTCGGTGCCGTTGACCAGGGCAAGCACCTCCGCGTCGTCATGCCAGGTGACGACGGGCGCGACGGGGCCGAAGATCTCCTCGCTGAGCAGCGGGGAGTCCGCTGGTACGTCGGCGACCAGCGTCGGCGGATAGAAGTGGCCCGCTCCGTCTGGACAGCTGCCTTGGTGGGCGATCCGCGCACCGGCAGCGGTCGCCTCCGACACCAGCGCGGTCACCTTCTGTTGTGCCTGTGCGGTGATCAGCGGACCGATCTGGCTGTCGTCGAACGCCGGTCCGACGGTGAGCCGCTCGATCTCGGCCCCGAAGCGGGCGATGAAGTCGGCGGCCACTGCCTCATGCACGTAGAAGCGGTTGGCGGCTGTGCAGGCCTGGCCGCCGTTGCGGAACTTGGCCAGCATCGCACCGGTCACCGCTGCCTCGACGTCGGCGTCGGGGCCGACGACGAAGGGGGCGTTGCCGCCCAGCTCCATCGACGTGTTCACCACCCGCTCGGCCGCCTGGGCGAGCAGGCGGCGGCCGACACCGGTCGATCCGGTGAAGGAGATCTTGCGAACCCGGGAGTCGTCGAGCCAGGCACTCACCACATCGCCCGCGCGGGTCGTGGGCACCACGTTGACCACGCCGTCCGGCACGCCGGCCTCGCCGAGGATGCGCGCCACGGCAAGCGCGGTCAGGGGGGTCTCGGCGGCAGGCTTGAGCACCACCGTGCAGCCCGCGGCCAGGGCGGGGCCGATCTTGCGGGTGGCCATCGCCGCGGGGAAGTTCCACGGGGTCACCATCGCCGCGATACCGACCGGCCGCTGGGTCACGATGGTGCGGGTGCCGCCGGCCGGCGAGCTGCCGTAGCCACCATCGGGACGCACTGCCTCCTCGGCGAACCAGCGGAAGAACTCTGCGGCGTAGGTCACCTCGGCGCGTGCGTCCGCCAGCGACTTGCCGTTCTCCCAGGCCATCAGGCCGGCGAGTTCCTCGCCCTGGGCATGCATGAGGTCGAACGCCCGGCGCAGTGTCTCGCCGCGCTCGCGGGGAGCGGTCGCCGCCCAGCCGGCGGCGGCAGCCTCGGCCGCATCGACGGCGCGGACCGCGTCGGAGACGCCGCCGTCCGAAATCTGTGTGATCTCGCTGTCGTCGGCCGGGTCGTGCACGGCGAAGGTCTCGTCGTTGTCGGCTGCGGTCCCGCCGCCGACCCAGATGCCGAGCGAGGGCTCCAGGCCGGAGACGTAGGTGCGGAGCGCTTCGGGGACGGTGGACATCAAGCCTCCTGAGTCGGGGATACGAACCAACGCCTGCACCGCCGACAGTACGCCGCAGCCGATGGGCCGTTCCGCTCGTGCACGAGCCACTCGACGTGGGATCATTTCCGGCGTGTGGGGCATCACGGACCTGGGGACCTATCTGGTCGGACTCGTGCTGATCATCCTGTTGCCGGGACCGAACTCGATGTACGTGCTCTCGGTCGCCGCCCGCCGAGGGATTCGCAGTGGGTACGTTGCCGCATGCGGTGTGTTCACCGGTGACGCCGTGCTCATGGTGCTGTCGGCCGCCGGCGTCGCCTCGGTGCTGAAGGCCAACGAGGTCGCTTTCGACGTGGTGAAGTATCTCGGAGCCGGGTACCTCGGATGGCTGGCGTTGGGGATGCTGCGCGGTGCCTGCTCGGTATGGCGACGTCGCGACGCTGAGATCGCCGGGGACGTGGTCGACGCTCGGGTCTCGATGGAGCGCCCCTACCGGCGGGCCCTGGTGATCAGCCTGCTCAACCCGAAGGCGATTCTCTTCTTCATCGCGTTCTTCGTGCAGTTCGTCGACCCGAGCTACCCGCGCCCGGCCTTGTCGTTCCTGGTGCTCGGCACGCTGGTGGAGATCGCGAGCTTCCTCTACCTGACTGCCCTGATCTTCGCCGGCGCTCGACTGGCCAGTGCCGTACGCCGCCGCCGTGCCCTCTCCGCCGGTGGCACCACCGTCGTCGGTGCTGTCTTCCTCGGCTTCGCCGTGAAGCTGGCCCTAGCCTCCGCCGCCTGACCCGAACCCGCCCCGGCGGTCGAGCTTGCCCCGGTGGTCGAGCTTGTCGAGACCTGGTGGTTGAGGCCGTCGAGTGTCGGACCCTGCGAGGAGAGTGGGTTCATCAAGGTTCAGCCGGTGTTCGGGAGGTGGGTGTGATGAGTGATTCGGTCGTGGAGTTGTCTGCGGGTGAGGTCCTCACCGCCGCTACCGAAGAGGTCCGCGTACGCCGGGTTGCCGAGGTGCGGGAGTTGGAACTGTTGTTGCAGTGGGCTGATCTGCACAGCAACGACAACGACGACACCGGCGGCGACGACGACACCGGCGGCGACAACGACACCGGCGGTGACAACGGCACAGGCGCCGGCAGCAGGAGTAAGCCTCGGCAGGGTCGGTCGTCTCCGTGTCTGGTGCGTGTGGGTGGGGCGGGTACGCCGCGGGTGCAGGAGTGGTGCCTGGGTGAGATTGCGTTGGCGCGTTCGGCGGGGTTGATGGCGACGATGAACCTGCTGGCCGATGCACTGGATCTGCGCCACAGGTTGCCGTTGCTGTGGCGCCAGCTGTGTTCGGGGCAGGGGGAGGTGTGGGTGGCCCGGAAGGTCGCGCGCCTGTCTCGTGTCCTAGCGGCTGATCAGACCTGGGTGGTGGATCAGGCGGTCGCGCCGATGCTGGGTACCCAGGCGCCGGGGCGGGTGATCG
>NZ_QHKZ01000008.1 GCF_003194585.1 Nocardioides daejeonensis | reverse complement strand
CGAACCCGAAGTCCAACGTGTCGTCCTTCGCACCATCGGTCGTGAGGTCACCGGACTTCGCCGACCCCGTGGAGGAGTCGGTCCCCGGCGTACCCTGCCCGGTCTTGGTCGGCACCAGGTCCTTCAACGCACCCGCCGAAGCAGACTCGTCGAGCGTCACCGTGTAGGACTGCCCCGCCGGCAGCACCGGCAGGTTGTCGAACGAGTAACGACCATCAGGACCCGTCGTGACCGGACCCACCGGCTTGCCGTTCACATCCGTGACCGGCTTGCCATCCGGACCCGTCAGCACCAGCACCACACCAGCGATACCGGGCTCACCGGCATCCTGCACGCCATCGCCGTCCAGGTCCTTCCAGACCAGGTCGCCGACGGAGACCTTCGGGGTCGGCGGCACGACCGGCTCCGGGACGAACCCGAAGTCCAACGTGTCGTCCTTCGCACCATCGGTCGTGAGGTCACCGGACTTCGCCGACCCCGTGGAGGAGTCGGTCCCCGGCGTACCCTGCCCGGTCTTGGTCGGCACCAGGTCCTTCAACGCACCCGCCGAAGCAGACTCGTCGAGCGTCACCGTGTAGGACTGCCCCGCCGGCAGCACCGGCAGGTTGTCGAACGAGTAACGACCATCAGGACCCGTCGTGACCGGACCCACCGGCTTGCCGTTCACATCCGTGACCGGCTTGCCATCCGGACCCGTCAGCACCAGCACCACACCAGCGATACCGGGCTCACCGGCATCCTGCACGCCATCGCCGTCCAGGTCCTTCCAGACCAGGTCGCCGACGGAGACCTTCGGGGTCGGCGGCACGACCGGCTCCGGGACGAACCCGAAGTCCAACGTGTCGTCCTTCGCACCATCGGTCGTGAGGTTGCCCGACTCCGCCGTCCAGGTGGACGAGTCGGTGCCCGGTGTTCCCTGGCCGCTCTGGGTCGGAACCAGCCCCGCCAGCGCCGCCGCGGAGGCAGTGCGGTCGATGCTGACCGTGTAGTGCTGACCGGCAGGCAGCGACGGCAGGTGCTCGAACAGATAGGCACCGCTCGCACCGGTGGTCACCGGGCCGACCGGGGCACCGAAGACATCGGTCACCGGCTTGCCGTCGGGACCGGTCAGCACCAGCACCACACCAGCGATACCGGGCTCACCGGCATCCTGCACGCCGTCCTTGTTGGTGTCGCGCCACACGAGGTCACCGACCGAGACCTGGTCCCGGACGAAGCCGAAGTCCAAGGTCTCGTCACGGTCCCCGTGCTTGGTCAGGTCACCGGAGGCGGCCGAACCGGTCGACGAGTCCTGGTCACCCGCACCGACGTGCTCGAGCGTGGGGCTGAGCCCCGCCAACGAGCTGCCGGACTCGGCGTCGTAGATGCTGACCGTGTAGGACTCACCGGGCTTCAGGACCGGCAGGTTCTCGAAGGAGTAGTTGCCGTTCGCATCCGTGAGCACATAGTTGACCGGGTTGCCGTAGACATCGGTCACCGGGCCGTTGGGGCCGGAGATCGACAGTGCCACGCCCTCGATGCCGGGCTCACCCGCATCCTGACGTCCGTCGCGGTCGACGTCGAGCCAGACCTTGTCGCCGACGGACACGTGGGCCGGCACGAAGCCGAAGTCCAGCGTGAGGTCGCGCGAGCCGGGCTGGTCGAGGTCCCCGGAGACGGCCTTGTCGGTCGACGAGTCCTTGGCCGGGTCGGAACCCTGGCCGGGCTGCGTCGGCACCAGGTCCTTCAACGCGGCCGCCGAGGCGGTCGTGTCGACGGTGACCGTGTAGTGCTCGCCCTTCGGCAGGTTCGGCAGGTCCGAGAAGACGTACTTGCCGTCCGCGTCGGTCGTGAGCGGACCGACCGGGACGCCGTTGACGTCCGTCACCGACTTGCCGTCCGGACCGGTCAGCACCAGCACCACACCAGGGATCCCGGGCTCGCCCGGGTCCTGGATGCCGTCGCCGTCGAGATCGCGCCACACCAGGTTGCCGACGCTGGCCGACTTGGGCTGGAAGCCGAAGTCGAGCGTGCCGTCGTGGTCACCGGGCGCCGTGAGGTCCCCGGAGATCGCCTTCCAGGTCGACGAGTCGACCGCCGGGTCGTCGCCGGCACCGGCCTGCGTGGGCAGGTACGGCGCCAGTGCGGCCTGCGTGCCCGCATCGCTCTGGTCGATCAGCACGGCGTAGTGCTGACCCGCCGGGAGTGGCGGGAGCAACTCGAAGGAGTACCTGCCGTTGCCATCGGTCACGACCGGAGCGACCGGGTTGCCGTCCACGTCGGTGACCGGGTTGCCGTCGGGGCCGACCAGCTTGAGCTTGACACCCGGGATCCCGGGCTCGCCGGCCTCCTGGATGCCGTCCCCGTCCTTGTCGACCCACACGAAGTCACCGACCGACACGCTGCCCGGGACGAACCCGAAGTCCAGCGTCAGGTCCTTCGCGCCGTTGGCGCTCAGGTTGGCCTGCGACTCGGCGACCCACAGCGAGGAGTCGTTGGCGCCGTTGCCGCCGCCGTTCACCTTCGTCGGCACGAGGCCGGCAAGAGCGTCCTGGGTCGACTGCGCCTGACGGTCGATGGCGACCGTGTAGGACTGGCCGACCGGAAGCAGAGGCAGGTTCTCGAAGAGGTACTCGCCGTTGGCATCCGTCACCTGCGGCGTCACGATGTTGCCGTAGACGTCGCGCACCGGGTTGCCGTCCGGCCCGAGGATGCGCAGCACGACACCTTCGATGCCGGGCTCTCCGGCGTCCTGGGTGCCGTCGCGGTCCTTGTCGACCCAGACGAAGTCGCCCACCGAGACCGACTTCGGCACGAAGCCGAAGTCCAGCGTCATGTCGCTGTTCGTGACACCCGGGTTGCTCAGGTCCACCGAGTCGGCGGAGCTCGTCGAGGAGTCGTTGCCCGTGTTGCCCTGGCCCGTCTGGGTCGGGGCGTACGGCGTCAGCGTGCTCTGGCTGTTGTCGACCTTCACCGTGTACTTCTCGCCCGGGGGCAGGTTGGCGAAGACGTAGTGGCCGTTGGCGTCCGTGGTCACTTCCGGCGACATCGGATTGCCGTCGGCGTCGGTCGTGACGGGGTTGCCGTTCTTGTCCACGATCGTGAGCTTGACGCCCGGAATACCGGGCTCGCCCGGGTCCTGGACACCATCACCATCGGTGTCGAGCCACACCAGGTTGCCGACCGAGACCGGCTTCGGCTGGAAGCCGAAGTCGAGGCTCAGGTCGACCGCACCCGGAACGCTGAGGTCGGCGATGGAGCTCGCCTCATCGGTCTCCGAGTCGGTCTCCGGCGTCCCGGCGCCCGTGAGCGTCGGCCGGTAGGGCTTGAGCGCCTCGATGGTGTCGGCATCCGTCTGGACGATCTTCACGGTGTAGGACTCACCGGCGGCCAGCAGCGGCAGATTGGTGAAGAGGTAGTTACCGGCTGCGTCGGTCACCGTGGTCGAGCTCATCGCGTTTCCTTCGGCGTCCACCGTGACGGGGTTGCCGTCAGGACCGAAGATCTCGAGCTTGACGCCCTTGATGCCCGGCACGCCAGCGTCCTGGACGCCGTCACCGTCACTGTCGACCCACACCAGGTTGCCCACCGCGACGGGCCGCGGCACGAAGCCGAAGTCCAGCGTGGCATCCCGGTCGCCGTCGTTGACCAGGTCACCGGAGGTGGCCGTCCAGGTCGACGAGTCATGGGCCGGGTCGCTGCCGTCTCCCGGGGTCGTCGGGACGTACGGCGCCAGGGCCGCCTTGGTCGACGCCGCGTCCTGGTTGATGGTCACCGTGTAGTGCTGACCTGCGGGAAGCGGGGGCAGCATGTCGAAGGTGTACTTGCCGTGCTCGTCGGTCTTCACGGGGCCGACCGCATTGCCGTTGATGTCCTTCACCGGCTTGCCATCGGGACCCGTGAGCACCATCTCGACGCCCTCGATACCGGGCTCACCGGCGTCCTGGAGGCCGTCGCCGTCGGTGTCCACCCAGACGTAGTCGCCGACCGAGACCTGAGCCACCGGCCGCGGCTGGAAGCCGAAGTCGAGGCTGTGGTCGTCCTCGCCCCGGTTGCCGACGGTCACGGCGATCTCGGGGAATCCACCGACGTTCGTCGCATCGTTGTCGAGCTCGTCGTCGGCGCCCTGATCGGTGCCGGTCAGACGGAACTTCTGGCTGTCGAGCGGCTTGTCCGGTCCGTAGTTGGCCGGGTCGTCAAGTCGGATGAGGTAGTCCTTGCCGAACTCGATGCCGTCGTAGCGCGAGTCGAAGAAGTACTCGCCGCGGGCATTGGTGACGGCCTTGACGGGCACGTCGTTGCCCTTGTCGTCCTTCACCGTCACCGGAGTGCCGTCAGCGTGGTACAGGTTGACGGTGACGCCCTTGATGGGCTCCTCGCCGGCGTCCTGCACGCCGTTGCCGTCGGCGTCGAACCAGACCCGGTTGCCGATCTGGACCGGAGCGAGATCACACAGGACCTCCATGTCCGCCAGGCCCTGCCCCTTGCCGAAGTCGTCCGAGCCGGTCAGCCGGTTGCCGGACTGGCCACCACCGAGGGTGTCGACCTCGGCCGGGTCACCGCTGGCGCCGTTGCCGACGGTCTGCAGCGCACCACCGGTGCCGCGCGCGATCGAGGCGTAGCCCTGGGTGAAGATGCCGTTCGGGTCCATGATGTTGGTGGCCACGCCACGCTCACCACGGCTCAGCGCCAAGCCGCCGAAGGAAGCCTCGGCGTGAATGGTGCTGTCACCCTTGAAGAACTCGCCTGCCACCACTGTCGGCGATCCGGCGGTGACACCGCAGGCACCGTTCATGTCGAGCACGAACATGCCGGCGTCGTTCTTGCAGGCCTTGTTGATGTCGCCGGTGACGTTGTAGTTGACCTGGCCGACGCGGGTACCGCCCACGCCGGTGGTGTCAGCGAAGTACTGGGAGTTGATACCCGTCTGCTGGTCACCGGTCCGGTCGCGGAAGCCGACGATCAGGTCGCCGTTGTTCTCGATGACGATGTCGGTCATCCAGGCCTGCGGGTCAGGGATCTGGCCCGACTTGTTGCCACAGTCGATCCCCTTGTCGTTCCAAGGCCGGTAGGTCGTCGTCAGACGACCTGCGCAGCCGGCGCCACCGTTGCTCGAGCGGCGCACGTTCAGGGTCTGGTCCATGACGGTGCCGATGGGCGCGTAGGTGTCGGCGTCGAATGTCAGCACCATGGCCTTCATGTCGGCCGGGTCCTGCGTCGACTCGGCCGAGCAGACGCCGCCGACGTACAGGACGCCGTTGCGCTCGCCGAGAGCCGCGGGCCGCCAGTCGGAGGCCGCTGCGCAACCGGGGTTGGCCGAGAGGTCCACAACCGCCTTCGGCGCTCCCATGGTCGCGGCGTTCGCGTCGTAGACGTAGAGCTCGCGGGTGAAGAGGTTGATGACCTGGAGGTCGTTGCCGTCCTCACTCAGGTCGAGGTCGCCGAGGCTCTCCTTGCCGACCGCCGCGGCGAAGTTCCAGTCGGTCCGACCGCCGGGCAGCTCGTCGTACGTGTGCGTCGTCGTGCCCACGTTGGGCACGGTGCCCCAGACGGTCGGGGTCTCGCCGGCTGCACTGGTGACGTAGATGGCGCCGGGGCCACCCGGGCCGTAGTCGCTGCCGCGCTTGGCGAAGGCGCCCGCGAAGATCCTCTGATCCTCGGGCTTCTCGCCCTTCTGGACGCCGATGCCGTAGAGCGCACCCGTGTGGGACTTGTTGCCCAGCACCGTCTTGCCCACGTCGGTCCCTTCGGCGCGGTACGGCGCCGTCACGAGGGTGTCGTTGGTGGGGTTGTTGTTGGTCTTGCCGCCCGAGTTGAACATGGCCGGCTGGCAGGCGGTCACGATCAGTGGGTTGGAGTTGCAGTAGTCGCGGATGTCCCAGAAGGCCGTGGTGATCTCGACCGTCCGGTTGGCATCGACGGTGACGAACTCGTCGTTGGTCGAGAGCGCTTCGGCGGGACGGGCCGTCGTCGGGGTCGGCGCTCGCCAGGCCGGAGCGGGCTTGAGCACCGCCGGGTCGGGGTTGTCGACAGAGATCCGGTAGGACGTCGGCGGGCCGACGAGCGTGATCATGCCGTCGGCGTCCGTGGTCAGGGTCTGCGTCGCGCCGGCTGCGCTGGTGACGGTCACGGTCGTGCCGGCCAGGCCGGGCTCGATGAACGCGTCGTCCCAGGTCCCGTCGCCGTTGTAGTCCTGGACCACCCGGATCTTGAGCGTGCCGTCACCCGGCGCGGCAGCCGCAGGAGCAGCTGTCCCGATCGCGGTGAGGCCGGCTGCGGCCACCGCGAGCGCGGAGAGAGCAGAGGCCCACGTTGGGGTTCTCATCGAGTCACACCTCCCCTGCTGACTTCGAACTGGTCGGTTCGCACAGCGAACTCCTCTCTCCCCGGGACCGAGCCCGAGGCATCACCTGATGCCGAACGGGACAGAGCGGTCCCATTCCGGCCGCAGGTTAGGAATGTCCGGACGATCTCGTTCGGGGAATCGATCCCGGTCGACCCAAATGACCGCTGTTCGGGGGTCAGGCAGAGCTGCGGCTGTCCCCCAAAAGGGGTCAGGCCGGCCCAGAGCCGTTGTCGCGCAGGAATCCGTCCTGGCGAGCCAGGCGGTTGAGCTCCACCTTCGTGTGCGCGGGACGTCCGACCGCGGCGTACTTGGTCTTCACCCGGCTGATGTACTTCTTGGCCGTGCCGCGGCGTATCCCCAGACCGGCGGCCACCTCGTCGAGCGTGCCACCGGCGGCGTACAGCGCGAGCGCGCGCGCCTCCTGCTCGCTGAGCTCGGGACGGGCGGTCTGCGGCGCCAGCACCGCGTCGAGCTCCGGAGAGAGCCATCGACCATAGGCGAGCACGGCCCACATGGCGCCGACGATGTCGTTCTCGGAGTCGCGCTTGCCCACCACGCCGGTCACCCCGGCCTCGAGCACCGCGCGCACCTGCTCGGGCGAGTTCATCGCCGACAGCACCAGCACTCTCAGCCCCGCGCGGATGAGCGGTCGCAGGTCCACCGGGTTGACGCTCGGGCCCCGATCGACCTGCAGATCGAGCACCAGCAGATGGGGATGGCTGGCCAACGGCACCCGCTCGAGCCAGGCTCGGAACTGCGGGAAGGTCTCACCGTGCCACACCACCCGGATGCCGGCCTGCTGACCCAGTAGTGAGATCACGCCCTGGCGCTGGAGGAGATGGTCCTCGACAACGGCGACACGCCATCTGAACGAGGTGCCGTCACCGCTTCCTGGACCGGAGCCCACCGTCCCGCCTCTCCACCGAACACTGCCGTCGGCCGGAGGCTAGAAGGAAGCGACACGCCCACGTAGCCGGTTCACGCGGGGAGCAGGCGAATTGACCCCCGATCGGAGGTCCGTCGCTCCTGCCTCGCGGGACCGGCGCGTCCCTGCTCAAGCACGAGGTGCCCGTGCGGCGTACCTGCCGTGGAAAGACTGGAGCCTGGTGTGCGTAGCTACGGCCACCAGGTGCCCCCTTCCTCGCCCGGGCGGGGAAGGGAGTCAGGCCAGGTAGCCGTCGCGCTTGGCGACCGTGTTGAGGTCGATCTTGGTACGCACGGGTTCGCCGGCGGCGGCGTACTTGGCCTTGACCCGGCCGATGTACTTCTTGGCGGTGTCGGGCTGGACGCCGAGGGCTTGGGCGACGGCGTCCATGGTGAGGCCGGAGGCGTAGAGGGCGAGGGCCCGCTCCTCCTGGTCGCTGAGCACCGGACGGTTCGGGTCACCGGCGATGACGCTGGCGAGCTCGGGGGTGAGCCAGTGGCCGCCGCCGAGGACGGTCCAGATGGCGCCGACCAGATCGCTCTCCGAGTCCCGCTTGCCGACGACGCCACCCACGCCGGCGCGCAGCACCTGGCGGACCAGCTCGGGCGAGGCGAGTGCTGAGACCACGAGCACGCGGATCCCGGCAGCCGACAGGGCCCGGACGTCGTCGGGGTCCACGTTCGGCCCGCGGTCCACCTGGAGGTCGAGCACCACGAGGTGGGGGTGATTCGCCCGCGGCGCGTGTGCCAGCCAGTCGCGCAGGCGCAGCAACGACTCGCCGCTCCATACGGGGAGCAACCCCTGCTGTTCCCGGACGATCTCCTCGGTACGCCGCCGCTGCAGCAGGTGGTCCTCCACGATCGCCACCCGGCGTATGCCTCGGGTCTCGGTCCCGCCCACCGCGCTTCCAGGGATCATGCCGCCCTCGCTCCTACCTGTTCCCGCTCGAACATCAACTCGACAAAGTCCTGGTCGCCCAGGGTATGCACGCCTTGCGGTGCGCTCTGGAGATCCGTCAACCCCAGGAGGTGAGGGTGTGGCGCGACCAGCGTCAACCGCATTCCGGCTGGGTCATCGAAGAGGGTCATCGTCACGGACTGGCCGGTCGGGGCCGCTGCAACTGCCGCCAACAGCATCCGGCCGGCCCGATCCGCCTGTGCGAGGTTCAGGTCGCTCGAACCGGTACGTACGACGAGTTGCACGTCTCGCTCTCGAGCCAGGCTGAGCGCGCGCACCAACCACCGCCCCATCCTCACCAGGTCGGGGTCCAGCCGGACGAGCTGCCTCAGATGGAACTCCTCGTTGCCGCAGGCCCGTCGGACTGCGGGATCGTCAGGCTGTCGGGAGCCGGCGGCGATCTCCCGCAGGATGCTCAGCGAGCGGTGCAACCCCGCGGCACGCCATCGGGCGCGGGATTCGGCTGCCGAGCGCGTCACCGCCGCATCGACCTGCGCAAGGTGATTACGGCGCTGATCCGCGGCGGCCGCCGCGCCGATCCGGGCAAGCGCGACCTGAAAGCCGTACCAGCCCACCGGGAAGCCGACGGAGATGGCGCCAGCCATCATCACGATGGCCGCGGCCTGCCATGACTGACCTGCAACGAACAGGGCGGTACCGACGCTCGTGGCGGCCACCGCCATCCCGCCCGCAGCCAGCCCCCGTCGCCCCGCGAGTGCAACCAGGAGGACCAAGGGGCCGGTGGCACCCAACGCCTGCCAGCGAACCGGCGCCTCGAGACCGTATCCGACTGCCACGGCAGTGGCGAGAAACGCGGCTGCGCCGGCAACCGCCAACACTGCCGTCCCGGCCTTGCCCAACCGGCGCCCACGGCGCGTCGCAACCCACGCGAGGACACAGGAGAACGCGTCGATACCGACCATGGTGAACTCATGGGTGGGACGGCCGTGGTGGTTGCTGATCGCAAGCACAATTCCGACCAGGATGAGCCCCGTCGCCCAGAGCCACGCGGCCCCTCGCCGGACGCCGGCCATCACCGGCTCGATGCCGGGGAGCGGCATCACCCCGCCGTCCCCCTCCTCCGGGCCGGCCGGTGCATGGAGGATCCGCACCGCGGTCCCCTTCCCAGGTGCCGTTCGGATGTCGACCGCCAAACCGGCAGCACTCGCGCGCCCCAGCACCGACAACGCCAATCCCCGCCCGGGCGGGACCTGTCCGTCGAAGCCGCGGCCTTGGTCACGCACGGTGACGACGAGTCTGGCGTCCGTGCGGCCTACGTCGACCGTCACCCGGTCTGCGCCCGAGTGCTTCGCAGCGTTCTGCACAAGCTCGGCGACGATGCCGCCCAGGGCCCGCGACGCCTCAGGCCCCTGGGCCGCCAGATAGGAGTCGAGCTCGACTTGAGACAGCCCAGTACGGACGACGGTGATCCCTGGCTGCTGCAGCAGGTTCTCCCAGGCCACCGGCGGTTGGCCTCCTTGGCTCAGGATGCCCACGGCCTCGATGTCGCGCGCGCACCGCGCACGCACCTCGGCCGGGTTGCTCAAGGCGGCTCCGCCGCTGGCAATGGCACCGAGAGTATTGATCACCGTGTCGTGCAGCGTTCGAGCATCCTCGGCAGCTTCGCGACTGGCTGCACGCGTCGCGGCCAGCAAGCGTTCCTCCCGTTCGGCCGCCTCGGCCGCAGCATCCGCCTGCCGGACGTAGCCCCAGAGCACCCCGTAGCCCAAGCGGACCACCACGGCTACCGAGAGTCCCGTGACCGCGAACGACATGGGGACCTCGGCGAACTGCCGCTCCGGACGTGTCACCAGCATGGCTACCGGAGTGAGCAGAGATCCGACGACGGGGACGAGGAAGGCGCGCCGACCCCGTACGAGTACCCCGCTGGACGCATTCACCAGGATGACCATCCAGCAGGCTGCGAACAGCAGTGGCGACTCCAGTGTTGGCGCTGCCCACCAGTCGATGACGAAGCAGGGGTAGCTGATGGCGACCAAGACCACCAGGGGGAGCTTCTCGCGCAGCACTCCGGCCGCGACAACGGCGAGTACGCCGTGGGCGATCAACACGAGGACGGTCCGAAGGGTCTCGGCGCCGGCCATCGCGCCGGCGGCGATCATGAGGAACTGACTGCCGAGAAGCACCCGGATGGCGACACGGTCAATGGCTCTGTCCAGCGCCCTCGAGGCCCATCCGCTTGCCCCGCGCCGTGGGTCCTCCACGAGTCGCCGAAGAACCGTCGCACTCAGGCTGCGCATCATGCTGCCTGCTCCTGAGCAGGCTCGAACATCAACTCGACAAAGTCCTGGTCCCCCAACGTGTGGACGGCTCCCGGCGCCTCCGGGAGCGGTTGCTGGAGCTGCAGTAGATGTGGATGAGGCGCGACGAGAGTCAAACGCATGCCGTCGGCGCCCTCGAAGAGGGTCACGGTGAGGCTCTCCCCCGCCGGTGTCGCCTGCACCGCTGCCAGCAGCAGCCGACCGGCACGGTCCGCCGACTCGGTGTCCAGGTCCCTCGAACCGGTGCGTACGACGAGATGAACGTCGCGCTGCCGGGCAAGGCTGAGCGCACGCACCAGCCACAGACCCATCCGCACCAGGTCCGGATCCAGCCGGATCAGCTGTCGCAGATGGAACTCCTCCTCACCGCATGCCTGTCGGACCTGGGGGTCCGTGGGCTCGCGGACGCCACCGGCCATCTCGCGCAGAAGCTCCAGGGAGCGATGCAGTCCTGCGGCGCGCCACCGGGCTCGAGACTCGGCGGCGGCCCGGGTGATCGCCGCGTCGATCTGGGCAAGATGGCGGCGGCGCTGGTCGGCGGCGGCGCGGGCGCCGATGCGCGCCACGGTGACGTGGAAGCGGAACCAGCCCCAGGGGAACCAGACCGCGACCGCAGCAGCGAGCAGCACGATCGCGGCAGCCGCCCGGGACTCCGGAGCCACGTACGCCGCAGCGGCTCCTGCGGTGACGACCACGGCAAGGCTGCCGGTCAGCAGTCCGCGGCGCCCGGCAAGGGCGATCAGCAAGACAAGTGGTCCGGTGGCTCCCAGCGCCTGCCACCGGACCGGGGCGCTCTGCCCCAGGCCGACGGCCGCGGCACTCGCCAGGAACGCGAGGCCCGCCAGGATCGCGAGCAGACAGACGCCCCACCAGGGCAGGCGGCGTCCGCCACGGGTGCTCCGCCAGGCGATCAGACAGGCCAGAGCATCGATCGCGACCATCGTGTACTCGTGGTTGAGCTCACCGTGGTGATTGCTGACCGCCAGGACGACGCCGACGGCGATCAGGCCGACCGACCACAGCCAGGCCGCGCGGCGTCGTACCGACGACATCACCCGAGCGAAGTCCGGCGTGGAGAGGGACCAGCCCGCGGCGTTCCTCCGAGCGGCGTCGGCGTGGCGCTGGGCGATAGTGACGCGTGTGCCGTCTCCAGGCCGGGTGACGAGCTCGACCTCGAGTCCCGTCGCAGCGGCGCGAGCCAGGACGGACTCGGCCAGTCCGCGTCCGGCCGGAGCCTGGCCATCGAACCCGCGACCGTCGTCGCTCACCGCCACCGTCAGCCCCGGCACCGCCAAGCGCACATCGACCGTCACCTCGTCGGCACCGGAGTGCTTGGCGGCGTTCTGCACCAGCTCCGCCACCATGCCGATCCAAGCGCGCGATACGTCAGCAGGCAGCAGCTCCAGGTGCTGCTCCACGACCTCGTCGGCTTCTCCCGTGCGCAGGACGGTGATAGCCGGATGACGTACGGCGTCCGCCCACGCGGTCCGATGCGTTCCTCCGGTCTCGAGCACGCCTGCCACGGTCACGTCGCGCGCACAGCGGGCCCGCACCTCGCTGACGTCACGCACCGACGCTCCGCCGTTGGCGATGGCGCCCAGCGTGTTGATGACGGTGTCGTGCAGCATCCGTGCGTCCTCCGCGGCCTCTCGGCTCGCCGCCCGCGCCTCGGCAAGCGCGCGCTCCTCCCGCTCTGCCGCCTCCGCCTCGCCGTCCGCCTCGTGCAGATAGCTCCAGAGCGCGCCGAAGCCCAGCCGCACGACGACCGCGATCGACACCGTGGTGACGAAGACCGAGAGAGGCAGCTCCGCGATCGGGCGCTCCGGACGGCTCAGCACCATCGCCAGCGGGACGAGCAACGCTGCGCCGAGCGGGAGGAGAAAGGCACGGCGCCCACGGAGCGCCAGACCGGCCGCGCCGTGGTTCAGGTTCATCATCCAACAGGCAGCGAAGAGGAGGGGCGTCGCGACGGAGGGGCTCGCCCACCAGTCGAGGACGAAGACCGGGTAGACGGCCACGATCGCTGCCTCCAACGGAGCCGTACGACGCAGCGCCAGCACCAGGAGGAGGGCGACCGAGCCGTGGGCCGCGACCAACAGCGCCCGGCGCACGGGATCGTCCAGCGCGAGACTCGTCGCCACCATGGGGACCTGCCAGACGAGCATGCCGATCGCGACCACCCGCTCGACCGCGCTCTCCAGGGCGGTGCCGGCCCACCCCGTGTGACCGCCGCGCGGATCCTCGAGAAGGCGCCGCGGCAGGCCCTGGCGATCCACCGCGCGTCCTCCTTCCCCGCACCCGTCCGGAGACGCAGTCGGCTTCTTTGCTCGCCGCTCATCGTAGGGCGGGCGCCGGAGAAAAGGGGCCGTCCAGCCCAAAAGGCTCATGCGCACCGACCGATCCGACACGCTGCCGCCTCCCTTCGCAGGGCAGGAATTGGTCGATGATCGAGAGGAGCGATAGCCTCCACTGAATCACTTATCACTATCAATTCACTGCACTAAGGAGACGGGTAGGTGCCCGACATCTTCACCACGGCCGCGCTTGCCGTGCTCGCGGTCTCCTTCGGCGTGGGCATCGTGGTCGGGCTGACCGGGATGGGCGGCGGAGCACTGATGACGCCGGCGCTGATCTTCCTCGGCATCAACCCGACCGCCGCGGTCGCCAACGACCTGGTCTCCGCCTCCATCACCAAGAGCGTCGGCGCTGGAGTGCACTGGAAGCACGGCTCCCCGAACCTCAAGCTCGCGGGCCTCCTCATCATGGGCTCGGTGCCGTTCGCGTTCGCCGGCGCGTTCATCATCGACCACTTCGGCGCCGCGCAGGAGCAGGAGGAGTTCGTCAAGCACGCGATCGGCGTAGCGCTGCTGTTCACGGCGGCTACGTACACGCTGCGCATGTATCTGCAGCTGCGCATGGTGACCAGCGGGAACGAAGCACCCAGCGACAAGGTCGTGATCCACCCCTTCCCCACCCTCGTCGTCGGCATGGTCGGCGGGCTGCTCGTCGGCGTGACCTCCGTCGGTTCCGGCTCCCTGATCATGGTCGCGCTGCTGCTGCTCTACCCGACCCTCTCCGCGGTGAAGCTGGTCGGCACCGACCTGGTGCAGGCGGTCCCCCTGGTGCTGGCCGCGGCGATCGGGCACGTGATCGTCAGCGGCGTCGACTGGGAGGTGCTGATCCCCCTGGTGATCGGCGGCATCCCAGGCACCTTCCTCGGCGCACGGATGGCCCACTGGGTCAGCCAGTCGGTGATCCGACGCGGGATCGTGATCGTGCTCTCCCTGACCGGCCTCAAGCTCCTCGGAGTGAGTCCTGAGGCAGTGGGGATGATCGGCGCCGCCATGCTGCTGCTTGGCCCCCTGGTGTGGGGATTCGTCCGGCAGACCCGCGGAGTTCCCGCCTTCGACAACAACAGCGGCGCCTGGCGCGTGCCACGCAGCGAGCGGAAGTAGCCGAGCACAGACCCTCGCCGACGTGGACCGAAGCAGTCGCCCGACCTGTCGGCGGATACCATGGCGGCTGCTGTCACGAGGAAGGTCCTGAAGAAACATGGCAGAGCCAGACACGGTAGCCACTCATGCCGACTACCAGCTGAGCCAGCTCGACCAGTTGGAAGCGGAGTCGATCCACATCTTCCGTGAGGTCGCAGCCGAGTTCGAGAAGCCGGTCCTGATGTTCTCCGGCGGCAAGGACTCCATCGTCATGCTGCGGCTGGCAGAGAAGGCGTTCTACCCGGCGAAGATCCCGTTCCCGATCATGCAGATCGACACGGGCCTGGACTTCCCCGAGGTCATCGAGACCCGCGACCGGTGGGTCAACCGGCTCGGCGTGAAGCTCGTGGTCGCCTCCATCGACGACGCGATCGCCAACGGCATCGTGGTCGACGACGGCAAGACGAGCCGCAACCGCCTGCAGATCGGCACCCTGCTCAACGCCATCGAGGAGAACGGCTTCACGGCCGCCTTCGGTGGCGGTCGTCGCGACGAGGAGAAGGCCCGCGCCAAGGAGCGCGTCTACTCCCACCGCGACGAGTTCGGTCAGTGGGACCCGAAGAACCAGCGCCCCGAGCTCTGGAGCCTCTACAACGGGCGCCTGCACGCCGGCGAGCACATGCGGATCTTCCCGATCTCCAACTGGACCGAGCTCGACGTGTGGGACTACATCCGACGCGAGGGCATCGAGATCCCGTCGATCTACTTCGCCCACCAGCGTCGCGTCTTCGAGCGCGACAACATGCTGATGACCGAGACGCCGCTCAACCCGATGCGTGAGGGTGAGGTCGCCTCCGAGCGCACCGTCCGCTTCCGTACGTGCGGCGACATCACCCTCACCGGGTGTGTGGAATCAACGGCGGCAACGCTCGACGAGATCATCGACGAGATCTCCATGGCCCGCCTGACCGAGCGTGGCGCCACGCGCGGCGACGACCGGTTCTCCGAGGCTGCCATGGAGGACCGCAAGAAGGAGGGCTACTTCTGATGGCCACCCCAGCTACCGACGCTGCCAAGAAGCCCATGGACCTGCTCCGCTTCGCCACCGCGGGCAGCGTGGACGACGGCAAGTCGACCCTCATCGGCCGACTCCTCTATGACTCGAAGTCGATCTTCGAGGACCAGATCGAGGCCGTGGAGCGCACCTCGGAGTCGCGTGGAGACGACTACGTCGACCTCTCGCTGCTGACCGACGGTCTGCGGAGCGAGCGCGAGCAGGGCATCACCATCGACGTCGCCTACCGCTACTTCGCGACGCCGACGCGCAAGTTCATCATCGCCGACACGCCCGGCCACATCCAGTACACGCGCAACATGGTCACCGGCGCTTCCACCGCCGACCTCGGCCTGGTGCTCGTCGACGCCCGCAACGGGCTGACCGAGCAGTCGCGCCGCCACGCGGTGCTGCTCTCCCTGCTGCGTGTGCCGCACCTGGTGCTCTGCGTCAACAAGATGGACCTGGTCGGCTACGACCAGGAGATCTTCAAGAAGATCCACGCCGAGTTCACCTCGTTCGCCACCAAGCTCAACATCCCCGACCTGCAGATCATCCCGATCTCGGCCCTGGCCGGTGACAACGTGGTGAACCGCAGCGAGAACATGGACTGGTACGAGGGCCCGAGCCTGATGCACCACCTCGAGCACGTCCACGTTGCCTCCGACCGCGACATGATCGACGTCCGTTTCCCGGTGCAGTACGTCGTCCGCCCCAAGTCCGATGAGCACCACGACTACCGTGGCTACGCCGGCCGGGTCGCCGGTGGCGTGCTCAAGAAGGGCGACGAGGTCGTCGTCCTCCCCTCGGGGATGACCTCCAAGATCGCCGGCATCGACCTCTTCGACACCGAGGTCGACCAGGCGTTCCCGCCCATGTCGGTGACAGTGCGCCTCGAGGACGACGTCGACGTCTCGCGCGGCGACATGATCGCGCGCGTCAACAACGCACCGACGCCGACCCAGGACATCGACGCCATGGTCTGCTGGATGACGACTGCGCCGCTCAAGCCGCGGCAGAAGCTCGCCATCAAGCACACCACCCGTACCGGCCGGGTCCTGGTCAAGGACATCCAGTACCGCCTGGACATCAACACGCTGCACCGTGACCAGGAGGCCGGCGAACTCGGGCTCAACGAGATCGGTCGCGTCCAGCTGCGGGTGACCGTGCCGCTGCTGGCCGATCCCTACTCGAAGAACCGCACCACCGGCTCGTTCATCCTGATCGACGAGGCGACCGGCGTGACCGTCGGTGCTGGCATGATCAACGGCTGATCGCCGAGACCGCACGACGAGGGGCCCCGACTCTGTCGAGGCCCCTCGTCGCGTTCCGCGGGTGGGATCAGGCCGACTCGTCCTGACGGCCGTAGTCGTCCTCGAGGCGGCAGATGTCGTCCTCGCCGGTGTAGGCACCGTGCTGCACCTCGATGATCACGAGCTCCTCCGCATGCTCGTTGGTGATCCGGTGCGCGGCGCCGGTAGGCACGTCGATCGACTCCCCTGGACCGACCACGATCGTCTTGCCATCCACCACGCAGGTGGCGATGCCGAAGATCACCACCCAGTGCTCGGAACGGTGCCGGTGGGTCTGGTAGCTGAGCCGCTGCCCGGACTTCACATGGATCCGCTTGACCTTGTAGCCCTGGCTCTCGTCAAGCACGTGCCACGAGCCCCAGGGGCGGGTGGCGGAGTCAAGCGTCATCGGTCGATCCACTCCGTCTGATCCGGTCGTACAACAGGACAGGTGCACTGTAGCCGGGCGAGCACGCCGGTGGGCCGTCTTCGCCGACCTTCCCCACACCGGAGAGTTTCCGCCCCACCCCGGAGGGCAGCCGCGACCGGATCCTCGACTTCTCGACCGCCGTCACGGGAGCGCTGTTCTTCGTTCCTACGATCGGCTTCCTGGAAGAGCCGCCGGACGCCGCACCCTGACGGTTCAGCGGATCGCCGGTCCCGCAGCGATCCACCAGCGCGCCGCGTCGCGCTGCCATGCCGGTCCGGTCCCCGTGGCAAGCAGACGCAGGCCGGGCGACGCGGTCATACCCAGCGCGCCGACCCACGTATGTCCCAGCGCACTCTCCGGGCCGGGCGTCATGGCTCGCAGGAGCTGGTCGGTGACCGGGTCGGGCGCGATCTGAGCCAGTGCCCGCACGAGGGCACTGCGCACCCGCTGGTCCGGATCCTCCAACAGGCCATGGATCCGCAGTCGATGCGACTCGTGCGCCAGGTGCACGACGAGCCTGGCGGCGCGCTGGCGCAGCAACGCCGGCCCCGTCCCGTCGGCCAGCAGGTCGAGCAGTCCGTCGGCCGTCGCCCGACCATAAGGGGAGGCCGACAGCACATGCCCGGAGAGATAGCGACGCTCGGCGCTCCGCCGCGACAACGCGGCCCCGACCAAGGAGGTGACCCCACCGCTGCCTGGACGCACGGTGACCAGCCCCTGCGCGCGCACCTGATCACAGACCAACGTCGTCGCGACCTCCACCTGGTCGGCAGCGACGTCGTACGGTCCCACGGCCGCGGCCTCGGGCAGCGCCCGTGCCAGGGCCAGGCCGAGTCCCGCAGGCAGGGCCTGGACGAGCTCGGCCATCTCCTGCACGACGACCGTCCGGTTCCGTCGCCACCAGGTCAGCACGATCACACTGAGCCGGTCCCGCCGCTCCGCCGAGAGCGCGCCACGTTCGAGCAGCTGTGCACAGATCCACGCCGGATGGTTCAGCTCTTCCGGGCTGGCGGCGCGCTCCAGGGAGTCCAGAAGCAGATCATGGGCAGCCGGGTCGGGGAGGTCCACCAGCAGGCCGACCGCCTCGGAGGCCACCGGAGACCCGGGGACCCCTACGTGTTCGCGGACCAGCCGCAGCATCGGCGTGGCCAGCCACGGCGCACGCGCCAGCAAGATCGCAGCCGTTCGCTGGGTCCGGTAGTGCTGTCGGACACCGCGCGGCAGCGCCAGGAGGAGCTGGCGGAGAAGCTCTTCGCTCTGCTCCAGCGTCCACAACGGCGCCGGAGCGGTGTACGCCGACCAGCCGAGGCGCAGCCAGTCGTGCGCGCTCGCCTCCCCCGCCAGACCGCGAGCAGCCACCACCGCGATGTCGTCCCCGGTCGCGACACTCACCAGCCCGCTCGGTCGCTTCGCAGCGGGGTCGCCGACGGCAAGCCGCAGGTAGTCGGCGAGCGAGGCAAGATGGCCTCGCGGCAGCCCGTGGACGGCCTCGGCACGACGCAGGTCGGCACCGGTCGGCGGCAGTTCCTCGGGCAGCGAGCCGACCGTGGTCACGCCGTTGCGTGACCAGGCTGCGACCAGCCAGGCCAGCCACGACTCCCACGGCGGGTCGTCGACCTCCCCCGGCAGGACTCCGAGAGATGGGGCGTCCATCCGTGCAGCCTGGCGAGTCGGTCAGCCGCGCGGACGACCGGGCCGGACGTGCAGGCCCACCTCAGGATCCACGACGACCTCCTGGGCGGCCGCGATGCCGTCGACGCTGAGCGCCGCATCCACCGGGACGTTGCGCTTGATCAAGGCCAGTCCGATCGGACCCAGTTCGTGGTGCCGTGCCGACGAGCCGACGAAGCCGACCGTCCGCCCATCGTGAGCGATCTCGGCGCCACGGGCTGGAAGCCTGTTCTCCGAGCCGTCGAGGTGCAGGAGCACCAACCGGCGAGGCGGGCGACCGAGCGTGTGCACCCGCGCCACCGTCTCCTGGCCGCGGTAGCAGCCCTTGTCGAGATGCACCGCGCTGCCGATCCAGCCGACCTCGTTGGGGATCGTGCGGTGATCGGTGTCGATCCCGAACCGGGCCTCGCCGCGGGCGATGCGCAGGGCCTCGAAGGCCCACGTGCCAGCCGCTGGGCCGGCCGCCTCGGCGTACGCCGCCAGGCGGTCCCGCGGCACGAACTCGTAGCCGTCGAAGGGGCCACCCCCGCGCTTGGCCGGTCGCCAGGCGGTCGCCAACTCGGCGGTGACCTCCTCGATCTCCACCTGCATCATGAACCGCATCCGGCTCAGGAAGTCGACCAGCCCAGCTCCCGCGCCGGGTTCGAGGTGCCCCACGAAAGCCTCGCCGTCGTCGGAGCCGAACACGGCGTGCTCGACGTGCCCTTGAGGGCTGAGGATGAGGAACCCGGTCGGCGCACCGGCGGCGAGGACGTCACGGTGCTGGGTGGAGAGGTTGTGCAGCAGGTCGAGCCGGTCGGGTCCGGAGATCCGCACCACGTCGCGATGTGAGAGGTCGACGAACCCCTCGCCGCCCTCCAGCGCCCGCTGCTCCAGGTTGAACGATCCGTAGTGGCCGGCCACGTCGGAGTCGGGGGCGTCGCCGGCGACAGCGCCAGGCAGGTCAAGAAGCGGGCTCCTCATTGCTCCAGCGTACGTCGCTCGTGGGTGTGCTCTCCCGCGTGCTCGGGGCAGGAGACGCAGGCCCCGAAGACCGTGAGGTGGCCGACGTCGGGCACGAACCCGTATTCGCGCCCCAAGCCCTCCACCAGCGGCACCAGCAGCACGGGATCCACCGAGTCGACCCGGCCGCAGTTGCGACAGATCAGGTGGAAGTGCTCGTGGTCGGAGATGGAGTGATAGGTCGGCGACCGGTCGCTCAGATGCGCATGCCGGACCAGGCCGAGCTCCTCGAGCACCTCCAGGTTGCGATAGACGGTCGAGAGGTTGACGGCTGCCGACTCCTTGCGGACCTCGGCATGCACCTCGTCCGGCGTGGCGTGCCCAAGCCGGTCGACGGCCCGGAGGATCAGCTCACGCTGCGGCGTCATCCTGCGGCCGCTGCGGTGCAGCCGGTCGGCGAACTCGGTCACGGCATCTGACTCCTCACTCCGTCTCGCTACTGTCGCTTGAGCCGCGCCCACAGGTGCGGCTGCAGCGCCTGGCCCATCGCGGCCATGTCGTAGGCATAGAGCAGATCGCCCTCGACGTAGCCGTAGAGCCGGTGCCCGGCCGTGACCTCCTTGGCGGACTCGGTGCGCACCACCGCGTCGGTGGCTACCTCCATCTTGGCCTCACCGGCCGTGCCGTACCAGATCTCGGCGAAGCCGCTGGAGTGCGTCAGCAGCATCTCGACCTTGCCCTCAGGACGGCAGCGCAGGAAACCCGTCTCGATCGCAGCATCGCGGACCTTGGCGCCCTCGGCGTCCACGATCCAGGATCGGGCCATGTAGTGGAAGAATGGTCGGCCGTCGTGGGCGAAGATCAGCTCTTGGCCGAACTGGAAGCTCTCGATCGTCGGGTAGTCGCCATGCCCGTTGCCGCGCCAGGTGCCCAGCATCCAGGCGATCGGCGCGCAGTCGGGGTGGAGGTTGTCAGGGAGCTCGAACGGCATGGGCCCGAGTTTATCGAGATCACCCGTCGGCGTAGGTTTCTGTGTATGAGCCGAGCTCTCGTGGTGAAGGTGACCTGCGGTGCGGACGACGCCGAGCGGTGCAACCAGGCGTTCAACGTGGCGGCTCTCGCCGCGGCGTCCGGCGTCGAGGTGAGCCTCTGGCTCGCCGGCGAGGCGGCCTGGTTCGGCGTAGCGGGCAAGGCCGAGGAGTTCTCGCTCCCTCTGGCGACCCCGCTGGCAGACCTGCGCGACACGGTGCTCGGCACCGGCACCGTGACGGTGTGCAGTCAGTGTGCGGAGCGGCGTGACATCGCTCCGGAGGAGCTGCTGCCCGGGGTCCGCATCGCGGGTGCCGCGGCGTTCGTCGAGGAGAGCCTGCGCGAGGGCGTCCAGGCGCTCGTCTACTGACGCGGCCCGCTGACGGCCCGGAGCCCGGCGAGCACGTCGGCGATCCGCAGCACGGACTCGTCGACCTGTTCGGCGACCGCGTCGAAGACCGCGGCGGAACGCCCGATCGGGTCCCGGACGTCGAGCTCCGGCACCGGCACGGTGCCGCGTAGTGCCGCAGCAGCCTCCACCACGGCCGCCAGCTCTCGCCGCGCCGGCGGCAGGTCGGGAAGCGCGGCCTCGGCGAGGGTGGCGAACTCCGTGATCGTGAAGGTCCGTGGCAACGCCCGCGGCGACTCTTCCAGGACCGTCGAACGGACCGAACGCGTCGCGGTCAGCACCACGTCGGAGAGCTGCACGACTGAGGGCGTGCACTGGTGGGCCAGGAAGCCGTCCGGTACGCCGCCACGCGCCTCCAGGGTGCGCGCCGCCTCCGGATGCATCGGGCGACCCACCATCGCGCGTACACCGGCCGAGCCCACCTCGTAGAGCTCGCCGACGTGCCGCTCGGTCAACCGCATCCGGAGCAGGCGCTCCGCGAGCGGCGACCGGCACACGTTGCCGATGCAGACGAAGAGAAGGGTGTGACGCACGCCCTCAGCCTAGAGATCGGCCGGGGCACGCTCACGGGTGGGCGGTATCGCCCGTACTCAGGCGGCTCCCTGGTGGCGCGCGGTGTTGAGCAGCGCGTGAGCAGCTGCGGGCGACATCGGCTCGCGCTGCGCAAGCCGCCCGAGGGTCACGGCCCGCTCGACCAGCTGACTGTTGCGCTCGACCGGCACGCCGCGGGCCAACGTCAGCACGTCCTCCATCCCGACCCGCAGGTGCCCGCCCTTCGCCAGCGCGGCGAAGGCGACCGGAAGCGTGCTTCTCCCGATGCCGGTGGCCGACCAGCTGGTGACCTCGGCAGGAAGAGCGGCGACGGCAGCGACCAGGGCGTCCGCCGTGCCCGGCATGCCGCCAGGCACACCCATCACCAGATCGACGTGCACGCGACCGCCATAGGGCAGGCCCTCCTGCGCAAGCAGCCTCGTCAGGGCCGCGACATGGCCGAGGTCGAAGAGCTCGAACTCGGGTACCACCTGCCGTTCACGGCTCAGTTGGTAGAGGTCGACGATGAACGGCCACGGGTTGGCGAAGACGTCGTCACCGAAGTTCGTGGTGCCCATCGTCAGGGAGCAGGAGTCGGGGGCTGCCTCCAGCACGTGCAGCCGCTCGGCCAGCGGGTCGTGCACCGAGCCTCCCGTCGACAACTGCACGACCAGGTCCGTCTCGGCGCGCAGCGCGACCACCGTCTCCGCCAGCCGGGCCGGCTCCAGTGTCGGCCGGTGCGCGTCGTCGCGGATGTGCACGTGCACCATCGCCGCGCCCGCCTCCTGCGACTCGCGGGCCGCCGTGACCAGCTCGGCCAGCGTGGTCGGCAGCTGCGGGCACGCCTCCTTGGTCGTCTCGGCGCCGGTCGGGGCAACGGTGATGAGGAGCTCTCCCATCCTCGGATGGTGGCAGACTGTGGCCGACCGCGGCTAGGCCGTGTTGGTCAACGCACGGCGTTTACCAACACGGTCTAGGGCCGCGAGGGAGGTGGAACGAATGCGCGCGGTGCTGCAGCGGGTCTCGGAGGCCTCGGTCACCGTCGAGGGGCGCACCATCGCGTCCATCGGGCCGGGCCTCGTGGTGCTTCTCGGCGTCACGCACACCGACGGTCCCGCACAGGTGCGGTGGCTGGCTCGCAAGGTGCGTGACGTACGCATCCTCCGCGAGGAGCGCTCGGTCGGGGACGTCGGGGCGCCGGTGCTGGTGGTCAGCCAGTTCACGCTCTACGGCGACGCCCGCAAGGGACGGCGACCCACCTGGCAGGCAGCAGCGCCCGGGCCCGTCAGCGAGCCCCTCTACGAGGCGTTCTGTGCCGAGCTGACCGCGCTGGGCGTCACCGTGGAACGCGGAATCTTCGGCGCCGACATGTCTGTCGCCCTGGTGAACGACGGGCCGACTACGCTCCTCCTGGAGGCAGCCGAGGCGGAGCGGACGGGATAACCAACGCATCGCCGCATCGTTGACTCCGCGGCCAACGATTTTCGACTCGCCCCTGAAGGTACAGCGTGGATTTCAAGCAACTGGCACGGACTCTCCAACGTCGCTGGGTCACGATCGTGGCCATGTTGGTGGTCGCTCTCGGGATCGCCAGCCTCGTCTCCTTCGTCGTGATGGACACGCAGTACGAGTCGGAGGCGAAGATCTTCGTCTCCGCCGACTCGCAGTCGATCACCGAGACCGTGGGCGCCTCCTACTTCGTGCAGACCCGGATCACCTCCTACGCCGAGCTCGCCGACCACGAGCAGGTGCTCAGGCAGGTCGCCGCGAAGCTCGGCGACAACGCCCCCGACGACCTCGCTGGAGCCGTGAGCGCCGAGGCCGAGGCGACCTCGGTGATCCTCACGGTGAAGGCCCACGCCGACACCCCCGAACTGGCCCAGCAGATCGCGGCCGCTGAGTCCGAGGTGCTGGCCGAGTACATCCGCGAGATCGAGACGCCCCGCGGCCAGGAGCGCTCGCAGATCACCACCACGATCACCAACGAGGCGACGTACGACGACAAGCCGTCCAGCCCGAAGTTGCTGCTCAACTTCGCCGCGGCCGGTGTGATCGGCCTGTTGCTCGGCATCGCGCTCGCCATCGTGCGCGACATCCTGGATCACACGCTGAAGTCCTTCGAGGACGTCTCCCGGGTGGCAGGCGCGCCGGTCATGGCAAGCGTCGCCTTCGACAAGTCGGTGCAGCGCCAACCACTGCTGAGCGACGTCCACGGCTTCTCGCCCCGCGCGGAGGCGTTCCGGCTGCTGCGCACCAACCTGCAGTACCTCGACCTCGACGAGCAGCCCAAGTGCCTGGTGATCTCCAGCCCGGTGCCTGGCGAAGGCAAGACCAGCACGTCGACCAACCTCGCCGTGGCGCTCGCCCAGGCAGGCAAACGGGTCCTGCTTCTCGACGGCGACCTGCGGCGTCCCCGGATCGCCGACCTTCTCGGCCTCGAGTCGCGGGTCGGCCTGACCACGGTGCTGGTCGGCAAGTCGACGCTGGCGGAGAGCATCCAGATCCACCAGCCCACCGGACTGTCGTTCCTCGCCGGTGGTCCGATCCCACCCAACCCGACCGAGGTGCTCCAGGCCGCCGCCACCCGCGCGCTGATCCAGCGGGTGCGGGAGATGTACGACATCGTGATCATCGATGCGCCACCGCTGCTGCCGGTCGCCGACGCCGCGATCCTCGCCCACGCCGCCGACGGCGCACTGCTGATCTGCCGACACGGCAAGACCACCGAGGAAGAGCTGGCCGGCGCCGCCGCGCGCTTCGAGACCGTCGGGGCCCGCCTCTTCGGCGTCGTGGTCAACATGGTGCCGCGTCGGGCCCGCGAGGGTTACAGCTATTACTACTACGAGGACGAGCAGCTGCTGAACCTCAGCGACAAGAAGTAGGCCGGAGCCGACGTGCGTCTGCTCGGCCGGCTCCTCGGCGCCGCCTTCCCCTGGGCCCTGGCCATCGTGCTGACCGCGGCCCTGCTGCTGGTGGCTCGGGACTCGCTGGTCCTGTGCGTCCTGGGCATCGTCGCAGCCCTCGTGATCTGTGTGATCGTGATCGCCGGGCCGGAGCGCGCAGGGGTCGGCTTCGTCGTGCTCGGCACGATGCTCGCACCGATGAGCGCGCTGGTGGTGCCGGGGGCGACCTTCGTCACCGGCACCGACCTCTTCTACTCGGTCGGCTTCCTGCTGCTGCTGCCCACGATCCTCCAACGCAACGTGCACCTGCCACCGGGCTTCTCGGTCACCGCGTTGCTCTGCCTCGGCATCGGCTTGGTCGCGTCCATGGCCGCCGACGACCCACTGACCAGCCTCAACTTCCAGGCCCGCTTCGTGGCCGGCGTCCTCATCCTGCCGCTCGTCTTCATGCTGTGGCGCCCCAACCTGCGCATCGTGCAGGCTCTCGCGACGGCGTACGTGCTCGGCATGATGATCAGCCTGGTCGGCGGCGTCGCCCGCGGGGACCGGCCCGGCGGGCGCTTCATCGGCTTCACCGAGCACCCCAACGTCTACGGCCTGACCGGCCTCTTCGCCACCGGCCTGATCGTCTTCATGATCAGTCAGGTCAAGCCGATCTGGCACTGGGCCTGGTACCTGGCCGGGGCGGCCTCCCTCGGCGTGGTGTGGTTCAGCGGCAGCCGGGCGGCCCTGGTGGTCGCCGGCGCGCTCGCCCTGGCCTTCCCGGTCGTGGAGCGGTCGGCGAAGGCCGCCGGGTGGCTGATCGGCAGCGCTGCCGCGCTGCTGGTCGTCGCCGACCGGATCCCGATGGGGAGCGGATCTGCCCTCGACCGACTGCTCGGCGGCGAGGTGTCGAGCAACTCCGACCTGGCCCGGGAGCAGCTCTTCCGGCACTACTGGGACGGCTTCCTCCAGCGTCCGTTCATCGGCCACGGGTTCGAGGAGTCGGTGCTCGGTCACAACGTCTATCTCCAGATGGCCTTCGCGATGGGGGTCTTCGGCCTGGCCGCGTTCCTCGCCCTGATCGGCGCGGCCGCCCTGCAGCTGCTGCTCGCCCCCAAACCGCTCAACCGCCTCGCCTATCCCGCGGTCAGCTATGCCATGGTCGCGCCCCTGACCAGCGTCGTCTGGGATCGCTACATCTGGGTGCCGATCGCGCTGGCCTTCGTTCTCTCCGCCGATGTCCTGCGGGTCCGCGGCGGCGAGCCGGGAGACCTGGTGCCCGGCCCCGAGCCGGAGCCCGCGACGGCGGGGGGCAAGCGCCGAGCCGACCGGCCGGTCGACTCACCCACGCAGACCCCGATCTTCGCCCCACCACTCCTGCGTCCGAGGCGATAGTGTCGCGCAGGGACGAGTGCTGGGTACGCTGAGGCGGTTTCGGCGCACTTCCGCCGAACCCGGAGAAGTAGACGGTGCAGGAGATCGACGGTGACAGCCACCCACGCAACGATCGCGGCTCCGACCTGCCCTGGCTGCGGGTCGAGCCAGGTTGCCCAGCACCCCACCTCACTCAGCTCCGGCCGCACCGTGGTCACCTGCCGCGCGTGCCGCCTCCGGTTCTGGGCCGAGCGTGACCAGTTCGTCTCGACCCAGCACGCCTCCGACACCGACGCCGCCGCCCGGCAGCAGCTCGCCTCCGAGTACAGCGGGTACGCCGATGGCAAGCGGATCGGGATCGTGGAGTCCGCCTGGAGCGACACCATCGCACGGCTCCGGGAGATGGCCAGCAGCACCGCCTCACCCCGGCTGTACGACGTCGGCGCCGGGGACGGTGCCTTCCTACGGCTGGCCGAGGAGTACGGCTTCGAGGTCGCCGGCAACGAGGTGCATGCCGGCGCCGTGCAGCTGGCGGCTGATCGCTACGGCTACGACCTGGCACTCGGCGACCTCTCCGAGCTCGACCTGGAGCCGGTGCACGACGCGCTGACCATGTGGTGCGTGCTGGTGCACACCGACGACGTCGACCAGACACTGCGCAACTGCCGGGCGCTGCTGCGGCCGGGCGGCACCATGTTCCTGCAGACACCGCACTGGACGGCGGCCGACGAGATCGCGCTCTCGCTGCTTCGGGCCACCCGCGGCCGGGTCTCTCGGGTGGTCGATCGCCGGGTCGCCTCCCACCACTGGCAGCTGCACACCAAGCGGAGCATGCAGGTGCTGTTGGAACGTCACGGCTTCGATGTCGTCGAGATCCGGCCTCGTGCCCGCTACAGCCTCAACTCGACCCTCTACATGCAGTCGCTCGGGGTGCCGGTGCCGTTGGCGCGGCGTACCAGTCGGGTGGTGGATCTGGCGATCAAGTACGGGCCGGTCCCGCGGATCGTGCTCGACGTCTACGCCCGCAAGCGCTGAGCGGTACCCGGTGCACATGCACCCGTTAGCCGATCGCTTCTTCTCAACTGCGTGACATCGGGTGCATGTGCACCCGGGCCGCGACCGCCTCGCCGGCCGAGTCAGCCCTGTGGAAAGACTCCGCACCGCACCCGCAGCACGGTGCATCCTCGGAGCATGCGCAACTCTTCGCCACGCGGCCAGAGCTCGGAGTTCGATCCACGGCAACCGTTCGTGCGCGCCGAGGCGCTGCGCGCTGGGGTGCCGTTGCACCACCTGAAGTCGTCGCGCTACAAGCAGCTGCTACGCGGAGTGCACGTCGCTGCAGAGGCGACGGTCACCGACGAGCTGATGGCGCGCGCCGCCCTGAAGGTGTTCGGCCCGGGGGAAAGCCACCTGAGCCATGCCAGCGCGGCGCGCCTGCATGGCCTACCGATTCCGCGCCTGCCCGATGAGCATGTGAGCGTCTCCGAGCCGAACCAACGGCGGCGACGCAGCGGATTGATCTGCCACGTCGCACCTCGCGCGTCGGTCATGGAGCTGCACGGCCTGCCGGTCTCCTCACCCGAGCGCACCTTCGCCGAACTCGCCTCGATGCTGACCTTGGTGGAGCTTGTCATCGTCGGCGATCACTTGGTGCGGCACAGCCTAAGCACCCGCACACGCCTGGAGCTGCTGTCGCGAAACTCCCCGCTCCCGGGCCGCTCCCACGCCCGCGCAGCTGCGGCGTTGGTGCGAGACAGAGTTGACTCTCCCTTGGAGAGGAAGCTTCGGCTCCTCCTCGTCCTCGCCGGACTCCCCGAGCCCGTCACCAACTACGAGCTCCGCAGCACCACCGGCGAGCTACGGCGCCGCCACGACCTTGCCCTCCCCGACCAGCGGCTCGCCTTCGAAGCGCAGGGACGTCACCATATCGAGGTGGCGGCGAACTGGGAGAAGGACCTTGACCGGCTGGAGGAGAGCAATATCGACGGCTGGCGCACTGTCCAGGTCACCAGCAAGAACCTGCACCGAACCCCGAGCCGCGTCGTCACGACAGCCTGGCGTGCCATGAAACAATGCGGAGTGCCCGGGGTCCCCGCACGCCCCTCCGACCAGTGGCGCAAACACTTCGGCTGACCAGGCGATGCACATACACCCCTTGGTCGAGCCTTTCGCCCCGACTGCGATACGACGGGTGCATGTGCACCCGTCGGTTGCGTGCTGGCGCCCCGAAAAGCGCTGAGCGCGAGACCACCGTGGTGGTCTCGCGCTCAGCGGAGCCTCAGGCTCAGATCGCGATGGCGACCTCGGCAACCTGCCCGGTCTGCGCGAGCACCTTGCGGTCCACCACATCGGCCTTGGGGGCCAGGGTGCGCAGGGTCCACTCGCCGTCGCCGGCGAAGAACCGGAAGTGACCGGTGGCAGAGGTGGGCACCTCTGCGGTGAACTCTCCGGTACGGTCGAGCAGTCGCACGTAGGCGTTGCCGACCGGCTCGCCGCCCCGGGTCACCTGACCCTGGACGACGGCCTCCTTGGCCACGTTGACTCCGTCGAGCGACAGGCCGCCCTCAACCGCGCCGCACATGTCAGGCCTCCCCGGGCTCGTCGCCCAGGACGACCGGCACGCCGACGAGCGAGCCGTACTCGGTCCAGGAGCCGTCGTAGTTCTTGACGTTCTCCTGCCCGAGGAGCTCCTTGAGCACGAACCAGGTCAGCGAGGAGCGCTCGCCGATGCGGCACAGCGCGATCGTGTCCTTGCCCTCGTCGAAGCCGACCTCGGCGTACAGCGCCTTGAGCTCGTCGTCGGACTTGAAGGTGCCGTCGTCGTTGGCGTTCTTGCTCCACGGCACGTTGACCGAGGTGGGCACGTGACCGGCGCGCTGCGACTGCTCCTGCGGGAGGTGGGCCGGGGCAAGCAAGCGGCCGGCGTACTCGTCGGGGCTACGCACGTCGACGATGTTCTGCACGCCGATCGCGTTGACGACCTCGTCGCGGAAGGCGCGGATGGAGGAGTCCTGCTCCTGAGCGGTGTAGCTGGTCTTCTCGCGGGCCGGCAGCTCGTCGGTCAGCTCGCGGGAGTCGAGCTCCCACTTCTTGCGACCGCCGTCGAGAAGCTTGACGTCCTGGTGACCGTAGAGCTTGAAGTACCAGTAGGCGTAGGCGGCGAACCAGTTGTTGTTGCCGCCGTAGAGGACCACGGTGTCGTCGTTGCTGACGCCACGCTCGGAGAGGAGCGCCTCGAAGCCCGCCTTGTTGACGAAGTCACGACGGACCTGGTCCTGCAGGTCGGTGGTCCAGTCGAGCTTGATCGCCCCACGGATGTGGCCCTTGTCGTAGGCGGTGGTGTCTTCGTCCACCTCGATGACGACGATGCCCGGGGTGTTCAGGTTGTCCTCGACCCACTGGGCGCTGACGAGCACGTTCTCGCGGCTCATGGTTCCTCTTTCCTTGTTCCTTGTGACGTTTCAGTTGGTGGCGGCGACCCGCGGGGTCGTGAGTCGCTTGCCGATCAGATAGAGCTCGCAGCCCAGGCAGAAGCCGGTGACCGCGTTGAGGAGGGCGGCGACGAGAGCGAGGCCCACAGCGACCTGGCCGAGCAGGAGTACCCCGCCGAGATGGCCGATCAGGCCGACCACGGCGAAGGCGAGGCCCACGCTCTGCGCGAACCGCGGAGGCCGCGGGTCCTCGAGCGTCTCGGGCGCTGCCAGGCGCGGACGGATCACCGTACGGAACACCCAGGCCAGGGGCGTGTGCTGCACGCCACGCAGCGCGCCCCAGGCGAAGAGCACCGTCTGCACCGCGAGCAGCGCCGTGGCAGCACCGGTGGGCAGCAGGAGCACGGCGGCAAGCACCACCGTCGTGACCGCCGCGGTGAAGCGGGGGCCGCGCGGGTCGAGCCCATGCTGCTGGTTCATCGATCTCTCCGGTCCTGGCTTGGATGTCTTCCTCGCTGCCCTCACGGGGCACGGGACGCACCACCACGCAGACCGGCATGAGGCCGGCGCGGGCGCTGTCAGATCAGCGGCCGCAACGATTGCGGGGGAGGTCCCGTCAGGACATTCGACACAGCGCCGAGCGCGTGCGGCAGTGATCCACTGCGCGGCGCTTGGTCAGCATGGTCGTGAACATGTGGACCACGGTACATCCGGCACCGGAGGGCCAGAAATCGACGTCTCACATGACGAGACTAGTGATCACATCATGAGATGGACTCAGGGCATGCGGCAGCGCCGACGGCTCCAGCGAGCGCTACCGGCGTCACGTTTCGGCGATCAGCCCTGCGCGACCGAAGCCGGAAGCCGCCGCGGCGTGGCCCCCTCGCGCGTGCGATCACGCTGCCCGGGGATCTCGGCGACGATCGATGGGACCTCCTGCACGACACCCGGAAGCACCTCGGAGACGCTGGGCGCGACGGAGGCGAGGACCGGGGCCGCGAGCGGAGCGACGGGCACGACGACCGGGACGGCAGCAGGTGCCGGAGCCGGAGACACACCCACACTCACCGGCGCCGTGGCACCGGTGTAGCGCTCGACCAGCGCGATGACCTCCGCAGGCGTGAATCCCTTGCGGAGGCGCAGCACGACGAGCACGGTGTAGAGAAGGATCAGGAAGTCGAGCCGGAACGAGTAGTTGCGCTCCGCGCCACGACAGTAGGCGCCCTCGAGGGCGAGCCGGTCCTCGTCGGAGAGGAAGTCCCGGCCCACGAGCTGTGACGGGCCGGTGAGGCCGGCAGGGGTGACGAACCGATCCTCGGCGTCGGGGAACTCCTCGAGCAGGCAGTCGACCACGTTCTGCGGCAGCGGACGGTTGCCGACGATGCTCATCTCGCCGCGGAGTACGTGCCGGAACTGTGGCAGCTCGGTGAGCGCGACCTTCTCCAGCAGCCGACCGATGCCGGTGTAGAGCGGCGAGTCGCCCGGGATGTTGAGGAAGCGGGTGGAGCCGTCGACCGGCACCGTCTCGCGGTTGGCGATCTCGGCGGCGTTGCGCACCATCGTGCGGAACTTCACCACTTGGATGGCCGGCCCGGAGGAGACACGGCGGGTCGAGCGGTAGAAGACCGGTCGACCCTCCAGGACGAGCACGGCAAGCGCGGCGGTCAGTACCACCGGCACCCAGACCACGGCGCTCGCCAGGGTTACGAACAGGTCGAAGAATCGCTTCTTGCCCACTAACCCACTCCTGTGCTTGACGACGCTCTGGCAGTCCCCCGACTAATCCGCTCGCCCGGGCCTGCCGGTCAGGGCGACCGAGGCCACGCGAGCACCCCGGAACAGCAACCACATCCGCGCATCCAGCCCCACAGTTCGGACGAGCGGACCCGTGCTGTTGCATGCCTCAACGAGCCCTGCCAACTTTGGGTACGGCGTGTGGACAAAATCACTCAGACTTTTTTGTGCGTTCCGGTCGACAAGGCGCCCCGGGTGCAGCACCGAGACGTGCGCATCCCGCTCCGTCGCGATCGTCCTGACCCGCGCCTCGACCAGCGACTTCCAGCCGGCGTAGTAGCGCCTGTCCGGCGTCGGTGCGAGCACCAGCACCGTGGAGACCAGGACGACGTGCGCTCCGGGCGTGACCAGTCCGGCCAGATCGGCCAGCTCCTGCTCGACGGCGGACGGATCGACCCGGTCCTCGGACTGGACCGGTCCGAGGGCACAGACCCAGATGCGCGCCGCGGCGTCCCGGTCCGCGTCGCCGGCGAGCCGGATGCGGACGCCGGGGTCGGCTCCGTACTCCTGCTCGAGCGCGGCGACATCGCGATCGTGGCGGGCGATGACCACCACGGTCTCCCCTCGCGCCCGGGCACGGGCGACGAGCTCGCGACCCAGCCGAGTGCGGGGGCCGACGACGACCGGGGCGCCTCCGGCGTCCGGGCTCATCGGGCGACGCCGGCCAGGATCGCCTCGAACCGGTCGGCGATCTGCGGCAGCGCGAACTCCCGCTCCGCCAGGCGGCGCGCTGTCGTGCCCAGGTCGTCGCGGCCGATCGGGTCGTGAGCCAGCCGGGCCAGCCAGTCAGCGGCGACCGGAACCGACGCCGTCTGAGGCGGCAGCACCATGCCGCCGACCCGTTCGACGAGCGTCGCGGCGAGGTTCTCCTCCGGCATCAGGCCGAGCACAGGGCGCCCTGCGCACAGATAGGAGAGCGTCTTCGAGGGCACCGAGAAGGCGCCTGCATCCTGCTCCAGGAGCACCACCAGCACGTCGCCGCTGCCCAGCACCTCGGAGAGCCGTTCGTAGGGCTGGAAAGGCAGCAGGGTGATCTCTACGTCGAGCCGAGCCGCCTCGGCACGCAGCACCTCGGTGGCGGGGCCGGTGTTCACCACGACCAGCCTGCAGTCGGCACCCGCATCGCGTACGCCGCGGGCGAGCTGCACGAGCAGCGCCGGGTTGTGCTTGAGCCCGAGGGTGCCGGAGTAGAGCAGGGTGAAGGTGTCGGTGAGATGGTGCTCGACAGCCCAGTCGTTCTTGCGCTCGACAGGAACGATCTCGTCGACGGGAGCCCAGTTGGGAATCACGGTGACCTTGCCGGCCGTGCCCCACTCCTCGTGCACGCCGACGAGCGAGTCGGCGATCGCCACCACCGCAGCAGCACGGTGCGAGACCCAGCGTTCGGCCACGTCGAAGACCGAGGCGACGATCCGGAAGCCCCGCCCCAGCTTGGCCCCGGCGAAGGAGCGGATCGCAACGGCGTACACGTCCTGGTGCCACAGCACCCACGGCCGGCGCATCAGCATCATGCCCAGCGCGAAGACCACCAACGACGGGATCTGCGCGTTGGAGAGCATCGCCACGTCGGCGCGGGTACGGCGTACCTGCCGGAGCAGCGCCACACCCACCCACAGCTCCAGAAGGAGTCGCTTCAGGAAACGGTCCTTCTCGATCGGACTGGTCGGCCCGACCGGGTCGAAGACGAGCGTCTCCCCCGGCTCGGCCTCCAGGTGACCCTTGCCCGAGAGCCAGCCCGGGCAGAAGGAGTGCGTGACGTCGTGGCCGCGGCGGGCCAGCTCACGGCTGAGCTCCACCTGGAAGGGGTGCCCCGAATAGTCGTGGACGAGGATCTTCACGGCCGGCTCAGTACGCGCGCTCAGCCCAGCGAGCGCTTGACCTGGTCGTAGACCCACTCATAGGTCTGCGCCAGTCCGTCGGCCAGGGTGATCGACGGTGCCCACCCGTAGGTGTCGAGGATCTGGGTGTTGTCGGAGTTCCGGCCGCGCACGCCCTGGGGGGCGTCCAGCTGGTAGCTGCGCTCGCAGCGGATGCCCGCGATCTCCTCGACGATCGAGTAGAGCTGGTTGATGCTCACCAGTTCGTCGCTGCCGAGGTTGACCGGCTCGTTGCTGTCGCCGTGCAGGATCATCTGGGATCCCTTGACACAGTCGTCGATGTACATGAACGACCGGGTCTGCTCGCCGTCGCCCCAGATGTCGATCTTGTGCTCGCCGGTGATCACCGCGGTCGCGATCTTGCGGCAGACGGCGGCCGGTGCCTTCTCACGCCCACCGGTCCAGGTGCCGTGCGGGCCGTAGACGTTGTGGTAGCGAGCCACGCGCGAGGTGAGGCCGAAGTCCTCCTCGAAGTGGCGGGCCATCCGCTCGCTGAAGAGCTTCTCCCAGCCGTAGCCGTCCTCGGGCATCGCCGGGTAGGCGTCAGCCTCCTTGAGAGCGGTGATGTTGGTGTCGGTCTGCTTGTCGGCCGCGTAGACGCAGGCGCTCGAGGAGTAGAAGTAGCGCTCGACCTGGTGCTCGCGGGCGGCCTGGAGCATGTGGGTGCTGGTGAGCACGGTGAGCATGCAGAGCGCCTTGTTGTTCTCGATGAAGCCCATGCCGCCCATGTCTGCAGCCAGCATGTAAACGTGCTTGGCGCCCGCCGTGTGGGTCATCGCGTTGTCGAGCAGCGAGAGGTCGGCGACCTGGTTCTCCGCATCGGGGTGTACCTGGTACCACTCGCTCGTCGGCTTCACGTCGACGGATCGCACGCTCAGCCCCTGCTTGAGCAGGTCCGCCACCAGATGGCCACCGATGAAACCGCCACCACCGGCCACGAGAACGTCGACGTCCGCCATCCTTCAGCACTCCTTCAGACCGCCGGCGCCCCTCAGCGCCGGTCACGGAATGTGAACGACGCAACAAACGCTTGGTCACGCCCGAAGGAGTGGGATCAGCGGCGCGCCTCGATGAAGAAGCTCTCCTCGCGGGTCTCGATCTCGGCAAGATCGGGGAGCGCACCCTCGTGGTAACCATGGTCGGTCACGGCGTCGGCAGAGAAACCCGCCTCGACGAGCATCGCTCGGACCAGGCCCCGGGTCGGCTGCCACCGGTGGATGTGGCCACCGATCTTGAAGGTCAGCGCGCGCTTGCCGGTTGGCCGGTCGTCAGGGTGTGCGCCCAGACGGGCGTGGTAGCGGCGGCCGGCTTCACCCGAGGGGTCGTTACCGGCCTCCACCAGCTCCCGCGCCCAGGCCTCGCCGTCGGGCAGTGCCAGGCGCAGCACCCCACCGGGTCGCAGCACCCGGTGGCACTCGCGCAGGATCTGGTCCGCCTCGCTGATGTAGATGTGCTCGAGGAAGTGGGAGGAGTAGATGGCGTCCACCGCCCCGTCCTCGACAGGGAGGCGAGCCGTCAGGTCCTGCCGCACGATGTGCGGCTCCCACGCCACCAGGTGGTGGTCGTTGATCAGACCGATCCGGCGCAGCGCCCGCGCCGCTCGCGGCACCCGGCTCAACAGCATCGTGGGCGACCGGTCCAGGTTGACCCAGCTCTGCGGACCGTGGGGACCGGAGCCGAGATTCAGCTTGAGCGGACGTTGCGCGAAGGCACGATCACGGGCAGACATGCGCGCATTAGATCACGCAGCTCCGACCGGCAGTGGGCAGAACGACCAACAACGGACACCAGCGGCTCCCGATTCCCTACACTCCTCGCCATGGTCCGGCTCCCGGCGCCGCTGCGCCCGCTCTTTCCCTACCTCAAGCCGGCGTACGTCGGCATGACCGGCCTGGTCGCCCCGGTCACCCAGCGCCTCTCCCGCTCCCGTGGCGGCTTCCTGCCCACCGGCTTCGGCACCCTGGCCGAGGCCGCAGTGGCCACCGATGGCCGCTATGCCGTCGCCCGGCCCGCCGAGCGTGTGGAGCGGCCGCCGCTGCGCGGCGTACCGGCCGGGATGCCTCTGTTGGACCCCAGCGACGGACAGGCGTTCGCCACGGTCGGGGTGGCCGAGCTGCCCGGCGGCCGGGTGCTCGGCCCGCACCATGCGGTGATCTCCGCGGGCAACCAGCTCGTCCAGGACGTCAGTTGGTACTTCGGCACCCGCCGCCCGCGGCAGCATCCGGTCTTCCTCAACCCACGCCCGGCACCTCCCCTGGAGGTCGACGGGCGGCTCGGCGTGCTCACGGCACGCGGAGACGCGAACTACTACCACTACCTGATGGACGTCGTGACCAAGCTCGGCGTGCTGGAGCAGGCGCCTGCGATCGCAGCACCGACGCGCTGGTACGCCTCTGTCGGCGGCCCGCCGTTCCAGCGGGAGCTCCTGGAGTTGGCGGGCCTCGATCTGGGGTGCGTGATCGACGCCCACGAGCATCCCCACGTCCGCGCGGAGACGCTGGTGGTGCCGGCACCACCGGAGATGACCGAGAAGAACCCGCCGTGGGCGGTCACCTGGCTGCGCGAGCGGCTGCTCCCGCGCGTCGACACCGACGGCCCGCCACAACGGATCTACGTCACCCGCGGGGCGTCGGCCAACAACCGCACCGTGCTCAACGACGACGAGGTGGTCGCACTGCTGCGCGAGCACGGATTCGTCGCCGTCGACCCCGGCACCCTGTCGGTGCGCGAGCAGATCCGCACCTTCGCCACCGCCGAGGCAATTGTTGCGACGCACGGCGCGGCGTTGGCCAACCTGGTCTTCGCCAGCCCCGGATCGACCGTGATCGAGCTCTTCCCCGAAGGCTGCCTGCTGCCCGACTACTGGCGTCTCGCCTCCGGAGTGCCCGGCCTCGACTACCGCTACCTCTCTGCCCCAGGCAAGCCGCCACGGCTCGGTCGCGGCGCGGCGATCGTCCGCGACATCCGGGTCGACGTGCCGGCGTTGCGGCAGATGCTGGAGGACCTCGGCTGATCCGGCATAGCGCTCTGCCGGGCGTCGCGGAGGCACTACGATCCGGGCCATGCCGACTACGCTCCTCATCGAGCCCGACCTCACCGGGCATCGCTTCCAGGCGGTCGCCCACGTCGCCCAGCGTGCCCACGACGCGGGAGACCGGGTGGTGCTGCTGACCTCGCGAGGAGCAAGCACGAGCGAGGCATTCACCGTCTACCTCTCCGACGCTCCGATCGAGGCGACCGAGGTCTACGACGAGATCCACCCGCCGACGGCGGTGATGCTCGAGGCGATCGTGGACCGCTGCCGCGAAGGCGACGTCGAGACGATCGTGGTGATGGACGCCGACCAGAGCCTGAAGCGTTGGTGGCTCCTGGCGCCGCGTGCCTTCCGCGGACTGAGCAAGCGACCGCGGGTGATCTTCTTCCTCACCCGCTACCCCGCCCGGGTGCCGCTCCTCGACCGCACGCAGTGGAAGCTGCGGATCACCAAGTCGGTGCTGTCGGTGGTCACCATGTCCACCCGCACCCTGCACCGGGTCGCCGGCTTCGCCGGGCGCGACGACATGCACAAGGGCTGGGTCGTGCGCCGGGCCCGCGACCCCGAGGTCTGCGGTGCCCACTCCCGCGACCGTACGGCGCTGCGCGCGGAGCTCGAACTGCCTGCGGACCGCAAGCTGGTCGGCATCTTCGGCCTGATCTCGGAGCGCAAGAACGCGAAACTGGTCTTCGAGGCGATGGAGTCCGCCGGCATCGACGCCGACCTGCTGCTGGCCGGCTCCATCCAGCCGGAGGTCAAGGCGTGGATCGAGTCGCTGACGCCCGAGCAGCGCCAGCACGTGATCACCTTCGACGGGTTCCTGGACAACGCCCTGCTCGACAAGCTGGTCGCCGCCGTCGACGTGGCGCCGATCGCGCTCACCAACAACGGGCCGAGTGGGATCATGGGGAAGGCGCTTGCCGCCGATGTGCCGGTCGTCTCGGCAGGCTCCCGGGTCCGAGCCCGAGAGCTCGCTGCCACCGGCGGCGGGGAGCTTGCCGACCTGGAGCCGGCCAGCCTGGCCGCCGCGATCCGGCGGGTGCTCGACCGCCCGACCGGCAGCAGTCCGACCCGCAACGTGCCGCCGGCGACCGCCGACGAGTTCGCCCGCGTGGTGTTGGGGCGCTGAGCCAACGTCCCGCAGCGACTCACTCCTGGTCGTCGAGCACCTTGATCGGGCCTCCCGCGCGCTCGCGCCGGTTGGAGTAGATCAGGATCGGGACGACCTGGATGGTCGTGCTGACGATGAGCAGCGACAGCAGCGGTCCGATCGCTCCGAACTCCCGGGAGAGGAAGATCGAGACGATGACGTTGGTCGGGAGGGTCAACAGCGCGCAGCCGGCGACGAAGCGCGCGCCGACCGGGTCGACCATCGTCATCGAGAGCGGGAACGCCACCGCCATCAACAGCAGTGCGAGTGCCGCGACCACGGGGAGCGTGTAGCCGAGATCGACCTCGTCGCCGCCGATCAGGTGACCGATCGGGTCGGCCAGCGCCACGAAGACGATGCAGCACAGCAGGGTGCCGAGGCCGAAGGCGAGGAAGATCTTGGTCATCGCGGGTCCGGCCTGGCCCCGCGCCCGAGCGGCGGTGATCATCGGCCACAAGGGCTGCGCCGTCGCGATGATGAGCGCGATGATCGGCGCGGCCAGCTGCAGCACCACCGAGTAGTCGGCGACCGCCTCCGGGGTGGACACGTGGCTGAGCACGATGCGATCGCTCCAGAACGTGACCGGCACGCACAGCGACGTGATCAGCATCGGCCCGGAGAGCGACCGGATGCGTGCCCCGGCGTACTGGCGGCGCCACGGGAGCTCGCGGAGCACCCGCAGCCAGGGGAACCCGACCGTGCGGGCGCTCACCACCACCGTGGCGATGTTGACCACCAGCATGGCGAGCGGAGGCACCAGCAGCACCCAGTCGGCCGCCAGGTCGCCGACGATGAGGACCCCCACGAGCAGCAGGCTCATCGGGGCGAGGAACCAGCCGACGACGATCGCGACGTGGTTGCGGTCGGCACCCAGCAGGACGCTCGGCGCCAGTCCCGGTACGAAGGTCGCCGCGAAGACGACCAGAGCCGCGGCGGTGAACCAGTTCCCACCCGCCGCGTCGCCGAGGATCTCGGGCCACATGCCCAGCGCTCCGAAGACCAGGGCGACGACGCTGAGTCCCAGGGCGGAGAGGCTCAGCACCCGGGACGCGGTGAGCGCAGCTCCCACCGCATGCTCGTCGTGCGGGCCGCGAGCGGCGATCGCCTGCGTCAACGAGGCGCCCATGCCGAGGTTGTTGAGCGGGATCAGCGCCATCATCGCGATGACCAGGGCATAGGCGTTGAAGGCGTCCATGCCGTAGTGGTCGAAGATCAGTCGGCTCGCCAGCAGGGTGGCGATCGCCTGCGGGATCAGGCCGAAGAGCCGGAAGGCACCGCTGAGAATCAGCGACCGTGCCCCCGATCCCTGGGTCGGCGCTTCGTCGGCGGCGATCTCGGTGGCGTCGTAGGTCCCGGAGCCCTGCTCTGCCTGGGTCATTCCTGGACGATCCCCCAACGCGCACGCGGCATTTCTAGCGCCTCGGGCCAGGCGAGCACCGCCTCGCCATGGCCGCGGAGCACCTCCTGCAACAGGTCGACCGGCTCCGCGAAATCGGATGGCTCGAGCGGCTCGTGGATCTGGATCCAGGCACCGCCCTCGTCGCGGCGGTGGGTCGCCAGCACCACCTGGCTATTGGTGCGGCTCGCCATCAGGGCCGTGCCGAACGAGGCCAGGACCCGGCGACCGAGGAAGTCGACCTCGGTGTGGCCGGGGACGTCGGGGGCGATCGCCAGGATCCTGCCCGGCTGCAGGTGGGCCTGGATCTGCGCCGCCCCGCCCTCGGCGGGGATGACGGTGCCGCCCAGGCGGATCACCTTCGTGTGCTGCTTGTAGGCCGTGAGCGTGTTGCGAGCGAGGATCAGCGGCGAGGTGAGGATCTCCAGCTCCACGCCCACCCGGCGCAACGAGCCGAAGAGACCGTCGTACCGGTTGTGGTGCATGAAGCTGAGGATGATGCTGCGGGACGGGTCCCGGCGGCTGGTGAGCCACTCCGCCCCCCTGACTTCCTGGTTGGTGACCAGCTCGGGGTGCCAGCGCAGGTAGCTGCGCGTCAGCGAGTGCTCAGCGAAGCCACGCGCCAGCGCGGGTGCCTCGTCGGCACGGTCGGTGAACTCCAGCAGGTAGCGCATCTGGCCCTCCTGCTGCTCGCGGAAGGCGTCGATCGTCCACACCTGGTCGAGGCGACGCTGCACCACGCTGGAGATCTTGCTCGCCGGCACCAGCCGGCGGGCGTACTCACGCTTGTCGAGGAGCTTGAGAGCGAGATTGGGTGCCTGCAACTGAGCCTGCATGGTCGAGACCTATTCCTCGGAGGAGCCCGGGCGGGGCGGATCGACGAAACCGAACCTGGCTCGCGGCGACTCGAGTGCCTCGGGCCAGTCCAGGATCGGCTCGCTGTGGCGGCGTACCACCTCCTGGAGCAGATCGACCGGATTGCTGTAGTCGGCCGGATCGATCGGCTCCTCGAACTGCACGTACGGCCCCTCCGCGTCACGGCGATGGGTGACGAGGACGATGGGCGAGTTGCTCAGCTCCGCCAGCCGCGGAGTACCGAAGGGAGCCAGGACCGTCTTGCCGAGGAACTCCACCGGCGTCCGGCCGGGGAAGTCCACGGCCATGCCGAGAACGACGCCCGGCGTCAGCTCGGCAGCCAGCGCCTTCGTGCCGGACTCGGCCATCAGGTAGTCGCCGCCCGGCCTGCCGACCCGGAGGTGCTGGGCGAACTGGATCCCGGCCTCAGGACGGGTGATGCCCTCGGTGATCACGATCTTGGAGCGCGGGGCACCGGCGCGGACGAAGGCCGCCCACATGCCGTCGTAGCGGTGGTGGTGGGTGAAGCTGAGGATCAGGCCCCGACTCTTGTCCCGGTCGAGCACCCGCTCGATGCCCTTGAGCCGGACGTCGGAGACGGCCTTGGGATGCCAGCGCATGTAGCTGCGCGTCATCATGTGCGCCGCGTAGGCGCGGGCCAGCTCCGGGATCTCGCCGGCACGTGGCGAGTCGCCGAGGACGAACTCCATCTCAGCCTCGTGCACCCGCCGGAAGCCGTCGTGCTGCCACAGCTTCTCCAACCGGCGCTCCACCAGCCCCGGCACGGCCTTCACCGGTACGACGCGCCGCAGGTGCTGCAGCTGCTCGACCGCGGCAACCATCGGCGGCCGTGCCGAGGGCGGCTTCGTGCTGGGGCCGGTCACGGCAAGCTTGGCGTCCCAGGCCCGTTCCACCAGTCGCCGTGCGGTGCCGGCGTCGTAGGGGCGCTGCAGCATCACGGTGTAACGCTCGACCGCCTGGTCGAAGGCTTCGGTCAGCACCTGGTCGGGGTCGCGGTCAGGCAGCACGCGCTCGGCGATCGCCTTCCACACGCGGACGTCGAGACGGCATCGGTGGTCGAGAAGCTCGCGCGTCGCCGGATCGAGCTCGGCGGCCAGGTCGGGGCGCCACTGCGGCGGCACCGAGGTGCGCTCGTTGAGCTGGGTGTCAGGGAGCTCCACTCCCAACCAGGCCGAGAGGTCGGCCAGGAAGTCCGGGTTCTCGACCAGGTTGACGTGGGCGAAACCGTCGAGCCGCTCCAGCGCTGCCGCCACCAGCTCGTCGTCGTGCGCCTCGTCGATGAACTCCCGAGGTTGGTGGGCCGAGTGCGGCCAGGCGAGGAAGCGCGTGATCGCGTTGTCCACGGTCGGTGCGATCATGTCGTTGTCGAGGTACTCGCGAAGCGGCTTGCGACCGGCCCGGAACGCATCGGCGGCAAGCCCCCAGTGGCGCAACGAGAACTCCGAGAGGGAACGGCTGTGCAACCACTGCGACAGCAGCCTCACCTGGGGCGTGCGCAGCACCGTGACGTGGTCGGCTCCCGGGAACCGCGCCTGCGTCGTCGCCGGTGCGACATGGCCCGCCACCAGTGCGGCGTCCGCCGGGATCTCCTCAGGTGAGAGATAGATACCCGGACGCAACAGCGGGGCGACCGCGTTGATGTCGTCGTACCCGCCGAAGAGGGCACTGTCGATGCCGCGGACCACGACGCGCGGCTGCAGCACCTGTTCGAGGGCCGCGCCGAGCGAGGTGCCGGCGGTCTTGGGGATGTGGCTGAAGACCAGCGGAGTGCCGGGGCCGTAGGTAGGCATGCGCGGCTCCTCTCCCATCAGTTCGGTGACGTGACGGTTCGGCGGGTGGGAACGGTTCAACGACGCCGGGCGCGTCCGGTCACCTTCTCCGGCAGCAGCTCGTGGCACCGGTCGGTGAGGTGCTCGGCCCAACGCGTGGGCGTGTACTGCCGGGCCAGCTCGGTGCTGCGCTCGCTCATCGCGCGCCGATGCTCCGCATCGGCACCGGCCACCCACGCCATGGCGGCAGCGAGCTCGGCCGGGCGGTCCGGCGTGACGACACGCCCGTTGTAGCCGTCGAGCACCAATCGGGAGGCGCCGCCGCAGGTGCTGGTGCAAATGACCGCCTGCCCCGAGGCAGCAGCCTCCTGGAGCACCACGCCCCAGGGCTCGAAGCGACTCGGCAGGACCAGGCAGCCGGACTCCGCCATCACCTTCGGAAGGTCCTTCGGCGAGACGAAGCCGAGCAGTTCGACACCCTCGATAGCCTTCAGTTCCTCCTCCATCGGCCCCATGCCGGCGACCACGAGCGGCCACGGGTCGTCGGTCGACGCGCGGTAGGAGCGGTAGGCCTCAGCGAGTACGTCGACACCCTTGACGTCGACGAGCCGCCCGGTGAAGAGGAACGAGTTCTTGGGCTCGGCCTGCGGGCCGGTGAAGAACGGGTCGTCGCAGGTGTAGAGGCTGGTGATGATCTCGTGCTGCTTGAACCCGAGGTGCCGGGCGAAGACCGCCTGCTCGTCGCCCGGCATGAACGCGGCGTCGAAGGCCGGTTGGATGAAGAGCTGACGGGTGACGCGCCCCAGCCACTGCTTCGGCGTACCCAACCATTGGTGGTCCATCACGACGATCCGCAGCGCGCGACCGCGCCACTTGCGGGCCGCCTTCATGTAGGCCGGAATGTGCCAGGAGTTCACGATGAGCACGTCGGGCTGGAACTCGTCGAGCTCCCGCAACAGCAGCTCCTCGTCGGGCTGCCCGGACCACCCGACCGCGTCGAGCCCCTCGGTGAGCTCGGCATCGTCGAACGGCGCCAGGAACGGCGCATGCACCAGCGCCTCCTGGTACATCAGCTTCACGTCATGTCCCTGGGCGACCAGCGCGTGCATGCCGGAGGTGGAGTAGCCGGTGATGTACTGCCAGGCGAGGTAGTAGCGCATCAGCCGACGACCTCGCGGAAGTAGTCGACCGTCTTGCGCAGGCCCTCGTCCAGCGGGATCTGCGGCGTCCAGTCGAGGAGCTCCTGCGCCAGGCCGATGTCGGGCCGCCGCCGGGTCGGGTCGTCGGCCGGCAACGGCAGGTGCTTCAGCTCGCTGCCGGTGTCGACGAGAGCGAGCACCTTCTCAGCGAGCTCCAGCATCGTGAACTCCCCCGGGTTGCCGAGATTCACCGGACCGGTGACCTCCGGACCGGTGCCCATCAGGCTGATGAGGCCGCTGACCAGGTCGTCGACGTAGCAGAACGATCGCGTCTGGCTGCCGTCTCCGAAGACGGTGAGCGGCTCGCCGCGGAGCGCCTGGACGACGAAGTTCGAGACCACTCGGCCGTCGTCGGCAAGCATCCGCGGACCGTAGGTGTTGAAGATCCGCGCCACCTTGATCGGCAGCTGGTGCTGGCGGTAGTAGTCGAAGAAGAGCGTCTCCGCAGCACGCTTGCCCTCGTCGTAGCAGGAACGGATCCCGATCGGGTTCACATTGCCCCAGTAGTCCTCACGCTGCGGGTGCACCTCGGGGTCGCCGTACACCTCGGAGGTGGAGGCGAGCAGGATCTTCGCCCCGGTGCGCTTGGCGAGACCCAGCATGTTGATGGAGCCGTGCACGCAGGTCTTCGTGGTCTGCACCGGGTCGCGCTGATAGAAGATCGGCGACGCCGGGCAGGCGAGGTGATAGATCTCGTCGACCTCGACGTAGAGCGGGAACGTCACGTCGTGGCGCAGCAGCTCGAAGCGCGGCTGCCCCATCAACTCGTAGAGGTTGCTGCGGGTGCTGGAGTAGAAGTTGTCGGCGACCAGGACGTCATGGCCCATGTCGAGCAGCCGCTGCGTCAGGTGCGATCCGATGAAGCCGGCGCCGCCGGTGACCAGGATGCGCTTGGGCGTTGAGGAGGATGCCGCAGGGGCAGCTTCGGTGACCACGGGGCGCAATCTAGCGGACGTCACACGGTTGTGGGAGCGCCTTCGACGGTTCAACGGAACCACTCCGAAGAGACGTCACCCATTGCCTTCTGGCTCGTTGGCACTACTGACGTGTCGATGTCGCGCCACCGATCCGTGGCATGCCCGAAAGACGAGGTGACGCAGGATGACCCACACCCAGCCGCGTGTGCGGATCTCGGTGGTCGGGTGCGGTTACCTCGGTGCCGTCCATGCCGCGGCGATGGCGCACCTGGGGCACGAGGTGATCGGGATCGACACCGACGAGCAGCGCATCGCCTCCCTCTCCTCCGGGGTCGCGCCCTTCTTCGAACCGGGCCTCGATGACCTGCTGACGGAGACGCTGGCCAGTGGGCGACTGCGCTTCACCACCGACCCCCGGAGCCTCGCCGACACGCAGGTCCACTTCGTCTGCGTCGGTACGCCGCAGCGCGAGGACTCCGAGGCGGCCGACCTGAGTTACCTCGCAGCGGCGATCGCCACCTTGGCGGAGCACGCGGCGCCCGGCTCGCTCATCGTCGGCAAGTCGACGGTTCCGGTCGGCACCGCTGCCGGGTTGGTCGCCGACCTGGCCGACAGCCGGCCCGACCTCGGCCTGGTCTGGAACCCGGAGTTCCTGCGCGAGGGCTTCGCCGTGCGCGACACCCTGCAGCCCGACCGACTCGTCTACGGCCTGCAGGAAGGCGCCGAGGGCGCACGGCATCGGCAGCAGATCGACGAGGTCTACGCCGCGCTCCTCGACGACACTCAGGTGGTCGTCACCGACCTGGCCACTGCTGAACTGGTGAAGGTGGCAGCGAACTCGTTCCTGGCCATGAAGATCTCCTTCATCAACGCGATGGCGCAGCTCTGCGACGCCACCGGCGGTGACGTGGTGGACCTGGCCGACGCGCTCGGGCACGACACCCGAATCGGTCGACGCTTCCTCGGCGCCGGCATCGGCTTCGGCGGTGGCTGCCTGCCCAAGGACATCAAAGCGTTCCGACACCGTGCCGAGGAGATCGGCGCCTCGCTGGCCAGCGGTCTCATCAACGAGGTCGAGCAGATCAACCTCGCCCAGCGTGACGAGGTGGTGCAGCGGGTCTCCGCCTGGTTCGACGGCGACGTGCGCGACCGGCGCATCGCCGTACTCGGCGCGGCGTTCAAACCCGACAGCGACGACATCCGGGAGTCGCCCGCGCTGCAGATCGCGGCGCGACTCGCCGCCGCCGGCGCCGAGGTACGGGTCACCGACCCCCAAGCACTGCCGGTCGCCCGCTCGCGGGGCCCGCAGAGCCTCTCCTACGTGGACTCCCTCGACACCTGCCTGGACGGCGCCGAGGCGGTGCTGCTGCTCACCGAGTGGTCGGAGTATCGGGCCCTGGACCCGCACCTGGCCGGACGGGCCGTCGCCGAGCGGCGGATCTTCGACGGCCGCCTGGCGCTGGATCCCGACAAGTGGGCGTCGGCCGGCTGGCACTACGTGAGCGTGGGCCGCGTCGATCGTGCACCGCGGTGAGGGAACGGCTGCCCACCACGTAGGGTTTGCCCCCATGAAGCGCGCGTTCATCACCGGGATCACGGGCCAGGACGGTTCGTACCTCGCCGAGCTCCTTCTCCAGAAGGGCTACGAGGTGCACGGCCTGGTGCGACGCGCCTCGCTGCTCAACCGCACCCGGATCGACCACCTCGGTGACGACCCCCGGCTCTCGCTGCACTACGGCGACCTGACCGACGGGGTGTCGCTGGTGAACCTGGTGCGCGACATCGAGCCCCACGAGGTCTACAACCTCGGTGCGATGAGCCATGTGAAGGTCTCGTTCGACATGCCGGACTACACGACCTCCACCAACGCGATCGGCACCCTGCACCTGCTCTCGGCCATCCGCGCGGCCGGCCTGGACTGCCGCTTCTACCAGGCCTCCACCTCGGAGATGTTCGGGAAGACTCCCCCACCCCAGAACGAGGACTCCAAGTTCCATCCCCGTTCGCCGTACGGGGCCTCGAAGCTGCAGGCCCACTGGACCACCGTCAACTACCGCGAGGCCTACGGTCTCTTCGCCGTCTCCGGCATCCTCTTCAACCACGAGTCGCCCCGACGTGGCGAGAACTTCGTGACCCGCAAGATCACCAAGGCGGTCGCCGCGATCGAGCGCGGCATCTGGGACCACGTCGAGCTCGGCAACCTCGACGCCATCCGGGACTGGGGCTACGCACCCGAGTACGTCGAGGGCATGTGGCGGATGCTCCAGGCCGACGAGCCCGACGACTACGTGCTCGCCACCGGCGTCGGCCACACGGTCCGAGACTTCTGCGAGGCCGCCTTCGCCCACGCCGGGCTGAATTGGCAGGACCACGTGCGCTACAACGAGTCCTTCGAGCGCCCCTCCGAGGTCGATGCCCTCATCGGCGACTCCAGCAAGGCCCACGACCACCTCGGCTGGAAGGCGCAGACCACCGCCCTCGACCTCGCTCGGATCATGGTCGACTCCGACCGCGAGGACCTCGCCCGCCTCCTCGACTAGGCGCCGAGTGCGCGCAAGTCACGCGTCGAGTGCGCGCGAATAACGCGTTGAGTGCGCCCAAGTCACGCGTCGAGTGCGCGCAAATAACGCGTTCAGTGGTCAGGACAGCCGAGGGACGACGTACCTCCGACCGGCTATCTCGACCATATGCGCGAACTCGACCTGCGCTATGCGCGAACTCAACGCGTGATTTGCGCGAACTCGGCGGTCAGCCCACTCGACGCAGCCAGAGGGAGGAGGGCGGGTTCGGGTCCTTGGCGACAGGGGTGTAGTCGGGGAAGCGACTGGTCAGGAACGTCTCGTCGGCGTGCCGCAGCATCGGCGTGGAGAGCTCGATGCGGAAGGCGTCGTTGAAAGCGAGGAAGGTCTGCACGACCATCGCCTCGTTCCAGTAGACGGGCCAGCGCTCCCCGAAGAGCCAGGTGTCGGCCGGATAGGGGCCGTTCCAGGGGAAGTGCACGTCGTGGATGTGCACGATCACGCCCGGCTTGATCCGCGGCAGCACCTCGAGGAAGAGGAAGGCGACGTCGCTGTCGATCTTGAGCGCGTGCGAGGAGTCGATGAAGAGCACGTCCCCGGCCTCCAGTTCCTCGAAACGGGCCAACGGCACGTCCTGGACGAAGCCCTCGACCAGCTCGAAGTCCGGCAGCGTGTGCAGGGCCGCGAACGGGTACGGCTCGATGCAGGTGATCGTCAGGGGTGAGCCCTCTGCAGCGTTCCGCTCGGCAGCCAGCGAGGCGTAGTAGGTGGAGAGACCCGAGCCGACCTCGAGGTAGCGGCGTGGCTTCTCCTCCCGCAGCGTGTAGTAGAGCGTGCGGGCATCGAAGGCCGGGTAGCCGGGCCCGAACCCCTTGCGGGTGTTGGTCAGGTAGTCCCCCGCGTGCTCGCGGAACTCTCGCTCCCACGCCCGGGTGAGGCGATCGAGCCGCTCCCGCAGCGCCGGTACGTCGACACTCAGCCCGGTCAGCTCGCTCGGCCGGTCCCACCGCTGCCGGGTCGCCTCGATCTCCTCGAGCACCGGCAGGGTCGAGTAGTAGTCGTCGCCCTTCACGATGTTGTAGCCGAACCAGCCGAAGACCCGCCGGATCATCCGGATCCGGCGACGCCGGAACCCGAAGACCAGGCCGTCGAGGAACTCGACGACGAAGCGCGGCAGGAACTTCGCGGCGATCTGCTTGGCGCTCACTGGACTTCCCTTCCACCCGGGGTCACCCGGGCATGCTGCAGGTGCGGCTGGGTCTCGGCCCAGTCTCGGATCCGGGTGGCCAGGGCCTCGCCCACAGCCCGGTGCATCGCCGGCGAGTAGTGGAAGCCGTCGGGCGTGGCGATCTCGAGGTCGCCACCGGCAGCAGCATCGACGAGCGGACGCACCCGCAGGTAGCGGACGTTGTCGAGGCCCACCTCCTCGACCATCTCGCGGATCGCGGTGTTCATGACCTCCATCCGGGCCTCCATGCCCGGGAACCAGCTCTGGTAGCGACTGGTCGGGGGCAGCAGCTCCAGACAGAAGACGAGCGGCGAGCCGACCTTCTGCACGTGCTCGATGTAGGCCCGCAGATCGGCGGCCACGTGCTTGGGGCGGTTGCGCCGGATCGTCGGGTCGAGCACCGTGTCGAGCCTCGCCTGGAGTCGGGCGAGGACCATCCAGACCGGCCGCAGCACCTTCTCGCGGTAGAGCTGCGACCACCAGCGCGGCTTCGCCTTGAGGCTGTTGGCGTGCCGCTCCAACCAGCGCGGCAGGAAGAGGTGGATCGTCTCGTAGTGCCCGTAGAGCAGCACGATCGCGTCCGGCGAGAAGCCGAGGATCTCCCGTTGCCAGGTGCCCAGGATCGTCGACGTCTTCTCCGAGGTCATCGAGATCGTCTGCACCTCGCAGGCCCGACCGTCGGCGAGCAACTGCTCCTCGATGACCCGGGGGAAGGTGAAGTCGGTGCGTGGACCGCCCATCCACGAAGTCCAGTTGACCGTCGAGGCGCCCTTCACCAGCACCCGCAACGGCATCTGCTGCGTCATCCGGTGAGCCCCCCGTCGACCACCATCACCGTGCCCGTGACATAGGTGTTGCGCGGGTCGGTGAGGAACTGGCAGGCGCGGGCGATGTCGTCGGGCTCCCCCAGCCGGCCCGACGGCGTACGCCGCACGATCTGCTGGAGCTGCTCCTCGTCGAGTCCGTGGCTCATCTCGGTGCGCAGGTAGCCCGAGGCGATGGCGTTGACGGTGATGCCACGGGAGCCGAGCTCGCGGGCCAGCGCACGGGTCATCCCGTCGAGCGCGGCCTTCGAGGCGCTGTAGGCGGCAAGGCCGCGGTAGCCGGAGCGCCCCACTACCGAGGAGATGTTGACGATCGTGCCGCTGCGCCGGGCCAGCATCCGGCGGCTGACGGCGCGGGTGACGTAGAGCGTGCCCTTGATGTTGAGATCGATGACGGTGTCGATGTCGTCGTCGGAGAACATGCCGAGGATGCCGTCGCGCGCCACGCCGGCGTTGTTGATCAGGACGTCGACCCGTCCCCACTCCTCGACAACCCGCTTGACGAAACGATCTGCGTCCTCGCGGCGCGCCAGGTCGGCAGGCTCGAAGAGCACCCGCCCGGCAAGCTCGGGATCGGCCAGCCACGCCTCGACCTCGGGGGTGATGCTGCGCGAGCAGGTGGCGACCAGGTCGCCGGACTCCAGGTAGGAGGCGACCAGACCGGCGCCCAGGCCCCGGCTGCCGCCGGTGATGACGACGACACGCTGACTCATTGGCTTCTCCTGACGATCTTGCCGCCGGCCATGGAGACCTCGGCGACGACCTTGATGCTGCGGGGCCGGGCTGCGGCCGGCAGTTCTGCGCAGGCCGCCCGGACCGCGGCCTTCACCTCGTCGGGGTCCGCACCGGGGGCGGGCACCACCTCGACGGCGACGATGGAGCCGGTCATCGCGTTGGGGCGCCCGAAGACCCGCGACACCTGCACGCCCGGCACCGCGGCCACGGCTTCCTCGATCGGCAGCGGATGCACCTTCACCCCGCCGACGTTGATGATCTCGCTGACCCTGCCGCGGAAGAGCAGCCGGTCGCCGACCTGCTCGACCAGGTCACCGGTCGCACGCCAGCCATCGACCTCGACGGGCTCCTCGCCGTGGTAGCCGAGCATCCCGATCCGCGAGCGCACCCACAGCTCTCCGTCGACGACCCTCATCGCCACGTCGGCGTCCTCGCCGCGGGTGAGCACGTCGGCAGGAAGGCCGGGCAGTCCGTCCTTCGTCGAGTTGGTGGCGCCGAACTCGGAGGCCGCATAGACGTGGGAGAGCGCCGCTCCCGGGAAGGTGGCACGCAGCTGGTCGAGCACCGGACCGGGTGCGGCCTCGCCGCCCAGCGTGATCTGCCGGAGTGCGGGCACCGGGCCGCCATCGCCACGCAGCTCCGCCATCACGAAGCGCCAGTAGGTCGGGGTGGCGCTCACATGCGTGACGCCGTGCCGGCGCATGGCGGCGAGCCCCTCCTTGGGACGCCGCGGCGTCGGCGCGACCAGGGTGGCACCGGCGGCGAAGACGTGCAGGAGCACCTGCAGACCGGCGAACTGGTGCAGGCCGTAGGCGAGAAGCCACCGCTCCTCCGCTCCGGGCCGAACGCGCTCGGTCGCCCGGACCAGCCGCGACCAGTCATGGCGTACGCCGCGGGGTCGCCCCGTGGTGCCCGTGGTCAGGACCAGGTGGGGGCGAGGAGCGACGCGACCGTCGTCCGGCAACGACGTACCCGCGCCAGCGGGTGACGGGGCACCGCTCGCCGGCGGCCAGGGCGCGAGTCCGCCGGCGGTGACGACGTGAGTCTGGCCGAACCGGGCGAGGAGCTCGTCGATCTCCTCCTGGCTGCCCGGGGCCACGCCGTCCTCGGGGGGAAACACGCAGGCCTCGGCGCCGGCGAGCGACGCCGCCGCGAGGGCGGGGACGACGACGTCCGCCTCCGCACTGAGGATCGCGAACCGGACCTCCCCCGCTGTCAACGTCTCAGCGAGCTGCTCCGCGCGACGCACCAGCTCGGCGTACGTGCAGGTGGCGGCGTCGGTGACCACGGCGAGTCGCTCGGGGTCCTCGGCGGCGACGCGTCGGAGGAGTTCGATCAAGGCGGAATCAGACCCCTGCGTAGTACGCCTGGATCTCGGCCAGGGACTGCGGCAGGTCACCGGTGCTGAACGGATCCGAGCCCAGCTCGTCCTCCAGCAGGGCGGAGAGCTCCGCGGTCTCCAGCGAGTCGAGCCCGACCCCGTCGGCGTAGAGGGGGGTGGTGGCGTCGAATCCCTCCGGGAGCTTCTCCAGGCGCTTCAGGAAGTCGACGACGGTGCGCTCGACATCCGCAGGTGTGGTGCTCATCGGGGGCTGACTCCTCGTCCTCGGGATGGTGGTGCCTCATGCTTACAGCAAGCAGGCGACTCTGGTGGATGCAACGAAAGAGGCCGACCGAAGTGACGCCGCCACGCGCAGTTGGTCAGCCGCGCGGCAGCTCCTCGTAGGAGCCGGGCAGCACCGGCTTGCGCTCGGCGATCTTGCGGGCCGGGACGCCGAACACGACCGCGCACTCGGCCACGTCGGTCAGCACCACCGAGTTGGCGCCGACCTGGGCGTACGAACCCACGGTCACCGGGCCGGCGAGCACCGCGTTGGCCAGAATGATGGCGCCGTCGCAGATCGTCGGGTAGCCCTGCCCCTCCTCTTCGGGGTCAACGTCGGGCTGCTTGACGCCCGCCGTGATGCCGCCGCCGAAGGTCACGTTCGCTCCGACCCTGAGGCCGTTGCCGATGACCACGCCGTTGGGGTGCGGCATCAGCAGGCCCGGGCCGACGTCCATGCCCGGCACGAAGTCGGCGCTGACCAGAAACATGCCGAGGCTGCGGAGCAGGAAGGCCAGGCGCACCCGTCCGGCTTGGAATGCCTTCTGCTGGGCGCGCAGCACCAGGGAGGCGACCATGCCCGGATTGCTGAGGCACCGCATCAGCACGCTGGGCCAGCTCGGCCGCTGCCCTGGGCGGTACCGCTCCAGGTCGGAGAAGACCAGCTGGGTGTAGGAGTAGCCGTCGGAACCGGTCAACGCCATGGGAACCCTCTCTGCACGCCCGTTCGGGCAGCCACGCTCAACGCCAGAAAACCCCGTCGACCTGAAGGATCTCACCGCTGGGGGCGGTGTAGCCCTGCTCGATCCCGACCAGGTGGAACCCCTCGCCGTAGGCCCAGGCGACGGCCTCGTCGACGGTCATCCCACCGTCGTAGAGCGGCACGAACGACAGCTCCAGCTGGAGCCCCACCACCTGACGCAGCGTCTCCGGAGCCCCGGCAAGGACGCCGCGCTCGAAGCCCTGCGTGTCGATCTTCAGGTACGGCGTCGTGGCCGCGCCCAGCGCCTCCTGCGCCAGGTCGTCCAGTCGGGAGATGGTCACGGTCTGGGTGCCGACGTAGCCGACCTGCGGCGCCGCCGCCCGGTGCGCGTCGAGCATCGGCAGCAGCGAGCTCGAGTCGGAGTTGGAGGCCACGTTGATGGTCGCGGTGCCGGCCTCGGCGCCGAGCGCGGTCCGGTGTGCCTGCCAGGCCGGATCTGCCTCGATCGCACGGGAGAGATCGGCGTAGGCATCGGCCAGCGGTTCGAAGGAGACGATCCGCCCGGTGTAGCCGAAGCGACGTAGCTGGGTGCCGTAGCCGCCGCGGGCGGCGCCCACGTCGAGGACGAGATCGACGCCCCGGGCGGCGAAGATCCGCTGCCGGCGCGCGGCGTGATGGCGGCGGAGCTCGAAGCCTCGCCCGGCCAACGCCCCTTGGGCCAGATCCAGGAATCTGTTGCCGGACACGTCTCTTGGCCTCACTCGTCGCTCGTGCGGCTGCCGGTCGGGAGCCGTCGGACCCTCAACTTCGGAGGGTCCGCAAAGGCTACGGCTCCCCGCGCCGGGAATCACCACGGCCCAGACGGCGTTGCGTCGTCGTGACCACCGGAGCCGTCATCCTCGTCCTCGCCCTCGTGTTCGCCGTGGCGTTCGGGGCCTGGCGACGTTGGAGCGATGGCCGGTTCCGGAGCTCTGCCGCCGACTCGGCAGCCGTCCCCGCCCCACAGCTGTCGCCGCTGGCCGACACTCCCTGGGGAGACGAACTCGGCGAACGGGCCACACTCCTGCAGTTCTCCAGCGCCTTCTGCGCACCCTGCCGGGCAACCCGGCGGATCCTCGGAGAGGTCGCGGAGATCGTGCCCGGCGTCGCCCACATCGAGGTGGACGCGGAGGAGCACCTGGAGCTGGTACGCCGCCTGGAGATCGTCCGCACACCGACGACGTTGGTGCTCGACTCGGCGGGGCACGAGGTGACGCGCGCTGCGGGAGCACCCACGAAGGAGCAGGTGCTCAACGCGCTGGCGCGCGCCTGACTACTTCCTGGAGAGCCAGATGACGCCGAGCCCCGGGCGCGTACCGCGGTCGTGCTCGCCGGGGTGCAGGCCGACAGCGGCGAAGAACTCCAGCAGCTCGTCCAACGAGTGACCTGCGACCGGGTGGTACTCCATCACCACTCGCTGCACCGTGGCCCATGACGCCGGGTCGGACTTCAGGATGATGTCGTACTCCGCACCCTCGACGTCGGCCTTCACCACCTCGACGCGGCCATCCATCTCCTTGACTGCGGCGTCGAAGGTGGTGCTCGGCACCGTGACCTCGTGGCCGAGCCCCTCGGGGGCGGTGATGCCGTTGTGGCCGCTCGCGGTGCCGCTGTCGACGAAGGTGAAGGTGCCCTCCTCGCCGGCCATCGCCTTGGCGTGCACGGTGATCCGGTCGGCCAGGTCGTTGGCGCCCACGTTGCGGCGTACGTAGGAGGCGCTCGTCGGAGAGGCCTCGTAGACGTGCACCCGGGCCTGGGGACGCTTGAGCGCGACGGCGAGCGAGAAGCAGCCGATCTGGCCGCCGAGGTCCATCACGTGCACATCGGCGGGGAGGCCCGCGAGCATCGTGTCGAGCAGGTAGGCGTCATCGGCGAAGATCTCGTAGATCGGGAAGCGGGCACCATCGGCGTTGGGACTCACGATCGTGTAGCCGTTGCGCAGCCGGTAGCTCATCTCCTTGCCCTGCCACGGCGTCATCGACGCCGCCAGGTCGTAGAAGACGTGCGGGTAGTTCGCGAACAGCTGCGGTGTCTGCCGGATCCGCTTCGTCAGGTGACCGAGGTTGCGGGGCGTCGTGATCACAAAATGCCTCCGGGGCTGTGGGTTCTCAGGGTGTGCAACCGTTTGCACGCGATTTGGTCACGCCCCCGACGGAGCAGAGCCGGCGTCGGCCCGCACGAAGAGTCCGTCCACCTGGAGCAGCCGGCCATCGGCGGCAGAGAAACCGGGGTCCAGCGTGTGCAGCCGGTAGCCGGCAGCCACCATCGCGGCCATCAGGTCGTCGTACAGCAGCTGGCCCGCATAGAGCTCGACGAAGGACATCTCCAGCTGGATCGCCTGGACCCTGCCCACCAGCTCGCCGGCACCGCGCAACACCTCGCCCTCGTAGCCCTGGGTGTCGATCTTGAGCAGGCAGCGCGCCGGATCCACGCCGTGGGTGTCGACCAGGCCGGCGACGGTGGTGACCGGCACTTCCTCGGTGGCGATGTAGTGGGAGCCCGGAGCGTTGTCGAGGTGCGCGTCGGTCATGTCGCGGATGGAGGAGGAGAAAGAGTTCTCTGAGACGTGGATGCTCACGGTGCCCGGCTCCGCACCGACGGCCGTGTGCAGCGTCTGCCACCGGGCGTCCCCGTCGGCGCGGGAGGCCAACTCGCCGAAGGCACCGGTCAGCGGCTCACAGCTGAGGATCCGGCCGGCGAACCCGGCCCGGCGCAGCATCGTCGCGTACTGGCCGACATTGGCGCCCACGTCGAGCACGGTGTCGATCCCGAAGGCGTCGCAGGTGCGGGCCAACCGGTTGGCGAAGGTGCCCCGGCCGATCTCGACATCGGCCTTCTGCAGCAGGCCGCGCACACCCAGCTTCACGGACTCGCGGGCGCGATTGCGCAGGCTCTGGTCAGCGCCACGGCGGGAGAGGCTCGTCATCACCCGCCTAGTGTGGCGACAACGCGTGCCGAGGGGAAGTTCTTCGCGAACTTTGCGCGGCGACGTCCGCCGGAGCCACGTCGCCGGCGCCGCTGGGTCAGCCGCCGGCGAAGGGCGGCAGGAACTCCACGGTGGCACCGTCGGGGAGCGGCGCTGCACCCGGGTCGCGTGAGCCCGCCTGGGCACCGTCGATCAGCACCGAGCAGACGGCGAGCACCTGGTCGAGCTGCACGCCGTGCCGGGCGCGGACGAGTGCCGTGAGGTCGCCGAGCGTCGCCTCCACCGGCAGCTCCAGGCGTTCCTCAGGGACACCCGCGGCAGCCTTCGCCGCTGCCCAGTAGTGAACGGTCACCGACTTCACCGACTCCATGCCGGTATCCTTCACCACAACGCTCCCGGCCGGAAGGAGGGGCCGTGGCCACGCTGTTACTGCTGACCAGCGCCCTGCAACCCTCCGCCGAGGTGCTGCCCGCGCTCGGCCTCCTCGGCCATCACCTGCGGGTGCTCCCCGCCGAGGGAGCGGCCCTCGTCGATGCGCCCGAGTGCGACCTGGTGCTCGTCGATGGGCGCAAGGAGCTCGCGGCGGCCCGAGACCTGTGCAAGCTGATCCGCACCACCGGCTCCGAGGTGCCGGTGCTGTTGGTCCTGGGCGAGGGCGGACTGCCGGTGGTGGCGCTCGACTGGGGCATGGACGACGTGGTGCTGCACTCCTGCGGCCCGGCCGAGCTCGACGCGCGGATCCGACTGGCGATCGCCCGTCTGGCGCAGCAGGAGGAGCCCGAGACCAGGGTGATCCGCAGCGGTGAGGTGACCGTCGACGAGGCCACCTACACCGCCCGTCTCAGCGGCCGCCCCCTCGACCTGACCTTCAAGGAGTTCGAGCTGCTCAAGTACCTGGCCCAGCACCCGGGTCGGGTCTTCTCCCGTCAGCAGCTGCTCCAGGAAGTGTGGGGCTACGACTACTTCGGCGGCACCCGCACCGTCGACGTGCACGTGCGCCGCCTCCGCGCCAAGCTCGGCCCGGAGCACGAGACCCTTATCGGCACGGTCCGCAACGTCGGCTACCGCTTCGTGCTCCCGACTCCTGAGGCTGAGCCCGAGCCCGCGAACCCGCGCTGAGACAGCCGCAACCGCGCCGGACCGTGCCATTCGCGCGAACTCAACGCGCCATTCGCGCGAACTCAATGCGTGATTCGCGCGAACTCAACGCATCAGCGGCGGTACTGCACGTGGGTGTCCTCGGCGGCGTGGGTGAACCCGAGGCTCTCGTAGAGGGCCACAGCACGAGCGTTGTCGCTCTCCACGTAGAGGATGATCTCGCCGTCCTCGTCGAGCACCGATCGCAGGTGGTGCAGGCCTGCCACCGTCAACGCGCGCCCCAGGCCGCGGCCCTGCGCTGCGGGGTCGGTGGCGACGACGTACACCTCACCGACCTCGGCGCTGTGCTTCTTGGTCCAGTGGAAGCCCAGCATCCGCTCGTCCTCGGTGACGACCAGCAGGCCGGCCGCGTCGAACCACGGCTCGGCCATCCGATCCGTGAGGTTCTGCGCATCCATGTCACCCTGCTCGGGGTGGGTGCGGAACGCCTCGGCGTTGACCCGGAGCAACTCGTCGCGGTCGTCCGGCGTCCAGGTGCGGATGGTCACAGCGTCGGGGGTGGGTGGCAGATCGGTCACCGGGCGACGCATCACCCACAGCTCGCGGGCTCGCGAGAATCCGTGTCTCGCCGCCAGCCGCGCGGCAGCTGGATGGTCACCGTGCGACCAGGCGGAGGTCACGCCCTCCAGCGCAGCCGCGGCAAGCGCACCGCCGATCCCCTTGGCACGCTGACCGGGGACGACCGCCAGCTCCAGGGCCTCGTCATGGCGCAACGCGAAGCCGGCGTTCCCCTCGAGCCAGAGCGTGGACCCGATGAGTCCGTTGTTGCGGAGCCGGATCCGTACTGCCTCGTCGAGCGGCGCCTGGCCGTCGACCTCCGCACACTCCCGAGCGATCCGGATCATCGTGTCGCGGACATCGATGTCCCACGCCTTGACTTCCTCGACCATCGACTGCCTCCTCGTGCCCGGGCCAGCGAGGGTCGCCGGGTCGCCTCAGACGTCGGTGACGCGCACGCCGGCGTGTGCCTTGTAACGCCGGTTCATGCTGATCAGGTTGGCGGTGAGAGCCTCGACCTGATGCGCATTGCGGATACGTCCACCGTAGATGCCGCGGACGCCGGGAATGACATCGGCCAGTGCTTGGACAGTGTCGGTCGCCTCGCGGTCGTCGCCGAGCACCAGGACGTCGGTGCCCAGATCATCGACCTCGGGGTCCTCCAGAAGGACGGCGCTGACGTTGTGGAAGGCACCCACAACGCGGCTCTCCGGGAGCAGTCCGGCAGCCTGCTGGGTGGCCGAACCCTCCTCGACCTGCAGCGCGTAGGCACCCTGCTTGTCGAAGCCGAGCGGGTTGACGCAGTCTACGACGATCTTGCCGGCCAGCTCGGCCGCGAGGCTCTTGACCAGCTCGCCGTGACCGTCCCACGGGACGACGACCAGCACGATGTCGCCCTGCGCGGCAGCGCCAGCGTTGTCGGCTCCGGTCACCCGGCCCCCGGTGGCCTCGACGAGCTCCGCGGCGGTCGCCTCGGCCTTCTCCGCAGCACGCGAGCCGAGGACGACGGCGAGGCCGGCCTGGGCAAAACGGCGGGCCAGGCCACGACCTTGGGGGCCGGTGCCGCCGAGGACGGCGATGGTCTGGGTCGACAGGTCGATCTCGGTCACGGAATGTGCCTCTTCTGGTCGTGGGAGCTTCGATCAGGACACAGCATCGCATCAGCCGAATCGGGCCGAACTGTTACCGCCCAGTTAGCGGACAGCCAGCCGCTCCGCGGGGCCACCCACCAGATCACGGATCCGATCGATGGCGCCCCAATCGCCCGCGTGCATTCCAGCCACTACCTGATCGCCACGAAGCCAGAACGCGGTGAACACACGCTCGGCAAGGCTCCCCTCGATCTGCACCCGGTCATAGCCGTGCGGACCGACGTGGCCGACGTACTCCATGCCGAGGTCGTACTGATCGGAGAAGAAGTACGGTTGCTGCTCGAAGCTGCCGTGCTCACCGAGCATGGCCCGGGCCGTGTGCCTGCCCTGGGCGATGGCGTTGTCCCAGTGCTCGACCCGTAGGCGGCCCAGCTGCGGATGCGCCTGGTTGGCGACGTCACCGGCGGCGTATACGAACGGGTCGCTCGTCTGCAACGCCGCATCGACCAGGATCCCGTTCTGGCAGACCAGCCCGGCCTCGCGGGCCACGTGGGTCTCGGGGACCGCGCCGACGCCGACCACGATGCGGTCCACATCGACCGTGGAGCCGTCGGTGAGAACGGCGCGCGTGCCACCTGCTCCCGCACGGACGTCCGCCAGGGTGACGCCAGTACGCAGGTCGACGCCGTGAGCTCGGTGTAGGTCGGCGAAGACGGGGGCGACCTCGCCACCGAGAACACCGGCCAGCGGCAGCCCCGTCGCCTCGATGAGGGTGACCTCACCGCCCGCCGCGCGGGCCGCAGCAGCGACCTCCAGACCGATCCAGCCCCCACCCACGATCAGCAAGCGCTCCTTGAGATGCCCGCGCAGCCCTTCGGCGTCGTCGAGCGAGCGCACGTGGTGCACGGGTGAGCCCGAGTCGTCCACGATCTCCAGATGTCGCGGGCGGGAGCCGGTGGCCAGCAACAGGCGGTGGTAGCCGATGGTCCACGACCCGATGCTGACACGTCGCGCCGCCAGGTCGAGTGCCGTGACCGCCTCGCCGGTGCGCAACTCGATGCGCTGCTCGTCGTACCACTCCTGGGGATGGAGCTGGATCGACGCGGCGGTGTCCTTGCCCAGCAGCACACCCTTGGAGAGCGGCGGCCGATCGTAGGGCAGGTGCAGCTCAGCTCCGATCAGCATCAGCCGCCCGGTGTAGCCAGCAGCGCGCAGCTCCTCAGCGGCGTGCGTGCCGGCCAGACCGGCGCCCACGATCACGATCTGCTCGATCCGCTCGGTCATCGTGTGCTCCTGGTCAGGGCGAGGAACTCGGCCCGGCTGCGTGGATCGTCGCGGAGCTTGCCGAACATCGCCGAAGTCGTGGTGCGCGCGCTCGGGTTGCGCGCTCCACGCAGGCTCATGCAGGTGTGCTCGGCCTCGATCACGACACCGATGCCCCGGGGAGCGAGCTCTGCCTCCAGATGGTCGGCGATCCGTTTGGTGAGGCGCTCCTGGGTCTGCGGGCGGCGGGCGTGCAGCTCCACCATCCGCGCGAACTTGGAGAGGCCCAGGATGCGCTCGCCAGGCAGATAGCCGATGTGGGCGATCCCGACGAACGGCAGCATGTGATGCTCGCAGATCGACTGCAGGGCGATGTCTTGGACCATCACCAACTCGTCGTAGCCCTCGTCGTTGGGGAACGTGGTGAGCTCGAACTCCGCTCCGAGCGTCATTTCGATCAGCGCGTGCGCCATGCGGCGCGGAGTCTCGGCGAGGTTCTCGTCGGTCAGGTCGAGGCCCAGCGCCGCAAGCAGTTGCGCAGCGGCAGCCTCGGCGGCACCGGCATCGACCTCACGGCGCTGGTCGCTGCCGATGACCGGGCGGAAGCGCCCCTGCCCGAGCACCGGCGACGCCGAGCCCGCCCCAACCACGGATCTGCTCACGCTGCCTGCTTGGCTCGGTCGAAGGCGAGGAGGGCCAACGACACCGCCGCCACGAAGAGGCCGAAGTCGCGCAGCGCCACGTCGTAGAAGTCGCCGAGGGTGAGCAGGTCGACGATGATGCCCAGCAGCCAAGCCGCCACGAGCAGCGCGCCGAAGCGTGCGTCGAGCGCCACCACGATGCCTGCCACGATCTCGATGACGCCCACGATCATCATCGCGTCGTGCGCGTCGCCGGGCACGATGTCGTTGATCCACGGCGCCAGATAGAAGTCCCAGTCGCTGAGCACCTGAGCGAACTTGTCGAGCCCGAAGGCGATCGGCGCAATGATGAAGACGGTGCGGAGCAGGAAGAAGGCACGGTCGGCGCCAGTGGTGCCCAACGATGCGCGGGTGGGGGTGGAAGCGGACATGAAGGCATCTCCTTCTCGACAGGATGATCTGGCCGTTGCGGCCGGACAGGCTGAGATCCCCGTCCGGTGCCGCAACACCCTGTTCGTGTCGGCCGAGCCCGGCTTCTTACCGACGGCCGTGAAGCATCGCGGAAGTAAGACCGGGCCCGTGGCCCGACACGAAGAAGACATGAACCGATCGCACCGCTCCATCCGGACCCATGCGCGTCCGATGCCGGCCCCCGCGACCGATCTGGTCGGCTGGCGTCGCCGCCACCTGCTGCGCGCCGGATTCGACCCCGAGCTGGCAGCCGCGCTCGCCACCGACCGGGGCGTGGACCTGCACGCGCTGCTGCAACTGGTCGATCGCGGCTGTCCACCGACGCTGGCCGCTCGTATCCTCGCGCCGCTGCCCGACGAGAGGGGATGATGATGATCATGAACCCAGGCATCACCTCCGAGGTTCAGCACGCGGTCTCCTCGGATGAGGAGTGGATCGCTGATCTGCACCGCCCCGGCGCTGTTGGCGTCGCCGCGCAACGGCGGCTCCACGAGTTGCTGCTGCGCGCTGCTCGTCACCAGGTCGCGCGGCTGCGGCACCAGCTTCCCGGTATCGGAGCCGGCGAGTTGGACGATCTCGCCCAGGAGGCCGCCAACGACGCGCTGATGTCGGTGCTGGCCAAGCTGGACACCTTCGAGGGTCGAAGCAGGTTCACGACGTGGGTCTACAAGTTCGGCGTGCTCCATGCCGGCGTAACCGTGCGCCGCCAGGCCTGGCGGCATCGCGAAGTACATCTGCCGGACACCTTCACGATCGTGGCGCAGGGCGCCACCCCGGCGGCCGACGCGGAGGCGGGCGAACTGGCGCGGGAACTGGAGAAGGCGATCGCCAACGACCTGACTCCACACCAACGTCGCATCACCTTGGCGTTGCTGATCGAACACGTGCCGATCGACGTCCTCGCCGATCGGCTCGGCACCTCTCGCAACGCTCTCTACAAGACGCTGCACGACGCACGTCAGCGGCTACGAGCGGCGTTGATCCGTAGCGGCCACCTCGACGCCACCACTTCACGGAGCACCCGATGAACGACGCCCACCCCTACGCCGCCGCCGTCGAAGGCCTGCTGCGCGACACCGCGCCGTACCTCTCGTGCGATGAGTGCTTCGACCGGATAGATCAGTACGTCGAGGCGCGCGCGGCCGACCCCGATCACCATGATCTTCGGATGGAGGTCCACCTGGCCGGCTGCGGCGCCTGTGCCGAGGAAGCCGCGACGCTGCTGGAGCTTCTGGCCGAGCCGAGCTGAGCGGCGCTTCGATGACGACTGCCTTCGTGCTCTCCGGCGGGGCGAGTCTGGGCGCGGTGCAGGTGGGGATGCTGCAGGCGCTCGCCGAGCGCGCCATCGCACCAGACCTGCTGGTGGGCACTTCGGCCGGCGGCTTGAACGCTGCCTTCATCGCGGGCCACCCGTTCGGGCCCGATGCGGTGGATCTACGTGCTCCCGTCGGGATTCGCCTGCGCGCGCACCGCGCCGCCGACCACCGTCCTCGGGGCGGCTATGCAGGCGATGACGATCCTGATCCATCAACGACTCCTTCTCGACATCGCCTCCTACGCGGGAGCAGCCACCCTGCACGTGCTGCCGCCACCCTGCCCGGTGACGGTCGCACCGAGCAGCTTCGGCCATGCCGGTCGCCTCATCCGCGCCGCTCACGATCGCGCGGCCGCAGCGCTTGACGAGCCGGTGCTCTCGCCGCCTCAGCAGGCTGCCGCGATCGGCCTCCACCGCCACTGAGAGGTTCCGGTTGGAGAAGGTCCGGCCAGGCCCTTCGTGAACACGTGCTCAGGTCGGGGGACACCGTGCCGATGGGGGCAGGGACGACATCTTCTGAGGAGGCACGATGCTGCTCACCCGGCCCCTGGCGATCCTGACGATCGCCGCTGTTGCTGCCACCGGCCTGCTCTTCCTCGGCCTGGCCACGTTCCTGACCGTGTGAGCCGGCCGACCAGCTGACGTCTCCTACGGCCTGACGAAAGACGTCCTGCGAAGCGGTCGCCGGAGCGACCACCTCGCAGGACGTTATCGATGCTGCGAAGCTCAGACGGCCTCGATGACCACGGCACCGCCCTGGCCACCGGCCGCGCACATCGACGCCACGGCGATCCCGCCGCCGCGGCGCTTGAGCTCGTGCGCCAGCGTGGTGACCATCCGGCCACCGGAGGCGGAGATCGGGTGACCGAGCGAGCAGCCGGAGCCCCAGGGGTTCACCAGCTCCTCGTCGATGCCGAGTTCCTTGACCGCGGCGATCGGCACGGAGGCGAACGCCTCGTTGATCTCCCACAGGTCGACGTCGGAGACGCTGAGCCCGGCACGCTTGAGCACCAGCGGGATGGCGTCCACACCGCCGACACCGCACAAGTGCGGCTGCACGCCGACGGCGCCCCAGGCGCGGATCCGGGCGAGCGGGGTGAGCCCGCGGGCGGCCGCAAGCTCGTCGCTGACGATCGCCAGCGCCGACGCGGCGTCGTTGACTCCGGAGGAGTTGCCGGCGGTCACGCTGAACCCTTCGACCTCGCGGATCGGCTTGAGCCCTGCCAGCTTCTCCAACGAGCCACCGCGGCGCGGGTGCTCGTCGACGGCGAAGCTCACGACCTCGCCCTCGAGCCGGGCCTGGACCGCCACGATCTCGTCGTCGAACTGGCCGGCGTCGATCGCGGCAATCGCACGCTGGTGCGAGCGGAACGCCCATGCGTCCTGCTCCTCCCGGGTGATGCCGCGCTCCTTGGCGATGTTGAAGCCCACGTTGACGATCACGTCGTCGGTGGCGCGGCCGTACTCCTCGGTGTCGTAGTAGGGGAACGACGGCCGCATGCCCTGCTTCTCCGAGCCGTCGGCGAGCTTGGAGATCAGCTGCGGGCTGGTCGAGTAGGAGTGGGTGCCGCCCGCGATGATCGCCTGCTCCATGCCGGAGCGGATCTGCGCGGCGGCGTTGCCGATGGAGGTGAGCGAGCCCGCACACCAGCGCTGCACGGCCTGGCCGGGGACGCCGACCATCCCGTTGGCGAGTGCGGCGTAGCGCGCGATGTCGCCGCCGCCCACGGTCGACTCGGCGAGGATGACGTCACCGAAGTCCTCGGGGTTCAGGCCGGAGCGCTTCACGGCCTCGCCGACCACCAGCGTGGCCAACTCCTCCGCAAGCATCTCCCGCAGGGTGCCCTTGTACGACGTCCCGATCGGGGTGCGCACGGCGCTGACGATCACGGCCTCGGTCATCGGTGTCTCCTCTTTCGTTCCCTTGGTTGGCCTATGCCTCCCGGCGTAGTGGACCACGTATGCGAGAGCGGCAGGGGGCCACTCCCACGTGACGTGGACCACGACGAGTCGGAGGGCAGGGTCAGGCGGTGAAGACGGCGTCGGGGTGGACGACCACAGGCTCATCGGCCCTCTCGAGCTCCACCAACCTGCCGGCCAGGGCGACGTCAGAGGTGCGGGCCAGCGTGCGCGAGCCGTCGGCGAGACGGATCGCCGCCAGGCCCTGCTCCGGCTCACCCGTCCGGTCCCGGACGACGGTCCACGCCTCCAGGACGCCGGGGCTCGCCTCGGTCACAGCCTCGGTGACCGGAGCCGTGGGCTCCTCGTCGACGGCATCCTGGACAGACTCGCGCCGGAAGCCCGAGCCCGGAGAGGGCGCGTAGACGCCGATGGCGTGCTTAGTGAGGTAGCCGCTGTTGGCGGTCACCAAGCCGGGTCGCCCGCTCTCTCTCACTGCACCGACCATGGCCGCGATCGCATGCGTGACGTAGTTGTTCCAGGGGCCGCCGGCGAAGCTGAGCCCGCCGGTGATCGTCAACGGCCGTCGCGGGTCGGCCAGCGGCAGGCCGATCTCTCGTGCCGCGACCTGCACCGCGGAGGGGAAGCAGGAGTAGACGTCGACCGGTCCGAGCTCGGCCAGCTCCACGTCAGCGAGGGCGAGCGCACGGGCGGCCGCATGACGGATCGCCGGGGAGCCGTCGAGCCGCGCCCGCTCCACGATCCGTGACCGATCCGCCCCTTCCGCGCCGGAGCGCACGAAGACCCACCGGTCCTCCGGCACCCCGTGCCGTCGGGCCGCCTCGACGGAGCAGAGCAGCACCGCGGCCGCCTGGTCGACGAAGTTGTTGGAGTTCATCACCTTCGTGTACGGGTCGCACACGAGCCGGTTCTCCGGCGTCGGCATCGCGATCTGCTCGGCGGTCAACGGCTCCCGCGACCAGGCGTACGGGTTGCCGGCCGCGACCTCACTGAACCGCGACCACAGCTTGGAGACAGCGCGCAGGTGCTCTGCCCGCGAGGCACCGGTTGCCAGACGCAGCGCCTGCTCGAACAGCGGATAGACGTACGCCGGACGGTCCAGGCCGGCGCGCAGCTCGGTCTCGTCCCACATCGCCACGCTCGGGCGCTTCTCCGGGACGGGCACGTCGTCGGCCTGCACGGTCCAGTCTGGTCGCTCACCAGCCTTCTTCAAGGCCATCCGGGTGCGCCAGGCCTCCGCCCCGGCGACCGCCACCACCTCCACCCGACCGGCCAGGATGTCGGCGGCCGCGTCGTTGACCAGGGCCTGGGAGTGACTGCCGCCGTCCCCTGTGTAGACCGAGTGTCGCAGCTCCGTACCCAGCCTCTCGGCTACGAGCGCTCCGGGATCGCGGTACTTCCACGACAGCATCTTGGGGATCCGGACCGAGGCAACGGCCTCCGCCAGGGCCGGGGCACCGGCGTCCTGCGCGGCGGCACGGAGCGCGGCCACGATCATGTCGACGGGCTCAGGCGCATCGACGCGCACCGTGAGCTGGCCGCCTCCGACGAGCACGGGCGTGCGGGGGTCCACGCGGTTCCTCTCCTTCGATGGCGCGCCGTCTCAGGCGCGCGCGATCTCCACCATCGCGGCCACGTCCACCAGCTTGACCCGGGGGCGCTTGGCTGCCTTGCCCGCTGCAGACTCGTGGCTGTCGATCCTCTTCCAACCATCGAGCTCGATCCGCCCCGGGATGAGCTCGGCGACATCGTCGTCCACCGGCGGGGCGGTAAGGCGACCGGCGGTCCAGTCGTCCAACAGCTGGCCGACGGTCTCCTTGGCGCACCGCTTGTTGGAGCCGATCACCCCGGACGGCCCGCGCTTGATCCAGCCCGCGGTGTAGAGGCCCATCACCGGCTCCCCCTCCGCTGCGGCGAGCACCCGACCGCGGTCGTTGGGCACCACGCCCCGCCGCTCGTCGAACGGCACGCCCGGGAACTCGAGTCCGAAGTAGCCGACCGAGCGGAAGACCAGCCCGGCCTCCACGGTGGCGGTCTCGCCGGTCCCGCGTGCACGCCGTACGCCGTCGGCCTCGACGAGCTCGTTGCGCTCGACTTCGATGCCGGTGACCCGGTCGCTCCCCTCGATCCGGCGGGGGGAGGCGAGGAACTTCAAGACCACGCGACGCTCCCGGCTCGCGGTCGGCGTACTCAGCTCGCGGAGCAGCTGCAGCTTGTAGGCCGGCACCGAACTGGCCGGGTCGCCGAGCGCAGCGATCTCCGCCTCGGAGACGTCCAGCTCGGCCGGATCCACGACGAGATCGACGTCGGGGAGCTCCGCGAGGCCGAGCAGCTCCTTGGTGGTGAACGCCGCCTCCAGCGGACCACGCCGTGCCATCACCACCACCTCGCGCACCTTCGAGTCGCGCAGGCGCTCCAGCGCGTGGTCGGCGATGTCGGTGCGCTCCAATCGCGCCGGCTCGCTCACCAGCACCCGAGCCACGTCGAGCGCGACGTTCCCGTTGCCGACCACCACGGCACGCTCGTGGCCGAGGTCGAACTCCCGGTCTGCGAAGTCAGGATGGCCGTTGTACCAGGCCACCAGCTCGGTCGCGGAGTGACTGCCGGCCAGGTCCTCGCCCGGTACGCCGAGAGCCCGGTCCCCCATCGCCCCGGCGGCCACGATCACCGCGTGGTAGCGCTGGCGGAGCTCCTCCAGCGAGAGGTCCTTGCCGACCTCGGTGTTGAGGAAGATCCGGCAACCCGAGCGGCGCAGCGTCCGCGCGAACGGGCCGCTGGCCGCCTTGGTGTCCTGGTGGTCGGGTGCCACGCCGAAGCGGACCAGGCCCCACGGCACCGGCAGGCGCTCGAAGAGGTCGACCTCCACCTCGGCGCCGCGCTGGGAGAGCAGTTCCTCGGCGGCGTACAGGGCAGCCGGGCCGGAGCCGATCACGGCGACCTTGAGCCGACCCAGCCCGTCGGGCCAGCTCCGCCGTTGCGGTGTGGCCTGCTCGGCCTCGTAGTCGGTGCGGTCGGGGGTGGTGAAGTAGCGGGCGTTGATCTCCTCGAAACGCGCGTACTCCTCCGGGAGGTCGTAGTCGGCGTGGATCGCGCCGACGGGGCAGGCATCCACGCAGGCACCGCAGTCGATGCACCCCGCGGGGTCGATGTAGAGCATCTCCGCCGTCAGGTAGTCCGGCTCGTCGGGAGTCGGGTGGATGCAGTTGACCGGGCACACCGGGACGCATCCGGCGTCGTTGCAGCATGCTCGGGTGATGATGTGCGCCATCGCGTCACTCTCCTGTCGCGGGGTCGATGGAACCCGTCGGCAGCGCATCCGGGTCGGCCGGTCGGTAGGCGTCGGCGTACGTGATCTCCGCCCGCTCGAGCAGGTCGCCCAGGAACCTCGCCCACTTCTCCCCCTGCGCCCGGCTCGTCAGGGCCGCGACGAGGGTCGCCTTCACCTCGGCGAAGCTGAGCGGCTTCCCCGGCTGGACGGCGGTGACGACACCGACGTTCCAGCCGTACTCGGAGCGCACCGGGCCGAAGAACTCACCCTTGCGTGCCGAGAAGGCCACGTCGGCGTAGGCGGCGTCCAGGCCGGTCGCCTCGACCGTACCGAGTGCTCCGCCCTTCTTGCTGGTGCTGGAGTCGAGCGACGAGGTGGCAGCCACCGTGGCGAAGTCGCCACCGTCCTCGAGTTCGGCCAACACCGCCTTGGCATCGTCCTCGCTCGCGACGACGATGTTGCTGATGCTCCTGCGCTCCGGGGTGGTCATCCGGGCCCGGTTCTCGTCGTACTCCTCCTGCGCCTGCTCGATCGTCGCGTCAGGTACGTCCGCCACCACGACCTCGAAGAGCGCGTTGGTGGCCAGGGTGCGACTGATCTCGGCGAGCACGGCCTCCTCGGTGATCCCGGCATCGCCGAGATAGCGTGCGAATGCCTCCCGGTCCCCGGCGAGACGCTCCTCGACGATCTTGTTGAGCTCCGCGCGCGCCTTCTTCTCGGCGATCACGATCCCGCGGCGTCGGACCTCCTGGCCGATGACCTCGCCCAGGACATAGGACTTGGCCGTGTCACGACGGAAACCGTTGGCTGCCTCCTCGTCCACCGGAGGCACCACGCCGTAGAGCGCCTCCAGGGTCGCTGTCTGCTGGTCGAGCATCTCGATGGTCACGTCGCGGTCCCCGATCCGCAGGGCCACCCCGTCGGCGAGCTCGTCATCGCTTCGGACCTGGGCCAGCGCAACGCCCGAGCCGACCGCCAGAACGAGGGCGGTTGCCAGAGCCACCCATCGAAGCGCCCCGGTGGGGACCCACGGATCATCGCGGAGCGCCATGACCGAGCTCCGGTACGCAGACTTCAGGGACATGACACGACCTCTCGTTCAGGTTCGATGGCCGAGGCGGCAGTCGCGTCGGCATGCAGCGGATGCGGACCGGCCCACGCGGCGACCAGGCTGGTGACGAGCCAGGCGGCCAGACAGGAGGAGGAGACGCCGAGTGCAAGCACCCAGCCGAAGGTGGAGAGCAGCGCCACCTGCGAGGCTGTCAGAGCGAGATAGCCGATGGTGGCGGCCATGGCCGCCACGGTGACCGCGCGCCCCAGATCCCGCCGTTCGGCGAGCATCACCGTGAACTCGCAGGCGGTCACGGTGATGAGTGCACCGACCGCCAAGGTGAGCGGCGTCAGGTCCTGCCCGAACAGGCGCAGCCCCAGGTGGACCCAGCCCGCTGCCAACAACGCGGTCGCGGCCACCATCGCACCCACCCGCCAGGAGCGGAGGCCGACGCCGACGGCCAGCGCGGCGACCACCATGCCGATCAGCCCGATGGTCCACCTGCTGACCGACACGGCATCAAGCCCGCTCGCCGCGACCACGGGCAGTCCCACCACGTCGGCTTCCAGACCGTCGGGGGGCGTAGGCAGTTCGCTCCGGATCTGGTCGATCAGGGCCTTCTGGTCCGCAACGTCATCGAGACGCAGCCCGAAGGTCATGGCGCCGACCCGGCCACCGTCGGCAATGACAGCGTCGAAGAGGTAGGAGGGCAGGAGCGACGTGCCGGCGCTGATCTCGGCCGGCGTCGGCTCCGAACCGAGGAAGTCGAGCAGCCGGTCGAGTGTGAGGAGGGGGCGCAGGGAGTCGCCGTGCGCCGTCAGGAGCCGGGTCTCCACCGACGAGGCCCATGCCAGGGTCTCGGGGGTCAGCACCTGGTCGCCTCGGATCTCGATCGTCACCTCCCCGCTGAAACCGAGGCGGTCCACCGCCTCATGCAGGTCGTCGACCTCGTCGAGGCCGGAGGCGAGCCGATCGGTGCGCGACTCGACGTCCAGGCTCGGCAGGGCCACCCAGCCCAGCCCCGCCGTCAGCACAGCCACCCCGACGACCGCGGCCGCGACAACACGGGGCACCCGTTGCCACGCGCTACGTCGCGGCCGCTTCGCATCGCCAGGCGTGCCCGTGACGCCTCCCGAGAGCCAGCCTCGCAGCACGAACGACCAGCCCAACGTACAGAGCAGGCCGAGGGCCAGGGCGAGCCCGAACTCCCGCACGAAGGGCAGCGGCGAGAGCATCAGGCTGCCGAAGCCGAGGGTCGCGCCTGCAGCAGCCGCCAGCACCACACGAGGGCGGGTACGCCGTGCCAGGTAGATCGGGAAGTCCGATCCGATGCCGAGAACGATCGGCAAGAAGGCGACCACTCCCAGCGACATGGACTGACCGATCAGCCCGAAGAGAGCCAACGTGCTGGCCGTGCCGAGGACCACCGCGACCAAAGGGCGCAGTCGGTCGCGACGCCGCCGGGTCCACGGCACCACCATCAGCACGAGAGCGACGGCCGCGACGGCGATGATCCCCAGCTTGGGCGCCTCGTCAGTGGCCGCGGACGACAGCGCGGAGGTCAGCACCGGGACCCCGGTGATCACCGGCGCCTCGGTCGCCAGGCCGGCCGCGGCCACGGTCTCGCGGACCCGCTCCACGAGCTTCTCGGTGCCGGCCTGATCGAGGCCGGCGCGAGGGCGGACCAACAGCGTCGCCGACTTGGCGGTCGGCGCGAGAAACCTCCACTCCGAACGAGGCTCCCCTTCGTCGTCGAAGAGCACGGAGGCCACGAACTTGCGGTTCGACAGGCTCGGTAGCCCCATCGGCATGGCCTCGGCGATCAACGCGCCGTAACGACGATCGAACGACGCGAGGTGCTTGTCCACGTACGCGTTCAACGCCTCGCCACGGAGCCCCTTGCTGCTCCCCTTCGCCCGCGAAGTGTTCTGGATGCTGTCGCGGGCCCCGGAGATCTGGAGGACCACGTCCCGGAGCGCGACCGCGGTCTGGTTGAGGACCGTGCCAGGCCCGTAGACCACAGCCACGTCGGGGAGGCGGGCGAGTTCGCCCTCCAACCCCACCAGTCGCGGCAGTTGCTCGGGGTCGAGGAAGATGCCGTCGCGTGTGCTTCCGCTGAGCAGGACCACCACCGGTTCTCCGCCGAAATCCTCATCTCGGTCGAGGAGGTGCTGGTACGAGTCGTCACCGCGTGGGACGAAGGAGGAGATGCCGGTGTCGACGTCGACGCGAGAGAGCCCGAAGGCCGCCACTCCCAGCGTCACGACCAGCAGCAGCGCGCCGGTCAGGCGACGTCCCAGGCCACGAGGGCCTGGGAGCGTCTCAGGTCCTGACGTCTTCACGGGCTCGGATCACTGTTCCTTCTCGATCTCGGGGAAGTTGGTGTATCCGGGCGCTCCCGGTGATTCTGCAGTCAACGGCTTCGGGTAGGGGTTGTTCCAGTGCAACGGGTCGATCGCCATCAGGTTGAGCGGGTTGTTCCGCACCGTGTACTGGCTGAAGAGTGGCGCCAGGCGCACCGCCTTCACGCCGTTCTCGAGCGGGATGTCGAACCCGCCCGCGAAGTTGCCGGGCATCGAGCCGATGTCGACACCGTAGGGCGCAAGGTACTTGACCATCGGATTGACGTTGGCCAACAGCGTGTCCAGATCGGGCGCGATGTCGCGAAGCATGGCGGCCAGGGCCGGCACCTGATCGAGTGTTTCGTCGGCTCGACCCAGTGAACTGTCCATCGGGTCGAGCAGGCTCCGCAGACCGTCGGTGATCGGTGGCAGGTCCTTCAGCGCCACGCTCAGCGGAGCCGCTGACCGGTCGAGGTCGGCCGCCACGGGCGCCAGATCAGTGGCGAGCCCGTCCAAGGTGCTCGTCGCCTGCCCGGCAGAGTTCACCAAGCCAGGCAGCTTGCGCACGACGGCGGCCAGCTGGTCTGACTCCCCGGCCGTGGCCGAGGTGACCTGCTGGGCGTTGCGCACCAGCGATCCGATCTGATCGCGGCCGGTGTTGAGCGCCACCAGGATCGTGTTGGCCTCATTGACCAGGGCGGCGAGGTCCTTGCTCTGGGCGGCGATCGCGTCGACGGCGGTGTAGCCCTCGCGACCGAGCATGCCGACGCCGTCCAGCAGACCGTCGATGCTCTTGCCCGACTTCTTCGTGGCCGGATCCAGTGAGCCGAGCAGGCTGGCCAACGCCTTCCGTGTCGGCTTGTCGAACGTGCTGACGACCTCGTCGATGTCGACCGGGTCGATCACCGACTCACCTTCGAAGACGTGGCCGTTCCGCAGCTCGGCGCCGGTGCCGTCGACCACGGCGACGAACGACTGGCCGATGACCGACTTCATGCCGACCCGAACCGTGGCCCCGTCGTGGAGCGGCGCGAACTCATCATCGATCTCGACCTCGACGACCGCCTTGCCGCCTTCGTTCTCCTGCTTGACGACCCGTCCGATCAGGACGCCCGCGATCCGCACATCACCAGCAGGCCGGAGGTTCTTGATGTCGTCGGCGACGAACTTCACCTTGTAGGGGCCATTCAGCGCAGGAGTCGGTCCACCGGTGCCGTTCCACAGGTAGATGAAGCCCAGGATGCAGACCACAACGATCGTGAAGACCGTGATCCGCGGCGCGAGCGGGCGCTTGCCGATGGTTCCGTCGTTCATCGCTGTGCTCCGTATCCGGGGATGCCTTCGTCCTGCAGGCCACCCAGCGGGTTGGTCAGGTCGACCTGGACCACCGCGCGACCCATGCCGCCGTTGGCGTCGTAGAGGCTGAAGGAGGAGGAGGTGTTGTAGGTGAAGGCCGCAAGGTCATCCATCCAGGGCACCACCATCTCGGTGGCACGCGGCAGCTTGTCGGCCACCGGCGAGAGGCTGCGCAGGGCATGGCGCAGGTCGCCGGACAACGGGCGCAGGTCGCGCACCACGGGCCCTGCGCGATCAACCACCGGGCGCGCGCCGCGCACGAACTGGCGGATCGCGCCGACCGTGCCGGTGAGGTCGTCCAGCGCATCGGGCAGTTCCTCTGATGCGCGCGTCAGGTTGGTCAGCGTGGGATCCAGTTCAGTGGAAAGCTCGTCGACGCTCACCATCGATGACTGCAACTCGTCGGTCAGACCCGGCAGCTGAGCCAAGGTCGCGCTCAGCTCCGAGTCACGCTCGGCAAGCACTTCAAGGGTGGCGTACGAGTCGTCTGCCAGAGCCGCCAGCCGGACCCGGTCGTCCCCGACGGCCTTGGCGATACCCGAGAACGAGGTGACCAGGCGACGGATGTTGTGTCGTCGCTTCTCCAGCTGCTCGAGCACTGGTTGGAAGCTGACCATCGCCTTCTTGGTAGCACCCAGGCCCTCACCCAGTGCCTGCGGATCCGCAGCCATCGCCACGTCCAGCTCGTTGATCAGTGAGGTGAGTCCGACCCGCGCCTTGACGTCGAGTTCGTCCAACAGCTCGTTGGGCTGAACGACCCGCTCCGTCTGAGTGATCGGCAACGTCGCGCCCTCGGGCAAGGGGCCGGCTGCCGGCGTCCCCGGATCGAGCGTGGCGTACATGACGTTCAAAGGAGACTTGGTCCGGATGACCACGCGGGCGTCGCGATAGACATCGTGCTCCGGGTCGATCGTGAACTCGACGCGCGCGTTGCCGTTGCGGGTCGGTTCGGCCTTGGTGATCCGGCCGACCTGCACTCCGGCGATCCGCACTTCCTGCATCGAGTCGGGGCGCACTGCCGGCGCCTTGTCGAACTCCGCAGCGAACGTGTACTTGTCGGTCCACGGCGCGCTCACATCCTGTTTGCCCAGGATGTAGATCGAGCAGGCGAGACCAAGAGCCAGGCACAATGCGAGCGCGGCCACGTCGCGTCCCAGACCGGGCGTGTTGCGCACCCGCTCCATCATCGTGGCGAACTTGGCAGCCATCAGCCCTGCTTTCCCTTCAACTGGGGAATGAGTGCGCCGAGCGCTTCGTCGAGGGCGAGCGGCTGGAGGGAGGACAGACCGACACCAGCCTGGAAGTGGAGCACACCGCCCTGGGAGTCGCGCGACATCACGGATCGGTTGAGGTTGGTGACCATGAAGGCGATCTCCTCGTAGAACTTGTTGTCGGCCTGGATGCCGCGACCACTGTGTTTGTAGGGCCCTTCGCCCTTCCACTTGCTGTCGAGCTTGGCCAGCACCGGACCTTCGATACGTTCGATCACCGGGCCCCGCAGCTTCTCGACCACGTTGGTCGCCGTCGGGATCGCCGGAACCAGCTGCTGGAGCACCTTGCGTGCGCCCGAGGTGATCGACGGCAGCTTGGCCAGCACCGGTCGCGCTTCTGCGATGGTGGGGCTCAACTCGTCGAGCAGCGGATCGATCCGCTCAACCGACGGCTTGAGCTTGTCGGTGGAGACGTCGAGGAGTTCGAGGGTGCCGTTGAGCTGCTCGAGTCCGCGGTCTGCTGAGTCGAGTGCCTCGGGCAACCGGTCGACCATTCCGGCCAGATCTCCGCGGCGGGAGGCAAGCACCGCGGTCGTGGTGTCGAGGTCGGAGAGCATCGCGCTCATCTGCTCGTCGCGAGCGACCAGGACACTCGCCATGTCCTGCAGATCTGTCACGATCGACTGCAGGTCGTTGCCGGGGTTCTCGCCCTGCATCGACTCCAGCAGCGTGCCGGCCGGCGGGAGCACCGCAGGCGCTACATCGAGCAGGTCCCGCAGGTTCTGCGTGCCGCCTCGCTTCAGCGTCTTGTCGGTGTTCCCGAGCAGGCGCTGTGTGGCCTTGCGCGTGTCGGAAGGCAGCGCCTCGAGCACCCGGTCAAGCTCGACCGGCATCGAGGTACGTCGCAGGTCGATCCGGCTGCCGTCGTAGTTGCCGTTGCCACCACGGTGCAACTCCACGGCGTACTGGCCCCCGAGAATCGTCAGCGGCACGACGCGCGCGGTGGGGTTTGCTCCGAGGGAATCGAGCACCTCGTCGTCGACCTTCATCGAGACCAACGCCGTCCCGGAGTCTGTCTGCTCGACATCGGTCACGACACCGACCTGCAGGCCTGCGATCTTGACCTTGGTCACGCCGTCCACCAGCCCGTAGCTCTGGGCGAACTCGGCCTGGATCGTCTCGCCACCGCGCATCGCGACCTTGATCTGGTTCTTGAACGCCAGGCCGAGCACAACCATCGCGAGCGCGACGCACAGGATCAGACCTTTGCGGGCACGTGGACTGAATCCACTGAGGATCTTCGTTGCCATGTCAGTGCCTTCCTCAGCGCTCGTTGTCGTACGGCTTCTTGAACGCGTTGCCAGGCCCCGGATAGGGGTCGTAGTTGGCGAACGGGTCCGGAAGGGTCGCGGTATAGATGCCTGGGAACGTCAACTGCGCGCTGAAGTAGTGCTGGTCCTTGTTGTAGTGCCCACTGAGCAGGTCATGCTGCGCGCCGAGACCTGCGAAGTCGGCCCAATAGGGCTTCAAGGTCGTCAGCAGAGGATCGGCGTAGGTCAACGTGCGCTGCAGACGGTCGACCACCGGCCGCAGGTCCGTGACAGCAGGCACCAGCTTCTCCAGGGGCTCCTCCGCGTCCGCGGTGAACTGCTTGACCGTGCGCGCAACCGGCGGCGACTCCGTCATGAAGCCGCGCAGGTCGGGCGTGGCGTCGACCAGTCGGTCGACCCCCGGCGCGAGCTTCTGCACCGCACGAGCCGTACGGACCAACGGCGGGTTGATCGCCTTCAGACCGGTCTTAGCGGTGCGCAGTACCTCGGGAAGCTGGTCGAGCGTGACCCTCAGCGGTGCGCCTTGGTCGACGTTGACCGCCTGCAGGGTCTGACCGGCTTCCTCCACGAGCGTCGCCAAGGTCTCGGACTGCCCCCGGAACTGACCCACCAGGCTTTCGGCGGTGACCAGCAGATCGTCGAGGTTGGTGCCCGGCGCGGCCAAGGTGTCGACGATGACCGTGCCGTCCTTGAGCAACTCGGGGCCACGGGAGAGCATGTCGTTGATGTCGGTCGCGTGTCCGGAGAAGCCGCCCCCCAACTCGCTGAGCGCGGTGCGGAGACCTGCACGGGCGTCGTCGTCGAACGGCGCGAAGACGTCGTCGAGGCTGGTGGCGGAGTCCGTCTGCTCGGTAGAGATGAGGTCCCCGGCCAGCGGACCACTCTCCTTGGTGCCCGGGTCGAGGTCGATGAACTTCTTACCGAGCGCCGACTCGTTGCCGACCCGAGCGGTGGCATCGGCGTAGAAGTCACGGTCACCGTCGAGTCGCATCGTGACCTCCGCAGCGCCGTCGACGATGGCGATGTCGGTGATCTGGCCGACCCGGATGCCGTTCTCCGTCACCTTCTGGGAGGGCTTGAGAGTGCCGACATCATCGAACTGCGCCTTGACGGTGGTGTAGGTCCGCAGCGGCAACTCGCCGCCACCCTGCACCGTGATGCCGACGTAGGCGATCACGAGGCCGACCAGAACGGTGATCACGCCGATCCCGAAGCGACGTACGTCGTCGCGGTGCACCAGCTGGTTCATCTCCCACCTCCCAGGAGGAGTCCGAGCAGACTCTGCTCTTGTCTGTCGGTGAGTCCGGTCGCGGACTTCGGGTCGCTCTTCTTCGACTTGTCCTTGGCTTTGCCTTCGACGATGCCCGGGAGGACGTGACCGAGCAGGCCGCCGAGGATGTTGTTGTCCGGGCTCAGCAGATCCTCCAGGCCGCCGAGGTCGAGGCCCGGCAGATCCGGCAGCACATCGTTCTTGTCGCTGTTCCCGTCGTCGCTCTCACCCGGCGTGAGGATGGGCGGCACCACCGTGGAACCGAGGAGCAGGTTCAGTGCCTTGGGCGTGACGTGGAAGAGCCCACGGAAGTAGTGCGAGACGTTGTCACGACTGTTCGTGCTCAGGGCCCACTTGCGGACGAACGCCATCAGGTTGCTGAGTGGCTGCTCCACCAACACCTCGTCCCCGAGCGTCTTGATGCTGTCAGAGCCGCGGCGCAACTCCGGCCCGGCCGCCTTCAGCTGTGCCACCGCCGGAGCGGCCTCGGCCAGGAGGTCGTCGGCGTGCTTGAACACCTCGTCGAAGGAGGCGAACGCCGGCTCGGCGTACTTGGAGAACTCGACGATCTCTTTGCTGATCGTCTCAAGATCGTCGGTGACCGGACGCGCCTTCTTCAAAGTGGGAGCCACCGAGCCGGCGACGGTGTCGAGGGCCGCCAACGTGGTGCGGGCCTCCTTGATCGCTCCGGGCAACTCGGTCAAGGTCTGTTCCAGGCCCTGACGTTCAGCTGCGACCGTTGCGAGTAGACCGTGGGCCTGCTCGACCAGCTTCTCGATGCGCTTGCCGTCCTGACCTGCCACCGCGGCGGCAACCGGGTCGGCCGTGGCGATCAACGAGTCGAGCACCTGGTTCTGCTCCTCGAGCACCCGACCGAGGTCGTCGATGCCGTACATCGCCGGCGCCAGCGCCTTGATCACGTCGGCCATCTCGTCGCCGTTGCCTGACACCCCGTTGCCCAGCTCGGAGACCAACGCAGCCAGGCCAGCAGCGGTCGGGTCGTCGAAGGTGTCGAGGACCGCCTGGAGCGTCACGATCGTCTCGGTCTGCTCGACCGGGACATCTCCGTCGAGGGTGGGCTGGTCACCCGTCCCCGGCACGATCTCGACGAAGTTCTCGCCCAGTAGGTTGATCGGGCGGATCTTCATCTGGGCATCTGCGTGAAGCGGCAGCACCTCGTCGTCGACGTCGAGTACCACGCGAGCCTTGTTGTCGACCAGATCGATGGCGGAGACCTCACCCACCTTGACGCCGTAGACACGAACCTCGCTGCCGACCTCGAGCGGGCTGGCGTCGGCAAAGATTCCCGCGACTTCGGGCCCGTCGGAGTCGTTGCTGCCCTTGATCAGCACGAGCGACGCGATCAGGACCACCGTCAGCGCAACCGCGATGGTGAGGACCGAGCGCTTGCCGAATGTTGTCGAGGCGTTCACTGGATGGCCTCCCCGTTCGCGTCCACGAGGTCCCAACGGACCAACTGCTTGCTGTTCCATTCGTCCAACGAGCCCGGCGCCGGGCGCGGATCCTGACCCTGGAGGATCTTGCCGGGCAGCAGGTCGTGGACACTGGATGCCGAGGCAGTGATGAGCGCTCGGGCATAGTTGCCCATCGCGTTCCGGCTGCCGAACGTGGCGGTCCAGTTGGAGAACCAGCCAGCCACTTCAGGGGCATAGGGACGCAGGAAGTCGACCATCGGGTTGGCCTGGGCCAGCGCCGAGTCTGCGGTCGGCAACAGGTCGCGGGTTCCGGCAGCGAGGGCCGGCGTTTCCTTGAGCAGCCGGTCGGCGTCCTCAAGCAGAGGGGTCAGATCGGCAACGGCCGGCTTGGCGTCGGCGAGCGCCGGCTGCAGGTCCCTGGCCAGGGCCGGGAGCTGAGCGGTAGCCGGTTGCAGATCCCGCAACAGTTCGCGGGCCGACTCCACCGGCGACTTGACGTTACTCAAGGTCTTGGTGGCGGTGTCCAAGGTGCCGGGGAGCTTGGCGAGGGTGCTGCGCAAGCCGTCCTTCTCCTGGGCGAGTGCCGACATCAACTGGTTGAGCTGCGCCACCGACCTCGCGAGTTGGTCGTCCTTCGCTGCGACCGTGCTGGTGACACCTCGCAGCTGCGTGACCAGCTTCTTGATCGCCGGTCCGTCCTCACCCACAGCCCGCGCGACCTCACCGAGCGCCTGGATCGTGGGGCCGGCCTCACGGAGAGACTCGTTGAGCTGCTTCTCCTTGCCGTCCACCGTCGTGTCGAGGCTCTGGACCAGTCCCTGCAGCTTCTTGCGCGTAGGAGCATCCAGCATCGCGAGCAGGTCATCGAGCTCGGCGCCCTCGACGTTGCTGGTCAGCAGATGCCCGCTGCGCAGGTCGGCGCTGCCCTCCTCCCCAGGAATGATCTCCAGTGTGCGGGCACCGAGCACCGACTCCCAACGGATCCGTCCCTTGGTTCCCGCCGGGAGCGGCGCATGGTCGTGGTCGATCTCCGCGGTGACCACGGCCATACCGTCGCGGACTCCGAGGTTGATGATCTGACCGACCTGTTCGCCGGCGATCGTGACCTTCGCGCCCTCGAACGTCTTGTCTGCCATCGGCACCAAGAACTTCAGGGTGTACGGGTCCTTGCCGGTGAGTCGGCTGCCGTTGAACGTGAGAGCGGCGATCACCAGCGTCCCCAGGAGGGCGATCACCAACACCCGCCCGAGTGGGCGTGCCAGAAACTGAGAAACAGCCATCGGTCAGTCCATTCCCAAGGGTCCGTCCGGGGCACCGGCGAGGAACTGCCGCACGAACGGGTCCTGAGACCCGAACGCGCCGTCAGCGTCGCTGTAGTGCACGATCTCGCCCTTCCAGAGCACCGCTACGTAGTCGCTCACGGTGCGGGCGGTCGGGATGTCGTGGGTGATCACGATGTAGGTGCCGCCGTACTCCTCATGGATCTTGGCGATCAGTTGCGAGAGCAACTTGGTGCGCACGGGGTCGAGGCCGGAGTCGGGCTCGTCGAAGAGCACGACGTCGGGCTTCATCACCAGGGCGCGGGCGAAGCCTGCTCGCTTGCGCATGCCGCCGGAGATCTCGTTGGGCGCCTTGTGGATCGCCTGCTCCAGACCCACCACACAGAGGTTGTCCATGACGATCTCGCGGATCTCCCGCTCGGTCTTCTGGGTGTGCTTGCGCAACGGGAACGCCACGTTGTCGTAGATGTTCATCGAGCCGAAGAGCGCGCCGTCCTGGAAGAGGACTCCAAAGCGCTTGCGCAGTTCATAGCGCTCGATCTCGGGCACCTGCCAGATGTTCTGGCCGAAGACGCGCACCTCGCCCTGGTCGGGCTCGAGCAGGCCGACGATGTGCTTGAGAAGCACCGACTTGCCGGTTCCCGAGGGCCCCAGGACCGTGGTGATCGCGTTGTCGCGGAAGTCGACCGTCAACCCTTTGAGGATCTCTGAGGAGCCGAACCGCTTGTGCACGTTACGGACCTCAACCGTATGGAGCGGGCGCCGCTCCTGGGTGTCGGTCATGGACCCGAGCCGGGTTTCACTGGTGATGTCTGTCGTAGTCATATGCGCTCCTCCTTCGACGAGCCGGTGCGGTCAGTTGCCGATGGGGGCGTTGGGGTCGTTGCCGTAGAAGAGCTGGACCAGCGCCATGCCGATGAGACTCACGAGCACGAGGTTGACCAGCATCGACTGGGCGGTGTTGCGTCCGACGCCGACCGGGCCACCCTTCGCGGTGTAGCCGAAGTAGCAGGCCACCACGACGATGACCAGGCCGAGGATCGCGGCCCAGGCCATGGCGATAGTGAAGTCTCGAATGTTCTGGAACAAGTAGAGGAAGTAGTCGAAACCGCCCGACGAGACGGTCTGGAGCAACTCCACGTTGAAGAGCCAGCCTGCCCAGAAGTTCACCAACAGACCGACCACGAAGAGCATCGGCAGGACGATCACCGCAGCGATGACCCGGGTGCTCGCCAAGAAGGGGACGGCCCGGATACCCATCACTTCGAGCGCGTCGATCTCGTCGCTGATGCGCATCGCACCGAGCTCGGCCACGATGCCGCACCCGAGCTTGGCGGCGATGATCCAGCCGAAGACGACCTGGCAGATCCCACGGACGCCGGCGACGGAGTTCACCGCGGCGATGTAGGAGTCGATGCCGATGTTGGAGAAGAGGAAGTGGGCGGTCAGGCCCATGACAGCGCCCATCATGAAGAGCATGAAGATGACGACGACCGCGTTCGAGCGGATGATCGCGCCACAGTGCCGCATGATCTCTGAGGGGTAGAGCCGGATGGCGGCGGGGATCTCCCGGAAGGTAGCCCACGCGAACTCGACGAAGTCCCCGACCGACTCGAGGCGGCGGTACCACCCCGGCTGGGCGTCGGCAGCGGCTTCTGTCGGCAGCGGTTCCTCAGCGGCCTCGGGGGCGGGCTGGTTGAGCATGTCGGTCATCGGAAGGCCCCCAGTTCTGGGAAGAAGCCGAGCAGGAGTGCGTTGTAGGCGAGCTGGAGAACCCACACGGAGACGAACGAGAGCACGACGGCCTGGTTGACGCCGCGACCGAGACCGATCGCGCCGCCGGAGGCGGTGAAGCCCTTGTAGCAGCAGATGGTGCCGATCAGGAGGCCGATCAGCACGCTGTTGACGACCACGGAGAGGACGTCGACGTAGGAGACGTTGGAGAAGAGATTGGAGTAGAAGTGCGACGACGGCATGCCGGCGACGTACTTCGCGCCGAACTGCATCGAGAACATCGTCACCAAGAGGGAGGGCACAGCCAGCAACGTGGTGATGAAGGTGATCGACAGCACCCGAGGTACGGCGAGATCCCGGACCGGGTCGATGCCCATGACCATCATCGCGTCGATCTCCTCGCGAACCTTGCGAGCGCCGACGTCGGCGGTGAGGGCGGTACCGATCACTCCTGCGACCACCATCGAGTTGATCCACATGGTGAAGGTGCGCATCGACTGCAGGAGCAGCAGCGGCCCGAAGAGCTGGGAGGCGCCGGCCATGTCGAAGAACTGCACGGTGAGGATCGACATGAAGATGAGGAATCCGAAGATGCCCGCCACGATCGGCACCCATGCCTGTTTGATCGTGAGGTACATGTCGTCCACGACGGCGTTCCAGTAGCCCCGCGGATGGGTCACTGCGCTCTTGACGATTCGTGCAAGCAGCTGCATCATGCCGCCGGCCTCAGCCACCGGCCCGCGAACGCGGCCGGGCAGCTTGCCGACAACCGCGTTCCAGCGCCCGTCGTACGGTCCCACCGGAGTAATCCGGGTCCCCGACGTCGTTGCTGACGTCATGCCATCACCTGATTCCATGCTTGTCGCTGGACCCGTGCGCGCGATCGACGAAACAGCGCCGATCACGCGCCAGGGCTCGCTCCTCGTGCTTGCTCATGTGAGACCTCCCTTGGACCGCTCCCCAGTGGTCCAACTCACAAAGAAAACGCCGCCGGCTGACCGAGGTTACGCCTATTAATCGAAACCCCGAAGGTTTTTCGGCCAGCCGGCAGCAGTGCTCTCCCGACCCCGTCAACGCACTCAGAAGTCGATGACGCCGCGGAGATTCACACCCGCGTGCATGTCTTCGTAGCCCTGGTTGATCTCCTCGAGGGAGTAGCGGCGAGTGATGAGCTCGTCGAGCTTGAGGTTGCCCTCCTGATAGAGGCGCAGCATGTCCTCCACGGCCCGAGTCGGCTGCATCATGCCGAAGAGCGACCCCTGGATCCGCTTCTGGTACATCGCCAGCTCGAAGAGGCTGACCGGGATGCCGTACTCGACGACGTTGCCCATGCTGGTGAGCACCACCGTGCCCGCCTTCCGGATCGAGGCGAACGCCTCGGCAACGTGCTCGCCATTGACGACGCCGACCGTGACGATGGCGGAGTCCGCCCCCTGGCCGTTGGTCAGCGCCTGTGCCAGATCCGTCGCCTGCTGCATGTTCTCGAAGGCATCGGTTGCACCCAGCTCGAGCGCCTTCTCCCGGTGGAACGCGACCGGATCGACGGCGATGACACGGGAAGCGCCGGCGAACTTCGCTCCCTGGACCGCGTTGATGCCGATGCCGCCCACGCCCATGACGATCACGATCTGCCCCGGCTGCACGGCGGCCGCGTTGACCGCCGATCCCCAGCCGGTCGGCACGCCACAGCCCACCAGGGCCGCCACCCCCAGGGGGATCTCCTTGTCGATCTTCACGCAGCCCCACTCCGGCAGCACGCTGTACTCCGAGAAGGTGGAGACCAGCGAGCACTGGCCGACGTCCTGCCCGTCAGCAGTGTGGAGCCGGAACGTCCCGTCGAGCTGAGTTCCCAGCATCATGTAGGCACCGTTGTCACACAGCTGCTGCTGCCCCCGGGCGCACCAGGTACAACGCCCGCAGCCCGGAATGAACGCCGCGACCACATGGTCGCCGACCTGGAGGTCCCGCACACCTGGTCCGACCTTCTCGACGACACCAGCACCTTCGTGGCCACCGCAGAACGGGTAGGCCATCGCCGGCACGTCGCCCTTCGCGTAGTGGTCGTCGGAGTGGCAGAGACCGGCGTGCTTGAACCGGACCAAGACCTCGAACTCCTGCGGGTCGTCAACCTCGACCTCGATGACCTCCCACTTACCAGGGGCTTCCATGAGTACCGCTGCGCGCGACTTCATCCTCGTGTCCTTCCGATGAACGGGTCGACCCCGCCGACTTATCTAATGCCTTTAGTCTCCCGAGGAGTGTGACCCATGTCAATAACTAAAGCCATTCGTTTTTAGGAAAATCTCGCTAAGATGCCGCAACCCCGCGCACCGGTGGTGTCGCGGGGTTGCGGTCGAGTCGTCGCCGAGCTCACTCGAACTCGATCTTGCCCATCGTCTCCTGGATGTACATGAAGGCGGGCATGTTCTTGAGCATCTGCGCCATCTTGCCGCGCACCCGAAGCTTGCCCCGGGTCATCGCCACCGTCGGGTTGATGCTTCCGTCGAAGCAGCCCCGCCAGACGTCGCTCGAGCCACTGATCAGGAAGTCAGCGCCGTCGAGATCCTCCTGACTCGCCTCACGGACGGCGGTGACGTGCCCCTTGTCGAAGGACACATAGAACTGGCCCTCGATCGGCGCCTCGTACTTGTAGGCCATGTTGAAGTCGATGTTCTTGCCCTTGTCGGCCCAGACCGGGTCGTTGTTGAGCGCATCGCCCATCGCCTGGTAGAACTCGACCGTTCCCAGCTTCACTGCCATTGCATTCTTCCTTTGTCTCTCAGAGGGTGAGGCGCCGCGGGACCGCGGCGACGGAGCGTGTCTTCAGAGCGACTCGCCGATGATCAGGGGCAGGCTGACCACGCCCTTGACCTGACTGAGGTGTCGCACCGGCGGGTCAGCGGGGTCGAGCCGGTAGTCGGGCATCCGCTTGTGGATCTCCTCGAAGGCAACCCGCAGCTCGAGGCGGGCCAGATGAGAACCGACGCACCGGTGGTTGCCAGCGCCGAAGGCGAGGTGCGGATTGGGCTCCCGGGTCAGGTCCACGACGTCGGGGTCCTCGAACTTCTCCGGGTCGCGGTTCGCCGCAGCAAAGGGGATCAGGATCTTGTCGCCGCTCCGCAGCTGGACACCGTTGAGCACGGTGTCCTCGGTGACCTCGCGAGCCGGGCAGACCGCCGACTCGTAGCGCAACATCTCCTCGACCGCCGTGGGCACGAGGTCGAGGTCGCCGACCAGCTGCCGCCGCACCTCCGGGTGCTCCGCCATGTAGATCACGGTGTGTGCGAGCTGGCCCTGCACCGTGTGCAGGCCGCCGATCATGAAGAGCAGCAGGATGTTGAGGATCTCGAACTGAGTGAGCTCCCGACCCTCGAAGGTCGAGTTGATCAGGATCTGGGTGATGTCCTCGGCGTCGCCGCCGTTCTCCATGCGGTCGTCGATCATCTGGGCGAAGTAGGCGTAGACCTCCATGCCCGCCTGCTCGCGGACCGCCTCGTTCTCCTCCTCCGAGGCGCCGGGCTTGCCGAGCACCATGGTGTCGGTCCACTCGTTGAGGCGCGGAGCATCGGAGAGATCCCAGCCCATCAGAGCCAGGAAGACCTGACTGGGGAACTCCCGGGCGAAGGCATCGACGAAGTCGACCTTCTTCTCCGCCAGCATCGTGTCGAGCAGCTCCGTCGCGATGGCCCGGATCTGTGGCTCGAGCTCGCGCATCCGCTTGGGCGAGAAGAGCGGGTTGATGATCCCGCGATAGGTCGAGTGGTCCGGGGGGTCGATCTGGATGGGGATCATCTCCCCGTCCTGACCGATCGAGTCCGGGACGTTGATGGTGCGGCTGGAGTAGGTCCCCGGGTTCCGCAGCACGTCGTGGATGTCGTCGTACCGGGTCGCTACGAAGTGGCCGCCGTAGCGCGGCGAGTGGGCCACCGGACAACCCGAGCGCATGGCGGCATAGGTGTCGTAGACCCCCTCCACGTCGTCGGGACTGTGGATGTCGAAGTCTCGTTGGATCTCCGGGCTGGAGGCATCCTTCACGTCGGTCATGGGCGATTCCTTTTCGTCAGTTGGGCGCGCTCACCCGGCCGGGGAGACGCTGACGGCCTGTTCCGGACAGTTGTTGACGGCCCGCTGGAGGTCGCTGATCTGCTGCTCCGTGGTGGCGGTTCCGATGACGAGCGGGAAGCCCGCGTCGTCACAGTCGAAGATCTCCGGAGCGGTCATGTAGCACCGGCCATGGCCCTTGCACACCGCGAGGTCCACGCTGGCGTTGAGCGCTTGCGTCATGTCAGTCCCACTCACTTCCGACGACGCCGTAGGCGCGGGCGTCCAGGTTGTTGTCGAGGGCGGTGTAGAGGCTCCGCACCTTCGTGTAGGCGAGAAGGCCGTCCTTGCCGTTCTCGGCGCCGACACCGCTCATCCCCCGGCCCGCCAGGGGGGTACGCCGAACGTCGGCGACGGCGGCATCGTTCACCCAGGTCAGGCCCGACCTGATGCGGCGCGCAACACCGCGGGCGCGGACCAGGTCGCTCCCCCACACAGCAGCGGCCAAGCCGTACGGCGTGTCGTTGGCGATCCGGACTGCGTCGTCGACGTCGGAGTAGCGGATCACCGAGAGCACCGGGCCGAAGATCTCCTCGTGCGCCGCCGGGTTGTCGTTGTCGAGGTCGACCAGCACGGTGGGCGCCACATAGTGGCCGCCGGTCGGCAGGCCCGCCGGCAGGCTCCCGCCGACAAGCATCCGCGCGCCGTGCTCGATCCCCGAGGCGATGAACTTCTCGACCCGCTCCCGCGCAGCGGCCGAGATGACCGGCCCGATGTCTGCACCGAAGTCGGCAGCAGGAGCGACGTTGATGACCTTGCCTCGCTCCTCGAGCAGGCCGACGAACTCGTCGTAGCGACTGTCGGGCACCAGCATCCGCGTGGTGGCGACACATGCCTGACCGGCGTGCATCATGCTGCTGAAAAGCGTGCCGCGCACCGTGGTCTCGAGGTCGGCGTCAGGGAGGACGAGGGCCGGCGACTTGCCACCGAGCTCCATGATGACCTCCTTGGCCGTAGCCGCGGCAGCTGCCATCACGCGCGTACCGACCGCGGTACTGCCGGTGAAGCTGATCAGGTCGACACCTGGATGGCTGACCAGCGCCTGGCCGGCGACGCTGTCGCCGTGCACCACGTTGATCACACCCGGCGGCAGACCGGCGTCGAGAGCGGCCTGCGCAAGCGCCTCCGGGCCGACGGGCGTCAAGGGCGACGGCTTGAGCACGACGGTGTTGCCGGCCAGGAGAGCTGGCGCGACCTTCCATACGCACATGAAGAGCGGGAAGTTGTAGGGCGTGAAGGCACCCACCACGCCAACCGGCTCACGATGCAGTTCCCACTGGCCGAAGGACGGGCTGGTGTCGAGTGGGAAGCTCTCTGGCTCGGCCAACAGGTGCGCCATGTCGGCGAAGTCGCGCAGATGCGCAAGCGGCGATCCGACCTGAAGCATGGGACAGAAGCGAGCGGTCGCTCCCGTGTCCATGATCATCTCGTCGACCAGCTCGTCGAAGCGGGCCTCGAGTGCGGTGGCCAGCCGACGCAGCGCGTCGGCCCGGCCGGCGGGGGTGAGCCGCGACCACGGACCGTCGAACGCTCGTCGCGCGGCGGCCACGGCCGCATCGACACCTGCAGCCGGCGTGTCCGGGACCATCCCGTACACCTCGCCAGTGGAGGGGTCGTCGACCGGGATGACGCCCTCGGCCTGCACCCAGGCGCCATCGATGAAGTTGCTGAACGTACGCATGCCAGTCCCTCTCGGGTCACAGAGGAGGCCCTGGCCCGATCGAAGGGGGCCGGCCTCGTTGGAAAAACCTTACAGCGTTAGATAACTCAGGTCAACGGATTTCTGTGGCTGCCGTCACATCGTTGAAACGGGAGCCGCGGTCCGGTGCACCGGTCAGCCGGCGAGCCGACGCCGGTAGAGCAGGTCGGACTGGTCATGCACCAGATCCAGCTCACGGGCGACGGAGACCATGGCGTCGTCGAGCGCCGGCACGTGCGACTGCACCATGCGTGCACCGTCCGCCTGGAGCACCAGGAGCGCCTGAGTGATCAGCACCTTCAGCTCCGCCCTCGTCTCCGCGCCGTCCCTGAGCACCGTGAGGGTGGCGAGATCGCGGGCCGGATCATCGCGCGAGACGCCGATCAGGGCGCGCCCCGCGCCCGCGACCAACGACAGCTCCTCCTCCGCACGACCGAGGATCTCCAGGTCGTCCGGCGCAATCGAGCGTCGATGCCCCGGAACGCTCTCCCAGCCCTGGTCCTCCGCGGCCGCGCGCCGCACGGCCGCGAGCTCGGCGACGAAAGGCCGGCTCCCACCGATCATCCGCAAGGTGCGGAAGACCGCGTCCTCGACCGAAGCCCCGAACCGATCGGCCATCCGGCCCGCGGCCGGGTGGGCGCCGTGCGCCCATACGCGAAGTTCGGCGACCCCGGGCACGGCTGCCCAGCCGCGGGCATCGGCGTCGAGCTGCTCCGCAAGGAGGGTGGCGACGCCGCGGGACCGGAAGGGTGGTCGCACCACGAACTGCACCGCCCCCACCCCCTCCGAGACCGTGAGGCAGAGATAGGCCACCACCCGGACATCGGGCAGCGCATCGAGCTCGGCGCTACCGCGCGAGCCGACCGGAGGCATCTCGACGACGAGGTGATGCCTCTCTCCCGTGCCATCGCCGTCGAGGCGGGCGGTCGAGAAGCCGGCCTCGGCGTCGTACGCCGCAGCCTCCGCCAGCAGGTCGGCGACCTCAGCGGCGTCGGCGGGATCCAGCTCCCGTCGCCACGCCCAGGTGATCATGACGCATCGTCGGCGAGCAGCTCCGCGAGCATCCGACGGAACAGTTGGTTGGCCACCTCGTTGCGGCCCAGCACCATGCGGCCGGCGCTCTGGCTCGACATCCCCAGCTGCGAGTCGCGCAGCACCGGGAAGTCCTCCTGGCGCAGCACCGCGAGCAGGATCTGCCAGTTCTTCTCCCAGAGGCGTTCCCACCTCTCCTGCTCCAAGCCCATCTCTTCGGCACTGCGCACCATCAGTCGCATCTCCATGACGCCATGGGTCGGCGAGGCGGGGTGCGGACGGAACGTCAGCAGCTGGAAGTGGTCCGGCTGCTTGAGCAGGGTGACGTTCGGGCCGAGGAAGTGCGTCTCTGTCACGTAGTCGACCAGGCTGTTCTCGCCGGGATCCTCTTCGAGCCAACGGTCGATCGTCTTGCGCGGCGCCACGAAGCGACAGTGGTTGCCGAAGTCCTCGAACGCCATCACGTTGGTGTGGATGTGCTTGGCCGCCGTGTTCGGGTGCGCGTACTGGATGTGATAGCCGTCCAGGAACGCGTCCTGCATGATCTTCCAGTTGATCGGCTCGTCGAACGCCTCCATCCGGATGCAGTTCAGGCCGGCGAGGTCGTAGGTGGAGAGAATCGCATCCATCTCGGGACCGAGCCACTTCGCGACGTCGATCTCGACGCCGGCACGGTCGATCACCCAGATGAAGCCATGGCGCTCCTCGCAGGGAAGCTCGACCATGCCGAGCTCCGACTTGTCCAGCTCCCCGACCGTCGTCTCGCGGGTGATGGTGCGCAAGGTGCCATCGATGTCGTAGGACCAGCGGTGATAGGGGCACGAGAAGAGTCGGCGCTTGCCGCACTCCTCGTTCTCCAGCAGAGCACCGCGGTGCCGGCACAGGTTGACCAGCGCCTTGACACTCCCGTCCCGCTGACGCGAGATGATGATGTTGTTGCGCGGCATCCGGATCGCCTTGAAGTCATAGGTGTTGGCGATCTCCGAGCTGTGCGCGACGATCGACGGCACCCGGCCGAAGACGAGCTCACGCTCACGCTCTGCCAGCTCCGGGTCCGTGAACTCGTCAGGCATGAAGTACGTCGGCGCGTCGAACTGATCGGTCGTGTCGTTCTTCAGGTGCTCCAGCGCGCGACGGATCCGCGCTTCGCGATCGACCGCGATCTCGGTATCGCGCTGTGCTGCCTCGGTCATTTCCAGCCTCCTCAACGGCTACCGCCGCGTACGACACGGCGACACTCCACGATGGATAAACCTAATTACATAAGGTAATCGCAATGACGCCCGTCCACAAGCACGGACGAGGGATTACCCAGGGCGCGCGCAGACGGGCACGGCCTGCGGCGCAGCCTGGCGGGCTCTCAGTGCGCGTCAGCGAGGCAGCGGCGACACGCAGTCATGCCACTCGCCTCGAGATCGGACCGCTGGCCTCGGGCCACGGCGCGATCGAGGACGGCCGAGCACTCCGGGCGATGGAAGGTGCTACGTCGCGGGAGGAAGACGACCTCGCCGTCGAGCAGCGGATCGGCCGCAGGCGCGATCCGCTCCGACTCCTCGACTGCCCCGTCGGCCGGCGCCGGGTCGGAGCCGGGTGGCTCGGCGACCTCCTCCGGGGACGGCCCAGGCGTCGACTCCTCCGGAGTCGGCTCCGGACCGGCGGAACGACCCGCGGCGACCAGCCGAGCCACCGTGGTCAGCGCAGCGAGCACACTGGCCGCCAGCGCGGCGTACACCAGCCACGCCTCCTCCATCCCCCAGCCGAAGCCTAGGGCGAGGGCGGCGATCGCCAGCAGGAGCAGCACGGCCATCAGCGAGCCACCCGTGCCTTCTCCTCGAGCACCGACTCCCAGGAAGCACGTCGTGCGATCGCGGCGCGCATCTTCATCAGCGGTCCGGTCCGGTCGAGCGCGAAGGCACCGACCAGGTTGCCGTCGTACCGGTACTGCGCCAGGAACGGCGCCGTCGGATCAGGCTCCCCCTGCAGCTCCGTCTCCTGAGCGAACTCACCGAGGAGCTGAAGCTTGTGCCCATACCACTCGGACCAGAAGTACGGCGTGATGCTGCAGGGCTGCCGGTCGACGGTCAGCGCGTTGCGCACCACACTCGCGGCCTGCTCGCCCACCGAGGTCCAGTGCTCCATGCGGGTCGAGTGCCCGCTCCACGGATTGACCCAGCGGGCGACATCTCCGACGGCGTACACACCCGGAACCGTACTCTCCAGGTAGGGCGAGCAGGCGACGCCATCACTGACGGCCACGCCGGAGCCGCGCAGCCAGCCCGTGTTGGGCTCGACTCCGATGCCCACCACGACGAGATCCGCCGGCACGACGCTCCCATCGTTGAGCGCTACCTTCTCGACGTGCTCCGTGCCGATGATGTCGCGGACCTTCGTGCGCAGGCGCAGATCGACGCCGTACTGGCGATGCAGCAGGGAGAGGCGCTCCGCGACCAGGCTCCCGACCGCACCCACCAACGGGAGCGCCTGCGCTTCGACGAGCGTCACATCGGCACCCCGGGCCCGGGCGCTGGAGGCGACCTCCCCGCCGATGAAGCCGGCGCCCACGACCACCACCCGAGCACCCGGTCGCAGCGCGCCGCGGATCCGCCGCGCGTCCTCGACCGTACGCAGGTGAGTGACGCCGGCCAGACCCTGGCCGGGCTCGAAGGGGCGCGGCACCGCACCGGTCGCGATCACCAGCGCGTCGTACTCCACCTCGCCCGAGCTGGTGCGGACCCGTCGATTGCGGCTGTCGAGCGAGACCGCACGGGTGCCGGCCATCATGCTGACGCCGAGCGACCGGATGTCGAGCAGGTCGAGGTCCGGCGCCTGCGGCTCGGTCAGGAACCCTTTGCTCAGCGGGGGACGGTCGTAGGGCGCCACCGGCTCCTCGCCGATGATCACGATCGATCCCTCGAAGCCGACCCGCCGTGCCTCCTCGGCGACGCGGGCAGCACCGAGCGAGCCTCCGACGACCACCAGCCGCTGGAGGCCCTTGACGAGGCCCGCGCCGCTCACCGCCCGCTCCACTCGGGACGACGCTTCTCAGCGAACGCGCGCGTGCCCTCACGGAAGTCATCAGAGCGGAAGATGCGGCCCATCGCGCGATTGCTCACCTGCCATACCTCCGGTTCCCAGTCCGACCCCATGGCCGCAGTCCCATGCATGACCTGCTTGGTCTCCCTGACGGCGACCGGGGCGTTATCGGCGATCCGGTGGGCGAGTTGCATTGCCTCCTCCAGCGCCTTGCCTGGCGCGCTGACCCGGTTGACCAACCCGAGCGCGTGCGCCTCGTCAGCTGCGATCGACTCGCCGGTCAACGCCATCTCGAGAGCGCGCTTGAACGGGACCTGACGCTGCAGGCGGATGATGCCCCCGGCAGCGGCGAGCAGTCCGCGCGTCACCTCCGGCAGCCCGAACGTGGCACCCGGATCGGCGACCGCGAGGTCCGCAGCCAACACCAGCTCCGTGCCCCCGCCGAGAGCGAAGCCGTTGACGGCCGCGATCGTGGGCACCCGGACGGGATGCTGTGTCCAACCGGCGAAGCCCCATTCAGGATGGTCCGGGTCGTGCACCGCCTCCCCACGAGCCAGGGCCTTGAGGTCGGCACCGGCGCAGAATGCGCCACCGCTGCCGGTCAGCACCAGGGCTCGCACGCCGGGGTCCGCATCGGCCTGCTCGAGTGCCTGACCGATCGCCGCGGAGACGGAGGCGTCGACCGCGTTCATCGCGGCAGGGCGACAGATGGTCACCACCGCGACGTGGTCGACGATCTCGAGCCGCACCACGTCCTGGTCGATTGTTGGTTGAGACATCAGTGCACCTCGACGGTATTCCCGTGTGGCCTCCGACGGGGTGAGGGAATCCCGGGAGGCCACACAAGCTGGTGGGGTCAGCGGACCTTGGCGAACTTGTCGGCGATATCGGCGTACTCCGCGCGGATCTCCGTCTTGCTGATCTTGCCGTTGGGCAGACGCGGCAACGGGTCCTGACGGAGCACGACATAGCGGGGCACCTTGTAGTCGGCCAGCACCTTGGCGCACTCCTCGACCACGGTCTGCTCGGCGAGCTCGCCGTTGACGGTGATGATCGCGGCCGGCGTCTCCCCGAACTTCGGATCCGGAGCCGCGATGACCGAGCACTCGGCAACGCCCGGGATGCCCGCGACCACGAGCTCGAGCTCGACCGGCGAGACGTTGATGCCGCCGGTGATGATCAGGTCCTTGAGCCGGTCCACGAACTTGACCCGACCCTGCTCGTCAAGGGTGCCGAGGTCGCCGCTGTGCAGCCAACCATCGCGGAAGACCTCGGCATTGATCTGCGGCGCCTCCCAGTAGCCAGGCGTGACACCGGGGCCTTGGATGACCAGCTCGCCGAGCTCGCCCGGCTCACAGTCGCTGCCGTCCTCCCGCACCGTCTTGACCCGGGTGAAGATCAGGCCGGAGCCACAGGTGCCCGGGTGCTCCCGGTACTCCGAGACCCACGTCGAGGTGGCGATGCCGCCGGCCTCCGTCATCCCGTAGATCTGCCGCAGGGCGACGTCTTTGGCCGCCCATGCCTCGAGCAGCGTGGCCGGCACCGCCGCGCCACCGACCGCCGCGGTCTTGAGCGAGGAAAGGTCGGCCTCGGCGAACTCGGGCGCCGCAGCCAACGCCTGGTAGATCAGCGGCACCCCGAAGATCGCCTCGACCTGGTGCTCCTCGATCAGCTTCACCGCTCGGCCAGGGTTGAGATCCGCCTCGATCACGATCTTCCCACCGAGAACGGTGGTCATCAGGACACCCCAGACCAGGCCGGGAGTGAAGGCCAGTGGCAGTACCAGGATGGAGGTCGATCCCCGGTGGAAGCCCTCCTCGGTCAACGACGCCTCGAAGACGATGCTCATCAGCGTGCGGTTGGTGAGCACCACGCCCTTGGCCATGCCGGTCGAACCACTCGTGAAGATGACCGCGATCGGGTCCTCCTCGCCACGATCGATCCGGAACGTGTCCGGCGCGCCGGCCCGAGCACCGCGGAGGTCGGCGAAGGAGACGGCCGTCGTGGCCGCGCCCAGCTCGCCCGCCGCCGTCACCGTCGGCACGAAGGCGTCGTCGGCGATGACGACCGCGGCGCCGGCGTCGTCGAGCACCTTGCGCAGCTCCGCCGGCTTGAAGCGCGGGTTGAGCGGCACCAGCACGCCACCGGCCTTCATCACGCCGAGCGCGGCGATCGGCCACGGCACCGAGTTCCCGGCCATCAGGCCGACCCTGTCACCCGGGGCGACACCGTGCTCCCCCAAGAGTCGCGCGACGCGACTGGACCAGTGCTCCACCGTCCGGTAGTCGAGGGTCTCGTCAGCGAAGACGTAGGCCGGGGCCTCGGGCTGGGTCCGCGCCCACCACGAGAGCGCGGCGCCGATCGTTGCGGTCATGAGTCTGCTCCTTGTGCTCAGCCGGCCGGAGGCCGTGGAGTTCCTCGGCGACGCCCGAGCGGCGCACTGGGAAACCTAAAGTCCTTAGGTGAAGTTGTAGTGCGTGACTCGCATCACTGTCAAGAGGAAACCTAAATTCATTAGTTGACCCTTCGCAAGCGACACGCGCCCCACCCCGGAAGTCGTCAGAGATCGAGAACCAACGGTCCCTCCAGGCACCGGCCGACGCAGATCATCATCACGTCGCCCGACGCCTTCTCCTCCTCGGTCAGCACCACGTCACGGTGATCGGGCACGCCGCCGAGGACGCCGGTCTCACACGTTCCGCAGGTGCCCTCGGCACAGGAGAAGTCGACCGCCACACCGGCACCCGTCAGCGCCTCGATGATGCTGCAGCCCTCGGGCACACGGATCCGCCGACCCGAGGAGGCGATCTCCACCTCGAACGCCTCCCCCTCGGTCGATGCCCCAGCAGAGAAGCGCTCGAGATGCAGCTCCTCCGGCCGATCGCGCAGGAACGCCTCAACCGCAGCAAGCAACGGCTCGGGGCCACAGCAGTGCACGACACGGCCGGGGCGGGGTGCTCCGAAGACGGCGGCCAGATCGATCAGTCCACACTCGTCCTGCGGCACCACGTCGACCCGCCCCTCCCCGAGCGCTGCGACCTCGGCAAGGAAGGCCATCGAGGCCCGCGAGCGGCCGCCGTACACGAGGCGCCACTCCACCCCGGCACGAGCGGCCTCGCGGGCCATCGGCAGGAGCGGCGTGATGCCGATCCCACCCGCCAGGAAGAGGTGATCGACACCGAGGTCCAGCTCGAAATGGTTGCGCGGGCCGGAGACCTCGAGCTCACTGCCCACTCCCAGCTCGTCATGCACCCATCGAGATCCACCACGGCCGTCAGACACCCGCAGTACCGCAACCCGCCAGCTCCGCGCATCCACGTCGCCGCACAGCGAGTACTGGCGGACGAGGCCGTCGGGGCCACAGAGATCGATGTGCGCCCCGGGGCGCCAAGCCGGCAGCTGCTCACCGTCCCTCGAGGCCAGGTCGAGCTGCACGACCCCCTCGGCCACCGGCACCCGGTCGACCACGCGCACTCGTCGTCGCAACTCCATGGCGGCTCCTGTCGATCGAGAATTTATCTAATATTGTTAGATAAAGCCTTGGTTTGACAACACCCGCAGCAGGAGAGACCGATGAACACACTCGACACATTCCGCATGGACGAACGCGCCGTCGTCGTCACCGGCGCCAGCAGTGGCCTCGGCGCCGGTTTCGCCCGCAGCCTGGCAAGCGCCGGCGCCGACCTGGTCCTGGCCGCACGTCGCCAGGACCGCCTGCAAGCAGTCGCCGACGAGCTGCGTACACAAGGGGCACGCGTCGTGACCGTGGTAGCCGATGTCGCCGACCCCGAGGCATGCGAACGGGTCGCCGAGCGATCGCGGGAGGCGTTCGGCCGCCTCGATGCGCTCATCAACAACGCGGGCCTGGGTTCCGCCGTCTCCGCGCTGAAGGAGACACCTGAAGGCTTCCGGGGCCTGGTCGACGTCAACCTCAACGGCGCCTTCTGGATGGCCCAGGCATGCGCCCGGCGCATGGAGCACGGTGGCTCGATCGTCAATGTGGCCTCCGTGCTCGGCCAGATCGCACCACGCTTTCCGCAAGCGGCCTATGCCGCCAGCAAGGCTGGCTTGATCGGCCTCTCCCGCGACCTCGCGGGCGAGTGGGCACGTCGAGGCATCCGGGTGAACGCCCTGTGTCCGGGCTACTTCGCCTCCGAGATGACTGCCCAGGGCAGCGAGGCGATCACTGCCATGGTGGCCGACCACAGCATGCTCCGCCGCCTCGGCGAACAGCGAGAGCTCGACGCCGCCATGCTCTTCCTCGCTTCAGACGCCTCCAGCTACGTCACCGGAACGACCCTGACCGTCGACGGCGGCCTGGCCTCCTACTGACAGCGCATCACCTGTTGTCCACCGCTGGCCAGGCCGGAACGTACGCCGGATAGTCACGGGGCACGCGGAGCGGAAACTCGGGCAGTCGCTTCTCCAGGAAGGAAGCGACGCCTTCGGCCACGTCTGCGCCACCGGCGGCGTGCCAGACCACCCGAGACTCCACCTCGTGCGCCTCGACCGGAGACGCCGAGGAGAGCATTCCCCAGAGCAGCTGCCGGGCGACCCCGGCAGCGACCCGCGACGTGCTCGCCGCGATCTCTCGAGCGACCCGCAGCGCGGCCTCGCGCACCTCGGCGTCCGCCACGACCTCGGTGGCGAGTCCCGCAGCGAGCAGCGTCTGCGCAGGGACCAGTCGGCCCGTGAGGACCCACTCGGCCGCACGCGTGATGCCCACGACGCGCGGCAGCAGCCAGCTGGCCGTCGACTCGGCGGCGATGCCCCGCTTGGCGAAGACGAATCCGACTCGCGCCGACTCGGCAATGATCCTGACGTCGCACGGAAGCAGCCAGCTCGCACCGACCCCGACAGCCGCCCCGTGAACGGCGACGACGACCGGCTTGCGCATCGCGGCAAGGCGCAGGGCGACCACGCCACCCGGGTCGCGCGGCACGCCGCCAGCCGTGCCGAATCGGGCCACGAAGGCCTCGAAGGCGGCCGACCGCGGCTTGCCCGCCCCCTGGAAGCCCTCCTGCAGATCCGCCCCGACGCAGAAGTTGCGGCCCTGGCCTGCGAGCAGCACGACGGCAACCTCGTCGTCGGCGTCCATCCGGTCGAGTGCATCGTGCAGCTCCGCACAGAGCCGCACGTTCACCGCATTGCCACGGTCAGGGCGAGCCAGCTCGACCACGCCGACAGTGCCGTCGAGGCTCGTCATCACGCATGCGGCGTACTCGGTCCGCTGTTCCATCACTGTCCTCGCTTGCCCTAAACCGACTATCATTAGATTATAGCGAAGAGACCGAGGAGGAGATCGATGCCAGCACGGCCGTTGTCCGGAGTACGCGTCCTGGACGCCTCAGATGCCGTCGGCGAGGCAGCCACACGCCTGCTCGCCGACCTCGGCGCCGAGACGGTGCGCGTCGAGCCGCCGGGCGGGAGTCCCACCCGCACCGAGGAGCCCCGCCACGGGGACCAGTCACTCCCCTTCCTCGTCCGCAACGCAAACAAGGCGCACGTGGTGGCGACCGACGCAGCTCACCTCCTGGAGCTGGCAGCGGAGGCAGATGTCGTCGTACTCGACCGCGACAACCCCTGGACCGTCGACGCCGGCCGCCTACGCGCTCGGCACCCATGGCTGGTCGTGGTCGTCTCCTCCCCCTTCGGCAGCACTGGGCCGCGCAACACCTGGCAGGCGACCGAGAGCACCCTGCTCGCGCTCAGCGGCTCACTCTCCCGCTCGGGTCGCCCCGGAGCGGTTCCGTTGCTGCCACCAGCCGGACTCGCCCACGCGACAGCCGCGGCCCAGCTGGCATGGACGGCGCTGGTCGCCTATCACCACCGCCTGCGCACCGGCCGGGGCCAGCTCGTCGATCTCTCCCACGCCGAGGCGGTAGCGACGGGGCTCGACCCGGCATACGGCGTCCAGGGCTCGGCGGCGGCTGGACGCTCCGGCAAGATCCGTCGGGACCGGCCGCCTGCGGACTCCTACCCGGTCTATCCGTGTGCCGACGGATTCGTGCGCCTGTGCCTGCTCGCGCCCCGGCAGTGGCAGGGGATGTTCGGGTGGCTGGGCAGCCCCGCGGAGTTCGCCGACCCGAAGTACGCCTCGATCTCGGCCCGGGTCGAGGCCGGAGACCGGCTCAACTCCCTGATCAACGACCTCTTCTCCCGGCACACAGCGGCGGAGCTCGTCGAGGAGGCTGCCCGCCGCGGCATCCCGCTCGCCCAGGTGCTCACCCTGGGAGAGGCGGTCCGGAGTCCGCACTTCGTCGACGGCGGAAGCGTGGACGAGATCGAGCTCGCACCCGGTCTGCGCGCGCATCTGCCGACCGGCTTCGCCGATGTCGGCGGCGAACGACTGGGCATCCGTGCGCCCTACCCCGCCGACCCGGCAACCGACCACGCATGGCTCCCTCGCCCGGAGCCGGAGACACACGACGGCGACCCGTCCGCGCCCGACTGCCTCCCCTTCAGCGGCCTTCGCGTGCTCGATCTCGGCGTGATCGTCTTCGGCGCCGAGATCGGCCGCGCCTTCGCCGATCTCGGCGCCGACGTCATCAAGGTCGAGAGTCTCGCCTTCCCCGACGGCCTCCGCCAGACTCGTCGCGGCGAGGCGATGAACGCCTCCTTCGCCTGGGGCCAGCGCAACAAACGCAGCCTGGGTCTCGACCTGCGCTCACCGGAGGGCCTGGCGATCTTCCGCGACCTCGTGGCTCGCAGCGACGTCGTCCTGAGCAACTTCAAGCCCGGCACCCTGGCCTCGCTCGGGATCGACCATGAGCGGCTAGCGGCCATCAATCCGCGGATCGTCGTCGTGGAGAGCGCAGCCTTCAGCTCGCGAGGAGGCTGGGCGAAACGGCTCGGCTACGGGCCGCTCGTCCGCGCAGCCTGCGGTATCTCCAGCCTCTGGAAGTACGACGCCGACGAGACCGAGTGCTGGGACGGCGTCACCGTGTATCCGGACCACGTCGCGGCGCGGATCGGCGCCCTGACCGTGGCCGCTGCGCTCGTCGAGCGCCGCCGCACCGGCCGTGGCACCCGCATCGAGCTGGCCCAGTCCGACGTCGTGCTCCACCAGCTGGCTCCTCTAGCAGCGGCGGAATCGTTGGCGCCAGGCACCGTGCGCGCCCGCGGCAACCGGGATCGCCATGGGTTCGGTGACCTGTTCGCCTGCGCCGGCGATGACGAATGGTGCGTCATCGAGGCGCGCACCCCGGCCGAGGAGCAGGTGCTCCGGGTCGCAGTCGGCGCCTCACCCGACGAGCAGCTGCATGCAGCCGTCGCGCGATGGGCCGCCCGGCGCACCCCCGACGAGGCGATGCAGCATCTGCAGGGGGCCGGCATCCCGGCCGCAGCCATGCGGCGCCTGAACGAGATCGCGCACGACCCGCAGCTGCAGCACCGCGGCAGCTATGCGGTACTCCGGCATCCGGCGTTCGAGGGCGATCTTCCCACCGAGGAGAGCAGCTCTCCCTTCGAGACGCTTCCACCGGTAGCGACCGCACCGGCACCGATGCCCGGAGAGCACACCCGCGTGGTTCTGACCGAACTCCTGGGGTACGGCGCGGCGCAGGTCGAGACACTTCTCGCTCGAGGCGTCGTACACGAGGCTCCGCGGGCGTGAGCGGGCGTCATGCGCCCGGCGAGCCGTCGCCGAACGCATGACGCCCGAGAGCCACGCTCAGGCGAACCAGGCCTCGCTGGTGACGAGGTCGATCAACCGGTCCATCGGGATCGCCGGCTGATCCATCACGGGCGGAACGTCTTCACTGCCGTCGGGATTCTTGCCGTCGGGGACGTTGTAGGAGGTCACCGAGACCACGTAGCCGTGATTCCATGCCTGCGCACCCTGCGCCTTCACCGGGAGGTCATAGGCCGGCGAGACCAGCACCTGGAGGCCGTCCACGACCCGGCACTCCTGGGGATCGCGGGTCGGCAGCTCCGCACCGGCCTTCCCGTCCAGCGTGGGAAGCGCATCAGGTGCGGCCAGCTCTGCGCAGGTCGCGGAGCGGTGCGCCGGCGTGATCATGACCGTCGTCAGCGTGCCCTTCCACCGGAAGTGCACGATCTTCTCGCGCGCCTCGTCCCAGAGCGGATGCTTCGCATCCTCGAGCACCGACGCGGAGGTCACGGGGGCTCCGAGCGCGGTCATGACGATGCTCGGGAGCTCCGCGGCGGCATGGCGCAACGGCCGATCGGGACGGGCCGGCTGCTCAACTGCTCCGTGGGTGGCATCGGGATCGCCGGCGGAGGCGGAAGCAGGCCCTGCCTCAACGATCTCTCGCGGCACAGGACCGCCGGCGAGCAACGAGGGCGCGGCCACGATCCCCACCGTCACCGCGGCGGTCGCCCCCGCCGCCGCAAGCGCCGTACCCAGACGCCTCCGGCGCAGTGCTGCCCGCCCGCGGGCGCTGCCACCGGCCACCAGGCCCTCGACATCGACCGGCAGGTCACGCGTGGAGCGGTCCATCAGGCTGCCGAGCTCGTGATCCTTCATCTCAGACTCCTCTCACGCATCCGAGCAAGCGCCCGCATGCTTCGGTTCCGCACCGCCCCAGGAGAGAGGCCGAGCATCCCGGCCACCTCTTCGACCGAGAGGTCTTCGAGGTAGCGCAGCACCACCACCGCACGGTCGACCGGCGCCAGCTCCGCCAGCGCGTCGGCAAGGCTGAGTCGAAGATCGGCCGCCGTCGCGTGGTCGCCCACTGCCCGGTCCGGCAGGTCGGCGTACGGCAGCTCGCCGCTGCTACGCCGCCGCCGTGCGCTGATGAAGGTCCGGGTGAGCGCGGTCTGCGCATATGCCGCGGGGTTCTCCAGCTTGGGCGCCAGCATCCGATGCATCCGCACGTAGACCTTCGCCAAGGTCTCCTGGACGAGGTCCTCGGCGTCGGCGCGATTGCCACACAGCAGCCAGGCGGAGCGGTGCAGGTGCTGGGCACGAGCACGGGCGAACTCCTCGAAGGCCGCAGTGCGTTCGGCGTGGTTCATCTCTCTCCTGGGTCGAGACGTTGACACCCGTTATGACGCGCGGTCGACAGATCGCGTCACAGGCCCCTCGACGTAGCAAGCCAGCGAGGATGCCGCCACCAGGACTCGGCGGGCGCCGGCTCAGGCAGGAGTGAAGCTCGCCATCGTGCGCTCCGGCTCCCAGAAGGCCTTCATCGACAGCACGCGTCCGTCCTCGCCCACCACGTAGACCATGATCAGGTCCGTCGTGGTGTGGCTGCCGTCAGGGAAGGTCGTCTTGATCCGCCCGATGTTGGCGCAGGTGTTGCTGCCCGGGTTCGCGAACGAGTCGTTGATGGTGAACTCGAACGACTCGATCGGGGCGATCGCCTTCTCGAAGAAGGCGCTGATCCCCGCGTGCCCATGGTGGCCCTTGCCCTCGGGGTCGAACATCGACGGCCCGACCGGGTCCTCGAGCACCGCGTCCTCCGCATACACGGTGAGCCACTGCGCGAGGTCCTTCTTCGCGACGGCGGCGTAGGAGCGCTGCGAGGCTCGTCGGGCCGGGTGGTCGTCGTCGGCGGCGTTCCAGATGATGTCTTCGGTCATGGCGGGCATGCTACGCAGGATCTAGAACTTGTTCTAGAGACGTGTCGGTCAAGCCGGTCCGGGGCGGCGCTGGGCTGGCCCGTCGACGCCGTTGCGCAGCCAGCGAGATCGTTCAGCGGCTCCCTCGGGCGCCGGGGGAGCCTCTGTTCATCGGACGGCCACCGGGGACGGCACCTTCCGGCCACCTCCAGCGTCCACCCTGGCGCCATGGCGAAGAAGAAGCTCTTCCTGCACGTCGGCCCTGAGCCGCGCGCACTCACCCATGCCGACCTCTCGCAGCACCGAGCACTGCTGGCCGGCGCCGGCTGTCTGGTGCCCGAGATCGCGCAGCCCGCGCTCGACGCCGCAGCGACCGAGATGCTCCGCAACCACCGCGCCCGCGGCCTGAGCCGCCGTGAGGTCGAGGGTGCCTGGGCGGGCATCACCCGCGGTCTGTGGCGGCTCGACGCCGACATGGCCATCGCGCAGCCGCAGTTCGCAGAGGCCGACGTCGACCAGTTCGCACTGATCCTGGACCACCTGGCCGGGCTCGACGTGCACGTCATGCTCCTGCTCCGTGCCGACGAGGTGGGCACCATCCCTGCGTGGTCCCGCCTCCTCCCGGCCCCGCGGCTGCACGTCCGCGAGATCGAGGAGGGCGCCGCGCCGATCGACCTCGCCGAGGCGCTGACGGGCGTCGTCTGGGCGGTACGGCGCGAAGACGAGCAGGGCCGCACCTCACGCCTACGCGCTATCACGCAGCGCCGCCGTACCCTGCCCGCTGCCTGAAACGTCGAGTTCGCGCAAATGGCGCGTTGCGTCCGCGCAAACGGCACCTCGCCGTTGCCAGATGCGCGAACTCAAGCGATCGTTTGCGCGAACTCGACACGCATGGTGAGCAACATGGACGGCTGCCGTGCTGCGCTGCTGGTGAGTGCCCTGCTCAGCGGGCGCGGCGGGAGAGCCGCTCGATGTCCATGATCACGACGGAGCGCGGCTCCAGCCGCAGCCATCCGCGCGATGCGAAGTCGGCCAGCGCCTTGTTGACGGTCTCTCGGGAGGCGCCGACCAGTTGGGCGAGCTCCTCCTGAGTGAGGTCGTGATGGACGTGGACACCGTCGTCGGCGGTGCGCCCGAAACGGTCGGCGAGATCGAGCAGGGCCTTGGCCACGCGGCCCGGCACGTCGGAGAAGACCAGGTCGGCCACGACGTCGTTGGCCTTGCGCAGCCGGCCGGCCAGCTGGCCGAGGATGCCGTAGGCCACGACCGGGCGGCCCTCCAGCCACTTGGCGAGGTCGCCGTGGGAGAGCGAGGCGAAACTGGCGTCGGTCACGCAGGTGACGGTCGCCGAACGCGGGCCCGGGTCGAAGAGCGACAGCTCCCCGAACATCTGACCGGGGCCGAGGATGGCCAGCAGGTTCTCGCGCCCGTCGCTGGAGGTGCGGCCCAGCTTCACCTTGCCGTCCAAGACGATGTAGAGCTTGTCGCCGGAGTCGCCCTCGTGGAAGAGCACTTCGCCTCGTCGCAGCCGCGACTCGGTCATCGACGAGCGCAGCGCGGTGGCCGCCTCGTCGTCGAGGTGGCTGAAGAGCGGCGCCTGACGCAGCACGTCATTGTCCACGAGGTCCTCCATCGCTAGTGAGCGAGTAAATGAGCGCAGTTCTAGCCGATCCTAGTCGTGCTTTGGGTCACATCATGAACCATCAACCGGCGCGCCTTTCAACCGGGTTCCTGCCGAGCGGGTGTCGGAGGCTCCACGTAGGCTGTCCTCCGTGCCCGCGACCGACTCCCGGACCGCTCTGGTCCGCCGCGCCCGCAAGGTCGACCGCGTGCTCGCCGCGACCTATCCCGACGCCCGGTGCGAGCTCGACTTCGAGGATCCGTTCCAGCTGCTCGTGGTCACGGTGCTCAGCGCCCAGACCACCGACCGACGGGTCAACAAGGTGCGGCCCACCCTCTTCGCCGCCTACCCCGACGCCCGCACGATGGCCGGCGCCGACCGAGCGGCACTGGAGCAGATCGTCGGCCCGCTCGGCTTCTTCCGCCAGAAGACCGAGTCGTTGCTCAAACTCTCCCACGCCCTGGTGGAGCAGCACGACGGCCAGGTGCCGCCGCGGCTCGACGACCTGGTCAAGCTTCCGGGCGTCGGCCGCAAGACCGCCAACGTCGTGCTGGGCAACGCCTTCGACATCCCCGGCATCACCGTCGACACCCACTTCGGCCGCCTCGTACGACGCTTCGGATGGACCGAGGAGACCGATCCGGTCAAGGTCGAGTTCGCCATCGGCGACCTCTTCCCCAAGCGTGACTGGACGATGCTCAGCCACCACGTGATCTGGCACGGCCGCCGGATCTGCCACGCGAAGAAGCCTGCATGCGGCGCCTGCCCGGTCGCGCGTTGGTGCCCCTCGTACGGCGAGGGTCCGGTCGACGCTGGCGAGGCCGCCAAGCTGGTGCGCACCGAGGGACCGGCATGACGCCAGGCCGTCATCACGGCGGAAGGGCGCACCAGGGCATCCGGCGCGCTGCCGTTGCCTGCACCGCGATCCTGCTGCTCTCCACGGGGTGCTCGATGCTGACGCCACCCGGATCCGACGGCGACGCCAGCCACCGGAGCAGTGTGCAGGTCGACACCCCCGAGCTCCGGGACGCCAAGGCCGCCACCGATCTTCCCGACTGCGCGCCCGGAGCAGGCAGTCACGGCGACAGCACGCTGCCGGCCATCACGCTGCCCTGTCTGGGCGGTGGGGCCGATGTCAACGTGTCGACGCTGCGCGGACCCATGGTGATCAACCTGTGGGCCTCCTGGTGCCCGCCATGCCGGCGCGAGCTGCCCATCTACGAGAAGTTCTTCCAGAAGCACGGCGACCAGGTGGCGGTGCTCGGCATCGACTTCAACGACGCCCAACCCGGGGCGGCCCTCGAGCTGGCCCGCGAGACCGGCATCAGCTACCCGCAGCTCGCCGATCCGAACACCGATCTCGCACTCGCAGGGCCGCTGCCCAACTTCCCGGGCCTCCCCGCGATGATCTTCATCGACGCCGACGGCTCGGTGGTCGACGACAGCGGCACGCCACGGGTCGCCTTCGAGGAGATCGACTCCGTCGGGGAGTTGGAAGGCCTGGTCGAGAAGCACCTGGGCATCACGTTGGGCCAGGCACCATGACCGCGCCACGCTGGCTGGATCCGGTCCAGGCCGGATTGGCGACCATCCGCGCCGACGACCTGACCCGCTTCGTACCACCCGACGACCACGCTGGCCGGCGGGGCGCCGTACTCATGCTCTTCGGGGAGGGCCCGCACGGGCATGACCTGCTGCTCACCGAGCGGGCGCACACGATGCGCACACACCCGGGCCAGGTCTCCTTCCCCGGTGGGTCGATCGACCCCGGGGAGACTCCTGTCGAGACGGCGCTACGGGAGGCGTGGGAGGAGACCGGGCTCGATCCGAGCGGGGTGGAGGTGCTCGGTCAGCTCCCCGAGCTCTGGCTGCCGCCGAGCAACTTCGCGGTCACACCTGTGCTCGGCTGGTGGCAGACGGAGTCGCCGGTCACCACGCACTCGGTCGACGAGGTCCACGCCATCCACCGGGTGCCGTTGCGCGAGCTCATCGAGCCTGAGCACCGCGTGGCCGTCCGCGCGCCGGGCGGGTGGCTCGGGCCGGCGTACCTGATCGGGCCGGAGCACGACGTGCTGTTGTGGGGGTTCACGGCCGGGATCATCTCCCGCTACTTCGAGCACATCGGCTGGGCAGATCCGTGGGACACGCGCCGGGTGGTGGAACTTCCGGCTCGCATGCTGGAGGGTGAGCGCCGCGGCCCCGTCCCCGCGCCGAACACGACCTTGAAGGAGGACGATCGGTGAACGTCCTCGACATCCTCCTCATCCTGCTGGTCCTGACCTATGCCCTCTCGGGCTACTGGCAGGGCTTCATCACCGGCGCCTTCGCCACCGTGGGCCTGCTTCTCGGTGGCCTCCTGGGCATCTGGCTCGCGCCGCTCACCTTGGGCGACAAAGATCCGTCGACGTGGGTCTCCCTCGGCGCCCTCTTCATCGTGATCCTGGCGGCGAGCCTCGGTCAGGCCACCTTCCAGTACGCCGGCGCGAAAGCCCGCGAGCTCATCACCTGGCAGCCAGCCCGTGCGGTCGATGCTGTCGGCGGCGCGCTGCTGAGCTCGTTCGCCGTGCTCCTGGTCGCCTGGGCCCTGGGGGTCGCGGTCAGCGGGTCGCGGATCGGGCCGATCACCCCGATGGTTCGCGAGTCCGTCGTGCTGGCGAAGGTCGACAAGGCGATGCCGTCCCAGGCCAACGAGGCGCTCAACGCCTTCAACAACGTGGTCGGCACGAACTTCTTCCCGCGCTACCTGGAGCCCTTCGCGCCGGAGCGGATCGTCGAGGTCAAGCCGCCCGACGCCTCCCGCATCATGCGCGACCCCGACGTGCGCGACGCGGCAGCCAGCGTGGTGAAGATCCGCGGCGAGAACCGATGCGGACGCGGGGTCGAAGGCAGTGGCTTCGTCTACGCGCCGGGCCGCGTGATGACCAACGCCCACGTCGTGGCCGGGGTCTCGGACCCGTCGGTGCTCCTCGGCGACGCGACCCAGCGGGCGCGTGTCGTCCACTACGACAGCGAACTCGACATCGCAGTGCTCGCCGTACCAGGGCTCGATGCTCCCGGGCTGGCCTTCGAGGACGATCCTGCCGACCGCGCGAACGTCGCCGTCCTCGGCTACCCCGAGGACGGTCCGTACGACGTCCAGCCCGGCCGCATCCGAGCCGAGCAGCGACTCCGCTCGCCGGACATCTACAACGAGGGCTCGGTCATCCGTGACGTGCTGTCGCTGCGCGCGTTGATCCGCCCCGGCAACTCCGGCGGGCCGGTGATCAACACCAACGGGGACGTCGTCGGTGTGGTCTTCGCCGCCTCCGTGACCGACAAGGACACCGGCTACGCGGTCACCGCCGCTGCCGTCGCCGACGCCGCAGCCGCTGGCCGGAGCCACGAGGCCACCGTGAGCACCGGCGACTGCACCGGCTGACCCGTCAGTGCTTGGCGAACGCCGCCTTGGTCTCCTGCGCCTGCGCGATCGCGCGCTCCGGCGCCTTGACCTTCTTGACCTTGGAGACGCCGACCAGGACCAGCAGCACCGCCAGCACCGTGTAGACGCCGAAGACGATCAGGTAGGCCCAGTGCAGGTCGAGGCCGTCGCCGTTCCAGTGGATGAGCTGCGCCAGTGCGATGGAGAAGATGATGATCGCGAGCAGCAGCAGGAACCCGGCCGCAGCGAAGAGCCCGATGCCCGCGGTGCCGGCCTTGACGCTGATCTTCAGCTCGGTCTTGGCGAGCTGGATCTCGGACTGGATGAGCTTGGAGATGTCCTTCTGCGCGTCACCGATCAGCCGACCGATGGTGGGCTCGTCCTGGTGGGGCTGCTGCGACATGCCGGTTAACTCCTGAGGGTGGTCCTGCTGATCCGCTGCGGACTCTACACGGCGGCTCAGTCGGCGAAGGGCCCCGAGAGTGGCGGTCGGTGCCGGTGAACCCGGTTGCGCGACGTCAACAGCGCCGCGCCGAGGAGTGCCGAGACGAGCGAGCCGAGGAGCACCGCCGTCTTGGCGGCCTCCCGCTCGGCGCCGGTGAACGAGAGATCCGCCACCAGCAGCGAGACCGTGAAGCCGATACCCGCCAACAGCGCGACGCCCAAGACGTCGATCCACCCCACGTCGGGGTCCATCTCGGCGCGCGTCAACCTGGTGAGCAGCCAGGCCCCGCCGAAGACCCCCAACGGCTTGCCGACCACGAGCCCCGCGAGTACGCCGAGCACGACCGGGTCGCTGATCAGCTCGGCGCCGCCACCGATCACCACCCCGGCCGACATCAGCGCGAACACCGGGACCGCAAGGCCCGCCGACCACGGTCCGAGGGCATGCTCGACCTTCTCTGCCGGGCTGGTCTCCTCCCCCGCGTCAGCGCGGACCCGCGTCAGCAGCCCGAGGACGACACCCGCGATGGTCGCGTGGATGCCGCTCTCGTGGGTGAACCACCAGGCGCCTAGGAAGAACGGCAGGTGCGCCAGTACCGAGGAGACCCGCAGGTGCTGCAACAGCCAGTACGCCGCGCAGCAGGCTACCGCGACCAGGAGGGAGACCAGGTGGAAGCCGGACGCGTAGAAGAGGGCGATGATGACGATCACGATGAGGTCGTCGACCACCGCCAGCGTGAGCAGGAAGGTGCGCAGCTGGCCGGGCAGCGCGGAGCCGACCACCGCGAGCACCGCGACGGCGAATGCGATGTCGGTCGCCGACGGGATCGCCCAGCCACGCGGATGACCGTCCGGGCCCAGCACGTTGATCGCGACATAGATCAGGGCGGGGACCGCGACGCCACACGCCGCTGCCACGACGGGGACGATGGCATCGGAGATCCGCGCCAGCGAGCCGACCACGAACTCGCGCTTCAACTCGAGCCCTGTCACGAAGAAGAAGAGCGTCAAGGCCCCGTCTGCTGCCCATTGCTCGACGTTGAGCGGTCCGACCTCATAGTGGCGCAGGTCTTCATAGCTGCCGCCGAGCATCGAGTTGGCCCAGAGCACCGCGACCACTGCGGCCAGCAGGGCGAGTACGCCACCCACGGTCTCGCGGCGCAGCAGGTCGCCGAGTCGGGCAGCATCGCGGCGGGTGGGGTCGGGCAGGAAACGCAGGCGGGGCAACGTGGGCATCGGGCCTTCATTCGGGTGTGGACCAGCAGAACCGCCACCTCGACCGGCAGCGAGCCGACCAGACTTCCCGGCACACCGGTGCCTACCCTACGCCGCCTCCCCTCGCGGGCACGTCACCCCCGAAGCACCGGGCGCCTCACCCGTCACACCTGCCGTGGAAAACCCACGCTTGTAGGCCGTAGCTACGCACACCAAGTGCCAGTTTCCCCGCCCGGGCGGGGAAACTGGCGGCGTCAGCGGGCCAGGTAGGCGAGCTGTGCGCGGACGCTGAGCTCTGCGGCGCCCCAGAGGACGGGGTCGACGTCGGAGTAGACGATCTCGACAACGGTCCGCGGGAGGTCGTCGGAGGATCGTTGCTCGGGGGTGAGCGTGGCGAGCGCAGCCTCGACCTGGGCAAGCCGGTCGTGACGGTGGGAGATGTAGTAGTCGAGTGCGGCGAGGGCGTTGTCGATCACCGGGCCGTGGCCGGGCCAGATCGCCGCGAGCTCACGCTCGGCGGCCAAGCGGTGCAGCCGGTCGAGCGAGTCGAGGTAGGCACCTAACTGACCGTCCGGGTGGGCCACCACGGTGGTGCCTCGGCCAAGCACGGTGTCGCCGGTCAGCACCACGCCGTCCCCGGGAAGGTAGAAGCAGAGCGAGTCGGCGGTGTGGCCCGGCGTACCGAGGACGTGCACCTCGAGGCCGTCGACGCTCACGACGTCGCCGTCGTGCAGGCCCTCCGAACCGAGGCGGTACGCCGGGTCGAGTGCCCGTACGCCGCAGCCCATCCGCTCGGCGAACTCCCGCGCAGCCTCGCTGTGGTCGTGGTGATGGTGCGTCAGCAACACGGCCGCGACCGGGCCGGAGGCCTCCTCGACGGCGTCCAGGTGGCTGAGGATCGACGGGCCCGGGTCGACGACGATCGAGCGGTTCCCACCCGGCTCTCGAAGCACCCAGGTGTTGGTGCCGTCGAGTGTCATCATGTTCGCGTTGGGCGCGAGCACACATTGGCCCCGCTCCCCGAACGAACCACCGGTCCAGGCACTCACCCCTCGTGCACCAGCTTCCCGACCCTGATGCCGAGCTCCACGATCCGCGGCCGGCTCTCCAGACGGTTGTTGTCGGGGTTGAAGACCGGTTCGATCATCTCGAACGGCAGCTCTCCGGCATGCGCCAGTGCCTCGTCGGGCGTCGTGGCGTCGTAGAGCTCGCACATGGTCGCGTAGGTCGGCGGCAACAGCATCATCTGCCGGTCGTCGGCCAGTTTGAGCGCTTCGCGCACCGGGAGCCAGGCCACCTTGTCAGACTCCGTCGAGACGTCGCGAGTGATCTGCCCCTCGGGCAGGGTCGCCACGAAGAACCAGGTCAGGTACCTCTTGGGCTCGAAGTTGGGCGTGAGCCACCCGCCCAGCACGGAGAGCAGGTCGGTGCGGAGCACCAGCCCCCGCCTGGTGAGGAACTCGGTCATGGAGAGCTGGCGGCCCTCCAGGGCGACCCGGTCGGCCTCCCAGTCATCACCGGTCGTGTCGGCGACGACGGAGTCTGCGGTGCCGGCCAGCAGCACCCCGGACTCCTCGAAGGTCTCCCGCACCGCCGCGCAGACCAGCGCCTGCGCCTCGTCTGCCGTGCAGTCCATCCGCCTGGCCCACTCCTCCGGGCTCGGCCCGGCCCACAGCGCCGGGTCGAGCTCGCTGTCGCGAGGGTCGACACCGCCCCCGGGGAAGACGCTCATCCCGGCGGCGAAGGCCATGCCGACGTGACGCCGCAGCAGGTAGACCTCCAGCCCGCCCGGTCGCCCGTCGCCCGCACGCAGCAGGACGACGGTCGCGGCCGCACGCGGCTCGGCAGGCTCCTTGCCGCCGACCAAGAACTCCTTGGCCTGCTCGATCAGGTGCTCGGGCAGCGTCAGCGTGGGATCCATCAGGCGTCGGTCCCGGCGACCTCGACGACGATCTCGACCTCGACCGGGGCATCCAACGGCAGCACCGGAACGCCGACCGCCGATCGGGCATGCTGACCCGCCTCACCGAAGACGGTGCCGAGCAGCTCCGAGGCGCCGTTGGCGACCTGCGGCTGGCCGGTGAAGTCGGAGGTCGAGGCGACGAACGCCGTCACCTTCACGACCCGGGTGACCAGGTCGAGGTCGCCGATCACGGACTTGACCGCCGCCATCGCGTTGAGTGCGCACTGCTGCGCACACTCCGTCGCCTCCTCGGGCGACACCTCGCCGCCGACCTTGCCGGTGACGATCAGCTCCCCCGAGCGCATCGGAAGCTGGCCGGAGGTGAAGACGTGCTGGCCGCTCCGCAGCGCCGGCACGTACGCCGCCACCGGCTTCGCGACCTCGGGCAGCTCGAGTCCGAGCCCGGCCAGTCGCTCCTCGACGGCGCCCATCACTCGGCCACCGGACGCTTGAAGTAGCCGACCAGGTTCTCCGGGTTCATCCCCGGGGCGATCTGCACGAGTTCCCAGCCATCGGAGCCGAAGTTGTCGAGGATCTGCTTGGCGGCGTGCGTCAGGATCGGCGCGGTCAGGTATTCCCACTTGGTCATGCTCGGCACCCTACCCGCGTGCCCACCACCGCGCGCGAGCCCTCCGAGCGGTCGGAACCCACGGTGCCGCCGGCCCCGGACGCACCGACCGTCCTGGTCGCGCTCAGAGCCGATCGTGAGCCTCATCGGTTGGTACGTCCGCCTCCCCCGCCTCTATCGTGAGCCGGTGAGCGACGCCCCCGAGACCAGCAGGACCCGACCCGGTGCTGGGGCCCTCCGGCCGCCGTACGTCGCCACCACGGTCGGCACCTTCTCGCTCGTCTTCATCGCCGCCTTCGAGGCGCTTGCGGTGACCACGGTGATGCCCGACATCAGCCGTGAGCTCGACGGCGTCCACCTCTACGCGCTGGCGTTCGCGGCGCCGCTGGCCAGCGGCATCGTCGGCATGGTCGCCACCGGGGCGTGGAGCGACCGGCGCGGCCCGGTGCCACCGCTGCTCGCATGTGCGGTCGTCTTCTCCCTCGGCCTGCTCGTCTGCGGGCTCGCGCCGTCGATGGAGGCGCTGGTCCTCGGCAGGGTGCTCCAGGGCACCGGCGGCGGGGGCATCACGGTGGCGCTCTACGTGGTGGTCGGTCAGGTCTATCCACCGCGTCTGCAACCGTCGATCCTGGCCGGGTTCGCCGCAGCCTGGGTGCTGCCTTCCCTCTTCGGCCCGGCGATCGCCGCCCTGATCGCCGACCACTTCGGCTGGCAGTGGGTCTTCCTCGGCACCGTCGGCCTGGTCGTGGTGGCTCTCCTGCTCATCACGCCAGCCCTGCGCGAGCTCTGGGCCCATCCGCCGACGCCGTCCGCACGCCCCTTCCCCGTCGTCCCGCTGCTCTGGGCGATCGTGGCGGCCGCCGCCGTACTCGCCCTGGAGCTGCTCGGCGACTCGGGGGTCGGCCTGCTCTTCGCCGCGCTCGCCGGCGTCGTCGCGCTGATGGCGGTCCGTCCGCTGCTGCCGGCGCGGACCCTTGCCCTCGGACGCGGGCTGCCGTCGGTGATCGCCACGCGGGGTGCGCTCTCGGGCGGGTTCTTCTGCGCCGAGGCCTACGTGCCGTTCGTCCTGCAGGAGCAGTGGGGCTTCAGCACCGCCCAGGCCGGCTATGCGCTGGCGATGGCCGGGCTGAGCTGGGCCGCCGCCAGCCAGGCCCAGGCCCGACTGGCCGACCGGCTCAGCAACACCCGGGCGCTGGTCCTCGGGTCGGGCCTGCTCACCGCGGGCAGTGCAGTGGTCTGCGCGGTGGTGATGATCGACCTGTCGGCTGCTCTCCTGATCGCCGGGTACGGCGTCGCGTCGATCGGCATGGGGCTCGCCTACCCACGCCTCACCGTGGTGATGCTCGCGCACTCGCCGGAGGACGAGCGAGGCTTCAACTCCTCCGCCATCTCGATCGCCGACTCCCTCGGCGCAGCGCTCGCGCTCTCCGTCTCGGGAGTGCTCTTCGGGATCGCCACGACCGCCCATCGGTTCGATGTGGTCTTCGGATTGTCCGTGGTGATCACTCTCCTCGGTGTCGCCGCAGCGCGCCGTACCCCGGCTCCAGCGTGACGTCATGCCTTGCAGCAGCCTCGGTTCGTTGAACGCAGAGCGTCCCGAACCGGGCCGGCGCCGTACCCTGAGCTCATGCGTCCGCCCCGACGGCTGACTCCCGCAGGCGAGCGCCGCTTCGATCTGGCGCTGGCCGGTGGTCTGTCGCTGATCACCCTGCTGGCGTGGCCGCTGGGCGGCTTTCCGACGCCGATCGCCCTGCTGTCGTTGGCGATGACGGTGCCGTTGGCCTGGCGGCGGAGGCATCCGGTGGCGGTCGCGTTCGTCGTCGGAGCCGCGCACCTCCTGCAGGTCGGGGTCACCGATCAGCCGATCTGGGGTCAGGTCGCCTTCCCGATCGCCGTCTACTCGGCCGCGCGCTTCGCCAAGCCACGTTGGGGGTTCGTGGTGCTCGCCGCGGCGATCGCCGGAGCGGTGATCGCCTCCGTCGACTGGCTGCGCGACTACCTCGCACTGGAGGCGCTGGTCAGCTACGTCCTCTTCCTCTCCGTCATCGGCGTCGCGAGCTGGGCACTGGGCACGCTCGCCCGCACCCGCCGCGAGTACGTCGACGCTCTCGTCGAGCGCAGTCGGCGCCTCGAACACGAGGCGGAGCAGCAGGCGGCGCTGGCAGCAGCCGACGAGCGCGCCCGGATCGCCCGGGAGATGCATGACGTGGTCGCCCATGGACTCTCGGTCATCGTGGTGCAGGCCGACGGCGCACGGTACGCCGCCGCGCAGGACCCGGCACTGGCGGCGGAGACGCTCGCCACCATCTCCAGCACCGGGCGCGAGGCACTCACCGAGATGCGGCGGATGCTGGGACTGCTGCGCTCGGAGGAGTCGGGGGTGCGCCCCCAACCGCTGCTGGCCGATGTGCCGCACCTGCTGGCGGAGGCGGAGGCCGGCGGCACCCCGGTGCATGCCGACCTGCCCGAGCCGCTGCCCCGGGTACCCGACGGGGTCGGCCTGACCGCCTATCGCGTGGTGCAGGAGGCACTGACCAACGTCCGCAAGCATGCCGGGCCGGGTGCGCGGGTCCGGGTCCGGATGACCCAGGCCGGCGGCGCCCTCGAGGTCTGCGTGGCCGATGACGGACGGGGAGCCGGGGTGACGACCGACGGCAAGGGGCTCGGCCTGCTGGGCATGCGGGAGCGGCTCGCGGCCCACGGCGGCACGCTGCGCACCGGTCCGCGCTCCGGCGGCGGCTTCGAGGTCTCTGCGAGGATCCCCCTGTGAGCGACGGCGAACCGATCAGCCCTGTGAGCGACGGCGAACCGATCCGCGTCTTTCTCGTCGACGACCAGCAGATGGTGCGGGCCGGCTTCCGGATGCTCATCGGCAGCCAGGCCGACCTGGTCGTGTGCGGCGAGGCGGGCAACGGCGACGAGGCGGTGCACCAGCTCACCGCCACTGCCGCCGACGTGGTGCTCATGGATGTCCGGATGCCGGTGATGGACGGCGTCGAGGCGACGCGTCGGATCGCCGACGCGGGCGACCTTCCGCGGGTGATCGTGCTGACCACCTTCGACCTGGACGAGTACGCCTTCGCAGCGCTGCGCGCCGGCGCCTCGGCGTTCCTGCTCAAGGACGCGCCTCCGGAGGACCTCCTGGCCGCGATCCGCCGCGTGCACGCGGGTGATGCGGTCGTGGCGCCGAGCACCACGCGGCGGCTGCTCGACCAGTTCGCCGCCGTACTCCCGCAGCCGGGGGCCGCCGCTCCGGCTGCCGAGCTGACGGAGCTGACCGACCGCGAACGCGAGGTTCTGATGCTGGTCGCCCGCGGCCGGTCGAACCCGGAGATCGCTGCCGACCTGGTGGTGGCGGAGGCGACCGTGAAGACCCACGTCGGCCGCATCCTCGCCAAGACCGGTTGCCGCGACCGGGTGCAGCTGGTGGTGCTGGGCTACGAGACCGGGTTGGTGACACCGGGCTGATCGCCGTACGACCCAGGTCGTACAGCGCCCCCGGCTCTCCACCCCCGGTCGTAGCGAAGGTCCCGACCCGGGTCTGGTGATTCGGCGCACGCGAGCGGCCAGGCTCGAAGCATGACGAAGACCCTCCCGGGACCTCCGCCCGAGACCCCCGTTCCCGACCTCGCCCTGGCCGCGCGGGCACGCGGCCTGGCCCGCAGCTACGGCCGTGGCGATGCGCTCGTGCACGCGCTGCGCGGCGTCGACCTCGACCTGCCCGCCGGACGGTTCACCGCGATCATGGGTCCGTCCGGATCGGGCAAGTCGACGCTGATGCACTGCCTGGCCGGTCTCGACCAGCCCACTGCCGGCAGTGTCACCGTCGCCGGGCGGGACCTGGCGCGGATGAACGACGACACGCTCACCCGCTTCCGCCGCGATCACATCGGCTTCGTCTTCCAAGCGTTCAACCTGCTGCCCATGCTCACCGCGGGCCAGAACATCTGGCTTCCGTTCGAGCTCGCCGGGCACCGACCGGACCGCGCCGACCGGGATCGCCTCGACCTCGTCACCCGGGTGCTCGGCCTCGAGGACCGGCTCGGGCACCTGCCCAGCGAGCTCTCCGGCGGTCAGCAGCAGCGGGTGGCGATCGCTCGGGCACTGGTGCGCCAGCCGGAGATCGTCTTCGCCGACGAGCCCACCGGAAACCTCGACAGCGAGGCGTCGGCCGAGGTCCTGGGCTTCCTCCGTCGCTCGGTGCGTGAGCTCGGCCAGACCGTGGTGATGGTGACCCACGAGCTGGACGCCGCGGCGTACGCCGATGACGTGCTGGTCATCCACGACGGGCAGATCAGCGCCCGCCTCACCTCTCCCGACCAGGACACGCTGGTCGCCGCGTTGCGCGGCGGGACCCGCTGATGCGCAGCGTCCTGCTCGGCTCTCTGCGCCGCTACGGCCGCCGGTACGTCGCCGCCGCCCTCGCAGTGATCGTGGCGGTCGCGTTCCTGGTGGTCACCAACGCGCTCGTCTCCGCGGCACGCTCCGGCCTCACCCAAGGTGTCGGCGTGCCCTATGCGGGTGCCGACGCCGTCGTCCGGAACCCCAGCGGCGAGGTAGCGGCGGACGTCGTGGCGCGTGCCGACCGCGAAGGCGCGGAGGCGCTGGTACTCGGGTGGTCGACCCAGCCGGTGCGGCGCGCCGGCACCGTGCTGGCGGACGACGCCGACATCGCACCGATCTCCCTGGCGCCCCGGCAACGCTGGCAGGAACTCCGCTCCGGCCGGTTCCCCACCCGGAGCGGCGAGGCGGTGGTGGATGCCAACGCCGCCAAGGAACATCGGGTCTCTGTGGGTGACCGGCTCCAGATCGGCACCGGCGCTCAGCGCCTCGACGCCACGGTGGTGGGCACCGTCGACACTCCGAGCATCTACGTCGCCGGAGCGGTCTACCTGCCCTGGGAGGATGCCGCGCGCTGGGCAGATCGGATGTACGTCGACAGTGTGCTCTGGGCAGGCAGCGGCACGATCGGCGCGCAGATCGCGGAGCTCCAGCGCTGGTTCCCCGACGAGTCGATCGTCGACCGTGATACCCAGGTCGCCGAGCGCAAGGTGGAGGTCGACAACGGCGTCGACATCATGGCGATCATCGCACTTCTCTTCGTCGCGATCGCGGCCTTCGTCGCGGTGCTGGTCATCGCCAACACCTTCACCATCCTCTTCGCGCAGCGCACCCGCGACCTTGCGCTGCTGCGCTGTGTCGGAGGCACCCGTCGCCAGCTCCTGCGCTCGGTGCGCATCGAGTCGCTTGCGATCGGCGTGGGCGCCTCGCTGCTCGGTCTCGGCATCGGGACCGCGCTCGGCTACGGGGTGGTCGCGGGCGTCGAGGCGGCCTCCGACTCGTTCTCGCTCGGCCCGGTCGCGCTCTCCCCAGTCTGGCTCCTGGGTGCGTTCGGCATGGGGGTCGCAACCACGGTCCTCGCAGCGTGGCTGCCGACCCGGCGGGTGGTCCGCGTCAGTCCCCTGCAGGCGCTGCGACCGGAGACGACGGTGCTCCCGGGTCGCACGGCCGGCTGGCTGCGATGGGGGAGCGCCGGTCTGTTGCTGGCGGCCGGGACTGCGGCACTCGTCCTGGCGATGGCGGAGCACTCGATGCCGGTCATGGTCGTCGGCGGCGCCGCCGTCTTCACCGGCGTCCTCGTGCTCGGCCCGGTCCTCGTGCCAGCGCTGGTGCGCCTGCTCGGCGGCGTCGCGAGCCGGCTCGGCGGTGCGCCGGCCCGGCTCGCCACACGCAACACGGTCCGCAACCCCCGTCGGGCCGCCGCCACCGCGGCGGCCCTGCTCATCGGCGTCACCTTGACCACGGCCGTCCTGACCGGGTTGGCGACCTCACGGGGTGCTATCGCGGCCGAGATGGATCGGGATCATCCCGTCGACGTGGCTCTGACGAGCACCGACGGCGATCTCCCTGCCGACCTGAGTGACGCCGTACGCCGGGTGACGGGCGTCGCGGACGTGGCCGACGTCCCGGGTGTGCGGGCCGAGTCGGAGGAGCTCGGCAGCGTCACCGCCGGCACCGCGCCCGGCGGCACCCACGCCGACGACGCCGTACGCCCGGAGCGAGGCGTCGCGTTGGTGCCGATCGACCTGCTGCCTGACGGCGAGGTGCCCCGCCGGGTCACGTTCCATGCCGGCGGACGCGACCTACGACTGGAGGTCGAGCTCGGTTCGGGCTGGGGCAACGTGGTGCTCCTCGATCGGCGGGATCTGGCGACCTTGACCGCCGCGCCTACCACCCAGGCGGTGTGGGTGCGGGCGACGGAGGACGCGGACGCCGAAGACCTGGTGGGCGATCTGACCGCGCTCGCAGGCGACCTGGAGGTCGAGAGCGGCATCAAGCAGCGCGCGTACGTCGACCTGCAGCTCGACATCGTGACCGGAGCCGTCGTCGGGCTGCTGGGCATCTCGGTGCTGATCGCCCTGGTCGGGATCGGCAACACGCTCGGACTGTCCGTCGTCGAGCGGAGTCGGGAGCACGCCATGCTCCGTGCCGTCGGGCTGACGCGGCGCCAGCTGCGGGCGTCGCTGATGACGGAGGCGGCCCTGCTCTCCGTGGTGGCGACGCTGGTCGGCGTCGCCCTCGGGCTGTGGTTCGCCTGGGTGGCGGTGCGCACCGCAGTGGAGCCGGTCACGCCGGGGGTCGCGCTGGCGCTTCCATGGGGCCAGCTCGGGACCGTCGTCGGCGTCTCCGCTCTGGCCGGGCTGACCTCAGCGGTGCTCCCGGCCCGGCGAGCCGCCCGCGCCACGCCCGCCGCCGGGCTGGCCGACTGAGGCGTCGGCATGCCCGCCGGACGGGGCGGCGGCGCAGCTGTCCTGCGTTGCGCGAGTCATAGCTCGTTCCACGCATGACGCCGGACGGGTGCCAGTAGGCTCGCCACCGTGAGCAGATCCCCTCAGGCGGGCAGCGACTGGCCCGGCGTCGACCTGCACGTCGTCACCGGCAAGGGCGGCACCGGCAAGTCGACCGTGGCGGCCGCGCTGGCGCTGGCGCTGGCGAGCCGCGGGCGCAACGTCCTGCTCTGCGAGGTCGAGGGCCGGCAGGGGATCGCCCAGATGTTCGACGTGCCGCCGCTGCCCTACGAGGAGCGCCGGATCGCGACCGGTCTGCCGGCGGCGCAGGGTGAGCGCGCCGGCACCGTCTTCGCGCTGCACATCGACGCAGAGTCGGCGCTGCTCGAGTACCTCGCGATGTACTACAAGCTCGGTCGCGCCGGCCGTGCGCTCGACCGGTTCGGGGTCATCGACTTCGCCACGACGATCGCACCGGGAGTGCGCGACGTCCTGCTCACCGGCAAGGTCTACGAGGCCGCCAAGCCCGGCCGCAAGGGCGGTACGTCGAGCAAGGCGGGTGCGGCGTACGACGCCATCGTCCTCGACGCACCGCCTACCGGCCGGATCTCCCAGTTCCTCAACGTCAACAGCGAGCTGGCGGGGCTCGCCAAGGTCGGGCCGATCAAGGCGCAGGCCGACACGGTGATGACGCTCTTCCGGTCGAAGCGGACCGCCGTGCACCTGGTCACGGTGCTGGAGGAGATGCCCGTGCAGGAGACGGCCGACGGCATCGGCGAGCTGCGCCAGGCCGGTCTGCCGGTGGGTGGAGTGGTCGTCAATCTGGTACGCCCCCGCGATCTGGACGACTCCCAGCTTGACGCGATCCGCACCGGGAGCGTCGACCCGACCACGATCGGCGCGACGCTCGCCAAGGTCGGCGTCGAGGCCGAGCCCGAGCTGGTGGACGCACTCCTCGCCGAGGCCGCCGACCACGCGGAACGGCGCGCGCTCGAGGACGGGCAACGCACGCTGGTGGCGGAGCTCGGCGTACCGACCTACGAGCTTCCCCGGATCGCCTCCGGCGTGGACCTCGCCGGGCTCTACGAACTCGCGGCGACGCTGAAGGAGCAGGGACTCGCATGACGAAGAATCCGCCTCCTCGAGTCGGCCCGCTGGCGGCCGGTGGGCCTGCCCCGCGACCGCTCGACGTCGATGGACTGCTCGACGATCCGGCCACCGAGATCATCGTCTGCTGCGGCTCGGGCGGCGTCGGCAAGACGACCACCTCCGCCTCGTTGGCCCTGCGCGCCGCGGAGCGCGGTCGCAAGGTCGTGGTGCTGACCATCGACCCCGCCCGCCGGCTGGCTCAGTCGATGGGCATCGAGTCCCTCGACAACACGCCACGACCGGTGCCCGGGGTGCAGGGCAACGGCTCCCTCGACGCGATGATGCTCGACATGAAGAGCACCTTCGACGAGGTGGTGCTCAGCCAGGCCAATCCCGAGAAGGCACAGCAGATCCTCGAGAACCCCTTCTACATCGCCCTCTCGACCTCCTTCGCGGGCACGCAGGAGTACATGGCGATGGAGAAGCTCGGGCAGTTGCATGCCTCAGCTCGCGAATCCGGGCAGTGGGACCTGATCGTCGTCGACACTCCGCCGTCGCGCTCCGCGCTGGACTTCCTCGATGCCCCGGAGCGCCTCTCCAGCTTTCTCGACGGCCGATTCATCAGGCTCCTGCTGACCCCCGCCCGCGGCCCGGCCCGGCTGATGTCGGCGGGCTTCGGGATGATGACGAACGCGCTGACGAAGATCCTCGGCGCCGGAGTGCTGCAGGACATGCAGACCTTCGTGGCGGCGTTCGACACGCTCTTCGGCGGCTTCCGGGCCCGGGCGAGCGCCACCTACCAGCTGCTCCAGGCCGACGGTACGGCGTTCCTCGTCATCGCCGCACCGGAGCCCGATGCGCTGCGCGAAGCGGCGTACTTCGTCGACCGCCTGAGTGACGAGCAGATGCCCCTGGCGGGGCTGGTGGTGAACCGAGCCAGCGCCAGCCCCGAGGGCAGACTCAGCGCCGAGGCCGCGCTGGCCGCTGCGGAGCGGCTCGATCCGACCGAGGACTCGCTGACCGCCGGTCTGCTCCGGCTCCATGCCGACCGGTTGCGGATCGTCGCCAGGGAGTCGCGGCTGCGTGCCGGCTTCGCGACCGCGCACCCCACGGTGGCGACGGCCGTCGTGCCCGCGCTCGCCAGCGACGTACACGACCTCTCCGGCCTGCGTACGGTCGGCGCCCTGCTCGCACGGGCCGAGTGACCGCCGGCTCGCTGGGGAGCGGGCTCAGCCTCAGATGGCCAGCTTCTGGTTGTTCTTGGCGGCCTCGAGCACGGAGCGCCACGAGGTCACGCTGCGCCGACGCAGCAGCGCTCGGCGCTCGCGCTCGGTCATCCCGCCCCAGACGCCCCACTCGATCTGGTTGTCGAGCGCCTCGGCGAGGCATTCGGTGCGCACCGGGCAGCTCGCACACACGAGCTTGGCCTTGTTCTGCTCCGCTCCTCTGACGAAGAGCTCATCCGGTTGCGCATTGCGGCACGCAGCCGCTGTTGCCCAGTCCTCAACCCACATGATGTCCCCACACCCATCCGGAGATCGGTGAGCCCCCGCTGTCAGGACTCCCCACCGTTGCCAATCCCCACACTGAAGGTAGGCGTGAGGCGAGTGGGACGGAAGACTCGATACGGCCACATCTCCTAGTCCCAAATGACTAGTCCACCCTGGTCATGGGTCCGGGTCCCGCGGAATCGGGCCGTCTGGAGCGCAGCCCGTACCCTTGACGGCATGTCCGCTCGCGATCCGCGCCCCCAGTCGGGCACCCTGCTCGGCAATCTCGGCTCGATGTTGCTGGTCTCCGCGGTGCTCGGCGTCCTCGTCGCCGGCCTGGCGATCCCCTTCGCGGGAGTCGTCGGCATCGCCGCACGCAACGCCTCCGACTCGCTCAACCAGCTGCCCGAGGAGCTGGAGACGCAGGCGCTGCCGCAGCGCACCCGGATCCTTGCCGCCGACGGCACCCCGATCGCGACCATCTATGACGAGAACCGGGTCAACGTGTCGCTGCGGCAGGTGGCGCCGATCATGCGCAAGGCCATCCTCTCCATCGAGGACTACCGCTTCTACCAGCACGGTGCCCTCGACGTGAAGGGCACGCTGCGCGCCTTCATCACCAACCAGGCCACCGGCCAGACCCGGCAGGGTGGCTCCTCGATCACCCAGCAGATGGTGAAGCTGACGCTGGTCCAGCAGGCCGGGCAGGACAAGGAAGCCCGCCGGCAGGCGATGGAGGACACCTTCGCCCGCAAGCTGCGCGAGCTCCGCTACGCGATCGCGTTCGAGGAGAACTACTCCAAGGACTGGATCTTCGAGCGCTACCTCAACATCGCCTACTTCGGCGACGGCGTGTACGGCGTCCAGGCGGCCGCTCGGCACTACTTCAGTGTCGACGCGAGCAAGCTCAACCTCCAGCAGGCAGCCACCTTGGCCGGTCTGGTGAAGAACCCGGTCGGCTATGACCCGACGACGTACCCGGACCGGGCGCTGACCCGGCGCAACATCGTGCTCGACCGGATGGCCGAGCTCAATGTCATCCCGGAGCAGAAAGCCGAGAAGCTGAAGGCCCGCCCGCTGGGCCTGCGGATCACGCCCAACCGCAACGGCTGTCTCTTCTCCTCGGCGGCGTTCTTCTGCGACTACGTCATCAACTACCTCAAGAACGACCCCTCGCTCGGCGCCACCCGTGACGAGCGGGAGCGGCTGCTCGAGTCGGGCGGCCTGACGATCCGCACCACACTCGACCCACGCTTCCAGAAGGCTGCGCAGGACTCGGTCTCCTCCCATATCTACGCCAAGGAGCAGGCAGTCGGTGCCCTGGCTCTGGTCGAGCCGCGCACAGGTGCGGTGAAGGCGGTCGCGCAGTCCCGCCCGATGGGCAACAAGAAGATGCAGGGCGAGACCTACATCAACTACACGGTGCCCAAGGAGGTAGGCGGTGCCCGCGGCTTCCAGGCCGGGTCGACCTTCAAGGCGTTCGTGCTGGCTCAGGCGATCAAGGACGGCATCCCGCTCAACCAGGTCATCGACTCGCCTTCGCCGAAGACCTTCCAAGAGCGCGACTTCATGGACTGCGGCGACAAGCCCTACGGCTACGGCAGCTTCCCGATCCAGAACTCGACCTCCTCGGGCCCGAAGAACATGTACACCGGCACCCGGGAGTCGGTGAACACCTTCTTCATCGCACTCGCCCAGGAGACGGGTCTGTGCGAGCCCTACAAGCTGGCCAAGCGTATGGGGGTCCAGCTCACCAACCCGACCGGTGGGCCCGAAGGCCTGCCCGAGCGCGTGCCGACCTTCACCCTCGGCATCGCGGATGTGACGCCGCTGGAGATGGCCGAGGCCTATGCGACCTTCGCCGGCCGTGGCCTGCACTGCGACTCCCGTCCGGTGGAGAGCATCAGCGACGCCAACGACACGGTGGTGAAGAAGTACCCGGCCAAGTGCACGCAGGTGCTGCCCAGCGCGGTCGCCGACGCGGTCAACGACATCCTCGCCGGCGTACAGCAGCCGGGTGGCTTCGGCTATCAGAACGGCATCAACACCATCCAGCCCTCCGCAGGCAAGACGGGCACCACCACCAGCCAGATGTCGGTGTGGTTCGTCGGCTACACGCCGAACCTCTCCGGCGCTGCGATGCTGGCCGGCGCCAACAGCGAAGGGCACCCGGTCACGCTGGTCGGCAAGTCCATCGCCGGCCGCACCCTCTACTCCGCCTCCGGATCGGGAACCGCCGGCCCCATGTGGGGTGACGCCTTCAAGGCGGTCGAGCAGTGGCTGGACGACGAGCAGTTCGTGCCGCCGTCCTCGACCGAGATCGCCGGAGTCCTCATCACCGTCCCCTCAGTGGCCGGCATGAGCGTCAGCGAGGCGACCCGGGTCCTGGAGAATGCGAACTTCACCGTCGCCAACGGCGGCTACGTCGACTCCGGCTACGCCCGCGGCAACGTCGCCTACACCTCCCCCGGAGGCGGCTCCCAGAGCTCCAGCGGCGACACCATCACCCTCTACGTCTCCGACGGCACCCCCAAGGTCGAGAAGAAGAACCAGGGCAAGAAGGGCAAGAACAACCGCGGCCGCAACCGCGGCAACCGAGGCAACCGCGACGACTGAGCTGGGGCTGCACCAGTTTCCCCGCCCGGGCGGGGAAACTGGTACTTGTATGCCGTAGCTACGCACACCAAGTGCAAGATTCCCCGCTTGGGCGGGGAATCTTGTTAACTCCTGGGACTCAGGAGAGCTGGCGGCGTACCTCGGCGGCGACGAAGGAGCCGTCGGCGCGGCCCTTGACCTGGGGCTGTACGACGCCCATCACCTTGCCCATCGCCTTCATGCCTTCACCGGCGGCACCGGTGCTGGCGATGGCGGCGGTGACGATGTCGGTGACCTCCTGCTCGGAGAGCTGCTGGGGCAGGTAGTCGGTGATGACGACCAGCTCGGCGCGCTCCTGGTCGGCCTTCTCGGGGCGCCCGCCCTCGTCGAAGGCGGTGGCGGCCTCGCGCCGCTTCTTCGCCTCGGTGGAGAGGATGCCGATCAGCTCGTCGTCGGAGAGCTCACGCTGCTCCTTGCCCGCTACCTCGGCGTTGGTCACCGCGGTCAGCAGCATCCGCAGCGTGGAGGAGCGGATCTCGTCCCGCGCCTTGATGGCGGTGGTGAGGTCGGTGCGAAGTCGGTCCTTGAGCGCGCTCATGTCACCCATTGTGGCAGCCTTGCCCCATGCTGCTCACCCGGATTCTGGGCGTCGGCGCCGCCACCGGCGTCGCCCTGGCCGGGTACGCCGCCGCCGAGGCTCGTGCCTACACGGTGCGAGAGGTCGCCCTCACGCTCCTGCCGGCAGGCAGCAGGCCGGTCAAGGTACTGCATCTCAGCGACCTGCACATCACGCCTGGGCAGCAGCGCAAGCGCGACTGGGTGCGCGACCTCGCCGCTTGGAGCCCCGACCTGGTCGTCAACACCGGCGACAACCTGGCGCACCGGCGCGCCGTGCCGACCGCCCTCGATGCGATGGCGCCGCTGCTCGACCTGCCGGGCGTCTTCGTCTTCGGCTCCAACGACTACTTCGAACCCGGCCTGCGCAACCCCCTGGCCTACCTCGCCCCCGACCGCGGCAAGCGCCACGTCGACGTGCCCCAGCTGCCCTGGCGCGATCTCCGCTACGGGTTCGCCTCGGCAGGCTGGCTCGACCTGACCAACCGACGTGAGCGGTTGCGGGTCGCGGGTCTCGATCTGGCGTTCACCGGTGTCGACGACCCGCATCTGGGCTACGACGATCTGCCTGCGGTCGCCGGCCCGGCCCCGGACGACGCCGACGTGCGACTCGGGGTGGCGCACGCGCCGTACCTGCGGGTCCTTGACCAGTACGCCGCCACGGGGCACGAGCTGATCCTGGCCGGGCACACCCACGGCGGTCAGGTGTGCCTGCCGGCACTCGGCGCTCTGGCCACGAACTGCGACCTGGAGCCGGCCCGCGCCAAGGGGCTCCATCGCCACCCTGCCGACTCGCGCGAGGGCGACCCCGGCTCATCCTGGCTGCACGTATCGGCCGGGCTGGGCACGAACCCCTACCTGCGGTTCCGGGTGGCCTGCCGCCCTGAGGCAACCCTGTTGACGCTTCTCCCCCGGGGCTGATTTCGGCGGCTGCCGTGGGCTCGGGTATGCTCCGTCACGGTTCACGAGCGGTTCGCCGATCGTGATCGGGCTGTGGCGCAGTTTGGTAGCGCGCTTCGTTCGGGACGAAGAGGCCGCAGGTTCAAATCCTGTCAGCCCGACACCATGATTCAGGCCCGGAGGGGTTTCCTCTCCGGGCCTGAATGCATCTCCGCGCGGGTCTTGTCGGGCCCACCTCATAAGGTCACGCCATGAGCTCCACACGCAAGAGTCGCCCCACCTTCCGCTGCAGCGAGTGCGGCTGGGAGACCACCAAGTGGGTGGGTCGCTGTGGCGAGTGCCAGGCCTGGGGCTCGGTGGCCGAGGCGGCAGTGGTCACATCACGCGTCAGCGCATCGCCGGTCTCTGCCCAGGCGGTGCCCATCGGCCAGGTCTCGGTCGAGGAGTCGCAGATGCGTTCCAGCGGGGTGGCGGAGCTCGATCGGGTGCTCGGCGGCGGCCTCGTGCCCGGGGCAGCGATCCTGCTGGCGGGTGAGCCCGGCGTCGGCAAGAGCACGATCCTGCTCGAGGTCGCCGCCCAGACGGCTCGCGTACGGCGCCGCACCCTCTACCTGACCGGCGAGGAGTCCGCCTCCCAGGTCCGGCTGCGTGCCGATCGCACCGGAGCCATCCACGACGAGCTCTACCTCGCCGCTGAGACCGACCTCGGCGCGCTGCTCAGCCACATCGAGCAGGTCCGGCCCGAGCTCCTGGTGATCGACTCGGTGCAGACCGTCAGCGCCAGCGACGTCGAGGGCGTCCCCGGCGGCGTCAGCCAGGTCAAGGAGGTGGCGGCCGCACTCATCCGGGTCGCCAAGACCCGCAACATCACCACCGTGCTGGTCGGTCACGTCACCAAGGAGGGCAGCATCGCGGGCCCACGGGTGCTCGAGCACCTGGTCGACGTGGTGCTGCACTTCGAGGGCGACCGCAACTCCCGGTTCCGGATGCTCCGTGCGGTCAAGAACCGTTTCGGCCCCGTCGACGAGGTCGGCTGCTTCGAGCTCGGCCCCGACGGCATCGAAGCAGTCGCCGATCCGACCGGCCTCTTCGTCGAGCACCATGCACAACAGGTGCCGGGCACCTGCGTCGCGGTGAGCATGGAGGGCAGGCGGCCGCTCCTGGCCGAGGTGCAGGCGCTGGCCTCGCCAGCCACCTCCGACAAGGTGCGCCGCACCACCTCCGGCGTGGACTCCTCGCGGGTGGCGATGGTGCTGGCGATCCTCCAGCAGCACGGGGGGATCCGGCTGCACGATCGAGACGTCTTCGTTGCCACGGTCGGCGGCGCCAAGGTGCTCGAGCCGGCCAGTGACCTCGCCATCGCGTTGGCGCTGGCATCCTCCCTCCACGACCGACCACCGCCGGTGGGCCTGGTGGCCATGGGCGAGCTCGGGCTGGCCGGCGAGCTGCGGCGGGTCCGTGACCTGCCGCAACGCCTGGCCGAGGCGGCCCGCCTCGGCTTCAAGTACGCCGTCGTGCCCAACAAGGCGGCCCACGGCGGCAAGGAGCGCCTCGTCGACGGCCTCAAGGTCCTGGAGGTCCCCGACATCGCCTCGGCGCTCCGCCTGCTCGGCTTCACCGGCCAGGCGAGCCACCGCTCCTGACCGTCGTGGGCACCTGCTCCGTTGCCGGGGTGCCGACCCGCCACGCCGGAATCCCCACGACTCCGATGCCGCCCGCTGCGTACACTGAGGCGACCACCAACGGATGCTGAACGGGGACGGCGTGGCCAACATCGAACAGGCGGACGAGAACCTCCGGCTGCGCGCAACGCTGTCCTCCATCGCCCCCGGTACGCCGCTGCGTGACGGCCTCGAGCGCATCCTCCGCGGGCGCACCGGTGCGCTGATCGTGCTGGGCCACGACAAGGTCGTGGAGTCGATCTCCACGGGCGGGTTCACCCTCGACGTGCCGTTCACGGCGACCGGTCTGCGTGAGCTCGCCAAGATGGACGGCGCCATCATCGTCGACGCCGACGTCACCCGGATCCAGCGCGCGGCCGTCCACCTGATGCCCGACCACACCATTCCCTCGGAGGAGACCGGCACCCGGCACCGCACGGCCGACCGGGTCGCGAAGCAGACCGGCTTCCCGGTCATCTCGGTCTCTCAGTCGATGCAGATCATCGCCGCCTATGTAGGTCAGACCCGGCATGTGCTGGAGGACTCCGGTCAGATCCTCTCCCGCGCCAATCAGGCGTTGGCCACGCTCGAGCGCTACAAGCTTCGGCTCGACGAGGTGTCGAGCACCCTCTCCGCCTTGGAGATCGAGGATCTGGTGACGGTTCGCGACGTCGTCGTCGTAGCTCAGCGCCTGGAGATGGTCATCCGGATCGCCCGCGAGATCGAGGACTACGTGCTGGAGCTCGGCACGGACGGCCGGCTGCTCTCGCTCCAGCTGGAGGAGCTCGTCACCGGCGTCGACAGCGAGCGGGAGCTGGTGATCCGCGACTATCTGCCGAGCGGACGACGCCAGAAGTCCCCAGAGGAGCTCGTGCACCGCATCGAGTCCCTCTCCCCCACCGACCTGGTCGATCCCGCGTCTCTTGCCAAGGCGTTGGGCCTGGGCACCAGCGAGCACCTCGACGGCGCCGTAGCACCGCGTGGCTACCGCCTGCTGGCCAAGGTGCCCCGGCTGCCGGCCTCGGTCGTCGATGGCCTGGTCGAGCACTTCGGCACCCTGCAGAAGCTGCTCTCCGCTGGCATCGACGACCTCCAGGCGGTCGACGGAGTCGGCGAGCTCCGGGCCCGTAGTGTCCGCGAAGGCCTCTCGCGATTGGCCGAGTCCAGCATCCTCGAGCGCTACGTCTGACCTGCGCCGCGGGTAGTCCCGGAGCAGGTCAGGTGTAGCGCGGGCGACGGACGCAGACCGGTCCGGGCGGTGAAGAGCCCGGGCGGTTGAGGACTCCTGCCCCTTCAGCTCTGGGCCGCATGCCGGGAGATCCTCTGTCGGGTCCGCAGGCGGGGAGATGCGGTCGGGCTCGCCCTCACACGTGACCGGTGGCATGAGAGATAGCCGACCCGGGCGGCCGATGCGAGGACACACCGACGCGTGGCTGACGGCATCCCCCGAGCGCATCACTCCCGTCTGCGGGCTCGCCACGACACCGAGGAGAGAGATGCACAGAATCAAGACTCGGGGTGCCGCTTGGACGCTCGCCGCGTTGGCGAGCGCCACCCTCACCCCCACCACCGTCCTGGCAGCACCCGTCGGAACGGGGCAAGCACCTGCCGCGCAGGCCGCCGGGCTCAGCAACCCCGGCGGCTCGCTGGTCTTCATCCGCGATCACGATGTGTGGATCGCCAACGGCGACGGCAGCAGTGCCCACCGCGTCACCCGCGATGGGACCAGGAACCGGCCGTACCAGTCGCCGTCGCAGTCCGACACCGGCGTGATCGCCGTCGGCCACGGCAAGGACATCGTGACGATGACCCAGGGCGGGACGGTCCTCAAGCGGCTGGACCCGCCACCGCTCGTCGGCCCAGCCAACACCCCTCCCGCCCATGTGTCGATCTCGCCGGACGGCAAGCACATCATCTACACGCTCGCCGCCTACCAGTGCGACCTCGGTACCCCGGGCTGCCGTCCCAGCGTCGCCTCCGGCATCACCCGCTCCGACCGGCTCACGCCAGCGACGACGTACGGCATCACGACGATGTGGTCGCCGTCGTGGGTGAGCAACACCCGGGTGATGCTCAGCGGCGGCTATCTCTACCAGATCATGCTGAAGGATCTCGGCAAGGATCCGGTGCACTGGTTCGACGACCAGGACCTGGTGCCACCGGGCATGTCGACGGATCTCGAGGACGGTGAGCTGTCACCGGACGGCAAGCGTTTGGCCGCGGTTCGCGGCTACGGCGACGACATGCGGGTCACCTGGTACGAGGTGACCGGCAACGCCAAGGTCGGTGCGCCACCGCCTCCGCCCGAGTGGACCTGCATGACCGAGCCGGCGATGGCAGGGATGGCGTCGCCCACCTGGGCTCCCGACAGCCGCAACCTGGCCTGGGAGGAGCCGGACGGCATCTGGACAGCGATCACCGACACCCCTTGTTCGACGCCGCGCCGCATCATCCCCAACGCGAGCCAACCCGACTGGTCGGCGGCGCGCCTGGCTCCGGGTTCGCAGCGGCTGGCGGTGAAGAAGAAGCCCTCTGTGGCCGGGAAGCCGATCGTTGGTCGCACCTTGAGCGCTCGCGCGCCGAAGTTCCAGCCCAGTGCCACCAAGCTCAGCTACCAGTGGTGGTGCGACGGTCGCCCGATCAAGGGCGCCACGAGCACGAAGCTGCGCTTGACCGGCAAGCACCGAGGCTGCCGGATCCAGGTCAGGGTCACGGGGAAGCGCACGGGTCACGTGGCCGCCAAGGCGCTCAGCAAGCCGACCAAGAAGGTCGCCGGGCGCTGACGCCCGCCTCAACCAGAAAGTCCCGGATGTTTCTCAGGTCGAACTCGCTTCCAGACCTGCGAAACATCCGGGACTGCTTCACGGCGGCTCAGGGCTCCTGCGCCCCGTCGCCGGTCGCGCGCTCCTCCGTGGGCGTGCTGGGGTCATCGGAAGGACCAGCCTGCCGTTGGCCCTTCTTCTTGTCCTTCTTGTCCTTCTTCGAGTCGGACTTCTTCTGGTCCGCGCTCTTCTTCTCCTTCTTCGGCTTGCGCGTCTTGACGATCACTTCGCCCTTCGGCTTGGTGAGCTCGAAGTACTGATCGACCGGCTCACCCCCCAGGCTCGCGGCGATCGCGTGGTAGCCGCCGGGCCAAGCCCAGTTGCCGAGTACGCAGCCCTCGGAGGACCGGCGCCCGTTCCAGGCGATGGTGACGACAGCGGGCTTCGCACGTCGCACCACGACGTCATGGGTGCCGAGCACCTGGCCGCAATGTGCGCTCGACCAGATGGGGTCGCTGCCCGAGGTGATCTTCAGCGCGACCGTACGACGTGACACCACGAAGGTGCAGGCCTCCCGGTCGGTGCTCAACTCCAGGGGGATCTCGATACGCGGTCCGCCAGCGGGCTCCCGCTCGATGGTCGGTGCGACGGTGACCTCAGCCGGGTCGCAGGGACCGTCAGGATCGGCCAGCACCACCTTGGGCTTCTTCTTGCGCGGCTTCTTCGTGGTCTGCTCCGTGCCCTGGTCAGGACCGGCTGCCGACGTGTCGCCCGACGCGCGACCCGCCGTGTTCTTCTGTTCGTCGGACCCGCCGCTGAAGAGTCTGGTCACCGTGAAGACGAGCAAGAAGACGACACCCAGCACCACGGCGCGGCGTACCCAGTAGACCCGGGCGGGCAGCGGACCACGGGGTTGCATCGAGCTCATGGGGTCACGGTAGTCAGCCGATCCGCGGCGTTCCGGTTGCCACTCCGAGCCCCGGCCGGCCGCGCACACCCGGCGGTCGCTCCCTAGGATGCAGGGCGATGGACGATCTGCACACGAAGGTGCTCGACTGGTACGACGCCGCGGCGCGCGACCTGCCGTGGCGCCGTCCTGAGGCAAGCCCGTGGTCGGTGATGGTCAGCGAGTTCATGCTCCAGCAGACCCCGGTCAGTCGTGTGCTCCCGGTGCACGAAGCCTGGCTGGAGCGGTGGCCGAGACCGGCGGCCCTGGCTGCCGAGGAGGCCGGCGAGGCCGTGCGTGCCTGGGGTCGTCTCGGGTACCCGCGCCGGGCGCTTCGGCTGCACGCGGCAGCCGTCGCGATCGTCGCCGAGCATGGCGGCGAGGTGCCGGACGATCGGGAGACGCTGCTCAGCCTGCCGGGAGTCGGCGACTACACCGCGGCCGCGATCGCCGCCTTCGCCTTCGGGCAGCGGCAGGTGGTGCTCGACACCAACGTACGCCGGGTCTTCGCCCGCGTGATCGAGGGCGAGGAGTTCCCACCCACCTCGGTGCGCCGCGCGGAGCGTGACCTGGCCGCCCGGCTCCTGCCCGACGACGTACCGACCGCGGCGACCTGGAGCGTCGCGGTGATGGAGCTGGGCGCGCTCGTCTGCACCTCGAGCAATCCCACCTGCGGCGGCTGCCCGATCAGCGACCAGTGCGCCTGGCTGGAGGCCGGACGGCCGGCGTACGACGGCCCGCCCCGCAAGGTCCAGACGTACGCCGGCACCGACCGCCAGGTTCGTGGGCGTTTGCTGGGGGTGCTCCGCGATGCGCCGGGCCGGGTGCCGAAGGCGCGGCTCGACCAGGCCTGGCATGAGCCCGTGCAACGCGAGCGAGCATTGCAGAGCATGCTCGACGACGGCCTGGTGGTGCAGCACGGAGACCTCTACGCACTCCCCTGACTCCCTCCACACAACGTCCTGCCATCAGGTGCCGCAGGCAACCACCACGCAGGACGTCCCGCACAACGTCCTGCCGCCCGGCCGCCCCGACAACCACCACGCAGGACGTCGCGGGGGGCAGCCGAGCTGGAAATGCAGAAGAGCCGCGGAACCCGAAGGATCCGCGGCTCTTCCGACTCAGGCGCTTCAGCCGATCAGGCGTCACCCTCGGCTCGGGGAACGTCGGGGGCTCCCGCGTCCTCACCACCGTCGAGTGCTGCCTCGAGCGGCGGGGCGTCGGGCAGGGGGCTGACCTTCTGGCCCACGAACGTGAAGGACGCCTCGGGGCCCTCGCCCTCGACATCGACCAGCACGATCTGACCGGGGCCGACCTCGCCGTAGAGCATCTTCTCGGCAAGCACGTCCTCGATCTCACGCTGCACGGTGCGACGCAGCGGTCGAGCACCGAGCACCGGGTCGAAGCCCCGCTTGGCGAGCAGGTCCTTCGCCCCCTGGGTGAGCTCGAGCGACATGTCGCGGTCCTTCAACCGAGCCTCGACCGACGCGATCATGTTGTCCACCATGGCGACGATCTGCTCCTGCGTCAGCGGCGGGAACACGATGACCTCGTCGACACGGTTGAGGAACTCCGGGCGGAAGTGCTGCTTGAGCTCCTCCGACACCTTGCTCTTCATCCGCTCGTAGGTGCCCTGGGTGTCGGACGCGTTGCCGAAGCCGAGGCTGACGCCCTTGGCGATGTCACGCGAGCCGAGGTTGGTGGTCATGATGATGACGGTGTTCTTGAAGTCGACCACCCGGCCCTGCGAGTCGGTCAGGCGACCTTCCTCCAGGATCTGCAACAGCGAGTTGAAGATGTCGGGGTGGGCCTTCTCGACCTCGTCGAAGAGCACCACGGAGAACGGCTTGCGGCGCACCTTCTCAGTGAGCTGGCCACCCTCCTCGTAGCCGACGTAGCCGGGGGGCGAACCGAAGAGCCGCGACACGGTGTGCTTCTCGGAGAACTCCGACATGTCGAGCTGGATCAGCGCGTCCTCGTCGCCGAAGAGGAACTCCGCAAGCGTCTTGGAGAGCCAGGTCTTGCCGACACCCGACGGTCCGGCGAAGATGAACGACCCGCCGGGACGCTTCGGGTCCTTCAGCCCTGCACGGGTACGCCGGATGGCCCGGGAGAGCGCCTTGACGGCCTCCTCCTGACCGATCACCCGCTTGTGCAGCTCGTCCTCCATCTTGAGCAGTCGCGTGGACTCCTCCTCGGAGAGCTTGACGATCGGGATACCGGTCGCCACGGCGAGCACCTCGGCGATCAGCTCTTCGTCGACCTCGGCGACGACATCCATGTCGCCGGCCCGCCACTGCTTCTCGCGGTCGGCCTTCTTGAGGATGAGCTGCTTCTCCTCGTCGCGCAGCGATGCAGCGGCCTCGAAGTCCTGGCCGTCGATGGCGGCCTCCTTGCGCTGACGCACGTCGGCGATCTTCTCGTCGAACTCACGCAGGTCCGGCGGCGCCGTCATCCGACGGATCCGCAGTCGGGAGCCGGCCTCGTCGATCAGGTCGATGGCCTTGTCCGGCAGGAACCGGTCGGAGATGTAGCGGTCGGCCAGCGTCGCCGCCGAGACCAGCGCCTCGTCGGTGATGGTGACACGGTGGTGGGCCTCGTAGCGGTCGCGCAGACCCTTGAGCATCTCGATGGTGTGGGCGATCGAGGGCTCGTTGACCTGGATCGGCTGGAAGCGGCGCTCGAGCGCGGCGTCCTTCTCGAGGTGCTTGCGGTACTCGTCGAGCGTGGTCGCGCCGATGGTCTGCAGCTCACCACGTGCCAGCATCGGCTTGAGGATGCTGGCCGCGTCGATGGCTCCCTCGGCAGCGCCGGCGCCCACCAACGTGTGGATCTCGTCGATGAAGAGGACGATGTCGCCGCGGGTCTTGATCTCCTTCAGCACCTTCTTGAGGCGCTCCTCGAAGTCACCGCGGTAGCGAGAGCCGGCGACCAGGGCGCCGAGGTCGAGGGTGTAGACGTGCTTGTCCTTCAGCGTCTCGGGGACGTTGCCCTTGACGATGTCCTGGGCCAGCCCCTCGACGATGGTGGTCTTTCCGACGCCCGGCTCACCGATCAGCACCGGGTTGTTCTTCGTGCGCCGCGAGAGGATCTGCATGACCCGCTCGATCTCCTGCTCGCGCCCGATGACCGGGTCGAGCTTGCCCTCACGCGCATCCTGGGTCAGGTTGCGACCGAACTGGTCGAGAACCAGCGACGACGAGGGCGCCTCGCCACCGGAGCCACCGGTCTGGGCACCTGCCGTCGCGCTCTCCTTGCCCTGGAAGCCGGACAGCAGCTGGATGACCTGCTGGCGGACCCTGTTGAGGTCGGCGCCGAGCTTCTGCAGCACCTGGGCAGCGACACCCTCACCCTCACGGATCAGGCCGAGCAGGATGTGCTCGGTGCCGATGTAGGAGTGGCCGAGCTGCAGCGCCTCCCGCAGGGACAGCTCGAGCACCTTCTTGGCGCGCGGGGTGAAGGGGATGTGACCCGAAGGAGCCTGCTGACCCTGGCCGATGATCTCCTCGACCTGGGCGCGCACCGCCTCCAACGAGATGTCGAGGGACTCCAGCGCCTTGGCGGCGACACCCTCACCCTCGTGGATCAGGCCGAGCAGGATGTGCTCGGTGCCGATGTAGTTGTGCGAGAGCATGCGGGCCTCTTCTTGGGCCAGCACGACCACCCGCCGGGCTCGGTCTGTGAACCGCTCGAACATCTCTGAGTGCCTCGCAATCTGGTGTAGCCACAGGCGCACCCTGACGGGTGCAGACAGTGGTACCAACGTCTAGCCCCACCCTACGTGTTCCCGCCGGCCCAACCCCGTCGGTCCGCTCTCAGCGAACAGGGACCACCCGGCCGTACGCCGTCACCTGAGCTTGACCCGGACCTCACGGGTGACGATGTTCCCGGCTGTGTCGGTCAGCCTGACCGTGGCTCGGGCGACGACCCGCTTGCGCCCGAGCGCGCCCAGCACCGGCTTCACATGCTTCTTCCTGACGGTCAGCAGCAACGTCGTCCGCTTGCCCTTGACCGTCGACCCCTTGACCGCCGGGAGCGGAAGCATGGACGGCCGACCAGCGATCTTGATCGCGCCCGCAGCCTTGAGCCGCACCTCCTCACCGGCACGCACCCTCAGCTTGATGCGGACCTTCTGCCGCTTCTGCTTCTGCACGTCGGCGGCGGTCACCCGCACTCCACGGACCTCGTCTGCAGCGATGCTGCGCCAGAGCTGACCGCCTCCATCCGTCGTGGCGAACCACAGCGTGTCACCGGCGCCGGTCAGCCCCAGCGGCGGCCGTGCCGGCTGGCCCGGGCGCAGGTCGATCGCCAAACCAGTGCCGCCCACGGTGCCATCGGACGACCACAGCTCGCTGCCGTTCCAGCGGGTGAGCGCCGGGAACCACACGCGCCCGGCTGCCACCGCGAAGCCACGGTCCTGGGACTGCAGGTCCAGGCCCCGATCGCCCGCGGCGAAGGAGGTCAGCCGCTTCGTGCCGGCGGCGGTGCCGTCAGTACGCCAGAGCTCCTGACGGCTCCCACGCCTGCCCGGGACGAAGGCGAGGCGATCCATCACGACCACGTCTTGCCCGTTGAGAGCATCGCCGCGCTTCTTGGAGAGCACCTTCAAGAGACGGGTGCCGGCCTTGCTGCCGTCCGTGATCCACAGCCGCTCGTCCGGCTCAGTGGTCTTGAACAGCAGCTTGCCGTTCAACTCGACGAGCGTGGCCGGATTGCTGGGTGCTCCCTTTGCCGGGTTGAGATCAGCGACCTGCCGGGTCCCCGAGACGGTGCCGTCCGAGCGCCACACCTCGGCTCCGTCAGGCCCGCCGTCGTTCACGAAGTACAACGTGTCACCGACCGAGGTCAGCTGCGAGACGTACCCGCCTTCGGTCAGCAGGGTCACTCCGCCTCCGTCGCCGTCGTACCCGTAGAGCGACCGGGGACCGTAGAGCCTCTCGGAGTGGGTCAGGAAGATCGTCCCATCGGCGACGACAAGGTCGTGGAAGAAACCACCTGCAGGGAGTTCTGCGACGGCCCGGGTGCCCGCTGACGTGCCGTCGGTCCGCCACAGACCGAGATCCTGGCCCTGCTCAGGGCTATGGAGAAAGTAGAGGGTGTCACCGACCGTGTCGAAGACGTCTCCGACCCCGGCCCGATGCTCCGGATCAGAGACAGTCAGCCGGGTGGTCCCGGTCGCACTGCCGTCGGTCACCCAGAGCTCAACGCCCTCCGACGCCGACCCGGCCGTGAAGTAGAGGCGGTCGCCTGCCGGACGGATCGCCTGGATCGCGAGGCCATCGAACGCGGGATCTGCCAAGAGACGCTGCGGGGGCTTGTCGGCGTCGACCATCCACAGCTGCCGATCACCTGCACCACCGGCGATGAAGACCAGGGCGTCTCCCCAGCGGGTCAACGCGGCGGGAGCCTTCTCCGTCGGCACCTTCACGACGCCACTCTCGGAGGTCGCAGCGTGCGCCGCGACGGGCGTGACGAAGCCCGCGGTGACGCCCGCCACGGCTACGGCGATGACGCAGCCGACCGCGCGCTGTCGAGCGACCGAGATCCAGCTCTCCGCTCCGTGACGGCCGACGGTCCTGTTCTTGCCGTGCGACACGGCACCCCCCGAGATTTGAGAAGACGTGGTCCTCGACTGTAGCCCAAACCCGCGACGTCGACCTGCGGATACGAAATCCCCTGCGAAGACGACGGCGCGGGTGGCGCCTCCCCTGGGGAGACGCCACCCGCGCCACTCAGATCAGACCCGATCAGTGCGCGGCGTTGTAGGCCTCGCGCACCTCGGCAGGGACGCGGCCCCGGTCGGAGACCTCGTACCCGTTGGACCGGGCCCAGTCACGAACATCGGCGGCCGACGGGCCGGAGGAGGTCGCCGCACGACGGCCGGCACGGCGACCACCACCCACCTTGCGGGCGTGGCCGACATAGGGCGCCAACGCTTCGCGAAGCTTCTCCGCGTTGGCGGAATTCAGATCGATCTCGTAGGAGGTGCCATCGAGACCGAAGGTGATCGTCTCGTCGGCCTCGCTTCCGTCGATGTCATCGACGAGGACGATGTTGACCTTCTGTGCCATGCAATACCCCTGTGGTGACTGCGGCTGATGAATAGGACTCGCACATCATGACACGAGAATGACCCCGATAAACCCCGGGCGGCACGGGAATTCTTCAGCGATTCGCAATCGCGAGGAGAATCAGGAGTTCCGGGCGAAAACCAGTTCCAGGCCGCGGAGCGTCAGCCAAGGCTCGTGAACGGTGAAACTGGCACATTCCGCCATGACAAGGGGGGCGAGGTGGCCGGTGGCAATGACATTGACCTCCTCCTTGGCGAGTCCGAGTTCCGCGATCATGCGCGCGACCAAACCGTCCACCTGCGCAGCGACACCGAAGACCAAGCCGGATTGGAGGGCCTCCACCGTGTTCTTTGCGATCACCGACCGGGGCCGCAACAGCTCCACCTTGCGCAATTGGGCGCCGCGACGACCCAGCGCCTCGAGCGAGATCTCGATACCCGGCGCGATGGCACCGCCGACATACTGTCCTTGAGCAGTGACGACGTCGAACGTGATCGCGGTCCCGAAGTCGACCACGATGCTGGCGCCCGCATATCCCTTCGCTGCGGCGAGGGCATTGATGATGCGATCGGCGCCGACCTCACGAGGATTGTCGGTGAGCACCGGAATGCCGGTCCGGATCCCCGGTTCGACGACGACCGAGCACACGTCGGCGAACCGACGCTCGAGCATTTCACGCCATTCGTGCAGCACAGCAGGAACCGTGGAGCAGACCGCGATACCTGAGAGGTCGCAGGGATACTCGGCCAGAAGCCCTCGCACCAGCAACGCCCATTCGTCACTGGTCCGACGCTCATCGGTGGCGACCCGCCAATGTGCCTCGATCTCACCCTCGACCACGAGACCGAGGACGGTGTGGCTGTTGCCGATGTCGACCGCGAGGAGCGTCATGGCTCAGGCTCCGTCCGGCCGCAGGTCCATCCCCACGTCGAACACGTTGGTGGAGTGGGTCAGCGCACCGACCGCGATGTAGTCGACACCCGTAGCGGCGACCGCGGCAGCGGTCTCGAGGGTCAGCCCCCCCGATGCCTCGAGCGTCGCGCGACCAGCGTTGAGACGCACCGCCTCACGCATCTGGTCGGGGACCATGTTGTCGAGCAGTACCTGCGTAGCGCCGGCGTCGAGCACTTCGGCCAACTGCTCCAGCGAGTCGACCTCGACCTGGATCGGCAGCGGCGGTGTCCGGTCGGCGTACGCCTCCTGCACGGCACGGTACGCCGCCACGACGCCACCGGCGGCAAGCACGTGGTTGTCCTTGATCAGGGCCTGGTCCGAGAGGGACGCGCGGTGGTTGACCCCGCCACCGCACCGCACGGCGTACTTCTCCAGACGCCGCCAACCGGGGGTGGTCTTGCGGGTGTCGCGTACCCGGGCACCGCTCCCCCCGAGAGCGGTGACCCAACGCGCGGTGTCGGTGGCGATCCCGGAGAGACGGCAGAGGAAGTTCAGCGCGGTGCGCTCCGCGATCAACAGCTGCCGGACCGGCCCGGCGACGGTGAGCAACGTCGTACCGCGCTGGACTGCGGTGCCGTCGTGGACCGGTCGCTCCACCCGGACCTCGCTGCCGACGACGTAGCGGAAGACCAGCTCGGCGACGGCGGTACCGGCGACGGTGCCCGCCTCCCGGCTCACCAGGTCGGCCACGCCCTCCTGCGAGCCGGGGATCGTCGCCGCACTCGTCACGTCATCGGTGGGCACGTCCTCGGCCAGCGCGAGCGCGACATGGTCGTAGAGCCCGCGGGGATCAAGGCCGGCCTTCTGCAGTTCGGCGACGAGAGCAGCAGGCAGGTCGTCGAACCCGAGGCGCGCAACGCTCGGCGTGGTGGGTTCGCTCGGTCGCTCGCTCGTACCCCGCTCGGCTCCGTCGCTCGGCGTGGTGGGTTCGCTCGGTCGCTCGCTCGTACCTCGCTCGGCTCCGTCGCTCACAAGGCGGCTCCTTCTGTCGAGACCAGGTCGGCCGTTCCGACCGTGTCGGTCGCCGGGCTCGGACGGAACTCCCGTCGCAGGCGGCGGTCGGCAAGCGTGGTGTCGTGGTGCCCCGCGCAGGCGACGTCGTCACGCTCGGGATGATCTTCGCGCCAGTGGGAACCGCGGGTCTCGGCACGCGCGAGAGCGGCGCCGGCCAGCGCCAGGCTGACCTGCAGCAGGTTGGTGGTCTCCCAAGCCGCTACGCCCACCTCCGGCGCAACCTCGTCGACCATCGTCGCGAGCTCGGTGAGCGCCTGGCGCAACCCGGCCTCGTTGCGGAGCACACCCACGCGCCCGGTCATCGCCGCCTGCAGGCCCGGCCGTACGTCGGCCCGGACGATCCCAGGCACGCGCACGTCGGGCAACGGCGCACCCCAGGACCGCAGCTCGCCCGGCAGGACCTGGGCGATCCGCCGGGAGAAGACCAACCCCTCGAGGAGCGAGTTGGAAGCAAGTCGGTTCGCGCCGTGGACGCCGGAACAGGCCGCCTCCCCGGTCGCGTAGAGGCCCGGGATGTCGGTGCGGCCCCACAGGTCGGTGACGACACCGCCGGAGGCGTAGTGCTCGGCTGGAGCAACCGGGATCAGGTCGACGACCGGATCGACGCCGTGGGAGCGGCAGGTGCTGAGGATCGTCGGGAAGCGACGCTCCCAGAACGCGGTCCGCTGCTCCAGCGTCGTCGCATCGAGGGGAGCGTCGGCAGGTGCACCGAGGTGACGACCGTCCAGCCACATGTGCGGGCGGTCCTGCTCGTGCATGCGCCGGGTGATGGCCTTGGCGACGACGTCGCGGGGAGCCAGGTCGGCGAGCTCGTGCTGACCCTGCATGAAGCGGCCGCCGTCGAAGTCGACCAGCACCGCACCCTCGCCGCGAACAGCCTCGGAGATCAGCGGCTGCTGACCACTGGAGTCGGCACCGAGGTACATGACAGTGGGGTGGAACTGCACGAACTCCAGGTCGCGCAGCCGGGCACCGGCCCGCAGCGCCAGCGCCATGCCGTCCCCGGTGGACACTGCCGGGTTCGTGGAGGCCGAGAAGACCTGGCCGATCCCGCCACTGGCGAGTACGACGGCGCGACAGTGCACCGCGCCGACGCCGTCACGCTGGCCCTCGCCGATCACGTGCAGCGTGACGCCCGCAACGCCGCCGTCGGCGTCGCGGAGCAGGTCGAGCGCGAGCGCATGTTGGATGACCTCGATGGAGGGTGCTGCCTCGACCGCGGCGATCAGCGCACGCTGGATCTCCGCACCGGTGGCGTCGCCGCCCGCGTGAGCGATGCGGTCCCGATGGTGACCACCTTCGCGGGTCAACGAGAGCACACCGTCGTGGTGGTCGAAGCGGGTGCCGAGCGCGATCAGCTCCCGGACCGCCGCCGGGCCCTCGTTGACGAGCACCCGCACGGCCTCGAGGTCGCAGGCGCCTGCGCCCGCGACCAGCGTGTCCCGCTCGTGCTGCTCCGGCGTGTCCCCCGGTCCCAAGGCTGCCGCGATCCCGCCCTGAGCCCACTGCGTGGAGCCCGCGTTGAGCACGTCCTTGGTCACCACCATCACGGTGGCTCCGTCGTCGTCGGCGCGGGCCCGGAGCTCGGCGTCGATCCGCAGCGCGGCGGTCAGTCCGGCGATACCGGAGCCGATGACCACGACATCGGAGCGGGTCACCCAGCCCGGCTCGGGAGCGGTCAGGCGACCCGGCAGCAGCGGATCAGGCGTCGTAGGCACGGGGTGATCCTCCCACCAGTCGCTTCAGCGACCGGCGGTGATGTCGCCCCGCACCAGGCCGCTGCCCTCGGCCGCCTCCGCGGGGTCGAAGCCGGTGGCCAGGATCTTGTTGTCGCCATCGACGAAGACCACGGACGGCTGGTACCCGCGGGCCTCGGCCGTCTCCATCTGGCCGTAGCCGATGAGGATCACCAGATCCCCGGGGTGCACCAGCCGTGCGGCGGCTCCGTTGATGCCGATGACGCCCGAGCCCCGCTCGCCCGCGATGGTGTAAGTCTCCAGACGAGCGCCGTTGGTGATGTCGACGATGTGGACGAGCTCACCGGCCAGGAGGTCGGCAGCGTCGAGGAGGTCCTCGTCGACGGTGACAGACCCGACGTAGTGCAGATCTGCCTGGGTGACGGTGGCCCGGTGGATCTTGCTCTTCATCATGGTGCGCAGCATCAGTTGTCTCCTCCTGCGGTGGACTGTTCCTCAGCTCTGCCCAGGAACACCGGAACGTTGTCGATCAGCCGGGTGTTCCCGACCTTGGCGGCGACCAGCACACGGCCCTCGCCGCGGCTGGGCGCCTCGGCCAGGTCGGGAGCGGTGACGACGAGATAGTCGACCTCCACACCGGTCTGGTCGGTGAGCTCGGAGAGCGCGGCCATGCGGACCGCATCGGGGCCGTCGGCCGCCTTGAGGACGCCGGCGCGCAGTGCGCGCGAGAGGCCGAGTGCCAGCTCGCGCTGCCCCACGTCGAGGTAGCGGTTACGAGAGCTCATGGCCAGGCCACCCTCCTCCCGTATCGTCTCGGCACCGACGACGTCGATGCCCAGGCAGAGGTCGGCGACCATGCGGCGTACGAGCACCAGCTGCTGGTAGTCCTTCTGGCCGAAGACGGCGACGTCGGGGCGGACCAGTCCGAAGAGCTTCGCCACCACGGTGAGGACGCCTCGGTAGTGGCCCGGACGGGTAGCGCCCTCCAGCACGGTGCCCAGCGGGCCCGGCTCGACGGTCACGTGCGGGTCGCCGCCGGGGTAGACCTCCTCGACCGCGGGCGCGAAGACCACGTCGACGCCCTGCGCGGCGCACAGGTCGAGGTCGGCCTCCAGCGTGCGCGGGTAGCGGTCGAGATCCTCGCCCGCCCCGAACTGCAGCGGGTTGACGAAGATCGAGACCACCACCGGCCCGACGCCGGTGGTCGAGCTGACGCCAGTGGTCGAGCTGACGCCGGTGGTCGAGCTTGTCGAGACCCTCTCCTTCGCAACGCGCATCAGCGAGGCGTGGCCGTCATGCAAGGCGCCCATCGTGGGCACGAAGCCCACCCGGCGACCGGCGGCGCGATGCGGAGCCAGCAGCTCCGCAAGCTCGGCGCGGGTGCTGGCCAACTGCGGGCGGACCATCAGCCGACCACCCGGTTCGGTGTCGGCAGCCCGGTCAACGAGGCCTCGAGCACCTGCGACATCTTGGCGGCACGCAACGGCAGCAGCCGACCGTCGGCGACGGCACGGTCGAGCGTCGAGCGGGCCATCGCGACGTACGACGGGAGCGTGTGTGGTGCGCTGTGCACGAGGTCGGCGAGGTGGGCCCGCACGGTCTCCACATCTCCACGCACGATGGGCCCGGTCAGCGCGCGGTCCCCTTGGTTGAGGGCGTTGTCGAGGGCAGCCTCGAGGAGGGGGCGCAGCGTGTCGGCCGGGTGGTCGCCGCCGGCGGCGGCCAGCATCTCCATCGCCTCGGCAACGAGGGTGACCAGATGGTTGGCGCCGTGGGCGAGACCGGCGTGGTAGAGCGTGCGACGCTCCTCAGGCACCCACATCGGACGGCCGCCGAGATCGGCGACCAACGACTCCACGAGCTCCCGCTCGCCGGTGCCGGCGGTCACGCCGAAGACGCAACCGCCCAGCCGCCCGAGGTCGAGCGCCGTGCCGGTGAAGGTCATCGCCGGGTGCAGGGCGATCGGCCGGGCGCCGGCCAGCGTCGCAGGGTCGAGGACGGCCAGGCCGTGCCTGCCGGAGGTGTGGACGACGTACTGCCCGGAACGGATCGCGCCGGCGGCGGCAAGGGTGCTCACCACGTTGGCGAGCATGTCGTCGGGAACCGTGAGCAACAGCAGGTCGCACGAGCGAGCGACGGCTGTGGGCTTCTCGACCGGGATTCCCGGGAGCAGATCGGCGATCCGGGCGCGCGAGGCCTGGGATTCGCCAGCGACCGCGACCACCGAGTGCCCGGCGTCGCGGAGTGCAGCGGCCAGCACGGCTCCGACGCGTCCCGCGCCCACCACACCGACCCGCAATGCTGCGGTCATGACGGTCCAATCTGTTCGTTCCAGTCCCGCCGACCACCCACCGAAGCGGGCCGGATCAGGTACCGGACGTTGCCCTTGCTGGCTCGAACACCAACGCTACGCCTGCCGATTCCGGCTGTGAACCAGAAGGATCGGTGGGCTGGGTCACACGGCGCGGGATCACGCCGTACGGCGCGCGATCACCCGGTAGAGCACCGGATCCTCCCCCCGGTACGGCGAGAGGCCGGTCGACTCGATCTCGAAGAGCAACTCGTCGAAACCGAAGGTGCCCACCAGGCGCTCCCGGAACGCCTCGGCGTTCTGGAACCGGCGGTAGTGGTTGCCGTGCACCTTCTCCGCGTCGCTGTCCTTGTCGGTGCGGAACTCGGCCGCGAAGAGATCCCCCGGTCGCGCGTGGGTGCGAACGGCGGCAAGCAGCCGCTCCTGGATCTCCTCGTTGATCGCGTGCAGGAAGAAACGCAGATAGAAGAGCACCGGTCCGCTCCGCGCACCGGCACCGCGGTCGAGGACAGCACCCAGAGCCTGCTCGTCGGCCACGTCGCAGACCTCGAAGGCGACCTCCTCGAGGCCGAGCCCGGCCGCCTTCTCGCGAGCGTGCTCGATGCCGACCGGCGACTGGTCCAGCCCCAGGACGCGCCGTCCCGCGGCCCCGAAGGCACAGGCGTCCCGACCGTCGCCGCACCCGATGTCGACCACCGTCGCCGGCATGGCCGGGTGCGCGTTGACGAACTCGAAGAACGTCGAACCAGCCCTGTACTCGTTGGTGGCGTAGAAGTTCGCCCAGTAGACCTTGGTGCGCTGGTCGGTGGTGAGCACGCCGTCCTCCGCGGCATCCACCCGGCTCAGGTTCCAGTTGAAACCCGGCTTCGGCAACCGCCAGTCCTCCCCGTAGAGGTGCGCGAGCAGGCGCTCGGGCTGGCGGGGAGCAAGGAAGCGGCCGCCTGCGAAGTCGACCTCCTCGGTGCCGTGCCAATCGGCGCGCCGGAAGGGCGTCGTGCCGGCCACACCCCACGTGATGCGGTAGTTGTCGGCGTCGTCGAACCAGGAGTGGAAGAGGTCGATCTTCCGCCCCGACTCCGGGTCGTGGATATGCAGCAGCCGGTGCCGGAGGTCGACCACCAAGCCGGACCTACGCAGCTCCAGGGCGATCTCGACAAGCTCGCCAGCGACGTCCTCCCCGGTCGCGTGCGACGAGATGTACGCCGCGTCGAAGTCGTTGTCGTGGCTGATCGGGCCACCGTCTCGGACATGCCCGAGCAGACTTCCGTAGACCAGGAACGGCTCGAGTCCACGCTCCGCGAGGACGGTCCGCGTCTGTCCGAACAGGGCCGCGACGTCGTCTCCCCAGGAGGCGTTCTGCTCCAGCGGCGGCACGAAGCTGCCGGACTTGGAGAGCTTGTGACCGGATGCCAGGAGTGCGAGCAGCTCCTCGATGCTCCCGTCGCCGGCCCGACGAGGGCTCAGCCACATGCCGTGACCGGCGATCGGCAGCACCTGGCCGCGGAAGCGCACGGAGACCCGCGCACGCCGACCGAGGAACGCCCACAACCCCTGCACCTGGAAGCTGAAGACCCGTACCTCCTGCGGCGAGTGTCGGCGGTCGTCGCGCGGACCGGCCGTGATGCCGCTCCCGCGGCTGCGCCGGGGGGCCTGACCGTCCTCCTTGACGACCTCCATGCCGGAGAGCGGGACACCGGCCGTGGGATAGGTCGAGGAGATCAGGTGGGGACCGACATAGAGGTCGACGGGCGCAGGCGGCAGGTCGGCCGGGACCGAGACCCAACCGACGAGCTGCCTCGCGGTGAACCTCTCGACGATCCCGACCACCGGCGGCACCGGCTGCGGACGGAGGCTGCGGCGTACGTCGGCCAGGCGGGAGCGGAGAGTCACCCGCCGAACCTTACCGAGACAGACCCGGATCTCCCGCCGCTCCGCGCCCTGCGACCAACACCTCGCCCACAGGCCGGAGCGGCAACGCCGCCTGTCCTTCCGAGCACAGTCAACGCCGGAAACGGCTGAGCAAGGAGGTCGAGGCGGGCGGCTCGGCTGCCCCACGCTGCGTGGCCCGACGCGCCCGACGCTTCAGCCTGCGTTGTCCTCGCATCTCGATCCGCACCAGAGCACTGCTGACTCGCACGGCGGTCTCCAGGGAGACGACTGCCGGCGGCAGGAGATCCTCCGACATGGGCGCGTCCGCCGGGATCTCCAACCGGCCCAGGTCGCCGATGATGTGCAGTCCCTCCGCCTGAAGGGCCTGCAGGTCGGAGACCCGCTGCTCGCTGCGTCGGCGCGCGAAGTCCATCGCCCAACGCGGCAAGGGCGGCACCGGCGGCTCGCCCTCGACCACAGGCTGGGTGCGCATCGCACGCAGCACGCCCTGCCGCATCAGCCGATGGAAGTCCTCCAACGTCCCGCCGCGTTCCTTCAAGTCGATCGCGAACTGACGCAGGAGCTCCACCTCGGGGTAGGTCAGCGACCGGTTGGACCGGACCACATGCTCACGGAGACTCCCGTCGGGGAGGCCGAAGAGCCGCTCGAAGACTCCGAAGAGGAAGCCGTGGTCCTGGTCGTTCGCCACCACGACCGTGACGGCGTCCTCCCCCACCACGCTTCCCCAGCGACGCACCTGCTCGGCCGTGTCGTGCGGTCGCCAGGTCGTCTGCCACAGCACATGCGAGTCGTCCTCCCGCATGACCAGGCGCAGGTACTCCTCGTAGCTCAGGGTGGTCCGTGCCTTCACACCCTGCTGCCACTGCGAGGGGATGAAGGTGTCGTAGCGTCGCGCCACCATGAGCACGTGCGGACGCTCGCCGCCAAGGCTCGCGACGACCTGCCGGACCTGGTCATCCGTCGCACGTCCCAGCTGCTCGTGGCTGATCAGCACACGCGAGGCGCTGGCCGCCGCCACCTCGTCGAGCAGGTCCTGCCATTCGGCCGGGTCGCGAGGCGGCGCGCCACGCTGCCCGTGGAAGCCCAGTGCCTCCAGGTAGGGCCGGGGCCGCTCGGGGTTGCCGGGGTAGAGGACCCCCGAGTCGGCCAACCTCGGGCGCAATGCGGCGAAGGCCGACTGGATCGCCGTCGATCCGGTCTTCTCGGGCCCGATGTGGATCAGGTTGGTCCCCTCGGCCAGCCGATGCACCGCGTCCAGCTCGTTCCCCGAAAGCATGCCCTGAGGATAGCCGGGGAGGAGCGCCTGCCTTCCCGGAGCGGATGAGAGACTGTCAGCCATGGCATCCAGCACCGCCGGACCCACGCGCAACGTAGCCGTCCTCCTCGCCGGAGGCGTCGGCTCCCGGGTGGGCCTGGACATCCCCAAGCAGTTGATCAAGGTCGCCGGCAAGACGATCCTCGAGCACACCCTGGGCATTCTGCACAGCCATCCGCAGGTCGACGAGGTGCTGATCCTCATGTCGCCCGGCCACCTCGACCCCGTGCGCGAGATCGTCCGCACGGGCGGCTACGACAAGGTCGTCGGCATCCTCGAGGGCGGCGCCACCCGCAGCGAGACCTCCTTGAAGGCGCTGGAGGCGATCGGCGACCCCGATGCCCTGGTGCTCCTCCACGACGCCGTGCGTCCCCTGCTGAGCCACCGCATCATCGGTGAGTGCTTCACGGCGCTGGCCGAGCACGAGGCAGTCGACGTCGCGATCCCGTCGGCGGACACGATCATCGAGGTCGACGAGCACGACGTGATCCGCGCGATCCCGCCACGCGCCTCGTTGCGTCGCGGGCAGACCCCGCAGGCGTTCCGGGTCGGCACCATCGCCCGTGCCTACGAGCTGGCGATGGCCGACCCCGACTTCGTGGCGACCGACGACTGCTCCGTCGTCCTCAAGTACCTGCCCGAGGTGCCGATCACGGTCGTGCGCGGCGACGAGCGCAACATGAAGGTCACCGAGCCGATCGACGTCTACCTGGCCGACAAGCTCTTCCAGCTGACGGTCCAGGACCAGCCCGAAGGCCACAGCGACGAGGAGTACGCCGCCGCGCTGACCGGCAAGACCATGGTCGTCTTCGGCGGCAGCTACGGCATCGGCGGCGACATCGCCGACCTGGCCGAGCGCAACGGTGCCCGGGTGTTCCGCTTCAGCCGATCCTCCACCGGCACCCACGTCGAGCGGCGCGAAGAGATCGTCAAGGCGCGCGACGCGGTGCTGGCCGAGACCGGGCGGATCGACTTCGTGGTCAACACCGCAGGCGTCCTGCCGCGCGGCGACCTGCTGGAGACGTCCGAGGAGACGATCTGGGCTGCGACGGAGATCAACTATCTCGCCCCTGTCTTCATCGCCCAGGCGTTCCACGAGGCGCTGCGTGCGACATCGGGCAGCCTGCTGCTCTTCACCTCCAGCTCCTACACCCGAGGACGCGCGGGCTACAGCCTGTACTCGTCGGCGAAGGCGGCCGTCGTGAATCTGACCCAGGCACTCGCGGACGAGTGGGCTGGAGTCCAGGTGCGGGTCAACTGCATCAACCCGGAGCGCACCGGCACCCCCATGCGGACCAAGGCGTTCGGCGAGGAGCCTGCCGACTCCCTGCTCTCCTCCGACGCGGTGGCCCGGACCTCGCTCGACGTCCTGCTCGGCGAGCAGACCGGTCAGATCATCGACGTACGCCGCGACGACCCGTTGGCCACCCTGCTCGAGCAGGGCTGACCGCGCGGCGCGAGGTGCGGGGCGCTCAGAACTCGTAGCCGAACGCTTCGATGTCCTCGGCGTAGACCTCGGCGACCTTCCGGCGGGTCACCTCGTTGTAGTAGTCCTGGTAGGCACCGTGGCTGCTGCGGTTGGTGCGCGGGATCTCGGGCAGCGCCTCCAGACCCAGCCGCTCACGCACGTGGTTCACGTCCTGCTGGAACGTCTCGATCCGGCCGACGAAGTCAGCTGGACGCCCGGGAGCGTTCAGGGTGCGCACCTGCGGTCGCCCCACCTTCTTGATCTTCGCCGTCCCCTCCAGCACGAACGCATCGAAGTCCTTGGCGAACTCGCCCTCCGGCAACCACGCCTTCGGGTTGCGCTGGATCTTGGCGACGACCCGGGCATCTCCCCGGTCGTAGGCGGCGAAGACCGAGTTGATCATGCTCCACCAGGACACCATCCGAGCCCACGGATTCCGCACGAAGCCGAAGACCCAGTAGTCGGTCAGGTCCGGCTCGGCGTCCAACAGGCCGGCCAGGGTGGCGTGACGGGGCTTGCCCTCCACCCGGCGGACGTCGCCGATCTCCTGGTCCATCATCCGGTCGATCGTCGATCCGCCCGTCTTGGGGACGTGAACGAAGAGAGCCCGGCGGGCATCGGAGACGCGCATGGGGCGCAGTCTAGAGGGCACCGCGGCGGGCTCGTCAGGGGCACCGCCGGGCTCGCCGACGAGCTCAGCACCCGTCGAACGCAGGGTTCCCTTTCAGCGCCTCCGCACCAGACGAGCTCCGACCTCACGCATCAGCTGCCGGGTGCTGAGCTCGTCGACCGTCGGCCTCTGCTGGCTGCGCACGGACGGTTGCGGCCGACGCGCCACGCCGCCCCGGCTCTCCTTGCTCGCGCCCTGGCCGCGCTCGAGCGCCCAGGCCATCAGCGTGGCAACGCGGTCGACGCTGAGCCGCTCCGGCTCCGTCGGGTCCGCCGCACGGACCCGAGGCTCGACCTGCAGCAGCCAGGCGGGGTCACCGATCACCGTGGCGCCGCAGCCGGACAGGAAGTCGACGCGTTCGGCGTCGAGCTGCCGGACCCGGTCGACCGCCCAGGCCGGCAGCAGGATCGGCGTCTCCCGCGGATCCTTCGGCATGTCGCGCAGGGCGCGCGCGATGTGCACCTTCAGTCGCTCCCGGTAGCGGTTCCGGTCCACCGAGCCCTCCGACACCGCCTGGTCGAGGCTGCGCAGGAACTCGGCGACGCTGAGCGAGATCGAGCTGTTGCGCGACGGCGCAGCCTCAAGCCGGTGATCCGGTACTCCCATCAACTCACCGAAGACCTGGAGCAGGTGGCTGTGGTCCCCTTCCCGGGCGATCACGAACGTGAGCTGACTCGGGTCTCGGCCCGGCCTCCGAGCCCACTTCGCCACCTGGTCCGCGAGCCGGTGCCGTGCCCAGAAGTGCTCGTGGTGCTCCTCGCCGCCCGCGTCGGCCAGCACCAGTCGCAGCCAGTCGTCGTACGCCGGCGCACGCAGCGACCGCCTGACCCGTTGCTGCCACTGCGACGGCAACAGCCGCTCCAGGGGGCGCACCACGTAGACGACCTGCGTCGTAGCCGGGCCGAGCCCCCGAAGCAGGCGATCCGCTTCGTCGTCCGACACCGACGCGAAGTCCTCGTTGCTGATCCACTCACGCGCTGCAGCGCCGGATGCGCGCAGCCGCTCGACCTCCTCGACCCACCCGGACTGCCCGCTGCGCAGGTCGTTGACGGCCGCACGCGCTCGGGCACCCTCGGAGAGGATGCGGATCCCGGCCTGGGCGAGCGGCTCGCGTCCCACAAGGAACGCAGACTGCAGCGTCGTCGAACCGGTCTTCGGCGGTCCTACGTGGAGCAGCGTCGTACCCTCCATGAGCGGACTCACTTCTGTCCGGTCAGCCATCCCGGCTCCTCCCCCGTTCTCAGAACTCATAGCCGAACGCCTCGATGTCCTCGGCGTAGACCTCGGCGACCTTCCGGCGGGTCACCTCGTTGTAGTAGTCCTGATAGGCACCGTGACTGCTCTTGTTGCGACGCGGCAACTTGTCCAGGGGCGTCAGCCCGAGGCGCTCCCGTACCCGGTTGGCGTCGTCGTGGAAGTTCTCGATCGTTCCGACGAAGTCCGCGGAGCGCTCCTTGGCGTTGAGGGTGTGCACCTGGGGACGACCGACCTTGGCGATCTTCGCCGTGCCCTCCAGCACGAAGGCGTCGAAGTCGTGAGCGAACTCGCCTTCCGGGAGCCAGGCATCCGGGTAGGTCTCGACCTTCTTGACCGCCTTCGGCTCGCCGGCCTCGTAGGCGGTGAACACCTTGTTGACCATGCTCCACCACGACACCATGCGGGCCCAGGGATTCCGCACGAAGCCGAAGATCCAGTAGTCGGCCAGCTGCGGCTCCGCCGCGAGGAGACGACCCAACGGCGCATGCCTGGCCCGTCCGTCGACCCGGCGAGTGTCACCGACCTCGCGGTCGAACATCAGGTCGATCGTGGACCCGCCTGTCTTCGGCACGTGGACGAAAAGGACCCGTCGGGAGTCGGAGACGCGCATGCGGGGAGTCTAGGAGACGGCCCCTGGTCACCACACCGCGGTGACCGGGCAGGGAGCTGGCGACACCTCGTCCCGCCGGCGACGCTCACTGACGAATCCCCCGGTCGGCTGGTGAGAGGATGGACGACGCCGTCACGACGGACGCCGCCGCACCGTCGCGAGGCGATGACGCCAACCACGAGAACAGGACTGTGATCTCTCGAGATGCCCCTGCCTACCTATGTGATCCTCGGCGCCCAGAAGTGCGGAACCTCCAGCCTGAGTGCCACCTTCCGTCGTCATCGGCAGATCCACACCTCGCGTCCCAAGGAGCTGCACTACTTCGACCGCCCCAAGGGCCGCACGCTGGAGTGGTACGCGGAGCAGTTCAAGCCACTGCCTCACCACCGGGCCTGGGGTGAGGCCACCCCGTCCTACCTGTACGACGCCGAGGCCCGCGACCGATGTGTCGAGGCCCTCCCTGACGCGAAGTTCATCGTCATGCTGCGCGACCCGGCCAAACGCGCCTACTCGCACTTCTGGCACAACCATCGCCTCGGCTTCGAGGATCTCGAGGTCTTCGAGGAGGCACTCGACCAGGAGCCGGCACGCCTCGACGGCGACTCACGCACGGCGCGAATCCGGTTCTCCTACCTGGACCGCGGCCGCTACATCGATCAGCTGGAGGCACTCGAGGAGCGGGTCGGCCGGGAGCGCATTCACGTCGTTCTGCTGGAGGACCTGGTCGCCGAGCGGGTACCGACGCTGGAGCAGGTCTTCACCTACGTAGGCGTGGATGCCTCCTGGGCGGAGAAGATCCCCGCGGTGCACACCAACAAGTACCGGGTCGAGCAGAGTGACGGCAGCACCGTGGCCGCGGCGTATCCACCGCTCAACCAGCAGACCCGCGCCCGGATCGTCACCGAACTGGCACCGGAGACCCGGCGCCTGGAAGCCTGGCTGCACCGCGACCTGTCGGCCTGGCTCCACGCCTGAGCAGGCGCCTCGACACCCCGAGCCCCACGTGCTCGACGGTCAGTGACTGCCCAGCCGTCGCCGGACCTTGCCGAGGAGACCGGAACTCTCCGCCTCCTGCTGCAACTGGCTACGGACCCGGCGTACCGTCTTGCGGCGGATGGCCTCCTCCTGCCGGAGCCGGTGGAATCGGGTCATCGTCTGGGCGAACGCCCACAGCTCCCGGTACTCCTCGCGGAGAGCCGCGATCGGCGCACGATCGCCCGGCGCATCGGAGCCGGCCTCGACCAGCAGCGCGTCGAACGTCCGGTCCGCCAGATCGCTCAGGACCCGAGGTACGGCGATCTCGTCCCAGCCGGGGCTCATCCGCCGCAGTGCGGGGTCAAGCAACTCGTCGACCGGGTGCGGACGCTGGTCGATCGGTGGGTCGAAGGTGATCCCGAGGCTGTTGCCGACGCCGGCCAGCTCCGTACGCCAGTCCGCGAGCAGGTCGGGGTAGTGGACGAACTTCCGGGGCGAGTCCGCGGTGAGCTGCTCCGACAGCAGCGCCACGTTGATCCACCCCGACACGGCCGCGACGTCGCGGACGCTGTAGTAGGTGGTGCGGCTGGCAGAGACCTCGGACGGATGCCGGAGCATGATCACGAAGCCCGGCTCAACACCCAGCTCGCGGGCCACGTCGACCCACAGCTCGGTGAACCAGACCATCCGGGGGTCCTTGAGGACCAGCCGCGGGTTCGTCTCGAACCTGGCCTCGAGCCACTCACGGATCGTCCTACGGACCTCCGGGTCGGCCTTGATCTCCGCGACGACAGTCTGGCCGTCGGGGTCGCTGTCGAGATTGCCGAGCCCGGTGCCCTTGAGGAATCTCTTGTGCAGATCGACGACCCAGCGCGGCTCGAAGAACCCGGTGGGGTTGGTGTCGTTCCCCTTGATGGACGCCGGCACGTGGAATCCACTCGCTGCCAGGGAGCCCGCCATCGAGCTCGTTCCGCTGCGCCCAGGACCGATCACCAACACCAGAGAGCGTTCGTCCACCCGTAGTTCCTCCACCTGCGCATTGCTCCCGAGAGCGCTCGACTCGCGAACCTTACCAGCAGGTCGGCGCCCGATCAGCGACGTCGGAACCGGCCGGCAAGCCGTCGGTACGACGACCGCTGGGACGTGCCCGCAGCCTGCTTGCCGGGTGCGGGCGCGCTGCGCTCGTTCGTCCCGCGGTCGTCACCGGTGCCGCGCTGAACCTGCCCGGAGCGCACCGCTCGCCGGCTGCTCTCGGCGATCGCGGTGAGCAGGCGATCGACCTCGTCACCGGAGAAGCGCGACAGTCCCTGGGCGTCTCCTTCGCCGAAGGCGGCGTCCGGAACCCGTAGTCGTTCGAGGTCGCCGACGACCCTCAGGCCCTTCGTCTGGAGGTGGCGGAGTCCCTCGATCCGGCGCTCCGACAGCTCGGTGACCGCTGCGCGGGACCAGACGGGGAGCAGCGGGAGCGGAGACGGGCGATCGACTGTCGGCAACCGCTCCAGCCGTCGCGCTGCCTGCCGCACAAGGGCCACCTTCGCCTCCGAGCTGACACCACGGACCGCGAACGCCTTGTTCCAGCGCCGCAACAGCTCGATCTCCTCGTAGCCGTACGAGCGGTTCGTCCGCGGCACCGGCGCCTCCGCCAGGAAACCGAGCGGCAGGCCCAGCAGTCGCTCGAACGCCGTGAACAGGGCACTGCGGTCGTCCTCGTCCGCCACCAGGATCGTCAGGTTCTCCCAACCGACCAGCTCACCCCAGCGCTGCGCCAATCCCACCGTGTCGTGCGCCGTCCATACGAAGCGCCATCCGTAGTCGTCGGGCCGAGGAGGGCCGAGGACGAGACGCAGCCAGGCGTCGTACGACCGGGTCTCCAGCTGTTTGACGTTCTGCTGCCACTCCGAAGGGAGGTACCTGTCGTAGCGCCGAGCGACAGCCACCACATGGGGATGCTCAGCGCCATAGTGCTCGACCACGCGGCGGGCCTCCTCGCCGGAGGCACGCCCGAGTCGCTCGGAGCTCAACACCACCCGACGATCACCGGCAGCGGCAATCTGCCGCTCCACGAGCTCGTACTCCTCGGGGTCCGGCGGCTTGGTCCCACGACGCAGCTGCCAGTCGAGGAGATGCGCCAGCGGGCGCTGCTGCTTGGCCCGGGAGCCCGGATAGCACACGCCGTGCTCTGCCAGCTCGGCCTGGCGAGCGAACAACGCGAACTGCAGCGTCGTCGACCCGGTCTTGGTCGGACCGAGGTGGAGGAGACGCGTCCGCTCCGGCAGCGGCGTGAGACTCTTCGGCTCCATGGCACTCCCTCCGCGAGGGCTCAGCGCGACCTGAGCCTGCGCGCCGCACGCCGCGACCACGGCTCGGGGCGCGCCTCGCGCAGCCGCGCAAGCTCGGCCTCGGCCTCCGCCGCGCGGGTCAGGGCGTCTTGCTCTCGCTTGATCGAGACCTGCAGCATCTCGGCGACTGCCTCTCCCATCGTCTCGACCGGCACGTGCGGCACGTAGTCCGCACCGGGATCCTCGCGTGGTCGGATCGCCCGGATCTTCTCCGGGTCGCCGACGACCCGGACACCGCAGGCCTCGACGTAGGAGGCGCGCCGGGCGTTCTCCTCGCGGATCCACTCCCATGCCCATGGCGGATGCACGGCGCCCCGGGGGCCCGGCTTCGGACGCTCATTGAGCTTGAGCCCGCGGATCAGGCCCCGGCTGATGTAGTGGGCGCGCAGTGGCCGGGGCACCCCGGTCGACTCGGTGATCGCGTTGAGGGCACGCACCATCTCGCACTCGGCGAAGGAGATGCCGCGGTTGGAGCCCGCCGGCTGGTCGCGCAGCGCTTGCTGCGGAAGCCCGAGCAGTCTCTCGAACGTCCGGAGGATGTCTCCCGGATCGTTGTCGTCCAGTACGACGAGCGTGAACCGCTCGGGGCCGACGACCTCGACCCAGCGATCCACCATCGACTCCACGTCGTGGTGACCAAGCGCGTCACGTCGTTCGAACGGCGTCGGGTCGTCACCGAGCACGACGCGCAGCCAGTCCTCGTAGGAGTCCGGAATGCCCGCCTTGACCCGCTCCTGCCAGAGCGAGGGCAGGAGCCGATCCAGGTTCCGCACCGCGGCGACCACGTGGACGTCGTCGCCGCCCAGCTCGTCGACCAGCCTGCGCGCCTGCTCGGCGGTGGCGCGCCCGAAGTCCTCGTTGCTGACGCAGACCCGCATGTCGGCGACGCCCGCGACCTCCTCGACCAAGTCCGTCCAGTGACGCATCGGCGGCACCTCGGTGCCGGCCGGACGGCCGGCCAGCCCCATCGCCCAACCCGCCTTCCGGCGGCGAGCCCGGGCACGTGGCACGTAGACACCGTGCCCCAGAAGCTCCGCGCGCCCGTCGAAGAGTGCCGACTGCACCGCCGACGTACCCGTCTTGTGGGGCCCGATGTGCAGCAGGTGGGTCCGCTCGCCCAACAACAACGAGTCGTCCGACTCCGCCATCTCACACTCCCAACGATCCGCTACCACGGCAGGCGTCACCCTACCTGTGCCGCCGAGCGTCGGTTCCGACGCTGTCTCTCGGCTCTCCATCTCGCTCGGCTCGGCGGTGGCGAGGACCTTGAGAGCCGGCCGTCTAGGCGTCGCCGCGCGGCACGATCACCGCGTCGACGAAGCGCTCGCCGGCCTTCCCGTCCTCCAGGTCCAGGTAGTCCGCGCGGAAGACCTCGTAGTCGGACCGGTGGCGCGCCTGTACGCCGTCGAGGTCGCGCAGCTGGCCGACGACCTCCTCGGTCGTCCGGGCGAGCGGGCCGGGTGCGGTGAGCTCGAAGTCGAAGAGCCAGCCGCGTGCCGCCTTGTAGCGCTCCAGGTCGGGGACATGGAAGATCATCGGCTTGCCGGTCACCCCGAAGTCGAAGCGCAGTGAGGAGTAGTCCACCACGGCCGCATCGGCAGCCAGGTAGAGATCGCTGACCTCGGGGTAGTCCGTGACGTCGATGCTGTTCCCGCGCGAGCCGTGGCGGAGCCGGGTGCGGGCGTTGAACGCATGGCCGCGAATCAGCAGGACGTAGTCGTCGCCCAGCCCCCGCTGGGCTTCCTCGAAGTCAAAGAAGTCGACCATGACCGCTGACTGGTCGTCCTCAGCGAGGTAGTCGCGGAACGTGGGCGCGTAGAGCACCACCGTCTGGTCCGGGCGGATGCCCAGCGACTCACGCACCCGGTGGCGCAGGGCGTCGCGCTCCGAGGAGAAGAGGACGTCGTTGCGCGGATAGCCGATCTCGAGGACCTCGCCGTGGAAGTTGAACTCCCGTCGGAGCAGCGGCGTGGCGTAGCGCGCCGGCGAGACGAGGTAGTCCCACTCCGCCGCACGCGCGTCGTACGCATCGATCTTGGCCTGCGAGAACTGCTGATGACGCCAGTGGGTGTGGCCCATCACCTTGAACGGATAGCCGTGGAAGGTCTGGACGAGCACCTGACCTTCACGCTTCTGGAAGTACTCCGGCTGGTACATGTTGTCGACGTAGTACTTCACGGAGCCCAGCAGGTCGTACCACTCGCGGCTGTTGACGAGCACCGGGGTGCTCCCCTCAGGCACTGGCACACCGTAGTCCTGAACGGCCCAGTAGACCGGCAGGTCCGAGCCGCGGCGCCGCAGCGCCTCCTGGATCGAGAGTCCGTTGTCGGTGGCACGCTCGCCGAAGTAGGAGCGGAAGAGGATTCCCCTGGTCAGGCCCGACGTCGTCGAGCGCCGGCTCCTCAGCTTGTTCTGCGCGTACTTGCCCCGGACGTCGCCCAGCGGGCGGGCGAGCCGGAGCTGAACCGCTCCAGTCGGGCCGCGGAGCAGGTTGCCCTCGTGGTCGTGGGTGTCCACCCGCACCGGCAGGTCGGAGCGTAGGCGCGGACCGATCTGGAGCGGGAAGCTGAGGTCGCTGCCGTCCAGCAGGTCCACGAAGAGGTCGTACGAGCCGGCCGCGAGCGGTTGCCGACCGAACCGGTAGAACTCGTGACGCAGGTCGAGAACGGCCCGGAACTCGCCCTCCCGCACCTCGGCGGGCGCGCCGATGCACTCCATGTCGAAGCGGACCGCACGCAGACGGAACCGGTCGAGCGACCCGAGCGCGAGGCCGTCGATGACGAGCTCCCCGGTCGGCGTCGTGGTAGCGGACTCCGCCAGAGCACGCGCCGTGCTCTCGATGACGATCAGCTCACGGCTGCGGTTCGTCTGCACCACCAGATGCTGGTCCGCTCGGGGTCGCGGTACGTCGGAGGGTGCGACCACCAGCCGCTGCCCTCCCTCGCCGGCAACCCGGATCTGCCACTCTCGCCCCTCGCCGGGTGCCGGCGGGGGAACCGGTGGAAGCTCGAGCGCGAAGTGGTCGTCGGCGACCCTGGCCGTCACCCGGGCACCGCCGCTGACCGCCTCCACTCGTGCGATCCGATGCCCTGCCGCAAGCGTTCCGCTCAGCCGGCGCCCCCCGACGCCGAGCCCGTGGACCTCGACGCAGTTGCTGTCGAGCACGAAGCGGAGCGCCTGACCGAACCGCCATTCGGCACGGACGCGCCGCCCGTCCCCGAGCAGGCCGCCCGGCACCCGCCCCGCCGCGCCACTGCGCAGGACCCGCGTGACCGGTGTCGTCGCCGTGAAGCCTGCCGCAACCACCTGCAGACAGACCTCCCACTGGTCGCCTTCCTCGGAGTGCTCCACCAGCTCCTCGACCGGGAACCGGATACGGAAGGTGCCTGCGGAGTAGTCGCACCAGAGGTCGTCCATCGCCAGAGGAGTGCTGGCCCGAGGGCTCTGTGTGGCGCTATGGACGAACTCGACGCCACTGCGCACGTTGCGCAGGATCAGGGAGATCTGTGCGGAGAAGCGCGCCAGGTCCACCTTGAGGATGAAGGCCGAACCGGTCAGCTCTCCCCAGACCCGGCCCCCGTCCTCGATCCACCGGATGTTCTCGACGGAGTGTTCGACGGTCATCTGCTCCGGGCGGAGCAGGAAGAGGTCGGTAGGCAGAGCGGGGTCGTCGTGGAACGGCATCTGGAGGAGGATGCCGTCGTCGCGGACCTCTGCCGGCCAGAGGGACGCCTTGGTGTGCTGACGGCGTACCAGCTCCTGCGCGTCGGCACGGCGATCTTGACGTGCTAGCTCGACCAACACCCGTTGAGCCGGCTCCGTCGCCTCCCAGACCCACGGCTCAGCCTGAGCGGAGTAGTGACGCACCGCCGCCGTCAGCTCCTCCCAGTAGGTGTCGTCGATCGTCCCCGCGCTCGCCAGGTACCAGTGGAAGTGAGCGTTGAAGAGGGTCGCCAGCCACCCTTGGTAGCCCCGGGGAGACAGTTCCTTCCGGAAGCTCTCCTCGCTCAGCCGCCACGCCTCGATCCGGGCCCGGAGGTCCTTCAGGCTCGCGGTCTGCTGGCTGATGGAGCTCTTGTCGTCACGCGCCCGGTACTCGTAGACGACGTCGGGGATGACGTCGATGCTCGTCGCTCGTGCGAAGAGCTGGGTGATGATCGGCTGGTCCTCGTAGGCGACACCCTCTCGGAACCAGAGCCCCTGGCGCTCCCAGAAGTCGCGGCGGAAGACCTTGTTCCAGGTGTAGAGGTTGCGCAGCAGCGGCAAGAACTCGTCCAGCGTCACGGCCGTGCGCGGATGCGTGTGAACGGCGGGGAGCCAGGTCGGCCGCCAGCGCCTTCGGCTGTCGAACCTCTCCACGGCACCCATCACGATCTCGGAACCCGATCTCGAGGCCTGCGCCATCAAGACGCGGAGAGCGCCGGCCGGAAGCCGGTCATCGGAGTCGACGAACGTCAGGTACGAGCCGCGCGCGGCACGGACGCCGGTGTTCCGGGCCGCTCCCAGGCCACCGTTCGGGCGGGTGAGCAGTCGCACCCGCTGATCACGGGCTACGTAGCGCTCGGCGATACGCCGCGAACCGTCCGGCGATCCGTCGTCGACGAGGAGTACCTCGATGTCGCGGAAGTCCTGGGCGAGGATCGAGTCCAAGCACTCCGCGAGGTACTTCTCCACGTTGTAGAACGGGACGATGACACTCAGCCGGGGGCGTCTCAGGCGTTGGCCGACGCGGGTCCGCGCCGTGCGGGCAGCAAGTCGTCGTGCAACGTCTCCGAGGTCAGGCATCCATCATGCTTTCGAGAGGGAGTGATCAAGCGGGCGGTTGTCCGGCCCGTCGCTCGACGGACTCGGCGACGGCTACCCATCTGTCGCCGTACGGGACGAGCCGGTCCTGCCAGGGCTTGCCAGCACCGGCGTAGTGGACGATTCCAGGAGCCAGGTCCTCCAGCTCCTCGAGAGCGGGAAGCGCGTTCCACTTCGCCTCGAGCTCCGCACGCCGGTGCCCGGCGTAGGCGTTCATCAGGTCCTGGTCGTTGAGGCCGTACAGGCCGACCAAGGGCACCCACTCCTCGACGAAGCGGTCCGCGCGCATCTGCGCGAGGTCGAGCACCAGCACGCCGCAGTTGATGGCCATGAAGTCGAAGGCGTGGCGAGCGGACATCGTCCGGCGCAGCTCCGAGGCCTCCCGCGGGCCCAGCTGATCGCCGGCCTTGCGCCACAGCGAGGACGCCGCCTGACGGCCGGGCCTGCCCGCCACGGGGGCGCCGGCCAGGTCGACGGCTGCCAGCTCGCGGACATCTCCCTCGGTGACCGTGTCGATGTCGATGTAGACGACGCGGTCGAGAGCCGGCAACAGCTCCGGCAGCAGGAGCCTGTCCATGGTGGCCACGGTGATATGCGGGATCATCCGCAGCACCTCGCCGTAGGCGACTCCGTCGCAACCGAGGAAGGTCACCGGGACCTCCGGGAAGCAGCGGTGGAACCAGCTGCGGTACTGCTCGTCGAGTCCCCGAGCAGTGATCCACAACCGGACCGGGCCGGACGCATGGGAGACGATCGACTCGACCGTCACCGGGAGCAGCGACTTGAAGTTCGCGTCGAGGCTGAGCGTGACGTCAGTAACGGCCCCCTCGTCGACACCGTCGTGCGGGCCATAGCGGTGGGTGTCCGCTGCGACGGCGGCGACGGCGGCCGCCACGTCGAACTCCGGAGGCGCCAGCTGCAACGGCTTGGCGAAGCGCTCCTTGGCCTCGCTCACGGCCGCGGCGGTCCGGTTGCGCCAGTCCTCGCGGACGGTCTCCTCCGCCGCGCCACCGAGGATGAGCTCCAGCGAAGGGCGAAGAAGCTCTCGGATGCCTTCCTGCATGGCGACGAACTCGGGGCGCCCCGGAGCCATCCCGAGCAGGCCGTCGAAGCGGACGTCGCCGAACTTCTTCGGCTCGAACCTCGCGGGCAGACCGAGCGAAGTGGCCGGGAGATAGGAGTGCAACCGACTCGTGTAGACACCGTCGAGCTCACGCTGGTAGCGGTCGAGCAGTGCGAGCGCCGCGCGTGTCCCGGAGGTGAGGTCGAGGTCGCGGACCGACTCTTCGGCGTGGGTGATCAGCGTGGTCGGTCCCTCGACGGAGTCCTCGGCACCGTCCGGCAGGTCGATGACCGCCGTGGTGCGGTCGGCGATCCGCTCGACCTGGTCCAGGTCCGGGAAAGCCGCGTTGACCGTGGTGGTGAGGCACCCGGTGAAGAAGGCGTCCACCCCGGCGCTGAGCAGCAGGTCGACGGTGGTCCAGTCACGACAGCCGATGGGCCCGTTCTCTCGGAGGTGGGCGATCGTCGCCTCATCGAGCGCTGCAGGTCGGTTGACGTGGAAGGAGACATAGAGAGGCCGGATGTTGGGGTGGTAGGGCAGCCCGTACTTGATCCGGTACGCCGGGTGCATGTGCCAACCGAACGCAAGCATCCACGTCGCCTCGGGGATCGGGTCCCCCTCGCTGAAGTCACGGCTCACGCGCACCAGGTGGACGTCCTGCTCAGGGGAGTCGATCCAGAGCTCGGGACGGATCCGCTGCTGGACCTCGGCTGCGAGCTCCCCCATTCCGTCGAGGCCGCTGAACCGCACCCCGCGGAAGCGAGCAACGTTGCCGAGCATCGCCAGCGTCTGGACGTAGTCGCCCACGTTCTGCGACGCTCGCTCGAGGTCTGGCTGGTGATAGTCGAGGACCCCGAGCCGGACCGCACCCGCCGGCGGCTGCTGCACTGGCTCGGGCTTGAGCCAGTAGGCGAGCGCACCGAACCTGCGGCGCTCCTCGTCAGTCAGCTCGTCCAGACGGGCTTCGACGCGATCGCCGAGCTCCTTGGCGACCTCGACCTCGCCCACGACGATGAGCTGCCCCGCAAGCCGGACCAGCACCCCCGCCGGGTGATGGTGCCGGGCGATGGCGACGGCCAGTGCGACTCCGGCCTCGCCTCCGCTGGCAAGCGCCGCCTCGGAGGCTTCCACCGGCACGAGCTCAGCCAGGCGCTCCTCGGGGACCTGCTCGTAGAGCTTCCAGGCCCGCTCCTCTTCCTTGAGCTGGCCGAGCACCATCGCGAGGCCGATCCGACGCAGATCGTTGTCTTCCCGGTTGAGGCCCAGCGCAAGAGCACGCGCGACATGCAGCTCGCGCACGCTGAGCAGCTCACGAACCGTCTCGACCAGGGCGAGCTCGATGGGCACACCCTGAGCGCTGAGCTCACCCAGCACTGCCAGGGCACGGGCGCGTCGCGCCTCGGTCCGGACGTCAGCGAACGTGATTCCCCGCTCCGCCAGCGTCGTCTCGTCGAAGTCGGTGTCGCCGACCACCGCTCCGGCCAGCCGGTGCAGACGCTGCGTGACCCGGCTGTTCGCCGTCTCCAAGCGCGTCACCTTGCGGCGCAGCTTACGAAGCTCCTGGGCCTGTGCCTGGTCGGCCAGCTGCGGACCTGCATCGGGAGCAGGCCGGACCGAACGCCAGACCCTGCCGACCGCCGCCCGCACCGCCGCGGTGGGAGCAGAAGGTGCTGTGGGACCGTGGGGTTCAGGCATGGCCGCACCTTAACCGACAGCACCCCGCGGCTCAGAAAACGCTGGGCCGCAGGTGAGTCACCTCACCGCCTCATCGACGGACGAGATGGACTTTCGCCCTCATTTCCACCCGAAGCTCGGGGTGCTCCGCTACGAACTCATCCACGGCGTCTCGGCATCCCGACCACATGTGGTAGTCGTCGATGACGATTCGCCCGCCGGGAACGAGGTGCGGCGTGATCCTCTGCAGGCACGTCATGGTGGACGCATACCAGTCGCCGTCGACATGCGCCAGCGCCACCGGGCCGTCGACGCGGAGGGTCTCCTCGAAGAGCCCCTCGATCAAGGCCACCCGATGGTCGGCGATCGCCAGGTCGTGTCTGGCGAAGGAGTCCGTCACCTCGGTGAGCAGGTCGTCTCGGTAGCCGTAGTAGGTCTGCCCGTCCCGGGCGACGGCCCTGCCCTCAGCAATGGTGCGGTAGCGCTCCTGCGCATCCTCGCTGTCAGCCTCGGTGGGGGGCGGGATCGTGGCGAAGACGTCGTAGACCCGCATCTCCCGATCCGGCGCCTTCGCAGCAGCCATCACGATCGCCGACCCGCCGCGCGCGGTACCCGCCTCGATGACCAACCCCTCTCGGCCCGCACGCTCCATCTCCAGCACGCAGCTCGCGAGCGAGAGCAGGTGCATCTCCTCGAGGTAGGTCAGGCCCTCGTCGCGGACGGCGCCGGCCAGTGCCTGGATCCGCTCGGGGACGGGGGCGTCGGGGAAGACGTCGAGCGACGCCTTGCGAAGCAGCGCCAACTCTCGCGCCTGCTTCTCTGCCCGCGCGCGGAGCACCTTGACCTGCTCCTCCCGCCGCTGTAGTCGCCGACGCAGACGACGTACGCGCTGGCGCAGTTCGGGAGCCGACTTCTCGGCACCGGACCGCTCAGGACGGATCTGGGGCAGATTCACGCCGCGAGCGTAGCCCAAGAATCGCGTCCACCACCCGGGAACTGGCATGCCCGTCGTGGTGCCTGTTGAACCGCGCGTTGAAGGCGTCGAGCTCCGCGGCGTACCGGTCGCGGAGGGCGGCCGGGTCCCCGACCTCGCTGATGACTGCGGCAGTGTCGGCGACGAGGGGCCCGGGCGTGGTCTCCTCGAAGGGGTAGAGGAAGCCGCGAGAACCGTGGGCGTAGTCGGCCAGATCGGGCACCAGGAAGACCAACGGGCGACCGGTGATCGCGAAGTCGAAGCGCAGCGACGAGTAGTCGAGGACCGCGACGTCGGCGGCGAGGATCAGGTCGTTGATCTCAGGGTGATCGGTCACGTCGATGACTCCCGGCCGGTCGCTGCCGGCAGCATGGAAACGGTGCCCACGCATCAGCAGCACGTGATCCGGCAATGCCCGGGTGAAGGCGCCGACATCGAGGGCCTGGAACTGCTCGGCGGCCCGGAAGTCGCTGGCGAGATCATCGCGCCAGGTCGGGGCATGCAACACCGCTATCCGGTCACCGATCCCCAGCTCGGCACGGACCTGTTCCCGCCGCCTGAGGGCGGACTCCCCCACCAGGGCATCGTTGCGCGGGTAGCCCTCGTGCACGATCGGCCCGGTCCAGTCGTACTGCTCGCGGTAGTGGCGGTCCATCGCCTGCTCCGGTGTGACCAGCAGTGACCAGGTGCCCGACGTGTGGTCGAGCTGGTAGCGGATCCGGCGCGGAGAGAAGTTCTTGGACCGCCAGAGCACCTTGCCCATCGTCTTCGACGGGTAGCCGTGGAACGTCTGCACCAGCAGCTGGTCCTTGCGCGGCCGGTACCACCGGTCGGGCTCCACGTTGGTGACCACGAGGGCTGCGGTCGACCAGGCGTCGTACCACTCCCGGCTGCGGACGAGCACCGGCTCCGTGCCCTCCGGCACCGGCACCGCATGGTCGGCGACCGCCCAGAGCATGCGGAGCCCGGGCTCGCGACGGGCCAGCTCCTGTTGGATCGCCAGCGGGCTGTCCGTGACCGCGGTGCCGGCGTACGACGTGAAGAGGGCGAGCCCGCGGTCGATCGGCGCGGCGCCGTGCCGGCTCTGCAGCTGCGTCTGCCGGAAAGGGCCGCGTTCGTCGTCACGCAGCGGGGCCGCCAGGCGGAGCTCCAGGCGACCGTCGGGTGCGGTCACCTCGACCCGGTGGTGGGCTGCCGCCAACTCGAGGGGCAGGCGTCCGGCGAGGGCCGGGTCGGGCTGGAGGTCGGGCAGGTCGAGCGGGCCAGGGGCCAACGGACCTTCAGGCCGGAATCGGCGCCGGCCGCGCAGCGGGAGCACCAGGCCGGGGCCGACCAGGCGCACGGCGTCGCCGACGACCACGACGTCGGAGACCTGATCCGCCGCGCTCCGGAGCTGGGGAAGCCGGGCCCGGATCCGGGCGGCGCTCAGCACGGCACTCCGCTGGAAGTCACCCGCGTGAAGGGTGACGGAGAGGTCGCTCTCCGCATCAGCGATCCGGACCTGGAGAGCCCCCTGGTCATGACACTGGTGGCGGCGCGCGGAGAACCGGGTGGCGGCCGGATCGTCGACCTGCCGGGCACCGAGCAGCGCGGGACCGGTCACCTCGATCCGGGGCGGGTACGCCGCATAGTCGAGTGCCCGGACCACCGCGAAGAGCTCCAGGTCGACGCCGGCGTCGGAGAGCGCACACCGGCGGATCCGCAGCTCCAGCCCGCACAGAGCCGGCTCGACCTCGAGCATCGCCTCCGGCGTCTCGGTGGGCTGGAGTTCGCCGAAGTCGGCATACAGGCGACCGCCGACGAGCACCGTCGGGTACTGACCGGCGACGTAGGCCCGCTCCGCGACAAGATCGGCGAGCTCGACCCATCTGCCCGTGGCGGCCAGCCAGGCGCGGAGCCGCTCCTCGACGGGCAGCTCACGCAACTGCTCGGCCTGCGCACAGGCTTCGGCCAGGCGCCCGGCAAGAGCAGCTCGCTCGGCCGCGGCCAGGTGCTCGGCGTCGATCAGGAAGGGCTGCGCGGCGGCGACCAGGTCGGCCGGCTTCGTCCGACGGTTGCGCCGGAGCCAGTCGGGGAGCTGGGTCGCAACGGCGGGGACCTCCCCGAAGCGGGTGGTGCTCGTCCGGGCGTGCGACCGATCACGCCAGCGTCGTCGCAGGTTGGCGAGAAGGCTCCGCGGCTTCGAGCTCATCACGTTCCGCAGCTCGACCGTGTGCCGTGCTCCGCGGGGGCGGAGCGGCTCAGGCGCGCTGCTTGACGGGCTCGGCCGCCATAGCCAGCCAGGCGTCGAGCTCGCTGCGCAGCACGTCGATCTCCTGCTCAAGCTCGGAGACCCGGACGATCGCCTCCGCGGCGCGCTCGTCGGCCTCGTCGGCCCGACGCGCCTCCGTCTCGATCCGCTGCTCGGCCTGGTCGGCTCGACGCGCCTCTGCCCCGAGCTTCAAGGTGGTATCGGCGACCCGGCGGTGCGCCGCAGCGAGCTCGCCCTCGAGATCGTGGATGAGCAGCTGCCGCTCGGCGATCCGCTCCGTCATGGCCCGCGCGAACGCCTGGTTCTCGGCAACTCGCTCCGCCTCCATACGGCGGTAGGCCTGCGCCTGCTCGGCACGCTCCCGAGCCGCATCGCGGCGGGACTGGAGCAGCTCGCTGTGGGTGATCTTGGTGGCGGCCGCCCCGAGCAGGACGGCGAGGGCCGCAGTCAGGGAGACCACGACCAGGGACCCCGTGGCCACGGCGCCGGCCACAGCCAGGCCGGAGACCACGAGGAGGGCGACAGCGACCGTCAGCCGGGTGCTCCGCTGACGGCGACGAGCGTTGGGGGAAGCCATAGGGCAACCGTAGCGATCCACTGCCGAGTTTTCGGGGACGCGCGCCGGAGCGCCGGGAGGCCGCGGCGGCGTACTCGCCCCTCCGCTCCCCGCCGGTACGCCGTCAGGCGGGATCCGGCTCGGCGCCCTTGGGTCGCCCCTCGCCCGGCGCGCTGTCGTCAGGAGGGACTCGGCAAGCGCGTTCGAGGAGCAGGGCGGCGACACACATGAGCAGACCGGCGACGGCACCGACACCCGAGCGGAGCATCCGCTCGTCGGCCAGGGCGGCCTCGCTGCCCACCCAGGTCAGCGCGTAGCCCGCGTACCCGCCGGCGGCGAGCGCACCGACCAGGGCGCAGGCCTTGGCCAGCACCAGCCGGTTGACCGCCCGGTGCGGCTCCAGATAGCGCCGCTTGACCACGGTCTGACGGGTGATCCACGCGGTCCACCCCAGCGCGGCGGCAACCAGCAGGAGCGCCGTGACCTGGGCCCAGCCGACCGTCGGAGGCGCTTCGCCGAGCCGCTGCGCGACCGGACGCACCGCCCAGCCGAGCACGAGCCCGACAACACCCCAGACGACGAGCACTCCGGGAGGCGTGGTGCGGACGCTGCCAGGCTCCGGCGGCTGGGTCATGGAGTCACTGGAGGTCGAGGATCAGGTCTTCGCGCAGGGTGATGCCGCTCTCGTCGAGGCCGACCAGCAGCTCCGCGATGGGGCCGAAGCCGAGCAGCACGGCGTCCGACTCGAGGTCGTGCCAGGGCCGCAGCACGAACGCGCGCTCGGCGGCCCGGGGGTGCGGAAGCCGGAGCTCGTCGGTCGAGGAGCGGCGGTCGCCCACCACGATCAGGTCGACGTCGAGGGTGCGCGGCTCGTTGGCCTCACCGGTGCGGACCCGCCCGAAGGCGTCCTCCACGGCGAGCGCCCGGTCGAGCAGCGTGCGCGCGGAGAGAGTGCTGTCGAGCTGCACGACGGCGTTGAGGAACGGCGCGGCGCCCTCCGGGCAGCCGACCGGCTCGGTCTCGTAGACGGGCGAGACGCCCGTCACCCAGACCTCGGGGGTGTCGGCGAGGGAGTTGACGGCGCCTTGAAGGCTCGCCATCCGGTCGCCTTTGTTGGAGCCGATGGAGAGGACGCACCGACGGATCGGGTGCATCTCGCCGGTGAGGGTGTCGGCGTCGATGATGTGAGGGTTGGGGGTCTCAGTCACGGCGTGGTCATCCTCTTCCGGGTGATCGTGAGTGCGACGTCCGAGAATGTCGCCTCGATGGGGGCGTCCGGCTTGTGAACGGTCACCCGCGCCCATTCAACACGACCGTCGGTGAGGCAGACGTCCGCGATGCGTTGGGCGAGGGTCTCGATCAGGTCGACTGGATCGGACTCCACGGCGGCCTTGACCGAAGTGACGAGACTTCCGTAGTCGACCGTCTCACGCAAGTCGTCGCTGCGGGCCGCGGGCGTGGTGTCGAGGCCCAGGACGAGGTCGATCACGAAGATCTGACCCTCGCGCCGCTCGAACGCGAAGACACCGTGGTGTCCGAAGCACTCGATGCCGGTCACCGCCAGCTCGTCGGTCATCGTCCCTCCTTCAGATCCGGTCGCCCCGATCCGGTACGGCGCGCCTCCGCGAAGCGCGCAGCGACCTTGAGCGCGTCCCAGCAGGCACGCACGTCGTGCACGCGCAGCCCCCAGACCCGCCGCTCGGCGAGCAGGGTCAGCAGGGCTACGTGGGCGTGCTCTCGCAGGTCGACGGCACGGGGGCCCGCCTCGTCGGCCAGCAGCCGCCCGAGGAACGCCTTGCGGCTCGCACCGACCAGGATCGGCTGGCCGAGCTCCTCGAAGCGGTCGAGGTGCGCGACCAGCTCCCAGTTGTGGTCGGCGGTCTTGGCGAAGCCCAGGCCGGGATCGAGCACCAGCCGGTCGCCCAGGATGCCTGCCGCGAGTGCGGCGTCGCGCCGGGCGGCGAGCTCGTCGATCACCACGGACACGACGCCTCCCGGGCCGTCGTAGACCGCGTGCTGCTGCATCTCGTCACTGTGCGCCCGCCAGTGCATGGCGACGTAGCCGACGCCGAGCTCGGCCACCGTGTCGAGCATGGCGGGGTCGGCAAGTCCGCCGGAGACATCGTTGACCACCACCGCACCGGCCCCGACCGCCGCGCGGGCGACCGACGAGCGCATCGTGTCGACGGAGACGGCCACCCCGGAGCCGGCAAGCGCCGAGATCACCGGGATCACCCGGGCGAGTTCCTCGCCCTCGACCGGACGCGTCGCACCGGGGCGGGTCGACTCACCGCCGACGTCGACCAGGTCGGCACCGACGTCGACCAGCGCCGTGCCGTGGTCGATCGCCGTCTCCGGGGTGGTCCAGCGGCCACCGTCGGAGAACGAGTCGGGCGTCACGTTGAGGACGCCCATGACCCGCGGCCGCGCCAGCGAATCCCAGAGCGACACGGGTCAGCGCCTGCTGTGGATCAGGGCCATCGCCTCGCTGCGGGTCGCAGGATTGTGCATGATCCCGCGAACCGCGGAGGTGATCGTCCGGGCACCGGCCTTGCGCACACCGCGCATGGTCATACACAGGTGCTCGGCCTCGATCACCACGATCACCCCGCGTGCGTCGAGGATCTCGACCAGCGCGTCGGCGACCTGCGTGGTGAGCCGCTCCTGCACCTGGGGGCGCTTGGCGTAGACGTCGACCAGCCGGGCCAGCTTCGAGAGCCCGGTGATCTTGCCCGACTCTGCCGGGATGTAGCCGACATGGGCGACCCCCGTGAAGGGCACCAGGTGGTGCTCGCACATCGACCAGAGCTCGATGTCACGCACCAGCACCATCTCGTCGTGCCCGAGGTCGAAGGTGGTGGTGAGCACCTCCTCCGGCGACATGCGCAGCCCCGAGGTCACCTCGGCGTACGCGCGAGCGACTCGGGCAGGGGTGTCCTGCAGGCCCTCTCGATCGGGGTCCTCCCCCATCGCGAAGAGCAGCTCGCGGACAGCGGCCTCGGCGCGGTCATGGTCGAAGGCGGGCACCGCGGCCGGATCGAGCTCGAGGCTGATCGGGTCGGTCATGCCCCGGCCCCCGAGGGGCCGGTCGAGTCGGGGTCGCCGTGCAGGTCGCCGCCAGGTCCGGGCGGCGTGATAATGACCTCGCTGCGCGACTCGTCGTCGCCGTTGGCCGCCACGACCACTGGCGGGATCTCCGAGGGCACCCGGTCCGGCGAGCCGGTCCAGGCCGGCCGCTCGGGGCGACGGCGCAACGGAGCGAAGACCTCGGCCACCTCGGCCTTGTCGAGCGTCTCCCGCTCCAAGAGGGCGACCACGAGAGCGTCGAGCACGTCGCGGTTCTCCTCGAGGATGTCGAAGGCCTCCTGATGGGCATGGTGGAGGAGCTTCTTGGTCTCGTCGTCCACGATCGCGGCGACGTCCTCCGAGTAGTTCCTGCTGTGTCCCATGTCGCGGCCGAGGAACGGCTCGCCCTGGGTCTCGCCGAGCTTGATGGCACCGAGGCGCTCGGTCATGCCGTACTGGGTGACCATCGCCCGGGCCAGGTTCGTGGCCTTCTCGATGTCGTTGCCGGCACCGGTGGTCGGGTCGTGGAAGACCATCTCCTCGGCGGCCCGCCCGCCCAGCATGTAAGCGAGCTTGTCGAGCATCTCCGAGCGAGTCTGCGAGTACTTGTCCTCGTCGGGCAGCACCATCGTGTAGCCGAGTGCCCGGCCGCGGGGCAGGATCGTCACCTTGTGCACGGGGTCGGTGCCCGGGAGCGCCGCGGCGACGAGGGCGTGGCCACCCTCGTGGTAGGCGGTGATGAGCTTCTCCTTCTCGCTCATCAGACGTGTCCGGCGCTGCGGTCCGGCGATCACCCGGTCGATCGCCTCGTCCAGCGCAGCGCTGTCGATGATCTTCCCGTTCTGGCGAGCCGTGAGCAGGGCGGCCTCGTTGAGGACGTTCGCGAGGTCGGCACCCGTGAAGCCGGGGGTACGGCGCGCCACTCCGAGCAGGTCGACGCTCTCGGGGATCGGCTTGCCACGCGAGTGGACCTTGAGGATCTCGTAGCGCCCGTTGAGGTCGGGGGCGTCGACCTGCACCTGGCGGTCGAAGCGGCCAGGCCGCAGCAGCGCCGGGTCGAGCACGTCCGGACGGTTGGTGGCCGCGATCAGGATGACCCCTCCGCGTACGTCGAAGCCGTCCATCTCGACGAGCAGCTGGTTGAGGGTCTGCTCGCGCTCGTCGTGACCGCCACCCATGCCTGCGCCGCGGTGGCGGCCGACGGCGTCGATCTCGTCGATGAAGACGATCGCAGGCGCGTTCTCCTTGGCCTGCTCGAACAGGTCGCGGACCCGGCTGGCGCCGACGCCGACGAACATCTCGACGAAGTCCGAGCCGGAGATCGAGTAGAAGGGGACCCCTGCCTCGCCCGCGACAGCCCGAGCGAGCAGCGTCTTGCCCGTGCCCGGAGGCCCGTAGAGCAGGACGCCCTTCGGGATCTTGGCGCCGACCGCCTGGAACTTGGCAGGCTCCTGGAGGAACTCCTTGATCTCGCCCAGCTCCTCGATCGCCTCCTCGCAGCCGGCGACGTCGGCGAAGGTGGTCTTGGGCATGTCCTTGCTGATCAGCTTGGCCCGCGACTTCGCGAACTGCATGACCCGGCCGCCGCCGCCCTGCACGGAGTTCATCAGGAAGATGAAGAGCAGGATGATCAGCGCGAACGGCAGCAGCGTCGCCAGCAGCTGCCCGAGGAAGCTCGGCTTCGGGTTCTCGGAGTTCGACTTCGCGATCTTGCCGGCGTCGACCTGCTCACGCACCTCGCGGATGAGATCGTTCTGCTGTCCGCTGACCCAGTGCGTGCTGACCTTGCGGCCACCCTTGCGGTCCACGCTCTTGTCGAGGACCGCCTGGATCTCCTGGTCGTTGTCGATGAAGGTGATCTCATCCACTTGGCCGGAGGTGATGTAGCCCTCCATCTCGGAGGTCTCGATCTCGTCCCAGCCACCGCCGGGCGCGAGGAACTGCAGGGCGAGCAGCACCCCCACCACCGCAAGGACGATCCAGAGCCAGGGCCCCTTGAATATGCGCTTCACAGGCTTCTCTCGAGCAGGCTCAGGGCAGGCCTGAGCAGCGACGTACGTGGGTTCTGACGGTACAGGAGCCGCGCAACGGCCACGGCCGCCGCCCCAATTCCCCGCCCGGGCGGGGAAACTGTCGCTTGTCGGCCGTAGCTACACGCACCAAGCGAACAATTTCCACGGCAGGTGGGCCGCTTGGGGCGGCCCACCTCGGCACGCCGGACCCGCTCAGAGGCAGCGCGGGCGCTTGGCCTTGAGTACGCGCTGCATCCGTAGCTCGGCGTCCCGGACCCGGACCTCGGCCTTGACCTTGCCGGAGTGGCGCGCCAGGCGCTGGGCCTTCTTGGTCAGCGTGTACGGCGCACTCCGGTCCACGCGGACCTGATGGGCGCCGATCCGGAACTCAACGCGAGCGACCAGCTTGCCGCCACCGCGCACTCGCGCCTTGAGCTTGCCTGCCCCGGTGCAGCGCACCTTCAGGGCGGTGGCGGCCAGCGCCTTCTTCAGGGCCGCCTTGCGCTCCTCGACGGTGGGACCCTCCGGCTCGACCGGCGGCCCGGCGCTGACACAGGAGTCGTCGAACGCCTGCACATCCTCGCCTCGGGCTGCCGCGATGGTCCGCTCCACCTGCTGCGCCATGGCTACATGCCCGCAGTACGACGGGTGGAAGGTGGCGCCATCATCGAAGGTCTGGAGCGTCCGGATCCACTGCTTCTCCGGTGCCGCACAGGCGGTGTGCTCAGCGGCGTTCGAGGTCTCCCGCATGTCGACGAACTCGACGCCCTGCTGGGCGGCGACGCTCTCGAGCATGTCCGAGAGCAGGTCGATCATGCTCTGGATGTAGTCGGCTTCTACTGGGGTGATGCCCAGCGCCTGGAGGGAGCCGCACCCGCCCGCTGGAAGGTAGGTGCCATAGCCGACGACGAAGATCTCCGCGAGCGGCGAGCGAACCTTCGCATCCGAGATGCCCTCCACCAGGTTGACTCGCGCCGTCTCGATCCCGTCGAGTGCCTTCTGGTTGCCGTCGGCATCGGTGCTGCAGTCCTGTGGCCCGACACAGGACGCCGCCAGACCGACCAGGCCCATGTCGTTGCCGCCGAGCGTGCCGAAGGTGATCAGCGTGGTGTCGGGGCTCAATGCTTCGAGCTGCGGCGGGTTATCACGCTGCGGCGCGAACAGGTCCGTACTCTTCGCGCCGCCGCAGCTCGCGTCCGTGAACTCCTCAACGCCGAGGGCGGCCGCGATCTGCGACGGGAAGTTGTTCTCGCTGCGCTCACAGGCGCCTGCTCGCATCGGCTTGATCCCGGGGCCGGAGACGAACGAGTCGCCCAGCGCCACGTAGCGGTCGCCACCTTCAGCGGCGACGCTGCTTCCCCCCGGTACGACGCTGAGCACCACTCCCGCTACCAGCCCGACCGCCGACCACACCACTGCTCTGTTCACCACGGATCCCTCCCTGATCGCTCGGGAAGGAAGGTAACACCCTGTGACGGTAGTCACGGCGTGTCCAGCACCAGGTGAGGAGCGCCCAAACCGCGATGACGATCGCGACCTCGGCCAGGACGTACCCCGGCCAGGGGCCGAGCAGGTCGAGCGCGGAGGCGCCGCGCGGCTTGCCGTTCAGATAGCCGTAGTTGGTGCCGAGCCAGCCGTTGATCACCATGACCGCCACCGCCCACGTGCTGGTGAGGAGCACCGTCGTACGGAAGGAGCGCCAGGTGGGAGCCAGCCCCAGCCCCCAGACCAGATAGACCGCCGACCACACGATCAGCCAGTGCATCCCCCAGAACATCCAGAACCTCGGCTCGCCCCATCCTGAGCCGAGGTCCGGCGTGAGCATCCCCTGCAGGGTGAGGGTCAGGCCCCACAGCCAGTTCGCTGTCACCGCCCAGCCGCGATGGGTCCACAGCGCGTACGCCGCGACGACCCAGGCGACGTCGCAGATCTGCAGCGGCAGCGAGGTGTCGAGATCCCACTCGCCCGGCAAGAACTGGAGCACCTGCATCGGCACCGTGAAGAGCGGGATCGCGAGGGCGAGGCCGCGGCTCCAGTCGCCGTTGCCCCTCGCTCGTTGCCGGCGGCCGACAGCCACGAGCGCGACGCACCCGACCCCGAAGACGACAAGCATCGCCAGGTGGACGGGCCCGAAGGTGGTGAAGTCGGTGCGTTCGGCGGAGAGCATGCAAGCAGTGTCAACCGCACCGGTGCTCAACCGCGTGAGTCCACGTACTCAGGCGGTCCGGGTCAGGAAGAGCATCTGGCCGAGGCTCGCGTCGGCCAGGTAGGAGCGCGCGATCGCGATGCCGACCCTGGGCAACACCGCCTCATCGGCCACGACGAGATACAGGGGCTCGTAACGCGGCTGGAACTTCGCCTTGAAGGCGTGGAGCGATCGGAAGCCGTACAGCGGTTCCAGCAGTCCTCCCAGGTGACCGAGCGCGTCATCGACCATCCCCCGATCGGCGAGCTCATCGGCGCGGGCCAGCGGTGCGCCGGAGAGCGAGACGATCCGGTGCCCCTGGTCTCGGAAGTGCAGACATGCGCTCGCGATGATCAGCTCCATCGAGTAGCGGAAGCCTCCGGAGAGCCGGCGCATGAGGTCCAGCGTCCACCCTTCGACCTCGCCGCTCGCAGCGTGAATCGGCATCCAGCTGGTCACTCCGTGCACGGTCATGTCGGCGTCGATCGCAACGGCGATCCAGACCTCGGGATCCATCGCCTCCTCCAACCCGCCGAGGGTGAAGCCCATCTCGGGGAGACGTTTGTCGTGCACCCACTCGTCGCAGATGGCGGCGATCTGCACCCTGATGCTCCGGGGAGCCTCCGCCAGCCGGTAGAAGCCGACCGTGATCCCCTGCTTCTCCGCCTGGTTGAAGGCCGAGCGGACGTCCTGCCATCTCTTGCCGCGGAACTCCAACGTCGGGAGATCCACGATCGCCTCCTCGGCAACCTGCACAGCGACCCAGCCGCGCTGATCGGCCCACTCGGCGACCTCACGACTGCAGGTGAACAGGCACGGAATCATGCCGGCGTCGAGCGCCGCGGCGACGTACTCGTCAGCGACAGCCGCTGACCCCACCGAGACCGAGATCGGATCACAGAGACCGATGGCCACGCCCGAGGAGACCCGGTAGGCGATCGCGCCGTCACTGCGCCCGAACCACCAGCGGTTCTGCGGCCAGGTCATCATCCAGGAGAGCCGGTTGGCTGAGCCGTGGGCGGTGAGCATCTGCCTGGCTCGGCCGCGATGCGCATCCGTCGGCAGAGCGCCGATGCTTCCGGGCCCTGCCTTCCGCAGTCCCCGGCGACCCGGGTTGCGGAAGGCATGCCGTCCCCAGGTGAGGACGACCAGGCCGACCGTGTCGAGGACCAGGCTGAGCCACAACAGCCCGCTGTTGTCAGCTGCGTCGGCCGCGATGAACCCCGCCGTCGATGCGGTGGCGACCCAACTGGCGAAGGTGACCGCCACCGCCAGCCGCCACCACGATCGCCGTCCCCGAACCAGCCCGTTGGCGACCAGCAGGTCTGCGCCGATGAAGAGCGTGACCCACCACCACGACTGAGGGTCGCCCCCGATCGTGCCGAATGGTCCCTCCCGGTCGACGATCTGGCCCAGGAAGGTCAGCACTGCGCTCAACCAGAAGAAGCCCGCAGCCGCCAACCGCAGATCGCGGCGGGTCAGAGCGGGACGCAGCAGGTCGCGCACCAACTCCCGCGGTGAAGCCGGCTTCCGCCCGACCACCCAGGGGCCGGCAGTCAGGCCCACGAGCACGGCGACCAGGTGCTCGACGTCGTACAGGAATCCGAGAAAGGTGAGCGAGACCAGCGTGTACCCGAGCAGCGCGAACCGAACGCGTGCCCGCCAGGGCCTGCGGAAGGCGGCCGAGACGACCATCGCGGCACACATCCCACCGGCGCTGAAGCCCAGATCAAGGTCTTCGGCGAGCCGTTGGGCCCAGTCCCAGTCCAGCTCCGCGAGTCCGAGCACCAGCAGGCCACCGAGCACCGTGCCTGCCAGCTGGCCCACGACCACGCACCATGCGGTGACGCGGCTGCCGAGATGCCACTCGCACAGGCCCGACAGCAACAGGAAGAAGCCCAGCACCACCGGGTACTGCCAGGGCGCGAGAGCGAAGAACGGCCCCGTGAGGAACGTCCACCATCGGTGGTCGAGGATCGCGGGCGGACCGTAGGCGACGTCGACCAGCCAACCCTGGGCGGAGAGCGGAGACCACAGCGAGCCCGTGACCAGGCCCAGCACGAGGATGACCCCGGAGACGCCGAGACTGAACGGGACCCTTCGCATCCACTGCCCCAGACCCATGCCAGGCATCGTAGGAGGTCTGCGACGTGGCGTGGCGCACCTCAGCAGTGCAGGTCGGTCAACGCCCGCCGCAAGCTGGCCACCGCACGTGAGGAGTGGCTCTTCACGGTGCCCTCGCTGATCCCTAGCTCGGCCGCGGTCTGCTCGACCGAGAGATCGAGCCAATGCCGCAGCACGACGACGCGCCGCTGCATCACGGGAAGCTCCTGCAGCGACCGGAACAGGTCGGAGCGGTCTGCGACATCGCTCTCGTCGACAGCCGGCGCCTCGGGCAGGTCGGCATGGGCGAGCTCACGCCGCCAGGGACGGCGCGTCTCGTCGATTCGCGCTCGCACCAGGATGCGACGTACGAACGCCTCCTCGGCGCCCCGGCGCCGCACGCGTGGCCACGCGACGTACGCCTTCTCCAGCGCCGTCTGCACAAGATCCTCGGCCAGCGCCCAGTCCCCGCAGAGTGCATAGGCGATCCTGCGCAGGTGGGTACGACGAGCCGCGACGAACTCGGTGAAGGTGCGGTCCCGCTCGGCCTGGTTCACCGCACCGTCCGGGGCGCAGCGTCAGGCCGCGCGGCTGCCAGCAGCTCCGCTTGAGCATCGAGATGGCCGGAGACGTCTCGCGCGGCGACACCCCCGCGGGCGTCCGTGCGAGCACCGAAGTAGAGGCTCTGCCCGTCACCGAGATCGACCTCGAAGACGTGCAGGTTGCCGATTGTCGTGTCACCGAGGAGCCTCAGCTTCTCCGGCAGCCGCAGGGTGTCGCTGGCTCGGTCGTACCTGATCTGGTGAAGGTCGTCGATCGTGAGCACGATCTCCTGCCCGCCGGGCTCCGGAGCCACCGCGCTCGGGGAGCTGGTTGGCGCGAAGGCCGGCCGCACTGCATCCCCGTCAGGATGTGCCTGCAGGAAGGCCATCGGCACCACCACTGTTGCCACCGCTGCCGCAGAGACCGCCGTCATCACCGAACGCCGCCGCCTGCGCAGGGCCCGACGCCCGGCCTCCAGGTCGTCGGCGACGCCGCGGGGCTGCGGTCCGTCGCCGAAGGCCCCTTCGATGCGGGTGGGCCAATCGAGGTCAGGCATGTCTTGCTCCTTCTCTTCCAGGGTGCTCTTGTAGAAGAGACGGAGCGTGCGGCTCACCGGGTTGTCAGCGAGGACGGAGACGCCCGATGGTCGAGGTCAGCCGACCGGTCTCGACAGGCTCGACCTCCGGGGGCCGGCTCGACCGCAGGGTCAGGAGTAGACGTGGGGCGCGAGGGTGCCGATGTCGCGCAGGTTGCGGTAGCGCTCCTTGTAGTCGAGGCCATAGCCGACCACGAACTCGTTGGGGATGTCCCAGCCGACGTACTTGGGCACGACCGGCATGGAGAGCGCCTCGGGCTTGCGCAGGAGGGTGGCGATCTCGACGCTGGCCGGGTTGCGGCTCGACAGGTTGGAGATCAGCCAGCTGAGCGTCAGTCCGGTGTCGATGATCTCGTCGACGACCAGCACGTGCCGACCGGAGATGTCGGTGTCGAGGTCCTTGAGGATGCGCACGACGCCCGAGGACTTGGTGCCCGAGCCGTAGGAGCTGACCGCCATCCAGTCCATCTCGAGGTGGCGGCCCATCGCTCGGGAGAGGTCGGCCATGACCATCACGGCGCCGCGGAGGACGCCGACCATCAGCAGGTCCTTGCCCTCGTAGTCGGCGGAGATCGTGTCCGCCATCTCCTGCAGCTTCGCCTGGATCTGCTCCTCGGTGAAGAGGACGTTGATCAGATCGCTCTCGACATGGGCGGAATCCATGACGTCAGCGTGCCACACGTTCTCGGGGCCGGCTGCACCCGGTCCGCTCACAGGGCATGCCGATCCGTCGCGTGAACGGGCACCGATCACCTACCCTCCCGTCATGTCGTCCACCGTGGCCAATGCACTGCTCGCCATCGTCGGTGGCTGCGGCCTGGCCGTGTTGCTGCTGATCCCGGTGGCGGCGTACCAGTACCGCCGGGACGGTCGCCTCGGCCTCGGCGACCTGACGGTGATGCTCGGCGCAGCGATCTACGGGCTCGCGCTGTGGTGCTACACGATGCTTCCGCTGCCCGACGAGGGCTATGCGTGCGTGGGTCGTCAGCTGACGCCGGGAGCGACGATCCACGAGATCGACCCGGTCCGCGGGCAGGGCTGGGCGACGCTGTTCCGCGACCCCGCCTTCCTGCAGGTGGCCCTCAACCTGGTGCTGTTCCTACCCCTCGGCTACTACGTACGCCGGGTGCTCGGCCGGGGTGTCGTGGTCGCCACTCTCGTGGGCCTCGGCGTCTCGCTCACCATCGAGGTCACCCAGGCCAGCGGGCTCTGGTTCCTCTACCCGTGCGCCTATCGACTCTTCGACGTCGACGACCTGATCGTCAACACCGCTGGCGCCGCCATCGGCTCGGTCCTGGCCGTGCTGCTGGTGCGCCGTCACCCGGACTCCCGGCCGCTGCCCACCCGGATCACGCTGGGACGGCGGTGGATGGGCATGGCCTGCGACGCGCTCTTCGTGCTGCTGCTCGGCTCTACCTGCGCGGTCCTCTACCGCGCCTGGATCCTCTACGGCGTCGACGGCGAGATCGACATGCGGCTGCAGACTGCCCTGCAGTGGGGTGTTCCCGGCCTGGTCGAGGCGGTCTTGGTGCTGGCCGCCGGACGCACCGTCGGGGAGTGGGTGGTCTCGATGCGAGCGGTTCGCGGCCGGCTGCCGGCGTGGTTCGGACGACCGGCGAAGCTGCTGCTCGGCGTCGGGCCGCTCCTCCTGCTCGGTGCGAGCCACGCACCGTGGACCGGGCCTGCTCTGGCCGCCTTCCTCCTGGTCACGCTGCTGGCGCCGCTGGCGACCCCTGACCGGCGCGGCCTCAGCCACCTCGCCTCCGGCCTCGATCTCGAGATCACCACCCCGCACTCGAACGCGGGCTGAGTCACCGCCTGCCCGTGCTCGCGCTCCGCCGAGGCCGATGCCCAGCACATGGCGACTCTCCTGTGCGTACGGCGGTGGCAGGCGTCGGGAGGGCCTAGGCCTTAGAGAGCACGGGTTGAGGTGAAGCGGAGGACGGGGTAGGCCGCGGAGGGAGAGCCGGACGCACCGACGCGCGGTGGCTGGAGACGTTGCGCTCGAAGGAGCCCAGGAAGATCGACCCAGCGCTGGCCCCGCCAGTCGGTGACCAACCGATCGACCTCGACCACGTGCTCGTAGGTGAGCTCGTCGCCGGGCGCCCCCGCAGCGACGGCGGCGCTGCGCAGCACCCGGGTGCGCAACGCCTCCGGCAGCTCCGCCAGGGCGGGCACCGGCAGACCGTCCGGCGTGGCGATCCTGGCCAACGCCTCGTCGGCCAGGGCGTCGAGGAGCTCCATGTCGGGACGCAGCAGGTCGGCGGTCCGGGCGAGCGCCGCGGCGACCCCGGGGCCGAGCTCCCGCTCCAGGGCCGGCAGCACCGAGCGGCGTACGCGCACCCGGGCGTAGCCGGGGTCCTCGTTGTGCGGGTCCTGCCAGGGCGTCACACCCAGCGCAGCGCAGGCGGCCTCCGTGTCGGCCCGGGTGAGGTCCAGGAACGGCCGCTCGAAGCGACCGAAGCGACGCCGCATCCCGGCCACCGACCGCCCACCCGAGCCTCGCGCCAGTCCGAGCAGCACTGTCTCCGCCTGGTCGTCTCGGGTGTGTCCGAGCAGCACCCGCCATGCACCAACGCGGTCGGCCACCTCCTCGAGCACCCGGTAGCGGGCCTCCCGAGCGGCCGCCTCGGGCCCCATGCCGCGGGCATCGACTCGCACCGTCGCCGTCAGGGTCTCGTCGACCCCGAGCTCGGCCATCAGCGCGACCGTCGCGGCAGCCTGGTCTGCCGAGCCCGCCTGAAGTCCGTGGTCGACCGTCACGCCGATCACCCGCTGACCGAGCTTGTGGGCCTCGAAGACCGTGGCCGCCACCAGAGCGGTGGAGTCGGCGCCGCCCGAGCAGGCGACCACGATCACGTCGCCGGGCTCACCCGCGGCGAGCACGCGGCGTACGCCGAGGCGAGCGGCGGCGAGGGCTGGGTCCAAGCGCACTCAGGTCACCTGCTCAGTCACCCGTGGACGCGGCTGATCCACGCATCGGGGTCGTGGATCTCGTCCTTGGAGGGCAGGTGCTCCGGGCCGGACCAGACCGCGTTGAAATCGGCCATGCCGACCTTATCGACGACGTGTCGCACGAACGCGGCGCCGTCGCGGTACTGCGCCATCTTCGCGTCGAGACCGAGCAGGCGGCGCAGGATCCTGTCCAGCGGGCCGATGCCTTTGCGGCGCACCGTGAACTTGCGGCGGATCTCGGCGACCGAGGGGATCACCTCGGGGCCGACGCCGTCCATGACCACGTCGGCATGGCCCTCCAGCAACGACATCATCCCGGTCACCTGGTCGATGACCTCCCGCTGCTCCGGACTGCTGATCGCGTCCATCAGGCTGCCGCCACGGAGCGCGGTGAGGGCGCTGCGGAGCCCCTCCTCCAGCGCCTCCTGGTCAGGCACCATCGTCTCGGCCAGCCGCTCCACCTGGGCGAGCAGGTGATCGCGCATCCAGGGGACGGCAGTGAACTGCACCCGGTGAGTCTCCTCGTGCAGGCAGACCCAGAGCCGGAAGTCGGTGGGGTCGGCCTGCAGCTCACGCTCCACATGCACGACGTTGGGAGCGACCAGCAGCAGACGGCCGTGGGGTTGATGGAAGGGATCGAACTGTCCCAGGACTCGGGAGCCCATGAAGCCGAGCAGCAGGCCGATCTCGGCGCCGGTGATCCGCGAGCCGATCGCCTTGGTCGCGGCGCCGGGCTTCCGCTTCGCCATCACCGCCGAGACGACGGGTCCGAGCACCGTCTGGAAGCTGTCGGCGTTGGCGCGAACCCAGCTCGGCCGATCGACGACGAGGATGGGCGCGGTTCCCTCCGGTGCCTCGAGCCCGGTGAACTCACGGACCAGGCCGGTCGAGCGGTGCGCGCCCGCGCGCAGCTGCTCCACGGCCCGCTTGGCCTCGTCACGGTTCGCCGCCGGGCCGTCGCCGACCAGCCGCGACCCGACGCGCACGGCGGTCTCCCAGTCGATGAAGCCTTCGGTGCCGGCGTCGCTCATGCCGTCCCTCCCCGTTCTCCGCTGTAACGCGGGGTTGTGGTCACTTCACCAGGGCTGTGACGCTGCTCTTCGACAACAGCACCGCACAAGTCAGCCGACGCTCCACTCATGCGGCGACCCTACGAGATCGCTGCCAACCGGACGCCGACCCGCCCGCCAGCACCAGCCGGGAGCGGAAGGCGTGGAACCCACGCGCTGCGTCGAGGCTCAGCTGCAGTGGCAGGCCGCCAGGGCGGCGGTGAAGTCGTCGATGGCTGCCCGCGCGGCCAATGCCTTGGCTGGATCCACCTTGTCGGCGAAGACCACGAACGTGAGCACTGCCCCGTCGAGGTCCAACACCGTGCCGGCGAAGCCATGGACCCCGGTCAGGGTGCCGGTCTTGGCCCGCACCCGGCCCAGCCCCTCCGGATCACTGGCGGCAAGGCGGTAGGTCGCCGAACCGTTGAACCCCGCCACCGGAAGTCCCTCGATCACTCCGCGGAGCTCCGGTCGCTCGGCCGACCGCGCCAGCACGGCCAGGAGGGTGCGGGCGGTCAGCTCGTTGTGCCGGGAGAGTCCGCTGCCGTCCACGATCGTCGCCCCCTTGAGCGGAACGCCCAGGCGCTTCATCACAGCGGTCACACCTCGCACGCCACCGTCGAAGGAGGCACCGGTGCCCTCGTTGATACCGACGTGACGGGCCAGCACCTCGGCCCCGTTGTTGTCGCTGGCGGCAATCACCTGCTCGGCAATCTGCTGCACCGGCGCGGACTCCACCCCGGCGATCTCGGCACCTGCGCCAGCCTTCCCGCGGCGCGGAGTGCCCCGCACCTTCACCCCCGCTTCGGAGAGCAGCTTGGCGAACCTCCGCGCCGCCTCCGGCGCAGGGTCGGCGAGATGGCCCTCACCCGCAGCCGGCCGGCCCTCGTCGGCCCAGAGCGAGGTGATCGGCGCGACCTCACTCGGGAAGTAGCCCGGCTCCCACTCAGGGCTCAGTCCCGGCCCCGTGAAGAGCGAGTCGTCGAAGCGCAGCCGCACCTCGGTTCGCCCGTCGCCCAGCAACGCGGCCGCGGTCTCGGCGGCGAGCGTGGTCAGGTCGGCCCGCTGCGGCCAGGTCGTCCCCTCCGACGGCTCCGTGGCCAGGAACGGGTCGCCACCGCCGACCAGCACGACCGTGCCCGGCTTGGCGCCGCGGCGTACGACGGTGCGGAAGGTGTGCTCCGGGCCGAGCGACTCCAGCGCCGCCAATCCGGTCACCAGCTTGAGCAGCGAGGCCGGGGTACCTGGGCCGCCTCCGTTGTCGAACCACACCCGCCCGTCGGGCGCGCCCACCGCGGCGACGACGTGCGGACCGAGGTCCTGGTCGGCGAGCGCGCGCCGCACTGCCCGGCGTACGGCGTCACGCGAGGCGGGGGCCGCAAGGTCGACCGGGGTCGCGACCGGCACCGGTGCGGCCAACTCAGGAAGGTCCAGGCCGGTCGGCGCGGGGACCTCCTCCGGCTGGGTGGGAGCTGCGGCGGCGATGCCCAGCCGCCGACCCAGATCGACCTCGAAACCGACGAAGGCAGTGGCGAGAACCACCAGGACCAGAGCCGTCGGCAGCCAAACCGACGGACCGCCGAAGAGTCGGCGGGCGATGCTGGGTGACACCGGGGCTCCTCCTGGCGAATACACGATCGGGGCTATTGTGCGCGAGAATGTCCCCCGCACTCCCGCTCGGGGTGCGAATCTTGTCGGATCCGGCGTCAGAGTTCGCCGGCAGATCGTGGAGGAAAGCGCGTGGAGTTCGACGTCTTGGTGGAGATCCCCAAGGGCTCGCGGAACAAGTACGAAGTGGACCACGAGACCGGTCGGATCCACCTGGATCGGATGCTCTTCACCTCCATGGCCTACCCGGAGGACTACGGCTACATCGAGAACACCCTCGGCAACGACGGTGACCCGCTGGACGCCCTGGTGATCCTCCAGGTGCCCACCTTCCCCGGCTGCATCATCCGCTGCCGCGCGATCGGCATGTTCAAGATGACCGACGAGGCCGGCGGCGACGACAAGATCCTCGCCGTGCCCGCCACGGACCCGCGCTGGGGTCACCTGCAGGACATCGAGCACGTGTCGAAGTTCGACCGCCTCGAGATCCAGCACTTCTTCGAGTCCTACAAGGACCTCGAGCCCGGCAAGTCCGTCGAGGAAGGCTCGGAATGGGTCGGTCGCGAGGCTGCTGAGGCCGAGATCGCCGCCTCGATCGAGCGGTTCAAGGGCGCTGCCCACTGACCTGGGCCGTCGCGCACTACTGATATGTAGTCCCTGTCTGTCAAGAGGCATGGCGAGACGCCGCCGCGGCTGGTTGCTGCGGCGGCGTCTCTGTTCTGGGTTGGGGGTCGCGACGGGCGGAGCGTGTCTGGCGACGCACGCGG
>NZ_QHKZ01000007.1 GCF_003194585.1 Nocardioides daejeonensis | reverse complement strand
ATGGAGTGCATGCCGTAGGTGTCGAGGTAGTAGGGGAACCTCGAGGAGCAGCCGATGCCGGAGATGAAGACGACGTTCTCGCGGCGGATGTTGAGTTCGGGGAGGAAGCCTTGGACGGCCTTGAGGACGGCGTAGTCGCCGCAGCCGGGGCACCAGCGGACTTCTTGGTCGCTGGTGAAGTCCTTGCCGGTGAGTTTCTCGCCCTCGGCCAGTGTGGGGACACCGTCGGTGCCCAGGGCGGGCAGGCCCAGATCGATGGTCGTCATCAGTTCGCCTCCTTGCCAGCGACGGACGGGGAAGTGGTCAGGTCCACGGTGATGCCCTCGGCCTGGGCGACGAGGTCGCCGATGGCGTCGGCGAGATCGGCGGCCTTCAGCGGCAGTCCGCGGACCTGGTTGTAGCCGACGACGTCGACGAGGTACTTCGCGCGCAGCAGCAGGGCGAGCTGGCCGAGGTTCATCTCGGGCACCAGCACCTTGTCGTAGCGCTTCAGGATCTCGCCGAGGTCGTTCGGGAACGGGTTGAGGTGGCGCAGGTGGGTCTGGGCGACGTTGAAGCCGGCCTTGCGCACCCGGCGTACCCCGGCTCCGATCGGACCGTACGTCGATCCCCACCCGAGCACGAGGACCTTCGCCTCGCCCGAGGGGTCGTCGACCTCCAGCGGGGGCAGTGACGTGGCGATCGCGTCGACCTTGGCCTGACGGGTGCGGACCATGAGGTCGTGGTTGGCCGGGTCGTAGGAGATGTTGCCGTGGCCGTCGCCCTTCTCCAGCCCGCCGATGCGGTGCTCGAGACCCGGCGTACCGGGAATCGCCCAGGGGCGGGCCAGCGTCTCGGGGGCGCGACTGTAGGGCTGGAACCCCTTGCCGTCCTCGCCGGCGTCGGCGGAGGTGGCGAAGTTCGGCTCGATGACGGGGAGGTCCTCGACGTCGGGGATCTGCCACGGCTCGGAGCCGTTGGCCAGGTAGCCGTCGCTGAGGAGGAAGACCGGGGTCCGGTAGGTGACCGCGATCCGGGCGGCCTCCACGGCTGCCGAGAAGCAGTCGCCCGGCGAGGACGGCGCCACGATCGGCACCGGCGCCTCACCGTTGCGGCCGAACATCGCCTGCAGCAGATCGGACTGCTCGGTCTTGGTCGGGAGGCCGGTGGAGGGACCGCCGCGCTGCACGTTGACGACCACCAGCGGGAGCTCGGTCATCACGGCCAGGCCGATCGCCTCGCCCTTCAGGGCGATGCCGGGACCGGAGGTGGTGGTGATACCGAGCTGGCCGGCGAAGGAGGCGCCGATCGCCGAACCGACGCCGGCGATCTCGTCCTCGGCCTGGAAGGTGGTGACACCGAACGCCTTGTGCTTGCTCAGCTCATGGAGGATGTCGGAGGCCGGAGTGATCGGGTAGGAGCCGAGGAACACCGGCAGGCCCGAGCGCACGCCGGCCGCGACCAGGCCGTAGGCCAGCGCCAGGTTGCCGGTGATGTTCCGGTAGGTGCCCGGTGCCATGGGCGCCGGCTTCACCTCGTACTGGACGATGAACGCCTCGGTGGTCTCGCCGAAGTTCCAGCCGGTCTTGAACGCCGTGATGTTGGCGTCGCGGATGTCGGGCACCTTGGCGAAGCGCTTGGAGAGGAAGTCGATGGTGGTCTCGGTCGGGCGCCCGTACATCCACGACAGCAGGCCGAGCGCGAACATGTTCTTGGCGCGGGCCGCGTCCTTGCGGGAGAGGCCGAACTCCTTGACCGACTCCACCGTCATGCCGGTCAGGTCGACCGGGTGCAGTTGGAACTCTGCGAGTGAGTCGTCCTCGAGGGGGTTGGCCTCGTAGCCGGCCTTGTCGAGGTTGCGCTTGGTGAAGTCGTGGGTGTCGACGATGATCGTGGCGCCCTTGGGCAGGTCGCCCAGGTTGGCCTTGAGGGCCGCCGGGTTCATCGCGACCAGCACGTTGGGCGCGTCGCCCGCGGTGAGGATGTCGTGGTCGGCGAAGTGCACCTGGAAGGACGAGACGCCGGGGATCGTGCCCTGAGGCGCCCGGATCTCCGCCGGGAAGTTGGGCAACGTGACCAGGTCGTTGCCGAAGGCGGCCGACTCCTGGGTGAAACGATCGCCGGTGAGCTGCATGCCGTCGCCGGAGTCGCCGGCGAAGCGAATGATCACGCGGTCGAGCTGACGGACCTCTTTGGCCACCGCCGCAACCTTCTTCCTGACTGAGATCTGTTGACGTACCGAGGGTATGGCAAAACTGGAACGTGTTCCAGATGTTGGGTGCACCAGCTTCCGGGCGCTGCCATCTCCCCTCCTTCCACTGTAGTGCCGCCGCTTCCACTACCGAGTCCGTCTCATTCCGCGTCGAGGAATCTCATCCAGTGGACGATGATCTGAAAATCAAGTTTTCGTCGTAAGTCATGTAATCTACTCAAGATTCCCGAGAACAAGCCCGACATGGGCTGGAAGTGAGTGGTCATGAAGACGAAGTTCAAGGCAGCTGTGCTGGCCACGGTCCTGGCTGCGACAGCGGGTCTGGCTGGCTGCAGCTCCTCGGCGAGTGATGCCGAGACGATCTCGATCGTCGGCTTCGCAGTGCCGGAGGCGGCCAACAAGGCGATCGCCGATCAGTTCAAGAAGACCGATGCGGGCAAGGACGTGCGGTTCAAGACGTCGTACGGCGCGTCCGGCGACCAGAGCCGCGCCGTCGAGGCCGGCCTGGATGCGGATTACGTGCACTTCTCGGTGGCCAGTGACGTGACCCGGCTTGTCGACGCCGGGCTGGTCGCGGACGACTGGGACCAGGGGGCCAACAAGGGGATCGTCTCCCGCTCCATCGTCGTCTTCGGCGTGCGGGAGGGCAACCCGAAGAACATCCGGTCGTGGGAGGACCTGACCAAGCCGGGCGTCGAGATCGTCACCCCCAACCCGGCCTCCTCCGGCGCCGCGCGCTGGAACGCGCTTGCTGCCTGGGGTCAGGTCGCCAGCAACGGGGGCAGCGAGAAGGAGGCGAGCGCCTACCTCGACAAGTTCTTCGCCAACGTGGTCGCCCTGCCCGGCAGCGGCCGCGACGCCACGACCGCCTTCCTCGGCGGCACCGGCGACGTCCTCATGGCCTACGAGAACGAGGCGATCCTCGCCGCGCAGAACGGTCAGGGCTTCGACTACGTCATCCCCGAGACCACGCTGTTGATCGAGAACCCGGGCGCTGTCCTGGAGGAGGCGCCCGAGGTGGCGACCGCGTGGCTCGACTTCGTGCTGAGCGACGAGGGGCAGAAGCAGTTCGCCCTCAAGGGGTTCCGTCCGATCCGCGACGATGTCGACTTCGGGGGCAGCGTCGAAGGCGCGACCGATCCGGACAACCCGTTCCCCCCGGTGTCGCACCTCCTCACGGTGGCTGACGACTTCGGCAGTTGGTCGGAGCTGAGCACGAAGTTCTTCGACGAGGAGTCGGGCATCGTCACGCAGGCCATCGCCAAGTCCGGCAAGGCCTCGTGAGCGCTCTTGCCCCCGAAGCGGACCGGCCGGCGACTCGGCGCCGGCCGGCCCGCTCGACCCTGACCCCGGCCTCGGGTCTGGGCTTGGGCATCGCCGTCCTCTGGTTCAGCCTGCTGGTGCTGATCCCCCTCTGCGCGGTGATCGTGACCGCCGTCGACGGAGGCTGGCAGATCTTCTGGGCCACGATCACCAACGAGCAGACCTTCGCGGCGATCCGCCTGACCGTGCTTGCCGCCGCCGCCGTGACCGTGGTCAACGCGGTCATGGGCACCGCCATCGCGTGGGTGCTGGTGCGGGACCGGTTCTGGGGTCGTGGCGTTCTGGAGGTGCTGATCGACATCCCCTTCGCGCTGCCGACGATCGTCGCCGGCCTGGTGCTGCTCTCGCTCTACGGCACCGACAGTCCGCTGGGCATCGATGTCGCGAACCAGCCCGCCTCGGTCTTCCTCGCCTACCTCTTCGTCACCCTCCCCTTCGTCGTGCGGATGGTGCAGCCGGTGCTCGAGGAGCTCGACACCGACGTGGAGGAGGCGGCCTCCTCACTCGGCGCCAGCCGGCTCACCACCTTCCGCCGTGTCATCCTGCCCAGCCTCACCCCGGCGATCGCCGCGGGCAGCGCCCTCTCCTTCGCGCGCGGCGTCAGTGAGTACGGCGCCCTGGTGCTGCTGTCGGGCAACCTCCCGTTCAAGACGGAGGTCACCTCGGTGCGGATCCTGGGCAGCGTCGAGAACAACAACCTGGCCGCCGCGGCCAGCGTCGCCACGCTGCTGCTGGTCATCTCCCTGTCCGTCATCGTCCTGTTGGACGTGCTTCAACGAAGGGTGTCCCGCCGTGGCTGAGACCCTCGTCGCCCCTCCCGAGACCCCAGCGCCACCCTCTCCGCCCCGTGCGCCCCGTCGCCGTCGGTCGCGGCCGCCGCGCCGCCGTACCGGCCCGTTCGGATGGCTCCTTCGGATCGTGGTGGTCGGCTACCTCTTCCTCCTGGTCGCCTGGCCGGTCTCCCTGGTCGTGACCAAGGCGTTCGCCGACGGCACCACCGGCATCCGAGCCATCCTCGAGGATCCTGACGTCGTGCACGCACTGCAGCTGACGGTGGTGGTCGCGCTCTGCGCCGTGGTGATCAACACCGTCTTCGGGGTGGGCATGTCGCTGCTTCTGGTCCGCCAGGAGTTCCCCGGCAAGCGCGCGCTCAGCGCGCTGGTCGACCTGCCGCTCTCGGTCTCCCCGATCGTGGTCGGTCTCGCCCTGGTGCTGGTCTACGGCGGTCGCAACGGATGGTTCGGCCCGACCCTGGAGGAGCACGGGCTGCGGGTCATCTTCGCCACTCCGGGCATGGTGCTGGCCACGGCCTTCGTCGCGCTTCCGCTGGTGATCCGCGAGGTCGTGCCGGTGCTGCACGAGATCGGGACCGACCAGGAGGTGGCCGCGCGCAGCCTCGGCGCCAACAGCTGGCAGATCTTCTGGCGGATCACCCTGCCCGCCATCAAGTGGGCCGTCGTGTACGGCGTGGTGCTGAGTTTGGCGCGCTCCCTCGGTGAGTTCGGCGCCGTGAAGGTGGTCTCCGGCAACGTGCTGGGCGAGACCCGCACGGCCACGCTCGTGGTCGAGGAGAAATACCTCAACTTCGACCAGCAGGGCGCCTACGCCACCGCCTTCCTCCTGGCCATGGTCTCGGTCGCCTGCATCGTCATCGTCTCGCTGGTCCGTCCTCGCGGACATCGTTGACCCTTGTGTAGAAGGAACTCAGATGAGCATTGAAGTGAAGAACGTATCGAAGAGCTTCGGCGACTTCGTCGCCCTGGAGGACGTCAACGTCTCCATCGGCTCCGGCCAGCTGACTGCCCTCCTGGGACCCAGCGGTGGTGGCAAGTCGACCCTCCTGCGGATCATCGCCGGCTTGGAGAGTGCCGACTCCGGATCGATCACCATCGAAGGACGCGAGGCGACCTCGTTACCGCCGCAGAAGCGGAACGTGGGCTTCGTCTTCCAGCACTACGCGGCGTTCAAGCACCTCTCGGTCGCCCGCAACGTCGCCTTCGGGCTCGAGATCAGGAAGCGGCCCAAGGCCGAGATCAAGGCCCGGGTCGAGGAACTGCTGGAGCTGGTGCACCTGTCTCAGTTCGGGCACCGCCTGCCGGCCCAGCTCTCAGGCGGCCAACGGCAGCGGATGGCGCTGGCCCGGGCGCTCGCCGTCGAGCCCAGCGTGCTGTTGCTCGACGAGCCTTTCGGTGCCCTCGACGCCAAGGTGCGCAAGGAGCTGCGGGACTGGCTGCGTCGGCTGCACGACGAGGTGCACGTGACGACGGTCTTCGTCACGCACGATCAGGAGGAGGCGCTCGAGGTCGCCGACCAGATCGTGGTGATCAACGAGGGTCGCGTCGAGCAGATCGGCACTCCGGACGAGCTCTACGACCACCCGGCCAACGAGTTCGTGATGTCGTTCCTCGGCGAGGTGACCACCCTCTCCGGGCGGCTCGTGCGCCCCCACGACGTGCAGATGCAGACGGCTCCCCAGGTGCCGGAGGCCCTGGAGGGCCAGGTGTCCCGGATGCTCCGGATCGGCTTCGAGGTGCGCGTCACGGTGCTGACCACCGACGGCCAGGAGATCGTCGCGACCATGACGAGGACTCAGGCCCGGTCGCTCGGACTCGCCGAAGGCGCACCCGTCTGGGTCAGCCACCTGCCGGGCGCGGAGGGGGTCGACGTACCGGCGCACGGGGTGCTGGCCGCCTCCTGAGGGCCCAGGAGCTCCTGAGAGGTTCCGTCAGCGGAACCTCTCAGGCAGCGGCCCTACACTCGGCCGGGTGAGCTCCCGGGTGCCCCAACCGAGCACGGTGCCGTCGGTCCCAAGGTCTGTACAGCTGCGCCGGGGGCTGGACGCCCTGGTGGCGGCGCTCGCCGCGGTGGTGCTGCTCCGGGCACTCCTGCAGCGTGAGCCCCATGTGGTTGCCATCGCCCTGCTCGTGGTCGTCTTCCTAGCCCTGCACCTGACGCGGACCGTCGCACGACGCGCGGCGGCGCGAGAGCTGCTGCTTCTGGGCATGGTGGGCGCCTGGGCGGCGCTCGCCTCGGTCGGCGCCGACGCGGCGTACGCGTCGGTGGGGCTGTTCCTGGTCTTCCTGACCGAGCTGGCACTGCCGCGGGCGCTCCTCGCGGTGGTGGCGGTGGCCGGTGCCGACGTCGTGATCGGCGTCGTTCGCGCAGGGTGGACCGCCGGTGACGTGGCGGCGCCGGTGCTGGGGGCCGGCCTGTCGACGCTGATCGGCCTCGGGTTCCGGATGCTCTTCGATGCCACGACCGCGCAACAGCGGCTCATCGAGGAACTGCAGCGCACACAGGCCGCGCTCGCGGAGCAGGAGCGTGCCGCGGGGCAGGAGGCGGAGCGTCAGCGTCTTGCTCGTGAGATCCACGACACCCTGGCCCAGGGCCTGAGCAGCATCCAGCTGCTGCTGCACGCCGCCGAGGTGGAGGGGCTGCCGGCCGCGGCATCGGAGAAGGTCACCCTCGCGCGCACGACCGCTGCCGCCGGGCTCGCTGAGGCCCGCCGTCTCGTCGCCGAGCTGGCTCCGGCGGACCTCGTCGGAGCGTCGGTCGACCAGGCGTTGCAGCGGGTGTGCGAGCGGGTGCCGGTGCCGGTGCGCTACCAGGTCGACGGGGAGCCGACTCCCTTGCCGATGCCGGTCGAGGCAGCGCTGGTGCGGATCGCCCAGGGCGCGCTGGCCAATGTCGAACGTCACGCAGGCCCGGCCGCGAGGGCAGTCGTGACTCTCGGCTACGGAGCCGGACGGGTGCGCATGGACGTCGTGGACGACGGGATCGGGTTCGACACGGCGGTCGTCTCGGAGCCTGGCCTGCCCGCCTTCGGTCTGCGGACGATCCGCGCCCGCGTGACGGAGCTGGGCGGTGCCTTCGACCTCGACTCGGAGCCCGGCCATACGGCTCTGACGGTCTCCTTCCCGTTGCCGGTCGCCGTGGAGGCGCCGTGATCCGACTGGTGGTGGCCGACGATCACGCGATCGTCCGCGCCGGGCTACGGGCGCTGCTGGACCAGCGTGGTGACCAGATGACAGTGGTAGGGGAGGCGGCCACGGTCGACGAGGCGGTCGAGCTGAGCAGAGCGTTGCGGCCCGACCTGGTGCTGATGGATCTGCGCTTCGCCGGTGACTCCCGCACCGGGGTGGACGCGACGCGCGCCGTCCGCACGCTCCCGGAGGCGCCGTACGTCCTCGTGGTCACGAACTACGACAGCGACAGCGGGATCCTGCACGCTGTCGAGGCGGGCGCCAGCGGGTACCTGCTCAAGGACACCCCTCCGGAGGATCTGTGGGCGGCGGTCCGGGCCGCGGCCCGGGGCGAGACCGTGCTGGCGCCGGCCCTGGCGACCAAGCTGATCACCCGGATCCGCCAGCCGGGACCGACGCTGACGCCCCGGGAGCTGGAAGTGCTCGCCGCCGTCGCCAGAGGGCTCTCCAACCGGGAGGTGGCCCGCGAGCTCTATCTGAGCGAGGCGACGGTCAAGTCCCACCTGGTGCAGGTCTTCAGCAAGCTGGAGGTGCGCTCCCGGACGGCGGCGGTCGTACGGGCGCGGGATTCGGGGTTGCTGCCCGAGGCATGAGCGGGTGCGTCTCCATCGAAAGTTGGAGACGCAGGTGAACCAACGTCGGATGTGCGCGTGTGGTCGCTCCGGCAGACTGGGGAGCATGACGCAACCCGTGCCTGGCCGCTTGACCCGTCGCGCCGCTTGGCTTGTGATTCTCTTCTGGGTGGTGGTGATCGGCGCGCTCACCTCGGCCGCTCCGGCCCTGGACGACGTGAAGTCCGGCGACAACGACAAGCCGCCGAGCGACTCGATGTCGATGCGCGCTGAGCAGGCGACGCGGCAGGAGCTCGGCGGCGACGGCGCACCGCCGGCCGTCTTCGTGGTGCGCTCGGAGAGGCCACAGACGACCCGCGCGCTGGCCGCCGACCTCGCGGCGGCAGTGGAGGCGGCACGGGTGCCGCACGTGACGGCGATCCGCGCGGCTGGAGACGGTCTGTCCGCTGCGGGCATGCGCAGTGACGACGAACGCGCCGAGATGGTGCTCGTCGAGATGAGCGGCAGCCCCAGCGACGACGGCTTCCGGGACGCCGTGGAGGAACTGCGCGAGATCGCGGCCGAGCAGGCCGCGACCGCGGGCGGGGGCGCGAAGATCGACCTCACCGGCCCGGCCGGGATCGTCGTCGACGCGGTCAAGGTCTTCAGCGGCAGCGACAAGGTGCTGCTCTTCGGGACGATCGGCCTGGTCGTCGTCCTGCTGGCCGCCATCTATCGCTCACCCGGCCTGGTCGCGGTCTCGCTGCTCGGCGTCGGCTTCGCGATGCGACTGGCCGAGGGAGTCGGGGCGCTGCTTGCCGACGCCGGATGGATCGAGGTCAGCGGCCAGACGGCGTCGATCATGACGGTGCTCCTCTTCGGAGTCGGCACCGACTATGCGCTGATCATCTTCGCTCGCTACCGCGAGGCGCTGGTCGACCACCCCGAGCCGACCGTGGCTATCGCCCACGCCATGCGGGGGGTGAGCGGTGCTCTGCTTGCCAGCGTCTCCACGATCGTCGCCGCTGTGCTGGCCCTGCTCGTCGCCGTCAGCCCCACGCTGCACGCCTTCGGCCCCTATCTGGCGGTCGGGGTGCTGTCGATGGCGGTCGTCGCGTTCACGCTCACGCCTGCGCTGCTCGTCGTGCTCGGGCGGTTCGCACTGTGGCCGCGCCGGGCGGTGCGACCGAAGGGGGACGGTGCCTGGTCCCGCGTCGCCGACACGGTGATCGCCCGCCCGCGTGCGGTCCTCGCCACCGGCCTGGCGGTGCTGGCGGTGATGGGCTTGGGCCTCATCGGCAGCCAGCAGTCCTTCGACCTGGTCAGCGGGTTCCGGATCGACACCGAATCGAAGGCCGGGCAGGACGCGCTCGCCGAGGCGTTCGGACCGGGGGCGATCGCGCCGACGCAGGTGCTGGTGCGGGGTGAGGAGAAGGTGACCCAGGAGCAGGCCGAGGCAGTGGCAGCGGCGCTGGAGGCGGCTCCGCACGTCGCCCGGGTGGAGGGTGCCCGCGTCTCCGACAGCGGACGGATCGCGGCGATCCAGGTCGTCCTCGACACGAACCCCTACGGTGCGACGGCCCTCGATGCGGTGCCGGGCATCGAACGAGCGGCGGAGTCCGCGGCCGACGAGGCCGGCCTGCGGGGCGACGTACTCGTGGGCGGAGAGACGTCGAAGGCCGCGGACACGCGGTCCGCACTGGACCGCGACATGGTGGTGGTCGGCCTGCTGATGCTGCTCGTGGTCGCCCTGATCCTCGGGGTGGTGCTGCGGTCTGTCCTCGCCCCGGTGTACCTGGTGGCCACGCTGTTGCTCTCCTACCTTGCCGCGATGGGCGCCACCGCGCTCCTCGCCATGGGGCTGGGAGACGACCTCGGGTTCGGCAACCGGGTGGCGATCTACGTGTTGATCTTCCTGGTGGCGCTCGGCGTCGACTACACGATCTTCATGATGACCAGGTTCCGGCAGGAGCTGGCCCGGGAGGGACGTACCGAGGCGCTGCGGGCGTCGATCGTGAGCACCGGCGGCGTGATCTCCTCAGCAGGAGTCATCCTGGCCGGCACCTTCGCGGTGCTCATGACGCAGCCGATCCGTGAGCTCTTCCAGTTCGGACTGGCGATGGCGATCGGCATCCTGCTCGACACCTTCGTGGTGCGTCCGCTGCTGGTGCCTGCGCTCATGCGGTTGTTGGGCGACCGGGCGCTCTGGCCCTCGCGGATCGGTTCGTCGGCGTGACCAGGGGTCGACCTCAGCGGGTGGGGTCGACCAGGATCTTCGCGTGCCGCTCGGGGTCGCCGAGCTCGTCGAACGCACCGGGAACGCCGTCCAGCCCGACGGTGCCCGTGATGAGTGGCCGCACGTCGACCTTGCCGGAGGCGATCCACTGCAGGGCCTGGTGGAACTCGCTCGGGTCGTAGCCGAGCACGAACCGCAGCTCGATCTCCTTGCTGATCGCCATCGCCGGACGAAGGGCGTCGGCACCCATGCAGACGCCGACCACGACGACCCGAGAGAGGAGCGGTGCGTTGGCGATGACGTGCTCGATCATCCCGGGGACGCCGACGCACTCGAAGACGACGGGCCCGCGCGGGCTGGCACCCGCCTTCACCGCGCCACGCATCAGCGTCGCCCACGGAAGCAGCGGTACGGCGCGCAGCTTGTCCATCGCGTCGACTCCGAAGCCGATCAGCTCCATGGAGTCGGTCAGGTAGCGCTTGGATTCGGCGAAGGAGGCCCAAGGCGACTCCTGTGCCGGGTCGACGACCACGTCGGCCCCCATCCGCTCCGCCAGCGCACGGCGTCCGGGGGAGAAGTCGCTGGCGATGACGTGCCGGACACCGGTGGCCTTGAGCATGGCGATGACGGCCAGACCGATGGGGCCGCAGCCGAGCACCACGGCGGTGTCCTTCGCGCCGACCTGGCCGCGGTGGACGGCATGCAGTGCCACCGACATCGGCTCGGTCAAGGCCGCGGCGTCGGCGTCCAGGCCGTCCGGCACCCGCATCGTCATCGAGGGCACCGCGAGCACCTGCTCGGCGTACCCGCCGGGGGCCAGTGCGCTCAGGCCGGTCAGGTGCATGGCTCCCGACGCGCGCAGCACCGGCAGGGAGACCACGCGGGTGCCGATCGGGAACAGCTTGCGGGTGCGGGGGCCGTAGTCGGTCACCGTGCCGACGAACTCGTGACCCATCACGACCCGGTCGGTCGAGCGCATCATGTGGTCGTAGCCAAGGGTGGCCGCGTCGGCGGCCGTCTCGTCACAGTGCAGACGGGCATGGAGGTCGGAGCCGCAGATCCCGCAGCGCTCTACGGTGATGAGGAGTTGGCCCTGCTCCGGTCTGGGGTCGGGGACCTCGTCGACGGTGAGCTCGGCCTGGTGGCAGACGACGGCGCGCATAGCCAGCATCATGCTGGTGGCGGCGCGGGTTGTCGACGGCTCGGCCGGGCACGATCGCGGCTCGATGGAGTGTGCGGGCTGGCGCACGCCGCATTCTCAGCCCGCACGCTCCATCGAAGGAGAGGTTCAGCGGTAGTTGGTGAACTGCACCGCGAAGTCGTAGTCCTGCTCCTTGACGAGCGCGATGACAGTCTGCAGGTCGTCGCGCTTCTTGGAGGAGACGCGGAGCTCGTCGCCCTGGATCTGGGCCTTCACACCCTTGGGGCCCTCGTCGCGGATCAGCTTGGAGATCTTCTTGGCGTCCTCGGAGCTGATGCCCTCCTTGAGGTTCACCGTGATCTTGGAGACCTGGCCCGACTGGCGGGGCTCGCTGGCGTCGACGATCTTGAGGCTCTGGTTGCGCTTGATCAGCTTGTCTTGGAAGACACTGAGTACGGCGCTGGCGCGGTCATCCGCGGACGCCTCGATCTCGATGATCTGCTCGCCGCTCCATTCGATCTTGGCCCCGGTGCCCTTGAAGTCGAACCGGGTGGCGACCTCACGGGCGGTCTGGCTGAGGGCGTTGTCGACCTCCTGACGGTCGATCTTGCTGACGATGTCGAACGACGAATCGGCCATGGGAGCTCCTCCGGTCCACGCGGCGGCTGCCGCGGATGCTGGATATGTGCGGGGTGCGGGCCGCGGCGGTTTTCGTCTGCCGGCCTGCCTGCGCTATTCTCTCTGCTTGCTACGTCCGGTCCAAGCCGGGGGTGGTGTGCGGCAGATTGCCCGAGCGGCCAATGGGAGCGGACTGTAAATCCGTCGCGAAAGCTTCGAAGGTTCGAATCCTTCATCTGCCACACGAAGAGATCGGCCCGCATTCGACGAGGATGCGGGCCGATCTGCTTCTGTCTCCGTGCAAGAGCCGTGCGAACGAGAGGGGTGCCCGATGAGGTTCGTGCTCAACGTGCTGTGGCTGGTGCTGAGCGGCTTCTGGATGTGCCTCGGCTATCTCCTTGCCGGTGCGCTGCTCTGCGTCACGATCATCGGCATCCCGTTCGGGCTGGCATCGTTCCGGATCGCCAACTACGCGCTGTGGCCCTTCGGCCGCGAGATCGTCCGCCGCCCGACCGCCGGAGTGATGAGCGGCGTCGGCAACGTCTTGTGGTTCGTCCTGGCCGGCCTCTGGTTGGCCATCGGTCACGCGATCAGCGGTGCGCTGCTCTGCATCACGGTCATCGGGATCCCGCTCGGTCTGGCCAACTTCAAGATGATCCCGGTCTCGCTCACTCCGCTCGGTCGCGAGATCGTCGACGGCCGCGCCCTGCGCGCCTCCTGGCAGCAGTAGCGGCACCGGTGGTCCGGGGGCTCACGGGGCGATGCCCGTGCGGACGCGCCAGGCGATGAGTGCCACCTCCAGGCCGCTGCGGTGGATCGGGTCGGAGAGGTCGGCCCCGAGAAGCGACTCCAGTCGCTCCAGTCGCGCGTAGAGCGTCTGCCGGCGCACGCCCAGCTCGGTGGCGGCGGTCTGCTTCGAACCGCCCGCGCGGAGCAGTGCGTCGAGTGTCCGCACCAGAGAGCCCGCGTGCTGACGGTCATGATCGACCAGCAAGCCGATCTGGTCGGCGACGAAGCGATCGAGCCGGCTGTCGGGAAGGCTCGACAGCAGCTGCTGGAGCGCGAGATCGCGCGGCCGGATGACCCGGGCCCGTTCGCCGTACTCCCGCGCGTCCTGCAGCAGCGTGCGGGTCTCCTGGAGCGCGTCGCCCAGGGCGCTTGCATCGCCGACGGGGGCGGTCACGGCCACCAGCGGCGTGCGTCCGAGACGGTCGCCGAGGCTCGCATGCCAGGCCTGTGCCGAGCGGCGTGACCGGGCGGGACCACCGGCGGCGCGCACGAGGAGCACTCCGTCGCCACCGATGCTGCCCACGAGCGCACCGCCGTACTGCTCGTGAGCGGCTGCGGCAAGGCCGGTGGTCTCCTCGTGGAGGGGAACGCGTGGATCCAGGTCGACGCAGAGCGGCAGGAGCGGGCGCTCGGCAGAGCAGGACCAGCCGATCTCGGCAAGACGTCGATCGACCTCGCCGCCCGAGCGGACCGCCCCGGTCAGGAGATCGGTGATCAGCGACCCGGCCGGATCGCGAACCGGCCCTGGGCCCCGGTGCCGGCCCAGCTCGAGGGCCACGGCGATGGCGGCGCGCTCGGCGATCGCCTGGATCCTCTTACCGCCCTTGGCGTGCAGGACGAGGAGGCCCAGAGGCGTCGTACCCGCCCGCACGGGGACGCTCGTGACCTGCTTGCCGGTGGAGCTGCGGGCCTGGCTCCGTTCGACCAGGTGGCCAGCGACATCATGGAGCTCGACGGGGCACCCAGCGGCCCGGGAGACGGCGTCGAGAAGCGCGCGCAGCCCCGCGCCGGCCAGCACCTCGGAGACGAACTCCTGCAGGACGGGCTCGCCCTGACGCGCTGCGCTCAGCTTGCGGTGCAGCAGCGCCTCGTGGAAGTCCTCACCGAACCGCTCGAAGGGCACGACCGCGGTCAGGGCCAGGAGGGCGAGGCCGCTACGACGTGCTTCCTCGAGCATCGGCTCCGGGACGCGGAAGAAGGAGCGACCGAGCTCGAGGGCGAGCGCCGCGCACCCGGCGTCGGCCAGGCGGCGTACGTAGGTCGCCAGCTCGTCCGAGGTGCGCCCGTGCAGCCCGAGGCCGGTGGTGAGCAGGAGCTCGCCGCCGGCCAGCAGGTAGCCCATCTCGTAGACCTCGCTCGAGTGGACCCAGCGAATAGAGATGTCGTCGGGGGTGCCGTTGAGTACCTCGACGCCGGCGGCGCGGAAGGACGGCAGGCGGAGGACTTCGTCCAACGGGATCAGCATGGGCCACCTCGCTTGACCAGATGTCTAGGAGTTGAGGGTCGAGACCGGACGTTCTGTCCCTTCTGGTGCGGCAGGTTATCTGGTGCAGTGGCCTGCATCACAGAGCTTTTCGAGGAGGAACGCATGGTGGACGACGCAGACCGCACCTTCTTGGCCCGCGCGGTCGAGCAGGCCCGCATCGGCTGGGACGAAGGTGGCGTGCCCATCGGGGCGGCCCTGGTGCACGACGGAGAGGTGCTTGCGGTCGGACGCAACCGGCGGATCCAGATGGGCAGCGCGATCCGGCACGGCGAGACCGACTGCATCGAGAACGCCGGCCGTCTCCCGGCTCGGGTCTATCGGGCGAGCGTGCTCTACACGACGCTGTCGCCGTGCTTCATGTGCGCGGGCACCGCCGTGCTCTACGACATCCCGCGGATCGTCGTCGGCGAGAACCGGACCTTCCAGGCCTCGGAGGAATGGCTGCGCTCTCGCGGGGTGCGGGTCGACGTCGTCGACGACGACGAGTGCCGCGCTCTGATGGAGCGGATGATCGCCGAGCGGCCCGCGCTCTGGGCCGAAGACATCGGAGAGGAGGAGTGAGCACGCAGCACGGTGCCGACGCCGAGGTCGTCGACCCGGATTACCCGGTCACGCCGGTGCCGCTGCACGCGCGCAAGTCGCTCTTCTCCATGGCGGTGGTGCTGCTGGGCTTCACCGTCTTCACCCCGACCATGCTCGCCGGTGCCTCGCTCGGCACGGCGTTCACCTTCGGTGACCTGCTCTGGGTGATCCTGGCCGGCTCGGCGATCCTCGGTGGGTACGTCGCCGTGCTTGGCTACATCGGCGCGCGCACCGGCCTCACCACCGTGGTGATGGCGCGCTACACGCTCGGCACGAAGGGGTCGAAGCTCGCTTCGGTGCTGCTGGGTGGCACCCAGATCGGCTGGTACGGCGTCATCATCGGCACCATCGGTGCGCTCACCGCGCAAGCGCTCGAGTGGGACTCGTGGGCGGCCGAGGCAGCGGTCATGATCGCGGCGAGCGCGCTGATGTGCCTCACCGCCTGCTACGGCTACCGCGGCATGTACTGGGTCTCGCTGGTGTCGACGCCGTTGATCCTGCTGCTGGCCGTCTGGGTCGTGCAGCGCTCCCTCGACGAGGTCGGCGGCTGGTCCGGACTGTTCGATGCGGAGCCGCAGGCTTCGATGTCGATCGCCGTCGCCATCACGACGGTGGTGGGCACCTTCGTGTCGGCAGGGACGCAGGCACCGAACTGGACCCGCTTCTCGCGCAGCGGCCGGGATGCCGTGATCGCGAGCGCCCTCGGCTTCCTCATCGGCAACGGCCTGATGATCCTCTTCGGTGCGGTCGGTGCGATCACCTTCGGCCAGGGGGACTTCGTGCTGGTCCTCTACGAGCTCGGGCTGGTCGGGTGGGGGCTCTTCCTGCTCTTCGGCAACCTCTGGAAGAGCAATGCCGACACGGCTTACGCCTTCGGGGTGGCGGGTGCTGAGCTCTTCCACCGGCCGAGCAAGATCCCGTTCGTCGTCGGCGGTTCGGTCATCGGCACGGTCCTCGCGCTCGCAGGCGTGCACGAGCACCTCGTCGACTATCTGGTGCTGCTGGGCATCTTCATCCCGCCGCTGGGCGGTGTGATCATCGGAGACTGGGTCGCCCGTTGGCGGGCCGGGATGCCGGAGGGCGCACCGCTGCCCGCGCTGCACCTGGGCAACCTGGGGGTCTACGCGGTTGCGAGCGTGCTGGCCTGGTCGTCGGACCACTTCGAGATCGGCATTCCCCCGGTGATCGGCATCGTCGCCGCGGTGCTGCTCGTGCTGGTGGTCGGGCGACGCACCAGCGACAGAGACTCGGTCACGGCTGGCTGAGAACGGTGGGCGCCGGCACGTCCCGGCGCCCACCGAGTGGCCGCCGCACCGACTGTGCGTCACCATGTCTTCCGTGGAACAAGTGCATGACATCGGACGCCGGCGAGCCTGGGTGATCTGGCTCGTCGCCATCTCGGTGTACGTGCTGGGTGTCTTCCACCGCAGCTCGCTCGGCGTCGCCGGCCTGATGGCGACCGAGCGGTTCGAGATCACCGCCTCGGAGCTGGCCACCTTCACGGTCGTGCAGCTGGTCGTGTACGCCGGCATGCAGGTGCCCAACGGGATCCTGTTGGACCGTTTCGGCCCGCGTGCGATGCTCATCACGGGCACGGTGCTGATGACCGCGGGCCAGTTCGCGTTCGCCTTCGCGGAGACCTACCCCGCTGCCCTCTGCGCCCGAGTGCTGCTGGGTGCCGGCGACGCCGTGGTGTTCACCAGCGTGCTGCGCCTCGTGGCCGCCTGGTTCCTGGTGCGCCAGGCGCCGTTCCTGGTGCAGCTGACCGGCCAGGTCGGGCAACTCGGCGCGGTCGCCGCCGCGGCACCGCTCACCTTGGCGCTGCAGCACTTCGGCTGGACCCGCACCTTCGCCGGGGCCTCGTCCATCGGTGTCTTCCTGCTGGTCGGTGTGCTGGTCTTCATCAAGAACTCGCCCTACCGCGACGAGTCCACGACCAAGGTGAAGATGGCCGTGCTGGTGCGGTCGGTCCGGGCGATCTGGGGCAACCCGGGGACGCGGCTGGGGATGTGGTCGCACTTCACCGCCCAGTTCTCTGCCAACACGTTCGTCATGCTGTGGGGATATCCGTTCCTCGTCTCGGGCCAGGGGCTCTCGCCCGCCGTGGCCAGCACCATCCTGATGGCGATGACCGGCTGGGTGATCGTCTCGGGGCTGGTGCTCGCACGGCTGGTGACGGTCTTCCCGTTCCACCGCTCCTGGCTGGTCGTCGCCGTGGTGATCGCGATCGCCAGCGTCTGGGCAGTGGTGCTGCTGTGGCCCGGGCGGGCGCCGCTCTGGCTCCTCGTCGCGGTCGCTTTGGTGAGTGCCACCGGAGGCCCGGCCTCGATGCTCGGCTTCGAGCTGGCCCGGACCTTCACTCCGCCCGCGGCGCTCGGACGCGCGAACGGCCTCGTCAACATCGGCGGCTTCATCGCCTCTCTGCTGGTGATGTGGGCGATCGGCTGGATCCTGGACCTGCGGACAGGTGCCTCGGCTTCCTACGACCTGGGGGACTTCAAGGTCGCGATGGCCTCCCAGTACCTTTTCTGGGCCTTCGGCATCTGGCAGATCCTGCGCTACCGCCACAAGGCCATCGACCACCTCCGCCGCTTGCACCCCGAGGGCTTGGCGAAGCTGCGTCGTGGCGAGCCGTTCGAGCACGCCGGCTTCCACGAGCGTGAAGGCGTCTAGTGTCGAGAGCTACCGCCAGTGCGCCCGTTTCGATGGTTGGGAGTGCGGGCCGCCTGGCGACACCTCGGGTCTAGCGTCGCCGACCATGACACAGGAGAGCCGCCGTCGCGCAGTGGTGACCGGAGCCAGTCGTGGGATCGGCCGGGCGACTGCGCTGACGCTTGCTGCCGCAGGATGGGACGTCGTCGTCACAGGACGTACCGTGCGTGAGGGCGAAGGCAGGGTGCCGCCCCGCACGCAGGCGGAGGGAGAGGTGCGGATCGCCGTACCGGGAAGCCTGGAGAGCACGGTGGCCGAGATCGAGGCGCGCGGCGCGCGGGGGTTCGCGGTGCCGATGGACCTGAGCGATCTGGCCGGGGTGCGTTCTGCGGCCGAGCAGATCCTCGACGTCTGGGGAGGCGTCGACCTGGTGGTCAACAACGCGGTCCACCACCTCGCCCACGCACGGCTGATGGAGACAGAGCCGGAGACGTTGATCGCGAGCCTGCTGGCCAACCACGTGCACCAGGTGGCCTTCGTGCAGGCGCTGCTGCCCTCGATGCTCGCCGCTGGTGGGGGCACCATCGTCAACCTCGTCTCCGGCTCCGCCGACCATGACCCGCCGGCGCCGCCCGGAGAGGGCGGCTGGGGGCTCGCCTACTCAAGCGCCAAGGCCGCCTTCGGCCGGCTCGCCGGCTCCATCAACGCGGAGTACGCCGGCGCGGGGGTCCGGGCGTTCAACGTCGACCCGGGGTTCGTGGTCACCGAGTCGGGCGCCGCCCGCGGTGGCACCGACAAGATCGAGGAGAAGGGGTTCGCCACCACGCCGCCGGACGCTGCGGGCGTGGTGATCCGCTGGCTGGCGGAGGACCCGGCGTCCTCGGCACTGCTCGGTCAGCCGGTCCGCGCGGCCGAGCTGCACCATCAGCTGCGCTGATCAGCGCGGGGTCTCGGTCTGGGCCAGCGGGGTGCCCAGCTTCAGATCCACGCTGCGGGCCGCTTCCCAGACCGTGACCGGGCGGGCTCCGATGGCGCCGTCTCGGGCCGAGACCGTGAGCACATAGCGCCCGTTGATGGGCCGGGCGATCAGGTAGCGCCCCTCGTGGTCGGTGCGGATCGATCGCACCACCTCACCGGTGGCCCGGGTCAGCACGACCAGCGCGTCGACGACCGGAGCGTCGTCGGCATCGGTGATCACCCCGGTCAGGGTGTAGCGCTCGCGCAGCACGATCGCGGGAAGGGGTGTGGCGTCGTCCAGATCCATCAGACGCGAGCGCGGCTGCCACCCGTCGGCCGCGGTGACCACGAGGTAGTCGCCCGGGTGCGGGATCGCGGCGTTGAAGCGCCCCTCGGAGTCGGCCTGGCCCCAGTCGACGGCCTCGCCGTCGGGCGTGAGCACGGTGACGACCGCGTTGCGGATCGGCTGCCCGGCCGAGGAGACCACCCGGCCCCGCACCACCCGCGGCTCCGCACCCGTGCGCTCGGTCCCGGAGCGGTCCCACTCCTCGGAGTAGGCGCGCATCCGCAGCGTCGGCACGCCGAGGACAGTGGCGCACAGCGATGCTCCGGCCGCCAGCCAGAGCGAGAGCATCAGCGCGTCCTCGGTCGGGGCGATCTGCTCGCCCACGGCGATCGCCGATGCGGTGGTGATGGCCGCTGCCGCGGCGCTCGCGGTGGAGGTGCCGACCGAGCGCAGCAACACGTTCAGGCCGTTGGCCGACGCGGTCTCGGTGACGGGCACCGCGCGCATCACCAGGGTCGGCAGCGCGCCGTACGCGATCGCCGTGCCGACGCCGACGAACACGGAGCCGAGGACGATCTGGGTGAGGTCGTCGCTGAGGAAGACCCGAGCGACATAGGCGACAGCCATCAGCCCGGTGCCGGTGATCATGGTGATCTGAGGACTGAAACGCCGCGTCATCCAGGCTGAGACCGGTGCCATCAGGCCGAAGGCGGCGGCGTTGGGCACCATCCACCAGCCGGTCTCCAAGACGCCCATCCCGAGGCCGTAGCCGGTGGCCTTCGGCATCTGCAGGAACTGGGTGGTCACCAGCATGTTGGTGAACATGGCGAAGCCGGCGAAGACCGAGACGGTGTTGACCAGCATCACCGGCGCCCGGCCGGCGACCCGGATATCGACCAGCGGGCTGGGAGTGCGCAGCTCGAGCGGCAGCCAGACCGCGAGCACCGCGAAGCCGCCCGCCGTGAGCCCGAGGGTGGTGGTCGAGGTCCATCCCCACTGGGCGCCCTTCGAGACCGCCAGCAGCAGCGCGGTCAGGGCGATCGAGAGCAGGATGGCGCCGCGGAAGTCGAACGTGCCCCGTGTCTTCACCGGCGACTCGGGCAGGGTGGTCATCGCGGCGACCAGCAGCACCGCGGCCACCACCGCGGTCAGCCAGAAGATGGCGTGCCAGTCGAGGTGATCGGAGATCAGGCCGGAGAGGGGCAGCCCGACACCGGCGCCGACGGCGAGCGTCGCACTCATGATGGCGACGCCCAGCGGCACCTTCTCGCGGGGGAGCTCGTCGCGCATGATGGCGATCGCGACCGGCACCAGGGCGAGCCCGACTCCCTGCAACGCCCGCGCGGCGATGAGCAGGGGGAGCAGCTCGCTGAAGGCCCCGAGGAGCGAGCCGAGCAGCGAGATCGCCAGTGACGTCACCATCATCCGACGCTTGCCGTACATGTCCGCCAAGCGCGAGACGGTCGGCGTGGCGACCGCGCCGGCGAGCAGCGTGGCGGTGACCAGCCACGAGGCGCTGTCGGCCGAGGTGTCGAGGAGATGGGGGAGCTCGGGGAGGAGGGGGAGCAGGAGAGTCTGCTGGAGGGAGACCACGATGCCGCAGAGCGACAGCATCACCATGAGCGTCGTGGGGCCGACCCGGGGCGCTTGCCCGCCGGCTCGGGTCGGCGACGTCGGGGCGGGCGCGGTCACTCGGGCATCACGCCTGGCATCCAATCAGTCCGGCGTCGCCCCGTCGAGTGGAGCCTGGCCGTTCGGTCTTCCGGGACCGCGCGGAGCCACCTGACGGGAGTGACCCTCCCGTGGGCGGCCCGCCCGTCGATGCTGGGCGCATGAGTGACGCCGTACCCCGCTCCTTCGTGGCCGTGGACGACCCCGCTCCGACGGTGCGCCGGGTGACCCTGGACCGGCCGGAGAAGCGGAACGCGATGCACGGTCCGCTCCGCCGTCAGCTGCTGAATGCGATCCGCGCGGCAGCCGCCGATCCGGCGGTCCGGGTAGTGATCGTGCGCGGAGCAGGCAAGGACTTCTGCGCCGGCTACGACCTCGCGCCCTCACCGGAGGAGAAGTACGCCGACCCGGGAGGCGGCCCGGGCCGCTTCCAGCGGGAGGTGGTCGACGGGTGGCTCTCGCTCTCCACCCTCGCGGTGCCGGTGATCGCCCAGGTGCACGGGAACTGCCTCGCGGGTGGCAGCGAGCTTGCCGCCTCGTGTGACCTGGTCTATGTCGCCGAGGACGCTCGGATCGGTTACCCGGCGGTGCGCTTCGGCGTCCCCGATCTGCAGTTCCACACCTGGCTGATGGGCGCCCGCCGGGCGATGGAGGCGGTCCTGACCGGCGATGCGATGAGCGGCCCCGAAGCGGTGGCTGCGGGCTACGCCAACCGCGCCTTCCCCGCTGCCGCGCTGGACGACGAGGTGCTGCGGGTCGCGTTGCGGATCGCCGACCTGCCGCCGGAGATCGTCGAGCTCAACAAGCGCACCGTGCACCGCGCGTTGGAGGCGATGGGCATGCATGCCGCCGTGCGTGCCGGCACCGAGACCAGCGCGCTGGCCGCCACGACCGGCGCCTTCACTGCCTTCATGGATGCTGCCGGGGAGAAGGTCACGGCGGCGCTGGATGCGCGGGACACCCGCTTCGGCGACGGTCGTACGGCGGCCGCCTCCCGAGCCTGAGACCGCCGGAGACTCCGTCGGGCCGTGCCCAGCCACCGTCGAGACGCCAGCTTCAGCACGTCGAAACGCCAACTTCAGCACGTCGAAACGCCAGCTTCAGCGTATTGCTGGTCGGATCGTGGCATCTCGACGTGCCAGAGCTGGCGTCTCGACCCGCTGGAGGCGGTTGCTCAGGAGGTCGTCGCCGGCTCCTCGACGGGTGGTGCCTTCTCGTCGCCGTGCCCGGGCCACCAGGCCGCGTGCCCGATCAGCGCGGTGAGGGCGGGCGTGAAGAACATCGCCATCACGAAGGCTGCGATGCCGATGCCGACCGAGAGCGCGAAGCCCATCGAGACCATCAGGGAGTTGCCGGCCAGCATGAGGGAGGCGAAGGTGCCGGCGAGGATGACTCCTGCTGCTGCGATCGTCGGACCGGCGTGCTTCACCGCCTCCGCTGCCGCGTCCCGCGGCTCGCGCCCCTCCCGCGCCTCCTCGCGTAGCCGGGCGATCATCAAGATGTTGTAGTCGGTGCCCAGCGCTGTCACGAACAGATAGATATAGATCGGCAGCATGAAGATCAGGCCGGCCTCACCCTGCACGTGCTGGAAGACGATGACCGTGGCGCCGAGCGTGGCGGCGAAGCCGAGGCCCACCGCGGCCATCAGGTACCACGGAGCGACCAGGCTGCGCAGCAGGGCCGCCAGGATCAGCAGGATGATCAGGCCGGCCGCCGGGAAGACGATCGAGTAGTCCCGGGCCAGCGCCTTCTGCATATCGGCGAAGACCGAGGCGGTGCCGCCGACCAGGGCGTCCGTGCCGTCGGGGGCGGCTGCGTGAGCGGCGCTGCGGATCGGCCCCTTGACGTCCTCGAGGGCGGCGTCCGACACGGGGTCGTGGTCGAGCACGACCATGAACTGTGCCGCCGCACCGTCCTCGGAGATCTGGCCGGGGTAGACCTGGCTGACGCCCTCTGCGGCTTCGAGCGCCTTCTGGAAGCCGGGGAACGCCTTCTCATCGAGCGGGCCGTCGTCGGAGACGAGCAGGACCGGGGTGGGCTCGGCAGCTCCCGCGGCGAAGTGGTCTTGGAACTTGTTCAGCGCCTTGGTCGACTCGACGTCCTTGGGCAGGCTCGAGTTGAAGTCGAAGGAGGGGTTGAAGCCGAGGGCGAAGATCGCCAGCACTGCCATCAGCAGGCCGGAGACCGCTGCGAAGACGCCAGGACGTCGTCCCAGGTTCCTGCCGACCTTGGCGAACCGCGCTGCCTCCGGCTCGCGGAGCCAGTTCTTCGACGGCCAGAAGAGCGCGCGGCCGAGCAAGGTGACCACGGCCGGCACCAAGGTGAGGACGGCGATCATGGTGACACCGACCGCGATCGCCAGTGCCGGACCGATCGCGCGGAAGATGCTCAGCGAGCTGAGCAGCATCGCCAAGAACGCCACGATGACGGCGCCGCCGGCGGAGGTGATCGCCTCGCCCGCACGCTCCAGCGCGTAGACGACGGCACGGCGACTGTCGGAGCCGTGGCGCATGCTCTCGCGATAGCGGAACAGGAAGAAGAGGATGTAGTCGGTGCCGATGCCATAGAGCACCACCACCAGGATCACCTGGATCGACGAGTCGGCCTTCAGGCCGAAGACCTCGTTGGCAAAGCCGATCAGGCCGGTGGCCACCGCGGAGACGATGCCGACCACCACGATCGGCATCAGGCAGATGATGACGCTGCGGAAGATGAGTGCGAGCAGCAGCACGATCAGCACGATCGTGGCGATGCCGACGATCGCCAGGGCCTGATCACCCGACTCCTGAGAGTCGAGGCCCTGCGGCACGTTGCCGGTGGTCTCGGCCCGCAGGTCGGTGCCGTCCACGAGGCCGGCCAGGTCCTTGCGCAGCTCCTTCGCGTCGTCGAACGCGGCCACGTCGTAGCCGGAGGCGCCGTCGGCCAGGCCCACGATGCCGAGCATCAGCGTGCCGTCTCGTGAGACGTTGGGATCACCCGTCGCGGAGACGGTGATCACCTGCTGCAGGAAGGTCCGCTGAGCGAGCCTCGGCCCGAGCTCCTCGCCGATGCGGGTCACCTCGGCCACATCGTCGTCGGTCAGCTTGCCGCCGTCCTCCCGGTCGAAGACGATGATCGCCGCCGGCGTCATCGCTTCGGGGAAGTGATCGGACTGCGCCTCCATCGCCTTGATCGACTCGTAGTGCGAAGGCAGGAACTCCGACTGGTCGGTCGTGGTCTTCAAACCGGGCGCAGTGAGGACGACGGCAGCAGCCACCACCACCCACGCGGCGATCACGAACCATGGACGACTGGACATGAGGCGGCCGAGTGCTTTGAACACTCCCCGCACGCTACCGGCCCATCTCCCGACGTACCAACGATTTTGTCTCTAGAACCGGCAGATCCCGGCCACGTCGGTCAGTACGTCGGGAGTTTGCGGGCTACCTGTTGGCCTTGCGGGCCCGGCTGGCGGTCTTGGCGCGCTCGCCGGCGTTCAGGACGACCTTGCGGATGCGGACGTGGTCGGGGGTGACCTCGACACACTCGTCGTCGCGGCAGAACTCCAGGCACTGCTCCAGCGACAGCTTGCGCGGCGGGATCAGCTTCTCGAAGTTGTCGGAGGTGGCGGACCGGATGTTGGTCTGCTGCTTCTCCTTGGTGATGTTGACGTCCATGTCGTCGGCACGCGAGTTCTCGCCGACGATCATGCCCTCGTAGACCTCGGTGGTCGGGTCCACGAACATCACACCGCGCTCCTGCAGCGACGTCATCGCGTACGCCGTCGCGGCACCCGCACGGTCGGCGACCAGGGAGCCGGAGGCTCGGGAGCGGATCTCGCCGGTCCACTGCTCGTAGCGCTCGAAGACGTGGGCCGCCATGCCGGTGCCCCGGGTCTCGGTGAGGAAGTCGGTACGGAAGCCGATCAGGCCACGCGCCGGCACGATGAACTCCATCCGCACCCAGCCGGTGCCGTGGTTGCTCATCGACTCCATCCGGCCCTTGCGGTTGGCGAGCAGCTCGGTGATCGAGCCGAGGTACTCCTCAGGGGCGTCGATCGTGAGCCGTTCCATCGGCTCGTGCAGCTTGCCGTCGATCTCCTTGGTGACCACCTGCGGCTTGCCGACCGTGAGCTCGTAGCCCTCGCGACGCATCTGCTCGACCAGGATGGCCAGCGCCAGCTCGCCGCGGCCCTGGACCTCCCAGGCGTCGGGTCGGTCGGTGGGCAGGATCCGCAGGCTCACGTTGCCGACGAGCTCGGAGTCGAGCCGGTCCTTCACCAGCCGGGCCGTGACCTTGGCACCCTTCACCCGGCCCACCAGGGGTGAGGTGTTGGTGCCGATGGTCATCGAGATCGCCGGCTCGTCGATCTGGATCAGCGGAAGCGCCACCGGGTTCTCCGGGTCGGCCAGGGTCTCGCCGATCATGATCTCCGGGATGCCGGCGATGGCGACGATGTCACCGGGGCCGGCCTTCTCGCCGGGCACCCGGTCGAGGCCCTCGGTGACCAGCAGCTCGGTGATCTTGACGTTCTTGATGGTGCCGTCGGCGCGCATCCAGGCGGCCTGCTGGCCCTTGCGCAGCTCGCCCTCGTAGACGCGGACCAGCGCGAGTCGGCCGAGGAAGGGGGAGGCGTCGAGGTTGGTGACGTGCGCCTGCAGCGGCGCACCCGGGGTGTACTGCGGAGCCGGGATGGTGTCGAGGATCGTCGCGAAGAGCGGCTCGAGGTTGTCGCCGTCGGGGAGCTGGCCGTTCTCCGGCTTCTCCAGCGACGCGATGCCGGCCTTGCCGGAGGCGTAGATGACCGGGAAGTCCAGCGCGTCGGCGTTGTGGGAGTCGTCGAGCAGGTCCATGAACAGCTCGTAGGTCTCGTCGACGACCTCGTCGATGCGCGCGTCGGAGCGGTCGACCTTGTTGACCACCAGCACCACCGGCTTGCCGGCGTTCAGCGCCTTCCGCAGCACGAAGCGGGTCTGCGGCAGCGGGCCCTCGGAGGCGTCGACGAGCAGCACGATGCCGTCCACCATCGACAGCCCGCGCTCGACCTCGCCACCGAAGTCGGCGTGGCCGGGGGTGTCGATGATGTTGATGGTCATGCCGCCCTCGGGGGCGTGCGCGCCGTTGTAGTGGATCGCGGTGTTCTTCGCGAGGATCGTGATGCCCTTCTCGCGCTCGAGGTCACCGGAGTCCATGACCCGCTCAGCCACACCCTCTGCCTGGTGTTCGGAGAAGGCACCGCCCTGGTGGAGCATGGCGTCGACCAGCGTGGTCTTGCCGTGGTCGACGTGCGCCACGATGGCGACGTTACGAAGGTCGGAGCGGGCGATGCGGTCAGTCACAGGCGTGCTTTCGATCGGGGACGGCCCGCGATCACGAGCCGAGGAATTCTACGCGCGCACCGGCCGCGGGTCCGAATCGAACCCTGGCAGGTACGTCGCCAACAGGCCTTGGAACGGCACCGTCGCCTCCAGCTGGCAGAGCACGCCGATGCCGCCGATCCAGACCCGGTGGATGAGCATGTAGTCGGGTGGCAGGTTGATCTTGAGAGCGGTGGTCACGTTGTCACTGGTCGGCGTCGCGACCCGCACCGCCTGTCCGCGCAGCCATGCCCGGTCGAAGGTGAACTCCTCCGCCCGGGCCGCGTCGAGGAACGGGCCGAGGTAGTCACGCATCGCCTCGGCGGAGAACTCGGTGCGCTGCAGCAGGAAGCCCTCCTCGCGCAAGCCCGTGACCACTGCGTCCCAGTCGTCGTCGACGGCACGGCGCAGCAGCTCGCCCATCGGGCGGGGCAGGCCGTCGGGCAGCCGCGCCACAGCGCCGTAGTCGACGACACCCAGGCGTCCGTCGGCGAGCACCCGGAAGTTGCCGGGGTGGGGGTCGGCGTGCAGGAGCCCGAGTCGTGCCGGCGCGGAGACCAGGAACTCGGCATAGAGGCGACCGAAGTGGTCACGCTGCTCGTGGCTGCCGTCGCGGATCACGGCGGCGAGCGACGACTCGCTCTCCATCCATTCGGTGACCAGCACCCGTTCGGTGTGATGCACCACGCGGGGGACGACGAACGCCGGGTCGCCGGCGTACTCCTCGGCGAACAGGGCCTGGGAGGCCGCCTCCAGTCGATAGTCGAGCTCCTCGACCGCTCGCTCCTCGATCTCGGCGAGCAGGGCCTTGAGGTCGAGTCCGGGGGCGATCACGGCGAACATCTTGGCCAGCCGGCCGAGCTGGCGGAGGTCGGAGCGCAGCGCCTCCGCGGCACCCGGGTACTGGACCTTGACCGCGACGTCACGCCCGTCGGACCACACCGCACGGTGCACCTGGCCGAGGGAGGCCGAGGCCACCGGCAGCTCGTCGAACGAGACGAAGCTGTCGCGCCAGTCGGGCCCGAGCTGCTCGGCGAGCATGCCGTGCAGCATCCGCTGGGTCATCGGGGGAGCGGCGTCCTGCAGCTTGACCAGGACGTCACGGTAGGGCCCGGCGATCTCCTCGGGCAGCGCCGACTCGAAGATGCTCATCGCCTGGCCGAGCTTCATCGCCCCGCCCTTGAGCTCGCCCAGCACCTTGAAGATCTGATCGGCGGTGCGGAGCTGCACCTCGGTCAGCACCGCTGCGGCCGGTCGGCCGACCAGGCGTTTGCCGACACCCATCGTGGTGCGCCCGGCGAAGCCCACGGGGATCGCCGCCAGCCGGGCGGTCCTCCCCAGCGCGCTGCGACGCAGCCCCTCCCGCTCAGCCATGGCCTTAGGGTAGCCGCGCCAGCCAGACCAGATCGGGGGAACGCCGTGGATGTCACCCAGAGCCCGGGAGCCCGGGTGGGCCGCGCACTGCGCCGCGCCGCCGTCGCTGCGCTCGTCGCGACGCTGCTGGCCGGTTGCTCCGGGGACGATGGCGACCCGGGCCACTCGGTCCCTGCTCCGGCGGCGACGGCACCTCTGGCGGGCACCTGCTTCGACGGGGCGACGCTCGACGACCAGGACGCACTCGCCCTCATCGGCGAGCTGGACACACTGGCGGTGACCGAGGTCCGGGCGCTGCCGACGTACGCCGACCCGGTCGCCTGCGACGAGCCGCATCGGCTCGAGGTCTACGCGGTGGTGGACGCGCCGAAGGGTGCGCGTGACTACGCAGCCGCGCTCGACCCCGACGCCGATCGGTACCAGGCCATCCGGTCCGCGGTGGCCGCGGCCTGCCGCGAGGAGGCCGACCCGGCGCTGAGCGCCGCGGCCGATGCGAGCCCGCTCGACGTGATTCCGCACCCCGCCTTCGTGGCCGACATCCGCACCACCTTCGTCCCCTTCCCGTACGCCGACTGGCAGGCCGGGGAGCGCCGGTTCGCCTGCGTCCTGCGCCAGGAGACGCCGCGGTCGGTGCGCTACGCGGACTTCCAGGCCCCGGCCCTGGACCCCACGCTGCGGGTCTGCCTCGACGCTGATCTGACCACGGTCGCCTGCGACACCTCGCACACCCGCGAGCAGCTGCTGGTGCTCACGGCCACGCCTGCGGTGGCGGCCGGTCAGCTCCCGGGGCGCAAGGCGATCAAGGAGGATGACGGAGGTCGCTACGTCGACCTGCGCCCGGAGGCGTTCCAGCTGCTCGATGACGAGTGCGCGGCCTACTTCGCCCTCCTCGCCAACGAGCCCGCCACCGGCCTGACCGCTGTCTCCGAGATCTACCCCGAGCTGTGGGGCGACGAGGCGGGGGAGTACTCGGCGGTCTGCACCGTCAGCTCTCCCCTCGACGTCGCCCGCGACCAGATGGTCGTCACCGACCGCTCCGTCGTCGACTAGGACCCCCTCTGCTGTAGCGAGGGGGTGTGGTCGCCAGGGCGGTAACGCGGGAGACGTCGGCAACGCCGCGTTACCGCACGGCGGGAGGGATCAGGCGAGAGCGCGGTCCAGGGCCGCCGCGACGTGGAGCGAGGTGCAGGGGAACAGCGGCACCTCGACGTCCGACTGCTTGACCAGCAACTCGAGCTCGGTGCACCCGAGGATGACGCCGTCGGGGCCCTGGTCCCACAGCTCCTCGATCAGCTTGGTGACCTTGCGGCGTGAGGCGTCGGTGACCTTCCCGTGCACCAGCTCGTCGTAGATGATCGTGTTGAGCTCGTCGTGGCGATCGGCGGCGGGCACGACCACCTCGAGGCCGTGACTGGCGATCCGGTCGGTGAAGAACGTGCGCGACATCGCGAACGTGGTGCCGATCAGGGCGACCGACTCGATCCGGTGCTCCTTGCAGGCCGCCGCGACGACGTCGGCCAGGTGCAGCAGCGGGATGTCGATCGCTGCCTCGACCTGCTCGGCGACCCGGTGGAAGGTGGTGGTGCAGAGCATCAGGAAGTCCGCGCCCGCGCGCTCGACCGAGCGGGCCGCCTCGGCCAGGATCTCCGCGACGGACTCCCAGTCCTCCTGCTCCTGCAGGGCGGTGACCTCGGCGAAGTCGACGGAACTCATCACGACCTTGGCGGAGGAGAGCCCGCCGAGTCGTTGCTCGACCCCCTGGTTGAGGTCCCGGTAGTAGACCGAGCTGGATTCCCAGCTCATGCCGCCGATCAGTCCGATTGTCTTCACGCGGGGCAGTCTGACATGGATCTGCGCGGTTGGGGCGGAGAGGTGCGCACTGCCGTGCCGTTGGCTGGAACGACGGGTCAGATCCGGTGCACCTTGTGCTGCGCGGCCTGGGCGCGCGGCTTGATCACGAGCTCGTCGATGTTGACGTGGGCCGGTCGGCTGGCCACCCAGGCGATCGCCTCGGCGACGTCCTCGGCAACCAGCGGATCGGGCACTCCGGCGTACACGGCGTCCGCACGCTCCTGGTCGCCGCCGAAGCGCACCGTGGAGAACTCCTCGGTGTGCACCATCCCGGGCGCGACGTCGGTGATCCGGATCGGCTCGCCGCAGAGCTCCAGGCGCAGAGTCTCCGAGACCATCCGCGCGCCGTGCTTCGCGGCCGTGTAGCCGGCACCGCCCTCGTAGGCGTTGCGCGCGGCGGTCGAGGTCACGGTGACCACGAGCCCGTCGCCGCTGGCGCGCAGTGCCGGGAGCAGCGCCTGGGTGACGTGCAGGACCCCGAGCACGTTGACGTCGTACATGCGGCGCCACAGTGCCGGGTCCGCGGATTCGATCGGCTCGAGCCCGAACGCGCCACCGGCGTTGTTGACCAGCACGGCCAGCTCCGGGCCGACCGCCTCGGCAAGCTCGGCCACCGAAGCGGGGTCGGTCACGTCGCAGGTGACCGCGACGCCGCCGATCTCGTCCGCGAGGGCGACGATCCGCTCCTCGCGCCGGGCCGCGCAGACAACCCGATACCCGTCGCGGGAGAGGGCGCGGGCGGTGGCGGCGCCGATCCCGCTGGAGGCTCCGGTGACGACGGCGACGGGTGCAGTGCTCATGACCGCCAGTGTGCCGTACGGGATCGCAGTGCCCTCAGCCGCGGACGCCTGGCCGGGCGACGACTGCCGGACACGGGGTGGCGACCCGGTGCAGACACGGGGCAGACTACGGGCGATTGCGAAAGGTGTGCAGATGCGAACGATCACCGTTCTCGGTGGAGTGATCGGAAGTGGGACTCTTCTCGCCGTGGGCCGCGGCGTGCTCCCGGACGCCGCGAGTTGGGCGGCGCTGGTCCTGTTGGCCGTGGTGGCGGGCCTGCTCGGACTGCGCGTGGTGCCGACCGCGCCCTGGTGGCTGCGGACGGTCGTGGGCCTGGGGGCTGCCCTGCTGGCGCTGGCGGTCTGGTTCGCCGGCGAGGCGGAGTTCGGTCAGGACCGGCTCGCCGTCGTGGTGGGTATCGCCGGTCTGGCCGGCTTCCTGCTTGCCGGTGTGGTCGCGCTCGTGCGCCGCGGTCCGGACCCGCGGGACCATGGAGTGCACGTGCCGTCGCCGCGTACGCCGCAGCCCACGCACCGCTCCCGCCGCAAGGGCGCCCACGCCCGCTGAGAGGGCGCGCGGAATACTCGGCAAGCGCGCCGGGTTGCCCCCGGTGGGCCAGTGGTTGGCAGAGTCGGCGGAGCGGCAGGAGGCGAGCGCGTGACGAAGCGGGTGGCGATGATCAGCCTGCACACCTCACCCCTCGACCAACCCGGCACGGGGGATGCGGGCGGCATGAACGTCTATGTCCTCGAGCTCTCCCGGCGGTTGGCTGGCCGCGGCATCGAGGTCGACATCTTCACCCGGGCCACCTCCTCCCGACTCGACCCGGTCGTCCGCGTCGACGACGGGATCCTGGTGCGCCATGTCGCCGCCGGCCCCTTCGAAGGACTCTCCAAGGCCGAGCTGCCCGGTCAGATGTGCGTCTTCGCCCGCGAGGTGCTGCGCACCGAGGCAGGGCTGCTGCCCGGCCACTACGACGCGGTGCACTCCCACTACTGGCTCTCCGGCCAGGTCGGCGCGTTGGCCCGTGACCGCTGGGGGGTGCCGCTCGTCCACTCGATGCACACCATGGCGAAGGTGAAGAACGAGGCGCTGGCCCACGGTGACACCCCCGAGCCCGCGGCCCGGGTGCTGGGCGAGGAGCAGGTGGTGGCTGCCGCCGACGCCCTCATCGCCAACACCGATCTCGAGGCGAAGCAGCTGATCAACCTCTACGACGCGGCTCCCGACCGGGTGGAGGTCGTGCACCCGGGTGTCGATCTCGCCCGGTTCTGTCCGCAGCCGCGTGCCGACGTACGCCGTGAGCTCGGCCTGCCCGACGACGCGCACGTGCTGCTCTTCGCCGGGCGCATCCAGCCGCTCAAGGCGCCCGACGTGCTGCTGCGCGCGGTCGCCGTGCTGCTGGCCGAGGAGCCGGCGCTGCGTTCCCGGGTCGTGGTGCCTGTCGTGGGCGGGCCCTCCGGATCGGGGCTGGAGCACCCGACAGCACTGGCCGATCTCGCGGTCGAGCTGGGCATCGACGACGTGGTTCGCTTCGTGCCCCCGGTCAGCCAGGACGAGCTGGCCCGGTGGTGTGCGGCTGCGACCCTGGTCGCCGTGCCCTCGCACAACGAGTCCTTCGGTCTGGTGGCCGTCGAGGCACAGGCGACCGGCACGCCGGTGATCGCGGCGGCGGTCGGCGGTCTTACGACGGTCGTGCGCGACGGGCGGTCCGGACTGCTGGTGGAGACCCACGAGCCCCGGGACTGGGCGGCAGCGATCCGCTCGCTGCTTGCCGACGACGAGCTGCGTCAGCGCCTGGCCGCCGGGGCTCTGGTGCAGGCTCGGGAGTTCTCCTGGGAGCGCACCGCCGAGGCGACCCTGGAGGTCTACGCGAAGGCGGCTCGACTGCTGCGAGAGGAGACTGCGGGTGTCTGAGACCGAGGCTGCACGGCAGGCGGTCCGGCAGTGGCTGGAAGCCAACGAGCTCGACCACGAGGAGACCGCGGAGGGGATGTTCTCCTTCTCGCTCCCGGGCGAGCGCAAGCTGCAGACGCCGGTCCGGCTCGACATCGGCCCGCATGCGCTGGGCGTTCACGCGTTCGTCTGCCGCAACCCCGACGAGAACCACCAGGGCGTCTACCGGTGGCTCTTGGAGAAGAACCTCCGCCTCTTCGGCGTCGCGTTCGCGGTCGACCACCACGGCGACATCTACCTGGACGGTCGGCTACCGCTGGCGTCGGCCGCTACCGACGATGCCCTCGACCGGATCCTGGGCACCGTGCTGGCCACGGCCGACGAGTCGTTCAACACCCTGCTCGAGCTGGGCTTCGCCACCTCGATCCGCAAGGAGTGGGAGTGGCGGATCGCGCGTGGTGAGTCGACGAAGAACCTCGAGGCGTTCCGGGGCTGGCTCGAGCAGTCCTGAGCTCTGCCCGAGCGGCGGTCAGCGGAATCTCTTGGGCAGCGGCAGGTCGGTCGGGTGCACCAGGTAGGCGATCCCGCCGGATCCACCCAGCCAGGCCCGCTCGAACTGGGCCCGGTCATAGGTACGACGCACCGCGGCGTTCGTCCTGCCTGCCGGGTCGTGCACCAGCACCTGCCCGGTCGCGGTGAATCCGCTGATCACCAACAGGTGGCCGTTGGTCGAGGAGATCGGCGCTCCGTCGAGCTCTCCGCGCCCGAACTTGATCGAGACCACGACCGGGATGCCCTTGCGCACGATCTTCTCGGCGTCGCGGAGATCGCGGAGCCGGGTGACGAAGGCGTCGAGGCCGTAGTTGCCGGCGTACGCCGTGGTGAAGGGCCAGTTGCCGGTGCCGCGGTAGCGATGGTCGTAGGTGTGCCGCGCGGCATGGTCGACCCGGGGATCCGTGCCCTTCTCCCAGGTGAGTGCCGACGCCTTGGGGCCCCGGCCGAAACCGGCCACGACCATCGCCATGGAGGTGGGTGAGCACCAGGCCTCACCGCCGCCGCCCCACTCCGGGTGATGCCCGGCGTGCACCATCTGCGAGTACGACGGCAGGTCGAGCTGCTCGTTCTTCTTCATCGTGGTGCGACTCACCGGCTTGCTCACGGTGGTCCGGTCGGCGGCCACCGCTCCCAGCGAGGCGATGCTGGGCGTGCGCTGGGTACCGGTCGGGCGCAGGAGGGTGACGCGCATCCGCCATCGGTCGAACGTGCGTCCGGAGTTGGCCAGCACGGTGTCGGTGGCCAGCCGGGCGAGGTCGTCGGGCTGGCTGGTGCCCGAGTGCGGGCGGACGCCGCTCGGGGTGAAGCCCCAGAGTGCGACCTCGTCCCACGAGCCCTTGCTGCTCCCGGAGGCGACCCGGATCTCCACCCGGATCAGGGTCTTCCCGCGGGCCTTGGCGTTCCAGCTCGGCACGAGGTTGGTCGCGGCGAAGCCGGTCTGCGCCCACGGGGAGACCCAACGGGCCCGGTCGTAGCTGCGAGCCGGGTGCTTGCCGAACGGGTCGGGGACCTTCTCGGTGCCGCTCGGCGTTGCGATCCGCAGCGTTCCCTTGCGCAGCTCGGTGCCCCGGTGCTTGCCGACGCTCAACTGGTCGCCTACCCAGCGTTGCTGATGCACCTGGGCGTCGCCGGCGTTCGCGGCAAGCGCCGGCGTACCGCCGACCGGAGCGAGGGGTGCCACGGTGAGGACACCGGCGAAGGCGAGGGCGGGAAGACGGGCACCTAGAGTCACACCCGTCACTCTAGGGAACCGCTGATCCGTCTCGCCTGCTGCGCGCCGCGATAGTGACCAGCACTTCCCGGGTCGCGGCGTGGATCAGAGGTCGAGCTTGTAGCCCAGGCCGCGCACGGTGACCAGGTAGGTCGGACTGGCCGGGTCGGGCTCCAGCTTCGCCCGCAGTCGCTTCACGTGCACGTCGAGGGTCTTGGTGTCCCCGACGTAGTCCGACCCCCAGACCCGGTCGATCAGCTGCCCGCGGGTGAGCACCCGACCGGGGTTGCGCAGGAACATCGCCAGGAGCTCGAACTCCTTGAGCGGCAGCTTCTGCTCGACGCCGTCGAGCGTGACGACGTGGCGTTCGACGTCCATGCGCACCGGCCCCGCCTCGAGTGCACCGTCGTCGACGCCGTCGTCCATCACGCCCCGCCGCAGGACGGCGCGGATCCGGGCGACGAGCTCCCGTGGCGAGTAGGGCTTGGTGACGTAGTCGTCGGCGCCCAGCTCGAGACCGACGACCTTGTCGACCTCGTCGTCCTTGGCGCTGACCATGATCACCGGCACGTTCGAGGTGGAGCGGATCTGTCGGCACACCTCGGTGCCGGGCAGGCCCGGCAGCATCAGGTCGAGCAGCACGATGTCAGCGCCCGACCGGTCGAACTCGGCCAGGGCCTCGGGCCCGGTGGCCGCCAGGGCCACCTCGAAGCCTTCCTTGCGGAGCAGGAACGACAGGGCGTCGCTGTAGCTCTCTTCGTCCTCGACCACCAGAACCCGTGTCACGGGCGTTCCTCCTTGTTGGGGCGCGGGTCGCTGTCGACCGCGCTCGGCTCGGCGCCGGACCGCGGCGCCACGGGAAGGGAGAGCGTGAAGGTCGAGCCCTGACCCTCGACCGACCAGACCCGGATCTCGCCGCCGTGCGTGGCGGCGACGTGCTTGACGATGGAGAGGCCGAGGCCGGTGCCGCCGGTGGACCGGTGGCGGGCGGGGTCGACCCGGTAAAAGCGCTCGAAGATCCGCTCCAGCTCGACCGGCGGGATGCCGATGCCCTGGTCGGTGACGGCGATCTCGACCATGTCGTCGACGACGCGGGTGTTGACGAGCACTGCCGTCCCGGTGCGCGAGTAGGTGACCGCGTTGGCGATCAGGTTGCCGATCGCCACCGTGACCTGCTCGCGTCCGCCCAGCACGCGCAGCCCGTGCTCACCGGAGGCGACGACGTTCATCTCGCGTGCGGCGGCGTCGATGGCCACCGTGTCGATGGCGGTGGTCACCACCTCGTCGAGGTCCAGCGGCTCCGACTCCTCCAGGGGGTCGTCGGACTGCAGCCGGGAGAGCTCGATGATCTGCTGCACCAGGCGGGCGAGTCGCTCGCTCTCCTTCACCATGCGCCCGGCGAAACGCTGCACGGCCTCGGGATCGTCGCTGGCGTCGTGGACCGCCTCGGCGAGCAGGCGGATCGCCCCGACCGGCGTCTTGAGCTCGTGGCTGACGTTGGCCACGAAGTCCCGCCGGACGGCCTCGACGCGACGCTCCTTGGTGCGATCCTCGAGGAGGGCGAGCACCTGACGCGCGCCCAGCGGCGCGATGCGGGCCTGCACGTGGCGGGGGATCTGCGAGGACGGTCGCTCCAGGGTCAGCTCGAGCTCACGGATCTGACCGTCCCGGCGGACCTGATGGATGACCGCGCGCAGCTCGTCGACGAGGATCTCGGTGCCCCGGACCAGCCCCAGTGCGTACGCCGGCGCGCTCGCCTTCAGCACCGTGTCGGTGTCGTCGACGATCACCGCGGAGGAGCGGAGCACCGAGAGGACCGCGGCCACCTGCTCGGGGACCGCCGCCTCCTCGACCTCCGGGATCTTGCGCTGCTGCCGCTCGCTCACCAGGAAGGCGCCGTAGACGCCGCCGACGAGCACCACCGACAGCAGTGCCACCAGCAGGGTCTCGGTCAGGGTCACGCCCTGATCGTACGCAGGGATTCACCTGCTGTTGGCCGTGCCTGAGTGTGACTACCGTCTGTTCACCGCCCGTTCACGCCACTGCACCTGTCGGCCATCTGTGCCGCCTACTGTCGCGACCATGCGTGAGGCTTACATGGACCAACTCGACTCCCTCTTCACCAGCCTGGGCTCCATGGCCCAGGAGGTCGAAGTCGCCGTCAGCCGTGCTACCCGGGCCCTGTTGACCGGTGACGGCGAGATCGCCGAGCAGGTCATCTCGGGCGATGCCTCGATCGACCGTCAGCGGGAGGCCGTCGAGGACGTCGCGTTCTCCCTCCTGTCGCTGCAGCAGCCGGTCGCCGGCGACCTGCGCACGATCGTGGCGGCGCTGCGCATGGTGGCCGAGATCGAGCGGATGGGCGACCTCTCCGTGCACATCGCGAAGGTGGCCCGGCTCCGGGTGCCGGGCCTCGCCGTACCGAACGACGTGGTGCCGACGATCACCCAGATGGCCGAGGTGGCCCAGGAGATGTGCCACAAGCTCTCCTCGGTGATCGCGGAGCGCGACGTCGAGGAGGCGCACGCGCTGGAGGCCGACGACGAGACGATGGACAAGCTCCGCCGGACCAACTTCCGTGAGCTCCTCAGTGCCGAGTGGCCGCACGGAGTCGAGCCCGCCGTCGATCTGGCCCTGCTCGGCCGCTACTACGAGCGGATCGCCGACCACGCGGTCTCGGTCGCTCGGCGGGTCATCTTCGTCGTCACCGGCGAGCTCGCGCCCACCCCCTGACGCCGGCCTCGGCGCTCCCCCCAACCGGATCGTCCCTAACAGATTCGTGGTCAAAAGGAGTTCTGACCACGAATCTGTTAGGGACGATCGGTGTTGGGGGCCTTGGGAAGTGGGTCAGCGGCCCTGGTTGGCGACCGCGGCCGCGGCTGCTGCTGCCGCCTCGGGGTCGAGGTACCGGCCACCGGGGACGGTGGGGCGCAGCTCGTCGTCGAGCTGGTAGACCAACGGCATCCCGGTGGGGATGTTGAGGCCGGCGATGTCGGCGTCGCTGATCTGGTCGAGGTGCTTGACCAGAGCGCGCAGGCTGTTGCCGTGGGCGGCGACCAGGACCGTCTTGCCGGCCTTCAGGTCGGGCACGATCTCGCCCTCCCAGTAGGGGAGGAAGCGCGCGATGACGTCCTTGAGGCACTCGGTGCGCGGCATCTCGTCGCCGAGGCCGGCGTACCGGGGGTCACCGACCTGGGACCACTCGGAGTCGTCGGCCAGGGGCGGCGGCGGGGTGTCGAAGGAGCGTCGCCAGGTCATGAACTGCTCCTCGCCGTACTCGGCGAGAGTCTGCTTCTTGTCCTTGCCCTGCAGCGCGCCGTAGTGGCGCTCGTTGAGACGCCAGGAGCGCTTCACCGGGATCCAGTGACGATCGGCGGCGTCGAGGGCCAGCGCGGTGGTGTTGATCGCGCGGCGCAGCAGCGAGGTGTGCACGATGTCGGGCAGCACGCCTGCCGTCTTCAGCTGCTCGCCGCCGCGGACCGCCTCGGCGCGTCCCTTCTCGGTGAGGGCCACGTCGACCCAGCCGGTGAACAGGTTCTTGGCGTTCCACTCGCTCTCGCCGTGGCGGAGCAGGACGAGCGTGTGCGCCATCAGTGCTCGCCCTCGGCGGCCTTCTCGTCGGTCGGCATCTGGCACTCGGGAGCCAGTTCGGTGCCGGCCTTCGGGTTGGTGTCCTGGCCGGCGAAGTGGTTGCCGTTGCAGACCACCGGTGCCTTGATGGTGACCTTGCCGGCGTTGGCGAAGGTCAGCGTCACCTCGACGAAGTCCCCGAGCCCGAAGGCGCCGTCGACCGGGATGCCCGCGACGTCGTTCTGGGCGCTGGAGAGCGTCGTACGACCGCCGGAGGGCACGGTGATGGCCTCGGTCGGCAGCGTGGCGGTGAAGTCACCGTCCAAGCCGGTCAGGGTGTCGGTGGCGTCCTTGAAGCCGTCGGCGAAGGTCGCGTCCTTGTTGTTCGAGAACGTGGCGATGAACGTGCCCTCGCCGTCCTTGTTGGAGACGATCACCGCGTTCAGGACGTCGACCTGGCCGTCGCGGTCGTTGGCGCCGGGCGCCGGGGTGTAGACCGCATCGGTCGCGAAGCTACAGCCAGCGAGAGAGGGGACGGCGAGCACGAGGGCGCCGGCGGCGATCCCGCGGGCGATCCGGTTGCGAAGCAGCATCGTTCAGCCTTCTTCATCGGCGGTGGACCGTCCTTGCTCCGGTCACCAAGTGCGGGCAACAGACTAGACGAGAGCCCGCGTCTCCACGCCGCAGGCCCAGAGTTCAGGCATTCACTGGCGCAGCCCCACACTCACCGCGACGGCGATGGTCGCGGCGCCGACGACAGTCAGGTAGACGACGGCGACGAGCAGAGTCTTGGCAGCCCCGATCTTGAGAGCGATCCGCAGCGGCAACGTCTTCCAGCCGGACCGGTTCTCGTCGACCAGGCCGGGCAGCGAGTGCACCACGTGTACGCCGGCACCCAGCAGCGCGGCGCAGGCCGTCAGGGCGATCGTGGGCGGGGTGTCGCTCCCGTCGCCGCGCCAGCCGCCGTAGGCGAGGAACGCGGTGAGCAGGCCGAAGCTGATCATCCAGGGCAGGAAGGAGAGGGCTCCCTTGCGCAGCAGGCCAGCGTTGCCCAGCATCGCGACCGCGAGGAAGCCCAGGTGGCTCAGTCCGGCGACCATCCCGGACTCGAGGGAGAGAGGGATGACCAGCAGGGCGCCGGCGGCGATGGCGAAGCCGGCCGTGCTCGGGTCGAGCCACCCTTCCGCCAACGGCTTGCCCAGGCGGTCGTTGTCGTGGTCACGCTGTCGATCGACCAGGTCGTTGTGCACACCGAGCACGAACTGGCCCACCAGGACCGTGGCCAGGACCAGTCCGACCTCGCGGGTGCTGCGGCCCGAGAGGGCAGCCGCCACGGTGACTCCGAGGGTCATCAGGATGCCGTGGCGTGCGTGCGAGGCGATCAGGAGCCCGATCGGCCAGGTGCGCTTCACCTCGAAGGCGGGGATCGGCATCCCGTGCGCGTCCACGCCGCGGATCCGTCGTGCTGGTTGGTATCTCTTGGGAGACATGGTGCGAAGTATTGACCAGAAAACCGGCGTGGTGGGGCTGGACCTGCGGGTTTCGGCCCGGCTGTCCTGGGTAGAAGCGGGACGACGCACTTCGCTCCTGCCTCGGGGCCGGATCACATGGGCGAGGGTCCTGTCAACCCCACATGTGCCGTCTGACCTGCGGAAACGATCTCGGAACTCGTTGCCGGACGTGTTAGACTGGTCACCTAGGAAGGGGTACTTGGCACATGACATTCACCGTCGGCGAAACGGTTGTTTACCCAAATCACGGAGCGGCAGTCATCGAGGACATCGAGACGCGCACCATCAAGGGCGAGGACCGGGAGTACCTGGTTCTTCGCATCGTCGCTCAGCAGGACCTGGTCGTCCGGGTCCCTGCGTGCAACCTCGACCTGGTCGGGGTTCGCGACGTTGTTGACAAGGAGGGACTGGACCGGGTCTTCGACGTCCTCCGTGCGGCACAGGTCGAGGAGCCGACCAACTGGTCCCGCCGCTACAAGGCAAATCTGGAGAAGCTCCACTCCGGTGACGTGATGAAGGTGGCCGAGGTCGTGCGCGACCTGTGGCGCCGCGAGCGGGACCGCGGCCTGTCGGCCGGTGAGAAGAGGATGCTGGCGAAGGCCCGGCAGATCCTGGTCTCCGAGCTGGCGCTGGCCGAGCACACCAACGAGGACAAGGCCGAGACCATCCTCGACGAGGTGCTCGCCTCCTGAGCGCGTCCGTCCACCAGTGAGTGAGAGGCCCCCGCGGTTGCGGGGGCCTCTCGCGTTCCCCGGCCGGTGCGGGCAGCTCGGTGGGGCAGCCCAGACGGGCTGCTCAGGCGGGCTGCTGCTGGCGCAGGTGTGAAGCGGTGCGAGCCCGGGTGACCAGCTCGACCAGGACTTCGGAGACGGTCGCGTCCCGTTCCAGCGGGAGCATGTGCCCTGCGCCTGGCAGGGTCACCAGCCGGGCGCCCTTGATGTGGGCGGCGATCTTGCGGGCGTGGGGCAGGGGTGTGAGCAGGTCGCGATCGCCCACCAGCACCACGGTGGGGATGTTGTCGTACGCCGCCAGGGCCAGGACCCGGTCGTGGTGGTCGACCATGTCGCGGAGGAAGCCCTCCATGGTCGCCGGCGGACAATTGATGATCTGGTCGATCACCAGTCCGGTGTCGCGCGGGCGCAGCGGCGTACCGAAGAGGAAGCGGCGTACGACGTGCCGCTCGATCACGGGCATCCGGCGGCGGGTGGCGCGGGAGTGGAGGCGTGCCCGCTGGGCGAGGATCCAGGGGATCTGGGCCTTGGCGACCTTGCCCATCTCGGGCATGCCGAGGTTGACGGTGTCGAGATCGGCCGCCGAGGTCGCGCAGAAGAGCGCCCCGTCGACCCGGCCGAGGATGTCGGGCCGCTGCTCGGCGAGCGCCATCATCGTCATGCCGCCGATCGAGTGGCCGGCGAGCACCAGTCGGCCGGTCGGCGCGTACCGGTCGATCACGTGGCCCATGTCGACGCCGAGGTTGTGCACCGTGCAGGCCGCCAGCGGGGCCGGCTCGGACTGCCCGTGGCCGCGGTGGTCCCACGTGACGATCTGGATCTGGTGGCCGAAGGCGGCCAGCAGGTCGCGCACCTGGTAGTGCCAGTCCTCGGTGTCGGCTGTCCAGCAATGGGCGAGCACGACGGAGAGCTCGGCGTCGGGATCGCCGTAGGTCCGGACGTTGAGCTCCAGTCCGTCGAAGGTCTTCATCGTCGCCTGCTCCTCGGTGGCGCCAGCGGGCAGCCGGCTCATGGTGGCCGGCGTCGCAACGCCGGTCTATGTGACATCTGCAATGTAACATTAAGCATGACATTATGGGTCGACGGCGGCAAGAGGAATCGGGTCGCCGCGATCGCACACCACGAGGGGACCGGCCATGGGCGCACGCGAGATGACCATCGACCAGCTGGCGTCGAAGGTCGGTATGACGGTGCGCAACGTTCGCGCCTACGCGACCCGGGGCCTGCTGCCCGCGCCGCGACTGGTCGGACGCAAGGGCTTCTACGGTCCCGAGCACGAGTCCCGACTCCGGCTCATCCGGGAGCTCATCGACCGCGGCTACACGCTCGGCGCGGTGGAGAAGGCCCTGGAGGAGAGCCCGGAGATCCCCGACTCCCATGCCCTGGACCTGCTGGGCCTGCTCGCCAACCCCATGGGCCAGCGCGCCGAGCCCGAGCTGATGAGCCGCGCCACGCTGGCCGTGCTGGCTGGGATCAGTGACGACGACGAGCTGCGAGACTGGCTTGTGCACCAGATGGTCGAGCGGGGCCTGGTCGAGGCGATCGACGACGCGCACCTCAAGGTCCTCGAGCCCACGATCGTGCGGTGTGGAGCGCAGGCGCTCGCCATCGGCCTCGGCCCGCAGACGGTGCTCCAGCTCTTCGATGCGATCCGGACCGACACGGGTGACCTGGCCGAGCGCTTCGTCAGTGCCGCCCGGCGCGAGGTCTGGCAGCCGTTCGCCGAGCGCGGGATGCCCGACGAGGAGTGGGAGCAGCTGGTTGCCAACTTCGAGGCGATCATCCCCGTCGCCGTGCAGGTCGTGCTCGCCGCCTTCCGCACCGCTCTGACCAGCAACATCGAGACCGCGATGGGCGAGGAGCTGAGCTCGATGAGCCCGGAGATGATCGAGCGCTTCCTGCCGCTCCCCGACGACGACTGAGTCCCCGCCCCGGGCCTTGGGAGTCGGGGCGTTCAGGGCCGAGAGGTCAGGCCAGCAGGAGCGCGGTCGCGATGGCGGCCACGCCCTCGCTGCGGCCGGTCAGGCCCAGGCCGTCGGTGGTTGTCGCGGAGACGGTGACTGGGGCCCCGACACACGTCGACAGCACCTGCTCCGCCTCCGCGCGCCGGGCGCCGAGTCGCGGACGGTTCCCGATCATCTGCACCGCGACATTGCCGACCTCGAAGCCGGCGGCGCGCACCCGGCGTACGGTCTCGGCGAGGAGGGCCAGACCGGAGGCTCCCGCCCACTCGGGGGCCGCCGTACCGAAGTTGCTGCCCAGGTCGCCGAGGCCGCTGGCGGAGAGCAGCGCATCGCAGGCCGCGTGAGCGACCACGTCGGCGTCCGAGTGTCCCTCCAGGCCCGCCGGCTCGTCGGGCCAGTGCAGACCGGCCAACCACATCGGTCGGCTCTCGGCGAAGCGATGGACGTCGGTGCCGATGCCGATGCGGGGTAGGGAGGTCACGGGCCGATCATGCCGGAGTCCGGCACTCTGACACGATGGGCGGGTGAGGATCGAGCGTGTCGCGTGGCCGGTAGCCGGTCTCGTCGCCGGGGTCGCGGGCATCGCGGTCAGCCATGCCCTCACGATGCGACTCACACTGCGACCCAACCCGATGGTCTCGGTCGGGGAGTTCGCCGCCGCCCACCTGCCTGGTTGGGTCCAGGACACCGTCGTCAAGCTGCTCGGCAACCGCGACACGGGCGTTGCGGAGGTCTCCGGGGCGGAGGTCCTCGAGCCGTGGTTGGCGCTGCTCGCCTTCCTCGCCTGCGCCGCCGCCAGCGCGGGCGCCGGCGCACTCGCTCGCCGTGGTTGGTGGCAGCCTGTAGCACTGCAGGTGCCCTTCGGCCTGCTGGGTGTGCTCGGCCTGATCGGCCGGTACGGCGTCTCGGTAGTCACGGTGGTGCCCGTCGTCGCCGGGGTGGCTACCTGGATCGTGGTGCTCTCGTTCGTCGTCGGCCCGCTGCAGCGACACCTCGCGGCGCGCTCACCGCGGAGCGAGGAGGAGCCGGAGCGAGTCGCGGCGCGGGCGCGGATGCGTCGTCGGGACTTCGTCGCGCGGACCGCAGTGCTGGGTCTCGGAGGGATCTGGCTGTGGCTGCAGGGTGGCCGCTTCGGTCGTCGGTTGCGGCACGTCGAGGAGACTCGGCGACTGCTGAACCTGCCGATCCGGGCCAAGGAACCGCGCCCCGAGTGGCGGGTCGGAGTGCAGGGCGTCGGACCCTGGCGCACGCCCAACGACGACTTCTTCGTCCAGCACACGGCCCTGGTGCCGCCCGCGGTCGAGCTCTCCGAGTGGCGGTTGCGGATCCACGGACTCGTCGACCGCGAGGTGGTGCTCACCTACCAGGAGCTCATCGAGCGCCGTCTGATCAGCGCCTGGGTGACGTTGCCCAGCGTCCTCAACCCGGTCGGAGGCCGCAGCATCGGCACCGCCTGGTGGAGCGGCGTACCGGTGGCCGACCTGCTGGCGGAGGCGGGGGTCCTTCCCGAGGCGGACGCGGTGCTGCAGACCGCCGTCGACGGCTGGACCTGCCTGACGCCGCTGGGTGCGCTGACCGACGGCCGCGAGTCGATGCTCGCGGTCGGCATGAACGGCGAACCACTGCCGATCGATCACGGCTTCCCGGTGCGCACGATCGTGCCGGGGCTCTACGGTCACGTCTCTGCCTGCAAGTGGGTGACCTCGCTGGAGGTGACCCGGTTCGACGACGCCGAGGGAGAGGCGACCAGGCGCGGCTTCAGCCCGCTCGGCCCCGCGAAGGTGGGCTCGCGGATCGAGGTCCCCGCTGCAGGCGACGACCTCCCGGACGGGCCGGTGCAGCTCGGCGGCTCTGCCTGGGCGCCCCGCCGTGGCATCGCCTCGGTGGAGGTGGCCGTCGATGGCGGGCCCTGGCTGACCGCCCGGCTCGCCGGCGCTCCCGGCCCGGACACCTGGGTCCAGTGGGCCCTGACGGTGGATCTAGCGTCGGGCACGCACACGGCGCGGGTCCGGGCCACCGCCCGTGACGGTGAGCAGCAGACGGGTGTGATCACCGACATCCGCCCCGACGGTGCCACCGGGTGGCACGAGGTCGAGTTCGACGTCTCCTGATCGGTCAGGATGACCGCATGGGAACCGACTTTCCGAGTACCGGCGCCGCGCTCGTCGTGGGCGCCAGCGGCGGGATCGGCGCAGACATCGCGCGCCTGCTGGCCGAACGCGGCAGCGCCGTGGCGCTGACCTGGCGCAGTGGGAGCGAGGCCGCGGCCGCGACGCTCGCCGACGTGACGGCGTACGCCGCGGGGAGCAGCCACCGGCTCGACGTCACCTCGGCCGACGAGGCGGCGCGGGTGGTGGCCGACGTCGTGGCCGCGCACGGCGGTCTGCACACGGTGGTGCACGCCGCGGGGCCGCACGTGCCGATGGTGCACCTGTCGCGTGTCGCGCCGGAACAGATGGCCCGACAACTGCAGCAGGACACCCTGGGCTTCTTCACCGTCGTCCATGCGGCACTTCCGGCGTTGCGGGAGTCCGGCGGTTCCATCGTGGCGGTCACCACCGCCGCGACCGCGCGCTTCCCGAAGCGGGACGGCCTCTCCTCCGGGCCGAAGGCGGCCGTCGAGGCGATGGTGCGCGGGCTGGCCGCCGAGGAGGGGCGGTTCGGCGTACGCGCCAACGCAGTCGGCCCGGGCATGCTCACCGACGGCATGGCCGAGCGGCTGATCGGCGGGGGTGACCTCTCCGAGGAGGCGTTGGAGATCACCCGCGGCAACATCCCGTTGGGGCGTTTCGGCAGGGCTCGCGACATCGCGGAGGCGGTCTGCTTCCTCGCGTCGACCCGCGCTGGCTTCATCAGCGGGCAGAAGCTCGATGTCGACGGCGGCTACGGGGTCTGATCCCTCGCCTCACCACGGGTTCGGGATCCGGGTCGCCGACCGCCTAGGATTGCCCGAGTGACGCTCCGCATCTATGACTCCGCCACCCGCACCGTGCGCGACTTCGCGCCCCTGCGCGAGGGCGAGGCCAGCATCTACCTGTGCGGGCTCACCGTGCAGTCGGAGCCGCACGTCGGGCACATCCGCTCCGGGGTCAACTTCGATGTGCTGCAGCGCTGGCTGCGCGAGCTCGGCTACCGGGTGACCTTCATCCGCAACACGACCGACATCGACGACAAGATTCTGGCCAAGGCGGCCGACCAGGGGCGCCCCTGGTACAACCTCGCCTACGACATGGCAGGCGAGCTCGCCCGCGCCTACGACCTGCTCAACGTCGCGCGGCCCACCTACGAGCCCAACGCCACCGGCCACATCCCGGAGATGGTCGAGCTGATCGAGCTGCTCATCGACCGTGGCCACGCCTACGCGGCCGCGGACGGCTCGGGCGACGTCTACTTCGACGTGCGGTCCTGGCCGGCGTACGGCGAGCTGTCGGGGCAGCGCATCGACGACATGGAGGCGGCCGCCGACGCCGATCCCCGTGGCAAGCGCGACCCGCGCGACTTCGCCCTCTGGAAGGGCTGGAAGGAAGCCACCGAGCCGCGCACTGCCTCCTGGCCGAGCCCGTGGGGCCGGGGTCGCCCCGGCTGGCACATCGAGTGCTCGGCGATGGCCGGCAAGTACCTCGGTGAGTCCTTCGACATCCACGGTGGCGGCCTCGACCTGCGCTTCCCGCACCACGAGAACGAGCAGGCGCAGTCGCGGGCGGCCGGTCACGGGTTCGCCACCTACTGGATGCACAACGCCTGGATCACCACGGCCGGGGAGAAGATGAGCAAGTCGCTCGGCAACTCGCTGCTGGTGCCGGAGGTGCTCAAGCGGGTGCGGGCGATCGAGCTGCGGTTCTACATGGTCTCCGCCCACTACCGCTCCCATGTCGAGTTCTCCTTCGAAGCGCTCGACGAGGCAGCGGCCGGCTTCCGGCGGATCGAGAACTTCCTGGAGCGGGCTGCGGAGGCACTGCCGGAGTCGTTCTCCGTGGGCACCAGCAGCGGCGACGGATTCCTGGCCGCCTTCAGCGCGGCGATGAACGACGACCTCTCCACCCCTGCGGCCGTGGCGGCGATCCACGACGCGGTGCGGGAGGGGAACAAGCAGCTCGCCGAGGGGCAGACCGAGGAACTCGCGGTCACCTATGCGGGCGTGCACGAGATGCTCCGGATCCTGGGTCTGAGCCCCGCCGACCCGGCGTTCGCCACGGGTGGCGCCGACCAGGCCCTGAGCGGCGCGGTCGACGCCCTGGTCGGCAGGCTGCTGGAGCAGCGTGCCCAGGCGCGTGCAGCGAAGGACTTCGCCGCCGCCGACGCCATCCGCGACCAGCTCAACGCGGCCGGCATCGCGATCGAGGACACCCCATCCGGGGCCAAATGGAGCATCGACGGAGGGGGTCGCTGATGGCCGGAAACTCACAGCGCAAGGGCGCGATCCGCAAGTCTGGCAAGGGTAATCCGACCGCCGGATCGGGCGGCCGGGTCCGCCGCGGTCTCGAAGGCAAGGGACCGACGCCGAAGGCCAAGGACCGCCCGTATCACAAGGCGCACAAGGCGGTGAAGCGCGCGGAGCGCGACGCCGCGAAGCGGCCGCACCGCACATCACGAGGTGGCGACGCCGAGTGGATCGCGGGCCGGAACTCGGTCGTCGAGGCGCTGCGCTCCCAGATGCCGCTGACCGCCCTCTACGTCGCCGAGGGCGCGGAGCGAGACGGTCGGCTCCGGGAGGCGTTCGAGCTGGCCGCTGCACAGGGCGTCACCCTGATGGAGGCGCCCCGGGCCGAGCTCGACCGGCTCACCGGCGGCGCTGTCCACCAGGGCCTGGCGGCGCGGATGCCCGCCTACGAGTACGCACACCCCGACGATCTGCTCGACATCGCCGCCGAGCGCGGGGAGCCGGCACTGATCGTGGCGCTCGACCAGGTCACCGACCCGCGGAACCTCGGTGCCGTGATCCGCTCCGCCGCCGGCTTCGGTGCCCACGGCGTCCTGGTGCCCGAACGTCGTGCGGCCGGGATGACGGCCTCGGCCTGGAAGACCTCGGCGGGCGCGGCTGCGCGCGTGCCGGTTGCGCAGGCGGTCAACCTGACCCGTCAGCTGAAGGCCTACCAGGAGGCGGGCTGCATGGTCGTCGGCTTGGCCGCCGACGGCGATGTCTCGCTGCCGGAGCTCGACCTCGCCACCGGTCCGCTCGTCGTGGTCGTCGGCTCCGAGGGCAAGGGCCTGGGGCGTCTGGTGGCCGAGACGTGCGACCAGCTCGTCTCGATCCCGATGGCCGCCGAGCTGGAGTCGCTCAACGCAGGCGTCGCCGCGTCGATCACCCTCTACGCGGTGGCACAAGCCAGGAGCTGACGCATGGCGTGGTGGCGTGATCCACGACTGCGGACGGGGGCGGGCTACTTCGTCGCCTGGCTGCTGGTGGCGATGCCGCTGTTCGTGGTGCTCTTCCTCAACTCCTCGACGGTCATCCCGGTCGCCTCGCACGACGCAACGGTCTCACCGACGATGGACCGCTGGGTGACGGTGCACACGGGGCCCTACCTGCCCGACATCCGCGTGCCGTCGGACTCCTTCATCGGGGTCGACCTCACCCTCGGCAAGACCGAGGCTGCGACGCCGGAGGCGATGGTCGAGCGCTACGCTTTCATCGCCAGCCAGCCCGATGCCCAGGTCGAGCACGTGCGGGAGGTGATCGGCGAGCTGGCTCTGGGGGCGGCCGGGCAGGCGGCCCTGCTCGCGGTGCTGCCCCTGGTGCTGTGGGCCCTGGTAGGTCGCCGCCGTCGCCACGAGCTGCTGGGGGCGACCTTCCTGCGTCGGGTGCTCACCGCCGGCTCCGCCGGTGTGGTCGCCCTCGGCCTGGTCGTCGTGATCGCGGTCCGGCCGTGGGCCGACGACACCGCGATCCAGAACCGGTCGGTGGACTGGCAGTCCCTGCCCGACTTCTTGCCAGAGCTCACGATCCCACCGGAGGCACGGAAGGTAGAGGTGGCTGTCAGCGCGACGACGAAGGGGAGCCGGCGGTTGCTGATGAGTGCGGTCGACACCTATGACCGCAGCAAGAACTTCTACGCCGACGCCCTCGAGGCGGCCGACGAGGTGGTGGTCCGGCAGCCCGAGGAGGGCGAGACCGTCGCGGTGATCGTCTCCGACCGCCACGACAACATCGGCATGGACCGGGTGATCCGCGCGGTCGCCGACAAGGGCGGAGCCACTGCCGTCCTCGATGCGGGTGACGACACCTCCACGGGCGAGGCATGGGAGGCGTTCTCCCTCGACTCGTTGAACCGCGAGTTCGCCGGCTACGACCGCTACGCGGTGCAGGGAAATCACGACCACGGCTCCTTCGTCGGCACCTACTTGGAGAACCGGGGGTGGCACACGGCGAAGCAGGACGCCTTCGAGGGGCCAGGCGGGATGCGGATGATGGCGCGCAACGATCCTCGCTCCAGCGGGCTCGGCACCTGGCGCGACGCGGTGGGCCAGACCATCGAGGAGGTCTCGACCGACATCGCCGACGTCGCCTGTGCGGAGGAGGAGCGGGTCAACCTGCTGCTGGTGCACGACTCCGACATGGGCACCGACGCGCTGGCGCGCGGCTGCGTCGATCTGGTGGTCAGTGGGCATGTGCACGTGCAGGTAGGCCCCGATCCGGTCACCGGAGCGAACAGCCGGGTGGGCTACACCTACACCAACGGCACCTCGGGCGGGGCGGCGTACGCGGTGGCGGTGGGGAGCAAGCTCCGCCGGCCAGCGCAGTTCACCCTGCTCACGATCTCGGGCGGCCGCCCGGTCGGGCTCCAGCCGATCACGCTGCAGACCAACGGAGTCTTCGTCGTCGACCCCTGGGTGCCGGTGACCCCGACGACGCGGGATCGCACCTGATCCCACCGGACGCCGGTGGTCGACTTTCGTCGGGACCGGGCGATCTCCTAGGCTGGGCGCATCGCCTCCGTGGCGATGCGCCGGTGTAGCTCAGTTGGTAGAGCGCCTCTCTTGTAAAGAGGATGTCGCGGGTTCAAATCCTGTCTCCGGCTCCGCTCTTTCGTCCCTTTCCTTCGGCTTCGCGGGTTTCTGTTCGTTTTGCTAGCGCAAGCGTCTCGGCATCCACTACGTTCCAGCGTGGGGAGGATCCGTTGCTTGGAAGGGATCTGCCCCGATGCGTCTGCTCCAACGCCTCCTCCTCCCGCTCGCCGTCGCGCTCGGACTGATCGTGCCGCTGGCCGCGACCTCGCTGCCGGCTGCCGCGACTGACCCGAGGCCGACCACCCTGAAGCTCTCCCTCTCGTACGGCGATCACGTAGGGGAGACGTTCTACGTGAACGTCGTCGTCCGCGGCCCCGACAACGAGCCCGTCACGGGTGACGTGGTCTTCACCGGGATCACCGACGGGACGCCGGTCGCACTCAGCCCGGCGGGCGTCATCAACCTCAACGGCGTGGCCTCCTCGAACGCCCCGGTCGCCGTCACCGCGACCTACCTGGGCAATGCCGAGTACGCCGGCTCCTCCGCATCGGGGGAGACGAAGCCACTCCGTACGCCGTACCTCACCGGTGAGCCCACCATCGCCAAGGTCGGGCCCATGCTCACGCTGACGTTGACGATGTCGGCGCACGCGAAGAACTTCGTCGGTGCGCCGCTGGCCGGCGTCCCGGTGGTCTTCACCCTCTTCGGTCCGGCCAACTCGGTGCCGCCGGGCCCGGCGCAGAAGGACCCGTCGATCGAGGTCTGCCGGGCCGTCACCGACGCCGAGGGCCTGGCCACCTGCAAGGGCAGCGGTCTGCTGGGGTCCCTGCTGTCGATCCTGACGGGCGGGTGGGCTGCCTGGGACGACGGCACCCTCCAGAGCATCGGGCACCACACGAAGCTCCCGGTCATCGGGCAGTGACGCCCGGCCACTGGCGCCATGCGTTCGGCGCGTTCTGGCTGGCTGAACGCATGGCCCGTGGCGTGGGCGGTCAGCGGACCTGGCGCACCTCGAACTGCAGCCGGGGGTGGGCGTAGGCCTCCTGTGACTCCACCAGCAACAGCTCGCGCGAACCGGCATCGAGGGTGTTCTGGAGCAGGTCGAAGACGCTGGAGACGGTGCGAGCCAGTGCGTCGGAGGCATCGCCGGTGGCGCGGTAGTGGGCGGTGAAGAGGGCCGCCGTCACGTCGCCGGAGCCGTTGGCCTTCATGGGCAGCAGCGGCGTCTGCACGATCCACGCGCCGTCGGGCGTGACGGCGAGCATCTCGATCGTCCCCTCCGCGCGGCCCTCCTGCTCGACGCTGGTGACGAGCACCGAGCTCGGCCCCATCGCCCGGGCGGCGTCGGCTGCCTCCAGGATCTCCTCCAGTGTTCGCGGCTCGCGGCCGACCAGGAAGCCGAGCTCGAACTGGTTGGGGGTGATCAGGTCGGCGGCCGGCACGACGCGCTCGCGCAGCAGGACAGGGATCGCCGGGTTGACGAAGCAGCCGCTCTTGGCGTTGCCCATGACCGGGTCGCACGCGTAGATCGCATCCGGGTTGGCGGCCTTGACCCGAGCGACGGCGTCGAGGATGACGTCGCCGATCTCCTCGCCGCCCTGATAGCCCGACAGCACCACGTCGACCTCGGCCAGAGCTCCGCGCTCCTCGATGCCGGTGATCACCTCGCGCACGTCCTCCGCGGCGAGCAGTGGACCGCGCCAGGCGCCGTACCCGGTGTGGTTGGAGAAGTGCACGGTGTAGACGGGCCAGACCTCGTGTCCCAGCCGTTGGAGAGGGAAGACGGCTGCCGAGTTGCCGACGTGGCCGTAGGCGACCGAGGACTGGATGGAGAGGATCTTCACCTGCCCAGTTTGGCGCATGTCCCGTCGTCGGTGCAGCGGGGTCGGCCGCCACGTCCGGCGCTTCACATACCGATGGTCGGTATGTCTTGTCACTGGAAAGTAGAACAAGTTACAGTTGGCGGCATTGGTGTGGGGTGTGCCACACCCGGGAGCTGGAGAGGTAGCAGCATGGCCAAGAAGCCCTACTCGAACGAGGCCGACTACGTCATCGTCGGTGCCGGGTCCGCCGGATGTGCCCTGGCCGGTCGCCTCGCCGAGGCTGGCAAGCAGGTGATCCTGATCGAGGCCGGTGGCCCCGACACCTCGATCATGTTCAAGCGGCCCGGGATGATCACGATGATCCACAGCGAGCCGAAGCTGAAGAAGAAGTTCGACTGGGGCTACTACCTCAGCCCGCAGGAGCACGTGAACAACCGCCGTCTCGTCGCCACGCGCGGCAAGGTGATGGGCGGCTCCGGCTCCGTCAACGGCATGATCTACGTGCGCGGCAACAAGGAGAACTTCGACTCCTGGGAGGCCGAGGGCAACAAGGGCTGGGGCTATGCCGACGTCCTCAAGTCCTACAAGCGCATGGAGGACTGGCAAGGGCCGGACAGCGAGCTGCGCGGCAAGGGCGGCCCGATCAAGGTTCTCGAGAACCCCGACATCTGCGACGCGGCCAAGACGTTCATCGAGGCCGGCGCCTCCGCGCTGGGCGTGCCGGTCAACCCCGACTACAACGGGGCCAGCCAGGACGGCATGCATGTCATCCAGGAGAACACCAGCAACGCGATCCGGTTCAGCTCCTCGCGCGGCTACCTGACCGAGCAGGAGCTGCCGACCCTCGAGGTGCAGCAGCGCGGCACGGTCTCCCGCGTCGTCATCGAGGGCAGCCGGGCGACAGGTGTCGAGGTCATCGAGGAGGGTGGCCAGCGCCGGATCGTGAAGGCGCGCACCGAGGTGATCCTCGCCGCCGGCGCCTTCGGCTCCCCGCAGATCCTGATGCTCTCCGGGATCGGGCCGGCCGAGCACCTGCGCGGGCACGGCATCGACGTCGTCGCGGACCTGCCGGTCGGCGACAACCTCCACGACCACCTGTTCATGCCGATGACTTTCGCCATGGACAACTCGCCGCACCACAGCAGTGCCTTCTACTTCGGCAAGGCGCTGCTCAAGGACCGGTTCAAGCCGGGCTCGAACTTCCTTGCGCACTCGGTCTTCGAGGCGGGCGCCTTCCTGCACACTTCCCTGTCGCAGTCGACTGCCCCCGATATGCAGCTGTTCGCCATCCCGTGGTCCTACCCGCCCTTCCAGGACGACCCGGTGCGGCTCAGCCCTGACAAGCGTCCCTCGCTGTCGGCCTTCTCCACGCTGATCCGGCCGAAGTCGCGCGGCACGGTGCGCCTGGCCAGCGCGGATCCGCTTGCTGCGCCGATCATCGATCCGAAGCTGCTCTCCGAGCCCGACGACCTGAAGGTGCTGCTCGAAGGCGTCGAGATGATCCGCGCGATCATGGCCGACTCCGCGATCGCCAAGCACGTCAAGGAGGAGTACGAGCCCGGACCCGGCTACACCGGCGACAAGCTGCGGGCCGAGGTCATCAAGCGGGTCAGCACCGTCTACCACCCGGTCGGCTCGGTGCGGATGGGCGTCGACGAGCGCGCCGTCGTCGACCCCGAGCTCAAGGTGCGTGGCATCGACGGGCTGCGGGTGGCCGACGCGTCGATCATGCCGACGATCATCGGTGGCAACACGAACGCTCCGTCGATGATGATCGGCGACATGGCCGGCGCCATCGTGCTCGGGACGGGGCTGTGATGGTTGCCGCGTCGTTGAAGCGTCCTGACTCGGTCACGCCAGCGTTCCTGGAGAAGCTGGTCGCCCGCGTTCCCGGGAGCACCGGCAACACCTGGAAGCTCACCGAGGTCTACACGGGCGACGTGCTCGTCGAGCTGCCGCAGTCCTCGCCCGAAGACATCGAGGCTGCCTTCGCTGCTGCGCGCCGCGCGCAGAAGGCATGGGCGGCCACGCCGCTGAAGCAGCGGCTCAAGGTCTTCAAGAAGTTCCACTCGCTGGTGCTGGAGCGCAACGAGACGATCGTCGACCTCATCCAGGTCGAGTCGGGCAAGGCCCGCCGGATGGCCTTCGAGGAGACCCTCGACGTGCCGATGGTCACCGGCTACTACCTCAAGCGTGCGGCGAAGGTGCTGGCCACCAGGAAGCACGCGGGGCCGGTGCCGGTCGTCTCCTCCTCGCAGGAGGTGCGGATCCCGAAGGGCGTCGTCGGCATCATCGCGCCGTGGAACTTCCCCTTCGCGACGGGAATCTCCGACGCCATCCCGGCGCTCATCGCCGGCAACGGCGTGGTGGTCAAGCCGGACAACAAGACGGCACTCTCGCCGCTGTTCGGTGTTCAGCTGCTGGAGGAGGCAGGGCTGCCCAAGGGGCTGTTCCAGGTCGTCTGCGGCGAGGGCCCGGACGTCGGCCCGACGTTGATCGACAACGCCAACTATGTGATGTTCACCGGCTCCACCAACACCGGTCGGGTGATCGGTGAACGCGCCGGACGCAACCTCATCGGCGCCTGCCTGGAGCTCGGTGGCAAGAACCCGATGATCGTGCTGCCGGACGCCAACCTCGACGACGTCGTCAAGGGCGCGCTCTTCGGCGCCTTCGGCAACACCGGGCAGATCTGCATGCACATCGAGCGCATGTATGTGCACGACTCGATCTACGACACCTTCAAGGCACGCTTCAAGGAGGCGACCGAGAAGCTGGTCGTCGGGGCGGCGTACGACTTCGGGCCCAACGTCGGCTCGCTGATCAGCGTCGAGCACAAGGACCGCGTCGCTTCGCATGTCGCGGATGCGCTGGAGAAGGGTGCGACCGTGGTGACCGGCGGCAAGGAGCGCCCGGACCTCGGGCCGGCGTTCTTCGAGCCGACGATCCTCGAGGGGGTCACCGAGGAGATGCTGGCCGGCGTCACCGAGACGTTCGGCCCGGTGGTCGCGCTGCACCGCTACCAGACCGAGGACGAGGCGATCTCGCTCGCCAACGCCACCGACTACGGCCTCAACGCCAGCGTCTGGGGCGGCGACCTCGACAACGCGATCCGGGTGGGGAAGCGGATCGAGTCGGGCAACGTCAACATCAACGACATCCTCGCGACCGCCTACGCCTCCAAGGGGACGCCGTCCGGCGGCGTCAAGCAGTCCGGAGTCGGCGCCCGGCACGGTGACCAGGGGCTGCTGAAGTACACCGACTGTCAGAACGTCGGCATCCTCAAGAAGCAGGTCATGACCGTCCCCGACGACAAGCCCTTCGAGAAGAACGTCGAGGAGCAGATCAAGGGCCTCGCGATCATGCGAAAGCTGGGTATCCGCTAGGCCCCTCCTGTCACGCGACCTGCAGGGAGCGCTTGGAGAGTCCCATCCAGAACCCGTCGACCACCTGGTCGGCGGGTTCGTCGCTGTTGGTCGCAGCGCCGAGGGTGAGGAAGAGCGGCGTGTAGTGCTCGACCGTCGGGTGCGCGAAGGGCATGCCGGGGGCGCGCTCCTGGAACCGGGCAAGCTCGTCGACGTCGCCGCGGGCGATCGCCTCGGCGGCCCAGGCGTCGAACTCGCTCGACCAGGTGGGTGCTGCGGCGTCGATGCTCCAGCTGGTGAGGAAGGGCAGCCCGTGGGTGAGGAAGCCCGAGCCGATCACCAGGATGCCCTCGTCGCGCAACTCGCGCAGGCGCATGCCGATACCCAGCAGGCGGTACGGGTCCTGGGTCGGCAGCGACATCTGCACCACCGGGATGTCGGCGGCCGGATACATGATCTTCAGGGGCACCCAGGCGCCGTGGTCGAGCCCTCGGCTCGTGTGCTGGTGGACGGGCTCGCTGGCCGGCATCAGCGCTGCCACGCGAGCCGCCAGGGCGGTGGAGTCCGGAGTCGCATAGGTCATCCGGTAGTACTTCTCGGCAAAGCCGCCGAAGTCGTAGACCAGCGGAGCGCGGGAGGCGGTGAGGCTGATCGGTGCGGCCTCCCAGTGGGCGCTGACGATGAGGATCCCGCTCGGTCGCGGCAGGCGCTTGGCCCAGGTCGCCAGCTCGCTCGACCAGATCGGGTCGTCGAGCAGGGGCGGTGCGCCGTGGCCGATGTAGAGGGCCGGCATGCGGGAGGTCGTCTCGATCATGAGTCCATCATCCGTCAAGTCAGTTGAAAGTTCAACTAAATGTGGCGCACTCTACGCTGACCTCATGAGCACCCTCGCCGATCTCGTCACCAAGGGCCTCGTCGCCGCGGACTGGGCGGAGGCGTTGGCGCCCGTCGAGGACCGCATTGCCGCGATGGGGCTGTTCCTCCGCGAGGAGATCGCGGCCGGCCGCGCCTATCTGCCGCGCGGCGAGCAGATCCTGAGGGCCTTCCAGCGGCCGTTGTCCGAGGTGAAGGTGCTGGTCGTCGGCCAGGACCCCTACCCGACCCCGGGGCATCCCATCGGGTTGAGCTTCGCGGTGGACGGCGACGTACGACCGCTGCCGCGGAGCCTGGTGAACATCTATCAGGAGCTGCGGACCGACGTGGGGATCGAGACGCCCGCGCACGGGGACCTCTCCGCTTGGGCCGATCAGGGTGTGATGCTGCTGAACCGCTCCCTGACGGTGCGTCCCGGTACGCCGGCGTCCCACCGCGGCAAGGGTTGGGAGGCCGTCACCGAGCAGGCGATCCAGGCGCTCGCCAAGCGGGGCGGACCGCTCGCGGCGATCCTGTGGGGCCGCGACGCGCAGTCGCTCAAGCCGATGCTCGGGCCGATCCCGTGGGTGGAGTCGGTGCACCCGTCGCCGTTGTCCGCCTCCCGTGGCTTCTTCGGCTCACGACCCTTCAGCCGGGTCAACCAGCTGCTCGAGCAGCAGGGCGGGGCACCGGTCGATTGGAGCATCCCCGAAGCCTTCTGAGTTGTTCGATGCGTGTTGGAGCTGGCGTCTCGACGTGTTGGAACTGGCGTTTCGACGTGTTGGAGCTGGCGCTTCGGCGGGTTAGCTCGGTCGGGTGGGCCGCTGGAGGCGGTCGAGGAAGGCGATGAGGAGGGCCTCGCGCATCGCCGGAGCGGCGACATCGAGGAGTGCGTTCACGTCGGCCATCCGGTCGGGGAGGGCTAGTCCTCCGTCGCCGTCGTCGCCGACCAGGCCGGAGGCGGCAAGAAGTCCGTCGAAGTCGGTGTCGGTGAGGGCGGCCGGGTCGAGCGCCTCGATGAAGGCGACCACGCCGGGGTCCACGGTGACGGGACCAGTGGCCTGTGCCTGGCGCACCGCTGCGCCGAGCGACGCCAGGAAGTCGTCGACTCCGGCGAGGGTGGCGGCGCTGACAGACAGGTGGATCGTCGCGGGATGACCGGCGAACGACATCTGGGGCTGCACGAACCAACCGGAGGAGGCCATCTCGTCACAGACCGTGAACGGGTCGCACGACCTGTCGCAGGCGAGCGCGATCAGGGTCGAGTCCGGTGCGGCGACCACGGACAACGCCGGAATCTCCGCGATGCCGGCGACGATCCGGTCGACGGCGGCGAGGACGTCGAGGGTCAGCCGTTCGTAGCCCTCGTGACCGAGCTGCTGAACCACCGCCCATGCGCCGGCGAGCGGACCGCCGGACTTGGTCGACTGCATCGTCGAGTTGAGCATCGTGTAGCCAGGCCACGCGGCACTCGCGAAGTACTGCGGCCGGCGCAGGTCGGGGCTTCGGTGCAGGAGCAACGAGGCGCCCTTGGGCGCGTAGCCGTATTTGTGCAGGTCGACCGAGATCGAGGTGACGCCCTCGACGGAGAACGTCCATGCCGGGACGTCGCGGCCGAGCCTGGCGGCGTACGGGAGCACCCAGCCGCCGATGCAGGCGTCCACGTGACAGCGCACGCCGCGCGCGGCGGCGGCCGCTGCGATCTCGGCGACCGGGTCCACCACCCCGTGGGCGTACGACGGAGCGCTGGCCACCACCAGCACGGTGCGGTCGTCGATGGCCGCAGCCATCGCCCCGGCGTCGGCCCGGAAGTCGGATCCGACCGGAACGATGACCGGCTCGACCCGGAAGTAGTGCGCTGCCTTGTGGAAGGCGGCATGCGCGGTCGCGGGCAGCACCATCCGGGGCCGCTCGACGTCGGGTCGGGCGTCTCGGGCCGTCTGCACGGCGAGCAGGACCGATTCGGTGCCCCCGGAGGTGACGGCGCCGGCCACGGTGTCGGGGGCATCGAGCAGACTGGCAGCGAAGCCGACCAGATCGTTCTCCATCGCCAGCAGGGAGGGGAACGCCGTGGGGTCCAGTCCGTTGGAGCCGGCGTAGGCCGCCACGGCGGCCCGCCCGATCTCGTCCACCTCCGCGAGGCCGGAGTCATAGACGTAGGCCAGCGTGCGGCCGCCGAGCACGGGCAGGTCCGCCTCCTGCAGCGCAGCCAGTCTGGAGAGGACGTCGGGGGTCATAGTGCCTCCTCGGTAGGGAGCTCGGGAGCGGACTCGTCGGGGTCGAGGTCGGGGAGTGCTGCGTGTTCGGGAACGTCGCGGTAGCGGGCGAGCCACCAGAGGGAGAGCACGACGAGCAGCGCTGGCAGGACCGACATGCCGAGGACGATCGCGGTCAGTGCCGAGTCGGGCTGATCGGCTCCGCCCGTGGTCGAGGAGCGGTAGTCGCCGATCGCCAGCAGGAGCGCGAAGACGCCGGGGCCGCTGGCCATGCCCAACGTCTCGCCTGCCGTCCAGATGCCGGTGAAGACGCCGATCCGGTTCTCCCCGGTCCGGCGCGCGTCGGCCGCGGCCACGTCGGGGAGCATTGCCATGGGGAAGACCTGGGCGCCCGTGTAGCCGACGCCGACCAGGCCGATGGCGACGAACACCACCCAGGTCGGCGCCCACAGCACCGTGAGCACACCTAGTGCGCCGGCAGCCAGGCAGAGGGACGCGGCGAGGTAGCCGCGCCGCTTGCCGAAGCGGGTGCCGAAGCGCACCCAGACCGGCGTGAGCACCAGCGCCGGGCCTACGAAGCAGACGAAGAGCACCGTCGCCGCGCCCGACTTCTCCAGTACGTCGCCGGCGAGGTAGTCGACGCCGGCCAGCATCGCGCCGACCGCGAGCGCCTGAAACACCCAGGTGAGGAGCAGGAGGCGGAAGTCGCGAGCCCGGGCGACCACACGGAGTTGCTCACGCAGGCTGCCCGACCCCGCCGACACTGCGGTGTACGCCGGTCCGCGGGTGCCGACGTACGCTCCGATCACGCCGACCAGGATGAGGCTCGCCATGAGCACGCCCATGAGGCGGTAGCCGTCCCTGCCACCGACGGCGTCGCGCACTGCTGGCGCGCTGGCACCCGCCAGGAGGATCGTGAAGGCGAGCACCGCCACCCGCGAGGACATCATCCGGGTGCGCTCGTCGTAGGAGGAGGTCAGCTCGGCGGGCATGGCGACGTAGGGCACTTGGAAGAACGCGTAGGCGGAGGCGCAGGCCAGGAACGCCAGCAGCACCCAGGCGGCGTCCGCTGCTGGTGAGCCGAGGGAGGGGCCCGCGAAGAGCACCGCGAACGCCACCGCGAGCGTGATGCCGCCGCGCAGCAGCCAGGGTCGGCGTGGCCCGCGAGCATCCACGGTGCGGTCGCTGATCCGGCCGGCGATCGGATTGAGAACGACGTCCCAGGCCTTCGGCAGGAAGACGATCACACCGGCCCAGATCGCTGCGACCCCCAGCTGATCGGTGAGGAAGGGAAGCAGCATCAGGCCGGGCACGGTGCCGAACGCCCCGGTGGCCACCGACCCGGTGGCGTACCCGAAGCGGGTGCCCCTGGTGAGGGTCGTGGGCGGCGCTCCGGTGGAGGTCATGGGCGCAGAATAGGAGGTTTTGTGCCGCGAGGTGGTGGGTACGCGAGTTTGTGAGTGTGCCCGTCTCGGAGGTGCGCCGTGCTTGTGAGGAGCCGCGATGTCGCAGCAGCCGTCGGAGAATTCCATCCCCGCGGAGTCCGATGCGCAGGGGTTCTCAGCGGGGGTGAGCAGGCACAGTCCCCAAGGCCGCCCCATGTGGGAGGTGCACCCGAGCCCGGTCGGCGGTGCCGATCGTCCCGAGGTGCAGGTGCCTGCTGAGCAGCTCGATGTGACGACCGCACACACGCAGGCCGTGCCGTCTCGCCAGGCGGAGGACACCACCCAGGTCCCGGTCGTCCCACAGGCGGGCGGGCAGTGGGACCCGTGGACGGGCCAGCCGTTGGCTGCGTCGCCGGAGCCTGCCCCGGCTGCCCCGGCCCCCCCGTACGTGCCCGAGGCGGCGCAGGCGCCGGTCCCGCCGCACGCTGTGGCCCCGCATCCGGTGGCCCCGCATCCGGCCGTGCCTGCGGCAGTGCCCGCACCCGTGCCCGAGGTGCTGCCGACGGCTCGCGACTTCCTGCAGGGACGCCATCAGAACCTGGAGATCGGTCCGGCCACCTGGGGCTGGCGAGGGTGGGTGCGGCGTCTGACCTTCGGCCTTGTCAAGCCGCGGATGGGGGCCAAGGAGCGCGCTCACCGTGAGGCGCGCGCCGCCGTCCAGCGCTCGTTCTCCGGGCCGCGGACGATCGTCTTCGCCAACCCCAAGGGCGGTGCGGCCAAGACCACGAGCGTGCTGGCGGCCGGCTACACCTTCGGCACGGTGCGGGGCGGCGGTGTGGTGGCCTGGGACAACAACGAGACCCGTGGCACCCTCGGGATCCGCGGGGAGCAGGCCAACCACCAGAACACCACGCGTGAGCTGCTCGACGACCTGGAGCGGTTCAGCGACGTCTACGAGTCTCGGATCGGCGACCTGGGCGCCTTCGTGCGGAGCCAGGGCGATGCGCACTTCGACGTGCTCGCCTCGGACGAGCGGGCTGACGTCACGGGCACGATCAAGGCTGACGACTTCCAGGCCGTGCACCGCCTGCTCGAGCGGTTCTACCACCTGATCCTGGTCGACACCGGCAACAACCTGCGCGCGGAGAACTGGCTCGCCGCCGCGGCGACCGCCGACCTGATCGTGGTCACCTGCACCGTCCGTGAAGACACCGGATACAGCGGCCTGTGGATGCTGGACGCGCTGGCCGACGCCGGTCACGCCGATCTCTTCAACCGCACCGTGACCGTGCTTGCCGATCCCTCGCCGTCCGTCGACAGTCAGTTGGCCGACGACCTGGTCGATGTCTATGGCAAGCGCACCCGCGCCGTCTTCCGGATTCCCTACGACCCTGCCCTCGTCGCCGGCTCGGTGCTGCGCTACGACCAGCTCTCCGAGGAGACCCGCTCCGCCTGGCTCCAGGCCTGCGCCGAGATGGCCCGCGCCCTCTGACGCGTCGGGCTGTTGCAGGCAAGCGGGTAGGGCCTCGCCTCCGTCGTGGGGTGAGGGCGACGGCATAGCGCCCGCAGCAGCCAGCTCGCTTCGGTGGACTGGCGAGTTGAAGCACCGCCCCTTACGCGTTTCGCAGTCTCGCGCGAATCCGATGCTTCCGACGCTGGGAAGCAAGACCTTTCCTCGGCGGCGAAAGCGCTTCAACTCGCCATGGGGCTTCTCAGGGGCAGCGAAAGCGCCGTCGAGCAAAGCCGCGGTCGATATCGTCCCGCGCTGAATGACCCGCTGCCTGCGCGGAATGGCTCGTCTCGGCTGACGTGGCTGCCTAGCGTCGCTCGGAGACGAGAGGAGCATCGTGAAAACGATTGATCAAGCAAGCATTGAGGACTCTGCGAACATCGCCGTCGACCTCATCATCATCGGAGCCGGTCCCGTAGGACTCTTCGGTGCCTACTACGCAGGCTGCCGCGGGCTCAGCATCGCCGTGATTGACGCACTCGACGAACTCGGCGGACAAGTCAATGCGATGTACCCGGAGAAGGAGATCTTCGACATCGCCGGATTCCCGGCGATTAGGGGTCGAGAGTTGATCTCGTCGTTGATCCAACAGGCGAATCAGTTCCAGCCCACCTACCTCTGCGGCGAGCGCGCAGAGAAGCTAGACGTCGACTCCTGCCCACCTGGGGCGGCGCCGTTCCGCATCTACTGCGAAAGCGGACGGCAGGTGACCGGTCGAGCCGTCATCATCACCGGCGGCATTGGGGCATTCACACCCCGCCAGCTCGGCGTCGGGGAGGAGTTCCACGGGCGGGGGTTGGCCTACTTCGTGCAAGACCCCGGCACCTGCGCAGGGCAGGACGTCGTGATCGTCGGTGGCGGCGACAGCGCGCTCGACTGGGCGCTGACCCTCGAACCCATCGCTCGCTCGGTGACGCTCGTCCACCGCCGAGACCGATTCCGCGCCCACGAATCGACTGTTGCCGCGGTCCGTGCTTCATCTGTGCGCGTAGTGACTGGAGCAGAGATCGTCGAAGTCGTAGGCGATGAGAAGGTCACCGGTGTCCGGATCAGTCGGCCCGACAGCGACGAGCACCTCGCCTGTGACCGACTGGTGGCGGCACTGGGGTTCGTCGCCAACCTCGGGCCGATCCGCGATTGGGGGATCGAGTTGGCAGGTCGTCGGCACATCATCGTCGACTCGGCAATGCGAACCTCTGTGCCCGGCATCTTCTCCGCAGGCGACATCACCGAATACGACGGCAAGGTTCGACTGATAGCGGTCGGGTTCGGCGAGGTGGCTACGGCGGTGAATAACGCTGCAGTCTTCATCAACCCCGAGGCCGGTCTCTTTCCCGGGCACTCCACGGACACCCCGCCTCGCTGAGGCTTAGTCGTCCTGGCAGGACGTGCTCGGGCCCGGATACGGGGCCTGGGCATGTCCGGTCAGGCGCTGCCTCGCAGCGTGACCGACGGCGACTCACCGAACTCCTTGCTGTGCGCTGCGGCGAACCTCCCTAGGTGCGTGAATCCCCAACGGTGGGCGATCGCTGCCACCGTGGTTCGTAGGGGGTCGCTGGTTCTCAGCTCATCGTGGGCTCGCTTGAGTCTGATCTCTCGCAGGTACTGGAGAGGTGGAGTACCGACATGGCGAGCGAAAGCTTCTTGGATCGTTCTGACGCTGAGGTGGCAGTGCGCTGCCAGGTCACTGATCGTGATGGGGTCCGCAGCACGCTCTTCGAGGAAATCGATGGCCACCCGGACAGCGCGTGCGGATGCGGTGGGTGCCGGCAACTCCAACTGCGGTCGGTGCCGATGCCCCGCAGAGGTGAGCAGTGCTCGCGCCAGGGCTTCTACCATCGGCGCTGCCACCATCGGCGACGCGACCGGTGAGCCGACCTGCCGGGCTTGGTCGTTCAAGAACATGGCGAACTCCACCCAACTGCGGCCAGGCCCGCTGCGCACATCGAGGATCGGGTCGAACTCAAGAACATCCTCGTGGTCACGCCCGCTCAAAGTCGCGAGTGTCTGCTCGACCACCGAGCGTTCCAGTTTCACGCACAGCTGGCGGCATCCTGCTTCCCATCGGGAGAGCACCGTCTCCCCTTGCGGACCGTAGACCGTTGCCGTTCCGGGAGCGGCGACCGATTCTCGTCCGTCATGCGTGGAGGTCAATACTCCGACCAGTGGCACGTTCACGTGGTAGCTGGTCTCCAGCTCGCCACAGTTGATGCGTACGTCTTGGTCGTAGGTGAGGTCAGCCAGAAACAGCTGCGGTAGCGAGGCGTACCTGAGGGACATTCCGAAGGTCCGGTCCGCACCGAGGACGTCCAACTGTTGCGGGTAGAAGTACCGGCTGCCCAAGCGCTGTGCATCGTCTGGGTCGTCAACGACCACCGAGACGGCGTCGACCACGACATCGGTTGAGATGGTCACCAACTCAGCCATCGTTGCTCCTTGCTTCGTACCCGAGATGGACGAGCCACGAGGAAGATGCGTGGCCTCCGTCACATGGGAACGGTTCACCATTTTGACCTCCTCCCCACCCCTGTCAAGTGGTACGTCGCTCCTTCGGCGCGGTTCTGCGTCCGGCGGACAGAAGTCCGCGCTGAGCGGATCGACCCGACTTGTTCGCGAACGCAGATGAACATCGCCGGCCATCTCTGCGTCACGTGGACATAGGCATGCGCTGAATGGATCGGCAGACCGACAACTCTGTTCCTAATGTCGTGATTCACGTCATAGGGCCTAGCAAGGAAGGGGATGCTGATGACCTTCGTCATTGGAGCGCCGTGCATCGACGTGATGGATCGCTCCTGCATCGAGGAATGTCCTGTCGATGCCATCTATGAAGGCACTCGCATGCTTTACATTCACCCTCTCGAATGCATCGACTGCGGCGCGTGCGATCCGGTTTGTCCAACCGAGGCAATTGTCCCCGACCGGCGGATGCCGGATGCCTTCATCCCGTTCCGTGACGCTGCACGCGATCTCTTCAAGGACGAGGAATATTCGGGCGGCGGCAGCACTATCGGCCCCGTCCTTGACCCACCACTGGTGGCGCAGCTCTAGCCGCAGAACCACCCGCCACGAATCACTTCGCCTTCTTCAAGGAGACACCATGACCACGCCCGTACCCGCTTCGCCCGACGCCTCCGCTTGTCCCTATTCGAAGGTGGCCGCTGAGTTCAACCCGTTCATCGACCCTTATCTGGGTCAGCCGTACGAGTTTCTCTCACGGGCTCGCGCCGAGGAGCCGGTCTTCTACAGCCCGGAGATCGACTACTACGTCGTGACCAAGTTCGACGACATTCGCAAGGTGTTCCGCAACACCCGCAGCTTCTCGGCTGAGATCGCTCTGGAACCGCTGATGCCCTTGTGGGAGTCCTCCATCCAGAAGGTGATCGAGGCTGGCTACATTCCTGGCCCGGTATTGGTGAACGAGGACGAGCCGATCCACATGCAGCGACGCAAGCGGATCGGAGGCAGGTTCGACGCGCACCGCATCGAGGAGCTGGAACCACGGATCCGGAAGATCGTCACGGACTACCTGGATCGTTTCGTCCGACGTGGGCATGCCGACCTGGTGGACGACTACGTATGGGAGATTCCCGCATTGGTGATCTTCATGTTCATGGGTGTTCCTGATGAGGAGGCGTCCCTGGTCAAGCAGTTCGCCGCGCGGCGCACGCTCTTCACGTGGGGCCGCCCCACCGAGTCAGAGCAGAACCAGCTCGTCGAGGAGGTAGGCACCTACTGGAAGTACTGCGTACAGCACGTCACCCGCCTCAAGCAGAACCCTGGCGATGACTTCATGAGCGACGTCATCCGGGCAGCGGAGGAGGATCCCGAACTGTTCGACGACGTCTACCTGTACAACACGATGCTCAATTTCTTGTTCGCCGGTCATGAGACGACGACCAACGCTTCCGGGAACGCGTTCCGCACGCTGCTGGAGAACAGAGAGGCATGGGACCAACTGTGCGCTGACCCGTCGTTGATCCCGAATGCAGTCGAGGAGATCCTCCGCTATCAATCGTCAGTGATCGCATGGCGTCGACGCGCTACAGAGGAGACGACGATCGGCGGCGTGACCGTTCCCGAAGGTGCGAACGTCCTTCTGGTGCTCGGCTCCGGCAACCACGACGAAGCGGTTTTCGAGAACGCCGACGCCTTCGACATCCACCGCGACGACGCCTATAAGCACCTGTCGTTCGGTTTCGGAACACACATGTGCATGGGTGCTTCGCTGGCGCGCCTCGAGATGCGTGTCATTCTCGAGGAGTTGACCCGCCGGCTGCCGCACGCGCGTCTCGTCCCGAACCAGAGGTTCGCCTATTCCCCCAACACCTCGTTCCGAGGTCCCGAACATGTTCTGATCGAGTGGGACCCCGCCGAGAACCCGATGCCGGAGGACCGGCCGTGAGCATCACCGCTCCCGCCGTCATCGACGGGCCTCAGACCGACTACGACGCGTACTCAGATGAAGCGCTGCTGGACCCGTGGCGCGGCTATCGGATGATGCGTGACGCCGGCCCCATCGTGTTCCTGAAGAAGTACAACATGTACGCCGCCACGCGGTACGCCACCGTCGCCCACATTCTGCGGACTCCTGAAGTGTTTCCCTCCGGCGAGGGCGTCATGATGAACGACCAGATGAACCAGGTCCTGCGCGGCAACACACTGTGCAGCGACGGTGCTGTGCACGATGCTTCGCGACGCATCATCGTGAAGCCACTAACTCCCAAGTCCCTCAAGCCCCTCCAGGACGAGATCCAGCGCGAAGCGACGAGCTTGGTGGAACGGCTGATTCGACGCGGTCGAATCGAGGCTGTCGGAGACCTTGCGTCGCATCTCCCGGTCACCATCGTGTCCGAGCTTGTCGGGCTTCCTGAGGAGGGCCGTGAGCAGATGCTCACCTGGGCCTCTGAGATGTTCAACTGCTTCGGCCCGTCCGGGCCCCGCACAGAGAAGTCGTTCCCTGTCCTCGCGGAGATGATGGCGTACGCCACCAACCAGGCTGTTCGCGGGAAGCTCCGGCCCGGCAGCTGGGCAGAGGCGATCCTCGATGCCGCTGACCGAGGAGAGGTCAAGCCGGACCAATGCCCCGTCATGATGATCGACTACATGGGGCCGAGCCTCGACACGACGATCTCTGCGATCGGTAGCGCCGTCTGGTTGTTCGCCGAACATCCCGAGCAATGGGATCTGGTGCGCGAGGACCCTGCCTTGATTCCATCAGCTGTCAACGAAGTCCTCCGCCTCGAGTCTCCGATTCAGGACTTCTCCCGGTCGGTAGCAGTCGATCACAACCTGGAGGGCATCGCGCTCCCCGCCGGATCCCGCGTCATCACCTACTACGGCGCGGCGAACCGCGACGAGCGGCAATATCCCGACCCGGACGTTTTCGACGTGCGTCGCAACCCGGTGGATCACCTCGGGTTCGGAGCCGGTCCGCACGCGTGCGCCGGCATGAACCTGGCCAAGTTGGAGATGCGGGCCGTCCTGACCGCACTCGCATCGAGCGTGCGGCGGTTCGAGCTTCACGATGCTCGCCGTCCTGTCCACAACATCCTGCGTGGGTTCACCAGTCTCGACGTGACCCTCCACACCTGAAACTCAGGAGCATCGAAATGTCCAAGGTCACGTATCTCACCGAGGTCGCTCACACCGTCATCGACATCGAGCCGGGCACCAGCCTGATGGCGGCCGCTGTCGCCAACGCCATCGACGGAATCTTCGGCGAATGCGGCGGCAACGCCATGTGCGCTACTTGCCATGTCTTCGTTGAGGAGGGCCCGTTCACCGCGTTGCCACCGATCTCCGACGCAGAGGAGGAGATGTTGGACTGCACGGCAGCGCCACGGCGCCCCAACAGCCGGCTTTCCTGCCAGATTCCAGCGACCTCGGAACTGGACGGGCTGGTTGTCCGCATTGCCGAGGAGCAGTTGTGACCGACCCTCGACTGGCTCCGACAGATCGAGTGGTGATCATCGGTGCCGGCCACGGGGGTGTGCAGATGGCGCACTCACTGCGGGAGAACGGGCTTCAGGGCCCGATAGTCCTCCTCGATCAGGAGGCAGGACTTCCTTACCATCGCCCCCCTCTGTCGAAGTCGGTGCTCGAAGCGTCGGTGGCACCGGAACCGCCGCTGCTGCGAGCAGAGGCCTTCTACTCTTCCCACGAGATCACTGTTCGTCGAGACACGCCGGCGGTGCGTCTGGACCGGCACCGCCGATTGGTTCACCTCGCGACGGGTGTGCCGGAACCTTACGACCACGTCGTGCTCGCAACCGGATCTCGTGCGCGCTCGCTACCGGTTCCGGGAATTCACCTGGGAGGGGTGGCCCAGGTACGTACCCTGTCCGACGCGGTAGCGCTTCGTGCCCTCCTGGTCCAACCCGGTCAACGGGTGGCGGTGGTGGGCGGGGGATACATCGGACTGGAGGTCGCCGCGGCTGCTTCCGGTCTCGGCCATCACGTCACTGTGATCGAGGGAGCCGGCCGACTGCTTGCCCGGTCCGTTTCCCCCGAGGTCTCCGACTGCGTCCTCCGGTTTCATGCGGACCGCGGCTGCCGGGTCGAGCTCAACAGCTCGGTAGTCGCCTTCACCGGGGACGCGGGGATAGTGCGGGCAGTCGAACTCGCTTCCGGTGAGTCCGTTCCTGCCGATCTTGTCGTCGTGGGCGTCGGAGGCATTGCGAACTCCGAACTAGCCGTGGAGGCAGGACTCCAGTGCTGTGAGGTCACCCATGGGATCGTCGTCGACGACTGGTTGCGCACCGGCGACACCAGTGTCAGCGCGATTGGTGACTGCGCTACCTTCCCGAGTCGGTTCGCGGACGGTCAGATTCGGCTGGAATCCGTCCAGAACGCGGTCGATCAGGCGCGCTATGCCGCAGCCCGGCTCATTCACGGTTCGCACGAGCCCTACAACAAGGTGCCGTGGTTCTGGACGGACCAGGCCGACCTGAAGGTGCAAAGCGTCGGCGTCGCACGCCGCGAGGAGTCGCGAGTCGTCCTCGGCTCCGCGACATCGACTGAGTTCTCCGTGCTGCGCTTCCACCACGACTTCCTCGTCGCTGTCGACTCGGTCAACAGGCCAGCCGACCACATGGCTGCCCGCCGAATTCTCAGCGGCGGTCGCCGACCTACCCCTGCGGTCGCACGGAGACCGGGATTCGAACTCAAGGCCTTCCTGCTCTCTGCATGACTACCACCCCCGCGATCAATCGCTCATAGGTCGCGGCATCGAGCCACTCCACGATCAGCACAAGAAGGGAGCAGACACTTGCTCACCACCACTCCCGCCGTTCAGGCCATCGCGGACTGGGCGCAGTACTCCGAGATCGAGGGCGCCTCGGCGGCGTTCGCGCATCACGGCCTGGCGGTCACCTCGGCCGACGAGGTTGTCGCCTTCCACGCGGGCCAGCTCGTCACCTTCTCCCCAACCGGCGCGCTCCAGCGAGCGAGCCGCCCCGGACTCACCGAAGGGCACGGCCTCACGGTCGTGCAGGAGGACGGAAAGGACATGCTGTGGGTCGCCGACCCTGGATTCGCGATCAACTGCGGCGCCGGCACCGGGGATGGAAAGCTGCCCCCGACCTTCGGTCGCGGGTTGGATCTGGACGTACGGCCGGGCCGCGTGGTCAAGCTGACCCTCGGCGGCGAGATCACTCAAGAGCTCACGGCACCGCCGTCGCCTGACGACTTCCCCGGACCCTTCGCCCCGTACGCGCCGACGAGTGTCGCCGTCGACGAGGTCCGGTTCGGCGGCACCGGCAACGTCTGGGTTGCAGACGGCTACGGAAGCAATGCGGTGCACTGCTTCGACGCGTCCGGTGAGCTCCTCCAGACTCTGACGGGTAGTGAAGGAGCTGGACGGTTCGACTGCCCGCACGCCGTGTTCATCCATCGCCGAGAGGGACGCGACCCAGAGTTGTACGTCGCCGACCGGGGTAACGCCCGCGTCGCGGTGTACGGGCTTGACGGCACCTTCCTTCGTTCGGTCGGCGCGGGACTCCTGACGTCGCCGAGCGGCTTCGTCCGATGGGGAGACCTGCTCGTCGTCGTCGAGCTGTTCGCTCGTCTGACATTGCTCGATGAACGCGACCGGCTCGTAGGGCACATCGGCGCGGACCAGACGGTCACCGAGAGAGAAGGCTGGCCGAACGCGCTCGACAACGCAGGCTCGGCCCAGGTCCCTGGCGGCTTGCAGCCGGGTCGCTTGAACTCCCCTCACGCAGCAGCTGTGAACTCACGCGGCGAACTGATCGTGGCCGAATGGGTGATCGGAGGCCGGTACACCAAGTTCGTTCGCTGTCCCGACTGATCCAGCTCGCCGCACCTACGCACACCGACCCTAGAACCGATGAGAGGCACGCCATGACCACCAACCGTGCAGTTTCCTACCAGTCGCCGGGGACCGTGAGGGTCATCGACGTCGACTACCCCACCTTCGAGTTGAAGGACGGCCCGGGCGTCAATCCGGCGAACGTGGGCCGCAAGGTTCCCCACGGCGTGATCTTGAAGACGCTCACCACCAACATCTGCGGCTCCGACCAGCACATGGTGCGCGGACGCACCACGGCGCCGCCCGGACTGGTGCTGGGCCACGAGATCACCGGCGAGGTGGTTGAGGTCGGCCCCGACGTCGAGTTCATCAAGACGGGCGACATCGTGTCGGTTCCGTTCAACATCGCTTGCGGTCGCTGTCGCAACTGCAAGACCGGCAGGACCGGCATCTGCTTGAACGTGAACCCCGATCGCCCGGGTAGTGCCTACGGCTATGTGGATATGGGCGGCTGGGTCGGGGGGCAGGCCGAGTACGTCCTGGTGCCCTACGCCGACTGGAACCTACTGGTCTTCCCGGATCCAGATCAGGCGTTGGCGAAGATCCTCGATCTGACGATGCTCTCGGACATCTTCCCGACAGGGTTCCACGGCGCGGTCACCGCTGGCGTCGGCGTCGGGTCCACTGTCTATGTGGCTGGCGCCGGACCGGTGGGCTTGGCAGCTGCCGCATCGGCGCAGTTGCTCGGTGCCGCTGTCGTGATCGTTGGGGACCTCAACCAGGATCGGCTCGCACAGGCACGGAGCTTCGGATGCGAGACGATCAATGTCGCTGATGGAACCGTGACGGAGCAACTGGAGCAACTTCTCGGAGTCCCTGAAGTCGACGCCGCCGTTGACGCGGTCGGGTTCGAGGCGCGAAGCGAAGGCCATGGCGCAACGGCGACCGAGGCGCCCGCTGCGGTCCTGAACTCACTGATGGCCGCTACGGCTGCTGGCGGCTCGATCGGGATCCCCGGGCTCTATGTGACCGGCGATCCCGGTGCGGTGGACGCCGCGGCCCGGGTCGGCACCCTGTCGTTGAGTCTTGGCACGGGATGGGCGAAGTCGCTCTCCTTCACGACCGGCCAGTGCCCGGTGATGTCCTACAACCGTCAGCTCATGATGGCGATCCTGCACGACAAGGTGCAGATCGCGGACGCGGTCAATGCCACCGTCATCGGTCTCGAAGACGCACCTGCCGGCTACGCCGACTTCGACGCTGGCGCCGCTACGAAGTACGTGATCGACCCGCACGGCTGCACGGGGAAGTGACCGGCCGAGTGCGGTAGCGACGTCCGCTAGCCCTGCGTAGGAAGGAGACATCTCGTGTTGATCCCTGAGCGACGCACCTTCACGACTGAGAGCCACGTTGATGCTGCACGACTCGTGAGGCGATGGGAGCAACACAATGCGGACTCCTTGATCGAGTTGGCCTGTGAGGTTCCTGGTGGTCTCCACTTCCGTGCCCGTGAGGTCAACGTGAACCTCGAGCAGGTGCGATTCGCCCTCGTGAGCGGTACAGCGCACTCGGTCGCACGTGACGAGGAGCTGATCGCCGCGCGGCCGGGTGAGGCAATCGCTGTCTACGCGGCGCTTCGCGGCGAGGCGCTCCTCGAGTGCGACGGACGACGTCAAGTCGTTCGCCCAGGGCAACTGCTGGTGTGTGATGTCGACCGCCCGTTCCTGCGAGGCTTCGGTCACGGGCTGATGGAGTTCGCGGTGAGGATTCCGCGCCGCACCTTCACCGACTACACCGGTCTTGAAGGCTTGGTCAGCCCGTTGGTCATCGACTCTGACGCGAATCAGTTCGCGCGGGCCCTGATGCGGCTGGTCGGCCGTGCCGTCAACGCCGCGGTACCGACACCAGTCGACGAACAAGCGGTACTTGAGTTGGTGTCGGTTCTGGCCACCCCAGGTGAAACTCCCGCAAGTGCGGCGCACCGAGCCGCGGCGCGCATCTATGTCGACGACCACCTCACCGACCCGGGCCTCTCGGCAGGCGACGTCGCCCACGGGACCGGCCTCTCCGAAAGACACCTGTCCCGGCTCTTCGCCCAAGCCGGTACCAGTGTGCCTCGGCACGTTCTGGCTCGACGCCTGGATCTTGCTTACGCCTTGCTCGCTCACGGCGACGCACAACGAACCTCGGATGCGGCGCAGCGTTGCGGGTTCACCTCGACCGCCTACTTCTCCCAGTCGTTCAAGCAACGTTTCGCCGTCACCGCTGGCGAAGTGCTGCGGCTTGGTCGTGGAGTTGAACGAGGTTCCCAATTCAGCCAAGAGACGCTTCCCGCCGCCTCTCGCGGTCGTCGTTGAGCCACACTCGAATCAAGACCAAGGAGGTCGACATGCAGTTCGTCCATGAGTCGCTGCCGCAGCGGGTGCTGTTCGAGTCGGGTGGGGCAGCGACAGGGGTCGCATCCGAGGTCGAACGGCTCGGCGCTCGCCGAGTGATGGTGCTCGCTGCCCCCGCGGAAGCGAGCATCGCCGATCAGGTCACCACCGGAATCCCGGTGGTCATGCGTCACGACGACGTTGTGATGCATGTACCTACGCACGTTGCCGAGAAGGCGCGAGAGGCGGCTCTCGCAGCCGAGGCGGACGCGCTCGTGTGCGTTGGTGGCGGGTCCACCACCGGGCTTGCGAAGGCGGTCGCGCTATCGACCCGCCTGCCGATAGTGGCGGTGCCGACGACGTACGCCGGCAGTGAAGCGACTGCGGTGTGGGGGCTGACCCAGGGTGCTGTGAAGAAGACCGGAACGGACGCGGTCGTGTTGCCCCGCGCTGTGGTGTACGACGCCACCCTCACGCTCAGCCTGTCGGTCGAGATGTCGATCGCCAGTGGGCTCAACGCGCTGGCGCATTGCATCGACTCGCTGTGGGCACCGAAGGCAGACCCGATCAACGCCGCGTTTGCTGCCGAGGGAGTTCGCGCCTTGAACACCGGGCTGCCTCAGGTCGCGGACGCTCCCACGGGGCTTGCTGGCCGCGAACAGACCCTGTACGGCGCCTACCTAGCTGCAGCGGCCTTCGCATCGGCTGGCTCCGGGCTCCATCACAAGATCTGCCATGTTCTCGGCGGCATGTACAACCTCCCCCATGCACAGACCCACGCTGTCGTCCTTCCCCAGGTCGTGGCGTTGAACGCCCCCGGTGACGACGATGCCGAGCGGCGCTTGGCAGCTTCCTTCGCATCCGAGTCCGCGCTGGCCGGACTCATGGCCCTCAGGAACCAGGTCAAGGCTCCCGGAGCGCTGCGCGACTTCGGCCTGAAAGCGAGTCAGATCGCGGACGCCGTCCAAGCGATCCTGCCGGTCGTGCCCACCACGAACCCCACTCCTGTCACCAGTGAGAATCTCACCGCCCTGCTGCGTGCGGCCTGGGAAGGAAGCGAACCGCAATGACCGAAACGAAGTCGATCCACGCCGTACAACAAGCTCGCGAAGCCGAACTGGCTCAACAGGTCATCGGCTCGTTCGACGGCTGCGCGAATCCCAGGCTCAAGCAGTTGATGGTCAACCTCGTCACTCATCTGCACGGGTTCATTCGCGACGTCAGGCTCACCGAGGAAGAGTGGGCCACCGGGATCCGGTTCCTCACTGAAGTCGGCCAGGCGACGGACGAGCGGCGTCAAGAGTTCATCCTGCTCTCCGATGTGCTGGGCGCATCCATGCAGACCATCGGCGTCAACAACGAAGCGGTGGGCGATGCGACGGAGGCGACCGTGTTCGGCCCCTTCTTCGTCGAGGGTTCACCGTTCGTGGGTCAGGGCGGAAACATCGGCTCAGGTGCAGCCGGCGAGCCTTGCTGGGTGGAAGGGGTGGTCACCGACACCGACGGAGTGCCGGTGCCGAACGCCCGGATCGAGGTGTGGGAAGCCGATGGTGACGGCCTCTACGACCTGCAGTACGACGACCAGCGGACCGCTGCTCGCGGTCACCTGTTCAGTGACGAGCACGGGCGGTACAGACTCTGGGCCATCACTCCGACGCCCTACCCGATCCCGTCCGACGGCCCTGTCGGACGGATGCTGCAGGCAACCGGCCGTTCTCCGATGCGCGCCGCGCACCTGCACTTCATGGTGACTGCGCAGGGCTGCCGAACCCTCGTCACACACATCTTCGTGCGCGGTGACGAGCTACTCGCCTCTGACACCGTGTTCGGGGTCAAGAGCTCCCTGGTCCGAGACTTCGAGCGACACCAGGCGGGAGCGGCGGCTCCCGACGGAACGGTCGTCGAGGGTTCCTGGTCGAAGGTTCGGTTCGACATCGTCCTCGGCCCGGCAGGAGTGTGATCCGTCATGTCACTGTTCACGTCCGTCGACGATGCCCGCACCCGGTTGGCAAGCACCGGCTACCTCGTCGATGACGAGTTGGCGACGGTGGTGTTCCTCGCCGACGCCATGGGCAAGCCGCTCCTGCTAGAAGGCTCGGCGGGGACGGGAAAGACCGAACTTGCCAAAGCGGTCGCGGCGAGCACCGGCGCGACGCTGGTCCGGCTTCAGTGCTACGAGGGTCTCGATGAGGCGCGGGCTCTCTACGAGTGGAACTATCGCAAGCAACTGCTACGCATCCAGGCCACCCAGGCGCGACCTGACCCAGGTCGACTGGACGAGACATGGGACGCAGTACACGAGGACATCTTCAGCGAGGAGTTCCTGCTGGAACGCCCCCTGCTTGCGGCGATACGGAGCCCGGATCCGGTGGTGCTGCTCATCGACGAGACCGACAAGGCCGACGTCGAGGTCGAGGGCTTGCTGTTGGAGTTGCTGAGCGACTTCCAGGTGACGATCCCCGAGCTCGGCACCATAAGGGCGACGAGGCGGCCTTTCGTCGTACTCACCTCGAACGCTACGCGCGAGTTGTCCGAAGCCTTGAAGCGCCGCTGCCTCCACTCGCAGGTTCACTACCCCAACGCCGCTCGAGAGCGAGCCATCGTGCGCAGCCGCGTTCCCGAGGCTTCGGAAGCGCTGACTGATCAGATCGTGAAGGCGGTGCGCGGGATGCGTGCGCTTGACCTGCGCAAGCCGCCTAGTGTCGCTGAGACGATCGACTGGGCTCGCGCTGTGGGGAAGCTCGGTGGCTCGGAGCTCGGCACGGTGGTTGCGAACCAGACCCTCGGCGTCGTGCTGAAGAACGACACCGACAAGGTCAAGGTTCGCGAGCAACTGCGTGGCGTTGCGCTGGCCCCTTCGGGGCCACGGTGACCCCTCCTGGCATCAGCGCAGACACAGACGTCGGGGTGCGCTTGGTCGTCGCCCTTGTCGTGCGCCTGCGGGCCGGTGGTGTTCCGGTCTCGACCAGCGAGGTGCTCGACGCCGTCAGCTCGCTTGTCCACATCGAACTTGCTTCGCGTCCTGCGGTACGGGCAGCCCTCCGGGCGAGCTTGGTCAAGGACTCTTCCCATGAAGTGCTGTTCCAACGTGCGTTCGAGGCGGTGTTCGTTCGAGCTCGCTCCGACGTGCCTTCGGATTCCGGCGGCAGGGGTATGGACCCCGCTCCAGAACCGGGTAGAGATGCACTGCTTGACTCGGTTGCGCACGCGTTGCGGGAGGGCGACGGAGCCGCTCTGGATGACGCCCTCGATGTCGTGATCCAGCGGTTCAGCGCCAACGGCGACGACGGACGTTCGGCCGGCCACCACACACAACGGGTGCTTCGCCGGATGAGCGTCCCTGACCTCTACCGCCGATATCTGGAGGCGGGGGAGGAGACCGACGGCACGACCGCCGCCGAAGCTCGAGTCGCCATGGAGCAGTTGAGCCGACGACTTACCGACCTGCTGTCCGGACGGTTGCGTGACGGCGAAGGTGTTCACGCTCAGCAGTGGGAGGACCCGGAGGACCGCGCGTTGCTTCGAGCTGGTGCCGACGAGCTTGCCGCCATGCGTGCGACGATCCGTCCCTTGGCGCGCCGTCTGGCGACCCGCCTGGGTGCGCAGCATCGGTCCGGTGGTTCGGGACTCGACATGCGCAAGACGATCCGTGCGTCGATGAGCACGGGCGGAGTCCCGGTCCGGCCGGCTCTTCACCAGCGGCGGCCGAGCAGACCCGACGTGCTCGTCCTGTGCGACGTCTCCGGTTCGACAGCCCAGTTTGCGCCCTTCACCCTGACTCTCCTGAACGCGTTCCAGGAGGAGTTCCGACACCTCCGTTCGTTCGCCTTCATCGACGGCATCGTCGAGATCACGGGGCTGCTCGCGGCCGGTCCGGGCGTGATCGACCCGCACCATCTCCTGACGCGACGAGGCCTGATCGCGCAGGACGGGCGCAGCGACTACGCGCGCGCGTTGACCACCTTCCTGAAGGATTGGGGCTCTGTCGTGTCTGCGCGGACGACCGTGATCATTGCCGGCGACGCTCGATCACACGAACATGCGCCAGCGACGGCGATGGTGGCGGAACTTCGATATCGAGCCCGGCGGCTCTACTGGCTCAACCCAGAGCCCCGAACGGAGTGGGACACCCTCGACTCTCGCGCGTCGGAGTACGCCGCGCAATGCACCGACGCGTTCGCGGTGGCCACCATTCGTCAGCTGGCGACCGCCGTCACCCAGATCTTCTGACCGGAGGGACCTGTGAAAGAGCAGTTGTTGACCCTGGCGATCACTCTGCCGCCAACGCTCGATGCCGATGCATCCACGGAGATCGCCAGAATGGCAGGTCGGCTTGGATTCACCGGCGTCCACCTGCCGGAGGGGGCCGCCGCGACACCCGCGGCGCGGCTGGCGGAGGCTGCTCGGCCGGCGCAGGTCCTCCCTCCGTTACCGGCCGGGGCCTGCGGTGTCGTGCGTGTCAACGACCCCACCCAGGTGGCGATAGTACGTCGCGCCTTGGACGGTTCCGCTCGTACGGGACCACTTCTGGTGGCGGTGCCGCTCTCTATCGGGCGCACCATGAGTGAAGCCGTCGCACGGGCGGAGCTCGAACCTCGTTTCGAGCTGCGCCATCCACGCGACGTAGGCATCTTCGGCACTTTCGAGCATGCCCAGGAGCAGGTGCTGGCCCTGGCCCGGGCCGGAGCGGAGGGATTGGTACTCGACCTGCCGCTCTCCCGGGACGTCGCCGATGTTCTCGCTCAGGTGAAGGCGTTGGTGGTCGGCGCCACGCCGCAACTCCTCACCCTTCCGCCTCAGGCCTCGGTCGCGCCGCCACGGACCGTCTTCTACGGCACGGACTTCTCAATTCCGCCATCAGGCGGCTGATTCATAGCGCCCGACTGCGCAGACCTCAACGATGAGTGCACAACAGCGCTGGGAACCAGCGCAGACGAGCGCATCAGCAACGAGGAGTGGACCGATGACAACGACGAGGAAAGCCCAGGGCGGGGCTGTGCAGCGTGCGAACTACACCACGGTTTTCGGTTCGCTGGCCGATCACCAGAAGGGCGGAGTCGAACTGATCGCCGATGACGCCCGCCACTACGCGTTCTCCAACATCTTCGACGTAGCGTCGAAGGCAATCGCGTGGGATCGGGTCGCGGTCGCCAAGAACTGGGAGTACGTCCTGGAGACCATCCGGGCAGAGGGCACCTCACCCTGGTATGCCGCGGCTCACGACGAGTTCGCCATCTGCATGGACGACGGCGACGCCGAGGTGCTGGTGGAGCTGGTGAAGCCTGACTCGCCCGTCGCTCCCGAGGGATCGGAGGGGGCCGTACTTCTCCACACGGAGCCTGTCGGGCGTCCGATGGGCCGCATTCACCTCAAGCGTGGTCACCAGGCGCTCCTCCCGAAGGGCGCTGCCTACCGGTTCGTCAAGCAAGGCGCCGCGGGAGTGCTGCTCATCCAGACCATCGGCGGCGCCCTCACGCAGTACCGCTGGGCTGACATCTGCCAGACCGTTTGACCCGCCGTCATAGAGAAAGGACCTTCGATGACCATTCAGATTGACAACGTTCACCAGTCCGAGGAAGCCAATGCCGACGGCTATCGCGAGTTCGCGCTCGGCGAGTTCACCTTCAAGCGGGACGAGTTCTTCGTCTACATCGGCTGGCCAACCGGCGAACACATGATGAGCGCGGACTCATTCCTGCGCGCACTCCAACGCGATGTCGCCTGGGACTTCTTCTACGGCATCGTCAACTTCGACGGTGTCTTCGGAACCTTGAACCACTACGGCACGGTCGACATCTTCGCCGGCCGTTTCAACGAGTCCTACCGCAAGGCCGAACTCGACTACAGCGAGAACATGGAGACCCCAAGGATCCGCGCGACGTTCGAAGCGATCTTGGACGACTGGACCAATGAGTCGTTCGATCCGTTTGCTTCGCCTCACGAGACCGGCTCCGCGTTCGGCCTGAAGAATGGGAGCAACACGGCCGCGGTGACGCGTCAGCGGGTCGCTGCGGACCGGATGGTCGGGGTTCCGGGCGATGAACAGGTTCGCAGTGACGACTCCGGCTATCCCGTGAACCGGATGTTCGCTGATGTCGACCAGAGCGAGCCGGTGATCGAAGTCGAGCCCGGTTTCGAGGACGAGGTGGCCGCGTTCAGCCTCTTCGCCTACCTGTCGCGGTCGAACGTCACCTGGAACCCGTCGGTTGTCAGCGTCTGCAAGGACTCGCTGGCGTGCCCGACCACGGAGGAGTACATTCTGCCGATCATCCATGGCAACGACCGCGTGGAGTGGTTCGTCCAACTCAGCGACCAGATCACCTGGGAGGTCGAAGACCGCGACACCGGTGCCGTTCGGGCCAGAGTGACGATGCGGGCCGGTGACGTCTCTGCGATGCCGGCCGACATCCGGCACCAGGGCTACTCCCCGAAGCGATCGATGCTGCTGGTTTGGGAGAACAACTCGGAAAAGATCCCGGAGGCGATCGCCTCCGGCAAGGCCCCGACCTATCCCATCGAGTTCTGAGATGCAGCAGAAGCTCTTCATCGGCGGCGAGTTTGTAGATGCTGCCGATGGCGGCACTTTCGAGACCATCGACCCGCACGACGGGACGGTGCTCGCCAACGTGGCCGAGGCCCGAGCAGCGGATGTCGACCGAGCGGTTGCGGCTGCTGCATCGGCGTTCCCGGCCTGGAGCAGGATGGCGGCAGCCGACCGGGGCAGGCTGCTGCTCCGGTTGGCGGACGCGATCGAGGACGACGTGGACGCTCTCGCGCTTCTGGAGACCCGAGACACCGGACATCCGGTGCGGGACACGCGCGGACTCGATGTGCCCCGGACAGCCGCGACGTTCCGGTACTTCGGCGGTATGGCCGACAAGTTCCAGGGCAGCGTCGTTCCGGTCGAGCAGGGCTTCCTCGACTATGTCGTGCCGGAACCGCTCGGTGTGGTGGGGCAGATCGTTCCATGGAACTTTCCGGTGATGTTCACCAGCTGGAAGATGGGGCCCGCGCTGGCTGCCGGGAATTGCGTGGTGATGAAGCCGTCCGAGATCAGCCCGCTCTCCGCCCTGCGAGTGGCTGAACTGGCCGCTGAGGTCGGCTTCCCTCCGGGCGTTATCAACATGGTGCCTGGCTTCGGAGCAACTGCCGGGGCACGGATCGTGGATCATCCAGCGATCGCCAAGATCTCGTTCACGGGCAGTACAGCCGTAGGTCAGAGCATCGCTCGGTCTGCAGCCGATTCCTTGAAGCAGGTCCACCTCGAGTTGGGTGGCAAGGGCGCGAACATCGTGTTCGATGACGCCGACATGGCCGCAGCCGTCAACGGCACCGCCTTCGGCATTTTTCACAATCAGGGCCAGGCCTGCATTGCGGCTAGTCGGCTGATCGTTCATGAAGCGGTCAAGGACGAGTTCCTGGAACGTCTCATCACACTCACCCGATCGATCCGGTTGGGTGACCCCAAGGATCCCGCCACGGAGATGGGGCCGCTCACCTCTTCTCAGCACCGAGACCGGGTGATGAGCCACCTAGCGTTGACGGAGGAGGAGGGTGGCACCGTCTTGACCGGCGGCCATGCCCCGCAGGACCGGGCGCTCGCCGACGGCTTCTATGTCGAACCGACGATCGTGGAAACGGTGCCGGACAGCCGGGCCGCCCAGGAAGAGGTGTTCGGCCCGTTCATGGTGGTGCACGCGTTCAAGACCGAGGATGAGGCACTCAGGATCGCGAACGATGTTGCCTACGGACTCGGTGGTGGCCTCTGGACCAGAGACCTGTCGCGAGCGCACAGGGTCGCTCGCGATCTGCGGGCCGGCATGGTGTGGGTGAACTCCTACAAGCGGGTCAACCCCGGCTCGCCGTTCGGAGGCGTGGGGGTATCGGGGTACGGCCGTGAGATGGGGTTCGAAGCGATGCGGGAGTACACCTCACCGAAGGCGACCTGGATCAACATCGACGCCCAACTTCCTGCCTATTACGACAGGAATCCTCCACGCGAGTAGCCTGATCTGGACTGGAAGCGCCTCGGGCACCCTGCGCCTCCCGACGCTCGCGACAGGGATCTTGGTCAGCAGGCCCCTGGGTACCTGTACTCAGGGCGTACGGCGCACAGCAGGACAGGATGGACGTATGCGACGAACCCTCCTTCCTGTCCTGCTCCTCTCCGCGCTCGCGATGACCGGATGTGGGAACGCGACGACGACAGAGGTGAGGGGTTCCGTAGGGGTCGGCGTGGATGCCGAGGGACGCGTGATCGCCGTCGTCGTGACCTGCGGTGCCGACCTCGACGAGGTGACCCTCTACGGCGGTCGCGAGGGTCTCGAAGGCGATGAGCCGAACCCGATCCTCGCCACGGGCACCGTGGATCCGACGGGTCAGCCGATCGTCACTGCGTTCCTGACGCCGACGTCGGGAGGCGGTCAGCTCCGGCTCGGCGACCTCGATCGCACCGGACTGCACATCCTCTCGGCCCAGGCGTCGGAGAGCGACACCGAGTCGGGTCAGGTGACCTTCCGCGCAGACGACCTCGACGCCCTGGAAGCGGACCAGGTCGTCACCGGCGACGGCACCACAAGCACGCCCCAGCAACTCCGTGCCGGCTGCGACTCCGATTGACCGACGGTGTGACCTCTCGTGCGGCGGCTCAGCGGCTCGCTACGTGTGGGGAAGACCGTGGCCTGCTGTGCGCCCCCGCACGTGCTCAGGGAGCGAGAGAGCGAGACGAGCCGGAGCCGTAGCGCCGCTGGGGGTTGGCGCCGATCGCCGGCGTGCCCTTCGGCTCTCCAGCGCCGGTGTCGGTACCAGGGAAGGTGTCGACACCGGTGTCGGGAGGGGCGGTGTGGGGGCCATCGGCCGCGGCGTCGGAGGACCACCTGTCGAGCCAGGCATCGAGGGTGGTCCACATCGTCGTGCGGGCGGCGCGGCCGGTGAGCATGCCGAGGTGGCCGCCAGGGACCACCTGGAAGTCGACCTCGGGTGAGCCGGTGAGGAGGGGCACGACTGCCCGGACACACTCGATGGGGGCGATGCCGTCACTGGAGCCGGCGAAGACCAGGACCGGCTTGTCGACAGCGCTGAGCTCGATCCGGCGGTCGCCCATCGTGAAGCTCCCCCGGGAGAGTTCGTTGTTCTTCACGAACCGGTGGTAGAGCTGCCCGAACGTCCGACCGGGGTAGGCGATCATCGCGGAGGTGAAGGCGTCGACGGCCTCGATCTGAGCCAGGAAGTCGGTGTCGTCGAGGTTCTGCAGCTTCACCAACGGCTTGGTGACCAGCTTCTGGGCGGCCGTCAGCTGGAACGCCCAGCGCACCACGGGCTTGGGCGCACCGCCGACGGCGCGGTAGAAGCGTGTCACCGGGCCCATGCCTTGCTTCACGCCCCACGGGCCGTCGGTGACCTTGAGCAGCGGCCGCAACGGCGCGATCATCGGCACCTTGGTGACGTCGAAGGGCGAGCCCACGATCGTGAGCGAGGCGATCGGCAGGTCGGCCTGGTCGGCGGCAGCAAGCGTCATGAAGATGCCGCCGAGTGACCAGCCGACGAGATGCACGGGACGCCCGCCGGCGTGTGCGGAGGTCGCGCGGATCGCCTCCGGCAGCACCTCCTCGATCCAGTGCTCCATGCCCAGGTTGCGATCGCGGAACGACACCTCGCCGTACTCGACGAGGTAGGTCCGGCGTCCCTCGTTCACCAGGTGCTCGACCAGCGAGCAGCCTCGGCGCAGGTCGAAGCAGCTCGCCGGAGCGGCGAGGGGAGTAACCAGGAGGACCGGGTCGCCCTGCTCGACCGCGGTGCCGGCCGGCCGGTAGTGGTAGAGCTGCCGCAGCAGACCCTCGTCGATGAGGGTGCGCGGGAGCTTGCGCAGGTCGGCCACTCCGCCGTACAGCACCTTGCTGGCGACGTTGCCGGCTGCAGCCACCACTTGGTCCGGCTTGGGGAGGAGGTCCATGAGCGAAAAGTACCCGACACCTGCTGCCCCCGTCCGGGACAACCACACCTCGGCCAGGCGGCTGTGAAAACCACGCGCGGCCGGGTAGGACTTGAGACGTGAAGTGGAAGACGCTCGCCTCCGCCGGCTTGGCCGGCCTGGGCTCCCTCGCTGCCTACGACGTGCTCCAGCGCCGCCATGCCATCCTGCGGAACTTCCCCGTGGTCGGGCATGCGCGCTACGCGATCGAACGACTGGGGCCGGAGCTGCGCCAGTACGTCGTCGCCTCCAACGACGAGGAGCGGCCGTTCAGTCGCGATCAGCGGAGCTGGGTCTACGCGAGCTCCAAGCTGGAGAACAGCTACGTCGGCTTCGGGACCGACAACGACGTCGAGAACCAGACCGGCTACGCGATCATCAAGCACCGCACCTTCGCCGAGGTCGGTGCCGACACGCGACCCCACGGTGACGAGGAGGGCGCGACGATCCCGAGCGCCAAGGTGCTCGGTGGGCGGCGCGGCCGGCGCCATGCCTTCCGGCCCGCGTCGGTGGTCAACATCTCGGGGATGAGCTTCGGTGCGCTCTCCGCTCGCGCGGTCACCGCGCTCAACCGCGGTGCGGCACAGGCCGGTTGCCTGCACAACACCGGTGAGGGCAGCATCTCGGCTGGTCATCGGCAGGGCGGTGACCTGATCTTCCAGATCGGCACCGCCTACTTCGGCTGCCGCGACGCCCAAGGCAGGTTCGACCTCGACCGGCTGGTCGACCTGGTCGCCTCCGCGCCGGTGCGAGCGCTGGAGATCAAGCTCTCCCAGGGAGCAAAACCGGGGCTGGGCGGCATGCTGCCCGCAGCCAAGGTGACGCCCGAGATCGCCGAGATCCGCGGGATCGAGCTCGGCAAGGACTGCGCCAGCCCGGCCCGCCATACCGCCTTCCACGACGTCGACTCGATGCTCGACTTCGTCGAGCTGGTGGCAGACGCGACAGGTCTGCCGGTGGGCATCAAATCGGCCGTCGGCGACCTCACCTTCTGGGACCACCTGGTGGAGCAGATGGCGCGCGGCGACCGCGGCGTCGACTTCGTCAACGTCGACGGAGGCGAGGGCGGCACGGGCGCCGCTCCGCTGGTCTTCACCGACCACGTGGCGCAGCCGTTCCGGCTTGGCTTCAGCCAGGTCTACAGTCGCTTCGCCCGAGCCGGACTCACCGACGACCTGACCTTCATCGGCGCCGGGAAGCTCGGCCTGCCCGACACCGCCCTGGTCGCCTTCGCCCTCGGCGCCGACATGGTGAACGTCGCTCGCGAGGCGATGCTCGCCGTCGGCTGCATCCAGGCGCAGAAGTGCCACACCGACCACTGCCCGACCGGAGTGGCCACCCAGAACCCCTGGCTGGCGCGAGGTCTCGATCCCACCTCGAAGGCCGAGCGGACGGCGAACTACATCGTGTCGTTGCGGCGTGACCTGCTCAAGCTCTCCCGTGCCGTCGGCGTCGCTCACCCCGGTCTGCTGACTCCGGACGACGTCGACCTGGTGACCGGCACTCGCCGCCGGGAGTCGCTGGCCGAGACCTACGGCTACGCGCCGGGGTGGGGCAGCCTGGGGCCGGAGCTCGCCGACGAGATCCGGCGGCTGATGGCTCCCCAGCGCCCGTCCCAGCCCGTGCCCTGACCGGGTGCCTGCATGACCCGCACGGGTCATGCAGGCACGACGATCGGTCGTCATCGGCATCAGGAGATGCGCCGGGGTGGTCGGAGACGGAAGACTGGTGTCGTGATCAGCACGACGAGCGCGCCGCCCCAGCCGCGCCGCCGTCGGCTGCCCCCGGGCGGGGCTGGGAGACCAGGTATCCAGGCGGACGCCGAGCCGGAGCCCGTGCACCCCGGCTTCGAGCCTGCGCAGTACGACGCCACGCCGCTCCCGTCGACGCTGGAGCGGCTGCTCGGCAATCGGTTCGGTCAGGGCTGGACGCCCGCTCTGGGCGCCGCGATGGCCAGTGCCGGCGGCGCGCGGACGTGGTTCGACACCCAGCTCGCATCCGGACCGGACCGGTTCTTCGAGACCTCCCGCGGCTGGTGGCCCTCTCTCACACTCTCCGCTGCCGAGATCTGGCGTCGCGACCGGGACGAGGTCCAGCCGTTCTGGGAGGCGGGCTTCGACCACCAGCGCTGGTGCCTCGCCCGCCGAATCCACTCGGAGCGGCCCCTGCTGGAGACCATGACCGACTTCTGGGAGAACCTGCTGCACGTGCCGGCAGCCGGCGAGGCGGAGGCGTTCTTCCGCGCCGCCTACGGCACCGGGATCCGCAAGCGCGCCCTCGGGAGCTTCGCCGAGCTGCTGAGGTTCAGCACCACCCATCCGGCAATGGGCTGCTACCTCAACCTGGCCACGTCGAGGAAGTCCGCGCCCAACGAGGATCTCGCCCGCGAGCTCCTCGAGGTGCACACCGTCGGCGCCGGGAACTTCACCGAGAAGGACGTCGTCGACAGCGCTCGGATCCTCACCGGCTACCGCGTGGACGTGTGGGGCACGTGGGCGGCGGCCTACGACCCGGGGTCGCACTGGACCGGTGCGGTCCAGGTGCTCGACTTCCGGCATGACAACCGCGCCGAGGACGGACGCTCAGTGGCGCGCGCCTACCTGGACCACCTGGCCCGGCACCCCCTGACCGCTGAGCGGATCGCTCGCCGCCTCGCCGTACGGTTCGTGGCGGACGATCCCTCCCCGGCACTCGTCGGCCTGCTGAGCCGCACCTATCGTGCGCACGACACCGCGATCGCCCCGGTGCTGCGCGCGCTCGTCGACTCCGCGGAGTTCCGGCGTGCCGCCGGACGCAAGGTGCGACTCCCCGAGGAGGATCTGGTCGCCACCTACCGGGTCCTCGGAGCGGGACTGCGCAAACCCGTCGACACCGACTCCGCTGCCCACGTCAGCATCTGGCAGTGCGAGGCGCTCGGCCTCGCGCCGTTCCGGTGGCCGCGTCCGGACGGTCGTCCCGACGCCGCCGCCTCCTGGACCTCCACCGCTCGCGTCCTGCAGGCCTTCCAGATGCACCTGACCATGGCAGGCGGCTGGTGGCCGACCAAGGAGATCGACCTCCGCCCGGCTGCCTCCTGGCTGCCGGAGCCGACCCTGCGCTTCGACCTGCTGGTCGACCACCTGGCCCGCAGCATCCTGGGCTCGGCGTCGACGTCCACGCTGCTGAAGTCCGCCTGCGAAGCCGTGCAGGTCGAGCCGGACACCACCATCACCTCGACGCACCGGGTCGTGCGTTGGGGGATGCCGACGCTGCTGAGCGTCTTCCTCGACCATCCGGCCCACCTGACGAGGTGATCCGGATGTCTTCCTGCGCCCCGGGCTGCCCGGAGTACGGTCGGGTCTCGCGCCGCGGCTTCCTCACCCTCGCCGCCGGCGCCCTGGCCGCGACCACCGTCTTCGGCGACACGGTGCTGCAGACCGCATGGTCTCGCGAGGGCGCAGCGCCGGCCGTGCTGGTCGTGCTCTCGTTGCGCGGTGCCGCCGACGGCCTGAACCTGGTCGTGCCACATGCCGACCCGGCGTACTGGACCGCTCGCCCGCGGATCGCGATCCCCAAGGACAGGTTGCTCGCAGCCGACGCGATGTTCGGGCTGCACCCGGCCCTGGCACCGCTCCTCCCGCTGTGGCGGGACGGACGGATGGCGGCGGTGCATGCGACCGGACTCCCGGCGCCCAACCGCTCCCACTTCTCGGCGATGGAGGAGATCGAGGACGCCGACCCTGGCTCGCCGGCCCGGGTCGGCTGGCTCAACCGCCTGGTCGGGCGCGACGGCGACACCGATCCGCTGCACGCCCTGCATCTCGGTGGCCCGGTGCCGCCGACCGCACTGCTCGGCCCGCATCCCGTCGGAGCGGCCCCGGCCGTCGACGACATCGTCCTGGCCGGCACCGACACGGGTGGCCCGGACGATCCACGGGTGCGCTCGCTGCACACCGTCTGGGACGGCGTACCCGGGCCGTTGGGCGAGGGCGTCCGTACGGCGATGCGGATGGTCGACGACTTCGGACCGGTGCGCGCCACGCCGGTGACGCCCGCCAACGGCGCCGCCTATCCCACCAGCGACCTGGGTCGGGCGCTGGCCGCGGCGGCCCGCACCATCCGCGGCGACGTGGGTGCCGAGGTCATCACCGTCGACCACGGATCGTGGGACATGCATGCCGATCTCGGTACGGTCGACCGCGGCGACCTGCGGAACATGACCGCCGATCTGGCCTCGTCCCTCGCCGCCTTCTTCAGCGATCTCGGCCCCGTTGCCGAGAAGGTCACCGTGGTGACGTTGAGCGAGTTCGGTCGGCGGGTCCGGGAGAACGCCTCGATGGGCCTGGACCACGGCCACGGCAATGTGATGTTCCTGCTCGGTGCGGGGGTGAAGGGCGGGCGCTACTACGGATCGTGGCCGGGCCTGACCGACACCGCTCAGGCGGACCTGCTGGTCACGCGGGACTACCGCAGCGTGTTGGCCGAGGTCGTCTCGTCGCGCTTCGACGCCTCGCCGGCGGCGGTCTTCCCCGGCGTCCGGCTGGAGACGATCGGGGCTATGGCGCCCCGGTAGTCGCGATGCCCGGATCGCCGGCCCGGCGACGACGCTTCCGGCGTCGCAGTCCGGCCTGGTGCAGTGCGGCCACCAGGTCGCGGGAGCGCACCGGGCGCGCGCCCGCAGCGACCACGGCGTCCCAGTGCTCGGCCGGTACGTCGTAGTGGTCGCCGTCGAAGCCGCGCTCGGGGATGCCGACGGCAGCGGCGAACGCGTGCAGCTCCTCGAAGGAGGTGTCCGAGGCCAGATGGGCCCAGAGGCGGTCCCGCCACGGGACGCTGGGCGGATCGATCAGCAGGGCCACGGCGTCGATCCTGTCATGACGACGCGGCACTCGGGTCCAGCGTGGCCAGCTCACGAGCGAGGTTGTCGCGGGCCAGCACCTCCCAGCGGGCGCGAGCCTCCGGCGTGTGGAAGAGCGTCGGCTTGGCGGCCAGGTCGCGCAGCACCGCCGCCCGGCCGCGTGCGAAGTCGGCGTCGGAGAGCGCGGCGTACTCGGAGCGGACCCCCGCCACGTACGCCGCGTAGCGGGCCGGGGGTGCGGCCAGCACTGCCAGGTCGGCGTCCACCAGGAGCAGGCCGCGCCGGTCGTCGGGGGCGGGCCGATGACGGGCGGTCAGCCTCACCAGGCGAGCGACCTCCGCGACGTCGACTCCGGTGTCCGCGAGAGTCTCCTCGGCCAGCTGTGCGGAGCGCTCCTCGGCGTCCGGGCCGCCGTCGTAGATCGCGTCATGGAACCAGGCGGCGAGCTGCAGCTCGACATCGTCTCCCGCGCCGAGCTCGGCGAGCCGTTCCAGCACCTCTGCGAGGTGGGAGAGGTCGTGGTAGCCCCGACCGGTCGACCAACGCGCCACGAGGTCGTCGCGCAGCCGGGTGTCGGGCAACGGCCACGGCAGTTGCGTGCTCATGGGCCCAGTCTGCCCCGCCCACGTACGCCGGCCATCTGGTCGGACGGCAGCGGGTCAGACAGAGCCGCTCAGGTCGGGCGGGGTCAACCAGTCGTCGGCCGGTCGAGACACGCCCGGGGTGAAGCGGAGCGGGAAGCGCACCGGCCCGGTGTTGCCGGAGACGGGCAGCCACTCGCCTGCTCCGTCGGGAGTCGCCTCCGGCATCCGGTGGGCGAGCAGCGGCAGCGCGACGGCCATGTCGGTGCGCGCGACGAAGTGCCCCAGGCAGTGGTGGACGCCGGCGCCGAACCCCAGATGCGGAGCGCGCAGGACGGTGATGTCGAACCCCGGCTCGGGCATCGCCCGCGGATCGGTGCCGGCGGCGTGCGAGAGCACCTGCACGATGCCGCCCTTCGGCACGTGCAGGCCGAAGATCTCCAGATCCTCCAGCGCCTCGCGGGTCACCCACGTCACGGTCGGGTTGACCCGCATGATCTCCTCGACCGCCTGGGCGCCGAGCTCGGGACGCTCACCGAGGAGTCGCCACTGGTCGGGGTGCGCCAGCAGGGTGCGCAGGGCGAGACCGAGCTGGTTGCGCGTGGTCTCCATCCCGGCGAAGGCGAGGAAGACCAGCGCCACGCCCAGCTCGTGCCGGGTCAGCTTCTGCTCGCCCTCGTGGGCCTGGACCAGAGTGGTGACGAGATCGTCGCGCGGACGGGCGATCCGGTCGTCGACGACCTCCTCGAGGTAGGCGTGCAGCCCGTTCAGCGCTGTCTCGATGCGGGGCACGTGGCTGGCGACGTCGACAGCGAAGCTGCGGCCCAGGTCGTCGGCCCAGTGCGCCACCTGCTGCCACTCCTCCTCGGGAAGGCCGAGCAGCACGCAGATGATCCGGGCGGCGTACGGCTCGGCGAACTCGGAGACGAACTCGACCTCGCCCCGGTCGGCGAAGCCGTCGATCAGCTCGTTGGCCAGGCTCTGGAACCGCGGCCGCATCGCCGCGATGGTGCGGCTGCGGAACGCGGGCGTCAGCAGTCGGCGGATGCGGGCATGATCCTCGCCCTCCAGGCTGAGCAGCGTCTCCTGCCACCAGTCGGAGAAGAGCCCCGAGTGGATGCCGTTCTGTGCCGGCCAGCGGGCGTTTCCCTGGCGGAAGCGACGGTCCTTGAGCACGGCCGAGGCCTCGGCATGACGTAGCACGGCCCAGCCGAGGTTGGTCTCGACGAACCATTGCTCCTCGCGCGCCTCGTGCACCTGCGGCGAGGTGGTGTCGAATGCCGGATCGCTCAGGTCGAAGGCCATGGCTCAGCGTACGAGATCGGGTGGCCCGCGCGTACCGCTTCGGGGAGGGAGTCGTGCTCGCTCTCACACCGTCGATCCCTCCGGTGACGACGGTTCGTCGGCCATACTCGGGGGATGCGTGAGCGTCGAGGGCCTTTCGGGCTGGACTGGGTGGCGGTGGTCGCCGCCGCCCTCGCCGCGGTCTCCTCGGCCGTCATCCTCTCCACGCTGGGGGCTGGCGGCACGCTGATCGGCGCCGCCGTCGGCAGTGTTGTGGCGACCACCTCGTCGGCGATGTTCGCGCGCGGCATCAACACCAGCCGCGAGAAGGTGCTCGTGGTCTTCCGCACCGGCGGGGTCCGTGAGGTCTCCGCCGACGAGGCGTCCCGGCTGGCGTCGGACGGCGAGTTGGCCGACCCCGACGTGGCCGACGCCGTGCTGGGCGCCGAAGGGGCGTCGTACGCCGAGGGTGCGAGGGCGCATCGGACGCTCAAGGGGCGCTGGGCCGCGGTGCCATGGCGGACCGTGCTGCCGTGGGCGCTGGGCACCTTCGTCGTGGTGATGGTGGCGATCACTGCCTTCGAGCTGATCGGTGGTCGTCCGGTCTCCTCGCTCACCGGCGGCAGCAACGGCAAGGGCACCTCGATCAGTCGCGTCGTCGACCGCGACACCGGCGGGGACCGGCATCGCGACCGCGACCCGGAGCCCAGCGGGGGCGTGACGCCGTCGGACCAGCCGAGCGACACCCCGACCGATCCGTCGACGACGCCTACCGGCGAGCCGACCGAGACGCCCAGCGTGCTGCCGACCGAGCCGACGACTCCGCCCAGCTCCACGGTCCCGGAGCCCACCGACACGGGCTCGCCGACTCCCAGCGGCCCGCCGGCCGGGAATGAGTCGCCGGCACCTGCCGAGTGAGGTCACCCACATCGCCGGCCCTCCCGGCCCTTCTGCGCGCGAGGAGGAGGATGATAGGGACATGAGCGAGACGAAGCGGCGCAAGCACCTCATCGACCTGTCGGCGCCGCCCTCCATGCCGAAGCGCGACGACTCGATGTCGCTCAGCCAGGTCCAGAAGTGGGTCATGTCCGTGTTGGCGGTCTCCACGATCCTGCACCTCTCCGGTGGACTCGTGCTCTTCGCCATCTCCATCGACGCGAGCCACCAGAGCTCGCGAATCGGCATGCTGGTGATCGCCGGCATCTTCGGGATCCTCGCCGTCATGGCAGGGCGGGTCATCCACCAGGCCTCGGTGCTCACGCCGTGGGTGCTGGCCGGACTGGTGCCGATGGCGGTCGGCTTCTGGTGGATCTGGGGTCGGTGACCCGCTTTCGGGTCTCCCGCTCCTGACGATCGACCGTTGTCCACAACCCTGCCGAGGGCCGGTTTGCCCTAGCCGCAGCCGGCGACGCTGAGCCCAGGAGGACCGTGAGGACCCGGCCGTACGCCGCCGGGGCGGTCCTCGTCAGGAGGCGTCAGCATGAGCGCAGGACGGGGCGTCGCCGCAGACCTGGCCGAGGTCGCGGCAGCGGGTCGGGCGATGGAGCAGGCCGCGGATCGTGTGGACCGGATCGACCTCGTGCCGGAGCTGCCCGCCGTGGCGGAGGCCCTCCCGGGCAGCAGGGCGGCGCAGGCCGTCGAGACGCTGCTCAGTGCCTGGACGTGTGGGTTCGACAGGTGGGCGCTGGCAGCCCGCCGGCACGCTCAGGCGCTCCAGACCGGGGCTGTCGACTATGCGGCTACCGAGGCTGAGGTACGCCGCGCCCTCGGCCCCCGAACGCCGCCACCGCCGACTCCCGGCTCTCCGGCGCGGCAGGGGCCGCGCTGATGGCGACCGTCTCCCAGGTGCTCGCGTGGCGACCGGCGCTGCTCGACGAGCTCGCCTGCGTGACCCTGCGGCACCGACGCTCCCTGGCCGACCTGGCCGACGAGCTCGTCGCGGCCCGACCGCCGGCGTCCTGGTGGGGTGACGACGCGACCGCCGCGGTCGGTGCCCACACGTTGCTCCGCGACCGACTCAACGACCTGGCAGCGGAACTCGCTGCGCTCACCCGTGGCCTCGTCCAGGCGGAGGCGGGCTCCCGGGCCGCTCGGCGGGTCGTCACCGAGGCGACGGTGGCAGCGGGTGGGCACGGCATGGTCGTGGACGATGTGACCGGTGAGGTCCGCGACCCGGCCCCGGTTCCCGCCGACCCGATCCTGGCAGCAGACCGAGCCCGGCTGCGTCTCGAGCTCACCGACCGGCTGGCCCAGGGGCTCCGTGCGGCGGAGCATACGGACGCGGCGCTTGCCGCTGTCCTCGACGCGGTGGTGTCGGGCGTGCTCGACGGCGGAACGGCGGGCCCGGTGGAGGCGATAGCCGCCGGCCGGCAGGCGGCCGAGCGTCCCCTCCTCCCGCTCCCGGTCGACGCGCGCGTGGCCGAGGCCTTCGGATGGTGGCGGTCGTTGTCGCCAGGGGAGCGGATCCGGCTGGTCGGCGAACGCTCGGAGCTCGTCGGCAACACCGAGGGCATCCCGCCCGCACCGCGTGACCGTGCCAACCGGCTACTCCTCACCGAGGCGCGTCGGGAGCTCACCACCCGGCTCCGGGAGCTGGAGGGCGCGTCCTGGCTGGACCGACTGCTCAGCGGGTCGTCGGAGTCGCCGGCGGTGCTCCACGCCAAGCTGGAGGACCTGAGCGCGATCAGTGCGCTGCTCACCGCGCGTCCCGGTGCACGACTGCTGTCGCTGGGGCTCGACGGCCGGGAGCGTGTCACCACCGACGTCGGCCTCGGCCGGGTGCGCACCGCCGAGAACGTCGTGGTGACCAGGTACGGGGTCGGCACCACGCCGGCGAGCGACCTCGCCCGCAAGACGGCGGAGGTCGAGGCGTTGTTGGCCAGGATGTCCCGTCTCTCCGACGAGGCAGGAGACGATGCCCGGCACGCCGCGATCGTCTCCTTGGGCTACGAGGCGCCGCCGTTGGCGATCCGCGATCTGCTCGACCCCGGCAGCGCCGGGGAGCGAGCCCGCGGACTCCTTCACGACGACATCGCGCGGGATGCGGCACCCCGCTTCGCGGATCAGCTCAACGCGGTGGACGTGGTCCGGCGCGACGACCCGCACCTGACCGTGGCGGCGCACTCCTACGCCGGCGTGGTCACCGGACACGCACTGCAGCAGGGCACCGGCGTCGACGACGTCGTCGCCCTCGGAGTGCCGGGCCTGGCGACCGACCGCCTCGCGGACCTGCACCTGGCGCCAGGGCACCTGCACAACCTGGAGGCGAAGCACGACCTGGTCGCCGACGCGGGTCGGTTCGGCCGCGATCTCACCTATCTCGATGGTGTGCGCGAGCTCGACACGGCTGCTCACGCCGATCGGGGGCTGGCAGAGGTGGTCGGGCACACGAGCTACTACACCGACGGCTCGACCAGTCAGCACAACCTCGCGGCGGTCGCGTCGGGGCATGCGGAGCTGGCGATCGACGACACCCGCGGACCTGACCTGACCGACGAACTGCGCGAGGCCGGCCACGACGGCAGGGAGCTGTTCGACCGCGGCGTACGGGCGACGAAGGGGTTCCTGGTCGATCGGGGTCAGGAGCTGGATCGGCTGCTCCGGCGTCTCGGCTGAGGGCCGCTCACCTGGATCCGTCCGCAGTAGGTGCGGCTGCTCCTCTACGCTGGCCCCGACCGAGGCAGAGGAGGAGTGACGATGGTGAAGTCGCCGCGAGCGCGCTTCCTCCTCGCCGCGACGCCCCTGTTGTTGGGGCTGTTGCTGGCCGGCTGCTCGGACGACGAGCCGACGGCGTCGCGCGCCGTACCCGACTCGTCGCACACGCCGACCGGCACGAGTTCCGTCACACCCGCAGGGGCGCTGCTGCCACCGATGCCAGAGACGGCCCGCGAGGCGACCCCGGCCGGCGCAGAGGCGTTCGTCGGGCACTGGGTCGACGTGCTCAATGCGTCGACCCGGCTGGGCGAGTCCGCGGAGCTGCGGCGGCTCGGCCCGGACTGTGTGGTGTGCGCGAAGCTGGCCGATGGCATCGAGGGGCTGGCCGCGGCGGGTGGACAGGTCACCGGTGAGGGCTGGCTGGTGCGCCGCACCGCTCTCCAGCCGAGACCCACCGCGCAGAGCACGGCGTTCGTCGTCACGGTGCTGCGGCGTCCGGAGGCGGTGGTGCCGTCGACCGGCGCCGAGCCGCAGTACTACGAGGGTGGCGACGAGCGCTACCTGATGCGGGTAGCCCGCAGCGGCGACGAGTGGCGGCTGGTAGAGCTCGCCCGGATGCCCGATGCCGCCTGACCACACCCTTCACGTCGGCGACAACCTCGACGTGCTGGCGACGCTGGCGACCGGATCGGTCGACGTCGTCTACACCGACCCGCCCTACAACACCGGCAACGACTTCGCCTACCGCGACCGGCACGGGGTCGGCAACGGGCGGCATGCTGCGTGGGTAGCCATGATGCGCCCCCGCCTCCACGAGGTACGCCGGGTGCTCGCCGACCATGGCGTGCTCTTCATCTCGATCGACGACAACGAGGTCGCTCACCTGCGCCTGCTCCTGGACGAGGTCTTCGGGGAGGAGCAGTTCATCGCCCAGGTGGTGGTCAACCTCAACCCGAAGGGACGACAGCTGGGACCGTGGTTCGCCACCTCCCACGAGTACCTGCTGGTCGTCGCTCGCGACATCGCCTCCTGCCGTCTGCAGGCGACCTCGGCGTCGTCGGTCCTGGAGAGCGACTTCCCCCTGGTGGCCGACGACGGCCGCCGCTATCGACGCCTGCCACTGCGCAACACCAACAAGAAGTTCAATCCCGCTACTGCGCCCACCCTGCACTACCCGCTCTGGGGCGACCCGGTGAGCGGCCGGGTCGCCACCGCTCCCTTCGACGGAGCCGAGGAGATCTGGCCCGTCTTCGGCGACGGGCGCCCGGCGGTCTGGCGGTGGTCGGCGCCGTTGGTCGACGCGCGTCCGGACGATCTGGTCTGTCGCTCGGTGCGCGGCAAGCTGGGCCTGCGCGTCGACATCGCGCAGCGCGACTGGCTGCATCCGGGGCGGCGCAAGAAGCTGCGCACCATCTGGCTGGCCGAGGAGATCGGCTCCACCGACACCGCCGTCGCCGAGCTCAAGGAGATCGTCGGGCACGTCTTCGAGAGCCCGAAGCCCACGGGGCTGGTGCGCCGGGTCCTCGAGTGCATGCCGGACGACGCCGTGGTGCTCGACGTCTTCGCCGGCAGCGGCACGACCGGGCACGCGGTGGCGCTGGCCAATGCGGCCGACGGCGGCACCCGGCGCTCGGTCTCGATCAACCTCCCCGAGCCGACTCGCCCCGGCAGCTTTGCCCGGGCCGCAGGGCTCCTGGCTGTCAGCGACATCACCGAGGCGCGGCTCCGCGCGGTCGCCGAGCGCTTCGGCGACTCGCTGGAGGTTGTGCGCCACTCGTGATGCGCGGCAGCGCGTTGACGGCAACGTCCTGCGTTGGGGTTGCTATGGCGACCGGGGCGCAGGACGTTGTGGGGGATGTCCTGCGTGTGGGCTGTCGGGGCAACCAGGTGGCAGGACGCTGCGCAGGTGAGGCCGGTGCGGTGCGTCCGGAGGCGTGGCCGTCAGTTGACTCCGGCGGCGAGCTCCAGCGCCGCGAGCTCGTCCTCCAGGTGGATGAGCAGACGCTGCAGGTGCGGCAGGGTGCGCCGACAGCCGGTGAGACCGAAGCCCATCATGCCGGCGTACGACGTGGTGGTGATGTTGAGCGCCATGCCGGGCATCGGGATCGAGAGGGGGTACATGCCTGCCAGCCGAGCGCCGTTGAAGTACTGCGGGACGCGGGGGCCTGGGACGTTCGAGATGATCACGTTGAACGGCGGCCGCACCATGCCCTGGAGCCGCAGCAGCGGGGTGAGCATCGCTGGCGCCATGCCGATCGCGGTCATCGCGAGGATCTGGTTCTGCGTCATCGTGCCGAGTGCGGCCTTGCCCTCCCGCATCGACGTGTGGATGGTGCGCAGCCGCGCTCCGGGGTCCGCCTCGTCGGTGCCGAGGCGCACCATCACCGAGCCGACGGCGTTGCCGCCGCTGGTGGAGGCCGACCCGGCCTGCTTGGCGTTGAGGCCCACCGGACACATCGCCACCAGGCTGGTGTCGGGGAGGGCGTCGAGCTCCAGCAGATAGCGCCGCAGCGCGCCGCCGCACATGGCCAGCAGTACGTCGTTGATGGTGGCGCCGGTGGCCTTGCCGACACCCCGGAGGCGCTCGGTCGGCCAGTCCTGGGCAGCGAAGCGACGTGAGGCGGTGATGTCCTGGTTGAGGATCGTCTTCGGGGCATAGAGGGCGAGAGTGGCGCTCTCGTTGCGGAGTCCGCGACTCAACGTGGTGACGAGTGCCTTGGGCATGCCGGCCGCATCGGCGCTGAGCCCGAGCGCGGTACGCAGCGCCTTGATCGGAACCTCGGCGAGGTTGGCGGACTCGACGGCCTTGCTCCGCCGCTTGCGCAGTGCCCACGGCGCCAGCATGTCCCGCTCGTCGGGGTCGCTGCTGAGCACGCTCTGCAGCAGTCGCATCGCGGAGACGCCGTCGGTCAGAGCGTGGTGGAGCTTCGTGTAGAGGGCGGCGCGGCCGTCCGCCAGGCCCTCGATCACGTGCGCCTCCCAGAGGGGGCGCTCAACGGCGAGACGGGTGCCGTGCAGGCGCGAGCACAGGTCGAGCAGCTCCCGGATCCGGCCCGGCTGGGGAAGCGCGCTGTGCCGGAGATGGTGGTCGAGGTCGAACTGCTCGTCCTCCACCCAGACGTACTGGCCGGCCGTGCCCACCGAGCGGTGCGGGTGCTTGAGGAAGATCGGCTCGAACTCCTCGACGGTGTGCATCTGCCGGTAGAGCTCGCCCACGTAGTCGGGACCGGCGCCCTCCGGCGGCTCGAAGAGCTGCAGGCCGCCGACATGCATCGGAGCCTTGCGGCTCTCTGCCATCAGGAAAGCGGTGGAGCTGGGATCGATCGGTGTGGCCACGCTTCCCCCTCGAAGACGTCGGTGGCGGCATCTTCCTCGCCCGGCGGGCCGTTGTCGAGGATGTGACACCTGAGCGCCGATGCGTGTTGGGGATTCCGGACGCCGTCGGCTCGGGAAGGATGGTCGGCATGCAGCAACCGCTGGACCGGATGTGGACGAAGGGCCGCTCCTCGCTGAGTTCGCGCCTGGCGCGGGTGCGCACCAAGGGCTGGCAGATCGGCCAGTGCGCGATCGCTGCCGGGGTGGCGTGGCTGCTGGCCGCTGATGTCTTCGGTCACCCGACGCCGTTCTTCGCTCCGATCGCCGCGGTCGTCTGCCTCGGCACCTCCTACGGGCAGCGCCTTCGTCGGGTGATCGAGGTGACGGTCGGGGTCGCCGTCGGCGTGCTGGTCGCAGACCTGCTGGTGATCGGCCTGGGCAGTGGCTGGTGGCAGCTCACGGTGATCGTCGCGCTGGCCATGATCGCCGCGCTGCTTCTCGATGCGGGACCGCTCTTCGTCACCCAGGCGGCGGTGCAGTCGATCGTCATCGCCACGCTGGTGCCCGCCTCCGGGGCCGCCTTCACGCGATGGACCGATGCGCTGATCGGCGGTGCTGTCGCCCTCGTGGCAGCGACCCTCGTGCCTGCCGCGCCGCTGCGCCGTCCACGGGAGCAGGCCGCTCAGGTGGTCCGTAGGATCGCCGGCCTGCTCCGTGCGGCAGCCGATGTGATGGTGGATGGCGAGCTGGAGCCGGCGCTCGAGGTGCTGGCCGACGCACGCAGCACCGATCATCTGATCCGCGAGCTGCGAGATGCTGCCGACGAGGGTCTCTCCGTCGTCGCCAGCTCGCCGTTCCGGACCCGGCACCGCGACGACCTGCGCAAGATGACACAGCTGGTGAGCCCGCTCGACAAGGCGCTGCGGAGCACCCGGGTGCTCACCCGGCGTACCGCGGTCGCCGCACATCGGCGCCGCGCCGTGCCCGCGTCGTACGCGGTGCTCGCGCGGGACCTGGCGGCAGCGTGCGACCAGGTTGCCGACGAGCTCGCGGCCAATCGGCTGCCCATCGCGGCGCGACCGGCCCTGCACGCGATCGCGGAGGGCACCGCCCAGGTGGAGCGCACCACCGAGCTCTCGGTCGACGTGATCCTCGCCCAGCTCCGGTCGCTGACCGCCGACCTCTTCGAGATCAGTGGCTTCGACCCGCTGGAGGCGAGTGATCAGCTGCCGCCGGTGCGCTGACCCCGCTGGGGGCACGGGCAGCACGAGCCCCAGTGCGTTCGTTCAGAGGCCGGTGCGCAGCTCGCGGACGACGGAGTCGACCACCGCGACCAGGTCGCCCTCGTGTGCGGCGGCGACCGCACGTTGCCGCTGGTACGACGCCCCGCGGCGGGGGATGTCGGCGACCGCGCGCAGCTCGTCCTCGCAGCCGAGGCTGCGCGCGACCGGGGTGAGTCGTTCCAGGAGGTCGTGGAGGTCGTCGGTCATCAGGCGCTCGCGATTGTCGGCGTCGAGGATGATGATCGCGTCGAGGCCGTAGCGGGCGGCCCGCCACTTGTTCTCCTGCACGTGCCAGGGCGGCAGCACCGACAGCCGCTCGCCTTGGGCCAGCCGGGTGTCGAGGTCGACGACCAGACAGTGCATGAGGGCGACGAGGGCGCTCAGCTCGGCGATCGTGGAGACGCCGTCGCAGACACGGTTCTCCAGCGTGCCGTGCCGCGGCGCCGGCCGGATGTCCCAGCGGATCTCGGTGAGCTCCTCGATCACGCCGGTGACCAGCTGGTCCTCGGCGAACGCCTCGAACTCGGCCCAGGTCTGGAACTGGAAAGGCAGCCCCGCGGTGGGCAGCTGCTGGAACATCAGCGCCCGGTTGGACGCATAGCCGGTGTCGGTGCCGGCCCAGACGGGGGAGGAGGCCGATAGCGCCTGGAGGTGCGGGTACTGGTTGAGCAACGCTGACATCACGGGCAGCACCCGCTGCTTCTCCGGGAGGCCGACGTGCACGTGGACACCCCAGATCAACATCTGCCGACCCCACCACTGGGTCCGGTTGATCAGCTCCTCGTAGCGGTGTCCGGCGGTGAGCTGCTGCGCCGACCACCGCGCGAACGGGTGGGTGCCCGCCCCGAACAGGTCCATCCCGAGCTCGTCCGCCGCGGGTACGACGGCACTCAGGCTCGTGCGGAGGTCGTCGATCGCCTCGCCCACCGTGTCGCACACCCCGGTGACGAGCTCGATGGTGTTGCGCAGCAGCTCGCGGTGCAGTCGCTCGGGGTGGGGGAGCCGCGGCAGCGCCCGCTCGATCAGCGCGTCGGCTCCGTTCACCAGGTCTCTGCTGGTCCGGTCGACCAGGGCGAACTCCCACTCGACGCCGAGCGTCGGGCGTGGGGAGCCGCGGAACTCGATCTGCACGCGCCCAGCGTGGCACATGCCCCGGCATCTGGCTGTGTCGCGCTCGCCTGCCGTGGAACGATATGCGCATGACGGAACAGGAACGGTCGATTCCCGCCGTCATGGACCTGAGCCTGCGTATCGGGGAGTTGCTGCTCGACAACGGCGCCGGTGCCGCCGACGTGACCGCGACGATGCAGGCGGTCGCCTATCACCACGGGCTGCGGACGGCGATCGTCGACGTCACCTTCACCACGTTGTCGATCAGCTACCAGGCCACCCAGGACGACGCGCCGATGACGCAGATCCGCACGGTCAAGCAGCGGGAGATCGACTACGAGGACCTCACCCGGATCGACCATCTGGTGCGGGACATCCTTGCGGACCGGGTCGACGTCGCCGAAGCGCGCGCGGAGGTCGCTCGCCTCACCTCGTCGGGTCACCACCGCCACCGTGCGGCGATCACTCTCGGGTGGGGAGTGATGTGTGCGGGGGTCGCCTTCATGCTCGGCGGCGAGTGGATCGTCTGCGCCCTCGCCTTCGTCTCGGCGATGCTGATCGATCGGACCCAGCACGCGATGGCCCGACGCCGCCTGCCCACGTTCTATCTCCAGGTGGTCGGCGGCGCGATCGCCACCCTGCTGGCGGTCGGCGCCGCGGCTGCGGAGTGGGAGGTCGATCCCTCCCTGGTGGTGACCGCCAACATCATCATGCTGCTCTCCGGCATCGGCTTCATGGGAGGCCTGCAGGACGCGCTCACCGGCTTCTACATCACCGCCGGTGCCCGGATGACCGAGGCGCTGCTCTCCACCGCCGGCATCATCGCGGGCGTGACCGGCGGGCTCTCGGTAGGCACGGTGCTCGGCGTGGAGGTCGGCCGGCTCAACCCGGGCGCCTTCGGGTTGGAGTCGTGGCCGGTGCTCGCCCTCGGTGGTGCGATCTCCGCGGCCGCCTTCGCCTATGCCTCCTACTCGCCGAAGCGGGTGCTGGTGCCGATCGCGGTGATCGCGGCGATCGGCATCCTCATCACCAACTACGTCGAGCTTGCCGGGTTCGGGCGGCCCTGGGCAGTCGCCACGGCGTCGTTCTTCGTGGGTCTGGTCGCCTTCTCGGCGGCCGGAGCGGTGCGGGTGCCGCCGCTGGTGGTTGTCGTCTCGGCTGTCGTGCCGATGCTTCCGGGCCTCTCGATCTATCGCGGGCTCTCGCTGCTGGCCGAGGGTGACGGCCACACCTCGCGGGGTCTGCTGGCCGTCATCACCGCAGCTTCGGTCGCCCTCGCCATCGCGGCCGGCGTGATCCTGGGCGAGTACATCGCACAGCCGCTGAAGCGGGAGGCGCGCAAGATCGAGACCCGACTCTCCGGCCCGCGCCTGGTCGGCCCGCTGCGACTGCGTTCGGGACGAGCCTCGCGCCGGCGTACCGCCGAGGAGTAGGACGACCCCGTGGGGATCTCGACAAGCTCGATCACCGGGTCAGGTGAGCTGCTCGATCACCGGGTCAGGTGAGCTGGTCGAGCCAGGGCAGGTGGGCGCGGCCGTCGAAGGGAGCCCGCCGTTCGCTGACCAGGCGGTGCACCAGGTCGCAGTTGATGCCGGCATGGGCGACGACGACGTCGGGGTAGCCCAAGGTCACCCGATGCTCGGCGAACTCGTCCTCGTCGTCGATCCAGACCCGCCCCGAGGTGCCGCGCACCACGTCGAGATCGAGGTCGACGGCGGTGAGCTCGACACCGTGCCACCGGGGCGGGGTGGCGATGTCGACGTACACCTCGACGGGGCTGTTGAACCCGGGGATCCGGTGCTCGGAGGCATGGAACGCCGCCAGCCACCCGCGCTCGTCGGCGTCGGCGGCCGGCACCAGCGTCACCGACGGGGAGGGGGAGTCGTACGCCGCCCCCGGGCGCTCGTAGTGGGTGCCGGTGGGCAGGCCGATCCACTCCCCATGGCGGTCGCTGCCGAGATAGGTGCCGGAGAACTCCCAGTGCGGCAGGTCCCGCCACTTGGTCATCCGGACCCGGACCGGGTCACCAGTGCGCACGCCGACTGACGATACGCGCTACCGGGTGCTGGAAACGCAGCGAACCGCGGGGCTTGGACGGAGACAGGCCGGTTGGTGGCTGAGAGGATGCAGGTGCGCGGGGCGTGCGGTCGGTCCCTGAAGCCGTGCAGGTGCACGACTTCAGGGACGTCGGCTCAGGAGCGCACGGACGCCTTCTTGGCCGGCACGATCCGGCGCGATCCCCAGGCGACCATGTCCTGGTAGAAGGAGCCGGAGAGCTTGGCCCAGTGGTGGACCAGGTGCGCGTCGATGCCGACCAGTTGACGCGCCTTGCCGGACTGAGCGGCGTCGAGGATGATCCGTGCCGCCTTGGCCGGCTCCATCCGGGCCAGCTTCTCGTCGAAGAGCCGGTCGATGGAGGAGGCGTCCTGACCCTCGGTCTTGCGGCCGTTGCGGGCGATGCCGGTCTTGATGCCGCCGGGGTGCACACAGGTGACGCTCACCGGGTGCCGGTTGACCAGCATCTCCTCGCGGATCGCCTCGGTGAAGCCGCGTACCGCGTACTTGGTGGCGTTGTAGGCCGACTGACCGGGCATCGAGACCAGGCCGAAGAGGCTGGAGAGGTTGACCAGGGCGCCGTCGCCGGAGGCGATCAGGTGCGGCAGGAACTCCTTGGTGCCGTTGACGACGCCGTTGAAGTTGACGCCGACGATCCAGTCGAACTCCTCGTAGGTCATGTCCTCGAAGTCGCCGGTCATGGTGACGCCGGCGTTGTTGACCATCACGTTGACGGTGCCGAACTGGTCGACGATCGCTTGTGCCCAGGTGCCCATGGCGTCGCGGTCCGAGACGTCGATGACGTCGGAGCGGACCTCGCCCGCGCCCGCGGCCTTGAGCAGCGAGACGGTCCCTGCAAGACCCTCGGGGTTCCAGTCGGAGAGGGCCAGCCGGGCGCCGCGGGAGGCGGCGAGCAGAGCCATCTCGCGGCCCATGCCGCCGCCGGCGCCGGTGATCACGACGACCTTGTTCTGCAGGGACTTCATGCGGAGACCTTCTTTCGGTCATCGGCGCCGTCGGCCGATGGGCTGGAGGGAGTGACGTCGTACGCCGCCACGTCGAAGCGGGAGAGGAGCTGACGGAAGACGAAGGTGCTGCGCGGCCAGAGCGTGGTGTTGCGGCCCTGGTCGTCGAGGTACCAGCTGGCACAGCCGCCGGTGTTCCAGACGGTGCGCTGCATGCGGCGCTGCAGGTCCGCGTTCCAGGCGGCTTGGACGTCGGCCCGGGGCTCGACCGTGGCATGCCCGTGGCTGCGCATGGTGCGCAGCGCGTCGGTGATGTAGGCGAGCTGGGACTCGATGATGAAGACCATGCTGGAGTGCCCGAGCCCGGTGTTGGGTCCGACCACCTGGAAGAAGTTCGGGAAACCGTGGACGGTGGTGCCCTTGTAGGCGACCTGCCCCTGCTCGGCCCAGGCCTTGGCCAGCGTCTGGCCGCCCTTGCCGCGCACGTGCTCGGCGATCGGCTGCTCGGTGGTGTGGAAGCCGGTGGCCACGATCAGGACGTCGATCGGGCGCTCGGTGCCGTCGGCCGTGACGATCGAGTTCTCGGTGACGCGTGCGATCCGCTCGGTGACGACGTCGACGTTGTCGGAGGCCAGCGCCGGGTAGTAGGTGTTGGAGATCAGGATGCGCTTGCAGCCGATCTCGTAGTCCGGGGTCACCTTCGCCCGCAGCTCAGGGTCGGCGATGCCGCGGCGGATGTTGAGCAGGGCCAGCTGCTTGGCCGGGAAGGCGAGCTTCGGCATCCGGGTGAACGCCGGCACGTAGGTCTCGCGGCCCCAGTAGATCGCGGTGCGGGAGAGCTTCTGCACCAACGGCACGTGGCGGAAGGCGAACTTCTCCACGCCGGTGTACTTGTGCTCGTTGCGGGGGATCACCCACGGCGCGGTGCGCTGGTAGACGTCGAGGTGAGCGGCGAGCTTCTGCACCTGGGGCACGATCTGGATGGCCGAGGCGCCGGTGCCGATCACGGCGATCCGCTTGCCGGTGAGGTCGACGTCGTGGTTCCAGCGCGCGGAGTGGAAGATCTCGCCGGCGAAGGTGTCGATGCCCTCGATCTCGGGAAGCCGCGGCTCGGAGAGGCCGCCGGCGGCGCCGATCACGGTCTTCGCGACGACGGTGCTCCCGTCGGAGAGCGAGACCCGCCAACGCTGCTGGTCCTCCTCCCAGGCGGCGTCGACGACAGCGGTGCCGAAGCGGAACCGGTCGAGGGTGCCGGACTCCTCCGCGACGCGGTTGAGGTAGGCCTCGATCTCGGGCTGGGGGGAGAAGGAGGCCGACCAGTCCGGGTTGGGGGCAAAGGAGAAGGAGTAGAGCTGGCTGGGAACGTCGCAGGCGGCCCCGGGGTAGCTGTTGGCGCGCCAGGTGCCGCCGATGCCGCCGTCCTTCTCGATCACGAGGAAGTCGCGCTCGCCCATCTCGTCGAGCTTGATGGCAGCGCCGAGGCCGCCGAAGCCGGCGCCGATGACGAGGTGGTCAACGTGGACGTCTGAGGTCATGACTCCACGGTAGGCGGCGTATTGAACGACCGTCAATAGCCTGGGCGGGACTAATTGACGCGCGTTCAGTAAGGTGGGCCACATGGCCTCGTCCCCTCGTGTCCGGCTCGACCCGGCGGCTCGCCGCGAGCAGCTGCTCAGCCTGGGTGTGCGCCTGCTCGCCACCCGCTCGCTGGACCAGCTCTCGATCGAGACGCTTGCCGAGAAGGCCGGCATCTCCCGGGGCCTGCTCTACCACTACTTCGGCAACAAGAAGCTCTTCCACGAAGCGGTCGTACGCCGCGCCGCCGACGAGCTGATCGAGGCGACGGCCCCACCGGCGGACGGCGACCACCTCACCCGACTCGCGCACTCCATGGCCGCCTACCTCGACTACGTGGTGGAGAACCACGAGGGCTACCTCTCCCTGGTCAAGGGAGCGGCCAGCGGAGACGAGTCCTTGCGGGAGATCTACCAGGAGTCGCGCAGTGCGCTCACCGACCGGCTCTTCGCCGAGGACCCGCAGGGCCTGATGCTGCCGGACACCCCGTCGACGCGCCTCGTGGTGCACGCCTGGGCGGCCATGGTCGAGGGTCTGGTGCTGCAGTGGGCCGAGCAGCCCGACGGGGTGTCGCGCGACGAGGTGCTGGCGATCCTCAACGGCTCGCTCCCGGCCTTGGTCGCCCTGGTGGTCTGAGCACCTGCCCGGTGTCTGCCGCCGGCCGGCTACCGGGTCGGCAGGGTGAGCGTGAACCGGGTCTCGCCCGGCCGTGAGGTCAGGGCCACCGCGCCGCCCTGCGCGGCGAGGATCGCCTGGACGAGGGAGAGACCCAGCCCCGAGCCGCCGCCCCGGTTGCGCGACGGGTCGCCCCGGGTGAAGCGGTCGAAGGCGACCGGGAGCAGCGCCGGGTCGAAGCCGGGGCCATCGTCGGTGATGGTCACCGTGACCGCCGCACCGGGCTGCGGAGCAGAGCGCGCGTCGACCACGACCGTGGTGCCCGGTGGGGTGTGCCTGCGGGCGTTCTCCAACAGGTTGCGCACCACCTGGCGCAGTCGCTCCTCGTCGCCGACCGCCTCGAGTGCGGTCTCGGGCAGCGCCAGGCGCCAGTGGTGGTCGGGGCCCAGCACGCGTGCATCGGAGACGGACTCCAGCAGCAGCCGGGTCACGTCGACCGGCCCGTGCTGCAGCGGGCGCCCGGCATCCAGGCGGGCCAGGAGCAGGAGGTCCTCCACCAGGGCCGACATCCGCATCGCCTCCGCCTCGACCTTGGCCAACGCGGTGAGCTGCATGGCCCGGTCGTCGGGAGCGCGACGGGAGAGCTCGGCGTACCCCTGGATGGTCGCGAGCGGGGTGCGCAGCTCGTGGGAGGCGTCGGCGACGAACTGCCGCACCTGCTGCTCGCTGCGGTGCCGGGCGGCCAGGGAGCTCTCCACATGGCGGAGCAGGTTGTTGAGGGCTGCGCCGACCTGTCCCACCTCGGTCGACTCGTCGGTCAGGTGGTCGGGTACCCGCTCAGGGATCTCGATCGCACCGGAGGCGAGGGGCAGCTCGGCCACGGTGTGGGCGGTAGCGGCGACCTCGCGCAGCGGCCGCAACTGGCGGCGTACGACGAGGGTGGCGACGGTCCCGGCCCCGGCGATCGCCAGCAGGGAGAGCAGGAGCTCCCACTGCACGAGGTTGGTGACCGCCTCGTCGACGTTGCTGGTGGCGATGCCGACCGCAACGACCGCCTCGCCACCTCGGGTCCGCTCCACCGCGACCCGGAAGGTGCCCGCCGAGCCGAGGTCGACGGTGCGCAGCCGCCCGTCGGTCGGCAGCTCGATCAGGGCGGCGAGATCGTCCTGCGAGAGCTCCTCGTAGTCGGGGCGACCGGTCGCCCGCTGCGTGGTGAGCCAACCTGCAGCGCCGCTGCCGTTGCCCGTCCAACGCGCCGTCATGCTCGCGACATCCCGCCCGGGGCCGCCGACCGGGCCGGGGCGAGGCGGTCCGCCGTCGGTGTCGACGCCGAAGATGCGCGCGCCCTGCAGGCTGGCGTGCACGTTGTCGTCGAGCTGGTCGGTGAGGTAGGCGCGCACCGCGAGGGTGGTCACCACGCCGATCAGCACCGAGACCAGTGCCGCCACGGTGATGGTGGTCAGCACCAGCCTCGACGTCAGCGAGGCGGACCTGGTCATCGCGCCGGCTTCAGCACGTATCCGGCGCCACGCATCGTGTGGATCATCGGTGCTCGCCCGGCATCGATCTTCTTGCGCAGATAGGAGATGTAGAGCTCGACGACGTTGGCCTGGCCGCCGAAGTCGTAGTCCCAGACCCGGTCGAGGATCTGCGCCTTGGAGAGCACCCGGCGCGGGTTGCGCATCAGGTAGCGGAGCAGCTCGAACTCGGTCGCCGTCAGCGAGATCTCCTCCTCGCCGCGGCGTACCTCCCGGCTCTCCTCGTCGAGAGTGAGGTCGCCGACGACCAGGAGTGAGCTGCTGCGTGAGGTGCCGACCCCGGCCCGCCGCATCAGGCCGCGGAGCCGGGCTACCAACTCCTCCAGGCTGAAGGGCTTCGTCACGTAGTCGTCCCCGCCGGCGGTCAGGCCGGCGATCCGGTCCTCGACGGCATCCTTCGCAGTCAGGAAGACCACGGGCACGTCGTCCCGTTCCGCGCGGAGGCGGCGCAACACCTCCAGGCCGTCGAAGTCGGGCAGCATGATGTCGAGCGCGACCGCATCGGGCCGGAACTCCTTGGCCGTCGCCACGGCCTCCGTGCCGGTGTGGGCCATCCGGACCTCCCAGCCCTCGAGCCGCAGGGCCATCGCGACGAGCTCGGCGATGTTGATCTCGTCGTCGACGACCAGCACCCGCACCGGGCTGCCGTCGGGGCGGGTCAGGGTCGGCTCGGTCATGTCGTCCATTGTGGGCACGGTGGGTGGATGCTGCCTGTGCGGATGCTGTGAGTTCCCTAGGAGTTCGTGGTTCCCGAGCCGTCCTGCTCCTCGGTGCTCGGCGGCGTCGTGGGGTCGACCCGGCCATCGTCGGGCGGCGTGCCCTGGTCGCCGCGTCCGGGGAAGCCGGGACGGTCGCCCGATCGGTCGCCAGGGGGCGCGAAACGGCCCATCTGCGGACGCCCGTGATCGTCGTCGCCCGCAAGCTTCGTGATCGTGGCGCCACCGGCTCCGCCGACCAGGAGGGCGACCAGGGCGGTGGCGGCGACGGTGCGCCAGCCCCACGCCCGGTCCCGGAGCCGTGGCCGGAGCCGGTTGCCGGCCTCGTCGCCGGTCTGGGCGGTGGTCTCGGCGGTGGGCGGCTCGCCGGGCTCGGTGCCTCCGGGCGGCTGGGTGTCGGGTCGATTGCTCTCGTTGTCCATGGCACGAGCGTGCTGTCGCTCCCTGTGGCTCGGCTGTGTGCTCGCCCCCGGCTCCCTGTGAGTGCGGGACAATGACGTCCTTGTCCGTCCGAGGAGGTCCTGTGCAGCCGTTCCTGGTCACTGTCGACGTGGTTGCGTTCGCCCCCGGCGGGCAGGTGCTGTTGGTACGTCGCGGTCGCCCGCCGTATGCCGGCAGCTGGGCGCTGCCCGGTGGCTTCGTCGAGACCGACGAGGATCTGCCGGACGCCGCCGTCCGCGAGCTCGCCGAGGAGACCGGCCTGGAGCTCGCGGTCGCCGACGTCACCCAGCTCGGGGCGTACGGCGCTCCCGGGCGTGATCCGCGCCGCGGCAGGGTGGTGACGATCGCGTTCACCACCCGGCTGGCGATCCTTCCGGACGTGTTCGGTGCCGACGACGCCGCCGAGGCGCGCTGGATGCCGGTCGAGCAGGCACTTGCCGAGGGACTCGCCTTCGATCACGCGCGGATCCTCGCTGATGCGCTCGCCGCTCCCGCGTCGGGCGCCGCGCGCTCGACGCGGGAAAGCTAGCGCGACGGATGACTCCCGGGCGGGGAAGTCGGGGTGATGGGGAAGAATCGAGCCCATCGTGCAGATCACCTTCCCGCCCCAGCTCCCTGTCAGTGCCCGCCGTGACGACATCGCGGCGGCGATCCGTGACCACCAGGTCGTGATCGTGGCCGGTGAGACCGGCTCCGGCAAGACCACCCAGCTGCCGAAGATCTGCCTCGCGCTCGGCCGCGGCCACGACGGCCTCGTCGGTCACACGCAGCCGCGGCGGATCGCTGCTCGCTCTGTGGCGGAGCGGATCGCCGAGGAGCTCCAGGGCGACGGCCTCGGCGAGGGCCTGGGCGACCTCGTCGGCTACCAGGTGCGCTTCACCGACAAGACCTCGAAGCAGTCGCGGATCAAGGTCATGACCGACGGTATCCTGCTGGCCGAACTGCAACGTGACCGTGAGCTCAAGCGCTACGACACCCTCATCATCGACGAGGCACACGAGCGCAGTCTCAACATCGACTTCATCCTCGGATACCTCAAGCGGCTGCTGCCGCGGCGGCCCGATCTCAAGGTCATCATCACCTCCGCCACCATCGACCCCGAGCGCTTCGCCGCCCACTTCGCCGACCGCTCGGGCAGGCCGGCGCCGATCATCGAGGTCTCCGGGCGCACGTACCCGGTCGAGATCCGGTACCGGCCTCTGGTCTCGACAGGCTCGACCTCCGGGGGCTCGACAGGCTCGACCACCGGAGTCTCGACAGGCTCGACCTCCGGGGGCTCGACAGGCTCGACCACCGGGGGCTCGACAGGCTCGACCACCGGGGAGGTCGACGAGGAGGGCGAGGTCGTCGTACGCGACCAGACCGAGGCGATCGTCGAGGCCGTCCGCGAGCTCAGCGCCGAGGGGCCCGGCGACATCCTCGTCTTCCTGCCCGGCGAGCGGGAGATCCGCGACACGGCCGACGCCTTGGCGCCGCTGGACCGGAGCGGGCAGGGTCTGCTGGAGGTCGTGCCGCTGTACTCCCGGCTCTCAGCCGCCGAGCAGCACCGGGTCTTCGAGCGGCCCACCTCCTCCCGGGTACGCCGCGTGGTGCTGGCCACCAACGTCGCCGAGACCTCCTTGACGGTGCCGGGCATCCGCTACGTGATCGACTCCGGGGTCGCCCGGATCAGCCGCTACTCGCTGCGCACCAAGGTGCAGCGCCTCCCGGTCGAGCCGATCAGCCAGGCCTCGGCCAACCAGCGCTCGGGCCGATGCGGTCGCGTCGAGGCCGGTATCGCGATCCGGCTCTACTCCGAGGAGGACTTCGCGTCACGACCGGAGTTCACCGATCCCGAGATCCTGCGCACCAACCTGGCCTCGGTCATCCTCCAGATGACCTCGCTCGGGCTCGGCGACCTCGGTCGCTTCCCGTTCGTCGAGCCGCCTGACAAGCGCAACGTCGCCGCCGGCACCCAGCTGTTGGAGGAACTGGGTGCGATCCAGACCGTCAGCGAGAGCCCGCGTGGCCAGACCCCGCGGTCGGAGGGCCGCCGGGGCCGTCGTACGCCGGGGCCACGGCTGACCGGGCTCGGCCGTCGGCTGGTGCGGCTCCCCATCGATCCCCGGCTGGGGCGGATGATCCTCGAGGCGGAGCGACTCGGCTGCGTCCGCGAGGTGCTGGTGATCGCCGCAGCGCTGTCGCTGCAGGATCCGCGTGAGCGGCCCGAGGAGCAGCGCGCGCAGGCCGACCAGCTGCATGCCCGCTTCACCGATCCGACCTCGGACTTCCTCACCTGGCTCAACCTGTGGCGACACCTGAAGCAGCAGCAGCGTGAGCTCTCCTCCTCGGCGTTCCGGCGCATGTGCAAGCGCGAGCACCTCAACTACCTGCGGGTGCGGGAGTGGCAGGACTTCGAGTCGCAGCTGCGCCAGGTCTGCAAGGAGATGAAGGTCAACATCGGTGCGGCCGCCAGCGGTGACAGCGAGGTGGACGCCGATGGCATCCACCAGGCGTTGCTCTCCGGGCTGCTCTCCCACATCGGCCTGCTCGAGGAGCGGGACAAGCCCCAGCCCGGTCAGCGGCCGGAGAGACGGCGCGGTCCGCGGGAGTACCTCGGCGCTCGGGGGGCTCGGTTCGCGATCTTCCCGGGATCGGGGCTGAAGGGGAAGAACCCGCAGTTCCTGATGGCCGGGGAGCTCGTCGAGACCTCGCGACTCTGGGCGCGGCAGAACGCCGCGATCAAGCCGGAGTGGGCAGAGCGGCTCGGTGTCCACCTGATCAAGCGCAGCTTCTCGGAGCCGCACTGGTCGCGCAAGCAGGCGGCCGTCCTCGCGCACGAGAAGGTGACGCTCTACGGCGTACCGCTGGTCGCCGATCGCCTGGTCAACTACGGCCGCATCGACGCCGAGCTCAGCCGGGAGCTCTTCATCCGGCACGCCCTCATGTACGGCGACTGGCCGGCCCTGGAGTCCGGTCGTCACAGGTTCTATGTCGAGAACCAACGGCTCCTGGACGAGGCCGAGGAGCTCGAGCACCGGGCCAGACGCCGCGACATCGTCGTCGACGAGCACACGCTCTTCGACTTCTACGATGCCCGGATCGGGGCCGACGTGGTCAGCGGTGCTCACTTCGAGCAGTGGTGGAAGCGAGAGCGGCAGAAGCGTCCCGACCTGCTCACCTTCGACCCTGAGATGCTCACCCACGGCACTGCCGACGAGGTCCGGGCCACCGACTACCCGACGGCGTGGCAGTCGGCCAGTGCCGGTGCTGCTGGTGCTGCCGACGCCGGTCTGACGTTCGCGTTGAGCTATCACTTCGAGCCCGGTGCCGACGACGACGGCGTGACCGTCGAGGTGCCTGTCGCCACGCTCAACCAGGTCGAGGCCGACCAGTTCAGCTGGAACGTTCCAGGTCTGCGCGAGGAGCTGGTGACGGCCCTGATCCGGAGCCTGCCCAAGCAGCTGCGGGTCAACTTCGTTCCCGCGCCCAACAAGGCCCGCGAGTTCCTGGCAGCAGTGCCGCCGGGGGAGGAGCCGCTACTGGTGGCCCTGACGCGTTGGCTGCGCAGCACCACAGGTGTCGCGGTGCCCGAGGACGCCTGGGACTGGAGCAAGGTGCCCGATCACCTCCGGCCCACCTTCAAGGTGGTGGACGAGAAGGGTGCGGTGCGCGCCCGGGGCAAGGACCTGGAGGCGCTCAAGGAGCCGCTGCGGCCGACCTTCGCCAAGGCCATGGCCCAAGCCGCCGCCGACTCCGGGATCACCGTCACCGGGCAGACGGCCTGGACCTTCGGCAGCATCGAGAGCTCCTTCACCACGGTGCGCGCGGGTCATGAGGTACGCGGCTATCCGACCCTGGTCGACGAAGGCAGTGCGGTCGGGCTCCAGGTGGTGGGCTCCGCCGACGAGCAGGAGGCGCGGCACCGCCTCGGGGTGCTCCGGCTGCTGCTCCTCAACACGCCCTCGCCGGTCAAGGCGATCACCGGCTCGCTCGGCAACGCCGAGAAGCTGCAGCTGGCCGGCTCGCCCTACCCGTCGGTGGCCGAGCTGCTGGAGGACTGTCGGGGCGCCGTACTCCTGCAGGCGGTGGATGCGCGACCGCCGGTGCGCTCCGACGCGGAGTGGGAGGCGCTGGTGGCGGAGGTCCTCAGGCCGGGGGAGGTGGAGGCGCGCACCCGTGCTGTGCTGCACGACGTCTTCGCCGTGCTTGAGCTGTGGCGCACTGCCGACCGCGAGCTCTCCGGCCGCGCCGACCTGCAGGTGCTGCCTGCCCTGACCGACATGCGCGGGCAGCTGGCCCGCCTGGTGCACCGCGGCTTCGTCGCCGAGGCAGGGGTACCGCGGCTTCGCGAGCTGCCGCGCTACCTGAGAGCGGTGCTCCTGCGCCGGGAGAAGCTGGAGTCGCAGCTGGCGAAGGACCGACAGCTGATGGATCAGATCGGTGAGCTGCAGGTGGCCTGGGAGCACCGGATCTCCGCGCTGCCGCAGGGGCGACCGCCCGGTGTCGAGCTGCGCCGGGCACGGTGGCTGCTCGAGGAGTACCGCGTCTCGCTCTGGGCCCAGCAGCTCGGCACGAAGGAGCCGGTCTCCGACGCCCGGATCCGCAAGGCTCTCGGCTGACGTAGGGGGACGTAGTGTGGCGGGGTGACTCGACCCCACCACCGCCCGACGACGCCTGGCGAGGCCTTCTTCGACGCCATCGAGGGCGCTGCCGACCCAGCAGTCGTCGCCGAGCTGGCCGAGCGTACGGCGGAGCTGCTGGTGCGTGGTGCGCGTGGGTCGGACGACGCCGAGCTCGTCGAGCGCTTGGTGCACCTGGCTGAGGACGAGGGACTCGAGGCATTGGCCGAGCTGTGGGCCGCGGCACCGCCGACCACCTCTGCCGGCTCGCTGTGGCGGCTCTATCTGTTGCGCGAGTGGGTGCATGCTCAGCCGCTCGAGGCCGCGCGTCAGTTCGACGCCGGCCGGCACATAGCGCAGGCCGACCACGTGGTCGCGGGGGTCGCCGAGCCGCCCGGTCCCGAGGAGCTGCGGGCGATGGTCGACCAGGTGCTGCGCGGGATCGCGCACTCGGAGTTCGGCGACGTACTGCTGAGGGCAGCGGCCTTCGCCCGTGTCGTGGCTGCCGGCCGCGGAACGGAGCCGGTGGGTGGCGGCGTACCCGCGCGCCGGGGACCGGCGGCTCTGATGGCCGAGATGGCCGATCAGCTGGAGCAGGCTGCCCGCCTGGAGTTGGCCGGCTGAGCCGCGGGCTCGTCTTTTCGAGCGCGTCTGGCGGGCTTGGAGCACGTCGGACCGGGAGCGCCTCACGGCGCGTGGCCGCTCGTAGCGGCTTATTTTGGGACCCGGGGCTGCCGCGGCCCGACGTGCGGTTCCAGGGTAACGCCGTGACCAACCCGGATGTGCATCCTTGCCGCGATTGGTCCGGCCGCCGCCAGCAGCACCGCACACGTGAGTCGGGCCGCCTGCGCCGTAGCATGCGGGTCATGACCGACCAGGGACCGCGAGCGACCTATGCGCCGGAGGCCGACGGAGAGCCCGACCCCGGTGAGGTCGTCTGGGCTTGGGTGCCCTACGAGGACGACCCACGGCAGGGGAAGGACCGTCCCGTGCTCGTGCTCGCCCAGGACGGCGACCACTGGCTCGCACTGCAGTTGACCTCGCAAGACCACGATCGCGATGCGGAGCAGGAGGCGCTCGCCGGCCGGCTGTGGATGGATGTCGGTGTCGGAGCGTGGGACCGAGAGGGGCGGCCGAGCGAGGTGCGGCTCAACCGGCTGCTGCGGATCCCCCGTGCCGGCGTACGGCGTGAAGGCGCCGCGCTCGCACCTGAGATCTTCGCCTCAGTGGTCGCCGCGGCCCGCCTGCATCTGCCGATCTGAGTCGTTTTCCTACGCCGGTGGAGGGTAGGCCGGTGACGGGCCCGATATCGTGTGGGCTCGGCAAGTAGGTGAAGCGAGAGGCGTGCAGGCGTGAGGCGACGATTGTCGATGGCAGCGGGGCTGCTGCTGCTCGGGACGCTGGTGGTCGGTTGCCAGAGCGATGGCGGCCCTCCGGTCCACGATCCGGTCGGGACGACGAAGAAGCCGGTGAAGCTGACCTTCATGGCCTACGGCCCGCAGGAGGAGGTCGAGGCGATGCAGGAGACGGTGGACCGCTTCAACGCCTCCACTGAGACCGTCAAGGTCACCCTCGACGCGGTGAAGAACGAAGAGGAGGCCATCGACCGGGTCACTGGCGAGAACCCGCCCGACATCTACCTGCTCTCGCGCCGCGACCTCGGCACCGTGATGGACGGTGGCTTCAACCAGCCCATCGAGGAACTGTTGGACGCTCGCGGCATCTCCTTCGGCGACGACTACAAGCGCGACGCGATCGCGGCGTTCTCCGGCAACTCACAGCTGCAGTGCATGCCGTACGGCGTCTCCCCGATGGTCATCTACTTCAACACCAACCTGATCGACTGGCAGGCGATGCGTGCCGAGGACCTTCCGGCGCCGCGCTCCTACAACTTCTGGACCTTCGAGCAGTTCACCGCGGCAGCCCAGTTCGCGGCGAGCCGACCGGGAGCCAAGGGCGTCCACATCGAGCCGACGCTCGAGGGGATCGCCCCGTTCATCTACTCCGGAGGCGGCGAGCTCTTCGACGACAACGCCGCCCCCACCTCCCTGGCGCTGGCGCAGGAGGACACGCTCAAGACCCTCGGCACGGTGCTCGACGTGTTGCGCGACAACCAGATCACGCCCACGCCCAAGCAGCTGCGCAAGGAGTCGGCCCTCGACCGGTTCACGACCGGCAAGCTCGGCATGATCGCCGGCTACCGCAACCTGGTGCCGCTGCTGCGCAGCACGCCGAGCCTCAACTTCGACGTGATGCCGATGCCGGCCCTCGACAACGAGCACACCATCGGCGACGTCAGCGGTCTCTGCATGTCGGCGAACCCGACGAGTGTCTCTGCTGCGGCCGACTTCATCGTGCACGCGATCTCACCCGAGTCGGTCGCCGAGGTTGCTGCTGCCGGCTATCTCGTGCCCGCCAACAACGAGGTCGCCGAGTCCGACTCGTTCTTGCAGCGCGACCAGTTCCCGGCACATGCCGAAGTCTTCAACCGCAGCATCCGCGACATCGTCACACCGCCCGCGCTGGAGTCGTGGGCCGCGCTCGACGATGCCCTGCACCGGCAGTTGCACGCCCTCTTCTACGCCCGCGTGCTGGAGGACCTGAAGACCGCAGCGGAGGAGTTGGACGAGACCTCCAAGGGGATCCTGTCGCCCCCGGAGGAGGAGTCGCCCAGCGATGCTCCGGGCGACGGGGAGAGCCCGAGCGGCTCGTCGCCGGCGGAGACCCCGTCGAGCACGCCCACCTCGGCCAGTCCCAGCGCCGACTGACGCGTGTCGCCGTCCCCCCTTTGCGGGGTGCCTGCCGCCCGACTGTGTGACGAAAACTGTTGCTTGGTGTGCGTAGCTACGGCCTACAAGAGACAAGTTCCCCGCCCGGGCGGGGAATCCACACGCGCCGGGCGTCAGGTGTCGGCGCCGAGCACGGCGGCGACGAGGAGCGGGGCGGTGAGGTCGATCTGCCACGCGCGGGCGCCGAGGTGACGTAGGGCGGTGCGGATCTCGATGCTGAGCTCGGCCTCGTCGCGGGTGGCGGGAGGGGTCCAGAGGACGCGTCGCATCGTGTCGGGCGTGAGCAGGTTCTCGGCCGGGGTGTTCCACTCCTCGGAGAGGGCGGCGAAAGACTCCTTGGCCAAGGTCAGGCGCTGACTGGCGACGGGGTCCTTGTCGGCCCACGCGCGGGCAACGGGCGGGCCGTCGCTGCGGGGGTTCCGATGAGGGAGCTCCGATTCGGGCAGGGCAGCTGCCTCCTGGAGCGCGGTCATCCATCGGTTGGCGTAACGCTCGGCACCGCGCCCCTTGAAGCCGGGCAGCGACAGCAGCGCACCGCGCGATCCGGGCATCCCGAGAGCAGCCTCGATGATCGCGGAGTCGGGAATGATCCGCCCCGGCGTCACGTCGCGGTCGCGCGCGATGGTGTCGCGGGTCGTCCACAGCGCGCGCACGGCGGCGAGGGCTCTCCGGCCGCGCACCCGGTGGAGTTGCGAGGTCCGCCGCCAGGGCTCGGCGCGCACCGTCGGCTGGAATCCGAGCAGATGCGCGAACTCCTGGCGGGCCCACTCGTCCTTCCCGCTGGACTCGAGCTCCTCGGTGAGCAGCGCGCGCAGCTCGACGAGCGGCTCGACGTCGAGGGCGGCGTACTCCAGCCAGGGCTCGGGGAGGGGGCGCTTGGACCAGTCGGCAGCCGAGTGCTCCTTGCGCATCCGCAGCCCGAGCAGGGACTCGACGAGCGTCGCCAGGCCCACCCGCGGATAGCCCAGGAGCCGACCTGCCAGCTCGGTGTCGAAGAGGCTGCTGGGGTCGAGGCCGACCTCGCGCAGACAGGGGAGGTCCTGCGTTGCAGCGTGCAGGATCCACTGCTCGCCGGCCGTGGCCGCCTGGAGGTCGGTGAGGTCGGCGAAGGCGGTCGGGTCGACCAGCGCGGTGCCGGACCCCTCGCGACGCAGTTGGATCAGATACGCGCGGGCGGAGTAGCGGTAGCCCGACGCCCGTTCGGCGTCGATCGCCACCGGGCCGGTGCCGGCGGCGAACCGTGCACACACCTCGGCGAGCTCGGTGTCGGTGTTGACGACAGGCTGCGGCCCGTCCGTCAGAGTCAGCAGGGGAGCCGGCGGCTGGTCGTCGACGTCAGGAGCGGTCACGAGCCGCGCTGCCCGCGCCGCGGCGCCATCATGGTGACCCCCTCCGGGAGCGGCTCCAGCCCGACGGCGGTGCACAGCAGCTCCCCCCAAGCCTCGACATGATGGCGCAGATCGGCCGTCGTGGCCCGCTCGTCGACGTCCGGCGTCCAGGACGCACGGATCTCCACCTGAGCGGTCGTCTCCTCCTCGGCCATCGTGCCGAAGTTCTCGACCGAGACCCGGGTGACGGTGCCTGAGAGCGCGCTGTGGTCGGCGCCGTGGGCGGTGAGTGCGTCGGTCAGCCAGGACCACCCGACGGCGCCGAGCATCGGGTCGGTGGCCAGCACCGGGTCGACCTCGGCCCGGACGTAGCTGACGAAGCGGAAGGTCCCGCCCCAGGCGTCGTTGCCGTGGGGGTCGTGCAGCAGGATGATCCGCCCGGTTGCGAGCTCCTCGTCGTCGACCTCCACGTCGGCGGAGAGCGCGGTCGCCCAGGGGGCGATCCGCTGCGGCGCCGGCATCGGCTCCACCGACACCTCGGGCCGGAGCCGGGCGGAGAGGAGGGAGGATGCGGCCGTGCGGAACACCTCGGGTTGGGGTGACGCCTCCCGTTCCGGGCGCGTCTCCTGACGGACGACCATGCCGTCAGGGTATGCCGCAGCCCCGGCGTCGAGGAGGTGCCACGCCGTCAGAGAGGTGGACAGACCGGACAGAGCCGACGGCGCGGGAGTCCTTCGGCACGACCTGCAAGGATGGTCGGGTGACCGCGACCGTTGATCCTCGACTGGCCGACTCTGCTTTCCTGCGCGCCGCCCGCGGCGAGCAGCCGAGCCACACCCCGGTGTGGTTCATGAGGCAGGCGGGACGTTCCCTGCCGGAGTACCTCCGGGTGCGCGAGGGGATCGGGATGCTCGACTCCTGCATGGACGCCGACCTGGTCACCGAGATCACGCTGCAGCCGGTGCGCCGGTACGGCGTCGACGCGGCGATCTTCTTCTCCGACATCGTGCTGCCACTCAAGGCGGTCGGTGTCGATCTCGACATCGTGGCCGGCGTCGGTCCGGTGGTGGCCTCGCCGGTGCGCACGCTCGATGACGTCGCGGCGATCCCCGACCTCACCCCCGAACACGTCCCGTTCATCACCCAGGCGGTGCGCCAGCTGGTCGCCGAGCTCGGCGGTACGCCGCTGATCGGCTTCGCCGGCGCCCCCTTCACCGTGGCCTCCTACCTGGTCGAGGGCGGCCCTTCCAAGGACCACGCCCGCACCAAGGCGATGATGTTCGGCGCACCCGAGGTCTGGGCGGCGCTGATGGAGAAGATCGCCGGGATCGCGAGCGCCTATCTCGCGGTGCAGGTGGCCGCCGGTGCGAGTGCAGTCCAGCTCTTCGACTCCTGGGCCGGAGCCCTCACGCCCGACGACTATCGCGCCTCGGTGATGCCGTACTCCGCCCGGGTCCTCGGCGAGGCCGGGGCGCTCGGCGTACCCCGGATCCACTTCGGTGTCGGCACCAGCAACCTGCTGGGAGCGATGGGGGAGGCCGGGGCCGACGTCGTCGGAGTCGACTGGCGTACGCCGCTCGATCAGGCGATCGGCCAGGTCGGCGACCGCGCAGTGCAGGGCAACCTCGACCCGACCCTGGTCTTCGCCCCTACCGAGGTGATGCTGGAGCGTGCGGCTGCGGTGATCCGCTCCGGCCGGGCGGCGAAGGGACACATCTTCAACCTCGGTCACGGTGTCATCCCCTCGACCGACCCCGACCAGCTCGCCCGGCTCACTGAGTTCGTGCAGGGCTACGAGCCCGGCCTCAGCTGGACGTGAGGGTGGGGGTGCCGGCGACGACACCCACCGAGCGGACGCCGGCGGTGGTGGAGAGCTCGTTGTAGGCGAGCACCGGGAGCCGGTCGAGGGTGCCGGCGAGCATCCGCCGCACGCCGGTGCGGATCTGCGGCGAGCAGACCAGCACCGGGCGGATGCCCTGGTTCTCCACCTCCATGGCGAGCCGCGCGACATCGCTGAGCACGTGCTGCCCCAGTGCCGGGTCGAGGGCGATGACGGCGCCCTGATCGGTGATCCGGAGCGCCTCCAGCATCCGTTGCTCGAGGAGCGGGTCGATGCTGATCACGTGCACCGCGCCGTCGTGCACGTACGGCGCCACCAGAGCCGGACCCAAGGTGGCCCGGGCCGCATCGACGAGGGCGTCGGGGTCCTTGCTCGTCTGGGCCCGCAGCGAGATCGCCTCGAAGATCCGCACCAGGTCGCGCACCGGCACCGACTCGTCGAGCAGCGCCTGGAGCACCCGCTGCACCTCGCCCAGGGTCAGCTGGGCGGGGGTGAGCTCCTCGATCACGATCGGGTGGGTCCGCTTCACGACGTCGGTGAGCAGCCGCACGTCCTCGCGGCCCAACAGCCGGCCGGCGTGCGTGGTGACCACCTCGGCCAGGTGGGTGGTGATGACCGAGGCGCGGTCGACCACGGTGGCCCCACTGATCTCGGCCTGATGACGCAGGTTCGCCGGGATCCACTTGGCGTCGAGCCCGAAGACCGGCTCGCGGGTCGGCTGCCCGGGAAGCGAGCCGAGCATCTCTCCGATCGCCAGCACGGTGCCGGGCGGGGCCTCGCCGCGGGCGACCTCCACGCCGAAGAGCGAGATCGCATAGGTGGAGGGCGGCAGCTCGAGGTTGTCGCGGGTGCGCACCGGAGGAACCACGATGCCGATGTCGCCGGCGACCTTGCGGCGCAGTGCCTTCACGCGGTCGAGCAGATCGCCGCCCGAGGCGGTGTCGACGAGGTCGATCAGGTCGGCGGAGAGCTCGAGGCCGAGCGGATCCACCTGGATCTCTGCGGCAATGAGCTCGGGAGCGTCGGGGTTCGCCGCCGCCTCGACGGCGAGCGGGCCGGCCTCGGTCTCCGGGTCGGGGTCGACCACCCGTGAGGAGGCGAGCAGCATCGCCCCGCCCGCCAGGAGGAACGGGATCTTGGGCAGGCCCGGGATCAGACAGAGCCCGAACGCCGCGAAGCCGGCGATGCGCAGCGGCATCCGGTTGGCGCCGATCTGCTTCATGATGTCGGAGCCCATGTCCTCGTCGCCCGTGTTGCGGGTGACGATGAGACCGGTCGCGACCGAGAGCAGCAGCGCGGGGATCTGCGAGACCAGGCCGTCGCCGACCGACAGCAGGCTGTAGGTCTGCACCGCCTCGTCCATCGGCATGCCGAGCTGGGCGACACCGACACCGAAGCCGCCGAGCAGGTTGATCAGGGTGATCACGATCGCCGCGATGGCGTCGCCCTTCACGAACTTCGAGGCGCCGTCCATCGCGCCGTAGAAGTCGGCCTCAGCATGCACCTCGGCCCGACGCCGCCGAGCCTCCTCCTCGTCGATGAGACCGGAGTTGAGGTCGGCGTCGATGGCCATCTGCTTGCCGGGCATGGCATCGAGGGTGAAACGGGCACCGACCTCGGCGACGCGCCCGGCGCCGTTGGTGATCACCACGAACTGGATCACCAGCAGGATCACGAAGATGATCAGGCCCACGATGAGGGAGCCGCCGACCACGAAGTGCCCGAAGGTGTCGATCACCTTGCCGGCATAGCCGTCCAACAGGACCAGCCGGGTCGCGCTCACGTTGAGCGCCAGCCGGAAGAGCGTCATCACCAGGATCACGGCAGGGAACGCGGCGAAATCCAGCGGGCGGCGTACGAACATCGCGGTCAGCAGCACCAGCAGCGCGATGGTGATGTTGAGGGCGATCAGCAGGTCCAGCACGACCGGCGGCAGCGGGACGACCAGCATCACCACGATGAAGACGATGCCGATCGGCACCGCGAGCTGGTTGAGCTGCTTCACGGGCATTCCGCGTCGCCTTCCTGGAGCGTCGGGTCGCAATTGGCCGTCCGTGGCCGATCCCGACGCCCTCCTGGCGTCGGGATCCTCATCGGCCGGCCGCCACCGGAGTTGAGGGTTTCCTTCGCCGGCCGATCGCCGGCACGGCGGGCAGCTCCGCCTCGCGCCGCGGGCTGCGGTGGGTGCCGCCCTTGAAGCCGCGCGTACGCCGGCTGATCACGAACGCCAGCACGTGGGCGACGGCGGCGAAGAGCTCCGCAGGGATCTCCTGGCCGACCTCCGTCGAGGAGTGGATGGCCCGGGCGAGCGGGACGTCGCGGACCAGGGGCACGTCGTGCTCGGCGGCGCGCTCGCGGATCTTCGCCGCGATCGCTCCGGCCCCCCGGGCCACCACCCGCGGGGCGCCGCGCTCCGGCTCGTAGCGCAGGGCGACCGCGACATGGGTGGGGTTGACGAGGACGACATCGGCGGTCGAGACGTCGGCCAGCATCCGGTTGCGGGAGATCGCCAGCGCCCGCGAGCGACGCGCACTCTTGAGCATCGGGTCGCCCTCGCTCTGCTTGTGCTCCCGGCGCACCTCGTCCTTGGTCATCCGGGTCTGCTTGCCGATCCGGCGGCGGGTCATCAGGTAGTCCGCGCCCGCCATCACCAGACCGGCGAGCGCGATGTTGCGGATCAGCGCCTGGGCGTGGTCGCCGACCATCTCCAGCACCAGGGAGATGGGGACGAGGCCGCCGAGCAACGGCAGCATCGAGCGCACCGCGGCGTACACGAGGATGCCGACGAGGCTGCTCTTGATGAGCATCTTCGCGCCCTCCCAGAGCGCCTGGCCGCCGAAGATCCGCTTCATGCCCTGGATGGGGTTGAGCTTGGACCACTTGGGCTTGACGGCCTTGGTGGCGAGGAAGAAGCCGCCTTGGGCGACCGCGCCGGCGACACCGAGCACCATGATCCCGGCGCCCAGCACCACCAGGGCGATCAGGCAGTGCAGCAGCCCGTCGCGGAGCAACTGCATCGCGACCGCGATCGACGGCTGCTCCGCGGTACGCAAGGCCCGGCCGAGCAGGTCGCGGAGCGCACCGATCTCCCGGCCCATCAGCGAGGGCATCACCAGTGCGAGCAGGAGCACCGTGGCCCAGGCGCCGAGCTCCTGGGTACGGGGGACCTGGCCCTCCTTGCGCGACTCCTTGCGCTTCCTCTCGGTGGGCTTCTCGGTCTTCTCGCCGCTACTGCCGCTCATGACTCACCCCCGTCCCGCCAGGGTCGCCATCGCCTCGTTGGCAAGCTCGACCAGTCGCTCCATCGCGGTGGGCAGCGCCGGCAGGCTGAGCCCGAGCAGCAGCAGCGTGAGCCCGATCTTGACCGGGAACATCACGTTGATCGCATTGAGCTGCGGCGCCACCTTGGTCAGAAGAGCCAAGCCCAGATCGGTGATGAAGAGCACCGCGATCAGCGGCAGCGCGATCTGCACGGCGACGGTGAAGAACATCCCGAAGGCGGTGATGAGCACATCCGGGGCCCCGGAGATGTCCGGGCTCTGCCCGATCGGGAGGAAGTGGAAGGTGCGCAGCAGCCCGCCGATGACCAGCAGGTGGCCTCCGGTGGCGAAGAGCAGCATCGTGGCGATCATCTGGTGGAACTTGCCGAAGACGGTGTTCATGTTCATCGCCAAGGGGTCGAACCCCTGCGCCAGCGCGAAGCCGCCGAAGAGGTCGACGAGGCTGCCGGCGGTAGCGATCGCCTGGAAGAGCAGGTAGGTCACGAAGCCCATGCCCAGCCCGATCAGCACCTGGGTGAGGGTGGTCAGGATCAGTGCCGGGGCGCCCGTCGCGATCTCGCCGCCCGGCGCCGACGGCGCGATGGCGAAGGCGAGGCCGAGCGCGAGCAGCACTTTGGCCGCAGCCGGTACCGCCCGGCCGGAGAACGGCGGCACGATCGCGAGCCAGGCCACGATGCGGACCGAGGCCATCAGGTAGCCGACGAGGGCGTCTCCGGCGAGGGTGATGGTCATGGGCTCAGGCCAGCAAGGTGGGCAGCTTCTCGAAGAGCTGCTGGGTGAAGTTGACGAGGGTGTGCAGCATCCAGTTGCCACAGAAGAGCAGGGCGACCCCGACGCCGATCAGCTTCGGCACGAACGCCAGCGTGAACTCCTGGATCTGCGTCATCGACTGGAAGAGCGAGATGACGAAGCCGATCACGAGTGACGTGGCGAGGATCGGGGCGGAGAGCTTCAACGCCACCAGCATCGTCTGGAGCGCGATCTCGATGACCTGGGTATCGGTCATGGCCGGCTATCCGTAGCTCGCTACCAGGGACTTGATGATCAGCCCCCAGCCGTCGACCAGCACGAAGAGGAGCAGCTTGAAGGGCAGCGACACCATCACCGGCGGCATCATCATCATGCCCAGCGCCATCAGCGCTCCGGAGACGACGATGTCGATCACCAGGAACGGGATGAAGATGACGAAGCCGATGATGAACGCTTGCTTGAGCTCGCTCAGCACGAACGCCGGAACCAAGGTCGTCATGCCGATGTCGGCCCGGCTCTGCGGCTGCTCCCGGTCCGAGACGGTGACCAACAGCTGGATCTCGGAGTCGCCGGTGTGGTCGAGCATGAAGTCGCGCAGCGGCTCGACCCCGTCGTGCCACGCCTCGGCGCTGGTCTTGGTCCCCTCCAGGTAGGGCTGGACTCCCTGGTCGTTCATCGACGACAGCACCGGGCTCATGATGAAGAGGCTGAGGAAGAGTGCCAGGCCGGTCAGCACCTGGTTGGGCGGCGTCTGCTGCAACCCGAGGGCGTTCCTGGTCAGGCTGAGCACCACGAGGATCTTGGTGAAGCTGGTGCAGGTGAGCAGGATCGCCGGCAGCAGCGACAGCAGCGTGATCGTGAGGATCAGCGTGACCGAGGTGGTCGGCTTGTCGGTGAGTCCGTCGAGGTCGATGGTCACCGAGGTGTCGTTGCCCGGACCGTCGGGGCCTGCCGGGCCGTCCGGGCCGTCGGGAGGAAAGGCGGGGAGGGTCGCGGCCACCGGGGTCGCGGCGTACGTCGGGGCGGCGTACGAGGGGGCCGAGGAGGCGGGGCTCGCCCCCAGGAGGACAGTCAGGCCGACGATCAATCCTGCCGCCACGAGGAGCAGACGGCGGGTCATGAGGCCCGCCGGCCGACGGCGGCGAGCGCCTGCCGCCAGGTCTGCGGCGAGAGGATCGAGCCCTGGAGGGTGCCTGCGGCCGTCGACCGTGCGACAGCCCGGTGTGCTCCCGCGGTACGTCGCGGCTCGGCCGCCTGCGCCGGTGCGGTGACCTGCGCGAGAGTGGTCGCGAAGTCCTCCTGCGACGCGACTGCGTCCACCGCGTCCGGCGACGCCGCCAGCCCGGGAAGGAGGGTGAGCTCGGCGCCGCCGACCTGGTCGGGGTCGAGCTCGGTGAGCACGTTGACCTGCTGCTCGGTGCACCCCAGCACCAGGACCCGGTCGCCCACTGCGACCACGGAGATCGAGGAGGTCCGAGTCAGGGGCTGTCGGTGCAGCACCTGGACCGGTGCCCCCGGGCCGCCACGGAACCGCTTCCCGCCGAAGCGGGCCAGCAGCACCAGGAGTCCGACCACGACCGCCAGCGAGGCGATCAGGCGGAGGGTGAGTTCGAGCATGGCCGGTACTGCCTCAACCGGCCTGGGAGTCGTCGAGCACCTCGGTGATGCGCAGGCCGAAGTCCTCGTCGATGACGACGACCTCGCCGCGAGCGATGAGCCGCCCGTTCACCAGCAGATCGGCGGGGCTGCCCGCAGCGCGGTCCAGCTCAAGCACGGCACCGGGGCTGAGCGCCAGCAGGTCGCGCACCGTCATCCGGGTGCGCCCGAGCTCGACGGTGACCTCCATGTCGACCCCGTGCAGCATCTCGATCCCGCGCACCGGTGCAGACAGCGTCGCCGCCGGGGCGGTGGCTGCGCCGAACGTAGGCAGCGGCGCGGCCGGCGTCGCCGTCGCAGGCACCTCTGCGGCTACTGGCGCGAAGGTCGGCGTGGGCGCCGGCCTGGGCGCGAGCAGGGCGTCGGGCACGAGCACGGCGGCGTCGATGCCGGCGCCGACCAGCGGCACCGTCGTGAACGCACCACCCAGGTCGCCCACGACCAGTGCGGTCTCCACCTGGCGCGCAGCGTCCGCAGTCAGGCCGAGCACGTGGGCGACGGCGTCCACCGCGGGCTGGGTGGCGGCGGCGAGGTCGAGTCCGCCGAGTGGGCTGGAGGCGAGGGCGGCGACCAGGTCCTCGCCGACCAGGAGGGCGATCCGGCCCGCCCCCGGCAGGTCGGCGACCACGGCGCCGGCGAAGAGCGAGGCGACCTCGGAGGTTCCCGGCTGGGCGCCCGCAGCGGTCAGCGGCATCGCTGCCGGGAGCACCACGGCGGCTGCCTCGGCGGCCGCCTGGGCCAGGTCGGTTCCGGTCAGCTCGGTCATGATTCCTCCTGGGGGGTGCCCACGATGAGGGCGGCCATGCGGGGGCCGCGCGCGCCGGGGGTGGCGTGCGCGAAGACGGTGTCGTCGACGCACACGTCCAGCGGTGCGGCGGCGGGGTGGGAGAGTCGGAGCACGTCGCCCGGTGCGAGCCCGGAGAGCACCTCGGGGGTGACGCGGGTAGGGCGGAGGCGGACCTGGATGTCGACCGGGACCTTGTCGAACTGCGTGCGCAGCAGGGCTGCGGAGCGGTCCCGCTTGGCGCGCTCCCGCTCCGACACCGGGGCGGGGGCGGCCGCCGAGGTGAGGTGGGGGAGCAGGCCGGCGAAGGGGAGGCAGACGGTGAGTCGGTGCGAGCGCTCGCCGATCGCCAGGGTGAACGTCGCCACGACCATGACGTCGGAGCCGGCGGCGATCTGGGCGAACTGAGGGCTGTACTCGTGGCCGACGACGACCGGCTCGAGCGGCAGGATCCCGGCCAGCGCGTAGCGCATCTCACCGAGCAGGCGCTCGACGAGTCCGTTGATGACGCCCGTCTCGATGTCGGTCAGGGGACGATCCGGCTGGTCGACGGCGCCGAATCCGCCCAGCATGTGATCGATGCACGACATCGTCGCGACCAGGGGGAACTCGATCACGCCGACGCCGGGCATGGGCTCGACGGTGAACTTCGTCATGTAGGTCATCGCGCCGAGCGACTCGATGTACTCGGCGTACGACTGTTGCTCGACACCAACCAGCGTCACCTCGCAGACGGTGCGCAGCGAGGAGGTGAAGAGCGTGGTGGTCTGCCGGGCGAGGCTGTCGAACCCCATCTGCAGGATCCGCGCGTGCTCGCGCGAGAGCTGGATCGGCCGTCGGAAGTCGTACGGCGTGGGCTGCGTCCTCGCGGCGCGCCGTCGTGCGCGACCACCGCCCGAGGTCGCGGACGCTGTCAGGGTCCGGTTCACGGGCCCCCGATCGGCGTACGCCGAGGGCACCTGAGCAGAAGGGAGGTGGGTTCGTCCGGTCAGGGGACCAAGGGTCCCGGGGCCTATGGCCCACCTGGGTCATCTTGTCGGCGTGGTCATGCTCCTACTGGGTGACGAAGTCGGTGAAGTACACCTCCAGGACCTCGTCGTCGTACAGCTCCCGGACCTGGTGGGAGAGTTCCTCCTTCAGGGCGCCGCGCTGCTTCGGGTCGGAGACCTCCGCGACCTTCCGGCCGGAGAAGAGCTCGATCGCGGCGTCGAGCGCCTTGCTTCCTTCGACCTCCTCGGCGCCCTCGGCGGCCTGGAGGGCGAGGCCGAGGCGGAGGTAGTGGCCGCCGGCGAGATTGATCTGGACCGCCTCGAGGGGCACGACCAGCCCCGGCTTCGGCTCCTGGTCGCCGCTGGGGCGGAGCAGGAACTGGTAAGCCCCGCCGAGGCCGGCGAGCAGCACGACCACCAGGACGATGATCAGGGTGCGCTTGGACTTCTTCGGCTCCGTCTCGGCCGTCTCGGCGTCCTGGCCGGGCCGGACTGCTGTCATGGTCATGAGGTCTCTCCTCGCACTGTGCCGTCGCGGTCGAATCCGTATTCGCTCAACAGCTCCCGCGACTCCGGGGGCAGGCTGGTGAGCACGACGATGTCGACCCGCTTGTTGATGCGTTGGGACCCCGGTTCGGTGGGATCCACCAGGGGGCGCTCCATCCCGTAGGCGGTGGCGGAGAGCCGGTCGGCCGGAATCCGCCCGACCTCGTTGAGGTGCCGCAGCACGGTGATGGCACGGGCCGCCGAGAGGTCCCAGTCGGATGCGAAGAACTTCGGCTTCACCTTGACCTGGTTGGTGTGGCCGTCGATCTGCAGGGCGTCGGGGAGGTCGCGGAGCACCGGTGCCAGGGTGTCGATGACTGCCCGGCCACGCTCGGTGAGGGAGGCGAGGTTGGCGTCGAAGACGACGTGTCGCGAGACCAGGCTGACCACCAGGCCGCGGTCGTCGATGCTGGCCCGCACGTCGTCCTGCAGTCCGCGCTTCTCCAACGCCTTCTTGAGGCGGGAGAGGACCTCCTGGAGGCGGCTCACCTCACGGTCGACCTCGGCGGCCCGCTGCTCCTGCGCGAGCTGCTCCTTGCGGGTGATGGCCCGGTCGACGATGCGGACCTGCTCGGGAGTGAGCGACGACATCTCGGCCTCGGGACGCATCGCCGACATGGCGGTCTGCCCCTGGCCGTCGAGCACGCTCCGCTGCTCGTGCATCATCGCGCCGCTCTGACCGAAGCCCGCGCGCAGGCTCTGCTTGAGCTCCTCGTACTTGGTCTCGTCGACCTGGCTCATCGCGTAGAGGACGATGAAGAGGGCCATGAGGACCGTGATCATGTCGGCGTAGGAGACCAGCCAGCGCTCGTGGTTCTCGTGTTCCTCCTCGACCTGCCGCCGCGCCATCTCAAGCCGCCTCGGCGTCGGGCTGGTCGGGGAGCAGGGAGCGGAGCTTCTGGGCGACGACGCGCGGGTTGGAACCTGCCTGGATCGCGGCGATGCCCTCGATGATCACCTCCATGCGGGAGGCCTCCAGCTCGCTGAGGCGCTTCAGCTTGGCGGCGATCGGCAGCCAGATCGCGTTCGCCGAGAGCACGCCCCACAGCGTCGCGAGGAAGGCAGCGGCGATCATGTGGCCGAGCTCGTCGGGCTTGGAGAGGTTGCCGAGCACGTGCACCAGGCTCATCACGGTGCCGACGATGCCGATCGTCGGCGCGTAGCCGCCTGCATCGGTGAAGAACTTCGCACTCTGCTTGTCCTGCAGTCGCTTGGCGTGCACCTCGCCCTCGAGGATGTCGCGCAGCTCCTGGGGGTCGGTCCCGTCGACGGCCAGGGTCACTCCCTTGACCAGGAACGGGTCGTCGATCGTGCGCAGCTTGTCTTCGAGGGCGAGCAGTCCCTCCTTGCGCGCGGTGTCCGCGAGGCCGACGATCGTGGGGATCATGTCGGTGCCGGAGTCGACCTTCGCGGTGAACGCACGCTTGATGGACCTCACCGCGTTCTTCGCGTCCGCGAGGGTTCCGCCCGCGACGGTGGCGCCCAGGGTGCCGCCGAAGACCAGCAGCATCGGCGGCAGCATGAGCAGATGCGCCGGGTTCCCGCCCTCGATGACGTTCGCGACCAGGATGATGACGAAGGCGAAGCCCAGCCCTACCAGGGTTGCCGGATCCATCACACCTCCCGATGCTGGTCGAAGCGTTGGCCATCGAAGCGCAGGGCAGAGACCGGAGCGAGATGGGTCGGCTCCGGCTCGACATCAGGACTGGGCAGCCCGGTGCTCAAGGCGATGATCCAGCCGCGGTGCTCGCGCACGGCCCGCACGATCTCGGCGGGCGTCTCCGCGACGACGTACTTCTTGCCGTCGACGAGGGTGACCACCGTGTCCGGGGTCTCCTCGACCCGCTCGATGAGGTCCGAGTTCAAGACGAACTCCGAGCCGGAGAGTCGAGTCAGCGTGATCATCGCGCACCGTCCTTGTGCTGGCTGCCGGCCGTCCCTGGCCGACGCCCCTACCTTCGGCAGCCGCCCCGGTGACCTGAGGGGAAGGCGCCACCCTTGCCTGTCGAGACGCCAGCTTCAGCACGTTGAGACGCCAGCTTCAGCACGCTGAAGCTGGCGTCTCAACGTGTCGAAGCTGGCGCTTCGACGGATCAGCGCTTGATGTTGACGAGCTCTTCGAGCACCTGGTCGGAGGTGGTGATCACGCGCGAGCTTGCCTGGAAGCCGCGCTGGGCGAGGATCAGATTGGTGAACTCGGCAGCCAGGTCGACGTTCGACATCTCCAGGGAGCCGGCGACGATGCCGCCGCGGGTGCCCTCACGGGCGACGCCGAACTCGGGCGTCCCCGAGTTGGCCGAGGCACGGAACGACGTCTCGCCGACCTTCTCCAGGCCGAGCGGGTTGTTGAAGTCCGCGATGGCGACCTGCGCGATGTTGCGCTGTACGCCGTCGGAGAAGACGCCACGCAGGATGCCGTCGGAGCCGATCGAGTACGACGTCAGCTCGACCCCCGGGGCGACCGGCGGAAGCAGGGTGCTGGTGTCCATGGTGATGTCGATGAGACCACCGGTGTGGTTGCCCGCGGCGTCGACCGCATAGCCCTGGACGCGCTTGCCGGTCGGGTTCACCAGCGTGCCGGTCTCGTCGAAGTTGAAGGCGCCGGCGCGGGTGAAGAGCTGCTCGTTGCCGTCGCGCACCACGAAGAAGCCGTCACCCTGGATCATCAGGTCCGTCGGCCCGCCCGTGGTCTGGTTGGAGCCCTGCAGGAAGTTGGTGCGGGTCGCCGCCAGCTGCACGCCCAGGCCGACCTGGATCGGGTTGGTGCCACCGGCGTTGGTGCCGGCCGCGGAGGCGCCGGTCAGCATCTGGCTGAGGGTGTCGGAGAAGACCACGCCGCTCGACTTGAAGCCGATGGTGTTGGCGTTGGCGATGTTGTTGCCGGTGACGTCGAGCATGGTCTGGTTGACGCGCAGGCCGCTGATGCCGGCGAAGAGTGAGCGAAGCATGGTGTTACCTCTCGATGGACCGGCGCTCAGGCCGGGGTGGTGGTGTCGGTGGACGGGGCGGCGGGAGCAGCCGGAGTGGCGCCGGAGCCGCTGAGCGACTGCACGAGGGCGAGCGGCACCTGGCCGCCGCCGACCTGGAGCATCGGACCCTCGGAGGTGAAGGTGACGCCGTCGACGCGGCCCGAGGACGTGCTGCCGTCCTCCGCTGCCCAGGTGACGTCGCGGCCGATCATCCCGGTGGCCCCGAAGGCCAGCTGGGTGGCGACCAGGGTGGCGGTCTGCTCTGCCACCTTCGTCATCTGCTCGAGCGCGTTGAACTGCGCCGTCTGGGAGAGGAACTCCCCGGAGTCCGCCGGATTGAGCGGATCCTGGTAGCGCAGCTGCGCGACCATCAGCTCGAGGAACATCTGCTTGTCCTCGCTGGTCGCGGTGGAGACCGGGAGCGGGGACAGCATGCCGCTGGTGACCGCCTCGGTTGCGGGGATGGACACGGTTCCCTCCTCAGATGGTCAGATCCAGCCCCGCGGCGCGGGGAGGGTCTGCCTGGACGGGGTCGGGCGTGGTGGCGCTCGACCGGATGGTGCCCTCCGTGGCCTGATGACTGCCCGGCGTCCGTGCCGGGAGCTGATCGTGGCGCCCCGCCGGGGAGCCGTCGTGCCGGTCGGCAGTGCCGCCGTACGTCGTGTCGGCGAGGAAGGAGCCGCCGGACTCGCGCACCGCGATCCGCGCCTCGCCCATGCCGGCCTGCTCCAGCAGTCGGCGCAGCTCCGGGCTGTCCTGCCCCAGCGCCTGCGCGGCCGCCTCGCCTGCGGTGATCCGCACCTGCACCTCGCCGTGCCGGAGCGACAGCACCACACGCACCTCGCCCAGCGCCTCCGGCTGGAGCTTGATGGTGAGTCGATGGGTGCCGTCCTGCTGGGGCAGGTGGCTGATCCTCTCCAGCACCTGCTGGCTCGCCGGATGCAACGCCGTCGCCGGTACGCCGCCACTCGCCGCGGGGGGCGCCGGGACCGGGGGCGGCACGGCTGCGGTCGTCGCTGCGGTCGTCGCGCTGGTCGCCGCCGGAGCTGTCGCCGGGTCCGAGGCAGCGCCTGCCGTGCCTGTCATGGCCAGGAGCAGCGGCTCCCGCTCGGCGCGCGGCGCGGCTGTGGTTGTCGAGCGGGACGGCTCCGGCCCTGCCCCCAGGAGCGGCGGTCGCACGGAGTCGATCGCGTCCGCCTCGGTTCCGGTGCCGCCGCTGTCGGTGGGGACGGTCTCCGGCGCCTGCATACCAGGCTCGGTGGGAGTCCCGGCCAGGTCTCTGGGCACCGATGCCACGAGGCCGGAGGTCGCCGCGCCCGGCGCGGCTGGCCCGGCTGGTCCGGCTGTCGACCCTGCACCGAGCAGCCCGGCGAGCAGCGGGCTCGCTCCGGTTGCCTCCGCCGCACCGGCGTCGGCGGCAGGCACGGTCGCGTCCGGAACCGTCCCTCCGCCGGGCACGGGCGCGACCGTCTGCAGGCCGAGGAGAGCGAACAGGGCCGTGGTCGACGTTGAGCCCGCACCTGTGGCGTCGGTGTCCGGTGCCTCGGTTCCGGGCTCCACCGGCTCCGAACCGGCGCCGTCGCCGGGCAGGGAAGCCCCGCCCAGCAGCGCGATCAGGGCAGACGCGCTTCCCGCCCCCGCCTCGGCATGCTGCGCCTGGGGAGCGACCGCTGGCGGGGTGACCATGGTGCCGAGCAGGGCGGTGAGGAGGTCGGGGAAATCGGCACCGTCGCCGGATCCGGCAGTCGCCGCGGAGCCGCCGGCGCCTGCGGGCGCAGGAGCCGGTGTCAGCGGTTGGATCGTCATGAGCGTCCTCCCCACAGCGCCATCACGGACGCCACGTAGTTCTGGGTCTCCCGGTAGGGCGGGATGCCGTCGTAGCGGATGACCGCGCCGGGACCGGCGTTGTAGGCCGCCAACGCGAGCTTGGTCGAGTCGAAGCGCTCCAGCAGCTGGGAGAGCAGCTTCGCGGCGCCGTCCACGGCCTGGGTCGGGTTGAACGAGTCGCGGACACCGAGCCCGGCAGCGGTCGACGGCATGAGCTGCATCAGTCCCTGCGCGCCTGCGCTGCTGACGGCGCTCGGGTTGTAGCCGGACTCCTGCTTGGCGACCGCGGCCAACAGGCCCGGATCGACGCCGTACTTGGCTCCGGCGGCGTTGAACAGGTCGGCGAAGGGAACGTCGGCGGCGACGCGTCCGCGGCTGGCCGAGACCGGTGCGGCCGAGCCCTCCGGAAGGATCCGGCGGATCATGTCCGGAGTGGAGGGCACGTCGACGATGCGCACGTTGAGACCGGTCCGGGGTGCCTCGATCATCTTGCCGCCGCCGATGTAGATGGCGATGTGGTCAGCGCCGTTGTTGCGCGACGAGTTGTCCCAAGCGAGCAGGTCGCCCGGCTGAGCCTCGGCCATGCTGGCCACGGGGCGTCCCGCCCGGGCCTGGTCCGCGGAGACCCGGGGGAGGTCGTAGCCCAGGCTCTTGTAGACCAGTTGAACCAGCCCGGAGCAGTCGAGCCCCTTGGCGGGGTCGGTCCCACCCCAGACATAGGGGAGCCCCAGGTACTTGCGCGCCTCGGCGACGACCTGGTCGCCCGTCGCCACCCCCTCGTCGGTCGCCGAGACGTCGGCCAGGGTGTCGGCGAAGGTGGTCGCCGTGGTGGCACCGGTGCTGCGGAACTGGGCCTCCAACGACCGCAGCTGGAGGAACTGGGCCTGGATCTGCTGGATCCGGCTGGTCACGTCGGCGACGCTCATGGCCTGCCTCCGCTCGCCATGGCGCCAGTACGCCGCGACCACCGTTGGGTGGCGAGGTCGTCCAGCTGCGCGGCCTGCTTGCGGGCCACCTCGAGGCGGCGCGACTCGGCTCGTCGCTCACGCAGCATCTCCACGGCACGGAGCCGGGAGCGGTCTCCCTGCCAGTGGATGCGTGCCGCGTCCGCGATGCCGCGGGCCAGCAGCACGTCGCGGTCGGCCTGGGCGATCGCGTGGCCGAGTGCATCGAGGTGAGTGGTGTGGGCGAGGAACTCGCGGATGCTTCCGGAGCCGAAGGCGGGCGTGTCGCGAAGCGTGTCGCGGAGGCCGGCCGCAGCCTGCTCGGCCGCGCGCTGCTCGCGCAGCGCCTGGGCCAGGCCGAGGCGGCTGTCGCGCTCACGCACGGAGCGGACCCGCACCACTCCGGCCAGGTCACCGCGGGTCATCGGTGCCCCTCCTTCTCTTCGCGCCGCGGCGCCTCAACCGATGGTCGAGCCGGCCGAGGCCGGGAGCGCGTGGCACTCATCGGGCACCCACCAGGTCGGTCAGCCGCTGCCAGGCGTCGGCGAGCGGCGTGGCGTCGTCCATCTCCTGGCGGAGGAAGCCGTCGATCTGCGGCAGCAGGGCCAGCGCCGCGTCGGCGTCGGGATCGGCTCCGGAGACGTAGGCGCCGATCTCGACCAGCTCGCGCACGTCGCGGTGCGCCGCGAGCATCCGGCGCAGCCGGGTGGCGACCGCCCGCTGCTCAGGCGAGGTCACTGCGCCGGTGACCCGGGAGATGGACTCCAGGACATCGATGCTCGGGAAGTGCCCGGCCGTCGCCAGCCGGCGGGTGAGCACGACATGGCCATCGAGGATGGAGCGGGCGGTGTCGCCGATCGGGTCCTGCAGGTCGTCACCCTCGACCAGCACGGTGTAGAGCCCGGTGATCGAGCCGCGGTCGTTGGTGCCGGCACGCTCGAGCAGCTGGGGGAGCAGCGTGAACACGCTCGGCGGGTAGCCGCGGGTCGCGGGCGGCTCACCGGCAGAGAGCCCGATCTCGCGCTGGGCCATGGCGACCCGGGTCAGCGAGTCCATCATCAGCACGACCTCGCGGCCCTCGTCACGGAACCACTCCGCGATACGGGTCGCCACGAATGCCGCCCGCAGTCGGCTGACCGGCGGTGCGTCGGAGGTCGCCACGACGACCACCGAGCGGGCCAACCCCTCGGGGCCGAGGTCGTTCTCAAGGAACTCGCGGACCTCGCGACCGCGTTCCCCGACGAGCGCGATCACCGACACCTGGGCGTCGGTGCCGCGGGCGATCATGGAGAGCAGGCTCGACTTGCCGACGCCCGAGCCGGCCATGATGCCGAGCCGCTGCCCTCGACCGACCGGCACGAGGGTGTCGAGCGCCCGGACGCCGAGGCCCAGCTGGGTGTCGATGCGCGGCCGCGCCAGGGCGTCGGGTGCCGGATGATCGACCACGACCTGGGGGAGCGCGGTCAACGCCGGCCCTCCGTCGATCGGAGTGCCCAGGCCGTCGAGGACCCGGCCGAGCAGAGCCTCGCCGACAGGCACCCGCAGCGGGCCGCCGGTGTCGCGGACGGTGGCTCCCGGGGCCAGGCCCGTCGTCTCGCCGAGCGGCAGGCAGATCAGGCCGGTGGGACCGCCCGCCGCGACCTCGGCCAGCACCGGCTCGGGGCCGTCGATCTCCACGAGGTCGCCGATCGCCGCGCTCAGCCCGGTGACCAGCAGCCGCAGGCCGAGCACCTCGGCGACCCGGCCCAGGTGCAGCGGGCGTACGGCGGTCAGCGCCTCCTCGCGGATCGGTGCGGTCAACGCGCTCATCGGGATGCTCGCTCACGCAGGCTCGCACGGGCGTCGCCAGGAGTCTGGAGGACAGAGGCGACTCGCGCCATCGCCTCGTCCAGGCGGAGGTCGACGACGTGCCGGTCGGTCTCCACGAGGGCGTCCTCAGCGGAGAGCGACGGGTCGGCCACGACGGTGACGCCCCGCTCGGCGAGGTCGCGCACCACCACGTCCTCGACGATGCCGGGCGAGAGCCGCACCACGACGGTGGGGTCGTCGGGCAACACCCGCAGGACGCGGCGTACGACGTCGGCACTGGTGGCGACCCGCAGCTCGTGGCCCAGCAACTCCCGAACCAGGGTGAGGGCGAGGTCGGTCCCCTGCGTCTCGACCATCGTGGCGACCTCGGCGATGCGGTCCTGCAGTCGGTCGGCCGCGGCTCGGAGCGCCGCCACCGCGGTCGCATGCTCCGCAGCCCGGTGGGTCTCGGCCGCCTCGGCCCGGGCCGCGCGGTCGGCGGCCTCGGCCTCGGCCTCGGCCGCGGCGAGCTGCCTGCCCTCCGCCCAACCGACGGCGTACCCCTGGGCGGTCGCCGCGGCACGGGTCTGGGTGGCCAGGGCGTCGAGGGTGTGCTCGGTGACCGGGTCGCCGACCGCGTCGGCGTCGCCGAATCGAGTCCAGGCTCCGGAGCGGAGATCGCGGGTGTGCAAGGGGACGACGGCACCGGCCGCCGCGCCGCGCAGCACCCTCGCCTCACTCGATGAACTCATCGTCGTTCCCTCGTCTCACCAGGATCTGGCCCTGCTCCTCGAGCTGCCGGATGGTGCGGATGATCGACTGCTGTGCCTCCTCCACCTGGGCCAGACGCACGGCGCCGAGCAGGCCGACCTCCTCCAGCAGGTTCTCGGCTGCGCGCTCGGAGAGGTTCGCGGTGATCTTGGCGCGCACGATGTCGCTGACACCCTTGAGGGCCAGCGCGAGCTCGGCGTTGTCGACCTGGCGCAGCACCTGCTGCACCGAGCGATCGTCGAGGTTCACGATGTCCTCGAACATGAACATCCGGCTCTTGACCTCGTCGGCCAGCGCGGGGTCGAACGCCTCGAGGCCGGCCACGATCTGGCGCTCGGTGGAGCGGTCCGAGCGGTTGATGATGTTGACCAGGGGGTCCACGCCCCCGACGCGCGACATCTCGGTGGGCTGCAGCATCGAGGAGAACTTGCGCTCCAGGCTCTGCTCGACCATCCGCACGATCTCCGGCGAGGTGCGGTCCATGACCGCGATCCGGTGCGCGACGCGGGCCTGTAGCTCGGAGGGAAGCCCGGAGAGCAGCAGCGACGCCTTGTCGGGCGTCATATGTGCCAGCACCAGCGCGATCACCTGCGGGTGCTCGTTGACGATGAACGACCGCAGCTGGGCGGGGTCGGCACGGTGCAGGAACTGGAAGGGCATCTGGATCGCGGCTGCGTTGAGCCGCTCCATGATCTCTGCTGCCCGCTCCGGACCGAGCGACTGCTCCAGCAGCTGCTGGGCGAAGCTCAGCCCGCCCTGGGTGATGTGGGCGCGCGCCTGCATCATCGTGTGGAACTCGGCCAGCACGGCGTCGGTCTCGGCGCCGCTGATCGACTCGAGGCGTGCCACCTCGGCGGAGATCCGCTCCACCTCGGCCTCCCCGAGGTGGCCGAGCACCTCGGCAGCACGCTCCTTGCCGAGCTGGATGATGAGGATCGCGGCCTTGCGGATACCCAGCGTGCTTCCGGTCATCGTGCTCATGAGGGGTCCACCAGCCAGCCACGGAGCAGGGCGGCGACCTCTTCGGGCTGTCGTTCGACGAGATCGACCAGCTCGTCCTGGATGCGCTGCTGCTCGGAGCGCTCCTGGGCCTCGGTGCCCTCCAGCGCCAGCATCGCCGGGTTGGTCTCGATCGGCTGGGCCGCGCGGGCTGCGGCCTCCTCGCGCAGCTGCTCCACGACGTACGACGTAGCCTCGGCACGAGCCTTGGCCTTGCGGCGCTGCTGCCAGAAGGCGATCGCCACCAGGAGCGCGACGCCCAGGCCGATCGCGACGTTCTTGTAGAGCGCCATGCGCTTGGCCTCAGCCTCGGCCTTGTCTGCCGCGGCGAGCTCGGCGTTCATCGCCTCCTCGGCGGAGCGGTCGAACGGCATCGTGGAGACGCGCAGGCTGTCGCCGCGGGTGCGTGAGATGCCGGTCGCAGCGGCGATGCTCTTGCGGACCTCCGCCAGGTCGAGGGTGCCGGCGACGCGGGAGTCGATGATGGCGGCGATGCTGAGCGACTTCACCCCACCCGGGGCGGTCTCGCGTGTCTCGACGGTCGAGTTGACGGCGTTGTCGCGGGTCACCGACTCCTTCTCGTAGGCGGAGTCGGCACCGTCGGTGGTGGTGCTGCCGTCCATCTGGCCGTCCGGGCCGACCACGCCGCTGGTGCCTCCCGGACCGTTCGGCCCGGAGTACTTCTCGGTGTCGCGGCGCTCGGTCAACGGCACCTGCTCGGGGTCGGACTCGAAGGTCCGGCGCTCGGTGTGGGCCTTGTCGAAGTCGAGGTCGGCGGTCACCTGCACCGTCGAGTTGCCGGGGCCGACGACGCGGTCGAGGGTCGCCTGCACCTGGGCGCGCATCCGGTGGGAGAAGTCGTCCACCTGCTGGCTCCGGGTGCCTGCGGCCCCGGCTGCGCTGTCGTCGGTGGTCAGCACCTTGCCGGTGGCGTCGGCGACCGTCACGTTCGCCGGGTCCAGGCCGTCGATGCTGGAGGCGACGAGGTGGACCACGGCCTGGACCTGCTCGGGGCCGAGGGCCCGACCGAGCTCGGTACGCACGAGCACCGAGGCGGTCGCCGGGTCCTGCTCGTCGGCGAAGACCTGCTTGGCGGGCAGCGCCAGATGCACCACGGCCGACTGCACCGGGTCCATCGCCGCGATGGTCTTGCTGAGCTCGCCCTCCATGGCCCGCTTGAACGCGGTCTGCTCCCCGAACTGCGAGGTGGTCAGGTCCTGCTTGTCGAGCAGGCTGTAGCCGCCCCCGTCGCTGTTGGTCGGCAGGCCCTTGCCGCTGAGCGCGATCCGCGTGGCGTAGACGTCGTCCTTGGGCACCATGATGGTGGCGCCGTTGTTGGCCAGCTCGTAGGAGATCCCGCGGGAGTCCAACTCGTCGACCACCGCGGATGCGTCCTGCGAGGAGAGGTTGCCGTAGAGCGGCGCCATGTCCGGCGTGGTGACCCAGCGGAACAGCAGGAACCCGGCCAGGACGAGTGCCGCCGTACCGACGAGCACCGCCATCTTCTGGCCGACGCTGAAGCCGAGGAAGGCGTCGCGCCACCTGGTCAGCGAGGAGGTCATCGCGTTCCGCATCAGATCGGCATCCTCATGATCTCGGTGAACGCCTCCACAGCCTTGTTGCGCACGGCGACCGTGAGCTGGGTGGTGACCGCGGCCTCAGTGGCGGCGATCGTGTAGTCGTGGATGGCGCCGAGGTCACCGGTCGCGGCCTGGACGGCCAGGCCGTCGGCTCGGTTCTGGACCGACTCGAGCCGGTCGATGCCGTCGAGGACGAGGTCCGCGAAGCCGCTGGAGCCGGTGACCTGGTTGCCCTGGGTGGGCGCGACGACCGGCGGCGTCATGGGGCTGAAGCCGACCGCCTCGATCCCGGAGACACTCATCAGGCACGACCGATCTGCAGGGCGGCGGTGTAGCCCTCCTGCGCATGCTTGGTGACCTGGACCGATGCCTGGTAGCCGCGCTGGGCCATGATCAGCTGGCTCATCTGGCTGGACATGTCGAGCTCGGGCAGCCGCACGTAGCCGGCGTCGTCGGCGAGTGGGTGGTTCGGGTCGTGCACCATCCGGCCCTCCGGGTCGGAGACGGCGATGCCCCCTACGCGGACCCCGCCCTCGGGGTCGGAGGCGGCGATGACCATCTGCCCCTGGAAGGCCGCCTGGTCGGTCGAGCGGACGGTGTTGACGTTGGCGATGTTGTTGGCCAGCGCGTCGAGCCACACCTGGTGCATGCCCAGGCCGGACCCGGCGATACGCAGCGCGTCGAAGGCACCCATCACATGCCCCCTGCCGCGATCTTGGTCAGGTTGTAGTGGTCGGTGACCGCGCGGGTGAGCACCTGGTACTGGAACTGGGTCTGCACGGCGGCCATCACCTCCTTGCGGAGGTCGACGTTGTTGCCGTTCGCTCCTACGGGGGTGTCCGTCGCCTGGCGCTGGATCTCCACACCGGTGAGCTCGCCGTCGGCGATGGCGCCACGCAGCGAGCTCTCGAAGTCGATGCTCGTCGCGCGGTAGCCGGGGGTGTCGACGTTGGCGATGTTGTCGGCGATCACGTTCTGCCGTACGGAGACGCCGTTGACGGCCGCATGCAGGACGGCGCTCACGCCGTCGGAGACGGACAAGGACATGGCCTCGACCTTTCGGGTCCGGAAACCGGTGTGCCAATCCGTCGGCGATGTCGAGCCATCCCTTGCTCGATGCTCACTTCGGCGCTGGGCGGCGCCAGTTGAGGGAGAACGTCCGCGCGTCGCCGAGAGTGACCGTTCGGTCAGCCTCGAGTCGGGACGGTCCCGGGTCTGCCCCCTCCGTCGGAGCTAGCTCCATGCGTGGGAACGGCCTGCTGCGCGCCGCCCCAGCACGCACCCGCTGCGCCGCTCGCGACGGCCGAACCTTCTGCAAGACGCGCTCAGAGCATGACGATGCTGAGCCGGCCGGTGCCGTAGCCGGCGACGTCGAGCACCGTGTCCTCGCGGCGACCGAGCGTCAGCGCGCGCGCGAGGATCTGCGGGTCGACCGGCCCGCCTGCGGCGGAGACCGAGTAGAGCCGGAGGTGGGTGGCGCCAGGTGCGTTGAAGAGGGACGCGGCGATGTTGAGCACCTCGTACAGGTTCTCTGCCAGCGTCTCGTCGATCGCGCCTTCCTCGATCGCTGACCCCGCGCGTCCGGGTGGCAGCAGCCCGATGGCAGCGCCGGCGTACGCCGAGAAGGGAAGGTCGGCGACGACGAGCGCGGAGATCTGCAGCGAGTCGTCGACGTAGACGCCGATGGAGGCGGGCGTACGGGCACCGGGGGCGAGCGGCGCCCCGGTGCTCAGGGTGACGTCGCGACCGAGCAGGTCGGCGAAGAGGTCCCGGACCTCCTTGAGGGCCGGGAGGTGGGTCATGGTGGTGGTCATGGCGTGATCCCGGCAAGGCCGAGCGCGTCGCCGAACGCCTCCGGTGTGAAGGGCTTGGCGATGAGGAAGAGGGCTCCGGCGGCCTCCGCGCGTTCACGCATCTCCGGCGAGCCCTCGGAGGTCACGAAGCCGAAGGGGATCGCGCTGCCGCTGCCGCGCAGCTGGTCGAGGGCGTCGATCCCGTTCATCTCGGGCATGTTCCAGTCCGACAGGATCAGGTCGGGGCGCTCGGCGAGCGCCATCTCGCAGAGCTGTCTGCCGTTCTCGGCCTCCACGATCTCGTGGCTGCCGTGCCCGGCCTGGCGCAGCGTGCGCACCACGATCTGGCGCATCACCCGGCTGTCGTCGGCGATCAGGATCTTCATCAGGCGGCTCCCTCCGCGTCGTTCTCCAACAGGTGCACCCGCACCGTGATCGGCATGCCTTGCCAGGCGAGGTCGGCGCGACAAGCCTCCTGCGCGCCGCTCGGCAGCGTGATCGAGCCGCTGGCCACCATCGGGAGGGACAGTTGGCTCGGCTCGGGCATCAGGCTCTTCACGTTGCCGCCGACCATGTTGACCAGCTCGCCGACCGCGTCCGCCATCTCCTCGCGCGAGGCCTCGGCGACCTCCAGCATCCGGGTCGCGACCGCGTGCGCAGCCCGCTCGGGGAGCTCTACGGTGACCATGCCGCGCCAGGCGCCGGTGACTGTGGTGACCGCAGACCAGCACCCTGGGTCGGCCAGGGGAGCGGCCGGGAGCAGCGGCTCCGGGTCGACGTACGACGTCCAGACCTGCTCGACCAGCGCCTGCAGGTCCTCGGCGGTGGGGGTGACGAGCTCGCTCATGCCGCTGCCCCGTCCTTGACCAACCCGAGCAGCTCGAGCTTCTCCTGGATCGCGTCGGGGGTGAACGGCTTGATCACGTACTCGTGAGCGCCGGCGGCGAGGGCGCGCACGATGTTGCCGTGCGAGCTCTCCGTGGTGACCATCATCAGCGTCACATCGCGCCACTCCGGCACGTCGCGGACGCGGGTGACGAAGGTGTAGCCGTCCATCACCGGCATGTTCCAGTCGATCAGGCACAGCTCGGGCAGGGGTCCGGTCTCCATCACCGTGAGCGCCTGCTGGCCGTCACCGGCCTCGGCCACCTCGAAGCCGAGGTCGGTGAGGATGCGGCGCAGGATCACCCGCATCGTCTTGGAGTCGTCGATGATCAGGGCACGCATGGTCATGCTCCTCGGAGGGTCGTCAGGGCGTTGACAGGCCGGTGGAGCTGAGCGCGACCGGCGGGCTCGCGGCTCCAGTGCTCGTCCAGGTCGAGGCTGGTCTCGGTGGCACCGAGCAGCAGGTAGCCGTCGGGGGCGACGACATCGCGCATCCGGCGGAGAATGTCGCGTTTCGTCTCCATCTCGAAGTAGATGAGCACGTTACGGAGGAAGACGATGTCGAAGGTGGGCATCGGACCGAACGGCCCCGCGAGGTTGAGGGTCCGAGCCTCGACCATCGCGCGGAGCCCGTCGGAGACCTGCCACTCGGTGCCGACCCGGGTGAAGTGCTGGACCAGCATGCTTGCCGGCAGGCCCCGGTTCATCTCGACCTGGGTGTAGCGACCCGCGCGTACCCGCTCGACCATCGTCGGCGAGATGTCGGTGGCGAGGATGTGGGCGGACCAACCGGGCGGCAGGTGCTGGTCGAGCAGCATGGCGAGGCTGAAGGCCTCCTGGCCGCTGGAGCAGGCCGCGGACCAGATCCGGATGGTGCGGGTCAGCGCCCTGCGCTGCAGGAGCTCGGGGAGCATCACGTCGGTGAAGGCCTGGTAGGGCGTGTTGTCACGGAACCAGGAGGTCTCGTTGATGGTGAGCGCATCCAGGGCACGCGCCTGCTCGCGAGGATCGCGTCGCATCAAGGCGACGTAGGCGTCGACGTCGGCGCAACCGGCCTCGCGGGCCAGCGGCAGCAGTCGCGCCTCGACCAGGTATTCCTTGCCGGGGTCATAGACCATCGCCGACTCGCGCTTGGCGAGGTCGGCGACGACCGTGAAACTGGCTTCGGAGATGCTCACGTCGCCACCATCGGGCCGTGCGCCCCGATCCTGAGGAGGAACGGGGAGGAGCTGCGTCACCCCGTCGCTCGGGCGAGGGACGCCGTGATCACACTCAGCCGGGGATGGTTGCTGCCGATGGTGCCCTCGTGATCAAGGTGCTTGTGGTGGACGACTCCGCCATCGTCCGGCGGCTGGTGACCACCGCTCTCAGCGGGGACCCGGGGCTGGAGGTCGTCGGCGTCGCCGTCAACGGGCGCCAGGCCGTCGATCTCGTGGCCGAGCTGCAGCCTGACGTGGTCACCCTCGACATCGAGATGCCGGAGATGGACGGCCTGACTGCGTTGCCGCTGATCCGCGCGATCGCGCCGCGGCTCCCCGTCATCATGTTCAGCACGCTCACCGAGCGTGGCGCACGGCAGACGCTGGACGCCCTCTCCCGGGGCGCCTCCGACTACGTCACCAAGCCCTCGGGCACCGGCGGACTGGCCGCATCGGTGACCGCGGTCCGTCTCGAGCTGGTGCCGAAGATCAAGGCGCTTGCCGGCGTACGGCAGACGGTGCCGAGTGTCGCGGTGCCGCAGCGGCGAGCCGCGGTCGCGCGACCGCAGGTCACGCGGGCGGTCGATGCGATCGTGATCGGCTGCTCGACCGGCGGGCCCGATGCGCTCGCGCGACTCTTCGCCGAGCTGCCGGCGGACCTGCCGGTGCCGGTGGCGGTCGTGCAGCACATGCCACCCGTCTTCACGACCATGCTCGCGGCGCGCCTGGATGCGAACTCGCGCCTCGACGTACGGGAGGCCGCCGACGGCGACGTGCTGCGTCCGGGAGCGGCGCTGCTCGCCCCCGGCGACCATCACCTGACGATCCGCCGCGAGGGCGACCGGGTGGTGGCTCGACTAACGCAGGACCCGCCCGAGAACTTCTGCCGCCCCGCGGTCGACGTGCTCTTCCGCTCTGCGGTCGAGGCGTACGGCGGCAACGTGCTCGCCGTCGTCCTCACCGGCATGGGGCAAGACGGCCTCGTCGGCACCGAGCAGCTCGTGCAGCGCGGCGCCGGCGTGATCGCCCAGGACGAGGCGACGTCCGTCGTCTGGGGGATGCCGGGCGCCGTCACCGAGGCCGGTCTGGCCACCGAGGTACTGCCCCTGGACCGGATCGCCGGCCGCCTCTCCCTGCTCTCCCGGGTCTGATCCGCGGCGCCGAGTGCGCGCAAGTGAAGCTTTGAGTGCGCGCAAGTCACGCATTGAGTGCGCGCAAGTGAAGCGCCGAGTGCGCGCAAATCATGCATTGAGTGCGCGAACTCGCGCAGTCATACGCGCGCACTCAACGCGCGATTTGAGCGCACTCAACATGTGATTTGCGCGCACTCGACGGGGAGGTCAGGCGCGGGTGTCGAGGTAGACGGAGCGGGTGGCGCGGCGCGTGCCGGGATCCAGGCGCCGTACGACGTCACGCTGCTCGCGGGCGCTGCGCATGCGGGCGACCAGCGCCTCCTGGGCGTCGACCTGACGGTCGGCGATCCGGCGGGCGCGGGGGACGAGGACGTCCGGGATGGGGCCGGAGGTGGTCGGCACCTGCCAGGGGCCGATGTCACCGCGTGCCACGGCCTGGTCGTCGCCGGCCAGCACGTCCTCGATCGCCTTCACGTCGCGCTCGAGCTGGTCGAGCACGATCGTCCACTCCTCGACGAGGTCGTGGAGCGGGAGCCGTTCGGCGCTCAACTCGCCACCGCCGCTGCGGCTGCCGCGGCCTCGCGCCAGGTGTCGGCGATGTCGGTGGCGAGGGCCAGGCAGTGCCGGGTGGCGTCGAGGTCGCGACGCACGTTGCTCAACACCAGCTGACCGTGCAGGTGCGTGTAGAGGGCGCGCAGCTGGGTGGCGCCCTCCCAGAGGTCGACTCGCAGGCTGGAGCTGAGCTCGCTCACGATGTCCTGGGCGTGCACGAGGGGAGCGTGGGCGTCGGTGAACCGTCCCTCCTCCTGAGCGAGGAGCGCTCGCTCGACGTCCAGCACCAGTCGGTCACAGAGCATGACCAGCAAGGTGGCGGGGCCGGCGGTGCTGACGGAGGAGGTCAGATAGGCCTTGCGCGGGTCCTGATACATGGTGCTGCTCCTTCACTCAGCCGTTGTTGGCCTGTAGTGAGCTGATCTGGCTGCTGAGCCAGCTCGACTGGCTCTGCATCTTCGAGAGCGCCGTCTCCAGCGCGGTGAACTGGCGTTCCAGGGCGGTACGCCGCAACTCGAGTCGGCGGTCCCAGTCCTCGATGCCGCTCTTGAGGCGGTCGACCGAGCTGTTGCGCCCCTGGAGGGCGCTGGTGAGGGTGCCGTTGACCGAGTCGCTGGCACCGGTGGCGACCTTTTCGACGCGTGCGGCGAAGCCTTGCGGGCCGGTGATCGCGGCAGCCAGCGCCGCCGGGTCGTCGGCGAGCGCCTGCGCGAACGTCGTCTCGTCGAAGGTGAACTTGCCGTAGCGATCGATCTGGATGCCGAACGGGGCCATCGACTGGTTGCCGCCGGGGTAGAGGCTCTGCTGGAGCGCGGCACCGGCGGCTCGGACGGCTGTGTCGCCAGCCAGGAGGCCACTGGCCTTGGTGGTCGCGTTGTAGCCGGTGAGCGAGGTGACCTGGTCGAGCATCGTGTTGACCTGGTCGATCAGTGCCTTGACTGCTGCCCCCGGCGCGGCGGCGTCCCGGGCGACGGTCAGGTCCGCCGTCTTGCCGACCGCGTCGTTCGAGACGGTGAAGGTCAGCCCGGGGACGACGTCCTTGAAGGTGTTGCTGGCCGAGGTGACCGCGATGCCGTCGATCGTGACCTGGGCATCCTGGGCCTGCGTGACGACCGCTCCGCCGAGAAGCGCGCCGCCGACGGAGTCGGTGAGAGTGAACTGCTGGGCGGCGCCGACGCCGGTCGACTGCACGACCAGGCGGTGGCTGCCGTCGTCCTGGCGGACCGTGGTCGCCTGCACGCCGGTGCCCGATGCGTTGAGAGCGGCGACGAGGCCCTGGAGGGTGCCGTCGCCGGTGTCGAGGGTGGTGGTCGTTCCGTCGAGGGTCAGCTGCACCGTCGTGCCGTTGCCGACCACCACGTCGCCCAGTGCTGCGGCGTCGTCGAATCGCAGCTTGTGCTGCGTTGCGAGGCGGTCGACCTGCACGGAGAAGGTGCCTACGGGGGCGGCGTTGCCGGCAGTGACGGAGACGCCCGCCTGGCTGCTGGTGGCCTTCAGCGGGGACCAGGTTGCCGGGTCAGCCAGCTCCTTCGCCTTGGTGGCGAGGCCTGCCATCTGACTGTTGAAGGTCTGCAGGCTGTTGACCGCCAGCTGCTGCTTGGAGAGCTGGCTCTTGAGCTTGGTCTGTGGTGCGGCCTCCAGCTGCATGAGCTGGTTGATGATCGTGGCGGTCTCAAGGCCGCTGACGAGGCCACCGATGCTCGAGGTCGGCATGTCCCCTCCGGTTCGACGTGTGCGTGGTGGGTGTTCCACGGGGCCGCCCGGTCATGGGGATGTGCCCGACCGGCCCCGTGGAACGGTGCCGGGTGCGGCTGATCCGCACCCGGCACACGAATCAGCCGCGGAGCAGCTGCAGCACGCCCTGCGGAGCCTGGTTGGCCTGGGCGAGCATCGCCGTACCGGCCTGGGACAGGATCTGCGCCCGGGTCATGTTCATCATCTCCGAAGCCATGTCGGTGTCACGGATCCGGCTCTCGGAGGCCGACAGGTTCTCGACGGCCACGTTGAGGTTGTTGATGGTGTGCTCGAACCGGTTCTGCAGCGCACCGAGGTTGGCGCGGGCGGTGGAGATGTAGCCGATCTGCGAGTCGATGACGCCGATCGCGGCCTGCGCGGAGGTGTGGCTGGCGAAGCTGATGCCACCCGCCACAGCGGCACCGGCAGCGGCACCGGTGCCCGGAGCCGTCGCGGCCAGGGTGCCACCGTTGGTGGCGTTGACGACCAGCTCGTTGTTCTGGTTGACCGTCGCCCGGAAGTTCGCCGAGAAGCCGGCGTCCGAGTTGAGCTTGTCGGCCGCACCCTGGACGGTGGTGATGCTGCCCGCCGCGCCCATGGCGACCGTCGAGGTCGCTACGGTGCCGGTGGTGCTGAAGGTCCAGTTGCCGGTGATCAGGGTCGGCGTGACCACGGCGTAGGAGTTGCCACCGCCGGTGCTCAGCGCGGTCGACACCGAGCTGACGTTCGCGGAGGTCAGGTTGACCTGGATCGAGCTGTTGGCGTTGCCGTCGGCGCCGACCTGGAAGTTGAGCGTGCCGGCGGTGCCGTCGAGCAGCTTGGTGCCGTTGAAGTTCGTCGAGGAGGCGATCCGCGACAGCTCCTGCTGCAGCTGGTTGGCCTCGGTGGTGATGTTGGCCCGAGCCGCGCCGTTGTTGGAGTCGTTGGAACCCTGGACGGCCAGGTCGCGCAGCCGCTGCAGGATCGCGTGGGTCTCGGTCAGCGCACCCTCAGCGGTCTGGACGACGGAGATGCCGTCCTGGGCGTTGCGCACCGCGACCTTGAGGCCACCGACCTGCGAGCGCAGGCCCTCGGAGATGGCCAGGCCGGCGGCGTCGTCGGCGGCCCGGTTGATCCGGAAGCCGGACGACAGCTTCTCGAGCGACTTCGACATCTGGCCCTGCGTGACCGACAGGTTGCGGTAGCTGTTGAAGGCGTCGATGTTCTGGTTGATGCGAAGACTCATGATGTTTCCCTCCTGGAAGTGAGTCGAACTGTGGGAACCCGTCCCTGGGTTCCGTGGTTGTCCTTTCGGCGGCGCCGGAGCGGACCTGAGGAATCAGCTCTGGCAATTTCCCGCTCCGACGGCTGGGTCAGGCCGAGACGTTGATCCCGCGCTGCTCCGCCGCCGGCCGCGTAGCCGGTACGACGCCCCGCAGGTTCGCCGCATGCCGCTCTCCGACCGCCGCGAAGTAGGCCTCCCGGCGTCGGGCCGCACAGCCTCCCGGCCGTCGTGCCGCCGGCACCAGGTCGGGGTCGAGGTGTGTGTTCAGCGCGTCGCGCAGCAGCACCAGGGCCTCCGCCCGGAGCTGCGAGATCCGGGATTCGGAGACGTCCAGCCGCGTCGCGATCTCAGCCATCGGCCGTTCGGCCAGGAAGTAGCCCTCGACGACGATCCGCAGCCGCTCCGGCAGCTCGGCGATCGACTCACGCAGGTAGGCGAGCTGCTCCTCGTGCTCGAGTGCCGCCTCGGGCCCGGGCTCCGAACTGACCAGCGTGTCGCCGAGGGTGCCGCTCTCGCCGGCGTCGAGGGCCAGTACCTGGGCGCGAGCCAGGTCGTCGTCGTTGCCGGCCACCTCCTCGACCGTCATCCCGGCGGCGGAGGCGACCTCCTCGATCGTGGCGGGACGACCGAAAGTGGTGGCGAGCTGGGCACGGGTGGCCTCGAGCTCGCGGGCCCGGCGGCGTACCGAACGGGTGGCCCAGTCGACCGAGCGAAGCTCGTCCAGCAGGGCTCCGCGGATCCGGGTGGCGGCGTACCGGCCGAAGGGCACGCCACGCAGTTCCTCGAAGGCGTGGGCAGCCTGCACGAGGGCGATCAGTCCGGCCGAGGTGAGGTCGTCGCGGTCGACGTGCGAGGGCACCCGCCCCATGGTCTCCCGGACGATGTGTCCGACGAGGGGGATGTTGGCTGTGATGAGGTCGTCCGCCGAGACCGGAGCCGGTGCGAGCTGCTGCATGGACAGAACTTTCGACCGAGGGCGGCCAAAAAGCACCGGGAACGCTCTTCATATGAACGCTCGTCGATCCGGCCGGGACCTTCGTCCCGATCCGGTCATCCCACAACGGGGCCACTCCCGGACGCCGAGTTTCCCTCAGGAGCCTCGGCGGGGCGCCGATGGACCTGGTCAGACAGCTAGCGAAGGGACCTGGACGATGGAGAAGCTCTCGCTGATCCTGTGGCGCGAGAGGGAGCTGCTGGAGAGCCTGCTCTTCAAGCTCGAGAGCGAGCAGCTCATCCTCGCCTCGGGAAACACGCGCTGGCTGGGCCGGGCCGCTGAAGAGGTGGAGGCGCTCGTCGAGCAGATCCGTGAGACCGAGGTGCTCCGCGCCATCGCCGCCGATGCTGCCGCCGAGCAGGCCGGTCTCGCCGCACACAGCAGTCTTCGCTCGCTCGCCGAGGCGTGCGACGACCCCTGGCGCACCGTCTTCACCGACCACTACAAGGCGTTCCAGGTGCTGACCCACGAGGTGGCGGGCCTGGCGGAGCGCAACCGCAACCTCATCACCGCCGGCTATCGGTCCGCCCGTGAGGCGATGCTGGCGTTGGAGAGCGACGGCATCGACGGCTATCGGCAGGACGGCCAGGCGGTCACTGCCGGACCGCGCTCCAGCCTCGTGGACAGGAGCCTCTGATGGCGGGCACCTTCGGCTCCTTCGGCGTCGCGCTGAGCGGAATGCGCTACAGCCAGGTCGCCATGGACATCGCCAACAACAACCTGGCCAACGTCGGAGTCGACGGATACGTACGCCGACGGGCGGTCGGCGAGACCGTCGCCACCGACTCGATGCCGGCCCTCTGGTCGCGAGGCCAGGGGGTGGGGGACGGCGTGCGCGTCGCCAACATCCAGCGGATGTCGGACTACTTCCTCGACGTGCGTGCGCGGGGCGAGCACGGCCGTCAGGCCTACCTCGACACCCTCGGCTCGGTGATGGACCGGATGGAGAGCGGCATCGGAGAGCCGGGCAAGTACGGCGTCTCAGCGGCGCTGGCGGACTTCCGTGCGAGCTGGCAGAACCTCTCCAACAACCCCGGCAGCTCGGCCGCTCGCAGCCAAGTCCTCGCCAGTGGCCGCGGACTGGCCGACAGCCTGCGGCTGCAGGCCCGCAACCTGGACAACGAGCAGGCCGAGGCCCAGCAGCGCCTCGCGGTCGACCTGCGCGAGGTGAACACCCTCGCTGCCGACCTGGCCGACACCAACCGCAACATCGCCGACGCGCAGCTCAACGGCATCGACCCGGGTGCGCTGCTCGACCAGCGCGACCGCCTGGCGATGTCGCTGAGCGAGCTGACCGGCGGCGTGGCCACCCAACGCCCCGACGGGGGCTTCGACTTCTCGGTGGGCGGCATCACGCTGGTCTCGGGTCGTGACGCCGGCACCCTTGCCGCCGTCACCGGACTCAACCCCGACGGCACCGGTGACGGTTCGCCGCTGACGTGGAGCGTCACCCTCGGTGCGACCACGACCTCGGTGGCACCGGCTGGTCGCATCGGCGCGTTGGCCGAGGCCATCGACAACGTGATCCCGACCTATCGCGCCGGCCTCAACGCCGTGGCTCAGCAGGTCGCGGACGACATGAACGCCGGTCACCAGGCGGGCTTCGACCAGTCCGGGACAGCGGGCGGCCCCCTCTTCGCCTACGACCCGACGAACCCGGCCGGGAGCCTCTCGGTGCTCATCACCGACCCGGCGCTGGTGGCTGCCTCCGGCGTACCAGGAGGTGGCCTGGACGGGAGCAACGCGAGCGTGCTCGCCACCGCGTCCCAGGTCGAGTCGGCGTACCAGCGCCTGGTCTCCGTCTTCGGCACGGAGGTGGCTTCCGTCCACCGTCTGGCCGCCAACCAGTCCGTGTTGACCGAGCAGGTCGACCGCACCCGGGAGTCGATGGCCGGTGTCAGTATCGACGAGGAGATGGTGAGCCTGATGGCCGCGCAGCGACAGTTCGAGGCCGCATCGCGGGTGATGACCACCCTCGACTCGGTGCTCGACACCCTGATCAACCGGACCGGGCTGGTGCGCTGACATGGCGATCGGACGCGTCACCCAGAACATGATGGTGCGCCAGTCGCTGACCTCCATCGAGACCAACGCCAGTCGTCTGGCGGCCAGCCAGGAGCAGCTGAGCACCGGACGCCGGCTCAACCGGCCCTCCGACTCGCCCGCCGACGCGGCAGCCGCGATGCGCACCCGGGCCGAGCTGGCTGCCCAGCAGCAGCACGCCCGCAACGCGGAGGACGGCATGGGCTGGCTCAACCAGATCGACGGCGCGCTGAGCGGCATGATCGTCCAGGTGCGGCGGGCCCGGGACCTCGGGCTGCAGGGCGCTAACGACGGTGCGATGGGCCAGCAGGCGCGGGAGGCACTGGCCACCGAGGTCGAGCAGGTACGCGCGGCGCTGCTGGCGAGTGCCAACACGCAGTACATCGGCCGCCCGGTCTTCGGCGGCATCACCGCCGGCCCGTCCGCCTACGACAGCTCGGGCGCGTGGGTCGGTACGGCGCACCCGGTCAACCGGACGATCGGTCCCGGCGTGGAGATCCAGGTCAACGTGAACGGCCCCGACGTCTTCGGGCCGGCCGGTGGCTCGCTCTTCGATGACCTGGATGCCCTCGCCGCGGACCTGCGAGCCGGCGACACGACCGCGGTCCGGGCGGGGATCGACGCCCTGGCGGGGCGCCTCGACACGCTGACCACCACCCAGGCTGACATCGGTGTGCGCGCGCGCCGCGTGGAGCAGTCGCTGGTCGACGCGGGGGACAACGAGTTGACCTTGACCTCCCGGCTCTCGGACCTCGAGGACGCCGACCTCATGCGTGCGGCGATCGACGTCAAGATGGGTGAGCTCGCCTACCAGTCCGCCCTCGCCACCAGTGCTCGTGTGCTGTCCACCTCGCTGTTGGACTATCTGCGATGATCGCGACCGTGCAGACCGACTCCTCCGAGGTGACGATGAGCGACGTCCCCGAGATCCCGGTGATCGAGATGGTCCGGCCGATGCCGGGCTTCTCCGATGACCAGCAGTTCGCCCTGGTGCGGCTCGACGAGGACGGCACGCTGTGCGAGTTCCGTTCGATCACCCACGACGACCTGCGCTTCCTCGTGGTCACTCCGGGAGTCTTCTTCGCCGGCTACGCCCCGGAGATCACCGACGAGGATGTCGCGGCGCTGGAGTTGGCCGGGCCGGAGGAGGCGCTGGTGCTGGTGGTCCTCAATGCGGGGATGAGCCTGGAGCAGACCACCGGCAACCTGGTGGCACCGATCATCGTCAACACCGTCAACCGACGAGCGCTCCAGGTGGTGCTGGATGATCGCCGGCACCCGATCGCGGCTCCCCTCCTGGGATGAGTGCTCGCGATCTCGCCTCCGCGTCGTGTGTCGCGCCGTGCCCCGGACCCGATAGCGTGGGCCCATGCTGGTGTTGAGTCGCAAGGCCGGGGAGAGTGTGCTCGTCGGGGACGACGTGACCATCACCGTGCTTGAGGTCCGTGGTGACGTGATCCGTATCGGGATCGATGCCCCGCGTTCCGTCAGCGTCCAGCGTGCCGAGCTGATCGAGCAGCTCAGCTCGAGCAACCGCGACGCCGCTTCCCCGAGCGACACCACCGTCGCCTCGCTCGCCGAACAGCTCCGCAAGCGCTCGTAGGGGCGGCGCCCAGCCGACAGTCGCCCTGCAGGCGGCTGCTCTGCGGCCCGACTCCGGTCCGACTTCTCAACTCTCCCTGACGGTGGCCGATGGTCTCCCTGATGGAGGGAGGCGGGGGCGTGGACGACGACGCAGAGATCATCGCGGAGTTCCTCGTGGAGAGTCACGAGAATCTCGACCAGCTCGACAGGGATCTGGTCGCGCTGGAGCAGGACCCGGGATCCCGGGAGAAGCTGGCCAGCATCTTCCGCACGATCCACACGATCAAGGGCACCAGCGGGTTCCTCGGCTTCGGCCACCTCGAGTCGTTGACGCACGTGGGTGAGAACCTGCTCTCCCGCCTGCGGGACGGCGAGATGCTGCTCGACGCGGAGCTCACCGGCACGCTGCTCCGGATGGTCGACACCGTTCGCGACCTGCTCGCTGTCATCGAGCGCACAGGTGCCGACGAGACCGCCGACGCCGTCGTGGTGGCCGAGGTGGTCGCGGCGCTCAAGGCGGCGCTGGAACCCGCTACCGCGCCCTCGGCGACGCAGCCTCCCGCGACGCAGCCTCCCGCGCCGGAGCCGGTCTCTGCGCCGGAACCGACCGTCACGCCCGACCAGCCGAGCGTCGTACCTCTCGCTGCTGCGCCGACTCCGGTCGCGCCGCAGCCGGTTCCGGAGCCGACGCCGGTGGCCGTCCCGACGGATGCCGCGGCGGACCCGGGCGACGACGAGCCGGGCACCCGCAGCGTTGTGGACTCCTCGGTCCGGGTGGACGTCAATCTGCTCGACAACCTGGTGCAGCTGGTCGGTGAGCTGGTGCTCACCCGCAACCAGATCCTGCAGCGCACCGACGGCCTCGGCGACGCCGAGCTCGTGCGCGCGGCACAGCGGCTCGACCTGGTCGCCAGCGAGCTCCAGGAGGGCGTCATGCAGACGCGTATGCAGCCGATCGGGCAGGTGTGGGCGAAGATGCCCAGGATCGTGCGCGACCTCGCCGCACAGCTGGGCCGCGAGGTGCACCTGGAGATGGAGGGGCACGACACCGAGCTGGACCGCTCGCTGCTCGAAGCGCTCAAGGGCCCGCTGACCCATCTCGTCCGCAACTCCCTCGACCACGGCATCGAGCCCCCGGAGCGCCGGATCGCCGCAGGCAAGGCCGCAGCCGGACGACTCTCGCTCCGCGCTCGTCACGAGAGCGGCCAGGTGGTCGTCGAGATCACCGACGACGGCGCCGGCATCGATCCGGTCCGGGTGGCCGAGACCGCGATCGCACGCGGAGTGATCACCGCCGATCAGGCCGCCCGAATGGAGCCGAAGGAGCTGGTGCAGCTGGTCTTCCGCCCGGGCTTCTCCACCGCGGCCACGGTCACGAACGTCTCCGGCCGCGGCGTGGGCATGGACGTCGTACGCACCAACATCGAACGGATCGGCGGCAGCGTCGACCTCAGTAGCCAGGTCGGGCTCGGCACCACCTGTCGCGTGCGGATCCCGCTCACCCTGGCGATCATCCCCGCGCTGGTCGTGGGCGAGGGCGGCGAGCGTTACGCGATTCCCCAAGCCAACCTCGTCGAGTTGGTGCGCCTCGAGGGTGAGGACCTCCGCAACGGCGTGGAGATGCTGGCCGGGTCGCCGGTGCTCCGGTTGCGTGGCCACCTCCTGCCTCTGGTGGCGCTGACCACGGCGCTCGGTGGCCCTTCGTCGGCTACCGACGGCCCGCTCACCGTCGTGGTGGTTCAGGCGGACGGCTCCCGCTTCGGGCTCTGCATCGAGGAGGTCTACGACACGCAGGAGATCGTGGTGAAGCCGATCGGGCGCCAGCTCAAGGGGCTGGCGACGTACGCCGGCGCCACGATCATGGGGGACGGCCGGGTCGCGCTGATCCTCGACGTCCCGGGGATCGCGGCGACCGCGGGCATCGACCACGTGGTCGCCGACGAACCGGAGCCCAAGCCCGTCGACGACGACGCGGAGGCGCTGTTGGTGCTGGAGGTCGCCGCCGGACGCCGGGCAGCCCTCCCGCTGCGTGCGATCAGCCGCTTGGAGGAGTTCGATCCGGCGCGGGTCGAGCGCTCCGGCAACGAGGAGGTCGTGCAGTACCGCGACGGCATCCTGCCCCTGGTGCGGTTGGCTCCGGCGATCGGCCTGCGCGAGTCCGAGCTGACAGGCGACCAGCTGTCGGTCGTGGTCCACGAGGCGGACGGCCGCCGGGTCGGGATCATCATCGATCGGGTGCTGGACGTCGTCGAGACGGCCGTGGTGCGCAGTGAGGTGGGACGCCGTACCGGTGTCCTCGGCTCGGCGATCGTGCAGGACAGGGTCACCGACCTCGTCGACCTGGAGGCGGTGGTCGGACGATGAGCACGACAGTGGCGACCCACCAGTACTGCACCTTCTGGGTGGCCGGTCTCCACTTCGGCGTGGCGGTCGACAGCGTCCAGGAGGTGCTGCGGAGTCAGACGATGACGCCGGTGCCGCGTGCGCCCGAGGCGGTGCGTGGGCTGATCAACCTGCGTGGCCAGATCGTGACCGCGCTCGACCTGCGGCGGCGCCTCGACCTGCACACCGATGCAGACGAGAGCCCGGAGATGAACGTGATCGTCCGCAGCCGCGGCGAGGTGGTGAGCCTCCTCGTCGACCGGATCGGTGACGTGATCGACACCAGCGGGCTGGAGCTCCAGCCCGTCCCCAGCAACCTGCCGGTGATGGTGCGGGAGGTGGTCCACGGGGTGCTCACCCTGCCGGACGCGATCCTGCTCGTCGTCGACCCTGACCGCGCGGTCGACGTGTCTGCCGCCGGAGAGCCCAACAACGGAGGAACGTCATGACCGACCTGGAGATCGCTCCGGAGAACACGCACCGCCCGTCGCCGAGCCACGTCGCTCCCGAGCCGGTCGATCTCTCCCGGCTGCCCGCCGTCCTCGATCAGCTGCCCACTCGGGTGATGCTCGCCGACCGTGACCTGGTGATCACCTACGCGAACCCGGCCACGGTCGAGGGACTGCGCCGGCTCGCCGACTGGATCCCGGTCGCTCCGGAGGAGGTCGTCGGCTCCAGCCTCGACATCTTCCACAAGGACCCGTCCTACCAACGGCGGCTGCTCGCCGACCCCGGGCTGCTGCCGCGTCGGGCACTGATCAGGGTGGGACCTGAGACGCTGGATCTCAACGTCGTCGCTCTCCACGACGAGAGCGGTGCGTACGTCGGCGCGATGGCCACCTGGGACAACGTCACCGACAAGCTCGACAGCGAGAGGCGGGCTGCCGAGGCCACGGCCGACGCCGCCGCCGTCAACAAGGTGCTCACCGGGCTGGCGGCCGCCGACTCCGAGGACGCCGCGGTGCGCGTCGCGCTCGACACGGTGCGTGCCGAGTTCGGCTGGGCCTACGGATCGTTCTGGCGGGTGGACCCTGCTGACCACCTGCTGAAGTTCGTCGTGGAGTCGGGAGATGCCGGGCCGGAGTTCCGCAAGGTCACCCTGGAGGCGTCGTTCGCCGAGGGGGTCGGCCTGTCCGGCCGGACCTGGGCCCAGCGAGACCTCTACTTCACCCAGGACATCGGGGAGATGACCGACTGCTCCCGCGCTCCCGTCGCACAGGCGGTGGGCGTGAAGTCGGGGATCTGCTTCCCGCTCGTGGTCGAGGGCCAGGTGGTGGGCACCATGGACTTCTTCGCCACCGAGACCCTGTATCCCAGCGCCGAGCGCCTGGACGCGCTGCGCAATGTGGGTCGGTTGGTCTCCTCCGCCCTCGAGCGGGTGGCCCGCGCCGATGCCGACCGCGAGGCGGCGGCCGACCTGGCCCGCAAGGTCGAGATGGTCCTCGACGTCGTGAAGGCGGCCGCCGAGGGCGACTTCACGCGCGAGCTCCTCGTCTCCGGCTCCGATGCGATCGGCCAGCTGGCCGGCGGGCTCTCCGAGCTCCTGGCGACCCTGCGCGGCAGCATGGGGGAGATCGGCCACACGGCCGACTCGCTCGCGGTCGCCGCCGAGCAGCTGACGATCCTCTCCCAGGGCATGGGCGAGGGTGCGACGCAGACCTCGGATCGTGCGGCGAGCGCCTCCAGCGCCTCCGTCGAGGTCTCCGCCAGCATTCAGACCGTCGCCACGGCAGCCGAGGAGATGACCGCGAGCATCCGTGAGATCGCCAAGAACGCCACGGAGGCGGCGACCGTCGCCACCAGCGCCGTCACGGTCGCCGGTGCGGCTCAGGAGACGGTCGCCAGCCTCGGCGAGTCGTCGGCCGAGATCGGCCAGGTCATCAAGGTGATCACCTCCATCGCCCAGCAGACCAACCTGCTGGCCCTCAACGCCACCATCGAGGCCGCTCGTGCCGGTGACGCCGGCAAGGGCTTCGCCGTGGTGGCCAACGAGGTCAAGGAGTTGGCGAAGGAGACTGCCAAGGCCACCGACGACATCGGCCAGAAGATCGAGGCGATCCAGACCGACACCCAGGGCGCCGTCTCCGCGATCAGCGAGATCGCCGACGTGATCGGCAGGATCAACGACATCCAGACCTCGATCGCCTCAGCGGTCGAGGAGCAGACCGCCACCACCAACGAGATCGCTCGCAGCGTGACCGAGGCCGCCACCGGCGCCAACGGCATCGCCTCCGACGTCACCCAGGTGGCCGGCGCCGCCGACGACACCCGTCAAGGAGCCCAGAACACCCTCCAGTCCGCCACTGACCTCGCCGCCATGGCCGCCGAGCTCAAAGCCCTCGTCGCCCGCTTCCGCCTCTGACCTGCCGCCTCGAGATTCCCCGCCCGGGCGGGGAACTTGTCGCCTGGTGTGCGTAGCTACGGCCTACAAGTGAGTAATTCCCCGCTCGGGCGGGGAATTACCAAGAATGGAGTGGATCAGGAAAGGTCGGTAGGGGAGGTGCTCAGCTTGCTGGCGAGGAGGGCGGCTTGGGTACGGCGCTCCACGCCGAGCTTGCTGAGGATGTTGGTGACGTGGTTCTTCACGGTCTTCTCGGCCAGGTGGAGGCGCTCGCCGATCTGGCGGTTGGTGAGACCGTCGGCGATCGCGGTGAGGACGCGGTGCTCCTGCCGGGTGAGGCTGGGAAAGCCGGCCTGACTGTCGGGCTCGGTGGACCGCTGCACCAGCCGCAGGGCCGCGCCGGGGTCGATGAGGGAGTGGCCGCTGGAGACCAGTCGGATGCCGCTCAGCAGCGAGGAGCCCTCGATCTGCTTCAACACGTAGCCGGAGGCGCCGGCCAGGATGGCGGCGTACATCGCCTCGTCATCGTCGTAGCTGGTGAGGATGAGCGCGTGCACGTCGGGGTTCTCCGCACGGACCTGTCGGCAGACTTCGATGCCGGTGCCGTCGGGCAGCCGAGCGTCGAGGACCGCGACATCGGGGGCGAGGGCGATGATCGCCTCGGCGGCGCCGGTGGCGAGGCCCGCCTCGCCAACCACCGTGATGTCGCCCTCCGACTCGAGCAGCGCGCGCAGGCCACGCCGGACGATCTCGTGGTCGTCGAGGAGGAAGACGCGGATCTGCTCGGTCATGGGGCGAGTCTTTCACCCCGGGACCCCTCTGTGCGTACGAATGCCGGCGGTGGTCATCTGCATGTGCGGTGGGTGTGTCCGGAAATGGGAGCGACCCGCGGGCGTGCCCGGTGGTTTCCGTCGGCCAGGGGGCCGGGGCGGACCTTCCGAGCCTCTCCGGTGGACTGATGTCCGGAGCGCCCGCGGGTCGGGTGACTGCCGTGGATTACGCCGACTGCTCGACGCTGTGGCGTCTCCGCTCGGCAGCGGAGCTGTCAGCCGACAGCCACCTCACGAGTCCCTACGTCAATCATTGATCGGACCACCTCCTTTCCCGTGTGCCTCAACGGTACGACCGCTCCCAGGCGGCCACAAGGGGTTTTCGGCGGTCCGGGTCCCGGGGGCTCAGCCGTTGAACGCCGACGGATCGATCTCGATCCAGGTGTGCCGGGCCCGAGCGACCACGCGCCCGTCGAGGTCGTGCACGCTGCTGGCGGTGAACCACTTGCGCCCCTCGTTGCCGAGCAGCCCGCCGATGACCACGTGCTCCTCGCCGATTGCCGGGAGCGCGTCGACCGCGGCGGTCATCCGGCCCAGCACGATCGCCCGTCCGGTCAGGTCGACGGTCCACGCGCCGGGGCAGTCGAGTGCGGCCCAGGCGACGGGGAGGCTCACCCGTGTCGGGTCCCTCTCGTCGGCCAGGCTTGCGTGTGGCGTCCACGTCGTCGCCACCCGTTCGACGCCGTCGACCGGCGGCACCGCGCCTGGGAAGAGCCGCAGCCCGTCACCCTCCTCGCGGGCGGTGCCGCAGACGAAGCAGTGCGGGAACGGGTGCTCGGCATGGCCGGCGTACTTCTCGGCGGCCAGCCGCGCCTCCGCCAGCGGTACGCCGGCCACGGGCGCGGGTGCCTGCTCCTGCGGAACCAGCCGCGCGGTGGCGACGACGGTCTCGCCGTCGGCGAGCGTGGCGTGGTCGCCCTCGACGCGCACGTCCAGCGACCGGTCCAGAGGCGGCGGCGTACGCAGGGTGACCTCGACCGGCGGCTGGGGTGTGGGGACGCGACCACCGAGGGCGGAGGCGAGGGCACCGGCGGTCCAACCGCCGTTGCCGGAGCGGTCGGGTCCGCGGAAACGGGACGGGATCAGCAGGGTCTCCATCCCCTCATCCTGCCGAGTAGGCCCGATGGGCCACAATGGAGGGGTGAGCGACCTGATCGACACCACCGAGATGTACCTGCGCACGATCTTCGAGCTCGTGGAGGAGGGGATCGTGCCTCTGCGGGCCCGGATTGCCGAGCGCCTGCACCAGAGCGGACCGACCGTGTCGCAGACGGTGGCCAGGATGGAGCGAGATGGCTTGCTCACGGTCGAGGGCGACCGCCATCTCGAGCTCACCCCGGAGGGCCAACGCCTCGCTACCCGAGTGATGCGCAAGCACCGTCTGGCCGAGCGGCTGCTCACCGACGTCATCGGGCTCGACTGGGAGCTCGTGCACGCCGAGGCCTGTCGCTGGGAGCACGTGATCTCCGAGAACGTGGAGCGGCGGCTCATCGAGCTCCTGGGGCAGCCCACCGAGTCGCCGTACGGCAACCCGATTCCCGGCCTCGACGAGCTGGGCCAGACCCCGGCCGCGGAGGACTTCCGGGAGGGCGTGATCGCCCTCTCCGAGATCGCCGGCCGTGAGGAGCAGCGCGTGCTGGTGCGCCGTATCTCCGAGGAGATGCAGAAGGACGAGCACCTGATGAGTGCGCTGCGCCGTGTCGGCGCGATGCCCGACCAGACCGTCGTGGTGGTCGCGACCGCCGACGGCGTGCTGCTGGGCTCCGGTGGCGAGACCGCCGAGATCGTGCCGGAGGCGGCCGATCACATCTTCGTCCGCGGCTGAGGGCGTACCGAGGGCGACGTACCGTGGGAGCATGTGCCGCAACATCCGCCCGCTGAACAACTTCGAGCCGCCGGCGACCCGTGACGAGGTGACCGCCGCCGCGCTGCAGTACGTGCGCAAGGTGAGTGGGACGACCCGGCCATCGGCAGCCAATCAGGCCGCCTTCGACCGTGCGGTCGCCGAGATCGCCCACGTGACCCAGCACCTCTTGGAGGAGCTGGTTACACAGGCGCCGCCCAAGGACCGTGAGGTCGAGGCAGCCAAGGCCAGGGCCCGGGCCGCCAAGCGCTACGCGTCCTGACGGCCCCCGCGGACCCTCCCCGCGCCTACCTCTCGGTGGCCAGCGCGGTCACCAGGAGAGGAAGCGGTTCTCCTTGGCGCTGCTCAACACCACCCGGCCGTCGGGCAGCGGCACGGTCCGCAGGTTGTTGTAGGTGCGCCAACCTCCGGCCAGAGTCACCCGCTCCTCGGTGAGCTTGCCGTCCGCGCCGACCTGCAGCACCGAGAGGGCGAACCGGTCCCGGCCGCCGTAGCGCATCACCGGCGTCAGCGCGACGTTCGCGTCGGGCAGCCAGGTGAACTGGCGCGGCTCCCAGGCCGCGGGGAGCTCGGCGTTGCGACCGTAGGTGACTTTGCTGAGCTGGGCCAGGGCGGCGGGATCGGAGATGTCGAAGGTGCTGGCTTGCGGGCCGAGGCTGCGGCCGCGCTGGTCGGCGTCCGTGCCGATTCCCAGCAACCGGTCGTCCCCGATCGGGTGCAGGTAGGAGGAGAAGCCCGGGATCTTCAGCTCGCCCAGGAGCCGCGGCCGGTCGGTGGAGAGGTCGATGGCGTAGAGTGGATCGATCTGGCGGAAGGTCACCACCACGGCGAAGTCGTCGAACCAGCGCACCGACTGGATCTCCTCGTTCACGCCCAGGCCGTCGACCCGCCCGGTCTCCTCGAGGCGACCGTCGCGCTCAGCCATCGTGACGACGGCATTCTGGGCCATGGCGGTCGGCTTGCCCTTCTGCCGCTTCTCGGGGATCGCCAGCGCGACGCGCAGTACGCCGTCCGCCGAGTCGAGCGCCCAGCGGTCCCGCACCGTGCCCTTCAGCTGCCCGGAGCCCTGGTAGGTCGCCTGGGTGCCGGAGAGCGCGAAGGCGTGCAGGTCGGTGGTGTCGCCGGTGCCGCCGCCTAGCCGCGCTGCCGTGTCGAACAGGATGCAGCAGCGGCCCCAGGACATGCCCGTGGCGAGGTAGAGCCGGTCGGTGGAGCTGTAGACGATCCGCGAGTCGGTGAGCACCGCGGTCGCGTCGCGGTCGGCAGGGTCGCCGATCGGGAAGCCGATGATGCTGAGCGTGCCGAGTCCGCCGTCTTCGGGAAGCTCGACCGCCGCGCAGTCGAGGAGTGGTGAGGTGGTGCCGTCGTCGCGCACCTGCGGCAGCCAGTCCTCGATCGTCGACTCCCGGACGATCTCCCGGTTCGCCCGCCGCGCCTCCTTGCGGCTGCGGCTGCGGGTCGGGTGCACGAACGGCAGGTCCGGAAGGGCCGTGGACGTGACCAGCCGGACATCGTCGCCGGTGAGCCGGGCGGAGAGCAGCTCACCGTCGAACTCGTGGACGTCGGCCACCTCAGGCGCACGAGGATCAGCCAGGTCGATGCCGGTCACCCGGGAGGTTGCGCCACCGCGCCACCAGTTGTGGTCGACGACCAGTGCACGCTCGCCGCGCAGCAGCAGCTCGGGCTCTGAGGTGCGCGCGGGGAGCTTCAGGGTGCCGAGCCTGCGGACCCGGTCGCCGGTGACGTCGTACGTCGTCAAACGGTGCCGGTCGACGCGCACCAGGATCGTGCCGTTGGTCTTCGCCACGTCGGGCTCGTCGACGCCGGCCTCCTGCACGTTGGTGCCGGTCTCGCTGTTGCTCTGCTCGGTCAGACGGCTTGCTGTGTCGAGGTCCCTGGGGGTCGCAGCCGCGAGGGCGCCGCGGAGCAGCTGCACGCCGTCGTACGCGTAGACAGGTCCGTAGCCCCAACCCCACGGGCCCACCAGCTCGGAGCCGGCCGCGTGCAGTCGGGCCAGCAGGTCCTCGCACGAGGCTGCGGAAGTCAACCTGCCCGGGACGGCGGCGACCGACAGCGCCGGCGCGCCGGCGGGACCGCTTGAGGAGGCGGCCGTACCGCCGGTGGGTGCGGGCTCGTGCAGTGCAACGGCGGCGGTGAGGCCGCCGACGAGGGCGAGGACGGAGAGAGCAGCCGCCGCGAACGGGGCCTGGCTGGAACGACTCATGGCGGTGGGACGAGCCAGGGGCTGTGGCGGTTCCCGCCTGCCGAGCATCCTTGGGCCGATGACCACGGGTACGGCAGCATGGGCCCATGGCGGAACGCGACCTCGACCGTGACCTCGACATCGTCCTCTTCGGCGCTACCGGATTCACGGGTGGCCTGACTGCGGAGTACCTGGCGCGGCACGCGCCGGCCCGGCTGCGTTGGGCGATCGCCGGCCGCAGCCAGGCCAAGCTGGAGCAGGTGCGCTCCACGCTCGCCGCGATCGACCCGCGCTTGGAGGCGATGGAGCTGCTGGTCGCCGACGCGGCCGACCAGGCGACTCTGGAGCAGGTCGTGGCCCGTGCCAAGGTCGTCATCACGACCGTCGGTCCCTACCTGCAGCACGGGGAACCACTCGTGGCGGCCTGTGCTGCGCAGGGCACCGACTATGTCGACCTGACCGGTGAGCCGGAGTTCGTGGACCGGATGTGGCTCAAGCACCACGCCACGGCCGCGGCGAACGGCGCCCGGATCGTGCACGCCTGCGGGTTCGACTCGGTGCCGCACGACATCGGCGTCTTCCATGCCCTGCAGCAGGTGGACACCTCCGGACCGGTGCGCGTACGTGGCGTCGTGCGCAGCAACGCCACCTTCTCCGGCGGCACCTTCCACTCCGCCATGGGCGCCTTCTCGCGGGCTCGGGAGATGAAGGCTGCGTTCGCCGAGCGGCGGAAGAAGGAGGCGCGCCCGGTCGGCCGGAGCAGCCGGGCCGTGGCCGGAAAGCCGCATCGTGACTCCCTGCTGGGCTACTACCTGCTGCCGCTGCCCACCATCGATCCCCAGGTCGTCGTGCGCAGTGGTGCCGCGCTGGCCTCCTACGGGCCGGAGTTCCGGTATTCGCACTACGCCGGTACCAAGACGCTGCACTACGCGCTCGGCGGCTCGGTCGGCGTCGTCGCGCTGGCGCTGGCAGCGCAGATCCGCCCGGTGCGCAACCTGCTGAAGAGCAAGGTGCCGCAGGGCGAAGGGCCCTCGCCGGAGCGTCGCCGGCGCTCGTGGTTCACCGTCGACTTCGTCGTCGAGGCGGAGGGGCGCACCGTGCACACCCGGGTGAGCGGCGGCGATCCCGGCTATACCGAGACCGCGAAGATGCTCGCCGAGTCGGCGCTCTGCCTGGCGTTCGACCAGAACCCGGTGACCAGCGGCCAGGTCACCACGGCCACCGCGATGGGCCAGAACCTGCTCACCCGGCTGGAGGCAGCCGGGATGAGCTTCGAGGTGGTCTCCCGCTAGCCGCCGAGTTCGCGCAAATGGCCCATCGAGTTCGCGCAAAAGTCAGCTCTCGCGCCATTCGCGCTAACTCAAGGCGCCATTTGCGCTAACTCAACGGGCTTGGTTGGCGGCGTCGAGGAGGGCCTGGATATCGGCGGTGCTGACCGCGCCGCCAGCCATGGTGAGCACGCGTCCGATCGGGAAGCTCATCAGCATCTGCCCCATGCCCTCGACGTCGTCCGCCTCGTCGGGCGCCATCTCGGCCAGACCGGCCGCCACCAAGGGGCCGGCGACCGGGTCCTCCAGCACCTCGCCGAGGGTCGACTCCAGGTGCAGGAGCGGGCGCAGGTCGGGGCCGTCCAGGGAGACGTGGGTACGCGCCCGGAGGTCCCGGCTGGATGCGCCGACCTCGATCGTGTACTCACCGGCCTCCACGGCCCAGCCGTACCCGGTGAACCACGACTCCAACGCGTGCAACGGTACGTCGACACGCACGACCCGGCTCTCCCCGGCGGCCAGCTCGACGACGGCGGTGCCCACCAGGGCGCGGGGCGGGCGAGTCAGCTGCGAAGCAGGCTTGCCGGCGTACACCTGCACGACCTCGCGACCGGTGACCGCGCCGGTGTTGGTGATCGTGACCTGCACGTCGAGGCCGTCGGGCCGACCGTGCACGCCCAGGTCGGTGTGCTCGAAGGTCGTGTAGGAGAGGCCGTGCCCGAACGGGAAGGTGACCGGCAGAGCGCGGGCGTCGTACCAGCGGTAGCCGACGAAGACCCCCTCGCCGTAGCGCACGTGGCCCCGCTCGCCGGGGAAGTCGAGGAAGGCGGGGGAGTCGGCCAGCCGCAACGGGACGGTCTCGGCGAGGCGGGCCGACGGATTGACCCGACCGGTGAGCACGTCTGCCACCGCGCCGCCGCCGGCCTGGCCGAGCAGCGACGCCTGCACCAGCGCAGGCACCTGCTCGGGGTGCGGCACGGAGACGACGCCGCCGGCCGACAGCACCACCACGGTGCGCGGCTGCGCGGCGAGTACGGCGGCGAGAAGGTCGAGCTGCTCGACCGGAAGGTCGAGGTGGGCACGGTCGAAGCCCTCGGACTCCTCCTCGGCGGGCAGTCCGAGGAACAGCACCGCCACCTCGGCCGCGGTCGCGGCAGCAGAGGCCTCCGCCGGATCGTCGCCGGTGAAGGTGAGGTCGGGATGGAGGCGGCGCAGCTCCTCCAGCGCGGAGTCGAGGCGGGTCGGGTTGATCCGGGAGCTGCCGGCGCCCTGATAGCGCGGAGTGCGGGCGAACTCGCCGATCACTGCGATCCGGCTCCCCGGGGTCAACGGCAGCAGCGGGGCATCCCCGACGGGCTCGTTGCGCAGCAGCACGATGCAGTGTCCGGCGATCCGGCGGGCCGCGTCATGGTGCTCGGCATGCAAGGCAGCCAGCGGGCGGGCAGGCCGCTCGGCGGCGGCAGCCTGCGCGCGGGCGGCCAGCGCGGCGACGCGTCCGGCAGAGCGATCCACGACGGACTCGTCGAGCTCACCGGCCTCGACCGCGGCGACCACCTCGGCGTCGCTCGCGCCGCCGACGCCGGGCATCTGCAGGTCCAGTCCCGCAGCCAGGGAGGTGACCCGGTCGCGTACCGCACCCCAGTCGGAGACGACCAGGCCGGCGTACCCCCATTCCTCGCGGAGGACGGTGGTGAGCAGCCACGGGTTCTCGGAGGCGAGGACGCCGTTGATCGCGTTGTAGGAGCACATCACGGTCCACGGGTCGGCATCGCGGACCACGCGCTCGAAGGCGCGGAGGTAGAGCTCGCGCAAGGGCCGCTCGTCGATGTCGGCGCTCACGCGGAGCCGGTCGTGCTCCTGGTTGTTGGCCGCGAAGTGCTTGAGAGAGGCGCCGACGCCGCCCGACTGCAGGCCGCGGACCCAGGCGCTGCCGAGCAGTCCGGAGAGGTGAGGATCCTCGGAGAAGTACTCGAAGTTGCGTCCGCACAGCGGAGAACGCTTGAGGTTGATACCGGGGCCGAGCACCACGGCCACGTCCTCGGCCCGCGCCTCGGCGGCGATCATCGTCCCCACCTCCGCGACGAGGTCCGGGTCGAAGGAGGCGCCGAGTGCGACCGCGGGAGGGAAGCAGGTGGCGGGGTTGCTGTCGCCCAACCCCAGGTGGTCGCCCTCGCCGGCCTGCTTGCGCAGTCCGTGCGGGCCATCGGTCAGCATCACGGAAGGCGCGCCGTCGGCGGCCTCGGTGTGCCAGAAGTCCTTGCCGGAGAGCAGGGCGGCCTTCTCGGTGAGGTTCATGCTGAGATCGTAGGCAGGAACCTCAGCAGGAGTGGGGAAATGTGAACCGGTGGCCGAGCCGGTCGCGACCGCGTTCGGTGACGGGTCTCGACAAGCTCGACCACCGGTGACGAGGCGGCTTCGCTCAGGCCTCGATGGCCTCGGGCTCCTCCGCCATGGGGACGCCGGCGATCTGGATCTTGCGCGGCTTCGCCTTCTCGGCCACCGGGACGACCAGACGCAGGACGCCCTGGTCGTAGCCTGCCTCGATCTTGTCGAGATCGAGGTTGTCCCCGAGGACGAGCTGCCGGCTGAACTGACCGTGCACGCGCTCGGCGGAGAGCCGCTGCCAGTCGCCGTTGTGGGCGACCCGCTCGGCCTTGACGGTGAGCACGTTGCGCTCGACGTCGATGTCGATGCTCTCCGGCGTGACGCCGGGCAGATCGAACTCGAGCACGAACCGGTCACCTTCACGCCAGGCATCCATCGGCATCACGGCAGGGCGGTTCGTCGTGCCACCCAGGAGCTGGTGGGTGAGGCGGTCGAAGTCACGGAACGGATCGGTGGTGCGCAGCAACATGGGTTCCTCCTCTGGAGTGTCGATCGGACATGATCTGTAACAACAGATATAGATCATCTGTTCCCAAGATTTCAAGTACCCTGGATGCAGGAGGTGCACGAAGGTGCCTGAACGCGGTGTGTACGCGATCTCGGTCGCGGCCGAGATGGTGTCGATGGAGATCCAGAACCTGCGTGTGTACGAGCGCCGGGGTCTCGTCGCGCCAGCCCGTACGGCGGGAGGCACGCGCCGCTACAGTGCGGCAGACATCGTCCGGCTCCATCGGATCCGCGACCTGCTCGCCGAGGGCCTCAACCTGGCCGGGGTCGCGCGGGTCCTGGAGTTGGAGCACGAGGTTGCCCGACTGCGTGCCGACAACCAGCGTCTCCGCCGGGCCAAACGGGGCTGACCGAGCCGGTGATCGAGCCTGTCGAGATCGTTCGGTGACGGGTCTCGACGGGCTCGACCTCCGGGGAGGTCCTTCCCTGCTCAGCGGAAGTCGCGGGAGCGGTGCCGGGAGGTGAGGGCGCGATCGGCGGCGGGATCGACCGCGGAGAGCGGGAGCAACTGATCGGCGACCAGGTTGATCACGCCGTCCTGCTGCTCGAGGATCCCTCGGATCACCATGCTGGCAGCGCTCCGGGCGACCTGGCGGTAGCGCCGCCAGACCCCGGGGCTGCACACCACGTTGAGCATGCCGGTCTCGTCCTCCAGATTCAGGAAGGTGACCCCCTCCGCGGTGCTGGGGCGCTGTCGGTGGGTGACCAGTCCGGCGACCCGGATCCGGCGGCCGGACTCGAGGTGGGGCAGGTCGGCGACCGCCTGGATGTGGTGAGCCTTCAACTGCGTACGCAGGTGCCCGAAGGGATGGGTCTCCGGGGTGATGGTGGTCGCCCACAGGTCGGCCAGGGTCTCCTCCATCGGCGTCATCTCCGGGAGTGCGGGCACCGAGAGGCGCGGACCGCTACCCAGGAGCTGCCCCTCATGCTCGACGTACCCGGCTCGCCACATCGCTTCGCGCCGACTGAGGTCGAAGCTGCCGAGAGCGCCGGAGGTGGCCAGCGCCTCAAGCTGCCGGGTCTCCAGTCCGGCCCTGCGAGCCAGGTCGACCATGTCGACGAACGGTCGCTCCGCTCGTGCCGCCACGATGCGCCGGGCGACCTCGGTGCCGATGCCCCGCACCGAGTCCAGTCCCAGCCGGACCGCGTACGACGTGTCGCGGCGATGCTCGGGCGTGGGGTCACCGGTGCCCTCGACGAACGCGGTGCGTTCCTTGTGGTCGGTCAGGCACGCATCGAGCCCGGTGACTCCTGGCGGACCGATCTGTTCGAGATCCGCCGTCGCCGCCGAACGGACGATGTCGGGGCCGAGCACCTCCACCCCGTGCCGTCGCGCGTCGTGCACCAGTGACTGCGCCGAGTAGAACCCCATCGGCTGGGCGCGGAGCAGCGCGGCCAGGAATGCGGCCGGATAGTGGAGCCGGCACCACGAGCTCGCATAGACCAGCTTGGCGAAGGAGAGCGCGTGGCTCTCGGCGAAGCCGAAGTTGGCGAAGGAGAGGATCTTCGCGTAGATCGCATCGGCCTTCTCGCCCACCAGCCCGCGCTCCGCCATGCCGGCGTACAGCTTGGTCTTGATGCTCTCGATCCGTTCGACCCCGCGCTTGGAGCCCATCGCCCGCCGCAGCAGGTCGGCCTCGTCCTCGGTGCAGTCGCCGAGCACCCGGGCCATGTCCATCAGCTGCTCCTGGAAGAGCGGGACTCCCTTGGTGCGCTCCAGCACCGGTTTCAGATCGTCGTGGTCGTACTCGACCTCCTCCCGGCCCGTCGCCCGCCGGATATACGGATGTACGGCGCCCCCTTGGATCGGCCCCGGACGGATCAGGGCGATCTCGATCGCCAGGTCGTAGAACTCGCGCGGACGCAGCCGCGGCAGGGTGCCGATCTGGGCGCGGCTCTCCACCTGGAAGACGCCGACCGAGTCGCCGCGGCAGAGCATGTCGTAGACCGCCGGCTCCTCCTTCGGCAGGGTCGACAGCGTCCACCTCTCCCCGAGGTGGGTGGCCACGATGGTCATCATGTGATCGAGCGCGGAGAGCATGCCCAGTCCGAGCAGATCGAACTTCACCAGCCCCATCCACTCGCACGAGTCCTTGTCCCACTGGAGCACGGTGCGGTCCTCCATCCGCGCCCGCTCGATCGGGCAGACCTCGCCGATCGGCTGCTCGGTGAGGATCATCCCGCCGGAGTGGATGCCGAGGTGGCGCGGCGAGCCCAGCATCGACTCGGCCAGCTCGACGACCGGAAGGGGGATGTCGTGCTCACTGCCCTCCTCGTCGGGGCGGGGCACCCGGCTCCAGCTGGAGATCTGCTTCGACCAGGCGTCCTGCTGGCCCGGCGAGTAGCCCAGTGCCTTGGCGGCGTCACGCACCGCCATCTTGGGTCGATAGGTGATCACGTTGGCGACCTGGGCGGCGTTGCGGCGGCCGTAGGTCCGGTAGACCCACTGGATCACCTCCTCGCGCCGGTCGGAGTCGAAGTCGACGTCGATGTCGGGCTCCTCGTCGCGGTGCTCGGAGATGAACCGGGCGAAGGGCAGATCGTAGAAGACCGGGTCGATGGAGGTGATGCCGAGTGCGTAGCAGACCGCCGAGCTGGCTGCCGACCCCCGGCCCTGGCAGAGGATCCCTTGGGAGCGGGCGAAGGCGACGATGTCGTGCATGATCACGAAGTAGCCGGAGAAGTCCTTGCGCTCGATGGTCGCCATCTCCTTGGCGATCCGCACGCGCGCCTCCTCCGCTTGGGGGGCGTCGGGCGGGTAGTGCGTCGCGGTGCCACGAGCGACGAGCTCGCGCAGCCAGGTCGTCGCGGTGTGGCCCTCGGGGATGTTGCGCTTGGGCAGGTCGGGCTTGGCGCGACGCAGGTCGAAGGCGATCTCGTCGGCGATGCTCACGCTCTGGGCGACCACGCCGGGGTAGCGGGCGAAGCGGGTCGCCATCTCCGCTCCCGAGCGCAGGCAGGCCCCGCCCCAGGCCGGCAGCCAACCGTCCATCTCGGCCACGCTGCGCCGGGCACGTAGTGCCGCCATGGCGGTGGCCAGCCGATGCTCCTCGGGCCGGGCGTGATGCACGTTGCCGGTGGCCACCGCCGGCAGCCCCAGCTCGCGGGCCAGGCCGAAGAGCACGTCGTTGTGGCTGCTGTCCTCGGGCAGCCCGCGGTCGATCAGCTCCACCACCACGCTGTCGCGGCCGAACCTCTCCGCCAGCTCCCGCAACGCGGCGGCTGCCGCGGCCGGACCGCCGGAGGCGAGGGCCCGCCGTACGGCGCCCTTGCGGCAGCCGGTCAGCACCAGCCAGTGCTCACGCCCGATCTCGGCCAACTCCTCGAGGTCGTGCACGGGACGGCCCTTCTCGTCGCCGCGCAGGTTCGCCTCGGTGATGGTGCCGGCCAACCGGTGGTAGCCGGCGACGTCGCGGGCCAGCACCAGCAGGTGGTCTCCCTCGGGGTCGGCGATGCCGTTCTGCGGCCTGGTCAGGCCCAGGGAGAGCTCGGTGCCGTGCACGGTGGGCATCTGGTGCTCCGCGGCGATCTCGGCGAAGAGCGGGGTGCCGGCGAAGCCGTCATGGTCGGTCAGCGCGATCGCGTGCAGGCCGAGCCGCACCGCCTCCTCGACGAGCTCGCGTGGACCACTGGCCCCGTCGAGGAAGGAGAAGCTGCTGTGCACGTGAAGCTCGGCGTACGGCGTCACCTCGCCCGTGGGTCGCACCGCGTCGGGCGGCGGGACGTAGCCGGTCCGCTTGCGGGAGCCGGGTCCGTCGTCGGGTCGGGTCGGTGGTCGCCCGGAGAGCTTGCGCTCCAGGTCGCGCCAGGGGACCGGCGGGTTGCTCCAGCCCATCAGCTGCTCCCCGGTGGTCGGGAGTTCTCCGGTGGCTGGGGGTTCCCCGGTGGTCGAGCTTGCGCCGTCCTGAGCCTGTCGAAGGACCCCTCAGTCATAGCTGGCCTCGGTCCACCAGCGGTCGTCGCTGCAGGCCAACAGCCAGGCCCGTCCGTCGACGCCGACCATCTGGAAGCGGCTGATCTTCCGTGCATCCGGCTCCCACCAGGTCTCCTCGACCGGCCAAGGTCCGGCCCAGGCGGAGACCTCCAACCAGCCTTGTTGCTGATGAGGCCGGAAGCGGGCGGGCGAGCCGGTGAGGAGGCCGCGTGGGGTGACCGCGACGGGGCGGTGCCCCGCGTCGAGCACCGTCGCCGGCCACGGCTCGGGCAGCACCCGAGCCGGGGCGGGCGGTGGGATGCTGCCCGGCCAGGGGAGGTCGCGGGGACGCAGCCCGAGCGGACGCTCTCCCCAGGGCACATGGACCTGTCGGGCCTGCGGAGAGCGCCCGCCCTGGAGGAGCGGCTGCACCACTGACTCGAAGCCGAGCAGCGCCTGCACGCGGGCCACACCTCGCTCGACCTGTGAGGCGTCGGCGTTGCCCCAGAGCCCGTCGGCATGCACGACGTCGGCCTCCACCGTCTCCGGGGTGAACCGCACGCAGGTGACCGGCCCCACGGATGCCGACCTGCTGCGCTGGTCTCCCTGCGAGCTGAGCTGCCAGTGCACCCGGTCGATCAGGTCGCCGGCACGGAACCACTGGGCGTGGGCCCACGACCGTGACGAGGTGATCCGGCCTTCGCTCTCGGCTTCGACGAGCACCCGGGTGCAGACGAGGTGGCGAGCACCGATCTGGTGCACGAACCGCTCCGCGGTGCGCCGGACGCTGAAGGTGACCGACTCGACCGAGGTGAGGGCGGGTTCGAAGGTCACCTCGCAGACCAGTTCGGGGGGAGGCTGGCGGGTCGGGAGCCGGTCGGTGTCGCCGCCTCGGGCCAGCTGATGGAGCCGGGCGCCGTCGGCACCGAAGCGGCCGAGCACGTCGGTAGCAGGCAGCCCGGCGAGGTCACCGAGGGTCCGGATGCCCAGCCTGCGCAGCAGGTCGGTGGTCTCAGGCTCGTCGAGCACACGGATGTCGAGAGGAGCCAGGTACGCCGCGGAGCCGCCGGCCGGCACCACGGTGCTGTCCTGCTGGTCGGCGGCCCGGGCGGCCTGCTCGGCGGTGAAGAGGTCGTCGGCGATGCCGAAGCGACAGTCCCAGATGCCGAGGGCGACCAGCTGCTCCGCGAGCACCGCAGCAGCCTCCCGCTCCCCGCCGTAGTAGCGGGCGGGGGAGTGCAGTGCGGCCAGGCCGGGGCGGAGCGCCGCGATGCCGGGGGAGAGCTCCTCGAGGCGGGCCAGCACCGGCTCGAAGTCGCGGGCCTCCCTCTCGGGGTTGGCTGGGAGCAGGACGAGCTCGGGGCACCGGGACTGAGCATCCCGACGGCGCATGCCGCGTCGTACGCCGTCGCCGCGAGCCGTGTCGTTGCAGGCATGCACCTGATGCGCGTCGAGGACAGCGGCAGGACGGTGCGGCGGAACCTGTGCCTCGGCCATCGCCGAGAGCACGGGCCAGTCCGGGCACCAGACAGCCAGCACGCGGCGCATCAGCCGACCTCGCGCAGGAGCCGGATCTGCCGGGCGCCGAGGATGCGAGGTGGCTCGGTGCCGGGCAGGGTGACGGTGCCGTGGACAGGCGGGCCACTGCCGTGCCGGACGGCGATCTCGACCTGCCGGGCACGCAGGTGGCCGTGACCCTGGCCGAGGCCCTGCCACTGCTGGCGGACCAGACCGACCTGGGCCTCGCACTGTGGCCAGTCGCCCTGCACGACCAGTGCCGCAGACCTTTTGCGGAGCCGTGCTGCGATCCGGCTGGCGGTGTGGGCATCGACCCGGGCCGGCGGGCGGAGCAGTAGCACTCCGGTGACGTCGAGCAGAGCCGCGGTGACCTCTGCCCAGTGGCTGCCCGGGTCGGGCACCAACAGGGTTCGGCTCAGGTCGAGGCCGAGCTCGGCGGCCGCTTCCAGTCCGAGGTCGTCGACGCCGACCACCGCCGTCCACGTGCCCTGCGCCGACGGGCCGGCCAGCAGGGCCACCGCGAGGCTGGTGGAGTCGGTGCGATAGCTGCTCCCCGGGTGCATCCGCACCAGGCCGCGCAGTGCCGGGTGCATCGGCATCGGCTCCCGCAGCCCCCCGCTCTCCATCTGCCGCACCCGCGCGCGCAGCTGCTGGACCAGGTCGAGGTCCGGGCCGGGGCGGAGGGTGGAGGACACCCCTCCATGATCGAACACATGTTCGAACAGGTCAATCTGATCGAAGCCGGAAACTGGCCCGTTCGGGTAGGCGACACAGGGGCCTGCCCTGTGTCACCCTTCTTCGCGGGGAGGGCCGACTCCGCAGGAGGTTCCGGCCGTGATGAACAAGCGAACCTGGGTTACCCGCGTCGCCGTCGTCAGTCTGACTGCCACCGCCCTCAGTGGCGTGGGGGCTGGCGTCGCCGTGGCTGACGGATGCTCGCCAAGTGGGCCATCGCGGCCAGATGGCACGATCACCGTGCTGCTCAAGCCGCTGATCGGGTCACCCTACGACTTTCCCGGCACCCAGCCGTTGGGAATGGCGCCGTTCGTGGTCACCGGCCTGCTGGATGCGGTCATCGACCCGGTGCTGTGCACCCTCGGCAACCGAGGGTGAGCACCGGCGCCCCCCGTTCGATGGAGTGTGCGGGCTGCTGAAGACCCGAAAGCCAGCCCTCTCGCTCCATGGAAGCCGAGGTGATTGCTGGTGCCCCGGGCGAGAGTCGAACTCGCGACCTTTCGCTTAGGAGGCGGCTGCTCTATCCACTGAGCTACCGGGGCTGGGCCGTGCAACACGGTGGACACATCTTTGCAGGTGACTTGGCGTGTGTCCCAGCATGGGGGCATGGGGACGACGCTGCGTGGGCTCTCAGGGTGGGCGCGGTTGGGGATCTATGCGGCCGCGCTGCTCGTCGGCGTACTCGTCACCTTCTATGTCGGCATGGAGCGGGAGGGCGCGGTCTGTGATCGCCCCGACTTCGATGGGGAGTGCGACGTTGCCGGCCTCGTCGGGTTGGTCTGGGGTGGGGCGGCCTTCCTGGTGCTGGTCACGACGTTCGTTGCCATCGAGGTGGTGCGCGACCTGAGGAAGCGTGCGCGCAACGGGGAAGGGCGCTGATCGGCCCTCCGTGAGCGCTCGGCAAGGGTCACCGTTTTGGCGGATTGAGAGAGCGCAGCCCACCATTTGGGGTGGTGCCGTAGATTCACGGCGCGAGTTGTCCCTGCTAATCGATACGAGATCCGCGTGAGTGATGTGACCACCGGCCGCCATCGCGGCGATGCCCGGCGTCGACACCACGTCGCCCGCTACTTCGGGTACTTCGTGCTCACGATGACGATCGCGATCGGTCTCTTCGGTGCCTACACGTTCCGTCATCTCAACGAGAACCTGCACACCGAGAACATCGAGGCTCAGCTGGGCACGGATCGGCCCGAAGACGTCGAAGTGGAAGGGCCCAAGGAGCCGCTCAACATCTTGGTGATGGGCTCCGACACGCGTGAGGGCGCCAACAACATCGATGGCCTGACCGGCGGCGGCGAGCGCTCCGACACCACGCTGCTGTTGCACCTCAGCGCCGACCGCAAGTTCGCCTACGGCGTCAGCCTGCCGCGCGACGCGATGGTCGAGCGCCCCACCTGCTACCGCAAGGACGGCAGCGAGATCCCCGGCGGCTTCGACATGTGGAACGCTGCCTTCGCGTACGGCGGCCCGGCATGCACGATCCGCCAGTTCGAGCAGCTGAGCGGGATCCGGGTCGACCATTGGGTCAAGGTCGACTTCAACGGCTTCAAGGGCATGGTCGACGCCGTCGGCGGTGTCGAGATCTGCGTGCCTGAGGACGTGGACGACTACGTCGGCAACATCCACCTCAAGGCCGGCACCCGGATGGTCAAGGGCCAGGAGGCGCTCGACTACGTGCGGGTGCGGCACGGGATCTCGGCCAACGGCGACATCGGCCGGATGAAGCGGCAGCAGGTCTTCATCGCAGCCATGGTCGACCGGGTGATGTCGAAGGGCGTCATGGCGCGACCGGACCGGTTGCTCAAGTTCCTCGACGCGGCCACCAAGTCGCTCACCCTCGACCACCGTCTCGGCTCGGTCACCAAGATCGCCAGCCTGGCCGGCGAGCTCCAGGACATCGGTCTCGACAACATCAAGTTCATCACCGTGCCGTGGGACTTCTACCAGCCGGACCCCAACCGCCTCGTGTGGGCGGAGGATGCCAACCTGCTGTGGAAGAAGGTCAAGTTCGACGAGCCGCTGACCCGTCGCCTCAGCACCGAGGTGGTCGACGCGGCTCGCCGTCCCGGCTCCACTGCCACCCCGGACCCCGACGCGGGCAGCACCGAGAGCCCCTCGGGGGGGCCGACCGAGTCGGAGTCCGCGACGCCGGACCTCAGCAACGACGCTGACCGCGCCGCCACCGCGGCCGCCAACGGCCTCTGCGCCTGATCCTCCCCGAGCCGGGCGGAGCCCGGCTGAGTGGATGCGACAGCCCGCCGTACGATCGAGGTATGGCGGAGCGCACCGAGGAGCAGGAGTGGCAGCGTCGTCGCCGCCTGGCTCGGATCTTCGGCGACGTGCTGCCGGACTCCACCTCCGACGACCGCGATCCGGAGGATCCTCGCTCGAGTCGCGACAGCGAGGAGTGGCTCAAGCGTCAGGTGCCTCCGCACCATGGGGGGAACTGAGCGCGACGTCACCGCTCGACCGCCGGGGTCTCGACAGGCTCGACCGCCGGGCTGCGTTGTCTCGACCTACGACAAGGAGAACGCCCCGGACCGGGTGGTCCGGGGCGCCCGTGAAGCAGGTGACGTGCGTCAGGCCTGGCCGCCGCGCTGGGCGAGCAGGTTGCGGATCTCCTCCAGCAGCACGACCTCGTCGGGCTTGGCCTCCGCCGGGTCCTCGGCCATGAACTTGGCCTTGGCCATGTTGTAGGGCGTCACCACGAAGTAGTAGACGACCGCAGCGAGAATCAGGAACGACACCAGGGCGGTCAGGAACGGTCCCACGTAGACGTCAGCCAACTGGACGCCGTCGAAGTTCGGCTCGTCGAAGACCTTGCCGATGAAGCCCATCAGCACGTCGGTGAAGGTCGAGACCACGGTGCCGAAGGCGGTGGCCATGATGAAGGCGACGGCGAGTTCGACCAGGTTGCCCTTGAGGACGAACTCCTTGAAGCCCTTCAGATCCATACTTTTCTCCTAGTTGTCAGCGGGTCCCGAGTGCCCGTGTGCAGGGGGGTTGGACCGTTTTCAGCGCCTTACGCTAACCCGAGATGGTGACCGCCAACCATCGTGTCGCGGCTGCGCCGGCGATATTTCGTGCCGATGCGGGGCTCACGGCGAGCACCACGAGGCGCCCGGCGAGGCCCGGGCCGGTGGCCTGAGGCTCCCGCTCGGGCTGCGGCACGGTGATCACTCGGACCCCCGTTGCGACCTGCTCGGTGAGGCCGCTCTGCGGATCGGTGGCTGCCAGGTCGATCCGGTCGCCCGGGCGGAGCATCGCCACTACGCCCGGGTCGGGGATGCGCACCGGCAACGCCACCATGCCAGGGGCGTCGGTCAGCATTCCGGGTGCGACCAGGCCGGCGTCGGTGAGCGGCTCGCCACGGCGCAACGGCCCGGCGAGCGTGCGCCCGAGCGCCTCGCGTCGTCCCTGCGCTCCCTCCGGTACGGCGTCGGGCGGCACCCGCACCACGGTCAGGTCGGAGGCGCTCACCGGAGTGCCTGCGGGCAGGTCGGCGGCCGCGACCACGAGGTCGACGTACGCGGGTGGTGCAGGGGCGAGGGTGCGCAGCGTGCCGACGGCGGCCACCCCGAGTAGCACGGCGGCGAGCCCGCGCCGGTGCCGGAGCAGCCGTCGCCGGAGCCGGTGTCGGGTCCGCCGGAGACGTTCGCTGAGGTCGTGGGTCGCCATGGCCGGGAGGCTAGGTCGTTCCGGGAGGGTGCGCAGAGGTTCTCCACAGGGAGGGTAGAGTTGGCAGTCGGCCCCCGCGAGTGCCAGTGCGGAGGGGTCAGCGATGAGTCTCAGGAGGTCCACCCGATGCCCACCTACCAGTACGCCTGCACCGAGTGTGGTCACGCGTTCGAGCAGGTGCAGAGCTTCAGCGACGACGCGCTGACGGTGTGCCCGGAGTGCCAGGGGCGACTGCGCAAGGTGTTCAACGCCGTGGGTGTGGTCTTCAAGGGCTCCGGCTTCTACCGCACCGACTCCCGGTCCGGCTCCTCCTCGTCGGTCCCGGCGGCGAGCTCGTCAGCCGACTCCTCCTCGTCGAACTCGAACGCGTCGAGCTCCTCGAGTTCGTCCACGACCTCGAGCAACGCCTCCTCCAGCACGTCGTCCAGCTCCTCCTCCGCCAGCGCCTCCTGATCGCTGGAGGAGATCGGCGTGGCAGTCGCTGACGCCTGGCGGGCCTTCAACCGGTGGCCGCGTGCCGTGCGGTGGTCGGCCCACCTCGCGGTGTTGCTGGTGATCGTGCTCGTCGCGAGCCTGATCAGCGGCGTACTGCTGGTCCGGCGGCCGTTCCCGCAGACCGAGGGCACCGTCGCGATCCCCGGGCTGAGCGGCGAGGTCGAGGTGATCCGCGACGAGCAGGGCATCCCGCAGATCTACGCCGACACGCTGCCCGACCTGATGATGGCTCAGGGCTACGTGCATGCCCAGGACCGCTTCTACGAGATGGACGTGCGTCGGCACATCACCGCCGGGCGGCTCTCCGAGCTTTTCGGTGAGTCCGGTCTGGAGACCGACAAGGCGATCCGCACCATGGGCTGGCGCAGGGTGGCGGCAAGCGAGTGGGCGCTGCTCGAGCCGGCGACCCGGGCTGCGCTCGAGGCCTACAGCGCCGGCGTGAACGCCTGGCTGGACGACCGCTCTCCCTCGGAGATGTCCCTGGAATACACGCTGTTGCGCTTCGACGGGCTCGACTACCGCCCCGAGGAGTGGACGCCGATCGACTCGCTCGCCTGGCTGAAGGCGATGGCCTGGGACCTGCGCGGCAACATGGAGGACGAGGTCGGTCGAGCGTTGGTCGACGTCGACCACACCGAGGAGCAGGTCAACCAGATCTATCCCGACTACCCCTACGAGCAGCACCGTCCGATCGTCACCGAGGGCGCGCTGGTCGACGGTCGCTACGAGCCCCGAGCGACCGGTCCCGGTACGCGCGACCCGGCCCGCCCGCCGTACGACGCCGACCAGGCGGCTGCGCTGGAGCGGGTGCTCGAGCCCATCCGCGCCGTACCCGAGCTGCTCGGGCAAGGGGACGGGATCGGCAGCAACTCCTGGGTCGTCTCGGGTGAGCTGACTGAGTCGGGCAAGCCGCTGCTCGCCAACGATCCGCACCTCGGCACCAGCCTGCCCGGTATCTGGTACCAGGTCGGCCTGCACTGCCGCGAGCTCTCCCAGGCCTGCCCGCTCGATGTCTCCGGCTTCAGCTTCTCCGGACTCCCCGGCGTGGTCATCGGCCACAACCGCGACATTGCCTGGGGCTTCACCAACCTCGGCCCCGACGTGACCGACCTCTTCCTCGAGCGTCTCGACGGCGACACCTGGGAGTACGACGGCAAGCAACTCCCGCTGCGCACCCGGGTCGAGACGATCAAGGTGCGTGACGGCGAGGACTTCCGGCTGGTGGTGCGCGAGACCGACCACGGACCGCTGCTCTCCGATGTCTCGAAGGAGCTCAGCACGGTCGGCGCAAACGCGGGCGCCGGCTACGCGGTGGCCCTGAAGTGGACGGCGCTGGAGCCGAGCAACACCGCCGATGCGCTGCTGGCGCTCAACACCGCGTCGAACTGGCAGGAGTTCCGCGCCGCGGCCGCCGACTTCGCCGTGCCGGCCCAGAACCTCGTCTACGCCGACACGGAGGGCCACATCGGCTATCAGGCCCCTGGGCGCATCCCGATCCGGCGCTCCGGCAACGACGGCCGGACCCCGACCGAGGGATGGCTGAAGCAGAACGACTGGACCGGCAGCTACCTGCCCTTCGACTCGTTGCCCAACCTCTACGACCCCGAGGAGGGGTTCGTGGTCACCGCCAATCAGGCGGTGATCGGCCCTGACTACCCTGCGCACCTCACCGACGACTGGGACGCCGGGTACCGGTCCCAGCGGATCCGCGACGTCCTGTCGGAGCGTGAGGGCAAGCTGGGCCTCGACGACATGACGGCGCTCCAGCTCGATGACCGGTCCGCGCTGGCCGACGTCCTGGTGCCGTTCCTGCTGCAGGTCGATCTGCCGCCGGGCTACCGGCAGGACGGCCAGAAGGTGCTGCGCACCTGGGACCGGCGCTCGCAGGCGGACTCGGCAGGTGCGGCGTACTTCAACGTGGTGTGGCGCAACCTGCTGGAGCTGACCTTCCAGGACGAGCTGCGCGAGTCACTGTGGCCCACCGGCAACGCACGCTGGTGGCTGGCGGTGACCGGGCTGCTGCAGCGGCGTGACGACCCGTGGTGGGACGACCGGTCGACGGCCGAGATCGAGAACCGTGACGACATCCTGCGTGCCGCGATGCTGGCGGCCAGCGACGAGATCATCGTGCGGCTGGCCCGCGATCCGTCGAAGTGGGAGTGGGGCCGGTTGCACACGCTGGACCTGCGCAACCAGACCCTCGGCAGCTCCGGGAACGGTCTGATCGAGCGGCTCTTCAACCGGAGCTGGCGGATCGGCGGCGGCTCCTCGCACGTCAACGCCACCAACTGGGACGCCGCCGACGGCTATGCGGTGACCTCGGCGCCCTCGATGCGGATGGTGGTCGACCTGGCCGACCTCGATCGCTCCCGCTGGATCAACCTGACCGGCGCCTCCGGCCATGTCTTCCACGCCAACTACACGGACCAGACCGACCTCTTCGTCGCTGGTCGTACCCTGCCCTGGCGCTTCAGCCGCGACGCGGTGACCGGCTCCGGCGAGCACACGCTCGTGCTCAAGCCCGAAGGCTGAACCGCAAGACCCGCGCCGGTGTGACCGCCAGCGAGACCGGGTGGTCATGAGGCTCGGCGGGTACGGCGTCGAGCAGCTCGTCGTCGTACAGGAGGACGGCGACCGGGGTGTCGGGAGCGACCCGGGCGAGGGCGCGGTCGTAGCTGCCGCCGCCCCGGCCCAGTCGCAGGCCGTCGGCGCCGACCGCCAGCCCAGGCACCAGCACGAGATCGGCATCGCCGACAGCGTCGACGCCCAGCCGCTGGCCGACCGGCTCCAGGAGGCCGCGTTCCGCGGGTGTCCGCTCACCGGTGTCCTCGGCCCAGCTCAGGTCGTCGTCGGGGAGCAGCACCGGCAGCAGCACGCGTATGCCGCGCTCGCGCAGGGCATCGAGCAGGGGCCCGGTGCCCGGCTCCCCGCCCACCGAGACGTACGCCGCCACGCAGCCCGCGCTCGGCAGCTCCGGCAGCGCGAGCACCTGGGCGCACAGCGCGTCCGCTGCCGTGGCAACGCCATCCGGCCTGCGGGCGCGGCGGGCAGTGAGCAGGCGACTCCGGAGCTCGCGCTTCATTTCCACGGCGCCAGTCTCACCCACTTACCCCCATTGCGCCGGTCCGGCCTACCATCGGGCCTCATGGGCAGTGAAGCACTGAACCGTGCACTGGAGAAGATGGCCGACGCCGGGGTCGGGCCGATCCCGCGGGAGGTCTTCGCGCACTACTTCCGGCTGTTGGAGGCCGGTGAGACGGGGATGATCCCGGAGGCCAGCATCGAGCCGATCGACATGGAGTCGTTGGCCGACGTGGAGGTCGACGACGACGTCGCGCGGGAGGCGATCCGGCACACCGCGGTGATCAAGCTCAACGGGGGCCTGGGGACGTCGATGGGCATGGACCGCGCCAAGTCGCTGCTGTGCGTGCGTCGTGGACTCTCGTTCCTCGACATCATCGCCAGGCAGGTGCTGGAGCTGCGCAAGCAGCATGACGCGCCGCTGCCGTTGATCCTCATGAACAGCTTCCGCACCAGCGAGGACACTCTCGCCGCGCTGGCCCGCTACGAGGAGCTACCCGTCGCCGGGCTGCCGCTGGAGTTCCTGCAGAACAAGGAGCCGAAGCTGCTCGCCAGCGACCTGTCCCCGGTCGCCTGGCCGGTCGACCCCGACCTGGAGTGGTGTCCGCCCGGGCACGGTGACATCTACACCGCGCTGCTCGACACCGGGCTGCTCGACCAGTTGGCGGAGGCCGGCTTCCGGCACGTCTTCGTCTCCAACTCCGACAACCTCGGGGCCGTGCCCGACCCGACCCTCGCGGGCTGGTTCGCCGCCTCGGGGGCCCCGTTCGCCATCGAGGCGGTGCGGCGTACAGCCTCGGACCGCAAGGGGGGGCACTTCGCGACCCGGGTCAGCGACGGCCGGATCGTGCTGCGCGAGACAGCTCAGACCCTGCCGGAGGACAAGGAGGCGTTGGCCGACCTGAACCGGCACCGGTTCACCAGCACCAACAGCCTCTGGTTCGACGTCGAGGCGATGCGCCGGACCTTGGTCTCCCGGCAGGGCGTGCTCGGACTACCGCTGATCCGCAACCGCAAGACCGTCGACCCGAGCGACGCGCGCAGTCCGGAGGTGATCCAGATCGAGACCGCGATGGGTGCGGCGATCGAGGTCTTCGACGGTGCTCGCACCATCGAGGTCGGTCGTGACCGGTTCGTGCCGGTCAAGACCACCGACGACCTGCTGGTGCTGCGCTCCGACGTCTATGACCTGCGGCCTGACTTCGTGCTCGACCAGGTGGCCGAGACCGTGCCGTTCGTGTCGCTCGACCCGGAGGTCTACAAGCTGGTCGGTGAGTTCGACAAGCGTTTCCCGGAGGGAGCCCCCTCGCTGAGGAGGGCCTCGTCCCTGCAGGTCGAGGGTGACTGGACCTTCGAGCCGGGGGTCGCCGTACATGGGGACGTGGCGCTGGAGGACGAGGACGGTCCCCAGCGGGTCACGCGCGACACCGTTCTGGGGGAGTGACATGAGCGCCCAGCCGATCCCCGTCGCCGACCATCTGGCCAGGATCCTGGAGGCCGTCGAACCGCTGCCGGTGCGCGACATCGGGTTGATGGATGCGCTGGGCATGCCGATCGCCGAGGACGTCTCGGCGGCTGTGGCGTTGCCTGGCTTCGACAACTCCGCGATGGATGGCTACGCGGTCACCTTCAACGACGTCGCCGACGCCCGGCCCGACCGCCCGATCCACCTGCCGGTGGTCGGTGAGATCGCCGCCGGACAGCCGGGGCTGATGGCGATCGCGCCCGGCACAGCGGCCAAGATCATGACCGGGGCGCCGATCCCGGCCGGCTGCGACGCCGTGGTGCCCTACGAGTGGACCGACCGTGGGGTCGGCCAGGTGCGCATCGAACAAGCACCCACGCAGGGGCAGCACATCCGGCACGCCGGTGAGGACGTGGAGGAGGGCGAGGTCGTCGTCTCGGCGGGCACCGTGCTCGGCGAACGGCACCTGGGCCTGCTGGCGGCTGTCGGCCGCGCCGAGGTGCGCTCCCGGCCCCGACCTCGGGTCGTGGTGATGTCGACCGGCTCCGAGCTGCGCCCGCCGGGCGCCCGGCTGGAGCCCGGCACCATCCACGACGCCAACTCCTACCTGCTGGCAGCGGCGGTACGGGCTGCCGGCGGGATCGCCTATCGGGCCGCGCCGGTCGATGACGACCCCGCGACGTTCGCCGAGGCACTCAGCGACCAGCTCGTGCGCGCGGATCTCGTGGTCACCAGCGGTGGCGTGAGCGCGGGCGACTACGACGTGGTCAAGGAGGCGCTCTCCGCAGATCTCTGGTTCGGCGGAGTCGCCATGCAGCCGGGGAAGCCGCAGGGGTTCGGCCTGCTCGGCGAGGACAGGGTGCCGGTCTTCACCCTGCCCGGCAACTCCGTGTCGGCGTACGTCTCGTTCCAGGTCTTCGTGCTCCCGGCGCTCCGCAAGCTGCAGGGACGCACCCCTCACGAGCCGCCGTTGCGTACGGCGAAGCTCACCCACGGGGTCTCCTCGCCCGAGGGGCGCCAGCAGTACCTGCGGGCGACCTACGAGGCCTCGACGGTCAGCCCCGTGGGCGGCCACGGCTCCCACCTGATCGGCGACCTGGCGGCCTCCAACGCGTTGGTCGTGGTGCCTCCGGAGGTGACCCGGCTGGCTCCGGGCGACACCGTGCAGGTGATGCTGCTCGACCGCGGTGGGCTTCCCGGCGGGGGTGCCTGATGGCGGACCGCTTGACCCATGTCGACGAGTCCGGGGCTGCGCGGATGGTCGACGTCTCCGAGAAGGCGGTGACCTCGCGCAGCGCCACCGCGTCGGGCCGGGTGCTGGTCAGCGCCGCGGTGGTCGCCCTGCTCCGCGGCGAGGGCGTGCCGAAAGGTGACGCGCTCGGGGTGGCCCGGGTCGCCGGGATCATGGCCGCCAAGCAGACTCCGGCACTGATCCCGCTCTGTCATCCGCTGGCGATCTCCGGCGTCACCGTCGACCTTGTGGTCGCCGACGACGCCGTCGAGATCGAGGCGACCGTGCGCACCACCGACCGCACCGGGGTGGAGATGGAGGCCCTGACCGCGGTCTCGGTCGCGGCGCTGACGGTGATCGACATGGTCAAGGCCGTCGACAAGGGTGCGGTGATCACCGACGTACGCGTCGAGGTGAAGTCGGGCGGCAAGTCCGGGGAATGGCGGCGATGAACCATCCCGTGACTCAGCAGCGACGCGCCGCGGTGGTGGTCGCCTCCAATCGCGCCGCCGCGGGGGTGTACGCCGACACCACCGGGCCGCTCATCGTCGAGGCCCTTCGCAGGTGGGGCTACGCCGTGGAGGAGCCGCAGGTGTGCCCTGACGGCGAGCCGGTCGGTGAGGCGATCGTGGCGGCCGTGCGTGACGGCGTACGTCTGGTGCTGACCACGGGCGGCACCGGCTTGACCCCGACCGACCGGACCCCGGAGGTCACCCGTCCGCTGCTGGACCGGGAGGTGCCGGGCATCGCGGAGGCGATCCGGGCGTACGGCGCAGGCAAGGGAGTGCCGACGGCCGCCCTCTCCCGCGGCCTGGCCGGTGTGTCCGGCGACTGCCTGGTCGTCAATCTGCCCGGTTCGCGTGGTGGGGTGAAGGACGGGTTGGCTGTGCTCGAGCCGCTGGTCGGTCATGCGCTCGATCAGATCCTGGGAAGTGACCATTGACCGGATGGCCGGTTCGGCTCACCGAGGGCGCGGTCACGCTGCGTCCGCTGGAGACGTCTGACGCCAAGGCGTGGCGAGACGCTCGGGTGCGCAACGCGGCCTGGCTGAAGCCGTGGGAGGCGACAGTGCCGCCGGAGTCGCCGGGACGGCCGCCGACCTTCCGTGGCATGGTTCGGCGACTCACCCGGATGGCGCGGGAGGGGCAGGCGATGCCGTTCGCGATCACCGTCGGCGGAGTCTTCGCCGGGCAGTTGACCGTGAGCAACATCGTCCGCGGCTCGGCGCAGTTCGCCTCGATCGGCTACTGGATCGATGAGCGGTACGCCGGACGGGGAGTGGTGCCGGTGAGTGTGGCGATGGCGATCGATCACTGCTTCTTCACCGCGGGCCTGCATCGCATCGAGATCTCCATCCGGCCGGAGAACACCAACTCGCTGCGTGTGGTGGAGAAGCTGGGACTCAAGGAGTTCGGCTACGCCGAGCGCTACCTGCACATCGACGGCGAATGGCGCGATCATCGGCAGTTCGCGGTGACGGTGGAGGAGTGCCCCCGGGGGATGATGTCGCGGTTGCGGCACTGAGTCACACCAGTCACACGAGTGATTCTGCGACACACCTGTGGACATCCGCACCATCCTCGGCTACGACTCCTAACCTCTGATGCGTGGACCTGTCCGGAATGATCTTCCTCGCCGTCGCCGTGGCGTGGGCCGTCTATCTGATCCCCAAGGCGATGCGGCACCACGACGACGTCGCGGGTGCCCGGTCTGTCGACAAGTTCTCCGACACCATGCGTGTCCTGGCGCGTCGTGAGCCGGTCAGCAACCGCGACGCACAGCTGGTGGTGCCCGGCGCGCCCCCCGCGGCTCCGCCGACGAAGGCACAGCTGCGTGCTCGCCGCGAGGCGACCCGCCGAGCGACCCAGCGTCGCCGACGTGTGCTGCTGGTGCTGCTGGGCGGCAACGTGCTCGTCGCCGCGCTGGCGATCGCCGGCGTCGTCGGTTGGCGCTGGCAGGCGCTCCCGGCCGGTCTCGTCGTGGCCTGGCTGGTGCTGTGCCGGGTGATGGTGAAGTCCGAGCGCGCCATCACGCGGGATCTCGTGCAACCGACCGTCGCCGAGGAGTTGGACGAAGAGGTGCCGGAGTCCTACGAGGTGGCTCGCAACGAGCAGGGCTTCGACGAGGTCGCGCCCGAGGCGGAGACCTCCACGATCCCGGCCGTCACCGAGGAGCTCTGGGACCCAGTGCCGGTCACGCTGCCGACCTATGTGGGCAAGGACAAGGCCGTACGCCGCACCGTCCGCACCATCGATCTGGGCGCTGCCGACGCATGGACGTCGGGCCGCACCGAGGAGTCCGCAGCCCTGGCCCGCGAGGCCGATGCTGCTGCCGCCACTGAGCGTGAGGCCGAGCGGGCCGCGGAGGAGAACCCGCAGCGTGCGGTCGGCTCCTGAACGGCTGTCGTGCTGAGTCGGTGAGCGCATGGTCGCGCTGATCGTCGCCTGCGAGATCGGCTTCTGGGTCTTCGTCGTCGCCGGTCTGGTGGCCCGCTATCCGCTGCGCCGCCCTCGCGCCGGCCTGGTGCTGTTGGCGATGACGCCGCTGGTCGACGTGGTGCTGTTGGTGGCGACCGCCATCGACCTGCGTGGTGGTGCGGACGCGACGGGTGCGCACTCCCTGGCCGCCCTCTATCTGGGCTTCTCGATCGGCTACGGCCACCGGATGATCACGTGGGCGGACACGCGATTCGCGCATCGCTTCGCAGGTGGTCCCGCGCCGGTGCGCCTGGATGGTGCTGCCTACGCGCGCAAGTGCTGGCGCGATGTCGGTCTCACCGGACTCTCGGTCGCGATCGCCGCTGCCGTGCTCTGGGGTCTCCGGGCCATCGCGTCCTCGGGCGCCGACACCTCGGTCTTCTCCGGCACCTACGGCCTGCTGGGCCTGATCCTCGGCATCGAAGTCGTCTCGGCAGTGAGCTACACGCTCTGGCCGCGCAAGCCTCGGGGTTGACCCCGCTGGCCGCGGCCCCCGGCCACCTGCGTTCGATGGAGTACGCGGGCTGCTGATCCTCCAGAAGGCGACCCTCTCGCTCCATCGAAGCCGAGGCGACTATGCCTTGCGCGCCACCGCCCCAGGTTTTCGCGCGGGAGGCGGGTGACCGGCGCTCGGAGCTTCGTGACTATCGGTCGAGGACCACCGAGATCTCGCAGAGTCGTGCGAGGTCGCTCTTGAGAGAGGTGGAGAGCGTGGGCACGTGCAGGTCGAGGAAGAGGCGTACGGCGCTGCGGGCGGCCCGGCCGCGATGGCGGACATCAAGCTCGGGCAGTGTGGCCACGACCCAGTGACACACCTCGGTGGCAAGCGCGTGCTGGCCGGGAGTGACGTCCGCGGCGTCCAGCGTTGCGGAGATGCGGTGCTCAAGAGGGAGGTCGCCGTCCATGTGGAGTCAACGACGCGGGTGGCCCGGATGTTACTGGTCAGAAGCTCATGCATCTGTTTCCCTCGGCGGCGCGAAGGGCGTGCCCGATTCGGGCAACCGGCGCCGAGGATGCTATGTTTTCCGACGCATCGGATGATGCATGGGGCTGTGGCGCAGTTGGTAGCGCGTCTCGTTCGCAATGAGAAGGTCAGGGGTTCGAATCCCCTCAGCTCCACCATGTGATGAGTCGAGATATAGGTGAACACCCGAGTCGCGACATGTCTGACAGTCAGAGAGTCCCTGCCCATCGGCCAGGGGCTCTTTGCGTGTTGTGCGCTCTATGCTTACTAAGGGTTACCTAATCTAGAGGTTCATGCGCCCGCGAGTAGGCGCGACCTTGGTGACTGCTGGAGGAGTGTCCGTGCACAACGACGAGATCAGGGCAGACTGGGCGGACAAGGCGCCCTCGTGGGTGCTGCATGAGCGGATCTACGACGCGGCCTTCGCTCCGTTCACGCGCTCGGTCCTCGACGCTGCTGGCCTTGGGCGGGGTCTGCGAGTGCTGGACGTCGGCTGTGGAGCCGGCACCCTGCTTGAGGCATCGGTAGCTGCTGGAGCCGAGACTGTGGGAGTCGACATCTCGCCCGAGATGACCGACGCGGCCCGTCGTCGCGTGCCTACGGCGAAGGTGGTGACCGACGACGCTCAGACTGGTGATCTGCTGGCCGGGGCGCCTGGCGCACCGTTCGACCGGGTGATCTCGCGGTTCGGAGTGATGTTCTTCGCCGACCCCGTCGCTGCGTTCGCCAATCTGCGATCCATCACTGCCGACGAAGGCCGTCTGGTGTTCGTGTGCTGGCGGGCCGGCGAAAGCGATATGTTCTGGCACGGCCTGAGGTCATTGGCGGCCCGGCTGGATGCTCCGCCCGCTCCGCCAGGGGATGGCCAGCCCGGTCCGATGGGGTTGGCAGACGGTAGCCGGATTCGTCAGGTGTTGACCGACGCCGGATGGGGAGACGTCGTGATCGCACCGTTGGAGGAGGATGCTGACTTCTCCGTTGATGGCAGTGACGGCGTCGAGGAGCGACTGGCTGTGGCGTTGGCAGGTCGCGTCGGCCAAGCCGTATGTCGTGAGCTCCGACCGCGCCTGGGTGAGGACGGCTGGGCCGACGCCCTCGACGAGGCCCGCGCGGAGCTTCGCGACCGTCTGGTCAACGGCACCGTTGCGTTCCCCGCACGTGCCTGGCTCGCCACCGCCGCCAAGATCCCAGCTTGATGCCTGGGAGGGGCTCGAGGTCAGTGCCGGAGTCGGCGATGCGACCGGAGCTGAACGAGCAGGCTCAGCGCGCAGTCCGCTCCGGCCTTCTTGCCTTCTGGGGCGTTCGCACGGGAGGTCGACGAGGTGTGCAGCGGCACGTGCGCGGTCACCGGTGCGTGTGAGACGAGGGCGCTTTCTCGATCGCGCGATACCGCCCCGTGCCTCTCGGGCGCACCGTGGCCTCGACGTCGTAAGCGCCGTCGAGCCGATGGTCGTCGTCGCAGACGAGTGCCAGGCGAACCGGCGCGCCGCAGTCGCGATGCTGTAGTGCGATGGGTCCTCCCTGCCCGTCGCCGAGGTAGCGGTCTCCCCACTCCATGAGGGCGACGACGGTCGGGTACAGGTCGAGGCCCTTTGTCGTCAATCGGTACTCGTGGCGCTCCCGCTGGCCGTCGGCGTGGTAGGGCACGCGCGTCAGGACGCCTTGCTCCACGAAGGTCGCGAGACGGTCGGTCAGCACCGCTCGCGACACCTCGAGGTTGCGTTGGAAGTCTGCGAAGCGGCGTACGCCGAGGAAGGCCTCGCGCAAGACGAGCAGGCTCCACTTCTCGCCGACCACCGCCAAGGTGCCGGCGACCGAGCATCGCGACCTGTCCATCTCGTTCGTGATCACGGCCACAGGATAACGCTCTGAGTTCACTTGACGAACTCAGAGCCGTCCGGCAGGGTTCACAATATGAACTCAGATCGGATCCCTGAGGCGTCGCTCGGCGCCGCTAGTCGGTTCGTCGCCGCCTCTGGCCTGGTGGTCGACGAGGTCACCGCGACCAGCCTGCGTGGGCATGCGGAACTCGGCGCCGACCATCACACCCCGTGGGGTGTCATCCATGGAGGCGTCTACGCCACCATCGTGGAGAGCGCGGGGAGCATCGGCGCCAGCTATGCGGTCGCCGAACGCCGCCAGTTCTCCGTCGGCGTCCACAACGCCACCGACTTCCTGCGCTCCAGTTCCGGGGCGACCGTCCAGGTGGAGGCGGCGGCCCTGCATCAGGGGCGCACCCAGCAGCTGTGGGAGGTCGTCGTCAGCGACGAGGCCACCGGCAAGGTGTTGGCGCGTGGCCAACTCCGTCTTCAGAACGTCCCGCTGCCCGACAGCGGGCCCGACCACGACTCGAACGAGAAGAAGGTGTCGCTGCGATGACTGAACGCGAGGCCACGATCACGTGGGACGATCCCGCGCAGGGGCTTGCGCATCTGCCGGGGCTCGATGGCATCGACTATCTCAAGAAGATGATGGTGGGGGACCTGCCGGGGGCGCCGATCGCCAGCCACTTCGGCATGGAGTTGATCGACGTCGCGCATGGAAGCGTCACGTTCCGTGCGCACCCCGATGAGTCGCACTACAACCCCATCGGCGCGGTCCACGGCGGACTGGTGTGCACCCTGCTCGACTCGGCACTCGGCTGTGCGGCGCACACCACCCTGCCGGCTGGCACCGGCTACACCTCGATCGAGGTCAAGATCAACTACCTGCGCCCCGTCACGAAGGAGAGCGGGCCGCTGACCTGCACCGGCACGGTGACCAAGGAAGGGCGGCGGGTCGTCTTCGCAGAGGGGGAGGTCGCCGACGCTGCGGGTCGCATCGTGGCGACGGCCTCCGGGTCGCTCTTGGTGTTCTCGATCGCGCCGTGAGGTGCTCGGGTCGGCCGGGCAGCATCGCCGGCGGTTTGGTGCGGTGGTGTGGCCGGTCTTCGTCGTCGCAGTCCTTCTGAAGGCGACCACAGTCCCGCCTTGCGGCGGGGAAGGGGAGTTCAGCGGGCCACCAGGTCGGCGAGGGTGAGGGTGAACCGGCCGCGGTCGACGCCGACCGGACTGCGGAAGAACTGCTCGGCCAGGTGGTAGCCGACCAGGGCGTGCAGCACTACCGAGGCCACCGCCTCGGGGTCGCGTGCGGGGATGCTGCCCGCCTCCATGAGCGACCGCAGGTGGGCGGCGTCGACGGCGATGCCCGTCTCGGCCAGTGCCGCACGTACGCGGTCGATCGGCAGTCGGTCGCCGTCGCGCACGAGCATCGCCATCAAGTAGCGCAGGTCGTCGAGGGCGGCAAGGAGGTCCGCGTAGGTCGTGGCGAGACTTCCTTCGGCCCGGCGTTCGCGTGCCGCGTTCCGTTCGGCGGTGCGTGCAAGCTCCCGGTCCACCACGGCGGCGAGCACATCCTCCTTGGAGCGGAAGTGGCGGTAGAAGCTGCCGCTGCCGGGGGAGAGGCCGACCGCCTCCTCGAGCTCGATGACCGTCACCGCGTCGTAGCCGCGAGTGGCGAACGCCTTGCGCGCGGCGTCGAGAAGGCGCGTCCGGGTGGGGGTCCTGGTCATGGATGCAAGATACCTCTTGCGTGATGTAAGAGAGTTCTTGCATCATGGCGGCATGACCGACACCTGTACGCCCTCGACGGGGCCCTTCGCGGACGACCTCCTCGACTCTCTCCCGGCCGACCAAGTGGCCGCGGCTGCCCGACTGGTCGTAGACGCCGGATCCCTTGCCTTCCGCATCGCGGAGGGCGGTCACGTGGTGGGCTATCGGGTGGGCTCCGGCGAGCTGCTCGGCCTCGAGCGCCACGACGGTCTCGCCGCCGACACTGTGGTGGCCCTGAGTGCAGCGGCCTGGGCTGATCTTGTCGACCAACGGCGTACGGTCATCAACCTCGTCGTCTCGGGCCAGCTCGTCTTCGAGAAGGGTGGCTTCGATGCCCTCGCGCAATGGGACCCTGTCCTGAAGCTGGTGCATGCGGGCATCCCGGTCTTCGAGCCGGGGAGGGCCGATCTCTCCGGCTTCGACCCGGCGGCCTCGTGTTCGCTCGATGACGACGACGCCGATCTCCGAGCTCGGCTGAGCGCTGTTGGCTACCTCCACGTCAGGGGCGTCTTCTCGGTCGAGGAGATGGCGCAGGTCAATGCTGAGATTGATCGGCTGGCCGCGCTGGCGCAGCCCGGCGACGGTCGGTCCTGGTGGGTGACGGGCGAGGCGGACGAGGAGGTGCTCTGTCGACTGGTCTACGCCTCGCAGCGCAGCGAGCTGCTGGCCGGGCTCGACAACGACCCCCGCGTGCAGCGGCTCGGGCGCCTGCTCGACCCGGCGCTGCGCTCCGCGCCGGACCGTCTTGAGGGGATGGCAGTGCTCCTGAAGGCCCCGGGCAAGACCCAGGGTCTCTCGAACATCCCCTGGCATCAGGACTGCGGCATGGGCGGCCACCGCATCCTGTGCCCGGGGGTCAGCATCGGCATCCAGGTCACCGGGTCGTCCGCAGCCACGGGGAACCTGCTGATGGTTCCTGGCAGCCACGGCCAGACCTTGCCGTGGCAGTGGGAGCGTCAGCTGACCGGAGTTCCCGTCGTGGCCATCGACACCGAACCGGGCGACGTCACGGTGCATATCCAAGACGTCATGCACGCCTCCCCGCAGCCCACCGGAGAAGGCGGGCGGCGTACGGCGTACGTGTCGTTCTACCCCGAGCGCATGTGGGAGCACGTGGGCCCGGGGGAGGCGTTCAACGACCTCGTCCGTGACCGAAACCAGGAGGTCGCTGCGCTCCAGTAGCCGGCGACCTCCTCAGTCGGTCGTGGAGCGTGGCTTGGCTCCGTACTGCAGATCGGCGTACTCGCGGTGCAGGCTGATCCAGCTGGTGATGAACGGGCAGACGACCAGCGCCTGGGAGCCGCGCGCCCGCGTGCTGTCGAGCGACGCACGGGCCAGCGCGCTGCCGACGCCGTGCCCCTCGAAGGCGGGATCCACCTCGGTATGGGTCAGGACGACGAGCTCGTCGGTGAGCTGGTAGTCGACCCAGCCGGCCAGCTCGCCGTCGAGGACTGCTTCGAAGCGCAGCTTGTCCGGGTGATCGGTGATCTGGATGTCGGCCATCGGAGGAGCCTCCCTGGGGTCGGGCAAGACGACTGCCCACCCTGGCGCGCCGCGCCGCGGTGGTCAAGCGGCCGACCGCCCCGGGGGCGGCCGACCGGTGGCCGATGCTCAGGCCGTGCGCATCGCGGGACCCCGGCCGTTGCTTCGCGAGGCCTCCGGGGTCGCGCCGTGGAGGTAGCGCTCCAGGCTGTCGTCGAGCTCCTCCAGCCAGGGCGTGTGGTGGACCGCCGAGAGCGTCCCGGTCATCACCGACCGGTAGACGCGGTCGCGATAGCCCATGATGTCGCGCTTCTTGTCGGCCTTCCAGGCCAGGAAGATCTCCACGACCCGGTCGATGTCGAACTCGGGATAGTCGGTCAGGTCGAGCAGGTCGCGCACGTAGTCGGCCTGGAAGCGGATCTCGTCGGACGCCGTCTCCAGCGCTGCGAAGCGCTCGCGCCACGAGGCGATGGAGACACCGCGCTCCTCGACGCCAGGCACGTCGATACGGCCGAGGATGACGTCCCGCACGTACCAGGCCTGTACGTCGAACATGTTGAAGGTGAACCACTGGTCCTGGGCGCCCAGATAGCTCAACCGGGGGTTCTGGTCCCAGAGGACACCGCGGTAGAGGCCGTCCGGGTAGACGTTGTTGGGGGAGGAGAGGCCGAGCTCCTCCGGCAGGAACGGGTACTTGTGCAGGTAGCCGGTGCAGAAGATGACCGCGTCGAACTCCTTGGACGTGCCGTCGCTGAAGTGCGCGGTGCTGCCGTCGAAGCGCGAGACGAGAGGACGCTCCTCGAAGCCCTCGGGCCAGTCGTAGCCCATCGGGTTCGTGCGGTAGCTGGCCGTCACCGAGCGGGCACCCATCTTGTAAGCCTGGCTGCCGATGTCTTCGGCGGAGTAGCTGGAGCCGATGATCAGGACGTCGCGATCGCGCAGTGCCTCTGCGCCACGGAAGTCGTGGGCGTGGCAGATCGATCCGGGGAAGGTCTCCGCTCCCTTCACGTAGGGCAGCTGGGGGTAGGAGAAGTGACCGCTGGCGACGACGACGTGATCGAACCACTCGGTTGTGGTGCGGCCGGTGCGGAGGTCCTCGGCGGTGAGCTCGAACTGCTGTCGCTCCTCGTCGAACCGGGCCCACCGGACGACGGTCTCGAAACGGATGTGACGTCGTACGTCGGTCTGCTTCAAGCGTCCGGTGATGTAGTCCCAGAGCACTGGACGCGGGGGGTAGGACGAGATCGGCTTGCCGAAGTGCTCGTCGAAGGAGTAGTCGGCGAACTCCAGGGCCTCTTTGGGACCGTTCGACCAGAGGTTGCGGTACATGCTGGAGTGGACGGGCTCGCCCCGGGCGTCGAGGCCGGTGCGCCAGCTGTAGTTCCACTGCCCGCCCCAGTCGGCCTGCTTCTCGAAGCAGACCAGCTCGGGAACCTCCGCCCCCGCTCGCTCAGCCGCTTCGAACGCTCGCAGCTGGGCCATCCCGCTCGGGCCCGCACCGATGATCGCCACACGCAGATCAGCCTGCACGCACTTCTCCTTCGCTTTTCCATTTTCATGGCGCGCGATGACGAGCGGTCCCCTGACTTTCAGGGTCGTCGCGGCTCGACACCAGCAGCGCCTCCGACCCGCACGCCAGGAGCCCTGGAGGCTCAACTGGTGCGGTCTACAACTGCTTTGCGACCGTAGCAGATCCTGCGGAAAGACGCTCGTCGGAGACGGGCGAGGGCGGTGGGACGACAGTCGTCCCACCGCCCTCGTCTGCGTCCTCAGCGGGGCGCGAGAAGGAGCTTCCCCGTGACGTCGCGCGTCTCCAGCCGTCGGAATGCGGCTGCGCCCTCGGTGAGCGGCATGACCTCGTGGGCAACGCGCACCTCGCCAGAGAGCACCGCCCCCAATGCGCCGGAGAGGGCGGCCTCGGCCTCTTTCAGGGGCGTGGTGCCACCAGAGGTGCCGATGATCCTGATGCCCTTGCCATAGAGCGCCGCGAGGTCGATCGTCGCCGCGCGTCCTGCGAGTACGCCGTAGGTCACCACGCGGGCGCTGGGGGAGAGGACCGGCAGCAACTGCGCCACATAGTCGCCGCCCAACGGATCGAGCACCACGGAGACGTCCCGGCCCCGGGCCGCCTCCGCCACGGAGCCGGCTCCGTCGGCGACCAGGGTCTCCAGCCCCAGGGCAGCCAGCATCTCCGCCTTCTCCTGACTTCCCGTATGCGCCAGCACGGTCGCTCCGGTACGGCGAGCCAACTGTGCCGCGAACGTGCCGACGCCGCCGGTGGCGCCGAGTACCAGTACCCGGTCGTCGGGGGTCACCTGCGCGAGCTGGTGGATCGCGCGCCACGCGGTCTTGCCCGCCACGCCGACGGTTGCTGCCAGTCGGAGGTCGGCGCCGCCTGGCAGTGGCCGCACCGCGGTCCGGGGGGCTCGGACCCAGGGAGCGAACGTTCCGTCGCGTGCCACGCCGAGGCCCGCGCCGGAGATCTGCACGGGCTGCCCGTCCAGAAGTCCGGCACCCTCGGCGCCGAGCGTCAGCACGGTTGTCGGGTCGCCGATCTCCCCACGCAGGACCTGCGCGTCGAAGGGGTTCACGGCTGCGTAGGTCACCTCGACGAGGACGTCGTCCTCCGCGATCGGACGAGGGACCGACAGGGCCTCCAGGCTGCCTGGTGCGGTACGCCGCAGCGCCGTCATCGTCATGCCGGGCTCCTCTCGGCAGGCCAGGTCACCGGCTCCGGCGCATCGACGGCGAAGACCTCCATCAGCTGTGCCAACGTGCGGTAGTAGCCGACGAGCGTGGTCACCTCGATCAGCTGCGTCTCGCCCAGTGCGGCGACGGCCGTGGCGTACGCCGCCTCGTCCAACCCCGTCGTCCCCAGCAGCGCGTCGCAGACGAGAGCGATCGCTTCCTCCTGCGCGTCGGTGGAGGTGAAGCGCCCGGCCATCAGGGCAGCCAGCTCTGCCTCGCTCAGGCCCACGGCGAGGCCGACCCGTTCATGGGCGTACCACTCGAAGTCGCTGGCGGTCGCGACGGCGACCATCAGGATCGCGATCTCGCGGCCCCGGTCCGTCATCGAGGTCCGGTAGCGGATCGCCGCACCGAGATCCTGGAGCGCCAACCCGACGCTGGGCGCATGCAGCATCACCCCGAACGGTCCGTTGAGGGAGCCGTCGGGAGCCTTGAGCTCGAAGAGCTGGCGCCCTTGAGCACGCCGACCGCCGGCGATGGCGTCGTACACCTCCTGTTGCTCGGGAGCCAGCCCGCCTGGCACGAGCGCGGCCAGGCGGCTCATCGCAGTCCCCGGCCGGCGAGGCGGGCATCGAGCCACGCGTTCAGTCGCGGGTCGGCCCACGGGTCGCCGCCGGAGCCCGAAGCCCGGCCGCGACGGCCCAGGAGACGGCCGAGAAGCAGCCCGACGAGCAGCCCGACGAGTGGCGGGCCGGCCTGCCGGAGCACGGTGGGCCCGAGCACTGCCAGCATGTTGAGGTCGTCCGCCGGTGCTGCGGCGACGCTGCCGCTGGGGGCGGCGGTGGGCGCCGCGCTACCCGCGCCGGGCGGTGCGGGCGCCGCGGTGCTGCCGTCTCCCGCGATCAGGGCACCGAGGTTGTCGGTGAACTGCCCGATCAGCCGGTTGCTGACATCCGCGATCGCGCCGCGGCCGAACTGCGCCATCCGGCCGCTGATCTCCAGGTCGGTGTCGAGCAGTACCCGGGTACGGTCGGCGCCGGCGTCCTCCAGCTGCACGTGCATCGTGGCGTCGGTCGAGGTGCTGCCCTTGGTGTCCTTGCCCGCCATCGAGATCACCGCAGTGTGCGCGTCGGCATCGGTCTCGACGAACTTCGCGACCCCCTGGAGGTTGGCACCGATCGGTCCGACCTTGACCTTCACCGTGCCCAGGAAGGCTTCGCCGTCGCGTCCGGTGATCGAGGCCCCCGGCAGACAGGGGGCGACCCGCTCCAGGTCGTTGAGCAGCTCCCAGGTGCGCGCGATGCCGGCCTCGACGACGAACTCGTTGCTCAGCTTCATCGCCATGTCTCAGGCTCCTCGTCCGGCCAGGCCCTCGATGACCTCGTCCTCGCCACAGTCGAAGAACGCCATGATGCGGCACGGGCACGCCTCGCCGCCCTGGATCTTCCACGGGAAGGCGCCGATGATCGCGCGCTGGTTGAGCACGGTCTTGAGGTCGCCGCCCACGTTCTCGGCGTGGATGCAGCCGTCCTGGAAGGCCAGGTGGTGCATGGGGAAGATGTCGGAGGTGATCTCGCGGCCCGACATGTGGTGGGTGTAGGTGTATTCGCCGAGGAACTCCTTGTAGCTCATCCCGACGTGCTTCTCGAACTGCGCGAGCAGGTCGGGCCGCATGTTGCGGATGGTGGTGTTCATCGGGTGGTCGCCGGAGCCGGCGTCGATGCCCCACCAGCGGATCTCCATGTCGGCCATCCACTCGGCCAGGCGAACGCTGCCGCCCGGGTGCATGGTGAAGTAGCGGACCAGGTCCTGCTTCGGCATGCCCTGGTAGTAGTCGATGAAGCCGGTGTGGATGATGAGGATGTCGCCCTTCTTCACCTCCACCTTCGAAGTGATGTGCTCGGGCTCGATCAAGCCCCAGTCCGGCACCTCGTCGGAGACGTCGACGATCACGCCGGGGTGGATCAGCTTGTCCAGCGGCAGCGAGGCCATGTCGAGCCCGCCGTCGGTGCCGTGCATCGGGCCGTCCAGGTGGGTGCCGCTGTGCAGCGACGTCTCGATCTTCTGCGAGACGATCTGGTTGGTCTGCAGGTTCTGCGTGTAGTAGAGCTTGCCGCCGGGGTAGCCGACCCAGCCCGGAGTGTGGATGCCCCAGGGGTGGGTGAGGTCGACGATGCGCATGGTCTCAGTGCTCCTTCTGGTTGGGTGACTGCTCATGGCCCGGTTCGCTGATCAGCTGACGGATCAGGTCTGGGCGGATGGGGGTCTGGGTGACGCTGCCCGGTCGGGAGAGGGCGTCGTCGACGGCGGAGGCGATCGCTGCTGCCGTCGCCGTGGTGCCGCCTTCGCCGGCGCCCTTGACGCCGAGCGGATTGAGCGGGCTCGGGGCGTCCTCGGTGACCAGCACGCCGAACTCCGGCATCTCGGCCATCGTCGGCATCAGGTAGTCCATGAAGGTGGTCGCCTGCGGCTGGCCGTCCTCGGCGTAGCGGAACTCCTCGTAGAGCGCTCCGCCGATGCCCTGAGCCGCGCCACCGGTGATCTGCCCCTCGACCAACAGGTGGTTGAGTGCCTTCCCGACGTCGTACCCGACCAGGAAGCGCTCGAGCGTGGGCTTGCCGGTGCCTCGGTCGATCTGCACCACGGCGACGTGTACGCCGTAGGGATAGGTCATGTGATCGCTGTGGAACCAGCCATCGCAGGTCAAGCCCGGTTCTTCGCCGATGGCCTTCGCGCGATGCGGCTCGAGCAGGGCCGCGATCTCGCCGAGGCCCAGGCCCGTGCCGGGGGTGCCGACCACCTGCACGCGGCCGCGGACGAGCTCCAGGTCGGCCTCGTCGATCTCGAGGTGGTGGGCCGCGACCCGCAGCGCCTTCGCCCGCACCGCGAGGGCGGACTCCAGGACGGCGTTGCCCACCATCACCGACTGCCGGGTGGCGAAGGCGCCCCGGCCGTAGTTGAAGTGCTCGGTCTGGCCGCGCACGGTCCGGATCCGGTCCAGGTCGAGGTCGAGCACCTCGCCGACGACCTGGGACAGCACGGTGTCCACACCCTGACCGACCGAGGAGGCTCCGGTCGTGACGAGCGCGGAGCCGCCGGTGTCGACCATGACCCGGGCGCCTTCGGACGGTCCGAGGCCGCTCTTCTCGACGAACCAGCCATAGCCGATGCCGACCAGCTCCCCGGCCTCGCGCCGGGCGGCCACCTCCTCGCGCAGGGTGGGCAGGTCGAAGGTCTCCTCCATCCTGTCCATCAGGAGTGCGTAGTCGCCGGAGTCGTAGACCAACTCGGTGCCCATCGCCAGGATCGGCCGCCGGTAGGGCATGGCGTCGGCGGGGATGAAGTTGCGCCGACGCAGCTCGATCCGGTCGAGGCCGAGGCCGTTGGCGATCGCGTCGATCAGGCGCTCCCGGGCGAAGGTGCCCTCGTAGCGGCCCGGAGAGCGGTAGGTGCCGGCGGGCGTCTTGTTGCTCATCCGCACGTGGCCGGTGATCCGGTAGCTGGGCAGCAGATAGGGTCCGGGCAGCATCGATGCGGTGAGTCCGGCCACGGTGGCGCCGTGGGTGCGCACGTAGGCGCCCTGGTCGGCCCAGAACTCACCGTCCAGCGCCGTGATCAGGCCGGTCTCGTCCACCGCCGCGCGCAGCCGATGACGCTGGTCACGGGAGTGGTTGCACGTGGTCAGGTGCTCCTGCCGGTCCTCGACCCAGCGCACCGGTCGGCCCAACCGGATCGTGGCGAGGGGGACCAGCACGTCCTCGGGATAGAGCTCGCCGCGCGGCCCGAAGCCGCCGCCGACATGTCCTTCGATCAGCTGGACCTCGTGCGGCGAACGGCCGACCATCTGGGCGATCGCGTCACGGTTCCAGAAGGGGACCTTGGCTGCGCCGTTGACCATGAGCACGCCGGTGGCCGCGTCCACATGCGCGGAGCCTCCCCGGCACTCCATGGGCACGCCCGAGTGGCGGCCCACCCGCACGTCCACATCGAAGACGTGCGCTGCCGCGGCGAATGCGGCGTCCGGGTCGCCGTACTCGAGGTGGATCGTCGCGGACTCGTTGTCGCGGCCGGCGCCGTCGGCCGCCTCGACAGCCGTCCACGCGACCTCCTCGGCATCGAGCCACGGCGTCGGTTCGCCGGTGGGATCGACGGTCGCAGGCAGCGCCTCGACCTCCACGTCGACGAGTTCGGCGGCATCCTCGGCGAGGTACTCCGACTCGGCGAAGACGACCGCCACCGGCTCGCCGACGTAGCGCACCCGTCCGCGGGCCAGGACCGGCTGTCGGTAGGGAAGCATCGACTCGATCGGCGTCAACCGGAAGGCGATCGGCGGCAGGTCGGCGATGTCGTCATGGGTCCAGACGGCGGCCACGCCGGGGAGCGCACGAGCCGCAGAGGTGTCGATCGACCTGATCCTGCCGTGGGCCACAGGCGAGCGCACGACACGCATGTGGAGCTGCCCCGGCAGGGTCACGTCCGCAGCGAACCGGCCCTGGCCACGGAGCAGGACCGGGTCCTCGACCCGCTGGAGGGATTCGCCGATCATTCGCGCATCTCCGCCGCCGCCGCCTTCGTGGCGGTGAGGATGTTCTGGTAGCCGGTGCAGCGACAGAGGTTGGAGGAGAGGATGTCGACGAGCTCCTCGTCGCTGCGGTCCGGGTCCTCCTCCAGGGTGCCCGCCGCCAACATCAGGAAGCCCGGGGTGCAGAAGCCGCATTGGAGGCCGTGGTGCTTCCAGAACGCCCGCTGCACCGGATGCAGCTCCTCATCGTCGGGGGCCAGGCCCTCGACGGTGCGCAGCGACATGCCCTCGGCCTGGACCGCGAACATCAGGCAGGCCCGGATCGGCTGCCCGTCGGCGAGGATCGTGCAGGCGCCGCAGACACCGTGCTCGCAGCCCAGGTGGGTGCCGGTCAGGCCGCAGTCCTCGCGGAGCACGTCGGCCAGTGTCTTGCGGGGCTCGACGGTGACGTCATGACGCTCGCCGTTGACGTAGAGCCGCAGCGGGACCTGGTTCATCGGGTGCCTCCTGAGGTGGTGCTGGAATGGGTCGTCTCGGTCGCCGACCGGATAGCGGTGCGGACCATGGCAGGGGTCACCGGCATGTGGGTGAATCCCACGCCGAGCGGGGAGAGGGCGTCGCTGACCGCGTTCAGCACAGCGCCGGGGGCGCCGATCGTGCCGCCCTCGCCCACACCCTTCGCACCGGTGATCGTCTGGTCGGAGTGGGAGTGGAGGTGGTGGATCTCGATCTGGGGAACCTCCTGCATGGTTGGCGGCAGGAAGTCCATCAGCGAGGTGGTCACCAGGTTGCCGGCGTCGTCGTAGATCAGCTCCTCATAGAGGGCGTTGGCGATCCCCTGCGCGATACCGCCGCGGACCTGTCCCTCCACGATCTGGGGATTGACCAGGACTCCGGCGTCCTCGACGACCAGGAAGCGGGTGATGCGTACGTGGCCGCTGGACGCCTCGACCTCCACCTCGGCGGCGTGCACCGCGTTGGAGAAGGTGCCGCCGGGGTTGTAGAAGGCGGTGGTGTCCAGGCCCGGCACGTCGTCCTCCGCCAGGAGATGCGAGCTGTGGAAGGCACGCCGGGTGATGTCGGGGATCGAGACCGAGCGATCGGTGCCGCGCACCGTCGCCCGCCCCTCAGCGAGCTCGACGTCGGCCGGGTCGCACTCCATCATGTCGGCGGCGATCCTGGTGACCTTGTCACGCAGGTCGGCCCCAGCACGTCGTGTCGCACCGCCCGCGATCACCATCGCGCGGCTGCCGAAGCTGCCCCAGCCGTACGGCGTCTGGTCGGTGTCGGAGTGCACCACGCGGACCACGCCGGGGTCGACGCCGAGCTCGTCGGCAACCACTTGGGCGAGGCTCGTCCGTAGGCCCTGGCCATGCGGGGACGCGCCGATGCGCAGCACCAGGCCGCCGGAGGGATCGAAGGCCAGCTGGACCTGTTCGTAGCCGGGGGTGATGACCATGGACCGGGCGGCGAACGCGGGGGTGCCGTAGCCGGTGCGCTCGGCGAAGCAGGAGAATCCCTGCCCGAGGTAGCGTCCCTGGGCCAGGGCCGCCCGCTGTCGCTCGCGGAACTCCTCGACGTCCATCAGCTCGGCCGCCCGGGCCAAGGCCTCCAGGTGACTGGACTCGTCGATGATCAGCCCGCTGGGGCCCCGGTGCGGGTAGTCGCGCACGAGGTTGAGCTCCCGCAGCTCCAGCCGATCGATGCCGAGCTGGAGGGCGGCGACGTCCATCAGTCGCTCCATCGCCAGGGTCTGCACGGGTCGCGAGACGCCGCGGTAGGGCGCGATCGGGCACTTGTTGCTCAACACCGCGCGTGCTCGCACGGCGTACTCGGCCACCCGGTAGGGCCCCGGCAGCTCGGCCATCGCCATCAGCGGCTCGACGCCGTAGGTCACCGGATAGCAGGAGTAGGCGCCCACGTCCGCTACGATGTCGGCGCCGAGGGCGACGAGCTCCCCGGCCTCGGTGAAGCTCCCGGTCACCCGGTAGCGCTGCTCGCGACTGTGCCACGAGGCCAGGAAGTTCTCCTCGCGAGTCTCGACCCAGGCGAGGTTGCGCCGGAGCCGGCGGGCCGTGTGGACCAGGGCGACGTCTTCGCGTGCGAGTGCCATCTTGGCTCCGAAGCCGCCTCCCACGTCGGGGGCGATGACGCGCAGGTCGTCTTCGGGGATGCCCAGGCAGTCGGCGATGCCGGTGCGCACGACGTGCGGCATCTGGGTGGTGGTGCTCAAGGTGACCCGCCCGCTGCCGCGGTCGTAGGCGGCATGCGAGGCGCGGGCCTCCATCGGCATCGCGCTCTGTCTGGAGCAGGACACCTCGATCTCGACCGTGTGGGCGGCCCCGCGGGACACCTCGTCGTAGCCGCCGGTGGTGATCCGACCGTCGACGACGGTGTTGGGGTCGCCGGGGAAGTCGGCCGGATGCACCAGGGGAGAGTCCGGGAGTACGGCGGCGCTCGCGTCCAGCACCGGAGGCAGCGGGTCGATCTCCACGCTCACCAGCTCGGCGGCGTCCTCAGCCTCCGCCGGAGTGTCGCCCAGCACCAGTGCGACGGGCTCGCCGACGAAGCGGACGACGTCGTGGGCCAGGATCGGTGTCTCGACGGTGACGTAGTCGGGGCGGGTCAGCGCCGGAGCGATGGGGTGCACCTCGGCGAGGTCGGCCGCGGTGATCATCCGCACGTGGGCGGGTGCGGAGACCTCACGAAGAACGCCGGAGGCGAGTGGGCTGCGGACGAAGACCGCATAGAGACAGCCGTGATCGTGCGCGGCGATGTCGGCGACGTAGGTGCCCCAGCCGCGCAGGATCGCCGGATCCTCGAAGCGGGGCAGGGAGCGCCCCACCCACGTGGTCGGCTCGGCCTGGTCGGTCATCGGGCGACCCCTTGGGCCAGCGAGGAGGTGAGCATGGCGCGCACCAGGTCGCGGCGGTACGGGGCATCGCCGTGTGCATCGCTCGGCGGGTCGACCTCGCTGGCCGCGGCCTCGGCCGCCGCGCGGGCGAGGGGCGAGGTTGCGATGTCGTCGTCGAGGCGCTGCCCGACGAGGGTGGCCTCGGCCGCGCCGCTGCGGAACGGGGTGTCCGCGACGCCGCCGATGCACACCCGCGCGTGCGTGACCACGCCCTTCTCCACGGCGAGGTCGGTGGTGACCGCGACGATGGCGAAGTCGCCGGCGCGGCGAGCGAACTCCGCGAAGCCGGTCCGGTGCTCGTCTCCGAGCCTGGGCAGGGAGACCTCGACGAGGAGCTCGTCGGGTTCCATGGCGGTCGTGAAGATGGAGAGGAAGAAGTCGGCAGCCGGGATCTCCCGACGCCCGCGGGCGCGGCTCTCGACGACCATCGTCGCGTCCAGGAGCCGGGCGATCAGGCACCACTCGGAGGCTGCGTCGCTGTGCGCCAGGCTCCCGCCGAAGGTGCCCCGGGTCCGGATCGGCAGGTGGCCGACGTGGGCGGCGGCGCTGCGCAGCAGCCGGGCGAGGGGATCGGCGCCGGACATGTTCTGCACCGCGAGGTGGCGCGTGCGAGTACCGATCACCAGCCGGTCTCCCTCGACACGCGTGCCAGCCAGGCCGGGGACACGATTGATGTCGATGAGCCGCGATGGCCGGGCCAGCCGGAAGTTCATCATCGGCACCAGGCTCTGGCCGCCGGCCAGCACCTTGGACTCCTCAGGATCTTGGTGGAGGAGATCGAGTGTCTCGGCAAGCGACTCGGGCCGAACGTATTCGAAACTACTGGGCTTCATAGGAGCTCCTCGAGGTACTGCACGCGATAGAGGTCGGTACGCCGATCCTCCCGGGGGTTGATCCGCGGCCCGCGTCGCCGAGCCGCGCGCACCTCGACCGGGTCGATGGTCGCGACCGCGGAGTCGGGCCCGCGCCGGGAGAGCGGGCCGGCGACGAGCTGGCCCCGCGCGTCGACCGCGAGGGATCCGCCGAGTGGCACCACGCCGTCCTGGCCGGGGCCGGGCGCCTGCGAGACGCCGACGACGGCCACCTGGTCGAGGTTCGCCTGGACGACGACGGCCTGCGCCTGCTGCACCAGGCCGTTCTCCGGCACGCGGTTGTCGAAACCGCCGACCCACGCTGCTGGCGCCAGGACGATCTCGGCGCCGCGGAGGCTGAGGCTGCGGAGCACCTCCACGAAGCGGAGGTCGTAGCAGACGCAGACACCCAGCTTGCCGTAGTCGGTCGCGACCACCGGCAGGTCGTCACCGGGCGTGTAGGCCAACTGCTCGGCGTCGAAGAGGTGCAGCTTGCGGTAGCGCAGCACCGGCCCGTCCGGGCCGACGACGGCGACGGTGTTGAAGATCTCGACGCCGTCGCGCTCGGGAAAGCCGACAGTGATCAGACCACCCAGCCTCCGGGTGATCCCCGTCAGCGTCGCCACCAGGGGGCCGTCGAGTGGTTGGGCGCAGCGGTCGACGGTGGCCGGATCGACGACGTAGCCGGAGGAGGCGAGCTCGGGGAGGACGACGATGTCGGCACCGTCTTGGAGCGCTCGAGTCGCGCGGGCGGCGATCTCGGCGGTGTTCTCCTCGACCTCCCCGATCTGCGGTGCGGTCTGCTCGAGCGCGATCACGGTCATGCCCGGGTCGGCTCCGCGGCGAGGGCCTCGACATCGACGCCGACGGCACGCAGCATGTCCAGGTCAGCTGGGCAGGGACCGCCGACCGAGATCACCTGCTCGCCCAGGTCCGCCGCCACAGCGTGGACGACCCCCGGAGGGATGGTGACCACGTCACCGGGGCCGAAAGGTACGCGCGTGCCGTGCGTGTGGTCCTCCGCGGTGCCGTGCCCGGCCAGGATGAAGATGGTGTCCTCCGAGTAGGCGTGCAGATGCTCCTTGTTGCGCTCGCCGGGCTCCAGGACGACGTAGTTCATGTTCGCGCTGACCGCTCCGGCGCCGTACCAGACCACGAGCCGGGCGTCTGCGGAGATGAACGGCACCATCAGGCCGGGCACATCGCGGTGGTAGTAGGAGATCCCGCCCTGGGGGTCCTCCTGGCCGTTCTTGGTGCCGAAGGACGCATCGACCGGCGCCGGCCCGCCCAGCACGGTCGCACCGGCGACGGTGGCGAACGAGTACGTCGTGCGCGGACGCACGTGGAACATTCCGCCTTCGACCACAGTGGTGGCCGGGCCGTCACCGGAGAGCACCTCCACGGTGCCGTCGATCACGTAGTAGACGGCCTCGTCGAGGTGCCGGAACGGGTTGGTGCGGCTCATCTGACCGAGCGTGAAGTGGTAGAGGCTGCGGAGCGCGCAACCGAGCTGTGGGCCCACCACCTCGCGGCAGCTTCCGGTGCCGGAGATGACGGGGAGCTCCGGGCCCCAGTCGGCTTCGGTGACGACGCGCAGGCCGTCGGGGTGTCCGTTGACCATCAGTTCTCCATTCCGTGCACAACACTTGAAGTAGATTCAGCCTAGTTGAAACTCTAGGGCAATGGGAAGGGTTCATCTGCCCGAAAAGGGCGCAAAAGTTCAGTTCAAATGAAAAGTAGGCGTTGAGGGGCGCGTGAGGCGCGGCCGGATCAGCAGATTCACCACGACGTGGAGGAGCAAGAGGAGGACCACTCCGACCATCATCGGATTGGTGAGCATGCTCGCTGCCGACGCGGGTAGGGCCGCGGTGACCTCGACCGGCAGGAAGAGCGTCCCGAGCGCGATGATGAAGGACGGCGCGGCCACCATCATGTTGAGCTCGTCCCACTCGACCTCGCCGAGGAGCTGGATGCCCGAGACCGCGATGATGCCGAAGAGCACCGTCGATGCCCCGGCGAGGACGGCGCCCGGCAGGCTCGCGACGAAGAGCCCGACCGCCGGCACGAAGGCGAGGACGAGGGAGAGCACGCCGGCGGTCAGGGTGACGAAGCGACTGCCGACCCCGGTCACGCGCACGATGCCCGCGTTCTCCGGGTAGGACGTGGTGCCGATGCCCCCGAACGCCGCCCCGAGGACGGATCCGAGGAATTCGGTGAACAGCCCGCGGTTCGTGCGGGCCACGTCGGGCCGCTGACCGCCCCAGCCGCCGACCATCTGGTACATCCCTGCGGACTCGGTGCCGGCCTGGAGAAAGGCCAGCATCATCAGCAGCACGACTCCGCCGTCGACGCCGAAGCCGAAGGGCAGCCAGGTCGGCAGCGCGACGATCGCGACGTCGCCGACCGATGGCCCATCCCACAGGCCCGTGCTCGCCGCTACCACGGTGCCGGCGAGGATCCCCCAGAAGACCGCTGCCCTGCGGATCACCGAAGTGCCGCCGAAGAGGGTGCAGGCGATCACGGCGACGACGGTGAAGGCGGCTACCAGGAAGAGCGGCAGGCCGAAGCCGTGTTGGTCGGGCTGTCCGAACCAGCCACTCAGCCCGACCGTCGCCAGTTGGGCGCCGATGATGACGAACAGCGTGCCGAAGACGATCGGATGCGAGGCGACCCGGGCGACGTGCCCGAAGAGGCCCCAATGCTTCAAGGGAAGACTGAGGGCCGCGAAGACCGCACCTGCGACCATCAACGAGCCGAAGGCTGTGCCGAGTCCGTGGGTCGCGCCGGAGGCGATCAGGGCCACCATGAACGCGGCTGTCGGTCCTTGCACGATCGGCAGCCGCAGCAGACGACTGGACTGGAGGATCGTCACGACGCCCGTCATCAGGAAGCAGCCCTGCGTGATCAGGCCGACCTCTGCGTGGCTGAGGCCGAGAGCGGTACCGATGATGCCGGGGAAGAGCCAGATCCCGGTCAAGGCGAGGAGGTGCTGGCCGCCGAAGAGCAGGGTGCGTGGCGCCGGCAGCGTGTCGTCGAATCCGATGGTGAGCACGGGTGTGGCGGCTGCCTGGCTCTCGCGCCGTCCCTCGGCCAGGTGCTTCATCAGAGCACCACGACCGAGCGGAGGACGTCGCCGTGGTGCATCTTCTCGAACGCGGCCTCGACGTCGCCGATGCCGATCTCCTCGGAGACGAAGGCGTCCAGGTCGAGTCGGCCCTGCTGATAGAGGTCCACCAACATCGGGAAGTCCCGCGACGGCAGGCAGTCGCCGTACCAGCTCGACTTCAACGCACCACCGCGACCAAAGACGTCAATCAGCGGCAGGTCCGGCACCTTCATCTCCGGAGTCGGGACGCCGACCAGCACCACGGTGCCGGCCAGATCACGCGCGTAGAAAGCCTGCTTCCAGGTCTCGGGCCGGCCGACCGCCTCGTCAGGGCAGCCAGCTCTGCCTCGCTCAGGCCCACGGCGAGGCCGACCCGTTCATGGGCGTACCACTCGAAGTCGCTGGCGGTCGCGACGGCGACCATCAGGATCGCGATCTCGCGGCCCCGGTCCGTCATCGAGGTCCGGTAGCGGATCGCCGCACCGAGATCCTGGAGCGCCAACCCGACGCTGGGCGCATGCAGCATCACCCCGAACGGTCCGTTGAGGGAGCCGTCGGGAGCCTTGAGCTCGAAGAGCTGGCGCCCTTGAGCACGCCGACCGCCGGCGATGGCGTCGTACACCTCCTGTTGCTCGGGAGCCAGCCCGCCTGGCACGAGCGCGGCCAGGCGGCTCATCGCAGTCCCCGGCCGGCGAGGCGGGCATCGAGCCACGCGTTCAGTCGCGGGTCGGCCCACGGGTCGCCGCCGGAGCCCGAAGCCCGGCCGCGACGGCCCAGGAGACGGCCGAGAAGCAGCCCGACGAGCAGCCCGACGAGTGGCGGGCCGGCCTGCCGGAGCACGGTGGGCCCGAGCACTGCCAGCATGTTGAGGTCGTCCGCCGGTGCTGCGGCGACGCTGCCGCTGGGGGCGGCGGTGGGCGCCGCGCTACCCGCGCCGGGCGGTGCGGGCGCCGCGGTGCTGCCGTCTCCCGCGATCAGGGCACCGAGGTTGTCGGTGAACTGCCCGATCAGCCGGTTGCTGACATCCGCGATCGCGCCGCGGCCGAACTGCGCCATCCGGCCGCTGATCTCCAGGTCGGTGTCGAGCAGTACCCGGGTACGGTCGGCGCCGGCGTCCTCCAGCTGCACGTGCATCGTGGCGTCGGTCGAGGTGCTGCCCTTGGTGTCCTTGCCCGCCATCGAGATCACCGCAGTGTGCGCGTCGGCATCGGTCTCGACGAACTTCGCGACCCCCTGGAGGTTGGCACCGATCGGTCCGACCTTGACCTTCACCGTGCCCAGGAAGGCTTCGCCGTCGCGTCCGGTGATCGAGGCCCCCGGCAGACAGGGGGCGACCCGCTCCAGGTCGTTGAGCAGCTCCCAGGTGCGCGCGATGCCGGCCTCGACGACGAACTCGTTGCTCAGCTTCATCGCCATGTCTCAGGCTCCTCGTCCGGCCAGGCCCTCGATGACCTCGTCCTCGCCACAGTCGAAGAACGCCATGATGCGGCACGGGCACGCCTCGCCGCCCTGGATCTTCCACGGGAAGGCGCCGATGATCGCGCGCTGGTTGAGCACGGTCTTGAGGTCGCCGCCCACGTTCTCGGCGTGGATGCAGCCGTCCTGGAAGGCCAGGTGGTGCATGGGGAAGATGTCGGAGGTGATCTCGCGGCCCGACATGTGGTGGGTGTAGGTGTATTCGCCGAGGAACTCCTTGTAGCTCATCCCGACGTGCTTCTCGAACTGCGCGAGCAGGTCGGGCCGCATGTTGCGGATGGTGGTGTTCATCGGGTGGTCGCCGGAGCCGGCGTCGATGCCCCACCAGCGGATCTCCATGTCGGCCATCCACTCGGCCAGGCGAACGCTGCCGCCCGGGTGCATGGTGAAGTAGCGGACCAGGTCCTGCTTCGGCATGCCCTGGTAGTAGTCGATGAAGCCGGTGTGGATGATGAGGATGTCGCCCTTCTTCACCTCCACCTTCGAAGTGATGTGCTCGGGCTCGATCAAGCCCCAGTCCGGCACCTCGTCGGAGACGTCGACGATCACGCCGGGGTGGATCAGCTTGTCCAGCGGCAGCGAGGCCATGTCGAGCCCGCCGTCGGTGCCGTGCATCGGGCCGTCCAGGTGGGTGCCGCTGTGCAGCGACGTCTCGATCTTCTGCGAGACGATCTGGTTGGTCTGCAGGTTCTGCGTGTAGTAGAGCTTGCCGCCGGGGTAGCCGACCCAGCCCGGAGTGTGGATGCCCCAGGGGTGGGTGAGGTCGACGATGCGCATGGTCTCAGTGCTCCTTCTGGTTGGGTGACTGCTCATGGCCCGGTTCGCTGATCAGCTGACGGATCAGGTCTGGGCGGATGGGGGTCTGGGTGACGCTGCCCGGTCGGGAGAGGGCGTCGTCGACGGCGGAGGCGATCGCTGCTGCCGTCGCCGTGGTGCCGCCTTCGCCGGCGCCCTTGACGCCGAGCGGATTGAGCGGGCTCGGGGCGTCCTCGGTGACCAGCACGCCGAACTCCGGCATCTCGGCCATCGTCGGCATCAGGTAGTCCATGAAGGTGGTCGCCTGCGGCTGGCCGTCCTCGGCGTAGCGGAACTCCTCGTAGAGCGCTCCGCCGATGCCCTGAGCCGCGCCACCGGTGATCTGCCCCTCGACCAACAGGTGGTTGAGTGCCTTCCCGACGTCGTACCCGACCAGGAAGCGCTCGAGCGTGGGCTTGCCGGTGCCTCGGTCGATCTGCACCACGGCGACGTGTACGCCGTAGGGATAGGTCATGTGATCGCTGTGGAACCAGCCATCGCAGGTCAAGCCCGGTTCTTCGCCGATGGCCTTCGCGCGATGCGGCTCGAGCAGGGCCGCGATCTCGCCGAGGCCCAGGCCCGTGCCGGGGGTGCCGACCACCTGCACGCGGCCGCGGACGAGCTCCAGGTCGGCCTCGTCGATCTCGAGGTGGTGGGCCGCGACCCGCAGCGCCTTCGCCCGCACCGCGAGGGCGGACTCCAGGACGGCGTTGCCCACCATCACCGACTGCCGGGTGGCGAAGGCGCCCCGGCCGTAGTTGAAGTGCTCGGTCTGGCCGCGCACGGTCCGGATCCGGTCCAGGTCGAGGTCGAGCACCTCGCCGACGACCTGGGACAGCACGGTGTCCACACCCTGACCGACCGAGGAGGCTCCGGTCGTGACGAGCGCGGAGCCGCCGGTGTCGACCATGACCCGGGCGCCTTCGGACGGTCCGAGGCCGCTCTTCTCGACGAACCAGCCATAGCCGATGCCGACCAGCTCCCCGGCCTCGCGCCGGGCGGCCACCTCCTCGCGCAGGGTGGGCAGGTCGAAGGTCTCCTCCATCCTGTCCATCAGGAGTGCGTAGTCGCCGGAGTCGTAGACCAACTCGGTGCCCATCGCCAGGATCGGCCGCCGGTAGGGCATGGCGTCGGCGGGGATGAAGTTGCGCCGACGCAGCTCGATCCGGTCGAGGCCGAGGCCGTTGGCGATCGCGTCGATCAGGCGCTCCCGGGCGAAGGTGCCCTCGTAGCGGCCCGGAGAGCGGTAGGTGCCGGCGGGCGTCTTGTTGCTCATCCGCACGTGGCCGGTGATCCGGTAGCTGGGCAGCAGATAGGGTCCGGGCAGCATCGATGCGGTGAGTCCGGCCACGGTGGCGCCGTGGGTGCGCACGTAGGCGCCCTGGTCGGCCCAGAACTCACCGTCCAGCGCCGTGATCAGGCCGGTCTCGTCCACCGCCGCGCGCAGCCGATGACGCTGGTCACGGGAGTGGTTGCACGTGGTCAGGTGCTCCTGCCGGTCCTCGACCCAGCGCACCGGTCGGCCCAACCGGATCGTGGCGAGGGGGACCAGCACGTCCTCGGGATAGAGCTCGCCGCGCGGCCCGAAGCCGCCGCCGACATGTCCTTCGATCAGCTGGACCTCGTGCGGCGAACGGCCGACCATCTGGGCGATCGCGTCACGGTTCCAGAAGGGGACCTTGGCTGCGCCGTTGACCATGAGCACGCCGGTGGCCGCGTCCACATGCGCGGAGCCTCCCCGGCACTCCATGGGCACGCCCGAGTGGCGGCCCACCCGCACGTCCACATCGAAGACGTGCGCTGCCGCGGCGAATGCGGCGTCCGGGTCGCCGTACTCGAGGTGGATCGTCGCGGACTCGTTGTCGCGGCCGGCGCCGTCGGCCGCCTCGACAGCCGTCCACGCGACCTCCTCGGCATCGAGCCACGGCGTCGGTTCGCCGGTGGGATCGACGGTCGCAGGCAGCGCCTCGACCTCCACGTCGACGAGTTCGGCGGCATCCTCGGCGAGGTACTCCGACTCGGCGAAGACGACCGCCACCGGCTCGCCGACGTAGCGCACCCGTCCGCGGGCCAGGACCGGCTGTCGGTAGGGAAGCATCGACTCGATCGGCGTCAACCGGAAGGCGATCGGCGGCAGGTCGGCGATGTCGTCATGGGTCCAGACGGCGGCCACGCCGGGGAGCGCACGAGCCGCAGAGGTGTCGATCGACCTGATCCTGCCGTGGGCCACAGGCGAGCGCACGACACGCATGTGGAGCTGCCCCGGCAGGGTCACGTCCGCAGCGAACCGGCCCTGGCCACGGAGCAGGACCGGGTCCTCGACCCGCTGGAGGGATTCGCCGATCATTCGCGCATCTCCGCCGCCGCCGCCTTCGTGGCGGTGAGGATGTTCTGGTAGCCGGTGCAGCGACAGAGGTTGGAGGAGAGGATGTCGACGAGCTCCTCGTCGCTGCGGTCCGGGTCCTCCTCCAGGGTGCCCGCCGCCAACATCAGGAAGCCCGGGGTGCAGAAGCCGCATTGGAGGCCGTGGTGCTTCCAGAACGCCCGCTGCACCGGATGCAGCTCCTCATCGTCGGGGGCCAGGCCCTCGACGGTGCGCAGCGACATGCCCTCGGCCTGGACCGCGAACATCAGGCAGGCCCGGATCGGCTGCCCGTCGGCGAGGATCGTGCAGGCGCCGCAGACACCGTGCTCGCAGCCCAGGTGGGTGCCGGTCAGGCCGCAGTCCTCGCGGAGCACGTCGGCCAGTGTCTTGCGGGGCTCGACGGTGACGTCATGACGCTCGCCGTTGACGTAGAGCCGCAGCGGGACCTGGTTCATCGGGTGCCTCCTGAGGTGGTGCTGGAATGGGTCGTCTCGGTCGCCGACCGGATAGCGGTGCGGACCATGGCAGGGGTCACCGGCATGTGGGTGAATCCCACGCCGAGCGGGGAGAGGGCGTCGCTGACCGCGTTCAGCACAGCGCCGGGGGCGCCGATCGTGCCGCCCTCGCCCACACCCTTCGCACCGGTGATCGTCTGGTCGGAGTGGGAGTGGAGGTGGTGGATCTCGATCTGGGGAACCTCCTGCATGGTTGGCGGCAGGAAGTCCATCAGCGAGGTGGTCACCAGGTTGCCGGCGTCGTCGTAGATCAGCTCCTCATAGAGGGCGTTGGCGATCCCCTGCGCGATACCGCCGCGGACCTGTCCCTCCACGATCTGGGGATTGACCAGGACTCCGGCGTCCTCGACGACCAGGAAGCGGGTGATGCGTACGTGGCCGCTGGACGCCTCGACCTCCACCTCGGCGGCGTGCACCGCGTTGGAGAAGGTGCCGCCGGGGTTGTAGAAGGCGGTGGTGTCCAGGCCCGGCACGTCGTCCTCCGCCAGGAGATGCGAGCTGTGGAAGGCACGCCGGGTGATGTCGGGGATCGAGACCGAGCGATCGGTGCCGCGCACCGTCGCCCGCCCCTCAGCGAGCTCGACGTCGGCCGGGTCGCACTCCATCATGTCGGCGGCGATCCTGGTGACCTTGTCACGCAGGTCGGCCCCAGCACGTCGTGTCGCACCGCCCGCGATCACCATCGCGCGGCTGCCGAAGCTGCCCCAGCCGTACGGCGTCTGGTCGGTGTCGGAGTGCACCACGCGGACCACGCCGGGGTCGACGCCGAGCTCGTCGGCAACCACTTGGGCGAGGCTCGTCCGTAGGCCCTGGCCATGCGGGGACGCGCCGATGCGCAGCACCAGGCCGCCGGAGGGATCGAAGGCCAGCTGGACCTGTTCGTAGCCGGGGGTGATGACCATGGACCGGGCGGCGAACGCGGGGGTGCCGTAGCCGGTGCGCTCGGCGAAGCAGGAGAATCCCTGCCCGAGGTAGCGTCCCTGGGCCAGGGCCGCCCGCTGTCGCTCGCGGAACTCCTCGACGTCCATCAGCTCGGCCGCCCGGGCCAAGGCCTCCAGGTGACTGGACTCGTCGATGATCAGCCCGCTGGGGCCCCGGTGCGGGTAGTCGCGCACGAGGTTGAGCTCCCGCAGCTCCAGCCGATCGATGCCGAGCTGGAGGGCGGCGACGTCCATCAGTCGCTCCATCGCCAGGGTCTGCACGGGTCGCGAGACGCCGCGGTAGGGCGCGATCGGGCACTTGTTGCTCAACACCGCGCGTGCTCGCACGGCGTACTCGGCCACCCGGTAGGGCCCCGGCAGCTCGGCCATCGCCATCAGCGGCTCGACGCCGTAGGTCACCGGATAGCAGGAGTAGGCGCCCACGTCCGCTACGATGTCGGCGCCGAGGGCGACGAGCTCCCCGGCCTCGGTGAAGCTCCCGGTCACCCGGTAGCGCTGCTCGCGACTGTGCCACGAGGCCAGGAAGTTCTCCTCGCGAGTCTCGACCCAGGCGAGGTTGCGCCGGAGCCGGCGGGCCGTGTGGACCAGGGCGACGTCTTCGCGTGCGAGTGCCATCTTGGCTCCGAAGCCGCCTCCCACGTCGGGGGCGATGACGCGCAGGTCGTCTTCGGGGATGCCCAGGCAGTCGGCGATGCCGGTGCGCACGACGTGCGGCATCTGGGTGGTGGTGCTCAAGGTGACCCGCCCGCTGCCGCGGTCGTAGGCGGCATGCGAGGCGCGGGCCTCCATCGGCATCGCGCTCTGTCTGGAGCAGGACACCTCGATCTCGACCGTGTGGGCGGCCCCGCGGGACACCTCGTCGTAGCCGCCGGTGGTGATCCGACCGTCGACGACGGTGTTGGGGTCGCCGGGGAAGTCGGCCGGATGCACCAGGGGAGAGTCCGGGAGTACGGCGGCGCTCGCGTCCAGCACCGGAGGCAGCGGGTCGATCTCCACGCTCACCAGCTCGGCGGCGTCCTCAGCCTCCGCCGGAGTGTCGCCCAGCACCAGTGCGACGGGCTCGCCGACGAAGCGGACGACGTCGTGGGCCAGGATCGGTGTCTCGACGGTGACGTAGTCGGGGCGGGTCAGCGCCGGAGCGATGGGGTGCACCTCGGCGAGGTCGGCCGCGGTGATCATCCGCACGTGGGCGGGTGCGGAGACCTCACGAAGAACGCCGGAGGCGAGTGGGCTGCGGACGAAGACCGCATAGAGACAGCCGTGATCGTGCGCGGCGATGTCGGCGACGTAGGTGCCCCAGCCGCGCAGGATCGCCGGATCCTCGAAGCGGGGCAGGGAGCGCCCCACCCACGTGGTCGGCTCGGCCTGGTCGGTCATCGGGCGACCCCTTGGGCCAGCGAGGAGGTGAGCATGGCGCGCACCAGGTCGCGGCGGTACGGGGCATCGCCGTGTGCATCGCTCGGCGGGTCGACCTCGCTGGCCGCGGCCTCGGCCGCCGCGCGGGCGAGGGGCGAGGTTGCGATGTCGTCGTCGAGGCGCTGCCCGACGAGGGTGGCCTCGGCCGCGCCGCTGCGGAACGGGGTGTCCGCGACGCCGCCGATGCACACCCGCGCGTGCGTGACCACGCCCTTCTCCACGGCGAGGTCGGTGGTGACCGCGACGATGGCGAAGTCGCCGGCGCGGCGAGCGAACTCCGCGAAGCCGGTCCGGTGCTCGTCTCCGAGCCTGGGCAGGGAGACCTCGACGAGGAGCTCGTCGGGTTCCATGGCGGTCGTGAAGATGGAGAGGAAGAAGTCGGCAGCCGGGATCTCCCGACGCCCGCGGGCGCGGCTCTCGACGACCATCGTCGCGTCCAGGAGCCGGGCGATCAGGCACCACTCGGAGGCTGCGTCGCTGTGCGCCAGGCTCCCGCCGAAGGTGCCCCGGGTCCGGATCGGCAGGTGGCCGACGTGGGCGGCGGCGCTGCGCAGCAGCCGGGCGAGGGGATCGGCGCCGGACATGTTCTGCACCGCGAGGTGGCGCGTGCGAGTACCGATCACCAGCCGGTCTCCCTCGACACGCGTGCCAGCCAGGCCGGGGACACGATTGATGTCGATGAGCCGCGATGGCCGGGCCAGCCGGAAGTTCATCATCGGCACCAGGCTCTGGCCGCCGGCCAGCACCTTGGACTCCTCAGGATCTTGGTGGAGGAGATCGAGTGTCTCGGCAAGCGACTCGGGCCGAACGTATTCGAAACTACTGGGCTTCATAGGAGCTCCTCGAGGTACTGCACGCGATAGAGGTCGGTACGCCGATCCTCCCGGGGGTTGATCCGCGGCCCGCGTCGCCGAGCCGCGCGCACCTCGACCGGGTCGATGGTCGCGACCGCGGAGTCGGGCCCGCGCCGGGAGAGCGGGCCGGCGACGAGCTGGCCCCGCGCGTCGACCGCGAGGGATCCGCCGAGTGGCACCACGCCGTCCTGGCCGGGGCCGGGCGCCTGCGAGACGCCGACGACGGCCACCTGGTCGAGGTTCGCCTGGACGACGACGGCCTGCGCCTGCTGCACCAGGCCGTTCTCCGGCACGCGGTTGTCGAAACCGCCGACCCACGCTGCTGGCGCCAGGACGATCTCGGCGCCGCGGAGGCTGAGGCTGCGGAGCACCTCCACGAAGCGGAGGTCGTAGCAGACGCAGACACCCAGCTTGCCGTAGTCGGTCGCGACCACCGGCAGGTCGTCACCGGGCGTGTAGGCCAACTGCTCGGCGTCGAAGAGGTGCAGCTTGCGGTAGCGCAGCACCGGCCCGTCCGGGCCGACGACGGCGACGGTGTTGAAGATCTCGACGCCGTCGCGCTCGGGAAAGCCGACAGTGATCAGACCACCCAGCCTCCGGGTGATCCCCGTCAGCGTCGCCACCAGGGGGCCGTCGAGTGGTTGGGCGCAGCGGTCGACGGTGGCCGGATCGACGACGTAGCCGGAGGAGGCGAGCTCGGGGAGGACGACGATGTCGGCACCGTCTTGGAGCGCTCGAGTCGCGCGGGCGGCGATCTCGGCGGTGTTCTCCTCGACCTCCCCGATCTGCGGTGCGGTCTGCTCGAGCGCGATCACGGTCATGCCCGGGTCGGCTCCGCGGCGAGGGCCTCGACATCGACGCCGACGGCACGCAGCATGTCCAGGTCAGCTGGGCAGGGACCGCCGACCGAGATCACCTGCTCGCCCAGGTCCGCCGCCACAGCGTGGACGACCCCCGGAGGGATGGTGACCACGTCACCGGGGCCGAAAGGTACGCGCGTGCCGTGCGTGTGGTCCTCCGCGGTGCCGTGCCCGGCCAGGATGAAGATGGTGTCCTCCGAGTAGGCGTGCAGATGCTCCTTGTTGCGCTCGCCGGGCTCCAGGACGACGTAGTTCATGTTCGCGCTGACCGCTCCGGCGCCGTACCAGACCACGAGCCGGGCGTCTGCGGAGATGAACGGCACCATCAGGCCGGGCACATCGCGGTGGTAGTAGGAGATCCCGCCCTGGGGGTCCTCCTGGCCGTTCTTGGTGCCGAAGGACGCATCGACCGGCGCCGGCCCGCCCAGCACGGTCGCACCGGCGACGGTGGCGAACGAGTACGTCGTGCGCGGACGCACGTGGAACATTCCGCCTTCGACCACAGTGGTGGCCGGGCCGTCACCGGAGAGCACCTCCACGGTGCCGTCGATCACGTAGTAGACGGCCTCGTCGAGGTGCCGGAACGGGTTGGTGCGGCTCATCTGACCGAGCGTGAAGTGGTAGAGGCTGCGGAGCGCGCAACCGAGCTGTGGGCCCACCACCTCGCGGCAGCTTCCGGTGCCGGAGATGACGGGGAGCTCCGGGCCCCAGTCGGCTTCGGTGACGACGCGCAGGCCGTCGGGGTGTCCGTTGACCATCAGTTCTCCATTCCGTGCACAACACTTGAAGTAGATTCAGCCTAGTTGAAACTCTAGGGCAATGGGAAGGGTTCATCTGCCCGAAAAGGGCGCAAAAGTTCAGTTCAAATGAAAAGTAGGCGTTGAGGGGCGCGTGAGGCGCGGCCGGATCAGCAGATTCACCACGACGTGGAGGAGCAAGAGGAGGACCACTCCGACCATCATCGGATTGGTGAGCATGCTCGCTGCCGACGCGGGTAGGGCCGCGGTGACCTCGACCGGCAGGAAGAGCGTCCCGAGCGCGATGATGAAGGACGGCGCGGCCACCATCATGTTGAGCTCGTCCCACTCGACCTCGCCGAGGAGCTGGATGCCCGAGACCGCGATGATGCCGAAGAGCACCGTCGATGCCCCGGCGAGGACGGCGCCCGGCAGGCTCGCGACGAAGAGCCCGACCGCCGGCACGAAGGCGAGGACGAGGGAGAGCACGCCGGCGGTCAGGGTGACGAAGCGACTGCCGACCCCGGTCACGCGCACGATGCCCGCGTTCTCCGGGTAGGACGTGGTGCCGATGCCCCCGAACGCCGCCCCGAGGACGGATCCGAGGAATTCGGTGAACAGCCCGCGGTTCGTGCGGGCCACGTCGGGCCGCTGACCGCCCCAGCCGCCGACCATCTGGTACATCCCTGCGGACTCGGTGCCGGCCTGGAGAAAGGCCAGCATCATCAGCAGCACGACTCCGCCGTCGACGCCGAAGCCGAAGGGCAGCCAGGTCGGCAGCGCGACGATCGCGACGTCGCCGACCGATGGCCCATCCCACAGGCCCGTGCTCGCCGCTACCACGGTGCCGGCGAGGATCCCCCAGAAGACCGCTGCCCTGCGGATCACCGAAGTGCCGCCGAAGAGGGTGCAGGCGATCACGGCGACGACGGTGAAGGCGGCTACCAGGAAGAGCGGCAGGCCGAAGCCGTGTTGGTCGGGCTGTCCGAACCAGCCACTCAGCCCGACCGTCGCCAGTTGGGCGCCGATGATGACGAACAGCGTGCCGAAGACGATCGGATGCGAGGCGACCCGGGCGACGTGCCCGAAGAGGCCCCAATGCTTCAAGGGAAGACTGAGGGCCGCGAAGACCGCACCTGCGACCATCAACGAGCCGAAGGCTGTGCCGAGTCCGTGGGTCGCGCCGGAGGCGATCAGGGCCACCATGAACGCGGCTGTCGGTCCTTGCACGATCGGCAGCCGCAGCAGACGACTGGACTGGAGGATCGTCACGACGCCCGTCATCAGGAAGCAGCCCTGCGTGATCAGGCCGACCTCTGCGTGGCTGAGGCCGAGAGCGGTACCGATGATGCCGGGGAAGAGCCAGATCCCGGTCAAGGCGAGGAGGTGCTGGCCGCCGAAGAGCAGGGTGCGTGGCGCCGGCAGCGTGTCGTCGAATCCGATGGTGAGCACGGGTGTGGCGGCTGCCTGGCTCTCGCGCCGTCCCTCGGCCAGGTGCTTCATCAGAGCACCACGACCGAGCGGAGGACGTCGCCGTGGTGCATCTTCTCGAACGCGGCCTCGACGTCGCCGATGCCGATCTCCTCGGAGACGAAGGCGTCCAGGTCGAGTCGGCCCTGCTGATAGAGGTCCACCAACATCGGGAAGTCCCGCGACGGCAGGCAGTCGCCGTACCAGCTCGACTTCAACGCACCACCGCGACCAAAGACGTCAATCAGCGGCAGGTCCGGCACCTTCATCTCCGGAGTCGGGACGCCGACCAGCACCACGGTGCCGGCCAGATCACGCGCGTAGAAAGCCTGCTTCCAGGTCTCGGGCCGGCCGACCGCCTCGACCACTACATCGGCACCCTCGGCACCCTTGTAGGTCTCCGCACAGATCCGCTTGATCTCCTCGACCGGGTCGACCTGCGAGGAGTCCACCGTGTGCGTCGCACCCATCTCCTTGGCCTTCGCCAGCT
>NZ_QHKZ01000006.1 GCF_003194585.1 Nocardioides daejeonensis | reverse complement strand
GCGACCTCGGCGAGGCCGCCGAAGTTGGTTTCGAAGCCCCAGATGCGTTGGGAGGGGTCGAGCATGGTGTCGTTGTGGCCGTCGGGTGCTTCGAGTTCGACGCTGAGGCAGTGGGCGACGACGCGGTTGCCGGGTTTCCATTTGGTGACGCCGGGGCCGACGGCGAGGACGACGCCGGCGAGGTCGGAGCCGACGATGTGGCAGGGCAGGTCGTGTCGTTTGCCGAGGTCGGATTCGCGGCCGTAGCGTTCGAGGAACCCGAAGGTGGAGACGGGTTCGAAGATCGAGGTCCACACCGTGTTGTAGTTGATGGCGGAGGCCATGACGGCTACGAACGCTTCGCCGGGGCCGAGTTCGGGCAGGGCGACCTCGTCGAGGTGGAGGGACTTGCGGGGGTCTTTCTCCTTCGAGGGCACGCCTTCGAACATGTCGACTTCGTCCTTGTGGACGGTCACGGCCCGGTAGGACTCGGGCAGGGCCAGGTTCGCGAAGTCCTCTGACGTGGCGTCCTCGGCGGTGATCGCGTCGAGAATGTGCTGCACGATGGTTCTCCTCAAGAGGGATCGGTAGAAGAACGACCGACCCCGGCAGTGCGCCGAGGTCGGTCGAGTGGGGGAGGGTCCGGTGTGGTTCAGCCGCTCAGGGCCGAGATCAGTGCCGGGCCGGTCTTCTCGCGTACCTCGGCCTCGGTGACGTCCGGCGCGAGCTCGACCAGATGCAGCCCGTCGGGCTCGATGTCGATCACACAGAGGTCGGTGATGATCCGCTGCACCACGCCGCGCCCGGTGTAGGGGAGGGTGCACTCCTCGACGATCTTGTGGCTGCCGTCCCGGGCGACGTGCTCCATGAGTACGACGACGCGCTTGGCTCCGTGCACCAGGTCCATGGCGCCTCCCATCCCCTTGATCATCTTCCCGGGGATCATCCAGTTGGCGATGTCGCCCGCGGCGGAGACCTGCATGGCGCCCAGGATCGCCGCGTCGATCTTGCCGCCGCGGATCATGCCGAAGCTGAGGGCGGAGTCGAAGAAGCTCGCACCCGGTCGTACGGTGACGGTCTCCTTGCCGGCGTTGATCAGGTCCGGGTCGACGTCGGCCTCGACGGGGTAGGGCCCGACGCCGAGGATCCCGTTCTCGCTCTGCAGCACCAGCTCCACGTCGTCGGGCACGTGGTTGGGGACCAGGGTCGGCAGCCCGATGCCCAGGTTCACGTAGTCGCCGTCCTTGAGCTCACGCGCTGCCCGGGCGGCCATCGCATCGCGATCCCACGCCATCACTGACCTCCTGTCTCGCGCACGGTGCGCTTCTCGATCCGCTTGTCGGCGGCGTCCTCGGGGGAGAGCTCGACCACCCGGTGTACGAACGCCCCGGGGAGATGGACGTGATTGGGGTCGATCTGCCCTGGTTCGACCAGCTCCTCGACCTCCGCGATCGTGACCCGCCCGGCCATGGCCGCGAGCGGGTTGAAGTTGCGCGCCGAGTCGCGGAAGACCAGGTTGCCGTGTCGGTCTCCTCGCCAGGCGCGAACCAGGCCGAAGTCCGCGACGATCGCCTGTTCGAGGACGAACTGGCGGGGCCCGTCGGCGGTCTCGAAGACCTGGGTCTGCTTGGGCGGGCTGGCGATCTCGATCCCGCCGTCGGCGTCGTACTTCCACGGGAGTCCGCCCTCGGCCACCTGCGTGCCGACTCCGGTCGCGGTGAAGAAGGCGGGGATGCCGGAGCCGCCGGCACGGAGCCGTTCGGCCAGCGTGCCCTGCGGGGTCAGCTCCACCTCGAGCTCGCCGGAGAGGTACTGGCGGGCGAACTCCTTGTTCTCGCCGACGTACGACGCCACGACCCGTCGGAGCCGGCCAGCGCCGAGGAGGAGGCCGAGGCCCCAGCCGTCGACCCCGGCGTTGTTGGAGACGACTTCGAGATCTTTGGTGCCTGCCTCGAGCAGGGCGCGGATCAGGGCGGAGGGGATTCCGCACAATCCGAAGCCACCGACCGAGAGCGTGGCACCGTCGGGAATGTCTGCGACGGCGTGCGCCGCGGATGCAACGACCTTGTCCATGACGGCATCCCATCGATAACTCCGGCAGGCGGTCAAGTAGTGAACGCCAGAACGCGCTCAATTAGTCGGTGATTGGAAGTCTGCTTCAGGTAGTGTCCATTGAATGAACGCACCTGTCGACGTTGTGGGCCGGGTCCATGAGGTGTTGAAGGCGCTGGCCGCCCATGAGCCGGACGGGGTGCGCACCTCCGATCTGGCACGGGCGACCGGCATCGCTCGCCCCACCGCGCATCGCCTGCTCTCCACGCTCGCCCGCGTGGGCCTCGCCGATCGCGACGCGGCGACCGAACGGTGGCTGCTCGGCCCGGAGCTGCACTTCCTCGGGGCTGCGGCCGCCTCGCGGTACGACGTCACGCAGATCGCGCAGCCGTTCGTCCGGCGGCTCGCCGATGCCACCGACGAGAGTGCCTTCTTCTCGGCGCGGCGGGGGGACGAGACGATCTGCCTGATCCGCGAGGACGGCGCCTTCCCGCTGCGCAGCCACGTGCTGCACGAAGGGGCGCGCTTCCCGCTCGGCGTGGTCTCGGCAGGCATGGTGATCCTGGCCCATCTCTCCGACCGTGAGGTCGACGACTACCTGGTCGGGGCGGACCTGAGCACCGGCTATGGGCCACAGCACGGGAGAGACCGGGTGCGCGAGCACATCGCCGCGACCCGACGGCGTGGCTACTCGGTGAACCCGGGGCTGGTCGTACAGGGCAGCTGGGGGATGGCGGCTGCGGTCTTCGACCGGGAGGGCAACCCGAGCGGCGCCCTCTCGCTGACTGGTGTGGAGCACCGGTTCCACGCCGAGCGGCGCCCTGAGCTGGGGGCTCTGCTGATGCGCCAGGCGCACGAGCTCACCAAGGCGCTGGCGGCGCCCCGGCGTCGGGACGCCGCCGGTCGGTGACTGTGTCGGGACGTTCGTTGCGCAGAGCCTTGTGGGTGCCGTCGCACCAGGGTGCGAGGCGGGAGAGGGCGCAGGCGCAGAGCGCGACCGCGGGTCGCTCGACGCGGTGCGCGGTGCCGTCGGCCCCGACGACGACGCTGACACCGCGGACGATGGTCGGCTCCGGGGCGTCCGCACGCGCGCTCATGCTGCTCGCTCCCAGCGCGCGAGCAGCGCCGTCGCCGTGAGCTCATCGACTGCGAGGCAGGCCGCTGCGCCGAACACGACGTCACCAGCCAACTCGGGAGACGATTCGAGCAGGCCGCCGCAGATGTCGTGGATCGCGACCTGCTCGTGCACCGCGTCGGCCTCCACATGCTCCTCGTAGTAGGTCGCCACCGCCGCAGGGAACCCGAGCCGATGGGCGCCGAGGGCGATCAGTCGGCAGGGGATGGAGCTGGTCGCCTCGAAGGCGGCGAGGTGGCCGAGGGCGGCCCCACGCAGTCGGCGATGCAGCCCGAAGAGCGCCATGACGTTGACCGTGGTGAGGATCGTCGCCTCCGCTGTGTCGACGTACGCCGCCACCCCGGTCGGCAGGTCCAGGCTGGCGAGGGCGCGGGCGTAGAGGGTCGCGTGAAGCCGGTCGGGGCGTCCCGCGCCGTACTCGTCGTACTGCAGCTCGGCGAGGGCGGCCTTCGCCCGTCCGTGGACGCGAGGGAGGACGAAGCTCTGCGGATCCGACTCGCGCAGGTGATAGACGGCCCGCTGCGCAAGGTAGTCGCGGAACTGGTCGGCGGTGGCGTCTCTCCCCAGGAACCGGGCGAGCCGCGGGGGCCGGCCGGAGCCGGTGAGACGGCGTACCTCCTCGATCGGATCGTCGGGGGAGAGCGGCCCGACGAGGCGGCGGAGGGCTGCCTCGAAGGGCTCCTCCAGCACCGCTCGAGCGGCGAGCAGCGCCGGTGACCACTCCAGGGCCGGGTCGGTGCCGGGGAATCCGTCGAGGTGCAGTTCATAGAGGCACCAGAGACCGAGCTGGAAGTCCCGGTCGGTGAGTGGATCCAGGTGGGGGTGGAACGCGGCACGGACCCGACGCTCCGCCTGGGTCGCCGTGGCCGGCTCGCGCAACAGGGTGACGACCGCCTGGCTGACCGGTCCGCAGGGGCGGGGCAGGGACGGCACGGCGATCTGATGATCGGGTGCCGGCCGGGGACGGATGACGATGTCGGACACGTAGGCCTCCTCGTTGCTGGGGTACCCCGACGCCGGGCCGACATGCGGCGGTGGAGAGCTGCAGCATGGGTACCCGGTGCCCATGACGACGCAGAGCGGGCTCCCCGCCTACCCCGATGTGGACTTCGACGGCCTGACGATCAGCTGGGACGCACGCACGCTGCGTCCCCGTCCCTGGACGGCGGCGCAGAGCCGGTGGGCCGCTGAGCTGTCGCCCGGGCTGCCGCAGGGCCCGATCCTCGAGCTGTGCTGCGGCGCCGGCCACATCGGGCTGCTGGCGGCTCACCTGACCGGGCGGGAGCTGGTGCAGGTGGACCGCGACCCCGCGGCCGTGGCCTATGCCCGGGCGAACGCGGCAGCTGCCGGTGTGGCGACGGAGATCCGCTTCGCCCCGGTCGAGCAGGCGCTCACGCCCGGTGAGGCGTTCCCTTTGGTGATCGTCGATCCGCCGTGGCTGACGAGCGACCAGCTCGATGCCTACCCCGAGGATCCCCCGGGTGCCGTCGACGGTGGTCCGGACGGGCTCGACGCGGTCCGGCTCTGCCTGCGCGTGGCGCTGGCGCACGTGTTGCCCGCCGGCGCCGTGCTGCTGCAGATCGGCTACCCGGGGCAAGTGGACCGGGTGGTCGAGGAGTTCGGTCTCGACGACCCGGCCGGTGACGGTGACGTCGTCGTCACCGAGGTGCGCGACCTGCGGCCCGGTGGTGTGCTGGTGCACCTGACCAGGTCGCGGCGAGCCTCTTAGAGCTCCGCTTCGTCCTCCAACGCCTCGGCGAGCTCCTGCTTCGTCTTCCCCGCCACAGGTACGTCGACATTCGCGGCCTGTTGCTCGAGGTCGGCCTTGGTGGCGTCGCCCGGTTGCTCACCGAGGTGGGCTTCGCGGGAGTCGAGGAACGCATGCGCCAGCTCGTCCCGCCGGGCATCGTCCATCAACTTCCGGATGTCGGGCAGGACCGTCTCTTCCTCTTCCTCGATGTGGTGACGCACCGCGTCGACGAGCTCCTTGAGCACGGAGGTGAAGTCGTCGGAGTCGGGGTCGGTCTGTGCCAGCCGTTCGGCGATGCGGTCGGCGGCCAGGTGCTCCTTCTGGCTGTGTTCCACATCCTCCCGCGCTCCGGCATCGCGGGCGGCGGGATAGACCTCCGCCTCCTCTGCGCGACTGTGGGCGGTGAGCAGTGCCGTCATGACCGGGACCAAGGTGGGTCGGGTCTCGGGGTGCGAGAGCAGCGTGTCGAAGTGCCTCTCCAACTCGCGGTGGTCGTTGAGGATGAGGTCGACGACGTCCTGGGTCATGGTTCTTCGTCTCCTTGTCGGTTCGGGTGGTCGGTCAGGCGGAGCGTGCGGAGTCGGCGCCGTGCTGCACCGCCTCGAGCAGCCCGGCGATGAAGGCGGGCAGGTCGTCGGGCTTGCGGCTGGTGATGAGGTTGCCGTCGGTGACCAGCCGCTCGTCCACCCAGGTCGCGCCGGCGTTGCGGAGGTCGGTGGCCAGGCTCGGCCAGGAGGTCAGACGGCGCCCCTCGACGGCTTCCGCCTCGATGAGCATCCACGGCGCGTGGCAGATCGCCGCAACCGGCCGCCCGGTCTCCATGAAGGTGCGCACGAAGCCGACCGCCTCCTCGTCGAGGCGCAGGGCATCGGGATTGGCCACGCCGCCAGGCAGCACGAGGGCGTCGTAGTCGTCGGGGTCGGCGGCGCCGACCAGCAGGTCGACCGCGCGGCGCTCGGAGCGGTCCAGGTGGTCGAACGTCTGCACCTCGCCTTCCACGGTGCTCAGCAGGACCGGGCGCAGTCCGGCGTCCTCCACCGCGTCCCAGGGGTCGACCAGCTCGACGCGCTCGGTGCCCTCGGGAGCGACCAGGAAGGCGATCCGGTTGGTGGGGTTCGGCATGTCTCCTCCAGAGAGGTCGGTGACGTTCGGTCTCGCGAGACGAGCTCCGCCCCGCGTCCGTGCGGTACCCGTCGACCGGCGCTTGATCCGCGCGTGCTGCTCCGAAGTCCGGGTACCGGCGGGAGGCCCAGCACCCGAACACGTGACGAGAGGAGCCAACATGGAGCAGGCAGCCTTCCCAGCCCAGCAGCAGCGCCCGCCGGGGCGGACCGACGAGATGGTTCCGGTCCCCGACCATGGCGAGGCGAGCTATGTCGGCCACGATCGGTTGGCTGATCAGGTCGCCCTGGTCACCGGCGGCGACTCGGGCATCGGCCGTGCGGTGTGCCTCGCCTACGCCCGCGAAGGGGCGGACGTCGCGTTCACATACCTGCCGGAGGAACAGGATGACGCCGTGGCCACGGCCCAGCTGGTCGAGGGAGCCGGCCGGCGCGCGTTGGCGATCCCAGGGGACCTCCGCCGTCGAGCCTTCTGCGATGAGGCGACCGAGCGCACGGTGGATGCGCTGGGCGGGTTGGACATCCTCGTCAACAACGCCGGCTATCAGATGGCTCGCGACCACGCGCTCGAGGACTTCTCCGACGAGCGGATCGACCGCACGTTCGCGACCAACCTGTATGCCCTGCTCTGGCTGACCCGCGCGGCGCTCCCGCATCTGCGTCGCCGACCCGGCTGCATCATCAACAACTCATCGATCCAGGCGTACGAACCGTCCACCACGCTGTTGGACTACGCCGCGACCAAGGCAGCGATCGCCAACTTCACCGTCAACCTCGCCGCGCAGGTGGGGCCCGACGGCATCCGGGTCAACGCGGTCGCTCCCGGGCCGATCTGGACGCCGCTCCAGCCCGCCACCCAGGAGCCGGAGAAGGTGCAGCACTTCGGAGAGGACACGCCCCTCGGGCGTGCCGGCCAGCCTGCGGAGGTGGCGCCTGCGTTCGTCTTCCTCGCCTCGCCGGGTGAGGCGTCGTACGTCTCGGGGACGGTGTTGGGAGTGACCGGTGGGAAGCCGGTCTTCTGATCGGCGCCCCCTCCTGGGCAGCCTCCTGCTCGTGCTGGCGCTGGTGGTCGGATGCGCCGTCTCCGAGCCGGAGCCTGCGGACTGGAGCGAGAGCAGCGCACGCGCCCTGGAGTCCGCGGCCTCCGCCGTGGCGACGGCGCGACTCGCTCTCTCCGGGGAGAAGGACGGCGACCTCTGGCGCTCGTACGCCGTGGTGTTGCTGGCCGACGCCGAGGAGGCGGCGGGGTCCGCCGCCGATCAGGTGGCCGTCGTGCAGACGCCGCGTGGGCGTGAGAAGCGGGCAGAGCAGGTGCGCGACCTGCTGGGCCGGGCCGAGGACGCCGTACGCGCCGCTCGCCAGGAGCTGGTGGCCGGGAAGCCGATCACCGCCGAGCGTCTGGCGCGGCTCGAGCGACTGCGGCAACGACTGCTGCGGGAGGCCGGGCGGTGAAGCGCTACCTCGCCGTCTTCCTCGGCATCCTGACCGCGATCGGCGGGTTCGTCGACATCGGCGACCTCGTGACCAACGCCCAGGTAGGAGCCCGTTTCGGCATGTCGCTGGCCTGGGTCGCGCCGGTCGGCGTGCTCGGCATCTGTGTCTTCGCGGAGATGGCCGGCCGAGTGGCCGCGGTCAGCCACCGAGCAGTCTTCGACCTGGTGCGCGAGCGACTCGGCCCGCGGATGGGCTTCCTCAACCTGGTCGGTTCCCTCGCCGTCACGTTCCTGACCTTCGTGGCCGAGATCGGTGGCGTCGCCCTCGCGCTGCAGCTGGTGACGTCGGTGCACCACCTTGCCTGGGTGCCGTGCGTGGCGCTGCTGGTCTGGTTCGTGCTGTGGCGGGCGAAGTTCTCCGCGATGGAGGACGTGCTGGGACTCCTGGGGCTGGCGCTGATCGGCTTCGCGGTCGCGCTGTGGCAGCTCGGGCCGGACTGGGGCGACCTCGCTCAGCAAGCGCTGACGGTGGACAAGCCGGGCCCGGAGAGCTGGACCACCTACGCCTACTTCGCCGTCGCCCTGTTCGGCGCCGCGATGACGCCGTACGAGGTGTTCTTCTTCTCCAGCGGAGGTGTGGAGGAGCGGTGGACGGCCAAGGACATCGGCGTGATGCGGGTCAACGTCTTCCTCGGGTTCCCGCTCGGCGGCCTGCTCTCGTTGGCGATTGCGGGATGCGCGGCCGTGGTCTTCCTGCCGTTGGGCGTCTCCGTGGAGACCTTGGGCCAGGTGGGGCTGCCGGTGGGGCTGGCCCTCGGCAAGATCGGGCTGGCCGTGGTGGTCCTCGGCTTCGTCGCCGCGACGTTCGGCGCTGCCTGCGAGACGGGGTTGTCGGTCGGCTACTCGATCGCGCAGTACTTCGGGTTCCAGTGGGGCAAGTACGTGCGCACCCGGGAGGCGACCGCGTTCCATGCGGTGCTGGTGGTGGCGGCGCTCCTGGCAGCGGGCGTTCTGATGACCTCCGTCGACCCGGTCCTGGTGACCGAGTTCTCTGTGGTCTTCTCGGCGATCGCGCTGCCACTCACCTACTTCCCGATCCTCGTCGTGGCGAACGATCCCGACTATCTGGGCGAGCACGTCAACGGCCGCGTCGCGAACGTCCTGGGAGTGGTCTACCTCGTTCTGGTCGTCGTGGTCTCGGTTGCGGCGATCCCGCTGATGGTGCTGACAAGGATGGGAACGGCATGAGCACGATGGACGCCAGCCTGCACCTGCTCGACCGCCAGGTGATCGACGTCGACGGACGCCTCGTCGGCAAGGTCGACGACCTCGAGCTGACCGAGGAGGACGGTGCGCTCGTGGTCACCGGACTGCTTCTGGGCCTGGGCGCACTGCTGCCCCGGTTCGGGCGGCGTCTCGGGCCCTGGCTCAACAGCCGCTACGCCCAGATCAGTGTCAGTCATGCCGCACGCCGCGTGCCGGCGGTGATAGACCTCGACGTCGTCGACCGGGTCGAGAGCGGGGTGCATCTCCGTGTCGCTCGCGAGGGGCTGCTCCGACCCCGCGTGCAAGGCATCGGCGGCCCGGTGCGACACCGGCTGGGTGCGCTGCTCGACCTGCCGGTGCGCGCGGCTTCGGGCCAGATCGAGCCGGGGCGCCGACCGCGGGTGCTCGACGTGCGCCTGGACCACCGCCCGGGAGAGTCGGAGCGCTGTGAGGTAGCCGCCCTCCTGGTGGGAGCAGGGCGGCCGGGGGCGCTCCTCGGCTACGACCGTGGTCGGGTCGGTGCACCGGCGCCGGTCGCGGGCCTGGTTGCCTGGCTGCATCGACACTCGCGCCTCGTTGACTGGGGGCCGGGGGTCGAGGTCGACTGGGAGCGCGGAGAGGTCACGGTGACCGCGGCTGCCGAGACGCGCCCGTTGCGGCCCACGTCGTGAGCGCCCGTCGATCAGACCGGTACGGCGAGGGAGAGCAGGTAGCCGTCGTCGACGGATCCGGTGATCTTGGCAAGCTGGAGCGAGTGCCCGTCGGCGAAGACCATGTCGGTCTCCAGGCTGACCCGGGCGAAGGTCGCCTGCGAGGAGTCGTAGCCCTCCGCGTTGTCGTAGACCTCTTGGCAGGTGTCGGCCGGAAAGGCGATCTGCGACGTGCGGAGCTTGCCCTGCGCGGTCGTGGCGTCGTCCAGCGACGGGTAGACCTCGAAGTGCAGGTGCGGCCACCGTCCGTCGTAGCAGGCCGGGAAGATGCTGGTGAACTCGCAGCTGCCGTCGTCAGCCACCTCCTGCACGCCCCGCAGGTAGTTCTCCTCCGTCAGTCCCTCGGAGTAGAGGGAGTAGCGCCCCTCCCGGTCGCACTGCCACAGGTAGACGGCGGCTCCGGCGTACGGGGTCATCTCGTCCCCGTCGTGGTCGTAGACCTTCAACCTGATCGTCAGCGGCACGCCGGCCGCGACGCCGGACGCCGCACCGAAGCTGCTCCGGATGTCGCTGCGCACGATGCCGGACTCAGTGAGCACGTTGACGCCGTTGCTGCCGTCGGCGGGGTAGGGGCCGTTCGTCTCCTCGGGGATGTCGCCCTCGTCGACGCCGCTCTGCGAGACGCCGCCGGCGCCGCCCGGCATTCCCGACGGAGGTGCGCCGGGGCGACCGGAGGAGTCGCTGATCGTGGTGGACTCCTCGCCCCCGCAGGCAGCGAGCGTTGCCAGCGCCACCCCGCCACCGATCATTCCCAACAGGCCTCGGCGAGCCAGCGGACGACGCACCATGCCGCGCTCCTGAAGCTGGGGTAGGTCGTGGGCGAAGCCCTCCCGATGTTCGTCGTGATCGTGAGACATGCCGTGTCCTTCCGCGCTCGTGGTCTTGGCGTGTCCCAAGTCGAGCACCTGCAACCGGCAGCGCCCTGTGGCGATCCTGTGCGCTCCCTGTGAGATGGCGCTGTCTGTGGGGGCGCGCTGCTGTCAGGCTGGGAAGCATGACCTTCGGACACGACCATGAGATCGAGATCGACGCTCCCGCTGCGACGGTCTGGCAGGTGCTCACCGACTTCGACGCCTACCGGGAGTGGAACCCGTTCGCCACCTCGGTGCGTTGCGACTTCCGACCCGGAGGGGCCATCGACATGGAGGTGGCGATGGGGCGCCGCAAGCTCCGACAGCGGGAGTTCATCAACACGATCGACGAGGGCATCGGCTTCAGCTACTCGATGAAGCCCGCTCCGGGCGGCCTGCTGCGCAGCGTTCGCGAGCAGCAGGTGGTCGACCTCGGCGACGGACGCTCGCGTTACACCTCGCGCTTCGAGATCGCCGGGCCGCTCTCGCCCGTGGTCGGTGCCCTGCTCGGCAGGTCGCTCAGGGCCGGCTTCGACGGCAACGTCGCAGCGCTGAAGGCTCGCGCCGAGAGCCTCTGAAGGGCTGACGCTCAGTCGAGCAGCGCCACGGCGGCTTCGGCGATGGCCCGGTGGAAGCGAGGCCCCGGGTGGAAGCCGTCGGCGGCGAAGGCAGTCGGATCTCCGGGGAGGTCGAGCAGCAGGTGTCGCACCCGTGGCCGGGAGGCGACCACTTCTGCAGCCACCGCGCGCAGCCTCGTCGCCCGTGCCCCGAAGACGTCGGCCAACGGTCGGGGGAGTGCCGGGAACCGCTCCATCGGCGGTACGCCGAGCAGCACCACCTGCGCCTGGCTCGCTTCGCGGAGCACGTGGTCGAGCAGTGCGGTCAGTTCGCGCCGCCACCGGCCGAGCGTGTGCAGATCCTTCGTGTCGTTCACCCCGACCGAGATCAGCACGGCGTCGGTCTCACGGAGATCCACTCCGGCAAGCAGGGCGCGGATCTCTTCGGCCGTCGTCCCGTTGCGGGCGTCGACGCGCCACCGCACCTCGTGCCGTCGTTCCTCGGCGAGCAGCTGCGCCAGGTGGCCTGCCACGGTGTCGTCGTGGCTGGTGACGCCCACTCCGGCAGCCAGGCTGTCGCCGACCACCGCCAAGCGGAAGGGAGCTCCGGGGGTGCCTCGGACGCCCTCGACTCCCTGGGCCTCCGGAAGTCGCGGCGTACGTCTGCGGACGCCGAGCCCCTGGCCGACGACGACCGGGAGACAGGCCCAGATCGGCAGCCGCTGGGCGAGGAGGGGGAGCTGCACGCTCACGCGCGGGCGGCCTCGGCGGCGATCTGGTCGAACTGCGCACCCATCGCGGCAGCCAGCTCCTGGGCGGCAGAGAGTGGGCGCACCATGACGGTGAAGTCATCGATCAGGCCGCCGTCGTCCAGGTGCAGGAAGTCGCACCCCTGGATCTCGCGGCCGTTCACCCGGGCACGGAAGACCAGGGCAAGGTCACGCCCGTCCGCGCTCACGATCTCCCGCTCGTAGCGGAAGTCGTCGAAGACCCGCAGCACGCCGCGGAGGATGGCCGCGGTGATCGGCTTCCCGTCGTACGGCTGGAAGGCGACCGGACTGGTGAAGCGCACGTCGTCGGCGAGGGTGGCGGCCATGGCGTCCGAGTCCCGGGCCTCAACGGCAGCGCGAAATGCATGCATGCACACGAACCTACGCGATGGTTCGGCAGGCGTCGCCCCGTCGATCCGGCACTCCGCCGTCCGGTCGACCCGGCACTCTAGGGAAGTGCCGGCAGCTCGGCTTGGTAGAGCCACGCCTCGAAGAGGGTGGCGAGATCCTGCCCGGTGACCTGCTCGGCGTGGGCGACGAAGTCCGCAGTGGTCACGTTGCCGCCGCGGTGGGCGCTCACCCAGCTACGCAGTACGTCGAAGAACGCCGCGTCGCCGACCTGCAGGCGCAGTGCGTGCAGAGTGAGCGCGCCGCGCTTGTAGACCCGATCGTCGAACATCAGCTCCGGCCCCGGGTCGCCCAGGATCAGCTCGGGTCCGCGGTCGGTGCGGACCCGCTCGTAGTGGTGGGCGGCGCGCGCGGCAGCCGACTTCACGCCCGCCTCCTCCGACCACAGCCACTCGGCGTAGCAGGCGAACCCTTCGTGCAACCAGATGTCGCGCCAGTGCGCCAGCGTCACCGCGTTGCCGAACCACTGGTGGGCGAGCTCGTGGGCCACGAGCCTGATGCAGTCCCAGTCGTCGTCCATGTGGTTGCGGCCGAAGGTGGAGAGCGACTGCGACTCGAGCGGGATCTCCAGGTCGTCGTCGGTGATGACGGCCGTGTAGGAGTCGAAGGGGTAGTCACCGAACCGGTCGACGAAGAAGGCGACCATCGCGGGCTGGTCGCCGAAGGCGGCCCGGAAGCCGGAGCGGGGTCGGTCCATAGGGGCCACGACGCGCACGGGGACGGGGGAGGAGGCCTGCTCGACCACCTCGTAGCGACCGATCTGGACGGTCGCCAGGTAGGACGGCATGGGATGCCGCATCTCGTAGCGCCAGGTCGTCGCGGAGCCGCTGCGGCGGCTGCTGGTCAGCTCTCCGGAGACGGCCACGTGGTAGTCGTTCGGCGCCGAGATCTCGACCGCGTAGGTGGCCTTGTCGTCCGGACGGTCGTTGCACGGGAACCAGGAGGGAGCGCCGTGCGGCTGCGAGGCGACGATCGCCCCGTCCTCCAGCTCCTCCCAGCCAGCGGTGCCCAGGACCTGCGACGGCACCGGGCGGGGGCTGCCGGCGTACCGGATCCGGAGAGCGAAGGTCGCCCCCGTCTCGAGGGTCGTGGGCAGCGAGACGGTCAACCGACCGTTGCGGTGGTTGAAACGGACCGAACGGCCGTCCACCGTCACCTTGCTCGGTCGCAGTGCATGCAGGTCGACCTCAAGCGCGGCGAGCCGCTGGTCGGCGCGGCAGTGCAGGGTCGCGTCGCCGTCGATGCGGTTCCCGACCAGCTTGTAGCCGAGCTCGAGGTCATAGTGCGTGACCGACCAGGACGCGTCCCCGTGCCCGGGAACGTAGGGGTCCGTGCCGTCGCGCTTCACTCGTCCTCTTCCTGCCAGGGGCCGATCGGATTGCCGATCCATCGCGTCCGCGAGGGTACGCCCTCCCCTCGCATCACGAGGGAGACGGGACCGACGGTGGCGTGGCGGCCGATGCTCGCGGCGGGCAGGATCACGCTGTTCGGGCCGAGAGTGGCCCCGGGGAGCAGCCGGACCGTATCCATGCTGAGCACCCGGTCGTGGAAGAGGTGGGTCTGGACGACGCAGCCGCGGTTGACGCATGATCCGTCGCCCAGCTCGACCAGATCGGTCTCGGGCAGCCAGTAGGTGTCGCACCAGACGCCGGAGCCGATGCGCGCCCCCATGGCGCGTAGCCAGAGGTTGAGGGCCGGCGTACCGGCAGCGGGCTGGGCGAACCACGGTGCGGCCAGCATCTCGGTGAAGACGTCGGCGAGCTCGTTGCGCCAGACGAACGAGGTCCACAGCTCCTTCTCCCCGGCACGATGCCTGCCTACGAGCACCCACTTCGCGAGGACGGTCGTGCCAGCCGCCAGCAGCCCGGCCCCGACGAGCACCGGCCCCGCCAGGAGTGCGGCGCCGAGGAGCGACCAGTCGAGCAGTGCGAGCAAGGCGATACCCACCGCGACGGGGAGCAAGAGGGCCGCGAGCAGTGGCACGACTCGGCAGAGCTCCACCACGGCGCGGGCGAGCCGAAGGCGGGCCGGGGGGTCATAGGTGCGACTGCTGTCCTGGCTCCCGCTGGCGCGCTGCAGGGCGCGAGGCGGGGACCCCAGCCATGACTGGCCGGCCTTGGCGGCCTGCCGCCGGGGAGCAGCAGAGAGCACGGCGACCAGCGACTGCTTGGGCACCCGGCGTCCGGGAGCGAGCATGCCGGAGTTGCCCACGAAGGCGCGCTTGCCGACCTTGACCCGCTCCACCCGGATCCAGCCCTCGCCGAGCTCGTAGGAGCCGATGAGCGTGTCGTCGGCGAGGAACGCGTCATCGTTGACCTGCACCAGCTTGGGGATGAGCAGCACGGTCGACGCCTCGACGCCCCTACCGACCTTCGCTCCCAGCAGGCGCAGCCATGTCGGGGTGAAGGCGCTGGAGTAGATCGGGAAGAGCCAGTCCCGGGCCTCGTCGAGGAGGCGGACGGTGCCCCAGATCGCCAAACCCGCAGCGGAGCGCACCGGGTGGTGGCCGGGCTGGATCGCGGTTGCCAGGAGCCGGGTCAGGCCGAGCACCAGGCCGGCGAGGGTGAGAAAGCCCAGCAGTACGGCGACCGGAAGCCAGGGAGCGGCCACACGGACGGCGCCGCTGAGGGAGTGGGTGTCGCCGACGGACGGCCAGAGCACTGCCAGCCCGGCCAGTCCCGCGGCGGCAGGCAAGGAGGCGATGAGAACAGCGAGCGCGGCGTAGCCGACGAGCCAGCCGCGCGGCGCTGGAGCCGGCAGGTCGCTCCACGGTCCGCGAGCGGTGCCGGTGTGCTCGGCCGGGGAGCCCGACCACAGTTCGCCGGCCGGCACGCTGCCCACGACATGGGAGCCGGGGGTGATCTCGGCGTCCTTGCCGATCACCGCGCCGGGACCGAGCGTGGAGCGCGCTCCGACGGTGGCTCTCGCTCCGATCCGGATGGCGCCCACGTGGAGCACGTCGCCGTCGAGCCAGTGGCCCTGCAGGTCGACCTCGTTCTCGACTGCCGCTCCCTTCCCCACGGTGAGGAGGCCCGTCACCGGCGGCAGCGTGTGCAGGTCGGCGCCCTTGCCGACCGTGGCGCCGAGGAGCCGGGCGTAGAGGGGGAACCAGACCGCCCCGGAGAGTCCGGTGGCGAGTAGCGCGTCCTGGATCCGCTCGGCCAGCCAGATCCGCAGGTGCACTTTGCCCCCACGCGGATGAGTGCCCGGCGTGACGCCGCGCAGCACGAGCCGGGCCAGCGCTGCCGCCAGCACCATCCGGCCCGGTGGGGTGATCAGGAACCAGGTGGTGAGCACCAGCAGCCAGGCCGGATAGGTCGGCAACCAGGTGGGGCCGATCGTCGCGAGAATGGTCGAGCCGAGCATCAGCCAGGCGAGCCACCGCATCCCCGCCAGCGCCTGGAGTGGCAGCAGCGCGAGCACCTGGCCGACCTGGGTCTTGAGCGGGATCGGACGCACCTTGCGGTCGGTGCGGACGGTGGCGGCGCTGCCGGCCTCGTCGAGCCAGGCAGCCAGGCCGGCGACGGTCGGGTGGGCGTAGAGGTCGCCGACGGCGGTCTCGGGATACCGCTCCCGGAGTCGTCCGACGACCTGGGCAGCGGTCAGCGAGCCGCCGCCGAAGTCGAAGAAGTCGTCCGTGCCGCTGGCCACCTCAGCACCTAGGACCTCGGCCCAGATCTCCGCGATCCAGGCCGCGGTGCCACCCAGCCCGCCCGTCTCCACGGCTTCAGCGCGGCTCGGCAACGGCCATGGCAGCGCCTCCCGGTCGACCTTCCCGGAGGTGCGTGTCGGCAGCTCGTCGACGACCGCCAGCCGGGGCACCAGGGCCGCGGGCATCCGCTCCCGCAGCAGCTCGCGGGCTCGCGTCTCGTCGTACGCCGTGTCGACGGTGAGGTAACCGACCAGGAGCTTGTTGCCGGCAGCGGTGGTGCGCACGGCGGCGGCAGCCGCGATCACACCGGGGAGCCGCAACAGGCTGTCGTCGACCTCCCCCAGCTCGATCCGGCGCCCGCCCAGCTTGATCTGGTCGTCGGCACGGCCGGCGAAGACCAGCCCGGCCGGGTCGTTGCGCACCACGTCGCCGGAGCGATAGGCGCGTTCCCAGCCGAGCGTCGGCATCGGCGCGTACTTCTCGGCGTCCTTCACCGGGTCGAGGTAGCGGGCCAGGCCGACGCCGCCGATGATCAGCTCCCCGCTCTCGCCCTCGGCGACCGGGTTGCCCTCAGCGTCGACGACGGCCAGATCCCAGCCGTCCAGGGGGAGCCCGATCCTCACCGGGTCAGTGCCGTCGAGCAGTGCGCCGCAGGCGACGACGGTGGCTTCGGTAGGACCGTAGGTGTTCCAGACCTCGCGACCCTCGCGCTGGAGCCGTGCGGCCAGCTCAGGTGGGCAGGCCTCGCCGCCCATGATGAGCAGTCGGACCCGAACGAGCGATGCTGCGGGCCACAGAGCGACGAGGGTCGGCACCGTCGAGACGACGGTGATCTCGTTGGCGAGCAGCCACGGCCCGACGTCGACGCCGGAGCGCACCAGGGAGCGGGGCGCCGGCACCAGGCAGGCGCCGTACGCCCAGGCCAGCCACATCTCCTCGCAGCTGGCGTCGAAGGCGACCGACAGGCCCGCCATGACCCGGTCGCCGGGCCCGATCGGGTCGTGCTGGAGGAACATGCGGGACTCGGCGTCGACGAAGGCGGAGGCGCTGCGGTGGGTGACCGCCACGCCCTTCGGCTTGCCGGTCGAGCCGGAGGTGAAGATCACCCAGGCGTCGTCCTCGGGAAGGACGTCGCGGGGGAGTGCCCGCGGGATCGTGCCGGCTGTCGTGCTGAGTGCCAGGTCGTTGCCCAGCACTGCGACGGCTCCCGACTCGGTGAAGACCACGCGGGCCCGCTCCTCCGGGTCATCGGCGTCGACGGGCACGTAGGAGGCTCCGGCCAGCAGGATGCCGAGGATCGCGACGTACAGGTCGGTGGAGCCTGACTTGATGCGTACCCCGACCTTGTCGCCGGGGCCGATGCCGATCGCTGCGAGTCGCTCGGCGACCTCGCCTGCGGCCTCGTGCAGCTCAGCGTAGGTGAGGGTGTGCAGGCCGCTGTCGACGGCGGGTGCATCGGGATGGGTCGCGACGGTGGCGGTGAAGATGTCGACCAGCGTCCGCGGGGCGGCTGCTCGGTCGCCGGCGAGCAGCTCCGGCAGGGGAGCTCGTCCGGGCGTCGGGGGCGCGGTCACGGGCGCATCATCAGTGCCCAAGATGAACGGAAGGCAACGAGTTCCACGGCCCGGACCACGTCCTGAGACGCAGGTCACCCGACGGTCTGTGAGACAGGTGCGGCCCGCGGAGCGAACACATGGTTACGATCCCGCGATGGGTTCCGGGCGGGGCCTGGGCTGATGCGACTCCACCGGGACGCGTCGGCACACGCTCCGCGCCAGGCCTCCACCGAGGAAACGGAGTAGTAGTGATCATCGGAGTCATCAGGGAGCAGAGCCCTGGCGAGACACGAGTTGCCGCAACCCCCGCAACCGTGACACAGCTGGCCAAACTCGGGTACCAGGTAGTCGTCGAGACGGGCGCCGGCGAGCTGTCCAGCTTCGCCGACCAGGCGTACGTCGACGCGGGCGCCACGATCGGCGACGCGCTCGCGGCCGACATCGTGCTGAGCGTCAACAACCCGGTCACGGCGCAGCTGGACCAGTTGCGTGAGGGCGCAACGCTCATCGGCCTTCTCAACGCGCGGACCGACGAGGCCGCGGTCGCGGACCTGACGGCCCGGCCGATCACGGCCCTGTCGATGGACGCGGTGCCGCGGATCAGCCGTGCGCAGTCGATGGACGTGCTGAGCTCGATGGCCAACATCGCCGGCTACCGCGCCGTCGTCGAGGCCGCCCACGTCTTCGGTCGCTTCTTCACCGGCCAGGTGACCGCCGCCGGCAAGGTTCCGCCGGCCAAGGTGCTCGTCGTGGGCGCCGGCGTCGCAGGCCTGGCCGCGATCGGTGCCGCCGGATCGATGGGTGCCATCGTGCGCGCCACCGACCCGCGCCCCGAGGTGGCCGACCAGGTGAAGTCGCTCGGCGGTGAGTACCTCTCGATCGTCACCGAGGACGTCGAGGTCTCCGCCACCGGCTACGCCAAGGAGATGGGTGACGACTACAAGGCGCTCGAGGCTCGGCTCTACACCGAGCAGGCCGCCGACGTCGACATCATCATCACCACCGCGCTGATCCCGGGCCGCCCGGCTCCGCGGATCATCACCGCCGAGATGGTCGCCTCGATGAAGGCCGGCTCGGTCATCGTCGACATGGCTGCCGGTTCGGGCGGCAACGTCGAGGGTTCCGTCTCGGGCCAGGTCGTGGAGACCGCCAACGGCGTCACGATCATCGGCTACACCGACCTCGCCGGCCGGCTTCCGGCGCAGGCCTCGCAGCTCTACGGCACCAACCTGGTGAACCTGCTCAAGCTGATGACCCCGGAGAAGGACGGCCAGCTCGTCCTCGACTTCGAGGACGTCATCCAGCGCTCCATCACCGTGGTCCGCCTCGGCGAGTCGACCTGGCCGGCTCCGCCGGTTCAGGTCTCGGCCGCTCCCGCTGCGGCTCCCGTCGCTGAGGCGCCCGCCAAGGAGGAGAAGAAGCCGCTCAGCACCAACGCCAAGCTCGGAGGCGTGCTTGCCGCTGGTGCCGCGCTGCTGCTCCTGGTCGCAGTCTCCCCAGCGGTGCTGCAGATGCAGCTGGTCATCTTCGCTCTGGCGATCATCATCGGCTACTACGTCATCACCGGCGTGCACCACGCGCTGCACACCCCGCTGATGTCGGTGACCAACGCGATCTCCGGCATCATCGTGGTCGGTGCGCTGTTGCAGATCGGGCACGACGGCAACCTGGTCACTTTCGTCGCGGCCGCAGGCATCCTGCTGGCCTCCATCAACATCTTCGGCGGCTTCGCGGTGACGCAGCGCATGCTGTCGATGTTCACCCGATCCTGAGGCAGGCTGACCCATGGACATCGCATCTGTATCCTTCGCGGCCTACCTCGTAGCGGCGCTGCTCTTCATCCTCGCGCTGGCGGGCCTCGCCAAGCACGAGTCCGCCCGTCTGGGCAACATGTTCGGCATCGCCGGCATGACGGTCGCCCTGGCGGCCACGATCGCGCTCGCACTCGACAACGACCCGTCGGGTCTCGGCATCGGCCTCATGGTGGGCGCCATCGTCATCGGTGCTCTGATCGGCCTGCAGCGCGCCAAGGTCGTCGAGATGACCGGCATGCCGGAGCTCATCGCCCTGCTGCACTCCTTCGTGGGTGCCGCCGCGGTGCTGGTCGGCTGGAACGCCTACCTGCACGCCGAGCACAAGGGTGACGACAGCGAGCAGGTCCTGATCCTCAAGGCTCAGGACATGCTCGGCATCCACTCGGCCGAGGTCTTCATCGGCGTCTTCGTCGGTGCGGTCACGCTGACCGGCTCGATCGTGGCCTACCTGAAGCTCTCGGCCAAGATGAAGTCTGCGCCGTTGATGCTGCCGGGCAAGAACCTCATCAACCTCGGCTCGCTCGCTCTCTTCGTCGTGCTCACCGTGTGGTTCGTCATCGACCCGCAGCTGTGGCTGATCATCGTGGTCACCCTCCTGGCGCTTGCGCTGGGTTGGCACCTCGTCGCCTCCATCGGTGGCGGTGACATGCCCGTTGTCGTGTCGATGCTCAACTCCTACTCGGGCTGGGCCGCAGCGGCGTCGGGCTTCCTGCTCGGCAACAACCTGCTGATCATCACCGGTGCGCTGGTCGGTTCCTCGGGTGCCTTCCTCTCCTACGTGATGTGCAAGGCGATGAACCGCTCCTTCATCTCCGTGATCGCGGGTGGCTTCGGCATCGAGGCCGGCCCGGCCGAGGACAAGGACTACGGCGAGCACCGCGAGATCAACGCCGAGGGGGTTGCGGAGATGCTCTCCGGCGCCAGCTCGGTGATCATCACCCCGGGCTACGGCATGGCTGTCGCCCAGGCGCAGTACGGCGTCGCCCAGCTCACCAGCAAGCTGCGGGAGAAGGGGGTCGAGGTCCGCTTCGGCATCCACCCCGTCGCAGGTCGCCTCCCGGGGCACATGAACGTGCTCCTGGCCGAGGCCAAGGTGCCCTACGACGTCGTGCTCGAGATGGACGAGATCAACGACGACTTCGCCGACACCGATGTGGTGCTGGTCATCGGTGCCAACGACACCGTGAACCCGGCCGCCTCGGAGGACCCGTCCTCGCCGATCGCCGGCATGCCGGTGCTCACGGTGTGGGAGGCCAAGAACGTCGTGGTCTTCAAGCGCTCCATGGCCTCGGGCTACGCCGGTGTGCAGAACCCGCTGTTCTTCCGGGAGAACTCGGCGATGCTCTTCGGCGACGCCAAGGACCGAGTGGAAGACATCCTCCGCGCGCTCTGAGGACAAACGCTCGCTCGTCGAGCTGATCGAGACCAGGCCCGTCCGGCAACGCGCTGGGCGGGCCTGGCTCGCATGGTGCCCTCGGCGATCGCGCTGGGTACCCGCTTCGATGGAGCGTGAGGGCTGTGGATTCCTGAGAGTTCAGCCTGTTGACTCCATCGAACCTCGCGTTGATTCGAGGGCCGGGCCTCCGATCACCTGGGGCGGATGCCCGCCTGGCCAGCGCCAGTCTCGCCTCTCCAGCGCCAGTCTCGCCTCTCCAGCGTCGTCGTGTTGGTTGGATGAAACGCTATTCCTGTGGCGACGACTACCGGGGTGCGGTGGGCTCCCGTGATCCGTGTCCAGGGCTGCGGCGGCACTCTCGGCGAGCGGGTCGGTACCGAAACTTGTCACGTAGGTGACAACTTCTGCGGTTATCTGCCGGACGAGTCGTCGCGGGCGAGACACCGCCCGATAGCGGCGACTACGGTGCAGATCCGCGCATCTCCTGCTCGGGACCTCACTGCTCCAGGCCCCTGCGGCTGCGGTGTCGGGTCGGGCTTCCCTGTCTCGGGGCGGGAAGGCCGGCATCCGCACGAAGACGACCGTCGTCCGCCCGCACGAGAAATCTCTGCCACGTTCGCGACGCGCGACACGGAGACTGCGGCAGACAGTCAGGCCGGAGGAACGTCACGGATGCCGCGGCTATGGTGTCGGTATGCATGAGTTGGCGATTGCAGCGTCGTTCGTGTGGTTGGGCATGGTGGTCGCGATCTCCTTCATCGAGGCGCCGATCAAGTTCCAGGCGCCCGGCATCACCATCCCGCTGGGCCTGGGGATCGGGCGGCTCGTCTTCAAGGCGTTGAACGCATGTGAGGTCGTGCTCGCTGTCTGCCTGGTGCTGGGCTCCTTCGCTGCCGCGGCGTCAGAGGCCGCGCGCATCTCGGTGGTGATCGCCGTGGTGATGCTCATGGTGCAGGTGCTCGGTGTGCGGCCCGCCCTCACGCGGCGTACGGACGCGGTGCTGGCCAACCCCGACGCGGTGAACGGCCCCGGCTCGAATGCCCATCTGTGGTACGTCGGGTTCGAGGTGGTGAAGGTGCTGGCGCTGCTGGTCGGGGGCATCTTCCTACTCCTGCCGGTCACGGTGTTGTGAGCCTTGCTGGCTGCGGCCGGTGACGTAGCCTTCGATTCGTGACGGGTGAAGGAGAAGAGCGCGGCGCACGGGAGGCCGAGGGTCTCGACAAGCTCGACCACCGCGACGACAAGCTCGACCACCGCGACGACAAGCTCGACCACCGCGACGACGGGCTCGACCACCGCGACGACGGGCTCGACCACCGCGGCGATGAGCTCGACCACCGCGACGACGGGCTTGAGCACCGGGAGGGCGTGCAGGCGCGGCGGCTGGCCCAGCAGTTCACCCAGCAGCTCGCTCAGCAATGGGCGAGCATGAGGGCCGAGCGGAAGTCCGAGCCGACGCCGATCCTGGGAGGCGCGTCCAACCTCCGTCGCGCGGAGGTTCCCTGGGGGCTCGACCTGGCGGCGGCGTGGTCGTGGCGCTTCTTGGTCATCTCCGCTGCGCTGCTGGCGATGCTGTGGCTCTCGGCGTACTTCGTCGTCGTGACCATGCCGCTGGTGATCGCATTGCTCGTGGCAGCGCTCTCCGCTCCCGTGGTCCGATGGCTGCACCGGATCGGCATCCCACGCGGACTCGCGGCCCTCTTGGTCGTGATCAGTGGCGTCGCGGCAGTCGGCGCCCTGCTCACCTTCGTCGGTCAGCAGATCGCCGACGACTCCTCCAAGCTCGCCAGCCAGGTCGCCACCGGCCTCCAAGAGATCCGGGACTGGCTCCAAGACGGTCCGCTGCATGCCAGCGACTCCCAGATCAACGACTGGCTGGAGACGGCGCAGAAGGCGGTCACCGAGCGCTCCAAGGAGACCGACGTCGTCGGCCAGGTGACCGAGGTCGGCACCGCTCTCGGGCACGTGCTCGCCGGGTTCTTCATCGTTCTCTTCGCCACCTACTTCTTCCTCGCCGAAGGCGACCGGATCTGGGCGTGGGTCGTGCGGATGTTCCCCCGCGGCGCGCGCGAGCGGGTCGACTCCTCCGGCAAGGTCGCCTGGGTCTCGCTCACCCAGTTCGTCCGCGCCACGGTGCTCGTCGCCTTGGTCGACGCGGCAGGAATCGCCCTGGTCGCGGTGATCCTCAAGGTGCCGCTCGCGCTACCGATCGGTGTGCTCGTCTTCCTCGGCGCCTTCGTGCCGATGATCGGTGCCACGATCGCCGGCTCGGTGGCGGTGCTCGTCGCGCTGGTCGCCCAAGGCCCCTGGACCGCGCTGCTGATGCTGATCGGCGTGATCGTCGTGCAGCAGGTGGAAGGGCATGTGCTGCAGCCGTTCCTGATGGGCCGCTGGGTCTCCGTCCATCCGTTGGCGGTGATCCTCGCCATCGCCTGTGGCGTCGTCGTCGCCGGTGTGGCAGGTGCCCTGGTCGCCGTGCCGCTGGCCGCCGTGATCAATGCCGTCGTGCAGCACCTGGCCTCTTTCGCGGAGGTGGTCGAAGAGGTGGACGATGCGGTCCAAGATGCGCTCGAAGGACCAGGGCCGGAAGGAGCGGCCACATGAGTTCGCGTGGCGGGATCGTCGATCTGGCGGCGGTCCGGGCTGCGGCCGACCTGCTCGACGGAGTCGCCATCCGCACGCCGATGGAGGAGTCGCGCTGGCTCTCCTCGGTGGTCGGCGGCTCGGTGCAGCTCAAGTGTGAGAATCTGCAGCGGACCGGCTCATTCAAGATCCGCGGGGCCTACACGCGCATCGCCCGACTGACCGACGAGGAGCGCGCGCGGGGGGTCGTCGCGGCCTCCGCAGGCAACCACGCGCAGGGGGTCGCGCTCGCAGCCCAACTGCTCGGGTGCCGCTCGACGGTCTTCATGCCGGAGGGAGCTCCGATCCCCAAGGAGAAGGCGACCCGCGGCTACGGTGCGGAGGTCGTCTTCCACGGCCGCTACGTCGACGAGGCGCTGGTCGCCGCTCGGGAGTACGCCGACCGCACCGGGGCGATCCTCATCCACCCGTTCGACCACGCCGACGTCGTCGCCGGCCAGGGCACGGCGGGCCTGGAGATCGTCGACCAGGCGCCCGACGTACGAACCGTGCTGGTACCCACGGGGGGAGGCGGTCTGTTGGCGGGCATCGCTGTGGCAGTGAAGACGCTCCGGCCCGACGTCGAAGTCGTCGGCGTGCAGGCGGCCACTGCGGCTGCCTATCCTGCTTCACTCGCGCGCGGCCGCCCGGAACCGTTGGAGCAGATGACCACGATCGCTGACGGCATCGCTGTGGGGCGTCCGGGCGACGTGCCCTTCGGCACCGTCCAGCAGTACGTCGACCGGGTCGTGACCGTCTCCGAGGAGTACACGTCTCGGGCCCTGCTCTCGCTGCTGGAGCGCGCGAAACTGGTGGTCGAGCCGGCCGGGGCCGTGGCGGTGGCCGCCCTCATGGAGCAGCCCGGCACCTTCAAGACACCCGCGGTCGCGGTTCTCTCCGGTGGCAACATCGACCCCCTGCTCCTGGGCAAGGTGATCCGCCACGGCATGGCGGCAGCCGGGCGCTACCTGGCCCTCACCGTTTGCATTCCCGACGCCCCGGGTGGCCTGGCGCGGCTCCTCGGCGCTCTCGCGGACGAGCAGGCCAACGTGCTCGACGTGGTGCACGAACGCACGTCGCCGTCCCTCACGCTCGACGAGGTCGAGGTGCACCTGCAGGTGGAGACGCGGAGCGACGCGCACGCCCGCGCCGTACTGGCAGCATTGCGGCAACGGGGCTACCGCGTCGTGGAATAGCCCGACGGACGTCCTGCGTCCGGGTTGCTGAGGCGACCGCATGGCAGGACGTTGACGAGGACGTCCTGCGAGGTGGTCGCCTGGGGGACCTGAGGGCAGGACGTTGTCGACAACGAAACGGAGCCCGACCCCTGGGGCCGGGCTCCGTCTTGTTGCGCGATCAGCCTGTGAACGGCTTTGCGTCGAGGATCACGACCTCGAGCGTCTTTCCGTTGGGTGCCTCGTAGCTCACGGTCTCGCCCTTGGAGCGGCCGTGGATGGCGGAGCCCAGGGGGGACTCGGGGGAATAGACCTTGAGGCCCTCCGGTGCGATCTCGCGGGCGCCGAGGAGGAACGACTCCGCCTCGTCGTCATCGTCGCCGACGAACTTGTAGGTCACGACCATGCCCGGCTCGACGACGCCGTCGTCGGGCGGCGTCTCGCCGACCTCGGCGCGGCGCAGCATGTCTTCGAGCTGCCGGATCCGCCCCTCGATCTTGCCCTGCTCCTCGCGGGCGGCGTGGTAGCCACCGTTCTCCTTGAGGTCGCCCTCGTCGCGAGCGGCGGCGATCTTCTCGATGACTTCGGCACGCCCGGGCCCACGCAGCTCCTCAAGCTCCGCCTGGAGCTTGTCGAAAGCATCCTGGGTGAGCCAGATGGTCTTCTGCTCAGTCATGTGCGTACTCCTGCGTTACTGGTGCGGAGCATCGGTGCTCCGCCGGTCGGTCAGCCTCGTGCTTTCCCGGCAATGCGTATAGCCGACATCGGGTGGGCATCGTGCCGCCCTTCGTCGACAGCACGGCACGGCCCTGCGTGAGGCGTAGAAGTTCCAAGGCTAGCAAAAGAAGGGCGCCGATCCCGCCTTCAGGTGTGTTCCGCGGCACAGGCGGTGCGTCGCCCCGCTGGCCGGACAACCGCTACTGAGCTCGGCGCTGGTCCTTCGAGGTGCAACCGATCCACTCCACCGAGTCAGCCCGCCGCTCGGTCGTGATGGTCTGCTCGTTGGTGCCGTCGACAGGCTTGAACTGCAGTTCTCCGACCACGCTGTGATCAGAGGCGAGGGCGCGTGCGCGGCAATTGGGGGAGTCGACCCCGTCCTCGAGCTTCACCCGGACCACGATGGTCGTCTTGTGGTCGTCGACGACCTTCCAGCTGTTCATGGTCGAGGAGACCTGCGGATTGGAGTGCAGCCAGGCAGCCCACACCAGCCAACCGAGGAACGCGACCACGACGATCACGACGACGGTGATCAGCAGGGGGCGACGCCCGCCCTTGGTGCCGTAACGGTCGGCCAGGTCCACGCTCACGCCGGTGATCCTCTCACGCGCGCCCCGGGTGCCCGCTTGCCGGTCGCCGTCGGCGAGAAGCCCGATGCGCGCCACGGGGAGGTGCTGATCGAGGTCCCCGGTGTGCAGCAGGCGAGATTGATCAGCGGTTCCCTAGAATCTCCTCATGTCCTCCACTCCGCGGGCCGGTCTCCGGCTGATGCATGTGCACGCCCACCCCGACGACGAGTCGAGCAAGGGTGCTGCCACCACCGCGAAGTACGTCGCCGAGGGGGTCGACGTGCACGTCGCCACCTGCACCGGCGGAGAGCGTGGCTCCGTGCTCAACCCGAAGATGGACCGCCCCGAGGTCTGGGAGAACATCACCGAGATCCGCCGCAGCGAGATGGAGGCGGCTCGCGACATCCTCGGCATCAAGCAGGACTGGCTCGGCTTCATCGACTCCGGTTGGCCGGAGGGCGACCCCAAGCCACCGCTCCCGGAGGGATGCTTCGCGCTGATCCCCGTCGAGGAGGCGGCACTTCCGCTGGTGCGCCTGATCCGTGACTTCCGGCCGCACGTCGTGACGACGTACGACGAGAACGGCGGCTATCCGCATCCCGACCACATCATGTGCCACAAGATCTCCGTCTTCGCCTTCGAGAAGGCCGGTGACCCCGGCTTCCACCCGGAGCTGGGGGAGCCGTGGCAGCCGCTCAAGCTCTACTACCAGCATGGCTTCAACCGACCGCGCACCGTCGCCATCCACGACGCGATGCTGGCCGCTGGTCTCGAGTCACCCTGGGGTGAGCGGTTGGAGAAGTGGCAGCCGGACCCTGTGCACGACGCCCGCGTGACCACGCGCGTGGAGTGCGGTGAGTGGTTCGAAGTGCGTGACAAGGCCCTGTTGGCGCACGCCACCCAGATCGATCCCGACGGACACTGGTTCGCCGTGCCGCTCGACCTGCAGCGCAAGGTGTGGCCGACCGAGGACTTCGAGCTGGTGATCAGCCACGTCGACTCGCCCACGCCCGAGGACGACCTCTTCGCAGGCATCCCGCTGCCGGTCGACGCCTCCGAGGTTGAGAGGATGGAGCCATGAGTCCTCTCGTCCTGGCCCTGGAGATCGTCGCCAAGAAGCCCCCCGAGGCGAAGGACGTCGTCGCCGGGTGGACCGCCTTCTGGCTCTTCATCGGGCTGATCGTGGCCGTCGCGTTGCTCTGCTGGTCGTTGGTGCGCCAGCTCAAGAAGGTCAACCAGGCCAAGGAGGCCGGGGTGTACGACGACCCGGCCGCCCGCAAGGAGTCCGAGAACTCCGCGGAGTAGCTCTCGCCTTCGGTCAGGAGCGGCGTGCGACGATCAGGGTGTCGTACGCCGTCGCGCGGGTGCCGTCGCCGGTCCTCACCTCGCGTTCGACACGGCCTGCCTCCGTCAGGTGCCAGTCGCCCGGCTGACGGATGAGCAACGAAGCCAGCTCCTCGGCGTCGCTCAGCAGCGTCGGGTCCTGGGGGCCGCCCACGCCGTGCTCGAGGTTGTGGCGGTCGTGGCTGATCCAGAAGAGGGTGCCGCCGGCCGCCGTCATCGCTGCCGCATTGGTGACCAGCTGCTCGCGCTGAGGCATCGGGAACTGCAGGTAGGCGACCACCGTCAGATCGACCGGCTCGGACGGCCGCCACGTCAGCACGTCGGCACAGATCCAGTCGACCTCGACCCCGCGGCGCTCGGCGATCGCGCGCCCCTTGGCCAGCCCGGCGTCGGCGAAGTCGACCGCGCTGGCTCGCCAGCCTTGCTCGGCGAGCCACAACGCGTTGCGTCCCTCGCCCGTGCCCAGATCCACAGCCGTGCCGGGCGCGAGGTCGCGGAGCCGCGTCTCGACGTACTGGTTGGGGCCGGCCGACCAGACCAGCTCCCCGGCCGCATAGCGCGCATTCCACTCGGTCGCGTCCATCAGTCTCCCTCTCCAACGAGCCCGGCGAACCGGTGCGTGGCGGCGTACACGTTGAGGGAGTCGCCGCGCACGAAGCCGGCCAACCCCATCCCGGCTTCGGCAGCCAGGTCGACGGCGAGGGTCGAGGGCGCTGAGACGCCGGAGATAACCGGGATCCCGGCCAGCCACGCCTTCTGCACGAGCTCGAAGGAGAGTCGACTGCTCACCTGCAGCACGCTTCCGCGGACGGGGAGCCGGCCCTGCATCAGCGCCCAACCGATCACCTTGTCGACGGCGTTGTGCCGGCCGACGTCTTCCCGCAGCACCAGCAGCTCGCCTGTTGGCGTGAAGAGTCCTGCCGCGTGGATCCCGCCCGTGCGTTCGAAGACGGCCTGGCCCTCCCGCAGCCGTTCGGGCAGCTGACCCACCAGACGTACGTCGACACGGGTGTCGTCCTCGTCGAGTCGCCACCGGGCCGAGATGCGGACCTGATCCAAGCTGTCCCGCCCGCAGAGACCACACGAGCTGGAGACCGTGTGCTGCCGATGGGCGACGTGAGCGGCGTCGCCGCGCACGGTGACGTCGACGATGTTCTTCGTCGGATCGGGCCGGCCGTCGTCGCAGTAGCGCACGCCCGCCAGCTCGTCAGGCGTGCTGAGGGTGCCTTCGGAGAGCAGGAAGCCCACCGCCAGCTCGAAGTCGTCGCCGGGGGTGCGCATGGTCACCGCCACCGGATCCTGGTTCACCCGGATCTCGAGCGGCTCCTCGACGGCGATCGTGTCAGGGCGGTTGTCGACGCGTGCGCCGCGCACCCGGATCACCTTGCGGCGCTCAGCTCGAGGACTCACGACCTCATCCAACCACTGCTGCTCGACTCCGGGTCAGAGCACCAGCTCGGGCTTGACCCGCTTCGGTGTCCAGACCCGTTGCTTGCGCGCCACCCGGCTGGTGATCAGCAGCGCCACCGCGGTCCAGGCGAGCAGCACCAGGACGTCGGCGAGCACACGGGCGTCCAAGCCGCCGTACATCAGCTGCCGGAGGCCGTCGACGGCGTAGCTCATCGGAAGCAGGTGGTGGAAGACATACAGAGGACCAGGGATCGTCTGCCATGGGAACGTGCCCCCGGAGGTCACGAGCTGCAGCACCATGAAGACCAGCCCGAGGAACTGGCCCGGCGAGCCGAGCAACGCGTTGAGCATGTGGATGATCGCCACGAAGCAGGCCGAGCAGAGGATCAGGAAGAGCCAGGTGCCGACGACGTTCGCGGGCTCGATCCCCAGGGCCAGCGCCACGATCGCGATCATCACGCTCACCTGCACCAAGCCGATCAGGGCTGGCGTGTACCAGCCGCCGAGCGCGACCCGGAGCGGGGTCTGGTTGGCTGCCAGGGCGCGCGCGGAGAGCGGCCGGATCAGCAGGAACAGCACGTAGCCGCCGATCCATGTGGCAAGCGCCAGGAAGAACGGCGCCAGCCCCGCGCCGTACGAGCTGGCTTTCGTCTGGGCGGTGGAGCGGATGTCGACGGGGTTGCCGATGGTGTCGGCGATCGCTTCGCGGGTGGCGTCGTCCATCGCGGGGATCCGTTCGGCGCCGTCGGTCAGGCCGGTGTGCAGCTGGGTGGCTCCCCTGTGCAGCTTCTTGAGGCCTGTGCGCAGGTCGCCGGCCCCCTTCGCGAGGTCTCCGGCGCCGGTGGCCAACTTCCCGGATCCGGTATCGAGCTGGTCCGCCCCCTTGCGGGCGTCGCTCACGCCGTCGACCAGCGCAGGCATCGCCGCAGCCAGCTGGTCGGCGCCGTTGGCGACGTCGCGGGCTCCGCGGGCCAACTTGTCGAGCTGGTCGCGGACGTCGGTAGCGGCCGTATCGGCCTTCCGGATCGGAGCGCCCAGCCGGTCGTAGATCCGCAGCAGGCGCCGCTGCTGTGCCTCGGTCAGACCGTCCTGCTGCATCTGCCGGACCAGGTCGGCGCGGGCGGCGTCGTACTGCTGGTCGATCTCGCTCACCACGCCGGAGACGCGGTCACCGACGTCGGCTATCCGCTGGTCGGCATCGGCGACCTGCTTGGCTCCGTCGGCGAGTTTGCGGGTGCTGGCGGGCAGCGGCGCGACCTTCTGCTGCATGGTGCCGAGACCGTCGGCGAGCCGCCCGGCGCCGTCGTGCAACTGCCGGGTGCCGTTGCGGAGCTGGTTGGCGCCCTTCCCCACCTGCGCAGCGCCGGCCTTGGCGGTGGCCAGGCCATCGCGTAGCTGGGCGGCACCGTCGGCTCCCTCGACCAGACCGGAGCGGACGTCGGCGAGGCCCACCAGGAAGGTACGGCTCGCCTCGACGGACACCTCGCTGGCCACGGCGTCACGGACCTTGTCGACGACGGTGTTGGCGATCGTGGTGGAGAGATAGGAGTTCGCGTCGTTGGTGATCAGCCGGATCCGAGCCTGGTGCGGATCGTCCGTGCCGACGCTGGAGAGAGAGGAGGAGAACTCCTTCGGAATGACCAGAGCGAAGTCGTAGTCGCCGCCCTTGACGCCCTTCTCGGCGTCGCTGAGCGCTACCTCGTGCCAGTCGAAGTCCCCGGAGTCGAGCAGGTTGTCTGCGACCTTGCGCCCGGTCTCCATCTCCTTGCCGCCGGTGTCGGTGGCGCCGGTGTCGGCCATCACCAGCGCCGCCGGCACCTGGTCGAGCCGGGCATAGGGGTCATGGTTGGCATAGAGGTAGAGCCCCGCGTAGAGCGAGGGGATGAGGATCAGCGCAAGTACCGCAATCTTCGGCATCCTGCCCGCGGTGATCCGGCGCAGCTCGGTCCAGGCGATCCTTAGCGAAGTCATCGGGTCTTCTCCTCCTGGTCGATCTGCACCAGCTGCAGGTCGTCGGGGACCGGGAACGTCGGGCTGGCGGTCACCAGGACGCCCAGCCCGCGCGCGGCCAGATCGCGGGCGAGGTCGTGCACCTCCGAGGGCACCATGCCGTGCCGCTCGGGATAGGTGAGCACGACGTGGGTGACTCCGGGACGGGCCGTCGCCAGATCAGCGAGCAAGCGCACCCGCTGGGCTGCCGGCACCTCCTCCATGGCGAGCTGCTCGGCATCGGACATCCCGTGCTCGGCGAGCACCTTGCGCACTGCGCTTCGCCGCGCCGGGCGACCGGCCATCGCGAGCTCCTCGCCGACGATCACGTGCAACGGGACCGACTCCTCCGGCTCGGTCACCCCGGGTACGTCGACCAGCGCCACCTGAGCCTGCAGCGTGCGCGGGTCCTGGGTGTCTCCCAACGTCACCTGACCGGAGCTGGGCACGATCCGTCCCGCCAGGGCCAGGGCGATGACCGTGTGGCCACTCCCTGGCCTACCGGCCGCCACCACCACCTCGCCGGGAGCGATCCGCAGTGACGTGCGGGGCAGCAGGGTGCGATGCGGCTGGCGCAGCTCCAGGTCATCGGCGAAGAGCACGGGTCCGGTGTCGGCCTTGTCATCCACACCGGGAATCTACTTGTCTCTCCGGCTGCGGGGAGGGAACGCCGGAGTGGGGAACCGGCTCGGGGCGGTGCGCGTCACAATCATGAGGCGGGCCGGTCGCGATCGAGATGGTGGCCGGCTGAGGCTGACCACTGATCGTGGCAGTCGGTCGAGCGAGAGGCGGAGGACTTTGGTGAGGCATCTGGGTGCGGGGCGCTCCCTGCGGACGGCGTTGGTATTCGTGGCGAGCATGCTGCTCGCTCCCGTGGTGATCCTGGTGGCGGCGGCACCGGCACATGCGTGCTCCTGTGCCATGGGCAAGACGGCCGACCACGTCGAATGGGCAGACCGCGTCTTCACCGGCCGGGTCGTCGCCGTGGTCTCACCCGAGACCGACGCTGAGGGCGAGCCCGGTGATCGGCTCCAGTTCACCAGCGGCAGCCGCGAGTTCGCTGTCGCGGTCGACGAGGTCTTCAAGGGCGAGGTCGGTGCCGAGATCACGCTCGTCTCCGCCGGAAACTCCGCGGCTTGTGGCTATGACACGTTGCCGGGCAAGGACGAGGAGTGGGTCTGGTATGCCCACCGGGTCGGGGAGGAGGGGGTGCCCGGCGTCGAGGGTCACCAGGACGCCTGGAGCGTCAACATCTGTGGTGGCTCTGGGCCGAGCACCGAGGTCGACCTGACCGAGATCGCTGCGCTGACCGGTGAGCGCAGCGCGCCGACCGGAGCCGGCGCAACGGACGCGTCCGACAGCACGGGTGCGGCGAGCGACAAGGGTGGTGCCGGGGCGGGGGAGGCCGCGGGCAGTGGCTCGCGTGACGCCGTACGGTGGGGGATCGGGGGCGTGCTCCTCGTGGTGGGGGCGGGCCTCGCGGGCGCGGTGCTGGTGCGTCGTAGGGCGTGAACACTGGGCGGGGCCCGGCCGCGGAGTTCCGATGAATGGACCCCAGGGCTGCCTACGGATCCTCACGTCGGCGACGATGAGGCCATGACGACCCAGCCTGCTGCCAGCCCCGAGGCCATCGACACCGCCGCGCGGCGGCTCATCCAGGCGATCGAGACGCACACTCCGTGCGCCCCGGTGCGCGACCAGATCGGCGAGAACGACGTCGCGGCGGCCTACCAGGTGCAGGAGCAGCTCATCGCGGCCCGGATCGCCGCCGGTGCCGTGGTCGTCGGCCGCAAGATCGGGGCGACCTCGAAGGCCGTGCAGGAGCAGCTGGGGGTGGACCAGCCCGACTTCGGCGTCCTGCTGGCCGACATGGAGTACCGCGAGGACCAGGTCGTGCCGATGTCTCGGCTACTGCAGCCGAAGGTCGAGGCCGAGGTGGCCTTCGTGCTGGGCGAAGACCTCGCCGACGGCCCCCTCGATGTCGCCCAGGTGCGCGGAGCCATCGACTACGCCGTCGCCGCGCTGGAGATCGTCGACTCCCGGATCGAGAACTGGAACATCTCCTTCGGCGACACCGTCGCCGACAACGCCTCCAGCGGCCTCTACGTGCTGGGCAGCCAGCGCCGCACCCTGGCTGAGTTCGAGCCGGTCGAGGTGGAGATGTCGATGACGATCGACGGCGTCGAGGTCTCGACCGGCAACGGGGCCGCCTGCCTCGGCGACCCGCTCAACGCCGTCTCCTGGCTGGCCCGCTACGCCCGCGACTTCGGTGTGCCGCTGCGCGCCGGTCAGGTGCTGCTCTCCGGCGCCCTCGGCCCGATGCGCCCGGTCGAGCCCGGCCAGGTGGTCACCGCCCACATCTCCTCGCTGGGCACCGCCACCGCCACCTTCTCCTCCTGACCGTCGAGACGCCAGCTTCGTCGCGTTGAGTAGCCACTTTCAGAGCATTGAGACGCCAACTTCCTCGGCGGCGTACGGGGAAGTTGGCGCCTCAACAGTCTGAAAGTGGCGTCTCGACGCTCTGAAGCTGGCGCCTCGACGGGGAGCTGGTGAGGCCTCGGCAGCTAGCGTGGGGGACATGTCTCGCATCGTTGTGATCGGCGGCCACGGCAAGGTGGCCCTCCTGTTGGCGCCGTTGCTGGCCAGTCGCGGTGACGAGGTCACCTCGGTGATCCGCAATCCGGCGCATGTGGAGGACGTCCGCGCTGCCGGCGCAGACCCTGTGGTGGCGGATGTCGAGCGGATGGGGGTCGAGGAGCTGGCCGACCTGCTCCGCGGCCACGACGCGATCGTCTGGTCGGCCGGCGCGGGCGGCGGCGACCCCGAGCGCACCTATGCGGTGGACCGCGACGCCGCGATCCGCGCCGTCGACGCCGCCGCGCAGGCAGGCGTACGCCGGTTCGTGATGGTCTCCTACTTCGGGGCCGGGCCGGAGCATGGCGTGCCCGACTCGGAGCCGTTCTTCCACTACGCGGAGGCGAAGGCCGCCGCCGATGCGTACCTGCGGGAGACCGATCTGGACTGGACCGTACTCGGGCCGAGCCGGCTGACGCTCGAACCGGCGACCGGGCTGATCGAGACCGGTCCCGAGGTAGGGAAGGGCGAGGTGGGCCGGGCAGACGTCGCCGCCGTCGTCGCGGCCGCCCTCGTGGAACCCGCGACCATCGGCCGGACGATCGAGTTCAACAACGGCGCTCAGCCCCTTGCCGACGCGCTGCGGGGCTGAGCACGCGCTTCCCTAGACCGGAGTGATCGAGAACCGGTAGGCCGCGGGCGCCAGTGGGGGCACGGTCGGCGTACGCGGAGCGACCGGACGCAGTCGCTGGTACGCCGCCCCCATGGGTGGCCGCGGGTCGGTGTCGCCCTTGTTGGGCCAGAAGGCCATCGCCCGCTCAGCCATCGCGGTGATCGTGAGCGATGGGTTCACCCCGAGGTTGGCGGCCACCACCGAGCCGTCGATCACGTGCAGACCCGGATGGCCGTGCAGGCGATGGTAGGGGTCGACCACACCCTCGGCAGAGGTCAGACCGATCGGGCAGCCGCCGATGAAGTGTCCGGTGGTGGGCACGTTGACCAGATCTGCCCAGGTGCCGCCCGGGACGCCGTCGATCTTCTCCGCCACCCGTCGTGCCACGTCGTGGGCTGCCGGGATCCAGACCGGGTTGGGCTCGCCGATGCCCTGCCGCGTCGTCATCCGCCGGCCCCAGGGCCGGCGGCGGGTGAAGGTGGTGAGCGAGTTGTCCTCGGTCTGCATCACCAGGAGGGGGATCGTCTGTTGCGACCAGCGCCGGGGGTCGTGCAGCAGCCGCAGGTCACGTCGCTGCCGCCACATCGCCCGGACGCCGCTGGCCAGTCGGATGCGTCCCGGCTCGGGGTCGGTGAGCGTCGCCATCATCAGGCTGATCGCGTTGCTGCCGTCGCCGTACCGGCAGGGCTCCACGTGGGTGCTCTCGTCGAGGTGGATCGAGGAGGTGATGGCGACGCCACGGGTGAAGTCCGCATCCGCGCGGCGTGACCGGGCGCCGAGGATCGCCTCGGAGTTGGTGCGCGAGAGCTCGCCCAGGCGCGGCGAGATCCGAGGCAGACTGCCGCGGTCGCGCAGCCGGTGCAGCAGTCGCTGCGTGCCCAGCGCGGCAGCCGAGAAGACCACCTGGTCGGCGGTGAAGCTCTCTCGGCGTACGCCGCCGGTCCGCCGGGTCCGGACCAGGTAGCCGCGCTGGGCGCGAGGCCGGACGTCGGTCACCGTGGTCAGGGCATGCACCGCGGCGCCGGCCTGCTCGGCCAGGTGCAGGTAGTTCTTGACGAGGGTGTTCTTGGCGCCGTGGCGGCAACCCGTCATGCAGGCGCCACAGTCGGTGCACGTGGTCCGTTCCGGGCCCTTGCCCCCGAAGAAGGGATCGGCGACCCGCTCGCCGGGCCGATCGCCGAAGAGCACCCCGACCTCGGTGGGATGGAAGGTGTCGGCGACACCGAGATCGTCGGCGACCGCCTTCATCACCTCGTCGGCGGGAGAGGAGTGCGGGTAGGTGGTGACCCCGAGCATCCGCTTCGCCTGGTCGTAGGCGGGCGCGAGCTCGGTGGCCCAGTCGGTGATGTGGGCCCAGTGCGGGTCGGCGTAGAACCGTGCCGGGGGCTCGTAAAGCGTGTTGGCATAGACCAGTGAGCCGCCGCCTACACCGGCACCGCTGAGCACCAGGGTGTCGCGCAGCGGTGTGATCCGCATGATGCCGGTGCAGCCCAGCGCCGGAGCCCACAGGTAGTCGCGGGCTCGCCAGGAGGTGGCGGGGAGCTCATCGTCCGCGAACCGGCGGCCGGCCTCGAGGACCCCGACCCGGTAGCCCTTCTCGGTCAGACGCAACGCGGAGACCGAGCCGCCGAAGCCGGAGCCGATCACGATCACGTCGTAGTGCTTCATGCGAGGGCTCCTGTTGTCGTCGTGGGGTGGAAGTCCGACAGCGCGACGTCGCTCGCGCGGCGCTGGTACTCGGCGATGGTGCCTGGCCAGTTGGTGGTGACCCGGCCGCCGTCGGTGCGATACCAGCTCGCGCAGCGGCTCCAGACCGAGTCGCCCAGGCGACGCTGCATCTCCGCGTCGTACGCCGCCGCGACGTCAGGGCGCACCTCGAGAGCGCGCCGCTCACCCCGTCGCAGCCCGGCCGCCAGATGGTCGACCGCACGGACGACGTACGCGGCCTGAGCCTCCATCATCGACACGATCGAGCCGCCACCGAGGTTGGTGTTGGGACCGTAGATCCAGAAGAGGTTGGGGAAGCCGGGCACGGTCATGCCGAGGTGGGCATAGGCGCCGTCCGCCCATACCTCGGCCAGCGAGCGGTTCCCCACTCCGTGCAGGTCGATGCCACCGAGGAAGTCGGTGGCGGCGAAGCCGGTCCCCCAGACGATGACGTCCGCCTGGTGGAGAGTGCCGTCCATCGTGCGTACGCCGTCGGGCTCGACCCCCGAGACCACATCGGTGACGACTGCGACCTGTTCCCGGTCGAGAGCCCGATACCAGTCGTTGGAGAAGAGCAGACGCTTGCAGCCGATCGGATAGTCGGGCACGAGTGCGGCGCGCTTCGCCGGATCCTTCACGGTCGCGCGGAGGTGGCCGCGCCACGCGGCATACAGCAGCTTCGGCAGTACGCCGCCGGTCTCGAAGGATCCGTTGAGCCACTCCGAGAGCCGCCAGGTCAGCTGGCGTCCGGCGCTCTGGGTGCCAGGCAGCCGTCGGTACGCCGCGTGGTGCAGCCGCGTGTAGGCGCGGTCAGGCTTCGGCACGACATAGGGCGCGGACCGCTGGTGCACGGTGAGTGCCGCGACCCGGTCGGCGATGGCGGGCACGAACTGGACTGCCGAGGCACCGGTGCCGATGACCGCGACCCGCTTGCCGGTGAGATCGACGTCGTGGCGCCAGGCCGCGGAGTGGAAGGCGTGGCCGGCGAAGGACTCGATGCCGGGAAGATCGGGGATCACCGGGTCGGAGAGCTGGCCGGTGGCCGGCACGAGGACGTCGGCGACGTACTCCTGGCCGGCTGCCGTGGTCACCCGCCACTGCCGGGCGTCCTCCTCCCACCGCGCGGAGACCACGCGCTGACCGGTCCGGATCTGCCCGCGCAGCCCGAGGCGATCGACCTCGCGCTCGATGTAGCGCAGGATGTCGGGCTGGGTGCCGTAACGACGCTCCCAGCCCGGGTTCGGGGCGAAGGACCAGGAGTAGAGCGAGGACGGTACGTCGCACGCCGCGCCGGGGTAGGTGTTGTCGCGCCACACCCCACCTGGGCCGTCGCCCCGGTCGAGCAGGGTGATGCGGTGATGGCCGGCGCGCGCCAGGTGGGCGGCCACGCCGAGGCCGCCGAGGCCGGCGCCGATGATCAGCACCGAGGGGGAGTGTGCGCTCGTCATGGCTGGAAAGGTAGGCGCCGGTCAGACCCCGGTGGGAGACAACTTCGGCCATCCGATCCACAATTGCGGACATGTCGTTGTCGTTCGAGCCTTCGGCCGCCGTCTCCTGGGACTTCCCGCGCGACGCCGCCGGGCTGGGCGTGCTGATCAGCGTCGGTCGCGAGCAGGGAGTCTCCGACGCGGCCCTGCTGGCGGGGACCGGCATCGCGCCGTCGGATCTGGAGGAGGGCGAGCGACTGGTGACCGCGCGCCAGGAGCTCCGGGTGGTGCGCAACCTGCGTGGCGCCGTACCGCAGGTGTCGGGGACGGCGGTAGGCGCGCGCTACCGGGCGGAGACGTTCGGGGCGCTCGGTTTCGCGTTGCTGAGCAGTCGCACGCTGGCGGAGGCTGCCAACCTGGCCCTGCGCTTCATCGACCTCAGCCATACGTTCGCCCTTCCGGCGCCCCGGCTGGAGGGCGGTCTGGTCATCGTCGACTTTGACGACTCAGCACTTCCCGACGATGTCGCCGGGTTCCTGGTCGAGCGCGATCTGACGGCGGTCTGGGCGGTCCTCGACCAGCTGCGACCGGGTGGCTTCCCGCCCCGTCGGGTCACCTTCCGGGCTGCGGCGCCCGCGCATCACCAGGCGGTGCACGGGGTGCCGGTGGAGTTCGGGGCTGCCGCCAACAGTCTCGTCTTCGAGCCGTCCCTCTTGGAGAGTCGGCTCGCCGGCGGAGGCGGGAGCGGCCACGCTCTTACCGAGGCCATGTGTGCGGAGTTGGTCTCCCGGCGCCGCGAGCGCGGTGGCATCGCGCAGGAGGTCCGCGTGGTGATCGCCCAGCAGTTGCCCGCAGGCGCCCCCATGGCAGGGATCGCTGCCGCGCTCGGAGTCGGTGAGCGCACCCTACGTCGCCGGCTTGCCGCCGCGGGGACCAGCTTTCAGGAGCTGCTCGACGAGGTGCGCGAGACGCTCGCCGTGCAGCTGCTGGAGACCGGCCTGCTGAGCGTCGAGGACGTCGCGTTGCGGATGGGCTATGCGGAGGCGTCGAGCTTCATCGTCGCCTTCCGGCGCTGGCGCGGCACCACGCCCGCGGCGTACCTCGGTTGACGCCTCGGCTCGCTGAAGTTGGCGTCTCGACGCGCTGAAGCTGGCGTCTCGACTCGCTGAAGCTGGCGTCTCGACGCGCTGAAGCTGGCGTCTCGACGGGCATACTGGGTATGCATACGTGGTATACATACTCGGTATCCCCAAGCGAGGAGTCGCCATGTCTGTGAAGCACGCCCTGCTCTCCCTGCTCGCGCAGGAGCCGATGTACGGCTACCAGTTGCGCGCAGAGTTCGAGTCGCGCACCGGGGCGACCTGGCCGCTCAACATCGGCCAGGTCTACACGACGCTCGGGCGCCTGGAGCGCGACGGCCTGGTGGCGGCTGACGAGCCGGGTGCGGACGGTCAGCACCACTACCGGATCACCGACGACGGACGGACTGCGGTCCTCGACTGGTTCGCCACGCCGGTCGCCCGCGACCAGGCCCGTCGCGACGAGGTGGCGATGAAGTTCGCCTTCGCGGTCACTTCGCCCGGGGTCGACGTCGGCGCAGTGCTGCAGGCGCAGCGGCGGGCGACGATGAAGGCGCTGCAGGACTACACGCGCCTGAAGCGTTCGGGTGATCCTGCCGAGGGGCGCGAAGAGCTCTCGTGGTCGTTGGTCGTCGACTCGTTGATCTTTGCTGCCGAGGCTGAGATCCGGTGGCTTGACCACTGTGAGGCTCGGGTGCGCCGGTATGCCGCCGCGCCCGCCGCGCCCGCCGCCGCGCCCGCCGCCGCGCCGCCGGCCACGCGGGCGAAGCCCGCCACTGGTGCGGAGCATGCCGAGGAGGCGGCGCGATGAGCGGCTACCTGACCTTCGAGCGCGTGACTCGCGTGCACGGCCAGGGCGCGGCGTCCGTCACGGCCTTGCGCGCGGCCAGCCTTTCGGTCGCCCGAGGTGAGCTGGTGGCGGTGATGGGGCCGTCGGGCTCCGGCAAGTCGACGCTGCTGACCCTCGCCGGCGGGCTGGACCGGCCGACCGAGGGCACGGTGCGCGTCGACGGTGTCGATCTGCGGTCGCTGACGCGCTCCGGGCTGGCCGAAGTGCGGCGTACCAAGGTCGGCTACGTCTTCCAGGGGTTCAACCTGATCCCGTCGTTGACGGCCGCCGAGAACGTGGCGTTGCCGCTGGAGCTCGATGGCCTCGGCGGGCGGGAGTCGCGACGCCTGGCCCAGGAGGCGCTGGCGGAGGTGGGTCTCGTGGACGAGGCTGCTCGCTTCCCCGACGATCTCTCCGGTGGGCAGCAGCAGCGGGTGGCGATCGCCCGCGGGGTCGTCGGCGACCGCCGCCTGCTGCTGGCGGACGAGCCCACGGGTGCCCTCGACTCGCAGACCGGGGAGGACGTGATGCGCCTGATCCGGGAGCGGTGCGACGCCGGTGCAGCCGGCATGGTCGTCACCCACGATGCGCGGCACGCGGCTTGGGCAGACAGGGTGCTCTTCATCCGGGACGGCATGGTGGTCGACGAGAGCGCGAGCGAACCGGTCGACGTGCTCCTGGCAGGGGATGCGCGGTGACGTCGTGGCGTTCCCTGCGGCCCTCGGCCCGGGTGGCGCGCCGTGAGCTGCGCCGCGGTTGGCGGCGCAGCCTGCTGGCCGTGCTCCTGATCGCGCTACCGGTCTTCGTCGTGGCGACGGCGTCGGTGCTGCTGCGTACCTTGGAGGTCACGCCGGCGGAGGCGCCCGAGCGCTGGATGGGTGCGGCCGATGCGGTGATCCGCGCCGAGAGCGGAGCATTCCAGGTCGAGCAGGGGATCGACCCGGACCAGTCCGCGAGCTGGTCGAGCAAGCCCGGTCTGAAACCGGTCGAGCCCGCCGACCTGCGCCGGGCGCTGGGGCGCGACGTACCGCTGGTGGAGTTGTCGCGCGGTGGGGTCGACGTCGAGTTCACTGATGGCGCGACCTACGCCGACGTGCTGGCGCTCGACACGAGAGACCGGCTCACCGCGGGCCTGGTCCGCGTTGAGCGGGGCCGGTTGCCCCGGGCGGCGGGAGAGGTGTTGATCAATGCGGGCCTGGCCGACCGCGGGATCGGGCTGGGGGATCCGCTGACAGTCCGATCCGCATCCGGCGAGCGAAGCATGGTGCGCGTGGTCGGCGTGGGGAGCCCCCATGGCTCCCAGGCGAGCCGGATGATGGTGGGGCTCCCGCAGACGCTTCCGATCCCCAGCGGCAGTTCCCGGTCGTGGCTGGTCGGCGGCGGAGACGTCACCTGGGACGACGTCCGTGCTCTGAACAAGATAGGAGTCTTCGCGCTCTCCCGTGCGGTGCTGGCGGATCCCGGCGATGCCCCCGACAGCATCCCCGGCAGCGGCGGCGGTGACAACCCGGTGATGGTCGCGGTCGTCGGGATGATCGTGGCGATGGTGTTGCTCGAGGTCGTGTTGCTGGCCGGGCCGGCGTTCGCGGTCGCGGCCCGCCGCCAGGAGCGTACGACGGCACTCATGATGGTCTGCGGCGCGACGCCGCGGCAGGCACGTTGGGTCGTGCTCGCGATGGCGGGGCTGCTGGGAGTGATCGCCGCCGGGCTCGGTGTCGGCCTCGGAGTGGCCGTCGGCTGGGCCTCGGTGGACTTCGCGGCCCGCACCGCCTCGGAGAGCGCCGGTCCGCTCGATCTGCGTTGGCTGGAGCTCGGCGGGGTCGCCCTCTTCGCACTCCTCAGTGCGTTCCTGGCGGCAGCGGTGCCCGCCTGGGCGGCGTCGCGGCGCGATCCGGTGGCCGTCCTGGGTGGGCGGCGGGGTGAACCGCAGCCGCGATCCGGACGTCCGATCATCGGGCTGGCTCTCCTGGGGTTCGGCGCGGTGGGCGCGATCGGTGGCGCGCAGGAGCCTGGCGGGGATGCGACCGTCGGCATTTCCGCAGTGCCTCTGGCCATCGGCATGCTGCTGGTGGTTCCGGCGCTGCTCGGCGTGATCGGGCGCGCCGCCGGCTGGTTGCCCTTCCCGTTGCGGTTCGCAGCCCGCGACGCGCTGCGAAACCGCGCCCGGACGGTGCCCGCCGTGGGTGCGGTGGCGATCACGGTCATGGGGATCGTGGCGCTCGGTGTCGGCAATGCGAGCGATGCTGCGCAGGAGCGGGCGACGAGCCTTCCTGTCATGGATCCCGATGCTGCCGTGGTGTCGCTCTACGACATGGGAGGCGGCGCGGCCAACCGGGACGACACGTGGCGCCGGATACAGGAGGCCGTCGACGCGGAGATCGGTGCCGGTGTTGCCCGCGAGGTCACGACCGTGCCCAGCAAGCGTCGGCTGCGCTTCGACGTACCCGTGCGGCGCAACGAGAGTTCCATGCTCGTCTACGGCAACGAGGTCGTGGTCGCGGATCGGGTGCCGGGCTCAGTCTGGCTGGCGAAGGTGGCGGACAGGGAGGCGGCCGATCGCGTCTTGGCGAGTGGCGGCGTGGTGCTCTTCTCCGCGTCGCGGAGCGAGCACACCGAGGCGGTGGCGCGTGCGCGCGGCACCGTCCAGCCCGCGGGCGAGGGCCAGGCCAAGCCGGGCGCCGTGACGCTGGGAGCCGCACCTGCATACGTCGCGCGCGCCGGCCTCGATGCGCCGGCCGCGGCCATCGTGTCCCCGGCGCTGGCGGCGCGGTGGAGCCTGCCCACCGAAGTGCGGGCGCTGGAGATACCGGTCGCGCTCTCGGGTGAGCGGGAGCAGCGGCTGACGGATCGGCTCTATCTCATCTCCAACGATGTGAGCGTGATGGTCGACTACTCCCAGGACCCGATCACTCCCGGCATGGTCCAGCTGATCCTCGGCGCGGGAGGTGGAGTGCTGATGCTGGCCGGCACGTTGATCGCGACGCTCCTCGCGCTCTCGGAGGCCCGTCCGGACCTGGCCACGCTCGAGTCCGTCGGTGCTTCGCCGGGAGTACGGCGTTCGGTGGCGGCGAGCTATGCGTTGGTCGTCGGTGGAGTGGGGGCGCTCCTGGGCGCCCTGATCGGGCTGATACCCGGGGTCGCCATCAGTTTCCCCTTGACCAGCACCACCTGGTTGGGAGAGGAGCGTCCCCCCGGCCTGCCCGACCACTTCCTGGAGATCCCCTGGCTGCTGATCGGCGCGCTCGTCGTCGCGTTGCCGCTCATCACCGCGGCACTCGTGTGGGCGACGACCAGGAACCGCGTGTCCTTGGCCACCCGCCTCGACTGAGCGCTCCCTGCCGCCGAGTTCGCGCGAACGACGGGCTCACTTCGCGCGAATGACGCGTTGAGTTGCCACGGCCATGCCGTTTGGGCGCACTCAACGCGTCATTCGCGCGAACTCGACGCTCAGGCCTCGTCGGTGTGGGCGACCAGGTCGGTGAGCAGGGCGGCGATCTTGGTCTGGACCTCGGCGTCGGTCAGCGGATCGACATCGAGGGCGGACTGGGAGATCACCAGGTCCTCGCGAACGGTGGCGCCGGCGATCCGGGTGGAGCGGACGGTGTCCTCGTGGGCCCACTTGCCGCCGTACGGCGTGGGGGTGGTGCCGATGACCGCGAGCGGCTTGCCGACGATGGCACCCGCGCCGTAGGGGCGGGAGAGCCAGTCGATGGCGTTGTTGAGGACGGCCGGCATGGTGCCGTTGTACTCGGGGGTGACGACCAGCACGCGGTCGGCGGCGTCGACCTGCTTGCGGAGCAGCGCGGCGGACTCGGGAGCGCCCTCGCCGTCGAGGTCCTCGTTGTAGAAGGGGACGTCGGCCAGACCTTCGACGATCTCGATGCTCACGCCTTCGGGTGCGCTCTCGCGCAGTGCCTCCGCGAGCTTGCGGTTCACGGAGTCGGCGCGGAGGCTGCCGACGAGGGTGGCGATGCGGATGTCCGACATGGGGGTGCTCCTCGAAGCGTTCAGGGGTCAGGTCTGAGGGGTCAAACGGACCGCGGTCCGCTTTCATTCCCGTGATCTGGGCCACGCTGGCCGGGTTCTCACTAGGCTGGACCGACCATGCCTGACGCTGAGCGCCCTCTGCTTCCGCTCCTCGACGACCCGCCCCGCCAGCGACGTGACGCCGCGCGTAACCGGGATGCGGTGCTGCAGGCTGCGCTGTGCCTGGTTGCCCGGGAGGGGGCGCCGGCGGTGACGATGGAGTCGGTGGCCGAGGCGGCGGGGGTCGGCAAGGGCACGGTGTTCCGGCGGTTCGGCAATCGACAGGGCCTGATGGCCGAGGTGCTCCATCAGTCGGAACTGGAGTGGCAGGCGTCCGTCATCGGGGGCGAGCCACCGCTCGGTCCGGGAGCGGAGCCGCTGGCGCGGCTGCTGGCCTTCGGTCGGTCGCGACTCGAGCTCAACCTGCGCCACGCCGACCTCATCGAGGCAGCCGCCGGAGGCGATCGCCGTTCGCACCCCGCCTGGGCCTTCGCCGCTCTCCATGTGCGACACCTGCTGGGGGAGTGCGGGGTCGCCGGCGACCTGCCGCTCCTTGCCACTGCTCTGTTGGCGCCGCTCGATGTCACGATCGTCAGGCAACAGTTGCGCGAGGGCTACCCGGCTGACCGCATTGTTGCGGCGTGGAGTGACCTGGCGCGCCGAGTGGCGGCGGCTGCCGACTAGCGCGGTCTACTCTCTCTGATCGCCGTCGCTGGGGCAGCCCGTGGTCTTGCCGCCCTCGAAGGTCGGCGCTGATGTGGATTCAGCGGCGGCCAACAGGTTGCTCAACGTCGATGGGGGCATGCCCGCGAGCTTGTGAGCCAGCATGGGGCCAACGCTCTGCATGCTGCTCGGTGGATGGTGCTGTCCTTCGAACTCGCCCCGCCCGAGAACGCCGTCGTTCGCCGGCAAGATGCCGCCTGATCCGATGGCCGACCAGCGTGCCGGGTAATAGTCGTTCTCATCGCACTCGGCCCGCTTCCACCTCAGCGCAATGACATAGTCCTCGCCAACCTCGAGTCGAGACGACGCACGTAGAGCCTCTTCGATAAGAGTGCCGTCGGAACGGTAGGCCCAGCCCATCTCGGATGTCGTGAAGACCGTCGGCGCCGGCCGAGAGGTGCTCCGAGATGACCAGAGCACGTCGCTCACCTCCATGGTCACCTTGCGACCGACGGAGAGTGATGCCTCTGCTGGGGAAGCAGCTTGGATCGGCTCCTCGTCGATTACTCGCACGGTGACGACGTGATCGGCTACGTTCACCCAGTCGACAAGGGTGTTGGATCGCACTGATTCGAGGCCCTCGACCAAGCGGACGTCGGGCTGCGACAGGGCCGTGTTGGACTGGGCGGGACCTGTGTCGCCGGCGCCGAGAGCCGACCACCCGGCGATGGTGATGGCGACGGCTGCTAGCGGCACTGCTGCGATACTGCTCATGCGTTGGTGATTCATCAGGATCCGACCAATCAGTAAACCCAGTTGATGTTGTTCTTGACCGTTTCCCCGAGGCCCGGGCCCGGGATCGCGTCGAGTGGGGCTCGCATGATGCCCATTACCCCGGCATCGAATGCGCGGACGGGGTCTGCTTGAGGGCCATGGAAGAGTCCGAAGGCATGCCCTGCCTCGTGCCCGGCCACTCGCTGGCTGTAGGTCCCAGCACCCCGAATTCTGATGTAGTGCTGGTCGCAGCGATGGCGTGTGCCGTCGACCGGGTCGTCGCACCACGTCGTACCCAACACCCAGTCCGGGCGGCCGAAGGCTCCTTCCTGCCAGACCACGTCTGTTTCGCCGACCCCCGAGAAGACGGGGGTGGCGTCGTAGGACACTGCCAAGTCGGTCTTCGTGTCGTACCTGCTCATCACCTTCGCAACTACTTCACGGTCAGGTGCTTCCAGTTCTAGGGCGCCGGCGCTGTCCATGTAGTAGCTGACCGAGGAGTTGTCAGTTGCGCAGATCGTATTGATCCCCATGCCGGCCTCGCATGGTCCACTCCAGGTGCCGTTCGGAACGATGAGGTCGTCGGCTGGTGCGGCCTGGACCGCAATCGCTGTCATGAAGCCAAGAGTCATGAGGCCTAATACGCCTGCCCGCGCCTGAGCTGCCGCGAAGTTCAAGGCCTAGCTCCTCTGTTCGTTCCGTGGGGTGAGCCTGTGCGGTCATTCCTGAGCTGGCAAGGGACATGAGGGTGAAAGCTGGACGCGACGGGTAATTCGTCGCCGAACTTGTCATGCGGGTGACAAGTTTCCTGCCGACGGTTGAAGCATTGGCAGCATGAGTGGCTGTCTCGCCTCGTGACTGAACTCTGCGAAGACCCCACCGCTGACTGCGCTGCGGAACTAACCTGCGGCGCATGCACCTGGCTCTTCGTACGGCGGCACTCCTGGTCGCGCTCCTCCTCCCTGGCGCCGGCCTGACCCCCATCGCTCCGGCGGCCCCGGCGTCACGGGGGCCGAGTGCTGCGGCGTGTGACTACGGTGTCCAGCGCACCACTGCGTACCGCGCTCGCGGCGGCGAGAAGGCGCCAGTCGCGGTCACGGGCAAGCGGAAGGCGAAGGTCTGCGAGGACGGGACCGGCGTGCTCGGCCAGGAGCCGATGCTCGCCGTCAACCGTCGCGGGACGATCTTCCTCGGCATGGCGAGCAAGGAGGGAGTGCTGACCCAGGCCGGCTTCCTCACGGGCACCGCCCAGTCCTACCTCCTCCGCAGCCGCAACGACGGCCGCAGCTGGCAGCGCATCGCTCTGCCCCGGGGCATCAACACCTCCGAGGGCGTTCCGTACGTCGACCCGGCCACCGACCGCCTCTGGGTCACCTCCACCAACCTCGGGTTGCCGTGCGGCGCGCCCGTGGCGTGGAGCGACGACGAGGGCGTCACCTGGCGCACCGCCAAGAAGCGACCCGGCTGTCAGCCGTTGAGCGGTGGCGACTGGCCGAAGCTCTTCACCGGGCCCTACCGGAAGACCGCCGAGGTCGCCGCCGGGTCCATGCCACGCCGTGCGGTCTATCTGTGCAACTACATCCCGTCGATCTGGGTCGCGGTCACCATCGCGTGTTGGCGCTCGGACGACAGTGGGGAGACCTTCGGCTTCTTGGGCAACCTGCCGGTCAGGAGTCTGGTCTGCCGCTCCGGCGAGACCGCCGGCGGCTCGTTCCACACGATCGTGCATGGCACCGGTCAGGTGCTGCGCGACGGCACGGTCGTCGTGCCGGTCGACATGTGCGGCACGATCATCGCGCTACGCAGCATCGACAACGGTCGCAGTTGGACGAGCTCGTCGGCGATCGGCAAGGCCGGAAGCGTTCGCAACTTCCTCGACGGCTCGGCGGAGAGCCTGGCCCAGAACGTCTTCATGAACATGTTCTTCGATCAGACCCTCGCCCAGGACGACCGAGGCAACCTGTACGTCGGGTGGGTGCGTGACGGCGTACACCTGGCGGTCTCGCGCGACGGAGGCAAGAGCTGGCGCCAGCTCGGCCGGGTCTCGCCGCCGCAGGTCAAGGGAGCAGTCAACGTGTCGGTGACTGCTCGTGGCCGCGGCGAGGTGGCGCTGGCCTGGTGGGGCACCGAGGCGTTGACCGATCCGTTGCTCGGCTTCGGGGAGAAGTACCGCGGCTGGATGACGCACAGCCGCAACGCCCTCGCCAAGCGCCCGGTCTTCAGCAGCGCCGCGACCAGTGCCGCGAAAGCGCCTCCGCAGATCACCAACGCAACCGGGTGCTGCGCCAGTCTGCAGATGTTCATCGAGTACAGCGGAGTACGGTTCACCGGCAAGCGGCAGGTCCGGGCGGCGTTCGTCCGCTTCCACCGCAAGGACCTTCCGGAGCTGGTCTACGGGAGGATGCAGCTGCCGCGCCGGGGCTGACGCGGGTTAGTGGTGTGCGCGCTGCTGTGAGCCTGCTCCGTTTCCCTGAGCTGGAAGACCAGTACGCCGCCGCGTGGGCGGAGTGGGAGGCATCGGGAGAGCAACGTGTGTGGGGACGAGGTGGCCGGGCCGGGCTCGATCTGATTGCGGGATGGATATCTCGGGAGTCACGCACCAACCGCGGGATCGTCAACGCCAGCGAGACCGGCCCTCACCTGGTCGAGCGAGATCGATTCTTGGGGATTGAGTCGGTGCTCCAGCAGTGCCACCCGATCCTCGGCATCCTCCAGGCGCTCCATCAGATCCTCGTAGCGCTCAGGCGACACGAGCACTCCCGCAGGCTTGCTGTGCCGGAGCAGGTACACCGGCTCATTGTCGGCGATGCGGGCCAACTCAGTGAGCTTGGCCTCCGCCTCGCTGATAGCGATCATGTGCATGGTCCATCCCCCCTCGTAGATGTCGCGTCGGTGGCCGACCTTCACAACCTCCACCGTCAGGATCTGATCCTCCACGGTGGAGATGATCCGCTAGTCGCCCACGCGCACCCGGTAGTCGTCACGACCCGTGAGCTTCTTGACGCCAGCAGGACGAGCATCGATGGCCAGAGACTCGATCGCCGCGATGATGCGACGACGAGCAGGCTGGGACGCCTTGGCGATCTTGATCTGCGCGTCCTCATCACGTCTGACAACTATCCATTGTGCCGGCCATCATGGGAGTCGGGACAGGATCGCGAGGTGCGACGCTGCCCAGAGCACGAGCAGCAGGCCGACAGGTCGCGGGACACGCGGCAGGAACGCGGCTCGCCACCGCGGAGTAGCAGAGCGGCGTGCCGGCCGAGACGCTTCGATGGAGCGCCAGAGCTCCTCTTCTGAGTTTTGCCAGCCCTCACGCTCCATCGAAGGCCAGGGGCGGCGTACGGCGGAGCGGGGGTGGATTCAGCCCAGCAGGTCGCGCACCGCCAGCGAGCCGAAGACCATGGCCGAGCCGAGCGGGGCGCCCGGGCCGGGGTAGTAGGCACCGAAGACAGAGGCCGAGGCGTTCGAGGTGGCGTAGAGGCCGGGGATCGCGGTGCCGTCCTCGCGCAGGGCCCGGGCGGCGGCGTCGGTCACCACGCCGCCCTTGGTGCCGAGGTCGGAGAGGACGAACCTGGCGGCGTAGAAGGGGCCGTTCGCCAGCGGCACGAGCGCCTTGTTCTTGCCGTTGTCGACGAAGACGAAGTTGGTGTCGAACTCGTCGTCGCCGCGGCCGAACTCCTCGTCCACGCCGGATTCGGCAAGTGCGTTGAACCGCTCGACGGTGGCGATGATCGCCGGGATGCCGAGCCTCGCGGCCAGCTCCTCGACGGTGTCGGCCTGCACCCAGGTGCCTGCCGCCAGATGTGCGGCGGGGTCGCCCTGGGGCATCGCGATCGCGGGCAGCTGGCCGCCCTCGGTGTTGTCGAAGAGGTACCACGACGGGATGCGCTCGGGCGCCTTCGCCATTTCGCGACCGAACCGGTCGTAGGGCAGGCACTCGTTGGCGTAGCGCTGGCCGGTCTGGTCGACCATGAGGCCGGAGCGGAAGCCCAAGGTGAAGGTGCCCGACCCATCGGGCTGGGCCAGGCCGGGGCAGTACCAGCCCTCGTTCAGCAGCGCAGTGGCCGCGCCCACCGCCATGGCCGCGTCGATCGGTTCGCCCTGGTTGGTGCCGCGCGGCGCCATCGTCCACTCCGCCGAACCCGGCACGCCACGTTCGGCGCGTCGGGCCGCGTCGCCCTCGTAGCCGCCGCTGGCAAGGACCACACCCCTGCGGGCCACGATCGTCACCGGTCCGTCGGCGGTCTCCGCCACGATGCCCGTCACGCGGCCCTCGCTGGTGACCAGCTCCGTCATCCGGTGGCCGGTCAGGACGGTGCCACCGTCTCGAAGGAAGGCGCCGAGCAGCCGCCCGATCAGGGCCTGCCCGCCGGTGAGCGTACGTCGTCCGCGCTCGCCGACGCGGTCCTTGTCGACCGGCGGTCGGAGCAGTGCATCGACCCGCTCCGCGGCCGGCAGCTCGTCTCGCCTGATGTTGCTGGGCTGGATCGACCGACCGCCGGGCACACGCCCTGGGCGGTCGTAGTACTCGGGGAATGGGGTGAACTCGAACTCGATCAGGTCATCGCTCTCGAGCTCGGCGACCAGGCGTGGCGCCTCGGCGAGGAACGCCTCGATCTTCGCCTGGTCGGGCTCGTCGAGGAGAGCGCCGAGGTAGGTGCGCGCCGAGTCCGTGGAGTCAGATATGCCGAGCCGCTGCTGGACCTGGGTGCCGGGCAGCCAGCAGGCCCCACCGGAGTACGCCGACGTGCCGCCGACCCGGTCGGTGCGCTCGACCACCACGGTCGAGAGGCCGTGCTTGGCAGCCAGATGCGCGGCTGTCATCGCGCCGCCACCGGAGCCGACGATGACGACGTCGAAGACCTGCTCGTTGCTCATGGGCCATCCCTTTCCTCGGATCGAAAGCACTCTATTTCCCGGCGCCCGGCGACGCGGGTCGGAGTCCCACTCAGCACGGGGCGAGACGCTCGGCCGGCGACGGTCAGCCGCGGACGGCGGGTATGACCCGTTCGGCAAGCAGGCGCAGGTGCTCCCACGATGGCTCCTCAGGCAGCCCGCCGCAGGAGGGGTGACTGGTCACCACCCGGATCTCCTTCGCCTGCAGCCTGGCGATCAGGTCGTCGGGGTGCAGGACGGCGTAGACGCCGGCGGCGCGCATCTCCTCGACCGAGGTGGAGGCATCGGCGACGTGCGTGGCCGTTGCCGGGTCCCGCCCCGCTTCGTCGCGCCAGGCCTGGTAGGCCGTGGCATCGTGGAGCAGGTGGGTTCCGTACTGCTCCCAGAAGGCGCCCGGCTCCTCGGAGCAGAAGATGGCAGCGGGCCCGCTTCTCGGGGGCGCCATCACCCAGCCGGGATCGCGGCCGAGGTCGCGGCAGGCGTCCTCGTAGGCCGCTCGTAGTCCCGGGTCGGCTGTCTGCGGTGCGAATCCGATGCCCAGCCGGGCCGCGCGACGTGCTGCCGCGACCGAGCCGCCTCCCTGCAGGAACATCGGATGGGGCTGGCTGTAAGGAGCGGGAGTGATCCGGTGGCGTTGCCCGCCCCGGTCGATCTCCTCGCCGCGCAGCGCTGCCAGGAGGGTCTGCAGGCGTGCTTCGAGGTCGGCGCCGCGGGTGTGCCAGTCGCGCTCGAGCAGGTCGTACTCCAGGGTGCGATAGCCGAGCCCGAAGGTGTAGCTGACCCGGCCTTTGCTCAGGTGGTCGAGCACCGAGATGTCCTCGGCGAGCCGCACCGGGTCGTAGAGATTGGCGAGCAGCGCGGAGACCGACAGCTGGATCCGTTCGGTGACCGCCGCGAACGCGCCGGCTACGACCAGAGGGCTCGGCAGGTAGCCGTCCGCGGAGGCGTGGTGCTCGGAGAGCAGCAGGACGTCGTGGCCGTGCCGGTCGACGTACGCCGCCTGCCGCACCGCGCGGGCGAAGAGCTCTTGGCGTTGCTCGGGGGAGGCGTCGGGGGCGCGGAAGTCGTAGCGGGTGACGAAGACGGCCATGGCGGCAGCCTCGCAGAACTCGCCGACAGGTTCGGCCGGCGGTTCCACTCAGGCGCCTGACCGCGCTTGCCGTACGACGAAAGTCGGACCCGACTGTCAACCTGGGACGACGCGGCGGGAAGGGCAACGAGTGAAGGATCGGAGGTTCGACGAAAGGACAACTTGAATGCGATGGAGACGTGTCGCGAGTGCGACCGCTTTGACCCTGGTGGCGACCCTCGGTGCTGTGACGTCGGGTGCGATGACGGCTACGTCGGCCTATGCGGCCGGCGCCGGTACCTCGAGCGGGACCATCGCCTTCATCAAGAGCAACAACGTATGGGTGGCGCGGGGAGACGGCTCGGGTCAGACCAGGATCACGACTGACGGCACCGCGTCGAGCCCCTACGCGGAGCCGAGCATCTCCGACAACGGACGCATCGCGGTGATGAAGGGGGACAACACGATCCGGGTGATCAACCAGTCCGGCAAGGTGCTCAACTCGATGACGCCCGGTGATCTCTTCATCGAGGGTGCCGGCACGACCATCCGCGTCACGCGGCTCACGGAGCCGGCCATCTCGCCGGACGGCAAGCGAGTCGCCTACTCGCAGTTCCGCACGGTCCAATACAGCGGCTCCACCTCCTGGACGGTCGAGTCGCTGACCGCGCTGAGCACGGTCGGGAACGGCGATGTCGACTTCGACGGCGGCCTCTTCGAGGGGACGGACGCGTCGTGGCTGACGAACTCGCGCATCGTCCTCTCCCGGTCGGGACCCGTGCAGCTGCGCGATTGGGGTAGCGGCGCCGAGTCGACGACCTGGTTCCGCGACGAGGACGTCTTCGAGCTCGGCTGGCTGGAGTGGATGGACCTCAGCGAGCCCGTGCTCTCACCGGGCGGCACGCACCTGGCGTTCCTGGGCAGCGGCGGCAACATGCTGGCCTTGGCGACGGTGGCTGGGAACCCGCGCACCGGCGTTCCCGCCCCACCGACGTTCGCATGCGCCTCGGTCGAGGAGGGAGAGGTCCCGGAGCCCTACCTGAGTCATCACGAACGACCGAGCTTCGGCCCGACCGATGACGAGGTCGTCTACGAGCAGTACGGAAGCATCTACAAGATCAGCAACTTCGCTGCCTGCGAAGGCGGTGCGGTCGTCAGCAAGATCATCGCCGGCGGCAGCGATCCGGACTGGTCGAAGGCAACCTATGCCCCCGGCACGTCGAGCGCTGCCCAGGCACTCAAGGCCAAGAAGGCGCCCAAGGTCAAGGGCAAGGCCGCCGCCGGCAAGATCCTCAAGGCAACGATGGGCACCTGGTCGAAGGCGCCCACGGCGGTGAGCTTCCGCTGGCTGCGCAACGGCAAGGCGATCAAGGGTGCGAAGGGAGCGAAGGCGACCTACAAGGTTCGCAAGGGCGATCGGGGCAAGCGACTCGCGGTGCGGGTGACGGCCAAGCGTCCAGGCTTCCGTGACGGGTCGGCGACCTCCCGGGCGGTCCAGGTGCGCCGCTGACACGTGGTTCGACGTGAGGGGTCCGGTGAGAAAGTCTCGCCGGACCCCTTGCGCTTCCCCCTTCACGTCGCCAAACTGGACACATGTCCAGTCAGGTGTCCAGCGGCCCCCGCCAGGGGCTGAACCCGCGGCAGGCCGAGACCTACGCGCGGCTGCTCGTTGCCGGCGAGGCCGAACTCCGCGCAGTGGGTCGCGATGCGCTCACGGTGCGCACCGTCGCGCAGCGGGCGGGCGTCTCGCCGGCCACTGCCTACACCTACCTCGCCTCGCGCAACCACCTCTACGCCGAGCTGTTCGCCCGGCTGCTCGGTGACAATCCAGCGCCGGAGGTGACGCAGGAGACGGCGTACGAGCGTGTGCGCGCGGTCGTGCACCACTTCGCAGACCTGCTGCATGCGGCGCCCGAGATCACCGCCGCCGTCACCCCCGCCTTGCTCGGCGACGACCCGGAGGTCGAGCGACTGCGGTTGCGGATCGGATCGGAGTTCGCCCGCCGCTTCGCCGCCGCGCTCGGCGACGCGAACCGCGCCGACGTGCTCGATGCGCTGCTGCTCGCCTTCTCTGGCGCGTTGCTCCAGGTCGGCATGGGCCTGATGACCTACCCGGAGTTCCGGGATCGACTCGACGCGGTGACCGCGGTGATCCTCAAGGAGCAGGCGTGACCAGCACGTTGGCGTTCGACCCCTATGACTACGGGTTCCAAGCGGACCCTTACCCCACCTATGCGCAGCTGCGGGAGCACGCGCCGCTGCATCACAACACGGCCCTGGACCTGTGGGCGATCACCCGGCACGCCGACGTGACCGCCGCGCTGCGCGACGACGCCCGCTTCTCCAACGCCATGGGCGTCTCCCTCGACGCCAGTGCCTGGCGTCCCGACGCCTACAAGGTGATGTCGTTCCTGGCGATGGACGCGCCGAGGCAGACCAGGCTGCGCAAGCTCGTCTCCCGCGGCTTCACGCCGAAGCGGGTGCAGGAACTCACCCCGCGGATCGAGCAGCTCACCGCCCACTACTTCGACGCCTCCCTGGACGGCGAGCTGGACTGGATCACCGACGTCGCCGGCCGGCTGCCCATGGACGTCATCTCCGAGATGATGGGCGTGCCCGCAGCCGACCGCGACGAGATCCGCCGTCTTGCCGACCTCGTGGTGCATCGGGAGGAGGGCGTGCGCGATGTGCCGGTCGCCGGGATGGAGGCATCCCTGCACCTGGTCGCCTACTACGCCGAGATGGTCGCCGAGCGTCGAGTACGCCCGGTCGACGACCTGACCTCGGCGCTGTGTCAGGCGGAGGTCGACGGAGACAAGCTGGAGGACGAAGAGATCATCGCCTTCCTCTTCCTCATGGTCGTCGCGGGCAACGAGACCACCACGAAGCTCCTGGGCAACGCCGTCTTCCACCTCACCCAGCGCCCGGAGCAGTTCGCAGCCGTCTTCGACCCGGCCCGCGACCTGGTCAACGTGTGGATCGAGGAGACGCTGCGCTTCGACACCTCCAGTCAGATGCTGGCCCGGCATCTGCTGACGGACTACGAGATCGACGGCGTGGTGGCGCCGGCCGGCTCCAAGGTGATGCTGGTGCTCGGCTCGGCCAACCGGGACGAGCGTGTTTTCACCCGGGCCGACGCCTACGACATCCACCGTGACAAGGACGAGCTGACGCAGATCGCCAGCTTCGGTGGCGGCCGCCACTACTGCCTGGGCGCGAACCTTGCCCGGTTGGAGGCCCGGATCGTGCTGCACGAGCTGGTCCGCCGGGTGAGCGACATCGAGGTCGACCACGAGCGGTGCGTCCGCGTCCACTCCACCAACGTGCGCGGCTTCGCCTCCGTCCCGATGAAGGTAGCCCTGCGAGAGAGGGTTCGCGCATGAACGAGGAGACGCCGCGGCGATGCGCCGAGGTACGAGGTGCGCCGGAGTGGGGCACCGCAGTGAGGCCGCAGGAGGGCACGGCATGAGCGTCTTTCCCGACCACCCCGAGCGCCGCCCCGTCGTGGTCGCCGGCGCCTCCTCGGGCATCGGCGCGGCCGCCGCGACGGCTCTTGCCGCGCTCGGCCATCCGGTGGCGCTCGGTGCCCGCCGGGCCGAAGCCTGCGCCGAACTGGCTGCCACGATCACCGCCGACGGTGGTACGGCGGTCGCGCACCCCCTCGACACCGCATCGGCCGACTCCGTCGCCGACTTCACCGCTGCGGTGCGTGCCGACCTGGGGGAGGTCGAAGCGCTCGTCTGCAGCGCCGCCGTACTCCGGCCGGGGCGGATCATCGAGACGGACCCGGAGCAGTTCGCCCGCGAGGTCGAGATCAACGTGCTCGGTGTGCACCGACTGGTGCGGGCCCTGGTGCCCGGCATGGTCGAGCGGCGCCGTGGCGACGTCGTCCTGGTCTCCTCGGACTGTGCCGACCAGGTTCGCCCCTTCATGTCGTCGTACGCCACGACGAAGTGGGGGATCGAAGGATTCGCTCGGTCGCTGCGGCTCGAGACCGAAGGCACAGGCGTCCGGGTCGGTGTGGTGCGCCCCGGGCCGACCATGACCGGCATGGGCATGGACTGGAACGCGGAGGACACCACCATGGTGCTGGAGGGCTGGAGCAAGCTCGGCTTCACCCGCAGTGGTCACTTCATGAAGCCCGACGTCGTTGCCGACGTCATCGCCACGATGGTGCGGATGCCGCGTGGCGCGATGCTGCCCCTGGTCGAGGTGCAGCCCGAGATCGCTCTGGAGGAGTCATGAGCCTGACCCGGATCCCCGAGGTCTCCAGCGAGTTCCCCGGCCACGAGCATGGCCACCTGGAAGACCTTCGGCACGACCCCGTCGGTCTGCTGCACCGGGTGCGCGAGGAGTGCGGCGACGTCGGCCGCTTCCGGCTGGGCGACCGCGATGTCGTGCTGGTGAGTGGCGCCGAGGCCAACGAGTCGTTCTTCCGAGCCCCGGACTCGGTGCTCGACCAGGGCGAGGCCTATCCGTTCATGACCCCTATCTTCGGCAAGGGTGTCGTCTTCGACGCCACCCCCGAGCAACGCCAGGAGATGCTCAAGAACCAGGCGCTGCGCGGCGACATGATGCGCGGACACGCGACGACCATCGAGGCCGAGATCAACCGGATGGTCGCCGGCTGGGGCGAGGAGGGTGAGATCGACCTGCTCGACTTCTTCGCCGAGCTCACCATCTACACGACCTCCTCCTGCCTGATCGGCAAGCCCTTCCGCGAGGAGCTCGACGCCTCCTTCGCTCAGCACTACCACGATCTCGAGCGCGGCACCGACGCCATCGCGTACGTCGACCCCTACGCCGACATCGAGTCGTTCCGGATCCGTGACGCGGCTCGGGAGCGGTTGGTAGCGCTGGTGCAGGAGATCATCGACAAGCGGGTGGCCCGCGGCACCGTGCCGCGTGAGGAGCGCGACCTGCTCGACGTGCTGATCTCGCTGACCAACCCGGACGGCTCGGCCTACTACTCCGCCGACGTCATCACCGGCATCTTCATCTCGATGATGTTCGCGGGCCACCACACCTCCTCCGGGACGGCCGCCTGGACGCTGATCGAGTTGCTGCGCAACCCGTCGATCATGGCGTCGGTCGTCGCCGAGCTCGACGATCTGTATGCCGACGGTTCCGAGGTCTCCTTCCAGGCCCTGCGTTCGATTCCCCAGTTGGAGGCCGCGCTGAAGGAGACCCTGCGACTGCACCCACCGCTGGTGCTGCTGCTGCGGGTCGCGCAGGAGGAGGTCGAGCTCGGGGGGTTCGCGGTCCCCGCCGGCACGATGGTCGGCGCCACGCCGAGGGTCTCCAACCGGATCGCGGCGGACTTCCCTGCGCCGGATCGGTTCGACCCGGGGCGCTACATCGACCCTCGCCAGGAGGACCTGCAGAACCGGTGGACCTGGATCCCCTTCGGCGCCGGCAAGCACCGCTGCGTGGGCAACGCGTTCGCGATGATGCAGCTCAAGGCGATCTTCTCGGTGATCCTGCGGGACTACACCTTCGAGATGGCCCAACCTGCCGAGAGCTACCGGGACGACACCTCCAAGATGGTGATCCAGCTGGAGCAGCCCTGCCGGGTCCGTTACCGCCGCAGGGTCCGCTGATGTCCTGCCAGGGTGCGCGTCGTACGGCGGGAGGAAGCGCGCGATGAGGGTCGAGGCAGACACCGGTCTCTGCCAGGGGCACCAGATGTGCCAGGGCGAGGCGCCGTCCGTCTTCGGGTTCGACGCAGCGACGGATGTCGTCGTCCTGCTGGAGGAGGAGCCGGACGAGTCGCTGCGGGACGCCGTCGCGACCGCGGTGAAGTACTGCCCGGCGATGGCACTCACGCTGCACGACTGAGCTTGGTGGGGCGAAGAACCGGCGTCTCAACCAGCTGCAACTGGCTTCTCAACACAACGGAACTGGCTTCTCAACACGACGGAACTGGCACTTCAACATGACAAACGTGGCACATCGACAGGAGCAGGCATGAGCAACCTCAGCAGGGCCGAGATAGAGGAGTTCTGGAACTCCTGGCTCGAGATCAACCGGGAGGCCGAGCGTCGCGGGGACTGGAAGATCATGGCCGACCACTACGCGGAGGACGCGACCTACGGCTGGATGTACACCCCCGACGAGCACTTCATGGCCATCGGGCGGGAGGAGATCCGTGAGCTCGCCATCGGTCAGGAGATGGCCGGGCTGGAGGGGTGGCACTACGACTACCAGGCCACCATGGTCGACGAGGCCAAGGGGATGGTCTGCGGCTTCTGGAAGCAGCGGTCCGGCATTCTCGACGACGCGACGGGGGAGGAGTTCGAGATCCTCGGCATCGGCGGATCCTGGTTCGGCGTCGACCGGATGACGTCGGGGCCGGACGCCGGCCAGGTGAAGTTCACCTGGCAGCGCGACTGGTTCGACCTGGGCTCGACGGCGCACACGTTCCTCGCCCTCGCCTCCTCCGGCAAGGCGCCCCAGGGCCTGCTCGACCGGATGGCGGTGCACGGTCCGTCCCAGCCGGGGCACTACAGGCTCAAGGACCTGCCGTCCACGGTCTGGCCGCCGCCCGTCGAGCGCGGTGACTTCGTCACCCAGACGTCGGTCGAGCCTGTCGAGACCACCTCATGACCACCCTGCCGCCCCCTGCCCGGTTGCTCGTCGACGGCAAGCTGACCGCGGCGTCGGACGGTGCGACGTACCCGATCCTGAATCCTGCAACCGGCCAGCCGATCGGTGCGGCGCCGGATGCCACGGCCGACGACGTCGAGGCAGCCATCGCCGCGGCTCGGGTTGCGTTCGACGAGAGCGGTTGGGCGACCGATCGAGAGCTGCGGGTCCGGTGCCTGCGCCAGCTGCATGCCGCACTCCTCGAGAACGCCGATGCTTTCAAGGCGCTCACCACCGTCGAAGTCGGGATGCCGACCTTCATGATGGGCGCCGCCGGGTTCGACGTGCCGGTCGACGGCCTGCGCTGGGTGACGGACCTCCTGGAGGAGTACGCGTTCAGCACCGACCTCGGCGTCGCCTCGCCGATGGGCATCGCCTCGCGCCGCACCGTGCACCGCGAGCCGGTCGGCGTGGTCGCCGCGATCACCCCGTGGAACGTGCCTACCCAGATCAACCTGGCCAAGATCGGCCCGGCGCTCGCGGCCGGCTGCACGGTCGTGCTCAAGCCCGCGCCGGACACGCCGTGGCTGGCCTGTGAGCTCGGTCGGATCGCTGCCGAGCACACCGACCTCCCGCCCGGCGTGCTCAACGTGGTCACTCCGCGCTCCAACGAGGTCGCCTCGGTACTGGCCACCGACTCTCGGATCGACATGGTCTCCTTCACCGGTTCGACCTCGACCGGCAAGGCGATCATGGCGGCCGCAGCCCCTACCTTGAAGAAGGTCTTCCTCGAGCTGGGTGGCAAGTCCGCAGCCGTCGTGCTCGACGACGCCGACGTCGCCGCCTCGGCCGGCGCGACCGCCTTCGCCGCCTGCATCCACGCCGGCCAGGGCTGCGCACTCACCACCCGCCTGGTGGTGCCACGTGCGCAGTACGACGTCGCTGTGGAGGCGGCGGCCGCGGTGATGGAGTCGATCGGTGCCAAGGACCCGAGTGATCCGGGTGCCATCTGCGGGCCCGTCATCTCTGCGGTGCAGCGGGACCGGGTGGCTGCGTACCTCGACCTGGTCGAGGCGGATGGGGGCAGCTTCGCGACCGGTGGCACGGTCGCCACCATGGACGGCGAGCTGGCAGGCGGCTACTGGATCGCTCCGACCGTGGTCGCCGGGCTCGACAACGGGTCGCGGCTCGCACAGGAGGAGATCTTCGGCCCGGTGCTCGTGGTCATTCCCCACGACGGCGACGACGACGCCGTGCGGATCGCCAACGAATCGGACTACGGGCTCTCCGGCTCGGTCGACTCCGGCTCGCTTGACCGGGCGAAGACGGTGGCGGCGCGGATCCGGACCGGGACGATGGCGGTGAACGGCGGGGTCTGGTTCAGTCCCGACGCGCCCTTCGGCGGCTACAAGCACTCCGGCATCGGCCGCGAGATGGGCGTCGCCGGATTCGAGGAGTACCTGGAGACCAAGGTCGTCGCCGAACCGGCGTGAGGAGAAGTGAGTCAGATGAGGTTCAACGAGAAGGTCGCGATCGTGACCGGCGCGGCTCAGGGCATCGGCGAGGCATACGCGCGTGCATTGGCAGCGGAGGGGGCGGCGGTCGTGGTCGCGGACCTCAACGAGGAGTCCGGCGCGGCCGTCGCCAAGGAGATCGAGGCCGACGGCGGGTGCGCCAGCTTCTGGCGCACCGACGTGGCGGACCCGGCCTCCGCTGCGGCGCTGGCGGAGGCGGCCGTGGAGAAGTACGGCGGGATCGACCTGCTGGTCAACAACGCCGCGATCTACGGAGAGATGGCCTTCGACCTGCTGGTGACCGTCGACTGGGACTACTACCGACGGTTCATGAGCGTGAACATGGACGGCGCACTGGTCGTCACGCGCGCCTGCTACCCGCACATGCAGGCGCGCGGTGGCGGCGCGATCGTCAACCAGTCGTCGACCGCGGCGTGGCTCTACTCGGGCTTCTACGGCCTGGCGAAGGTGGGCATCAACGGCCTTACCCAGCAGCTTGCGCACGAGCTCGGCGGCATGGGCATCCGTGTCAACGCCATCGCTCCTGGCCCTACCGACACGCCTGCCACGCGGGTGCAGGCCGGCGACGCCGCCCAGGAGATCGTGCGCAACAGCCTGGCCATCAAGCGGATGGGTCAGCCCGAGGACATGGTCGGCGCTTGCCTCTACCTGCTCTCGGACGACGCGAGCTGGGTGACCGGTCAGATCCTCGCCGTCGACGGCGGTCAGGTCTTCCGCTCGTGAGCGAGTACGACGCCACGCCGGTCGGGTTCGTCGGCCTCGGCAACATCGGCAAGCCGATGGCGTTGCGGCTGGCAGCGGCAGAAGGCATCGCGCTGTCGGTCTTCGACGTGGCCCCGGAGCCGATGGCGGAGCTGACTGCCGCGGGCGCCCGTGCAGCAGCCTCGGTGGCGGAGCTGGCGGCCTCGGTCGAGGTGCTGTCGGTGATGGTGCGCGACGACGACCAGGTGCGCTCGGTGCTCGATGAGGTGCTTGCGGCCGACGGCATGGTGCGCGTCGTCCTCGTGCACTCGACGGTCGCGCCGACCACACCCGCCGAACTGGACGCCCGGGCGTCGGCAGCAGGCATGGCGGTCCTCGACGCCCCGGTCTCCGGCGGCGCGATGGGGGCGGCCGATGGCACCCTGGCGATCATGGTGGGTGGCGACGCGACGGCGTACGCGCGGGCGGAGCCGGTGCTAGCCGCGATGGGCTCCAAGGTGGTGCACGCAGGGCCGGTCGGCGCCGGCACCGCGTTCAAGCTGTGTCGCAACCTGATGCACTTCGCCGCCTTCACCGCGGCCACCGAGGCCCAGCGGTTGGCCGAGGCGGCCGGGCTCGACCTGGTCGCGCTCGGCGACGTGGTGCGCCACACCGACGCCATCACCGGCGGCCCCGGCGCGATCATGCACCGCGCCACCGCGGCGCCCCTCCCGGCCGACGATTTCTGGGCCGGCATCTTCGGCCATGTCCGCGCACTGGGGGAGAAGGACCTCGGGTTCGCGCTGGAGCTGGCCGACGGGCTGGGTGTCGAGACGCCGATGGCGCGGCTCGCGCTGGAGCGACTCGGCCCCGGGCTGGGCTGCCGGAATGAGGTGTGAGGTCTCGACAGGTGGTTCCTGAGCCTGTCGAAGGGCTCGACCACCGGGAGTTCGTCGAGTTCGACCATGAGTGAAGGAGCAGCGGATGAGTGACGAGCGTTTCGCGCGGCTGCCGGAGACCCGGCGTCGTGGGCTGGAGAAGATGGAGCAGGTCTACGGCTTCACGATGTCCGACGGCGACGGTGACTTCTTCGGCTACACAGCCGACCACCTCTTCGCCGACATCTGGAACCGGCCCGGGCTGAGTGACCGGGACCGCCGGTTGCTTCTGATCGGACTCCTGGCCGGACAAGGCGCGCACGACGTCCTGACCATCCAGATCCCGGCGGCCGTCGCAGCTGGCGAACTCGATGCAGATGCCCTGCGGGAGATCGTCATCTTCCTCTGCCACTACGCCGGATGGCCGGTCGGCGCGCGGCTGAACTCGCTGGTCGAGGAGACGATCGCCAAGTCCCGGTGAGGCTCGGGGCCGCATGTCCGGCCGGCCGCGTGGTCGCGGTCACATTCACCAGTAACTTGTTGATAGAGCCCTCGTTGAAACTGGTGCCCTGACCCCCTGATCTGCGAGGACCTGCCCCTATGTCGTTCCTCCCTCTGCGACGTCCCGGCCGGCGCACCAGGCTCGCCGCCGCGCTGCTGGCCGGATCGTTGGCCGTCACGCTGGCGGCCTGCGGATCCCAGCTGGACCCAGACACGGTCGCCAAGGTCAACGGCACGACCAACGAGGCCGGCGATACCGGTGACGTCGGCGACGTGGGGGACACCGGCGATACCGGCGATACCGGTGACGTCGGCGACGTGGGGGACACCGGCGACACCGGCAGCACAGGAGACACCGGCGACACGGGGAGCTCCGACAAGCCGGGCACCCAGAACGCCTCCGACTCGCCGCAGAAGGGTGAGAACTCGTCGACCGGCGACGGTCCGAAGGCCAGCTGCAACGGCTTCAAGAACCAGACCGGCATCACCGACTCCAAGATCACCATCGCCAACGTCTCCGACCTCTCGGGGCCGGTGCCGGGCATCTTCGAGTCGGCCCAGATGGGTACCCGTGCGTACGTCGCCTACTTCAACTCGCAGAGCAGCATCTGCGGGCGCAAGCTCGAGGTGATGGCGCTCGACTCGCGGGCCGACGCGGGCGCCGACCAGAAGGCCTACCTGCAGGCTTGTGACCAGGCGTTCGCCGCGGTCGGCTCGATGTCGGCCTTCGACTCCGGGGGTGCCGGCGTCACCCAGAGCTGCGGCCTGCCCGACCTGCGGTCGGTCAGCGTGAACCCGGAGCGGCAGAAGTGCTCCACCTGCTTCGCCACCCAGCCGGTCGGCACCTCGAAGGTGCCGGACTCCTACGGCAAGTGGTTCATGTCGAAGTACAAGGACGCCACCCAGCACACCGCGGTCCTCTACATCAACGCCGGTGCGGCCCCCGTCAACGCGAAGTCGATGGCGGCGGCCTGGAAGAAGATCGGCTTCAAGGTCGACTACGAGCAGGGCATCGACGTCGCCGAGTTCAACTTCGCGCCCTACGTCCAGCAGATGAAGAGCAAGGGCATCAAGTTCGTGATGTACCAGGGGCCGTACCAGAACACGGTCAAGCTCCAGCAGGCGATGAAGCAGCAGCAGTTCAAGCCCGACGTCTACCTCCAGGACGCGACGATCTACGACAAGCGGTACGTCGACCAGGCCGGCGGCGACGGCGACGGCAGCTTCGTCTTCATGTCCAACGACCTGTTCGAGAACCGCAACAACAAGGAGATGCAGCTCTACCTCTCCTGGCTCCAGCAGGTGAAGCCGGGCGCGGCGCCGAACATGTACGGCCTCTACGCGTGGTCGGCGGCCCGGCTCTTCGTGGAGAAGTCGCTCGCCCTCGGCGGCCGCCTCGACCGCAAGACGCTGATCTCGGCGATCAACAGCGTCAACGACTGGACCGGCAACGGGCTGCACGCCAAGCAGCACATCGGCGCCAGCGTGGGCGCAGAGTGCACCAAGGTGATCCAGCTCAAGGGCAGCACCTGGCGCCAGGTCAGCCCGGGCAGCTACATGTGCGGCTCCATGGTCAGCACCGGCATCGGCGGCTGACCATGGACGAGATGTCGGGAGCGACCAGGTGAGCGGGTTCTTCGCCTTCGTGGTGCTCGGGGTCTTCACCGGGGCGGCGTACGCCATCGCGGCCAGCGGCCTCGTGCTCACCTATGCCACCACCCGGGTCTTCAACATCGCCCACGGCGCGTTCGGCATGGTGCTGGCCTTCGCCTTCTGGGACTTCTCGGTGCGCCAAGGGCTGCCGACGTGGCTTTCGCTGGTGTTGGTGCTCGGTGTGGTGGCGCCGGCGATCGGCTGGTTCATCCAGCGCTTCGTCACCCGCGGCCTCGGGGATGCTCCGGTGAGCGTCTCCCTCGTGGTCACCGTCGGGCTGCTGGTCGGCCTGATCGGGGTGGCGCAGTACCTCTGGCCGCCGGAGGCGCGCATCCTGATGCCGTTCCGTCCGGAGACCGGATACCAGGTGGGCTCCACCTATGTCACCGCACACCAGCTGATCACCATCGTCTGCTCGGTGCTGGTGGCGACGCTGCTCTACCTGCTGCTCAACCGCACCCGGGTGGGTACGGCGATGCGCGCGTCGGTCGACAACCCGGAGCTGCTCCAGCTCTTCGGGGGACGGCCCGACCGGGTCGCGCAGCTGGCCTGGGCGATCGGGATCTCACTGGCTGCCCTGGGCGGGATCCTGCTGGCCCCCGTGGTGGGGCTCGACTACTACGCGCTGACGCTGTTGGTCATCAACGCCTACGCCGCCGCGATGCTCGGCCGGCTCAAGAGCCTGCCGCTGACCTTCGCTGGCGCGATGGCGTTGGGCATCCTGGAGTCGCTCGCGGTCGGCTACCTGCCCACCGACGGCTTCATCGCCGGCATCCGCCCGGTGATCCCGGCGCTCTTCCTCTTCCTGCTGCTGGTGCTGCTCCCCCAGGCCCAGCTTCGGATCGGCCAGGTCAAGGGGATCGTCTCCGCGCCCGTGCCCTCGCTGCTGCGTGCGGCGATCAGCGGTGTTGTGCTGCTGCTGGTCGTCATCGTGGTCACCACCGGCATGTCGGAGGCGAACCTGCTGTTGGTCGGCACCGCCGCCACCTTCGCCATGGTGATGCTGTCGCTGGTGCTGCTCACCGGCTACGGCGGGCATGTCTCGCTCGCGCAGCTCACCTTCGCCGGTGTCGGGGCGCTGACCTACTCGAAGCTCGCCGAGCCCAACCTCTACGGCCTGGTGCTCACCACGCTGATCGCTGCCGGAGTCGGCGCGCTGGTGGCGCTCCCGGTGCTGCGCCTGACCGGCCTCTACCTGGCGCTGGCGACGCTCGCCTTCGGCGTGCTCATGGACAAGATGATCTTCCAGGAGGAGTGGGCCTTCGGCTACAACGGCACGTTGCCTGCCGACCGGCTCTCGGTCCTGGGCGTGAAGATCGAATCCACCAGTGGCTATGTGCTGGTGATGGTGGTCTTCCTGGTGCTCATGTCGCTCGCCGTGCTGGCGCTCCGCCGCGGAGTGGTCGGACGGCTGCTCGTCGCGATGCGCGACAGCCCGTCGGCCTGCGGCACGCTGGGCCTCGACCAGCGCTGGTTCCGGGTAGGTCTCTTCGCCCTCTCTGCTGGGCTCGCCGGCCTCGCGGGGGCGCTCTTCGCCGGGCTCCGAGGCACCATCGGCGCCGCCGACTTCCAGTTCTTCAACAGCCTGCCGCTGCTGCTGCTCGCGGTCGTCTTCGGCATCACCTCCGTCACCGGTGCCTGCCTCGGCGGCGTCGGCCTCATGCTGCTGCCCGAACTGCAGGCCAACAACCCGGAGCTGGCCGGCCTCTTCTTCGTCGTGCTCGGCTTCGGAGCGGTAGCGCTGGGGCGCGACCCCAACGGCCTGGCCAACCAGCTCTTCCGGCTCGGGCGCTGGGTGCGCGGTCAGGCCGAGCCCTGGATCCGTGAGCGGATCCCGGTCTGGGCGCCGAACCTGGCCGACGACGAGGAGCTCGAGCCGGTGGGGCTCGACCTCATCGGCGAGCCGCTGCCGGCGCCGCGTGCCGCCGGCGACCTGGTTGCGGAGGAGGAGACCAGTCATGCCACTCCTTGAGGTCAACGACGTAGTGGTGCGCTTCGGCGGCGTCACCGCGGTGAACCAGGCCCGCTTCACCGCCGACGAGCGCCGGATCACCGGACTCATCGGTCCCAACGGTGCCGGCAAGACCACCTGCTTCAACGTGATCACCGGCCTGCAGCGACCCACCTCGGGCTCGGTACGTTTCGGTGGCCGCGACGTGACGAGGACCGCCGTACACCGTCGGGCCAGGCGGGGGATGGCCCGGACGTTCCAACGGCTGGAGGCGTTCGGCTCGCTGACCGTGCGCGACAACGTGCGGGTGGCGCTCGACATCGCGGGCGGCTTCGGCGGACTGATGCGCAGCTCCAGCGCGCGCGTCGACGAGGCGCTGGACCGGGTCGGGATCAGCGAGTACGCCGCCGAGCGGGCCGACTCGATCCCGACCGGCACCGCGCGCCTCCTGGAGCTCGCTCGCTGCCTCGTCGGCGACCCCAAGCTGCTGCTGCTCGACGAGCCCTCCTCGGGGCTCGACGAGTCGGAGACCGATGCGTTCGGCGAGCTGCTGATCGCGTTGGCGTCGGAGGGCAAGGCGATCCTCATGGTGGAGCACGACATGGACCTGGTGATGACGGTCTGCGACGACATCCACGTGCTCGACTTCGGCGAGATCATCTGCTCGGGCAGCCCGGCGGAGGTGCGTGCCGACGCGCGGGTGCAGGCCGCCTACCTGGGCGCCAGCGACACCGACGAGACCCAGCACGATCTGGCGCCCCTCGACGCGACCACGACGATCCCGGCGGTGACCTCATGACTGTCCCGATGCTGGAGGCGATCGGCATCCACGCCGCCTACGGGCGGATCGAGGTGCTGCGCGGCGTCGACCTGACCATCCCGCGCGGGGCGGTCATGGCGCTGCTCGGCCCCAACGGCGCCGGCAAGTCCACCTTCGTCAAGGTGATCAGCGGGCAGAAGGAGGCCACCGCGGGCGACCTGCATCTCGGTGGCGTCCATGTGCGCAACGCCAGCTCCGACGCGCTCGCGCGAGTGGGACTGTGCACCGTTCCGGAGGGGCGCTCGGTCTTCCCCAACCTGACAGTCGAGGAGAACCTGCGCCTGATGTCGTACGCCGGAGTGCCGGCGGACGCCGTGATGGAGACGGCGTTCCGCTACTTCCCGCGGCTGCTCGAGCGGCGTAGGCAGCTCGCCGGGACGATGTCGGGAGGGGAGCAGCAGATGCTCGCGATGTCACGCGCGCTGGCCTCCGACCCTGCGCTGCTCCTCCTCGACGAGCTCTCGATGGGTCTCGCACCGCTCATCGTCGAGGAGCTGTACGACACCGTGCGCGAGATCGCTGAGACGGGTGTGACGATCCTGTGCATCGAGCAGTTCGCGCGCACCGCGCTGCGGGTCTCGGACTACGCAGCCGTGATGACGGGTGGTCGCATCGTGGCCACCGGGGAGCCGGAGGAGATCATGGAATCGATGGCCGACGTGATCCTGGGGGCGGCATGAGCACCGGTCGCCGTGCACCTCGTCTGTTGGCCGCCACCGCACTGGTCGGCGTGCTCCTGCCCTGGGGGATGAGTGGGGCGGCCGTGGCCGAGGACGAGACGGCGCCGCCTCCGGGACCGGCGTTCGGCTACTCGGCCACGGCCTGGGCCGCGCCGGTGCATGTGGAGGTCTTCGAGCCGTCCCTGCCGATCCCGGCGACGCCGCAGCTGGAGTTCATGATGGCCTACAGCAAGGTCAAGGCGGACTCGGGCAGCAGCTCCGGGCGGGCCAGCTGGTTCTGGCCCGGTGACCCGGTCGGAGAGGGGTTGAAGACCTTCGGTGAGCAGCTCGGCCTGCCGCCCCAGCTCTTCGCCAAGGGTTACCCGGTGCAGGTCAACGCGGCGTACCCCTCCGACGAGCAGGAGGCGAAGGACGAGCCGTTCCCCGGCATGGTGATGCGGGCGAGCGCGGGGGAGAACCAGGCGACCGGCTCGACCGGCTTCACTCCTGACGGCTCCGTCGAGGAGCAGGAGGGCAAGGCCGACAACCCGCTGACGGCGCTGCTCGGGGGTCTCGGCCTCGACAAGCTGGCGCCGACCGCGAAGGCGGCACCGTCGATCCCGGGCATGCCGGCCGGGCTGGGGGCGCTCATCGACTTCAACGGCTACGTCTCGACGTCGTCGAGCAAGGTCGTCGACGGAAGCGTGAAGGTGAGCTCCCGGTCGCTGCTGGGTGATGTCAGCCTTCTGGGCGGCCTGGTCCGACTCTCCGGGGTGAAGGCAGTTGCCACCTCCGCCAGCGACGGTGAGAAGCCCACCGCCGACAGCAAGAACACCTACGGCGAGATGAGCGTCCTCGGGCAGGAGTTCACCATCGGCCCGGAGGGGATCGAAGCGGTCGGCAAGAAGCAGGGCATCCCGGGGCTGTCGGCCAACCCGGCGAAGGCGCTGGAGCAGTTGGGCATCACCATCACGGTGCCGAAGCAGGAGCGCACCGTCGAGGGTCGCAAGTCGACGGTCGTCAGCCGTGGCCTGACGGTCGAGATCAAGACCGACCTGCTCAAGCCGATCCTCTCCGCCTTGCCGCTGGGCAAGCTGGCGGAGCTCGTCCCTGACCAGGCGGGCCCGCTCAAGAGCGTGCTGGCCGGGCTCGGCTCCTTGGCGCCGCGCGTCGTGATCACCCTGGGCGAGGCGCGCTCCACCTTGGAGACGGTGCCGCTGATGCCCCCGCCGACCACGCCGACCGATGACCCCACCGACACCGGTGCGACGCCGGAGGACACGACTCCGGCCGACACCTCCGGCCCTGCCCCGGACGCGCCCAGTGCTCCGGAGGCGCCCAGTGCCGACGTACCGCAGAGCGAGACGGCGAGCGACCTGCCGCCCTCGGAGGCGGTGAGCGCGGGCCTGCCCAAGCTCTTCTCGATCCCCGGCATGTTCACCGTGGGCGCGATCGCGCTCGCGGTCGCCGCCGGCAGTTGGTTCCGGCGTGCCGGTGCGTTGGCCCTGGGGGCCGGCGGCGCCTGCACGCACGGACTCGACTCCGGCCTTCCCGACTTGCGAAAGGTCTGACCAGATGACGTCGACGTCCTTGCCCCGCGCTGGTGCCCGCGAGCGTTCCGGCGTGGCCCCGCTGCTCAACAACCACTACGCGCTGCTGCAGGTCGTGCTCTTCTGGGCCGGCGCCATCCTGTTGCCGCTCGGCCTCGTTGTGATCGTGCTCGGCTGGTACGGCGCCGCGAACACGCCCTACCAGTACGACCAGCTCTCCTACCTCGTCTCGGGCGGACTGCTCGGCCTCGGGCTCACCTTCGTGGGTGGGTTCCTCTACTTCGGTGCCTGGCTGGCGCGGATCGCCAACGACAACCGTGAGGCCTCCAAGCGGCTCGGCGACACCCTGCTGGTCCTCGCCGAGGTCACGTCGCGGGCCGCGGCGGTCGCCGAGTCGGGCGCTGCCGCCGGGAGCGTCGGCGCGGACCTGGGTGCGACGCCGGTGACGGTGGGGGAGGGCGCCACCATGCATCGGCGCGACTGCTCGCTCATCGCCCACCGCGACGACCTGGTGCCGGCCTCCGCCAGCAACTCCGCGCTCACGATCTGCCGGGTCTGCCGCCCCACGCCGCTCTGAGATCTGCCTGCTCCTACTCCGTAGGGCGGGAGGTAGCGAGTCCGTCGAGGAGCATCGTTGTGAGGCCGTCCTGCCATGCGTCGTCGAGCCCCTCGGGGCCGCGGAGGACGACGGCCATCAGGACGGTGCCGAAGACCATCTCCACAAACAGAGTCACGTCGGGTTCGTGCGCGGCCTCGCCGCGGGTGACGGCGTCGGCCAGTCGGGCGGCGAGCCCGTCTCCGACCGCCGTCCACATCCGTGCGCTCAGCTCGCGTTGCAGGTCGGGATCGGCGGTGAGGTCGGCCATCAGTCCTGGCGTGGCCCGGCGGCCGGCCTCGGAGGAGAGCAGGGCGACGCACGAGGCAACCACCTGACGGACGTCGCCTCGCAACTCCCCGGTCGACTCCTGCGCCGCCGCGCTGGTCGGGAAGACCGCCTCATGAACCACCTGGGCCTTGGTCCGCCAGCGGCGACGGAGGGCGGGTTGCGACGTACCGGCGCGGTCGGCGATCGCGCGGAAGGTGAGCCCGGAGTAGCCCGACTCCGCCACCAGGGCGCGGGTCGCGGCCAGCACCGCCTCGTCGATGCGTGCGTCGCGGGGCCGGCCGCCGAGCTGTGATCGAACTGAACCGCAGCCACCTGGTCGACAGCCTGACTGCCCGACTCGACACGGCTGCCAACGGGCGACAGCGCACCATGCTGGAGCGGGTGGTCGAGCACGCTGCCGCGGAGCGTGACGGCGACCTCGCCGACCTGATGGCGACCCTCGGGCCGGCGACCGCCTACCACTTCTGGGAGGCGCAGGGCGACGTCGGCCCGAAAGGGTTGGACGGAGTGGAGGCCTACTGCCTACACCTCGTGGAGAGCAACGGTCATATCCTCGAGTTCCGGACCGAGTCGATCGTGGTCGACGACCACTGCATCGTCGCCGAAGGCGTCCTCACGATGATCCAGCCGGGCCAGCTGATGGTCGAGCACCCCATTGCCGGCGACTTCTGTCAGGCCGACAAGACCTATCTCCTTAGGCTGCGCAACGTCATGCTTCATGCGTGCCCCTTCTGAAGATTGGAGTGCCGGCTTGTTCATTTCTGCGAGGTCCGTGCCCACGGTTGCCTTGGTGTTGGCCGTTGGGTTTCTGCCTGCGGCCTGTGGCCGGCTGGCTGATGAGGCCAAGGGTGCGGGGAAGAGATGAGTCGAGTTGCAGCAATTGATGCTCTTGCTGAGTCTCGACACTCGGATTACTTGCCGTATTCGTCGCCGCGCGAACAGATGGAGGATGTGGAGGTGGCCGCGTACGGGACTATCGCGGAGGTGTATGCGGGAGAAGTCGACTATGGGCCAGAAGATGTCGCCGTACTGATTATCGATGTCACGGTCGAGGAGGCATGGCGCGGGAAGGTTGAGTCCCGAGTAAGTGTCATGACGCCTTGGGCTGAGGGATCTCCTGTGTCGGTGGAGTCCATGGCGTCGGGCCTCCCGAGGGGGGCGAAGATTGCAGTCTTCGGTGATCGGGCGGAGTTGAGGCCGCGGTCGACTCGAGCGCCGGACGCGACAGTCGTCGAGCCCGTTACGCAGGGACTCTTGATCCAAGTTTCGGGGGACAAGTTCGTGAACGTCTGGGCTGAGGAGGAACAGCCAGATGGCTGGGCCGGGGTGGCCACCTTTGCGGCCCTACGAGAGGCGCTTGGCATAGATCGGCAGTGATGGGTGCAGCCTCAGGATGCGCCCAGATACGCCGTCAGTGCCTCGGCCAGCCCTTCGCGACCGGCATTGGCGTCGGTGTAGCTGCTGAGGTGCTGCTCGTTGTGGAGGCCCCGGATCGCGCCGGGAAGCAGGTGGCGCACCTTGGCGACCTTCTCCGGGTCGACCTGGAGGTCGGCGAAGGCCTGCTCGCACATCGCGGTCCACTCCGCGTCCCAGTAGGCGATCGCCTTCGCGGTCTGGGGGAACTGCTCCTCGAGGTCCTCGCGGTTGCGTGGGAGGGAGAGGCGCAGGTGGTAGAGCGCGAGCTGGCCGGGTAGCTCCAGGCTCTGCCACATCACCTCGAGTACGCCGCGAACTCGCGTCTCCAGGTCGCCGACGTCGGGAAGTGTCGTGAGCCCCGGGCCACGGTGGTCGGCCACGTAGCCGAGGACGGCGGCCCAGAGGCCGTCGACGTCGCCGAACTGGTGCTGCACCGTGCCCCACGTGACCCCCGCCTCGCGAGCGACCAGGTTCGCGCTCACCGCGTCGGGATCTCCGGAGGCCAGGCAGCGGAGGGCTACCCGCAGCACGTGTTCGCGAGTCTCGAGCCCGCGTCGGTTGAGCCGGGTCCCCTTCGCGCTCAGGGTCGGCGTGGACGAGGGCAGTCGAGTCACCCTCCGAGACTATCGGTGCTCACAGTCCCAGGTGCGCACCCAGCTTCGCGATCGCGGCCTCGACCTCGTCGGCGGACTTGTCCGGCACGCCCCACACGACGTCGGTCACGCCGGCCTCGGCCCAGGAGGCGAGCTCCTCGGGTGCGGGACGGCGGGTGACCAGCACGTGCACCTGCGGTGCGCCGTCTCGCCCGGCCTCGGCCCACGCCTTCTGGAGCGCCTCGCAGCGCTCCGGGATGTCGCTGTCGAGCGGCGTGCTCATCCAGCCGTCGGCGTGCGCGGCGATCCAGGCAAACGTCTTCGGGCCGGCGCCGGCGCCGATCACGACGGGCACGTTGCCCTGCGGCGGCTTGGGCCACGCCCAGGAGGCGCCGAAGGAGACGAACTCGCCGTCGTACGACGCCTCGTCCTCGGTCCACAGCGACCGCATGGCACCGAGGTACTCCTTGAGCACGGTGCGTCGCCGGTTGGCGGGTACGCCGTGGTCGGCGAGCTCGTCGGTGTTCCAACCGAAGCCGGCGCCGATGGTGACCCGGCCGCCGGAGAGGTGGTCGAGCGAGGCGATCGTCTTGGCCAAGGTGATGGGGTCGTGCTCCACCGGCAGGCAGACCGCGGTCGAGAGGCGGATCCGCTCCGTCACGGCGGCCGCCGTCGACAGCGCCACCCAGGGGTCGAGGGTGCGCAAGTAGCGGTCGTCGGGGAGAGACTCGTCACCGGTGCCCGGATGGGCGGCGTCGCGCTTGACGGGGATGTGGGTGTGCTCCGGGACGTAGAACGTGTGGAACCCCGCCTCCTCGCTGGCCTTCGCGGCGCGGGCGGGGGTGATCCCGCGGTCGCTGGTGAAGAGCACGATGCCGTGGCGCATGGGCGTGGTCCGTTCTGTTGGCGGGCGTTGACAGCAGAACTATCATAGTCCCCACTATGGGAAATCTGGAAGGCAGTCGATACGACGCACTCTCCCGAGCCGAGCTCGCCGCGCTGGTGCCGGAGCTGCTGCTCGTCGGCCAGCTGATCGACCGCTCCGGCATGGCGTGGTGCATCGGCGCGCTCGGCCGCGAGGAGATGGCCCGCATTGCGATCGACGAGTGGGCCGCGGCTTCGCCCATCTACACACGCCGGATGCAGCAGGCGCTCCGCTACGAAGGCGACGACGTGATCACCATCTTCAAGGGACTGCAGCTCGACATCGGTGCGCCGCCGCAGTTCATGGACTTCCGCTACACCGTGCACGACCGACGGAACGGCGAGTTCCACCTCGACCACTGTGGGGCGCTCGTCGACGTGGAGCCGATGGGACCCGACTACGTGCGGTCGATGTGCCACGACATCGAGGACCCGACCTTCGACGCCACCGCCGTGGCCACCAACCCCCGTGCCCAGGTACGGCCGATCCATCGGCCGCCGCGGATACCGGCCGACCGCAGCCCCCACTGCGCCTGGACGGTGCGCATCGACGACTCCCATCCGCCGGTGCAGGCCACCGAGCTCTGCCTCCGCAACCAGGTGAGCCGCGCAGCCACGCTCGAGCTCGCGCCGATCGACCCCGCCGACGAGGGTCTGGCCGACTACTCCGGACCACTGCTGAGCGACCTCGACTTCAGTGCCTTCTCCCGCTCCGCGCTGGTGCGGATCGCCGACGAGGTCTGCCTGCAGATGCACCTGCTGACCAACGGCTTCCGGATGGCGCTGGCCGCCCGGCTGCCCGAGAAGCAGGCGCGCGACATCGCAGTCCGGACCCTCGTCGGGATCGCCGGCATCGCCACCGAACGGATCCGCCGGGCTGTCGTCGGCGCCGGACCGCTCGACCTGATCTGCCTCCACCCGCTCCTCAACCCGGCCGCGTACGTCGAGCTCTCGCGTTCGGAGGAGGCGTTGCGTGTGCACCCGGGCCCGGCCCACGAAGACGGCGCCTGGATCGCGCTGTGCGGTCCGAGCGAGCTGCGGCCGCTGCAAGCGCTGGTGCGTGCCATCGACCCGCTTCTCGGTGTCGAGGTCACCGGCAGCGACCAGGAGTGGACGCTGAGGCTGGTCGAGCGTGAGGCGCCCGCGGCCGAGGCCGACGAGGTGGCGGTCACGCGGATAAGCACCGGTGCCGGGTTCGAGTTCTCGCCGCGCCGCAGCCTGCCGCTCTACCCGGTCAGCGGGAGCGGCGCGCCGTAGGAGGGCCGCACCGGTCACAGTGACGGCGGTCCAGCCCCCTGCCCTCACTCCTAAGGACAGCGATGCCCGGTTTCAACCTCTCCTCCGTCTTCGACGCCGTCGCGAACGCGGTGCCCGATCAGGAGGTGATGGTCTGGCGCGAGCGTCGGGTCACCTACCGGGAGGTGAACGAGCGCGCCACTGCCATCGCGTCCTGGTTCGCCGGCCGCGGGCTCGGTGCCAGGCAGCCACGCGCCGAGCTGGCCGGCCACGAGTCCGGGCACGACCACGTCGCGCTCTATCTCTACAACGGCAACGAGTACCTGGAGTCGTGGATCGGGGCCTTCCGCGCCCGGCTGGGTGCGGTCAACGTCAACTACCGCTACGTCGACGAGGAGCTCATCTACCTGCTCCGCGACTCGCAGGCGAAGGCGGTCGTCTATCACGCCGAGTTCGCTCCCCGGATCGCCGCAATCCGCGACCAGCTGCCCGAGCTCGTGCATCTCGTCCAGGTCGCCGACGACAGCGACAACCCGCTCCTGCCCGGCGCGGTGGCCTATGAGAACGTGCTCGCCACCCCTGCCGCCGTACTCCCGGAGCCGGACGGTGAGGACCCGTTCCTGATCTACACCGGCGGCACCACCGGCATGCCCAAGGGCGTGATCTGGACGCACCACGACATCTTCGTCAGCGCGATGGGTGGGACGCCGTACGGCAGCACCGAGCCGTACGCCGACCTCGACGCCATCGCGAAGGCCGCGGTCGACGCCAACGGTGGGCTCGCGCTGCTGATGATCGCTCCGCTGATGCACGGCGCGGCACAGTGGGGTGCGTTCCACTTCATGGTGAGCGGCGGCAAGCTGGTGGTGCCCGACAACGTGCGGGCGTTCGAGCCGCATGCGTGCATCCGGGTCGCAGTGGAGGAGAAGGTCTTCAACATCCCGGTGGTCGGCGACGCGATCGCCCGGCCGCTGGTCGAGGTGATGGAGAGCGGAGAGTTCGATCTCAGCACGCTCGGCTCGATCAGCAACGGCGGTGCCCCGATGTCGCCGGCGATCCGGCACCGGCTGCTGGCCGCGGCCCCGCACCTCTTCATCACCGACGCCGTCGGCTCCTCGGAGAGCGGTATCCAGATGAGCCAGATGTCGACCGCCGGCGCCGAGGCGGAGAGTGCGGTCTTCACCCCCAACGCCGACACCGTGGTCCTCGACGAGGGTCTGGCGCGGCAGCTGGAGCCGGGCGAGGGGATCGGCTGGCTCGCCCGGCGGGGCCGGATCCCGCTCGGCTACCTGGGCGACGCGGAGAAGACCGCACGTACCTTCCCCGAGGTGTTGGGCAGCCGCTGGGTGGTCGCTGGGGACCGCGCCGAGCTGCTGGCCGATGGTCGGATCAAGCTGCTCGGGCGCGAAGGCGTCACCATCAACTCCGGCGGCGAGAAGATCTTCGCCGAGGAGGTCGAGATGGCCCTGGCCGCGCACCCCGCGATCAAGGACGTCGTGGTCGTCGGCCGTCCGTCGGAGAAGTGGGGCAGCGAGGTGGTGGCGATCGTCGTCGTCGAGGGTGAGGTCACCGACGAGGAGCTGCTGGCCGAGGCCGGCACACATGTCGCCCGCTACAAGCTGCCGAAGGCGATCGTCCGACGCGACGCGCTGCTGCGCTCGGCTGCGGGCAAAGCCGACTACCGGTGGGCCAAGGAGCAGGCGGTCAAGCCGTGACCGCTTCCCGACCGGCGTGGTCGAAGCGGGTCCACGAGCCGATCACCTCGGCCGAGCTCGCCGAGCGCGCTGCCACCTGGGCACCGTTGGCCGACGACGTCCGCGAGCTCGTGGAGGCCACCATCCTCAGCCAGGTCGAGCCCGACGTGGTCGCCGAGGTGCGCAGCCACATCGCGGCCGCGCTCGATCTGCTCCGCAAGCGCACCGACACCGGCTCCCATGGCGTGCACGTCAACGACGACGGCGACGTCTGGCACTGGGGCAACGCCGCGACCGGCCTGCGCAACGCCATCGCGCCACCGATGAGCGAGGTCAGCAATGCAGACGGCCGGGCCGTCTACGAGGCGACCCTCGGGGCGGCGTACGAGGGTCCGCCGGGGTGCGTCCACGGCGGCTGGATCGCGCTGGCGATCGACCATGCCAGCGGACGTACCGCACACATCCACGCCGGCGGCACCACCTTCACCGGCACGCTGACCGTCAAGTACCTGCAGCCCACCCGTCTCGGCCCGATCACCACCCGCGCCTGGGTCGCCGCCACCGGCCGCAACTCCTTCACCGTCCACTCCGAGCTCGCCACCACCGACGGTGTCTGCGCCACCGGCGAAGGCATCTTCGTCCTCGCCCCCTGGCTTCGCTCTTCTTGAACCGTTCCGATCTTGGTAATTCCCCGCCCGAGCGGGGAATTGGTCGCCTGGTGTGTGTAGCTACGGCATACAGGTGACAGTTTCCCCGCCCGGGCGGGGAAACTGAGAGGCCCCGGGTCAGCGGGGAGGGGAGAGGTTGACGCCGGTGAGGGCGCCGGTCTCGTCGACGAAGAGGTCGATGGACCACTGCTTGGCACAGGGCAGGCTGAGGTCGGGGGTGAGGGTCAGGCGCCAGGCTTCGTAGAAGCGGGTGGGGAAGCCGCCGAGGTCGGCGGTGCAGTCGGGCTGTGGGGTGCCGTCGGGGAGGGTCGGTACGTCGTCCTCGAGATCGCGCCGCTGCACCCGCCCGCCGTACGCCGCCAAGGTAGCGAGCGCGTTGCCGCAGGTGGGGCTCCCCGCGGGCACGCAGGCGGTCCAGCGGTCGGGGTCAAGGCGGTCCGGACCGGTCAGCTCGTCCGCCTTCTCGTAACCGAGCATGAGGGTGACCCGCGCAGCCAGGGCGGGCGCCCTGCCGCCCTGCGCCCAGGCGATCAGCTCGTCGGCCGCGCGGTCGAGAGCTGCGCAGTCGACGCCGTGGGGCTCCCGTTCGACGGTGATCGTCACGGTGCTACCGCTCGGCGCCTTCGTGCCCGCTTGGGGACCCTGGTCGGTCACGCCGGTGCCGGGCTGACAGCGCTCCCAGGTAAAGGTGGTGACCGCGAAGCCCGTGGCGCTGAGCAGCTCCTGCGCCTCGTCGAGACGCAGTCCCCGGACGGCAGGCACCGTGATCTCCTGGGCGGCCGACGGCAGGTCGGGCCGCGCCGAGCGGGCGAAGAGCGCCACGATCTCGCGGCTCTGTGGATCCCGCAACACGTCGACTGAGGCGGGGCACGGCTCGCCGGGGAAGCCGACGCTGACGGTGGTGACGTCGAGGTCACCGCTCATGCCCGGGCGGGTCACTCCGCACTCGGTCGCCGGCGGGATGCCGTGGCGACCGGTGACCTCGGGGGTCTGCCAGGCTTCGCCTGCCTTGGTAGGTGGACGCATCTCGTCCATCGCTGAGCCGAGGATGCCGAGTGCCGAGCCGCGCGACCAGGCGTGGGGATCGAGCAGGTCCGGGCCGTCGAAGGTCTCTGGTTCTCCACCATCGACCACCACGCTGACCTCGTCCGCGAACGTGGGTCGGTTGCCAGCTGCGGCCGGCCGTCCAGCACCCAGGTCGAGGAGCCCCCAGTCCTCCTCCAGGACAAAGAACCCACAGCTGACGTTCGGTGCGACGCCGCCCGACACCACGACCTTGACCGTCCCCGACTTCGGCAGCAAGCCAGCGCCTGGCTCGGTGCTGATCACCCGGCCGTCGGGGATCACGCAGGAGTAGTCCTGGCTTCCGTTGATCTCGAGGCCGGCCCGCCGGAGTCGCTCCTGCGCCACCTCGACCGGCAGGCCGACCAGCGATGGCACGGAGCCTGCGGGAGGCTCCGACGCACCGGGGGTAGCGGTGTCCGTGGCGTCGGGTGTCGCCACGGGCTGCTCGCCGCCGGACAAGTCCGGCTGCCAGGCCACGCCGACGCCGATGATGCCGGCGACCAGTGCGGCAGCGGCCAGGGCGGGTAGTGCCCGCCGTCGCGGGGCTTCGGGAAGTGGTGCGGAAGCACCTACCTCGACGGTCGCACCCGCAGCCAGCAGCAGGCGGCGCGCCTCGTCCTCGTCCAGTCCGGATTCGTGCTCGGAGAACTCCGGGGCCATCAGCTGCTCCTCACGATGTTGCCGTCTGCGGCGAGCGCCTTCAAAGCGCGCGCGGTCCGGCTCTTCACCGTCCCGGGGGCCACCCCGAGCACGGCTGCGGTCTCTCGTTCGGAGAGGTCGGCGAAGAAGCGCAGCACCAGCACCTCACGGTGCGCCGCGCTCATCGAGGCGAGGGCACGCCGTACCGCCCAGCCCTCGGTCACGCCCTCGGTCGCGTCGGGCAGTGCAGGCTCCGGGAGCTCCTCGGTCGGGACCTCGCCACGCCAACGCCGCCTACGCGCGTCGGTCAGGCTGTTGACCAGGATCCGTTGCACATAGGCGTCCGGTGAGTCCGCGCGCTGCACCCGGCGCCACGACCGCAGTGCCTTGGCCAAGGTGGTCTGCACCAGGTCCTCGGCATCCGCCTCCGGACACCCCAGGAGTACGGCGGAGCGCACCAGACGCGGCCGCCGCAGTGCGACGTACTCGGCGAACTCCACCCGGCGCTCCTCTCAGGGTTCCTACCTCTCACCACTAAGACCGGCGAGGCCGCGGCTTCGGTTCCCTGAGTCAGGTCGCTGGTTCAGGCCGGCGCGCTCAGCGCAGCGAGTACGTGGCGAGCGAGACGCCGACGTAGTGGGTGATGAAGGCCAGCACGGTGAAGGAGTGGAAAACCTCGTGGAAGCCGAAGGTGAGGGGCCAGGGGTTGGGGCGCTTGAACCCGTAGACCAGGCCGCCGAGGGTGTAGAGCACGCCGCCGACCGCAACGAGCACCAGGGCGGCGATGGCGATCCCGGCCTGGTAGCGGCCGGCGCCGTCGATGAACTGCGGGATGAAGAAGACCGCGGCCCAGCCGAGCGCGATGTACATCGGGGTGTAGAGCCAGCGGGGCGCATCGGTCCAGAAGACCCGAAAGACGACCCCGAGGATGGCAGCGACCCAGACCACGCCGAGCAGGGTCGCTCGGGCTGTGCCCTCCAGGAAGAGCAGCGCGAACGGCGTGTAGGAGCCGGCGATCAGCACGAAGATGTTGGCGTGGTCGAAGCGCCGCAGGAACGCCCAGGTCTTCGGCGACCAGGTGCCCCGGTGATAGACCGCGGAGACCCCGAAGAGCACCAGCGCCGAGATCGTGAAGACCGTCGAACCGATCCGCGTCGTCGTGGTGGGGGAGAGGGTGATCAGCACGATGCCGGCCGCAAGGATCAGCGGCACGCTGGCGAGGTGGAGCCAGCCACGCAGTCGAGGCTTGATGTCGACGACAGCCTCCTCGACGCGCTCGACGAAGTCGTCGAAGCCGTCGCGGACCGCGTCGACGCGGGTGCGGATCAGGTCGTTCATGGGGCATAACTTACCGGACCGTAGGTTGCGAGTCAGGGGAATGCGTTGCACCTCACCGTGGCCCGGGGGTGGTTACCATCAGCCTGTGGCGAAGTGGAAGGACGCGATCCGGCGTGCGCTCTATCCGGCGTACGAGGCGCGGATGGTGCGCGCCCTTCCGCGTGACCGCCTGCCCAAGCACATCGGCGTCATGCTCGACGGCAACCGGCGCTGGGCGAAGGCGGTCGGCGCCGACACCGCACACGGTCACCGCGCCGGCGCGGCCAACATCGAGCCGTTGCTCGGCTGGTGCGAGGAGGTCGGTATCGAGGTGGTCACGTTGTGGCTGCTCTCCACCGACAACCTCAACCGCCCGGCCGCCGAGCTCGAGCCACTTCTCGACATTATCGAGGAGGCGGTGCTCTCCCTCGCCGACCAGCGACGCTGGCGGGTCCACCCGGTGGGCGCCCTCGACCTGCTGCCGCAGCGCACCGCCGCCCGTCTCAAGGAGGCGCAGGAGCTGACCCGCGACGTCGACGGGATGCTCGTCAACATCGCCGTCGGCTACGGCGGCCGCCGGGAGATCGCGGACGCCGTCCGCTCGATCCTCCTCGAGGAGGCGGGCGTCGGCACCACGATGGAGGAGCTGGCCGCCAAGATCTCGGTCGAGCAGATCGGTGAGCACCTCTACACCAAGGGGCAGCCCGACCCCGATCTCGTCATCCGCACCTCCGGAGAGCAGCGGCTGGGTGGCTTCCTGCTCTGGCAGAGCGCCCGCAGCGAGTTCTACTTCTGCGAAGCCCTGTGGCCCGACTTCCGGCGCGTCGACTTCATCCGGGCGATCCGCGCGTACGCCGACCGCGAGCGTCGCTTCGGCCAGTGACCTCCGAGACCCGGATAGAGGTTCCTCCCGGCCTCGAGACCCAGCGGCACCTGGGAACGGAGTGGGCTGACTGGCTCGACCAGCTGCCCGCACTGACCAGCGAGGTGCTCGCCGACTGGCAGCTCGACCTCGAAGGTCCGCTCTGGCACGGCTTCTGCTCGCTCACTGCTCCGGTGCGCACAGCCGACGGCAGTACGGCGGTCCTCAAGATCGGGCTGCCCGACGCGGAGTCGGAGCACGAGCACCTCGCCCTGCAGCGCTGGCAGGGTCGTGGAGCGGCGCGGTTGAAGCGGGCCGACCCGTCCCGGAGGTCGCTGCTGCTCGAGCGACTGGAGCGCATCGACCTCACCGACCAGTGGGACGAGGAGGCCTGCGCGATCGTCGCCGGCCTCTACCGACAGTTGCACCTGCCCGCGCTGCCGCAGCTGCGCGACCAGGCGGCGTACGTGCGCGGCTGGGCGGACGACCTGCGCCTGGACCTGGCCACGGTGCCGATCCCGCGCCGGATGGCCGAGCAGGCCCTGGCGCTGGCTGCCGAGCTGACCGCGGAGCCGGGCACCGCGCTCTTGCATGGAGATCTGCACTACGCGAACGTGCTCCGAGGCGAGCGGGACGGCCACGCGCAGTGGCTGGCGATCGACCCGAAGCCCACCGCCGGCGACCCCCACTACGAGCTCGAGCCGATGCTCCGCGACCGCTTCGAGGAGTACGGCGTGGTGGGGACCGTTCGAGACGGCATCCGGCGGCGCTTCCACACCCTGGTCGACGTGGCGGAGTTCGACGAGGACCGGGCCCGCGGCTGGGTGGTGGTGCGCAGCGTGCTCAACGCGCACTGGGCCTATCAGGACGCGGTGCGGGCCCAGCGTGCGCCGACCGCGGAGGAGCGCGAGCACATCACGCGGTGCATCACCGTCGCCAAAGCGGTGCAGGACTAGGCCGTGTTGCTCAACGCCACGGCCTGCTGCGCGGGCCAAGACCTTCGCAACACGACCTAGCGTCGCAGCGGGTCGAAACCGGCGAGGGCGGCCGGCGTCGTGCCGGTGCAGATGGCGTCGGCGAGCAGGCGTCCGGTGGCGGGGCCGAGAGTCATCCCCTCCATGGCGTGGCCGCCGGCGACGTAGACCCGGGGTGACGCGGTGGCGCCGACCAGGGGGAGGCCGTCGACTGTGCAGGGCCGGGAGCCGACCCACTCCTCGGAGCGATCGTCGAGGTCGACCCCGCGCAGCAGTGGACGCACCGAGTCGACAAGGGCACGGATCCGGCGCGGGTCGAGCGGGGCGCCAGGTGAGCGGAACTCCATCATGCCAGCGATGCGCATCCGGCCTTCCAAGGGCGTGCAGACCGCCGAGCAGCCGGGGAAGTAGACGGGACCGACAGGCAATGCCTCGGGGACGACGGAGAAGCTGTAGCCGCGCCCGGCCCGGACCCGTGCGCGGACCCCGAACGGAGCTGCCAGCGCTGGCAGTGCGACACCGGTGGCGAGCACCACGGCGTCGTACTCCTGCTCGACCGCGGATCCGGCGACGCGGATCCGGCCTGCGTCCCCGCGGAGTTCGGTCACCGCGGTGACCTCGACGCCGTAGCGGGTGTGGGCGCCGCGTGCGCGGACCGACTCCGCCAGCGCGGCGACGTACGCCGGAGGGTCGAGGTAGCGCTGCCCGTGGAGCAGCAGGGCGCCCCGCACCTGCTCCGAGAGCATGGGCGCGAAGGCCCGTGCCTGCTCGGCGGAGAGCGGCTCGAGGTCGACCTTCTGGCCGAGTGCGGCGAGCTTCTCGCCCTCTGCGTACATGCCCCGGACCTGCTCCGGTGAGGTGTAGCCGAAGACGAACGGCTCGGCCTCGCGGATCGGGCCGTCGACGCCACCGGCGGCGAGGGCATCGTAGGCATCGAGTGCCTGAGTGTTGATCTCCAGCAGCTTGCGTACGCCGGCCCGCCAGCGGCTGGCGGTGCTGTTGCGGCCGAGCCGTGCGAGGAAGCCGATCAGGCCAGGGTCGGCGGTGGGCGGCACGTAAAGGGGCGAGCTGGGACGAAGCAGCTGGCGCACGCCGTAGGCGAGCATCGAGGGCTCGGGCAGCGGTGTACTGAGCGTCGGGGTGATCCATCCCGCGTTGCCCCAGGAAGCCCCGGCGCCGGGGCCGACGGCGTCGAAGACGGTCACCTCGACGCCGCGTTCCTGGAGGAACCAGGCAGTGGAGAGGCCGAGCATCCCGGCTCCGACGACGGCGACCGTCCGTGGCGAGCGGCTCATCGGCGACTCACTTCCCACCCACGCTGCCGGCGACGGCGTTGTCGTGCTGTGGGACCTCCGCCCGGGCGACTGCGCGTGGCTTCACCCAGAGGTGGTGCACGGCATAGCAGACCGGCACTACGGCAAGTCCGATTGCCAGGGAGAGCCGTTGCGTGGAGTCGAACGCCATCGAGGCGAAGACCGCGGTGTTCATCAGGACCACCAGGATCGGTGTGATCGGGAAGAGCGGAGCGGCGTACGGCAGGTCGGCGACGTCCCCGCCGTCGGCCAGGTACTGCTTCCGGAAGCGGTACTGCGACCAGGCGATCGTCATCCAGCTCAACGCCCCACCGACGCCGCTGACCGACATCAGGAAGACGAAGAGAGTGTCCGAGGCGACCACGCTGGAGAGGAGCGACAGCAGCCCGAAGACCATGGTGAAGACCAGCGCCATGATCGGGATGCCGCGCTCGGTGGTGCGGCCGAAGGCCTGGGGCGCGGACCTTTCCTGCGCCAGCGACCAGAGAATGCGTGTGCACATGTAGAGGCCGGTGTTGCCCACGGAGAGGATCGCGATGAGCACCACGAAGTTCATCAGGCTGGCTGCGTAGGGGATGCCGATCTCGTCGAAGACGGTGACGAAGGGGCTCTCGTCCAGCCCGACCTCGTTCCAGGGGATCAGCGCGATCAGCACCACGATGGCGCCCAGGTAGAGGAAGACGAGCCGGAAGACGATGGTGCGGACGGCGCGCGGGATGGCCTTGCGCGGCTCCTCGGTCTCGCCGGCGGCGACCCCCATCACCTCCGAGCCCATGAACGTGTAGACGACCGTCATCATCGCGGCGAAGACCGCGCCGAACCCGGCGGGGAAGAAGCCGCCCTGCTCGGTGAAGTTGGAGAGGCCGGGCGCCTCGTGGCCGTCCATGCTGATGACGCCGAAGACGGCGAGCCCGCCGAGCACGATGAAGAGGCCGACGGCCAGGACCTTGATGCCGGCCAACAGGTACTCGGTCTCGGCGAAGGAGCGGGCGGTGAAGCAGTTGATCAGGAAGAGGATCGCGATGAAGAGTGCCGACCACATCCAGGTGGGGGAGTCAGGGAACCAGTAGCGCATCACGATGCCCGCGGAGAGGAACTCCAGGCCGATGAAGCTTGCCCAGCTGATCCAGTAGATCCACCCGATGGTGAAGCCGGTGCCCGGTCCGATCAGCTTCGTGGCGTGCGCCTGGAAGGAGCCGGAGACCGGCATGACCGCAGAGACCTCGCCGAGGCAGACCATCGTCAGGTAGAGGAGGAGCCCACCGACGACGTACGCCGTGATGGTGCCGCCGGGGCCGGCCTGGCTGATGACATCGCCGGTGCCGAGGAAGAGGCCGGTCCCGATCACGCCGGCGAGGGTGATCATGAACAGGTGCCGGCTCTTCATCACTCGCTTGAGCGTGCCGGTCTCGTGCTCCTCGGAGGCTGGTGACCCCGCCATACGGAAACTCCCTCGGATCGTGCGCCGGTGTCCCCGAGGGACGGGCGCGAGGCTCTGTCGTTGAGGAACGCTGATCCATCTCGCCTGCTGCGCGCCGCCGATGTGGACCAGCACTTCCTTAACTGACTGTTCAATCAGTCAACGAGGGATACAGTGCGGCGTGCATCACACCGTTGTCAACCCTGGGGGGCGATCCGGGTGGCCCGGACTGCCGCTTCGCTGTGGCTACGATGTCGGCCGTGGCGCGCGTGAAGAAGGATGCGGAGGACCGGCGTGGGGACATCCTCGACGCGACCCTCGAGCTGATCGAGGAGCGGGGGATCGACCAGCTCCGCGGAGCTGATCTGGCCAAGCGGCTCGGGGTCAGCGCCGGCTTGATCTTCTACCACTTCGAGAACCTGCAGACCCTGGTGATCTCTGCGCTGCGTCATGCGGCCAGGCGGGACCTCGACGGGCTCGAGGCGGTGCTCGCCCGCTCCGAGGGAGATGTCGAGAGCCGGCTGCGTGCGGTCCTCCGCGAATACGGACCCACCGGCACTGCGTTCGGCTGGCGACTCTGGGTGGAGTCGTGGTCGGCGAGCCTGCGCAGCCCGGAGCTGCGTGCCGTGGTGCGCGACCTCGACGTCGGTTGGCGCGACGTGATCGTCGGGCTCATCGACGAGGGGGTGACGGCGGGTGTCTTCGCCTGTCCTGACCCGGCGGGCGCGGGCTGGCGGCTGACCGCCCTGCTCGACGGTCTCGCCGTGCAGCAGGTTGTCTTCGACGAGGCCGTCACGGAGCGGCAGATGGAGGAGTGGACCGAGCTCGCGCTGCAGCGCGAGCTCGGGCTCGGGGCCGGTCGTCGCTGACGTCGCCGTGGGCAACGACCTTGACCGGCTCGTGTGCTCGTTGCCATACTGACTAAGCACTCAGTCAGAAATGCGACGACCAGGAGTCCTCATGTCCATGACGCTTCCCAACGCGATCGACGCTGCAAGCGCGACGCGCGACGACCAGGCCTTCTTCGAGGCGACCTGGCGCGACACCGAGAGCGAGGCCACCGGCTACCTGGTCATCGACCGCCTGGTGCGCGGCGTCTCGTCGGGCGGCCTGCGGATGCGGGCCGGGTGCACGCTCGACGAGGTGCGCGGCCTGGCACGCGGGATGACCCTCAAGGAGGCGATCCACTTCGAGGAGGGTGCTCGCTACGTGCCGCTGGGAGGAGCCAAGGGTGGCATCGACTTCGACCCCTATCACCCGGACGCCGACGGCGTGCTGCGCCGCTTCCTCCAGGCGATGAGCGCCATGATCGAGAAGCACTGGACGATGGGCGAGGACTTCGGGGTCCAGCAGGCGACCATCGACGCACTGCTTCCGGGCCTCGGCCTGCGTAGCTCCATCCAGGCCGCCGAGCAGGTCGTCGACGACCCGGAGGCCGCCCGCCAGCGGATGGCCACGGCCTTCGGCAGCGCCGTCGACGGGATCAGTCTCGACGAGCTCGTCGGCGGGTACGGCGTCGCGGAGTCCGCGCTGACCGCGATGGAGCGGCGCGGGGTCGAGGCCGACGGTGCGACCGCGGTCATCCAGGGCTTCGGCTCCATGGGCGGTGCGACCGCCCGCTATCTGGCCGCCGCCGGCGTCAAGATCGTCGGCATCGTCGACGTCGAGGGCGTCGTCTTCAACGAGGCCGGCCTCGACGTCGAGACCCTGCTGCGCACCCGCAGCGCCAAGGGCAACGTCGACCGCGCCGCGCTGCGCCCCGAGGACCAGCAGCTCGACTCCGCGCAGTGGCTCTCGATCGAGGCCGACGTGCTCGTCCCCGCCGCCGTCTCCTACTGCATCCACGAGACCAACCAGGCCGAGGTCAAGGCCCGCCTGATCGTCGAGGCCGCCAACATGCCGGTCACGCCCGAGGCCGAGGTGCTGCTGGCCGAGCGAGGAATCGCGGTCTCCCCGGACTTCGTCGCCAACTCCGCCACCAACGCGTGGTGGTGGTGGGTCTTCTTCGGTGATGTCGACGGCACCCCCGGGCAGTCCTTCGCGAAGATCAGCGACCGGATGCGCGCGCTCAGCCACGAGATGTTCGACCGTGCGGAGGAGCAGGGCACGAGCCTGCGTACCGCGGCGTTCGAGCTGGCCTCGCAGCGCCTCGACAGCATCGGCGCGAAGTTCCCCACCCACCTCGTCGGCTGAGTCCGACCCGCATCCAGGAGGCATCCATGTCATCGACCCTCGTCAACGGAGGCCAGGCACTCGTCGACGCGCTCGTCGCGCACGAGGTGGAGACCGTCTTCGGCATCCCCGGCACCCACAACCTGGCGATCTACTCCGCGATCAAGGAGTCCCCGATCCGCCACATCACGCCGCGCCACGAGCAGGGCGCGGGGTACGCCGCCGACGGCTACGCCCGCGTCAGCGGCCGTCCGGGTGTCGTGGTCACCACCACCGGCCCGGCGATCCTCAATGCCGCAGCTGCTGCCGCCCAGGCGCAGTCGGACTCGATCCCGGTGCTGTTCATCGCGCCCGGCATGCCGCTGCAGCACCCGGGCGGCTACAACGGCCTGCTGCACGAGGTGAAGAGCCAGTTCGACGCGATGAGTGCCGTCGTCGCACACGCCCAGCGGGTGACGAGCGTCGAGGAGATTCCGCACGCGGTGGCCCAGTGCTTCGCCGCGATGACCAGCGGACGCCCGCGGCCGGCGTACCTGGAGATCCCGCTCGACCTGCTGGAGAAGGAGGCGGAGGTGCGGGCGGAGGCTCCCGTCCTCACCCCGCCCGCCGCCCCCGGTACGTCGCAGCTCACCGACGTGCTCGACCTGCTGGCCGGCTCCGCGCGGCCCCTGGTGGTAGCCGGCGGCGGGGCCAGCGGCGCCGCCACCGAGCTGCGCGCGTTCGCCGAGGCGATCGACGCCCCCGTGGTGACCAGCGCGAACGGCAAGGGGCTCCTCCCTGAGGACCACCCACTGGCACTCGGCGCCGGCGTCCACCTCGAAGCGACGCTGGAACTCGTCCGGGAGAGTGACCTCGTGGTCGCGGTCGGCACCGAGCTGGCACCCGCCGACTGGTGGTGGGGGCCGGTGCCCGAGACGCCGCTGGTGCGCATTGACGTCGACCCGCTCGCGGTCAACACCAACGCCCGGCCCGCCGCCGCCGTCGTGGGCGATGCCGCTCTGGCTCTGGGCGCGCTGAACGCCGGCCTGGAGCAGCGGTCGGCGATGTCGTGCGACAACGGTGGCGCCGCGCGTGCCGAGTCGTGGCGCGCCCGCCTGAGCGCGGAGGCGCGCACCATGGGTGCGGCGTACCTGGGGCTGTGCGAGTCGTTGGCCGAGGTGCTGGAGGACGACGCCGTGGTGACCGCGGACCAGTCGATGTCCTGCTACTACGGGCTGATGGCCAACCTGCCGCGCTACCGGGCGCGCTCCTTCCTCTACCCGGCCGGCCTCGGCACGTTGGGCTACGCGCTGCCGGCGGCGACCGGAGCGAAGCTCGCGCTTCCGGATCGCCAGGTGGTGGCCGTGCTCGGTGACGGCGGCGTGATGTTCAGCGTCGCTGAGCTGGCTGCGGCCGCGGAGGCGGGTCTTGCGCTGCCGGTGGTGATCGTCGACAACGGCGGCTACGGCGAGATCCGCAACGAGATGCGCGACCGTGACGGCCGGATCATCGCCGTGGACCTGCCCGGGACCGACTTCCCGGCGCTGGCTCGGGCAATGGGCTGTGAGGGAGTCGCCGTCGACTCCTACGCGGAGGTCGGCCCCGCCGTGCTCGAGGCGCTCTCGGCGGATCGGCCGACCCTGATCCACGTGCGCGAGCCGGCCGCCTGAGCACGTTGCCGAAGGTTCACCTCCCGGCCACCACGCGCACGGGCGTGTCTACCGAATCGGCGCGCGCCGGCGGTTAGCGTCGATCGTGTCGACCGGTGGGGAAGCCGGACCGATGCCAGGAGGCCCGCTCGTGAGTGATCGCGACCAGAGACGAGACCAGGTGGCGGTCGCTGCCTGTGCTCGGCGAGGGGGCCGGCACTCCGGCCTTCGGGTGACCCGGCCCAACCGTGTGAGTTAGCCGGGCGAGGAGTGCGCGTCGGGCTTGTGAGGGGTACCCAGTGGCTGCGAAGCGCTCCAAGAAGGCCATCCGCACCTACGTCCTCGACACCAGCGTCCTGCTGGCGGACCCGGGCGCGATCCGCCGGTTCGACGAGCACGAGGTCGTTCTCCCGGTCGTGGTGATCACCGAGCTGGAAGGCAAGCGACACCACCCTGAGCTCGGCTACTTCGCCCGGTCGGCGCTGCGGATGCTCGACGAGCTCCGGGTGCTGCATGGCCGGCTCGACCAGGCAGTGCCGATCGGCGAGGGCGGCGGCACGCTGCGGGTGGAGCTCAACCACACCGATCCGGCGGCGCTCCCCAGCGGCTTCCGGCTCGGTGACAACGACACCCGGATCCTCGCTGTCGCCAAGAACCTGGCGGCGGAGGGCTCCGACGTCACGCTGGTCTCGAAGGACCTGCCGCTGCGGATCAAGGCCTCGGCGGTCGGCCTCTCGGCGGAGGAGTACCGGGCGGAGTCCGTGCACGAGTCCGAGCGCGGCTGGACCGGCATGGACGAGCTCGAGATTCCCGCCGCCCTGCTCGACGAGCTCTACGAGGACGGCGTGCTCCTGCTCGACGAGGCGCGCGACCTGCCCTGCCACACCGGCCTGGTGCTCCTCTCCGACCGAGGTACGGCGCTGGGCCGGGTCGGCCCGGACAAGCAGGTCCACCTGGTCCGCGGCGACCGTGAGGCGTTCGGCCTGCACGGCCGCTCCGCGGAGCAGCGGGTGGCGTTGGAGATGCTGCTCGACCCCGAGATCGGCATCGTCTCGTTGGGCGGGCGGGCCGGGACCGGCAAGAGCGCGCTGGCGCTGTGTGCCGGCCTGGAGGCGGTGCTGGAGCGCGGCCAGCACAAGAAGGTCGTCGTCTTCCGGCCGCTCTTCGCTGTCGGCGGCCAGGAGCTGGGTTACCTGCCGGGCACGGAGTCCGAGAAGATGTCGCCCTGGGGGCAGGCGGTCTTCGACACCCTCGGCGCGGTCACCAGTCAGGACGTGATCGACGAGATCGTGCACCGCGGGATGCTCGAGGTGCTGCCGCTGACCCATATCCGGGGCCGCTCACTGCATGATGCGTTCGTGATCGTCGACGAGGCGCAGTCGCTGGAGCGCAACGTGCTGCTCACCGTGCTCTCCCGGATCGGCGCGAACTCCAAGGTGGTGCTCACCCACGACGTCGCCCAGCGCGACAACCTGCGGGTCGGCCGGCACGACGGGGTGGTCGCGGTGGTCGACAAGCTCAAGGGCCACCCGCTCTTCGCGCACGTCACGCTGACCCGATCGGAGCGGTCGCCGATCGCGGCGCTGGTCACCGAGATGCTGGAGCACGTCACGATGTAGCGGCAGTGACCTGTGTGACGGGAGTGGCGACGTACCGAAGGAATGTGCGTCGCCACTCCCACTTTGTGGGCGGTTCGGTTTGTCCCGACCGGCCTCGTCGGGCATGGTGGTTCCCGGACTGCTTCTGGTTGGGGGATCACGAAGAGGTCTTGCTCCCTGCTGTCTAGCCACGAGTCGGTCTGTGTCGAAACACAAGAAGTACGTCCCGAAGCACCGGGCTCCCGCCGTCGGCGCGCCCAAGCGGATCGTGCGGACCACCGTCGTCATGTCGGGTATCGCCGTCGCCGCCACGGGTGCCACTGTTGCGAGCGGCGTGCTCGGCGGCAGCGCCGGCCAGGTGGCCGCGAGCACGGCGGGCGCGAGCCTCGCCGGTGCCGACGTGACGCTGGACGCCGAGACGCTCAACGAGCGCGCCCGGCAACAGCCCGTCTCCCGCTCCGGCCTGCGTGACGAGGTCGACCGCCGCGACGCCGACGTCGCGGCGCCCGAGCCGGCGCTGTTGAGTGCCGAGACGGAGGGCAACGCGATCACCCGTACTGAGGACGTCACCGGTGGCGACCCGAAGGAGATCGCGAAGGCCCTGCTGGCCGAGTTCGGCTTCGGCAGCGACCAGTTCAGCTGCCTCGACTCGCTGTGGACCCGCGAGTCCAACTGGCGCGTCAACGCAGACAACCCGACCTCCAGCGCCTACGGCATCCCGCAGGCGCTCCCGGGCTCCAAGATGGCGTCGGCCGGCGCTGACTGGGCGACCAACCCGGCGACCCAGATCCGCTGGGGCCTGGGCTACATCCAGGCCCGTTACGGCACGCCGTGCAGCGCCTGGGGTCACAGCCAGGCCCGCGGCTGGTACTGATGACCGTCGCGGAGCTGGCGCTGGAGACGCGCCTGCTCCTCGCGTTGGCCGGTGCGGTCTTCCTGTGGGCTCTCGCGCTCGGGGTCCTGAAGTACCGCCAGATCCTCGCCTCGCCGACCGGCCACGCGCACCCGTACGTCGACATCGCGCATCGCTCAGCGCTGATGTACTCCTTCGCGCTGCTGCTGTTGGCGGTCTTCGCCGAGCTCAGCACCTGGCCGACCGCGGTGGACGCGACCGCCGGCCTGATCGCGGCGTTCTTCTTCGTCGCGGCGATCGGCTCCTACCACTGGCACGGCGTACGCCGCGACACCGACAACCAGCTGCGTCACCCGGACCGCCTCGTGCGCACCTTCATGGTCGCCCTCATCGTTGGTGAGATCGGCGGTTCCGCGGTCCTGGTGGCGGGCTTCCTCCAGGCCTGGCTTCGGTCGTAGACCCTGGCGCTCAGCCCAGCGCCGGCTCGGTGACGAGCACGCAGCGGGTGCCGCTGTAGATCGTCGGCATGCACTTGTTGCAGTGCGTGCACAGCGACGGGGTGGTGGGCTGCGTCTGGAGCCGGTTGACCAGGTCGGGCTGACGCAGCAGCGCCCGCCCCATCGCCACGAACTCGAAGCCTTCCGCCATGGCCAGATCCATGGTCTCCCTGGTGGTGATGCCGCCAAGCAGGATGAGCGGCATCGACAGCTCGTGACGGAACTGCCGGGCCTCCTCCAGTAGGTAGGCCTCCTGGTAGGGGTAGGCGCGGATGAAGACGGGACCAGCCGCTTTGAGACCCGCACGCATCGGCTGGGGGAACGCCTCAGCGAACTCCCTGCGGGGCGCATCGCCGCGGAAGAGGTACATGGGATTGAGAAGGGAGCTGCCCGCGGTCAGCTCCAGGGCGTCGAGGGCACCGTCCTCCTGCAGCCACCGGCCGACCTGCAGGCTCTCCTCGATCCGCAGCCCGCCGGGGACCCCGTCGTCCATGCCGAGCTTCGCGGTGACCGCCAGCCGATCGCCGACCGCCTCGCGCACGGTGCGGGCGATCTCCCGGGCCAGGCGGGCTCGGTTGGCCAGGGGGCCACCCCAGGCATCTGTGCGTCGGTTCAGCAGAGGGCTGAGGAAGGAGCTGGTCAGGTAGTTGTGGCCGAAGTGCAGCTCCACAGCGTCGAAGCCGGCCTCGTGGGCGAGGCGGGCAGCCTGTGCGTGTGCATCGATGATCCGGCGGATCTCGGCCTCGTCCGGTCGGTGGGTGCGCGCCATGCCGAGCGGGCTGAAGAGCCGGCCGGGGGCGATGGCCGGAAGCCGGTTGCTGGCGGCGTTGGCGACCGGACCGGCGTGGCCGAGCTGGGCACTGGCGGCCGCACCCTCGGCGTGGATCGCATCGGTCAGTCGGCGCAGGCCCGGCACTGCTTCCGGACGCATCCAGATCTGGTGCCGGTCGGTGCGACCCTCCGGGGAGACCGCGCAATACGCGACCGTGCACATGCCGACGCCTCCCGCGGCCGGGGCCTGGTGGTAGGCGATCAGGTCGTCGGTGACGAGTGCATCCGGTGTCCTCCCCTCGAAGGTGGCCGCCTTGATGGTCCGGTTGCGCAGCTGGACACCGCCGAGGCGGGCAGGGGAGAAGACGTCGAGCATGGAGCCTCCGCAGCGATGGATGATCGCTAGGATTGAAACACGTTCGACAACCGACGTTGTCGGAACGGGGTCAGCCGAGCTTCTTCTTCTGCACCTTGCCCATCTCGTTACGCGGCAGCCCGTCGACGAAGCGGATCTCGCGGGGGCGCTTGTGCGCGGAGAGCTCGCTGCCGACGTACGCCGTCAGCTCCGTCGCCAGCGCCTCGGCGTCAGCGACCTCGCCGCGAGCGACGATGAACGCGACGATCCGCTGGCCCAGGTCCGGGTCGGGCAGGCCGACGACGGCGCACTCGGCCACGCGGGCGTGCCCCAGCAGGGTCGACTCGATCTCGCCCGCACCGATCCGGTAGCCGCCCGCCTTGATGAGGTCGACCGATTCGCGACCGACGATGCGGTGCGCACCGTCGGCGGCGATGCACGCGACGTCGCCGGTGCGGAACCAGCCGTCCTCGGTCCACGACTCCGCGGTCGCGTCCGGTCGGTTCAGGTACCCGTCGAAGACGGTCTCGCCGCGCACCTGCAGCTGCCCGACGGACTCGCCGTCGTGCGGCACGTCGTTGCCGTCCTCGTCACGCAGCCGGGTCTCCACGCCCCGGATCGGTACGCCGACCCACCCCGCTGCTGGGACGGCGTCGGCGCGCGTGGCGACGGTGATCAGGGTCTCGCTCATGCCGTAGCGCTCCACGACCTGGTGTCCGGTGAGCTTCTCGAGCTCCTCGAAGACCGGGACCGGGAGGGCGGCGCTGCCCGAGACGAGCAGCCGGGCGCCGCGCAGGGCCTCGGCATGCTCGGGGGCCTCGGCGACCCGACTCCAGATCGTCGGGACGCCGAAGAACATGGTCGCTCCCCGACGTGCGGCCTCGGCGTAGCGATCGGGGGTGCCCTTGCCGACATGCGTCAGGCCGCCGCCGACGCGGAGCGGCCCGAGCACCCCGAGGATCAGGCCGTGCACGTGGAAGAGCGGCAGGCCGTGGGCGAGCACGTCGTCGCCCGTCCAGGCCCAGGCGTCGATGAGGCCGTCGAGTCCGGCGGCCACCGCACGGCGGGGGATCAGCACGCCCTTCGGCAGTCCGGTCGTGCCGGAGGTGTAGAGCACGAACGCGGTCTGGTCGGGCGTGGTCGCAACGGCGCGGTGCTCCGCGCGGGCGCCCAGATCCACGGGCAGGTGGACGACCTCGGGCGCCTCGGCGACGGCCGCAGCAGACGGCGCGGGGCCCACCCAGAGCTCGGGTGCGCTGTCGGCGAGGACATGGCGCAACTCGGCGGCGCCCGAGTCGGGCGGCACCGGCAGGACCTGGACGCCGGCCAGCAGCCCGGCGACCACCGAGACGACCGTCTCCATGCTCGCGGTGGCGTTGACCGCGACCCGGGTGCGGCCGGTCAGCTGCTCGGCGACGGCCGACGCCGCCCCCAGAAGCTCTTGCGGCGTCAGGGTCACGCCGTCGACCGTCACCGGGTGTCGGCCCTCACCGTTCACCAGGGCAGGAAGCAGGTCGTTCATCGGCCACCTCGTCGGCTCGCATGCGGATCGGGAGTTCGATCCTCCCGCATCGTCGCGACCATGCTCCACGTGGGCGGCCACCACAGCAAGGCCGATGCTCCGGCAAGAGTTGCCAACCCGTGACGGTCAGTCGCGGCAGACGAACATCGTCACGTGGCCGGCGTACTCGCGGGGGGTGTCGAACTCGGGGAGCTCCCAGCGCACGTCGTCGTGGCCGGTGTCGAGGTAGGTCAGGGCGGCAGCTCGGTCGTCGAAGACGGCGCGCGTGCGGAAGTCGGAGCGGACCACCTCGGAGAAGTGCGCACGCAGCTGTTCCTCGCCGTTCTCGCTGGAGAAGCCGGGCTGCACAGGCGCCCCGCCGGCCTCGACCCGCAGGTCGGCCAGGTGGTCGGAGCCGATGGTGATGGCGACGAAGACGCCGTCGGGCCGCAGTACACGGCGTACCTCGGAGAGAGCCCGGGGCCGGTCGGCCACGTGGTAGAGCATCCACAGCGCCGCGACGGCGTCGTAGGAGTCGTCGGGCATGGGCAGGTCGGTCGCGTCGAGCACCCGTGCCTCGACGCCGCGCTGACGGGTCACCGCGACCATCCGCTCGGACTGATCGCTGGCGAGCACCCGGATCGGGCCGGCGGCCCGGAGGCGGGCGGCGAAGGCACCGGTGCCGCAACCGAGCTCGAGGACGTCGTGGGCTCCGGAGGCGACGATGGCATCCAGGGCGGCCGTGGCCGGATCGCCCTCGGGGCCGGGCTGCCAGAAGCCTCGCCGGGCCTCCAGCCGCTCCTCGGTGAGGTACTGCTGGTGGACCGTCCCGATGTCTTCCATGCCCTCGACGGTAGTCCCTGACGGCAAGTCGGCGCCGGGGCTCCCGGCGCCGACCTGTCCGTCCTCGGCCTACTTCACGCGTACGACGTCACGTGCCATCCGGGTGCCGTCCAGGCGCACGGTGACCAGGTAGCGGCCGGCTCGCGGAGCCTTCAGCCTGAACCGGTCGCCGCGCACGGTCTCGGTGCGCTTGACGGTCTTCAGCGAGCGGTCGGCGATGGGTGCCCAGCGGACCTTCAGCACGCTCCCGTCGGGGATCGCACGCGTACCGACGAACGCAGGCGTACCACGCTTCACGGCGGTGGGCAGCGGTTCGACGGCCGGAGTCGCAGGTGGTGTGGGCTCGTCGTTGAGAGCGCGGACGAGGTCGGCCACGGCCGGGACCTCGGCTGCCCCGACGGAGCGGTCGGCGTCCAGGACGCCGAAGGTCACCCAGCCCTCCCTGAGCAGGTAGGCGTCGGTGCCGGGCGCGTGTGGCTCCGTGCCGCGCGCGCCCACGATCCTGTACTCGATCTCCTCGGTTGCCGGATCGTCAACGCTGTCGTCGTACCCGAAGGCAGCCGCAGACGCCTGGGAGTTCGCGGCGTAGCGCACACCCTGCAGCGCGGGATGTCCGTCACCGACCAACGGGTAGTTGATGTTGAGGAACTGGCCTCGGGGCAGCAGCGGCAGGCCGCGGTCGAGCAGGTCGACGACGAGGTCGGCGGTGGCGCCGTAGGCGGCGGTCGCCTCCTTGCCGCGCTCGGTCTCGGTGCTGACCGCCAGCGCTGGGATGTCGAACATGCCGGCGGCGACCGTGGCGGCGCCGATGGTGCCGGAGAAGTTGGTGTCGAAGCCGGTGTTGGAGCCTACGTTCGTGCCGGAGATGACCAGATCGGGCCGCTCGTCGCCGAAGACGACGTCGAGCCCGAAGAGCAGCGACCCGGCGGGGGTGAGGTCGACGGCCCAGATGTTGTCGTCCTCGGCGACCGGGTGGGTGGCGGTGGTGGTGCCGCTGAACTGGACTCGAGCGCTGACGCCGCTCTGGTTGGTCAGCGGGGCGACCATGGTGACGTCGTGTCCTGCCGCGACCAGGGCGTCGTAGACCGCATTGATGCCGGGAGCGCTGTAGCCGTCGTCGTTGGTGAGCAGGATGCTCAGGGAGTCGGTCGGCAGGCTGGCCGACGCGACCGTGGGCGACGGGTCGGGGGACGCGGCGGCAAGGAGGCTGGGAGTGGCGACGAGTGCTGCGGCGAGCACGCCGACACCGGCCATGGTGGAGCGAGACAAGGGAGGGACCTTTCCGGCGGGAACGGGTGACGGCTGTCACACGCTGCGCAGAAAGGTAGAAGCAGGTGTCGGAGGGCGGCGCCGCACTTCCCGGCGACCGGGACGCTGCGACGGTGGCTCAGGCGCGGGTCATCGACTCGACGTCGAGGGCCCGGTCGAGCTCGTCCAGGGTCAGGTCACCCCGGTCCACGTAGCCCAGTGCCAGGACGGTCTCGCGGATCGTGCGTCCCTCGGCGAGTGCCTGCTTCGCGACCTTGGCCGCCGCCTCGTAGCCGATGTGCCGGTTCAGCGGCGTGACCACCGACGGGGACGACTCGGCGTAGCGGCGCATCCGCTCGACGTCGGCGGTGATGCCGTCGACGCAGCGGTCGGCGAGGAGCCGCGTCGAGGTGGAGAGGATGCGCACCGACTCGAGCAGGTTGCGCGCCATCATCGGCATCATCACGTTGAGCTCGAAGTTGCCCGCTGCGCCCCCGGTCGCCACCGCGGCATCGTTGCCGATCACCTGTGCGCAGACCATCAGCGTCGCCTCCGGCAGCACCGGGTTGACCTTGCCGGGCATGATGCTCGACCCCGGCTGCAGGTCGGGCAGGTGGATCTCGGCGAGCCCCGTCGTCGGGCCGCTGGACATCCAGCGCAGGTCGTTGCAGATCTTGGTGAGGCCGACGGCGACCGTGCGCAGCACCCCGCTGAGCTCGACCAGCGAGTCCCGGGTGCCCTGCGCCTCGAAGTGGTTGCGCGCCTCGGTGAACTCCTGGCCGGAGCGCTCGCTCAGGGTCGCGATCACCGCGGCTGCGAAGCCTGGAGGGGTGTTGATGCCGGTGCCCACCGCCGTACCTCCCAACGGCAGCTCCCGCACCCGGGGAAGTACGTCGGCAAGTCGCTCGGCGGCGTACCTGACGGTGGCCGCCCAGCCACCGAACTCCTGGCCGAGCATCACCGGGGTGGCGTCCATCAGATGGGTGCGGCCCGACTTGACGACGGAGGCGAACTCGGTCGCCTTCGCCTCCAGTGAGCTCGCCAGGTGATCGAGGGCGGGCAGGAGATCCTCGCTGACCGCGAGCGCTGCCGCCACGTGGATGGCGGTGGGGAAGGTGTCGTTGGAGGACTGGCTGGCGTTGACGTGGTCGTTAGGGTGCACCTCCACGTCCGCCGCTGCCGCCAGCGAGGCAAGCACCTCGTTCATGTTCATGTTGGAGCTGGTGCCGGAGCCGGTCTGGAAGACGTCGAGCGGGAAGTGCTCACCGTGTTGCCCGCCGGCGACCTGAGCGGCGGCCTCGTCGATCGCCCGGGCCTGGTCGACGCCGATGACCCCGAGGTCGGCGTTGACGGTCGCCGCCGCGCCCTTGACCAGAGCGAGCGCGCGGACCAGACGTGGCTCCAGGGTCGTGCCGCTGATCGGGAAGTTCTCCACCGCGCGCTGGGTCTGAGCGCGCCAGAGGGCGTCGGCGGGTACCCGGACCTCGCCCATGGAGTCGTGCTCGATGCGGTAGTCAGCCATGTCCCGAGCCTAGCCTCGCCTCTTGAGGTCCGTGAGGCGGATGGGGCCGGGGGTACGTCGGGGAGGGTGCGGGTCGGCAGGTCAGCCGAGGACGCGTGCGCTGGTGGCCGAGCGTGCGCGGATCCGCAGGATCAGGGTCAGGGCCGCCTTGAAGTGGTCGTTGGGCTCTTCGAGGTTCCACCCCATGACGGCCTCGACCCGCCGGAGCCGGTCGGCGACCGTGCTGTGGTGCACGTGCAGGCCATCGGCGGCGCGACGCAGCGTGCCGTACATGAAGAACGCCTCCAGGGTGTCGATGTCGATCGCCCCCGACTCGGTCGCGGCGATCTCGTCGAGGCGGCGCAGGTCGGGATGGGCGAGCACCTGGGCGACCGGGAGATGCGTGATGAGCTCGAGGGCGCCCAGCTTCTCGTGGGCGATCGCCCGCCTGCCGTGCCATCGGGACGAGGTGAACTCCAGGGCGCGTCGCGCCTCCTCGTGGGAGCGCGGCGCCTCCAAGACGTGCACGTGAGTGCCGATCCCGATCCAGGGGCCTCGCTCGTCGGGGGTCACTCGGTGGCTGGGATGCTCCGCGGCGATGAGCTCGTGCAGGTCGAGGGCGAGCTCTCCGGCGCTCGCCTCCGGCGCCCGGACGACGAAGCAGGTGAGGTGGTCACGCGTTGCGCCCCGATGCACCTTGCGGCCGGTGAGCTCCGCGATCATGCTCGCGATCCGCCCGGCGGTCGCCGCGGTATCGGCGGTGGAGGCGACGAGCGCCTGCACGGTCTGGTTCGGATCGATGCCGGTGAGCTCCGCGGCGCGGATGCGCCGGTCCCAGCCCTCGGCGTCGGAGAGCACCATGTCGACGAGGCCGCTGTCGCCCAACGACGGCGGTGGCATCGCGCCGCTCCGGAGGCGCTGGAGGAGGCGCAGTGCGGCGGCGACGCTGCTGCTGGCGGCATGCGGTGAGAGCGTCGACCACGGCGCCTCGACGAAGGACGCGGTGACCTACAAGGACGGTTTCACGGTTGTCGAGGCGGCGGACGCGACGCCAGCCAGAGGCGGGCAGCTGACCTTCGCAGGACTGGGGGAGCCACGCTCGCTGGACCCCGCCGTCACGATCGCCGCCGGCACCACCGGTGGCGTCGAGATGTTGAACATCTACGACTCGCTCACCCGGTACGACGTCGCTACGGCGAGCTTCGTGCCGCAGCTGGCCGAGTCGGTGGAGACGGCCGACGGCGGCGTGACCTGGACCGTGGAGCTGCGGGAGGGCCTGCGCTTCACCGACGGCTCACCGCTGGACGCCGCCGCGGTGAAGCGCAGCCAGGAGCGGTACGTCGCCACTCCGGGTCCGGAGGCCGGCCTCTGGGCGGCCAACGTCGAGAAGGTCGCGGCGGCCGGTGGCACGGTGACCTACACCCTGCGCCAGCCGTGGATGTCCTTCCCGAGTGCGTTGAGCACGGGACCCGGGATGATCGTGGCTGACTCCTCCGGCTCGGGGGAGGAGTTCAAGCCCGTCGGCGCAGGACCGTTCCTGCTCGACCGCTGGGCTCCCCAGGAGCAGCTGGTGCTCAAGGCGAATCCCGACTACTGGGCCGGGGCACCGGCTCTGGAGTCGCTCCGGTTCGTCTACATGCCTCATCAGCAGGCGAGCCTCGACTCCCTGGAGTCCGGGGAGGTCGACATGGCCCTGGTGACCGACCCGGAGAAGGTCGACCCGTTGATCGAGGCCGGAGCACCGGCGTACGTGAGCATGGTCGGCGTCGGGAGCATGGTGCTGGTCAACGCGAGCGAGGGACGTGCGGGCGCAGACCCGCGGGTGCGGCAGGCGATGGCGATGGCCGTCGCTCCCGAGGCGGTCTCGTCGCGGGCCTACGGTGGCAAGGCGCTGGCGTCGACCACGATGTTCCCCGACTACTCGCGTTGGCACACTGCCACGGCAGGCCCGAAGAGCGACCCGGACCGGGCGCGCGAGCTGGTGAAGGAGGCGAAGGCGGACGGCTTCGACGGGACGCTGGTCTATCGAAGCGTCAACGACCCGGGTGCCCGCAACTCGGCCCTGGCGGCCAAGGCGTCGCTCGAGGCGGTCGGCTTCAAGGTCGAGCTCGACTTCGCCCGCGACATCGGGCAGCTGATCGGCAAGGTGGCCGTCGAGAAGGACTACGACCTCGCCAAGTGGGGTCTCAACTATCGCGACGCAGATCCCTTCTCGAAGATGTATGCGACGTTGCACTCTGCCGGCGGTCAGGGCTTCGGCATGGCGACCAGCCCGGAGCTGGACGGCCTGCTGCTGGAGCTGCAAGGAGCGACTGCCGATGCCCAGGGGGTGGCCGTCATGGACAAGATCCAGCAGGAGATCAACGAGCTGGTGCCGTTCTTGAACTTCGGGCCGTTCGCCGAGGTGATCACCTGGAACGACGACGTGCACGGCATCACGGGCAGCGGTAGCACGATGGTTCTCTTCGACAAGGCATGGCTGAGGGGCTGATCCTCATTCTCCTGCCCCGGGACTGCTGACGTAGAGCCAGTAGGTCTCGGGGCGGGTGCCGAGCTTCACCTCATAGCTGGCGGCGGTGCAGTTCCCGACGACGGACCGCATCGCCGCCTCCAGCGCATCGCTCCGTGTGGCGGACCAGATCGCCAGCACCTGGCGCGTGGCTCGCGCAGCGGCAGTGAGGAAGTCGGGACGGTAGAGCCGGTGGTTGTGATCGTGCACCAGATAGTCGGGCCCGTTGTCGACGTCGAGCAACACCAGGTCGTACGTCGCATCGGCGGCGACGAGCACGTCAGCCACGTCGCTGGTGACCATCCGGACTCGCGGGTCCGCCAGCAGGCCGGGCCCGTGCGCGATGGTGCCGTCACGCATCCACGCGACCAGGCACTCTTCCAGCTCGACGCAGGTCACTGCGGTCACCCGGGGATCGCTCAGCACCTCCTCGAGGGTGTAGCCCAGGCCGAGCCCGCCGATCAGGACGTGCCCCGGCTTCTCGACCGCGGCGAGAGCCACCGAGGCGAGTGCGCGCTCGCTGGTCGTCTCGAGGGTGTCCATGACGAAGATGCCGTTGACGCGGAGCTCGAGGACCTCGCGGCCGTGGCGCTCCCGGCGATGCAGGACGACCGTGCCGCGTGGGGATTCGACGCGGGCCACCTCGCTGGACGACATGCTTTCCTCCCGGCTCGGCAAACAGCCAGTCTGGCCTGTCCGTCCGCCGCGCCGGCGAGGGGGTCGATCAGTCGAAGAGTTCGGAGAGCCAGCTCTCCTTGCGCTTCTTCTTGTAGTAGCCCTTGTCGTAGCGCGGCTGCTCGTAGCGCGGCTCGTCATAGCGGGGCTGGGCGGCCGGCGTGGGAGGCGCCGCCGACGGGGCCTGGGTGAGCGACCGCTCGATGATCTTGTCGAGCTCGCCACGGTCCAGCCAGACGCCGCGGCAGGTCGGGCAGTAGTCGATCTCGATGCCGGAGCGCTCGCTCATCACGAGCACGGTGCCGTCGGTGGGGCATTGCATGGGGGCTCCTCGGGTCCGGACATGCAGGAAATTCTGTTCACAGTCATGAACGCCGGGCCCGCTACTCAAGTTCCCTGACCGACCAGAACTCGTCACGCACGTGACAAGTTCCGGCACTTTCTCAAGGCGCCTCGCTCCGAGCCCTGTCGTGGGGGGTGGCCGCAGTGCTTAGCGTCAGGTCCGCGGTGAAGATCGCGAACTTCGACCGATGGACGGGGACGGTGGTTCAGGTGGCGCGAGCGGACCCGTGGATGGCACTGCTGGGCGTCCTGGGCGTGCTTCTTTCGGGCTGTTCGGCCACGCAGGCCAAGGATGGCGAGCCTCCGGACATCGTGCTCAAGCGAATCACCACCGCAGCGCAGACCCTAGCCCCGGCGAACGCGCTGCTGCCCGACGCCAGTGAGCGTGAGCTGATCAGCTTGGCGCATGACACCCTGCTCGCGGAGTGCGTGGCCAAACAGGGTCTTAACCTCGCCCTGGCCGGCGACGAGCCGATGACGTGGGTGACGACGCTGACCGCCCCCTACGGTGGGGGCAACACCTTCTTCCCGGTCGATCCCGAGCGGATGGAGCGCTTCGGCTACCACGATCCTCTCGATCAGCAGGCAGCCCAAGCGAACGTGGCGTGGCAAGGGGAGTTCACGCCCATCGACGCCGTCCGTTCCTGTGACGACGAGATCAGTGAGCAACTGGGTGGTCCGCCGCCGTTCGACCTGACGCGGTTGATCAGCGAGGCCGGGCAGAAGGCGGGCAGCGACCCGCGTCGCGCCTGGGTCGCGTGTATGGCTGACAAGGGCTACGCCTACACGCGTGAAGGCGGCCCGTGGGCGGAGTTCGCTCTGGACACGAGCAGGTCCACAGCGACTCCGGAGGAGATCGCCGTAGCGACCGCCGATGCGGCCTGCCAAGCCTCAGCGCGCAACACCGACACCTTCTTCGCCCTCCTCGTTGCCTACCAGCAGAAGGCGTTGGCTCAACACAGCGAACAGGTCGCCGCCTACCAGGTGTACCTCCGGCAGTTGCTGACCAGGGCGACGCAGATCGTGGCGGAGCATCCGGTGCCGCAGAACCGACGGGCGAACGTCGAGGCGCCGTGACCCGATGCCCTTTCCTGCTGGTGTTGCTCTCGCTGGGGTGCCCGGCCGTGGCCGGCTGCCTTGGCTGGTTCGCCCTCGGCCAGGTTCGCTCACCCAGCCAGGTGGCACGAACCAGGTAGGTCCTGGCGACGCGTTCAGCGCCACCAGGGGTCAGCCGGCAGTGCCCCGCCCAGCGTGAACCGCTCGCCGGGGCGGGGCAGGGCGAGGGACACATCGCCCGCGGCAACGAGCAGCCGTTCGATCGGGTCCGCCCAGGAGTGAAAGGCCAGGTCGAAGGTCGCCCAGTGGATGGGCAGCAGGACCTTGCCGCCCAGGTCGCGGTGGGTCCGGACCGCCTCCTCCGGGTCCATGTGGATGTCTCGCCAGCGCGCGTCGTACGCCCCGATCGGGAGGATCGTCAGGTCGAACGGTCCGTGAGCGTCGCCGATCTGCCTGAACGCCGGCGTGTAGCCGGTGTCACCGCCGAAGAAGACCCGGGTCTCGCCCGCGGCCAGCGCCCAGGACGACCACAGCGTGGTGTTGTTGGTGAAGAGGCGGCCGGAGAAGTGCTGCGCCTCGGTGCAGGTGAGGGAGAGTCCGTCGACCTGATGGGACTCGTTCCAGTCGAGCTCGACGATCCGCGGCTCCGGCACGCCCCAGACGCGCAGGTGCGCGCCGATGCCCAGAGGTACGACGAAGGGAACGTCTCGGTACCGCACCAGCCAGTCGACGGTCCGGGTGTCGAGATGGTCGTAGTGGTCGTGGGAGATGACCACGGCGCTCAAGTCATCCGGTAGCGCAGCCAGGGGCATCGGCACGGGGTGGTGACGCTTCGGGCCGACCGCCTGGCTGGGCGAGCAGCGGCTGCTCCACACCGGGTCCGCGAGCACCCAGTGCCCGCCTACCTCCAGAAGCGCGGTCGCATGCCCCAGCCAGGTCGCCGCCCCCTGCCCAGCCCGCTCGGGCAGCTGCGGGGTCGTCAGCGGGACGGTTCGGGAAGGTCGCCCGGAGCGGCCCTTCCGAGCGAAGTCGCGGGCCAGTTCGGTGCGTGACATCTCCTCCACCTGGCGTGACTCCAGTCGGTTGTGGAAGAGCCCGTCACGGAGCTGTGGGGAGCCGGCGTACGCCGCGGGGTCGGGTCGGCCGCCGATGCTGCGGGGGAGCGGAGAGAGCACCCTTCGATTCTCGCCGACAGCGCAAACCGACCGTTGTTGGGCGCGGAAGCGACCGTAGGCGCTGGGTCACCCGTGGATGGTATTTTTCTACCATGAGAACCACCATCGATGCCGCCGGTCGGATCGTCGTCCCTAAGGTGATGCGCGACGCGATGGGTCTGACGGCGGGAAGGGAGATCGACGTGGTCTTCACTGATGGACGGATTCAGATTGAGCTGGCGCCGGTCGAGGTTGAGGTGGAGATGGACAACGGCTTGCCGCGCCTGGTGCCGAAGCGTCCGACACCTGACCTGAGTGACGAGCTGATCCGGGACACGATCGAGTTCACACGTCGGTGACTCGCGGACTGACCTGCGACACGAGCGTGGTGGTGCCAGCGTTGCTGAGCTGGCATCCGGAGCATGGCGCCTGTCGTGATGCCCTCGGGCAGGTGGACAGGCTACCCATGCACGTCGTGGCCGAGACTTTCTCTGTCTTGACGCGTCTGCCCGCGCCGCATCGGGTGGCGCCGGCCGATGCCGCGATGGTTCTCTCCGGCCTCGCGCTACCGCTGCTCGAACTCCCCGGTCGCGTGCTTCGCTCGACGGTGCTCGCGCTCGGGAGGTCGGGGGTCGGTGGTGGTGCTGTCTATGACGCGCTGGTCGCCGCAACGGCGCACCATCACCAGCGCAACCTGCTGACCCGTGACCAACGTGCGCGGTCGACGTACGACCTGATTGGTGTCAGGTACGCGTTGGTCTAGGTGTGATGGCGTCAGCGGCCGACCCGCTTCGCTTTCAGGTCGCCGGTACTGGCCAGGGAACGTGCCGTTGGTCCGAGCGGCAGCATGACCGCGAGGGGTGGCCTCAGCGCTCCCTGGAACGTACCCGGATGCCGGTGATCGGCACGGTGACGGCGCCGCCCGGGTCGGTGAAGAAGTCGTTGCCCTTGTCGTCGACGACGATGAACGCCGGGAAGTCCTCGACCTCGATCTTCCAGATCGCCTCCATGCCGAGCTCGGGGTACTCGATGACCTCCTGGCTCTTGATGCAGTCCAGCGCCAGGCGTGCGGCGGGGCCGCCGATGGAGCCCAGGTAGAAGCCGCCGTGCGTGTCGCAGGCCTCGGTGACGACCTTGCTGCGGTTGCCCTTGGCGAGCATCACCATCGAGCCGCCGGCGGCCTGGAACTGCTCGACGTAGGAGTCCATCCGGCCGGCGGTGGTCGGCCCGAACGAGCCCGACGCCATGCCCTCGGGGGTCTTGGCCGGGCCGGCGTAGTAGACCGGGTGGTTCTTGAGGTAGTCGGGCATCTCCTCACCGGCGTCGAGGCGCTCCTTGATCTTGGCGTGCGCGATGTCGCGGGCCACGACCAGCGGACCGGTCAGCGAGAGCCGGGTCTTCACCGGGTGCTTGCTCAGCTCGGCGAGGATCTCGCTCATCGGCTGGTTGAGGTCGATCTTCACGACCTCGCCGCCGGCGATGTCGTCGGCGACGCCCGCGTCGGGCATGTACTGCGCCGGGTCGGTCTCGAGCTGCTCGAGGAAGACGCCCTCCGGGGTGATCTTGCCGAGCGCCTGCCGGTCGGCGGAGCAGGAGACCGCGATCGCGACGGGGCAGGAGGCGCCGTGGCGGGGGAGTCGCACCACGCGCACGTCGTGGCAGAAGTACTTGCCGCCGAACTGGGCGCCGATGCCGAAGGACTGGGTCAGCTTGAAGACCTCCTCCTCGAGCTCCGTGTCGCGGAAGGCGTGCGCACTCATCGAACCCTCGGTCGGGAGGTCGTCGAGGTAGTGCGCCGAGGCGTACTTGGCGGTCTTGAGGGCGAACTCGGCCGACGTGCCGCCGACGACGATGGCCAGGTGGTACGGCGGGCACGCGGCGGTGCCGAGCGACCGGATCTTCTCGTCGAGGAACTCCAGCATCCGCTTGGGGTTCAGGACGGCCTTGGTCTCCTGGTAGAGGAAGGACTTGTTGGCCGAGCCGCCGCCCTTGGCCATGAAGAGGAACTTGTACTCCGGCTTGCCACTGGTCTGCGGCGTCGAGTAGAGCTCGATCTGCGCGGGCAGGTTGGTGCCGGTGTTCTTCTCCTCCCACATGTTCAGCGGCGCCATCTGGGAGTAGCGCAGGTTGAGCTTGGTGTAGGCGTCGTAGACGCCCTTGCTGATCCACTCGCCGTCGTCGGCGCCGGTGATGACGCCCTCGGACTTCTTGCCCATGACGATCGCCGTGCCGGTGTCCTGACACATCGGCAGCACGCCGCCGGCGGAGATGTTGACGTTCTTGAGCAGGTCGAGCGCCACGAAGCGGTCGTTGCCGCTGGCCTCGGGGTCGTCGATGATCTTGCGCAGCTGGGCGAGGTGGCCCGGCCGCAGGTAGTGGCTGATGTCGTGCATCGCCTCGGAGGTGAGTCGCTGGATCGCCTCCGGCGCGACCTTGAGGAACGTCTGCCCGTCGACCTCGAAGGTGCTGACGCCCTCCGTGGTGATCAGTCGGTACGGCGTCTCGTCGGCGCCGTTCGACCCGTGGGTCGGCAGCAGGTCGGAGTAGCGGAACTCGGGGCCCGAAGCAGCAGTCGTCACGGCCACTCAGACTACGCCGTCCCGCCCGCCCGCCTTCGTCGAGGTCGAGGCTGCCGGAGCTCGGCCACCGGGTGTTGCTCGACGGCGGCGGTCAGTCGAGCAGCGTGGTGACCAGGTCGTCGACGAATGCGTCGGCTGAGACGGGCAGTGTGAGATCGGGATCGGGGCCCTGGGGGAGTTGACCGCGCGCCCGTTGAGCACGGACGACGATCTGGAGTGATCCGGGGTCTTCGGCTCCGCGCCATGCGACCGTCCAGGTGCGGTCATGCCGCAGCGTGTCGATCTGATCCACGACGGAGGCGGCCGGATGGCCGGCGACCTCCGTGTCGCCGGTGTGCAGTGGCGCGACGCTGCTGAGCACCTCGATCTGGAGACTGTGAGCGTCGTTGACGAACACACAGCGACGTGCCTTGGTCTTCTCCGGCGGACGTAGGTAGCTCCCTAGGGCCCCGGTGACCGGGCTGAAGCCCGATCCGAAGTGCTCGCTCACCAGCGGTGCGGTGGCGGCGCACAGCACGGCCGGATCCACCTCGCCCCGCGCGATCAGCTCGGCAGGCTCCGAGGGGGCCTCGGCCGGAGTCGCCGGCAGGCAGTCGTCGATCACGGCGTCGCGGCAGGCGCCGGGGGCTGCGGTGTCGTCGCTGCCCCACGGGTAGAGCAGGTCGGTCACCGGTGCCTCGACGGCCTTCGCGTCGTGGGTCGCGGCGACGACCCGCTTCAGCACGGGATCGTCGGTCCGGCAGGCCCCGCTACGTTGGAGTCGTGCGTACACCTGGCCGTCGTTGGCGGCGGGGTAGTCGGTACGCCACGCCGGCCAGATGTACCAGCAGTTCTTCAAGACCGTGTTGCGCGTGACCTCCGTCTCGCCCACCTGGAACCGCGGGTCGCTGTCGGAACTGAAGTCGGCGGTGGTGAAGTCGAGGGTGCCGAGCGACTTCTTGCCCTGGGTAGCCACGCACTGGTCCCAGACAGACATGTTGTCGACCGGCCGCACATCGGCCCGCGGGTACGCCGCAGCGAAGGGTGCGCAGGTCGGCATCCGGTTGGGCGACGGTCGCCGGACCACTGCTTCGGGGCGGTGGTCGAGCACGTCGACGACCTGGGCGGCGACCTCGCGGGCCGGAGCACACGACCGGTGGCTCTGCACTCGAATCGCCCGTTCCTGCGTGGTCGGCAGCCAGATGGTGCAGCCGTCGGCAGTGCGAACCCGATAGCTGACGAATCCGCCGATCTCCTCCCGGAGGATGTCGAAGCGGTAGTAGCTGTAGAGGGTGGCATTGAGCTCGATCTTCACGCCGTTCGCATCGCACTGCCCGGTCGCGAAGACGGTCGGCTTCTTGCGGTCGCTGATGCGCAGCAGGGCACACGGGTCGAGCATCGACAACGAAGCGGAGACGGCGTTGACATCGCGGTCGGCGATCGGCTGGAGGTGGGGATCGGTAGCCGGCAGCGGCGTGAGCTCGGTGACCTCCTGACCAGCCTTGTCGTCTCCGGAGCAGCCGACCAGGAGGAGCAGGACGGCGACGAGGCCCGCGAAGGTGCGCATGCGGGTTGAATGCCCCTGCGGGGGACCGCCGAAACCGTCTCGCCGCGCGGCTTTGGCCGAGCAGGCACACCGCACCCCCGACACCGTGGTCAGTCCAGCAGTTGCTCCACGAGATCCGCTACGAAGCCGTCCGCCTCGTCTACGGGCGTCCGGTCGATCTCGATGCCCTGCCAGTTGCCCTCGGCGCGGGTCGGGGTGGCGAGCACCGTCACCGACAGCACGCCGGGCTTGCCGGTGCGCCAGCCGATGCTGAACCTCCTCATCGGCGAGACGCCCTCGACGTCGCCGGAGGTGCTCGTGGTGGCGGGGTGTCCGCTGATCTCCTCGTCCTCGCTGAGCAGCTGTTGCTGGGTCGAGGCCAGCACCGTGATGTGCAGCGAGTGGGTGGGCTCGCCGAAGGCGCACTCCGTGAGCGGCGCTCCCTCAACCTGCTGGGCGCGCGTCGCGGTGAGGACCGTCGCCGGAGCCAGCGTGTCGCCGTACCAAGCGCGCACCAGGGGTGCGGCGGCGGCGCACAGGACGTCGGGATCGGCCTCCGCCTGCTCGAGCAGGTCGGCCGCATCCGCGGGTACGTCGGCGGGCCGGGCCGGCGTGCATTCGAGGGCTGCGGCGTCCAAGATGTCGGCGCAAGCCCCGGTGCTGCTGAGGTCGGCCGTGGTGTCGTCGCTCCAGTCGTAGAGGAGGCCGGTCGGGTCCACCTGCGGTGGCGTACGCCGCGCCGCTGCCACCACCCGGGCGATCATCCGCCGTGTGCCGGCGCAGGTGTCGGTCACCAGGGTGGCGTTCGTGGCCAGTGCGGAGTCGAGGGGCACCCGGGCGTGCGGCAACTCGAAGCCGGTCCAGCATTGACCGTCGATCTTGTTCTGCTCGCGTGGTTCTGCGTCGGAGATGTCGAGGAAGAGACGCGCCTTCGTCGCGGTCATGCTGCCGTCGGTGCTGGCGGTGCACTCGTCGAGGGAGTACTGACCCCAGTTGCCGGCGTCGACCTGCAGGCGTTCGGGCACGGCCGGCGCGAGCAGCTCGCAGGCGGTGAACCGTCCGGCGTCACGCGGTCGGAGGAGCCGGTCGGGTGCGGTGCGGAGCAGCCGGGCTCCGGCCTCCGCATAGGCGACGGTGTCGGTGCAGCGACGCTCCCAGGAGTTGAACTCGACCGCCAGCGACTGGGTGACCGGCAGGCTCACCGTGCAGTACTTCTTCGTGCTGGTGGTGCGGTAGGAGACGGCTCCGGCGGCGTCGTGCCGTCCCTGGTAGAAGCGTGCGCCGTCGCTCAGGGCGACCGCGAGCTTGACGGTTGTTGTGGAGGAGGTGCCGATCCGGCACGCGTGGGTGGAGTCGTAGCGACGGGAGTCCATCGGGTCGCCGACCTTGCGTGCCACCGCAGCGTCGAACAGGAGGCACGGGTCGAGGGCCGCCAGCTTGCGCTCGGTCTCGGTCTGGTCGCGGTCGGGCTGAGTCGTCACGTCACGGGCGACGGGGGCGAGGGCCGCCAGCTCGCGCTGCTCGTCGCCGTCGTCGCCCGAGCACCCGCTGATCAGCAGGGCGAGGGCGGCGAGCAGGAGAAGGGCGGTACGGCGCATGTCTGCCGTCTTCCCCGGCAGCGCGGTGAGAAACCGGCGCCCCGAGGGTTCTCTGCCCCACACGGGATCAGTGCCCCCGCACGGCATGCAGGATCTCCTAGTGTGGAGCACATGGACGAGCCTGGTGTGTCCTCGGAGCCCAACGACCCGCTGCGGATGCGGATCAGCGATGCGGATCGACACGAGGTCGCAGAGGCGCTGCGGCGCGCGGCCGGCGAGGGCCGCCTGGACTTCGACGAGCTGGACGAGCGGCTCGAGTCGGCGTACGCCGCCAAGATCTACGCCGACCTGGCGCCGATCCTCGCGGACCTGCCCGAGGAGGCTCCTCGGCTCCCGGCGACAACCGGAGGAGCGGTGCCGGCGGCCGCGCCGCGGATCGGTGCCGGGGTGGGGGAGGTGAGTCAGTTCAACACCTCGACCACGATCATGGGCGGGGTCACGCGCAAGGGCGTCTGGCAGGTCGGCGCTCGCCATACGGCTCTCGCGCTCATGGGTGGGGTCGACATCGACCTTCGTGAGGTCGTGTTCAGCGAGCGGGAGACGGAGATCGTCGCGAACGCCGTGATGGGCGGCATCGACATCGTCATCAACGCGCGGACGAAGGTGATCGTCGACGGCGTCGGCATCATGGGCGACTTCAGCCAGGCGCGCGACCGGGTGCCCCCCACGCTCGACGAGGGCTCCCCGGTGGTGCGGGTGAAGGGGATCGCTCTGATGGGGGCGGTGACCGTCGTGCGCAAGCAGATGCCGGGTGAGCCACGCCCCTCGTGCCGCCCGCGCAGGAACCCGCCGCTGCCGCCCGGCCCGCAGTTGGACCACGGCTGACGTCGCTGGGGCTCGGGCATATCCGCGCCTGTTCCCCTGTTGTCCTGTCATGCACGTGTGGGACGCGATCGTGATCGGCGCCGGTCAGGCCGGGCTGTCGGCCGCCCACCACTTGAAGGTCCGCGGCGTCGATCCCTTGGTGCTCGACGCCAACGCCGGACCGGGTGGGGCGTGGCAGCACCGGTGGGACTCGCTGACGATGGCCGACGTCCACGGCGTGGCCGATCTCCCGGATGCGGTCGCGCCGACCTCGGGGCCGGGCAGCGGGGAGGGCCGGGCCAAGGAGGTGATCCCCGCCTACTTCGCCGACTACGAGGCAGCCTATGGGTTGGAGGTCGTCCGTCCGGTGCGGGTCGATCGGGTGGAGTCGGTCGGCGAGCTCCTGCGGGTGACGGCTGGGGAGCGCAGCTGGATGACCCGCTCCCTGGTCAATGCGACCGGCACCTGGGACCGCCCGTTCCTTCCGCACTACCCGGGCGTCGAGACCTTCCGCGGGGAGCAGTGGCACACCGTCGACTACCCGGGTCCTGAGCACTTCGCGGGCAGGCGGGTCCTCGTCGTCGGCGGCGGTGCCAGCGCGGTGCAGTTCCTGGGCGAGATCGCGCCCGTGGCCGACACCCTCTGGGTCACCCGCAAGGAGCCGGTCTGGCGCGACCGCTTCGCCGGCGAGGACGGCTACCGCGCCGTGCAGCTCGTCGAGGAGCGGGTGTTGGCCGGGTTGCCACCCCAGAGCGTGGTGAGCGTCACCGGTCTCTTCCTGCGCCCGCAGGAGCAACGCGCCGCGGAGCTCGGGGCCTACGACCGGCTGCCGATGTTCGCCAGCATCGAGCCGAGCGGCGTCCGCTGGGCGGACGGACGCTTCGAGTCCGTCGACGTGATCCTGTGGGCGACCGGCTTCCGCCCCGCGGTCAGCCATCTCGCGCCGCTGCACCTGCGCGGCCCTCAGGGTGGCATCGAGCTTGCACGCACACCGGGCTCCGGCCAGACCCCGACCGCTGCGGCACGGGATCCGCGGGTGCATCTGGTGGGCTACGGGCCCAGCGCCAGCACCATCGGAGCCAATCGCGCCGGGCGCGCCGCGGCTCGGGCACTCGTGGACCTGCTACGCGAGGGCGAGAAGGAGTCAGCCGTCTCCTAGGCTCGCCTCGTGATCAAGCTCGTGGCAACCGATCTCGACGGCACCTTCCTGCGGGGCGACCTCAGCGTCAGTCCGCGCACTCGTGCCGCGGTCGCCGCGGTCCGCGAGCTGGGCATCCCGGTCGTGCCCGTGACCGCACGCCAGCCGATCGGGCTGCGGCCGCTGGCAGACGATGCGGGCTTCCGGTCCTGGGCGGTCTGCAGCAACGGGGGCCTGGTCCTCGACCTGTCGACCGGCCGGCGTCTCCACGAGGCGGAGGTGACGGTGGCCGCACAGACGGCGCTGGTCGAAGCGCTCGACGCCGCCCTCCCCGGCTGCCTCTACGTCAGCGTGCGAGACGGCGGCGAGGTCTTCGTGCCGCTCCATGGCTACGGCGACATCGCCGACCTGCGCGACCACAAGCGCGAGCCGAGCACCATGGGCGGCCACCCGCTGACCGACGTACTCGCGGAGCCCAGCCTGAAGTTCATCGTGCGCCATCCCGAGCATGCCGTACCGGAGGTGCTGGAGGTGGTGCGTGGCCTCGGGCTGCCGGGTTTCGGGGCCACGCACTCCGGTGCCCCGTTCGTCGAGGTGATGCCCGAGGGCGTCAGCAAGGCCACGGGACTGGCGCTGCTGTGTGCTGAGCTCGGCATCACCGCCGCCGAGGTGCTGGCCTTCGGTGACGCGCCCAACGACGTGGAGATGGTCGACTGGGCGGGCCACGGGGTCGCGGTCCAGAACGCCGCGCCGGAGGTGTTGGCGATCGCCGACGAGGTGACTGCTACCAACGAGGACGATGGTGTGGCGCTGGTCCTGGAGCGGCTGGTCGCCAGCCGCTGACGCGGGACGAGTCAGCAGATGTCGTGGCTGGCGGCCGGGTCCGCCCGGCGCAGCACGTCGGCGAACGCCTCGCGCACCTCGCAGCCGCAGCGCACGGGGTGACGGAAGGGCACCCGCACGTCGTGGCGCTCAGCGCCGTCCTCCAAGCGCAGCACCAGGCCGTAGCGGTCCAGCTGCATCGGCCGCAGCGCCGTCGGGTTGACGGAGGGGGCGACGTAGCGGGCCAACGCCGCCAGCGCATGGGCGTGGTCGCGGTGCATGTGGTTGAGCCAGTCGTCCTCGAGCCCGACGAGCGGGTCGGGGAAGGAGTTGCGGTAGTCGTCGAGCGCCACCTCGACCGGCTTCGCCTCACCTGCGGTCTCGCAGTGCCACGTCAGCGCGATCCGCTGCGGCACGAACCGGAGGACGGGCTCACCGGCGACCGGTTCGTTCGGCCCGGCCAGGTGCTCCCGGGCTCCTGCGGGGAGCGGATTGCCGAAGACGCCCAGCTTGCCGGTCATCTGCACCAGGCCGCGGACCCGGTCTGGGTGGGCTACCGGCGCCAGGTCGTTCGCAGTCACCTGCACCGTCTGCGCAGGCAGGTTCGGGGCGACGGCGAAGACTCGCTCCGGTGACTCCGACCCCGGGAGGAACAGCAGGCTGCCGTCGGCAGCCAGCGCATGCCGGGGCACGTCCACCGCCATGTTGAGGACGCCGACCCGCAGGTCGCTCGTCGTGGCGAGGATCGAGCGCACGCGCTCGGCCGGGGTGAGTCCGGAGGTGGGCGTGGAGGGGCGACTGCGAAGGAGGCTCATATTAGGTAAGCCTAACCAAATACATGCCGAGGTGCGCAAGGCCCTGTCTTCCGGCTGGGATAGCGTCTCCACCATGCCTGGTGCCGCTCTTCTCGTTGCCGGCACCACCTCCGATGCGGGCAAGAGCATCGTCACCACTGGTCTGTGCCGGGCGTTCGCCCGGCGTGGCCTGCGGGTCGCGCCCTACAAGGCGCAGAACATGTCCAACAACTCGATGGTCTGCGCCGACGGCGCCGAGATCGGCCGCGCGCAGTGGGTCCAGGCGTTGGCTGCCCGGGCAGAGCCAGAGGCGGCGATGAACCCCGTCCTGCTCAAGCCGGGAAGTGACAGACGCAGCCACGTCGTGGTGATGGGCCGTCCCGGTGGGACGGTGAGCTCCCGCGACTTCCTCGAAGGTCGCCGTCACCTCGAGGCGGCTGCCCATGCCGCGTTCGACGACCTCAGCAGTCGCTATGACGTGGTGGTCGCCGAAGGCGCCGGCAGCCCCACCGAGATCAATCTGCGCGCCTCCGACTACGTCAACATGGGGCTCGCCCAGCATGCCCGGATGCCCGTCGTCGTGGTCGGCGACATCGATCGAGGTGGCGTCTTCGCAGCCATGCACGGCACGGTCGCCCTTCTCGACGCCGCCGACCAAGCGTTGCTGTCGGGCTTCGTGATCAACAAGTTCCGCGGCGACGTCACCCTGCTCGAGCCAGGCCTTCGACAGCTGGCCCAGCTCACCGGACGGCCGACGTACGGGGTGCTGCCCTGGCACCCGGGACTGTGGCTGGACTCCGAGGACGCACTCGACCTGGAGGGGCGTCGCGCCGAGGCGGGTCGTGCCGCGCTCCGGGTCGCCGTGGTCAGGCTGCCACGGATCAGCAACTTCACCGACGTCGACGCTCTCGGGATCGAGCCGGACGTCGATGTCGTCTTCGCCTCGGACCCGCGGGCCCTGGTCGACGCCGACCTGATCGTGCTCCCGGGCACGCGGGCGACCCTGTCGGACCTCGACTGGCTGCGCTCCCGCGGTCTCGACCGAGCCATCGTCGGCCATGCCGAGCGTGGTGGCGCGGTGCTCGGCATCTGCGGTGGCTTCCAGATGCTCGGTCGGCGGATCGAGGACCCCTCAGGCATCGAGGGCACGGAGGGTGCGGCCGCCGACGGACTCGGACTGCTCGACGTCACCACCACCTTCGCGCCCGAGAAGGTGCTCCGGCTGCCCGAGGGCACTGCGCTGGGCGCGAGCACCACGGGCTACGAGATCCACCACGGCCGGATCGCCCGAGGGGGAGACGAGGAGTTCCTCGGTGGCGCGCGACGTGGCTCGGTCTTCGGCACCATGTGGCACGGAAGCCTCGAGGGCGATGCCTTCCGGGGCCGCCTGCTGGCCGAGGTCGCGACGGGCTCCGGCGCCTCCTGGCAACCGTCTTCGGTGAGCTTCCCGGAGCGTCGCGCGGCTCGCCTCGACCTCCTCGGCGACCTGGTCGAGGAGCACCTCGACGTCGATGCGCTGCTTGCGCTGGCTCGTGACGGCGCCCCCGCCGGTCTGCCCCTGCTACCTCCCGGGAGGGACCTGTGACCGTGCTGTTGCTCGGCGGCACCTCCGAGGCGCGCGACCTCGCGGCCCGGTGCGTCGCCGCCGACATCGACGTGCTCAGCTCGCTGGCTGGCCGTGTTGCGCGCCCACGACTCCCTGTCGGAGCGGTGCGGATCGGGGGCTTCGGCGGTGTCGCGGGACTCGTGGAGTTCTTGGCGGCCGAGGCGATCGAGGCGGTCGTCGACGCGACCCACCCGTTCTCCGAGCAGATGTCTCGCCATGCCGCCGAAGCCTGCCGGACTGCCGGCGTACCGCTGCTTCGCCTGGAGCGACCCGGCTGGTCGACGGTGCCCGGCGCCGATGCCTGGCACTGGGTGAGCGACCACGCCGAGGCGGCTCGGACGGCAGCCGGGCTGGGTGGGCGACCGTTCCTCACCGTCGGCCGTCAAGCGCTGGGCGAGTTCGTCGGCCCGCTGGGGGATGCCGCCGCGCTTGCCCGGGTCGTCGACGCGCCGGAGCTCGACCTACCGCGGGCGTGGACGCTGCTGCTCAGCCGCGGCCCCTACCGCCGCGAGGGCGAGCTCGCGCTCCTGCGGGAGCATCGCTGCGACGTCCTCGTCACCAAAGACTCCGGCGGCAGCTTCACCTGGCCCAAGATGGAGGCCGCAGCCGAGCTCGGCATTCCCGTGGTGGTCGTACGCCGCGCCCCCGGACCGCAGGGAGTCGCCACGGTCAGCGATCCGGACGAGGCGCTCGCCTGGCTACGCGCCCCCCACCCACCGCTGTAACGGCGGTTTGCGACAACAGCACCGCACCAGTGCGGAGGGCGCCAGCGACAGTACGGCGGCGCTCACGACCGCAGCCGCGCCCACCCGTCGTGCCAGCACGGCCGCGCGATCGATGTCGGCTCGGCCCGGTGCGGCGCCGTCGCCCAGGGTGTGCCTGTCCTCGACTCGGCCCGCGTAGGCGTTGACCCCGCCGAGGGTGATGTCGAGGGCGCCGGCGAACGCCGCTTCCACCGGTCCGGCGTTCGGGCTCGGATGATGGCGGGCATCGCGTCGCCAGGCGCGGAGCGCTGCACTCGGCCGGCCTTCGATCGTGGGGCTCAGGCCGACCGCGAGGAGTGCGCTCAGCCGGGAGCCCGGCAGGTTCGCCAGGTCGTCCAGGCGCGCCGAGGCCCAGCCGAAGCGCTCGTAGCGAGGCGACCGATGGCCGACCATGGCGTCCAGGGTGTTGGCGGCGCGGTAGCCCACCAGACCGGGTACGCCGCAGAGCGCGCCCCACACCAACGGTGCCACGACGGCATCGGAGGTGTTCTCGGCCATCGACTCGATGGTGGCGCGTGCTACGCCCGACTCGTCGAGCCGCGAGGTGTCACGGCCCACCAGATGGGTCAGCCGCTGCCGCGCGCCGGGCAGGTCGTCGGCGTCGAGGAAGCGCTGCACGGCGCGAGCCTCGCGGCCCAGCGAGGTGCCGCCGAGGACGGCCCAGGCGGCGACCGCGGTGACCAGCGTCTGCGCGCCGGTCTGCTGACGGGCGATCCGCTCCACGACGAGCCCCGCTGCGACCGTCGAGCCGACCAGCACCACGCTGTGTGCCGCACCCCGCGACCGCGAGTCGGCGTACAGCGTGCGCTCCAGGCGCCCCGCGATGCGACCGAAGCCGGCGACCGGATGGCCACGGCGAGGGTCGGCAAGAAGCCGATCGGCCGCGTACCCCAGGAGCAGGCCCAGGGCACGCGGCCAGCCGTTGTTCAGAGCGAGGCCGCGAGCTCGCGGCGCGCCTCGGCGGCGGACTCGCGGTCGGCGAGCCCGGTCAGCACCACGCCGATCCCGCCCCAGACGGTGGCCAGCGTGAACACGGACGAGAGCCGGAACCACCACAGGGTGTCTGCGGGGAAGTCGCCGAGTTCGTTGACGGTCGGCATCAGCGCCGCCGCACCGGCCACGACGAGCAGGTAGAGCCCACCGCTGACGACGACCGCCGCGTAGACGCTGGTCTGCGCCAGGAGCTGACGGGCCACGGCGACCGCGGCGACCGCGGCCGCCACGGAGATCGCCAGGAAGGTGAAGAAGAGCGCGGTCCGCTCGCCGATGGTGTCCCCGGAGCCGACGGCAGGAGGAGCGGCCGGGTACTTCAGGAACGGCACCAGTGCGAACGAGACGAACCCGACCACCGACACCAGGGCCGTCGACTGGGTGGCGGTGAGCCGGCCGATGCGCCCCACGACCGCGGCGGCGATCAGGCCCACCAGCCCGCCCAGCGCCGTACCGACGGCGAGCGTGCCGGTCAGCAGGCCCCAGGTGCGCTGGTTGGCGCGGGAGACCTCGGTCTCGCCGTCGCCGTGGGAGTGGCCGGCCTCCTCTGTCTCGTGCTCGTGCGTGGCGCCCGGTTCCTCCGCGGCGTCGTGGGGGTGCTCGTCGGTGGAGCCTGCCTCTTCGAGGGCGATGGCCCGCTCGACGTGCGGTTCGCCGACCTGGTGGGCGACGAGGAATCCGAGGATCCCGGCGATGAAGCCTGCGATCAGGCCCCGGATCAGGAAGTCGCGTGCAGTCATGACGGCCCCGTCTCAGTGGCAGGGGTAGCCGAGCAGGTGCCGGCCGTCATGCACCCATTCGTGGATGGCGGTGCCGCTGATGACCGACGTGGCGCCCTGATCGGTGCTGACGAAGAAGAGCACCAGCAGTGCGACGAGGCCGAAGAAGAGCGCCCAGGGTGCGATCTGCCGGAGCGGGATCGAGCTGATCTCCGCAGTGGCGGTGGGCGCGACGGATGGCTGAGCCATGGTTCCTCCTTCAGGGATGATGCGTCCCTGTCTGATGAGCGGATGGACACGAGCGCCTCGGGTCTGACTCCGCCGCCGCAGCGACGTCACAGTAGCGCGACTGTGCCGGAATCCCACCGGCTTCCTCGGGCTCGTTCGTCGCTGACTCTAGGGCACGACGGCGGTCGTGTCTGCGGCGTCTTGGCTGGTGGCGCGTGAGGTGTCGCACGCGCGCAGCGCGGCCAGGAGCCGACGTGTGGTGACCGGCTCCCGGACGGCGATCCGCACCCAGCTCTCGTCGAGGCCGGGGAAGGTGTCGCCGCGTCGTACCGCGAACCCCGCCGCTCGCAGCGCCTCGCGGACGCCGACTCCCGTGCGGGCGAGCACGAACGATGCGCGGGAGGGTTGGTGGGCGATGGCGAGATCGTCCAGCCCGGCCTCGAGGAGTGCCCGGTGCTCGCCGGTCCGCTCGGTACGCCGCGCCGTCTCGGCCCGCGCCTCGGGGCTGCAGCAGGCGATGGTGGCGGTCACGGCCGGGGCGGAGACCGACCACGGGGTCTGCAGTGCATGCAGCCCGGCGACGGTTGCGGCGTCGCCGGTGAGGTGCCCGGCGCGGATGCCGGGCAGAGCCCACTGCTTGGTAAGGCTGCGGACCACCAAGAGCCCCGGAATCCCTGCAGAGACAAGGGATTCCGGCTCTCCCGGGACCGTGTCCATGAACGCTTCGTCGACCACGACCAGACGGTGCGGGCGAAGCAGTGCGCGGATGTGGTCGGCAGGATGCAGCACGCCCGTGGGGTTCGTGGGATTGCCGATGATCACGAGGTCGGCCCGCTCGGGGACCTCTCGAGGGTCGAAGGCGAACCCGTCGTCCGCACGGCAGAGCACGTGCGACGGACGATGCCCGGCGTTGCGAAGCGCGACATCCGGCTCGGTGAACTGCGGGTGCACCACCAGTGGATGCCGCCACGGTCGCAGCCGCGCGATAAGGGTGAACGCCTCGGCGGCGCCGGCGGTGACGAGCACCTGCTCGGAGTCCAGTCCGTGCTGCGTGGCCACCCCCTGCCGGGCGGGGGCCGCGTCGGGGTAGCGGCGCGACCGGGTGAGGCCATCGAGGAGCGCTCGCTCCAGCCACGGCGGCCAGGCCTCGTCGACGACGTTGACGGCCAGGTCGACCAGCCCGTCGACCGCCTCCACGTCGCCGTGGTGCCGGAGCCGCTCCTCAGGATCTGCCTGGCGGGAGGCCGGCGGACTTGCCGGCGGTCGCGGTGCGGTCGCCTCGGCCCGGTGGCCGCCGGCGCGTGCGTGGTCGCCCCGACCCGCGTAGTGACGGGCGGCCTCCGCGAAGCGGGCAGCGAGTTGCGGGTGGCCCGCCCAGTGCACGTGCACGTAGGAGGCATGGACGCTGGCCTCCGCGAAGCCCTCGCCGGAGCCCTCGGAGTCGTTGCCGCGACCGGGCAGTACCCAGGCCGGAGCGGCGCCTGCCGCGGGGGAGACGGCGGTGCGGTGGAACTCGTGACCGGTGACGGTCTCGCCGACCCGCCCGAGCAGGTTGTCGTACGCCGCGGTCACGGTGCGGTAGCCGAGCGTGAGCCGTGGCGTCATCGCGGCGTGCGCGGCCAGCACGCCGGTCATCGGTCGATCGTCGAGCGTCTGGCAGAGGTAGAGCAGCCCGGCACACTCCGCGACCGTCGGCATGCCCGCCACCACCGCGTCGGCGATGGCCCGCCGGAGCGGCGCGTTGGCAGCCAGGTCGCCGGCGTGCACCTCGGGGAAGCCGCCGCCCAGGTGGAGGCCCGTCGTACCGGGAGGCAGGGAGTCGTCGGTGAGAGGGTCGAAGGTGACCACGTCGCAGCCGGCCGCGACCAGCAGCTCCTCGGTCTCGGCGTAGCGGAAGGTGAAGGCGCGGCCGCCCGCCATCGCGATCACCGGCCGTTCTGCCGGCCGGTCGCCGTGGCCACCACTGCGCAGGACGTCCTCCGCAACGTCCTGCGTTCTGGTCGCCAGGGGCGCCACATCGCAGGACGTCACGGCGGGTCGGCCGGAGCACGGCTCGACAGGGGGCCGGTGGGAGACGTGGGCGAGCTCGGCCACCGGGTCCCACGGCGCTCCGGCAAGGTCGGGGGCGGAGCGAGCGATCTCCACCACGGCGTCCAGGTCGATGCATGTCGTGATCTGGTCGGACAGCCGGGCCAGGGCCGCAGCAGACTCCTCGCGCTCGTCAGCGGGCACCAGACCGAGGTGACGCGAGGGTGCCTCGACCCCGGCGTCGCGATGGAGGACACCGAGCACCGGCAGCGCCGGGCGCAGCTCGCCGATCGCGCGGCGTACCTCGTCGGAGTGGCGGACCGAACCGGCCTTGTTGAGCACCACGCCCGCGATCCGGACCCGGGGGTCGAAGCTGCGCATGCCCTGCACGACGGCGGCCACCGAGCGCGAGGCGTGGGAGACGTCGACCACGAGCACGACCGGTGCGTCGAGCACGCTGGCGACATGCGCCGTCGAGGCCCAGCCGTCGGCGCCCAGCTGGCCGTCGTAGAGCCCCATCACGCCTTCGACGATCGCGACGTCGGCGCCGCGGGCGCCGTGCAGCAGCAGCGGGACCAGTCGCTCCTCGCCGACCAGATGCGGGTCGAGGTTGCGACCCGGTCGCCCGGTAGCCAGGGCGTGGTAGCCGGGGTCGATGTAGTCCGGGCCCACCTTGTGCCCGCTCACCGCGCAGCCTCGTGCCGACAGCGCCGCCATCAGGCCCGTGGCGATGGTGGTCTTCCCGTGGCCTGAAGCAGGGGCGGCGATCACCAGGCGGGGGAGCGTCACCATGGGCCGCTCACCATTCGATGCCCCGCTGACCCTTCTGGCCGCGGTCCATCTGGTGCTTGACCTTGGTCATCTCGGTGACCATGTCGGCCGCTTCGACCAGCAGCGGATGGGCGCGCCGGCCGGTGATCATCACGAACTGCCGTCCAGGCCGGGTGCGCAGCGTCTCCACGACGTCGTCGATCTCCACCCAGCCCCACTGGATCGGATAGGTGAACTCGTCGAGCACGTAGAGGTCGTGCCGCTCCTCGGCGAGGCGTCGCTTGACCTCCGCCCAGCCGTCGGCGGCATCGCGAGCATGGTCCTCCTCGCTGCCCTCCTTGCGCTTCCACGACCAGCCGGCGCCCATCTTGTGCCACTCGACCGGGCCGCCCTCGCCGGTCTGCTCGTGCAGCTCACCGAGCCGCTCGAGCACGGTCTGCTCGCCGATCCGCCACTTCGCGGACTTCACGAACTGGAAGACGCCGATGTCCCAGCCCTGGTTCCACGACCGGATCGCCAACCCGAAGGCGGCGGTCGACTTGCCCTTGCCGTCGCCGGTGTTGACCATCAGCAGCGGCTGGTTGCGGCGCTGGGCGGTGGTGAGTCCGTCGTCGGGCACGTAGTCGGGGACGCCGCGGGCCATCAGGCGACCTCCCCTCGGACGGCGCCGCGCACGGCGGTCGTGAGGGCTTCCGCGGTCACCTCGCCCAGCGGCACGTGCTCGGCGAGGAGCGCCTCCGCCAGGGCGCGGGCGAGCCCCATCCGGAAGCGCCCGGTCTCGCAGTCGACGACCAACGAGCTCAGGCCGGTGGCGGCGAGATATCGGGCGGCGACCTGGGAGCGGGGTACGGCGTCGGCTCCGGCCGTGGCGCGGCCGTCGGTGACCAGCACCAGCAGCGGGCGGCGGCGGGGGTCTCGCAACCGCTCGACACGAAGCGTCTCAGCGGCCAGGGTCAGTCCCTCGGCCAGCGGTGTGCGCCCGCCGGCCGGGAGCTCGTCGAGCCGGCGCGCGGCCACGTCGACCGAATGCGTCGGGGGGAGGGCCAGGTCGGCGCCGTGACCGCGGAAGGTGACCAGCCCGACCTTGTCGCGCCGCTGGTAGGCGTCGAGCAGCAGCGAGAGGATCGCCGTCTTCACCTGCTCCATGCGCCTGCGCGCCGCCATCGATCCCGAGGCGTCCACGCAGAAGAGCACCAGGTTCGACTCCTTGCCCTCGCGGGTGGCCACCCGCAGGTCGTCGGAGCGGAACCGCAGCGGCCCGTCGTACCGGCCGCGCGTCGCCTGATGCGGCGCAGCGGCCCGGACCGTCTCGACCAGGTGGATAGAACCGCCCGCACCGCGTGGTCGCTCCGCGCCGATCCGCCTGCCCGAGCTGGTGACGGCCCGACTGCGCCGCCCTGCCTCGCCGGTTCCTGTGCCGGCGACGGTGAAGAGCCTCGGCCGGTACGGCGTCGCGGCACTCACCAGTGTCTCCTGCGGTGTCGGTGCGTCCTGCGGGGTGGCTGCTGGGGCAACCTCGTCGCAGGACGTTGCGGGCTCGGAGGTCGCGCTGCCGTCGCTGTCGGGATCACTGCCCCCGCCACCGTCGGTCTCACCGCCACCGTCGGTCTCACCGCCACCGCCTCCGTCGGGGTCGTCGCCGCCGTCCGGTGGCGGATCGGGCAGGTCGTCGTCGCCGAGCAACTGGTCGAGGAGCTCCTCGTCGAGCCCGGGTGCGTCGAAAGGGTTGCGGCGGCGTCGGTGCGGCAGAGCCAGGCGCGCCGCGGCACGGATGTCGCTGCGGGTCACCTCGGAGCGACCGTGCCAGGCCGCGTGCGCCACCGCGGTGCGGGCGGTGACGATGTCCGCCCGCATGCCGTCGACGTCCAGCGCGGCGCAGACCTCGGCGATCTTCAGCAGCGCCTCGTCGCCGAGCACCACCTGGTCGACCAGAGCCTGAGCCGAGACGATCCGCTCGGTGAGCGCCCGCTCCGCCTCGGCGTACGCCGCCACGAACGCCTCCGGGTCGGCCTCGAAGGCGATGCGTCGGCGTACCACCTCCACCCGCTGGGCGGGGTCGCGGGGCGCCGCGATCTCGACGGTGAGGCCGAATCGGTCCAGCAGCTGCGGCCGCAGCTCGCCCTCCTCGGGGTTCATGGTGCCGATCAGCACGAAGCGCGCTGCGTGGGAGACCGAGACACCGTCGCGCTCGACGGTCACCCGGCCCATCGCCGCCGCATCGAGCAACAGGTCGACCAGGTGGTCGTGGAGCAGGTTGACCTCGTCGACGTAGAGCAGACCGCGGTGGGCGCGGGCGAGCAGGCCCGGCTCGTACTCGGCAACGCCGGCACTGAGTGCACGCTCCAGGTGCAGAGAGCCGAGCACCCGGTCCTCGGTGGCGCCGACCGGGAGCTCGACCAGGCGTACCGGACGTTGCTCGACCGCGGCGTCGGCAGCAAAGGGACCGTCGGGCGAGAGGGGTGCTGCCTCGCGCGGATCGCTGGAGAAGCGGTCCCCGGCGATCACCTCGATCGGCGGCAGCACGGAGGCGAGGGCACGCACCATCGTCGACTTCGCGGTGCCCTTCTCACCGCGCACCAGTACGCCGCCTACAGCGGGGGAGACGGTGGTGAGCACCAGCGCGAGGGAGAGGTCGTCGGAACCGACGACGGCAGAAAAGGGAAACTGCAGTGGCATTAGGGGCTCCCGCTCTCATCAGCCATGGATGGGGCGGCGCGAGGCCGGTCTTCGGACTTCCCAGGTCTATGCCTGAGTTACCGCAGCGGGCCCTGTGCCGGATTCTCACCGGCTTCCCAGATTCTCCTCTCCGTCGCCCCGTGCAGGAGCGTCATCGAGGCACCTCGTGCCGTGTTGCGTGGCCCAGGCTAGCCCCTGCCGCTCGACGGCCCCGCACGGGTCCGGCTCTCGGGCGGCACTATCCTCGGGCGCCATGCGCTCCTGCACCGGCGACGACCCGTCGCGCCCCGGCTCCGGGCCGGTGACCGTCATCGGCCTGAGCGCCGACGGCCGCCTCGCCTCCTCCGAGCTTGCCCTGCTCGCCGAGGCCGACGTGGTCATCGGCGCCCGCCGCCACCTCGACCTGCTGCCTCCGGTCGAAGGCCAGCAGCGTGAGCTCCTGCCGTCGCCACTTCGGCAGAATCTCCAACCCCGCTTGGAAGAACTCGGTGATCGACGAGTGGTCGTGCTGGCTTCGGGAGACCCGCTCGTCTCCGGCATCGGCAGCACGCTGATCGAGCTTCTGGGGGCCGACCGGGTGGTGGTACGACCGGCCGTCTCCAGCATTGCGCTGGCACGGGCGCAGATGCGGTGGGCGGCGGAGTCCTGCGCCGTGCTCACCCTGGTTGGACGTGATCCCGCACTGGTCCTGCGTGAGCTCGCCCCCGGGCATCGGCTGCTGCTCCTGAGCTCGGACGAGACGACGCCGGGCGTGGTGGCCGGCCTCCTCGCCACCGCCGGGTACGGCGCCTCGACGCTCACCGTCCTGGGCGACCTCGGCACGGAGCGGGAGTCGCTCACCTCCTTCCGCGCGGACTCCGGTCTCCCGCCAGGCCCGGTGCCGCGGCTCAACATCGTGGCTGTCGAGCTCGACGGCCCCCTGCACGTCGGGTGGAGCGCCGGACTTCCCGACGGCGCCTTCGAGCACGATGGCCAGCTCACCAAGCGTGATCTGCGTGCCTCCGCGCTCTCCCGACTCCTGCCCGCGCCGGGGCAGCTGCTCTGGGATGTCGGCGCCGGAGCGGGGTCGGTCGGCATCGAATGGCTGCGTGCTCACCCGACCGCCCGGGCGGTGGCCGTCGAACGCGACTCGCAGCGGGCGGCACGGATCTCACGCAACGCGCACGCACTCGGCGTACCCGGGCTGGGGGTCGTGACGGGGCGCGCGCCCGACGCCTTGACGGATCTGCCCGACCCGGACGCGATCTTCGTCGGCGGCGGCGCCACGGTCCCGGGAGTCCTGGAGGCGTGCACGGCGGCGTTGCGCGGTGGCGGTCGGCTGGTCGTCCACGGCGTCACGCTCGAGACCGAGCAGGCACTGGCCCGGGCCTATGCCGAGCACGGTGGCGAACTGACCCGCATCCACGTGGAGCAGGCCGCACCGATCGGCGGATTCACCGGCTGGGCACCGGCCCGCGCCGTCACCCAGTGGAGTTGGAGGAAGTCATGACGATCCACTTCGTCGGAGCCGGTCCTGGTGCCGCCGACCTGATCACGGTGCGGGCGTCGAGGATGCTCGCCTCGGCCGACGTCGTCGTCTATCCCGGCACCTATCTCGACGCCGAGGTGCTCTCGCACTGTCGTGAAGACGTGGTGCTGGTCGACAGTCAGCGCCTGGACCTCGACCAGATCACCCAGGTGCTGGTCACCTCGCACCAGGTGGGCCACACGGTCGTCCGGCTGACGTCGGGCGACCCGTCGCTCTACTCCGCGGTCGCCGAGCAGGCCCGGCGGCTCGACGAGGCAGGGGTGCCGTGGGACGTCACTCCCGGCGTGCCGGCGTACGCCGCCGCGGCCGCTGCGCTCGGCCGGGAGCTCACCGTGCCGGAGGTGACCCAGTCGGTCGTGCTCACGCGGGCGCAGGCACGGTCCACGGCGATGCCGGAGACCGAGGCGCTGGCCAACTTCGCCGCGACCCGCGCCACGCTCGCCCTGCATCTGGCGATCACCCGGACCCGCGAACTGGCCGCCGAGCTCAGCGTGCACTACGGCCCCGACTGCCCTGTCGCGGTCGTCTCCCGGGCGACTCAGGCCGACGAGCTGGTGCTACGCGGCACGCTGGCCGACATCGCCGACCAGGTCGAGGCCGCCGGCCTCACCCAGGCCGCGGTGATCCTGGTCGGCCCTGCCCTCGACCCCGGCCGGGTCCGCCCCGACTTCGCCTGCTCCCACCTCTACGACCCCGCCCGCCCCCGCTGACCGTCGAGACGCCAGCTTCAGCACGTCGAGACGCCAGCTTCAGCACGTCGAGACGCCAGCTTCAGCGCGTCGAGACGTCATTTTCGTGGTTGACGAAGCGCGGCGTCCACGCCTGACCACCCACGGTGACCCGAGTCGACGAGGCGCCGACGAGCACCAGGCACTTCATGTCGATCGTCGCGGGGTCGAGGTCGCCCAGGGTGGTGACGGTCAGCGACTCCTCTGCCCGCCCCACATCGCGGCCGACCACGACGACCGTGTCGGGCTTGTGGTGCTCCAAGAGCACCTCGCGGGCCTTGCCGATCTGGTCAGGCCGGCTCCGCGAGGCCGGGTTGTAGATCCCGATCACCAGGTCGGCCTCGGCCAGGGCGCGCAGCCGTTGCTCCACCACAGCCCAGGGCTTGAGTCGGTCGGAGAGACTGAGCACGGCGAAGTCCGCCCCGATCGGTGCGCCTGCCCGCGCCGCCACCGCCTGGACTGCGGAGACGCCGGGAAGGACCCGGACCGGCACGTCGGCGTACTCCTCGGCGGCCTCGAAGACCGCTGCCGCCATGCCGAAGACCCCGGCGTCGCCGCCGGAGACGACCGCCACCCGCTCCCCGGAGCGGGCGAGGTCGAGGGCGAAGCGCGCGCGATCGACCTCGACGGTGTTGCCTGAGGCGTGGCGGGTGAGGCCCTCGCGGTGCGGCACCCGATTGACGTACGGCGCATAGCCGACCACGTGGTCGACCTCGGCGAGCGCAGCACTCACCTCGGGCGTCACCCAGTGCTCGGGGCCCGGACCGAGGCCGACGACCAGCAGCTCGGCGGGGCGGCACGTTGCGTCTGATGCTGGAAGTGGCTTCTCAACTGACTGAAGTTGGCGTTTCGACGTGTTGGAGCTGGCGTCTCGACGGCCGGTGGGGTCGGCGGCGAGGGAGTCGCCGGGGACCACGATGAGGGAGAAGTAGGGGACGGTGGCGGCGTCGACGTCGACGACGCGCATCCAGCGTTCGGCAGGCATCGAGGCGCGCTCGACGTACCAGGCATGCTCCAGCCGTCCGGCCAGCGCCAGCGCCTCCCGGACCGCGGGGAATCGGCGGCCGAGCTTCATGATGATCGCGCCGTCGGTGTCGGCCAGGCGCCGGGCGAGTTCGCTCTGCGGCAGCGTGCCGGGCAAGACCGTGAGCACGTCGGTCTGGCGCACCAGCGGGGTCGCCACGACGGCGGTGGCCGCGGCGAAGGCGGGCACGCCGGGCACCACCTCGGTCTCGAACCGGGGTGAGAGCCGATCGTGCAGGTACATGAACGATCCGTAGAAGAGCGGGTCGCCCTCAGCCAGCACGACGACCGTGCGCCCGGCCTCCAGGTGTGCGCCGAGGCGGGCGGCGCAGGCCTCGTAGAACTCCGCCATCGCGCCGGCGTACCCGCCCGGATGCTCGGTGGTGCCAGTGGTGACCGGGTAGCGCAGCTCCTCCTCGGTCACGCTTGCCGGGATGAGTTCGGCGGCGATCCGTCGTGCGTTCGAGGCCTTGCCGACGCCTGCGTGATAGGCGATCACGTCTGCCTCGGCGATCAGCCGGGCCGCCTTGCGGGTGATCAGCTCAGGGTCGCCGGGGCCGAGCCCGACGCCGTACAGCCGCCCGCTCATTCGGCGTCCTGCGCGATCGCGTTGAGCGCGGAGGCGGTCATCGCCGAGCCGCCGCGTCGGCCGTGCACCGTGAGGTAGGGCAGGGCGTGCGCGTCGCCGAATGCGGCGAGGGCCTGCTTCGACTCGGCGGCGCCGATGAAGCCGACCGGGCAGCCGATGACCGCCGCCGGTCGTGGCGCTCCGTCGTGGAGCAGCTCCAGCAGGTGGAAGAGCGCGGTGGGCGCGTTGCCGATCGCCACTACCGCACCGGCCAGCCGATCGCCCCACAGCGAGACCGCCGCGGCCGACCGCGTGGTGCCGAAGGAACGGGCGAGCTCGGGCACCAGCGGGTCGCCGATCAGGCAGAGCACCTCGTTGTCGCGGGGCAGTCGCGCGCGGGTGACGCCCGAGGCAACCATGTTCGCGTCGGCCAGGATCGGCGCGCCTGCCTCCAGGGCGCCGCGCGCAGCCGTGACCAGACCCGGGTGGATCACGAGCTCGTCGACCAGGTCGGTCTGCCCGGTGCCGTGCACCATCCGCACCGCCACCTTCTCGGCGTCTGCCGGCACCCGGCTGAGATCGGTCTCGGCACGGATCGTGGCAAACGAGTCGACGTAGATCGCCGGTCCGTCGTCGATGTAGTCGTAGCGGCGGGGCGGGCGTGCGGGTGGCGGCATGGCACTGCTCCCTCGGGGGTTCGCGCCCCCGACTCGGATGGTGGGTACAGGTCGCCCCACGTGCAGTGTCTGGCTCGGCCGCGAAGGCCTCACAGTGGCGGAACCGCCCCGGAGTCACACCGGGTTCCTGCACGTCGGGTCGCCGAGCAGACTACGCGTCCGGGATGACCAGGCTGCGCCAGGGCGTCACCACGATCCGGCGATGGCTGCCGAACTCCGCGGCGAGAGCCGCCAGGTCACGCGGGGCCAGCCGCCCGTCCGGGACCTGGCGGTGCACGCAGCCCGGAAGGGCGCCGTACGCCGGCGGAGCGGTCGGCTCCGGCAGTCGAGGATCGGGTTGCGCCGCGTGCGCGAGCAGCGGTGTCGGCAGTTCGTCGACGTGCCACGGTGCGTCGGGGCCGGTGCCGCGCGCCGCGACGAACGCTGTCGCCCACCCCACCAGCGCTGGTACGACGTCATCCAGCGCCAGCGGCTCGCTCCACTGCGCCGACCCCACCCGCACCTGCGCGGTCCGCTCGTCGAGCGCGATGACACCGAGATCCGCGGAGCGTCCGACGACGTCCCCGCGCCCGTCGTCGAGCACGAAGAGGAACCGGGCCGAGAGGCCCGCGGCAGCGGGAGTGGCGCGCAGCGCCCGGTCGAGACGCTCAGCGAGCGGGCGCAGGTCGGCCCGTCCTCCGGTGACGCCGGAGAGCGGAGAGAGCAGGATGTTGCGCACCAGCTCGTGGCTGTGCGAGGGGAGCAGTCCGGTGGCCTCGATCGCCGCCACCACCTCGTGAGGCAGGCTGGCGGAAGGGCAACCGTCGCCGACGACCGGCAGTCCCCGGACCTGCAGATTGGCCCGCTTGGTGAGGTGCACGGTGCCCGATCCGTACTTCTCGGCAACCGCGCCCAACGCGGCGAGCTGGTCGATCCGGGTCGCGCCGCCTACCAGCCGAAGTCGGACGAGTGCGCCGTCGTCGGCGAGCCAGGGGCGTAGCACGCCGGGGCACAGGTCACCGCGGGTCCGGGTGCGGGAGAGGGATCCGGGCGCCGCGTCGTTCGCTGGGGAGCCGGGCATGCGGGCCATCTTCGCAGTCGGCCGATGAGCCGCCGCACCACCGCGGCGAAAAGTGACGTACGTCGCTTTGGTGGCACGCGGGATGGCAGTGGCTTAGAGTCCCTTCCGCCAGTCGTGCTCACCAGAGCCAGGGAACCCGGTGCGATTCCGGGACTGACGCGCAGCGGTGAGGGTGACGGGCGGGACAACAAGTCACTGGGGGCTCGCCCCCGGGAAGACGTCTCGTCCGGTCGAACCCGAGTCCGAAGACCTGCTGGCCGCGGTCACCTGCCGCGTCAACCGTCCCCGCTGACTCCGCGTACGAGTCACGACTGTGAAGGAACTGCCCATGCACAGCCATGTCCGCCACTCCCGCGCCATCCGTCTTGCCGTCCTTGCGGTGGGCGGCCTGATGCTCGCCGCCTGCGGCTCGACCAAGGACTCCTCCGCCGACGGAGACGTCACCGTGCAGAACTGCGGCGAGAAGGCGGCGTACGCCGCCCCGGTCGAGCGGATCGTCGCCACCAGCAACTCGGCCAACATCGGCACCCTGCTCCGCATCGGAGCCGCCGACCGGATCGCAGCGATGACGCTGTCGCCGGGCAACGACTCCCTGATGAACGAACTCTTCGACGTGCAGGTCGACGACATCGAGCGACTGCCCAGCCCGATCTCGCTGGAGTCGATCGTCGGGGTCGACCCCGACCTGCTGATCGGCTCCTACAGCGGCCTCTTCTCCGGCTCCTCGGGCGTCAGCCGGGAGGCGGCCCAGGACCAGGGCATCGCCACCTACGTGATCTCCGACAGCTGCCGCCAGGATCCGGCCGCCGGCGCGGACTCCAAACTCGGCACGATGGGTCCGTGGGACGCGCTGCGCGCCGACATCGCCAACTACGGCGAGCTCACCGGCAACACCGACCGGGCCAAGGAGGCCCTCGCCGAGCTGGAGCGGCGACTGACCGCGCTCCAGGAGGCGCCCACCGCGGACGAGGCACCGCGGCTGCTGCTCTTCGACAGCGCCACCACGGACGTCTACACCTCGGGCCACAACGGTCCGCCGCAAGGCATCATCGAGGCTGCGGGTGCCGAGAACGTCTACGCGGACGAGGACACCACGTGGTTCCGGGCGTCCTGGGAGTCGGTCGCCGAGCAGCAGCCCGATGCGATCGTGGTGATGGACTACCGCTCCGACAGCGCCGACGAGGTGGAGCAGAAGATCACGACGATCCGCACCCACGCGGCGTTGAAGGACCTGCCCGCTGTGAAGGAGAACCGGATCGTGGTGCTGCCGCTGGCCCTGTTCACCTCCGGCTACGGCAACATCGAGGCCGCCGAGCAGCTGCGTGCGGGTCTGGAGGAGCTGGGGCTGCTGCCCGACTCCGGGATCACCGGCACGATCGACCTGTCGTGATCGCCGACCCGGCGCTCGAGCAGCTCCGGACGGTCGACCCCGAGCACTACCTGCTGCACGACGACGTGGCCGGTGAGGGGTGGCGCCCCGTCGCCGACCTCGCCTGCGATGATGCGTGGCCGGCGATTGCGCGCGCCTACGCGGCAGAGATCGGTGCGAGCAGCCCCGTGGTGGGCGGCTCCTGCGCTCTTCAGGGGTACGCCGGCCGGGTCGCTGCTCTCTCGATCGGCCGATGGGCCGTGTCGGGTCGGGGGCTGCGGCTTGCCGCGACACCGCTCTTGGTTCGGCTCCGCGCTGGACGCACGGTCGGGCTGGCGCTCGAGGCAGGCCACCAGCCGGGTGTGGACGGGCCGGAGACGCCGACGGCGATCGCCGCGGATCTCGTGACCCACCTCGCCCCGGTGGTGGCGGCGTCACGGACGATCTCGCGCCTCCGCCCGGCCGTGGCCTGGGGGAATGTCGCGGCAGCGGTCGCCGGAGCCTGGCGCCGAGTGCACGATGCAGCGCCGCCGGAGTCGCGCCCGGGAGTGGAGGCCGCCGCAGCGTCGTGTCTCGACGCCGAGGCCTGGCCGTGGGACGGCGTCCCCCTCACGTGGGAGGTCGCAAGCACCCCCTACGGCGCGAGCCTCACGTATCGCCGCGAGACCTGCTGCCTGATGCGGCTCGCCGAGGGGCGTGACGAGTGCGGCTCGTGCGACCGCCTCACGCCCGCAGAGGTACGCCGCCGCTGGGCTACGAGTGCGCTCGTGCGGCAGCCGCCACCGCGCCTGGCGGTGACCTGCCGTGGTTGACCCCGCACCACGACGCGCCCCGCTGGTCCCGCTGTTGCTGATCGCCGTGATCGCCCTGGTGGTGAGCCTGCCGGCCGCCACGATGTTCGGGCCGGCCTCGGTCTCCTTCTCCGACGTGGTCGAGGTGTGGCGCGGCCGGCTGGCCGGCGACGCCGTCACCACGCCGGTGGAACGGATCGTGTGGAACATCCGGGCCCCGAGGGTGGTGCTGGCGGCGATCGTCGGCGCCGGGCTGGCGGTGGCAGGCACGGTCGTGCAGACGCTGGTGCGCAACCCGCTGGCCGATCCCTACCTCCTCGGTGTGTCCGCCGGCGCCAGTGTCGGCGCCACGGCGGTCATCACCCTGGGTGTGCTTGCTGCAGCCGGCACCTGGGCACTCTCGGTGGGCGCCATGCTCGGAGCCGTGATCGCGGCCACCCTCGTCTTCGGGGTGGCGTTGGCACAGGGTGGCCTGACACCGCTGCGCCTGGTGCTCACCGGGACGGTGATGGCTGCGGCCTTCTCGGCCGTCGCCAGCTATCTGGTCTTCCGCAGCTCGGAGCCGCAGATGGCGCAGGGCGTGCTGTTCTGGCTCCTGGGGAGCCTGGCGCGCGCGTCCTGGGAGCAGGTGGCGCTGCCCCTGATGGTGCTGCTGGCGAGCCTGACGCTGCTGTGGTTCCTGCGTGGTTGGCTCGACGGCCTGCTGTCCGGGGCCGATGTTGCTACCGCCCTCGGTGTGCCGGTGGTTCGCCTCCGGGTCCTCCTCTTCGTGCTCCAGGCGGTGCTGGTCGGGGTGATGGTGGCGATCGCCGGAGGCATCGGTTTCGTCGGCCTGATCGTGCCGCACATGGCTCGGCTGCTGGTGGGGCCGCTGCATGCCCGGATGCTGCCGGTCGGCGCGCTGTTCGGAGCACTCTTCCTGGTCTGGGTCGATGTCGCGGCCCGGGTGCTGGCGCCGCCGCAGGACGTGCCGCTGAGCGTGGTGACCGGAATCGTCGGTGCCCCGGTGTTCCTGGTGCTGCTCGGGCGCCGTCGCTATCGCTTCGGAGGAGAGTCGTGAACGCCCACCTGGAGGCCCGCGGCGTTGCCTGCGGACGGGGTCGCCGGACGGTGGTCGCCGGCGTCGACCTCCGTCTTGCCCGGGGCAGTCGGCTGGCGGTGGTGGGGCCCAACGGTGCCGGCAAGTCCACCCTGCTGCGAGCGCTGGCCGGCCTGGACCGGCCACATGCGGGAGAGGTCCGGCTCGACGGCATCCCGCTGGGAGAGCTCGGTGCCCGTGCGCGTGCCCGAGCGCTGGCCATCGTCTCCCAGCACGAGACGCCACCGGCCGATCTGCTGGTCCAGGAGCTGGTCGGACTGGGTCGCCTTCCGCACCGTTCGCCCTGGGCGACCGACGACGGTCAGGAGTGGACGGAGCGTGCCCTCGCACGCCTCGACCTGACGTCCTTCGCCACCAGGTCGGTCGACCAGCTCTCCGGTGGTGAGCTGCGCCGCGTGCTGGTGGCGAGAGCGCTGGCCCAGGAGGCCGACCTGCTGATGCTGGACGAGCCGACCAACCATCTGGACCTGCGGCATCAGCACGAGCTCCTCGCGACGATCCGTGGCTTGGGTGTGACGGTCGTCGCTGCCATCCACGACCTCGACCTCGCACAGCGGTACTTCGACCAGGTCGCGCTGGTCCACGGCGGGCGCCTCGCTGCTGTCGGCACGCCGGAGGAGGTGCTCAGCACCGAGCTTGTCGGTGCGGCGTTCGGGGTACGCAGCGTCCGGGTGCGGCATCCGGAGAGCGGCCGTACCCACCTGCTCGTCGAGCCCTGGCCCGGAGAGGAGACCGGCTGAGAATCCCGTAGTATCCGTAGCGCCGTGGTGCACGGGAAGCCGGTCTGATTCCGGCGCGGCCCTCGCCACTGTAGTCGCGGAGCCACTCGCTCCTCGTCGGTCGTGCAAGCGACCGGGACCACTGGAACCCGCAAGGGGACCGGGAAGGTCGAGCGGGTGGTGTCGATGCGAAAGCCAGGAGACCGGCCACGGCGCGTCATGTTCCACGAGGGTTTGGAGAAACAGATGCGCCTATCGCGCGTACCCACTCATCGCACCACCGTCCTGTCCGCCATCGCCGGAGCCACGGTGCTCGGCCTCCTTCTCACCGGATGCGCCGGGGAGCCGGAGTCGGAGGCGAAGCCGAAGCCCGAAGCCACCGCGCAGACGAGCGTCGACTATCCGGTCCAGATCGTGAGCTGCGGCAGGACCACGACCATCGAGGCACCCGTCGAGCGCGGGGTCACCCTGAACCAGGGCGCCACGGAGGTCGCGCTTGCACTCGGTGTGGAGAAGCAGCTGGCCGGCACCGCCTATCTCGACGACGCTGTCCCGGAGAAGTGGAAGGCGGCGTACGACTCCGTGCCGGTGCTGTCGGCGGAGTACCCGAAGCAGGAGGAGTTCCTGGCGGCCGAGCCGGACTTCGCCTACGCCTCCTACAGCAGCGCCTTCGAGAAGGGCACGATCGGCACGCAGGACGAGCTGGCGGAGGACGACCAGATCGCCAGCTACGTGTCGCCGTTCGGCTGTGACGACAAGGAGAAGCGGCCCCCGCAGACCATGGAGTCGGTCTGGGACGAGATCGACGGCATCGCTGCCGCGTTCGGTGTGCCCGACCGGGCTGCCGAACTGCGTGCCGAGCAGCAACGACAGCTTGCCGAGCTCGCTGAGGCGAAGGCAGGCGACGGCATCACCGTCTTCTGGTACGACTCCGGAGACAAGACGCCGTTCGTAGGCGCCGGCGGCGGTGGTCCGCAGCTCGTGCTCGAGGCGATCGGCGCGACGAACATCTTCGCCGACCTCGACGGCAGCTGGGGTGAGGGCAACTGGGAGAACGTGGTCGCCGCTGATCCCGACGTCATCGTCTTCGCCGACGCCGGGTGGTCGACGGCTGCGGACAAGCAGGCCTACCTGGAGAAGGACCCGGTGCTCAGCCAGTTGAGCGCGGTCAAGAACAAGGCGTACGTGACGGTGCCGTTCTCCGAGTCGACGGTCGGTGTCCGGCTCGTCGACGGCGCCATCAGCGTCGCCGAGCAGCTTTCCGGTCTCGACCTCGGCACGGAATGACCCGGGCGCCTGGGGGTGTCGTCGCCTCGACGGCACCCCCGGCTCCGTCGGCTGGGACCAGCCGCACGGAGCCCGCGATGCGGCGGGCCGGAGCCCGGAGCGCGATAGGTCTGGTGCTCGCGTTCGCAGTGTTGGCCGTCAGCATGGCGGTCGCGCTGGGGATCGGCTCCGTCTCGATCTCGGTTCCTGATGTGGCCGGCGTCGTGCTGCGGCGCCTCGGACTGGAGAGCCTGGGCCTCGACTTCGGTGTCACCCGGCTGGAGGATCGCATCGTGTGGCAGCTGCGGATGCCGCGCGTCCTGGGGGCGGCGTCGGTCGGCGCTGCGTTGGCGGTCTGCGGTGCCGTCCTCCAGTCCCTGACCCGCAACGACCTTGCCGATCCTTATCTGCTCGGCATCTCCGGTGGTGCCGCGGTCGGCGCGGTGACCGTGCTGGTGCTCGGCGTCTCGTTCGCCGGGTACGTCGGCTCGGCAGCTGTCGCGTTCGCGGCGTTCGCCGGCGCGATGGTGGCACTCATCCTCGTGCTGGCCCTGGCCGTGGGCTCCCGAGGCGAGCTGCCGCCGGCCCGTCTGGTGCTGGCCGGCGTCGCGGTCGGGCAGGTGGCCGGTGCCTACACGTCGCTGCTGGTGATGCTGAGCGATCAGCACGACGCCGCCCGTCGGGTGTTGGCCTGGACGCTGGGCTCCGTGGCGGGCATGCGCTGGAACTCCGCGCTGGCGGTCACGGTGGTGGCGCTGATCGGTGCTGTGCTCTTCATCGCGCTTGCCGACCACCTCGATGCCTTCGCGTTCGGGGAGACCTCGGCTCGCTCGCTGGGCGTCAACGTGGTCCGGTTGCGCTGGCTGCTCTTCACGATCACGGCCTTGGTCACCGCGATCCTGGTCGCCTATGCGGGTGCGGTCGGCTTTGTCGGCCTGATCGTGCCGCACATGGTGCGCTCCATCGTGGGCCCGCGACATCGTGTGCTGCTCCCGCTCTCCGCGCTCGTCGGTGCGGTCCTCCTGGTTTGGGCGGACCTCGGGGCGCGGACGCTGGTCGACGGCCAGGAGATCCCGCTCGGGGTGGTGACGGCAGCCGTGGGAGCGCCGTTCTTCGCCTACCTGTTGCGACGCCACCGGGAGGCACGATGAGTCTCGCTGAGACGGACCTGCCCCGGACCGGTCTGACTGTCACCGGCCTGCGCTGGTCGGTCCGCGACCGACGGATCCTGGAGGTACCCTCCCTCACTCTCCGTCCGGGCCGGGTCACCGGCCTGCTCGGACCGAACGGTTCGGGCAAGACGACGTTGCTGCACCTGGTCTCCGGCGTACGGCGGCCCGACAGCGGGAGCGTCCGCTGGGGTGAGGTGGATCTGCTGGCGATGCGTACGCGGGAGCGAGCTCGCCTGATGGCGCTGGTGGAGCAGCACTCCGGCACGGCGTTGGAGCTGACCGTGCGTCAGGTCGTCGAGCTGGGCCGGGTGCCGCATCGCCTGCGCGCCGGGCTTCCGGAACGAGATGTCGACGGTCCGGCCGCGGTGGACCGCGCGATCGCCGCCACCCGGATCGAGCCTCTGGTGCAGCGCCCGTGGCGACAGCTCTCCGGCGGCGAGCGACAGCGCGTGCACCTGGCTCGAGCCCTGGCCCAGGAGCCCCAGCTGCTCTTGCTCGACGAGCCGACCAACCATCTGGATCTGCGGCACCAGCTCGACTTCCTCACCCGGGTGCGCGACTCCGGGATCACGACCGTCGCGGCACTCCACGATCTAGAGCTGGCTGCGGCGTACTGCGACGACCTTGTGGTGCTCGACGAGGGCCGGGTCGTGGCGGCCGGCCCGGTCGGCGAGGTGCTGACCGACCGGCTGGTCGCCGACGTCTACGGCGTGCTCGCCACCGTGGCGCCGCACCCTCATCACCCGCGGCTGCATGTGCGAGTCGACGGAGTGCTCGACACGGAGAGGTGCTCGAGATGAACGACACCCTGGTCTTGGTCGGCATGTCGGCACGCGAGGTGACCGACCGCGACCGGCTGCATGCGTTGGCTGCGGCGCACGGCGGCACCGTCGCCTTCCTCCAGGTGGGCGACCCCTCGCTCTCCCGGGAGCTCACCCGGCTTGCCGACCTCGGTGCCCCGCGGATCGAGCTGGTCGGGGTCAGCCTCGGCCACCTCGCCCCGGCGACCTCGTGGTTGCGCCGGATAGCCGGCCACTGGTGGCGCGAGCGTGGACCCGATGCGCCCGAGGTGACGGTCGCCACCGCCATGCTGCGCAACGACGCCGAGACCCCGGGCGTTCTCGACCTGGTGCGTGAGGTGACCCGGCCGATCCACGGAAGCGAGGCGCCGTTGACCTCCGCAGCGTGGGACGAGGTTCCGGCGCATCGACACCAGGTGCTGGTCTGCCGTGGGCCGCGCTGCACCGCCCGCGGCTCCGACGCGACCGCCGAAGCCCTGGTGCGGGCCTTGATGGAGCACCGCCTCGGCGACGACGACGTGCTGGTCACCCAGACCGCGTGCCAGTTCCCCTGCAACCACGCTCCGGTGCTGAGCGTCCAGCCCGACGACGTCTGGTACGGCGCCGTCGATGCCGACGCCGTGCGCCGGATCACCCACGAGCACCTGGTCGGTGGCGAGCCCGTCGCCGACCACCGCCTGCCCCGCAACCGATCCCAGGAGGATCCGTCATGACCACCCCGTCGTCCACCGGCGAGACGCCGTACGCCGTGCGCATCGCGCTGCTCTCCACCAGCGACACCGACCTGTTGAGCGCGCGCTCGTGCGGCGCGTCCTACCTGCTGGGCAACCCGGCCCGGTTGGAGGTGGCCGACCTGCCCGGGCTCCTGGCCGACGCCGACCTGGTCGTGGTCCGCATCCTCGGCACGGCGCGCTCCTGGGCCGACGGTCTGGCGGCCGTGCACGCGACCGGGGTGCCCGTGGTGGTGCTGGGCGGCGAGCAGACCCCCGACGCCGAGCTGATGAGCCATTCGACGGTGCCGGTGGGAACCGCCGCCGAGGCGCACGCCTACCTGGCCCAGGGCGGCCCGGCCAACCTCGCCAACCTGCACGCCTTCCTCTCCGACACGGTGCTGCTCACCGGCGAGGGATTCGAGCCCCCCGCCGTCCTCCCCGAGTGGGGCTACGCCCCCCGCCCGGACCGGTCCTCCGCGACGCTCGAGCTGGCCTCTCCGGTGGTGGGGTCAGCATCTCCGGCGGTCGGGTCGGCCTCTCCGGTGGTCGAGCTTGTCGAGACCCGGATCGGCGTCCTCTACTACCGCGCCCACGAGGCGAGTGGCAACAACGCCTTCGCCCACGCGCTCGCCGATGCGATCGACGCGACCGGAGAGGCGGTCGGTGTGCCGATCTTCTCCTCGTCCCTGCGCAGTGCCCCCGACGAGCTCTTCGACGCGCTCGGCACGCTCGACGCCCTGGTCGTGACGGTGCTGGCTGCGGGCGGTTCCACACCGGGGGCGGCCAGCGCGGGTGGTGACGACGAGGCGTGGGATGTGGAACGGATCAAGGCGCTCGACATCCCGGTGCTGCAAGGGCTCTGTCTCACCTCCAGCCGGGAGGAGTGGGAGGTGAACGACGACGGTGTCACCCCACTGGACTCGGCCAACCAGATCGCGATTCCGGAGTTCGACGGCCGGATCATCACCGCACCGTTCTCGTTCAAGGAGATCGATGCCGATGGCCTCCCGCGGTACGTCGCGGACGAGGAGCGCTGTCGCCGGGTCGCCGGCATCGCGGTCAACCACGCCCGGCTGCGTCGGATCGCGAACGCGGACAAGCGAGTCGCGGTGATGCTCTCGGCCTATCCCACCAAGCACAGCCGGATCGGCAACGCGGTCGGCATGGACACCCCGGTCTCGGCGATCCGGCTGCTGCGCCGCCTCCGCGACGAGGGCTACGACCTCGGAGACGCCGGGGGAGAGGTGACCGAGCTGCTCGACCTCCCCGACGAGACCGATGCGGGGAACCGACTCATCCACGCCCTCATCGCTGCCGGTGGGCAGGACGAGGAGTGGCTGACCGCCGCCCAGCTCACCGACAGCCATGTGCGCATCACCCCCGAGCAGTACGCCGCCTGGACGGCCGACCTGCCCGACTCGCTGCGGGGCGAGATCGCCCAGGCATGGGGCGAGGCACCGGGCTCGCTCTTCGTCAACGACGCTGGCGAGATCGTGCTCGCCACGCTCCGTGCCGGCAACGTGGTGCTGTTGATCCAGCCGCCGCGGGGCTTCGGAGAGAACCCCGTCGCGATCTACCACGACCCCGAGCTGGCGCCGAGCCACCACTACCTGGCCGCCTACCGCTGGCTGGCCGCGCCTTCCGGCGACGGTGGCTTCGGCGCCCACGCCGTGGTGCACCTGGGCAAGCACGGGTCGATGGAGTGGCTGCCCGGCAAGAACGCGGCCCTCTCGGCGGACTGCGCCACGGATGCGGCGATCGGCGATCTGCCGCTGATCTACCCGTTCCTCGTCAACGACCCCGGCGAAGGAGCCCAGGCCAAACGGCGGGCGCACGCGGTCATCGTCGACCACCTGGTGCCGCCGATGGCCCGGGCGGAGTCCTACGGTGACATCGCCAAGTTGGAGCAGTTGCTCGACGAGTATGCCAACATCGCGGCGATGGACCCGGCCAAGCTGCCGGCGATCCGGGGTCAGATCTGGACCCTGATGAAGGCTGCCGAGATGCACCGCGACCTTGGGCTCGAGGACCGTCCCGAAGACGAGCAGTTCGACGACTTCCTGCTGCACGTCGACGGCTGGCTGTGCGAGGTCAAGGACGCCCAGATCCGCGACGGGCTGCACGTGCTGGGCCAGGCGCCTGCGGGGGAGGCACGGGTCAACCTGGTGCTGGCGATCCTGCGTGCCAGCCAGATCTGGGGCGGCCAGCAGGCGGCGGTGCCGGGCTTGCGTCAGGCACTGGCCTCGGCGGTCGAGCCTGTCGAGACCTCGGTGGTCGAGCTTGTCGAGACCGAGCCTGTCGAGACCAGGACGACTGCCGCGGCCGACGCACTGGAGGCGCGAGCGCGCGCTCTGGTCGAGGCGCTGGAGGAGCGCGCCTGGGAGCCGACGGCGATCACCGAGGTGATAGCGAAGCTGGAGCCGGAGACCGGTTCGCACCTGGTCGACGTACTCACCTTCGCCGCGACGGAGGTGGTGCCCCGGCTGGACCGCACCACCGACGAGATGGACGCGGTCCTGCATGCGCTCGAAGGCGGCTTCATCGCTGCCGGGCCGAGCGGCTCGCCGTTGCGCGGTCTGGTCAACGTGCTGCCGACCGGCCGCAACTTCTACACCGTCGACCCGCGCGCCGTGCCGTCGCGGCTTGCCTGGGAGACCGGCTCCGCAATGGCCGAGTCCCTGGTCGCCCGGCACGTCGCGGAGACCGGAGAGCCGCCTCGATCGGTCGGCCTGTCGGTGTGGGGCACCTCGGCGATGCGGACCTCCGGCGACGACATCGCCGAGGTGCTCGCCCTGATCGGGGTGCGTCCCGAGTGGGACGAGGCGTCGCGCCGGGTCAACGGCCTGACCGTGATCGACCTCGAGGAGCTGGGCCGGCCACGGATCGATGTCACCGTGCGCATCTCCGGCTTCTTCCGCGACGCCTTCCCGCACGTGGTGGCGATGCTCGACGACGCCGTGCGGATGGTCGCGGAGCTCGACGAGCCGGACGAGGCCAACTTCGTGCGCGCGCACGCCCGAGCAGACCTTGCCGAGCACGGTGACCAGCGGCGCGCGACGATGCGGATCTTCGGCTCCCGGCCCGGCTCCTACGGCGCGGGCATCCTCCAGGTCATCGAGGCCGGCAACTGGCGCGACGACAAGGACCTGGCGGAGGTCTACACGCAGTGGGGCGGCTATGCCTACGGTCGGGACCTCGACGGGGTCGCCGCGACCGACGACATGAACGCCAACTACAAGCGGATCGCCGTTGCCGCCAAGAACATCGACACCCGCGAGCACGACATCGCCGACTCCGACGACTACTTCCAGTACCACGGCGGGATGATCGCCACCGTGCGCGCGCTGACCGGCAAGGCCCCGCGGGCGTACGTCGGCGACTCGACCACGCCTGAGGACGTGCGCACCCGGACGCTCGCCGAGGAGACCGCCCGGGTCTTCCGCTCCCGGGTGGTCAACCCGCGCTGGATCAACGCGATGCAACGGCACGGCTACAAGGGCGCCTTCGAGCTGGCCGCCACGGTCGACTACCTCTACGGCTTCGATGCCACCGCCGGGGTCGTGCACGACTGGATGTACGACAAGCTGGCCCGTGAGTACGTGCTCGACGAGGCCAACCAGGAGTTCATGCGCGAGGCGAACCCCTGGGCGCTGCGAGGGATCGTCGAGCGGCTGCACGAGGCCGCTGATCGTGGCCTCTGGGAGGAACCGGACCCCGAGGTGCTCGCTGCCATGCAGGCCGTGCACCTGGAGATCGAGGGCGACCTGGAGGACCGCGAGTGACCCGACGGGTGCGGCTGATCGGGATCGGCTCCGGCTCGCTCGACCAGCTCACGGGCGAGGCGAGAGCGGCGCTGGCGTCGGTCGACTACGTGGTCGCGGCGGCCAAGCACCGACATCCGGGTGGATCGCTGCCACCTGGCGACAGCGATCCACCCCACAAGGACCCGTTGCTGGCCGTACGGCAGGCGCTGTGCGACGCGGCCGGTGTCGCCCTCGTCGAGGTGCCGGATCCACCGCGCGATCGCGACCCGCGGGACTACGGCGCCGCGGTGCGTGACTGGCACGAGGCCCGAGCAGCGGCCTACGAACGGGTGCTGCTGGAGCGCCCCGGCGACGTCGGCTTCCTGGTCTGGGGCGATCCGTCGCTCTACGACTCCACGATCCGCGTCGTCGAGCAGGTCCTCGAACGCGGCCGCCTCGACTTCGACTACGACGTGCTCCCTGGGCTGGCAGCACCCCAGCTGCTGGCCGCCCGGCACCGGATCGTGTTGCACGAGGTCGGGCAGCCGGTCCTCATCACCACCGGCCGGCGGCTGGCGGAGGCGGTTGCCGAGGGGCATCCCAACATCGTCGTGATGCTCGACGGGTCGCTCGCCGCCCGTGACCTCCCCGCGCCCGACCGGTGGCGGATCTGGTGGTCTGCGAACCTCGGCACCCCTGCCGAGGAGCTGGTCAGCGGCCCGCTGGGCGGCGTACTCGCGCAGATCGATCGTGCCCGTGAGCGCGCCCGGAACGCCTCGGGCTGGGTGATGGAGACCTATCTGCTGCGCTGCCTCGAAGACGCCGAGGCGTAGCCCGTCTCACTAGATGTGGGGGGTTACATCGTTGTCATTCCCTGTATATAGTGGTCGCGCAGCTGGTTCGGTCCGTCATCCAGACGGGTCGTCGTAAGAGGGAACCCGGTGAGAATCCGGGACTGCCCCGCAGCGGTAAGTGGGAACGACCTCCGTCACATGCACTGGGACCACCGATCACGGCCCTGGGAAGCGACGGACAGTAGGTATCGCGAGATGAGCCCACGAGTCCGAAGACCTGCCAGTGCTCCACCGCCTATCGGTGGAGGTCCGCGACCTCGAGGGAAGGTCAGGGGATCGAAACGCACGGTGGCCTCTGCCTGGTTCGTGCGTCCCCTCGCGTCCCGCGGACAGCGAACGCAGCGGATTCACGAGGGGTGGACCAATGAGCACCGAAGCCAGCATCACCGTCGTCAAGCGCGATGGGACCAGGGCGCCGTACGACGGCTACGAGATCGCCCGGTCCATCGAGGAGGCCGCAGCCGGTCTCGACCACGAGGTCGCCCGCGCGACCCAGCTCCGCTCGGAGTTGGAGATCACGCTCTTCGACGGGATCACCAGCGAGCAGCTCGACGAGGCTGTCGTGCAGGTGGCGTTGCAGAACGTCAAGGACGACCCGGCGTACGACACCATCGCCTCCCGGTTGCTGGTGAAGAGCTTCTACAAGGCGATCTTCGGTGAGGGTGTCACCCGTGACGAGGTCTACGCCTTCCACGCTGAGGCGTTCGTCGCGTACGTCGTCCGTGGAGTCGAGCTCGGCCTGCTCGACTCCCGGCTCACCGAGCTGTTCGACCTGCAGCGTCTCGGTGCCGCGCTCGACCCCGATCGCGACGACCTGCTGCGCTACATCGGTGTGCAGACGATGCGGGTGCGCTACATGCTGTCGGCTCCCGACGGCCGCCCGATGGAGATGCCGCAGTTCTTCTGGATGCGCGTGGCCATGGGCCTCTCCCTCAACGAGGAGGAACCGACCAGCGCCGCTCTCGGCTTCTACGACCGGATGTCACGGTTGGAGTACCTCGCCGCGGGCTCCACCTTGGTGAACGCCGGCACCTCCTACGCCCAGCTCTCCAACTGCTTCGTCATGCAGATGGAGGACGAGATCGAGCACATCGCCAAGTCGGTGCGCGACGTCATGTGGCTCACCAAGGGCACCGGCGGGATCGGTCTCTCGGTCACCAAGCTCCGCTCCGAGGGCTCCCCGATCAAGTCCAACAACACCACCTCCACGGGCCCGATCCCGTTCATGCACACGATCGACTCCACGCTGCGCGCGGTGAGCCGCGGCGGCAAGAAGTTCGGCGCGCTCTGCTTCTACATGGAGAACTGGCACCTCGACTTCCCGGCCTTCCTCGACCTGCGCCAGAACTCCGGCGACCCCTACCGCCGTACCCGTACCGCGAACACCGCCGTGTGGATCAGCGACGAGTTCATGGTGCGCGTCGACCGCGACGACGCCTGGTACCTCTTCGACCCGGCCGATGTGCCTGACCTCGTCGAGCTCACCGGCAGTGCCTTCTCGAAGCGCTACGCAGAGTACGTCGAGGCTGCTGAGGCCGGGATGCTGCGGCACAAGAAGATCGGCGCCCGCGAGCAGTTCAAGGCCATCCTCACCAGCCTGCAGTCCACCTCGCACCCATGGCTGACGTGGAAGGACACCATCAACACCCGGGCGCTCAACGACAACACGGGCACCATCCACCTCTCCAACCTGTGCACCGAGATCACGCTGCCGCAGGACCGAGACAACGTCGCCGTCTGCAACCTGGCATCGATCAACCTGTCGCGTCACGTGACCGGCCGCCGGCAGCACGCGCGTGTCGACTGGGACCGTCTTGCCGCCTCGACCCGCTCCGCGGTGCGCCAGCTCGACAACCTCATCGACATCACCATCAGCTCGGTGCCGGAGTCGGAGCACTCCAACGAGCAGAACCGGGCGCTGGGGCTGGGGGTCATGGGCTTCACCGACATCGTCGAGCGGTTCGGCTACTCCTATGCCTCGCCGGAGTCCTACGACCTCATCGACCAGCTGGTGGAGTTCGTGTCGTGGCACGCCATCGACGCCTCCGCCGACCTCGCCCGCGAACGCGGCGCCTACCCGAACTTCGAAGGCTCCGGGTGGAGTCGTGGACTCGTGCCGGTCGACACCCTCGACCGACTCGAGCAGGACCGCGGCGAGAAGGTGACCGTGGACCGCCGTACCCGCCTCGACTGGGACGCACTACGCGCCAAGGTCAAGGGCGGTATCCGGAACTCCACCCTGCTCGCCATCGCGCCCACTGCCTCCATCGGCCTCGTCGCCGGTACGACACCCGGCCTCGATCCGCAGTTCAGCCAGATCTTCAGCCGTTCCACCAGCTCCGGCAAGTTCCTCGAGGTGAACCGCAACCTCGTCGAGGACCTGCGGCTCGCCGGCATCTGGGAGGACGTGCGCGAAGACCTGCTCCGTCACCAGGGAGACCTGTCGAAAGTGGCCGCCCAGCGGGACGACATCCCCGCCGAGCTGGTGGAGATCTACCAGACCTCGTTCCAGCTTCCCGGCGTCGCCTACCTCGAAGTCGCTGCGCGGGCGCAGAAGTGGATCGACCAGGCGATCAGCCGCAACATCTATCTGGCCGACCGCTCGGTCAACAACATGGTCGACCTCTACTCCGAGGCCTGGCGGCTGGGTGTGAAGACCACCTACTACCTGCACATGATGCCCCGGCACACCGCCGAGCAGTCCACGGTGAAGGTCAACAAGGCGGAGCAGGTCTCGGCAGGCTCGACCTCCGGCGGCCTGCGCCGCGGCTTCGGCGCCGCCGCTCCAGCCAAGCGTGGCTTCGCCGCGACGGCCTCGGTGGTGGAGACGGCCTCGGGGGTGGAGACGGCTCCGGTGGTCGAGCCTGTCGAGACCCCCGTCGTCCCCGAGAACGTGCAGGAGCTGGAGGTGGTCGAGGACGTGCAGTGCCCGATCGACCCGATGGAGCGGCTCCAGTGCGAGTCCTGCCAGTAAACGAGCCGATTCGCTGGTCGAGCTTGGCGAGACCACGTCCGCAACCGGTCTCGACAGGCTCGACCTGCGGGACTCCGACTCTTCGAAAGGCACAACGATGACTGAAACGCAGATCCGCACCGGCATCCTCGGCACCGGGATCGAGGAGGGGCTGCTCCTCAAGCCTGTCACCTATCCGTGGGCGATGGAGCTCTACGACCAGGCGGTCGCCAACACGTGGTTCCCCAACGAGATCCAGTTGGGGGAGGACCTGGGCGACTTCGAGCGGATGAGCGAGGAGGAGCGCAGCGCCCTCACTTTCCTGATGAGCTACTTCAACCCCAACGAGCTGCTCGTCAACAAGGCGCTGGCGTTCGGCGTCTACCCCTACGTCAACGCGGCCGAGTGCCATCTCTACCTGGCCAAGCAGATGTGGGAGGAGGCCAACCACTGCATGAGCTTCGAGTACGTCCTGGAGACGTTCCCCATCGATCGGGAGGCGGCGTACGCCTCCCACGTGACGGTGCCCTCGATGGTGGCGAAGGAGGAGTTCCAGGTCCGCTTCATCAAGCGGATGACCGAGCAGACTCTCGACATCACCACCACCGAGGGCAAGCAGGACTTCGTGCGCAACCTGATCGCCTACAACGTGATCCTCGAAGGCATCTGGTTCTACTCCGGCTTCATGGTCGCGTTGAGCTTCCGCCAGCGGAACCTGCTGCGCAACTTCGGCTCCCTCATCGAGTGGATCGTGCGCGACGAGTCGCTGCACCTGAAGTTCGGCATCAACCTGGTGCTCACGGTGCTGGAGGAGAACCCCGACATCGCCACGCCGGAGTTCGCCGAGGAGATCCGGCAGATGGTGCTCGACGCCGTCGAGATGGAGGAGGCCTACAACCGTGACCTCTTGCCGAGCGGGATCCTCGGCCTCAACGCGGACTACATCAACCAGTACGTCCGCTACCTCGCCGACCGGCGCTTGGAGGAGCTTGGCTTCGAGGCGCACTACAACGTCGCCAATCCGGCGAAGTGGATGGCCACGGCGAACGACACCTTGCAGCTGGTGAACTTCTTCGAGTCGATCAACACCTCCTACGAGGTCAACGCGAAGCAGGCGTAGCCCCATGTCGTGCATGGGCTTCCTCACGCCGCAGCAACGTGCTTCCCTGGCCGCCTCCACGCCGGACGGACCTCCGTTGTCGGCGTTCGTCTCGCCCCCGGCGAGCGAGGGGAAGGTACGCCGCGTGCGTGCCCTGGCCGCATCGCCCGCACCGGTGATCAGAGAGAGTGCCGCGCTTTCCTACCACGCGCCGGAAGAGGTGCTGGTCGCGCTCGCGGTCGACCCGGAGGCAGGGGTACGACGGTGCGTGGCGCGCAACGGCAGCACGCCTGCGGGAGTCTTGCGGATGCTCGCGGGCGATGCAGATCCCCTGGTGCGGGGCTGGGTGGCGGCCAACCCCTCCGTCCCCGGCGAGCTGCTGGATGCGCTGGGCGATGACGCCGATCCGTTGGTGCGTGCTGTGGTCGCCTGGGCGCGGGGTTGGCGATGATCACGGCGTTCGCCTTCACGGCGCTGGCCGGAGCCGCCACGGCGCTGGGAGGGCTGGCCGCTGTGCACCGTCGCGTGCGCAGTGATGCCGGGCTGGCGGCCGCGCTCGGGTTCGCGGCCGGAGCGATGTTGCTGGTGTCGTTGGTCGAGATCGTTCCCAAAGGCGCCCAGGGCCTGACTGCCGCCTGGGGAGGCCGGGCGGCCTGGGGGGTGACGCTGGGACTGGTGGTCCTCGGATCCGTGCTCACAGCGGTGCTTCAGCGCAGGCATCGCCGGCACGAACCCCACTCCGCGGATGCCGAGCCGGACCGCAGCAGCCTGCTGCGCAGCGGCATCGTGGTGGCGATCGCGGTCAGCGCGCACAACCTTCCCGAGGGCCTGGCCACCTTCGTCGCCACGGTGGAGGATCCGGGTTCCGGAGCGGCGGTGGCGATCGCCATCGCCCTCCACAATGTGCCGGAGGGGGTCGCGGTCGCCGCCCCGTTCTACGGCGCGGGAGTGGGGCGGAGCCGGGCCCTTGCCGCGGCGGCGCTCTCCGGGCTGGCCGAGCCGGTAGGTGCGCTGCTCGGCTACCTGCTCCTGATCGCGCTGCTCCCTCCATCGGCGTACGCCGTCGTCTTCGGTCTGATCGCGGGCGTCATGCTGCACCTCGCCGTCACCGAGCTGTTGCCCACCGCCTATCGGCTGGCGACCGCAGGGGCGGCGCTGGTGTCCTTCCTGGCCGGTGCCGGCACGATGACTCTCAGCCTGGCGCTGCTCCGCCTTGCCTGAGCGGTCCTCGCTGGCGCGACGGTCGACCGGTCGTCACGGCACACCGAGCGCCTGCTCCAGCTCGAGGCAGAGCGACGCAACGCACTCGTCAAGCGACTCACCCGTCGCGCGCGACAGCAGGCCCATCGACAGTTCGGCGACCAGGAGCGCGCCACCGGCGAGCTCCTGGGCATCGTCGAAGGAGAGCATGAGCGTCCGGGTCCCCTCCGCGTCGGCTCGTGCACGGGCGGCCACCAGCCCTGCGACCCGCTGGGCCGCCAGCACGACGGGGCGCAGCTGGGCCGACCGCTGATCGCTGGTCACAGGATCAGGCCTGGGGTCTGGGTGCGTGCCCTCTCGAACCGTGTCTGTACGTCGGCCCAGTTCACCACGTTCCACCACTGCTTGACGAAGGTGGCCTTGTCGTTCTTGTACTGCAGGTAGTAGGCGTGCTCCCACATGTCCAGCATCAGCAGCGGCACCATGCAGATCGGCACGTTTCCCTGGTGGTCGAAGTGCTGGATGATGTAGGGCCGCTGGGCAACCATGTCCCAGGTCAACACCGACCATCCCGAGCCCTGCACGCCGAGCGCGGTGGCTTCGAAGTGGGCACGGAAGCTGTCGAAGCCACCGAAGAACTCCTCGATCACCTGCGCGAGCTCGCCGGTCGGCTTGTCGCCACCGTCCGGGCTCATGTTGGGCCAGAACACCGAGTGGTTGACATGGCCGCCCAGGTGGAACGCGAGGTTCTTCTCCAACGTCGACAGTCCGGCGAACGAGTTGGCCTCGCGGGCTTCGGCGAGCTGCTCGACGGTCGTGTTGATGCCCTTGACGTACGTCGCGTGGTGCTTGTCGTGGTGCAGTTCCATGATCGCGCCGGAGATGTAGGGCTCCAGTGCCGCGTAGTCGTAGGGGAGATCGGGGAGCGCGTAGTCAGCCATGCGACCCACCCTGCCCTTGTTGCAAAGTATTTGCAACAAGGGCAGGGTGGGTCACGTTGAGTGCTACGTGAGTCTTGCCAGCCAGCGCTCGACCTCCGCCTGGCTCCGCAGCCGGACGACGACCAGTGCGGGGTTCGCGGCGGCTGCGGCGGGCACCAGCTCGTCGTACTCGCGGCGAGTCCGGATCGACCAGCGCCATACGTGGTCGCGATCGGTGAAGACGGTCCACAAGGGTGGCTCGACGTTGCCGTTCCACAGCTCCTCGCGGCGCAGGCGGCGGCGCAGCGTACGCCGGGTGATCCGCGCCATGGTCTGGCGGAAGGGCGGGTCGAGCCAGACCATCAGGTCGGCGGCCTCGGCGAGGAGCGGGCGGGCGCTGGCATATTGCCACTCGGTGACCCACGCCGGCGCGGCGACGAGCGCCAGCACGTCGTCGAGGAACGTCGGGCGCGGCGTCCATCCTGGGCCGTGGTAGAGCGCATCGATCTCCGTGTGCGGGAGCTCGAGACGTGTCGCGATCCGCCGGGCCAACGTGGTCTTGCCGGCGCCGCTGACTCCGGCGACGAGGATCCGCCGGGCCCGGTAGGGCTGCGGGTCGTCGGCGTCCAGCACGCTCGACGTCAGCGGTCGGCGTTGCGCCGGATGGCGCGGGTGATCATGGGCCAGAGCTCGACCGGCAGGTCGTGGCCCATGCCCTCGACGAGCAGCAGGTCGGCCTCGGGCACGGCAGCCGCGGTGGCGCGTCCGCCGGAGACGTGCACCATCTTGTCGGCAGTGCCGTGGATGACGAGGGTCGGCACGTCGACGGCGCTCAACGCCGGGGTCCGGTCGGGCTGGGTGAGCACCGCCATCATGTGCCGCAGGACGCCCGCCGGGTTGAGGCCGCGCTGCCACGTCTCGACGGCGCGTGCCCGTGCCTTCTCCTCGGCCTCCGGGTAGGCCGGGGAGCCGATCACGCCACCCCACATCACGGAGCTCTCGACGTAGCCGTCCAGATCGCTGGCGCGCTTGCCGATGAGCTTCGGCAGCAGCGTCGGGTGCTGGTAGCCGACCCGACGCCGTCCGGTGGTCGACATGATCGAGGTGAGCGAGCGCACCCGTTCCGGGCGCGCGAGTGTCATCGTCTGCACGATCATGCCGCCCATCGAGATCCCCGCCAGGTGCGCGGAGTCGATGCCGAGGTGATCGAGCAGGGCGAACCCGTCGGCGGCGAGCTCGCCCAGGCCGTACGGCGCTTCCGCAGGTCGCCCGAGGAACGCCCGGATCAGGTCGGCGCGACCGATCCGGCCGGCGCCGTGCGCGGAACGGCCGGTGTCGCGGTTGTCGTAGCGGATGACATAGAACCCACGCTCGACCAGCTGCTCGCAGAAGCCCGAGTCCCACCAGTTCATCGGTCCGCCCAGACCCATCACCAGCAGGAGCGGCTCAGCACTCGGGTCGCCGAAGGTCTGGTAGGCGAGCTCGATCCCGTCGGCGACAGGCGCCCGCAGTTCGTCGGAGGTGATCGTCATGCCCCCATCAAACCTCGACCCTGTGCACGTGCGCCACGTTGCGGGGCCCACGTGAGCGAGTTCTCGCCCGGGTGCCTATGCCGACCGCGCCACCGGTGCCGCCTGGTGGCGGAGCACGGAGAGCACGGTGTCAGCCACTCGCGGGTCGATCGCCATACCGATGTGGCTGGCTGTCACCTCGACCGGAAGTGCGGTGGGATCGATGCAGGTCCGGGCATGCACCAGCCCGTCGCCGTACGAGTAGAGACAGGCGAAGTCGACGCCCATCGGCACCGGTGAGCGAGACTCCTCCCACGCCTGCACCGCGCAGTCACCGGAGAGGCACGACTCCGACATCAGGCCGGGGATCCCCAACCGGCTGAGCTGCATCAGCAGTTCCGCGGCGCCCAGGAGCAGTGGGTGCGATCGGCCCGGGGCCATCATCGGGCTGCCCATGGTGACGATCCCGGAGACCAGGTCGGGGCGGCGTACGGCGAGGCCTCGCGCCAGCATCCCACCGAGGCTGTGGCCCACGATGCGCACCCTGCTGTCGCGGCTCTCGGCGATCTGCTCGAGCCGTTGCTCCAGCATCGCCGCGGTGGTCAGCAGGCAGCCGGCGTTACTGGTCACGCGAGCCGAGTAGGTCCGGTAGCCATGCCGACGCAGAGTGGCCGACAGCAGCCGCAGACTGTAGTCGCCGGCAAGGAAGCCAGGCACCAGCAGGACCGGCTGGTCCGCTCCCTCCGCGCGGCCCGGTCCGCCGGTCACGGCCCGTGCGACCGCCCGCCCTGCCTCGGGGATCAGCGTCCACTCCTTGGTGAGATCCCACATCCGCGGCTGTACGTAGCCCGCGGGCGAGAGGAAGTCGGCGAGTGCGGACCGGTCGTGTGTGGCCATGGACACACAGTAGGAGGTTCCGCCAGTGGGGCGAAAGGCTCACTTCTGCTGATTCATCGCCCTTGTCCTGTGCGGTGCTGCGGTCGGACTGTCGCGTCACCGCACGTGGGGAGCGACCGCAACCCCGCGTCACAACGGCGCGGGGCCCACCCGCTCAGCCGCTGAAGTCGATCGCCGAGTAGGCGCGCAGCTTGGCGATCTTGTGCTCGCTGATGATGTTGCGGATCGTGCCGCTGCGCGAGCGCATGACCAGGGAGTGGGTGCTCGCGCCCCCGGACCGGTAGCGCACGCCCTTCATGAGCTCACCGTCGGTGATGCCGGTCGCCACGAAGAAGCAGTCGTCGCCGGTGACCAGGTCGTCGGTCTGCAGCACCTTCTCCAGGTCGTGCCCGGCGTCGATGGCCTTCTGGCGCTCATCGTCGTCGGTGGGCCACAGCCGCCCCTGGATCTTGCCGCCGATGCACTTCATCGCACAGGCCGCGATGATGCCCTCGGGGGTGCCACCGACGCCCAGCAGCAGGTCGACGCCGGTGTCAGGGCGGGCCGCCATGATGGCGCCGGCGACGTCACCGTCGGTGATGAACTTGATCCGAGCCCCGGTCTCGCGGATCTCCTGCACGAGTTGCTGGTGCCGCGGGCGGTCGAGGAGCACGACGGTGACGTCCTCCGGGCCGGAACCCTTGGCCTTGGCCACCTTGCGGATGTTCTCGCTGACGGGCAGCCGGATGTCGACCACGTCGGCCGCCTCGGGGCCGGTCACCAGCTTCTCCATGTAGAAGACCGCGGAGGGGTCATACATGGTGCCGCGGGGCGCCACCGCCAGCACCGAGATGGCGTTGGCCATGCCCTTGGCGGTGAGCGTGGTGCCGTCGATCGGGTCCACCGCGACATCGCACTCGGGGCCGGAGCCGTCGCCGACCCGCTCGCCGTTGTAGAGCATCGGGGCGTGGTCCTTCTCACCCTCGCCGATCACGACGGTGCCGTTCATGCCGATGCTGGAGATCATCACGCGCATCGCGTTCACCGCGACGCCGTCGGCCTCGTTCTTCTCTCCGCGACCCACCCAGCGGCCGGCGGCCATGGCGGCCGCCTCGGTGACGCGCACCAGCTCGAGGGCGAGGTTGCGGTCCGGGGACTCGGGGTCGACGCGGAACTCGGCTGGGCGGCGGCTCTGTGGCATGCGACGAATCCTATCGGCATGCGATCGACCCGGCCGTCCCGCCTTCGGGGGTGATCGGGGAGAATCGGGCAGGTGAGTCAGGAACGCGGCGGCAGATACGAGCGCAGCTTCAGCGGCATGATCGGTGCCATGATCGTCACGATCGGGGTGATCGTGGCGTTCGTGCTCTTCCGTGCGCTGGTCCGCGACGACCTCGACGTGAAGCGCGAGACGGTCGAGTACCTGCCGGTCGTCCAAGCTCTCCAGGACGGCGGTGACATCGCCATCGCCTATCCGCCGACGATCCCCGAGGGGTGGCGTTCGGTCGGCGTGGGACGCAGCTCCAACGGCTGGTCGCTCGACCTGCTCACCTCCGACGACGAGTACGCCGTCGGCCTGCGCCAGGAGCCGCGCTCGGTGGCCGAGATGCTCCGGGTCTACGTCAACGACGACCGGCAGGCAGAGAAGGACGGCACCGTCTCGCTCGAGGGGGACCTCGGGCCCGAGTGGGAGGTCTATCGGGACGCTTCCGACGGCGACTACGTGCTGGTCACCAAGCTGGGCGAAGAGAACCTCATGGTCTTCAGCCGGGCGCCGGAGGAGCAGGTGCGGGCCTATGCCCAGAGTCTGACGACCAAGCTGCTTGCCGGAGCCGACTGATCCCACGCGTTGTCGCGGGAGCGTCAGTCGTCTTCGGAGTCGGCGACGGCGGCATCGAGCCGCTCCCGGGCGCCGTCCAGCCAGGTCTGGCAGGTGCGCGCGAGCAGCTCACCCCTCTCCCAGAGGGCCAGTGACTCCTCCAGGGTGGTGCCGCCGGCTTCGAGGCGGGAGACCACGGCAACCAGCTCCTCACGGGCCTCTTCGTAGCTGGGGATCTGATCAGTCATCGTTCACCTCGGAGTCGGGGACGAGCGGGGTCAGGGCGGTGACGTCGTCGACGGTGGCAGCGACGCGGCCGTCGGCTACGCGGACCGACACGGTCGCCCCCGCCGGAACGGCCGCCACGGAGGTCACGACGTGGCCGGCGTCGTCCTGCAGGACCGAGTAGCCGCGCCGCAAGGTGGCCAGCGGGGAGAGGGCGGAGACGCGCGCTGCGGCGTGATGGACGTCGTCGCCGGCTCGGTCGAGACGGTGGCGCAGGCTACGCCGTGCCCGCTCGCGGAGCTGGGCGACCTCCTCGGAGCGGGCGTCGAGCAGGTAGCGAGGGTCTGCCATCGCAGGGCGCGATCGCAGCATCGCCAGCGTCTCCTGTTCCCGCGCCAGCCAGCTACGCATCGCCTGACGCAGCCGGGTGCGGGCCACCTCCAGGCGGTGGGACTCCTCGGCAAGATCGGGCACAACCCGGCGCGCAGCGTCGGTCGGCGTCGACGCCCGCAGGTCGGCCACCAGGTCGAGCAGCGGCTGGTCGGCCTCATGGCCGATCGCCGAGACGACCGGGGTGCGCATGCCGTGGACGGCGCGGATCACCGCCTCGTCGGAGAAGGGGAGCAGATCCTCGACCGAGCCGCCGCCGCGGGCGACCACCACCACGTCGACCTCCGGATCGCGCTCGAGGACGGCCAGCGCCTCGATCACCTCCCGTGCGCTCTGGGTGCCCTGCATCCGTGCCGCGGCGATCCGGAACCGCACGGCCGGCCAGCGGCGCCGGGCGTTCTCGAGTACATCGCGCTCGGCATCCGAGCCGGGGGCGGTGACCAGGCCGATGGTCTGGGGCAGGAACGGCAACGGTCGCTTCAGCTCGGCGGCGAAGAGCCCCTCGGCGGCTAGCAGCTGCCGACGTCGTTCGAGCCGAGCCAGCAGCTCGCCCAGGCCGACCATCCGGATCTCGCGTGCCTGCAGCGACAGCGTGCCGCGCACCGCGTAGAAGCTCGGCTTGGCATGCACCACCACGCTGGCGCCTTCGACCAACGGCGGGTTGAGGCTGTCGAAGACGTGCCGGGGACAGGTGACCGAGAGTGAGAGGTCGGCGATCGTGTCGCGCAGCGTCATGAAGACCGTCTGGAGGCCCGGCCTGCGGCTCACCTGGGCGACCTGGCCCTCGACCCAGACGGTGCCAAGCCGGTCGATGTAGCCCGACAGCGCCTGCGCGACAGCGCGCACCGGGGCAGGTGCCTCGGCGGTGGCGTCGCGCAGAGAAGACATGCCGCAGACCCTACTGCCGGCCCCCGACGCAGAGATTGTCGGCGAGACGCAACCGAAACCCGGCCTCGGGCGTCCATGTCTATGTGATCCGAAGTGCGCCCCTCCGCCGGCTCGTCGTTGCCGGGTTGATCGCGTTGGTCGTTCCCCTGGCCTGGTGGCTGGTCGACCGCGCTCCCGACGACACGTGGCCGGCGGAGGACGACACGACGGTCACGGACGGCGCACTCACGCCGACCAACGGCGCCGGGCGGGCGCCAGGTCCACGAGGGGAGACCTGGACGCCGCGCTCGGCCAGAGTGGTGATGGGCGGCGACCTGCTGTGGCACAACACCGTCTGGCAGGCGGGCCAGGCCGAGCATCGGCGTACGGGCAAGGGCATCGGCGGGATCGACCTCGCCCCGGTCTTCGCTGACGTCGCGGAGACCATCGCCGGTGCCGACCTGGCCATCTGTCAGGAGGAGGTGCCGTTCGCCGGGCCGGGAGAGCCGTGGCAGAACTTCCCGCTGTTCGCGGCGCCGCCGCAGATCGCGCGGTGGATCGCCCAGGTCGGCTTCGACGCCTGTGTCACGGCGTCGAACCACAGCATCGACCAGGGGTACGCCGGCCTGGTCGAGACCGCCGACCTGCTGGAGCGCGCCGGTGTCGCGCACGTCGGCACCTTCCGTACCCGTGCCGAGCGTGATCGACCGGTGCTGCTCACCACGGCGGACGGCGTACGGATCGGCCTGGTCGCGGGCACCTACTCCACCAACGGGATTCCCCTGCCGCAGGGCCGCGAGTGGTCGGTGAACTCATGGGACCCGGCCAACCTGCTTGCCCAGGTGCGGGCCGCGCGGTCCGCGGGCGCCGAGCTGGTGGTCGTGCATCTGCACGGAGGCAACGAGTACGACCCCAGCCCCAACGCCGACCAGATACGGATCGTGGAGGAGCTCACCGCCAGCGGCGAGGTCGACCTGGTGCTCGGCTCGCACGCCCACGTGGTGCAGCCGATCACCAGGGTCAACGGTGTCTGGGTCGTCTACGGGATGGGCAACATGATCGCTCAGCAGGACCCGTCGATGCCGCGCACCTACGAGGGGATCCTCGCTGACTTCACCTTCACCGAGAAGTCGCCCGGCCGGTTCGCCGTCAGCGACGCGAGCTACCACCCGCTGGTGTGGGGGAGCTGGCCGGCAGCGCCGTTGCGGGTGCAGCGCGTGGTGCCGGCCCTCGCCGCCGGACGGGGGGACCGCTACCGGTTGCAGAAGGCGCTGGAACGGACCCGGGCAGCCGTCCACGCAGCCGGTCGTACGGCGTCGCTCCACGAGCGCTGACGACTCGACTGGGTCGGCACCCGGGGCGCCGATAGACTCCGGGGCATGAGTGGCGACCAGGTTGATCTCGCGATGCCGGCCGTGCTGAGTCCGGAGGAGGCCGAGCAGGCGGTGTTGCTTGCCGCGCCCCGTGGCTACTGTGCCGGAGTGGACCGAGCGGTGATCACCGTCGAGAAGGCACTGGACCTCTACGGCGCCCCGGTCTACGTGCGCAAGCAGATCGTGCACAACAAGCACGTCGTCGCCAATCTGGAGTCGCGCGGTGCGATCTTCGTGGAGGAGCTCGACGAGGTGCCGACCGGGCAGACGGTCGTCTTCTCCGCCCACGGTGTCTCGCCGGCGGTGCATGCGGAGGCGGCGGAGCGGGACCTGAAGACGATCGACGCCACCTGCCCGCTGGTGACCAAGGTGCACCACGAGGCGAAGCGGTTCGCCGCCGAGGACTACGACATCCTGCTGATCGGCCACGAGGGCCACGAGGAGGTCGAGGGCACCGCCGGCGAGGCGCCGGAGCACATCCAGCTGGTGCAGGGGCCCGAGGACGTCGCCGGCATCGTCGTACGCGACCCCAACCGCGTCGCCTGGCTCTCCCAGACCACGCTGTCGGTCGACGAAACGATGGCGACCGTCGCCGCGATCCGCGAGCGCTTCCCGGCGCTGCTCGATCCGCCGAGCGACGACATCTGCTACGCCACCCAGAACCGGCAGATGGCGATCAAGGAGATCAGCCCCGAGGCCGACCTCGTCATCGTCGTCGGCTCGGCCAACTCCTCCAACTCCGTGCGGTTGGCGGAGGTCGCGCTCGAGGCCGGCGCCAAGGCGGCCTACCGGGTCGACGACGCCGGGGAGATCGAGGAGGCCTGGCTCGACGGAGTGCAGACGGTCAGCGTCACCTCGGGAGCATCGGTGCCCGAGGACCTGGTGCAGGGCGTGCTGGGCTTCCTCGCCGAGCGCGGGTATCCCGACGCGCGAGCGGTGCACTCGGCCGAGGAGTCGCTGATCTTCGCACTGCCGCCGGAGCTCCGGCGCGACATCCGGGCAGCAGAGAAGGCTGCTGCAGGCTCCTGATCAGAGGTGCGCCTCGGACTCGTAGTCCTCAGTGAGCCCATGGGGCGTCTTCTCCCACCGGTGCGGGTCGCGGATCACCTGGAAGAGCGCCCGCCAGGCAGCGATGCTGTGCAGCACCCAGTAGATGGGTGAGAAGACCGCGAAGATCCCGATCCGCCAGTTGTAGCGCCAGGTGGTGGCGACCATCGCGGAGAGGATCATGAGCAGGTTGCCGAAGACCATGGTGACCACGCTGGTCGCGACCACCCAGCCGGGCAGCTCGAGGCCGATGAACCGCACGCCGACATAGGTGAGCGCGGTGAAGCCGAGGCAGATCGGGTAGACGAGGAACGCCAGCGGCGTGGCCATGATCAGCCCGAGCATGCCGATGACGCCGGGCAGCCGCACGTCGCGGGCGAACTGCAGCGGGTGCCGGGTGTTGACCGCCGCCGTCACCATGTAGCCCTTGATCCAGCGGGTGCGCTGGCGGATCCAGGCCGCGGTCTGCGAGCAGGCCTCCTCCCCGGTGGTGGAGTCGATCACCGTGACCCGGTAGCCGAGCACGGAGGCGCGCAGGCCCAGATCGGCGTCCTCGGTCACGTTGAACGGGTCCCAGGCGCCGAGCTCCCGCAGCCGGTCGGTGTGGAAGTGGTTGGAGGTGCCGCCCAGCGGCAGGGGGATGCCGGAGTCGTCCATTCCCGGCAGCATCGCCTCGAACCAGTGCGCATACTCGACCGCGAACATCCGGGTCAGGACGTTGTAGTCGGCGTTGAAGTAGTGCAGCGACGCCTGCACGCAGGCCAGTGGATGCTGGGTGGCGCCCAGTTGGGTGCGTTCGAACTCGTCGCGCTCGAACGCCTCCACCGACTTGCGCAGTTGCAGACTCTCCGGCCGGTCCTCGGCGTCGTAGATGACGACGTACTCGCCGCGTGCGAAGGCGAGGCCGTAGTTGCAGGCCCGCGGCTTCGTCTGCGGGTGACCCGGTGGTACGACGACCAGACGGATGTATTCCGGCGGGCGCATCGACTTGGCCACCTCGATGGTCTCGTGGTCGTCGGCCTCCATCAGCAGCAGCACGTCGAGCTTGCTCTTCGGGTAGTCGAGGGAGCCGATGTTGGTGATCAGCTTCTCGACGATGTTGGCCTCCCGGTAGACCGGCATCAGGATCGTGTAGATCGGCAGGTCGGACTCCGGACGACCGGAGTCGCGGACCGGCGGCAGGCCGCGCCGTACACGCTCCTGCATCTCGGCCAGGGTCTGACGCAGGATCCGGCGTCGCCGCAGCGGTGCGCGACAGGCGGCGACCGTCTTGAAGAGGATGCTGGTCAGGAAGACGATGTTGGCGACGGTGATCACGATCGCGAACGACAGGATGGTCGAGAGCAGCAGGCCCACCAGGACCACAGCGCCGATCAGCAGCGGGATCCGGAGCTGCCAGCTCGTCAGACCCGACTTCGCCGAGTGCAGGGGGGAGTCCTCGGCGAGCCGGTCCTGCGACTCGAAGAGCAGGTCGTCGCGATGGGCCTTCTCGACGGCCTGCCAGATGTCCCAGTCGGTGGTGGTGCGATAGCGCGGGGACTCGCCGGGGAAATACTCCTCGACCGCGGCAGACAGCGCCTCGCCCGGGGGAGTGGCCGTGGCCACCACCAGCCCGTCGCTGCCCCGGTGGTGTGCGACCCAGCCGTCGCGCAGCGAGACGTGATAGGGCACCGTGCGGAGCAGGAGGCCGTCGGGCGGCTCGGCGATCAGGTCGATCCGTGGCGCCTCCCAGGCCGTGGCCAGCGCGTCGTAGAGCTGCAAGCGGGTCAGGGCGCCGGCCAGCAGCAGCTGATGACCGAGCGGACCGCCTTCGGTGCGCTGCCGGGTCAGGGCCGCGTCGAGCTGTGCCTCGTCGATCAGGCCAGCGCGAAGCAGCGCCTGGCCGATCGGCAGGGGGGACGAGGTCGCGGTCACGTGTCACCTCCGATCCGCCGGTAGATCCCGACGTTACCGGCGGTGTGCACGAGCTCGTAGCGGGCGTGGAACTGTGGATCGTCGGAGAGAGCCTCGGTCACCAGGTCGACCGACGACTTCGTGCTCGAGGAGACCAGCTGGGCGCGGTGCATGACCACCCAGCGCACATGGCCGAACGGATCGGCCAGGGCTTCGTCGAAGTGGTCGCCGCTGGAGCGGTTGTAGTAGTCCGAGAGCGGCACGCCGACCAGGGGCTGGAAGGCGAACTCGTTGCCTGCGCTCTCGTCGAGCAGGATCCGCCCTCCGTCGTAGTGCTCGCCGAGCCAGCGCGCCAGATCGCGGGTCTCGGCGGCGGCGCGGGCCACCTCCCGCCCTTCCTGGATCACCGTCATCCGCTCTTCCGGAGCATCGCCCCACCAGACCACCTGCCACGCCAGCCCGGCACCGATGAGCACGGTGGCGACCGTCCGCGCTGCGGCCGCCGCCCGCCACTGACCGACCAGGTAGGCGGCCAGCACCGCGACCCAAGGCACTGCGGAGAGCACGTAGCGATTGTTGTAGGCACCGGTCGGCAGCGACCGATCGTTGACCATGATGTGCTGACCGGTGGTCAGGCTGAAGAGCAGGAAGGCGGTCGAGGTGCCGAGCAGCCAGACCACCAGCGCCCGGTCGTCGATCCCGCGTTGGATCGTCAGCACCACCAGGCCGGCGCCGGCCAGCAGCAACGGCACCACGCCGGAGGTCTCGAGGATCGCCCAGGAGAGCACCTGGAACGAGAGGCCGAGGTTGCCCTTGGTGGTCAGCTGGCCCTGCTCGATGAAGACCTCGGTGAACGCCGCCGCCGAGTAGTCGCCGGTCAGGAACTCGACCGGGTTGCCGTACCAGGCGGTGTTGTAGGCGAGCCACCAGCCGATCGCGGTGGCCGGCACCGCCAGGAAGCTCGCGCAGTAGGCCGCCGTACGCCGGAGCGTCTCGCCGCGGCGTACGCACACGAAGGCGACGAATATGGTGCCGCTCACCACGAGCGCCCACGCCTCGTAACGGGTCAGCACGCCCATCCCCGCCGGGATGCCGGCGAAGACCGCGAGCTCGCCGCCGCTGAGTCGTCGCTCACTCGTGGCCCAACCGGCCAGCCCCGCGACGCAGGTGGTGAGCGTGGCGATCAGCACCGGCTCGGTGAGTGCCGTGGTGCAGGCGTAGAGCAGGCTCAGGTTGGTGAGCAGGATCGCCAGTCCGACCAGGCGGCCGAGCCCGTCGATGCCGATGCGCGCCATGATGCGGTGCAGGCTGGCGGCCGCCGTGCCGAGGCAGAGCGAGCCGACGATGCAGGCGGCGACCCCGGTCTTGAAGAGCCACAGGTTCATCACGAACGGCAGCAACAGCAGATGGGGCAGGGGCAGCCATACCGTGCCGAGCTGCTGCAGGCCCGGGTTCATGCTGTCGAGGATGCGTCGCGAGATGGTCAGGTGCGCCATCGCGTCGCCGTAGTCCAAGTTGGAGCCGGTGTGCACGGTCCAGACCGAGGCGGCGGCGCCAGCCGCCGCCCCGAGGCCGAAGACCCAGACGGTCCCGGCGACACGACGGCCGCGCGGCGGGGCGCCGAAGCCCTGCCATGCCCGCCGCCAGAGGCTCACGATGGCTCCGTCACTCGTCGGTGGTGCCGGTGCGCTCCTGCGCGTCGACACGTTCCTGTGCATCGACCAGGCGCCGCACCTGCTCCTTGCGCCGGCGGCCGATCACGACGTTCACCCCGACCAGGAGCAGCAGCACGCCGAGACCCCCGAGGAACCACCAGGCCTGACTGCGTCGCTCGTCGACGCGTTCCTGCTGCGGCACCACGGCATTGCTGCTGAGCGTGAAGGGGTCGCTGGTCTCGGTCGCGACGAGGACGTCGTCGCTGAGCGTCCCCCACGATGCGGAGACGAGGGCTGCGGTGGCTCGGCGGAGCAGAGGGCTCGCGTCGGTGCCGTCGGGCTGCCAGGCGCCCAGCATCAGTACGTCGCGCCCGTCGTTGCCGAACGCCTCGAGAGCGGCGAACGGCCGGTCCGTGCCGACCTCGAAGGCTGCGTCGACGTAGTCCATCAGGCGCATGCCGCTGAGCCGGAGCGGTGCTTTGAGGGCGGTCGAGTCCTCATGGGTCGCGCCCACCAGCAACCCGGAGCGGTCGCTGCTCAGGAAGGCGTCGGCATCGACCAGCTCGAGCTCGAGCGGGCGGTCAGCGGCCCGCTGCAGTGCGGAGACGATCCGTGCCGCGTCGGCAGCGAGGCCGGTGCGGGCGCCGTCTGTGCCGCGCAGGGCGACCGGGAGATCGCCGCCGAGAACCTGCGGGAAGCGGGCGAAGCCGGTGACCGAGCCGTTGCCGCGGTGGCCGATGAGGGTGGAGGCGCTGGTGTCGACATGCACCTCGAGCGGGAGGTGCTGACCGAAGGTGACGCACTCGCCTCCGGCCGGGCTCCCACTGAACCGCAGCTCCAAGCCGTTCTCGGCGCGGAGGTGATCGCTCTCGACCGTCGCGTCGAGGGTGAAGTCACTGTCGTCGCCGAGCCGGGTCGAGGCGACCAGGCGACCGTTGAAGAGCAGATCCAGCTGGACCCGCGCGCCGTCGGGCACCGCGGTGTGGGTGCCGGTCAGGTGCAGGTCGAGCTTGTCGATCGGTCCGCCGAACATGTCTTGGCGCACCCCGACGTAGGCGGTCGAGGTGCCGTAGCCGCTGAGCACGATCGTCTCCTGGCGGGCGACCGTGCTCAGCTGCTGGCGCAGGCCGCGGTCGCTCTCCTCAGCTGTGGTGACCGACAGACCTTCGGTCGTGGCGTCGTCGGCGAGGGGGAGCGCGGGAGAGGCGAGCGCCCGTGCGGCCCCGGTCAGGTCGTCACCGGAGCCGGTGATCACGAGGGTGGGGACGCCGGAGCCGCTGTCGATCGTGGTGGTGACCGGGGAGTCGCCGGCGCGGAACTCGATCGCCCGTGCCCCTGGGCCCTCCGCCTGGGGGGTGGTCACCAGCTCGACGGGGGTCTCGGTGCCGTAGCGCGAGGCGACGGCCGCCACCGCGTTGAGGGCCGCCTGCAGGAGGTCGTCGGACGCGTCCGCAGCCACCACGACGTCGACTCCGGCGCTGGCCGCGGGGAGGAACTCGCCTACCGTGCGCGGGGTGGTCTCCTGGCCCGAGGCGACGAGGGTCAGCTCGTCCAGGGTGACGCGGGTCGGCTCCACCGTGATGCAGGCCGTGCGTCCTGGGTTCTCGGTGTGGTGCGTCAGCGTGACGGGGAGGTTGCCGTCGCCGTCGACGTCTCGGGGGCCGACGCGCAGCGCCACCGGCCGGGTGTCGCCCACCGGGCCTCGGAGAAGGGTGCGTCCGCCGACCGAGATGGTCACGTCGCCGCTCTGCGGGCCGCTGACCGTCAGCTGGCCCCGGAGCCGCCGAGGGGTGAGCCCTTCGGGCACCGGGACGAGCAGGGTGCCTGTGCTGTCGGCGTACGAGCTGAGCGTGCCGGTGACGGGCACCGTGCTCGTCGGCCGTGATCCGTCCGGTGCGTCACCGGGAGCGGCATGGCCGGTCGCGGCGCCCGCGGTGGCGAGCAGGAGCAGGCCCGCAAGGAGCATGGCGCTGCGGCGGCGCACACCGCTGCGGTGAGGGTTCGGTTGATGGGCCACTGTCACTCCCCAGGACATCGCCGCCGTCAGGACGCTCTCACCCTAGAGGTAGGTCGCGACTACCCTTGGGCACCATGGCGCGCTTCCTCGACATCCACCCCGACAACCCGCAGCCCCGGTTGGTCGCTCAACTGGTGGAGGCGCTGCGCGACGATCAGCTCATCGCCTATCCGACCGACTCGGGCTATGCGCTGGGCGCGCAGCTCGGCAACCGCGATGGGCGCGACAGGATCCTGCGGATCCGGGACCTGGACGAGAAGCACCACTTCACCCTGATGTGCCGGGACTTCGGCCAGCTCGGCCAGTTCGTGCACGTCGACAACTCCTCGTTCCGGGCGATCAAGGCGTGCACGCCGGGGCCCTACACCTTCATCCTTCCGGCCACGCGCGAGGTGCCCCGCCGGTTGATGCACGCCAAGAAGAAGACCGTCGGCGTGCGCATCCCCGAGCGTCCGCTCGTCCAGGCGATCCTGGCCGAGCTGGGCGAGCCGATGCTGACCAGCACCCTGATCCTTCCCGGCGAGCAGGAGCCGCGCACCCTCGGCTGGGAGATCAAGGAGGAGCTCGACCACCAGGTCGACATCGTGGTGGAGGCCGGCGAGTGCCCGGCCACCCCGACGACGGTCGTCGACCTGTCGGAGAAGGTGCCCGAGGTCCTGCGTCTCGGCGCAGGCGACCCGGAGCGCTTCCTGGAGTGACGCCGTACGCCGTCGCCCGGGGCGTCCGGGACGGCGTCCGTCAGTCGGAGAGCAGGTCGGTCACGTCGAGGCCGTGCACGGTCTGGTCGGTCAGGATCTCCTCTGCCGACTGCGGCGTTCCCAGGCGATGCCCCTGCGCCAAGGGGATGCTCAGCTCCCGCGCGAAGCCGAGCTGCTCGCGGGTCTCGATCCCCTCCAGCACGGCGGTGGTGCCGAGCTCGTGGAGCATCCGCACCACGTGCGGAAGCATGGTGAGCCCACGCTCGCCCATGCTGCTGAGGAACGCTCGGTCGATCTTGACCCAGCCCCAGTCCCACTCGGAGACGACGTTGAACGTCGCGTTGCCGGCCCCGAAGTCGTCCAGGGCGAGCTCGACGCCGCAGTCGCGGAGGTTCCGAGCCACGTGCTCGTGGACCGAGTGCCAGGCACCGATCTTGCGTTCGGAGAGCTCCAGGACGACGGGGAAGCCGTGGCTCTCCTTGCGTTCGCAGACCCAGTCCAGCAGGGGATTGCCGTCGCGCAGCTGCTGGTACTCGATGTTGATCGAGAGGGTGAGCTCCCGGCCGATCCGCTGAGCGACGCGGTCGACGGCGACGAATGCCTGCTCCGCGATGATCTCGGTGACCTCGTCGAGGATGCCCAGGCGGATCGCGGAACCGATCGTCTGGAGGGGAGAGAGCGGCCCGAAGGCGGGGTGGTGGGCGCGCACCAGCGCCTCGTAGCCGTAGAGGCTGTTGGTGCGCAGATCGATCAGCGGCTGGTAGGCCACTCCGATGTCGCCCTCGTCGACGAGGTCGCGCAGCAGCGCTACCTCCGGAGCCCAGCGGGGACGGGGAATAGCGCGTCGAGCCGCCTTGAGACTGCGCATCTCGAGTTCGGCGTCTTGGAGCAGACCCGAGGCGCTGTTGCGACTGGGAGAGGAGAGCGCCGCTCCGATGGTGCAGCTCATCTGGAGCACCTCGCCCTCGACAGTGATGTGCTCGCCGACCAGGGCGGTGACCTGGTGCTTCAAGGACTCGAGGTGGCTGGCGCCGTGGACATGTCGGAAGAGCAGGACGAACTCGTCGCCGCCGAAGCGGCTCGGGAAGGAGTCGACCGGCAGCCCGGAGAGCAGGCGTTCGCCCAGGGTGCGGATCACGTCGTCGGCGACCAGGTGGCCCAGGCTCTCGTTGACGAACTTGAAGTCGTCGAGGTCGATGAAGAGCACAGCGATGTTCTCGGTCGGCGCGCGCTCGGCCAGTGCGGTCGACAGGCAGGTGTTGAAGAACGGGTGGGTCCACAGGCCGCTGAGCGCGTCGGTGTTGGCTGCCTGGATCAGCACCTGCTCGTGGGTGGCCTGAGCCCGAGACCCCTCGGCCATGGCGACCAGGGCACGCGCCAACTTCTCCTCGGAGCGTTGGAAACCGAGGTCGCCCCGGCCGCGGGTGAGCACCAGGAAACGGCCGTCGCGGAGTTCCAGGCTGAGGCTCTGCCTGCCGTCGGGCTCGGCGCGGATCTCGGCCGTGCGCGCCCGGAGGCCGCGGCGGCTCGTCTCCTTCAGGAGCTCGTCGATCTGGTCGCCCGGCCACGGCATCGCGACCGCGGCATCGGAGAGGGTGGCGGTGATCAGCAGTTGCCGTTCGACCTTGGCCAGGAGCACGCAGGCGGCGATCAGGGTGATGCCCAGCACCGGAACGGTGCCCGGGGCCTGTCCCTCCGGGGTGTTGAGGACCCCGAAGCCCTGTCCCTCTGCCTGCATGCGTCGCAGCACGGCCACGCTGGTGGAGGAGAGCAGGAGCGCGATCACCGCGGCCGCCAGGTTGAGGGGCTCCAGCACCCGGAGTCGGGACTGGTTCGTGCGGATCCAGTGGCGCGGGAACTCCAGAGCCGCGAGGACGGCGAGGTACGCCGCGATCCCGGTCAGGACGCGGTCATAGGGGTGGAAGCCGAGGCGCGTGGCGGTGGCGACCTCCATCAGCGCGGCACCGGCCAGGATCTGGATCGCCACGCGCGGATTGCGAACCGACGGCCGGCCGCGCAGCAAGCTGTAGGAGCAGAAGACGATCAGCGCCCAGAGCGGGAAGATGTGGCTGCCTCCGTCGAAGGCGGCGGAGTAGAGCACGGCCGGAGCGAGGGCGACCGTGGCGGAGTAGGTGCCGGTGGAGACCGGGATGGAGTTGCGGATCAGCAGCGGCAGTGCCGCCAGCGCCACGATGGAGACCGGCCGGAAGTCGGGAAGGTTGTCGCGCCATTCCAGTGCCTCGAGAGCCACGATGACGAGCGCGATGACGAAGAGCACCCCGTCGTACGCGAGCACCCAGCGGCGTCGCTCCGGCAGCGTCGGCACCGGGGCGATCGGTGCCAGCCGGGGGGGTGCCGTGCGACGGCGCGAGCCGAGCCGGCCCATCATCGGGCCGCCGGGTGGTGGGGGCCGCGCCGCCGCCGAACGAACTCGTGCCGGAGCAACAGGCAACTGAGGAAGAGGGTGTAGCCGATCACCAGGGCACCGACGTGCTCGCTCAGGGTGCGGACCAGGGCTTGGATCGTGCTCTCCTCGGGGCCGATGACGGCATGGGCCCAGAAGGTACCCACCATCAGGGTCGGCGGCAGCCCCGCGATCGTGAGGAAATCCGGCGGGCGGACGCGCAGCGCCAAGCCGACGCACAGCAGCACGAAACCGCAGTCGAAGAGGAGACCGACCCCTCGCGTCACCAGCAGGTCGAGGAGCAGCAGCGTGACGGTGACGGCGACGCCGAGCAGGGCGACGGACCGAGCGGGTTCGTCGCCTTCCTCCCAGAGCGTGCGTGCACGGGCCACGGGGTCAATCTACGGCGCGGCGGACCGCTGGTCAGCCGGTCTCGCGGAGTTCGCGTGCGGTCAGCGATCGTGGCTCGACGATCACCCGCGCCGGCGCCTCCAGGGCGCTCTCTCCGGCGCCGAGCTCCTCCAGGTTGCGAGCGGTGACCAGCACACGGCCCTCGAGCGAGCCGACGGTGGCGTTGAACGCCTCGACGGAGCCGCGCAGACTGCGACCGAGCTTGTCGAGATGCCCACCCATCACGCCGAGTCGGGCATGCAGGTCGCGGCCGAGCTCGTGGATCTCGCGGGCGCGCTCGGCGACCTGCGCCTGCGACCAACCCAGCGCGACCGTCTTGAGCAGCGCGATCAACGTGGTCGGCGTGGCCAGCACGACGTTGCGGCCCGCCGCATGCTCCAGCAGCGACCGATCTGCCTCCAAGGCGGCGGAGAGCAGGCCCTCGCCAGGGAGGTAGAGCACGACGAAATCGGGGGAGAGGTCGACCGCACGCCAGTACCTCTTGGCGGAGAGGGCGTCCACGTGCTGCCGCACCTGTGCCGCATGCCTGCCCAGGTGGTGGCGAGACTCCTCCGGCTCCCCAGCCTCGGTGACGTCGAGGAAGGCGTCGAGCGGCACCTTGCTGTCGACCACCACGTGGCGGCCGCCGGCCAGGTGCACCACGAGGTCGGGCCGCACGATGCCGTCAGCGGTGGTGAGGCTCTGCTGCTCGGTGAAGTCGCAGTGCTCCAGCATCCCGGCGAGCTCGACCGCCCGGCGCAGCTGGAGCTCGCCCCACCGGCCCCTGACCTGTGGACGGCGTAGGGCGGTGCCCAGCGCGGTGGTCTCGCGGCGCAGGTCGGTGGCGCTCAGCCGAACCTCCTCGACCTGCTGGCGGATCTGCCCCTGCCAGTGGGCACGTTCGCGCTCCAGCGACGTGAGCTGCTCCTGAAGTTGGCGCAGGCCGGCGTGGACGTCGGCGTCCCGGCCTACCTTGTCGGCCAGCGCCTCCGTCACGGCCGCGACGTCGCCACTCGGCGCCCGCCCCGCCCGCAGCGACGCGGCCAGCCAGCCCAACGCCGTACCAACGCCGATGCCGAGCGCCAGCCCGAGCAGCAACAGTGCGATCTCCATGGGGCCACCATGACGCAACCCCCCGACACAGCGCCTGGCGGAGCGACCACAAATCCGGCGCATGACAGCGAGCGGGGGCCTAGTCAGCGAGGTCGACGATCAGCGGGGCGTGGTCGCTGGGCTTGCCCTCGAAGCGGGCGGGATCGCGCTCTTCGCGGTCGATGAAGGCCCCGGTGACGCGCTTGGCCAGCGAGGGCGAGCCGAGCACGAAGTCGATGCGCATGCCGCGGTTGCGCTCGAAGCGCTGGCGGTAGTAGTCGAAGTAGGTGAACCCGTCGGGGTGCGGGGTGTGCGGACGGGCGACGTCGACGTAGCCCTCGTCGAGGAAGGCGCGGAAGGCGGCGCGTTCCGGCTCGGTGACGTGGGTCGAGGTGGCGAACTGGGCGATGTCGAAGACGTCCTCGTCGGTGGGGGCGATGTTCCAGTCGCCGACCAGCGCGGCGTCCTCGCCCACCCACTGGCCGGCGGCGGCCCGGAGCCGGGCCAGCCAGTCCAGCTTGTAGAGATAGTGCGGGTCGCCGATCTTGCGCCCGTTGGGCACATACAGCGACCAGATCCGGACGCCCCCGCAGACGGCGCCCAGCGCGCGGGCCTCCGCGGCCAGCGGCTCGCCGAAGCCGGGCATCTCGGGGAACCCGACCTGCACGTCGTCGATGCCGACCCTGCTGATCAACGCGACGCCGTTCCACTGGTTGTAGCCGGCCGCGACTGTCTCGTAGCCGAGCGATTGCAGCCCCATCAGCGGCAGCTGCTCCTCCCGTGCCTTGGTCTCCTGCAGGGCCAGCACGTCGATCTCATGCCGCTGCAGCAACGCCTCGACACGGTCGATCCGGCTCCGCAGGGAGTTGACGTTCCACGTCGCGATACGCACGGCCGACACCCTACGTGTGACCGAGGAGTAACCCCCGTCACACCGGTTCGTTGCAACACTATGTTGAACACGCGTCCCACTCTCCGAGTCGTCGCGCTGACGGCACTGTTCGCGCTCCTGGCGGTGCTGCTGCCGGGGCTCTCCGCCGCTTCCGCGGCCCCGGGCGTACGCCGGGTGGCTGCGGTGCCGGCCCTGGCGCCTGGGTGGGAGCCGGGCCCCGCGACGTACGGGATCGTGGTCACCAAGGACGTGCCGATCACGATGCGTGACGGCCGGGTACTGCGCGCAGCGATCCATGCGCCCGCCGACCCGGCGACCGGGAAGGCGGCGCCGGGACCGTTCCCGGTGATCCTGGTGCAGACGCCGTACGGGAAGTCGTTCGACGGCCAGGTCAACGACTACATGGTCAGGCGCGGCTACATCTTCCTCACCGTCGACGTGGCCGGCACCGGCGGGTCCGAGGGGCAGTCGCAGCTCTTCGGGCAGGTCGAGGCCGAGGACGGTGCCGAGCTGGTCGACTTCGCCGCACAGCTGCCGCACAGCACCGGCAAGGTGGGTGCGACCGGCTTCTCCTACCTGGGCATCGACCAGGTCTTCACAGCCTCCGAGGTGGGACCGAACTCGCCGCTCAAGGCGATCTTCCCGGTCTTCACCGCGGCCGACCCCTACCGCGACCTGTTCGTCAGCGGCGGCGTGGTCAACATGGAGTCGTCCCTCGGGCTGATCGCCGGCTACTTCGGGCTGCGCACCCTCACCCCGCTGGGGGAGCGGATGAGCAACCCCTTCGACGCGCTGCGGCTGGCGTTCCAGCACGGGCTGGCCGGCATCCCGTTCGAGCTCACCACCGGCCTCAACGTGCTGCTGCAGCAGGGCCGCGTCTATGACTCGGAGTACTGGCAGGAGCGGGCCCCGCAGCGGGTGCTGCAGAAGGTCGTCGACAACGGCGTTGCCGCCTACATCGTCGGTGGCCAGTACGACGTCTTCCAGCGCGGGGAGCCGCTGCTCTACAGCGGTCTGCAGAACGCTTGGGCGGGCCGCTCCGTCACCGCCCCGATGCTGCCCGACCAGCAGGTGACCAGCGACTACCAGCTGCTGTGGGGGCCCTGGGACCACGGCAACCAGGGAGAGGGCATCGACCTCGACCGGATCAAGCTCGCCTGGTTCGACCACTACCTGAAGGGCGTCGACACCGGCATCACCGACACCGACAAGCCGTTCGAGGTGCTGGAGGGCGACAGCAGCTACCGCGTGGCGTCGTACCCGTCGGAGGAGGCGCAGGTCGAGCGTCTGCATCTCGCCCCGGGCAAGAAGCTGACTCCGGCGGCCGTAGCCGGCGCCAACCAGAGCATCTGGTTCAAGGGTCTCTCCTTGGCCTGCTCGCAGGCAGTCAACCAGTGGGCGGCGGGTGCATTGCGGGCGTTCGTGGAGTTCTGTCACGGGCAGCCGGCGCTGCAGGGCCTGCTGGATGCGCTCCAGCCGGGCGATGCGACCTGGGACACTGCCCCACTCGCCCAGCCGATGCGGCTCTCCGGGCCGCTCTCGCTGACCCTGAACGCGACTTCCAACAGGCCGGAGACGATGTTCGTCACCGAGGTGTACGACGTCGCTCCCGATGGCACGCAGCGGTTGCTCACCGGCGGCGCGCAGCTCGGCTCGCTACGGGCGGTCGACCCGGTGCGTAGCTGGGCCGCGGGCAACGACTGGATCATGCCGTACCACCCGCTCACCAAGGCCTCGGCGCAGAAGGTGCCGGTCGGGCAGAGCACCCGCTACGACATCGAGATCCGGCCGTCGTTCGTCACCATCCCGGCCGGTCACCGGCTCCGCTTGAAGGTGAAGACCGGTGACACCCCGCACCTGCTGCCGCCGCCGATGAAGCTGCTGGAGCTGCTGGGCGGCCTCTACCGGGTGCAGCCGGGGAGCACACTGAACCTCACCGTCGACCGCTGACGCACGGTGTGGTGTCTTGAGGGGCGCACGTGCGCCCCTCAGACCCAGACCGGCGTCGTCTCGCGGACCAGGGCTTCTGCCTCGGCCCGGGGTAGGTCGACGAGCACGACGGACTCCGAGCCTGCGGCGGTCGTCGCGGTGAGGGTGGTCAGCCCCAGCCTCCGCTGGAACCAGTTCGCGGCGATGACCCAGCCGATGATCCCGTCGCGCTCCAGGACCGATCGCGCGCGGGTCAGCGAGGCGGCGCCCACCACGAGGTGCCGCTCCGTCAGGCGATGGCCGAGGTGCCGGTAGGACTGGTCGCCGACGAAGAGACCCCAGGCGACCGCTGCGACGAGCGCGACGCCGCCCCACAGCGGCGAGAGCCAATCGGCGATCCAGAGCCCGACCACTGCGACGGTGGCCAGCCCGCCCCACGCCCGTACGCCGCGGATCAGCGCCCGACGGCGGGCCGAGGAGCCGTGGGGGTGCAGGTCGAGGTCCAGGGCCGCGGTGGCGCCCCGCTCCGGCGGATGGTCGCCGGCGAGGATCTCCTGAGCGACGCCGACCGCTACCTCGCGCGGCACCTGGGGAAGCACCGCGTAGGTGCCGTCTTCGAGGCCGGTGACCAACGCGCTGAGGCGGGCTCCGCCCACTGCGCGGAGAAGTACCGGCTCGGTCATCTCGACGCCTCGGACCCGTGCCTCCTCCACGGTGGTGGAGGTGGTGGTGAAGAGCCCGCGGGTCAGCCGCAGGTTGCCGCCCTGCCGGACCAGCCGGAGGTTCCACCACTGCACGAGGTAGCCGACCATCGTCGTCGCGCACCACGCCAGCAGACCTCCCAGGATCACCACCAGCAGCAAGGCGCCGAGGGAGAGCGCGATCAGCCAGTCCCAGATCGCCTCGCCGGTCGAGCCGAACGGCAGGTCGAGCTGGCTGACCGCGCCGATGGCCGCGGCGGCCAGGGCGAGCGGCAGCAGGCTGAACGGCGCGAACCGTGCCCAGCCCGGGTCGAAGGTGGCCAGCACGTGTGCCGGAGCCGGTGGTTGCGCCTCGGGCACAGTGTCGACCGGTGCGCTCTCGCCTGGCTGAGTCCCGTCCGGCCGGGTCCCGCCGCCCCCGCTCGGTCGGGGTTCACCGGACTCGTCGTTCCCGCCCGGCGCACCGTGCGGAGGCCGCGTCGGCCCCGTAGCGGCCCGCATCGCCAGCAGCCGGTGGTGCAGCGCCTCGGCCGGTTCAGCGCCGAGCGAGTCCAGCGTGATCGAGCCGTCGTCGACGCCGGTGCCGATCTGGACCTTGCGCAGGGCCAGCAGCCGGTGCAGCAGCGTCGCCTCGAGGTCGACGGAGCGGATCCGCTCGAGTGGGGCGGTCAGGGTCTGGCGCTTGAGCACCCCGGTGCGCACCACCAGTGCGGTGCTGGTGATCCGATAGGTCGTGGTGAGCCAGGGCAGCACGCCGACGACGATCGAGATGACCAGGGTGATCGCCGCGATGATGAGGCCACGCATGCCGTCGGTGCTGCCGATGCCGACGGTCGCGATGGCTGCGGGTACGAGGAACCCGCCGATGGCGCGAACCGGTCCGAGCAGGAGCATCCGGGCGTCGAGGCGCTCCCAGGAGGGTTCCGGTGTCATGTCGCGTCGCTCTCCGACGCGGCAGTGATCGCGGTCAGCCGTGCGACGACCTCGTGGGCCACGTCGAGGTCGAGACCGGGAATGCTGACCGGCCCGGCGGCCGACGCCGTGGTCACGGTGACCTCGGCCAGCCCGAAGAGCCGCATCACCGGCCCCTGGTGGGAGTCGACCGTCTGGACCCGGTTGAGGGGCGCGATCCGCAGCTCGGTGGTGAACCAGCCGGTGCGGGTGCAGATCGCCTCGTCGGTGACCTCCCAGCGATGGATGCGGTAGCGCAGCCCCGGGCTCACCGCCAGGCTGATCACCGAGCCGACCACCGACAGACCGGCGATGAGGCTTGCCCACCACGGCCATGACGGCAGCACGAAGTAGAGCACGACGATCACCGCCGTCTCGACGACCAGCGTGGCGAGCTCGGTGGTCCGCCACATGGCGACGGCACGGGGCGAGACCTGGTGGGCCGGGTCGCGCAGGGGGACGGGCAGATCGGTGGGCGTGCTCACCGCCCCATCCTCGCAGGCTCCTGGGCGCAGGCGGCTACCTGGAGAAAGCGATCAGCGGACGCCCGGAGCGGGGGTGGACGAGCACGTCGGCGGTGACGCCGTACGTCGCCTCGATCAGGTCGGCCGTCAACGTCGTCGTGGTCTCGCCGGCCGCGGCGATGCGGCCCGCCGCCAGCACGACGAGGTGATCGCAGAACTCGGCAGCGAGGCTGAGATCGTGCAGCGCGGCGATCACGGTGATGCCGTCGGCGGCCAGGTCCTGCAGGAGTGCCAGGGTGTGCAGCTGGGCGCGGACGTCGAGGTGGTTGGTGGGCTCGTCGAGCAGGAGCAGGCGCGGCTCCTGGGCCAGCGCTCGGGCGAGCTGGACACGTTGGCGCTCGCCGCCGGAGAGGGTGCCGAGCTGCCGTCCGGCGAACTCGGCTGCTTGGGCACGCTGCAGTGCGGAGGCGACGACAGCCTCGTCGTCGGCCGACCCCCACGACCAGCTGGACTGGTGCGGCGTGCGGCCCAGCTCGACGGCCTGGCGCACGGTGAGGGAGAACTCGCTGTGCACGTCCTGCTCGACCAGTGCCAGGGTGCGGGCTCGCTCCTTGCGGGGCAACGCCAGCAGGTCGACCTCGCCGAAGCGCACCGCACCGCGGGCGCGCTGGGTGCCTGCCAACGCCCGCAGCAGGGTGGACTTGCCGGCGCCGTTGGGGCCGACGAGCGCGGTCACCCGACCGGCCGGCGCCGCGAAGGTGACCTCGTCGAGGATCAGTCGCCCGCCCAGCTCGACGGAGATCGCGTGAGCCTGCAGGGTCATGGGTTCTCCCTGACCAGTTGCGCGAAGTCAACGCACCATGCGCGCGAAGTGAACCCGCCGTTTGCGCGAACTCGACTTGCCATGTGCGCGAACTCGACGACCCTCATGCCCGCTCCCGGTTGCGCAGCAGCACCATCACGAAGACCGGGGCGCCGACCAGGACGGTGATGATGCCGACCGGCAGCTCGCGGGGTTCGAAGAGTGTCCGGGCGCCGGTGTCGACCCAGATCATGAAGATCGCGCCGACCAGCGCGGAGTAGGGCAGCAGCAGCCGGTGCCGGGAGCCGACGACGAGCCGTACGGCGTTGGGCAGCACCAGGCCGATGAAGCCGATCGATCCGCTCACCGCGACCATCGCCCCGGTGAGCAGTGCGGTGCCGCCGAGTAGCAGCCACCGGGTGCGCGAGACGTTCACCCCCAGCGCGGCGGCCGCCGTGTCGCCGAAGGCGAAGGCGTCGAGGACGCGGCCGAAGAAGACGACCGGCAGGCCGATGAGCAGCAGCGTGATCCAGGAGACCCGCACGGTGTCCCAGTCGGCGCCGGCCAGGGAACCGAGCAGCCAGTTGAGGATCTGGCGGTAGGAGTCGCCCTGGGTGTTCCAGAAGATCACCAGCGACGTGATGGCGCCGAAGAAGGAGGAGACGGCCAGCCCGGACAGCACGGTCCGGCTCGGGGTGATCACGCCCAGTGAACGGGCCAGCAGCAGGGTGCCGACCAGCGCGAGCATCGCACCGGTGAAGGCGGCACCGGTGAGGGAGACCGAGAGCCCGGTGAGCAGCACCAGGACGGCTCCGAGGCTCGCCCCCGACGACAGCCCCAGCAGGTAGGGATCGGCCAGCGGGTTGCGGGTCAGCGCCTGCATGACCGCGCCGCTGACCGCGAGTCCGGCCCCGACCGCGGCCGCGGTGAGCACCCGGGGCAACCGGAGCTCCCAGACGATGCCGTCGCGCAGCAGGGTGAGGTCGCTGGTGGCCAGCCCCAGGTGACTTCCGATGGAACGCCACACCTCGCCCGTGCTCAGGTCGGCGGGACCGATCGTGACGGCTACGACGACCGAGACGGCGAGTGCTGCAAGCAGCAGCGGCGCGGTCAGGGCGAGCGTCGCCGTACGAACGCGACGGGTGACCGGACGCGTCCCGGCAGGGGCGAGGGTGGGCGCGGTCATTCGCTCTGCAGCAGTCCGAACTCGTCGAGCTGGTCGGCCAGGTCGGCGGCAGCAGAGACCGAGCGCACCCCGGCCTCGGCGGCCGGGAACGGGATGACGAGGTAGCGCTTGGCCTTCACCGCCGAGAGCTCGCGGGTGGCGGCGTTCGACTCGAGGGACTTGATCTTGTCCGCCGCGGTGTTCCAGGCGGCGTCCACCAGCACGAGGACGTCGGGGTCGGCGTCGACGATCGCCTCCCAGCCCAGGGAGGTCCAGGTGGCCTTCTCCGTGACGACGTTGGTCAGGCCGACGGCGTCGAGCACCATCGCCGGCGCCCCGATGGTGCCGCCCACGAAGGGGGTGTCCTCCCCTGACGACCACCAGAGCGCGGTGGTGCCGGGGGCGGCCTTGCCGACCTTCGCCAGGGCCGCCTCTTGGTCGGCGATGAGGCGATCGGCCGCCTCGGTCGCACCGAAGATCTTGCCGGCCTCGCGGAACTGGTCGAAGAGCAGCGGGAAGGTCATCTTCTCCGGCTGGTACTCCGGCTCCTGGCAGGCAGCGGGGGAGACGTAGCTGTTGACGCCGAGCTTGGCGAGGGTGTCGCGCTCGCCGGCGGTGTCGGCGGCGAGGTTGGACTCCCAGCCGGCGAAGACCAGGTCCGGCTCCTGCTCGAGGACGACCTCGTTGCTCGGCGCCTGGTCGGAGAGACTCGTGAGACCGGTGGCGTCTGCGGCCCACTGCTCCGGCACTGGGCCGTCGGCGAAGGCGGTGCCCACGATCCGGTCGCCCAGGCCGAGCGCCAGCATCAGCTCGGTCGAGGTCGACTTGATGGTGACGACGCGCTCGGGCGGGGTGGTGAAGGTGACCTCGGTGCCGCAGTTGTCGACGGTCACGGGGTAGCCGGCGGCCGGCGCGTCGTCCGCCTCCGCCTTCTCGTCGGAGGAGCCGCAGGCGGCCAACGGAAGGGTCAGCGCCGCGACCAGGGTGGCCGCAAGCAGGCGGCGTCGCGGGTGCTCCGGCGTACGGCCGGGGGTGGAGAGGGACAGGGGGGTGATGTCAGCCATGGGCTCCGGACTTCTCGGGTGTGCGGGCAGGATCGAAGTGCGGTTGCCGAGGTCGCAACCGCGCGGGATCAACGCACCCCAGGTCCGGGGAGGGTGTCACCGGACGAAGTCCCATCCGGTGGATCACGGCTCACGATAGACCTCCCCGCTCGTGCCCGCCCACCCGGTCCCGTGAACCGGCAGCGGGACAGCCCCAGGCGGCGGATAGGATCGCGACCGCAGTCGCCAGCGAGGAGCACGCCCATGGGTCGGATCGGGTACGTCGTCGCTTCCGACCGGGTGCGGCCACGCGAGGCCGTCGATCTTGCCGGGCTGGCGGAGGCGGCCGGGTTCGACGGCACCCTGGCCACGGATCTCTTCCAGCCCTGGTTGCCGACGCTCGGCGAGGCCCCTCATGTCTGGTCCCTGCTGGGTGCTCTGGCCGAGCGCACCACCACCGACTTCGGCGCCGGCATGGCGGTGCCCGGCTACCGGGCGCACCCGGCAAGCATCGCCCAGGCGAGTGCCACCCTCGCCGCCCTGCACCCCGGCCGCCATTTCCTCACCGTCAGCGCGGGCGAGGCGCTCAGCGAGCACGTCACCGGCGGCTACTGGCCCGAGGCCCCGGAGCGGATCAATCGGCTCTTCGAGGCGATCGACCTGATCAAGCGACTCTTCGTCGCCTCGTCGGCCGGCCGCGACGTCCGGTACTCCGGCGACCACTTCCAGTTGGAGACCACGCGCCTGTGGACGATGCCGGAGTGCGCTCCGGACGTGCTGGTGGCCACGGGTGGCCCGGTCACCGCGCGGCGCGCCGGCCGGTCCGCGGACGGGCTGCTGGCGGTCGGGGTCTCCTACCACCAGGCGGCGCTGGTGCTGGAGCGCTTCCGCACCGGAGCGCGTGAGGGTGGCAAGGACCCCGACGCGATGCCGACCTGGCTGCACCTCAACGTCTCGTGGGCGCCGACGGACGAGGAGGCGCTCGCCCAAGCGGCGGCGTACTACCCGATCGGGGCGATGAGGTTCGCCCGCGGCGATCTGCGCAGTCCGCAGCTGATCGAGCAGATCGCGCGGCTGGTGCGCCCGGAGGATCTGGTGGGGCGGCTCCCGATCAGCGCCGACCCGCAGGTGCATGCCGAGGAGCTGCGCCGCTACCTGGAGCTGGGTTACGACCGGGTCTTCGTGCACAACGTCGGTCGCAACCAGGCGGCGTTCCTGCAGGCGTACGGCGAACGCGTTCTTCCCGCTCTCACCTGACGGTTCGGCCGTGGGTCGGGGCGGGACGTAGACTTCCCGCCCGTGGCTCTCACCATCGGCATCGTCGGACTCCCCAATGCAGGCAAGTCGACGCTCTTCAACGCACTGACCAAGAACAACGTGCTCGCGGCGAACTACCCGTTCGCGACGATCGAGCCCAACGTGGGCGTGGTCGGCGTGCCGGACGAGCGGCTGGGCAAGCTCGCCGAGATCTTCGGCTCGGAGCGGCAGCTGCCGGCGACCGTGGAGTTCGTCGACATCGCCGGCATCGTGCGCGGCGCCTCGCAGGGTGAGGGCCTGGGCAACAAGTTCCTCTCGCACATCCGGGAGTCGGCCGCGATCTGTCAGGTCACCCGCGTCTTCCGTGACGAGGACGTCACGCACGTCGACGGCGAGGTCAACCCGGCCAACGACATCTCCACCATCCAGACGGAACTGATCCTGGCCGACCTGGAGACGGTCGAGCGCGCGATCACTCGTCTGGAGAAGGAGTCGCGCAAGGTCAAGGACCTGGTGGCGAACCTCGATGCGGCCCGCGAGGCGAAGGAGGCGCTGGAGGCCGGTACGCCGATCAGCGCGACCTCGATCGACCGTGCGCTGCTGCGGGAGCTGTCGTTGCTCACGGCCAAGCCGTTCATCTACGTCTTCAACTGCGACGCCGACGAGCTGAACGATGAGGAGCTCAAGGCGAAGATGCGTGAGATCGTCGCGCCGGCCGAGGCGATCTTCCTGGACGCCAAGTTCGAGTCGGAGCTGATCGAGCTGGACGACGAGGAGGCGGCCGAGTTCCTGGCCGAGGCCGGCGTGACCGAGCCCGGTCTCGAGGTCCTCGCCCGGGTTGGCTTCGACACCCTCGGCCTGCAGACCTACCTGACGGCGGGTCCCAAGGAGAGCCGTGCCTGGACGATCCGCAAGGGCGACACCGCTCCCGAGGCCGCCGGCGTGATCCACACCGACTTCCAGAAGGGGTTCATCAAGGCCGAGGTCGTCTCCTTCGACGACCTCGTCGCCGCCGGCTCCATGGCCAAGGCCAAGGAGGCTGGCAAGGTGCGCATGGAGGGCAAGGACTACGTCATGGCCGACGGCGACGTGGTGGAGTTCCGCTTCAACGTGTGAATCGGCGCGTTTGCGCAGGTCGGAGGGGGGCTAGGGGCTCCCAGTCCGCACAGAGTCCGCAAGGATCTTGGCGTGCTGGGATCGATGTGGCCTTTTTCGGAGGGCCGATCTCCGGCCCGGTGCTGCGAGTGAGCCCCCCGGCCAGCGCGGATGAGCAGACGTCGGCGCGACCATCCCGTGAATTTGTCGTGTTGCGGTTCTTCCGCCTCATGCTGACGAGGGCCTCGGTGCCTCTTGGGGAACGCGACCTGAACGTCCCGGCAATATTGACGTTTCTGATTCGCAAAGGACGCGACAACTGACTTCTGTTTGATAACGTAGGCCGCGTGGACCTCGTGCTGACCCCCCAGATGCTCGTGCTGACGCGCGAGGCTAAGGGCTGGACCCAGCGGGACCTGGCCGCTAAGACCGGTATATCGCAGGCTGTGATCTCCAAAATCGAGTCCGGCGCGACTGACGTCGCCGGCGACCGCCTGACGCATATCGCAGAAGTACTCGACTGCCCGCCGGCCCTGCTCTGCCGTCCGATCGCCCGCGTCGACACCGCCAACACGTGCCTGCACCACCGCCGTCGCCAGTCGAAGCTCAGCGCGGCCGCCACCAAGCGGATCGACGGGATCGCCCACCTGACCCGCGTCACCGTTGAGGGAATCTTCGACGGCGTCCACGCCCAGCTCGCCACCGACATCGACCCTGTCGATGTCATCGCCCACGCCAACGCCGCCGCCGTGAACGCGGCCCGCAACGGATCGACCGGGGCAGGACTGGATGCAGGGCACTCAGAGCGGGAGGCGGAAGAGGGCGCCACATTCGACCCCGTTCGCGCCGACGCCGCCGCCCGGTACCTTCGCCAGCGCTGGCAGCTGTCCGGGCCGGTCCAGAACCTCATCGGACTTCTCGAGGCCCACGGCATCCTCGTCGTCTACCGCAACCTTGGCAGCCGGGCTCAGGACGGCGTCAGCAGCTGGCCAGCCGACCTCACGCAGCCGCCGATCATCGTCATCAACGCCGACCTGCCCGCGGACCGAGTCCGGTTCACCCTCGCCCATGAGCTCGCCCACCTGCTGCTGCACCGCATCCCCAGCGACGACGCCGAACGCGAGGCCAACCGCTTCGCCGGCGAGTTCCTCGTCCCCGCGTCCGAGATCGCGGGGCAGCTCGACGGCCTCAATACCGGTGACCTCGTGCGCCTGCTCCGGCTAAAGGAGGAGTGGGGTGTCTCCATCGGCATGCTCATCCAGCGCGCCCGCGACACGAACCACATCTCCGACCGCCAGTTCCGCGAGTTCCGGGTTCGGCTCGCCAAACTGGGGTGGGACATCAACGAGCCAGGCAATGTCTCCGTCGAGACCCCCACCCTGCTGGCCAAGGCATTTGCCATCGGGCAGAGCCAGCTCGGTCTCACCATGAAGGACCTTGCTGCGATGGCGTACATGACCCCAGCGAGCTTCGAGCGGCACTTCCTGCCGGCTCCGCAGGAGCAGCTCGCTCCTCGCCGCGTTCTCAACCTGAACGCCACCAGCACCACAACCCCTGCGAGCCCTTCGAGCCGCCGAACCCCCGAGAGGCTCGCGGCCACCGCGGGCACCGACCTGTCGTCCACGGACGGCGATAACCGCAGTAGTGGAGGGAACTGAGATGAACCCGAGCACCGGCCTCCGCCCAGCCGCTACGTCGGCGACCGACGTCAACGCGATCTTCGACGACGACTTCCCTCACTTGCTGGTCCACACTCGCGCCGACCGCCTCGACCTGGTCGCTCCGGTGTGTGCCAGCGAGAACCTCGGTGCCGTCGTGTGCGTCAGCCTCGGCTCGGCCAACCACGTCCTGACCGACATCGCCAAGCGCTACGTCGCCAGCGGCGCCGCCCCGAGCGCGCTGATGCTGGACGCCGACCGCTACCGGGGCAAGAAGCGTGCATATGGCGCGACCGAGATGAGCAGCACCTGGGTGCGGATGCAGACCAACCTCGGTATCGCCCACCCTTTGACCAACTCTGGCTACATCCCTGCAGGGGACATCAAGGCCCTGCGCGCGGTTCTCCGCGCCACGGAGAAGATGGGACGCCACGTCGTCGCCGCACTCCCGGTCGCCAACGAGTTCCTGACCCGCGACCTCGGCGACCTTATCGACGAGGTCAATGCTGCCGGAGTCGCCATCGGCCTCATGGTCGAGCACAGGGATGACCCGTTCGGGGCGCGGAAGAACGTCAGTGGCCTCATCGAGCTCCTTGAGCGAGCCGAGGTCCCGGTCCTGCTTCTGCGCTGCGACCTCTCGATCGTCGGCGCGCTTGCCTGGGGTGCCCGCAGCGGCGCCTTCGGCACCTCGACATCGCTGCGTCACATCTACCCCATCGGCAAGGGCGGCGGCGGGGGCCACATCCCGTCGATCTCCGCGATCGTCAAGGACACCCTCAGCCTGACTCGCCTGGACAAGATCGACGACGCCATCCATCGGCTGCCCGACCCAATGTGGTCCTGCCCGTGTACGACCTGTTACGGCCGTTCCCTGGACTGGATGGCGACCGAGGATCAGGCCTTCCAGCACAGCCTCGCGATCGTCTCTGTCCTGGTGGGCGAGGTGCTCGACGACAACCTCACCTCCAGCCGGCGGCGGGAGCTGTGGCGCGGCATGTGCCAGACCGCTCAGTTCCGGGCACTCGAGCTCGACAGCGAGACCGGCGGCGCCTGGGGCGACGCTCCGAAGTTCCTCGGCGCCTGGGTCGCACAGGTTATTCAGGGCACAACCGTCTGACCGTCGCCTCCGCGACCGAGATCTACGACGAGCGGGCGTCTCTGCTCAGGAATCAGTGAGTAAGGGCAAGGTCGAGCAACTGCTCGAACCGCATGTTCGTCACACCTCGCCGACGAGCCGGCACAGGCGGCAGCTTCCACTGAAGCGCGCCGGTTCCGTCCGTTGTGGCGACGCCGATGCCGCGCCAGTCGCATTCCGCGAGAGCTAGCGGGTCCATGTCGGCATGTGCGGGGGACAGCAGGACCGGCATGCCGTAGCCGCCGAGGCGAGACATCGAAGTCAGGCTGGTCCTGCCCCAGATGCCGAAGAACATTGCATCGCGCACCGGTGCCGCGGCGGCGGTGCCGCCACCGTCGAGACGCTCTCGCAACGTGGCCCGGTCGAGTGCAGGCGGAAGGCCGATGTGGAGCCGAGCGTCGATGACGGCGTCATCGAAGTCGACTGCCGTCACCACGGTGGTGTCGGCGAGTGTTGCCGGCCCTAGCAGTGACGCGTCGACCATTGTTGCGGCAGCAGCAGCCGCGACTGCGGCCTGCGCCCACTCGACGCTCGTCGCATCACCGACCAACTTCCGCCATCGCTGCTGAGCAGTGCGCTCGCACGGGGCGCCCGAGGCGAGGTCGCTAAGCACGGTCATCCACCTACCTTCTCTTGCCCGTCGTCGACCTCGGCACTCGGGATGATCAGGATTCGCTTGGGCGAGCTCTCGGACAGCGAGAAGTAGACCTCGTCGCCCGGCTCCAGGTTGAGCTCTCGCAGCAGCCGGGCCGGTATCGAGACCTGTCTGACCGTGGTCAGCCTTCGAGGCCCGATTGGAGTCGCCATCTCTCTATACTAATAGAACTATTAGCCAGCGGCCTATTCGGTCTCGCCGCACCTCGCCCCGTCAAATTGGTCGCTGGCACGTCCCGCTGGCGCATGCCCTGGACTCATTCAGCCGGGCTCGCCCCAAACCTGGCCAGAGTCGCGGACGGCTTGCCGAGCGACGCGGACATGATCGACTCAGCGGCCTTGCGGGGTGCGGTCCTCTGCGGTTGGCCACAGGTGGGCGTATGTGTTCAACGTCGTCGTCGGCTTCGAGTGCGCAAGCTGGACCTGCCCCAGGCGGTCCGTGAGGCGTGGCAACCGCTGATCGACGCCGCCACCGCCTCGCAGGACCGACCGCCGCGCGATCCCGGCGGCATCAGTGCGCGCATCGCTGGCGAGATTGGCCTAGCGTGGCCGCAGAGAAGGGAACGAAAGCGCAATCCCGCCTGATGCTCACAGCCCGAGGCTCGGCCCTCGACTCGCCGGGTGCGTCGGCAAGGGCGGCGGTGGCTGCGCTGGCCGCCTGCGGGGCTGCGCCCCGTAGCGCTCGATCGCGTCGATCGCCTGGCTGCGTGCGTGCGCGGGCCCGAGGTCCGCGCGGTTGCGTGCGAAGGTGTCGATCCACTGCTTCCGGGCTTCCTCGACGGTCTCGGCGACGAGGTGCGCGACGTTTGTCTGATGGTCTCTGGTCATTGCGACGTATGCCGAAGCGGCACCGTTGGTCGCGCTCAGGGCGAAGTGGGCTCGGTCAACGGTGTCGCCCTGGGCCCCGTGGACTGTGGTGGCGTAGGCGAGCTCGACGAACCGCGCGGCGTACTCGGATGGGATCTGACGCTCACGCCCCCTGCCGCGGAGCGTGATGCTGCCGTCTTCGCCGATGCCGGCGCCCGTCCAGGTCTGCCGGTTGGCGGCCTGGAGGTCGGGATCGTTGCGCCGGGTAGCGACTCGGTCGCCTACGGCGATCCGTTCGCCGGCCGCGGTGATGACCTCGCGGCGATTGGGCTCGTAGTCGCCTCGTCGTTCGCGGATGGCAGCGTTGAGGTCGGCCACCTGCTCCCGCCGGTCTGCGATGACGAGGTCGCCAGCGCCCCCGACGTCGGCGAGTGCCGCGGTCCGCTCGACCTCGGAGGCATGGACGACGATTTGACGGCGTCGCTGGAGCTCGTCGAACACGCGTCCCGGTCCGTCGCCGTTGCGCATGCGGAGGCTGAGCGCGGCGTACTCGGGATCCTCGAAGCGATGCACCTTGTCGAGCGAGACGACGGCGGTCGGGTGTGCCCAGGTGATGGCGTGGTCGAGTACGTCGCCGCGGCCGACGGCGGGTAGCTGGTGCCGGTCGCCGACGAAGGCGATCCGCGCGTCGGCTTCGTCGGCGATCGTGAGAAGCGCGCGGGCGGTGTCCTGGTCGAGCGTCCCGGCCTCGTCGACGAGCAGGAGATCGCCGACGAGTAGTCGCGCCGTCTCGTCGGGCACTGGGCCGGGTTCGCGGGTCCAGTGGCCGTCGGCGTCCCAGCGCCAGCCGTGCTGGTGGATGAGCCAGGCTGCGGAGTGGCCGTCGGCACCGGTCTCGGCAGCGGCGACCTCAGCCGCCTTGAGTGTCGGGGTGACGACCACGAGCCGGTGCCCCTGGCGGGCGAGCATCGACTGGGCCGAGCGCAGAGCCGTCGTCTTGCCGGCGCCCGCCGCGCCCTCGATCACGACGAGCTCGCCGCCGCCAGCGAGCGCGCCGACGACAGCGGCTTGCGTCGGGGCGACCCGGTCGAGCCCGCGGGCGCCGACACGGGCCCGGCCGGCTGGTCGCGTCCCTCGGCGTGACAAGCGGGCGATGAGATCGGCCTCGACGTCCAGCACGCGCGGCGAGGTGAACGACCTGACGTGCGCCGGAACGTCCTCGCCCTTCAGCAGGCGGCTACACCGCCCGACGGCCCGCCCCGTGATGTCCCCGGCCAGCTCGACCCGCAGCGCCCGGCCCGCGAGGAGGCAGGTCTGAGCGAGCAGGACCTCCGTCTTTCCGCGGATGTCGGCCTCGTTCCACGTCGAAGCCCTCGAGCCGAGAATGGAGACGACCAGGTCCGCGGCGGCATCCCGGTCGATCCATCCCGCCTGGGTGCCTTGAAGGGTGACGGACCCTGCCGGGCCCCTGTAGCCGAGGTCGCGGAGCTCATGGTTCCACTGGGCGACGCGCTCCCGCCCGTCGCTGGGCACGATCTTGTCGGGTCGAGCCTCGGCCCATGCGCGCCGGTCCCAGATTGCGCGGCGCCGTGGGCCGGGCTCCTCGCCGGGATGCTCGCTCCGCCATACGGCCTCGTAGCGGTCGACGTTGCGGCGGATCTGCGAGGCCCTGGCGCTGAACGCTCCCGCGTACGGCATGAGCTCGCGGATCTCGCTCGTGTCGGGGTCAATCGTGAATCCGTGGGCTGCGAGCACGGACCGAAACTCCGGATCGGTGGTCACAGCCGCGTGGCCGATGCCGTTGATGGCCTCGATCGAGTCGCGGAAGCCGACCGAGTGGAGGGCGCGCCGGCCGCCGGCGGCGTACACGCGGGCGTTGATCTGCAGGTGTAGGTGGCGGTGTGGATCGCCGGCGCGGGACGTGTAGTGCCGGATGATCGCTGCCTCCATCTTCTCGACCGGGACTTGCACCTGACGACCGCGCGGCCCGACGCGGGTGGTCGCGTGCGCGGCCACCCAGGCGACGATCTCCTGGGCGGCCTTGTCCTGGGCCGTGTCCAGCGCGGCCGAGATCTCCGGATGCAGCGCGGCCGCCAGCGACCATGTCTTGGGTCCGTTGACTGTGACCTCGACGAAACGCAGCGCGTTCGAGTCCTCCCGGACCCGACCCTTCTTGGATCCGGTGTCGATGTCGATCCCAGCGACCCACTGCTCATAGGTCTCGCCGTCCATCGAGCCGCCTCCCGCGACGCCAGCGGGGGTCGCGGTCAGCCGCTCCGCGACGCCGCTGCCCTCACCGAGGTAGTAGTCATCGGCGCGCGAGCGATCGCGCTCGACATAGGAGCGCGCGGCACGAGCAGCGCCTCGGTAGAACTTCACGCCTCCGTGCACGTAGATCACCGCCCCAGCGACGTCCGTCGACAACCAACGGACCCCTAGAAAAGCCGCGTGGGCCGCCCGATCACGGGCGACCCATCTACGAACCTTCGTAGCATGCGTGCCGCAGGAAAGGGAGGTGTTGAGGGCGAAGGGCGGGTGGAGGCTGGGGAGATCTTAGGGACCGACGAAAGTCGATGATTGTCAGTCAAGGGTGAACGAGAGGGGTGGGGCAGGTTGTCGGTGGCGGTGGTGCTCGTCAGATACTGAGTCCATGGCTGTCCCAGAGACCGATCTCGCGCGGATCCGGCGGTTCTGCGATGAGCAGGTCCCGCCCGAGATGCGGGACCAGGTGCGCGTGGAGTACCGCGTGCGCGGTCGGACCGTTACCCTCGTCGAGCATCGGCCGCCGTGGAATCCGGCATTGGGCCTGGAGTGGACCGACACTCCGCAGGCTCGGATGAAGTACGACGAGCAGACCAAGGGCTGGACCTTGTACTGGTTCGACCGGAACTCCCGAGCCCATCTCTACGACCTGCTCGAGCCGGATCTGCCGATCGAGCGGTTGTTGGCCGAGTACGACGACGACCCGACCTGCATCTTCAAGGGCTGACACGGCCTGTCTATCCACAGGCGTCTCCGATGCGATAGTGGCCGCGCGCTGGGCAACCTAGCGTTGCGGGATGTCGATCAGCTCGCGGACGCTCGCCGGCGACCAGCCGCGCGAGCGGCTCCTGCGTCTGGGACCTGGCGCGCTCAGCGACGCCGAGCTGGTTGCCCTGGTCGCCGGCATCGAAGCTGAGGGACGCGACGACGTTGCGGTGGGTCACGAACTGATTGTCGAGTTCGGCGGACTGAGTGGCCTGGCGACGACGTTTCCCGAGGAGCTGATGCGATCGTCGGGCATTGGTCCGCCAGAGGCAGCGCGCCTGGTTGCCGCGTTCGAGCTGGCTGCCCGGGCAACTGCGGCGCCGGTCAACCGTGTCGTGGACTCCGCGGCCGCGATCGCAGAGCTGGTCGCCCCGTTGCTCGCCCGTGAGAGGCGCGAGAAGGTCGTGGTCCTGGTGGCCGACGCCGCCAATCGCGCGCTTCGGCTTGTGCCCGTTGCGACCGGCGGCCTGGATTCGAGTCCGTTGCCTGTCCGAGAGGTGCTGCAGGCCGTGCTGCGGTACGACGGTCGAGCGTTCGCCCTGGCGCACAATCACCCCTCAGGCGATCCGATACCGAGTGCGCGAGACCGAGAGGCAACGGCCGCTGTGGAACGGGCCGCTGATGCGGTCGGACTTCGGTTCCTCGATCACGTGGTCATTGGGGATCGTTCCTGGCGCAGCGTCAGATGAGTTCGGCGAATGCCTCGTTCCTTGCCGCCGGGAGGACCGCGCTCGAAATTGCGTCACGTTGTTCTAGCTGCGCCTCGATCGCCTCGATCTGTGCGGCTAGGTCGACCAGACGACGTTGTTGATCGAGGGGCGGCAACGGGACGGCGATGTCCAAGAACCGCTGGCTGGACAGTGTCCGGTTCCGGTCGGCTGACCCCGGCGATGCCCTTCCAAGCAGCGACAGACCCATGGGCGTGGCGAAGAACAGCCGAAGATATTGTAGGTCGATGGCCGCTGGGTCGGCGGCTTCCCACTGAAGGAATCGGCTGGACGCCACCAGTCCTTCGTCGCCATCGCCGGTCATGGCTACGGCGCCCTCCCAAGCCTTGATGTTGCTGACCACAAGACGGCTTGGCCGAACAGAAAAGTAGCGAAGCTTGGAGAGGTCGACACCTTTGGTCGCCGGATAGCGAATCAGACCCTTGCCGAACGATCGCACCCCCAACGATCTGTAAGACTCGTCGGGCTTGACTTCGATCGGGCTTCTGGCTGACTTCAGGAGGTCCTTGAGGGGTCGGGAAGGGCAAGTCGAAATCTCCGTCCTGGCCAAGATGCGCGCCTTGACGCGCGCCAGCGGTACTCGCGTCTGGTCGAGGCGGGCAGTCATAGAGGCCACGCCGTCTAGGCGAGCAGCGATGCGTTGTTGCTCACGTACGTCGGGCAAGGGGATTTCCAGGCGCTCGAACAGTTGTTGTCCCAGTGTGCGGTTTCGTACCTGCGTCCCTGGCGAAGCCTGACGTATCTGATGGAGTCCCGGTTCGGAGAGGAAGTAATGCAGCAGGTAGCGCACATCAACGTCGCTGGTTCGCGGCACGTAGCTCAGGAAGCGATTCGATCCGATGAATTCCGTTTCAACGTCGGTCGACACGGCAAGTGCCGCCTCCCATGCCTGGATGTTGCTAAGAACGAGTGCGCCAGCCGGGACCTGAAAGTAGCGAAGGTTGCTGAGTTCGAGTCCGAGGCAGGGAGGTCGGTGGATGAACCCCTTGCCCCAGGAGTAGAGACCGATTTGCCGGTAGCTCTCTGTCTCGTCAATCGGAACGGGATTGCGGTGCAGCGATAAGACATCCCCCACTCGCACGCGTTGGACCGCCATCAGTCCTCGCTCGCCAGGTCGACCTGGAGGTCGCGGAGGGCTGCGAGGATCTGCTCTTCGACCGCGATCAGTTCCTTGACGAGCTCTTCGGGCGGGCGATGCGCCAGGTCGTCGGCACGATGCGGGTTGCGGAGGTCCAGGTTGTAGCCACTCGCGGCAAGCGTCGCGGGATCGACCTTCCAGGCGTGCTCATTCTCTACCCGTCCGGTCCGTTCGCGACCGCCCCACCAGGCTTGAAGGCCAGCTAGCTCCTCGAAGCGCAGCGGCTTCGTCTTGGTGTAGTTCTTCCGCCCTTCCGGCAGGGGCTGCTCGTAGAACCAGATGTCCTTCGTGGGTCCGCCGTGCTCGAAGAAGAGCAGGTTGGAGGGGATGAGCGTGTAGGGCGCGAAGACGCCGTTGGGCAGCCGCACCACGGTGTGCAGGTTGAACTCGGTGAGGAGCTTCTTCTTGATCCGTGCCGGCGCGCCCTCGTTGGCGAAGAGGACTCCGTTGGGCACGACGATCCCGCAGCGGCCCCTCCTCTTCTCAAGGCGCGCCATCACCACCTGCAGGAACAGCCAGGCGGTCTCCGCTGTCCTCGAGTCGGCAGGGAAGTTCTCCAGGCTGCTGCTCTCCTCCTCGCCCCCGAACGGCGGGTTGGTCAGAACCACGTCGACCCCAGCCTTCCGCTGGTCAGCCAGCGGGAAGGTCAGAGAATTCGTGCGGGTGACGTTGGGCTGCTCCACCTCGTGCAGGAGCAGGTTCATCTGGCAGAGTAGGTAGGGAAGTGGCTTCTTCTCAAAGCCGATGATCGAGTCCTTGGCCTTGGCGATCTCGGTTGCAGAGCGAGCTTGCGCACGCAGATGTTCGTATGCCTCAACCAGGAAGCCGCCCGTTCCTACGGCTGGATCGAGCACTGTCTCGCCCAACCGCGGATCGACCTGCTCCACCATCAGCCGGATCACCGGCCGCGGCGTGTAGAACTCACCCGAGTCTCCGGCAGCATCCCGCATCTCGCGCAGCATCGACTCGTACAAGTGCGCCATGGTGTGGATGTCGTCGGCGGATGTGAAGTGCACCTTGTCGATCTGGTCGATGAGGTCACCAAGGAGATATCCGGACAGCATCCGGTTGTTGGTCTCCTTGAACACCGACGCGAGCGTGGTGCGAGGGTCACCGGCCTGGCCGGAACCCTTGAGCCTGCCGAGGCCGGGTAGCAGGGTGCCGTTGACCCAGTTGATCAGCGCGTCACCCTGCTTACGCGTCGTCGGATCTGCTGCCCATACGCTCCATCGCAGTTCTTCAGGGAGGGCCGGCCGATAGCCGGGGTCGACGATCATCCGGTTCTGCTCAAGGTCGTCGAAGGCCTTGAGGAAGAGGAGCCACGAGAGTTGAGGAAGCCGGTCGAGGTCGCCGTTGAGTCCGGCGTCCTTGCGCATGATGTCCCGGCTGGACTTGATGACCGACGCGAGGCGCGCCTGTGGGGTCTGGGCGGCGGCCTTGGCGGCACGGGTCACTGGTGATTCTCCTCGGTGGCGAGCGCCTCGGCGTAGATCCGTTCGGCGGTGGAGCGGGCAGTCGGGTAGTCGATGCCCAGGTCGAGCTCGTTGGCCATGGCCGCATAGTCGTGTTCCCACGACGCGGGGAAGCTGGGGATCTGTTCGGGTGGCGGCACGCCGTCGCGCACCTGCCAGACCGTCCGCAGTCGATCAGACAGGTCAGGATTCGGCACCAGTCCCGCCTCCGCCAGCAGCACCACGTCGACCAGATCTTTCACCCGACTGCTGGGTCGATCGCCGGCGTACGTGCGGGCCATCGCGTGGAACTTCTCGGCAGCGTGCTGGGCGACGTCCACCGCCGGCATCGTGGTGCTGCTCAGACGCTCGGGGAGGATCGGCGGATGCACCTCGAGCGTGCCCACGGCGCCGGCGAGCTCCGCGCTCCGCGCGACGACGTCAAGTCGCAGGGGCGCGAAGACCTTGCCGCCGAGGAATGATGTGACGGTGAACTTCCAGCCGGGGTTGCCGGCCTCGTCGGGGGAGATGGCCTTCGGAGCGGACACCTGGAAGGTCAGCCCGTCGTCCGCGTCGACGTCGAGGGCATCGAGCAGCCGGTCCTGCACTTCGGCGCCGTCGAGATCGTCCAGCACGGCTAGGTCCAGGTCCTTCGTCGCCCGTGCCTGGAGACCGAGCCTGACTTCGAGGGCGAAGCCGCCCTTGAGCACCCAGCCCTCGGTCGCGGATAGCCGAACCAGGATCCGCTGGAACGCGAAGTGGCGGTGGATGCGGTCCGGTGCGACGTGTCGCTCTGCCGCGACGTTGGCGAGGCGGTGGTTGATGCTGTCGCGAAGGGCTCGGTCGACGCTCATGACATTGCCCCAAGGGCTCGTTCGATACGGAGGGCAGCCCGGTCGCCGGCCTCGTCGGAGCGAGTGCGGATGCGTCGCGCGGTCGTCAGCCCCTGGTTGAGCGCGGCAGCGACCGCAGCGTCGAGTTGCTCCTGCGTGGTGTCGCCCGCCGCGAGATCGAGCACAGTCCGCAGCGGTGTGGTCACCCGCCAGGCGCCTCGGTCGAGCACGTCCGTGTCAGGGAGGTTGCACACATGCGTGACTACCGCTGGATCGACGGCGCGGAACCCGGATGGCACGGACAGGTGCACGTGGCGCGGATCGAGCTCGCCGAGGTCGAGGACGAGAGCCGCCGAGTCGTGCGACACAACTCCACGGCCCTCGCTCCACAGAGTCCAGCGCACCCACTGGTCCTCGGGAGCGGAGGGCCAGTCGGGGAGTCGGAACAGGCCACGGTCGACCCGCAGCCAGTTGCCACTATCGGCGTGGTATTTCTGTGCCTGATAGCTGTACCCGAGGTCGAGAGCCTGGGCGGCGGTGAAGTAGCCAGCTTGGCTGAAGGCAAGGCGTTGCAGCGCCAGCCGCAGATCCTGTCGGGTACCAGCCATGGCTCGAGCATAGCGCATCCGAACTCAATCTATACTTTAGTTTTATGGGATTGGTGGTCATGAAAATAAAACTCACGCTGAGTACAGCCACCCCTGGAGTTCGCTGATGGCTTGGCGCCAGCCTTCAGCGCCGCCGAAGTGTCGTGCCGCTTCGACCGGTGAGCCGAAGTTACTCAGCGGCGGCACCTGGAAGGCGTAGACGTGGGTCATTTCCTCGACGCCGTACTCCTCGTAGCGATCGAGGAGGGCGGAGATGATCTCGCGCGCGGTCGGCACGAGCTCCTCGAGGTCGCTCGCGTGGTCTTCGCGCACCAGCCGAGCGCGTTCCGCCCTGGTCCGTTGAGGAACGTTCCAGGCGGCATGTGCGAGGACGTCGAAGGGGTCTGTGTCGGGCGCGAGCTCGAGGCGCCTGGACATCTCCTCGATGGACACGCCGCGGGAGGCGAGGCCCTCCTCCAGAACCGCTCGTAGCTGGGGATCGGCCCAGCGTGCGCGGAGGTCATCGATGGTCGGACACAGGACGCGCACCTGTCCGGCGAGGTAGTCCGCGTACTCGACCAGGCGGAGAGCGCCGGTGCTCGTGTCAGCGACGTAGTAGGCCTCTGCAGTGACAGTGACCTCGGTGCCATCGACGTAGTACTTCCTCGCCGGAGGCTGGTTGAGTTCTCCTTCCGCCTGGGTTCGGTCGAAGCGAGGCTCGGGTTCGCCGAGCGACGGCATCTCGGGGGCAACGTCCCCGAGCTCGCCTTCGACGATCTCGCCAGACTCGTCGATGCGCTCGGTCCGGAGGCGCACCGGCTCACCGTCGAAGCCTGGATCGGAGAAGAGGACGGACGCGCCGACGTAGTCCACGATCTCGAAGGAGTACTTGTCGTTCTCGGGGTAAAGGCGGGAACCTCGGCCGACGATCTGCTTGAACTCGACCATCGAGCCGATCGGGCGGAAGAGGACGACGTACTTCAGGTCCTGGACATCGATGCCGGTGGACAGCATCCGCGATGTGGTGGCGACCACGGGTGACGACGACTCCGGGTCGCTGAAGCGGTCGAGCTGGCGCCGGCCGGTCGCGCCTTCGGCGCTGACGATCCGGACCACCCAGAAGGGATCGGCCGCCACCTCTGACGGATTGTGCGCCACCATGGCCTGCCGCATCTGTTCCGCATGTTCGGAGTCGACGCAGAACACGACAGCACGCCCGGGGCGATCGCGGAAGATCTGACTGAGGTGGCGAGCCGCCGCGTCCGTTCGGCGCAGGAGTGACACGAGACGCTCGAAGTCACGGGTCGTATAGAGGCCATCGGGGATGTCCCGGCCGAAGGTGTCTACCTCACCGGGGTCCGGCCGCCATCCCTCGGCGTCCGGGGTCAGGATGATGCGCCGCACGGTGTACGGGGCAAGGTAGCCGTCCTCGATGCCCCGGCGCAGGGAGTACTCGAAGACCGGCTCACCGAAGTAGTCGTAGGTGTCGACGTTTTCCTCCCGCTTCGGCGTCGCGGTCAGTCCGAGGTGAACTGCGGAGTTGAACCGGTCGAGCACCGCTCGCCAGGACGACCCCGGCACGGAGCCGCGGTGGCACTCGTCGACGATCACCACGTCGAAGAAGTCCGGCGGATAGCCCTCGAATGTCGACTCAGCGTCGTTGCTGTTCTTCAGGGACTGGTAGGTGGCGAAATAGATCTCCCGACCCATGACGGCGTGCCCTTGGACGCGCGTGGCGCCGTCACCGAACACGGGTCGGAAGTAGCCGTCGAGGGGTTGCTTGATGAGCGCGTCGCGGTCCGCGACGTAGAGGATCCGCCGAGGTCGCTCGGCATCGACGACCTGCCAGTACGACAGGAGCTTCCAGCACAGCTGCAGTGCCGTGAGGGTCTTCCCGGAGCCCGTGGCCATCAGCAGGAGTACGCGGTCCTGACCGGCGAGGATCGCGCGCAGGACGCGGTTGATGGCGACCACCTGGTAGTAGCGCAACTGGCGGACGGAGCCGTCGGCGTTGGTCAGCGTTTGCGACAAAGGCTGGGTGAGCGCCGCGCGCGCCTCCTCATCTAGGTGGTGATGGCGCGCGTAGCGATCCCAGAGCTCGGGCGGCGTCGGGAAAGCATCCAGGTGTCGCTCGGTCCCCGTCGACAGGTCCCGCTCGATGATGGAGTGACCGTCCGAGGCGATCGCTGTGGGGAGGTCGAGGGCGACGGCATACTCGATGGCCTGCTGCAGGCCCTGTCCCGGGCTCGAGTACTCGCGCTTCGCCTCGACGACCCCGACAGGCAGGCCGGGCACGATCTCGAGCAGATAGTCGACTCGGCCGTCGCCGCCGAGGGTTGTGTTCGTGGCTAGATCGGAGCGGACCACGTACTCGGTCCGGAAGCTGTCTTCCCAGCCGGACTCCACCAATCTTGGAACGACAAACTCGCGGCAGGTGTCCCGCTCGTTCCGTCCCGTCATGGCCTCAGGCTAGAGGAGGTGGAGCGGCGGGATCCGTGTTTCACCGGAGACCTTGTCGAGGTCGTCGGACGGGCGCGCAGTTCTGTCGGAGCCTGCGGGTAGCGTCCTGGCCGGGAGGTGACCTCATGACCGGGACGGCGTTGCGCATCCAGCTGTTCTTGATCTCCTACAGTCCGCTCGCACTGATCTTCGCGATCCGCGCGATCCCGCCGGGCAACGACGAGCAGCTGCGCAGTTGGTTCGTCCCGGTTGGATTCGCCGTTCTCGGAGGCCTCGGACTCGCCCTGGCGATACGCCTACTCCGAGGCGGCCGTCGAGTTTCTCCGGTGGAGCTCAGGGTCGCCGGGATACAGGACGAGGGCGCCCAGGCCGCCGGCTACTTGGCTACCTACCTGTTCCCGTTCATTGTCTTCGGCGAAGCATCGTGGCGCGTGTGGGTCGCCTACTGCGTCTACTTCCTGGTGCTCGCCCTCGTGACGATGAGGTCAAACTTGATCCTGGTCAATCCCACCCTGTACCTGCTGAGAAGGCGTGTCGTGCGTATCGACTTCGACACGAGGCGTGGCACCGGAACTACCGACCGGCAGTCGGCGATCCTGATCTGCAGGCAACTCCCGAGAGTCGGGGATACTGTCAGCGTCGTGCGGCTCGCTGACGGCTACTTGGAAAGGTCACCATGACAAACGGACTCCCGCTCAGCGTCGGCGACCTCGGCACCGATCCCCGACTGCTCGTCGGCTGGCGCACTCGATCGAAGCTCGATGGACGCCGACTGGATGTGCATGAGGACACTCATGAGGCTCTGCGAGAAATCGCGGATGCATGCCTCGATCACATCCACGCCGACGACACGGAGATCCGCGACTATCAGTCCTTCTCGACCCTCGAGTCGGACCAGGTGTTCCGCGTCGATTCGGACGATTCGTCGACGGTTGACCTTGAGTCCGCGTCCCTGGTTCAGCTGGTGCAGGAGTCCAACCAGCAAGAACTGTTGAACGCTAGCGAACTGGCCGAGCATCATTACGCCTTCTACGCGATCGTATGGGGAAGCGCCGACGGCGATCAGATCGGTTTCGTCCGCAAGCGCAACGCTCGAGCCACCCTGGAAAAGGGGCAGCGGTTCTTCCGCTACGAAGAGACGCTCAAGTCCGCCGCCCGGCCCGACTTCGTCCTCGACACCGATGTCGATCTCGTAGTCCACGGTTCCAAGCTCTACATGCTCAACGAGAACAGTGCTCGCACTCTGCTCAACGACGTCGGCCTGGCGAGCGCAGGGATCACCGACAACCTCACGGCCATGAAGGACATTCTCGGCGGCTCGTCGAGTCTCACCCCGGGCGCCAGCGCAGCCTTCATCGCCGTAGCAAGACGCAAGATCAATGTCGCCCGGCGACTGGCGAAGATCCCGGCCTTCTTTGATGGGGTCACCATCGACGCCGCGAAGTTGCGGCTCGCTGCGGAAGCGCGGTTCAGCGATCCCGACACGATCCTCGACTCTGCGGGTGTCATTTGCGTCTCTGAGGAGGGGGTCGAGGCGGCCCTCGACCTGATCGAGGGCCGGCTGTACATGGACGACGTCAGCGGCGAAGAACGCCGTGCAGACCGGCTCTCTCGCCGCAGCAAGTAGCCGTGTAAGTAGGCGCTCCGGTGCTGAGCGCGGCTCAAAGTATCGGTCATGCGCCTCGCGGTCCGCAATAGTCCGCAAGAGGTCCGGCGGAGACCGATTCTCGCCGACGGCGTTCAACGGTCCGGAGAACACGTTTTCGCAGTTCAGACCGTGTTTTCCGGCATTGACAAGCGATGGCCAACGACCACCGATACCCTGCGTGATCGTTCCGCTTCAACGTGTGAGCAAGGCTGGCCCTCGCTTACCTCCACGGCGTGGCAGTCGATGCGAGTGCCGAAGTGCCCGCCGATCTGGACGTGATCGACCTACTGGCCGGCGCCTGGGTCGTCTTTCGTACGTCGGGACCCCACCCGGCCGCGCTCCAGGACGCGTTCGCTGCCTCCGCGACCGAGTGGTTTCCGTCCAACCCGTGGCTGCTGCGCCCCGGGCCGTCGATCGTGGCGATTCTCGACCGCGCACCGGACTTCAGCACAGCCACCTGTGAGCTGTGGTTCCCGATCGAGCGGGCAACCCTCAGCCCCGGAGCGCGGTGATCGCCTTCTCGATGCGACGCTGCCTGGTCTCGGGCTTCTTCGCGCTCTCGATCGCGCGCACATGCTCGCGTTTGCGGCTGTCGGTGAGGGCGTCGTACGCCGCGCGAGCAGGTGGATTCTCATCGAGGGCGGCAGTGAAGTCGTCAGCGCGTGCTCCGCCGTACCCACACCACGGTAGGGGAGCGAGGGGGTCAGTCGCGTGGCGGCGGTTTGCGGTTCTGCTTGATCTCGGAGCGCTCCCGCTTCGCGGCCAGGCGTCGGCGCTGCGAGCCGCGGGTGGGTCGGGTCGGGCGGCGAATGGTGACGGGCGCGAGCGAGTCGCGCAGCAGCGCGGCAAGCCGCTCCCTGGCCGCGGCGCGGTTCCGACGTTGGGAGCGGTGCTCCGCGGCGGCGACGCTGAGGACGGTTCCAGACAGTCGGGTCGCCAGTCGTTGCAGCGCGAGCGCGCGTTGAGCCTCGGTCAGGGCTGACGTCGTACCGACGTCGAGGCTCAACTGCACGCGGGAGTCCGTGGTGTTGACGCCCTGACCGCCCGGCCCGGACGCGTGCGAAAACTGCTCGACCAACTCGCCAGCGGGCACCGTCAGTCCGTGGGGCGCCCCCGGGCCGGGCGGGATGAGCAGGTCGTTCACGCCCGTCAGTCTGCCGCAGAAGCACGGCGCCACCCCAGCGATCGTCGTAGCCAAGAAGGGTGGCGAGCCAGCAGGTCGCGACGGCGTGATGAGACCGACATCCCCGAATCACTTAGGTTCGGCTAACCTACCTCCATGATCGTCTGCCAGTGCCGCGTCGTCACCGACCGTGACGTCGATGCTGCCTTGGCAGATGGCGCGCGGTCGGTGGGAGCGGTGTGTCGCTCGACCGGAGCCGCCCAGGACTGCGGGAGCTGCATCTTCTCGGTCAAGACGCTGGTGCAACAGCATCACCGGCAGGAGTGCCTGCACCTCCAGGCCGACGGCGCCGCTAGCTGACGCTTCGCGCATTGATCGGGTTCTGAGTCTGTCCTCACCACAGGGGTGGTGTGCCAGCATCGGTAACAGGGTTTCCCATCGCCGGAGGTGCGTCCATGCAGCCAGTCGATCCTCGCGTCGTTGACCTCCTCAACGAGGCGCTCACGTTCGAGCTCACCGTCACCAACACCTACTTCCTGCATGCGCGCATGCTCGACAACTGGGGTCTGCCGAAGCTCGGCAAGGTCTTCTATGACCTCTCCATCGACGAGATGCGGGACGCCGACGACCTGATCAACCGGATCCTGATGTTCGACGGGCACCCCAACGTGCAGCGGCTCGGTGCCATCCAGGTCGGCGAGACCGCTGAGGAGATGCTCGACCTCGCGTTGGCGAGCGAGCGCGCCGCTGTCGCCCAGTTCAACGCCGCGGCTCAGGAGTGTCACGACCTCGGCGACCACGGCACAGCGGCCGTCTTCGAAGAGATGGTCCGCGACGAGGAGAAGCACGCGGACTGGTTCGAGAGCCAGCTCGACGCGATCAGCCGGGTCGGCGCGTCGCAGTACCTCGCCCAGCACATCGCCGCTGGCGAGGGGCCGGAGTAGCCAGCGGCTTCGGCGCCCTGGTCGACGCGCCGTCGGGAGGACCCACTAGCGTGTCGCCTTCACGCTCGGGCCCAGGAGCCGAGCACGTCGAGGGAGCGCAGTAGCAATCACGGACAGCACGTCGCCCGCACCCATCAGGATCGCCATCGTCGGCCACGGCAACCTCGGTCGCGGCGTCGAGCTCGCCGTCTCGGCCTGCCCCGACATGACTACGGTCGGCGTCTTCACGCGTCGCGACCCGGCGAGCGTCCAGCCGGCCGTCGCCGGGACCGAGGTGTTCGCGATCGCGGACCTCCTCGACCGCGCCGACAGCGTCGACGTGGCGATCCTCTGCGGGGGGTCCAAGAGCGATCTTCCCCAGCAGGGCCCGGAGCTGGCGAGCCACTTCAACACCGTTGACAGCTTCGACACGCACGCCGAGATCCCGGCCTACTTCGCCGCGGTCGACGAGGCGGCACGGACCGGTCGCCGGACTGCCTTGATCTCGACCGGTTGGGATCCCGGCCTCTTCTCGATCAACCGGCTCTTCGGAGAGGCGATCCTCCCGCGAGGGGAGACCTACACCTTCTGGGGATCCGGGCTCAGCCAGGGCCACTCCGACGCCGTACGTCGGATCCCCGGCGTGGCGGCCGCAGTGCAGTACACGCACCCCTCGCCGAAGGCGATCGAGCAGGTCCGCAGCGGTGTGCTGCCCGAGCTGAGCACCCGGGAGAAGCACACTCGCGAGTGTTTCGTCGTCCTCGCGGAGGGCGCGGACCCGGCGGTCGTGCGCGAGGCGATCACGGGCATGCCGCACTACTTCGAGCCGTTCGAGACCACGGTGCACTTCGTCTCCGCGGAGGAGCTGGCACGCGACCACTCCACCATGCCGCACGGCGGCTTCGTGGTGCGCAGCGGCGCCACCGGGCCGGACCACACGCAACTGATCGAGTACCGCCTCGAGCTGGCAAGCAACCCGGAGTTCACCGCCAGCGTGCTTGTCGCCTACGCGCGCGCGACGCACCGGCTGTACCAGCAGCAGCGGTACGGCGCCGTCACGCCGTTCGACGTCGCTCCTGGCCTGCTGTCGCCGAAGTCGCCAGCCGAGCTGCGCACCGCGCTGCTCTGACTCTCTGGCACCCCGCTCAGCGGCGGAGGCGCTCCGACTCCAGCATGACCGTCCACGGCCGGACCTCGAGGTTGAAGAGCCCCTCGACGACCGATCGGTCTGCCTCCGCGTGGTCGGTCGCCAGCTCGAGCGCGTCGGGCTCGGGGATGCGGAGCAGAGTCATCCCCTCGGCCGGGCGGTCGGAGAAGGGGCCCGCCGCGACCAGCCAGCCGCGCTCGTGCATCGCGCGGAGGAAGGCGCGGTGGTGCGCGAAGCGGGGATCCCCGAAGATCGGTCCGCTCACCGTCGGACCGGGCGTGTGGGTGAGGACCACCCAGGTCGCGGAGTCGTCGGTCATGGTGCCTCCCGGTGATCGGCCGGCCGGAACCGGCGTCGATTGACAAACACTGTCCTCCACCACGACCCTGCGGACAACGTTCCCGGGCTGGAGGAGTGGGATGGCAGCGTCCTGGAGTGCGCGGTTCGGCAGGGTGGTGATCGCGACGGCAGCCGTTGCCGGTCACCTGGCCTTGACCGTCCCGGCGCAGGCGGTAGCCCCTACGCGCGCCGAGGAGGACGCGGTGTCGGCTCCCGCGAGCCCGGAGGCGGCGTTGGCGGAGCGGTTCGCGCCGGTGATGAGCCTCGTCGAACAGAGGGAGAGCTGCGGACCGGGGGAGCCCTACCTGCCGAGCGATGTCGACGTCATGTTCGACAACCCGACGGTGGCGCTGCGCGGCCCGTGGACCGACCACGACCTCGTCAAGGTCGCACCGAGCGTCGAGGACGTGGCGCAGGGACTGCCGGGCTACGCGCTCGACCTCCCGGGCGACCCGCTCGCGCCCGGCTGCAGCTATGAGAAGTGGGCGAACGAGCAGTGGGGCGAGGACGCCACCCCCACGATCTACGCGCGGGTCGCCTTCCAGGAAGGTCACGAGGGCAAGCTCGCCCTGCAGTACTTCTTCTTCTATCCGTTCAACGACTACAACAACAAGCACGAGACCGACTGGGAGCGGATCCAGCTCGAGTTCGAGGCCAGCTCCGCCGAGGAGGCGCTCGACCTCCTTCCGGTCCGGGCCGTCTACTCCCAGCACTACGGGGCGGAGTACGCCGACTGGGGCGAGGAGCCGGAGGGCAAGCTGGAGATCCACGCCGACACCCACCCGGTCGTCTACGTCTCCGCCGGGTCGCACGCCAACCAGTTCGCCAGTGGCCTCTACATGGGCAACAACGCCGAGCTCGGCTTCGGCTGTGACAGCACGGCGGGCGACCAGGTGGCGATCGAGCCGCTGGTCAAGACGATCCCCACCGACGAGGCGGCTGCCGCCGAGCAGTTCCCCTGGACGCAGTACCGCGGTCACTGGGGTGAGGTCGGTCCGCGACGCTTCTACGAGGGCCCGACCGGCCCCAACCGCAAGCAGGCTTGGAACCGTCCGTTCAGCTGGTCGGCGAAGGCACGCGAGAGCAGCTTCAAGGTGCCCGGGTCGGGGAGCATCAGCTCCGGTGTCACCGAGACCTACTGCTCAGCGGTCGGCACGGGCAGCGATCTCTTCCGCCGCTACGTCTCCTCGCCCGGTTCGGTGCTCGTCTTCCTCGGCGTCGCGCTGCTCGGCATGCGCTGGCTGCTGCGCCGTACGGCGTGGGAGACCGACGTGCTCCCGCTACGGCGCCGGCGTTCGGCGGGCCAGGTGGCTGCGGCGTCGTGGGCGATGTTCCGCCGTCACGCTCCGCTGTTCGTCCAGATCTCGGGCCCGATGCTGGGCATCACCCTGGTCGCCATCGCTGCCCGCTCGCTCGGCTTCGTCTCCGGGGTGCGTTGGTGGTGGCAGGCGCTGCTGATGGCGGCCGCGCTGGCCGCGTTGCTCGCTGCCGCAGCCGCCACCGTCCATGCGATCGGCGCACTCGCGCAGGGACGGCCGGTGACCGCGCGCACGGCGTACGCCGCGTCGTGGCGGAAGGCGGTGGCTGCCGCGGGGCCGATGGTGGTGGCCGGGGCGGTCATCGTCTTCTGCCTCGGCTCACTCGTGCTGACACCCATCGCCCTGGCCTTGCTCGCCGGCTGGACACTGCTGCTCCCGCTCATGGTGCTGGAGGAGACCCGCGGCTTCCCGGCCTGGTGGCGCAGCCTCGCCCTGGCACGGCGTGCGTGGCGGACGGTCCTCCCCGTCACGGTGTTGGGCCTGCTGCTGCTCACCACCACCGGCCTGCTGATCGCTGCCCTGCTCTTCCTGGTCTATCCGGCTCCGTTCGTCATCCTCAATGCGGTGCCGCCGGTCGTGGTGGCGCTGCTGTGGCCGCTCGTGATGATCGCCTCCACCTACTGCCTCGCCACGGCCCAGGCGACGGACGAGCCGGCTGCGTCGACCGGCGTCCCGTCCTAGGCGGCCGCAGATCAGCGGCCGCGGTTGCGGGGGTGTTGGCGCGCCACGCGCTCGTTGCCATGCTTGTAGTTGCCGGTCCAGCGCGCCATCGTGCCTTGAGGGTCGTCCTCGACCTCGGCCAGGAACTCGGCGGCCCGGCCGCCGCGCAGCACGCCGGCCGCCCGGCCCTGGTGGGTGATCACCACGCTCCCGTCGCCGCGCACCCGATAGCTGAACCCGCTCGCTTCGCCCATCAGGGCAGCATCCCTGGGACGGCGAGTCGAGGCAACCGGATTCCGCTGCCGTGACCGCGTGGTTACCGTCCCTCCAGGTCCCGTGTCATCGCTTCGGCCATCTGCCGCTCGCGCGAGGTGCCTGCGGACAACCCGTCGATCACCGACCGCCGGTCCTCCAGGGTGCGGTTCTGGCTGCGCTTGGCCCGCGCCGAGATCTGCTCGACCACCAGGTCGATGCCGACGATCGCCTTCACCATCTGGTCGACGAACGAGTCGGGTGCGTCACCGACCGCCCACGGGTCGGGTCGGGCTGCCTCCTGCAGGTCGGTGAGCTCGGAGACGGCAGCCCGCAACCGCTCCGGATCGCGATACACCTCGACCCGCCCGCGGAAGTGGATCGCCGAGTAGTTCCAGGTCGGCACCTCGCGGCCGTGGAGCTGCTTGCCGGCGTACCAACGGGGGGTGACGTAGGCCTCGGGGCCGGTGACCACGGCGAGGGCGGGGGAGCCGTCCGTGAGGTCGCGCCACTGCGGGTTGGCCACCGCGAGATGGAAGAGCAGCCGATCGTCACGCCAGACCATCGGCAGCCGCGACGCCACCGGGAACCCGTCGGCCCCGACGGTCACCAGCTCCGCAGAGCCGACCTCCAGCACGGTACGCCGGAGCTCGTCGTCGGCCATCACGTTGTAGGGCGGGGTCCACATAGCCTCCAGTGTGCGTCACCCACGGGAGGCGGAGCCGGTCAGCGGGTGTGCGTGCCCACATTGATCACGCGCCCGCTGCTGTCGCGGTAGAAGAAGCGGGTCACGCCCCACGGCTCCTCGCTCAGCGGGTGCACGACTTCGCAGCCAGCGATGACCGCCTCGGCCAGCGCCTTCTCCACGGAGTCGCGGGAGTCGAGGAAGACCGAGACGTCGGGATTGACCGGTGCCGTGGCATCGCGGGTCATCAGGCTGAGCTGCCGACCCTCCTGGTCGGCGAGAGTGACGATCCAACCATGGTCCATCACCACGTCGAGACCCAGCACGGCTTGGTGCTCCGCAACCGCCGCCGGGAGGTCGGTGACGGTCAGGATGGGCATGATCCGTTCCACAGACACGCTCCCAGCACAGCACACGTACCCTGAGCGCACCATGAACGACTCCCTCCACGCCGCATGCTGACCCCCGAGGCACGTGCCTTGGTCACCCGCTACGAGCGGGATGGCCGCGTCGTCCTTCGCCGCTCCTGGAAGGTGGGCGTCGTGGCGCTGGCGTTCACCGTCGCCTTCGTGGCCTTGTTCGTCGACCTGATCGGCAGCAGCGATCCGCGCCCCGGCTATCTCGGCGTGGTCATCTTCAGTCCGTTGCTGGTCATGGGGTTGGTGCTCGGCGTACGTCAGCTGCTGCCGGGCGGCTCCGTGGTTGTCGATGCGGAGGGCATCCACCTGTCCGACCGGGATGTCGCCTGGTCGGCGGTGCGCGATCTCTCGGTGCAGACGACCTCGGGCTGGCGCGGCTACCGCTATGTGCGCATCGAGCTCGAGGACGAGTCGTCGGCGGACCTGCCGCTGATGCTGACCCCGGGCGCGCACGACCAGTGGTTCGCGCTCTCGCATCTGCGAGAGTCGCACCCGGGCTGAGAGGTGGGTCGTCGCCGCGGCTCACTAGGGAGGGGTGCACGGCGACGACCCGGTGGTGGGCCGAGGCAGACTCTGCCGCTCGGGACCCCCGGCCCACCGGATCATGGGGTCAGGACCGGACGGTCACCGCGCGAGCCACCACACGCCGAGCATGATCGCCGCGCCCACCGCGATGGCGATCCACAGCCACCAGGACAGCGCGCTCTTGCGGGGTACGTCCTCATCCTTGTGTGCGCTCATCGGTCCTCATCTCCTCGGGTCCTGACCAGGTCAGGGGTTGGAGCGCTACCGGCATCTCGTCCCCTTCCCGACGCTGGGCGTCGTTCGGGTGCACCCGGCCAGTACCCAGGTGCGCGCCCGCGATGCGTCGGGGAGCGTCGTGCCCGCGTCAGGTGGCCGTGTGCGGCCACTCGGTGATGATTCGCCCGTCGAGGGCGGTCTCCATGGAGGCGGTCTCCTCGTAGGTGTTGGTCACCCAGATCTTGACGATCGGCACGCCCTCGCTGCTGGAGATCCCGACGTCGATCCAGCTGACTTTCGCGTCCTCGACGTTGAGAGTGGTCTTGGCCCGCTCGATGTTGTCCATCAGCGTGTCGACGTCGAGGTCGTGCAGGTCGAAGAGGTCGAGGTCGCGCTCCCCGTTCTCGGCCTCGTCGAAGAGCTCGAGGCCTCGCTTGCCGTTCTCGAGACGCCACTCCTCGATCCGGGGCCGGGAGCGGCCCAGCGGACGCTCGGCGGTCAGGTAGGTGGGCCAGAACGAGAAGGAGCGCACGTACGGCGACTCGAACGCCTTCTCCCAGTGCGCGAAGACCGCCTTGATGGCGTCGGCCTCGATCCGCCACACCCCGAGACCCTTGACCGGTGAGTAGGTGCCGTCTGCCCAGGCACGACTGCTCAGCTCGTCCTTCACCCGGCTCCACGGCACGGTCATCGTGGCGGCGTGCTCGATCGCCTTGTCCTCCTCCCGCTGCACCTCGCTGGAGAACGGGGTGTGGTCGGCGTCGTCGTTGCCGGCCAGCACGATCGGGACCACGACGACGGCTGCCACGGCGAGACTGACGGCCACCAGCGCGGCGGTCCTGACGCCCTTCGCCACCGGTGTCGCAGCAGCCGCGGAGGCGGGCCGCACCGTGCGCTCCGCCAGCTCCGGCAGGTCGGGGGCCAGCGGCTTCGCGCCCTGCAGGTCACGGATCAGCCGTTCCAGCTCGCTGATGTGCACCGCCGACAACGCCGCCGTGTTGCGGCGCTCGAACTCCTCCGCATCGATCTGACCGTCGACGAACGCCTGCTGCAGGGTCTCGACGACCTGGTTGCGGTCTTTGTCGCGTGCCCGCACCGCCATGCCGTCGCCTCCCGCGCTCGCCGTGCAACTCCCAAGAAAATGCCCCCGAACTCTAACGGTGCGACCCGCTAGCGTGGTCGCCGTGTCCTCGATGCCTGTGCGCCTTCCCGTGACCGAGCCGATCCGCACCGAGCGGCTGGTGCTGCGGCCCTTCCGTCGCGACGACGTCGACGCGATGCTCGCCTACCAGTCCCTTCCCGAGGTGGCGCGCTACCTGCTGGTCGGGCCATGGACCCGCGACGACGCGGTCAAGCAGGTCGAGAAGCGCCTGGGAAGCACCAGTCTCGGGGGCCCCGAGGACGTCCTCGCTCTGGCCGTCGAGTTCGAGGGAACCCTGATCGGAGACATCGGCGCGTGGCCCACTGACCGGGAGGCGTGGCAGGGGGAGCTGGGGTGGGTCTTCCACCCGGAGTACGCCGGCCGCGGCTTCGCGACCGAGGCGGTGGAGAAGGTCCTCGAGATCGTCTTCGGCTTCGGATGGCACCGTGCCGTCGCCCAGATGGACCCGCGCAACACCTCGTCGGCACGACTGGCCCGCCGCCTGGGCATGACGCTCGAGGGTGCGCACCGGAGCAGCTGGTGGAGCAAGGGGGAGTGGACCGACAACTGGGTCTTCGCCCTGCTCGCCGACGAGTGGAAGGCTCGCCGCGAGGACCCGCGGCGAGCGCCGGAACCCGCGGGACGCCGTACGCCGCCGGGGAAGCTGGACGGCGACCGCGCCGGCCTCGAAGGGTGGCTGGAGCTCTACCGGCAGACGTTGCCACGCAAGGTCGCCGGACTGTCCGCCGACCAGCTCTGCTGCCCGGCGATCGAGCCGTCTTCCCTCACCTTGGCCGGCCTGGTCCGTCATCTGACGATGGTGGAGCAGGCCTGGTTCGCCAACACCGTCGCAGCCCGGGAGGAGCCGTTGCTCTACAAGGAGACCGGTCCCGACGGGGACTTCGACGCGGTCTCGCCGGAGACCGTCTGGGGCGAGCTGGAGCGCTACGAGCAGGAGCTGGTGCGGGCCCGCGGGTTCGCCGCAGAGGTGAGCGACCTCGACGTCCCGCTCCCCGGGCTGCGGCACGGCAAGCAGGTCAACCTGCGCTGGGTCTACCTCCACATGATCGAGGAGTACGCCCGCCACCTCGGTCACGCCGACCTGCTGCGGGAGCGTCTCGACGGTGTCACCGGCTACTGACCGCCTTCCTTCCCCGCCCCTCCCGCTGTCACGCGGGCCCTGCGCCGTGGCCTCGTAGCGTGACCCACACCTGAGTGGGTCGTTGGCCCCACAGAGGTCGGTCACGAAGGCGTGATCGCGGCGAGGGAGCGTTATGCGAGGCACACGACGGCTGGCGGGGATCGCCACCACGGCGGCGATGGTGACCGCCCTACTGACCTTCGGCCCGGCTGGGCAGACAGTGTCCACGGCTGCGCCGGCCACGGCATCGGCCGCCGCCTCCGGGCCGGCTGCGTCTGCACCTGCGGCGAAGAAGGTGTCGACGAAGAAGACCAAGAAGAAGCGCAAGATCCGCGAGTACGTCGCGCTCGGCGACTCCTGGTCGGCCGACACCATGTTCATCGACGTCAACGGGCTGCCCGACAAGACCTACGCCCCGATCGACTGCTTCCAGTCCCCGGTCAACTATCCGAAGCTGCTCGCCAAAGAGCTGAAGGTGAAGCGATTCCGGGACGCAACCTGCGGCTCGGCGACGACCGTCCACTTCACGAAGTCCCAGAAGCTGCCCTTGGGCGGCACCAACCCGCCCCAGTTCGACCGCCTCACCAAGCGCACCGATCTGGTGACGATGGGCATCGGCGGCAACGACGCCGGCATCGCGGCAGCGGCCTTCGACTGCCTCTCGGTGCTCCCGTTCAACCTTCCCGGGATCGAGGCGCTGCCGACCCTCCCGGACCTGCCGATCCCCCTGCTCGGGCAGAAGCTTCCGCTCGGCTCCTGCAAGCCCTACTTCACCAAGGGCGGTGTCGATCAGCTGAAGGTCGCGATCGACCAGTCGCTGCCCAAGCTGGTCAAGGCGGTCCGGCAGGTGCGCAAGCGCTCGCCCCACGCTCGCGTCATCCTGGTCAACTACCTCAACGCGGTCCCGAAGAAGGGCTGCTGGCCGCTGGTACCGATCACCGACACCGACATGGCCTACCTGCACAAGTCCTTCCTGCGCCTCAACAAGATGCTCGACAAGGCCGCACGCAAGACCAAGGCGGAGGTTGCCGACACCTTCACGCCGACGATCGGCCACGACGTCTGCGCCTCGCCTACGGTCCGCTACGCCGAGGCCCTGGGCGTCACCATCAACGACCTCGGCGTGGTCGTGCCGGCGCACCCCAACGCGGCCGGTGCCCGCGCGCAGTTCCGGGCGGTCCTCAAGCAGGTACGCACCGAGCGTCGGTGACTCGGAGCCACTTCGTAGGCTTCCTCCATGTCTTCTGAGCCGCAGTTGTCCACCGAGTTCGACCGCGACACGTCTGTCTCCGAGGTGTCGCGCACCGAGGACGAGGCGGTCTTCGCCGCCGACCTGGCTCCCGGTTGGCAGGTCGGCGGCGGCCTCAACGGGGGATACCTGCTGGCGACGATCGGCCGGGCACTGCAGCAGACCGTGCCGAAGCACCCTCACCCCTACTCGATCAGCGCCTATTACGTCGGCCCGGGGGTAGCGGGCGAGGCGACGATCAGCACGCGGGTGGTCCGGCTGGGCGGATCGTCGGTGACCCTCGCCGCCGAGCTGGCGCAACAGGGGCAGCGCAAGATCACCGCCCTGGCGACGTACGGCGACCACGACACGATGCCCAGCGAGGTGCGGACGACGGCGCAGCCTCCGGAGATGGCGCCGCTCGAGCAGTGCTTCCCGACGAGCGCGGCACCGGAGGAACTGCGCAGGATCGCGCCGTTGATGGAACGCATGGACCTGCGCCTCGACCCGGCGTACGCCGGCTGGGCAGTGGGCGCGCCCAGCGGGGAGGGGATCATCCAAGGATGGTTCCGGCTACCCGAGGGCCGCGAGTCCGACGTGCTCTCCCTGCTGCTGGCGGTCGACGCACTGCCACCGGTCACCTTCGACCTGGGGCGACCGGGCTGGGCCCCGACCGTTGAGCTCACCGCACATGTGCGTGGCCTGCCTGCGCCGGGTTGGCTGCGAGTCCGGCACGCCACGCGCAACGTTGCTGGCGGCATGTTCGAGGAGGACTGCGAGGTCTGGGACTCCACGGACCGACTCGTGGCGCAGGCCCGCCAGCTCGCCCGCCTCCCGCGCGGCTGACGTCGTCGGAGAGCGTCCGCGAACCGGGTCAGCGGGCACTCTCGGTGACGAGCGTCGTGGAGGGCTCCGGCACGACGGGCAGATCGTCTGCGGCCTGCTTGCTGCGGGCTCTCCCGCCGCTCACCGTCGGGGATGGAATCTGACTCCGCCGTTGGGTAGTCGCTCGGCCCGGTAGGTGGGGTCGTGGGCGCGGTGATGATGGTGGCTGCAGAGCAGGCCGGCGTTGTCGAGGTCGGTAGGGCCGCCTGCTGCCCAGGAGAGCCAGTGGTGGGCCTCGCACCAGGTGCCGGGGATGTCGCAGCCTTCGGCAACGCAGGTGTGGTCGCGTAGCTGCAACGCGCGGCGCTGGGCGCGGGTGAAGAGGCGCTGTGCGCGGCCGAGGTCGAGCACCTCGGAGGCTCCGCCGAGGACGGCGGGGATGATCTGGGCGGTGCAGGCCAGCCGGCGGGCCTCGGCCGCGGTGATCTGGTCGGTCGGGTGCCCGGAGAGATGGGCGCCGATGGTGGCGGTGCCGAGTTGCTGACGTAGCTGGTCGAGGCCGATGGTCACCACCAGGGTGGTGGCGTCGCCGCCGTGGACCGGCATCTGGTGGGGGTCGGAGTGTTCGAGGAACGCGCAGAAGGCCCAACCGAGGCGTCGAGGGTAGGGCTGCTTGCGCAGGGGGTCGTCGGGCCGGATGGGTTCCTTGCGGGGGTTGGTGAAGGCTTCGAGGTAGGCGGCGAGGCGAGCGGCTGCAGCGTCGGGGATCCGCGCGGACAGGCGCGTAGTGCCGTCGCCCTCGGCCCGGAGCGCGAGGCGGGTCTTCTCCCAGGCGTCGCGTTCTTCAGCGGCCAGGCGACGGGCTTCTTCCTCATCGGCGATCTCGGGGGCGATGACGTGCAGGATCTTGCGGCCGAGCTTGGCCAGTTGGCGGGGCCCGAAGCGGGTGGCTTGGTCGACCAGGTGGCGCTCCGCCATCTCCGTCACTTCGTTGCCGAGTCGCGCGGGGATGGCCTCGAGCGCCCGGGCGATCACCTGGGCCTGAGCGCGGTTGACGTTGCCTTCGCGCATCCCGGCCGCCAGGAAGGGCCAGCGTCGGTCGAGCCCTTCGGCCAGACGGCCGTCGACGCGCAGGTCGTCGGGGTGCTGGTGGGTGTGGTGACTCATCCACGAGGCGATGTCACGCGCGCCGGAGGAAGCCGCGAGGTCCCCCGCGGCCGCCATCACCCGCAACAGCAGCTCGTCGAGCTGCGCACGGGCCGAGGAGAGCTCGTGGAGCACTTCCGCCTTCTCTTCGGTGGTGAGGAAGGTGGGGTTGGCGTCGGACACGCCCTTCAACGTCGCCCTGAGCTCGCCCGCGGCGGTACCGATCGGATGCATCATCGTCGTCATCGCCTACCACCTCCTCACGCTGTGAGATCAACCTGAAAGACCAGCGTAGGAAGGAGCTCCGACACAACGAAGCACTACTGACGCGCCTGTGGAGAAAGCAGAGAATCCTCAGTCCACACAGGCGAAACCGGGCCACCGGTGGCCCGGTGTCGAAGGCATGCAGGGGCGCCGATCGGCGGGGGAGTCGGCTACCTCCGCTTGAGCCGAAGCTTCACCGCGCGCAGAGTGACCTGCGCGCCGTTGGGCCGCTTGACGGTGCCGGTCATCCGCAGCTTGACCTCGCCTGTCTTGGCGGCAGCGGCCCAGGAGCGGGGCACCTTGAAGGAGAGCAGCGCGGAGCGCCCGGCGGCTATCCGCGCGTGCTGCACGACGGTGCGACCGCCGGGACCGGCGAGCGACACGGTCGCGACACAGCGCTCGCCCACGGGCAGGTGGCAGGCCAGGCTCCAGGAGGCCTTCCGGTTGCTAGGGAGCGCCGACGCCGCGGGCCAGCAACACCACCGACGTCGTACCTGCGCGGCGGTCCTCGGAGATGCGTTGGTACTCCTCGGAGTACGCCCAGCTCTCGAAGGCATCCCGGTTCGGAAACTCCATCATCACGAGCTTCTGGTGGTCCCAGTCGCCCTCGACGACCTCGGGCGCATCGTCGGCGGCCAGGAGGGTGCCCGAGTACTTAGCGAAGACCGCGAAGAACCCCTCCAGGTATCGCTGGTACGCCGCGGGGTCGGTAATCGTGAGTTGGGCGATCGCATACACAGGCACGGCCTGCTCCTCGTTGCAGAGACAGCCGGCTCGGCGCTGCTCGGGCGTCCGAGCCGGACGTGAATGAAGTTCCCGACCGTAGAGTGTGCGCCCATGCTCCGCAAGCAGCGCGCTAGACAGCCTGACTGCTGTCGGGAGCAGTCGTGGTGCAGGCAATGGCGAGCCAGCCGAGTGGCCAGCGGCCCCTCACCCGGGGGGTGGCGAGAGGCCGCTGGTGGCCGAGAGGATCGGGCCTACTTGACCGCGCGGGAGGCGACCTTCGGTGCGGGAAGCTCACGCACGACGGTCGGCAGGAGCGGGTCGCCGTACTTGATCTCGTAGACCGGAGAGTTTCCGGAGCCGCCGGTGTTGAGCACGGTCCGGCCACCGACCTTCACGACGAGGTTCCACTCCAGCTTCGCCTGGTCACATCTGTCGTAGACGACCACCGAGATCCGATAGGAGCCCTTGGGCGCCTTGCCGCTGGGCCAGGTGACGTTCTCCTGAGGGGCGGTGCGACGCTCGGAGCAGCCCGCGTTGGCGTCCGTGTCGAGGTAGCCGCCGGTCGCCGAGTTGCGGTCGGCGTACCAGATCTCCTCCCCGGAAGGCTCGAAGACGTGGAGGTCGAGGTCCGCCTCGCTGCGCCACGACAAGGTGGCCAGCACGTCGCCTTCGCCGATCACCACCTCGCACCCCTTCGGGTAGTACTGCGGCTCGCTCCAGTTGTAGGTGAAGTCGAGCAGCGACGGTGTCTCCAGCTTGTATTCGAACGGTCCGGCCCAGGCCCGCAGCCCGAAGGTGGCGTTCAGCCGCGACGTGGTCTCTACGACCGCGCAAGGGCCGGCCGTCGGGTCGGCGAAGACCGCACGCCCCGAGAGCTTGAAGAAGTCGACGTCGCCGTGCAGCCCGAGCACGGCGCCGAAGGAGGTGCCGGTGGTGTTGTCGGCCCCGCCTAGGCCGACGGAGAACCAACCGCCCAGCCGTACCGATGCCTCGCCCTCGAAGGAGACCTTCGGGATGTTGTTGTGGTCCTGGTGGACCGGCCCTTGCTCGTAGCTGTTGTTCAACCCCACGGACCCCTTCGCCCACGCGCCGGAGGTGAAGGAGCCGCCGATGTTCTCCACCTTCACCTTGCCGTTGACCGAGACGTCGACGCTCGGGTGGAACGACAGCGCGAGCGGGACGCCGGCGGGGAAGAACGTCTTCTCCCACGGGCCGATCACGTAGCCGCAGGAGAGTCCGCCGCTGAGCTCGAGATCCATCGCCAGCGAGATCGTGTGGGTCGACCGGACCTCGAACTGCAGGGTGTGCGGCACGCCCCAGGTGGAGTCGATGTGGTGGCGCACGTACCCGCCGGGTGTGAAGTTCGGGCCGTGCACCGTGACGTTGACGCCGGCCTGCCCCTGGCACTCGGTCTTCACAGGCTGCCCCGTGGCGCGCGCCCGCTCGGCGAGCATCCGGCGGGCCACGCTCGGGCTCTTCACGATCGGGAGCGTCTCGGTCGGTCCGGCGAGGGACAGGTCGAGGTCGAGGTAGCTGAAGAGATCCGGCAGCCCGCCCTGCTCGAGTCGGACCCGGCGCCCGTCCACGGAGATCTCGGCGACCCGACCCAGGAACCCGTCGGGAAGCGCCGTGGAGGGCGGGAGCGAGAAGCCCGCGCCCAGCAGCGGCGTCGGTCGCCCCGGTGCCAACCGCACCCACACCTGCCCGCCTGCGATCTCCGGTACGTCGCGCTCCCCCGGAGCGACGCGCACCGCGGTCGGTGCGACGGCGTACGGCACCTTCTCGATGGCGGGCGCGCCCGCCAGTTCCGGCACGCCGACGACCTGCTGTGAGCTCAGCCGCCAGGTCTTCCCACTCTTCAGCAGCAGGGCATAGGTGTACGTCGTTCCAGCCTGGACGCTGCGATCGATCGTCCGGGGGCCACTCGTGGCGACCGTCGTGCCGGCGCCGGGCTGCGTTGCCGCCGTCTCGCCGACGGTCCGCACCACAGCGAAGCCGGTGGAGGCGGGGACCAGCCAGCGCAGCTCGACCTCCGTGGGTGTGACGCGCGCTGCCTCCACCATGGTCGTGACCTTGACCTCGCGCAGTGTCACGGTGACCTTCGGCGCCCGGTACTTCTTGCCCTTCTTGGCCTTCGGCACCTTGAAGGTGGCGGGCTTCGCGGAGGCGGCATAGCGGACGCCGCCGTGCACGACCCCGGCGGCCTTGACCCGGTAGCGCCCGGGCTTGAGCACGGCCTTCCACTGCTTGCTGCGTCCGGAGGAGCCCTTGACGAGCACGCGTTTCTGCGGTCCCGTCACCACGACGTTGGCGGGTACGCCGCTGGGCGTGGTCACCTTGACGACGGCATAGGGCCGCACCTTCTTCTTCGCCGCGGCCATCGTCTCCGGCGGAGGAGCATGTCCGCCGGCAGGCAGTGCCGGCAGGCCGAAGGAGAGGGCGAGAATCAGGGAGAGCAGGGCAGTCAGCCGGCTCATGTGCATGGGGATCCCCCGGGCGTGAGTGTCGATGGTGCCTGCGCCACCGTAGGAGAGCAGCGGCGTCGTCCGACGGTTTCTTGCACAGTGCGGCGGTCATCCGCCGGATGCGGGTGCTGTGACGTGGCCCGCCGTGACCTAGCGGGCGTTGCGCCGTTGTCCCCGGCACGGGGCAGTGGGGACGGAGGTGCTTTGCTGTCGCCGTTCTCAGCCGCCACTCTCGAGGAGTTCGTACGTCGTGTTGTCCCGTGCCCTGCCCCGTGTCGCCGCAGCATCGCTGCTCGCTCTGTCGCTCGCTGCCTGTTCCGGCGACGACGACAAGGATGCGAAGAGCCCCGAGCAGAAGGCATGGGAGGCACAGGTCGATCCCGACTTCGTGGTGGGCACGCGTGAGAAGCCGGAGAGTGTCGGCGGCTGCAAGACGGCACTCCAGATCACCTTCCCTTCCGAGAAGGAGACCGAGGCGACCGAGGCGATCTACCCGGCTGCCGTCCTCAAGGACGGCACGCTGACGCTCTGGGTCAGCGACCAGGAGCTCGACCTCGACAAGCTGCCGGCGTCGCCGCGCAAGGACGAGTCGGCCACCTTTGCGACGATCACCGTCGCCGCGAAGGGCACCGGAAAGAAGGCCGAGCAGCCCGCGCAGGGCGACCGGATCCAGCTCGGCAAGAAGAAGTCGCCCTTCTCCGTCGAGGTCCGGGTCGCCAAGGGCGCTGAGGAGACGACGGGCGAGGACGCCTCGGGCCAGATCGCCCTGGTCGAGCTCGGTGAGAAGTCCGGACAGGGCGTGTGCGCTCGGATCCGCTACTCCGACAGCGAGATCGCCGCCGTAGGCACGGTCTTCGCGGCCCTCGTCACCGACGAGAGCTGATCCTCAACGCTGCCGCGGGGCCGGGATCCAGCCCGGCTCCGCGATCGGCGTCGGGTCGGGTGCGACATCGTCGGTGTCGTGCAACGCCGAGCCGTGCTCCTGCCACCACGACGCGCGCTGGCTGATGACCGGATCGGTGTGCTCGGTCAGCCGCTGTGCCTCGTGCGGGGCGTTCATGCCCAGGGCGAAGAGGGCCGACTGCCGGAGCGCGTCATGGGGGTCGGTTTCGGCGACCGTCATCACCTGACGTGCCTCGTGCGCTTCCAGGGGGTTGCGCGCGAGGCCGAGTCCGACGAGCGCGTGCATGCGTGTGGTGGGCAGCTGGGTCGACGCGGCCGCCAGCTCGATGGCCTGACCGCGCTTGCTGCCGAGGCCGACGCGTTGCACGAGCGACATCAGCCGGCCCGCGACGAACTCCGGAGAGGAGCCGACCAGGTCCAGACAGCGATCAGCCAGCGCGTCGGCATAGGGACTGGCGGCGAGCAGGGTCGCTGCCTGGGCGCGCCGATCACGGTGCGCGTGGAAGAGCGCATCCTGGGTGAGGCTCATCAGCATCCGGTCGGTGTCTGCGATGACTGCGCCGGCCGTCGCCTCCTGGACGGGTGTCGTGACGGCCCGGGTCGTGTTGCGAGCCGTCTCGGCGGTGACCAGCAGGCCGGTGGCCCGCGCGCGCTCCACGCGCTCGACCTGGGCTGGGTCGCGCAGGGTACGGAGCAACCGGCGCAGGGAGGCGTCGGGAAGGGTGATCGCCAGGTCGACGGCATGCAGGCCGCGGCCGTTCTTCCAGGGCCCGCGGAGGCCGAGGGCGGCCACCTGCTCCAGTTGTGGGTGTGCGTCGGCGCCGTAGTGGCCGCGCGCCAGCTTGCCGGGCACGATGCCAGCAGCGGTACGCCGGAGCATCGGGCTGTCGTGCTCGATCAGCCGGAGCAGCAGACCGCCGGCAGACGGGTCGTCGACATCGCGGAAGAGGTGGAGCGCCGGGTCCACCACCTGAGCCCACGGGTGCGTGACCACTTCGCCGATGGCACGGAAGAGGTGGCGGCGAGCGGCAGCGTGGCCGAGGAGTACCTGGCTCGCCTCCTGACGGCGTACCCAGGCAGCGCCGACGGAGCGGGTCAGCTCGTTGAGGAGCGTCGTGGAGAGTCGCTGCCACGTGCTGGGGGAGAGGTAGATGCGCTCGTAGCACCCCAGCTCGGTGGCCAGACGGAGCCAGTCGGCACCGGTGGCGGTGCCTGACTCGGCGCGGCCGAAGAGAGCGTCGAGGTCCGACTGGCTGAGCAGCGCACGCTGGTCGGCGGTGGTCGCCGGGGGCTGCTTGGCGCCCGGAGCGCGACAGACCGCCATGGCGACGGCGGCGAGGGTTCCGGCCGGCAGCCCCAGCGCCTCCTCGTACGCCGTCACGACTCTCGGCGGGAGCGCGCGGGTCCCGGACTCCCACCGGCTGATCCTGCTGTTGTCGACGGTGAGCCCACGCTCGCGCAGCGCCTGAGCGAAGGACTCCTGGTGGGCCAGCTCGGGATGCCGGCCCAGGATCCGGTTGGTGGCCAGCAACCACGCCACCCGCTGCTCGGTGGCTACCTGTCGTCCGACGGCTGGTGATCGGTCCTCGGGTAGGCGCTGTGGTCGACCCCTCCGCCGTCTGGGCGGAGCGTCGTTGAACTGCTCGCTCGGCACGATATTTCCCCCTTGTCGCGATGCGACGAGTACGACGATAGGGCGATTTGTTGTTCCTAGGCACTGACGCGGTTCTAGTTTTCGACACTGGACTGGACCAGTACGGATTGGTGCGTAACTTGAGGCGCGCGCGGCCGTTGTCGACCGTCGTTTCAGGTCGAGAACACGCCTGCTGAGCGGGCGAACGGCTCGAGAAGCGGTTGTCCGGTCGGTCAGAGTTCGATGTCCGGTCGGACATATTTTCTTGCAGCCCCTTGCATAGTTCGACAACTAACCGCCGCGCCCTGCGGCTGGATCCGTAGTTTCCGCATCACTGGCAAGACCTGTGCCCGAGCACAGGCCGGTTGGTGACCTGTCTGACTCCCTCTTGACAGGTCGCTTGCTCCGAGGGGGACGTCTCCACGGGGGATCAGTGAAGATCGGAAGGATCAAGTCATGACAAACAGCGGCATCAAGCGGGGGTTGGCCGTAGCGGCTACTTCCGCGCTTGCCCTTGTCGGTCTGCCTTTCCTGGCAGGCACGGCAACGGCAGCTCAGTCCGTCGGTGGTCAGTTGGCCAACGACATCGTGCTCTACACGCCCCTCCCGGCTGGGGCGTCGACGAAGAACGACGGTGCGGACACCAAGGTGTCGGTCGTCGCGGGCGTCTCCACCACGATCGGTGGCACCACCGTCAACTCGGTGCGCCTGAAGATCGACGACGTCGCAGTGGACGAGAAGGCTCCCACCAACGGCGTGGCGCGCTTCCTTCTTGATCTCCCCAACGCGGCCTCCACGAAGTTCGAGGTCGAGGCGCTCGACAACTTCGGCAACGTGCTGGACACCGCCGTCAACAACGCCGTGGTGAGCAGCGGTCGCGAGGCCGTGCACTTCGACAACGCGGACTTCTCGTCCGTCGGTCAGTACAACGGCTTCGCCGTGGTCCGCGGCACCAGCAGCACCAACACGGTCCAGGTCCACTCCTTGGGCCCGGTCGCCCCCGGCCCGATCGTCAACGCTGCGGTGGGTGCGCCCAACGCGGGCATCTACAACTGGGTCGCCCCGGTCAACGTGAGCAACGAGCTCACCACGCCCGGCGAGGACGTCTCGGTCCTGCGAGCCAGCGCCAACGCTCAGAGCAACGACGTCGCGGTGGTGAAGGTCTACGACCAGGCGATCACCAACGTGACTGCCGAGCTCGCCCCGGGCAGCAGCCTGAACGTGCCCTTCGGCAACGGCGTCGCCGACGACACCGACTGGGTCATCAAGGTGACCGACCAGAACGGCAAGCCGATCTACGGTGCCGAGGTCCGTGAGGCCGACGCCAGCGGCGCCTACACGCCGGGCGGCAACGGTACGCCCAACGTCGTCAACACCGACGTCGACGGCAACGCCACGGTGACCCTCAACGAGGGCACGATGGACAACGGCAGCGACCGGGACCCGGCCGCCAACTCGCAGAAGACGTACTACCGCGTCGAGGTCAACGGGATCCCCGGCTACCAGAGCGGTGTCGACTGGCTTCTCGAGATCCAGCAGACCAACTACGCGGCCACCGCGAAGACGGTCACCATCGACAACAAGCTGGCCAACGTCAACTCCGACGGCACGGCGATGGACGACGACGAGAACTCGACGTTGACCTTCACCGTCAAGGACCAGAACGGCAACCCGGCTGTCGGCGAGGTCGTCCGCTACAAGGTCGACCGTGGCGCTGGCCACGGCGCCGCGGCGACGTACGTGAACTCCGCGCCGACCAACGCACAGGGCAAGGTCTCCGTTCCGCTCCCCGCCGACGACCCGCTGCACACCACGGGCGACGAGCTGCACGACATCAAGATCGACGCCTACGTCAACGTCGACGGCAACCCGAACCCGTCGGGCGGCGACGCCATCGCTGACACCTTCAACATCAAGGTGGGCGAGTCCGAGGTCGTCTGGGACAACGGCACGCGTCACCAGGTGCTGGCCAACGGCAGCACGACCGAGAGCGGTACGCTGAAGCTCCGGGGTAGCAACGTGGTCCTGCCGGGCCGCACCGTCGCGATGGACGGCTACACCGGCAACGGCGCGCCGGGCAACTCGGGCATCGCCCCGACGGTCGACCAGCCCGCCACGCCCGGCGTGGTGACCGGCGACAGCGACGCCTCCGACGGCCACACCGAGGCCGAGGCCAAGACCGGCCCCGACGGCAAGCTCTCCATCAAGCTCGTGGACCCGGCTGCTCCGGTCGGCCAGGAGACGGACGCCGAGCTCGAGCCGGCCAACATCAATGGCCCGAACGGTCTCTTCGTCGAGAACCGCATCACGCTGACCGTTGACTGGCTGCGCAGCCTGACCCCGGCCACCGTGGTGATGCGCAACGCCAATAACGACAACGCGGACTCGCTGGCCGGGGGCTTCGGCGGCAACGACGACCTGCAGCCCGGCAAGCTGGGTGTGGGCTACGTCGAGGCGCGCAACGCCGACGGCGTGCTGCTCTCCGACGCGACCATCCCGGTCAAGATCACCGAGGGCAACTTCGTTGACGTGTCGAACCCGATCGACAGCCTGTTCGACCCGGCGCCCGTGGTCGGCAACAACCTGGGCGAGTGGAGCAACATCGGCAAGACGATCAACTACGTCACCGGTGATGACTTCCAGGGTGCCTCCGACTCGCCGGCCTCGTTCGGCGACGACGACGTCATCTTCGCGGTCAACATCGAGCGCAACCAGGGCTTCGATGACGACGGTCTGGTCGACGACAAGGTGATCGCCGGTACCGGCACCGCCTCCTTCGAGCACGACTTCAAGTGGAACACCATCCAGGCCATCGGTGGTCTCCCGCTGAACAACGGCTCGTTCTCGGTGGCGCTCTCGGCGAACCAGGAGTCGCCGGTGCTGCCGAAGGCTCGCGCCGGTGCCTACGGCCACGGCGTCACCTACGACGTGGTCACCACCGACCAGTTCGGCAACCGCACCCAGCAGTCCTTCTCGGTGCTGGACAACACCCCGGTGGCGCACAGCACCAACGCCGGTGTCAGCCAGTTCACGCTGGACGCCCCGGCCATCACCGCCTGGGCTGACAGCGCGACCAACCAGTCGCTCGAGGTCGAGCTGGTCAACCAGACCAAGTCCAAGATCAAGGACATCCCGACCAACAGCACGCTGAGCATCCTCGCGTCCATTGCGTCCATGGAGCTGGTGACTCCGGACGACATCCAGACCACCACGGCGCCGATCAACTGGTACAACCTCGACCTGGCCAACTCGACCTTCACCCTGGGTCAGGCCGGCGCCGAGACCATCCCGGTCGGTAGCACGGTGAACGAGATCGCCAAGGCGGTCGACCAGGAGGGTGCCCCGATCGCGGGCATCGGCGTCACGTTCACCCGCTCGGGCCCGTCCGACGAGGACTCCGACGGCAACGTCTTCGGCACCACCGGTGCCGCGGGCAACGCGGTCTACACCTTCGCCGGCGGCAAGGCTGGTACCGCCACCACGACCGCCTCGTTCTTCGACGGCAACAACCTGATCGCTCAGGTCGAGGACAAGGTCGAGTTCAAGGGCGGCACCGGCGGTGGCCAGGTTGCCATCAACGCCAAGATCGAGGCGAAGAACAACGGCGCCAAGAAGGACAAGCTGAAGGTCAACGCCGGCGACGTCAAGGCCAAGGGCGCCACGGTCAAGCTCTACCGGACCACGCCGTCCGGTGACGTCCTGATCGGCACCAAGACCCTCAACAAGAACGGCAAGCGCTCCTTCAAGGTTGTGGACCGTAACGGCAAGAAGGTGACCCGCTACTACGCGGTCGTCTCCGCCACGGACCTCACCAAGGGCGACCGCACGCCGGTCAAGAAGGTCAAGTAACACCTGCTCCACCTGGTCGGGTGCCCCGGGTGATCCGCTGATCACCCGGGGGCCCGCCCCGGAGGGACTGTTCCGAGAGCGTCCCGCGGAGAGCGACCAGGAGTAGCTGGACGCGGGAAAGAACCGGAACTCCAAGAACCGGTCCGGGTCATTTCAGCCAGCCGCTGGGCGGAAATGGCCCGGACCGCCTTCCGAATCTTCTTTTAGAAAATCTCAAAACAAGCGAGTGAAACATCTAGACCAGTAGCGGCATCGTCTAGACCACTTGCTGAATGTTCGAGGCCCGGATCTCCTCCGGGTCTCGCGTTCATTTCCCTCGGGCGTGTCGATCTCGATGAGGTGAGACGCGGGGGAGCCGGAGTGGGCAGACGCCGATTCTGAGAGCGGCGATCTGAGCGAAGCTCGTGGCTCCGTCGCCTGGTCGGCCGGACCCGCGCACGCCCCGCGCCCGTCTCCGGGAATCCCGCTCTGACCTGCTGAAATGCAAGGCGGCCCGGGTCGTCCCAGACAGCCGCTGGCGCGGGGACGACCCGGACCGCTGGGCGCTATGAAAGCACACTGGCCCCACGAGTGCTCACTTCGCGACAGCTCGCCACGCCCGCCGTCGAGCCGGCGCGTGGCCGCACTGGGACCTGGGCGGGACCTCATAGTCTTTTCGGGTCATTTTTTGTTGCTTCACCTGAGCCCCCGGGACTTCGCCATGTGGTGGTCGTTTGCGGAAATCCCCGAAACGCTGCCAAGGTCGAGGCCGTTGGCGTCTATCGTCATCGACGTCGGACGAGTGAGTGGTCTATACCAGTCGCCCGTGGGGGGCAGTAGACAATCTGCAGCGAATCCCCCTTTTTGACGCGCCGGGAAAGTCCCGGAGGTTGAACCAGGAGGAATTCCTTCATGAACAGCAGCAGCGGCATCAAGCGGGGACTGGCGACTGTCGCCGTCTCCGCACTCGCAGTATCCGGCCTGGCGGGCTTCGCCGGCACGGCTCACGCAGTCTCGATCGACGACCAGCAGGCAGCCTCGGCGGACGTCAACTTCTACACGCAGGACGGCGTCGGTGCGTCGACGGCCAACGACGGTGCCAACACCACGGTGAGCCTTGTCGCCGGTGCCAGCGCCGACGTGAAGAAGGTGCGCTTCACCTACTCCATCGGCGGCGGCGCCGCTCAGGAGATCGCGGTCGTGGATCGCGTCAACGGCGCCTTCTCCACCCAGTGGGCACCCCCGCAGAACGTGCTCGGCGGCAACGTCGAGCTGAAGGCCATCGGCCTTGACGCGGCCGGCAACCCGATCGCCACCGCCGAGGACACCAACAGCAACGTCGCCGTTGCCGGTGCGACGAAGGCGATCGCGATCGCCGCCGCTCCCGGCTCCGAGGTCGGCGCCTACGACACGCCGGGCGGCACCACGAAGGTGATCGTCTCCGGCACCACCGACGCGGCAGCCGCTGGCGACGTCAGCCTCAATGGCGTCGAGCTCGGCCAGGCCAACAACTCGGGGATCAAGAACTTCTCCGGTGTGCAGGACCTGGGCAACTACACCTGGGACAGCACCGCGCCGATCGTTGACGAGGCCGTGCTCCACGCCGCCACCAACGACAGCGACGACGCCGTCCCGGTCAAGCTCTACAAGCAGACCATCGCGGCCAGCGGCGTCTCCGTGGACGCGCCCGCCAAGGCGGCCGGCAACTCCAACGTGACCGTCTCGGTCACCGACCAGCAGGGCAAGCCGGTCGCCGGTGCGCTCGTCTACCTGGACGGTGCCGGTGCTGCGGTTCAGTCCAACGCGAAGGGCCAGGCCACCTTCGCTGGTGTCACCCCCGCCGCGCACTCGATCCACGTCGACGTCAACGGCAGCGGCGCGACCTTCGAGCCCGGTGTGGACATCCAGAAGTCCTTCACCATCGCGGCCTACACGCCGGCGCTCACCACGCTGACGACCACCGCCGCGAAGCCGGTGCTCGACCGTGACGAGATCACCAACGCCACCTTCAAGGTCGTCGCGAAGGACCAGGAGGGTGCCACCATGACCGGCGCTCTGCCGGCCACCATGCGCGGTACCTGGACCCTGGTGCCCTTCGACGGTACCGCCGACCTGACCGCCCCGGCATCCATCAACCTGGCCACGGGCGAGGTCACCGGCATCCCGACGGCCAAGTCCGGCACCGCCACCCTCAACGTGCGCAACGAGATCGACGGTGACCCGCAGCCGAGCAACGGCGACGTGCAGGCCGCCGCGCTGACCGTCAAGGTCGGCGAGGCGTCGATCAAGTGGGACGCGGCCAACAACAACGTGCAGGCTGCCGCCGGCACCTCGGTGGTCGTGAACGGCTCGATCACCCTCGAGGACGGCACCGCGCTCGCCGACCGTCAGGCGAACGTCACCCTGGTGACCGGTGGCGATGCTGCCTTCGCGCCGACCGCCTCGCAGCCGCAGGGCACCGTGGTCACCGCCGGCGTTGCCACGGTGACCACCAAGGCCGACGGCACCTTCGCCGTGAAGGTCACCGACCCCGCCGTTGTTGCGCCGGCGGTGCAGCCGAAGGAGCTCAACGTCATCCTCGACGCTGAGTCCGCCGGCCTCGGCATCACCTTCGCGAACACGGCCAACCTCGACCTGGACTTCCAGGACCTGGCTGTGGACAAGACCACCTTCACCAACACGAACCTCTTCGACGGCAAGGCGACCCCGGGTCGTCCCGTGGAGTTCACCGGCACGGTCGTCAACGCGGCTGGTGACCCGGTCAGCAACACCGCGGTGGACCTGTCGCTCGACAAGGGCTTCTTCGTGCAGACCGACAACAACGGTCTGGTCCCCGACGTCGCGCCGGCCGAGGGTGGCCTGTGGGGTGACTGGGCCTCCGCGGGTGCCACGAAGACGGTGACCACCGACGCCAACGGCCAGTTCACCGTCACGGTGGGCATCGAGAAGGACGTGGACTTCGACGACGACGGCGCTGCCGACGTCACGCTGTCGGCCACGGTGGGCGGCAAGACCAACACGACCACCAAGACCTTCAGCTCGAGCGACGCCCTCAACGTCGGCGACGTGACGATCGAGTTCGCCGACCAGCAGGACGTCCGCGTCCTGCCGAAGGCGCCGACCAGCCACGACGTCTACCTCGACGTCTTCGCCACCGACCAGTTCGGCAACCTCACCGACGCCGACGTCGAGCTGAAGGACAACAAGGCCGACGCTCGGATCGAGGGCTCGAACGGCACCGCCGTGGTGACCGCCAAGTTCACGGACCAGGGTTCCAACGCCTGGCTCGATTCGGCCACCGCTGGTGACCAGGCCGTCTCCGGTCACGTCGTCAACGGCGACAAGAACACCTGGAACGACACCACCCCGGCTCCGGCTCCGGCCCGCACCTGGGTGCGCCTGGACGGCCCGAACAACGCGGTCTCCGCCGAGTCGGGTGCCACGACCACCGAGTGGTACGTCGTGGACCTCGAGGCTGGCAGCTACACGCTGAGCCACAACGGCGCTGAGTGGAACGCCGTCGGCAAGGTCGTCACCGTGACCTACACGGCGAAGGACCAGAACGGCAACCCGCTCGACGACATCGACGTCGAGTTCTTCCGGACCGGCCCGACCGACAACCCGCTCGACGGCCTCTTCGGCAACGCGAATGGCAACACCAACGCTGACGGCGAGGTCAAGGTGACCTTCCAGGGCAAGGGTGCGGGCACCGCGATCATCACCACCGTTGCGGAGGACGGCAACACCGGCGACGTGATCGCTGCTGGCGAGCAGACCCTCGAGATCAAGTTCGGCACCGAGCCGGTCGAGCCGACCGAGCCGTCCGCTGTCACCGCGAAGCTCGCTGGCGAGCACAACGGTGCCAAGAAGGACAAGCTCAAGGTCACCACGTCGCCGGCCGCCAAGGGCGCCGTCGTCACCCTCCAGCGCCTGAACGCCAAGGGCAAGTGGAAGGCCGTCGACTCGAAGGTCATCAACAAGAAGGGCAAGAAGTCCTTCAAGGTCGCTGACCTGAACGGCAAGAAGAAGACCGCCTACCGCGTGGTGGTCAAGGCCACGGCCACGACCAAGGCCGCGACCAGCAACACCAAGAAGGTCAAGTGACCCTCTGAGGGATCGGGGCGGCTCGCTGGTCGAGTCGCCCCGGCACCTCGCTGGGAGAGGGTCCTCTCCCCGTGCCCTCTCTCGGGCTAACACCCAACGGGACGCAGACGCGGACCGGGTCATGCGAGCCAGCCGCTGCGCGCGCGTGACCCGGTCCGCCCCGTAACCGTACAGCCTGCCCTCGGTTGACGAGGGTGGGCTGTCGCGCATTTCGGCCTGCCGTGCGAGCGGCGCTGCCCAGATGCGCCAATGGTCCGATTCGTCCTTGAGTAGCACGTCCCTCGGAGGCCACATGTCCACCGTCCCTGCCCGCGCACTGCTGACGATCGGCGTCCTGCTGGCGCTCCTCGCTCCCTCGTCGCCCGCCGTCTCGGTGGGCTCCGCGGCGCCCACGGACTCGCAGGCGGTGGCCGCGCGCACCACCGCCGTCAAGGCGATCCGGGCCAAGGGACCACGGCTGCGGACCAGCAAGGCGGTGCTCAACCACGCGATCGCGTGCACGTCGAACGTGGGCAAGGTGCGCAAGCGGACAGTGCTCCTGGTGCACGGCACCGGTGCGGTGCCGGACGACAACTTCACCTGGAACTACTACGCGGCGTTGAAGAAGCGCGGCAACCCCTACTGCACCGTGCGGATCCCCAAGCGCGGCATGGGCGATCTCCAACACAACGTGGAGTTCGTGGTGCACGCGATCCGTGCCGTCCATCGGCGCGCGGGCCGCAAGATCGCCATCATCGGCCACAGCCAGGGCGCCACGCTGCCGGCGTACGCACTGAGGATCTGGCCCGACACCGCCAAGCGCGTCGCGGACTTCATCTCGTACGCCGGCGCCTTCGATCTCGGTACCTCGATGGCGAACGTGCTCTGCGTGCTGCCCTGTGCCGAGGCGTTCAAGCAGTACACGCCTGGCTCGAACTTCCTGACGGCGCTGGCGAAGCACCCGCTGCCCCCGGGGCCGTCCTACACAGCCTTCGCCACCCGCTACGACGAGATCGTCACCCCGCAGCCTGCCGCCTCGCATCTCCAGGCCCCGGGTGCCCGCAACTACCTTCTGCAAGACCTGTGCCCGGCCGATGTCGCCGAGCATCTGCTGATCATCGCCGAGAAGCCGTTCTTCCAGCTGGCCTTCGACGCGCTCGACCACCGCGGGCCGGGCAAGCTCTCGCGGATCGGCAAGGTGACCTGCGGCCTCGACAAGCAGGTCGCCAACGCGCTGCCGGCGCTTCCCGGCTTCGGGACCGGCATCCTGACCTCCTACCCCAGCACGCTGACGGCCACCGAGCCGCCGCTCCGGGCCTACCTGCGACGCTGACCGGCGACTGGTCTGGTCCGGACCGAACCCAGGTTGTCTGGCTCGACCGGGTCGAGACAAGAACTCCGAGCCGCGCCGTCGCCCGTCGTTAGGTTTCGTGAGTCCGGGGAGGGACCGTTTCGTCAGGAGTGATGTTGACCGCGTCCACCCGTGCCTCCGCCCGCCCTCGGCCGACGCCTCGGCGCCTCCGCGCCCGCAGCTTGGCGGCTGCCGCCGCGCTTCTGGTCGCTGGTCCCCTCCTTGCCGGGATCGCGCCCGCGCACGCTGGCACCGCCCGCGGCGCCGCGACCGCCGCTCCGAGCATCGACCAGCCGGTCCTGGTGACGGCCCCCCGGATCCTCGGCTCCGTACGTGTCGGTGAGACGGTCACGACCGACCGCGGCACCTGGAACCCGTCGTACGCCGCCACCGCCGTGCAGTGGCTCCGTGACGGTGTGCCCGTCCTCGGCGCCACCGGCACGAGCTACCTGGTCACGGCGGACGACTACCTGAAGAGGCTCTCGGTCCGCGTGGCGGCGGCGGTCCCCGGCAGCGCGGCGACGATCGCCGACTCCGCCGCCACGACGGTCGGCCTCGGCGACGCACCGGTGCCGACGCGCAGGCCGGCGATCACCGGCCAGCCGAAGGTCGGCACGCAGCTCACCGCCGATCCCGGGCTGTGGGCGCCGGCCAACAGCACCTTCCGCTACCAGTGGTTCCGCGACAACACCGCGATCCCTGACGCGACGACGCTCACCTACACGCCGACGATCGACGACCTGAACCGGCCGCTCACGGTGCGCGTCGAGGCCACCTCGACCTCGCTGACCGGCTGGACCGTCGTCTACTCGGCTCCGGTCACCGTGCTACCCGGCGCGGGCCTCTCGGCGACCACCGCGCCGCGGATCCGCGGTGTCGCCGAGGTGGGGGAGACCCTCACCGCCGACGACGGCGTCTGGGCGCCGGTCGGTGCGACGCTGACCCGGCAGTGGCTGCGCGACGGCGTCGCGATCGCTGGTGCCACCGGCCCCACCCTGGTGCTCACCGCCGCCGACCTCGGACGCGCCATCACGCTGCGGGTCACCGCGAAGCTCACCGGGTACGCCGACGCCACCGCCACCACGACCCCGCTCACCGTGGCCGCCCGCAGCGCCGTCGCCTCCGTGACCGCGCCGCACCTGAGCGGCAAGCCGATGGTCGGCAAGAGCCTGTGGGTGACCGCCGGCAGTTGGCAGCCCAGCAACGTCGAGGTGACCTACCAGTGGCTGCGCGACGGTGCCCCGATCCCCGGGGCCACCGACGCCGGCTATGCGCTCCGCAAAGCGGACGCCGGCCACCAGGTGAGCGCGCGCGTCACCGCCGCCCAGGCCGGTCGGGCGCCGGCGAGCGTCGCCACGCCGCCGGTCGCGGTGACCAAGGCGCCCAGCACACTGCGGATCAAGCGCGTGCAGAAGGTGGTGCGCGAGGGCCAGGGCACGGTCGTGGTGGTGAAGCTCGAGGTGCCGCGCCAGGCCAGCACCGCAGGCACGATCCGGATCTTCGACGGCGTACGCCGCATCGCTCGCCTCCGGATGCCCAACGTCGGGCGTTCCGTGAAGCTCACCGTGCCCACCAAGACGCTGCGCGGCCTCGGCAAGCACCGGCTCAGCATCGTCTACAGCGGCAACGGCGCCACCGAGGCCTCCGACACCGCTGTCACCGTGCGGGTTCAGCGCACCCGCTGAGGCTCCCGTCAGCGGCGGTCGTCCCCACCAGTGATGGCCGCCGCTGGGCCGCGACCCATAGATCGAGGCGTGCGTTCAGTCGAACCAGGCCCGCCGCATCGCGCAGACCCAGCGCCGGTGTGGATGCTCGGTGACGGTCCACAGCCGGTCCTGCGCCGGCCAGTAGGCAAGGTCCTCCGGGCCGATCGGGGTCGCCAGGTGGTGACCGCGCAGCCGACCCGGTGAGCCGACGTACACGGACCCGGGAAGGAACGGGCTGACCGACGCGGTGGCGTACCAGCGGTCCCGTGCGACCACGGCCCCCTGCATCCGGGCGACACCGGCGTCGTCGAGCCCGAGCGCCGTGGTGGTGCCGCCCTCGCCTCCGAGGTCGTCGGCCAGGAGCCCGGAGACCGGGTCGACGGGGAACCTCGCCACCCTGCGGCTCTGGGTGCCACGCCCGTACTCGCCCGCGACGAGCTGGGGTACGTCGCCGCTGCGGTCGAGCGAGAGGAACGAGAAGCGCAGCTTGGCCGCGTCCGCGCTGCCGGCTCCGCGGTGGGTGAAGCGGACCGGGAGCAGGTGTCGGTAGCCCCAGCTGGCGATGCCGTCAGGGGTCACGGCCAGGGAGTCCTGCTGGGGAGCCGGAGTGCGCACCCGCACCAGATCGTCCCAGTGGCAGGTCATGAAGCCGCGGCCGGTCGCCGCCACGTGCAGCCACGGGCCGTGCCAGACGAGTCCGCCCGCATGGACTCGGAGCGGTTCGAGCACGAGTGCTCCGTCGACCAGCTTCGGCTGCACGAGCAGCACGTGCTCGTAGCGCAGTGTGGCGAGATCGACGACGCTGATCCGGGCCCCATGGGTGGTGCCGTCGACGGTCTTGGAGTACCAGGAGGTGACCACGAGGTCGCGTTCCGGCGCGGGCGCGAGGGGGCCGCCGTCGGCCGAGGTGGTGATGCCTTGGGGCCACCAGCGCTTGTCACGGCGGTCGGCCCGGTCCCAGGTGAAGGCCCAGTCGACGGCGCGGCCCAGCAGCCGGGGCACCCGAGAGCCGCGGCCGCGGTGCAGCCGGCGGTCCGTGCCGGCAGCCAGCGCCTCGGCCAGTCCGTCGAGCCCGATCCGTCCGCCGGCCGCCGCTGCCAGGGCCTCGGCCTCCGGCAGCAGCGGTCGGGATCGGGTCAGATGGATGCTCACTGGAAGAGCAGGGGGTTCTCCGCCAGCACGTCGCCCTCGCCGACGAAGAAGACCGCGTTGGCGCCGTTGACGCCGGCAGGCACCGTGAAGGGCACCGAGACGCACTGCCTGGACGGGTCGAACTTCCAGGTGTCCTGGACGCTGCCGAGCTGGGTCTCCCCGTCGGGGGCCACGAAGCCGACGCCGATCGGCGTACCCTCCGGGAGGCCGGTGATGGTGAACTCCGCATAGATCGTCTGCTCCGGGGCCACCGACATCGTCTGCGGGCTGTCCAACGAGGTGGTGCCCACGCAGCCACCCTGACCGTCCGTGGTCCATCCGTTGCCCACCCCGGAGACGTCGGAGGGGACGTCCTGCGGGTCCGGCAGCTCCTCGGCGTACGGCGACACGTAGTCGGGGTCGCCGCCCTTGCGTGCGATCTCCAGCACCTTGTCGGCCAGGTTGAGCGGGCGCAGCAGCGCCGAGCCCTGCGTGATCGCGCCGGCGGACTCCGAGACTGCCGTGATCACGGCGGTGTTGATGCCGATCAGCTCGCCGTCGTCGTTGATCGAGGCGCCGCCGGAGTTGCCCGAGCCGAGCCGCACATCGGAGTCGATGTAGCCGCGCTCGGTGCCCACCACCTCGTCGCGCTGGAAGGTCGACACGACGCCCTTCGTCACGGTGAGCGGCCGGTCGATCCCGGCCTGCGGGTTGCCGATGCCCGGGTAGCCCAGCGCGGTGATGCTGTCACCGGTGCGCAGCTCGTCGCTGTTGCCCAGCGGCATCGGCTCCGGCAGCTCGAGGTCGGCCTGGTCGACCTTGTTGCCGTCGGCGTCCTCGATGATCTGGAGCACTGCGAGATCCAGATAGCCGTCGCTGACGATCGGCACGGCCCGGTACGTCGGCTCGGCCGGCTTGTCGTCGGACTCCTGGGTGAGCGCCACCAGCAGATAGGCCGGGTCGGCGAACTCGCTGGCGCCCTGCCCCGGGGAGGAGGGCTTGCCGACGTGAGCGTTGGTGAGGATCAGGCCGTCGTCGCTGATGATGCTGCCCGAGCCGGTGTGGGTGGGCTGGCCGTCCGCGCCGACCGCCACCAGGAAGACGCTGGCGGCCTTGGCCCGGTCGAGCTCGGCCTCGGTGAGGCCGGCCTCGTCCTGCTTCTTCGGGTCGTCATCACCGCTGCTGAGCACCACAGCCGTCGTCACGCCGCCGATCAACAGCACCAGCGCGGCGGCGATCAGCCCGACCCGGCCGAACGCCTTCTTCCGCTTGCGGCCCTGGATCGCCTTGGTGGCCATCTCCGCGGTCACGACCGGCACCAGCTCCAGCTCGTAGCCCGCCGTCGGGTGGCCCAGCATGATCGTGGTGGGCTCCTCGATCTTGCGCTGGCTGACCCGCTCACCGTCGATGTAGGTGCCGCTCGTGGATCGGTCGGAGAGCCACCAGCCGTCGGGCCGGGGCTCCAGGAGTGCGTGCTGGCGCGAGACCGACGGGTCGTCGGCAGTGATCTCCAGACCCGGCTCGCGCCCGATCCGCACCGGCGCCATCAGCCCGAAGCGCTTGTCGCCGGCCCGCGAGCGCACCAGCATGCCGGGCGCCTGGGCACCGGGCGCGCCCGAGCCGTTGGGCACCATCGTCGGCGGCAGGGCCGCCGGGTTGATCGTCGGTGCGTGCGGCACCGGGCGGTCCTCCGCTCCCTCCTGGACGACGAGGATCGTGGCGGCGTCCGAACCCTGGCCGAGGGTGACGGTGGTCTGCCCCGTCAGCGGGATCGCCTGCACCCGCTGACCATTGACCCACGTGCCGTGGCTCGAGCCGGCGTCGACCAGCTGCCAGCCCTGCGGCCCCGGCACCAGGGAGGCGTGCTGGCGAGAGACGCTGCCACCCGCAAGCACCACGTCGGCCTCGGGGGAGCGCCCGATCCGGACCGGGCCCGTTGCCGGGAAGGTGTAGCTCTGGCCGCCTGCCTGCACCCGGATGTTGCTGGTCACTGTGCCCCCTGGTCTGCCTGCCTGGATGGTGGTCCGCGCGTCTGCGATGGAACCCGCATGCTATCGAGCGCGGGGCAACCCTCGCAGTCCCGCTGCGCAGAGTCGCTGCTCCAGTTCCTGTCGATCAACCATCGGGTGACGGCAGGCACAGTTTCCGGCTCCCGGCTCGCCCGGTAGTTGATCTATGAAACACTCGTGACCGAGATGAAGGCGGTAGTGGGAGCAGCAATCATTCGGCACGGGCGTGTGCTGGCTGCTCGACGGACCGCACCAGCCGCAGCGGCCGGCCGCTGGGAGTTCCCGGGCGGGAAGGTCGAGGCGGGGGAGAGTGCCGAGCAGGGTCTCGTCCGCGAGATCCGCGAGGAGCTCGGGCTCGACGTCGAGCTCGGCCCTTGGCTCGCCGGCTCGGTGCCCGTCGGCCAGACCCACGCCCTCACCGTCGCGCTTGCCCGGATCGCCCGTGACGCCGTACCGCAGCCGGTGGAGCACGACCAGCTGCGCTGGGTGGGGCCGGAGGAGCTCGACGAGCTCGACTGGCTCGAACCCGACCGTCCCTTCCTCGCTGAGCTACGGGAGGTGCTGCTCGACGGCGACCCGATGGCCGAGGGGTCGGAGGTCGTGCGCGTCGGTCGCACCGTACGCCGCCCCACCGGCCCGTGGACCCCGGCCGTGCACGCGTTGCTCGCGCAGCTGCGTCGGCACCTGGTGCCGGGCGTGCCGCGAGTCCTCGGCATCGACGAGCGCGGTCGCGAGGTGCTCGAGCTGCTGCCCGGCCGCCCCGTGCCCGTCGAGGAGATGGACGACGTACACCTGGTGGCCCTGGTGCAGCTCCTCGACACCGTCAACGCGGCGGCGGGCGGCTTCTCCCATCCCGACCTCGGGCCGATCGCGCTCTTCTCCCACGACGAGCTCGGGCCCGAGCAGGTGCTCTTCGAGGGCACGCGGGTGACCGGCGTGACCGGCTGGCGGCACGCCGCACCGACGCTGCCGCTGCGACAGCTCGCCCACCTCGCCTGGGCCGCGGCGCCGATGACCCTCTCCGACGCCGAGATCGTCCGCCGCTTGGAGCTGATCGCCGAGGCGTTCTCGGGGCCCTCGGCACGCGAGCTCCTTGCCGCTGTCGGTGACCGGGTGCGTGCCGCGGTCGCGCAGCTGGACGAGCCGCTGCGGTCGGTCAGCAGCCAGGCGCTGCTCGAGTTCGAGGCGCGGCGCCCGGCCCTCGACGCGGCGCTGGCAGAGAACGAGGAACGGGCCTCGTGAGGGGGATCTTCTTCGAGGAGGAGACGGCCCGCGAGGTCGCCGCCCAGCTGATCCGCTCCGGTTGGAACGCGCAGGTCGAGGTCGAGCGCCTGGCGGGAGAGGACGACGATGAGGACCACCAGTGGGCGGTGCGCACCGACGCGCCCGCGGTGCAGTTCGAGTTGCTGATCGACAACCACGACGGCTGGCTGGACGACGGCCAGGTCCCCGCCCCCGGTCCCGGTGTCGGGCCGGGCGCCGATCTCGGCTCGGGGCCCGATGCTGGCTCGGGGACCGCTGCCGCCCCGATGGAGCTCCCGCTCGCCCCGCGTCGCATCAAGCGTCCCTCGGTCTAGCACCACGCACCACCTCGCTTCGATGGAGCGAGATGGCGCGTTTCTCGGGCGTCAGCAGCCCGCACACTCCATCGAGCGTCACCAGCACAAGTGCCCACCGTGGCTGTCCGCGTCGGAGCGGATCCGTAGGCTTGGCCCATGACCGAAGGCCAGATCCCCGACCAGCGCCTGCTGCTGGTGCATGCCCACCCTGACGACGAGTCGATCGGGCAGGGCGCCACGATGGCGAAGTACGCCGCTGAGGGGCGGGGCGTCACCCTGGTCACCTGCACGGCGGGTGAGATGGGCGAGATCCTGGTGCCCGAGCTCAGCCACCTCGCCGCCGATCAGGACGATGCCCTCGGTGCCCACCGGCGTACGGAGCTCGCCGAGGCGATGAAGGCGCTCGGCGTCACCGACCACCGGTTCCTCGGGGGGTTCGGCACCTACCGGGACTCCGGCATGCAGTGGCACGCCGATGGCCATGCGATCCCGGCTGACACGATCCACGACAACGCCTTCTGGCACGCCGACCTGCTCGCGGCGGCCGACCACCTGGTTGCGGTGATCCGCGAGGTGCGACCGCAGGTGATGGTGACCTACGACGACTTCGGCGGCTACGGCCACCCCGACCACATCCAGGCCCACCGGGTGGCCACCTACGCCGCGTTCCTGGCGGCGATCGACGGGCACCGGCCCGACCTGGGTGAGCCTTGGGAGATCGCGAAGGTCTACTGGGGCGCGATGTCCGAGTCGCGGATGCGTGAAGGCCTGCGGATGCTGCGCGAGGCGGGCGACGAGACCGCGTTCGAGGGCATGGACCCCGATGGCCCGCTGCCCCCGTTCGTCTGCGCCGACGAGCTGCTGAGCGCCTGCGTCGACGCGAGCGAGTACGCCGACGCGAAGATGGCCGCACTCGCCGCGCACAAGACGCAGATCACCGTCGACGGCCCGTTCTTCGCGCTCTCGAACAACGTCGGCTCGGCGATGCTCGGCTACGAGTTCTACCGGTTGGTCAAGGGCGCGAAGGGCCCGGTCGGCGCCGACGGGCTGGAGACCGACCTCTTCGCCGGCCTGTGACGATGCCCGCTGCCGGTCGCAGCGCAGTCGCTCGCTGGGGACGGGTCCTGCTGAGCCTCCTGGCCCTCGTCGTCGGCCTCGGCACCGGGTTGGCGTCCACCGCCGTCCACGACCACAACTGGGCCTGGTTCCTGCTGGCCGTGGCGGCTCCTGCCGCCGCCCTGGCGGCCTGGCCGACCGGCTGGCCTCGGATCGGCTTCACCACCGGCTGGCTGGTGCTTGTCCTCGTGGCCATCCAGGGGACGGCGGCGGGCTCCTACGCGATCTCGGCAGATCTCCGCGGCTATCTCTTCCTCGCCAGCGGCCTCGGGCTGATGGTCGCGGCGATCGTCACCCTGCCGGCTCCCCGGGCCCGCGGCGCGGTGTCTCCAGGTCCGTCCCCGGGGAGCCAGGAGCAGTGACCACCCCGACCGTGGGCCGGTGCGGCGGCTGCTGCTGAGGCGGGACGCTGTCAGCGCGGGGACAACATGCCCAAGCGGGACACCCCCGGGATGCGTCGGTGGCGACGTCTAGGCTTGCGCGCGTGACTAAGCAGAACACCGGCCCAGCGCCCGCCAAGGAGTCCAAGGGCGGTCGTGTCGTCGTGCTGACGGTGCTGGGAGTCCTCGTGCTCGCCGGGGCCGGGTACGCCGGCGCCTACGCGGGGGCCGGAGCGAAGGTTCCGAAGGGCACCACGGTCGCGGGAGTGAAGATCGGCGGCATGGACGAAGATGCCGCGATCGCCAAGCTGGAGAAGGAGTTCGGCACCCCGAGGGCGGTCAAAGCCTCGATCGACGGCGGCGAGGAGATCCGCATCGCCGACGCGCCGATCACGCTCGATGCAGCGGCCACGGTCGCCGAGGCCGGGGGCGGCCGCAGCTGGTCGCCGTCCCGCTTGTGGAACTACTACACCGGTGGCGACGAGATCGAGCCGGTGACCGTCGTCGACTCCGCAAGCTTGGAGAAGGTGCTCGCGTTGCTCGACGAGCAGTACGGCAAGGCCCCGGTCGACGGCAGCGTCACGTTCAAGGGCGCCGAGGTGCGCACGACCGACCCGGTGATCGGCCGTCTGATCGATCGCGACACCGCCGAGCGGCAGCTGGTCGAGGCATTCCTGGAGGGGGAGACGGCCGACCTGAGCCTGACCGAGGCCGACCCTGAGATCGACGAGGCCGACGTGCAGAAGGCGCTTGACGAGTTTGCCAACCCGGCCGTCTCTGCGTCGGTCACCCTGAACTTCGACAAGACGAAGGTGCAGCTGGCTCCGCGTGCCTACACCAAGGCGCTCTCGTTGGTGGCGACCGATGGTGCCCTCGAGCCCACGCTCGACGAGAAGCGGCTCGACAAGATCGTCCGCAGCAAGATGGTCGGCCGCGACGATGCTCCCGTCGACGCCACGGTGAAGCTGGTCAACGGCAAGCCGAAGGTGATCCCCGCCAAGCCGGGAGTCGACTTCGCCACCGAAGACATCACCGCGACCTTCCTCGACCTCGTCGTGAAGCCGGCCGGTGAGCGGGAGGCAGACGTGGAGGCCACAGTCACCGACGCCGACTTCACCACCGCCGACGCCAAGGCGCTGGGCATCAAGGAGGAGATCTCGTCCTTCACCACCTACTACCCGCCGGCCAACTACCGCAACGTCAACATCGGTCGCGCGGCCGAGCTGGTGGACGGCACGGTGCTGAAGCCCGGTGAGGTCTTCTCGCTCAACGACATCGTGGGGGAGCGGACCCTCGAGAACGGCTTCACCACCGGCACGATCATCAGCAACGGGGTCTTCAAGGAAGACCTCGGCGGTGGCGTCTCCCAGATGGCGACCACGACGTTCAACGCGATGTTCTTCGCCGGCCTGCAGGACATCGAGCACAAGCCGCACTCGTTCTACATCGACCGCTATCCGGTCGGACGAGAGGCAACCGTGGCCTGGGGCTCGGTCGACCTGCGCTTCAAGAACAACACCGACTACGGTGTGCTGATCTCGGCGAAGGTGACGCCTGGCTACTCGTCCAACGGCGTGGTGACGGTCAAGATGTACTCGACCAAGATCTGGGACATCACCACCAAGACCAGCGAGCGCTACAACTACCGGCCCGCAGCGACCCGGCACATCACCACGCCCGGCTGCGTGCCCAACGCCGCGCCCAGCAGTGGCTTCGACGTCGACGTCTGGCGCTACTTCCACAAGCCCGGCTCGAAGAAGATCGAGAAGACGGAGAAGTTCCACACCGCCTACATCGCCGTCGACCGCGTCGTCTGCGGCCCGCCGCCCGGCGAGAAGAAGGACGACGAGAAGCAGGACTGAGCGCCTGGCGCTCTGTCGGGAGCGTCGCGACAGCAACCGCCGGCCGGAGCGTCGTGACGGGAACCGTCTCGGCGCGGCCGGCGTCGGACCCGCATGCGCCTGATCCTCTCGACCTTGTTGTTGGCCTTCGCCCTCACCGGCCTCACCGCGTGCGACGACGGTGGCGGTGGCGGCGGCGGGGAGAAGCAGGAGTACGCCGACCCGGCGACCACCACGGTCAAGGTCGCCTTCCGCGACTCGTCGGTGCCGCCCGAGTACCACCGCAGTTGGCAGCTCACCCTTGACCAGGAGTCGATCCGGCTCGTCGTCGACTCCTACGGCGATGTGTTGAGCGACGAGACGTTGCCGATGCCGGCCCCGGAGTGGGAAAGGTTCACCGCCGATCTCCCCGCTGCCGTGGCCGAACTGGGGGAGCCGGCGCCCGGGCAAGAAGGATGCAGCGGAGGCACTGGCCTCGGCTTCGAGATCGACGGCTCACTGAGCCGCACGCTCGACCTCGACAACTGCGCGAACGACCCCAACCTCGCCATCACCGACGAGATCCTTGCTCTCGTGGCGCCCTTCACGCATCGGATCGACCTCGCCGGGGCCACCGCCACCGACTAGCTCGACCTCATGCCGCCGTACGCCCAGAGCCGGATCGGACGTGATGCGTTGCGCGGGCTATGGCCTCAAGAACGCATGACGTGAGGCGGAGGCAGGGGCAGCGAGGTAGCGCAACGCGTGGTGCGGCGTCATGCCGAGAGAGGCATAGAGTGCCTGGGCGGCGTGGTTGTCGACCTCCACGTGGAGCCAGAGCGTGGTGGCGCCCTGCTCAGCGCCCCACTCCACCAGCTCGGCCATGATCCGGCGCCCGAGCCCCCGCCGGCGGAGCTCCGGCTCGACGGAGAGGGCGTGGACGCCGAGCCAGTCGCCGGAGCGGGCGGCCCGGCCGCCGCCGACCAGGCGGTTGCCGATCCGGAGCTCCACGTTGAGGCGTGGACCGTCCGACACGACGCCGACCTGCGCCTCCCGCGGTCGGTTGCCGGCGAGCAGCGTCTCGAAGTCGAGTGCCGCGGCGGGACGCAAGGCACGGGCGGTCCGTGCGACCGAGCCGATCAGGAACTCCGCGTCGCCACCCGGCACCAGCTCCCACCCCGCGTCGGCGAAGAACCGCTCCTCGGGTGAGTCCGCCAGGACCTGCACGAGTGGCTCTCGCTCCCGGGCCGCGTAGAAGCGGGTCACCGCTTCGGCGGCCTCGCCGAGGGGCAGGCCCGGATCGCCGATGGCCAGCGCGGAGTTGGCCCTTTTCAGCAGCCGGCCGACCGGTGCGGGGTCGGTACGGAGCACCCAGGCGCCGACCTGCTCCGTCTCCACCTGCGGCCACAGCACCAGGGAGTGGCTCTCCGCCTCCTCCGGCGAGACGCGGTGACGCACCGATGGCCGTGGCGGCACGGGCTTTCCGGAGACGATGTCGGCGATCGCGATGACGACCGCCGGACCGCGCTCGGGCTGGACCAGGCAGCGGCCCTCGCCCCACGCGGTACACACCCCGAGGATGTCGGTGAAGGCCGGGCCCCCGGTAGGTCCGGTCTGCCCGCGCAGAATCCGGCGAACCACCACACGTTGCCCGACCACGTGCGGACCAAGCAGATGCTTGCCCATTTCGTGGAGTCCCTCCGACGAATCCATGCGGGGATATTAGGCTGGACCCATCCGCATCATTCGCATCTCCTTCAGGAGGATCTGGTGACCTACGTCATCGCCCAGCCGTGTGTCGACGTCAAGGACCGCGCCTGTGTCGACGAATGCCCCGTCGACTGCATCTACGAGGGCAAGCGGATGCTCTACATCCACCCCGACGAGTGTGTCGACTGTGGTGCCTGCGAGCCGGTCTGCCCGGTCGAGGCGATCTTCTACGAGGACGACACCCCGGAGGAGTGGAAGGACTACTACGACGCGAACGTGAAGTTCTTCGACGACCTCGGCTCTCCCGGCGGCGCCGCCAAGATGGGCGAGATCGACAAGGACGCCGAGTTCGTGGCCGCCCTGCCGCCGCAGAACCAGGACCACTGATCTCTGTCTCGTCGCGGCTCCCAGCCTTTCCCTGGGACCGCCTGACGGAGTACGCCGAGCGCGCACGAGCCCACGCGGACGGGATCGTCGATCTCTCGGTCGGTACCCCGGTCGACCCGACTCCGCCGGTGGTGCAGCGTGCACTCGCCGAGGCCGCCGACAGCCCGGGCTACCCGGTCACCATCGGCCTGCCCGAGTCGCGGCAGGCCGTGGTCGACTGGCTCGGACGTCGCTTCGGCGTGACCGGCCTGGGCATCGACGGCGTGCTGCCGCTGATCGGCTCCAAGGAGTTCATTGCCAGCGCTGCGGTCCACCTCGGCGTCGGCCCGGGCGACCTGGTGGTCTGGCCGCGGTTCGCCTACCCGACCTACGAGGTGGGTACGGCGCTGGCCGGCGCCCGTGGGCTGGCGGCGGACTCGCTCACCGCGATCGGGCCTGAGCGCCCGAAGCTGATGTGGATCAACTCACCCTCCAACCCGACCGGCAAGGTGCTGCCGCTCGACCATCTGCGCAAGGTGGTCGACTGGTGCCGTGAACGAGGGACGCTGCTGATCTCCGACGAGTGCTACCTGGAGTGCTCGTGGGAGGAGCCGCGGCCGATGTCGATCCTGCACCCGGACGTCTGCGGCGGGTCACACGAGGGCATCCTCACCGTGCACTCGCTCTCGAAGCGCTCCAACCTCGCCGGCTACCGGTGTGCGTTCGTCGCCGGTGACCCCGCCGTCGTCGCCGAGCTGCTGGCGGTGCGCAAGAACCTCGGACTGCAGATGCCTGGCCCGCAGCAGCACGCGATGATCGCCGCGCTGGAGGACGACACCCATGTCGTCGAGCAGCATGCCCGCTATGCGGCGCGGCGGGCCAAGCTCAAGGAGGCACTGCAGCGCGCGGGCTTCCGGATCGACGACTCCGAGGCATCCCTCTATCTGTGGACCACCCGCGAGGGAGCCGACACCGACTGTTGGGACCTGGTCTCCTGGTTTGCCGACCGCGGGATCCTGGTCGCGGCGGGGGCCTTCTACGGTGACGCCGGCGCTCGACACGTGCGGGTCGCCTTCACCGCCACGGACGAGCGCATCGACGCCGCCGTGGCACGTCTGGGGAACTGACCGCTCGCGCCGAGTAGCGGCCGGTCCCTTGCGGGTGCGGAGGGGATTGGTCAGGCTCTGCTCATGACTCCCGATCTCTCCCCTCTCGCCTCGCCGCGTGGAGTGCAGGAGGGACCACTCCTGGATTCGGTCACCATGGAGGTGCTCCACACCGCCTACCTGCTCCGCCCCCGAGACGAGCAGACGCTGGCTGCCGCGTTGCGGAACTGTCCGGACGACCTCGCTGCCCGGCTCGATGCGCTCGAGGCCGCGGGCTTCGCCCGCCGGGTGGCTGATGGCCTGGAGTTCGAGTCGCCGTACGCCGTGTTCGTTGCGCTCGGCCAGGCGCGGGCTCAGGCGTTGCTCGCCGAGAACCTGCGGACCGTCACCCTCATGGACGCATTGCCGGGCCTTATCCGCGCCTGGGATCTTGGCACCGCCGATCCGGACGGCGAGCACCCTCTCGCGGTGAGCATCGTGCACGCGCGCTCCGACTCCTGGGCGGAGTGGTTCCGCCATGCCGAGCGGGAGCGGCCCTGCCGGCCCTCGCTCGTCACTCCGGAGGCCGAGGTGTTGCGGGTGGCCTTGGACTCCGGCCACCTGGGGCGGCTTCAGGAGCAGGTGGCGCCATCGGCTCGGGTCCGGGTGCTGGTGCCGGCCGACCCGACCTGGGGGACCGGGGCGGAGCTCGCCACCTTGGTAGCGGGGGCGCGGCTTGCCGGCGTCGAGTTCCGATGCACGGAGGTCGTCCCGAGCTGGCTCTACGTCGACGCGCCGAGCCTCGTGGCCTTGCCGGTGCACTGGGGTAACGGCAGCCCGGAGAGCGCCTTGACGATCCGTACGCCGCCGGTTGTCACAGCGATGGAGTTGCTCTTCGAGCACCTGTGGATGCGCTCCCAGGCGTGGCGCACCGACGAGCCGCCCTGGGTCGACGTGGTCCGCCTGCTGGCCGATGGACTCACTGACGACGCGGTGGCCCGGGTACTGGGGGTGACCACCCGCACCGTGCGGCGCCGGATCGCCGAGGCGATGACGGAGCTCGGGGTGAACTCGCGGTTCACACTCGGCATGGCGTGGCGTGCCCGGCATTAGCGCGTTGCGGTCTTAGTTCGAGCGCACCGCCCGGACGGTCGGGCTGCTCGCGCCGCGGCACTTCGCGGTGGGCCGCACCTTGGCGTAGAACTTGCCGGCCTGACCGGTGTTCCCCGAGTTCCAGCGACCGCGCTCATCGGTGGTGTCGGTAGCGAAGAGGTGGTCGTTGCCGCCACCGCGGCCTCCGAACTGCTTGTAGATCAGGACGGTCCGCTCCACCTTGCAGGCAGTACGCCGGCTCTTCACCTTGCCGGAGAGATCCACTCCGTCGGCCTTGATGGTGACGCTCACCGCAGCGCGTCGCTCCGTCAGGGCCCCGGCATCGGCCGGGGCGGCGAGGAGCCCGGTGCCGAGCAAGGTGGCGACCAGGGCCGCCCCGCTGCGGCGAACGGTGGCAGGCGTGAGAACGGTCATCGCGATCAGCTCCAGAGAAGGAAGACAACAGGTGTCTGCCATCGTGGCCTGGAAACGGGGGATTTGACCTGTCCGGTTGCTGATTGTCCGCTAACGGTCGGACGTCACCGATAGACGTCGACGTGCACGTGGTCGCGGTGCTCGAGGATCGCGGCCTGCTCGGCGGTGCGGCCCGACGTGTCGGGCCTGTAGTCGCGCCAGCCGTCCTCCGAGCGCTTGCCCGCGGTCCAGATCCTGCCGTCGAAGATGACGGTCTGGATGTCGAGACGGTCAGCCTGGGCGACCAGGTAGTAGGCGATCGCCCAGCCCTTGGCGCGCGAGGGGTCTGTCACCGGCCGGACGAAGATGTCGAGAGCGCGGCCGTCGTAGTGCGCCGACCCCTCCATGTGGCCGTCGCGCACGCCCCCAGGGGCGAAGCCGCCCAGGGACAGCCGTCCGAAGGCGGCTTCGACGTCCTGCCGGACCAACGCAGCACGCGAGGTGAGTCCGGAGTCGTCCAGCTTGGTCGAGGAGGTGGGCACGTCATCCTTCACCACGCAGGTGAACTGGCCGCCCTGCGACTGCCCGGTGAGTGCGGAGGCAAGGGCCCGGCCGTCGTCCGCGTGATCCTCGTACGCCTCAGGGAAGCCCGAGCGCTGCACGAGCTGCGCGGCCTCGGTGATCCGCATGTCGGCGTACCCGTCGACCTTCTCCAGCGCGTCATAGAAGGCGTTGGTGGAGTAGTAGGGGTCGAGGATCTCCTCCTCGGTGCCCCAGCCCTGGCTCGGTCGCTGCTGGAAGAGCCCGAGCGAGTCGCGGTCGCCGTGCTCGATGTTCTCGATCTTCGACTCCTGGTACGCCGTCGCGAGGGCGATGCTCGCGGCCCGCGGCGGCATGCCACGCTGCACCGAGATGGCGGAGATGAGGGCAGCGTTCTCCGCCTGCTCGGTGCTCAAGGAGACCTGGTGGCCGCCGACGTCAGCCGTGCACCCCTCGGGGTCGGGAAACGGGCCGATGCCCATCTCGACAGCCACGAAGACCCCCGCGACCAGACCGATGGCGGCCAGGCCGCCCAGGACCGGGCCGCGCAGTCTCATCTGATCAGTCGTTCGCGTGCAGCGCGGCGTTCAGGGCGATGCCCTCGCCCTGCCAGGCGACGGCCTCGACGGCGCCGGTGACGGAGTTGCGGCGGAAGAGCACGTTGCTGGCGCCGGAGAGCTCCAGCGCCTTGACCACCGAGCCGTCCGCGAGCGTGACCTTCGTGCCCGCGGTGATGTAGCAGCCGGCCTCGACCACGCAGTCGTCGCCGAGCGAGATGCCCAGGCCGGCGTTGGCCCCGAGCAGGCAGCGCTCACCGATCGAGATGATCTGCTTGCCGCCACCCGACAGCGTGCCCATGATCGAGGCGCCCCCGCCGATGTCGGAGCCGTCACCGACCACGACCCCGCCGGAGATCCGGCCCTCGACCATGGAGGCGCCGAGGGTGCCGGCGTTGAAGTTCACGAAGCCCTCGTGCATGACCGTGGTGCCCGACGCGAGGTGGGCGCCCAGGCGCACGCGGTCGGCGTCTGCGATCCGCACGCCGGTCGGCACGACGTAGTCGACCATCCGCGGGAACTTGTCCACGCCGTAGACGCTCACGTGCTGGCCGGCAGCCCTCAGTCGGGCACGGGTGAGCTCGAAGCCCTCGACGGCGCACGGGCCGGCGCTGGTCCACACGACGTTGGCGAGCAGACCGAAGACGCCGTCCAGGTTGAGACCGTGCGGAGCCACCAGGCGGTGCGAGAGCAGATGCAGCCGCAGCCACGCGTCCTCGCTCGACGCCGGTGCCTCGGCCAGGTCGCTGATCGCCACCCACCGCACCTCCCGGCGTACGCCGCGCAGCGGGTCCTGCCCAGCCAGGGAGCCGAGTTCACTCGGTGCCTCGCTCGCCTGCGGAAGCCCCAGCGAGGGGCTTGGGAACCAGCAGTCGAGCAGGGTGTCGTCGGCGGTCAGGGTGGCCAGGCCCCAGCCGTGGGCAGCGTTGTCAGTCACGCTGGTGGATCCTACGAGATCTGGTGAAGTCGGCCGATCCGCGGTCGGCGGCGACCAGGGATCGGTCATGATGACCCCGTGAGTTTCGCGCGCCGCCCGCTGCCCTACCTCCTGGCCGGAGGGCTCTGCCTGGTGCTCGTGGCCGGCCTGGTCATCTGGCTGGCCACGAAGGGCGACCCGCAGCGGACGCCACCGGAGACCTTCCCGGGTGCCTCCGAGCCCGGCGACCTGGTCAGTGTCGGCCCGCCGGTCGGCAAGCAGAACGTCAAGGGCTTCGAGACTCGACGGATCGTCTACCTCACTCAGGACCGAGAGGGAAAGGTCCGCGAGGCCTCGGCCCTGGTCATGGCGGCCACCGACGGTGCGGTCAAGACGCAGCCGATCCTCGCCTTCGCTCACGGCACTACGGGTATCGCGGAGTCGTGCGCGCCTTCCGAAGACCTGGACCGCCTCCAGTTCGCGGCCAACACGCTGGTAGCGATGGCCCAGCAGGGCACGGTCGTGGTCGCCCCCGACTACGCCGGGCTCGGCACGCCGGGACCGCACGGCTTCCTGGTCGGCAAGGCTGCTGCGCAGGACATGCTCAACGCGATCCGGGCGACGCGGCAGATGCCGGATCTCCAGGTCTCCAAGAAGGCCCTGGTCTGGGGTCAGTCCCAAGGAGCGCACGCCGCGCTGTGGACCGGGATGCTTGCACCCGACTACGCCCCCGACATCAAGCTGCTCGGCGTCGCGGCCACCGCTCCGCCGACCGACCTGCTCAAGACTTTCGACTACACCCAGGACACGTCCGCGCAGCGGCGGCTCTGGGCCTACCTGCTGGACTCCTGGCGGCAGGTCTATCCCGACAGCGGGCTGTGGGACGAGGTCGACCCGTCCAATCGGGAGCTCATCGAGAAGATCGGCGACCGGTGCGGCAACCAGGGGCTGAACGGCATGGAGAAGCAGCTCAAGGCGCCGGTGCTGCCCGCCCTCGAGCCAGGGACGACCTTCTACAAGCTGGTGGAGGAAAACCTCCCCGACGGCAAGATCGAGGCGCCGGTGCGGGTCTCGCAGGGCGGCTCCGACGAGGTGGTTCCGGTCGCCTCCCAGCGCGCCTGGGTGCAACGCCGCTGCGCCGCCGGCCAGGCGATCGACTACCGGGAGTACCCGAACGCCACGCACGTCGGGATCGCCTACGCGGAGGTCACCGATGTGATCAAGTGGCTGATCGACCGGCTCGAGGGCAAGCCTGCGGCCTCGAGCTGCCCGCAGTGACGCCGTCCGTCGATTCCCGCTGAGCGGGCCACCGCCACGCGGCCCGGCCCGGCCCGGCCTAGCGTGCGGGCGTGGCCAGGACCAAGACTTACTCCCACCTGCTCTCCGAGGGCCGTATCGGCCCGATGACGCTCGCCAACCGGGTTGTGCTGCCCGCGATGGACATGAACGTCTGCGTCGACGGCGAGATCGAGCAGGAGGACGTCGACCACTACGTCGCCCGTGCGGCCGGTGGTACCGGGCTGATCATCACCGGAGCCTCGGCGGTGGCCTACCCGATCGGTGCGACGAGCACGAAGGAGCCCGGCCTCTCCGAGGATCGCTTCCTGCCCGGCCTCAAGGCCCTGGCCGACGCGGTCCACGCCGCCGGCAGCAAGCTCTGCGTGCAGAGCACTCACCACGGCAAGGTGGCCCGCGTCGACATCCTCAACGACCGCCCCATGCTGGTGCCGTCGAGGCCCGACTACAGCTACGACATGAGCGCCCTGGCCGACAACACCATGGACGAGCTCATGAAGATGGGCGCCGTCACACAGGGCAAGTCCGGCAGCTACCACGAGGCCACCGCCGACGACATCGCGTGGCTCATCGAGACCTGGACCGACGCCGCACTGCGCTGCCAGCGCGCCGGGGTCGACGCCATCGAGATCCACTGCGCCCACGGCTACGTGCTCGGCGGCTTCCTCAACCGTGCCGACAACCGTCGCACCGACGAGTACGGCGGCAGCCTCGAGAACCGGGCGCGGCTCGCTTGTGAGGTGATCGCCTCGGTCAAGGCGGCCGTGGGCGACACCATGGCCGTCATCGTGCGCGTCGCGGGTGCCGAGTACGGCCAGGAGGGCGGCCTCACCAACGAGGAGTCCTGCCAGGCCGCCGCGCTCTTCGAGAAGGCGGGCGCCGACGCCATCCACGTGACCGGGTGGGGCCGCAACCCGTTCTCCAACTTCACCGACGGCCCGCTGCCCAACAAGGTCGCTGCCTACCTGGATCTCGCGACCGAGGTGAAGAAGCACGTCTCGGTCCCGGTGATCTCCGTGGGCCGGATGCTGCCCGAGATCGCCGAGAAGGCGATCGCGGACGGCCGGATCGACTTCGCCGCGATGGGCCGTCAGCTGCTGGCCGACCCGGAGCTGGTCAACAAGATCGCCGCCGGCGAGCCGGAGCGGGTCCGCCCCTGCATCAACTGCTATGTCTGCGTGCAGGAGAACTTCTACGACGACACGCCGCTCTGCGCGGTCAACCCGGTGCTTGCCAACGAGAAGCTCCTGCCCCTCTCGCCGACCCGCCAGAGCCGTCACGTGCTGGTCGTCGGCGCCGGTCCCTCGGGCCTGGAGACCGCGCGGCTGCTCACCGAGCGCGGTCACCGGGTCACAGTCGTCGACAAAGCGGACCGTTTGGGCGGCACGCTGTGGTTCTCGACACTGACGACGCCCGACAACGAGCGGCTGCTGGACTGGCTCACCGTCGAGGTGGAGCGGCTCGGCATCGACGTGCGCCTCGACACCGAGGCGACCCCGCAGCTCGTGCAGGAGATCGGACCCGACCACGTCGTCGTCGCGACGGGTGCGGTGCGGCCGCGTCCCGACGTGCCTGGGGGCGACCTGCCGCACGTGCACACCGGCGACACGCTGCGCAACCTGCTGCTCGGCAGCGCTGAGGCCTCCGACGGCTCTCGGTTGCTGCGCACCATCGGCAAGCTCGGCAAGCTCTCCGGGGTGACCAAGAGCCCCGAGGCGATCCGCAAGCTCACCCGCACCTTCCTTCCGATGGGCAAGAACGTCGTGGTGATCGGAGGCTCCCTGGTGGGCCTGGAGCTTGCCGAGTGGCTGGCCGAGCGCGGTCGCTCCGTGACGCTCGTCGAAGCCGGTAAGCCCCTGGGCCTGCCGATGGCGATGCCGCGTCGGTGGACCGCCGTGCGCAAGGCCGGAGAGCTGGGCGTGACCCTGCACCGCGAGGCGACGGTCACCCGGATCACCTCCGACTCGGTCGAGTTCACGGTGGGGGAGAACACTCTCTCCGCGCCTGCCGACATGGTCGTCTATGCCGCCGACACCACCGCCGGGGCTCCGCTCGCCGAGGCGCTGGCGACCGCCGGCGTCCCGGTCGAGGTGGTCGGAGATGCCGCCACGGTCGGCTACATCGAGGGCGCGATCCACTCCGCCTGGAGCTTCGCCGCCACCTTCTGACCGCCGCTGCCGCACCCCGCTGTCACGCGGGGTGGTGGTCGCTTCACAAGCGCCAGGACGCCGTTCCGCGACATCAAGACGGCACCAGTCGGAGCGGATCGCACCAGTCGGAGCCGGCTACTGCCGCGCCGTCCCGGCCGGCTCGCTCCAGTCAACGACGACCCAACGCTCGACATCGCGCTCCAGCCAGACCCGCACGGGGAAGGCGTCGCCAGCGGCATGGACGGTGATCTGCACGATCGCCTCCTCGGCGTCGGCGGAGAGCGCCCGCACCTCGCCGTACCGGAACCCGGCAGGACGCAGCGCGTGGCACAAGGTGTCATCGAGCGCCGGCACGTGGCGACGGGCCGCCTCGCAGTCGCCCTCCGTGATCGAGCCGATCGCCTCGGCCACGGTCTGAGCCGGGGTCAACGAGGTGGTGGCCGGTGCCCGCGGCTCGTCGGCGTCGAGCGCGGCGGCCACGCCGACACCGCCGGCGACCAACAGGCCCAGCAGCACCAACAGGCCGATCAGCACGCGGCCGTTGCCCTCGCCGGCGGACGGCGCGCCGGCCGTCGTTGCTTCGGACATGACTCACCTCGGTGCTTGTAGTCGGTCACGACCCTGCCCGGCCCGCGCGCCGCCAAACCTCAGCTGGTCGCTTCGTCCCAGGGGACCTCGGGATCGGCCAGTCGCTTCCGATCCACCGGACGGCGCTCGGCGACGAGGGCGGCGAGGTCGTCGCCGACGTCCCAGAGGTTCACGTTCATGGCGGCCTCCACCCGATCGTCCTCGGTCAACCAGAACGCCAGGTAGTCGCCGTCCAAGGAGCCGCGGACGACCACGTCGTCGGGCCGAGTCGCCAGGCCGCGGTACTCCATGCCGAGCTCGAACTGGTCGGTGAAGAAGTACGGCGTCCGGTCGTACGCCGCCTCCTCCCCCCGCAGAGTGCGGGCGGCGATCTCCGGCTGACGGAGCGCGGTGTCCCAGTGCTCGACGCGGACCCGCCTCCCGAGGCTCGGATGCGCCTGCTCGGCAATGTCGCCGACGGCCACCACGTCAGGGTCGCTGGTGCGCAGGGCGGCGTCGACCAGCACCCCTTTGTCCACCTGCAGGCCCGCCTCGTCGGCGAGCTCGATGTTCGGTGCGGCACCGATCCCGAAGACCACGACGTCGGCAGGGACATGCGCCCCGTCGGCAAGCTGGACGCCGGTGGCCCGGCTCTTGCTCTGGGTGACCTGGGCGACCTCGACGCCAGTGCGCACCTCGACCCCGTGCTTGCGGTGGAGGTCGGCGAAGGCGGCGCCGATCCGGGTGCCGAGGATCTTGCCGAGGGGCTGCTCGCCCATCTCCAGCACCGTCACCTCCGCCCCTCGCTCGCGCGCGGCAGCCGCAGCCTCGAGCCCGATCCAGCCGCCACCCACGACCGCGACCCGGGAGTCGGCGCCGAACGCGGCGTCGAGCGCCTCCGAGTCCTCGAAGGTCCGCAGCACGTGCACGCCCTCGGCATCGGCGCCGGGCAGCTCCGGCTGTCGTGGTCGCGACCCGGTGGCGAGAGCCAGCTTCGTGTAGCTCAGCTCCTCGCCGTCGGAGAGCGCAACAGTGTGGCCGGCGATGTCCAGCACCACGGCCGCGACGCCCAGGCGCAGCGTGACGTCGTGGTCGTCGTACCAGGCGGCATTGTGCGGGGTGAACTCCGCCAGGGGAGTTCCCTTCAGCAGGTGGTCCTTGGAGAGCGCCGGGCGCTCGTAGGGCAGGTGCGGCTCGGCGCCGACCAGGGTCAGTGGGCCGTCGTATCCCTGCTCGCGCAGTGCCTCGACCGTCTTGGCGCCGGCCAGGCCGCCGCCGATCACCACGATTCCAACGTCTGACATGAGTCTCCTTCCGTCGTGCTCCCAGCGGTACCCAACAAGCGCGAGGTGACCTAGGGTCGAGGCAGTCGTGCGGCAGGGGGTGCCGCTCTCGAGACGACAGGAGACTCGCATGCGCGTCCGTCCACTCTTCCTCCATCTTGCTCTCCTGGGCATGGTTCTCCCAGGGGTCGCCGTGCTCGGTGCCGGCTCCGCGCAGGCGGACGAGCCGCCGGTCGTGGGGCGCTCGGGCACGTTGACGCAGCGGCCGACGGGCCAACCCACCAGTAGTACGCCGGCCCGGCAGCTGAGCAGTGCCAAGCTCACCACCTCGGTGCGCGAGGACCGGGCCCGGGCGACCGTGGTGCTCAGGGCGGTGCCGACCTCGGCGCAGAACGCGCGGCTGCGGCTCACGTTGGGTGAGTGGACCGGAGGCTCGTGCGACGGGCAGATCGAGTACGCCACGCCGACCACAGGTACGCCGGCAGCGGGGTGGAGCAGGTCGGGGGCGGCGTACACGCTGAACAGCACCGCACACTCGGTCTACAGCTCCTACGACTGTGCCTTTGCGGCGTTGACCGAGCCTGGCGGAACCACGACGACCTATGACCTCCTCGGGGGGAGTCTCACGCCGGTCTATGCGAAGGCCGATCTGTTGATCAAGAGCGCCAAGCTGCTCGGCTCCAAGAAGCTGAAGCTGGTCAAGGGGATATGGACGCCGATCGTCGTCGACGTCCGCAACGTCGGGGAGTTCCAGGCCGGGCGGATCACGGTGACCGGGAAGGGCAAGGGGCTGAAGGTCAAGAAGGCCACGACGAGCTACGACCTCTACGACGACAGCTCTGCCTCGATCACCGTCAAGGTGAAGTTGACGAAGAAGCGCGCCACCAAGCTCAAGCTGACCGCTCGGGGTACCTCGGCCGCGAAGACCTCGAAGAGCTTCAAGGTGAAGCCCACCTCCGCGCCGCCACGGATCAAGGACGGCAAGTACCGCAGCAAGGACAAGCGCATCACCTTCCAGGTGAAGCGTGGCAAGCTGACCGGCTTCCGGGTCTACGCGATGACCACCTGCGGTGGCTACCCGGACTTCCCCACCTACACCTGGAACTACTACTCCATCAAGAGCTCCAAGATCCCCAAGTCGGGGATCATCGACATCGTCGAGAAGGGCAAGCTCTACACGGCCTCGTTGGTCGGCCTGGCCAAGGGCAAGAAGGTCACCAAGGCGAGGTTCCGCTACAACGGGCCCAACCGCTGCTGGGCGACGGTGAACTTCACTGCTCGACGAGTCGGCTGACGTTGTGCCGCGCTGCACTGCCACCTGGTGACAGCGGAGCGCGGCACAAGGCGGCACCCGCCCGCGAAACCGATTCGCAGCCGGCGCGCGCTGCGCGGTAGCCTGGGTCTACAGGCGTTCGAGCCGTCATCAGCGGCGAGCCTCCGGAAGAACAGCCACATCGGTGGTCGAGCCTGTCGAGACCATGCCAGAGGGCCTAGTAGAACCGGACGGGCCGGGCCCGTCACAGCCCTCATGAAGCGGCCACCGTGATGTAGCGGTGGCAAGCGAGGTGGTACCGCGGTCCCCAGGGGTCGTCCTCGTGGCAGAAGACCACAGGCACGAACCCCAGGAGAGCACCGATGACCTACCCGAAGGTCTCCATGTCCGGCAACGACGGCGTTCCGTCCAACCCGCGTTTCCCCGACATCGAAGAGACGGTGCTCGCCTACTGGGAGGCGGACGGCACCTTCCAGGCGTCCGTCGAGGCACGCGACCCGGGAGAGAACGGCAGCAACGAGTTCGTCTTCTACGACGGCCCGCCCTTCGCCAACGGCCTGCCGCACTACGGCCACCTGCTCACCGGCTACGTGAAGGACATCGTGCCGCGCTATCAGACGATGCGCGGCAAGCGCGTCGAGCGCCGCTTCGGGTGGGACACCCACGGCCTCCCGGCCGAGCTCGAGGCGATGCGCCAGGCCGGCATCAAGACCACCGACGAGATCCATGAGCTCGGCATCGACAAGTTCAACGAGCTGTGCCGCACCTCGGTGCTGAAGTACACCGGCGAATGGCGCGACTACGTGACCCGCCAGGCCCGTTGGGTCGACTTCGAGGGCGACTACAAGACGCTCAACCCCGACTACATGGAGTCGGTGATCTGGGCCTTCAAGACGCTCCACGAGAAGGGCCTCATCTATGAGGGCTTCCGGGTGCTGCCTTACTGCTGGAACGACGAGACGCCCCTGTCGAACCACGAGCTGCGGATGGATGAGGACGTCTACAAGGTCCGGCAGGACCCGGCCGTCACCGTCGGCTTCGCCCTCGACGCCACCGGCGACGACGCGGTGCTCGACGACGCCTTGATCCTGATCTGGACCACCACGCCGTGGACCCTGCCGTCCAACCTCGCCGTCATGGTCGGCTCCGACATCGACTACGTCGTCGTGGAGGCGCCCGTCCCGGGGACCGATAAGCGCGCGAAGTACGTGCTTGCGCAGGCGCGCCTGGCGTCGTACGCGCGGGAGCTTGCCGAGGAGAACGGCGACTTCACGGTGCTCGGCACCTACCGCGGCGCCGACCTGGTCGGCCGCACCTACACGCCCCCGTTCGGCTACTACGCGGGCCACGACAAGGCCTTCCGTGTCGTCGCCGCCGACGATGCGGTGACGACGACCGACGGTACCGGGGTCGTGCACACCGCCGGTGCCTTCGGCGAGGTCGACAAGGAGATCACCGACCGCGAGGGCATCGAGGCGGTCATGCCGGTCGGCAAGGACGGCCGCTTCACCGCACCCGTCACCGAGTACGCCGGCATGCTGGTCTTCGACGCCAACGCGCCGATCATGGAGCACCTGAAGGCCGCCACGCGTGCCTTCGCGGAGGCCGAGCCAGTTGAGGCCGCCGGTTCGGTCTCGGCCGGCACGGTGCTGCTGCGCCGCGAGACCTACGACCACTCCTACCCGCACTGCTGGCGCTGCCGGCAGCCGCTGATCTACAAGGGCGTCTCCTCCTGGTTCGTCGAGGTCACCGCGTTCAAGCAGCGGATGCTGGAGCTCAACCAGGAGATCCGCTGGGTGCCGGAGCACATCAAGGACGGGCAGTTCGGCAAGTGGCTGGAGAACGCCCGCGACTGGTCGATCACCCGCAACCGCTTCTGGGGCTCCCCGGTGCCGGTGTGGAAGAGCGACGACCCGGCGTACCCGCGCCTCGACGTCTACGGCTCGTTCGAGGCGATCGAGCGCGACTTCGGCCGGTTGCCGCGCAACAAGCACGGAGAGCCCGACCTGCACCGGCCGTTCATCGACGAGCTGACCCGGCCCAACCCGGACGACCCGACGGGCCGGTCGACGATGCGCCGCGTCGACGACGTGCTCGACGTCTGGTTCGACTCCGGCTCGATGTCGTTCGCGCAGAACCACGTGCCGTTCGAGAACGCGGAATGGTTCCAGCACCACTTCCCGGGTGACTTCATCGTCGAGTACATCGGCCAGACCCGCGGCTGGTTCTACACGCTGCACATCCTGGCCACGGCGCTCTTCGACAAGCCCGCCTTCCAGTCCTGCATCAGCCACGGCATCGTGCTGGGCTCGGACGGCCAGAAGATGTCGAAGTCGCTGCGGAACTACCCGGACGTCTCCGAGGTGTTCGACCGCGACGGCGCCGACGCGATGCGCTGGTTCCTGATGGCCTCTCCGATCCTGCGGGGCGGCAATCTGGTGGTGACCGAGCAGGGCATCCGCGACTCGGTGCGTCAGGTGATGATCCCGTTGTGGAACTCGTGGTACTTCCTCTCTCTCTATGCCAACGCTGCGGGTTACGAGCCACGGTGGCAGACGGGGTCGACAGATCCCCTCGACCGCTACCTGCTCGCCAAGCTCCGCGAGTACGTCGCGGCGATGACCGAGCAGATGGACGACTACGACATCGCCGGCGCGTGCGAGACCACCCGCTCCTTCCTCGACGTGCTGACGAACTGGTACATCCGACGGTCGCGGGAGCGGTTCTGGAGCGACACCTCATCGGGGGTCGAGCCTGTCGAGACCCACCAGGCGATGGACACGCTGCACACCGCCCTCGAGGTGATCTGCCGGGTGGTCGCGCCGCTGCTGCCGCTGACCACCGAGGAGATCTGGCGCGGTCTCACCGGGGGCCGCTCGGTGCATCTCGCCGACTGGCCGAAGCCCGAGGAACTGCCTGCCGCCGACGAGCTGCTGGGCGCGATGGACCAGGTGCGCGAGGTCTGCTCGGCGACGTCGGCGCTGCGCAAGGCCGGCAACCTCCGCAACCGGCTGCCGCTCTCGTCCCTGACCGTGGTGCTGCCCGAGGCGGGTGCGCTCACGGGCTTCGAGGCGCTGGTCGCCGACGAGGTCAACGTCAAGGCGGTCCGGCTCCTCGACCTCGGGGCTCCCGAGGCGACGGCCTACGCGGTCGAGCAGCGGCTGTCGGTGAACGCCCGGGCCGCGGGACCGCGCCTGGGACGCGACGTGCAGCAGGCCATCAAGGGATCGAAGACGGGGGACTGGTCGGTCGACGCCGACGGTGTGGTTACCTCGGGCGGCCTGGCGCTGGTCGAGGGTGAGTACACCCTGGAGACCGTTGCGGGCGAGGGCGCCGAGGGAGTGGCGACGGGGATCCTTCCCGGCGGCGGGTTCGTGGTGCTCGATGTCGTCGTGTCCGACGAGCTGGCTCGCGAGGGCCTGGCCCGTGACCTGGTCCGGGCGGTGCAGCAGGCGCGGCGCGACGCCGGGCTCGACGTCTCGGACCGGATCTCGCTTACCATCGCCGGCGACGACGAGACCCAGGAGGCGGCCCGCGCCCACCAGGAGCTCATCGCGGGGGAGACCCTGGCGACGTCGTACGAGGTGCACCCGGGCGACGCGCTGCACATCGCCGTCGCGAAGGCCTGAGCAACACACAGCAGCGGCCGCGAGGAGAGCTCTTCGCGGCCGCTGCCTGTTGGGCGGAGATCAGCGCATCACCACTTGTACGACGTGCCGTGCGAGATGTTGTGGTACATCCCGAGGTGGGTGTAGAAGTTCATCGCTCCGAAGAGCAGGAAAACGGTGCCGCCGATGACCCAGGCCCAGATCGCCCAGCGCAGCAGCTGCGGGCGGTCGGTCCACAGCGCAACGGCGAAGAGCAGCGCGCCGACGGCCACGATGCCCCACAGGCCACCGAGGAAGAGAGCCTCGAGGATCGGCATGTCGCCGAAACGCCCGCTGATCGGCTCCTCCGGCGGCGCAGCTCCCAACTCGTAGCGGACGAAGCTGATGGCGAGCACGGCCATGCTCAGGCCGAGTGCGCCGACGAAGATCCCAGCCGGCTTGAGCGCCGCGAGGGCGGTCGCGTTCGCCGTCTCGACCTCGCCGGCGAAGAGCTCGCGATGACGCCAGAGATAGAGGCCCGCCAGCAGCAGGAGCGCGCCGAAGGCCGCTGCCGGTTGACCGAACGCCACGTTGGCGTATTCGAAGCCGTCGCCCCCGTAGGGCCAGGTGACGGTCGTGTGCACACCCAGCACGAAGAGCAGCAGGCCGCTCACGCCGAAGAAGCCCGCCCAGCCCTCGCTGTCGATCCGCTTGCCCCGGATCAGCTGCGTCAAGAAGGCCGCGAAGCCGAGCAGTCCCGCTCCCGCCGTGACGGCGATGAGCTCGTTGTAGACAACCATGTCGTCCACCTTCCGCGGGGACGCGCCGCGACCCCGCTTAATAGTTGAAAGATTGACTATCTGGGCAACGCGGGCCGGTCACGGTTCATTCCCCCGCGTGTCGTGGTGGTGCGGTGTGGGGATCCAGCAGCTGCGCCAGGTGCAGCGACGGGCGGGACCGGAGATCGGCGATCTGGGTGCGGCAGGAGAAGCCGTCGGCCAGCACCACGGCGTCCGGTGCCGCGTCCAAGGCGGGCAGCAGCTGCTGCCCGGCGATCGCCACCGAGACCTCGTAGTGGCCCTCCTCGACGCCGAAGTTGCCGGCGAGGCCGCAGCATCCGGAGACGCGATGCACCGCCGCACCGGAGCGGGCGAGCAGGGCAGCGTCGGTGGACCAGCCCAGCACGGCATGGTGGTGGCAGTGCGGCTGCGCGATCACCTCGACGCCCCGCAGGTCCGGCGGCTCGTAGCCCTCGGTGGTCGTCAACAGCTCGGCGAGGGTCCGGGTCGATGCGGCGACCGCCAGCGCATCCGGATCCTCCGGCAGCAGCCGAGGGAGCTCGTCGCGGAGTACGGCGGTGCACGAGGGCTCGACGCCGACGATCGGGACGCCCCGGCGGGCGACGGGCCCCAGCGCCGCGACAGTACGCCGCAGCGTCCGCTTGGCGGCATCCAGCTGGCCGGTGGTGATCAGGGTGAGGCCACAGCAGGTGCGCCGGCTCAGGGTGCGCGGTGCGTAGCCGGCCTGCTCCAGCACCCGAACCGCCGCTGCCAGCAGATCGGGGTCGAAGTGGTCGGAGAAGGAGTCCGCGAAGAGCAGCACCGGACGACCCGTGCCGCTGGCCCGGACGGCGCGGCGGAAGGGGCGGTCGGCGAAGCGCGGGAGCGTGCGCCGGGCATCGACGCCCGCCGCCCGGACCAGCAGCCCACCGAGGAGCGGTGCACGGAGCACGGCGTTGGCGAGGCGCGGCATCCGTGCCGCCAGGGCGGCCCAGGTCGGCAGCCTGCCGAGCGTGTAGTGCGACCGGGGCCGGAGGCGCCCTCGGTAGCGCTGATACAGCGCCTCGGCCTTGTAGGCGGCCATGTCGACACCGGTCGGGCAGTCGCTCGCGCATCCCTTGCAGGCAAGGCAGAGGTCCAGCGACTCGTGGACCGCCGGCGCATCCCAGGCCAGCTCGCCGCGCACCACCTCCTGCAGCACCCGCGCCCGACCCCGCGTCGTGTCCTTCTCCTCACGGGTGGCGAGGTAGGAGGGGCACATGACGCCGTGCGCCGCCGAGTTGTCGGCGCGACACCGCCCCACCCCGGTGCAGCGGTGCACGGCGCCTGCCAGCTCTCCGTCGTCCTCGGGGTAGGCGAACGCGAGCGGCACGCGGGTCCGGGTCGCGGCGTACGACCGGAGGTCTGTGGCGACCGGATCCGGGTCGACCAGGATGCCGGGGTTGAGCAGGCCGTCCGGGTCGAAGACCCGCTTGATCCGCCTGAAGAGCGTGAGTGCGTCGGCGGAGTACATGTGCGGCAGCAGCTCGCTGCGTGCCCGCCCGTCGCCGTGCTCGCCGGAGAGGGAGCCGCCGAACTCCCCGACCAGGCGTGCTGCCTGCTCGACGAACTCCCGCATCCGGGCGACGCCGCCGTCGCGGTCGAGCGGGAAGTCGAGCCGCAGGTGCATGCATCCCTCGCCGAAGTGCCCGAACGGCGCGGCGGTGAGCCCGTGATCTGACAGCAGCTCGTCGAAGCGGGCCAGGTAGGCGCCGAGACGTGCCGGCGGCACCGCTGCGTCCTCCCAGCCGGGCCAGGCAGGTCGGCCCGACGGTGCGCGGCCGGCCAACCCGGCGCCGTCCTCGCGGACGCGCCAGAGCCGCGCCTGGTGCGCCGGATCCTCGACGACGATCGCATCGACCTCTGCGAGCTCTCGGGCGAGGCGCCGTGTGCGGTCCAGCACCTCGCCGGCCGCAGTGCCGGAGAACTCCACGAAGAGCCAGGCGCCACCGCGTGGGAGCTCCGGCACTGCGGCCGCCCCCCGGCGCTCGCGGAGTACGTCGACCAGCCGGGAGTCGAGCCCCTCGCACGCCGTCGGGCCATGGTCGACAGCGCGCACCGCCGCCTCCGCCGCCGCCACGATGTCGGCGAAGCCCAGCACTGCGAGCGCTCGGCAGGGCATGTCGGGCACCAGGCGCACGGTCGCCTCGGTGACCACTGCCAACGTGCCCTCGGAGCCGACCAGGCCGCGGGTGAGATCGAACCGCTCGGGGAGCAGGTGCTGCACCGCATAGCCGGAGACCTGGCGTCCGAAGCGGTCGAACTCGGTGCGCGCCGTCGCCAGGTGCCCGGCCATCGCCTCGTGCAAGCCCGAGACCAGCGAGTCGCCGCCGCGCACCCAGGGGCCGCTCGCCGCGCCGCCGGTGGACAGCCGCTCCCCGGCAGCGGTGAGGAGCTCCAGGCCGAGCACGTTCTGCGACGTACGCCCGTAGGCAAGCGAGCGCGAACCGCAGGCGTCGTTGCCGATCATCCCGCCGATCGTGCAGCGGCCGTGGGTCGACGGGTCGGGCCCGAACCGCAGCCCGTACGCCGCCGCACGCCGCTGCAGGTCGGCGTGGACGGTGCCCGGCTCGACCACGGCGGTCCGGGCACCGGGATCGACGGAGACCACCTGGTTCAGGTGGCGCGAGAAGTCGAGCACGATGCCGCGGCCGATCGCGTTGCCCGCCACCGAGGTGCCGGCACCCCGGGACGTGACCGGCACCTGCGTCTCCCGAGCCGCCGCCAGCGCGGCCTCCACCTCTGCTGCGTCGCGAGGCCGGACGACCGCCAGGGGCTGGATCCGGTAGAGCGACGCGTCGGAGCCGTACATCGCGCGGGTGCCCGCGTCGTCGTGCACCTCGAGCCCCGCGTGCACGAGTGCCGAGACCGCGTCGTCCCGCCGGTCTTCCATGGGTCTCCTTGCCGACTCCTCCGGGGCTCCCCATCATGCCCGCCGTGTCGAGTTCGCGCGTATGACGTGTCGAGTTCGCGCAAACGCCCTGTTCAGTTCGCGCAAATGGCAGTGCCCGCGCCATATGCGCGAACTCAAGGCGCAATACGCGCTAACTCAACCTGCCATTTGCGCGAACTCGACAGTGCGGCTGGTTGGATGGAGACATGAGTGCCCTCCACATCGACACCAGCACCGACGTCGTGGAGCTGACCCGTCAGCTCGTCGACGTCGAGTCGGTGAGCCACCGGGAGCGGGAGCTCGCCGACGCGGTGGAGGCGGTTCTCGTGGCCGCCAGCCACCTGGAGGTGACGCGTCGCGGCAACACGCTGGTCGCGCGCACCCGGCTCGGCCGTGCCGAGCGGGTGGTGATCGCCGGCCACCTCGACACGGTGCCGCTCAACGACAATCTGCCCGCGCGCCTCGAAGGCGGGACGCTCCACGGGCTGGGCAGCTGTGACATGAAGGGTGGCGTCGCGGTGGCGCTCAAGCTCGCCGTCGAGGTCGCCGAGCCCAACCGCGATGTCACCTTCATCTTCTACGAGGCTGAGGAGGTCGAGGCCCGCTTCAACGGGCTCAACCTGCTCAGTCGGTCCGACCCGGAGCTCCTGGAGGCCGACTTCGCCATCCTCATGGAGCCCTCCAACGCCTCGGTGGAGGCAGGGTGCCAGGGCACGCTCCGGGTCGAGGTACGCACGCACGGCGAGCGGGCTCACTCCGCACGCGCCTGGATGGGCAGCAACGCGATCCACAAGGCGGCCGACATCCTCGCCCGCCTCGAGCGGCACGAGCCGCGCCGGCCGGTGATCGACGGGCTGACCTACCACGAGGGCCTCAACGCGGTCTTCATCTCCGGCGGGGTGGCCGGCAACGTGCTTCCCGACGAGTGCGTCGTCACGGTCAACCACCGGTTCGCGCCGGACCGCTCCGAGGCCGAGGCCGAGGCCTTCCTGCGCACCTTCTTCGCGCCGTACGACGTCGTGGTGGTCGACAGCGCGCCGGGTGCGCTGCCGGGCCTCGAGGTCCCGGCAGCAGCCGCCTTCGTCGCGGAGGTGGGCGGCCAGGTCGCCCCGAAGTTCGGTTGGACCGACGTGGCGAGGTTCAGCACCCTGGGCATCCCGGCCGTGAACTACGGTCCGGGCGATCCGACATTGGCCCACAAGCAGGAGGAGCACGTGCCGGTCGAGCACATCGAGCGCTGCGAGCGGACCCTCCGCGCGTGGCTCACCGCAGGCGTCGAAGGGGGGAGAGCGTGAGCGAGCCGAGGAACCGTCGACGGGGGCCGGTGCTCCTGCGTCGCGCGCTCGTCGAGGAGACGACGACCGATCAGCGTCTGTTGGACTCACACGATCCGACCGACTGGGTCCACACCGACCCGTGGCGAGTACTGCGCATCCAGGCCGAGTTCGTGGAGGGGTTCGGGGCGTTGGCCGAGCTCGGTCCCGCGATCGCGGTCTTCGGCTCGGCCCGGACCAGGGTCGACGACCCGGTCTACGCGGTGGGCGTGGAGGTCTCGCAGCGCCTGGTGGAGGCCGGCTTCGCGGTGATCACCGGCGGTGGACCGGGAGCGATGGAGGCAGCCAACAAGGGCGCCAGCGAGGCAGGCGGGATCAGCGTCGGGCTCGGCATCGAGCTGCCCTTCGAGTCCGGCCTCAACCAGTGGGTCGACATGGGCATCAACTTCCGCTACTTCTTCGCCCGCAAGACGATGTTCGTGAAGTACTCCCAGGGTTTCGTGGTGCTGCCTGGCGGTCTCGGCACGCTGGACGAGCTCTTCGAGGCGCTGACGCTCGTGCAGACCGGCAAGGTCACCTCGTTCCCCGTGGTGCTGGTCGGCACCGACTACTGGGGCGGCCTGGTCGACTGGCTGCGCGACACGGTCGCGGCCCAGGGGAAGATGTCGTCCGAGGATCTGGAGCTGATCACCGTCACCGACGATCTGCAGGAGGTCGTCGACCTCATGGTGGCTGCTCGGCACGGTCGCGCCCAGCAGCCCGAGCCGCACCGTCCGGAGTGATCGCCCGATGATGATGTGGATCCTCGCTGTCGTGGCGGTCCTGCTCCTGGGCGGCGTCGCCGTGGTCGCTGCCGGGGGCGGCGCGCCGATGAAGGAGCAAGGACCCGACCGGTCCGGCCGGCTGCCCGCGGGCGACGGGCCGGTGAGCGCCCGCGAGCTGCGCCAGGCGCGTTTCAGCACCGTCGTCCGTGGCTACTCCATGACCGAGGTCGACGAGTTGTTGACCCGGCTCGAACGACAGCTCGCCGCATCCGAGGCGCCTGCCCCGGATCCGGTGGACGGGCCCGGCCGTGGCGACGACGCCGAGGGATGAGGCACACTTGGCGACCGTGCAGTTCCCGATGATCGCCCAGGCCCTGGGCTATGCCGCCAGTGATGCGTTGGACTGGGTCACGTCGGAGAAGCTGACACTCGGCATCTACGTGCTCACCGCGCTCGCGCTGGTCGTGGTGGTCCTGACGCGGGTCCGGCTGCGCGGAGACGATCCCGTGGCGGGCCGCCTGCAGACCTCCTCGCTCCTGCTCAACGTGCACACGATCGCCGGCCTGGCCGCCGTCGCCACCTGGACCGTCTTCCTGGTGACCGGGTTCGGCGACGGCACGGGCGACTCGCAGATCGGTGTCGCGGCGCTCGGCCTCTTCTGGCTGACCACGGTGGCGGGCCTGATGATCCTGGTGCGCTGGATGCCTTCGCGTGGCCGACACTCCTCGGCCGCCATCGGCGACTCGTGGAGCAGTGGTCCGGGGCTCTCGATCCTCGCCCATCTGGGCATGCTGGTCGGGGTGTGCATCTTCACGTGGGCGTACGTGCTCTCCAAGATCTGACCCCTCCCGGCACAGCCAGCGCCTGACGGTGCGGGGCGCTACTCGCGGAACCTCAACTCGAGCGGCGCTCCTGCTTGTCGGCGTACATCGCCCGGTCGGCCTGTTCGAAGGCGCGCAGCACACTCTCCGGGCCCGGCGTGGTGAGGGCGATCCCGCCCGAAGCGGCGACACCGGCGGTGTGCAGCGCGCCGAGCAGGTCGGCCAGGCGCCCGGCACTGTCGGCGGTGGTGAGGCCGTTGCAGAGCACCGAGAACTCGTCGCCGCCGTAGCGGGCAACCTGGTCCTCCGGTCCTGCTGCGGCGCGCAGTGTCGTCGCGGCCCGGCGGAGCAGGGCATCGCCGTGCACGTGGCCCTCGCGATCATTGATCTGCTTGAGGCCGTCGAGGTCGATCACGATGACCGCGACCGGATCGGCGTAGGCGTCGACACGGTCTTGGGCCTCGCCAGCGACCAGATCCCAGCCGCGCCGGTTGAGCAGTCCGGTGAGGGCGTCGGACTGCGCCTCCGCGCGGGCGAGTGCGGCCTCGTGGTCGTCGCGATCCTGCTCGCGGGAGGAGATCAGCTGTGCGGACAGGAGGCGACCGAAGAGCTCGATCAGCTCCGGCTCGACGAGGCTCGCATCGGCCAGCGGCTGCGGACCTACGCCGCAGAGCGTGCCGAAGAGGTCACCGTCGTCATCGGTGAGCGGGACTCCCGCATAGGAACGCACCTCGGCCGATGCCGGCAGCCGGCAGTAGGACCGGTCGTGGTGCGAGTCCGGCACGATGCTGGCCGCCCCTTCCGACATCTGCTTGCAGAAGGTGACGTCCCAGGGCACCCGTTGCCCGGTCGTGATCAACGACCCTCCCGCGACGTGCACGTGCACCTGCTCGCCGCCGCTGATCCGGCTCACCGACCAGGTACTCAGCGGGGTGTGCTGGGTCAGGTAGTCGACGATGTGCCGCGCGGACTCGGTGAAGAGACGCGCTCCCTCAAAGCTCTCGGACGTCACGGTGCCGATTGTGCCCAAGCGACCCCATCGGTGGGCGATGCGTGCTGAAAGCCGACCGATCGGTCAGCCGGATGACCCCCAGGGCCGGGCTGGGCCCGGGGAACAGCCTCAGCGTCCGTGGAAGACCGGCTTCTCCTTCGCGACGAACGAGGCCACCGCGGCGCGGTGGTCCTCGGTTGCGCCGGTGAGGGTCATCATCTCGTCCTCGAACGTGAGCGCCCGGGCGAGGTCGGTGCCCGCTGCGTGACGTACCGAGCGCCGAATCGCGCCGTACGCCACGGTGGGCCCGGCCGCGAGCCGGGTGGCCAGGGCGGCGACGGCGTCATCGAGCTCCGCGGCCGGCAGCACCTGGTTGACCAGGCCGAGCTCCAGCGCCTCGGCGGCGCCGAGGGTGCGGGGGAGGAGCAGCAGCTCCAGGGCCTTCGCCTGGCCGACGAGGCGCGGCAGGCTCCAGGACGAGCCGGTGTCGCAGGAGAGGCCGATCCCGGCGAAGGCCAGGTTGAAGCCGCCGGTCTCGGCGGCCAAGCGGAAGTCGCAGGCGAAGGCGAGGCTGGCTCCGGCTCCGGCCGCCACGCCTTGGACTGCGGCGATGACCGGCTTCGGCATCGTCGCCACCGCGGTGACGATCGGGTTGTAGTGCTCGGCGACCGTGGTGAAGAGCGCGTCGCTGCTGCCGGAGGCGAGCAGCTCGACGTGCTCCTTGAGATCCTGACCGACGCAGAAGCCGCGCCCGGTGCCGGTGAGGACGACGCACCGCACCTCCGGATCCTCGGCGACCGACGTCACGGCCTCGAGCAGGGCGTTCTTGGTAGCGATGTCGAGGCTGTTCATCGCATCGGGCCGGTTCAGCGTGATGGTGGCGACGCCGCCGTCGACGTCGAGCAGCACCGGCAGGTCGGAGCCGGATCCAGCTGTCATGGGAACTCCCGGAGTCGTAGGTCGAGGACGAGTCTGCCAGCCGTCGAGGTGGTCGGTGTCACGTTGGCGGGCCGATAGGGGATAATGGTGGCCAGAGGTGTCGATCCCGGGTGGTCGGCACCGATCGAACCCCTGTGGAAGAGGTGTGCGGATGGCGGCAATGAAGCCGCGGACCGGTGATGGTCCGCTCGAGGTCACCAAGGAAGGCCGTGGCATTGTCATGCGCGTTCCCTTGGAGGGTGGTGGCCGGCTCGTTGTCGAGCTGAACGCCGACGAGGCGACAGCCCTCGGTGACGCGCTCAAGGAAGTAGTGGGCTGACCTCCGTGGCCCCCGCCGTCGGCCACGGCCTGCCGCAGCAGGTCGAGCCGCCCACACACTCGCTCGGGGTGTCGGCGCTCGACCTCGACGCGGCTCCGGCCGTGGCCGTCGGCGTCCGCCTCACGGACGCTGAGGCGATCGGAGCCGGCGCGGATCTCTGCACCGCCCTTGCTCTCGACCTGTCCGAGCTGGTGGCGCTCCACGAGCTCTCCGAGGCAGCGGTGGTCAGGCACGCCACCGGCGACCCGCGCTTCCCGCTGGTGCTGTTGGTAGGCATGGGCGACGGGCCGGGTGCCGCCCGCCGTGCCGGTGCCGCGCTGGCCCGGTCGGCGAAGGGGCGCGAAGAGGTCGTGGTCACCTTCGCCGGCGACCTCGACGATGCGCAGCTGCGGGACCTCGTCGTCGGCACGACGCTCGGCTCCTTCGAGTTCCACTGGCGCAAGGAGGGCCCGCGCACCCAGCCGGTACGCCGCTTCCTCCTCGACGCAGACCCCTCCCGCAGCGACGTGGTGGCCCGGGCGGAGGCGGTAGCCCGCGCCGGCTGGCTGGCACGCTTCCTGTCCACCACACCCTCCAACCTCAAGAACCCGCAGTGGCTCGCCGACCAGGCGGTGGCTGCCGCCGCCGACCGAGGCGTCGCCGTCGTCGTACGGGATGAGGCGTGGCTGGCCGAGCACGGATTCGGAGGCATCCTCGCCGTGGGGGCCGCCTCGGCCACGCCGCCGCGGCTGATCGAGCTGAGCTACACGCCGCCGAAGCGGATCGCCCGGCCGGGCCACATCGCGCTGGTCGGCAAGGGGATCACCTTCGACACCGGCGGGCTCTCGATCAAGCCGGGCGAGGCGATGGTCAACATGAAGCGCGACATGACGGGTGCGGCGGTCGTGATCGCCACGCTCGCTGCGCTCGCCGAGCTGGGCTGCCCGGTGCGGGTGACCGGCCTGGTGGCCAGCGCCGAGAACGCCATCGGCGCCTCGGCGTTCCGCCCCGGCGACGTGATCCGCCATGTCGGCGGGCGCACCACCGAGGTCACCAACACCGATGCCGAGGGGCGTCTGGTGCTTGCCGATGCGATGGCCTGGGCGGCGCAGGAGCTCGCTCCCGACGCGATCGTCGACGTTGCCACCCTGACCGGTGCCATGAAGGTGGCACTCGGCCTGCGCACCGGTGGCTTCTTCGCCAACCACGACGCGCTCGCCGGCCAGATGGCTGCCGCGAGCAGCCGCTCCGGCGAAGACCTGTGGCGGATGCCGCTGGCCGATGTCTACGAGGAGAAGGTCGCCTCCAAGGTCGCCGACGGCGACAACGGTGCGGGCAGGCCGGGCGCCATCACTGCCGCCCTCTTCCTCCAGCACTTCGCCGGCGGCCTGCCCTGGGCGCACCTCGACATCGCCTCCGTGGGCGATGCGCTGGAGGAGTGGGACGAATGGACCGCCGGGCCGACCGGTTTCGGTGCCCGCACGCTGCTCAGCTGGCTGGAGCAGCCCGACCCCCTGGAGGGAATCCGATGAAGGGCCTCACCGTCCGCTGGTCTCTCGTCGATGCGGCACCGGAGGTCAACGACCGCCTTGCCGACTACGTCGCCGACGCCTCGCACGAGCGGTTCGAAGGCAAGCCGGGGCTGGCCTTCAAGACCTGGCGGATGCGCGCAGGGGAGTGGTTCGAGGGCTGCTACGTCTTCGAGTCCGACGAGGAGCGGACGGCGTTCCAGGAGACGTTCACCGCTGGTGCGGCCGAGTCGGCGGGCTCGCTGCTCATCGGCAGCGCCCCGATCCTGATCGAGGAGTGCGACATCCTCGCGGTCGCCCAGGGCGCCGCCGGCTTCGCCTCCACGCCGCGCGCCTGAGCTCGCCGAGCGGCCCGGGGCCGGTCAGCTCTCCGGGATCCACACCTTCTTCGCGGCCAGCAAGCCGTCGCCGACGGGCAGCAGCACCGGCACCAGGCCCTCGTGCTCGATCACGGTCCGGCCGAGTTCACGGATAGCGACGGTCTCCGGGTCGCGCTGAGCCGGGTCGGCGACCCGGTCGTGCCAGAGCGCGTTGTCGAAGCAGACCACGCCACCTGGGCGGAGGAGCCGCAGCGCCTCGGCCAGGTAGTCGGCGTACTCGCGCTTGTCGCCGTCGCAGAAGACGAGGTCGTAGTGGCCGTCGGTCAGTCGGGGCAGCACGTCGAGCGCGGCGCCGGGGATCGCGCGCGCCCGCTGGGCGGGGATGCCCGCCTCAGCGAAGCTCTCCTTGGCGAGCCGCTGGTGCTCGGCTTCGACGTCGACGGTGGTGAGGACGCCGTCGGCGCGCATCCCGCGCAGCAGCCACAGACCGGAGACGCCCGTCCCGGTGCCGATCTCGACGACGGCACGGGCGTCGAGCACGGAGGCGAGGAACTGGAGGGTGGCGCCGACACCGGAGCCGATCGGCACCACACCGACCTCCTGAGCGCGTGCCCGGGCGGAGGCGAGGATCTCGTCTTCGGGCACGAACTGCTCGGCCCAGGTCCAACTCGAGGGCTTGATCGGAGTGGTGATGGCTGCCTCCTCAGGCCGCGACACGTCTAAGGCACCCGACCTTATCGCGCGAGCCGACAGCTCTGCTGTTGCCGTGCGGCGTGCGGGCGGGAACAGCAGAGGGGAACACGGACGCGCCCCGGTTCGTTGAGCGGAGATGAGGATTCCCAGCGTCCGTGACAGGTTCGTTCAGGTTCCTCTCAGCAGGGATCCCTACGGTGAAGGAGCAAGCGTGCTACGCAGGAAGTCCCAGGAGGGTGTTGTGACGACGACCGAGCAGGTTCCCACGTGGGAGCAGATCGTCAGCGAGCACTCCGACCGGGTCTACCGGCTCGCCTACCGGCTGACGGGCAACGCCGCCGATGCCGAGGACCTCACCCAAGACGTCTTCGTGCGGGTCTTCCGCTCGCTGCCCACCTACACGCCGGGGACCTTCGAGGGCTGGCTGCACCGGATCACCACCAACCTCTTCCTCGACGGCGCGCGCCGCAAGCAGCGGATCCGCTTCGACGCGCTCAGCGACGAGCGGGCCGCCCGGTTGCACAGCTCGCACGGCGCGCCGCACGAGGCGTACGCCGACCAGACGTTCGACGACGACGTGGAGCAGGCGCTCGCGCAGCTGCCGCCCGACTTCCGGGCGGCCGTGGTGCTCTGCGACATCGAGGGACTCAGCTACGAGGAGATTGCGGAGATCCTCGGAGCCAAGCTCGGCACCGTGCGCTCCCGGATCCACCGCGGTCGCGCGATGCTGCGGACCGCACTGGCCCACCGCGCTCCGGCGGACGGTCGAGAGAGGTACTCGGGACCGGTGGCGCAGTCGTTGCCGGGCGGTGCCTGCTGATGGCCACCACGCTGGGGCACGTCGGCAGCCGGGTCTCCGCTCTCGTCGACGGGCAGCTCCCGTCCGACCAGGCGGATCGTCTCTGGGCCCACGTGCACACCTGTTGCCTCTGTCGCGACCGCGTCGAGCGCGAGGGCTGGGTCAAGACGAGGGTCGCCGGCCTCTCCCACCAGTCGCGACCTGCCCCTGACTACCTGCAGAGCCTGCTCACCCTCGGCTCCGCCCTCGAGACCCTGCCCACCACCCACGACCGCCACCTCGACGATGCAGCTGCTCGTCGTCGTACGGCGGTCGCGGTCGTCCTCGGCGCCGGCTCGGTGAGCGCTGCGCTGGTCGGGGTGGTCGCCCTGGCCGGTCCCGCCCAGACCCCGGTCCCCTCCGAGCGGCGTGCGCCGGTGGCCAGCTTCACCACCCCCAACGGTCCCGCCCAGCCGGTGAGCCTGACACCGTCCGCCTCGACCCAGGTGCGCGGCGCCGGGACGACCGTCGGCGTCGGCATCGCCGACCGATGGGTGACAATCAACCCGTGAACGACGAGCGCCACGACGACGCAAGCACGCCCGAGCAGCCGGGGCAGCCTGACGACCTGCAACACACCGCTCCGTACGCGGCGGCGCGGGAGCCGTCCGTCGAGGAGCATCTGCAGAGCTTCCCGGCGCCGCGACCCGAGGACCGGGTCGGTCCGCACTTCCCCCCTCCCGGTCGGTTCGTTGCGGCGCAGCCTGTCGCCGTACCTCCCCGCCGTGGCCCCGGCCTGGCGGCGGTCGCCTTCCTGGCCCTGCTCCTCGGCCTTGTCGGCGGCGGCCTCGCCAGCGTCGGCTACGACTACTGGCAGGACCAGAACGACGACCCGGGTCGCAACCGTGACGGCCTGGCCGGGGTGGACCTGGTCGACCTCCCGCCGCTGAAGGCCGACAACGGAAGTGTCGCTGCTGTCGCGCAGGAGCTGCTGCCGAGCACGGTGCAGATCATCGCCGACTACCAGGGCGAAGAGGGCGGGGCGACCGGCTCCGGATTCCTGCTCGACAAGCAGGGCCACGTCGTGACCAACAACCACGTGATCGAGGACGCGGCCAAGAGCGACGGCAAGATCCAGGTCGTCGATGTCGACCACCACCGCTACGACGCCACGATCGTCGGCCGCAGCACCGTCTACGACCTCGCGGTCCTCTATGTCGAGGACGCGGCAGACAAGCTGCAGCCCGCCGCGCTGGGCCGGTCCACCACGCTGCGCGTCGGTGAGCCGGTGGTGGCGATCGGGTCGCCGCTCGGCCTGTCTGCCACCGTGACCTCCGGCATCGTCAGTGCGCTCAACCGCCCTGTCACCACCGGCGGCGACGCGAAGGACCTGAACTCCTACATCAACGCCGTCCAGACCGACGCGGCGATCAACCCGGGCAACTCCGGCGGACCGCTGGTCAACCTGCGCGGCGAGGTCGTCGGCGTGAACTCCGCCATCGCCACCAACGGCGCGCCGTCGGGAGAGGCCGGCAACATCGGTGTCGGCTTCGCCATCCCGGTCGAGCAGGTGCGCATCACGGCCGACCAGATCCTCCGCGACGGCGAGGCGCAGTACCCGGTCATCGGTGCCCAGGTGATCACCGACAAGTCCGGGGAGGGTGTCCTCATCGACGAGGTGACCAAGGGCGGCGCCGCGGAGAAGGCCGGCCTGAAGAAGGGCGACGTCGTCCGGGAGCTCAACGACCGGGTCGTCGTCGACAGCCCGAGCCTCATCGTCGCGATTCGTGCCCACGTCCCCGGCGACACGGTCACCTTGACCGTCACCCGTGACGGCAAGGAGCGCGACATCAAGGTCACCCTCGACGCCAAGGTCGGGTGACGCAGCGCGGCACCACCCGCTGGGTCACTCCGCTGTGTAGCGAGGATCGACGTCCTCGGCGTCGACGCCCAACAGCTCGGCGAGCTGCTCCACGACGACGGTGAGCACCAGCGCCTCCAGTTCCTCGCGCGTCTCGCAGCGCTGTTCGATCGGCCGCCGGAAGAGCACCAGGCGGGTCGGCTGGGTAGCGGTCCCGCGGACCAGGGACGACAGCGGGACAGTCGGCATGTCCCAGTCGTCAGGCACCAGCGGCGTGTCCTCGACGGCGTACTCGACCAGCCCGAGCCGATGCTGCCACCGGCCGTCGAGCTCGGTGACGATCCCCAGGGCAAGGTCGTCGAACCGCTGCCTCGACGTACGTCGTGCCGGTGCGCGGCGTCCGCCGCGCACCGGCGGCAGGATCGCCGGACCTCGCATGCCTCGACCTCGCCGGTCCCGCCGCTGTGCACCCACGCCTGCGAGCCTAGTCCCGGAGGCGAGAGGTCGGGGGTACCTTGTGCCTGTGAACCCCGCCCGTCGATGCTCGAGGACAGCGTGCGGCCGCCCGGCCATGAACACGCTCACCTACGTGTACGCCGACCAGATCGCGGTGCTGGGTCCGCTTGCCACCTTCGCCGAGCCGCACGCCTACGACCTGTGCGAGATGCACAGCGAGCGGTTGAGCGCACCGCGGGGCTGGGAGGTCATGCGGCTGGCACCCGACCCGAGCGCCGCCGCGCCCACCTCGGACGACCTGCTCGCCCTCGCCGACGCCGTACGCGAGGCGGCCCGCCCGGTCGAGCCGGCGCGGGTCGACCCGCGCGAGGAGGGGGCCCGGGTCTCGACCCGGCGCGGTCACCTGCGCGTCCTCACCACCGACTGACCCTGCGCAGCCGATAGGCTCCGTCCATGCCCAGCACCCTCGATCCGGAGAACCTCCGGGCGATCTTCAAGGCCTATGACATCCGCGGTCTGGTGGGGGAGCAGCTCGACGCGCTGCTCGCCGAGCGGATCGGTGGCGCGTTCGTCTCCGTGATCGGCGCTCCCACGGTCGTCGTGGGTTACGACATGCGACCGTCGTCACCGGAGCTCGCGCAGGCGTTCGCGCGCGGCGCGGCAGCGGCCGGCGCCGACGTGGTGATGATCGGCCTGGCGTCGACCGACCAGCTCTACTTCGCCTCCGGCCACCTCGGCCAGGCCGGCGTGATGTTCACCGCGAGCCACAACCCGGCGCAGTACAACGGCATCAAGATGTGCCGTGCGGGTGCGGCGCCGATCGGTCTCGACACCGGCCTCGCCGACATCCGGGACGCGGTGGCCGCGGAGCACACCGGTGCCGTCACGGGGACGATCAGCACGCGTGACGTCCTGCAGGAGTACGCCGCCCACCTCCGCTCCCTGGCTCCGCTCGCCGGCCGACCGCTGAAGGTCGTCGTCGACGCCGGCAACGGCATGGCCGGGCTGACAGCGCCGGCTGTCTTCGAGCAGCTTCCCAGCATCGCCGTCACCGAGCTCTACTTCGAGCTCGACGGCACGTTCCCCAACCACGAGGCCAACCCGATCGAGGCGGAGAACCTGGTCGACCTGCAGAAGCGGGTGCTCGTCGAAGGCGCCGACATCGGGCTCGCCTTCGACGGCGACGCCGATCGCTGCTTCCTGGTCGACGAGCGGGGTGAGGTCGTCTCGCCCTCCACCCTGACCGGGCTGATCGCCGCCCGCGAGCTCGCCCGGGAGCCCGGCGCGACGATCATCCACAACCTCATCACCTCCCGCTCGGTGCCCGAGGTGGTCACCGAGCTCGGGGGCACGCCGGTGCGCACTCGGGTCGGCCACAGCTACATCAAGGCCACAATGGCCGAGACCGACGCGATCTTCGGCGGCGAGCACAGTGGCCACTTCTACTTCCGCGACTTCTGGCGCGCCGACTCGGGGATGCTGGCGGCGCTGCACGCGCTGGCCGCCCTCTCCGAGACCGAGCGTCCGCTCTCGGAGCTGCTGGCCGACTACGTCCGCTTCGCGGCCTCCGGTGAGATCAACTCCACGGTCGCGGACCAGCAGGCCGTCCTGCGCCGCCTGGAGGAGGAGTGGGGCGGTCGCGCCGACGTGGAGATCGATCACCTCGACGGCCTTAGCGTCGCCCACCCGGACTGGTGGTTCAACGTCCGGGCCTCCAACACCGAGCCCCTGCTCCGGCTCAACGCCGAGGGCAAGGACGAGACCACGATGGCCGGCGTACGCGACGCCGTCCTCTCCGAGATCAGGAGCTGAGAAGTGAACATCGACCGCACCCTGCTGGAGATCATCGTCTGCCCCGACTGCCACGGCGCCCTGGAGCCGGTGGCGGAGGAGCTGGTGTGCGCCGGCTGCGGACTGGCCTACCCGGTCCGCGACGACATCCCCGTGCTGCTGGTCGACGAGGCCCGTCCCACCCGGTGACCGCCGTGTGGTTCGACGAGTCCCGTCTCGACGACGCGGACGTGCTGGCGCGGGTCGACCAGGACCTGCGCCACCTGGCCGAGTCCGGTGCCCGGGTACGTCGCGCCGCCGGCGAGTCGGCCGAGGCGGTGCAGGAGGCGCTCGCCAGGTCGCAGGGGAGCCGCCCCCGAGCGGTGATCGCGGCCGGTCCGGACTCCCGGTTGCTGCGCGCCGTGCTCGAGCCATGGTGCCCGGTGCCGTTCGTCGCCTGGCCCGGCCCGGGTCTCCCCGGCTGGGCAGGGAGCCTCGACCTCGTGGTGATGCTGGCGCCGGACCCCTCCGACGCCGCCGCGGCCTCCGCCGTCGCCGAGGCCGTACGCCGTGGTTGCCAGGTCGTGGTCGCCTGCGACCCCGCCTCGATGGTGGCCGAGCATGCGGCGGGCCGTTGGACCAGCGTGTTGCCCGCCGGGAGCGGCGACCAGCTTGCGACCGCGGTCGTGGTGCTCGACTACCTGCACCGGGTGGAGCTCGGCCCGGTGGGGGAGGCCGAGGAGGTGGCGCGCGCACTCGACGAGGTGGCGATCGCCTGCTCCCCCCATCGCGACCTGGCAGTGAACCCGGCGAAGATGCTGGCGATCGCGTTGGCCGAGGCGAACCCGCTGGTCTGGGGTGGCTCGGTGCTGGCTGCGCGGGCGGCCAGGCGGGTGGCGGAGTCGATCCGGCGTGCCTCGGGCCGCGGTGCGATCGCCGGCGACGCCGAGCATCTGCTGCCGGTGATCGAGGCCGCCCGGCCCCGGAACGTCTTCGACGACCCGTTCGCCGACGAGGCCGCCGACCTGCGTCCGGTGCTGGTGGTGCTCGACGACGGCAACGAGGAGCCGGTCGTCCGCGAGCAGCGCGGCCAGCTGCTGGCCGCCGCGACGCGACAGGGGGTCCGGGTCGAGACGGTCGGGTCCTCGGCGACCAGTGAGGTCGCCCGCTACGCGGAACTGTCGTTGACCGGGCGCTATGCAGCCCGCTATCTCAGCCTCGGGCTGGTGGAGGGTCCATGAATCACCCCACGGGATCGCTCCGATGAGCGGCGGCCTGTTCGCGCTGCTCGACGACGTGGCGGCGCTGGCCCGGATCGCGGCGGCCTCGGTCGACGACGTCGGTGCGGCGGCCGGACGCGCCAGCGTCAAGGCCGCCGGAGTCGTCGTCGACGACACTGCCGTCACTCCGCAGTACGTGCAGGGTGTGGCGGCGGAGCGGGAGCTGCCGATCATCAAGAAGATCGCGCTCGGCTCGCTGCGCAACAAGCTCCTCTTCATCCTGCCGGCTGCGCTGCTGCTCAGTCAGTTCGTGCCCTGGCTGCTCACCCCGATCCTCATGATGGGCGGCACCTACCTCTGCTTCGAGGGCGCGGAGAAGGTGTGGGAGAAGCTCAGCGGGCACCATCCCGAGGAGCAGTTGGCCACCGAGCTGGGGCCGGAGCAGGAGCGGACGATGGTGGCGGGTGCCATCCGTACCGACTTCATCCTCTCCGCGGAGATCATGGTGATCGCGCTCAACGAGGTCGCCGACCAGGCTCTCCTGGCGCGGGCGGTCATCCTCGCCGTGGTCGCGGTCGGCATCACCCTCCTCGTCTACGGCGTGGTCGCGCTGATCGTGAAGATGGACGACGTGGGCCTGGCGCTCACCCTGCGCTCCTCGCGTGCCGCCCGCCGGTTCGGCCATGGCCTCGTCGCTGGGATGCCGAAGCTGTTGGCTGTCATCGCCGTCGTCGGCACCGCCGCGATGCTGTGGGTCGGCGGTCACATCCTGCTGGTCGGTGCCGACGACCTCGGGTGGCACGCGCCGTACTCGCTGGTGCACCACCTCGAGGAGTCGGTGCACGAGGCCGTCTCCGGCCTGGGCGCGGTGCTGGGCTGGCTGACCAACACCGCAGCCTCAGCGGTCGCCGGGCTTCTCGTCGGGGCGGTCGTGGTCGCGGTCCTGCACCTGGTGCCCTTCGGCGGGCACCGCGAGCGGGCCGCGGAGGTCGCCGACTGATCGGACGCTCGTTGATTCCTGCACGACGGCGCCGCGCTTGTAGTGTGGGCCCGGTCATGCGCGGGAGATCCCGAAGACGTGCAGATGCACCGCAGGACAAACTGCTGGACACCCGAGGTGGACAAACTGATGGACTTCAATGTTGCTGACCTGAGCCTGGCCGAGTTCGGTCGCAAGGAGCTCACGCTCGCCGAGCACGAGATGCCCGGTCTCATGGAGATGCGCCGCCGCTACGCCGACTCGCAGCCGCTCAAGGGCGCCCGGATCGCCGGTTCGCTCCACATGACGATCCAGACCGGTGTCCTCATCGAGACGCTGACCGCCCTCGGCGCGGACGTCCGGTGGGCGACCTGCAACATCTTCTCGACCCAGGACCACGCTGCGGCCGCGATCGTCGTCGGCAAGGGCACGCCGGAGGACCCGCAGGGCACCCCGGTCTTCGCCTGGAAGGGCGAGACGCTCGCCGAGTACTGGGACGAGGCCGAGCGCGTCTTCGACTTCGAGGACGCCGAGGGCAACCCGGTCGGTCCCAACATGCTCCTCGACGACGGCGGCGACATCACCCTGCTCGTCCACAAGGGTGTCGAGTTCGAGAAGGCCGGCGCCGTGCCGGGCCAGGACTCCACCGACAACGAGGAGTTCAAGGAGGTCCTCCGGGTCCTCGCGCGCTCGCTTGAGAACGACCCGCAGCGCTGGACCAACATCGCCAACGGGATCAAGGGCGTCACCGAGGAGACCACAACCGGTGTGCTCCGCCTCTACGACCGCTTCAAGGAGGGCTCGCTCCTCTTCCCGGCGATCAACGTCAACGACTCCGTCACCAAGTCCAAGTTCGACAACAAGTACGGCTGCCGCCACTCGTTGATCGACGGCATCAACCGCGGCACCGACGTCATGATCGCCGGCAAGACCGCGGTGGTCTGCGGCTACGGCGACGTGGGCAAGGGCTCCGCGGAGTCGCTGCGCGGCCAGGGTGCCCGCGTCATCGTCACCGAGATCGACCCGATCTGCGCGCTGCAGGCCGCGATGGACGGCTACGAGGTCAAGCGCCTCGAGTCGGTCGTCGACTTCGCCGACATCTTCATCACCACGACGGGCAACTTCGACATCATCCGCGTGGAGCACTTCGAGCGGATGAAGAACCAGGCCATCGTCGGCAACATCGGCCACTTCGACAACGAGATCGACATGGCCGGCCTCGCCAAGATCCCGGGCATTGTCAAGGACGAGATCAAGCCGCAGGTCCACCAGTGGATCTTCCCGGACGGCAAGTTGGTCATCGTCCTCTCCGAGGGCCGCCTCCTCAACCTCGGCAACGCCACCGGCCACCCGTCGTTCGTCATGTCGAACTCCTTCACCAACCAGGTGCTCGCCCAGATCGAGCTCTTCACGAAGCTCGAGGAGTACCCGATCGGCGTCTACGTGCTTCCGAAGCACCTCGACGAGGAGGTCGCCCGCCTCCACCTCGACGCCATCGGCGTCGAGCTGACGGTGCTCAACCAGGCGCAGGCCGACTACCTCGGTGTGCCGGTCGAGGGACCGTTCAAGTCGGAGCACTACCGCTACTGAGGTTCAGCACATGACGCAGAGCATCGACAGCAAGGGGCGGGTCCTCGTCATCGACGACGACGCGCCCCTTGCCGAGATGCTCACGATCGTGTTGCGCCAGGAGGGCTTCGAGAGCCAGGTCTGCCCGCGCGGCGACCAGGCGATGGCCGCGTTCCGCGACTACAAGCCCGACCTCGTGCTGCTCGACCTGATGCTGCCCGGCAAGGACGGTATCGACGTCTGCAAGGAGATCCGCAGCACCTCCGGCGTACCGATCGTGATGCTCACGGCCAAGAGCGACACCGTCGACGTGGTCGTCGGCCTCGAGTCCGGGGCGGACGACTACGTCGTCAAGCCGTTCAAGCCCAAGGAGCTCGTGGCGCGGATCCGGGCACGGGTACGCCGCCTCGAGCAGCCGGCCCACGAGAACCTCACGATCGGCGACCTCGTCATCGACGTCGCCGGTCACGCCGTCACCCGCGACAGCGAGCAGATCAACCTGACTCCGCTCGAGTTCGACCTGCTCGTCTGCCTGGCCCGCAAGCCCTGGCAGGTCTTCACCCGGGAGGTGCTCCTGGAGCAGGTGTGGGGCTATCGCCATGCGGCCGACACCCGGCTGGTCAACGTGCACGTGCAGCGACTCCGCTCCAAGATCGAGCACGACCCCGAGAACCCCGAGGTCGTGGTGACGGTGCGCGGCGTCGGCTACAAGGCCGGCGTCACCAAGAACCCGGCGTGATGCGGTGCCCGGCGGTCGCAGCCTCTCCGGCACGCTCCGCCGCGGGCTGACCTTCTGGCGGCGCTCGGTCCAGGCTCGCGTGGTGGCGAGCACCGTGCTCCTCTCCGCCATCGTGGTGGGCGGGGTGGGCTGGTTCCTGATCCAGCAGACCCGCGACGGCCTGGTCGACGCCAAGGTGGACCGCTCGGTCGCGGAGGCGGCCAACGACGTGAGCGACGCCCGGTCGCGGTTGGCGGCGATCCCCGGCACCGACGACGACGCCGCTGCGCAGCTCCAGCAGCTCGTCGAGCCGATGATCAGCCGAGCGGAGAGCCGCGGCGTGTCGGTCGTGCTCGCCGGCCCGGTCGGCGACGAGGGCCTCGACCTCGACCTGGCGGGCGTCCGGTACTCCAGCGGGTTGCGCCTGCGCAGCGTCCCGCAGGCGCTGGTGCGGCACTTCGGCGACTCGCTCGACCCGGCCTGGAGCTTCACCGAGATCCGGTACGCCGCCGGCGATCGCCGCGCGTCGGTGGCGGGCATCGCGGTCGGCTCCACGGTGCAGCTGCCTGCCGACGGCGAGTACTACGTGATCTTCCTGCTCTTTCCGATGGACCAGGAGCAGGCCACCTTGGACCTGGTCACGCGGGCGCTCTTCGCAGCCGCCGGGCTGCTCCTGGTGCTGGTGGCCGGTCTCACCTGGGTGGTCACCCGCCAGGTGGTCTCACCGATCCGGATGGCGCGCCGTACGGCGGAGCGACTGGCCGCGGGGCACCTGGAGGAGCGGATGTGGGTGCGCGGCCACGACGACCTCGCCCGTCTGGCCACCTCCTTCAACCAGATGGCGTCGGGTCTGCAGCGCCAGATCCGCCAGCTCGAGGAGCTCTCCCGGTTGCAGCGCCGGTTCACCTCCGATGTCTCCCACGAGCTGCGCACGCCGCTCACCACCGTCCGGATGGCCGGAGACGTGCTTCACGACGCGCGTGACATGTTCGACCCGGCGACCGCACGGGCCGCAGAGCTACTGCAGACCGAGCTCGACCGGTTCGAGGGACTGCTCAGCGACCTCCTGGAGATCAGTCGCTTCGACGCCGGGGCAGCGGTGCTCGACGTCGACGACCTGAACCTGGTCGACGTCGCCCACCGGGTGGTCGAGATGAGCAGGCCGGTGGCAGCGCAGCGTGGCATCGAGGTGCGCGTGGTGGCGCTGAGCGAGCCGGTGCTGGCGGAGGCGGACACCCGGCGGGTGGAGCGGATCGTGCGCAACCTGGTCAACAACGCGATCGACCATGCCGACGGGCGCCCGGTGGAGGTGCTGGTGCATGGCGACGACCACGCTGCCGCGATCGCGGTCCGTGACCACGGCGTCGGCCTGGCCCCCGGCGAGGCCGCGCTGGTCTTCAACCGCTTCTGGCGGGCCGACCCGGCCCGGGCCCGGACCAGCGGAGGCACCGGCCTGGGGCTCTCCATCGCGCTGGAGGACACGCACCTGCATGGAGGATGGTTGCAGGCATGGGGCGTACGTGGCGAGGGCTCGCAGTTCCGGCTGACGTTGCCCCGGCGCGCCGGCAAGCCGCTCCGGCACAGCCCGATCCCGCTGGTGCCGGCCGACGTGGAGCGGCTGTCATGACGCGCCGGTCGGTCGCGCTGCGAAGCCTGCTTGTGGCGGCGCTCTGCCTGATCACGGGCTGCATGTCCCTGCCGGTGGACGGCGACGTCGAGGTGCATGCCGAGCTCTCGCGCCCGGTGCCGGGTGAGGCGTTCCCCTATCAACCGCGTCCGCCGCAGCCGGGGGAGACCCCGACCGACATCGTGCGGCACTTCCTCGATGCGATGACCGCGACACCCGTGACGACCTCGGTGGCGCGCCAGTTCCTGACCAGTCGGGCCCGCGGTGCATGGCGGCCGGACGAAGGCATGATCACCTACGCCGACGTGCTGACGCCGATCGGTGCCAGTCGGGTGAGTGTGACGCTCGTCGGTGCGCACCAGGTCGACGGGCGAGGTCGGTGGGCCGGTGCGCTGAGCGACGACGCGTCGCAGCTGAGCTTCGAGATGGCCACGGAGGACGGCGAGTGGCGCATCGACCGTCTGCCGAACGCCATGATCGTGCCGGACAACTGGTTCGAGGACCGCTACGCCCAGCGGTCGCTCTTCTTCTTCGACCCCACGGGGAGGGTGCTCGTGCCCGAGCCGGTCTTCGTTCCCCGGGGAGGCCAGACGGCGACCAGCCTGGTGCGAGGGCTGCTGCGCGGACCGAGCCCGGGCCTGGGTGGGGTCGAGCAGTCCTTCGTACCGCCGGGGCTGAGTCTCGACGTCCTGGTTCCGGAGCCGGCGGACGGCTTTGCGGAGGTCGCGTTGACCGGAGAGGTAGCGGCGCTGGACCCGGCGACCACCGACCTCCTGGTCGCCCAGTTCGCCTGGACGCTGCGTCAGGTGCCGGAGCTGACCCGGTTCCGGCTGACGCTCAACGGCACGCCGCTGGGCGCCTCAGGGGTGGGGAGCGACATCCCCGTCTCGCGTGGTGAGCCCTACGACCCGGCCGTGCCCGAGGGCTGGCGGGACGCCTTCGCGCTGCGCGAGGGCGGGCTGGTGAGCGTCTCGGAGGCAGGTGCCACCCCGGTCGGCGAGGAGCTGCCGGTCAACACCGACGACTGGCGCAGCATCGCCGTCGACCTCACGGCCACCCGGGTCGCCGGAGTGCGCGACGACGGCCGCGACGTCGCGCTGATGCCGCTCAACGGGTCGCTGGACCCGGAGAGTGTGCTGACCGGCACCGACCTGCTCCGGCCCGCCTGGGACCAGACCGACACGCTGTGGCTCGTCGACCGTACGGCGCAGGGTGCCGTCGTGCGTGCGGGCCGCGGTCGTCGCCTCCACGAGGTGCGCATCGAGGGCGTCTCGGGCCGGCGGGTGCGGGACTTCGTCGTCTCCCGGGACGGCTCCCGGTTCGTCGCGATCGTCGCCACCCGTGCCGGCGACCGGGTCGTGGCCAGCCGACTGGCACGGACCGACAACCGGATCCGCGCGGTCGCGCCGTCGGTGGTCTGGGCCGAAGCCGACGAGGAGCTCGACCTCCGCGGGCTGGCCTGGCGGACCCCGACCGAGCTGCTCGTGGTCCGCAAGCTGGGGGCCCGGCTGAGCCAGGTGGTCCGCCGTTCCGTGGACGGCTCGGAGGCGATCGGCCGGGGCGACGTCTCCACGGAGCTGGTCCGCGACCAGATCGTCGACCTGGTCTCCAGCCCGGTCTCGAGCCTGCCGGCCTGGGCGGTCGGCCGGGACGGCACCTTCCACCTGGTCGCCTCCGCCTCGCCCGGCTACCTGCCGCCGGAGGAGGTCCGCGCGCTCACCTATCCCGGCTGAGCGTGGGGGTGCTTGCTTCTCCACAGGTGGTGCGGAGCTCCTTGCCCCGAGCCGGCGGGGTTGCTGTGCTGGCTGCATGCGTACGGCGCTGCTCGACCTGGTGACCGGTGCCCGCTGTCCAGGATGCGGCCGCCCCGGCGAGCTTCCCTGCGTGCCCTGTGGTCGGCGGTTGCGCGGTCAGGTACGCCGGGTGGTCCCGACGCCGACCCCGCCGGGTCTCGCGCCGACGTACGCCGCCGGTGAGTACGACGGTCTGCTGCGGGCGCTGGTGCTCGGCCACAAGGAACGTCACCAGTTCGGGCTCGCCGCCCTGCTCGGAGACCTGCTCGCCGATGCCGTCCTCGGTCTCTGCGCCGCGCGCGGTGTCGTACCCGGCCGCCAGCTCGTGCTCGTGCCGGCGCCGAGCCAGCCGGCGTCGACCCGTTCCCGCGGCCATGACCCGACCCGTCGGCTGACCCGGGCGGCCGCCCACCGGCTGGATGCCCGCGCAGCGCCGCTGCTGGGAGTGCGCCGGGTCCGGGACCAGGGGGAGCTCGACCGCGCCGGCCGGTTGGCCAATCTGGAGCAGGCGATGTGGGTCCGCTCCGGTCCCGCGGGCCGCCTGGAGCGGTCCGTCTCCCGGCGAGGGGAGGCCGGTGTCTGGCTGGTGGTCTGTGACGACGTGTTGACCACGGGGGCGACGGCACGGGAGGCGCAGCGAGCGCTGCGCGCGGCCGGTTGGGGCGTGCTCGGCATCGCCACCGTCGCTGCGACGCGGCTCCGCTCCGGCTCCGTCGGCGTGGCGCGGGGGTGCACCGGGACGGCACCGGCCGCCTCGACGGACCCGACCGGGCGATCTCTTATCGACAACTCAGCAGTTCCTCTGGCAAAGCAATCGCCGACCGACTAGCGTCACGTTATGGAGTCCGTCCGGGTCCGTGGTTGCGCTTACCGGAGTGCGGCGGTGCCCGGATTCGGGGGCCGTCCAGGTCCCGATACGTCGAGATGTTCCGGTGGGCTAGCCGATGCCAGTCGCAGGCGAAACGGTCCACGTAAGTCCGGCAACGGACGAGCACGGTGCGGCTTAGACGTAAGTCCTGCCCCGTCCTGGTCGTCAGATACGACCGGGTCGCGGGAGAAGGTGGGTAGTGGCACTGAGCTGCGAGAGCCTCAGCAGGCGGGTGTGGGGTCGAAGACCAGGTCGGCCGGACGGACTCCATCTCTACCGGGAGCCGCTTCGGCGGTTCCGCGGCATGCGCGAGTACCCAACTGATTGCACGGGAGGTCCCAATGGATGTGGTCGTCAACGCTCGGCACTGCGAGGTGTCGGACCGTTTCAGGAGTCACGTCGAGGAGAAGCTCGCGAAGCTGGAGAAGCACGATCAACGGATCATGCGCGTCATGGTGGAGGTGAGTGAGGAGAAGAACCCCCGGCAGGCAGATCGAGCGGTGCGCGTGGAGCTGACCGCCCTCTCCCGTGGCCCGGTGATCAGGGCCGAGGCCGCTGCCGAGGACAAGATGGGCGCCCTCGACCTGGCGCTCGACAAGATGGCTGCTCAGATGCGCAAGGCAGCCGACCGGCGCCGGGTCCACCGCGGCCGCCGTACGCCGGTCTCGGTAGGTGAGGCACTGGCCAAGATGGAGCCGGCCGTCGAAGTGAAGGCCGAGGAGGAGGTGCTCGAGCGCAAGGTCGGCCCGATCACCGTCAGCGGGGACGGCCCCTTGGTGGTCCGTGAGAAGACCCACCAGGCAGCTCCGATGACCCTCGACCAGGCGCTCTACGAGATGGAGCTGGTCGGCCACGACTTCTACCTGTTCGTCGACAAGGAGAGTGAGCGGGCCTCGGTCGTCTACCGCCGCCGTGGCTACGACTACGGCGTGATCTCGCTCGACGTCGACGGCTGATCGTCGAGGCGCATGGCACGATCGGGCCTCTCAGGTGGTGCCTGGGATGGCCCGATCGTGCCATGATGGCCTGGTGAGCGAGGCACGGGATGAGTCGATCAAGGTCCTGGTTGTTGACGACCAGGAGCTCTTCCGCCGGGGCCTGACCATGCTGCTGGGGGTCGAGTCCGGTATCGAGGTGGTGGGCGAGGCCAGCGACGGCCTGGAGGGCACGCAGCTCGCCGCCGAGACGGTTCCCGACGTGGTGCTGCTCGACGTACGGATGCCCAAGCGCTCCGGGATCGAGGCCTGTGCCGCGATCAAGGAGACCGTGCCCTCGACCAAGATCATCATGCTCACCGTCTCCGACGAGGAGGCCGATCTCTACGAGGCCGTGAAGAGCGGCGCCGCCGGCTACCTGCTCAAGGACTCCTCGATCGACGAGGTGTCGCAGGCGGTGCGGGTGGTCGCCGACGGTCAGTCGCTGATCAGTCCGTCGATGGCCGTGAAGCTCATCGACGAGTTCAAGCAGATGTCCAAGCCCGAGAAGGAGCAGCTGCCCGGCTTCCGACTTACCGAGCGCGAGCTCGAGGTGCTCCGGCTGGTAGCCCGGGGCATGAACAACCGCGAGATCGCCCGTGAGCTCTTCATCAGCGAGAACACGGTGAAGAACCACGTGCGCAACATCTTGGAGAAGCTGCAGCTGCACTCGCGCATGGAGGCGGTCATGTACGCCGTCCGCGAGAAGCTGCTCGAGATTCCGTGACCTCCTCCCCTCGGCGGTGCCGGCAGCTGTCGACTGCGCAGGCGCGCCGCATCGCCCTGGCTGCTCAAGGCTTCAACGACCCGCCCCACGCGACCCCGACGCTGCGCACCTTCGATCGCACCTTGGCGCGCACCGGCGTACTCCAGGTCGACAGCGTGAACGTGCTTGCCCGGGCTCACCTGATGCCGCTCTACTCCCGGATGGGTCCCTACGACACGGCCCTGCTCGACCGGGCCAACACCCAGACGGCGGCTCGTCCACGCCGGGTGGTCGAGTACTGGGCGCACGTCCAGGCGTTCATGCCGGTGGAGCTCTGGCCCCTCATGCGTCATCGGATGGAGCACTATCGCGCCCAGCAGGGGAAGTGGTGGTCGGTGGCGGAGGCTCGCGCGGGATGGGAGCAGGAGGTGCTGGCTGCGGTCGCCGAGCGGGGACCGGTGACGGCGCGCCAGCTGGACGCCGACTTCGGTGCCGGAGAACGGAGCAAGGAGCACTGGGGCTGGAACTGGTCGGAGTCGCGCAAGATGCTCGATCACCTCTTTGCCTCCGGTCAGGTGGCAGTCGCCGGGCGCAACTCCGCCTTCGAGGTCCGCTACGACCTCCCTGAGCGGGTCCTCCCGGCCGAGGTCCTGGCTGCACCGGTCCCGTCGCCGCACGACGCCGCGGTCGCCCTCGTCCGCCGCGCCGCGATCGCCCACGGCGTGGCGACCGGCGCCTGTCTCAGCGACTACTACCGGATGGGCTGGCGGACCGGTGCCGGCATCGGCCCGGCCCGGCCCGCCGTCGAGCAGCTGGTCGAGGCCGGCGAGCTGCTGCCGGTCGAGGTGGAGGGCTGGTCGCGGCCGGCCTACCTGCACCGCGACGCCCCCTTGCCGCGGCGGGTCCGCGCTCGCACGCTGCTCAGTCCCTTCGACCCGGTGGTGTGGCAGCGGGAGCGCACGGAGCGCCTGTTCGACTTCACCTACCGGATCGAGATCTACACCCCGGCCGCGCAGCGGGTGCACGGCTACTACGTGCTGCCCTTCCTGCTGGGAGACCGGCTCGTCGGCCGGGTCGACCTCAAGGCCGATCGCCGCACCGGTCGGCTCCTGGTCCTGGGGGCGTTCGCCGAGCCCGGAGTCCGCGTCGACGAGGTGGCGGTGGAGCTGCGCGCAGAGCTGGATCGACTGGCCGGCTGGCTGGGGCTCACGGAGGTGTCCGTGGCCGCCAACGGCGATCTCGCACCCGCGCTCTCGCGTCTCTGACACCGGTCGGCCTCCGGCCGTTGGCGCCCTCTTCCGACTCACTGGGACTGCGCCGGGCCGTCTGGGGGTGTCGCCGTACCGTCGCGGCGAGAGCGCGACCCTGAGGAGACCCCGTGTCAGAGCAGCAGATCCACTCCCTGGACCAGGCCTGGGACCGTTTCGTGGCCCACCTGGCCGCCGCCGCCGACGTCGTCCGCGACGATCCGCGGGCGGCGGATCCGCAGCTGCGCGCCCAGGGATACAAGTACCTGCTCAACCTGGCCAACGCCTCGCTCGAACAGCACGTCTTCTCCGCCGACCGGGACTTTCCGGAGCACGGGCACCTCCAGGACAACACGAAGCGCTACGCGACAGAGTCGCCCGACTGCCTCTTCGGCGTCAGCCAGCTCGACCCGGGCGGGACCTACCGACTGACCGGAGGCCCGGGCTCGGCGCACTACGTGGGCCTGACCCTCTACCGCGACATGGACATGTACCACGCGGTGAACGACGCGCCGGACGGTGACTACCGGGCGATCTTCGCGGCGGCGACCGGCTCGACGCTCGGCGCGCTGGCCAGCCCCGGCGATCTCAGCCGTGCGGAGGACGGGTCGTTCGAGGTGCTGCTGTCGGCGAGTCGGCCCGGGGACTGGGCGGGGGACTGGCTGGAGCTTCCCAGCGACGTCTTCCACGTGCTCACCCGGCAGTACTTCTACGACTGGGAGCACGAGGAGGCCCACCACATCCGGGTCGAGCGGCTGGATGCCCCCGGCCCCGGGCCGGTGGACACGCCCGAGCACGTCGCGCGGTGTCTCACCGGCGCCGGGGAGCTGATGGAGGGGATGGCGCTCTTCTGGAGGCTTCTCTACAACACCAAGGCACGCACCAAGCGCAACCTGCTCAGCACCGAGCCGCCGCTCGCCCAGCACTACGCAGGTGGCGGGGGCGGTCACATCGCGTACGGCGGAGGGTTCCTCGAGATCGCGGACGACGAGGCCGCGATCGTCGAGTTCACCCCGCCCGCGTGTCACTTCTGGAACCTCCATCTCGGAGACCTCTGGAGCCAGTCGCTGGACTACACCTGGCGGCAGACGCACCTCAACGGCCACCTCGCCACGCTCGACGAGGAGGGCGTGTTCCGCGGTGTGGTCAGCCACGTCGACCCGGGGGTGGCCAACTGGTTCGACACCGCCGGCAACCGGCAGGTGCACGTCACCTACCGGTGGTGGCTGATGCCGACGCCGCAGGATGTGCAGCCCACGCTGCGGATCGTGAAGCTCCTCGACCTGGAGCGCGAGCTCGATCCCCGGACGCCGCGAATCACGCCTGCGGAGCGTGCGGAGGCGCTGCGGGTCCGCCGTGAAGCGGTGCTGCGCCGCTACCGGCGCTGAGCCGGGAGCGGCAGTTCGGGCCGGCTGGGCGCCGCGGGTAGCATTGCCGAGGTTGTGGGCGCCCGCCCGCCATCCTCGCCTTCTGACGCCAGTGGCGAGTCCTCGACCAGAGAGTGTTCGCTGTGCCTGCCATCCTCGACAAGATCCTCCGCATCGGCGAGGGCAAGATCGTCCGTGAACTCCAGGTGATCGCCAAGGCCGTCAATGCGATCGAGGACGACTTCGTCGCGATGTCCGACTCCGAGCTGCAGGCGATGACGGCCGAGTTCAAGGATCGACTGACCAAGGGCGAGACCCTTGAAGACCTCCTGCCCGAGGCGTTCGCGACGGTGCGCGAAGCGGCCAAGCGCGTGCTGGGTCAGCGCCACTACGACGTGCAGATCATGGGCGGCGCCGCCCTTCACCGGGGCAACATCGCCGAGATGAAGACCGGTGAGGGAAAGACGCTCGTCGCCACCCTCCCGTCGTACCTCAACGCGCTCGCGGGCGAGGGCGTGCACGTGGTCACGGTCAACGACTACCTGGCGAAGTTCCAGTCCGAGATGATGGGCCGGGTCTTCCACTTCCTGGGCCTGACCACTGGCGTGATCCTGCCGAGCATGAGTCCTGAGGAGCGACGCGAGGCCTACGCCTGCGACATCACCTACGCGACCAACAACGAGCTCGGCTTCGACTACCTGCGCGACAACATGGCCTCCTCGCTGGACCGCTGCGTGCAGCGCGGCCACGGCTTCGCCATCGTCGACGAGGTCGACTCCATCCTGATCGACGAGGCCCGGACCCCGCTGATCATCTCGGGGCCGACCCAGGACGAGGTGAAGTGGTACGCCGAGTTCGCCAAGATCGCGCGCACCATGGAGCGCGACGTCGACTACGAGGTCGACGAGAAGAAGCGGACCGTCTCCGCGCTCGAGGGCGCGATCACCAAGGTCGAGGACTACCTCGGGATCGACAACCTCTACGACTCGGTGAACACCTCGCTGATCTCGTTCATGAACAACTCGATCAAGGCCAAGGAGCTGTTCCGCCGCGACAAGGAGTACGTCGTGATGGGCGGCGAGGTGAAGATCGTCGACGAGCACACCGGCCGCATCCTCGACGGCCGCCGCTACAACGACGGCCTGCACCAGGCGATCGAGGCGAAGGAGGGCGTGACCGTCCGCGAGGAGTACCAGACCCTCGCCACCGTCACCCTGCAGAACTACTTCCGGCTCTACAAGAAGCTCGGCGGCATGACGGGTACCGCCATGACCGAGGCCTCGGAGTTCGACAAGATCTACAACCTCGGCGTGGTGCCGATCCCGACCAACAAGCCGCTGCTGCGCATCGACCAGCCCGACCTCGTCTACCGCACCGAGGAGGCGAAGTACGAGGCGGTCGTCGCCGACATCGCGGAGCGCAACAAGCTGGGGCAGCCGGTGCTCATCGGCACCGTCTCCGTCGAGAAGTCGGAGCTGCTCTCCACCCTGCTGCGCAAGCGCGGCGTCCCGCACACCGTGCTCAACGCGAAGCAGCACGAGTCGGAGGCCAAGGTCGTCGCGCTCGCCGGTCACAAGGGCGCGGTCACCGTGGCGACGAACATGGCCGGTCGAGGCACCGACATCATGCTCGGTGGCTCCGTGGAGTTCCTCGCCGACGAGGAGCTGCGCAAGAAGGGACTCGACCCGGTCGAGACCCCCGAGGAGTACGACGCCGCCTGGGCTCCCACCGTGGAGCGCTTCAAGGAGCAGGTCAAGGCCGAGCACGAAGAGGTCAAGGCGCTGGGCGGCCTCTATGTCGTCGGCACCGAGCGTCATGAGTCCCGCCGTATCGACAACCAGCTGCGTGGTCGTTCCGGCCGTCAGGGCGACCCGGGCGAGTCCCGGTTCTACCTGTCGCTGCAGGACGAGCTGATGCGTCTCTTCAAGTCCGACTGGGTCGACCGCGTGCTGCAGGTGCTGAAGGTTCCGGACGACGTGCCGATCGAGAACAAGCGGGTCACCGGCGCGATCGCCAACGCGCAGGGCCAGATCGAGTCGCAGAACTTCGAGTCCCGCAAGAACGTCCTCAAGTACGACGACGTGATGGACCGTCAGCGCAAGGTCATCTACGACGAGCGCCGCCGGGTCCTCGAGGGCGCCGACCTGCAGGAGCAGATCAGCACGTTCGTCGACGACGTGATCGAGGGCTACGTCACCGGGGCCACCGAGGGCTTCTCCGAGGAGTGGGACCTCGACGCGCTCTGGGCCGCGCTCAAGCAGCTCTACCCGATCTCCTTCACCCACGCCCAGGCAGCCGACGACGCCGGCGGGGTGGCGGCACTGAGCCGGCAGGACCTGATCGAGCGGATCACCAAGGACGCGCACGCCGCCTACGAGCAGCGCGAGGCCCAGATCGGCGCGGAGAACATGCGTGACCTGGAGCGCCGCGTGATCCTCTCGGTGCTCGACCGCAAGTGGCGCGACCACCTCTACGAGATGGACTACCTGCGCGAGGGCATCTACCTGCGCGCCTACTCGCAGCGCGACCCGCTGGTCGAGTACCAGCGTGAGGGCTTCGACATGTTCGGCGCCATGATGGACGGCATCAAGGAAGAGGCTGTCGGCTACCTCTTCAACCTCGAGGTCGAGATCGTCGACGAGGATGACGAGGAGGGCGTCGAGGAGCACGCGCACCTCTCCGCGCGCGGCCTGGAGTCCGAGGAGCCGACTGGTCTGACCTACTCGGGCCCGTCGGAGGACGGCGAGCCCGAGCCCCAGGGCAGCACCACGGTGACGAACGCCGACGATCCCTACGCCAACGTCGGCCGGAACGAGGACTGCCCGTGCGGCTCCGGCAAGAAGTACAAGAAGTGCCACGGCGCTGCCGGCGGTCCGACCGGGCTGACCACCCGCGTCAACGGCTGACCTGAGATCACCGGACCGCCCTGCTCCCGACGGGAGCAGGGCGGTCCGTCGTTCTCCGGCCGCCAGCAGCGTTCAACCGAACTCCAGCTCCGTGCAGAGCCAGCGGTCGTCGCGGCGTTCGATCCGGCCGGCCAGGAAGCGGCTACGTTCGCCGTGCCGGACCACCGCACAGAGCTCGACGGTCGCCGCGGTGAGGAAGCAGGTGCGGATGCTTGCCACCTGGGGGCGGATCGAGGAGACGCGGACCCGGCCCTGCCCGGGTCGATGTGCGCCGGCGCGAGCGACGACCGCTGCCCGATAGCCGATCTCGTGATGCACCTCCGGGGTGCACCAGCGGACCAGTTGGCTGGCGGGGCGATCCCCGCAGATCACCTCCACCACTGCCTGGGCGAAGGCGAGCGACCAGCGTTGCGCATCGGCTGCCGTTCGCGGGTTGATCAGCACCACGTCGGCCCCCTCGTTCAGCGCCTGCGACTCGGGGCAGGGCGGTGCGGTCTCCGGCGTCAGGTCGAGGGCGAGCGTGCCCTGCACGCTCGGGCGTCGACCGGTGCCGCGTCGGGACGCGGTGTCGTGGAGCGCCCGGATCGGCTTCATCGCTCCTCCTCGCCGGTCTCGAGACGCAGGCCCGGCCGGATGAGATCGGGGTCGGCGCCGATGGCGTTCCGGTTGGTCTGCCACAGGGCGCGCCAGCGCTGCTCGATCTGCTGCTCGTCGGCGCCGGAGGGGAGCAGATCGCGGGCCAGCGACCAGAGGGTGTCGCCGGGGGCCACCACGACGCTGCTCCGGGCAGCGGGAGGAGCGGCGCGGTCGCCCCGAGGGCGAGGGGGTGCCGTCTCGGGCAGGGTCGGCACGCTGAGCCCCTCCACCGACGGCGCCAGGAGCACCCCGGGCGGTTGGCTGCTGGTAGGCGCGGCCTGGACGGCGGTCGGGAGCGCGATGACGGTGAGGCCGCAGCCGGCGACGACAAGGCGCCGTACCCATCTCGGCGCTCCTGCCCACCGGGTGCGCCGACCGGCCAGGCTTGTCGCCAGCGCGACGCTCAACGCCAGCCAGGCCCACGCCGCGCAGCCGACCAGGGCGGCCGCGCTGGTCCCGACGAGCAGGTGGGCCAGGCTCGGCGGTCTGCGGCCGTCCATCAGCCTGCTCAGCTCCTCGAGCTCGGGCCGCAACAGCACCGCCAGGGTGCCCGTCGCACCTGCTGCCCCACACCACGCCAGTACCGCTCGGCCAAGCCGGCATCGCATCATCCCGAGACCTCAATTCATGCGTTTGCCTACGTTTGCTTTAGTGAACGCCTGCTTGAGATGCCTGTCAACGTTCCATCCACAGGCTCGCTTGACAGCTCGCGACGACCTGGCGAGGGTCAGCACATGGCAGGGGAGGCCGAGCTCTTCGATGCGCTCGATGACTGGGAGGGCCGGGCCGAGGACATCCTGGGCAGAGAGCGGGCCTGGGAGGTTGCGGAGCAGGCACGGGCGGAGTACGCCTCGGTCGAACTGGTCGCGCGGCTCATGGCCAGCGTCGGCAACGACCTCGCACTCCTGGTCCGTGGCGCCGGCCGCGTCTCGGGATCGCTGCGCCGATGCACCGAGACCTGGGGGTTGCTGGAGGGTGCCGGCCAGGAATGGGTGGTCGCCCACGCGAGTCTGCTTGCGGTCACCGGGGCGAGCGAACGCGCGGTGCCACGCGAGGCATGGCCGGCGAGCGCGCGCGTCGGTCTCGGGTCAGCGGTTCGTCGGCTCGCCGACGAACGCGCTCCGGTGCGGGTGGTGCTTGCGGACGGCGCCGGCCTGCAGGGGACATGGGCACGGGTCGGCCGCGACTTCGCCGAGTTGCAGACCTCGGGCGAGCCGGGAGCGCTCGCGCGGTCGAGCCTCGTACCGTTCTCGGCGATCGCCGCGCTCTGCCACCGTCCGGCGCGCTAGGCCTGCCGCGCCTCGAGTGCTACGTCGCCTCGGGGTCGTACGGCGGCAGCTCGCCCTCGGCCAGCGGGCGCGAGACCGGCGCGGCCGGCGTCTCGCCCGCGTTCTCCTTCTCCTCGTCGTCCATCGCCTCGAGCAGGTGCTTGCGCACCAGCTCGCGCGGGTCGAGGTCGCGGAGCTCGAGGTCGGCGAACTCCGGGCCGAGCTCCTCGCGCAGATTGTCGCGAGCGGTGTTGCTGAAGGCGCGCAGCTGCTTGATGATGCCGGCCGCCTGCTTGGCGAGCTCCGGCAGCCGGTCCGGCCCGAAGACGACGACCGCGACGAACGCGATCACCGCCAGTTCGGGCAGGCCGATGCCGAACACGCCGGGCTCAGAACCGGTTGGCGGGAGTCAGGCCGAGCTGCATACCGGCCAGTCCACGACCACGGCCCGAGAGCGTGGTCGCGATCGCGGTGAACGCCTGCGCCGCCGCCGAAGCGGGGTCTGCCGTCACGATCGGCGTGCCGGCGTCCCCACCCTCGCGCAGCGCCACCTCGAGGGGGATCTGCGCGAGCACCGGAACGTCGTACCCGAAGCGCTGCGACAGGGTCGCAGCGACCCGCTCGCCGCCTCCGCTGCCGAAGATCTCCAGACGGTGCTCCCTGCCTTCGGCCGTGCAGTGCGGGCAGGGCAGATAGCTCATGTTCTCGACGACGCCGATGACGCGCTGGTGCATCATCGAGGCCATCGTGCCGGCGCGCTCGGCGACCTCGGCGGCCGCCTCCTGTGGCGTGGTGACGACGATGACCTCGGCGTTGGGCAGGTGCTGGCCCAACGAGATGGCCACGTCGCCGGTGCCCGGCGGAAGGTCGAGCAGGAGCGCGTCGAGGTCGCCCCAGTAGACGTCGGAGAGCATCTGGACGAGTGCCCGGTCGAGCATGGGGCCGCGCCAGGCGACGACCTGGTCGCGGCGAGGCTTGAGCATGCCGATCGAGATCACCGAGACGCCGGACTCGGTCGGCACCGGCATGATCAGGTCCTCGACCTGGGTGGGACGAGCATCGCCGACGCCCAGCATCGCGGGCACCGAGTGGCCGTAGATGTCGGCATCGACGATGCCGACCTTCAGACCCTGGCCGGCCAGGGCGAGGGCGAGGTTGACGGTGACCGACGACTTGCCGACGCCGCCCTTGCCGCTGGCGATCGCATAGACCTTGGTCAGGGAGCCGGGCTGGGCGAACGGGATCTCCCGCTGGGCCTGGCCGCCCTGCAACACCTCGCGCAGGCCGGCCCGCTGCTCGGCGGTCATCACGCCGAGAGTGAGGTCCACTCCGGTGACGCCCGGCACCCGGGAGACCGCCGCGGTCACGTCGCGATTGATGGTGTCCTTGAGCGGACAGCCGGCCACGGTGAGGAGCACCGTCACCGCCACCGTGCCGTCGTCGCCGATCTCGACCCGCTCCACCATGTTGAGTTCGGTGATCGGCCGCTTGATTTCCGGGTCGTTGACACCGGCCAGGGCGGCGTTGATCTGCTCGAGGGTGGGAGTGCTCATGATGCGCGATTCTACGGTGCTGCGGTGCTGCTCCCCGATTCGGGCTGCTCCTCCTCGGCCCCCGCTCGCTCGTCGAGTTCGGCAAGCAGCGAGCGCAGCTCGGAGCGCACGAAGTCACGGGTGGCGACCTCGCCCACCGCCATCCGCAGCGAGGCCACCTCCCGGGCGAGGAACTCCATGTCGGCATGGGCGCGAGCGTTGGCCTGGCGGTCCTGCTCGGCGATCACCTTGTCGCGCATCTCCTGCCGGTTCTGGGCGAGCAGGATCAGCGGGGCGGCGTACGACGCCTGGAGGCTGAGCATCAGGGTCAGGAAGATGAAGGGGTACTGGTCGTACTTCTGTCCGTCGGGTGCCAGCCAGTTCCACGCGACCCACACGACGACGAACAGCGTCATGTACAGCAGGAACCGAGCGGTGCCCATGAAGCGGGCGAACTCCTCGGCGAAGACGCCGATGGTCTCGGAGTCGTAGCTCGGGCGCCGCAGCAGCTTGCGGCGTACCTCCTTCGGCGTGTCCAGGCGGGTACGGCGCGGCTCAGCCATGGAGGGCCCCGTCCGGCTGGGCGTCGCGCCAGTTCTCCGGCAGCATGTGGTCGAGCAGGTCGTCGACCGTGACCGCCCCGAGCAGGCGGCCGTCGGGGTCGACGACGGGCGCGGCGACCAGGTTGTAGCGCGCCAAGTGGGAGGCGACCTGGTCGATGCCCATGTCGGGGCGGAGCGGGTCGAGCGAGTCGTCCAGCGCCCCGGCGACCAGCGTCGACGGAGGCTCGCGGAGCAGGCGCTGGATGTGCGCCACCCCGAGCAGCTTGCCGGTGGGCGGCTCCAAAGGTGCGCGGCACACGTAGACCAGCGCGGCCAGGGAGGTGGTCAGATCGGGGTTGCGGACCCGTGCGAGTGCGTCGGCGATCGTGGCGTCGGGGGAGAGGATCACCGGCTCGATGGTCATCATCGCGCCGGCGGTGTGGTCGGCGTAGGAGAGCAGCCGCTTGACGTCCTCGGCGTCCTCGGGCTCCATCAGCTCCAGCAGCTGCGCGGCGGTCTCGGGCGGGAGCTCGGCGATCAGGTCGGCGGCGTCGTCGCGTGACATCTCCTCGAGCACGTCGGCCGCCCGCTCGGAGTCGAGCACGCCGAGGATCTCCACCTGGTCCTCCTCGGGGAGCTCCTCGAGCACCTCGGCGAGCCGCTCGTCGTCGAGCGCCGAGGCGACCGCGATCCGGCGGTCCCGGGGCAGGTCGTGGATCAGGTTCGCCGCGTCGGCCGGGCGCATGCCCGAGATGGTGCCGAGCAGCTGGGTAGCGCCCTGGTCGGGCGCGGACCCGGTCAGGCCGATCACCTCGTTCCACTCCACGACGTGGGTCTGTCCGTTGCGCCGGCGGAAGCCGCGGGCGGGCTCGACCAAGGCGACCCGACTGAGCACCCAGTCGCGGTTGCGTGCCTGCTCCATCGCCACGTCGTAGATGTGCCCGGTCACCTCGGAGCCACGCACCCGAACCTCGCGGTCGAGCAGTTCGCCCATCACCAACGCCTCGGTGGGCCGCTGCTCGAAACGGCGCATGTTGAGCAGTCCCGTGGTGGCGACCTGACCGCTGTCGATGTGGGTGACGCGGGTCATCGGCACGAAGATCCGTCGACGCCCGAAGACCTCCACGACCATGCCGAGGACGCGAGGTTGGCTGACCCCCGGCCAGAGCGAGACCACGAAATCGCGCACCTTGCCCACCTGATCGCCCTGGGGGTCGAAGAGGGGCAGCCCGACCAGGCGGGCCACGTAGACACGGGTGGGAGTGGCGCTCACGAGGCAACGGTAGCGGTCTGCCGTGACGAGGCAGGGGCACGGCACGGCACGGGTACTCGGGTAGTCTCGCGGCGACCCGCCGACCGATCGCCGAGGAGCCCCCATGGCCGTGCCGCACCGCCCAGCGGGTGGCTCCCTGACCGGGGTGCGCATCGACGACCAGGGCATCCTCGCCTCCTCGCGCGAGGAGCTGGTGCTCGATCTGCTGGTCGACGGCCGACGGGTGTGGTCGTTCTGGCTGCACCGCGACGGGGAGCCCCGTGGCGCGGCGAGCTTCGTCGCCTGGCCCCCGGCGCTGCACCGCTTCCTCGACGGTACGGCGACCCTCGCGCTGGTCGAGCACGCCACCGGTCAGGTGCACCACGAGGCGGAGGTGCGGCTGGGATCCGGCAGCGACCGGCGGATCCGGGTCGAGACCGAGGACGGGAAGCCGCTGGGCCTCGACAAGTCCAATCGCCTCGCGCAGACCTTCGACACGCGCAGCGCGGAGCACGTGGCACCGCTGCTCGACTCGATCGAGGAGGTCCTGGCGGCACTGGAGCGGGCCGGGATCCAGGCGTTCCCCGCCTACGGAACGCTGCTCGGCGCGGTCCGCGGCGGCAAGCTGATCGGTCACGACTCCGACGCCGACATCGGCTATGTGAGCAGCCACACCCACCCCGTCGACGTGATCCGCGAGTCCTACCGGATCCAGCGGCGACTGGCTGAGATGGGCTACGAGATCACCCGCTACAGCGGCGCGGCCTTCAAGGTCGACGTGGCGGAGGCCGACGGCTCCGTGCGGGGGCTCGACGTCTTCGGCGGCTTCCTGACAGAGGACTCCCATCTGGTGCTGATGGGGGAGATCCGCACGCCGTTCCGGCGGGAGTGGATCTTTCCGCTCGGCACCACGACACTCGAGGGCCGGACCCTGCCTGCACCTGCCGACACCGACAGGTTCCTGAGCGCCACCTACGGTCCACACTGGCGTACGCCGGACCCTGCCTTCCACTTCGAGACGCCGGAGACCACGCACCGCCGGCTCAACGGCTGGTTCCGCGGCACCCGGGTCGGGCGCGACGGCTGGGACCGCGTGTGGTCGCGAGCCGATCGCGAGCACGCTGATCTCCAGGACGTGACCGACGCCCTGGAGTGGGTCGTCGGCTCCGGGCCGGCTCCGGTGCACCTGGTCGACATCGGATGCGGTCGCGGCGAGCTGGTGGACGCCGCGGCGCGGCGCGGCATCCCTGGCGTCGGGCTGGACTTCTCTCCGCGCGGCTTCGCGCACCTAGCCGAGGTGGCTGCGGCCGAGCAGCTGCCGGCGACCTATCGCCGTTTCAACCTGCTGGAGCTGCGGCAGAGTCTTGCCACGGCAGCCGCGTTGGCGCGCGTGCCCGGCCCCCGCGTCGTGGTCGCCCGCCATCTCGCCGACAGCACCACGCCGACCGGGCGCGACCATCTCTGGCGGATGGCGCAGCTGCTGGTCCGTGACGGCGGGCGGCTCCTGCTCGAGTTCCAGGTCGAGGCGACCGAGGGGCCGACCGCTCGGGTCCGCCTGCAGCACCCGCTGCGCGTCCCACGGATCCGGCGAGAGCTCGCCGCTCGCGGCGGCACGGTCGTCGCCGAGTCCCAGCACGACCTCGTGGCGCCCGCGGCGCCGTCCGGCTCCTCCGGCACGGAGGGCACATACCGAATCGCTCGATGGGTGGTCACATGGCAATGAAGATGCAGGAGCTGCGGTCGGTGGTGGCCAAGGGGCGTGCGAAGGTGCGCCAGGCGGGCGGGGTCCGCGTCGACATGGTCCGGCTGGCGGCGCGCGTGGCCGAGCTCGAGGCCGAGGTCCAGGAGTGTCGTCAGCTCAACCTGCGCCTGGCCGAGCTGACCGACCTGGTGCAGGAGCTGCTGCTTCCGGTCGCGCAGCGCGACGAGGAGAAGCTGGCCGAGCTGGTCGACAGGTACTCGTCCCAGCTCGGCTGACCTGCCTCTGCTGAATGGCCGCAGGCAGGACGCTGGGAGCAACGTCCTGCGTTGTGGTTGCCGGGGACGCCACTAAGCAGGACGTACGCCGGATCGAGCCGGCGAGCCCGTCAGGAGGCAGGCGCCTGCCAGGTGATGTGCTGGCTCCAGCCGAACGCGCTGCCGGGCACCGAGGGCAGCCGGAGCGCGGTCAGGACGACGTTCGGTAGCGAGGCGTTGCGCACCGTGGCCACGTCGTTGCCCACCTGGTCGGCCGACTCGGTCAGGTGCGGGTTGAGGGAGAAGAGGTCGGTGCCGGCCGGAAGACCGGTCTCCGGACCCCAGATCACGAACGGAACGGTGTTGTTCTTCCGGTCCGATGCGTCGTTGTGGGTGCGCTTGGAGCCGCCGTTCGAGGAGGTGAGCACCACCAGCGTGCTGCCGCGCAGGGCGGCGTTGCGGCGTACGGCCTTGAGGATGCGGCCGACCTGCTTGTCGGCGTCCGCCACCGCCTTCTTGTAGGCAGCGGAGCCGAATCCCTTGGCGTGTCCGGCGGCGTCGGGACCGGAGAGATGGACATAGGTCAGCTGGGCGGGCGCGGAGTTCAGGCGGCGCTTCACCTGCTTGACGAGCTTGGCCGCCTCGGCGTTCTCCGTGCGGACCGTGAACTTGTCGGTGCCGTTGTCCAGTCCCTGGGCGTCGCGACCACCGTGCCGGCTCGACCAGGAGCCGAGGGCGGCTGCGAACCGCTTGTCGGTGGTGTAGACGGCGGTGCTCCGGCCGTTGTCGTGCGCTACGTCGAAGATCGTCGGAACGTACCGTCCTGCCTTGGCGTGCACGGTGCCGGAGACCGACTCCTTCGTCACGCCGTGCCCTCCGGCGGGCGCCTTGGCGGGCCGGCCGGTGATCATCGAGAGCTGGTTGGGCAGGGTCTTGGTCGAGTCGGCGACCGTGTGTGCCCGCATCGTGGAGACGCCCTCGCCCACCATGCTGCGGAGTGCCGGCAGGGAGCCGAGCTTCTTCTTCACGTACCCGGGGCGGAGGCCGTCGACCGAGACGGCGACGACTCGACGTACCGACGTGGTCTGGACGCGGGCCGGGGGCACGTGAACGTCGCTGGTGACCAGCGGGTGGTCGGTCGCCTTCTGCACGAGCGGGGTGCGGAGCCATTGGTGGTTGCTGAAGGTGACGTCGGTGGAGCCGAAGATCCAGTCCACCCCGAGGGGCTTCGGCGTCACGCACTTGTTCGCGGCAGTGACGCCGCCCGGGCCGGCGGCCTGAAGGGGAGCCTTGCGCTGGAACTGGCAGAAGACCTTGCTGGTCTCGTTGAGGTCGCCGAGCACGAAGACCGGGGTGGTCGGACGTTCCGCGCGCAGCCGCTTGACCATCGCGATCTCCAGGGCGCGAGCCTCGTCGCGGTGGGCCTGTGGACCGACGACCTTGGCGGCGTTGTGGAAGTTGCTCACCCAGATCGGCTGACCGGTGGCGTTGGACTGGAGCAGCAGCACCGGCATCTGGATCCGGGAGACGACCTTCTTGCCGTTGACCGTCTTGAAGCCGTAGGGGATCGAGAGCGTGTCGGCCTGGAGCAGCGTCCAGTCGCTCTTGCGCCACACGATCGAGTTGTGCATCGGTGCCGAGAGAGCGCCGAACGTGTTGCCCGGATAGACGCCGTAGGCATCACCGGTCAGGCGCAGGAACTCCTGGAACTGGGGAGCCTGGAACTCCTGGAAGCCGACGATGCTCAGGTTCTGCTCCTGGAGCAGGCGCACCGAGTGGCCCATGCGCACCGTGGACTTCGCGAACTTCGGACGGTCGGGGTTCTTCTTGTCGGTGTGGCCGGCGCCCAGCAGGTTGAAGCTGGCGATGCGGAAGCTCGTCGACTGCTCCGGAGCCGTCTGCTCACCGGTGTTGCCGTTGTTGCCGGGAGCCGCCGACGCCGGCAGGGCGGTGAGGGAGAGCGGGGCGAGGACCGCCAGCGCGGCGGCTGCCGTGACGCCTGCCCGGGTACGTCGGGGGCTCCGGAGGGACCGGGAAGATCGCTTCAGGAAACGCGACATGTTAGTGCTCCAAGCTGGGAAGTCCTCGGCGACGCGCCGAGGTTCCGGCAATTCATCAGGTCGGAGCGAGTGTGTCACAGATGTGACAGGAGTGACAGATGTTCTTCCGATTGCCTCGCCTCACGGCCTCCCGCAGCCCGGCGGCCCCGCCCGGATAGACTTCCGGCGCTCAACGGTCGAGACGTTCAGGGGTGGACATGGCGCAGCGTCTGGTGTTGCACATCGGCGCGATGAAGACCGGAACGAGCTTTCTGCAGTCCGTCTTCAACGCCCACGTGGAGGCACTCGAGGAGGACGGCGTGCGCTTCCTCGGGGGCCGCTTCGGTGCGCAGTCGCGAGCGGTCCGAGACGTGCTCGACCTGCCGCGTCGCCCCAAGCGCAACCGGCGCAAGTGGGGGGCGCTGGTCAAGGAGCTGCGCCAGCACCCGGAGCAGACCGGCGTCGTGTCGATGGAGTTCTTGAGCTTCGCCGCCCCGCGCCATCTGGAGGCGCTCTTCGAACCGCTGCAGGGGATCGAGGTCGAGGTGGTCCTCACCGTGCGCGACCTGCACCGGGTGGTGCCGGCGCAGTGGCAGACCTACACCCGCAACTTCGGTACCGACTCGTGGTCCGACTACCAGGCCCACATCAGGGCCAAGCGCCGCTGGCGTCCCCTCACGCAGAACCGGGCACGGCATACCTTCGAGCGCGCCCAGAACTTCGAGAGAATCCTCGGCCGCTGGTCGAGCGTGGTGCCCGCCGATCGGATCACCTTGGTGACCGTCCCCGGGCCGGACGCACCCCGGGACCTGCTCTGGCGCCGCTTCGTCGCCGCAGCCGGCCTGCCGGAGACCCGCGTCTCCTTCGAGGAGACCCGCGACAATGCATCGGTCGGCTATGGCAGCTGTGAGGTGCTGCGCCTGCTCAACGAGCATCTCGACGACGTGCGCCCCCGCGCCTATCGGTCCGTGATGAGGCCGTTGATCAACGAGGTGCTGGCGCCGCTGCGTGCCCAGGAGAGCAAGCCGCAGCTCGACCGCCGTACGGCCGAGTTCGCCTCCGCTCGCAACGCTCAGCTGCACAGCCTGATCACCGAGCGCGGGCATCGCTTCGTCGGCGAGCTCGCCGAGCTTCCGGTCGAGGCCGACGCCGGCGCGTTGCCGCGTGTGAGCCCGCCGCCGGCGGAGGCCGAGATCGAGCGTGCGCTGCGTGCACTTGGAGACCACCTGGCCCCCGAGACGGGCGCTTCTCCGCTGCCCCAGGAGCGAACGGCGGCGGTGGCCGAGGTCGCTGGCCGACTGCGCCGGGCACACGGCTGGGGTTGATCGCATGACCGAGCGCGTGTTCCTCCACATCGGACTCCTGAAGACGGCCACCACGTTCCTCCAGGACGGGCTCTGGGCGCACAAGGAGGAGCTCGGCAGGCGTGGACTCCTGGTGCCGGGACGGCACCGTCGGCGACACCTGATCGCCTCGCTCGACCTTCGTGAGGACCCGAAGCTCGCCCGTCGCTCGGGTGACGTCGCCCACCCTTGGCAGGATCTCGTCGACGAGGTGCGGGCCTGGGCTGGCGGCACGGCCGTGATCAGCCACGAGTTCTTCGCGCCGGCGACCGAGGACCACATCCGGCGTGCCGTCGAGTCGCTGGCCGACGTGGAGCTGCACGTGGTCATCACCGCCCGCGTGCTCACCGAGCTGGCGCCGTCGCTGTGGCAGGAGTGGGTGAAGAACGGCGGCCAGCGTGCCATCGACTCGTTCCTGGCTCCGCGCGACCCGGATCCGCACGACGAGTGGGGATGGTCGGCGTACGACCTCGCCGACGTCCTGCGCCGCTGGGGCTCGGTGGTGCCGAGCGAACGGGTGCACGTGCTGCCGATGCGGGTCGACCACACCCGCCGCGAGGAGATCTGGGAGCGGTTCCTGACCCTGCTCGAGGTCTCGCCCCTGCATCTGGCTGCGCCGGAGGAAGCGGCCAACGTCAGCCTCGGCGTGGTCGAGGTCGAGGCGCTCCGGCGGATCAACGCGGAGTTGGTCGACTTCAACAGTGCCGGTGATCGCAGTCACTGGATCCGCAGCTATCTGGCACACAGCGGCGTGATGCCGAACAGCCGGGAACGGTTCCGCCCGGGACCGGAGCGGTGGGCCGAGCTCGTCGCGCGAGCCCAGGAGGCGGTGCGTCTCCTCGAGGCGTCGGCGTACGACGTGCGGGGCGACCTCGACGCCCTTCGCCCGCCGGTGGAACTGCCGGAGCTGCGCCACCCCGATGACGTTGCAGATGCGGAGCTGCTGCACGTCAGCACGCAGACAATCGCCGCAATGCTCACAGACGTGCGCTCTCGGAATCGCGCCTACAAAGCGCTCCAGCAGGAGTTGGAAGTCGTGAATGCACAACCCCCGCGTGTAGGGTTCCCAAAGATTTTGTTCGGCCGGGGGAAGGGACCGTCGTGAAGCTCATCGCCGCTTGGGGGAGCGCCTTAGCGCTTGTTCTCGGGACGCTTGCGGCACCAGCGCTGGCCGCTGGTCCGAACTCCAACCCCATGGATCCGCCGGCCCAGACCAACAATCTGGCCAACAACAAGAAGTGGGCGCCCAAGCAGGGTGCGTTCTTCAACGTGCCGCAGGGCCCGGTGCTGGCGCAGCAGTGGGTGGTCGAGAACCAGATCCTGCAGGCGATCAAGGCCACCAAGAAGGGCGAGAAGATCCGCTTCTCCCTCTTCTCCTACGACCGCCAGCCGGTCACCGACGCCCTGATCGCGGCCCGCAACCGAGGCGTGCGTGTCCAGATCCTGCTCAACGACCACGACCACAACTTCAGCCTCGCGGCACGTCGGCTCTACAAGCGGCTCGGGCAGAACCCCAAGAAGCGGAACTTCGCCTACCGCTGCAAGCACGGCTGCCGTACCGGCTACGAGAACCTGCACTCGAAGTTCTTCCTCTTCTCCAAGACCGCCGGTGTGAAGAACGTGGTCATGGTCGGCTCCACCAACCTGACCGCCAACGCGGCCGTCAACCAGTGGAACGACCTCTACGTCATGAAGGACAAGAAGAAGGTCTACGACGCCTTCGTCGAGCTCTTCAACCAGCTGCGCAAGGACAAGAAGGCCAAGCCGCAGTACTACAAGCGCAAGCTCGGCAAGAAGTACGAGCTCCAGGTGCTGCCCTACCCCAACTTCAGCGCCAAGAACGACCCGATGATGACGGCGCTCAACAAGGTGAAGTGCACCACTGCCCAGGGATCGCCCGGCGGAGTCAAGGGCCGCACGATGGTGCGGGTCAACATGCACGCGTGGAACACCGCCCGCGGCGTCTGGCTGGCCGAGAAGGTCCGCTCGCTCTACGCCAAGGGCTGCGACGTCAAGGTGATGTACGGGATGGCGAGCAAGCCGGTGCGTGACGTCTTCGCGCGCAAGACCAAGCGCGGGGCGCTGCCGGTGCACATCGACGGCTACGACACCAACGAGGACGGCCTGATCGACCTCTACGGTCACCTCAAGGTGCTGACCGTCGCTGGACACTGGGGCAAGCAGCGCGACGCCCGCTACACGTGGACGGGCTCCAGCAACTGGGGCAACTCCGGCCTCCGCGGCGACGAGATCATCTTCCGGATCAAGGGCAACGGAGTGCTCCGCGACTACCACGCCAACTTCAACTACATCTGGCGCAACCGCTCGCACCTCGCGAAGTACATCGACTACGGCCGCGGCATTCCGGCCCGGCTGGCGCCGCCGCCGAAGCCCGGCGGACCGGCGTGGGAGAACGACTGATCCGGCCCCCTGACAGACGTTGTGGCCCGTCTCACCCTGGCTTCGGGGTTCTGCCAGAGGTGAGAGGTCATTAACATCATCGCGGGCCTGCGCCCTCTGTGCGCGGCAACGACGTGGAAGGTGGACAGATGGGCCAGTTGTGCCAGACGGAGGGGCTGACCGACATTCAGGAGGAGATCCTGAAGACGGTGCGCCAGTTCGTCGACGAGAAGATCATTCCGGTCGCTCAGGAGCTGGAGCACGCCGACGAGTATCCGACCGAGATCGTCGAGGGGCTCAAGGAGCTCGGCATCTTCGGGATCATGATTCCCGAGGAGTACGGCGGTCTCGGTGAGTCGCTGCTGACCTACGCGCTCTGCGTCGAGGAGATCGCGCGCGGTTGGATGAGTGTCTCGGGGGTCATCAACACCCACTTCATCGTCGCCTACATGCTGATGAAGCACGGCACCGAGGAGCAGAAGCAGAAGTACCTGCCCCGGATGGCCACCGGCGAGGTGCGCGGTGCGTTCTCGATGTCGGAGCCCGGCCTGGGTTCGGACGTCTCCGCGGTGGCGACCAAGGCGGTCAAGAACGCCGACGGTTCGTATGCGATCACCGGTCAGAAGATGTGGCTGACCAATGGTGGCTCCTCGACCCTGGTGGCCGTGCTCACCAAGACCGACGAGGGTGCCGACTCGGTCTACAAGAACATGACGACCTTCCTGGTCGAGAAGACCCCTGGCTTCGGTGAGGTCGCGCAGGGCATCACGGTGCCCGGCAAGATCGACAAGATGGGCTACAAGGGCATCGACACCACCGAGATGGTGTTCGAGGGCCACCAGATCGCTGCGGAGCAGATCCTCGGTGGCGAGTCCGGCAAGGGCTTCTTCCAGATGATGGACGGTGTCGAGGTCGGCCGTGTCAACGTCGCGGCGCGGGCCTGCGGCCTGGCCTGGCGGGGTTTCGAGCTCGGCATCGCCTATGCCCAGCAGCGGCACACGTTCGGCAAGCCCATCGCCGAGCACCAGGCCGTGCTCTTCCGCCTTGCCGAGATGGCGACCAAGGTCGAGACCGCGCACAACATGATGGTGCGGGCGGCCCGGCTGAAGGACACCGGCCGTCGCATGGACGTCGAGGCCGGCATGGCCAAGATGCTCGCCTCGGAGTACGCCAACGAGGTCGTGGAGGACTCCTTCCGCATCCACGGCGGCTACGGCTACTCCAAGGAGTACGAGATCGAGCGGATCATGCGCGAGGTCAAGTTCATGCTGATCGGTGAGGGCACCTCCGACATCCAGAAGATGATCATCGGCCGCTCGCTGCTCAAGGACTACAAGCTCAAGGGCTGACGCCCACGGCGCCACACGGACGCCGACACAGCAACGGGGGTGGGTTCCGACGGGACCCACCCCCGTTGCTGTGCTCCGCGGCGTACGCCGCCCGGTCGGGTCAGGGCTGCCAGGTCCAGCTGGCCAGGATGGAGTGGGTGGTGCGGGTGCGCACCTTGACGGGAACGTTGCGGGCGTAGGCGAAGGCGATCACCGTGACCTGGCCCTCGTCGTCGATCCCGGCGTACTGGTCCAGGAGGTAGTTGACCGGCTTCGCCCTCATCAGCCCCTCGTGGTGCGCCATCTCGCGTCCGTCGAGCAGGATCCGCGGCAACTGCTCGAGGTTCTTCGCCACATCGCCGAGTTGCACGGTCAGATCCGCTTCGAGGTCGTCGAGGTTGCCACCCGTCGCGACGATGCTGGTCACCGTCACGTTGTTGCGGAAGCCGTCGGCGCCGTCGGCTTCGGCGCCCGAGGTGTCGATCTCGCTGTTGACCTCCCGCGCCCCGGCGGTGTTGTCGATCCAGCCGACCGGTACGACGTAGACGTAGCTGTTGCCCTTGATCCGCACGCCCTTGGCGGGCTTGCCGAACTCGACCTCGGTCGGCGTCGCGGTGGCCTCCTCCGTGACGGCGGTCGGCGTCGGCTCGACCGAGACGGACTCGCTCGGCTTCGCCTCCGGCTCCTCCTTGTCGTCGCCTCCGCAGGCGGCGAGCAGTGAGGTGCACGTCAGCGCTGCAGCGAGAAGCACGGCGGTCGGGCGAGAACGGTTCATGCCCGCAAGGTACCTGTTGCCCGGCTCCCAGGGGCACCCCGCCTCGGCGGCTGCACGCGGTGAATTCGGTTGGCACCGGTGTGGCAGCGATGCCATGGTGGGAGGGACAACCCGTCGTCGAAGGGAGCATGCCGTGACCGGCCCCGGCAACAACGAGGATCTCAAGGCCAAGATGCGCGAGGCGCTCGAACGCAAGAACGATCACGAGCAGGGGGTGCACAAGGACGGTCCGGCGCGGGAGAAGGCGCACGGCTCCGAGGTCTCCGGCGGTGGTCCCCGGATGCATCGCCGCAAGGCAGGTGGCGGCGGCTCCTGAGGAGGGGCCGCAAGAGTTTCTGTCTCCCGGCCGGAGGCCGTAATCTTTGCGGGTGAGGATCGATCTGCACACGCATTCCGACGTGAGCGACGGTACTCAGCCTCCGGCCGGGCTCGTCCGAGCAGCCGCCGATGCGGGCCTCGACGTGATGGCACTGACCGATCACGACACGGCCGCGGGCTGGGCCGAGGCTGTCGCCACCGCCGCCGAGGTCGGCATCCGGGTGGTGCCCGGGATGGAGATCAGCACCGAGCTCGACGGGCACGGGGTGCATCTGCTCGCCTACCTGCCCGATCCACGGCACCCGGCGTTGGCTGCTGAGCTTGCGGCTGTCCTCGAGGGCCGCAATGCGCGCCTGCCCGCCACCATCGCCAAGCTCCAGGCGGAGGGGGTCGAGATCGAGATCGACGACGTGCTCGCCGCCGTTGCCGGGGTGCCGGCCGCGCTCGGACGGCCCCACGTGGCGGATGCCCTGGTCGCGCGCGGGGTGGTCGCGGACCGGAGCGAGGCCTTCGACCGGTGGCTCTCCGCCGGCCGGCCGGGATATGTGCGCCGGTACGCAGCGGATCTGACCACCATGATCGGCGTGGTGCGCGATGCCGGTGGAGTCACGGTCGTGGCCCACCCGTGGGGACGGACCCGGACGCCGTACCTGACGGCGGAGCGGATCGCGGCGCTTGCCGAGGCCGGTCTGGCCGGGATCGAGGTCGACCACGAGGACCACACCCCCGACGTACGCCGCACCCTGCGCGGGATCGCCGGTGACCTGGGCCTGGTGATCACCGGCTCCAGCGACCACCACGGAGCCGGCAAGGAGGGTCACGGCCTCGGGTGCAACACCACGGCACCAACAGAGTTCGAGCGACTGATGGAGCGGGCCGCCGCGGCCCGGAGGGCGACCGGGCGGCCGGTGCAGGAGGAGTACGCGTGGACGCTGTGATCAACGTGGTCATGCTGACCGAGGTCTTCGTGACGCTCTTCGTCATCATGGACCCGCCCGGCACCATCCCGGTCTTCCTCTCCCTGACGGCGGGGCGTGCGCCTGCGACCGTCAAGCGTGCCGCCTGGCAGGCGGTGGTCGTCTCCTTCCTGGTGATCACCCTCTTCGCCCTCTTCGGCCACGGGATCCTGCGCTACATGCACATCTCGATCCCGGCGCTACAGGCTGCCGGCGGGCTGCTACTGCTCTTGGTGGCGCTCGAGCTCCTGATGGGCTACGACAAGGATCCGGTGGGGGCCGGTGAGACCAACGTGGCGCTGGTGCCGCTGGGCACACCGCTGCTGGCCGGGCCGGGGGCGATCGTCGCGACCATGCTGTTCGTCCAGCGTGCCGATGACTTCGCGTCGGTCTCCGCTCTGGTGATCGGCATCGTCGCCGTCCACGTCGTGCTGTGGCTGACGATGCGGTTCTCACTGCGCATCCTGAAGCTCATCCGCGACGGTGGCGTCATGCTGATCACCCGGATCGCCGGCCTACTGCTCTCCGCGATCGCGGTGCAGATGGTCGCCGACGCCGTCCGCGCGTTCATCTCCGGCGAGGGTTGAGAAGGCTCGTGGGCGAGGGGCCGGCGGTCCCTACCGCCTGCCGAGGGACTGTGCGCGCTGCAGCAGTCCGCGCGGGACGGCGCGTGTGGCGGTGACGATCGCCTTGTAGCGCTTGCTGGGCACCGAGAGGGCGCGGCCGCGTTCGAGGTCGCTCAGCGCCTCGCTCACGAGCTGCTCGGCCTCCAGCCACAGGAAGCCCGGGGCCGAGTCGCGGCTCACCTCCATCCGCGCGTGGAACTCGGTCTTCACGAACCCGGGGCACAGAGCCATCACCTGGACGCCGTCAGCGGCGTACTCGTTGTGCGCCCACTCGCTGAAGCTGTTCACCCACGCCTTGGCGGCGCTGTAGGTGCCACGGGGGAGGAAGGCGGCCACGCTCGAGACGTTGACGATGCTGCCGCGGCCTCGCTGGACCATGGCGCCGAGCGCGGCGTGCGAGAGGCGGAGCACGGCCGTGACCAGGATGTCGTGCATCTGCTGCTCGGCCTCGATGTCGTTGTCGAGGAAGCGCTGCTTGAGGCCGAAGCCGGCGTTGTTCACCAGCAGGTCGACCGGGTGCTCGGCGTCGCGGAGGCGGTCGGCCACGCGAGTCAGCTGCTCGCGGTCGACCAGATCGGCCGCGAGCACCTCCACGGCGACACCGTGTCGCTCGCGCAACTCTGCTGCGACGCGCTCCAGACGGTCCTGGTCGCGGGCTACGAGGACGAGGTCGTGGCCGCCACGCGCCAGCTGCAGGGCGAACTCGTGGCCGATCCCGGCGGTGGCGCCGGTCACCAGTGCGGTGCCGGGGTGGAGTGAGGTGGTCATGCCATCAGCATTCAGCGGGGTCACGGCGATGTGCAAATGGGGGTGTCGGCGTAGGGACCGTCGAGGAGTCCCAAGCCGCAGGCCACATGGTCGAAACGTGGTCGAGTCGGGCATGATGGGGCGTGATGACCGGGACAACGCTGGCGATCGCCAACCAGAAGGGTGGGGTCGCGAAGACCACCACCGTGGCCTCCCTCGGTGCTGCCCTGGCCGAGCTGGGCCAGCGGGTGCTGCTGATCGACCTGGATCCGCAGGCGTGCCTGACCTTCTCCCTCGGGATCGACCCCGAGGATCTGGAGCTCTCGGTCCATCACGTGCTGACCAAGGGGCTGGACCCACGCGAGGTCATCGTCACGACCGATGACGGGGTCGACCTGCTGTCGGCGACGATCGAGCTGGCTCGGGCCGAGGCGGATCTGCTTACCCGGACCGGCCGCGAGCACGTGATCCGCGGCGCCCTCGAGCAGTTGGCCGAGGCCGGCGAGAGCTACGACTGGGTGCTCCTCGACTGCCCGCCGTCACTCGGCGTGCTGACGGTTGCCGCGCTGACTGCTGCCGACGGTGTGCTGATCCCGCTGCAGTGCGAGACCTTGTCGCATCGCGGTGTCGGACAGCTGCTCGACACCGTCCATGACGTGCGCCGGTTCACCAACCGCGGGCTCGAGGTCTGGGGCGTCCTGCCGACGCTCTTCGACGGGCGGACCAACCATGCCCGCCGGGTCCTGGAGACGATCTCGGAGACCTACGACCTGCAGGTGATCGAGCCGCCGATCCCCAAGACCATCAAGTTCGCCGAAGCGCCGGCCGCGGGCCGCTCCATCTTGGCCATGAGTCGCAACAGCAAGGGAGCGGCGGCCTACCGCGAGGTTGCCACCGCGCTGCTTGCCCGCCGTACCCAGGGTCGCTGAGGTCGATGGCTCGACACCGTGCTGCTCGAGGTCGTTCCCGGCTCTGGATCGGGGTCGCCTCCGTCCTGGTCACGGGGGCGGTCGTGGGTGCCGGCGTGGGGCTGGTCCCGCCGCAGGCGACCCCGCCGGTGACGGCGGCGATCACGGCTCCTGCGCCGGCGGATGTGCCCGCCCGCACCCAGGGCAGCGCGCGGGCGCCGGTGACGGTGCTGGAGCCGTTGCCCACCGATGCCCTGCCTGAGGACTCCGGCGAAGGACGACGGGTCGTCTTCAGTGAGGAGAGCCAGCGGGTGTGGCTGGTCGGCGAGGGCGACCGCGTCGAGCGCACCTACCTGGTCTCCGGGAGCCTCACCGACAATCTGCAGCCCGGTACGTATGCGGTCTACTCGCGCTCCGAACAGGCCTGGGGCATTGACGACTCGGGCACGATGCGGCACTTCGTGCGCTTCACCCGCGGGGCCCGGGCGGCCATCGGCTTCCACGACATCCCGGTCAGCGGCGGCCGCCCCCTGCAGACGGAGGCAGAGCTCGGCACCCCGCAGTCCCACGGCTGCATCCGGCAGAGTCCCGAGGACGCTGTCGCCCTCTGGGACTTCGCTCCTCTCGGCACCACCGTCGTCGTCGTCCCCTGACCCCACAACGGGACAGTCCCTGACGTCTGCAGGTGAAAGTCGACTTTCACCTGCAGAGCATCAGGGACTATCGCTCAGAGCCTCGGCTGAGCCTCAGGCGTCGGCAGTGACGGCCTCCGGCGCGCCACCGGCCTCGGCAGCGCCGGCAGGCTTGCGACGACGGCGGCGCCGGCGCTTCGGAGCGTCGGCAGCGGCACCCTCGGCGTCCTCGGTGGAGCTCTCCGGTCCGCTCGCGGGGGTGGCGGTCGGGGCGTGGTCGTCGACGGGACGACCCGAGCGCGTGCGGGTGCGACTCCGCTCCCGCTTCGGACGCTCCTTGCGCTCCCGGGGCTCGCGCTCCTGGGGTGCGGCCGGGGCAGCGATCCGGCCCTTCGTGCCGGGGGCGATGCCGATGTCGGTGAAGAGGTGCTCAGAGGTCGAGTAGGTCTCCTGCGGCTCGTCGAAGGGCAGGTCGAGCGCCTTGTTGATGACCTTCCAGCGCGTCACGTCCGCCCAGTCGACGAAGGTGATCGCGACACCGGTCGCGCCGGCGCGACCGGTCCGGCCGATGCGGTGCACGTAGGTCTTGTCATCCTCGGGGCACGTGTAGTTGATGACGTGGGAGACCCCCGCCACGTCGATGCCCCGGGCTGCGACGTCGGTGGCGACCAGCACGCGCAGCTTGTCCTCGCGGAACCGGCTCAGGGCCTTCTCGCGTGCGACCTGAGCCATGTCGCCGTGCAGGGGGGCAGCCTTGAACCCGCGCTCGGCGAGATCGTCGGCGACCCGCTGCGCCTGACGCTTGGTGCGGGTGAAGACGATGATCTTCTCCGCGTCGTCGGCCTGCAGGACCCGGCCGATGATCTCCGGCTTGTCGAGGTCGTGGGCCTGGTAGATGAACTGGGCGGTGGCCGGGACGGTCTGGTTCTCGTCCTGCGACTCGGCGCGGATGTTCATCGGGTGCCGCATGTGGCTGCGGGCCAGCGCGATGATCGCGGCCGGCATGGTGGCCGAGAAGAGCATCGTCTGCCGGGTCTCGGGGGTCTTCGACAGGAGCTTCTCCACGTCGGGGAGGAAGCCCAGGTCGAGCATCTCGTCGGCCTCGTCCAGTACGACGCTCTTCACGTGGCTGAGGTCGAGCGCCTTGCGCTGGGCGAGGTCGATCAACCGGCCCGGCGTGCCGACGACCACGTCGACACCGGTCTCCAGTGCCTCGAGCTGCGGCTCGTAGCCGACGCCGCCGTAGACGGTGAGGACGCGTACGCCGCGGTCTTTGCCGGCCAGCTCCAGGTCGGAGGAGACCTGGAGAGCGAGCTCGCGCGTCGGGGCGACGACGAGTGCCTGGGGCTTGCCCTGGGCGAGCTCGACGTAGTCGGGGTCGTGCTGGACGACGGTGCGCTGGAGGACCGGGATGCCGAACGCCAGGGTCTTGCCGGTGCCGGTGCGGGCCTGGCCGATCAGGTCGGTGCCCATCAGCGCGACCGACAGGGTCATCTCCTGGATCGGGAACGGAGTGGTGATGCCGGCGCGTTCCAGCGCATCGGCGATCTCGGGGAGCACCCCGAGCTCTCTGAAGGTGGTCACGGTATGAAGTTCGCTTCCTTGAGTAGGTCTGGCGGCCGACTCAACGGGCGACCGCGCACATGCGCCGGCGTCGGCCGCGATGTGACGCAGGGCGTCGCCGGGGGGTGCCACCACGTGGCACGCACACCCCGAGCCTATCGGTACCCTGCATCCATGACTGAATCGTCATCCGGTGAGGTGCCCGCCACGACGTCCATCGCGTTCTCCGATCCGGGGTACCGAGCGGCGGTCGTCGATCTGCTTGCGGTCATCGCCTACGGCGAGCTGTCGGCCTTCGAGCGGCTTGCCGAGGACTCCCGGATGGCGCCCAGCCTGGAGGACAAGGTCGCGCTGGCGACCATGGCGACCGCGGAGTTCGCCGATGTGCTGCGGCTGCGCGACCGGCTTGTCGAGATGGACGCTGACCCCTTCGAGGCGATGACGCCGTTCCGTGAGCCCCTCGACCGGTTCCACCGCCACACTGCGCCGTCGGACTGGCTCGAGTCCCTGATCAAGGCGTACGTCGGCGATGGGCTCGCCCGCGACTTCTACCGGGAGATCGCCGCGTTCGTGGATGTCGACACCAGGGAGCTGATCCTCAGCTCCCTCGAGCGGACGCAGCACAGTGCGTTCGTGGTCGAGAAGGTGCGCGCGGCCATCGAAGCCGATCCGCGAGTGTCGGGACGGTTGGCACTGTGGGGTCGCCGGCTGATGGGGGAGGCCCTCACCCAGGCGCAGGGCGTGGCGGCGGAGCGGGACGCGCTCTCGGCGCTGCTGGCCGGCGGGGTGGACCGCCCGGGGATGGACCTGGCCGCGCTCGGGCGGATGTTCAGCCGGCTGACCGAGCGTCACGCGGCGCGGATGGCGGAGCTCGGTCTCGCGCACTGAGCGCCGTGAGGCGATGTGATCAGCATCGCCCGGCATCTCTTTGACATAGGCAATGATTGCGTGATGAAATCATTGCCATGGTCAATCAATTGTCGACGCGTGATGCCGCGATCGAGGAGCTGACCACTGCACTCTTCTCCCTGACGCGAGGGATCCGCTCCCTCGCCCATCGCGAGGTGGTCCGGGTCGAGGGGTTGCGTCGCTCCGACGTCGCCCTCCTGCGTCAGCTCGTCGAGCACGGCGCGCAGCGCCCGGGCGCGGTCGCCGACCGGCTCGGGGTCGGGCCGTCCGTGGTGAGCCGGCAGCTCACGTCCCTGGTGGCCGAGGGGCTGGTGACCCGGCGTACGGATCCGGCCGACGGGCGTGCGGACCTGCTCGACATCACCGAGGCCGGTCGCGCTCGGCTGGCCGAGCTGCTCGCCGGATTCGTGGCCTTCCTGGCCGACCGCCTCGAGGGCTGGGACGACGCGCACATCGCGGAAACCGCCCGGATCCTCGAGGAGCTGCACGGCTCCCTGAACCCCTGTACTCCCAGCACTGAGCTCGAAGGCACCGCTTCATGACACAGACCTCCTCGTCCACCGAACCCAACGCGCTGAGCCATCGGGAGATCCTCGAAGTGCTCGCCGGCCTGCTGGCGATGCTCTTCGTCGCCATGCTCAGCTCCACGATCGTGAGCACCGCGCTGCCGACGATCATCGCCGACCTCGACGGCTCGCAGACCCAGTACACCTGGGTGGTCACCGCCACCCTGCTCGCCATGACGGTCTCCAGCCCGATCTGGTCGAAGCTGGCAGACCTGTTCGACAAGAAGCTGCTGGTCCAGCTCTCCGGCCTGATCTTCCTGCTCGGCTCGCTCGCCGCCGGACTGGTGCACAGCGTTCCGCAGCTTCTCGCCGCACGTGCCCTCCAGGGCCTCGGCGTGGGCGGCCTCATGGCGTTGAGCCAGGCGATCCTCGGCACGATCATCCCGCCGCGTCAACGCGGTCGGTACTCCGGCTACATGGCCGGGGTGATGGCGGTCGCGACGGTCTCCGGCCCGTTGCTCGGTGGCGTCCTGGTGGACCTCGCCGGCTGGCGCTGGTGCTTCTTCGCCGCGGTGCCGATCTCGATCGCGGGCCTGGCCGTGCTGCAGAAGTTCCTGCACCTCGAGACCGTACGCCGCCGTGTGCAGATCGACTGGTGGGGCGCGGTCTTCATCTCGGTCGCCGCCTCGCTCCCGCTGGTCTGGGTCTCGTTCGCCGGTCAGAACTACGACTGGCTCTCCACCGAGACCGCGCTCTTCCTGGGGGGCAGCCTGGTGGCGCTGGTGGCCGCGGTCCTGGTGGAGCGCAAGCACCCCGAGCCGCTGGTGCCGCCGCGGATCCTGCTGGAGACCACGACCATGCTCGCGATCGTCGCGAGCATCGCCGTCGGCATCGCCCAGTTCGGCAGCTCGGTCTTCCTGAGCCAGTTCTTCCAGACCGCGCAGGCCTACTCGCCGACCGAGGCCGGGCTGCTCATGCTGCCGTTGATCTTCGGCTCCCTCGTCGGCGCGACGGCATCTGGCCAGATCATCACGCGCACCGGCCACTGGAAGCCGGTCATGCTGGTCGGCACGGTGGCGCTGTTCGCCGGCCTCGTGCTGATGGGCCCGACCACCCACACCACCCCGATGTGGCACCTGAGCCTCTTCATGGTGCTGATGGGGCTGGGGCAGGGGGCGCTGATGCAGAACCTGGTCCTGGTCGTGCAGAACACCGTCGACGTGACCGACATCGGTGCCGCGAGCGGCGTGGTCAGCTTCTTCCGGTCGCTCGGCGGCACGATCGGCATCGCCGCCCTGGGCGCCGTGCTCACCAACCGGGTGGCCGACACCTCGTCGGCCTCCATCAAGGAGCTCGTGGTGAGTGGACGGCTCAGCCCCGAGGAGGCCGCCAAGGTGGCCCAGGGAGGCGGCCTCGACCTGGAGCACATGCCTGCGTTGGCTGCGGAGGCGATCCGGCACGCCTACGGCGACGACATCGGGGTGATCTTCGTGATCGCCGCGGTCTTCTCGGTGGTGACGTTCCTGGCGATCTGGCGGATGCCCCGCACCGAACTACGCACCACGGTCGCGAAGGTGGACCAGGCCGAGGCACCGCAGGACGCCTGAGAACGCGTATTCAACACGTTCCGGGGCGATCAGCGGGGGAACGGGAGGCGTCTGGTCAGCGCCGCAACGGCGCTGACCAGCGCGATGCCGGTGCCGAGCTGCCAGAAGTGCCGCCACCAGTCGACGTTCGGGGTCTCCGCGGCGAACTGGAGGACGTCGAGATAGATCATCGTCCCGCCGATCATTCCCACGGTCGCGAGCAGGATCCCCGCCCAGAGCGCCAGCGTCGGCCACAGCGCCCGGGCAGCGCATCCGATGAGCACGCCGCCGACGAGCGCGAAGAGCAGGTCGTCCAGCTTCATGGCCGGGGCCGCTACCTCAGGAGCGGAAGCCGACCTGGCCCACGGAGCCGGAGCCGATCTCCACGTAGGCGATACGGCCGGCCGGCACCAGGACGGTGCGCCCCTTGGCGTCGGTGAGGGTCAGCACGCCGTCGGAGCCGACCGCCTCGGCGACCAGGCGCTGAACATCGGCAGCCTTCTCGTCCACGTCGAGGACCAGCTCGCGTGCCGCCTGCTGGATTCCGATCTTGACCTCCATGGGCCTTCCTTTCCTGTCGTGGCGCTCCCGTTCCGGGATGCGTCAGTCGTGCTTGGGGTAGCCGGCGATCCCGCGCCAGGCGAGGCCGGCGACCAAGGCGCTCGCCTCGTCGCGGCCCAGTCCGCCCGGGTCATCGGTCCAGAACCGAGCGCTGACCTGGGCCATTCCCACCAGGGAGACGGCCAGCAGGTTGGCAGCGGTGGTCGGCAGCCCGGTGTCGTCGCGGATGACGTCGGTGATCATCTCCGCGCAGTCGATCGTCACCCGGTCGATCTGGGCACGGACGGCAGGCTCGTTCGTCAGGTCCGACTCGAAGACCAGACGGAAGGCGCCCGACTCCGAGCCGACGTACTCGTAGAAGGCGCTCATCGTGGCGGCCACGCGCTGTTTGTTGTCCTCGGTGGACTCCAGGGCACGCCGACAGCTGGCGATGATCGCGTCGCAGGAGGTCTCCAGCAGCGCGAGGTACAGCTCCTGCTTGCCGGGGAAGTGCTGGTAGAGCACCGGCTTCGAGACGCCCGCTCGGTCGGCGATGTCGTCCATGCCGGTGGCGTGGTAGCCGTTCGCGACGAAGACCTCGAGCGCGGACTCGAGCAACTGGGCGCGGCGCGCACGTCGAGGTAGCCGGCCGCCCCGTGGTCGTGGCGCCACCAGTCCCGGTTCCTCGCTCACGCGTCTGCCCCTCTCCGCGCCGATCATCTGTCGGCCGCACCGCAGCCTACAAGGCTGCCGGAGGCCGGCAGCGTCCGCATGACGGGATGGTGTCGGCACGCCTTGGCGGGCTGGGGAACATGGAGGACGACCCCCGTGTTGTACGGGACGTCCCTGAAGGAACCGATCGAGGAGATCCCCCGTGTCTTTCCCAGCGCTCGTGGAGCCCGCGGACGAGCTGACCATCGACGAGGTGCGTCGCTACAGCCGCCACCTGATCATCCCCGACGTGGGGATGGCCGGCCAGAAGCGGCTGAAGAACGCCAAGGTCCTGGTGATCGGGGCCGGCGGCCTCGGCTCACCCGCCCTCCTCTACCTGGCGGCCGCAGGCGTCGGAACGATCGGCATCGCGGAGTTCGACGAGGTCGACGAGTCGAACCTGCAGCGCCAGGTGATCCACGGGCAGTCCGACATCGGGCGCTCCAAGGCGGAGTCGGCGCGTGACTCGATCCTGGAGATCAACCCGCTGGTCAACGTCGTGCTGCACGAAGGACGCCTCGACAACGACAACGTCCTCTCGGTCTTCGAGGGCTACGACCTGATCCTCGACGGCACCGACAACTTCGCGACCCGCTACATGGTCAACGACGCTGCCTACTTCCTGAAGATCCCCTACGTGTGGGGCTCGATCTATCGCTTCGATGGCCAGGCCTCCGTCTTCTGGCCGCACGCTGTCGACACGGAGGGCAACTCCGCCGAGGCGCCGTGCTACCGCTGCCTCTACCCGGAGCCGCCGCCGCCGGGGATGGTCCCCTCCTGCGCCGAGGGCGGTGTGCTCGGTGTGCTCTGTGCGGCCATCGGCTCGATCCAGGTCAATGAGGGCATCAAGCTGCTCGCCGGCATCGGCGACCCGCTCGTCGGGAAGCTGATGATCTATGACGCACTCGAGATGGAGTACCGCAAGCTCAAGGTCCGCAAGGACCCCAACTGCGCGTTGTGCGGTGACAACCCGACGGTCACCGGTCTGATCGACTACGACTCCTTCTGTGGTGCGGTGTCGACCGAGGCCGCCGACGCGGCAGCCGGCTCGACCATCTCGGTGCACGACCTGGCAGCCATGCTCAAGCAGCGCGAGGACGGCGAGTCCGACTTCCTGCTGGTCGACGTGCGCGAGCCCAACGAGTTCGAGATCAACCGGATCCCGGGTGCCGTGCTGATCCCGAAGGGCGACTTCCTCAACGGCAGTGCGCTGGAGCAGCTTCCTTCGGACAAGCAGATCGTGCTGCACTGCAAGTCGGGCGTGCGCTCGGCTGAGTGCCTGGCGATCGTCAAGGGCGCCGGCTACGACAACGCCGTGCACGTTGGCGGCGGCGTGGTGGCATGGGTGAACCAGATCGACCCGAGCCAGCCTTCCTACTGACTCACGATGTCTGGCAACGAGAGCGGTGGGTGCTGCTCGCCCTCCCGTCCCGCTGGCTCGGCTGTGGCCGCGCCGCCGGTGTCGTCACGACGTCGGCGGCGCGGTCCTGCGCAGGTGCTCGTACCCGGCGGTCGCTTCGCGATGGGGGACCACCTCGACGAGGGCTACCCGGCCGATGGCGAGACGCCCGTGCACGACGTCGAGCTGCGCCCCTTCCGGATCGACCCGGTCGCCGTGACGAACGCGGCCTTCTCGACCTTCGTCAAGGAGACCGGATACCGGACCGTCGCCGAGCGCGAGGGCTTCTCGGCGGTCTTCCACCTGGCGCTCGCCGACCCCGGTGCCGTACGCGGCGCTGTGGCCGGCGCACCGTGGTGGCTGATGGTCGACGGCGCCGACTGGCGCCATCCCGAGGGGCCGAGCAGCGACGTGAGCGCTCGCTCCAACCACCCGGTCGTGCACCTCTCCCACGAGGACGCGACCGCCTACGCCACCTGGGCGGGGAGAAGGCTCCCTACCGAGGCCGAGTGGGAGTACGCCGCCCGCGGTGGTCTTGTCGGTAGCCGCTTCGTGTGGGGAGACGAGCTGATGCCTGGCGGCCGGCACCGGTGCAACATCTGGCAGGGCGAGTTCCCGGCGCGCAACACCGAGGACGACGGCTGGCTCACCACCGCGCCGGTGAAGAGCTTCCTGCCCAACGGCTATGGGCTCTTCCAGATGGCGGGCAACGTCTGGGAGTGGTGCAGCGACTGGTTCGCGGCCGACTACTACACCCGGTCGCCGGAGGCGGACCCGATCGGACCGGAGACGGGCGAGAGCCGGGTGCTGCGGGGTGGCTCGTTCCTCTGCCACGACTCCTACTGTCACCGCTACCGCGTGGCTGCCCGCTCGCACAACACCCCGGACTCCTCGGCCGCCAACATCGGCTTCCGCTGCGCCTCCGACGCCTGACGTTCCCCGCGGCCCCTCACTCTGCGGGTTCGAGCTCCCGGGGGCAGCTGTCGCCTGCACAGTCGCGGTAGCGCTTGTCCCACTGGGCGAGCCGATCGAGGATCTCGGCGTACGCCGGGTCGCCGGCGACGTTGTGAAGCTCGCCCGGGTCGACCCGTCGGTCGTAGAGCTCGGCGTCGCCGCCGCGCGGCTTCACATAGGTGAGGTCGCCGTAGCGGATGCCCGAGTACATCCGGGCCTTGGCTCGGGCACCGCCGACCGGCCATCCTTCGATCGGGATCACGCGCCGTCCGGTCTCACCCTTCTCCAACCAGGGGAGCACGTCGACACCGTCGACGGCCCGGGCGGGCTTCGCTCCTGCGATCGCGGCAATGGTGACGGCCAGGTCGGGGTTGGTGACGGCCAGGTCGGTCGTCACGCCCTTCGGAAGGCCGGGGCCGCGCATGAAGATGGGGATGCGCAGTGAGTTGTCGAAGGGGAGCAGCTTGCCCATCTTGTTGTTGTGCCCGGTCATGAAGCCGTTGTCGGAGGTGACGATGATGTAGGTGTCGTCGAGCTCTCCCTCCTCGCGGAGTGACCGGACGGTGTCCCGGATGGCCTCGTCGACAGCCTGCAGGGACTCGATGCGCTGCTGGTTCACCTCGCGCATCGCCGCGTGGTAGTTCTCCGAATGAGGTTCGCTCGACCACCTGCTGTCGTCAGGCCCCTGCCACATCTCCGGCACGTCGGGCAGTTCCTCGTCGCTGAAGCTGTTGCGATGGCGCTCCGCTGGATACGTCGTCGACAGCTGCGCGTCGGGATCGTCGCCGAAGACCACCTTGGGGTCGTCGGACTCGTCGGGGCCGCCGGTGTGGGGTGCTACGTAGTTGGCCCAGAGGTAGAAGGGCCGCTCCTTGTCGGGACGCTCGGCCAGCATCTCGCCGGTCATCTCTCCGATGAGATCGGAGCTGTAGCCCTCCGGCTTGACGACGCGTCCGTTCGCGTTGAACTCGGTGTCCGTGAAGCTGTACGTCGTGAAGTCGATGCTCGCCCGGAAGTCCGACCAGCCCGGAGGCACGTAGGTCTTCCGCTTAACGCCGTACCCGTTGAGGTACTTGCCTACGAAGAGGGTGTCGTAACCGGCGCTCTGCAGCCAGACAGGCAGCGTCTCGTCGTCGCGGAAGGACTTGAATCCGCCGTTGCGTCCTTCGATGGTGAGCGCGCCGTGGTTGTGGGCGTACTGCCCGGAGAGCAGTGAGGCCCGGGCCGGTACGCAGATCGGCGTGGGCGCGAGGCCGTCGCTGAGGGTGACTCCCTGGTCGGCGACGAGCCGTTGGAGATGGGGCATGTGCGCGACGTCGTCGACGTCCATGTCGTCGGCGGTGATGAGCACGACGTTGGCGGCACCCGCGCGGGGCGTCGGCAGCTCGGCGGTGGCGGACGGACGCTCTCCGAGGTCGCCGGGCAGTGGGTCGTCGCTGCATCCCTGGAGACCCGCGGCGAGCATCAAGGTGCTGACCGCCCACACTCCGAGGCTCCGGTACCGACGACGGGGGAGTACGGGCTGCGGCACGCGGGTTCCTCTGGTTCGATCGGGGACACTGACTAGGACTTGCCAGCATACGGAGGGGTTGCGACGGTGACGGTGAAGGCGAGCCACGAGGAGTACGTCGAGACGGTCCTCTCCCTTGTCGAGTCGATCCCTCCGGGCCACGCGACGACGTACGGCGACCTCGCGGCGGTCGCGCGGGAGGTGACCGGCATCGGCGGAGCGCGCCAGGTCGGACGGGTCATGGCGCAGTACGGCGCCGCGGTCGCCTGGTGGCGCGTGGTGCGTGCGGACGGCGGCCTTCCTCGCGGACATGAGGACGAGGCGCGCCTGCACCACCTCGACGAAGGCACGGTGCTGACCGTCAGCGGTCGTGTGGACCTGCGGAAGTCCGGTCATGAGCCGAGCGTCCAGAGACCCTCAAAGCACCTCTGACCAGGCACTTTGTGCTGAAGGCAGGCCAAGGGAGGCGGCTGCGACGAGCACTGTGGCCGCCGTCACGCCGGTTCGATTTGGCACTCTCCCCGAAGTTCGCCTAATGTTTCACCTGTCGCCGAGAGCGGCGGGGAGGAACGCCCAGAAGGGCGGGTCGCCCGGCTCTAGATGACATTCTTCTTCTGTTGGGTGGCTGGCTCCTGTGTGGGTCGGGTATCTGGCGGAGGTTTCGGCTGGCTTGGTCGGTCGTGAGGCTCAGTTTGACTGGGTTGATCGGTTCGGGTAAGTTTGGTCGGGTTGCCTCACGGGCCGCTGGTCGCGGGTTTGCGGTTGGTTGGTGTGGGTGTGTGTGATTCTTGAGAACTCAACAGTGTGTCAATATATAGTCGACGAATTAGTTTGTTT
>NZ_QHKZ01000005.1 GCF_003194585.1 Nocardioides daejeonensis | reverse complement strand
CCTCCTACGACTGTGGACAGGCCGAGCAGGCGCCTCCTGCTCGGTAACCCACGAACATGCGTGGCGAGGCCCCGGCCCGCAACCCCCTCACCCCGAGGCGGTCACGTCATACCGTCTGACCTGCTCGCCCCCTCGATCGTCCCTAACAGATTCGTGGTCACCGGTCCGTTTTGTCCACGAATTTGTTAGGGACGATCCCCCTATTTCAGGGGCGCGGTACGACGACGAGCAGGTCGCCCACCTCGCAGTCGAGGGCCTCGCAGATCGCCACCAGGGTGGAGTAGCGGATGGCACGGGCCCGGTCGTTCTTGAGGACCGACAGGTTCACCACGCTGACCCCGACGCGGGTGCTCAGCTCGGTCAGCGTCATGTCGCGCTCGGCCAGCAGTTCGTCGAGGCGGCAGTGGATGCCGGTGCTGTCGGCTTCGGCGGGGCTCACACCAGACCGTCCGTCTCCCGCTGCAGGGCGGTGCCACTGCGCAGCAGCACCGCTGCCACGCCGAGCACCAGCGCGACGGCCAGCGGCCACAGGTCGAAGTGCAGGGACCACACCGACGTTGGCAGGTACCGATCGGGAGAGACGTCCGCGCAGCCCTTGCCGCGGCAGGACCAGGACGCGGAGCTCCATGCCAGGGCCACCTCGGCCGCACGGTTGGCGCCGATCCCGGTGAGCAGCTGGCCCAGCATCGATCCAGCGGCCACCATGCCCGCAGCGAGGCCGCAGGAGCGGGTCAGGACGGGGGCGAACGGCGTACCGCGACCGATGTTGCGGCAGGCCAGGGCGATCACCACGACCACGGCAACGATGGTGAGCCCCGAGACCGCCTCCCCGGCGGCCAGCAGCACACGTGTCGAGGTCTCCACACCCGCGACCTCCAGAGTGGCGCTCGTCATCGAGCCCTGCACCAGGTTGCCCGGCCCAGGCCCGTCGTCGACCTCCATCCCCGCCGGGAGCTCCGGCCAGTACTCCTCGATCTGCGCATCGACGGTGACGGTGTCGCCGCCGAGCACCCCGAGCACCCCGAGCAGGGTGCCGAGCACCACCACCCCGCCGTAGATCAGGCAGACCCACCAGGTCGTCCGCACCACGCCACTCGCCTTGCCGGTCGCACCGCCCGCGATGCCGCCCGCCACGCCATCTGTCGCGCCGTTCGATGTGCCGTGCGGTGCACGCGCCGCCCGGCGCGCTGCCAGACCGAGCGCCAGCACCGCGATAACTGCAAGTGCCAGCAGCTCGACGGATCCGATTCCACCCATGCAACAACGATAATCGTTGTTATCGAATTTCGATACTGTCTCGCGAGATCAGGCCAGTACGCCGGAGGCCAAGAACCGATCCAACATCGCCAGATAGGGGCTCGGGTCGAGGCCTTGCGCAGCGAGCCAGGCCTCGTCGTAGTAGGTGTGCGCATAGCGCTCGCCGCCATCGCAGATCAACGTGACGACCGATCCCGTCTCGCCGCGGCCACGCATCTCGGCGATCTGGTGCAGGGCGCCCCAGAGGGCCGTACCGGTCGAGCCCCCGACGGAGCGTCCGGTGAGCCGGGAGCACCAGTGCGCAGCCGCGACCGACGCGGCATCCGGCACCTGCAGCATCTGGTCGACCACTCCGGGCAGGAAGGACGGTTCCACCCGCGGGCGACCGATCCCCTCGATCCGCGACGCGGCGCCACGGACGGAAGAGTCGCCGGAGACCCAGCCCGGGAAGAAGGCAGAGCCTTCGGGGTCGACCACGCAGACGCGCGTGTCGAGGCGCCGGTAGCGCACGTAGCGCCCGATGGTCGCCGACGTGCCTCCGGTGCCAGCGCCGACGACGACCCAGGACGGCACGGGGTGCGGCTCGCGCGCGAGCTGCTCGAAGATCGACTCGGCGATGTTGTTGTTGCCGCGCCAGTCGGTCGCCCGCTCGGCGTAGGTGAACTGGTCGAGATAGTGGCCGCCGGTCTGGGCAGCGAGTCGGCGCGACTCGTCATAGATCGCCGACGGCTCATCGACGAGGTGGCAACGCCCGCCGTGGAACTCGATGAGCGCGATCTTCTCGGGCGAGGTGCCCCGCGGCATCACCGCGACGAAGGGCAGGCCGAGAAGGCGGGCGAAGTAGGCCTCGGAGACGGCCGTCGAGCCCGACGACGCCTCGATGACCGTGGTGCCCTCGTGGATCCAGCCGTTGCAGAGTGCGTAGAGGAAGAGCGAGCGGGCCAGCCGGTGCTTGAGGGATCCGGTCGGGTGGACGCTCTCATCCTTGAGATAGAGGTCGATCCCCCACTCCGGAGGCAGCGGGAAGACGTGCAGATGGGTGTCGGCGGACCGGTTCGCGTCGGCCTCGACCTTGGCGATCGCCGCGTGGACCCAAGCCCGGTCCGCATCGTCGCCGCGACTCGCTCGCACACAGGTGCCGTCGCGCTCCGGGACCGGGAGGGACATCAGTCGGTGTCCTCCTTGGCCTTGTGGGCCTCCATCTTCTCGGAGATCCGCGATGCCCGCTCCTCCACACGGGCCGCGAACTGCTCGCGCTGCCGGTTGAGCAGCACCAGCGACGCGACCCCGGAGATCAGGAAGGCGACGACGACCGCCCAGAGCATGGGCACCTCGTCGCCAACGAGACTCCAGATACCGACGACGATGGCCAGGGCTCCGGCGAACAGGCCGATGCGCAGCAGGGTGTAGACAACGAACTCCTTCACCCGACCAACTGTAGAGCCGCCCCCGTGGGCAGCGCGCGTGTGGGCGCGCTGCGCCCCTACCCACCCGCGGACTATCCTGGGCACGTGGGGAAGTTCCTGCTCCTGCTGCTGGTCATCGGCGTGGTGACCTATCTCATCGTGCGTACGATCGAGACCCGCGGCCACCCGTTCCGCCGTACGCCGGGCGGTGGCTTCTCGCGCCTTCCGCGTCCTCCCCGCCGCCCCAGTCGTCCGCTGGCTCCTGACGACGACGTCGAGTTCCTCCGCGACCTCAACCGGCGACGACCGCGGCGTGCGGACCCCGACCAACCTGAGTGAGCCGGCCGACCGGTCAGGTCAGCCGGCTGCGACCGCCCCGGACCTGCGCTGGCGCCACCCGCTGACCCGCATCACGATCCCGAGCAGCGACCCAAGACCGAAGACCACGCCTGCTCCGCCGAGGATCCAGGTCGATCGGTCCCAGGACCTCGCCTCCTCGTAGGGGCGGTCGCTGTCCAACATCGCGTTGTACGGCGCACCCTCCTCGTAGAGGACGGTCACTTCGTCGCCGACCTCGAGGCGATCGCAGTCGGAGCGCTCGACGAGCACGTGCTTCTCCCCCGCCACCCGATAGGTGATCTCGGGGCAGGTGACGGTGTAGGTGGCGTTCCGCCTGCTGCGGCGGCCGCCGGTGCGCTGGGTGCGCTCGACCTCCTCGACGGCGGTGACCGTGCCGGCGGCGCGCACCCCGGACTCCCTCAGGTCGTCGAGACGCTCCGCGCGGCTGTCACCGGACCAGCCGGTCCCGAAGGCGACGTAGAGGAGCACTCCGGAGAAGATCAGACCGAGAAGACTGCGCACCGAGGAAGTCTCTCAGCACGTGTCGGAGCAGGTTCGGCGACCGCGAGCGAGGCGTCCGCTGCGCGCTGGGGCAACGCGCGGCAGGCCATGGCCTTCTTCCACACGCACACCGGCCGCCGGCGCCTTCAGCGCAGCACCTCCGCGACGAGCTCCACCTGCCGAGGGTCGGCTGAGGTCGGCACCAGCTGCACCTCGTCGGTGCCGAGCTCGGCGATCCTGTCGAGCACCTCGCGGAGCTCCTCGACGGGGCCGGCGAACCCGGCGACCGGCACCAGTCCGTCGACGAGCTCGGTCGGCATCCAGTTCATGTAGCGCCGCAGGTGCTCGCCGACCTGGCGACGCGGATCAGCGCCAGAGACGGTCTCCGTCAGGGCGAACCAGAAGGACGTGGTCAGTCGCGGAGCGGGCCGCGCCGCCTCCGCCCAGGCGCTGCGGGCACGGTCGAAGAGTGCGGACATCTGCGCGAGATCCAGGTCGAGGCTCATCCCGGCCAGGCCGTCGGCCCAGGCAGCAGCCGCCCGCACCGTCTTCGGGCCGAGGGTGCCGATCAGCAGCTCGGGACCGCCGGGCTGCACCGGGGGCGGGCCGACGGGGAGCCGGCCTCCGGTGACGTCCTCGCCGGCCCAGACCCGCCGCATCACCCCGATGCGCTCGGCCATCTCGCCGATCGTGCGCGTGGCGGGGTCGGCGCCGACCGCGCGGTAGTCCTCGGTGCGCCCGCCGACGCCGAAGCCGACGGTCAGCCGGCCGTCACAGAGGAGGTCACCTGTAGCAAGCGCCTTCGCGAGATGCACAGGGTCGTGCAGCTGGGGCACCACGACCGTGGTGACGACCCGGACCCGCCGGGTCCAGGCGCCGACCGCACCGAGCAAGGTGAGGGTCTCAGGATTGTCGAAGCAGATCCGCTCGCCGAAGCAGACCGACGACCAGGGGCCTTCGTCGATGGAGCGGGTCCACCGCTCCAGCACTGCCCTGTCGAGGGCGGGTTCCATCACCGGCAGAGTCATCCCGACGCGCATGTGCGCCACTCTCCCAGACGCTCCCGACACGCGGCGCCGCCACTTCCGTCGGCCGGAACCGCACCCGCCCTTCCGACGTACCGACCGCTTGGGCCTTGGAGGCGAAGACCTGCCAGAGCCATCGCTACTCGCCAGGAGGGTCAGCCGAGCGGGGCCGCGCCCACCCCGATGCCTGCGTCGACCTGCACCACCGCCGCGGGCGCCTCAGCGTAGGAGTGCTGCGAGGAGCCGCCGAAGAAGTAGTTGATGCCGATGAAGTTGAAGAGCAGCGTGGCGAGCCCGACCAGGGCCAGGATCGCGGCGTTGCGGCCCTTCCAGCCGGCGGTGGCGCGCGCGTGGAGGTAGGCGGCGTACACCACCCAGGTGATGAAGGCCCACACCTCCTTGGCATCCCAGCCCCAGTAGCGCGACCAGGCGTAGTGCGCCCAGATCGGACCCGAGATGAGCACCGCGAACGTCCACACCGGGAAGGCGAAGGCGTGCAGGCGGTAGGAGAGCCGGTCGAGGGCGTCCGTCGAAGGGATCCGCGCCAGGATGCCGGTGCGCGGGGCGGGGCCCAACGGGGCGCCGCCGCCGGCGGTCACGAGCTCCCGCTCCTGCATCTGCTCGCGGGCCTCCGAGCGGGCCTTGACCAGGAAGAGGATCGAGACCAGCCCACCGAGGAAGAAGACGCCGCTGGCGAGGATCGCGGAGATGACGTGGATGACCAGCCAGGGCGAGCTCAGCGCCTCGGTGAGCGGCGCCACCCGCTCGTAGAGCCAGATCACCGCGATCATCATCGTCACGAAGACCAGGCCGACGACCCACGGCGAGAGCCAGGAGAGCTTGTACTTCCGGTAGAGCACCAGGTAGGCGAAGGTCACCATGAAGGTGGCGCTGAGGGTGAACTCATACATGTTGCCCCACGGCACCCGGTTCGGGTCCGCGGCGAGGCCACGGGCCACGAGAGCGACGAAGTGCGCCGCGCAGGCGATGCCGGTGAGCAGGAGGCCGAAGCGCCCGAAGGTCGCCACCTGGCCGCTCTCGGGCGTCTCGTCCGCGGGCAGCTTGCGCAGCGCCGCCCACTGGGCCGAGTGGGCGAGCAGGGCGAGGAAGTAGAGGATCCCGGCCGCGGTCACCGACTGGTTGCTCAGGGTCTCCCAAGCATCGTTGCTCATGAATCCTCCGTCCCGCGACCCTTGAGCTGGGTCACGATCTCATCGATCTCGTCGGTGGCGTCGCCACCATTGCTGCGTTCGAGGCCACCGACCTCGACCAGCGTCTCAGCATCATCCCGACGGCGTACCCGCACCCAGACCCGACGGGGCCGGATGAAGAGCGAGCCGAGCAGGCCGATCAGGGCGAGCACCACGCCGCCGAGGGCGATCCCCTTGCCGGGCGTCCGGCTGATCTGGATCCGCACCCATGGGGTGATGTCGTCGAAGGTCACACTGCCGGCGCCGTCGGGCAGCTTGACGGTGGAGTTCTTGCAGCTCGTGTTGGGGGTGCCGTTGATCTTGGCCGCGCAGAGGTCGACCCGGAAGAGGCCGCCGTCCGGCTTCTCCAACAGCTTCATGCCGCTCTTGTCGAGCACGTAGACCGACTGCGAGCCCTTGCTCCAGCCGAGGTCACCGACATACGCCTGCATGGAGATGAAGGGGTTGCGGTCGTCCCCGAAGATCGACATCGGGGTGCCGTCGATCATCAGGAAGGTCGGGAAGAGCAGCCCCTCCAAGCCGATCGGCTCCGGCTTGGCGGCCGAGGCCTTCACCACGCCGAAGGAGCGGAACGACGCCTGGTCCTCGGGCAGGAAGACCGCCGGGCCGGACGCGGCGATGTCTCCGTTGGCGTCGCGCACCGTGATGTGCGGGGCGTAGCCGTGGCCGATGAGGAAGAGGTCGGTGCCACCGATCGACAGCGGATGGTTGACGCGCAGCGCGTACTTCTTCTCCTCGGCGCCCGGCTTCTCGGTGTAGCGCAGGTGCGCGGCGAACTTCTGGGCCATCCCCTGCCGCGGCCCGCTCTCCAGCCATTCGATGTCGAACTTGTCGAACTCGAAGTGGAAGGGCTCCAGGTCGGAGGCCTGGAGCAGCGAGCCCGGCACGAAGTCGTCGTACTGCGTGATCGTGTTGGAGAAGCCGCTTCCCTGCGCCACGACGACGCCGCCCTGGTAGCCCCAGAGCGAACCGGTGGCGAAGCCGCCGAGAACGACCAGGATGGCGAGGTGGAAGAGCAGGTTGCCCGCCTCGCGCAGATGTCCCTTCTCCGCGGAGACGGTGCCGGCCTCCGCGTCCACCACCACCCGGTAGCGACGCTTGCGCAGCACCCGCTCCGCAGTGGCCAACAGCTCGTCGGCCGACTCCGTCGTCTCGTACGTCGCGTGGTGCGGCAACCGTGCCAGGTTGCGTGGCGCCGCCGGCGGCTTGGCCCGGAAGGCCCGCCAGTAGACGCGGGTGCGCGGCAGGATGCAGCCGACCAGCGAGACGACCAGGAGCAGGTAGATCGCACTGAACCAGACGGAGTCGAAGACCGAGAAGAGCTCGAGCTTCTCGTAGATCGGCGTCAGCTTGGGGTGCTCGTCCTGCCAGCGCTGCACCGCGAAGGCGTCGGTGTTGGACTGCGGGATCACGGAGCCGGGGATCGCCGCAAGCGCCAGCAGCAGGAGCAGCACCAAGGCGGTGCGCATGGAGGTCAGCTGCCGCCACGCCCAGCGGAGCAGCTCGAGGAAACCGAGTTCAGAGGCGGCCATCACACACTCACCACGAATCCACTGACCAGGTGCACCTGGACCCAGTTGACCAGCCAGGCCCACCAGCCGGTGACCAGGAGCAGGCCGACGAACACCATCATGAGACCGCCGAACCGGGTCACCCAGACCTGGTGGCGGCGGATGAACGCGAAGGCGCCGAGCGCCCGCCGGTAGGCGAGGCTGGCGAGGATGAAGGGGAGGCCGAGCCCGATCGCGTAGGCACCGGCCAGCACCGCGCTCCGCGCCACCGTCGCCTCGTTGATGCCCAGCGTCATGATCGCCGCCAGGGTCGGGCCGACGCAGGGCGTCCAGCCCAGCCCGAAGAGGAAGCCGATCAGCGGCGCCGCGGCGAGACCGACCGCCGGCAGCTTGTGGATCCGGACGTCGCGCTGCAGGAACGGCACCAAGCCGGCGAACGCCAGGCCCAGCACGATCACGAGCAGGCCCATCCAGAACTGCAGCTGCTCGCGCTGGCGCACCATGAAGCCGAGCGAGCCGAAGTAGCCGCTCAACGCACCGAGGCAGACGAAGACGAAACCGAACCCGATCACGAAGAGGATCGAGCCGGCCAGCATCCGGCCGCGCTTGGCGTCGGCGAGGTCGGCCCCCGAGAGTCCGGTCGCGTAGGAGAGGTAGCCCGGCAGCAGCGGGATCACGCACGGGGAGAAGAAGGAGACCAGGCCGGCGAGGATCGCGATCGGCAGGGCCACCACGAGCGAGCCGGAGAGCACCGACTCGCTGAAGAAGTCAGCCATCCTCGGCGACGACCTTCTCGATCAGCGAGACCAGAGTCTGCTCGGTGGGCACGATGCCGAGCACGCTCGCGGCCACGCGTCCCTCGCGGTCGAGGACGACGGTGCTGGGGATCGTGCTGGCGCTCAAGGTGCCGTGGAACTCCAGCAGCAGTTCGCCCGTGGGGTCGTAGAACGACGGGTAGGGGACGTCGTACTGGCGCTCGTAGCTGGCGGCGTTGTCGCGGCTGGCGTCGCGCACGTTGATGCCGAGGAAGGCGACATCGTCACCCTGCGTCCGCTGGGCAGCGGCGACGACGTCCTCGGCCTCGACGTGGCACTCACCGCACCAGGCCCCCCAGACGTTGAGCACCACGACCTTGCCGCGCTGCTCGGGCAGCGACAGCTTGCTGCCGTCGACCGCCTCGCCGGTGAAGGAGATCGAGCCGTCACGGTCGGCGGGGTCGATCTCACGGACCGTGCCGCCGCCGGAGACGTAGCCCTTGCCCTCGGTCCCCTGCAGGCCGCTGCAGGCGGTGAGCAGCAGACCGGCCAGCAGCGCGACCAGCACGGCGCGGGGGGCGGGCGATGGGCGCACGAGGCCGGTACGGCGGGCGCGAAGGCGGGCGGTCATGTCAGGGCCGGTGCTCCTCGGGCGCGTTGCCTGCGGAGAAGGGTGCGGCCTTGTCGCGGGCGGGGATCAGGTGGCCGGCGGGCTCCGAGTACGAGAGCGAGGTGAGGGTGTCGCCGTCGAAGTGCAGCGAGGTCAGCGAGCAGAGGCTGCACTGCCGCTTGCGCGGGTCGTGCAGGAAGGAGCGCCGCTCGACCGCCAGCCGGGTGATCCAGATGGGCAGCTGGTGCGAGACGATCACCGCCTCGTGACCGCGGGCGACGTCCCGCGCGTCGTACACGGCGGCCAGCATGCGCGCAGCCACCTCCTTGAACGGCTCCCCCCACGAGGGGCGCAGCGGGTTCCAGAGCTTGAGCCACGACGACGGCTTGCGCAGCGCGTGATCGCCGGCGCCGAACTGCTTGCCCTCGAACCAGTTGCCGGACTCGATCACCCGGTCGTCGGTGGTCATGTCGAGACCGAAGACCCGCGCGAGCGGCGCCGCGGTCTCCTGGGCACGCTCCAACGGGGAGACGCGCAGGTGCGTGACGTCACGGTCGGCGATGGCGTCGGCGACCACCTCGGCCATCTCCCGGCCCCGGTCGGAGAGGTGGTAGCCGGGCATCCGCCCGTAGAGCACACCCTGGGGGTTGTGCACCTCGCCGTGGCGCAGCAGATGGACGGTGGTCTGATCGGGCATGCAGAGATCCTCAGGAGTGGGTGTCGAGCGTCTGGGCGGCCGCCGTCGCGGCTGCAGGAAGGGCATCGACGACGGCCTGCAGAGCCTGGTCGTCGTGAGCGGCCGAGAGGAACCACGCCTCGAACGCCGACGGCGGCAGGTGCACTCCGGCGTCGAGCATGGCGTGGAAGAAGGCGGCGTACGCCGGCAGGTGCTGCCGGTTGGCGCCCGCGAAGTCGCGCACCGGGTCGCAACCGAAGAAGACCGAGAACATCGTGCCGGCGCTCTGCACCACGTGCGGGACGCCCGCGGCAGTCAGGGCTTCGCCGACCGCCTGCTTGACGACGTCGCCGGCGCGGTTCAGGTGGTCGTAGACCTCCGGGGTCGCCAGCCGGAGGGTGGTCAGGCCGGCGGTGGTGGCGATCGGGTTCCCCGACAGCGTGCCCGCCTGGTAGACGCCGCCCTCGGGCGCTAGATGGGCCATGACGTCGGCGCGACCGCCGAAGGCAGCGGCCGGGAATCCACCGCCCATCACCTTGCCGAAGGTGACCAGGTCGGGGGTCCAGCCCTCGACCGCGCCGTCGAGGCCCCACTGGCCCTGGCGCGAGGCCCGGAAGCCGGTCATCACCTCATCGGAGAGGAAGAGGGCTCCGTGCGCCCGGCAGGTCTCGGCGAGGAAGCCGTTGAACCCCGGCTCCGGCGGCACCACGCCCATGTTGCCGGGGGCGGCCTCGGTGACGAGGCAGGCGATCCGGTCGCCATGCTCGGCAAAGGCCGCGGTCACTGCGGCCCGGTCGTTGTAGGGCAGCACCAGGGTCAACGCGGTGGCCGACTCGGGCACGCCGGGCGTGCCGGGCACGCCGAGGGTGACCAGGCCGGAGCCTGCGGAGACGAGCAGCGCGTCGACGTGACCGTGGTAGCAGCCGGCGAACTTCACCACCATGTCGCGTCCGGTGAAGCCACGGGCCAGCCGGATCGCCGACATGGTGGCCTCGGTGCCCGACGAGACGAAGCGGACCCGTTCGACCGACGTACGGGCGACGAGTTCCTCGGCCAGCTCGACCTCGGGCACCGTCGGGGTGCCGTACGACGTCCCGCGACTCACCGCCTCGGTGACGGCGGCGCGCACCTCGGGATGGTTGTGCCCGAGCAGCATCGGGCCCCACGAGCAGATCAGGTCGACGTACCGGTTGCCGTCGGCGTCGGTCAGCCAGGCGCCGTCGGCCGAGGTGATGAAGCGAGGCGTGCCACCGACGGCGTTGAACGCCCGGACGGGTGAGTTGACGCCGCCCGGAGTCACCGCGGTCGCTCGCTCGAAGAGCGCCTGCGACTGCGCGGGACGCGCCTGGGGGGACGCGTGGTCGCGCGGGGACGAGCTGGTCACCGCGCCATTGTCGCCGACCTGCCAAACGGGCGCACATCGGGCCGGGTCGGAGGCAGCGGAAAAAGTGGGCCAGATCGCGTCATGAGCGAGGCGGACAGACGTCCCACCCACGAGAGCGCCACCCGACACGCCACGTCCTGAGCGGCAATTTCGCCCAAACCCTCGTGATCCGTAACTCAGTGTGACACGATTCGTTGAGCGATGTGCCTGTGCTTGAGGGAGCGGGGCGCAATAAGACACACGCACAGGGGAGACCAATGACCACAACACGATTCGGCCGCGGCCAGAAGGCCGTCGCGCTGGTCCCGCTCGCGCTGCTGTCCACTGCCTGGACGGCCAGCCTCGTGGGCGTCGGCGGCACCGCCGTCGCGATCACCGCCGACGACGACCGGGGGGCGCTCCCCGACGGCGGCTCGGTCCCGGCGACGGCGTTCGAGGACCCGGCCAGCTACTCCCGTCCCGGCAGCATCGGCCTGGGGGTTCCGGAGTCGCAGGCAGCCTCCATCGTCAACACCTCGTCCACCAACGGCATCCCGGCGGCCGCTCTGGCCGCCTACCAGCGGGCCGCGACGGTGATCAACTCCGCCGACAAGTCGTGCAACATCGACTGGCAGCTGCTCGGCGCGATCGGTCGGGTCGAGTCCGACCACGGTCGCTTCGGCGGCAACACCCTGGGCACCGACGGCGTCTCGCGTCCGGGCATCTACGGGATCCCGCTCGACGGCAGCAACAACACCCAGAAGATCAGCGACACCGACGCCGGTCAGTTCGACAACGACCAGGTCTACGACCGTGCCGTCGGTCCGATGCAGTTCGTGCCGTCCACCTGGACCGCTGTCGGCGTCGACGCCGACGGTGACGGTGTGCGCGACCCGCAGAACATCAACGACGCCGCGCTCGCGTCGGCGGTCTACCTCTGCTCGGGCTCCGACGACCTCGGCACCGACGAGGGCCGGCGCGCCGCGGTCTTCCGTTACAACCACTCCGAGAAGTACGTCGACCTGGTGCTGCGGATCCGCGACGCCTACCTCTCCGGCGACTACTCCGCGGTGCCCAACAACACCACCTCGGCGATCAGCTTCACCCCGGACTACACGCTGGCCTCGCCCAATCTGGGCAGCCAGGTGGCGACGCGTCCGCCGAAGGCGGCCGACAACGCCAACAACGGTTCCAACCCGGGCACTCCGACGACCCCGACCGACCCGGGCACCGACGACTCGGACAACCCGACGACGCCGGGCACGCCGAACGTCCCGAGCCTGCCGACCAACCCGCTGAAGGACGTCACCAAGCCGCTGGAGGACGTCGTCAAGCCCGGCATCGAGACGGTCGAGACGATCGTCAACGAGGCGCTTGCCAAGACGATCTGCAACGAGCAGCTCACCGGCCTCAACGCGCTCCTGCGCCCGGCCTGCCAGCTGCTGATCGTCAACAAGCCCCTCTCCACCGTGACCAACCTGATCTTCAGCCTCCTCAACGGCGGCAAGTGATCCAGCGTCACCGCACCTAGCACAGCGAGAGGCCCCGGAGTTCTGCTCCGGGGCCTCTTGCTTTCTGCCCCGAGGTGATCGTCCCTAACAGATTCGTGGTCTCCGGCCCGTTCGACCACGAATCTGTTAGGGACGATCGCGCGGGTCATGCCGCGCGATGAACAGGTCAGCGGGTGAGAAGACGGGCCGCCTCGCTCGCCCAGTAGGTGAGGATCACGTCGGCACCCGCGCGGCGGATGGAGGTCAGCGTCTCAAGGATCGCGGGTTCCCGGTCGAGCCAACCGTTGGCGGCCGCTGCTTCGAGCATCGCGTACTCCCCCGAGATGTTGTAGGCGGCCACCGGGACGTCGACGACGTCGCGGACCCGCCGGATCACATCAAGATAGGCCAGCGCCGGCTTCACCATCACGATGTCGGCGCCCTCCTCGATGTCGAGCAGCACCTCCCGGACGCCTTCGAGAGCGTTGCCCGGGTCTTGCTGATAGGTACGGCGGTCGCCGAGCAGGGCCGAGTCCACCGCCTCCCGGAACGGGCCGTAGAAGGCGGAGGCGTACTTCGCGGAGTACGCCAGGATCACCACGTCCTGGTGACCGGCAGCATCGAGCGCCTGGCGGACCACCGCCACCTGCCCGTCCATCATGCCCGACGGCCCGACCACGGCGGCACCGGCGGCGGCCTGCGCGACGGCCATCTCGGCGTACACCTCGAGGGTGGCGTCGTTGTCGACGGCGCCGGAGGCGTCCAGCAGTCCGCAGTGGCCGTGCGAGGTGAACTCGTCGAGGCACAGGTCGGCCATCACGGGGAGGGCATCGCCCACTTCGGCGGCGACGTCGGCGAGCGCCACGTTGAGGATCCCCTCGGGATCCACCGCCCCGCTGCCGCGCTCGTCGCGCAGCTCGGGTACCCCGAAGAGCATGATCCCGCCCAGGCCCAGCTCAGCCGCCTCGGTGGCCGCCTGCCTCAGGCTCTCGCGGGTGTGCTGCACGACCCCGGGCATCGAGCTGATCGGCTTGGGCTCGGTGAGCCCTTCGCGCACGAAGACCGGCAGCACCAACTGGCTCGGTCGCAAGGTCGTCTCGTTGACCATCCGCCGCAGGGCCGGCGTACGGCGCAGACGGCGGGGCCGGATCACAGGCTGTTCCATACCCACCATTGTGATCGCTCACCGACGTGGGGTTCCCGGGGCCCACCTGTCGGCGAGGCCCCGGGAGTCCTACAGAACTGACCACTCGACGCGTCATACCCGCGAACTCAACACGCGATACGCGCGAACTCAACACGCGATACGCGCGAACTCGACGTCAGCGGGAGGTGGCCTTCCGGCGGGCGGAGGGCTTGCGGTCCGACGGCTTGGTGACCGGCTGCCCCGCCTCGACGAGCGCGGCACGGCGGGCAGCGCCGAAGTCCGCGAGCGCCTCGACCAGGTCCTCGACCGACGGCGCCGACGCCATCACGTCGACCCGCAGGCCGTGCTCCTCGGCGGTCTTGGCCGTGGCCGGGCCGATGGCGGCGATCACGGTGGTGGCGTGCGGCTTGCCCGCGATGCCGACCAGGTTGCGCACCGTCGAGGAGGAGGTGAAGACGACGGCGTCGAACTTGCCGGTCTTGATCGCGTCGCGCGTCGGCGCCGGCGGCGGCGTCGCCCGCACGGTGCGGTAGGCAGTGACGTCGTCACACTCCCAGCCGAGGTCGATCAGACCCGCGACCAGGTTCTCGGTGGCGATGTCGGCGCGCGGCAGGAAGACCCGGTTGATCGGGTCCAGCACCTCGTCGTACGGCGGCCACTCGGCCAGGAGCCCGGCAGCCGACTGCTCGCCGGTGGGCACCAGGTCCGCCCGGAGTCCCCAGTCGGCGATAGCGGCGGCGGTCTTGTCGCCGACCGCTGCGATCTTGAGGCCAGAGAAGGCACGCGCGTCCAGGCCGTACTCCTCGAACTTCTCGCGCACCGCCTTCACCGCGTTGACCGAGGTGAAGGCGATCCACTCGTAGCGGCCCTCCACCAGGCCGCGGACGGCCTTGTCCATCTGCTGCGGGTTCCGGGGCGGCTCGACAGAGATCGTCGGCACCTCCTCGGGCACCGCACCGTAGGCGCGCAGGCCGTTGGTCAGGGACGCAGCCTGCTCCTTGGTGCGCGGCACCAGCACCCGCCAGCCGAAGAGCGGCTTGGTCTCGAACCACGACAGCGTCTCGCGCAGGTTGACGACGTCACCGACGACGGTGATCGCCGGCGGCGACATCCGCGCGGCGCGCGCGTCGGCACCGATCCGCTCCAGCGTCGAGGTGATGGTGCGCTGGTTGGTGGTGGTGCCCGTCTGCGTCATCGCCACCGGGGTGTCTGCCGGGCGCCCCGCCTCGATCAGCGCAGCCGCGACGTCGCCGATCGATCCGACCGCGGAGAGCAGCACCAGCGTCCGGTTGTCGGCGTACTGCTGCCAGTCCACCTTGTCGCCGCAGGTCACCACGGCGACCTCACGGTTGTTCTTGGTGGTCAGCGGCACCCCGGCGTACGCCGGCACGGCGGTCGCCGAGGAGACGCCCGGGACGATCTCGAACGGCAGCCCCGCCTTCGCGCACGCCTGGGCCTCCTCCGGGCCGGAGGCGTAGAGGAACGGGTCGCCGTTCATCAGCCGCACCACGCGGAGGCCGCGCTTGGCCTGCTTGACCACGACCTTGGCGCGAGCGGCGTGGGTCAGCGGCTGGCCGTCCTCACCGAAGCCTCCGTCGATGAACTCGGGGCCGCCGACCTCCGGCGTCGCCTCGGCGTCCTCGGAAGCCACCGGCTCAGGAAGTCCGAGCAGGCCGCGGACCAGCGCCTCGTGCTCGGGAAGCTCGGTCACCACCACGTCAGCCTCACGCAGCAGGGCCGCCGCGCGCACGGTGAGCAGGTCCGGGTCGCCGGGGCCACTGCCGACGAAAGCCACCGAGCCCTTGGCCCGGGTGCTGTCCGCGGTGGTCTTGGAAGTGCGTCCAGTCATCAGTGCTGCCTTTTCCCTGGTGAATCGATCAGTTCTGCCGCGCCCTCGTGAAGCATTCCGGTCCCGAGCCGGGTGCCTATCTCCGCAGCATCGGCGATGGGGCCCGTCGCCGATCTGCGCATGTCCACGGATCCGTCCTCGGCGAGCACCACGGCTCGCAGCCAGATCTCGAGGCCGCCGTCGGCGTCCTCAGCCACTTCGGCCAGGGCGCCGACCGGAGCCGAGCACCCTGCCTCAAGGGTGCGGAGCACGGCCCGTTCCGCAGTCACCGCCGCCCGGGTGATCGCGTCGTCGAGATGGCTCTGCAACGCCTCGGTGAGCTCCTCGTCGTCGCTGCGACACTCGACCGCAAGCGCACCCTGCCCAGGGGCGGGCAGCATCTGGATCGGGTCCAGCGTCTCGGTGACGAGACCGAGCTTGTCGGTGCGCGCCAGACCGGCGCGGGCGAGCACCACCGCATCGGCCTCGCCGGAGGTGACCTTGCCGAGGCGGGTGTCGATGTTGCCGCGCAGGCCGACGACCTCGAGCCCGAGCCCCAGCGCCCGCAGTTGGGCCGCGCGCCGCAACGAGCCGGTCGCCACCACACTGCCGGTCGGCAGCTCGCCCAGGGTCAGGCCGTCGCGGGCGACCAGCACGTCACGCGGGTCCTGCCGCGGCGGCACGGCGGCCAGCACGATGCCGTCGGCCGGCTCGGTCGGGATGTCCTTGAGGGAATGCACGGCGAGGTCGACCCGGCCGTCGAGCAGGGCGTCGCGAAGCGCGGAGACGAAGACGCCGGTGCCGCCCAGCTGCGCGAGCGGACCGCGGTTGACGTCGCCCTCGGTCGTGATCTCCACCAGCTCGACCTCGACGCCCATCCGGGCACGGATGTCGTCGGCGACGTGCCCGGCCTGCGTGGTGGCGAGCAGGGAGGCACGAGTGCCCAGGCGCAGAGTCATGAACGACCTCCAGGTCGGGTCACCGCATCGACGGCGTCGGGATCCAGGGCGAAGAGCTCGGCGAGCGCAGCGGCGTAGGAGACGGCGCCGCCCTCGCCGGCCAGCTCCTTGACCCGGGTAGTGGGCTGGTGCAGCAGCTTGTCGGCGACCCGGCGGATGGCCTGCTCGACCTCGCCGCGCTGCTGCTCATCCAGCTCGGGGAGCCGGTTCAGCACCCGCTCCAGCTCGGCATCGACGACGGTGGTGGCCATGCTGCGCAGCGCGACGACGGTCGGGGTGACGCTCGCCTGCCGACGCGCGGCCAGGAACGCCTCGACCTCTTCTCGCACGATGGCCCGAGCGCCGGCGACGTCCTTGGCCGGGCCAGTGTCGGCCAGCTCCTCGGAGAGCCGGCGCAGGTTCTCCAGCCGCACTCCCGGCAGCTCTCCGACAGCGTCCTCGACATCACGCGGCAGCGCCAGGTCGATCACCGTCAACGGCTGCACGGCACCCGACCGCGCGGCGGCGACCTCGGCGGCCGTGAGCACGGTCCCGGTCGCGCCGGTGCACGAGACCACCACGTCGGCGTCGGCCAGTGCCGCACCGAGCTCGTCGAGCGGGCGTACGGCGGCGGCGTACTCGCTGGCGAGGCGCTCGGCGCTCCCCTGCGACCGGTTCACGACCGTCAGCGAGGCGACCTCGCGGCGGGCGAGCGTGGCGACGGCCACGGAGGCCATCGCGCCGGCTCCGATGACCAGCGCGCGACGGCCGGCCACGTCACCGGTGAGATCGAGCGCCGCGCCGACGAGCGTGGGTGCGGCCCGGTCGATGTCCGTCTCCGCATGGGAGCGCTTGCCGACCCGCAAGGCCTGCTGGAAGAGCAGGTTGAGCGCCGTGCCGACGCTGCCGTGCTCCTGACCGAGCCGAAGCGCCTCGCGGGCCTGGCCGAGGATCTGCCCCTCACCGATCACCATTGAGTCGAGGCCCGCGGCGACGTGGAAGAGGTGTGCGACCGCTGCGTCCCCGTAGTGCACGTAGAGGCTGCCCAGCAGTGCGGGGTCGACCGGGTCGTCAGGTCCGAGGTCGCAGACCAGGCGCGAGAGGGTCTCGACCGTGCCGTGGAAGCGCTCCACCTCGGCGTAGACCTCGAGCCGGTTGCAGGTCGAGAGCACGGTTGCCTCGACGACGTGCTCAGTGCCGATGGTCGCGGCCACCAGCTTGTCGACTCCGGAGGCGTCCAGGGTGACCTGCTCCAGCACGTCGACGCTGGCGGTGCGGTGCGAGATCCCGACGACGAGGACGCTCATGACGCCTCCCCCGCGAGTCGCGACGCAGCGTCGTCGGCGGGCTGGGGCCCCTTGCGCTGCTCGTGGTAGGCCAGGATCTGCAGCTCGATCGAGAGGTCGACCTTGCGTACGTCGACACCTGCAGGAACCGAGAGCACGCTGGGGGCGAAGTTCAAGATGCTGGTGACGCCGGCCGCCACCATCCGGTCTGCGACGTCCTGCGCTGCGAGCGCAGGCGTGGCGATCACCCCGATGGCGACGCCACTGTCGCGCACCACCGTCTCCAGGTCGTCGAAGGGACGCACCGGCAGGCCGGCAACCTGACGCCCGTGCAGCGCCGGGTCGGCGTCGAGCAGGGCGACGACCCGGAACCCGCGGGTGCGGAAGCCGGAGTAGTTGGCGAGGGCATGGCCCAGGTTTCCGATCCCCACGATGATCACGGCCCAGTCCTGGGTGACGCCGATCTCGCGGGCGATCTGGTACCGGAGGTAGTCGACGTCGTACCCGACGCCTCGGGTGCCGTAGGAGCCGAGGTAGGAGAGGTCCTTGCGCAGCTTGGCGCTGTTGACGCCGGCGGCGACCGCGAGCTCCTCGCTGGAGCAGGTGACCGTGCCGTGCTCGAGCATCGCGTGCAGCGCCCGCAGGTAGACCGGCAGGCGGGCCACGGTGGCCTCCGGGATCTCGCGTCCCGCGACACGGGCCGTCACGTCCCCGACGGGGGTGGACTCGATGGGTCCGCCTTCGGCCGATGTGGGTGCGTTCACGCTCTTCTCGTCTCCGGACACGCCACGGCGGTGCCCAAATCACCGGCGCCGGAGTGCGCGGCGAGTCCTCCGTGACGCGCTCACTGTAGGAGTTTGTGAACGTGAGAACAAAATGAGCGAGCCCTCCGCCTAGCACACGTGACTTGGCTCACCTTTCCCGGGGGTGCCGCTTCACCGCTCCCGGCATTCGCCCGCCCACCAAGGGGGATCGTCCCTAACAGATTCGTGGTCAAGAGCGATTCCAACCACGAATCTGTTAGGGACGACCTCCCCGGGTGGGGTGGGGGACGACCTCCCCGCGGAGCGGGGCAGCCAGTCAGGCGAGCAGGGCGGCGCGCAGCCGCTGCGGGTCGACCCGCCAGAAGTCATGCTGCTTGCCGTCGACCAGCGTCACCGGCACCTCGTCGTCGTAGCGCGCCGGCAGGCCGACCGCGTCGTCGACGTCGATCTCCTCGAAGCTCTCCCCCAGCTCCGCACAGACCGCCCGCACGATGGCGCGCGCCTCGTCGCAGAGGTGGCAGTCGGCCCGTGTGTAGAGCGTGACGCGCGCGGTCACGACGGGTCCGCAGCCAACAGCGCCGGACCCCGACGGCGTACGGCGGCGCGCAGCCTGCCCTTCTGCACCTTCCCGGTGGCGGTGTGCGGCAGGGCGGGCACCACCTGCACCTCGGTGGGCTGCTTGAACCGGGCAAGGGCGGCCGTGCACGCCTCAGCGACCGCCGCACGGACGGCGTCCTCCTCGCCATCGATGACCAGGTAGGCGACGACCGTCTCGCCGGTCGTCTCGTGCGGAGCCCCGATGACCGCGACCTCGCGCACGCCCGGCACCGCGGAGATCACCTCCTCGACCTCCACCGGGTAGACGTTGAAGCCCGAGACGATCACCAGCTCCTTGACCCGGTCGACGAGGAAGAGGTCGCCGTCGTCGTCGAGCAGGCCGACATCACCGGTGCGCCACCACCCCTCGGCGTCGGGACCGTCGGCGCCGTCGGGCCAGTAACCGGAGAAGAGGTTCGCCCCCCGGATCTCGATCTCACCGGGATCACCCGGCTCCGACTCCGCACCGTCCTCGTCGATGAGCCGCAGCTCGATGCCGGGAATGGTCGTGCCGACCGAGCCGGAGTCCGCATGGCCGCTGCAGAGCGTGGAGGTGACGACGGGAGCGGCCTCGGTGAGGCCGTAGCCCTGGTGCACCGCGACCTTGGCGAGGCCCACGAACCGGTCGATCACCTCGGCCGGCAACGGCGCGGAGCCCGACAGCACGAGACGTACGGCGCCGAGCCGCACGGCGAGATCCTCCATCGGCAGCCAGTGGGCGAAGACCGGCGGCGCCACCGGCACGACGCTGATCGCCTCGTCGTCGATCAGGTCGAGCGTGCCGTCGGGGCTGAAGGTGTCTGCCAGGACCAGCTTCGCGCGACGGTGCAGCGTGGCTCCGAGCACGGCGTTGAGTCCGTAGACGTGGAAGAGCGGCAGCACCCCCAACACCACATCGGTGGCGGTGAGCATGGGCGGGTCGACCGAGGCGACCTGCTCGATGTTGGCGAGCAGCGCTCGGTGGCTGAGCATCGCGCCCCGCGGTGGCCCCGACGTACCGCTGGTGTAGAGGAGCACCGCCGTCGCTTCGGGGTCCAACTGCGGCATCGGCGGGTGCTCGCCGTGCGCGACCAGGTCGCCGTACCCCAGCTCCCCCTCGCCCGGGGTGCCCACCACGACCACGCGAGCTGCGGCACCGCCGCGGCTCACCGCCTCACGGACCACGCCCACCGACGCGTCGTCGGCGATCACCAGCCGGGCACCGCAGTCGGCGAGCATCCGACCCAGCTCCGCAGCCGTCGAGCGTGGATTCGCCGGCACCACCACCAACTGCGCTCGCAACGCGCCCAGATAGGCCGTCACGAACTCGATCCGGTTGCCGAGCACCAACATCACGCGGTAGCCGGCCACCAGACCGGCCTCACCAAGGCCGGTCACCACCTGGTCGACCTCCGCGTCGAGCGCGGACCAGGTCAGAGAGCGTCCGCTGGCAGCCTCCACCAGCGCGATGTCGGCGCCCTGGGCTCGGGCGGCATCGGAGAGCAGATCGGCGACGGTGTTCGTCATGTCGAGATCCTTCCATACGCCGCTCCGGCCCGAGACAGTTTCCCCGCCCGGGCGGGGAAACTGCCACCTGTAGGCCGTAGCTACACGCACCAGGCACACAATTTCCGCGGCAGGTGTGGGGGCACGGCGCGAAGGGGGTGGGGTGGAGGGGAGGCGGGACTACGCTGGGAGCGTGAGCCACGACTACCGCCCCGGGCCCCGGCGGATCGACCTGCAACGACGCTCGATCCTGGCCGGCGAGGCGGCTGCGGCGGAGGCGGAGGTCGAGGCGGCGCTCGACGTGCCGGAGGACCGCGAGACTGCCGCCTTCTTCGACGTCGACAACACGGTGATGCAGGGTGCGAGCATCTTCCATCTCGCCAAGGGGCTCCACAAGCGGAAGTTCTTCACCACCCGCGACATCGTGGGAGCGGCCTACAAGCAGGCCTACTTCCGCATCGTGGGCGTCGAGGATCCCGAGCATGTGGCGGAGGCACGCGACGGGGCACTGGGCTTCATCGCCGGCCACACGGTCGCAGAGCTGGAGGAGCTCGGCGAGGAGATCTTCGACGAGGCGATGGCACACCGGATCTGGCCGGGCACCCGCGCGCTCGCCCAGCTCCATCTCGACCGGGGCCAGCGCGTCTGGCTGGTCACCGCGGCGCCGATCGAGATCGCCCAGATCATCGCGCGCCGGCTCGGCCTGACCGGTGCCATGGGCACCGTCGCCGAACATGTCGACGGCGTCTACACCGGCAAGCTCGTCGGCGAGATGCTGCACGGCCCGGCCAAGGCGGAGGCGATCAAGGCGCTCGCCGCGCGCGAGGGGCTCGACCTCAGTCGGTGCTCGGCCTACAGCGACTCCTCCAACGACCTGCCGATGCTCGGTCTGGTCGGCGACCCGGTCGCGATCAACCCCGACAAGCGGCTGCGGGAGCACGCCCGGGCCCAAGGATGGCGGATCCGCGACTACCGCACCGGGCGGAAGGCGGCCCGCACCGGGCTCCTGATGGCGGCGGGCGCCGGGGCCGTCGCAGGAGCCGTGGCCGCTGCGGGCACAGCGCGTCGCACCCTCCGGGGCTGACTCCGGCGCAGGAGGCGTGAGGCCGCTCGAGCGCGATCACCGCCCCGACCACCCACCGCGATCCGGGACCCAAGTAGTCCAAACGGGCCATTGGCGCCCCCTGCCAGTGGGTCGAGTGAACCGTTTCCCTTCACACACACCCACATCCGCCCTATCCTCAAGTGAAGTCCTGAGGGGGGCTTGAGGGAGGAACGTCGTCGTGAGGGTGCTGGCTGGGTCGAGCCACGGGTTCGCCACACTGCGCCACGCCCTGGGTCAGATGCTCCTGATGGAGGGCGGCGTCGTCACCGCAGGCGCCCCGCAGCAACTCCTCTCCGAAGCTGCCCGGGAGATGATGGACCCCGGCCCCGGCGGGTACGACGACTCCGAGTTCGCCGCCTCCTCCGAGGAGTCGGAGCCCGACCGCGAACGCATGATCGCCCTGGTCGAGCTCGCCCGCGGCGGCGACACCGAGGCGTTCGGGATGCTCTTCGACCACTATCACCCCTCGGTCTACCGGTTCCTCTACTACCGCACGCGTTCGCAGACGCTGGCCGAGGACCTCGCCTCGGAGACGTTCTTCCGCGCGCTGCGGTCGATGAACAACTTCCGCTGGCAGGGCAAGGACTTCGGCGCCTGGCTGATGACCATCGCACGCAACCTGACCACCGACCACTTCAAGGCCGGCCGCACCCGCCTGGAGCAGACGACCGAGGACATGGGCGTGCACGACGACGCCACCGAGGGCCCCGAGTCGACCGTGCTGGCTTCGCTCACCAACGAGATGCTGCTCACCGCCCTCACCAAGCTCCCGAAGGAGCAGCAGGAGTGCCTGGTCATGCGCTTTCTGCAGGGGATGAGCATCGCGGAGACCGCTAAGGTGCTGCAGCGCTCCGATGGAGCCATCAAGCAGCTGCAGCTGCGCGGCGTACGCAATCTCGCCAAGCTGCTCCCCGAGGGGGTGCGCGACCGATGAGACGCGGCTCGCACCGAATCGTCGTAACCCTGGGATCCCTCCGGTCGTTGTGGGTACGTAGGGAGAGCTCCCTACGCCTGAACGACCCCTTCGGAACCACCAGGACCACCTCATGATCTCGCTGACGCCCCACGGCCGCCGCGCCGAGGAGTTCGCTGCCCTCCTCGAGGGGCGCGGCTCGGTCGGCAGCGAGCGTGATGCCGAGCTGCTCGAGGTCGTGGGCGCACTGCGTACGGTGCCCGAGGCAACCCCGCGGGCCGACTATGTCGCCGATCTGCGCGAGCGCCTGATGGCCGAGGCGGACCTGGTGCTCAGCGACGTGGAGCGCAAGCTGACGCTTCCGGCCACGCAGCGCAGCCGCCGCGACCGCCGGATCGCCATCGCCGCCGGATCGCTGGCGCTGGTCGGCGTCACCTCGTCGGTCGCGGTCGCCTCACAGGGCGCCCTGCCGGGCGACACCCTCTACCCGATCAAGCGTGCCCTGGAGGGTGCCAGCACCTCGCTGACCTTCGACGAGGGCACCAAGGGCACCCGCCTGCTCGACAACGCCAGCGGCCGACTCACCGAGGTCGAGGCGCTCAACAAGCGCGCCAACACCGACGAGAAGCAGCTGAACGACACCCTGGCCGCCTTCACCAGCCAGTCCGAGGAAGCTGCCGACCTGCTGCTCGACGACTACACCGACGGCGGCAACAGCCAGGGCGTGGAGAAGCTGCGCGAGTTCGCGGCCTCCAGCATCGACATCCTCGCTTCCCTCAGCGACCGGTTGCCCCACGGATCGCTCGACGCACTGAGCAACGCGGTTACCTCGCTGACCCGGATCGACGACCTCGCCAGTTCGTTGTGCCCCGGCTGCACCGGCGGAATCAGCGAGCTCCCGGCCAACCTGGCCAACCGGCTCGCCGCGCTCCGCTCGGTGGCGGCGACCACGCCGACCGTCGAGGCGCCGACCTTGGAGCCCGCGCAGGACTACAGCGACGAGACCACCGCTGAGCCGCGTGAGACTTCCGGGCCTACGGGTGACCCGACCACCTCGGACCCGACGACCGAGCCGCAGCAGCCCACCACGCAGCAGCCCACCACGACGCCGTCCTCGGAACCCACCAAGGGTCTGACCGACGCGCTGACCGGCGAAGAGGGCCTGCTCGGCGAAGAGGGCCTGCTGAGCGACCTGCTCGGCGGCCTCCTCGGCAAGAACGGGCTGCTCGGCGGCGGTTCCGGCAAGTAGCCGAGACCCCGCTCCACCCGTACGGCGTCACGCCAGAACGACTCCGTTGCGCAGCAGCGGGGTCAGCCGAAGACAGACTTGCGGTCCATGAGCAGTCGGTAGAGCGACTGCTGGATGGTCTCGCGCACCTGGTCGGTAACGTCGAAGACCAACATCGGGTCCTCCGCCGCGGTGACGTCGTAGGCGTCCGTGCGGATCGGCTCGCCGAACTCGAGAATCCACTTCGAGGGAAGCGGGATGAGCCCGAGGGGCCCGAGCAGCGGGAAGAACGGCGTGATCGGGATGTAGGGCACCCCGAGAAGCCGGGCCAGCGACGGGATGTTGCCGACCAGTGGATAGATCTCTTCGGCACCGACCACGGAGAGCGGGATGATCGGCACGCCGGTGCGCATCGCGGCGCCGACGAAGCCGCCCCGACCGAACCGCTGCAGCTTGTAGCGCTCCGCGTACGGCTTGCCGATGCCCTTGAAACCCTCCGGCCAGACACCGACCAGCTCGCCCTTGCGCAGCATCCGCTCCGCGTCCTCGTTGCAGGCCAGGGTGGTGCCGGCCTTGCGGGCCAGCTCGCCGACGAACGGGAGCTGGAAGACCAGGTCGGCGCCGAGCGCCCGCAACGCTCGACCGGTGTGGTCGTGGAGCGTCACCATGGTCATGAGGCCGTCGACGGGGATCGTCCCGGAGTGGTTGGAGACGACGAGCGCACCGCCCTCGGCAGGGATGTTCTCCAGGCCGCGCACCTCGATCCGGAACCACCGTCGGGCGATCGGACGGATCAGCGCCAGCAGGAACCGCTGGGTCAGCTCGGGGTCGAAGCCGAACTCGTCGACCTCGTAGTCACCGGTCACGCGTCGGCGCAGGAACGCCAGGAACTCGGCAAGCCGCGGCTCCCAGTCGTCGCCGAACACCTCACGAGCAGCGCCGTTGAGCGCCTGCAGCCAGTCGCCGATCGGGATGCCCTTGTCGGGGGCCGGCGCCTCCGCGGCAGCGGCAAGCACCTCGGCAGCGGGCTCGATGACCGCCTCCTGGCCCTCCGGCGTACGGCGCGGGGTCGCCTTGCCTCCCGAGCCGCCGACAAGGCTGCGGGCCGCGGCGGAGGGTCGGCGGTTGCCGGACCCTCGGCCAGGCCGGCCTCGTGTGCCGATCGGAATGATCTCTGCGTCACCCACGGTCGCTCCTCCCCACGAGCATGTCGGAGACGCCGGACAGCACCGTGTCGGGCGAGGCGAGACGGCCGGGGCTGTGCAGGCCCGGCCCGAGCGCATCAGCGAAGTCGGCGAAGGCGCCTGCTGTCGTGTAGCGCGGCTCGAAGCCGAGCACCTCGCGCATCCGGGTGGTGTCGACGCCGCGCCCGAAGGTGAGGAACCGCTGCTGCTCAGGCGAGAAGTCGACCAGCCCGGCCTTGCCCAGCGTGGAGCCGAGGCTGCCGAGCGCGAAGCCCGGAAGCGGCACGCTCGGACGGCCGAGGCGGCGCAGCGCCTGGGAGAGCAGGATGACCCCGTCGCCGGCCACGTTGAAGGTGCCGTGCACGTCGGTCCGGACCGCGTGGCCGAGCACCGCCATCAGGTCGTCGTGGTGCAGGAACTGCAGACGCGGGTCGAAGCCGAGAACCCGGGGGATCACCGGGAGCCGGAAGTACTGCGAGGTCGGGCTCTGCACGCTGGGCCCGATCACGTTCGCGGCGCGGATCATGGTCACCCGGACGTCGGGCCGACGGCGCGCGAAGCCGCGCACGTAGCCCTCGACCTCGAAGGCGTCGGTCGCGTAGCCGGAGCGGGCGAGCCGCCGAGGCGCCATCTCCTCGGTGAACATCGCCGGATCCCGACTCGTGGCGCCGTACACCGTCGAGGTGGACTTGACCACCAGGTGCCGTAGGCCCGGCGCGCGCTGGCAGGCGGCGAGGAGCTGCATCGTCCCGATGACGTTGAGCTCCTTCATCGTCGCCCGTCCGCCGACGTCGCCAGGGGTAGCGATGACGCTCATGTGGACGACGGTGTCGACATCCTCTTTCACGATGATCTTGGCGATCACCGGAGTCCGGATGTCGGCACGGACGAACGAGACGGCGCCGATGTCGCCCCGCGGGGGGACGATGTCGACACCGATGACACGGTCCACAGCAGGGTCGTCCGCGATGTTCTTCGCGAACTGTCGCGCCAGATCACGGGAGACGCCCGTGACGAGAACGACCCTGCCCATGGCCGTCCCGATGCCTTACTTGCCGAGCTTGCGGCGCTGCACCCGCGTCTTCTTGAGCAGCTTGCGGTGCTTCTTCTTCGCCATACGCTTACGGCGCTTCTTGATGACAGAACCCAACGTTCTTCCTTCCAGAGCCTGATGCCAGCCACGCGTCCACGCGGGCGACCGGCACAGCCTATCCGTTCACCCGAGGCGAGCAGAAACTCGCGGGCACCTGTCCAGCATGCAAGCGCACGCCCGGGCGCCGGCGTACCGGTGCGCGCCTACCCTCCCGGCTCCCGAAACCGCCACAGGACGACCAGGACCGCTGGTAGGTCGGCAAGGTGCGGGCGAGGGCCACGGAAGGGAGCCGCGAGACGCGTGCGAGGTCAGCCGGCGTCGTAGAAGCTGCGCTCGAGGTAGTTGTTGACGTCGCGCTCGGTGACCCGGAAGGAGCGCCCGACCCGGACGGCCGGCAGCTCCCCGCTATGCACCAGGCGGTAGACGGTCATCTTGGAGACGCGCATCTGCGCAGCGACCTCGGCGATCGTCAGGAACTTCGCCTCGGAGATGTTGTCACCGGAACCGGCCATGGAACACCACTTTCGTGAGACACGCACCGGCTTCCCCACCGGTTTCCACGTGCCTCGTGGTCGTGAGAATAGAGCCTGATGTGACTGGTGGGGAAGGGTGGACGGAAGATTTGTCCGAGATTCCCGGCGTGTCGGATTGCTTTCACCCGGTCGATAACCCTCGCCGGCCGTGTTCAGGAGTCGCCGGCGAGCGCCTGCGAGCGGTTCCGGGCGGCCTCCATCGCGGCAAGGAAGGCGGCCCGGACACCGTGCACCTCGAGCTCGCGCAGCGCCGCCGCCGTGGTGCCGGCCGGCGAGGTCACCTGCTCGCGGAGCACGGTCGGGTGGGTGCCGGTCTCCTGGAGCATCCGGCCACTGCCCACGACCGTCTGCACGACGAGATCGGTGGCCGTGGACCGCGGCAGGCCGAGGTGCACCCCGGCCTCGATCATCGACTCGACCACGTAGAAGAGGTACGCCGGGCCGGAGCCGGAGATCGCGGTCACCGCATCCATCTGCGACTCCGGAACACGCAGCACCTTGCCGGTGGCCGAGAGCAGGGACTCGGCCTCGTCGAGGTGCGCCTCGCTGCAGTGCGAGCCGGGGGAGATCGCGGCCATTCCGGCGTCGACCAGGGCAGGCGTGTTGGGCATCACCCGTACCACCGCGACACCCGCGGGCACGTGCCGCTCCATGAACGCGGTGGTGATGCCGGCGGCCAGCGAGACGAGCACCTGCCCGGGCCGGAGCACCGGCGCGATCTCAGCGAGCACGGAGCCCATGTCCTGCGGCTTCACCACCAGCGCGACGGTGTCGGCGCGCGTGGCCGCGGTCAGATTGTCGACGACCGCGACGCCGTACCGGCCCTCGAGCTCGGCGGCACGCTCGGCGCGCTTCTCCCCCACCAGCAGGGTGTCGGCCGGACGCCCGGCGCGGATCAGGCCGGAGAGCAAGGTCTCGCCCATCACGCCGGCACCGATGATCGCGGTCAGACTCATGAGGCTCCTACTTCGTCCAGTGCTTCGTCTCTGCTTACCCACGCATCGTCTCACCCCAGGCCGAGAGGTACGCCGTCCCACACCTCGGCATCAGCCGCACGCCGTCAGGGGGTACGACGGCGCAGCGTGGCGGCGCCGAGCAGGAGGCCCGCCATCGTGAAGGCCAGCACCGCGGCGAGATCGGACCAGACCTCGGCCGTGTCGCTGGTGCGGACCAACGTGCTCATCGCGTCCATCGCGTAGGAGAGCGGCAGCACGTCGCTGACCGCGCCGAGCACGTCCGGCAGCGCCGCCCGGGGCACGAACAGGCCGCAGAGCAGGATCTGCGGGATCACCACGGCCGGCATGAACTGGACCGCCTGGAACTCGGTACGGGCGAAAGCGCTCACCAACAGTCCGAGGGCGGTGCCGAGCAGGGCGTCGACGACCGCGACCACGGTCAGCAACCACACCGGGCCCTGCACCTCCAACCCGAGCAGCCCGACACTGATGCCGACGGCCAGCACGGACTGCAGGACCGCGACCAGGCCGAAGGCGACGGCGTACCCGCCGAGGAAGTCGCCCTTGCCGAGTGGCATCGACAGGAGCCGCTCAAGGGTCCCGCTGCTGCGTTCGCGCAGCGTGGTGACGCTCGTGACCAGGAACATCACGATGAAGGGAAACATCGCGAGCAGGCCCGGTCCGAACTGGTCGAACCGGTCGGCTGGCAGGTCGCGGAACATCCACCACAGCAGCGTGATCAACACACACGGAACGGCCAGCAGCATCGCCGACGTACGACGGTCCCGACGCAGCTGCCGCAGCACCCGCGCCGCCACCGCCAGGGTGATCCGGGGCGTCATCGAGGACCCTCCGCGTCCGCCACCAGGGCAAGGAACGCCGATTCGACGTCATCGACCCCGGCACGCTCCTTGATCGCGCCCGGGGTGTCGTCCGCGATGATCGCGCCCTCACGCATCAGCAGCAGGCGGTCACAGCGCTCGGCCTCGTCCATCACGTGGCTGGAGACGAGGACGGTGGTGCCGGCGTCGGCCAGGTCGTGGAAGAGGGACCAGAGTGTGGCCCGGAGCACCGGATCGAGCCCGACCGTTGGCTCGTCGAGGACCAGCAGCGGAGGCGAGCCGAGCAGAGCCACCGCGAGGCTCACCCGCGAGCGCTGGCCGCCGCTCAGCGCACCGACCACCTGGTCGCGCCGGTCGGAGAGGTCGACGACCTCCAGCACCCGCCCGACCTCGGCGTCGGCCACGTCGAGCACGCGCGCGAAGAAGCGCAGGTTCTCGCCGACACTCAGGTCGTCGTACACGCTGGCTGCCTGCGTGACGTAGCCGACGCTGCGGCGCAGGGCACGGCTGCCGGCGGGATGGTCGAGCACCGTCACGCGACCAGAACCGATCCGCTGGACACCGACGATCGAGCGCAGCAACGTGGACTTGCCACACCCCGAGGGACCGAGCAGGCCGGTCACCTGACCGGCCGGGACGCGCAGGTCGAGGTCGGTCAGCACCGGGCGACCGCCGCGGACCACGGTCAGCGCTGCCACGTCGACGGCGTCAGCCGGCATCACGACTCCGGTGCCCCGAGGCCGAGATGGGTGCGGGCGAACGCCAGCGACTCGGCCAGATCGGCGGTGCGTTGATCGACGGTCGCTGCACGCCGCGTGTTGATCTCGACGACGACGTGGCCGCCGAAGCCGGACTCGGTGAGATGGCGCAGCAGCTCCGCGGCGGGCTGGCTGCCGCGCCCCGGCACCAGATGCTCGTCCTTCGCCGAGCCGGTGCCGTCGGTGAGGTGGATATGCCGTAGCCGGTCTCCGAGCCGTGCCGCCATCGCCACCGGATCCTCCTGGGCGACCGCCGCGTGCGAGAGGTCGATCGTGGCGTTGGCATAGTCGTGCTGCGAGGGGTCGCGGCCCGGCAGGTACACCTCCACACCACGCTTCTGGGTGGCGCGCCAGGGATACATGTTCTCCACGGCGAAGGCGACACCCGTCGCCTGCTCCAGGCCGGCGATGCCCTGCACGAACTCCCGGGCGTACTCCTTCTGCCACCGGAACGGCGGGTGGACGACCACGACGTCGGCCCCGACCGCCGCCGCCATCTCGGCGGAACGCTCCAGCTTGCCCCACGGATCGGTCCCCCAGACCCGCTGCGTGATGAGCAGACACGGTGCGTGGACGGCGCAGATCGGCACCTCGTGGTGCTCGGAGAGCTGGCGCACCGCCGTGACCTGTTGACTGAGCGCATCGATGCCGACCATCACCTCGACCGCGTCGTAGCCGAGCAACGCGGCGTAGGAGAAGGCGTGCGCCGTCGACTCGGGGTAGACCGAGGCAGTGGAGAGTCCGATCAGCGGCACGAGACGCCTGCTACTCCACGGGGGTGGCGCCCAACCCCACCGCGGCGACTCCACGGGACGTGCCCGGCCGGATCAGGTCGCGCACCCCGTCCCCGTCCAGGTCCAACACGCTGAGCTGGTCGAAGCGCTCCAGGATCACACCCTCGCGCAGCGCCCAGGGGCAGATCTCGAGCTCCTGCAGATCGAAGATGTCCAGCACCGCCTCGGCGACCAGCGCTCCTGGGACCACTTGGTGCGCCCGGCTCAGCGAGACGCCAGGAAGCGCGGCCAGCTCCTCCAGGTTGAGGCCCACCAGCTTGGGGATCCAGGTCGCAAGCTCGGAGCGCGCCAGCACGCGGGGGACGAGCGGTCCGTCACCGGAGGGCGCCGCGCCGCAGATGCGAGCCAGCGACCGGAAGGTCTTGGAGGTGGCGGCGGCGCGATGCGGCGCGCCGTGACGCAGCAGGTTGCCGGCATCGCGGGCGATGCTGGTGCGGATCACCCGACGCAGCTCGCGGAGCTGGCCCTCATCGGGCACGCCCGCACCGAACCAGTCCCGAGCCAGCCGCGCAGCGCCGAGCGGCAGCGACCACGCCACGTCCGGCGCCTCGTCTCCACCGGCGGCGATCTCGAGCGAGCCACCTCCGATGTCGAAGACGGCCAGCCGCCCGGCGGACCACCCGAACCAGCGGCGTACGGCGAGGAACGTCAGCCGCGCCTCGTCCTCCCCGGCGAGGACCTCGAGGTCGACCCCGGTGCGGGCCTGCACCTGGGCGAGCACGTCCTCGGTGTTGGTCGCGTCACGCACCGCCGAAGTGGCGAAGCCCAGGATCTCTTCGCAGCCCTTGTCCTCGGCGACGACGAGCGCCTGTGCGCAGAAGGCGGACAGCGCATCGATGCCGGCCTGGCTGACGGCACCGGCCTCGTCGAGGTGCTCGGCCAGGCGCAGGTCCTCCTTGTAGGAGGAGGCCGGCACCGGTGCCGCACCGCCGTGGGCATCGACGACGAGCAGGTGACCGGTGTTCGAGCCGATGTCCAAGACGCCCAACCTCATGGATCCAGGGTAATGCGGCATCCAGGCATAGGGTGACGCCGTGCCTGAGGTGAGCCTGTCGTTCCCGCGTGCGTGGGTGGAGTTCCCGGATCCGGCCGATGACGGTCAGGTCTTCCGCTGTGACCTCACCTGGCTCACCTCCGCCTACACCTGCATCTTCGGGCAGGGTTGCGCCGGCATCTATGCCGACTCCCCCGACGTCGGCTGCTGCACCCTCGGGGCCCACTTCTCCGACCGCGACGACGAGCAGCGCGTGGCGGCGTACGTCGAGCAGCTCACCCCGGAGCTCTGGCAGCGCCACCCCGGCCGTCCGGTGAAGAAGAAGGACTGGATCGAGAAGGACGAGGACGGTGACCGCAAGACGCTGGCGATCGAGGCGGACGGGCAGCGCTCCTGCGTCTTCGCCAACCGCAGCGACTTCGCCGGCGGCAGCGGCTGCGCGCTGCACGCCCTGGCACTCCAACAGGGCCGCAACCCGCTGGAGACGAAGCCGGACGTCTGCTGGCAGCTGCCGATCCGCCGCGCGTACCGGCAGGTCGAGCGCCCCGACGACACCAGCTACCTCGAGATCACCATCACCGAGTACGACCGTCGCGGCTGGGGCGCCGGCGGCCACGACCTGGACTGGTACTGCACCGGCAACCCGGTCGCGCACGTCGCGGTCGAGCCCCTCTACGTCACCAGCGCCGCCGAGCTCACCGAGATGATGGGAGCTCCCGGGTACGCGGAGCTGGTGCGGCACTGCGAGGCGCACGTCCGGTCACGCTCGGCTCTCGCGCTGCACCCGGCCAGCCCGCACTGACCGCCACCGGGCGCCGCAGGGAACCTTCTCGACGTCGAGAGACAAGCACCCCGGGGTCCGGGAGGCCGTGAGCGCAGCACACAATGCTGGCATGCGACTCGATCACGTCTCGTACGCCGCTGGACCCGACGGCATGATCGCCACGGCCGAACGGCTGGGCGCCCTGCTAGGCCGCGAGTTCGTGGACGGAGGTGTGCACCCGCGGTTCGGGACGCGCAATCGCATCCTGCCGCTCGCCGACCACACCTATCTCGAGGTCGTCGAGGTGCTCGACCACCCCGCCTCCGACAAGGCTCCCTTCGGCCAGGCAGTGCGGGCCCGCTCCGCAGCAGGCGGCGGCTGGCTCGGTTGGGTCGTCGCCGTCGACGACATCGCGCCGGTTGAGCAGCGCCTCGGCCGCGCCGCGGTCGACGGCAGCCGGCACCGCCCCGACGGCCATGCGTTGAAGTGGAAGCAGATCGGCGTCAACGGCCTGATCGCCGACCCGCAGCTGCCGTTCTTCGTGCAGTGGGAGTCCGACCTCGGCGACCACCCCAGCGCGGGCGGCAGCGAGGAGATCTCCCTCGCCTGCCTGGAGATCGCGGGCGACCCGCTGCGTGTCAGCGAGTGGCTGGGCGAGCCGGTCGAGGCACCACTGACGGACGTCAAGGTCGAGTGGGCCGCGCCGCACGGCACGCCGGGCATCCTCGCCGCCCAGTTCCAGACCCCCAACGGCCTGGTCCGGATCTGAGTCTCCACCCGCGCTCCACGCCGGTCGGCACCGTCCCCAGCCCCAACATCTGGCACCACACCGCCACCTACGAGCTGGAGAACAGGGCGTTCGACCGCCCTGGCAGGGTCACCGATGCACTGCGTGGACTGGCCGACTGGACCGGGCGGGACGTGCTCGACCTGGGCTGCGGCACCGGCTTCCACCTCCCCGCCTGGGCGGTCGACGCACGGTCGGTGACCGGCGTGGAGCCGCACCCCGACCTGGTAGGGCTGGCGCGACGTCGTACCCGCCGGTGGGAGAACGTGACGGTGCGGCAGGGCACCGCGCAGGCGACCGGTCTCCCCGACCGGAGCGTGGACGTCGTGCAGGTGCGATGGGCCTACTTCTTCGGCCCCGGAAGCGAGCCGGGACTGCGCGAGCTCGACCGCGTGGTGCGCCCGGGCGGCGTCGCGGTGGTCATCGACAACGACGCGACCACCTCGACCTTCGGCCAGTGGTTCCGGCGCGGCTATCCGACCGTCGCGCCCGACGCCGTGGAGCGCTTCTGGCAGGCCCGGGGCTGGTCACGGCAGCCGGTGCTCACCGCCTGGGAGTTCGACAGCCGCGCGGACTTCGAGGCGGTGGTGCGCATCGAGTTCCCGCCCCGGGTCGCCGAGGAGATCTGCGCCCAGCACCGGGGCACCTCCGTCGACTACGCCGTGAACCTGTGGTGGCGACGGTTCTAGGGACGTGCCGGTCGATCGGCAGTTCCCCGTCCGTGCGGTCAAGACGGCCCGCTCTCGGCTGACCCTGCATGGCAGACTGCCCCTCATGGCAGACAGAGATCGGCGCGACGACGGCCCGTCGCTGGAGATGCCCAGCCTGGGCTCGCTCTTCAAGCGGGGGCGCAAGCAGCAGCCCCAGACCACCGACGACGCGCCCAGTGCCGAGGACTTCGAGCGCCTGGTGCGCGGCAAGCCCGCCACCGAGCCCACCGCTGCGCAGCCCGAGGAACCGACTGCCGAGGCACCGACCGAGGCAGCCGAACCGACTCCCTCCACCCCGGCCGAGCCGACCGAAGCAGCGGAGTCGGCTGCTCCTGAGGCTGCCACGGACACCTCCGCAGACGAGGCCCCCGACAAGACAGCCGCCGTGACGGACGACGCCGTCCTGACAGAGCCGCTCGCCACCGCCGGCGAGGCCGGAAGCGTCGCCCCGGCGGACAGAGCCACTTCGGCCGCGGAGCCGCTCGCCACCGCCGTGGAGGCGGAGAGCACGCCCGGTCCTGGCCGTGCGGAGGATCCGGCAGCGGAGCGGCAGCCCGAGGCGCAGGAAGCGGTGTCCAGCGAGCCAGCCGGCGCAGAGTCCACCCCCCAGCTGGCTGGGGCGGCGCCCGCGCCGGGCGCGGACACGTCGACGCAGGCTCTTCCCGAGCTGCCTGAGCACGACCTCATCGTCGCTGAGGAGGAGGCCGACCTGGCCGACCTTGAGGACGACGACCTCGACTTCGAGGAGGAGCCTCGCGAGACGACGCCGCGGCGTACGCTCGCGGACCTCCGGCTTCCCGCGCTGCCGGACCCCGCGGCTGCCGCCATCACCGGCGCGATCGTCGGCATCCTCGCCGTGGGCCTGACCTACTTCGGCCTGCAGGGCTGTGAGGCGGTCAAGGGCACCTCGGCCTGCGGCGGCCCCGGCATCCCGATCCTGATCGCGATCATGGTGGTCCTGGTAGCGGTGGGCAGCGTCCTGCTCGCCGCCTGGCAGATCACCGACCCGACCAGCACCAGCTTCCTCGCCGTCGGGCTCCTTGCCGTGATCGCGCTGCTCTTCCTGATCAACGTGATCTTCTCCCCGGCGATGGGCATCGTGATCCCGCTCGTCTCGGTCGGCACCTACCTGCTCTCGCAGTTCGTGACCGCCCGCTTCATCGACGAGGCCTAGGAAGCAGAGAGTCCCTGACGCTGCGGCCCTCGGAACCGAGTTCCGAGGGCCGCGACGTCAGGGACTTTCGCGTTTGCCGGTCAGCGAGCGGCGAGCAGCTCCGCAAGCTGAACGGTGTTGAGGGCCGCGCCCTTGCGCAGGTTGTCGTTGCTGATGAAGAGCGCGAGGCCGCGGCCGCCCGGGACGCCCTCGTCCTGACGGATCCGGCCGACGTACGACGGATCCTTGCCTGCCGCCTGCAGCGGGTTGGGGATATCGGTCACCTCGACGCCCGTCGCGGTCGCCAGGATCTCGCGGGCGCGCTCCGGACTGATCGCCCGGTCGAACTCCGCGTTCACCGCAAGCGAGTGACCGGTGAAGACCGGGACTCGGACGCAGAGCCCCGAGACCAGAAGCTCGGGAATGCCGAGGATCTTGCGCGACTCGTTGCGCAGCTTCTGCTCCTCGTCGGTCTCCTCGAGTCCGTCGTCGACGATCGAGCCGGCCAGCGGCAGCACGTTGTAGGCGATGTTGCGCGCGTAGACGCCCGGCGCGGGCAGCGAGACGGCCGCGCCGTCGTAGGCCAGCTCGCGCGCCTTGTCACCCGCGGCGGCGACCTGGGAGGCGAGCTCCTCGACGCCGGCCACGCCAGAGCCCGAGACCGCCTGGTACGTCGACACGACGAGCCGCTTCAGGCCCGCCTCGTCGTGCAGCGGCTTCAGCACCGGCATGGCGGCCATCGTGGTGCAGTTCGGGTTGGCGACGATGCCCTTGGGGATCTCGCGCAGCGCTTCGGGGTTCACTTCGGCCACCACCAGCGGGACCTCGGGATCCTTGCGCCAGGCCGAGGAGTTGTCGACGACGACAGCACCGGCCGCAGCGAACTTCGGCGCCAGCGCCTTGGAGGTCGCCCCGCCGGCCGAGAAGAGCGCGATGTCGAGCCCGCTCGGGTCGGCGGTCGCCGCGTCCTCCACGGTCACCTCGCGGTCACCGAACGGCAGCACCGTGCCCGCCGAGCGAGCCGAGGCGAAGAAGCGCACCTCCTCGGCCGGGAAGCCCCGGTCGAGCAGGATCTGCCGCATTGCCACTCCGACCTGGCCGGTCGCGCCGACCACACCGATCCGGGCGCCGCCCTGAGCCTGTCGAAGGGTCATCGTCCGGTACCTCCGTAGACCACTGCCTCCACCTCGTCCGCGTCCAGGTCGAACGCCGTGTGCGTTGCCCGCACCGCGGTGTTCACGTCGTCCTCCGCCACCACGACGGAGATCCGGATCTCGGAGGTGGAGATCATGTCGATGTTGACGCCCGCCTCGGCCAGGGTCCCGAAGAACTTGGCGGTGATCCCCGGGTTGGTGCGCATGCCCGCACCCACCAGCGAGATCTTGCCGACCTTGTCGTTGAAGATCAGCTTCTCGTAGCCGACCTGCTCCTGCAGCTTCGACAGCACCGACATGGCGGTCTGCCCGTCGGCGCTGGGCAGCGTGAAGGAGATGTCGGTGAGGTTGGTGTCGGCAGCCGACACGTTCTGCACGATCATGTCGAGGTTGATCTGAGCGGTGGCCAGCGCCTCGAAGATCCGGGCCGCCTCGCCGACCTTGTCGGGCACGCCGACGACGGTGATCTTGGCCTCGCTGGTGTCGTGGGCGACACCGGAGATGATGGCCTGTTCCATGGTGTTTCCCTCCGTGGGGTCGTCGACGACCCACGTGCCCTCCAGCTGGCTGAAGGAGGAACGCACGTGGATCGGGATGTTGTAGCGGCGCCCGTACTCGACGCAGCGCAGGTGCAGGATCTTGGCGCCGTGCGCGGCCAGCTCGAGCATCTCCTCAAAGGAGACCTTGTCGAGCTTGTGGGCCTTGGGGACGATGCGCGGGTCGGCGGTGAAGACACCGTCGACGTCGGTGTAGATCTCGCAGACGTCGGCCTCCAGGGCCGCCGCGAGGGCCACCGCGGTGGTGTCGGTGCCACCGCGACCGAGGGTGGTGATCTCCTTCGTGTCCTGCGAGACGCCCTGGAAGCCGGCGACGATGACGATGTGGCCGTCGTCGAGCGCGGAGGAGATCCGGCCCGGCGTGACATCGATGATCTTCGCCTTGCCGTGCACGGAGTCCGTGATCACACCGGCCTGCGACCCGGTGAACGACCGAGCCGTGTAGCCGAGGTCGGAGATCGCCATGGCGACCAGCGCCATCGAGATCCGTTCACCGGCGGTCAGCAGCATGTCCATCTCACGCGCCGGCGGCAGCGGGCTGACTCCAGCGGCCAGGTCCAGCAGTTCGTCCGTCGTGTCGCCCATGGCAGAGACCGCGACGACCACGTCGTGACCCTGCTTCTTGGTCTCCACGATGCGCCGCGCCACGCGCTTGATGGCGGTGGCATCGGAAAGCGAGGAGCCGCCGTACTTCTGCACGACAATGCCCACGGGTCCACCCTCTCGAGGTTGCAAGGAGACGCCCGGCAACGTTGCCGGGCCTTCGGCGCTGATTCTAGTCGGCGCCCCCGCGAGCCAGCCGTGCGTCCCGCCTCCCGGTCGCAGGCGCTGGAACGGTGGCGCTCAGCCTTGGGTAGGAGCTGCCTCGTCGAGCATCTCGTCGGCGGCCGCGACCTGCTCGTCCTCACCGGTGAAGTCGATGTCGAGCCGGTCGTGCGTGACGATCGACTGGAGCGCGCGGAGCACCCCCGACGCCTCGTTGCCCCAGGAGGCGACGTAGGAGAACTGCCACCACCACAGTGCCTCCTCCACCCGGCCGGCGCGCAGGTGCCGCAAGCCGTGCGCAAGCGCAGAGGCGACGCTGGTGAGGTCGTCGGAGATCACCGAGGTGCCGACCTCGGTGTCGACGTACGGGTCGAAGACCTCGGAGAAGACGTCGACGCCGTCGAGCATCTTGGCCAGGCGCAGCCGGAGCTCGTCGAGGTCGGGGTCCGGGCCGGCGTCGGGCTGGAACTCCTCGGCCGGGCTGAAGTCGGACTGCACTCCCAGCCGGGCTCCGGCGAGCAGCACCTGGGAGACCTCCAGCAGCAGGAGCGAGACCGCTCGCCCACTGTCCGCCTCCTCGGCGATCGCCTGCAGCGCCACCAGGAAGCTCTCCACCTGATCGGCGATCTGCTGCGCGAACTCGTCAAGATCGTTGTTCATTCCGCGGATCTCCTCCCTGCGAATGCCCGGCCGAGGGTGACCTCATCGGCGTACTCGAGATCACCGCCCACCGGTAGTCCACTCGCCAACCGCGTGACTCGCAACCCCAGAGGCTTGAGATTCCTCGTGAGATACGTCGCGGTGGCCTCGCCCTCCAGGTTGGGGTCGGTGGCCAGGATGACCTCCGTGATCTGCCCGTCGGCCAAGCGAGTGAGCAGCTCACGCACCCGCAGCTGCTCCGGTCCGATCCCGTCGATCGGCGAGATGGCTCCGCCCAGCACGTGGTAGCGGCCGCGGAACTCGCGGGTCCGCTCGATGGCCACGACGTCCTTGTACTCCTCGACGACGCAGAGCACCGTCGGGTCCCGGCGCGGATCCCGGCAGATCCGGCACTGCTCGTCCTCAGAGACGTTGAAGCAGACCGAGCAGAACTTGACCCGCTGCTTGACCTGCACGAGCACGTCGGACAAGCGACGTACGTCGACCGGATCGGCCTGCAGGAGGTGGAAGGCGATCCGCTGCGCGCTCTTGGGTCCCACCCCAGGAAGACGACCGAGCTCGTCGATCAGATCCTGGACGATGCCTTCATACACGCGTCAGCCCTGGCCGAATCCAGGCAGCCCAGGCAGCCCGCCGGAGCCACCGAGTCCACCAGCCAGCGGGTTGAGCTTCTCCTGCGCGAGTGCGTCGGCCTTCGCCTTCGCATCCCGGAACGCGGCGACCACCAGGTCACCGAGATCGGCGAGGTCGTCGACGTCGCTGCCGTCGAAGGAGCCGGCGGCGATGCGCACCGCGCGCAGGTCGCCGGCACCGTTGATGGTCACGGTGACGGCACCGCCGGCGACCGTGCCTTCCACCTCGGTCTCGGCAAGGGTCGCCTGCGCCTCCATGAGCTGCTGCTGCATCTGCTGGGCCTGCTGCAGCAGTGCGCCCATGTCGAAGCCGCCCTCGCCGAAGGGGTTCTGGGTCATCGGTATGCCTTTCGTCGGTGGGCCGGCCGCTGGCGCGACAGGTCAGTCATGCCGGATCTCCTCGATCACCCGGCCGCCGAGGGTGCGCTCGATGAGCTCCCGGCCGGCAAGTCCAGAGTTCTCGAGCTCGGGGTCGTCGAGGGTGGCGTCGGCGTCAGGATCGTGCTCCGGCGCACCACCGCGCTCGACCGGCGCGTCGCCGGTGCGCGTCGGCGCGATGGCTGCGCGTGCTGCCGAGACGGCTGCCGACGGCTCCGGGGACGGCGGCTCTGCTCCGGCCCAGTCGGGCGGCGCCGGCTCCTGAGGCGCCTCCATCCACGGCTCGGGCCGCGGCTCCGGCTCAGCGGGACGCACGGCCGGACGTGAGGCCACCGGCGCCGGCTCGCCCGGTTGCGCACCCGGGTCGACGATCGCGACCACCTTCCAGTCCTGACCGACGATGTCGATGGCGGCCTGCCGCACGATCTCGTCGCTCCCGCCACCGACGAACGAGTCGCGCGCGCCGGCGTTGGTGAAGCCGAGCGTGAGAGTCGACGCGTCGACGGCCACCACCTGGGCGTTCTGGGTCAGGTGGATCCAGGTCACCCGGCGCCGGGTCTTGGTGGCCTCCACGATGTCGGGCCAGAGTCGACGCACATCGGCAAGGCTCAGACCACCGGCCGCCGGGGCAGCGGACTGCGCGGGAGCGGTAGGCGCCTCCTCCCGGGGCGGCTCCGGCGCGGGAGCACCGTCCGACGGCCCGTGCTGTACGGCGGCAGATGGCTGCGGCGCGGCGGCAGGCTGCGCCTGCTGAGTGCTCGCTTCAGGCATGGGCGCAGTCGTCGCTGCCGACCAGCCCTCCTCCGCCGATGGGCCGGGGGACGACGACGTGCTCTCGGCCGGCGAGGCGGCTGCAGGTTGGTCAGCAGCGCCGACCTCTGCCGAGGCCGTCTCGGTCGGCGCTTGGGCCTGGACCGGCTGGTGCCGAGACGGGGCCGGAGGCTCTGGGGCCGGGGGATCCTGCGCCGCGGCCGGGGCCGGGGCGTGTGCCGGGGGGACAGCCGGCGAGGCAGGCGCCTGCGGCGGAACGTCGGCCCGGACAGGCGAGCCCTGCAACGCGTCGCCGGTCATCGCGACTCGTCGCTCCAGCCGATCGAGCCGCGCGGCGAGGCCGTCGGCGCCATGGTCGGCGGCCGGCAGCAGCACCCGTGAGCAGACCAGCTCGAGCAGCAGGCGAGGAGCCGTGGCGCCGCGCATCTCGGTGAGCCCGGAGGCGAAGAGGTCGGCGGCGCGGGTCAGCGAGGCGACGCCGAAGCGTGCCGCCTGGGCCGTGAGTCGCTCCGCGGCATCCTGGGGCAGGTCGATCAGGCCGGTCGCCGGAGCATCGGGCACGGCGGCGATGATCACCAGGTCGCGCAGGCGGCGGAGCAGATCCTCGGTGAAGCGCCGTGGGTCCTGCCCCGTCTCGATCACCTTGTCGACGACCCCGAAGACACCGGCGCCATCGGCGGCTGCGAAGGCGTCGACGATCTCGTCGAGCAGGCTGTCGGGCGTATAGCCGAGCAGGCCGGCGGCCAGCTGGTGGGTGACCCCGCCGGCGCCCGCGCCCCCGAGGAGCTGGTCGAGCACGGACAGCGTGTCACGGGCAGAGCCACCGCCCGCCCGGACCACCAGCGGCAGCGCGGCGGCATCGATCGGCACGCCTTCGCGCTGGCAGAGGTCGGAGAGATAGCCCGAGAGCAGCTTGGGCGGGATCAGCCGGAAGGGATAGTGATGGGTGCGCGAGCGGATCGTCGGCAGCACCTTCTCGGGCTCCGTCGTCGCGAAGATGAAGCGCAGGTGGGGTGGCGGCTCCTCGACCAGTTTCAGCAGGGCGTTGAAGCCCTGCGGGCTGACCATGTGAGCCTCGTCGATGATGTAGACCTTGTAGCGACTCTTTACCGGGGCGAAGAACGCCTTCTCACGCAGGTCGCGGGCATCGTCGACGCCACCGTGGGACGCGGCGTCGATCTCGATCACGTCGATCGACCCCGGACCGCCGCGCGCCAGGTCACGACAGGACTCGCACTCGCCGCAGGGATCGGCGATGGGCGCACGCTCGCAGTTGAGCGCGCGCGCCAGGATCCGCGCCGAGGTGGTCTTGCCGCAACCGCGCGGCCCGGAGAACAGATAGGCGTGGTTGACCCGGTTGTTGGCCAACGCGGCCCGCAACGGCTCCGTGACGTGCTCCTGGCCGATCACTTCCGCGAAGGTCTCGGGCCGGTAGCGGCGATAGAGGGCGAGGGGTGCATCCACTCTGTGAACCCTAGCCAGCCCCACCGACAAGAGGTAGCGGCAGGCTCAGTAGCGGAAGAACCAGCGCTCCGGCTCGAGCTCGACGCCCGGGCAGGGCACGTTGTGGTCCCGGCCGTCCTCGACCCACTGCACCAGGACCGCGTTGCCGCCCTGGAACGACCAGCCCTCGCCACAGCGGCTCTCGGCCTCTCCCTGGCCCCGGTCCCCCGCAGGGCGCCACTCGGGCGCGTAGAGCCGGAGATCACCGGCGATCGCGGACCACATCGACGGCAGCGAGTAGGCGCCGATCCGGTAGCCGGTCTCTCGGTACCCCCGCGCCATGCCGACGATCACCGCCGCGTTGGCCGCCTTGTCTTCGCTCCAGTCGAACTTCGGCACAGGCTCGACGTCGATCCACACCAGCGGTACGTCGAGTCGCAGCTTCCGCAGCGTGGCCGCGTTGTAGCGCGCAGCGGCGTACCCCACGTTGCGCAGCGCGCCCAGATCAGAGCTGCCGTCCCACGGGCCGGTGCCGCCGTACTCCTCGATCTCCTCCTGCCGCGGGAAGCTGACCACCGAGTAGGCGCCGATCCAGAGATCACGCTCCTGTGCCCAGGCCACCTGCTCCTCGATGCAGGGATTGCGGGTGAACGACGGGCTGTTGGTGAGCCCGATGATCACGAACTCCGAGTCCGCGTCGGGCATCGGCTGCCCCTGGCCCTGCTTCTCCGGGATGCCGACCCCCTCGGGGCACTGCGGCCAGCCCACATCGGCACCGAGCTTCACCGTCTCCGGAGGCGCCTCCGCGCTCGCGTCGGTCACCGGGGGCGCCGACTTGTTGTATTCGTCGACCAGCGAGGCGAGATCGGAGGGTACGACGGCCCCCGGGGCATCGCCCTCGGGCGCGGAGCCGCTCGCCGCCGAGGTCGGCTCCTCCTCGACCAGCTGCTCGCCACCGCCACACCCGGTGAGCGCGAGCACACCGGTGAGCGCGGCGGCAGTGAGCAGGCGGAGACGCATGGCCGTGAGGATAGTCGGCACTGTCGACAGCCGGCGTCACTCCGCCGCACCGCACCCGCTTCTCCGACTCACCCGCCGCCAAGCTCGGCAAGCACCGTGCGCGCCGCACGGCGGCCGGACTCGATCGCGCCGTCGAGATAGCCCGGATGGTCCACCGCTGTCTCCGCCCCCGCCCAGTGGATGCCGTCGACCGGCTCGGAGGCGAGGTCGTACCTGCCGTCGGTGGCGCCCGGAGCGGGGAGCACCACGTAGCCTCCTCCCGCGTACTCGTCGAGGTGCCACGACTTCTCATGCCACCCCGCGTAGCGGCGTACCTCCGAACCGAGGTGGGGCTCGAGCGCATCGAGGACCCGGGTCCGCCGAACCCCGCCCTCCAGCGCGTCCAGGGCGCGCGCCTCGGCACCACCGAAGAGCAGGGTGAGATGGCCGGGGCCGCCCGGTGGACTGGTGTCGAAGACCGCTCCGCCCGGCCTGCCCAGGAGGAGCAGCTCGCCGCCCCGCCGCTCCCGCCAGAAGGGCCGCTCGTAGACGGCGATCGCCTTGTGGACGGTGCCCAGATAGGTGCCCTGCTCCAACGCCGCGCGCCGGGGCGGGAGGGGCGGATCGTGCACGATCCGCGCGGCCACCGGCGGCGGTACCGTGACGATGACGCGAGCAGCGCGGAGCCCGCCGCCCTCCGTCTCCAGCGTGATCCCCTCCGGTGCGCGCACGATGCGGGTGACCCGGTGTGCCAGGCGCACGCGTTCGCCGAGCTCGTCGGCGATCCGCTCAGCGAGCGTGCCGACCCCCTCCGCCACCAAGGAGTCCTGAGCGCCTCCGCGCGTCGACAGCATCGTGCGCAGTCCACCTTGCCGGGAGATCAGGTCGATCATGGTCCGCGCCGAGAGCCGATCAGGGTCCGTGGTCCACGAGACCTGCGTGAGCACCTCGAGCAACCGCCGGGCGCTCCGGCCCGGGACGCGGCCCAGCCAGGACGCGACGGTCAGGTCCTGCCACGTCGCGCGTGACTCGCGTCGAGCGGCGAGCGCCAGGAGCGCGAGCGCCGCACCGGCCGGCAGGCCGGCTCGGACGAGTGGCGTCGTACGACGTGCGCCGTCGGTCACCAGCGGAAGCGCTCCGGTGTGCATCGGGAAGACGGTGGCGCCGAGCTCCGCAGCCAGCTCGGTCACCCGGTGATGGTCGTGGCCGATCCAGGTGCCGCCGAGGTCGAGTCGCGAGCCCAGCACCGACGTCTCCGCGAGGGTCCGCCCGCCAACCCGATCAGCGGCCTCGGCGACGACCACGTCCACGCCAGCGCTGACCAGTTCGCGGGCGGCGACCAGCCCGGACAACCCGGCCCCCACCACGACCACCGTCGTCTTGTCCATCCTGACTCCTTAAGTCGGACGTCCGTCCGACTTAAGAGCGTACGCCGCAGCGCCGGTCGACCACAAGCCCGCCCGGGTGCCGGGGCGAGCGGTCCTCCCGGCGCTATCCCTCGGCCGGCCGTGGGTCCGCGAGCCGCAGCACCATGTCGACGGCGTACGCGGTGTCACCCCGCACCCGATCAGCGTCGGGGCACGCGATGTATTGGATGATGAGGCCGTCCTGGACGGCCAGCAGCAGGCGTCCGAGCACGTCGAACCCCACCGCGCACCGCTCCCCCGAAGCCCGCGCTGCCTCTTCGCAGAGCTCGGCCAGCAACGCGGTGTAGCGCTGGAACGCGAGTCGGGCCAGCGCACCACCGCGATCGCTGCGCGCCGAATACATCGCTAGCTCGTACTGCATGATCTGCAGACCCACCCGGTTCGCGAGCAACTCCTCCCAGAAGAGCGTGACGCCGTGTCTGAGCGCGTGCTCCAGCCCGTGTTCGGGGGAGACCTCGGACCGCAGCGAGGCAGCGACTTCCTCGACCACGGTGCTGATGACCGCCGCCAGGAGCTGATCCTTGGAAGGGAAGACGTAGTGCAGCGTGCCCAGCGGCACGTCTGCCGCAGCAGCCACCGCACGCATCGTGGCGCCGGGCACCCCCACCTCCTCCAGGACCCGGATCGCGGCAGCGACGATCTGCTGCTCCCGCTCCGTCGCCTTCACGTACACCACGCGGCACCTCCTTCGGCGGCCGAGTCTCGCACGGTCCGCGACCACGCTGCTGAGGGCCAGCGCACCTCCCGCCCGGAGAAGCAGAGAACCGCCGCCCGATTCCGGACGACGGTTCCGATGGCGGAGGTAGGGGGATTCGAACCCCCGAGGGCGTTAACCCAACCCGCTTTCCAAGCGAGCGCCATAGGCCACTAGGCGATACCTCCGCGGAGGAGCCTACCTGTGGGCGTCGTACGGATGAAATCCGCCCACCCCGCCGTCGGACGTCATGCGTTCAGCGAGCCGACGCGAGCGAAAAGCATGACGTGGCCGTCGCGGAGGGAGCCGGAGGTGGGGTGGCTCCGGGAGATCGTCTAGAGTTGGGGCAACCCCTCGTGCGGCGGCATCTCGCTGAACTCCCCCAGGGCCGGAAGGCAGCAAGGGCAGGCGGGCTCTACCGGGTGCACGAGGGGCCTTTCTCTTTCTGGACGCAGTCGTGCGTACGCCGGCAACAGCCGTGAGCTGTGGTTTCTCGACCGGACGAAGCTGGCGTCTCAGCGCTGCTGTCGACGGGCCAGCGGTCGCAGCAGCAGGGCGAGCACCAGCGCGCCACCGGCGAAGAGCCCCCACCAACGGAACTGCCGGCGAGCGTCCGCCAGCTCGTCCTCCGCCGCAACGGGCGCGCGCAACGGAGGCACCGTCTCGACCTCGGGCTCGCCCCTGACGAGCCGCCCGTCGCGGCCGATGTCGAGCTCGGCGGTGAGGGCGGCCACCGGCTGCACCATCCCGTGGCCGTCGAGGGCATGGGCCGAGGTGACGCCGCGAGCAGTCGCCTCGATGCGGGTGCGCACCTGAGCGGCAGTGAGGTCGGGGTAGCGCTCGAAGACGAGGGCGGCCAGGCCGCTGACCTCGGCGGTCGCCCAGCTGGTGGCGACGCTGGGCAGGAGGCAGGTCTGCCCCTCAGCACCCACGGTCTTCGCTCCCACGACCGGCGCCGCGACGTCGACACCCGGACCGGTCTCGACGTAGGAGGGAGCCAGGCTGAGGTCCGGCGCCAGCGCAGTGACCGCGAGCACGTCGTCGTAGCGCGCGGGGAAGGGCACCCGGTCCTCGCCGGGCTGGAAGGCATCCTCGTCGGGGCCCGTTGCCCCGGCCTCCGGCTGGGGGCGGTTGCCGGCCGCCGCCACGACCAGCACGCCCGCCTTGCCGGCAGCGCGCACCGCCCGCTCCAGCGCCGGGCTCTCCTCACGCACCGACAACGAGATGTTGATGACGCGGATGTTCTGCGCCCTGCGGCGAGCGAGTGCCTCGCGGATCCCGCGTGCGATGTTGTCTGCGGTCACGCCGGTCAACGCGACCTGGGAGCTGTAGCTCTCCACCAGCTCGCGGCCGCCGTCGGCCACCCGGATGGGCACGACATGGGCGGCCGGCGCCACGCCGAGCACCTCGCCCTCGGCGTGACCGGCGACCAGGCCGGCAACCCAGGTGCCGTGCCCGTCGTACAGCTTGCGTTGCACTCCGGGAACGCTCACCGGGCTCCGCATGCTGAGGTGCGTCGACGCCGCCGGGTCGACACCCGTGTCGAGGACGGCCACCCCGATCCCCTTGCCCGTGGCCCAGCCGTGCGCCTCGGCAAGTCGCAACGGCTCGGCGATCGCCGACGACGACTCTGCGTCCGGCGGCCGGCTCTGGTAGTCGCCCTCCGGGCGTACGACGACACACACCTCGTCCTCGTCGACATCGGCCGTAGCCGGACTCACCCACAGCTGCGAGGTGAGCAGCACCAGGCCGGGCAACAGGAGGCGGCGACCGCGCCGCCCCGAGGGGGCGGTGGCGGCTACTCGCATGACGACTGCTGCTGCGACAGGTCCGGGACCCCGAGAGCCAGTTGCTGGGAGAGCTCGGGGCCGCAGTCGCTCACCAGCTCGAGCCAAGCGTCGGGGACAGTGACCGGCTCGTGCCCTCCATAGCCCAGGCGCTCCGCCGTGTCGCCGGCCGGCCCGCCGAGTGCATAGCGGCGCCCCCAGCGGTCGATCAGCCACGGCTGGCCGCCGGCGCGAGCGCCATGGTCGGCGCTGAGCACGTAGGCACCCCGGCCGACAGCGACGTCGACCCGGGTGCGTCCGCCCGTCTCGGCGGCACTGGCCGGCGGCGCAGGTGAGACGGCGAGCCGGCTCACCGCAGCGCGACCCGGCGCCGCGTCAAGCACCAGGCAGCCCTCGGCAGTGCCGTCATCGTCTGCGTCGACGTCGGTAGCCTCGGGCAGTTGCGCCGGCCAGGTGGCCGGCACGGGGATCGGCGCGACTCCGAGCGGTCCGCTGCTGGTCGCCTCGGGTGCATCGAGCAAGGTCCGGTAGATGGCCTCCGCGAAGGCGTCGAGCGGCATCGGCCCGTCGTCACCGATCAACTGACGCTGCCCGTTGACGGAGACGACCTGACCGACCGTAGGCGAACCCTCGCGGGCCCACGAGGCGGGCTCCCCGAAGGTCCGGACCGGGAAGGTCTCCTCGGTCAGGGCATCCCCGACCGGCAACAGGTCCAGCCACGTGGCCGGGACCTCGCCGAGGTCGGGAACCCCTCGCAGTGCGCTTGCCAGGTCGTTGCGCACGCGCTGGCCGCGCGGCAACGGCAGCCGGTGGGCGCCACCCTCGCCCTCCACCACCAGGTAGTGGGAGTCCTTGCCTGGGCCATGGGCGAAGAACGCACCGGTCGGTGCGGGCGTCGCGGTCGCCGCATCATCGATGCGCAGCCGCATCCCACCGGCGTCGGCCACACACGCCGTCCACCCACTGTCGACGAGGTCGTCCGCGGCCGGAGGATCGTCGGGGGCCCCGAAGATTCCGATGAACCGGTCAGAGGCCGCCTTGTTGATCTCCTCCTGCGCGACTGAACGCAGCTGGACGTCGTTGCCGAGCAGCAGCATTCCCGAGGTCACGTTGACCAGGCGCAAGGGTGGAGCGCCGTCCTCCAGGATGACGTAGGTGGTGTTGCGCTCCCCCACGATGATGCCGGCATCACGCCAGTCCGCCGGCGTCGGCGTCTTGAAGAAGCCGGCGATCGCGGCACCGGCCAGCAACAGGACCGAGAGCGCGATTCCTCCGACCAGCGCGCGGCCCTGACGGACCGGCTCCACCTCACGGCCGCCCGGGGCTCCGCTCAGGAAGGCGGTGACCAGGCGGCGGCGGCTGAAGGCGTGCGCCTCGACGAGATCCCGTTTGCTGGCCATCAGCCGCCGACCACACCGAGGGCGACCAGGAGCAGGGGCAGCAACGCGACAAGCGCGACCACCTCGGCGACGTCGCCGACACGGCCGCGCCGGACCGACTCCGTGCTCGGCACCAGGGTCGAGGCCAGCAGCAGCGCGCCGGTCGCCGCAAGCACCACGGCCAGCGAGGGCCGCCAGTCCGGATGCACGACCAGGATCGACAGCGCCGCCACCAGGAGCCCGAGCACGCCGGAGGCCAGGCCCACCAGGACGTGGCTGCCCGAGCGGTACTGGCGAGTGCGCAGCATCACCACGGCACACCCGGCGACGACGACCAGGCTCCCGAAGAGCCCCAGGGAGACCGCCATCGGCGCGATCAGCACCAGCAGCGCCCCGACGGTGACCGAGACCGCGAGTAGCAGCTCGTGGCCGATCTGGGCGTCCTGGCGGACCTGGTCGGCGTGGATCGGCAGCGGCTCCGCCGTGATGTCTTCGGTGGAGTAGACCTGGGCCACGCGGGTGCGGGTCGAGCTGAGCGCGAGCCAGGGGAGCAGGCTGCCGGCGATCACGACGACCACCAGCACGATGGTGAACGCCTCGGCGACCTCGTCGACTCCAGCGGCGTCCATCACCAGGCCGCAGGCCGCCAGGATGCTGCCCACCACGACGGCCGGGATGAGCAGCACTCGCCCGGCGTCGAGGCCGACCAAACCGACCAGCCCCGCCACCAGCGCTCCCCCTCCGCCTGCGGCGAGGGTGACCGGGTCGGTCAGTGGATGGTCGGAGACGGCCATGACCGCGGCGACGGCGGCGTACCCGGTGCCGAGCCAGGCGAGGCAGACGGCGGCCTCGCGCTCCCGTTGCGCCCGGCTCAAGGTGATGCCTCCGACGATCAGCAGGAAGGCCGTCACCGCGGCAGCGGCGGCGCCCAGCACCGACTCACGCTGCAGGAGCAGAGCGAACGCACCGACCAGCAGGAGCCCGGTCGCCGTGGTGAGCGCGGTACGACGTCCGGCGGCCGGCGACCACGGACGCAGGTCGCGCTCCACCGCGTCTGCCATCGCCTCCACCACGTCGTCGTAGACGCGTGGCGCCGCGTCGTTGACCCCGGCGCCGACGGTCAGCAGTGCGCCGTCCTCGATGCCCTGGAGGATCAGGCCGGCATCGCCGGAGAGTCGGCGGCCGTCGGGCGCGGTGAGGTGGTAGCCGCCATGCACGGTGGCGGCATCGAGCAGCCCGACACCGCGAGCGAGCTCAGGTGCCAGCTCAGCGACCGGGACCGCCCCCGGAAGCACCAGGTCGATCCGGCGACTGCCCGAGGCCACGGTGACCCGGACCAGGCCCGAGGTGCTGGGCGACATACCGGGCTGCGTCATCGGTCCCCATCACTCCTGTCGAGAAGCGGGCCACGCGGCCCAGTGACTGCCCTGCACCCTACTGGCCCGGACCGACAGGGTGCGGGAGCCGTGTCCACACCTTCCCAGGAGTGCACCGACCGTGTCAGGAGAGCACCGCGCCGCTGGCATCGTCGTCGTCGAGCCAGGCGTCGCGGTCGTCGTACGCCAGGGCCTCACGCTCGGCCTCGTCGCGCTCCCGCCGACCCGATCGTCCCCCGGTGCCCGCGGCCGCAGCCGGCCCGCGCCGCCCGGCGACACCTCGGGTGCCGCTCTGGCCGGGCGCCATACCGGTGCGTCCGCCTGAGGCGGCTCCTCGCGCGCCCGCCGAGGTACCGCGTGCGCCGGTCGCCGACTGGCCCGGTGTCATCCCCGCACGGCCCAGGGTCCCCCGCGGAACCGAGGTGGCCGAACGTCCCAGCTGAGCGGTCGAGGTGCCGGGCGCCAGGCCGGTCAGCGGAGACGATCCTCGCGTCAGCGCCACCGCGGCCGTCGTACTGGCCAGTGCCGCGGTGACACCCGTTGCCGCGCTGGTTCCAGGGACTCCCGGTGTGGTGCCGGGCGTCGTGGCTGCCGGCACGGTCGACGGAGCCGACGGCGCGAAGGGCGCAAGCGGGCCCGCCGTGTCGTTGTCGGGCGCGGGGTTCGTCGGCGGGAAGTGCGTGACCGGCGGCGGGTTCTCGGTCGGGATCGTCGGGGTGACCGGGGTGACCGGGGTGGTCGGCGTCGTCGGCGTGACCAGCGTCGGCGTGCCGATCACGCCGGGAGCCGGCGTGCGGGTGCGTCCCGGCGTGCCCGGGCCGGTAGCGACGGGCGTCGGGATCGGGTCGGTGTCTCGCGACTCCCCGACGACCGGCCGCATCTTCTCGGCCGCCTGGTCGAGCGCGGTCTGCAACGACTTCAGGGCCTTCTTCGACTCTCGCTCGCGCGCATCGAGGCTGGAGGCGCGCTGATCGTTCTTGGCGAGCTCGCGGATGGCGACGTTGTCGGCCTCGGCGTTGCGGACCACCTCGGGGTCCGCACCAGGCAGGACGGCGGGCAGCTGGGTGGACTGCGCGGCGGTGAGCGCTACCGAGGCGGCGGTGAGTGCGTCGGCGATCTCCTGCATCTCGGCGCGGCGGGCGGCGACCTGGGTGTTGACGACGGCGTACGCCTCGCCGGCACGGAGGCCGGGCTCTCCGAAGGTGCGCTTGTCCTGCAGCTTCGTCTGCTGCGCCACGATCTGGCCGGACGCCTGCTCGAGCGTGGTCACACCCGAGAGCCAGGCAGCAGCCGCCTTGTCGATCTCGCCGGGCTGCGCCGAGGCGATCACCTCGGCGAGCCTGCGCTCGTACGGGCCCATCTCCGGGTTGTCACCGACGTTGCTGGCAGTCATGCCTCGGCTCCCCCGATCGGCGCATGCGCCTGCTGCGACTCGGCCCGCGCCCGGTCGGCGTGGTCGGTCGCATCGATGGCGGCGATCTGGTTCAGGACGGTGGCGCTCAGCTGGTCGCTCTCGTCGACCGCGGCGACTGCCTGGTTGAGCCCGACGGCGAACCCCTCGATGTCGGCGCGCAGCCCCTTGAGGGTGTCGAAGACGATCACGTGCGCCGCCGTGTGCAGCTGCGCCAGCGTCGTGGACTCGTCGAGCCCTCCGAGACCGACACTGCTCACGTGGGCGACCGAGTCCTTGAACTCCGTCGACCCCTCGAGCTGTTCAGCGAACTTGAGCGTGTCGGCCGCGACGGACTCGACCTGCTCGCGGTCGAGCTCGGTGCTGGCGCTGCCACCGGCGTCGGCGGCGACATCGGCCGCGACGGTGGCGAGCAGCGGAGCCTGCGAGGTCCACACCATGGTCATCTCCCCCTGTGAAGATGCTGTCGTGACGAATGCTCAGCGGTGCTCGGGGGCACCGGAGCGAGGTGGCCCGGACACGGTCTCGGGCCGACCCGAGAAGGGCGGCCCGATGCCGTCAACGATGTCCGCCGGGACGGATCACCAGATGAAGCGCTTGCGGTTGTTGGCCTCGGTCGACATGTATTCCTCCTTGGAGAGGTTGACGGCCTTGGCGATCGCCTGGAGAGCCATGTGCATGTCGGCCATGCCCTTGTCCCACTCGAGACGGCAGGCATCGAAGGCGTCGGAGTCGGATCCACTCCACTCCGGCTTGCGCGCCTGCATGCGCTTCTCCATGTCGTTGACCTTCTGCTCCAGCAGTGCGGCGGCGTTGAGGATGTCTCCGGCGCTCGCGTCGAGCGCCTCGTAGCCGACCTTGAGGTCTCCCAGTCCCATGCTCTTCTCCTAGCCGATCGTCGTTCAGCCGAGTCCGGCTGCGTAGCGGTTGAACACCTGCTCGACCTGGTCTTCGGTCACGGTGTAGTTGGATTCCACGTTGCCCAGCTCCTCCTTGAAGCGGAGCAGTGCCGCGGTAGTGCGGCGCGCGGCGTCGTCCCACCGCTGGATGGTGCTCTGGAAGGCAGTGCCGCCACGACCGACCCACTCGGCCTCGAGCCGGGAGAGCTTGCCGCGGAGGACCGCGATGTCGCTGTTGACGTCGTCATAGACCTGCTGGACGTCCTTGGCCGAGTCGAGGAGGACTTGGTCAGATTTCGAGATGCTCATGCGCTGATCCCTTCAAACCAACGGCGGAGGCGCTCCGCCCGAGATGACTTCGCTGGTGCCGCGACGGTCAGCACCGTCACAATCGCTGGATACCCGGGGGTCACCCCGGCAAACCTGCCCCGATCGAATTCCACAGGTGAATTTCTCCCGCTGCGCGCCCGGGCCCGGAGTCGGCGCGGGCGGTTAGTCTCCTGATGCGCCCACGGACGACGACCTCGGGAGGTCCCCATGCGCCAGACCCACGCCCGGCTCCTCGGCGGCTGCGCACTCGTCCTGCTCCTGGGCGCGGCCTGCACCGACGAGTCCGGGGGCGACTCACCGCGCGCCGAGCAGACGACCGTGCCGTCGCCGACCACGCCGGGGACGCCGTCCACCAGCGACCCGAGCACGGCGCCGACGCAGCCACCGGTGGCGAGCGGGCCGGAGGCTCGCCGCACGCACTACACGGTCCGGCTCCCGGACGGGTTCACGGAGATGCCACCCGGCACGCTCGGAGAGGAGGCGGTCGTCGGCTGCGCCGACGGCTGCGCGGCCTATCTGGCGGTCAGCGACCCGACGCCGGTCGAGACCGGCGAGATCGACTTCGACCTCGCCGTCGACAGCATGGTGAAGGCGTCGATCCTCGAGGAGATCCGCCGTCTGCCGGACGAGGAGCACTTCGGGCGCCGGACCTATCATCTGGCAGGCACCGACGGGAAGAAGTCGATGCAGGAGTTCGGCTTTCTGGCTCCCGGCTACGAGGTGTCGATCCGGCTCACCATGGTTGCCCCTCCCTCCGAGGTCGAGCACATCGCTCGTGAGGTGCTCGCCTCCCTCGTGCTCCGCTGAGGGCAGAGGTCCCCCGTGTAGCTGGACGGCGCCGACCGGCGCCCCGCGCTCAGGCGCGGAACTCCCAGACCATCCGGAACCAACCGCTGGCGACCACCGTCGCAGCGATCGCACACACTCCGGCGAGCGTCTCCACGATCTCGGCGCGTCGCGCCCAGGTGACCGAACGCCAGCCACGGCCGGTCGCCACGCCCGCCGCGATCACCACTCCCGAGACGACCAGCACAGCGACCAGGCACCACACCAGCGTCAGCTCCGAGAAGGTATCGAGCCGCGGCACCACGCCGCCGACGAGCGCCACGGCCCCGGCCAGACGCAGCGCGCCCCGCGCTACCCGGTGCCGGAGGTTCCGCGCCACCAGCAGCAACGCCGTCCCGACGGCCAGGCACAGCAACGTCGCGCCCCAGGCGTCCACGCCCAGGGTGGCCGTCGCGGTGACCTGCGGCGTCGCCACCACGACGGTGGCAAGCACGGCAAGCGCACCCGCGTCCACGACCCGGGCACCGTGCTCGAGCAGCTCCTCCACCCCCGCACGCGGAACCAGGGTGCGGCCGCGCTTGCCGGGACGACGCTCACGTGCCGACCAGGCGGTGACCGCCAGCCGGTCGAGATCGATCAGCATCCGGTCAGGGACGTCGACGGCTGCGGAGGGCACCCAACGACTGGCCAGCAACGCTCCGAGCAGCAGGAGGGCCCAGTAGACCTGCGGAGCCGCGCCCGTCAGCGTGACGCCGGAGCAGAGCCCGAACCAGACCAGCCCGGTCACCATCCAGACGTTGAGCGGCTCCCGCGCTCCCGCACCGGAGGCTCTCGCGACGGCGGCGCCGACGCTCGCCACCAGCGCGCTCAGACCAACGGTGACCGGCAGGTGGACGGCACCCGGCTCGTGGATCACCGCGAAGGCGGCAGCGCCAGCCAGGGCCGGTGCCACCATCGCGCGCTGCTCACGGTGCGCGCCGAGCGGCACGACGCAGCCCACCGCGGCCACCGCCAGCAGCGCCACGGTGACGGTGTGGCCCGTGCTGTCGGGGCGGACAGCGGCCAAGGTACCCGCCACCACCGCCAGTACGGCGGAGACCGCGGCCACCAGCCACGGCCCCACCGCGGCACCACCCGGCACCCGCACGGGTGGCAAGGGTGCGGTGGGGGCGGGTTCGGGAGCGCTCGTCGTGGCGACCAGGACTGCGCCCGAGACGATGCCGGCGGCAGCCATCGTGGACCGTCCCGGAACCTGCCGTCCTCCGCTCGTCACCAGCAGCAGCGGCTGGGGTCCCCAGGCTTGCCGCCAACCGGACTGCTCGGCGTACTCGCGGGTGAGGTCGTCGGCGGCGGCTCCCGCAGGCACGATGAGGTCCAGCGCGCCTGCCGGACCGTGGACGGTCACCGAGACCATGTCGGTGTGGGCGACACCGGACACGACACACCCCTTTCAGCCGGTGTCGGGCAGCGTAGTACGTCGTGCCGACCGGGCCGCGACCTCGACGCCCCGAGCCCGCCCCGCGTCGTTCCGCTCCGGCAGGCCCGTCGGAGCGAGCCCTTATGATCGGCGCAGCCCCGGAGCACGCTCTCGGGCGTCTCGGAAACCGGCCACCCGAAGGGGGACCCTTGACGACTCTGCGCAGCGGCGTCCGGCTCGACCCGCCGGAGATGCCCAGCGGGCAGATCAAGGTGCAGGCCCCGCCCGAGATCCAGCCGCACGAGGGTCCTGGCCAGGCGATGATGATGGCGATCCCGATGCTCGGCAGCGTCGGCTCGATCATCCTGGTCGCCACGATGAGCACCGGCGGCTCGGGAGCGCCGTCCTCCTCCCGCCTCTTCATCACCGGCGGCATGTTCCTCTTCGCCACCCTCGGCTTCATCGCGGTGCAGATCGACCGGCAGCGCAAGCAGCGACAGCAGCAGGTGGTCGGCTCCCGCACCGAGTACCTGCGCTACTTGGCCACGATCCGACAGGTGGCCCGCGACGCGGCCAGCCAGCAGCGCGCGGCGCTGACCTGGCACCACCCGGCGCCCCAGGCGCTTCCGGCACTCGCCGAGGACCGCACTCGGATCTGGGAGCTCGGTCCGGGGGACGAGCACTTCCTCCAGGTCCGCTACGGACTCTCCGTCCAGCCCCTCTCGCTGGAGCTGGTGCCGCCGGAGTCGGCGCCGGTGGAGCAAGTCGACCCGACGGCGGCGAGTGCACTGCACCGTCTGCTCGTCGTCCACCGGGTGCAGCCCAACCTGCCCGCCGCGATCGACCTGCGTGCCTTCGACCGCATCGAGGTGACCGGCGAGGAGCAGGCCGCACGTGCCCAGGCCCGTGCGCTGCTCTGCTCGGCGGCGGCGTTCCACAGTCCTGAGCACCTGCTGGTCGCCGTCCTCACCCACGAGCGTCACCTGCCCGCGTGGGACTGGCTGAAGTGGCTGCCGCACGCGCTGAGCACCCAGGCGAGCGACGCCGTCGGGCCCCGGCGGATGGTCACCACCTCCCTCGACGACCTCGGTCTCCTGCTGCCCAGCGAGCTCAGCGAGCGACCGAGGTTCGGCGCCGAGGAGGCACACAGCCTGCCCCACATCCTGCTGGTCCTCGACGGCGCGACGCTGCCGCCGGGCAACCATCTGATTCCGCCCGACGGCCTGCACGGCGTCACCGTCGTCGACCTCCCCGAGCGTTGGGACGAGCTCGACGACCCGTCCCGCCTCCGTATGCAGTTGGAGGAGCTCCCGACCGAGGACGGACTGCGCCCCGTCACCGCGCTGCGACTCCGCGCCGAACCGGTGAAGGGGCTGGCCGACCAGATGGACCAAGCCACCGCCGAGGCGTTCGCCCGACGCCTCACCCCGCTCGGCGTGGTCACCGCCAGCGAGGGCAGCAGCGAGTCCGCCGGTGCCGGCGAGTTCACCGACCTGCTGGGGCTGGGCGACGTCCACACCTTCGAGGCCGAGGGCGCCTGGCGCCCCCGCCCCGCGCGGGACCGGCTGCGCGTGCCGATCGGCGTCGCCGACAACGGCGCGCCCGTGCACCTCGACATCAAGGAGTCCGCCCAGCAGGGCATGGGACCGCACGGCCTGGTGATCGGCGCGACCGGCTCCGGCAAGTCCGAGTTCCTCCGCACCCTGGTGCTCGGCTTGGCGATGACCCACTCGCCCGAGCAGCTCAACATGGTGCTCGTCGACTTCAAGGGCGGCGCCACCTTCGCCGGGATGGCGGAGATGCCGCACGTCTCCGCGGTGATCACCAACCTCGCCGAGGAGCTCACCCTGGTCGACCGCATGCAGGATGCTCTCTCCGGCGAGATGGTCCGCCGCCAGGAGCTCCTGCGGGCGGCCGGCAACTTCGCCTCCGTGCGTGACTACGAGAAGGCGCGTGCCTCCGGTGAGCCGCTGGCCCCGTTGCCGTCGCTCTTCATCGTGGTCGACGAGTTCTCCGAGATGCTGACCGCGAAGCCGGAGTTCATCGACCTCTTCGTCGCGATCGGCCGGCTCGGCCGCTCACTCGGACTGCATCTGCTGCTGGCCAGCCAGCGGCTGGAGGAAGGGCGCCTCCGCGGCTTGGAGTCCCACCTCTCCTATCGGATCGGGCTGCGCACCTTCTCCGCGGTCGAGTCACGCACCGTGCTCGGCGTCCCGGACGCCTATGAGCTGCCTGCCGTGCCCGGGCTCGGGTATCTCAAGCCCGACCAGTCGACGTTGCTCCGTTTCAAGGCCGCCTATGTCTCCGGTCCGCCCTCGGGCCGGGTGCGGGTACGCCGCGACGAAGGTGGCAACCTCCGCGGCATCCTGCCCTTCACCATCGCCGAGGTCACCTCGCTCGACCCGGTGGAGGAAGAGCCCGCGGTGCCGACGCCGACCGCCGAGGACCAGGAGTCGCTGCTCGACGTCGCGGTCAGCCGGATGATCGGACGTGGCACGCCCGCGCACCGGGTCTGGCTACCTCCGCTCGAGGTGCCCGACACGCTGGACTCCTTCTTCGACGACCTGGTCGAGCAACCCCACCTCGGCCTGGTCTCGCCGCGTTGGCGCCAGGCGGGCGGCCTGACCGTCCCGCTGGGCATCGTCGACCGACCCCGGGAGCAGCGTCGCGACGTCCTCACGGTCTCCCTCGCCGGCGCGGCCGGGCACGTCGCGGTCGTCGGCGGCCCGCGCACCGGCAAGAGCACGCTGCTGCGGACCCTGGTGACCTCGCTGGCCTTGACCACCACCCCGTTGGAGACGCAGTTCTTCGTCCTCGACTTCGGTGGCGGCACGTTCGCGGGCCTTCGGGACCTGCCCCACCTCGCCGGTGTCGGCAGCCGCGCCGAGCCCGACGTCGTACGCCGCGTGGTCGCGGAGGTGAAGACCATCGTCGACCACCGGGAGTCGTTCTTCGCCGAGCACGGCATCGACTCCATCGAGACCTACCGTCGGCGGCGGGCGGAGGGACGCATCGACGACGGGTACGGCGACATCTTCGTCCTGGTCGACGGCTGGAGCACGCTGCGCGCAGACTTCGACGACCTGGAGATAGAGCTTCAGGCCCTTGCTCAGCGCGGCCTGACCTTCGGTGTCCACCTCGTCGCGGCGGCGTCACGCTGGGCGGACTTCCGCGCCTCGTTGCGCGACCTCTTCGGCACCCGGCTGGAGCTGCGCCTCGGCGACGCCCTCGACTCCGAGGTCGACCGCAAGGTCGCCGCCCTGGTCCCCACCGGGCGCCCAGGTCGGGGCCTCATCCCCGGCAAGCTCCACTTCCTGGGCGCGTTGCCTCGCATCGACGGCACGCCGGATCCCCAGACCGTGGGCGACGGCGCCGCCGATCTCGCTGCGCGGGTGGCCGCCGCCTGGCACGGCCCGAGTGGACCCAAGCTGCGGCTGCTTCCCGACGTGGTCACGCTTGAGGAGCTCCGGCGCCTCGCTCCGGACTCGCAGCGGCTGCTGCTCGGCATCAACGAGCGGGCGCTCGCCCCGGTCGGCCTCGACCCCGATCAGGAGTCACACCTCCTGGTGCTGGGCGACGGGCAGTCCGGCAAGAGCGCGCTGCTGCGCAGCCTGGTCGCTGAGATCACGCGGACCCGGAGCCCGGAGCAGGCGCAGATCATCGCGGTCGACTACCGGCGCTCACTGCTGGGGGAGATCCCGGCGGAGTACCAGCTCGACTACCTGACCAATGCCTCCCAGGCGACGCCGGCGCTCAAGGAGCTGGCCGACTACCTGACCAACAGGCTGCCCGGTCCCGACGTGACTCCCGACCAGTTGCGCAACCGCTCCTGGTGGACGGGTGCCGAGGCTTGGGTGCTCGTGGATGACTACGACCTGGTGGCTACGCAGGCCGGCTCCCCACTGCACGCCCTGGTGCCGCTGCTCGCCCAGGCTCGCGATGTGGGCTTCCACGTGGTGGTGACCCGTCGCATGGGCGGCGCCGCACGCGGCCTCTACGACCCGCTGCTGCAGTCGATCCGGGACCTCGCGATGCCGGGCATCATGCTCTCGGGCAGCCCGGAGGAGGGCGGCCTCCTCAACAACCTCCGCCCGCAGCCCTCCCAGCACGGCCGCGGGCGCATGATCAGCCGCGAGCGCGGCGTCGAGGTGATCCAGCTGGGGTGGACCGAGCCTCAGGCCTGACGACACCACGATCACGACGCGCTGAGGCGCCACCGGCCGACCAGCTCGGTGGCGCCTCACGTGTTCGTCGGTCAGACGAGCGTGCGCTCCTCCCGCGGTTCACTCTCCGTCGACGCAGGCACCGGCGCCGGCGTGAGAACCGCGTAGGGCAGCATCGCGCCGGCAAGACGCACCACCGCCGCTGCGAGGCCGAAGCTCATCAACGTGCCGATGGTGACGATCGTGCGCGAGGTGTCCTCCAGGTGCAGGCCGACCATGGTGGGCCACCCGGCGCCGACGTTGACCAGGAAGAAGGTGCACGGGAAGACCACGAGCAGGCCAAGCAGGTGCCAGGTCTGCGTGGCGTGCTTGCGCAACACCGCCGCTGCCAGCGCGAAGGTGATCACCTGAGCCGCCTCGAGGACACCGCAGACGATCGGGTACTCGAAGATGCGGAAGACATGCGGCCCCCAATAGGTGTAGCCGTCCATGCTGGTGCCGTAGATCTCGAAGACGCACGACATGACGACCTCGATCCCCGCGAAGGCGAAGAGCTTGTTGCGCGTCAGCATGCCCTTCGACATGAGCCGCGAGATCCCCATCGCCGCGCTGGCGTAGAGCACCACGTAGCCGCTGTGGGTCCAGACCGGCTGAGCCACGTCGAACGAGGTGTAGTGCGTGAACATCCCGTCGGTGGAGTAGAAGTGCAAAGCCATCAAGATGTCGTAGATCGGCTCCGCGAAGGCTCCGAGGCCGGCGGCGAACACCATCAGCACATAGAACGGGGTCCGCTCCCTGCGACCCATCTGGATGGCAACGCCGAGAACGACGAAGGTCAGTCCCCAGCTGCCCCAGGTCAGGACGTCTTGAGTGACGAGATTGAGTTGATGGTCGACAACGGAATCGGGTGCCATGCGTTCTCCTGGCGTCTGGCGGGCCTCAACAGAGGCACGGATCGTCACTCGGCGCGGAGGCCGAGTGTTCTCCGTCACACGCTAGGAGTGCCGCGTCGACGTCGGCTTCACCCTCGGGAGGGCACCTGCTCCTTCCCCAGGGTGATTGCCCACCGGTAACCCTGAGAGGTTCCGGTCAGGGGATCCGTACAGCTGACGACGACCGCCAGCCCGGCCAACCCCGAAGCTACTGGAGCTTCCAGCTGGGCAACTCGGAAGGCTTCCAGGTCGCCTCCCACACCCGCGTGTAGCCGGTGTGGGTGATCTTCCAACCGTCCTCGGTGCGGCGGTAGCGGTCGGCGTAGAAGGCGGTGCCCTCAAGCGCGTAGTCGTACTTGGGGTACATCACCTTGTCGGTGAGGTACCAGGTGCCGGTGGCCGTGTCGCCGTCGACCTCGATCTCCGGGTGGTGCACGTGATGCATGGTCGACATGCCCTCGCGGACGTTCTTGTGCATGTAGGCCATCAGGTCCGTGACGTTCGCGAAGTCGAGGCCGCCGTACGCGCAGGTCGCTTCCGGGGCGAAGCAGGACTGGAACAGCTCCCAGTCCTTGGTGTCGAAGGCGCGCAGGTAGCGGTACTTGAGCTGGCTGATCTCGTGGATCGCCTCGAAGTCGGTCATCGTCGTCCTGTCTTGAACATGCCCCGCGCGATCTCGCGCGCAGCCGTCCGCATGAAGTCCTTGAATGCGCCGGACTCTACGACCTTCTCCACGATGTCCTTCTCGGGTTTCCGCTGAGTCGGAGTACGCCGCTTCGAGAGCTTCTCGGCCTCGCGCTGATGCGGCTCCAATCCGTCGTCGGCCGACTTCGCCTTCTCCTCCGCGGCCTTCTCCGCGCCCTTCTCGAGGCGCTGCGCCAGGATCTCGTGGGCGGACTCACGATCGATGGCGTCGGCGTACCTGGCATGCAGCGGCGAGGAGCTCACCCGTGCGTCCATCCACGCGGCGTCGGCGGGCGCCATCAACGACTCCGGTGCCCGCAGCCGTGTCCAGGCGACCGGGGTCGGGGCGCCCTTGTCGCTCATCACCGTCACCACCGCCTCGCCGATCCCGAGCGAGGTCAGCACCTGGCCGAGGTCGGCGTACGCCGGGTGCGGGTAGGTGTTGACGGTCTGCTTGAGGGCCTTGGCGTCGTTGGGGGTGTGGGCACGCAACTGGTGCTGCACGCGGGAGCCGAGCTGTGCGAGCACGTCGTCCGGCACGTCCGTCGGCGACTGGGTGACGAAGAAGACGCCGACGCCCTTGGAGCGGATCAGACGCACTGTCTGGGCGATCTGCGCCAGGAACTCCTTGGAGGCGTCCTTGAAGAGGAGGTGCGCCTCGTCGAAGAAGAAGACCAGCTTGGGCTTGTCGAGGTCGCCGACCTCGGGGAGGTCGTGGAAGAGGTCGGCCAGCAGCCACATCAGGAAGGTGGAGAAGACCGCGGGGCGGTCGGCGAGGTCCGGCAGCTCCAGCAGGGAGATGACACCGCGACCGTCCGTGTCGATCCGGAGCAGGTCGGCCGAGTCGAACTCCGGCTCCCCGAAGAACGCGTCGGCGCCCTGATCGGCGAAGGCGATCAGCTCACGCAGGATCACTCCGGCCGTCGCTGAGGAGAGGCCGCCGAGCTCCTTGAGCTCCGGCTTGCCCTCCGGACTGGTCAGGTGCTGGACGACCGCGCGTAGGTCCGCGAGGTCGAGCAACGGCAGACCGGCCTTGTCCGCGTAGTGGAAGACCAGGCCCAACGACGACTCCTGGGTGGCGTTGAGGCCGAGCACCTTGGAGAGCAGGAGCGGCCCGAAGGAGCTCATGGTCACCCGCAGCGGCGTACCGACGCCACGACCGCCCAGCGCCAGGAACTCCACCGGGAAACCGGTCGGCTGCCACTGCTGGCCGACTCCCGCCGCCCGCGCGACGATCTTGTCGCTCTGCTCACCCGGCATGCCCAGGCCGGAGAGATCGCCCTTGATATCGGCCGCGAAGACCGCGACGCCGGCAGCGCTCAGCTGCTCGGCCAGCACCTGCAGCGTCTTCGTCTTGCCGGTTCCGGTCGCCCCGGCGACGAGTCCATGCCGGTTGAACATCGCCAGCGGGATCCGGATCGCCGTGTCGGTGACCGTCTCGGCGTCGACCATGAGCGCCCCGAGCTCGACCACCGCCTGGTCGAACCGGTAGCCGGGCGCGATCGCCGCCTGGATCGGATGCTGTTCTGGAGTCGCCTGCTCCGCCTGGGTGTCGGTCATGGTCGGAGCGTAGACGAGCGGGCTCCCGCTCAGCGGCGCCCCAGTAGACTCCTGCGGGTGATCTTCAAGCGCATCGGCACCGGGCGTCCCTACCCGGATCACCACATGACCTCGGCCGCCTGGGCCCAGGTCGCGCCGACGCAGGTCCGTCTCGACCAGCTGGTGACGGTGAAGGACACGCTCCACCTCGACTCGCTGCTGGCCGAGGAGTCGACGTTCTACGGCGACCTGTTCGCCCACGTCGTGCGCTGGCGCGGCGATCTCTACCTGGAGGACGGGCTACATCGGGCACTGCGCGCCGCGCTCCACCAGCGCAAGGTGCTCCACGCCCGCGTGTACGAGTGGGAGGGCTGACCCCGTGCAGCGTCAACACCAGACCCTGACGATGGGTGTGCTCGCCGCGCTCTGTGTCTTCGCCCTCTTCTTCGGGATGCGCGCGGTGACGGCTCCGGTGCCGGACCAGTCCCTGGTCGCCGACCCCGAGCCAGCGTGCGAGACCCGGCAGATCTCCGCCGGCACCAAGGTGGGCCCGCAGGAGGTCACCGTCAGTGTCTACAACGCCAGCGGCCGGGCCGGCATGGCGAGCAAGACGATGCAAGAGCTGATCGAACGCGGCTTCGCGCCGGGCAACTCCGGCAACGTGAAGGCACCCGAGGTCGCCTTCGTGCAGGTGTGGACCGACTCCAAGGACAATCCGGCCGCCGAGCTGGTCGCGAAGCAGTTCGGTCCTGCCACGAAGATCGTCACCGACAAGACCCTGCCCGGCATCGGGGTCGTCGTCGTGATCGGACCGAAGATCCAGCCGATGCCGAAGGACGCGCCCGCCTCGGTGACCGCTCAGTCCGCGGCCAGCTTCTGCAGCCCGCCGGTGACCTGAGCCGGGCGATCTCTACTCGGGCTCCGGGTCGCCGCGCAACCAGTGCGCCAGGCGACCACCCTGGGAGACCTCCGCGAGTCGCCGGTCGGTCAGCGAGCGCAGCTTCCGCGGCGTGACCACCAGCAGGTCGTCACCTCTCCGCAACACGGTACGCCGCTCGGGCACCATCGTCTCGCCGTCCCGGATGACCAGGGCCACCGAGGCCCCGTGGGGCAGGCGCAACTCCCCCACCTCGACCCCGTGCATCCGTGAGTCGACGCCGATCCGCACTTGCAACAGATCGGCGGCGATGCGCTCCAGCGGTGCTGCTTCGACGTCGAGCTCAGGCTGGTGCGTGGGTCCGGTCAGGCCGAGCCAGCGTGCCGTGATCGGCAGGGTCGGTCCGGTCAGCAGCGTCCACACCACCACCATCACGAAGACGATGTCGAAGAGCCGCTCGGCGTCGTCCACCCCTTCGGCCAACGGAATCGTGGTGAGCACGATAGGCACCGCGCCACGCAACCCCGCCCAGGAGATGAACGTCAGATCGGCGATCCGCATCGGCTGGGCGATGGCGCTGACCAGGACCGAGAGCGGCCGGGCCACGAAGGTCAACAGCATCCCGGCGGCCAGGGCCAGGCCGACGACGCTCAGGCTGATCCGTTCGGGCGAGAGCAGCAGGCCGAGCATCACGAAGAGCCCGATCTGCGCCAACCAGGCGATGCCCTCGACGAAGGAACGAGTGGCGCCTCGGTGCGGCAGGTCGGAGTTGCCGAGGATCAGCGTCGCCACGTAGACGGCGGCGAAGCCGCTGGCATGGACCGCTGCGCCGGAGGCATAGGAGCCGACCGCCAGGGAGAAGATGGCGAGCGGATACAGGCCGGGCGCGGGCAGCGCGACGCGACGCATGAGCCAGGCCCCGGCGTACCCGACGAGCGCGCCGAGCAGGGCGCCGACGATCAACTCGTAGCTGATGATCGCGGCGACCCAGACGATGCTCTTCTCGGCGAAGGCGCCGCTCGCGACCAGCGAGACCAGCACCACGGTCGGAGCATCGTTCAAGCCGGACTCCGCCTCCAGCGTGCCGGAGATGCGCCGGGGCAGAGGCACGACGCGGAGCACGGAGAAGACCGCCGCGGCGTCGGTCGGCGAGCAGACAGCGCCGAGCAGGATCGACAGCTGCCACGAGAAGCCGAGCAGGTAGTGAGCGAGGACCGCCACCACCGAGACGCTCACCAGGACCCCGATCGTGGCGAGCGCCGTACCCATGCGGATGAGTGGTCGGATCTCCGACCACTTGGTGGTGATGCCACCCTCCGCGAGGATCAGCACGAGGGCCGCGAAGCCGAGCGCGTGGGCGAGTTCGGCATCGTCGAACCTGATTCCGAGGCCACCGTCGCCGAGCGCGACACCGATGAACAGATAGACCAGGAGGCTGGGCAGACCGGCACCAGCGGTGACCCGCACCGCAAGGATGGCGACCAGGGTGACCACGGACCCCAGCAGCAGGAACTCGTCCAGCTGATGAAGGTCGAAGGTCAAGTGCACCGTCCAGGTCGTGAGGGTCGTCGTGAATTCTACCGGCCGCAATATCTAGAACTTGTTCTAGATATTGCCTAGCCTGTCGCCATGACCACCGAGCTCCCCGAAGTCCTGCCATCCAGCGCCCTCCCCGCCGACGCCGAGGAGTACGACGTCGTGGTCGTCGGCTTCGGCATCTCCGGCGGCTGCGCGGCCCTGGAGGCCGCCCGGTCCGGAGCACGGGTACTGCTCCTCGAGCGGGCGGCGGTCCACGGTGGCACCTCCTCAATGAGTGGCGGAGCCTTCTATCTCGGTGGCGGCACCGCGGTGCAGCAGGCGACCGGCCACGAGGACAGCGTCGAGGAGATGATGCGTTACCTGACCGCGGTCTCGCGCGACCCGGACGCCGACAAGATCCGCGCCTACTGCGAGGGCAGCGTCGAGCACTTCACCTGGCTGGAGGCTCTCGGCTTCGAGTTCGAGCGGAGCTACTACGACAGGAAAGCGGTCATCCAGCCCGGCACCGAGGGGCTGATGTACACCGGCAACGAGAAGGTCTGGCCGTTCCTGGAGCAGGCCGTTCCCGCCCCCCGGGGCCACAAGGTGCCCGTCGCCGGCGACACCGAAGGCACCAAGCTGGTGATGGACCTGCTCCGCGACAGGCTCGCGGAGACCACTGCCGAGGTCCGCTACGAGACCGGCGCGCAGGCCATGGTGACCGACGAATCCGGGCGGGTGATCGGCCTGCGCTGGCGGCGCTTCGACGAGTCGGGATATGTCCGGACCCGTGCGGTGGTGCTGGCGGCCGGCGGATTCGTGATGAACAAGGAGATGGTCGCGGCGTACACGCCGAACCTGGCGGAGAAGCCCTTCGTGCTCGGCTCCACCTATGACGACGGGCTCGGCATCCGGCTCGGCCAGTCGGTCGGCGGCGCTACGGCGTTCATGGAGGAGGCGTTCATCACCGCGCCGTTCTATCCGCCGGCACAGCTGGTGAAGGGGCTGGTGGTCAACAAGCTGGGGCAGCGATTCGTAGCCGAGGACTCCTACCACGCCCGAACCTCCGGCTTCGTGATGGAGCAGCCCGACCATGCGGCGTACCTCATCGTCGACAGCGCACACATCGAGCACCCGGACTTCCCGCTCGCCCCCTTCATCGACGGCTGGGAGACCGTGGCGGAGATGGAGCAGTCGCTGGGCATCCCCGAAGGCGCGCTGGCAGCGACGCTGGAGCGTTACAACGAGAATGCCGCCCGCGGCGAGGACCCCGACTTCCACAAGCAGCCCGCCTGGCTGGCTCCCCAGGACCAGGGCCCGTGGGGGGCCTACGACCTCACCCTCGGCAAGGCTCTCTACGCCGGCTTCACGATGGGCGGGCTGGTCACCGACCTCGACGGCCGGGTGCTCGACGACGGCCGCCAGGTGATTCCGGGCCTGTACGCCGCCGGCGCCTGCGCCTCCAACATCGCCCAGGACGCCAAGGGCTACTCCACCGGCACCCAACTCGGCGAGGGCTCCTTCTTCGGCCGCCGCGCGGGCCGGCACGCCGCCACCACCCCCTGACCGCCGAAACGCCAGCTTCAACACGTTGAGTCGCCAGCTTCAGTGCTGGAACTGGCGACTCAACGTGCTGGAACTGGCGACTCGACGTGCTGGAACTGGCGACTCGACGAGGGTGAGGTACGGCAGGAGGCAGGATGGGGGCATGAGCTCTAGGTTCACCGTCGCCAGCCGGGCCAACGTGCCACCGTTCCACGTCATGGACCTCCTGGCTGCGGCGCAGCGGCGGCAGGAGAGTCACGGCGACCTCGTGAACCTCGTCGCCGGACAGCCCAGTACCGGAGCACCCGCACCGGTACGCGAGGAGGCGATGCGCCTGCTCGGCTCCAGCGATCCGCTCGGCTACTCGGTCGCCACGGGAATCCCTGAGCTGCGCGAACGGATCGCCGCACACCACGGCCGCTGGCACGGCGTCGACGTGGACCGCGAGGACATCGTGGTCACGACGGGGTCGAGCGGAGGCTTCCTCCTGGCCTTTCTCGCGGCGTTCGAGATCGGCGACCGGGTGGCGATGGCTCGCCCCGGCTATCCCTGCTACCGCAATGTCCTGCAGGCACTGGGTTGCGAGGTCGTCGAGTTCGACTGCGGACCGGAGGTCCGCTTCCAGCCGACGGTGGCCGCACTCGAACGCCTCGTCGCCGAGACCGGCCCCCTCGACGGCCTGGTGGTCGCCAGCCCAGCGAATCCGACAGGGACGATGCTGGCCCCGGACGAGCTGGCCACACTGGCCACCTGGTGCGAGGAGCAGGGCGTGCAGCTGATCAGCGACGAGATCTATCACGGCATCGAGTACGCCGCCGACGAGCAGCACGGCCACGCTTCGGCCTGGGCGACCTCCCGCGAGGCCGTTGTCTTCTGCTCCTTCTCGAAGTACTTCTCGATGACGGGCTGGCGGATCGGCTGGATGCTGGTGCCCGAGCGTCTACGCCGCGCCGTCGACGTCCTCACCGGGAACTTCACCATCTGTCCGCCGGTCATCGCCCAGCGCGCGGCGATCGCGGCGTTCGACGACTCCTCCTATGCCGAACTGGACGGCCACGTACGTCGCTACGCCGTCAACCGAGGGCTGCTCCTGGAACGGCTCCCGGCCCTCGGCATCGATCGGCTCGCACCGGCGGACGGCGCCTTCTACGCATACGCCGACATCGGGCACCTCACCGACGACTCGATGGCCTGGGCACACCGGCTGCTGGCCGACACCGGCGTCGCGGTGGCCCCCGGCATCGACTTCGACACCCGCACGGGCCATCGATTCGTCCGATTCTCCTTCGCCGGGTCGGCCGGCGAGATCACCACCGGCATGGATCGTCTGGAGAACTTCCTGGCGCGCACCTGACTACGCGCGATCCCTACTACCGCGACGGTTTCTCCGGGAGCACGATGCGACAGGTCCGATCGACCTGCCATCCCAGCCACCCGGAGGTCACCATGCACCTGCGTCGCCCCACGTATCCCGAAGTCGCCTCGACTCTCGCCGTCGTGCTGGCGCTCTCGACCGGCAGCGCCCACTCCGCCGGCCTGATCGGCACCAAGGACCTCGCCGACAGCGCCGTGACGAGCGCGAAGATCAGGAACGGTCAGGTGAAGACCAAGGACCTCTCAGCCGACGTACGGGGCCAGCTGGGAGGCGCGGTCGGTCCTGCCGGACCCGCGGGGGCACCCGGCGCACGAGGGGTGAGCGCTTGGGAGACGATGCCGCCCGGAACGACGGTCACCGGACGGTTCTACGACGGTCACATGGCAGCGGGCGTTCCGGACGGTGCCGTGGTCGAGAACGTCGAGTTCCCGGCGACAGCCCCAGCCGCGCCCACCGGCCTGGGATTCGGCGAGGACGCCTTCGACGCGACGGCCACCGACCCCACCTGCACCGGGAGCTACGCCACACCGACCGCTCCTCCCGGTCGGGTGTGCGTCTACATGAACGGTCTGACCAACCTCAAGGAGGTGGCACTCTTCAACTGGGCCAACCCCGCCCAGCAGCCGCACGCCTTCTACTTCCGCGCCTTCGAGGCCGCCGTCAACGCGCCCGTCTACTACTGGGGATCGTGGGCTTACACCGCACCGAACTAGGACCAGATCCGATGCTCGACGGTGCGCCCTGTGCACCTCCCCCGCAAGGCACAGGGCGCACGCCGGCACGTCACCAAGCGTCAGGATGTCCATCCCGGGTAGGGCGCAGGCGCGGTGCCGGCCGCGCAGGCGATCGCCTGCGCACGGTTGGCTACGCCCAGCTTGCGCAAGATCTGCTTGACGTGGGACTTCACCGTGTCTTCCGCGATGACCAGGCGTTCACCGATGTCACGATTGGTCGCCCCTTGCACGATCATGTCGAGCACCTCGAGTTCGCGGCCGGTCAGCTCGGCTACCAGCTCAGGGCGCGCCACGACTCGCGTCGCGGCCGGCATCGGCTCTGCTTCGATCCCGTCGAGGCTGGCCAAGGCTCCACGCACCTGGTCACGTTGCGTCCGCAGCCTTTCGATCTGCTCCAACCTCCCCAGCAGCCGTACGATCCCGTCGGCAACCGTGCCCAGCAGGTCACCGTCGGATTCTTCGACGTGACGAGCGGTCGGGAAATGATCGGCGTGCAGGAAGCCCACGACGGTGCCAGCCGAGACCAGGGGCGCCACAACGTAGGACGTCGAGTGGCCGGAGTCCACGATGATCTCGCGGTGCACGGTGGTGCTGGCGGTGTCATAGACGGCCGCCGGGGCGCGCTCGGTGAGCAGTCTCGTCTCCGGCGTGTTCCCACGCAGCGGGATCCCGGCGCCGACCCAATCGGCGAACCAGGACTCGTCTGCCCCAGCGAAGTGCGCCCGAGCCGGTAGCCAGGAGCCGGCTTCTACGCGAGAGATCACGACACGACCGAAGTCGCATGAGCGGGTGATCTCCTCACACACGGCGTTCATGAGTGCGTCGATGGAGTGCGCACCGCGGAGCCGGCTGAGGCCGTCGGCTGCCCCGGCCAAACGACGACCTCGGACCGCCAACTGCTCTTCCTGCACCTCCAGGGCGAGCATCTGGATCGTGATCGCCAACTCGTAGAGCCGGCGCGCCGCGCCCTCGTCGAACACACCGACCATGCGAGCTCGATCGACACAGTCGTCGGCGACCATCGCCAAGGCGGCCGCGCCCAGGGCGGGTGTCGGGTCGTGGTCGGGGGAGGCGACCGAAAGGCCCAGCACCTCGCCCGCCTCGGCGACCAGATCCGTCGCGCGAGTGCGGAAGGAGTGACCGGCAGTCCGCACCGGGCGACGGCGAGGGCCGTCGAAGACGACCGCGCGAGTGATCGCGCCTTCAGACATCATGACCAGTCCCCCTGTCTTCCGTCGCGCAGATACCGAGCTATCACCTGGGCGCGGTTGGCGGCGTTCAGCTTGCGCAGGATGTGCTTGACGTGGGACTTCACCGTGGTCTCCGAAACTGTGAGTCGGTCGGCGATCTGAGCATTCGTGGCGCCGCCGACGAGAAGGTCGAACACCTCTCGCTCGCGTTGGGTCAACTTCTCAGCCAATCCTCCCGAGCGAGGCGCAGGCACCCGGGCGACGCCTACCAGCTCCTCGGGAGAATCCGGGGTCGTCGACCTCAGGCTGACCGACGCTGAGGGGGTCGCGGCCAACGCTGCTGCGGCCGCGTCGAGAGCCTCCTGGATCCGGCGCGCCTGCGTGTCCACGCGAGCACGCGTGGCCAGCCGCTCCAGCAGCAGGCCCAACCCTTCTGCGAACTGCTTCGTGTGGGCCATCTCTACCTCGCCGATCTCGCGGCCGCTGAGGCCCGCGTCGACGTGTAGCAGGCCGGCGACACGCTCTTCGACGACCACAGGTGCCGCGATGTAAGAGACAGACTCAGCGATCTCGGTGAAAGGCGCCCAAGTCCGCAGCCCGCCTTCGGTGTCGCGGACCAGCGCAGTCGTACGTCGCCGCACGACCTCGGCCTCGACCATGCCACCCACCAGGTCTAGTTGCGAGCCCTGCAGCGAGGCGACCACGGCCCGGTCCTGGGGACGGCGCGGATCTCTCGCCCACCATGCCTGCGGCGTCCATCGTGAGCCGTCCACCGTAGAGAAGAGCACGCGGTCGAAGTCGCCCGCGGCGCCGAACTCACCGGGAACCGCGCGCAGCAGCTCTGCGGCGGTGCCGAACTGCTCCAGCCGGGTGAGCGCCTCGGAGATCTTGCGCGCAAGCCGCATGGGACGACCCAGCGCATCCGATGTCGCCAACGCCTCGCGTCCGGCGAGGGCACGCTGCTCCAACTCGGCCAACTCGACGAAGGGCGCCAGTTCGGTCGCGCCGTCGGGCCTGCCGGCCACGGGTAGGTCCACCGTCATTCCGATCTTCCATCTCACACGCGGTGAGTTTCTTGAGATTTACTTTCTGCTACAGTCTTCGTGATCCACGTCATACCGTCAACGCTCATAAGCCGAGAAGGTGACGCTCTGAACTTCGAATTCTTCTCAGAGAGGATCAGAGCCCAGTTAGTCCATAATCACTTGACCGAGGAACTCGATGTCTTTGCCCGGGTCGGCCAACGCCACAGAGAGCGAAGCCGCTGAGGCTTCCGTCACGACCGAGGCCAAGGCCGCCCTCGATCTCGATGCGGGCGGCCTCCCTGCCCGGCAGTGGCTCGCAGGCGGCCTGCTGACCACGCTGCTGATCGGCGCCGCCGCCTGCGGCGCATTCGCCCTGCGCGATGACGTGGCGCCCGCGACAGCCGAAGCGAAGCAAGCAGCCTTGCGCGACGAGGCAAGCGCAGCGACGGTCCGCGACATGGAGGTGCTGCTCTCCGCAGACCATCACGCTGCTGCCGAAACCTTCCAGCGCTGGTCAGAGGTAACCACGGGCCGACTCCACACTCAGCTGACCAAGGGCCGCGCCTCGATCCGCAGACAGATCCAGGCAGCCAAGGAGGTCACGTCGGTGCGCACCCTCGAGTCCGCGCTGGTGTCATGGGACGAGTCTGCCGGCACCGCGCGCGTCCTGACCGTCGTCGAGTTGACGACCACCAAGGCCAAGACCGGGCCGACCAAGCGCACCGCGCGCTACCTCGCCATGGCCCAGCGAGTCGATGACGCCTGGCGGCTCTCGGCCATCCGCCAGGTCGGAGGCGAATGATGATCACCACGCTCCATGCGCTCACCCGCTCCCTCAGCGGCACCAGGGCGCTGACGGCCTTGGCTGCCGTGGCCGCCCTCACCGCGGGCGGCGCGGTCTATCTGGCCAGCGAAAGCGAGAAGCCGGCCCCACCGGCCAACAGGGCGTTTCTCGACGAGGAGTCGACCGCTGGTCTGCTCACCGAGGCCTCCACCTTGGTACAGCAGGTCTTCTCGGTCGACCCAAAGCGGAGGCGAGCTCAGGCCAAGGTGGTCTCCGCGCGCCTCGCCGGATCGGCACAGAAGCAGTTCCACACCCTCTACGCGCCCTACCTGGGCACGGCCGGACAGGGCATCACGTTGCGCACCACCGCGACCTCCATCGGCATCCTCCAGCAGACCCGCGACACCGCAGAGCTGCTAGTGGTCGCCGACCAGCAAGCGTCAGCGCCAGACGGGCGCAGCAACTCGGGAACGGCGACCATCCGGCTAGAGCTGCGCCGCAAAGACGACGCCTGGCAGATCACCGCCATCAGACCGAGCTGACCGCGGTGACGAGGAGCGGGCCGAGCGCCCGGCGCGCAACTCTAGGACTGCGCCAGCAGACTCAACTCCGCGCGCGCACTCTGATACTCGGCGGCCAGGAGGTCGATGACGTCGGCGACAGTGGAGATGCCGCGCACCCGCGTGACACCGTGGCCCGCGCTCCACACATCCGGGTTGGCGACGAGTCGGTCCTCGCGGAAGTCGCCCGCCGTGACCGGCTCGGCCGCCTGCGCCTCCAGCCACCCTGCCAGGATGCTCGCCGGCAAGCCGCTCACCGCATCGCTGAGGCGTACGTCGTCCAGCGACGCCTCCACCAATGCCTGCTGGTAGTCAGGACTCGCCAGAGACTCGCGAGTCGCGATGAAGGGGGTGCCGGCGTAGCCGAGGTCGGCACCGAGCACACGCGCCGCGCACAGCGCTCGGCCGTCAGAGAGGCCACCGGCCAGGACCACGACGCCAGCGAAGAACTCACGTACGGCGCTCACGAAGGCGAACGGGTTGGCGTGACCGGTCTGGCCACCGGCACCGGCGGTCAGCAACACGAGGCCATCGACCCCTGCTTCGGCGGCTCGGTGAGCCTGCCGCAGGGTCGCCACGTCGGCGAGGACCGCACAACCAGCAGCATGCAAGTCCGGCACAACCGCCGCCGGCGAGCCCACGCTAGTGATCACGACCCGCACCCCATGCTTGAGTACGCAGTCGAGGTCCGCGGCCAAACGGCGGTTCGTGCCATGCACTACCAGGTTCGGCGCGATCGGACCGGCCTCCGGGTAAGGGGCCAGGCCACCCTTGACGCGCGTCAGCCACGCGTCGAGCTCGGCGACGTCACGCGCGTTGTGGGTGGGAAAGGAGCCCACCACGCCAGCGGCGCAGGCCTCCATGACCAGCTCGGGGCTGGAGACACCCGTCATCGGCGCAGCGATCAGGGGGATGCGGAGCCGGTCCAGGTCGTCGGCGAACGTCGTCATTGGTCACTCCTCGACCGATCGGTGCCAGCACAGCCGGACGAGCGGCCGGGCCGCGGCGCGGGGTTTCGTATATTGAAGGGGGAGAATCCTGGCGCTTCAGCACCAGAAGCATCGGGGACAGGGACATGAGCAGCGCGACACAGAGCGGCCCGAAGCGTCGGCCGCGCGACCGCAAGCAACAGATCGTGACCGCAGCTGGAGGACTCTTTCACCAGCATGGCTACGGCAACGTCAGCACCAGCGACATCGCCGCGGCGGTCGGGATCTCTCCGGGAGCGCTCTATCGGCACTTCCGGGGCAAGCAGGAGATCCTCCAACAAGCCATTGACCTGGTTGTCGAAGACACCGTGACGACTGACCTGCTGGCATGCCGCGACCTGACCTCGCTGGTCGAGACGCTGGCGAGCGGCGTACGCCCCCATCGGGCGCTGGCGGTGCTGCTGTATCGCGAAGCTCGCCATCTGGACCACGCTGCGGGCGCGGCAGTGCAGGCGCGTCTGAGCGAGTTCGCCGGTCGGATAGCTCGCCACCTGCAAGCGCAGCGCCCAGAACTCGACGAACCAGACGCGGGCCTGCTGGCATGGTTGATCCTCTCCACCCTGACGAGCAGCGCTTACCACTCCGCGGAGCTGTCGCCTGATCAGGAGGCGCGCATGCAGACCCAGTGCGCCCTGGCCGTGGCTACAGCATCCATGCCGGGCTCGGGGATCGCCGAGGACGACGGTGACGCGGCAACCGGTCTGCCCCACAAGTCCCGACGCGAGGCCATCGTCGCAGCGGCCGTACGGCTCTTCTTCGAGCAGGGATACCAAGCGACGACGATGGACGATGTCGGTGCCGCGGTCGGTGTCACCGGCGCCGCCGTCTACAAGTACTTCCCCAGCAAGTCGGAGCTGCTCGGCGCCACCATCGCCCGGGCCGCTGAGCCGCTGAGTCTCGGTTTGGCGCGGTCGCTGGCCGCCACGGAGGATGCCGGCGAGGCGCTCGACCTGGTCCTCGACGCCTACATCGAGTTCGCGACGATTCACCGCCACCTGGTCGGCATCCTGGTCTCGGAGGTCACCAACCTTCCCAGCGTCTTGCGTCGCGACGTACGCCGTCAGCAGGTCGACTACATTGCCGAGTGGGTGCGCCTGTTGCGCACAAGCCGGCCGGGAATCAGCGCTGCACAGGCCCGGTACGTGGTGCAGGCGGTCCTCACCATGATCAATGACGCAACGCGGATCGACGAACTCCGCCGTCATCGTGAGCTCGACACGACGCTGCGCACCATCGGTCGCCGCCTGCTGGCTGCCGATATCTGACCAGACCCTGAGCATCAGCTGCGGAAGCGTTCGAAGGACGTCTGGGCGCGAACCGACCCGAGAGCGGTGGCCTGGCTCAGCGCCTCGAGCTCCAGCGCGGATTCGAAGGAGCCTCCGGCAGCGGAGTTCATCAACCGCTTGGTCATCGACACGGCAAGACGGGACTGCGCGGAGAGCCGGTGAGCCAGAGCGAGAGCAGTCTCGCGGGCCTCGGTCGGCGTGCCCATGACGAAGTTCGCCAAGCCGAGGCGCTGCGCGGTCCCGGCGTCAATCTCATCAGCCAGCAGCATCAGCTCTTTGGCACGTTGCATGCCGATCGCCTTCGGCAGCAGGTAGGCACCGCCGAAGTCGGGCACCACCCCCATCCGCAAGAAGACCTCGCAGAAGCGAGCCTCCTGCGAGCAGACCATGAGGTCGCAGGCCAGGGCGAGGTTGAAGGCACCTCCGTAGGCCACGCCGGAGACGCAAGCCACGACGGGCAGCGGAGTGCTCCACACCGCGAGCGCTGCCCGCTGGTAGGACCGCATGAACCGGAGCATGGCGTCGTCGTCCTCACGCGCCGCTGCTTCGATGACGCCATCCGCATCGCCGCCGGCTGAGAAATGATCCCCCTCCCCGGTCAACACCAGCGCCCGCGTTGGATCATGGCGCTCCGCCCGGTGGATCTCGTCGCAGAGCGCATCGGCCGTCGATGCCGAGATCGAGTTCAGCCGCAGCGGCCCAGAGAGAGTCAGCACCCGCACCGGGCCGTCGTCGCGGACCAGGACTTCGGTGCTCATGACCCCTCCTCCAGCAGTGCCTCCGGTACGTCGACCAGGCGGGATCGCACGTACTCACCCAGCCCCTTCGCTTGGGGATCTGGTCGCGGCGACGCCGCCACTCCGCTCCCGAGCAAGCCCACTACCACGAAGTTGAGCGCGTGCAGGTTGGGCAGTTCCCAACGCCGCACCACGAGCTCAGCCGCCTCGGGGACCAGTCGGCGGAACTCCTGGAGCGTGAGGTAGTTGCGGAGCCACGTGAAGGCTTCAGGACTACGCGCCCACAAGCCGACGTTGGCGTTGCCGCCCTTGTCGCCCGACCGAGCCGCGCAGAGCCGTCCCAAGGGGATCCGACGGGTGGCTCCGCCAACAGGCACGCTCGGCCTCGGGAGTGGCGGTTCCGACTGCTCGAACGGTTTGGTCGGCCCATGCGGGATCAGCTCGACGGTCCCGTCAGGAAGTGTGACCCGCTGGCTCACCTCTTCGATCGGGATCAGCGCCGGCCAGTAGATGCCGAAGGCACTGGCATCGGTCGGCGGAGTGGAGGTGTGGAAGCCCGGGTAGCCCGCGACGGCCAGCTCCATGGTGGCGTTGGAGAAGCGGCGTCCGACCTTGTCGCGGTCGCCGTCCATGACAGTGATGCGCAGGTGTGCGGTCGCCTGCTCATTGGTGGGCGCGTCCTCGCGATCGAAGCGCAGCAGTCGGACGTCGACGCTCTCGTACTGCCCCTCCCCACCGAGCACCGTGAAGAGCTGCTCCTGCGCCCACGCAGCCTTCTTCTCGATGTCGAGGCCGGTCAACACGAGTGTCATCGTGTTGCGATAGCCGCCGAGCTGGTTGATGGCGACCTTCAACTCCTCCGGCGGCGGACCTCCACGTGCCCCGGCGATGAGAACACGGTCCCTGCCGACCTGCTCAACCCGCAGCGAGGCGAAGTCCGCCACTACGTCAGGGTTGGCATAGCGCGGCGACTGGATCTCGTAGAGCAACTGCGCGGTCACGGTGCCCGGCGAGACCAGCCCGCCCGTGTCCTCGTGTTTGGTGATCACGGTGCTGCCGTCGGCCGCGACCTCCGCGATCGGGAAGCCGGGATAGCGGCGGTCGAGGATCTCGTCGAAGAAGGCGTAGTTGCCGCCGCTTGCCTGTGGCCCGCACTCGATGACGTGGCCGGCAGCGACAGCGCCGGCGAGGGCGTCGTAGTCCTCGCGACCCCACCCGTGCCACCACGCTGCCGGGCCGGTGACCAGCGAGGCGTCGGTGACGCGCGGACAGACGACGATGTCTGCCCCGGCCTCCAGCGCACGCGTGATTCCCCAGCCACCCAGATAGGCGTTGGCGGTCACCAACTCGCGACCGGTCTCGGCCAAAGGTTGCCCGGTATCCATGTTGGCAAGCTCGCGCCCTGCCGCCAGCAGGCCCGGAATCCGGCTGGTGAGGTCGTCGCCCTCGATCCAGGCGATCCGCGGCGTCAGCCCGAGCCGTTCCGCCAGCCGCGCCAGCTCGTCAGCCAGACCGGATGGGTTGAGTCCACCGGCGTTGCTGACGACCTTGATGCCGCGATCCAGGCAGGTGCCGAGCACGTGCTCCATCTGCGTGAGGAAGGTCTTGGCGTAGCCGGTGCTTGCGTCCTTGCGGCGCGACTTCCACAAGATGAGCATGGTCAGCTCGGCGAGGTAGTCGCCGGTCAGCACGTCGATCTCGCCCCCGTCGACCATCTCCCGGGCTGCGGCGATCCGGTCGCCGTAGAAGCCGGAGCAGTTGCCGATACGCACGGCGCGACGCCCGCTCACGTGTGTGCTCCGACCGGGCGGGGCGCACGTCCATCGCTGGGGGCACCGGCAAAAGCCTGCGCATGAGACATCCACGAACGCGCGGCGTCACCGGCGATGTCGAGCTCGGTGTCGAGCCGGTGTCGGCGTTGGGTGACGACAAGACAGAAGTCGAGGGCCGGCCCGGTGACCTTGTCGGCAGCGTCGACCGGCCCCCACGCCCACGTGGTGCCGTCGGGGGCATCGAGCTCGACGCGGACCGCAGTCCGAGGCACCTCAAGTCCACGCACGGCGAAGCTGAACCCGTGGGTGCGAACGCCCAGGTGCGCAATGTGCTTCAACCTCGGCGTCGCCTCGACGCTCCGACCGAGAGTGTCGGCGATGTCCATGCCATGTGCCCAGGTCTCCATGAGGCGTGCGGTCGCGCTCGACATGAGGCTCATGTCAGGGCCGAACCACGGCACCCGGGTGCTGCCTTCGAGGCCCCCGAAAACGGAGACCAACCGCTCCCGCGCGACCTGGAACCAGGCACGCAGCTCGGCGACCGGCATCTCCCGATAGCGCAAGGCGATCCGGTCGGGAAAGTCCATCCCGCCTGCCATCAGCGCCTGCGCACCATCACGGAAGCGGCTCGGGGCCGCGACCGCCAGCACGGCCTGCTCGTCGAAGAATGCGAGGTGGCTGACCTGATCGCGGATCGACCAGCCTTCCGCCGGAGTCGGCAACTCCCAATCGGCCTCCGGTAGCGCGGCCAGCAGGTCGACGACAGAGGCCGTTTCGGCCGCCAAGTCGTCGAGCAGGCAGGCGAAGGCATCTTGACTCATCGTCCCTCCCAACGTGGAGCTCGCTTGTCACGGAAGGCAGCAGGCCCCTCCTGGGCATCCCGGCTGCGATAGACCGGCTCCCAGATCTCCTCGGCAGCGGCGAAGGCCTCCGTGAGACCCATCTCGGCGATCAGGCGCACCGTGCGTTTTCCTGCCCGTACCGAGAGCGGCGCATTGGCCGCGATCCGCCGAGCCAGCTCTTGGGCGGTCTCCTGCAGCCTCTCCATCGGCACCACGTGGTTGACCAGGCCGACTTCGTAGCCGCGGGCTGCGGTGATCGGCGCACCGGTCAGCAGCATCTCCATCGCCACCCTCGGCGGAATCAGGCCCGGCAGCGGCGCTGCCCACGGGGCGCCACGCCCCACCCGGACCTCGCTGATGGCGAAGGTCGCGTGATCAGCCGCAACCACGAGGTCACAGGTCTGAGCCAGCAGGAAGCCGCCGGCGAGCGCAGCACCGTTGACCGCCGCGATCGTCGGTTTGGTGACCTCGATATTGCGGTTGAACTGAGGCACGAAGTCGATCGGCGGCACCTCGAGGCGGTCTGCCGCCATCTCCTTCAGGTCACCGCCGGCACAGAAGGCCCGCTCCCCCGAGCCGGTCAACACCAGCACCTGCGCGGCGTCGTCGTCGTTGAACCGGCGTACGCCGTCGAACAGCCCCTCCCGTACGGCGCGGCTCAGGCAGTTGCGCGCCTCTGGCCGCTGGATGGTCAGCCAGGCGACGCCGTCAACCAACGCGTAGCTGACCGCCGGTGGTGCCACGACCGCGGTCATGGTGCCTCCTCCTCGACGACAGCCAGGACCGTGCCGAGTTCCACAGCCTGCCCGACCTGGACCCGCACCAGGCTGGCCACGCCGGAAACCGGCGCCTTGACGCTGTGCTCCATCTTCATCGCCTCGATCACCAGCACCGTCGCGCCTTCTTCGACCGGCTGACCCTCTTCGACCAACACACGCACCACGGTCCCCGGCATCGGGGCCAACAGCGACCCCGGCTCGTTGCGGTCGCCCGGCTCGGAGAAGCGGGCTTGTTCGACGAGCACCAGGCTGCCCAGAGCGCTGGTGACATTGACGCTCTCCCCGTGCACGCGCACGTCGCAACGGCGGCGAACCCCGTCCACCTCGATGTCGACCAGGTCGGGAGTTGCGGCCCACACCCGTGCACCAGTCAGCTCCTCGCCGTCGACACTCACCTCGACGGTGCCGCGGCGGACCCGGTAGCGGACGTCGACCTCGTTGCCGTCAACCAGATAGCTGACGTGCTGATGCTGACTGGAGACATTGCGCCAACCGGAGGGCAGCGTGGGCAGGGCGGCTGCTGCTGCCCGGTGGGCGGCCTGGGCAGCGAGGGCGGCGGCTGCGGCGTGGACACGCACCAGGTCCGGCGAGCGCCACGAGCGCATCAGGTCCACCGGCTCGTGCCGACCGAGGTATCCGGTGTCGATCTGACCGGCGGCGAACTCCTCCTCGCGAAGGATGCCGACCAGCAGGTCCCGGTTGGTGACCACACCGTCGACGCGGCTCTCGGCCAGCGCGCGTGCCAAGACCCGGCGCGCGTCGTCACGGGTCGGCCCGTAGCCGATGATCTTCGCCAGCATCGGGTCGTAGTGGACACCCACCTCGGAGCCGACGACCACACCGGAGTCGACGCGGATCCCCGGTAGGGCCGGCACCGAGAACTCCTGGATGGTGCCCGTCGCAGGCAGGAAGCCGGCGTCGACATCCTCCGCGTAGAGCCGGACCTCGATCGCGTGTCCACTCCTGTCGGCAGCAACCGCTTCGGTGGGCAGCGGGTGCCCCTCGGCGACGAGGAGCTGCAACCGCACCAGGTCGAGGCCCGTGATGAGTTCGGTGACCGGGTGCTCGACCTGAAGGCGGGTGTTGACCTCGAGGAAGTAGAAGCGTCCGTCCGATCCCATCACGAACTCGGCGGTGCCGGCGCCGACGTAGCCGATCGCCTTGCCTGCGGCGATGGCCGCAGCGCCGAGCTCGTCGCGCAGGGCGTCGTCCACCACCGGCGACGGCGCCTCTTCGATGATCTTCTGGTAGCGACGCTGGATCGAGCACTCACGTTCGAAGAGGTGGACGACCGTGCCCTGGGTGTCAGCGAAGAGCTGCACCTCGATATGGCGCGGAACGTCCAGGTAGCGCTCCAGGAAGATGGTGCCGTCGCCGAAGGCAGTGACCGCCTCACGACGCGCTCCTTCGACCGCCTCCAGCAGGTCCGAGCTCTCGCGCACGATGCGCATTCCGCGACCGCCACCACCGAAGGCCGCCTTGACGAGCACCGGGTAGCCGATCTCGTCGGACACGCGCGACCCGAGTTGCGCCCCGTCGATCTCGCTGTCGGTCTCGATCGTGATCCCCGGCAGGACCGGTACGCCAGCTGCTGCCATGATCTTCTTGGCCTCGATCTTCGAGCCCATGCTGTCGATCGCCTCCGGCGGAGGTCCGACGAAGATCACGCCCGCAGCCGCGCACGCGCGAGCGAAGCCGGCGTTCTCGGAGAGGAAACCGTAGCCAGGATGCACCGCATCGGCCCCGGTCTGGCGGGCCGCCTCAAGGATGAGGTCGCCGCGGAGGTAGGTGTCAGTGGGCGAGGTACCCGGCAGCCGAACTGCCTCGTCCGCCTCGGTGACGAACGGTGCGTCGGCGTCGGCGTCGGAGAACACCGCGACGCACGCGATGTCCATCGCCCGCGCGGAACGGATGATGCGCGAGGCAATCTCGCCTCGGTTGGCGATGAGGAGCTTCTTGATGGTTGCCATGTTTTCTGCCACCTTCACATGCGGAAGACGCCGAACCCGCGCCTTCCTTCGACGACCTGGGAGTGAGCTGCGGAGAGCGCCATGCCGAGGACGGCACGGGTATCGCGCGGATCGATGACGCCGTCGTCATAGACCCGCGAGGAGATGAAGAAGGAGTGTGACTCCGCCTCGATCTGCTCCTCGATCTGCACCCGGCGGGCATCGTCGGCTTCGATGTCGAACTCTCGCCCGGCCGCTTCGGCGGCCTGCCGGCCGACGATCGACAACACGCCGGCGAGTTGCTGAGCACCCATCACCGCGAGCTTCGCGTTGACCCACGAGAACATGAAGCGCGGGTCGAAGGCGCGGCCCGACATGCCGTAGTTGCCGGCGCCGAAAGACGCGCCCATGTTGATCGAGAAGTGCGGCACCTTGCTGTTGGCGACGGCGTTGATCATCTTGGCACCGTCCTTGATGATGCCGCCCTGCTCGTAGTTCTTGCCGACCATGAACCCGGTGCAGTTGTGCAGGAAGATCAGCGGGATGTCGAGCTGGTTGGCCAGGAGGATGAACTCGGTCCCCTTCTGGGCCTCCTCACTGAAGAGGATGCCGCGGGAGTTGGCCAGGATGCCGACCGGATAGCCGTGGATCGAGGCCCAGCCCGTCGTCAGCGCGGTGCCGTAGGACGGTTTGTACTCACCGAACCTGGAACCGTCGACGACGCGGGCGATCACTTCGCGCGGATCGACCGGCTTGCGGAAGTCGGCGGCGGCGATGCCGAGCAGTTCGTCCTCGTCATAGAGGGGCGCGTCGGGAGACATGGTCGGGCCCGGCCCGAGCTTGCGCCAGTTGATCTCCGCCATGATGCGGCGTCCGATGCGGATCGCATCGCGCTCGTCGATCGCGAAGTGGTCGCCGAGCCCGGAGACCCGACTGTGCATGTCGGCGCCGCCCAGCTCCTCGTCGTCGGCGTCCTCGCCGGTTGCCATCTTCACCAGCGGCGGCCCGCCGAGGAAGACCTTGGCCTGCTGGTCGACCAGGACGGCGTAGTCACACATGCCGGGCACGTAGGCGCCACCGGCCGTGGAGTTGCCGAAGACCAGAGCCAGCGTGGGCACGCCCATCGCAGAGAGTTCGGTCAGACCCTGGAAGATCTTCCCGGCCTGGACGAAGAGTTCGGACTGGGTCGGCAGATCGGCACCGCCCGACTCCACGAGGTTGATCACCGGGAGACGGTTGCGCTTGGCGATGTCCAAGGCACGCAGGTTCTTGCGCAGCGTGTAGGGATTCATCGTGCCGCCCCGCACGGTGGGATCGTGGGCGATGATCACCGTCTCGACGCCGGAGACCACACCGAGCCCGGTCACGATGCTCGCGCCGACAGTGAACTGAGTGCCCCACGCCGCCAGCGACGAGAACTCGAGGAAGGGCGCGTCAGGATCGAGCAGCAGTTCGATCCGCTCGCGGGCCAACAACCGTCCCCGGTCCCGGTGCCGCTTCGCGTACTTCTCTCCACCGCCGGCGCAGGCCAGGTCGAGCTGTTCCTGGAGCTGAGCCAGGGCCTCTTCTTGAGCGGAGCGATTCTCCAGATAGTCGTCGCTCGTCACGTCGAGGGTCGATCGCAGTGGCGTCGTCAACGTGTACTCCTTGTCCTCCGTGAGCGGATCTTCCGCTGCTGTTGAGTCTCCTGCTCGGGTGCCGCCGCGTACCTCGCCGCAGGGGAGTGACTTCCCCCTCCCTGAGGGGGAAGTCACCCGCCGAACATCACGACCGCGCTCAGCACGCCGAACCCGGCGCACACGAAGCTGAGCAGTAGCAAGGAGCGCGCTCCGCGGCGCAGGCGACGCTCCTCGCGAGCGCGGCGCTCAGGGGTCATCGCCGGCGAGACCAGCTTGTCGGCGTTGCGGCGTCCCCAGCGGCTGAGGGCGAGGAAGGCCCAGGCGAGGACCATCGAGATCAGCAGCGTCACCGCACGCCTCCAGTGCTCGGACCGACCTCGGCCGGAGGCTCGTCGGGATGCTCCGGTCGGTAGTCATCGGCGTACTCGACCTCGGCGTCCTTGATCTGCCGGGCAAGCCACTCCCGCCAGGTCGTCAACGCACGTTCGGACCGTACGACGTCGAGGGCGTCCGCTTGGACCTTGCTGAAGGGCAATGCCCGTCCGGGCAGCACCTGAAGCACCGCTCCGACATTCCATCCGTAGGCGGTCTGTACCGGGCCGAAGAAATCACCGGCTTCCACACGGAACGCTGCCTTGCTGTAAGTGACGTCGAGGTCGTTCGCGGTGACCACGCCGAGCAACCCTCCCTTGGCACGCGTGGCGTCGTCCAGCGACATCTCCCGGGCGAGGGCAGCGAATCCGTCTCCAGCACGTGCCCGGGCAAGGAGGCGCCGCGCTTCGCTGCGTTCGGCGACGACGATGTTGGCGATCTTGCGCCGCTCGGGGCGGGCGAAAGCGGCAGGGTCGGCGTCGTAGCGGGCTTGGGCGTCGGCAACGCTCACCCCATCGACCGTCTTCTGGGTCACCGACTTGAAGAGCTGTGCGATCGCCTGCTGGCGCCGGATCTCGCCAAGAATGTCGCCCTCGCTGACGCCGAACTCGGTCAACAGCTGCTCGAAGGCGCGACGCGGCTCAGGCCCCAGCTGGGCAGCGAGCATCGAGGCGAGGGTGTCGCGGGCCGACTTCTCGCTGATCGAGATGTGGCGGTCCCTCGCCGCCTTGTCCAGGATCAGGCTGACCGCGACCGACTTGGCGATGTCGCGTTGGAAGTCGCCTCGCGCCGCGGCATCGGTGGGCTTCGCGATTCCATAGAGCGCGTTCAACGTGTCGGCGCGCCGGTCCAGCTCCGACTTGGTCACGACATGGCCGTCGTAACGCAGCGCCGCATCGTCGGGCAGTCCGGTCATCCGATCGTGCACCACCCAACCAGCACCGAGGAGCACCACGAGCGCCATCAGTCCGACCAGCACGCGGGTGCGCGCCGGGCTGAGAAGCTTGCGCAGATCCATCACACCACCACCTCGACCTTGGGTTGGGGAACGAAGGGAGGCTCCAGTTCCCCAGGGTCGGAGCGCTCGCGCGGGGCGAGCGTCGCCGGGAGCAGGATCCGAACAAGAGAGGAGGCAAGTAGCGACAGTCCGACCGTGGCGGCCAAGAAGAGGCCGAAGTCGCGGATGACGGAGAGCTCGGAGACCGCGAGCGCCAGGTAGCCAGCAGTCGCCGCGGCCGCAGCAACCAGCACTGAGCGCAGCAGCAGACGGTGGTGTCGCGCGGCACCGAGCAGGATCGTGAACTCACACGCGGTGGCTGTCGCCAGCGACCCCAGCGCAAGCGTGAGCGGCGTGAGCGAGATGCCGAGGAGTTGGGCCCCCAGGAAGCCCCAACCGGTCGCGAGCAAGGCGGCCGACACGGCCAATGCCGCCTCGCGACGCCGACGCAGCCCGATCACCAGCACCGCACCCGCAGCAAGGATGCCGATCCCGGCATGGAGGTAACGGTGCTCCGAGAGCAGCCCGTAGCTGCGTGCCGCCACCACCGGCAGTCCCGCAGCGTCCAGGGTCAGGCCGTCCGGCGGTGGAGGAGCTTCCCGCATGATCTGGGCAAGCAGCTCACGTTGCGCGGCGACGTCGTTGAGCTCGATGCCGAAGCTCAGCACCGCCTGACGGCCGTCGGCACCGAGTACGGCAGCACGCAGATAGCCGGGCAACTGCGCAAGGCCCGCCTGGAGCTGCTCCGCCGTGGGCTTGTCACCCAGGAAAGCAAGCAACGAAGGCGGGCTGACGACGGGTCGCAGCCGATCACCGAACCGCAACACGATGAGCTCTTGCAGTCGCCGCATCCAGTCCAGGCTCTCGGGCGTCAGCACCTGGGCGCCTCGCACCAGCAGTTGCACCTCGCCGGAGGTACCGAGGATCTCTTCGGCCTGATCGACCGACTCCATCGCCGGGGCGCCGGCGATCAGCCTCTCGGGGCTCGCCTCGATCTCCAGCCGCGGCAGAACGCTCCACCCGGCAATGGCCAACAGGCTCGCCGTGCCCACCAGGAGCAGGCGGGCGGGTCGTCCCATGCTCGTTCGCGGCAGAGCGTCGGTCCCCTCCACCAGCGTGGGCCGCACCGCCGGCTGTGTCCAGATGCGGGCCAGCACGACACCGACCAGCAGGGTCAACACGATGCCGACCATCAGGGCGATCCCCAACTCTCGGACCAGCGGAACCGGCGAGAATGCCAGGGTGCCGAAGCCGGCAGCGGCGGCGAGCCCGGTGACGATCACGATGCGCCGATCAGCGCCGCGGGTCAGATAAGCAGGGAAGTCACTCCCGGTTCCGAGCAGGATCGGCAGGAAGGCGACCACCCCCAGCGAGACCGGGTGATCCAGCCACCCGAAGAGCGCGAGGGTGCCGCTGGTGGCAAGCAGCGTGGTCAGGATCGGGATCACCCGGCGCGGGGAGCGCCTCAGCCACGGCAGCAGCAGGTAGCAGCCGGTGATCAGGCCGAGGGCGACCGCACCGATCAACGGTGCCTCACGCTTGAGCACCTGAGCCAGTCCGGAGGCGACCACCGGCATGCCGGTCACCACGACCCGTGACGTATCCAGGTCCGCCTCGTCGACCGCCTTGTCGACGGCTCCGACCAGACGCTCGGTTGCCCGTTGGTCGAGACCGTCCCGGGGCCGGATCACGATCGCGACGGCGTTGTCGCGCGGCACCACGAAGCGCCACTGTTGGCGCGGTTGCTGGTCCGCGTCAAGCACGACGGCTCGGACGAACGCCGCGTTGCGCAACGTCGGCAGGCCGGCCGGCAGTCCCTGCACCAGCAGGCCGCCGTAGCGACGGTCGAAGCGACGTACGGACCGGTCGGCGGCCGCTTTCGCCTGTGTAGCCGAGGCACCGTCCGCCAGGGCTTTGCGACGAGCCGTCTCCATGAGCGCGTCACGGCGGCCGCTGATGGTGGCCAACAGGTTCCGCGCTTGCCCGGCAACCTGGTTGAGGACCGTGCCGGGGCCGTAGACCACCGAGACATCGGGGAGTTGGGCCAAGGCTCCCTCAAGACCCACGAGTTTGAGGATCTCCTCCCCCGCGAGCAGTGCACCGGGCTCCGTCGACTCGGCCACCACCACGACCGGGTCGGCTCCAAAAGAACGGGCGGCCGCCTTGGTGGCGATCGAGGTGGCGTCGTCCTTCGGGAGGAATGAGGACGCCGTGGTGTCCGTGCGCACCCGAGCCAGCCCCAGCCCGACCAGGACCAGAAGCACGCCCACCGTCAACAGGCGGCCGAGGGTGCGCACGGACATCTCAGTTCCCTTGCCGCAGGATGCGTGGGTACTCGCCCTTGAACGGCCCCGGGGTTGCCCCGGTGCCAGGTGCCGGGTAGGCGTTCTGATAGTTGCCGAGCAGCCCGTTGGTGGAGATCGGAAGCTGCGGCGAGTGGGTGTTCACCAACGGGGTCAGCCGCAGGTAGTAGGCACCGCTCTCGTCGCGGTAGTTGAGCACCGCGTTGAAGTTGGCGAAGTACGCCGCCAGCTCCGGCCCGTAGGGCTCGATGTAGGCGAGCATCGGGTTGACGTCGGCCAACGTGCCGAGCGCGGTCGGGGAGATGTCGCTGACGTCGCGGCTGAAGGTCGGCACCCGCTTCAAGGTGCCCGGGGCTCGGTCCAGCACACCGGAGAGCGGGGCCAACATGCCGTCGAGGTCGGCGGTGGTGGCCGGGAGCTCACGCAGCGCTGTGGTGAGGTCCGGGGCCGAGGCCCGCAGGTCCGCCGCCACCGGGTCCAACGCGGCCGCAAGGCCGGTCAGGGACCTCGTCGCAACCTTCGCCTGGTCCAGCACCTCGGGCGCCTGGCGCATCGTCGCCGCGATCGCCGCGCTCTGGCCGGCCGTAGCCCGCGTCAGGCGGTTGGCGTCGCCCACCAGCGTGGCCAACAGACCCTGCCCGGTGTCGAGGGCGTCGAGCACCTGCGTGGTCTGGCGGGCCAGCAACTCCAGGTCGTCGGACTGCGCTGCGATCGCGTCCAGGGCGGTGTGCCCCTCCGCGCCGAGATCACCGAGTCCATCGAGCAAACGGTCGACGGAGGGACCCGCACCGGTCGTCCCCTTTCCCAACGAGCGCAGCAGCTTGCCTGCCTTCTCACGGGTCTCCGGGTCGAGGTCTGCCATCACGTCGCGCAACTGGACACTCGGCTGGACCGCCTTGTCGGGCAGTGCGGCGCCGGACCGCAGTGCGGGTCCGTCGCCGTCGGTGAGGGCCAGGTAGGTCTCGCCCACCAGCGAGCGCTCGCCGACTCGCACCTGGACTCCGTCGTGCAGGGGCGCTACCTCGTCGTCGACGGTGAAGGTCACCTTCAGGCCATCGGAGGTCTGCTCGACCTCGCGCACTCCGCCGACCTTGACACCGGCGATCTGCACCTGGCTCGCATGCACCAGGTTGTCGACGTCCTTGATCGTCACCGTGGCGGTGTACTCGTCGGCGTCGAGGAAGGGCCGCTTGATCCCGGTGCCGCCCAGGAGCCAGGCGAACGCCAAGCCACAGACAGCGAGGAAGGCGACGAGCACGGCCACACGGCCACCGACACCATTCATGACGTTCTTCATCACTGGCCTCCCCGGCCCTGGTCGATCCGGTTCGGCAGTACGCCCGCACCCGGGAGCGGCACCATGAGGTGACCTCGGATGATGCTGCCGTTCGCATCACCGGCCCCGAAGACGGAGGACGTGTTGTAGACGAACGCCTTGATCGCGGTCAGATAGGTCATCACGGTCTGGGTGTCCTGGTCGAGCCGGCCACCGATATTGGCCAGCGGGCCCATCGCGCTCCGGACGTCGTTGACCAACGGCCGCAGATCCCTGACCACCGGCACCGCGCGGTCCAGGGCGGGACGAGCCGCAACGACGGTCTCGTCGAGGCTGGTGACCGTCGACTGAAGACGCTTCAAGGCGCGGGGCAACTCTCCGGACGCGGCGTGCAGACCGTCCAAGGTCGGGTCCAACTGCGCGGTGAGCTGCCGGGTACCGCGCATCGCGTTGCGCAACTCGCCGGTGAACCCGGGCAGGCTACGCAGGGTCGCCCGCAACTGATCGTCACTGCCGGCCAAGGTCGCCAGCGTGGTGCTGGTCGAGCTCGCCAAACGGGTGATCCGCTCGTCGTTCTTGCCGACCGCCGTCGAGATCGTCGACAGTGCCGAGACGAGGTCGGCGATCTTGGCACGACGCCCGCGCAGCTCCTCGACCACCGGCCGCAACGTGCCGAGCGTGTCGGAGGTGGCGTCGAGCCCCTTCGGTAGGTGCTGCGGCGCCCGCGCGAGCGCCACGTCGGATTCGAGCAGAAGGTCGGTCAGCGCGAGCTGTGAACGCTCATCGAGGTGCTCGAGCACCTCGTCGGCCTGAACCGGACGCTCCGTCTGGTTGAGCGGGATCACTCCACGCTCGGCCAGCCTCGGGGCCTTGGAGGTACCCGGGTTGAGCTCGACCTGCATCTCGTTGAGTGCGTTCTTGGGTCGCAGCACCACGCGGGCGTCCTGGTGGACCTGGTAGTTGCCCTCCAGGACCAGGGTCACCAGCGCCGTACCCCGGTCGGTTGCCTCCGCCTCCGTGACCGTGCCGACCTTGACACCGGCGATGGTGACGCTGTTCTGGCTGTTCGGGTTGAGGCCCGGGATCTCCGCGACCTCGGCGCGCACAACGGTGGTGTCGGCCCACGGCGTGGACCCACCGAGCTGCGCCTTGATCAGCACCGTGGCCACCAGGCCGAGTGCGATCATCACGACCAGGGCGGTGACGTCGCGCCCGAGGCCGGGTACGGTCCGCATCCGCTCGATCGCTGCCCCGAAGCGGCTGTTGTCAGTCATCAGTGTGCTCCCATCGTGACGAGCGGCAGCGCGAGCTCCTCGAAGAGCGACTTCTCGGTGTAGGACGGCGTTAGGTTGAGTGGCGGCGGGGGCTCGTTCTCGTTCGCCCCCTCCTGCGGACCGGCCGGCAGCTGCAGGCCGTTGCCCTCGAGGAGCTCTTCCAGCGAGTAGCCCAGGACACCGCCTGGTGTGCTGAGGCCGACACCAGCCATCAGGCGACCCATGGCGCCGTTGTGGTCGTGGAACTTGAAGACGTCAGCGATGTCGGCCAACAGGTAGCCGGTCTCCTCGTAGAGCGTGTGGTCGTTGCCACCGCCCTGATAGACGCCGCTCCCGTGCCACGGTGAGAGCACGGCGGTCGTGACCGGGCCACTGAGCCGGTCGAGCACCGGACCCTTGACGTCGTCGACGAGCTTCACCGCCTCACGAGAGGCCGGCAGCAGGTCCTGGACAAGCGGCCGCGCATCGCGGGCGACGGCACGAGCGTCACGGATCACGGGTCGAGCGCGCACCAGCACCGGATCCAACTGGGTGAGCAGCGGAGCCAGCGCCTTCGCGCTCTCGCGGAAGGAGCCCGCCGTCGTCTCCAGTCGGTCCAGGGTCCCGTCGAGATCCTGAAGTCCACCGCGCGTCTCGGCCAACGTCTCCGGGCCGGTGCGGACGGTGGCGGCGAGCGGCTGGGCGCCGCCAGCCAGGACCGACGCGGTCGCGGCCAGATCCTTCAAGATGCCGTCCCACTGCTGCGGGTTCTCGTTCAAGGCGGCGGCCGTGTTCTGGAGACCGACCACGACATTGGTCAGATCCTGCTTCGGGTCGTTGCCCCGCAGGCCGGCCAGCACCTCGGTCGCACCCTCGAAAGTGCTCGGCCCGTCGCGAAGCAGGCGCTGGGTCGCGGCCCGGCCTTCCTTGCCGAAGGACTCCTCCAGGCCCTTCACCGTGCCACTGACCGACTTGGCGGCGTCCGGAGTGACGGCAGAGATCACCCGGTCCAGCTCGACCGGCACCGCGGTGCGCTTGAGCGGGATGGTGCTGCCCTCGCGGGGCTGACCCTTCTCACCGCCACGCACCAACTCGACGTAGTACTTGCCCCCGAGAACCAGGGTCGGTCGGATGTTGGCCTCGGGCTCGGTGCCGAGCTTTCCCAGCACACCGTCGTCGAGCTTCATCTCGACGACCGAGTTGCCGCCCTCCGCGTCCACGGAGGTGACCGTGCCCACCTCGACCCCGGCCAGCTTCACCACGCTCTGGAAGGGCGAGAGCTTGTAGGCGCGGCTGAACTCCGCGTTGAGCTTCTCCCCGCCCGAGAGGGTCGTCTCGATACGAGGGCGGTTGAACGCCCCCAGGGCGAAGAGCAACAACAGCACCATCACGACGGTGCCCTTCGCTTTCGGCGAGGCTTGCGTGATTCGCTTGCGGTTAGAGATGCGGGTGGTCATTGCTGCTTCCCCAATCCGAACTGGAGGCCGACGGGCAGCAGGCCCTTGGCACGGTCATGCTGAGCCTCACCGGGGCGCGGGTACTGGTTCTGCGGGAGATCCCGTGAGTTGAGCAGTCCACCGGTGACGGTGTTCACGCCGGGCGTGATCCCGAGCCGGGCATAGCGGACGCCGGGATTCGGTCCCTGGGAGACGAAGCTGGCGCCGCGGAGAAAGAGCGAGGCCAGGTCGGGTGCGTACGGCGCCAGGACCCGCAGCGGCGCGATGAGATCACCTACCGCCGTGGCCACCTGAGGCGCCACCGGACGCGCATCGGTCATCGCGCCGGTCAGTGCCTTCACCGACGGCACCGCCTGCTTGGCCACCGGGGGCACCTGGTCGGCCACCGGCACCGCCTCGCGCAGGAAGCTGCGCAAGTCGTCCTCGGAGCGGGCCAAGGAGACCGCGCCCGGTTCGAGCGCCTCGACCGCCTTGCGCGTGTTGGCGAGCGGACCTCGCAACTCCTCCAAGGCCCCTCGTGCCGTGGACAGCGTCTCGGGCAGCCGCACCACGGTGTCGTGCAGGGCACTGCCCTCGTCGACCGCGAAAGCGTCCAGCGTCTCGGCCGTGTGGTCGATCAACTCGGCCAACTCGGTCTCCCTGCCCTGGAACCGACCGGCCAGGACGTTCGCCTCGGCAAGCAACTCGGGCAGTTCGGCGTCGGGCGAGGAGAGCGCACCGGAGACGGTGCCCAGGTCCTTGAGCACGTCGGGGGCGCTGTCGAGGAAGGCGGCGAGATCGCCACCGTGGCCGGCCATACCCCCACCGACCTCACGCAGGGTGCTGGTGGCGCGATCCCGTGTGGGCTTGTCGAGGATGTCGAGCACCTCGTACAGGTCGGAGGAGTCCGAAGTCTGGGCGAGCGCTATCGGGGCATTGCCGAGGCGGCCGCTCTCCGACGTGCCCGGGTTCAACTCGACGAACTTGGTGGCCAGTGCCGAAAGGTCCCAGATCGCCGCTGTCGCGTCCCGATAGACGTCGACGTCGCCGTCGAGCTCCATCGTGACCAGCGCCGCGTCGTCCTTGTACTCGATGTCGCTGACGCGCCCGATCCGCGAACTGTGGTGTCGCACGGCGTCGTTGACACGCAACGAGTGAACGTCGGAGACGATGGCTTGGACCTTCGTGGTCGTGCGCATCGGAAGGCCGGTCTGTGCCTTGAAGGTCACGTAGACCAGCACCATGATCGCGGCAAGCACGACGAGACCTGCTCGAAAGGCAAGCGCGCGATTGCGCAGCTCGGGGGTCACTTTGGTGGTCACTGCAGGCCTCCAAGGATCTGCTGGATCAGGCTCTGTTCCTGGGTAGCGGTGAGACCGGTCGCACTCTGCTGTTGCTGCTTCTTGCCACCACCGAGCAAGCCGTCGAGCAAGGCACCCAGGCCGGTCGGGTCGGACTTGCCGGCCCCGTTGTCGGTTCCGCTCTTGTCCGGCTCGGGCTCGTTGTCGTCGCGACCGGGCAGGTTGAGGTCGGGAGCGGTCGGCACCGGCAGCCCGTGCAGTATGTCGTCGGGCAGGATCGGCAGCAGGCCGGCCGCGGTGTCACCCAACGCGTTCGGCGAGAGTGGCACCATGGCCTTGAAGTAGTGGCTGATAGCGTCGTAGTCGCTGGTCGCCAGCGACCAACCCTTCACGAACTCCATGAGATCGGTCAGGCTCTTGCCGCTCAACGAGCCGCTGGTGAGCTGATCGGCCGACCGCGAGGTCGAGACCAATCCGTCACCGGCCGGCCGCAAGGCGGAGACGACCGGGGCCGCGGCGTCGAGGAGACGCTTGGCCTCCTTCAGGACCGGCGGCAGCGAGCCCAGTGCGGGGTCGGCGGCGTCGGCGAAGCGGGTCAGCTCGCCACTGATGGTGGAGAGGTCGCCGGTCACCGGACGCAGCTCACGCAAGGTGCGGGTGGCGGGACCGGTCACCCCAGCCAGTTCTGCGAGCGTCGCCCGTGCCCCCTCGAGGGTCGAGGGCAGTTCGTTGAGGGAGGCACGCAGCGCATCTCTCTCTCCGGCCAGCGTCTCGAGCAACTCGGTCGCGGAGTCGACCAGCTTGTCCATGTCCTTGCCGTCGCCGGCAGCCAGAGCACTCGCCACCGGCGTGGCGGTGTCAACCAGCCGCCCCAGCAGGGCGTTCTGGTCACGCAGGATCGCAGCGAGGTCGTCGGCCTGCCGCATCGCGGGAGCGAGCGCGGCCAAAGCGGCATCTGTCTTCTTGCCGTGGCCGCGCAATGCTTCGCCACTCTCCGTGACCAGCGCGGAGAGCCCTTCCGCGGTCGGCGTGTCCACCGAGTTCAGCACGTCCTGGAGGTCGACGACACGGGAGGTCTGGCTCTGCGGAATGACCATCGGCGAGCCGAGCTCGGGCTGCTCAGCGGTTCCGCGGTCGAGCCGCACGAAGCGCTCGCCGAGCAGGTCCTGTGTCGTGATGGTGGCTGTGACGTCCTTGTGTAGTGGCAACACCGAGCGGTCGAGCTTCATCGTGACGCGTGCCTGACCACCTTCGACCTCGATGTCGTCGATCGTGCCGACGTTGACGCCCGCCGCCTTGACGACGTTGCCCGGCAGGAGCGGACTGGCGTCGCTGAAGATCGCGACGACTTCGACCGAGTCCTCATCGTCGTCGAGCATCGTGACCGCGAAGAAGCCGGTCACCAGAAGGGCGGCCGCCAGGGCCGCCCAGAGCTTCTTGCGCATGTCAGCGCACCTCACTTCCATTGGCGTCGAACCAGGGCTGACCGCCCGCCTGACCGGGAGCAGGCTCAGGGTTCTGGCGGCTCAGCGGCATCGGCACGGGGCTTTCGTTGAGCGCGTTGGTCCCAGGGCCGAGCAGCCCCGCCCAGGTGTGCCCAGCGCCGTCATAGGGCGCGAAGGCCTGTCCCCAGTTGTGCAGGCCGCCCACAGCTTCCGGTGTGTAGGGCCGCAAGAACGAGATCGCGGGCGCCAGCTCGCTCAACATCCCGTCGACCGTGGGGAGGATCTCGTGGGTGCCGTCGAGCAGTCCAGGAGCCACGTCGAGCAGCTCGCGTGCCGCACCCAGCAGTGGACGCAGCTCGGCGACGGTCGGCCGCAGGTCCACCAGCACCGGCGCCAGGTTCTTGCTCACCGAACGCAGCTGCTGGGTCGAGGGCCGCAGTTCGCGCAGCAGCCCCGTGGTCTCCTCGGCAGCCGAGGGCACCTTCCCCAACGTGGTGTTGGCCGCCTCGACGGTTGAGGGGAGTTGCTTCAGCATCTCGCTGATCGCCTCCTGCTCGCTGGCGACCGACCGGGCGACGGCGCTGAGGTTCGCGACGCTCGAGGCGATCTCGTCACGCCGTTTCGCGCTGACGTCGAGCAGCTCCGAGAGGTCGCTCACGATCGAGCGGATCGAGGGTCCATCGGCACCCACCGCGCGCAGCACCTCGCCGAGGGCGTCGACGCTCCCGGAAGCCTGCTGGATGGTCGAGAGCAACTCGGTCTCGCGGCCGTCCACGGTGCTCTGCAGTCGACCGATCAGGGTGGAGACCCGTTCCCGGGTCTTCGTGTCGAGGGCGGCCAGCACCTGGTCGACCTCCACCTGGTGTGACGTCGCCTCGATCGAGCCACCGTCCGGAACCGCCGGGTTCGAGCTCGGACCCGGGTTGATGCTCAACACGCGCTCGCCCACAGCCGAGACCCACTCCACGCGGGAGGTCGTGCCGGCGTGCAGGGGTGCGGCATCGTCGTCGATCTTGATCGTGACGACGGCCTTGCCGTCCTTGAGCCCGAGGTCGGAGACCTCCCCGACCTGGCGGCCCTCCACCCAGACCGGGGTCTGCTTCGACAACTGCGCGGCAGACGGCATCACCATCTGGACCTCGTAGCTGTCGCTCTCCTGCGCCAGGAGCAACATCCCGGCCACGGCAGCGGACGCCACCCCGGCGGCGACCCATCGTTTGCGATTCATCGTCCGTCCTCAGTCCATGCCCAGGGGGCCGACGGAATCACCGGACAGGAACTGACGCACGAACGGCATGTCGGAGTTGAATGCCTTCTCGGTCTCGCCGTAGTGGATCAGCTTGCCCTGCCACACCACGCCGACGTAGTCGCTGACCTTGCGTGCGGTGGGGATGTTGTGGGTGACCAGGATGTAGGTACCGCCGTGCTCGGCATGCACCTTGAGGATGAGGTCGTTGAGCAGGCTGGTACGCACCGGGTCGAGGCCCGAGTCCGGCTCGTCGAACATGACCAGGCTGGGGTTGAGCACCAGGGCGCGGGCAAAGCCGGCACGCTTCTTCATGCCGCCGGAAACCTCACCGGGATACTTCGTCGCCGCCCTGGTCAGGCCGACCTCCTCCAGCCGCGACATCACGATCTGGCGCACCTCGGACTCGCGCTTGCGGGTGTGCTTGCGCAGCGGGAAAGCGACGTTGTCGAAGATGTTCATCGAGCCGAAGAGCGCGCCGTCTTGGAAGAGGATCCCGACCCGCTTGCGGATCTCGCGGCGTTCGGCATCCGAGACCCTCCAGATGTCCTGGCCGAAGACCTCGACGACGCCCTCATCCGGCTCGAGCAGGCCCACGATGTGCTTGAGCAGCACGCTCTTGCCGGTGCCGGAGGGCCCGAGGACCGTGGTGATCGAGTCGTTGGCGAAGTTGAGGTTGAGCCCGGTCAAGACGTCGAAGGAGCCGAAGGACTTCTTGACGTTCTTGATCTTGACGCTGTGCGTCACGTCCGGGTGGGGCTCGACGATGATCCCGTTGGCGTAGATGTCCTCATAGAAGGACATGTCCTGGGTGACCTGTGTCGTCATCGCGGTGCTGCCTTTCGTCGATCGGATGTGCCCGAGCACGTCAGAAACTGATGGGGGCGCGCGTGAGTGCGCCGAAGAAGAGCTGCTGGAAGACCGCGCCGAGGACGCTCACGATGACCAGGTTGATGACCATCGACTTCGCGGTGGCCTTGCCTACGCCGACCGGCCCGCCGCTCGCGTTGTAGCCGTAGTAGCAGCCCACCAGGACGATCAGGAATCCCATGATCGCGGCCACCAGGAGCGAGAGCATGAGGTCCTGTTGGGTGGTGAACGACCAGAAGACGGAGAGGTAGCCACCGCCGGAGACGCTGTGGAAGTAGTGCACGTTCAGGAAGTAGCCAAGCAGATACATCAGTCCGGTTCCGGCCACGAACATGAACGGCGTCACCACCATGATGGCGACGATGCGGGTGGTCACCAGGTAGGAGAGCGAGTCGAAGCCCATCACCTCGAGGGCGTCGATCTCCTCGCTGATCCGCATCGAGCCGAGCTCGGCAACCAACCCGCAGCCGACCTTGGCCGCGAGGATCCAGCCCCACATCTCCTGGGCCACGGTGTAGTCACCAGTCGAGCTGAAGACGGCCGTGTAACCGCCGGCGCCAAGCTGAGCCAGGAGATAGTGCGCCTCCAGCGCGATCTCGGCGGCCAGCATGCACATCATGAACCAGATGATCATCGTGCTCTTCAAGATGAAGACACCCGCTTGCCGGAGCACCTCCGTGCCGTGCGCACCCACCTTGGGAAGGCCGCGGAACACCTTGCCGGAGAAGGCTGCAATGGCGCCCAGGTCGGTGATCAGCGACGTGCCGTCGCTGTAGCCGCCGAACCCACCGCCGCCGACCGAGGGCGACGACGCGTCGAGCTCGGCCTCGGCCTCCGGGTCGATGACCGAGGTCGTTGTCGTGTCTGTGGTCACCGTCATCACCTGTTCATGAGCATTTCGGGGAAGAGGCCGAGCATCGTCGCGTTGACCACGAAGTTGATGACCCAGATGGCTGCGAAGGAGAGCACCACCGCCTCGTTGACTGCCCGGCCGACCCCCTCGGCCCCACCCTTCGCGGTGAGTCCCTTGTGGGCGGCCACGACACCGATGAAGAGGCCGACACCGAGGGTCTTGATCAACGTGCCGCCGAGCTCGGGGACGGTCAGGGCACCGAAGATGTTGCCCATGTAGGCGCCGGGCGAGGTGTCACCGAGCCACGTCGCCGACACGAGGGCGACGCCGATACCCAAGACGCTGCCCAGGATGTTGAAGAGCACCATCATCACGGTGATAGCGAGCACGCGCGGCAGCACGAGCTCGCGGAGCGCGTCGACTCCGAGAACCACGAGGGCGTCGAGCTCCTCGCGGATCCGTCGGGCGCCGAGGTCGGCGGTCATCGCGGTGCCCATCACGCCCGCGACCGCCATGCCGGTGCAGAACGGTGAGATCTCGCGGATCGAGGCAAACACGAAGTAGGTGCCGAGCCGGTTGCCGGCACCCAGCAGGCTCAGCAGATCGTAGGCGTAGTTGGCGATCAGGAAGGTGAAGCCGCCGACCGCCAGGGTCACCGGAAGCCAGCAGAAGCGCAGCATCGAGTACATCTCGTCGCGCGTCGCGGCCCAGTAGCCGCGCGGTTGACGGACCGCCGTACTCACCATGCGTGCAAGCAGGCGCCCGGACTCACCGACGTCGCTGACTACGCGCTGGACGCCTGAGGGGGTCGCCTGCATCAGGCGACCGCCTGCCGGCAGAACACGCTCCGGGTAGTCCTCGGTCTCCGAGGTCGGTTCGGTCATGGTCACGACAGGGCCCCTTGCAGCGGGATCTGGTCGAGGTGGCGGAAGCCGCGCTGGAAGTAGAGCACCGGCGGCCGGTCGTCGATGTCGATCTCCCTGACCTTGGCGATCAGGATCGTGTGGTCCCCACCGTCGTGGCGCTCGTAGGCTTCGCACTCGATGAGCACGGCGGCGTCGAGCAACACCGGCACCCCACGATGGTCCGGCACGAACTCACCACCGGCGAACTTGTCTGCGCCCTTGGTGGCGAACCGCTCGATGAGCTCGACGTGCGCCGAGCCCGCCATCTGGATCGACCACTGGTCGTTGACCATGAAGGCGTCGTGACATTGCGCCGTCTTCGCCAGACACACGAGCACCAGCGCGGGCTCCAGCGAGACGGAGCAGAAGGAGCTGGCGGCGAAGCCGCGCGGTTCGCCGCCGACGTCGGTCGTCGTCATGATCGTGACCCCGCTGGGGAACGAGGACATCGCCTGGCGGAACTTGTCCGCTGTGGTCGGGGGGACAAGGGTGCTGGTCATGATGCGTTCCATTCCGACGCGCAGGTGGCGTCGAGATCGTGGTCGAGGCGAGACGCCTTCGTCTGCAAGTAGGCCGCGTTCTCTGCGCGGGGAGTGACCCGCAACGGCACGCGCTCGGTGATGCTGATTCCGTAGTTCGAGAGACCAGCGAACTTCGCCGGGTTGTTGCTCATCAACCGCATGGACGTGACACCGAGGTCACGCAGGATCTGGGCACCCACGCCGTACTCGCGGCTGTCGACGGGCAGACCGAGCGCGAGGTTCGCGTCGACGGTGTCGAGTCCGTTCTCGTCCTGGAGGCGGTAGGCCCTCAGCTTGTGCGTCAGGCCGATCCCGCGCCCCTCATGCCCTCGCATGTAGAGGACCACCCCACAGTCGGCTTCCGCCACGGTGCGCAGCGCGATCTGCAGTTGTTCACCGCAGTCGCAGCGACGCGACCCGAAGACGTCGCCGGTCAGGCACTCCGAATGCACCCGCACCAGCACGTCGGGCACGGCCGCGACATCACCGCGCACGAAGGCCACGTGCTCCCGACCGTCGACCTCCGAGCGGTAGGTCGACACGTCGAAGTCACCGAAGTCGGTCGGCACTCGAGCCGCGGCAGTGCGCGTGACCACGGAGTTCTCCGCCATGCGGTAGCGCACCAGGTCGGCCACCGAGAGCAGCACCAGCTGGTGCCGTTGGGCGAAACGCACCAGGTCCGGCATCCGCGCCATGGTGCCGTCGGGGTTGGTGATCTCCGCCAGCACGCCCGCCGGTTGCAGGCCCGCCATCCGGCACAGGTCGACCGACGCCTCTGTATGGCCGGTGCGCTGCAGTACGCCGCCAGGTCGGGCCCGCAGTGGGAAGACGTGCCCGGGGCGGCTGAACTGCGCCGGTGTGACGAACGGGTTCCCCAGCGCGCGCGCCGTGAGTGCCCGATCTTCGGCCGAGATCCCGGTGGTGGTGAAGCCCTTGAGGTCCACCGAGACGGTGAAGGCCGTACCCCTCGGGTCGTCGGAGGCCTCCACCATGGGGGGCAGCTCGAGCTCGTCGAGCCGCTCCCCCGTCATCCCCACGCAGATCAGTCCGCTGGTGTGCTGGACGATGAAGGCCATCGTCTCTGCGGTCATGAGCTCGGCGGCGCAGATCAGATCGCCCTCGTTCTCGCGGTCGTCGTCATCGAAGACGACCACCGGTCGGCCGAGGCGCAACTGCTCCAGGGCCGCTTCCACCAGCTCGGAGCCGGCGTATCGATCGGTGCGGGGATGGGTGGACATGGCTCACTCCTCGGGGTCAGAGAGGTTCGCGACTCAGGCCGGGGTGCCGAGCACCAAGGCGTAGGCCTTGTTCTCAACACCGCCGGAGCGGTCGACGGAGATGTACTTCTGCTCCGTGTACGCGTCGAGGGCGTTCGGACCGCCCTCGCGGCCGAGACCGCTCTGCTTGTAGCCACCGAAGGGATAGGCGGGGTGCAGCACATGCCAGTCGTTGACGTAGATCATTCCGGCCTCGAGCTGGCGGGCCACGTCGAGAACCCGCGTCTCGTCCGTGCCCCAGACGCCGGCCGACAGGCCGTACTCGGTGTCGTTGGCGATAGCGATCGCCTCGTCGACGGTGTCGTAGCCCAACACGCTGAGCACCGGGCCGAAGACCTCTTCGCAGGCGACGGTCATCGACGGCGTCACGTCGGTGAGCACGGTCGGCTCGACGAAGTAGCCGTTGGCGAACTCCTCGCCGGCGGGGGCGCTGCCACCGATGGCCACCTTGGCTCCCTGCGTCTCCGCCTTGGCGATGTGCGCCAGCACTCGGTCGCGCTGGTCCGCAGTGATCAGCGGCCCGATGTCGGTGGCCGGGTCGAGCGGGTTGCCGATCTTCATCGTGCCGACCCGGGCGACCAGGCGCTCGACGATCTCGTCCTTGCGCGAGTTGGGCACCAGGAGCCGGGTGCCGGCCTCGCATGCCTCGCCGTTGTTGGCCATGCAGGCGTAGATGGCGCCGTCGATGGCAACGTCGAGGTCGGCGTCGTCGAGGAGGATGTTGGGGCCCTTGCCGCCGAGCTCGAGGGTGACCCGCTTCATGTTGTCGGCCGACGCACCCAGGATGCTCTTGCCGACCTCGGTGGAACCGGTGAAGCCGATCTTGCGCACGTCCGGGTGCTGGCTGAGCCGGGCGCCCGCGTCGTGACCCTCGCCCACCACGACGTTGAGCACACCGGCGGGCAGACCGGCCGCTTCGAACGCCTTGGCCAGCTCCAGCGCCAGCAGCGGGGCGTGCTCGTCCGGCTTGAGCACCACGGTGTTGCCAGCAGCCAGGGCCGGGGTGACCTTCCAGACGATGGTCAGCAACGGGATGTTCCATGGCACGATCGCGCCGACCACGCCCAGCGGCTCGCGACGCAGGATGCCCTCGGCGGGCACCGGACCGATCTCGGGACCGGCCTTCTCAAACTCGTACTCGGCGGCCTGGGCGGCGATGAACTGCATGTTGGCGATCGACAGGCCGACGTGAAGCGCACCGGTGACGCGGATGGTGGCGCCGTTCTCGCGGCTCTGCAGCGCCGCAAGTTCCTCCAGCCGGCCGGCCAGGTCGCCGGCGACGGCGTTGATCAGGGCCGCGCGCTCGGCAGGCGGCGTGTTGCGCCACACGCCGGCGGCGTGGGCGGCCTTTGCTGCGGCGACGGCAGCGTCGATCTCGGCCGCCCCGCCCTTCGCAACCGTGGCCACCAACTCGCCGGTGGCGGGGCTGCGCACCTCGAGCACCTGGCCGTTGTCGGTCCAAGCGCCGTTGATGAAGTTCTGGTAGTGCGGAACGCTCATGGGTCTGCTCACTTTCCTGGGATGGGGTGGGGGGATCAGCCGACCTGGCGGTCGCGGTCCTGCCAGAACGGGGCCCGCAGGGTCTTCTTGTCGACCTTGCCTGCGGGATTGACGGGCAGCTCGTCGACGAAGTCGACGGTCTTGGGTGAGGGGATCGATCCCAACTCGGCCTTGACGCGAGCTTGGATCTGCTCGGCGCTGACCTCGGAACCCGGCTTGCGGACGATGAAGGCGTGCACCGCCTCGCCCCACTTGGGGTGCGGGATGCCGATCACGGCGGCCTGGGCGACCTCGGCGTCGGCGCAGATGACGTCCTCAACCTGACGCGGGAAGACGTTGAACCCGCCGCTGACCACCATGTCCTTCTTGCGGTCGACGATGTAGAGGAAACCGTCTTCGTCGAGCTTGCCGATGTCGCCGGTGTGCACCCAGCCGCCACGGAGCGCCTCGGCGTTGCGCGAGGAGTCGACATAGCTGAGCATCTGGCCGAGCTGGCGAGAGCAGACCTCGCCGACCTCACCGACCGGCAGCGGGTTGTCGTCGTCGTCTTGGATCGAGACCTCGACGTAGGGGATCGGTCGGCCGCCCGAGGCCAAGCGCTGGATCGCCTGCTCGCTGTCGACCCGGTGGTCGCTCTTGCGCATGCACGAGACGTAGCCGGGCTCGGTACCCGCGTAGGTCTGGATGAAGATCGAGCCGAACACTTCCAGCGCCTGCCGCAGCCGCTCGGGTGCGATCGGGGAGCCGGCGTACAACATGGTGTGCAGGGAGGAGAGGTCGTAGTTCTCCCGGCCCGGGTGATCCAGCAGCAGGTAGATGATGGTCGGCACCACGGCGGTCGCGGTGATCTTGTGCCGCTGGATGTTCTCCAAGAGCGACTCGACCTCGAGGCCCGGCAGCATGACGTTGGTGCCGCCACGTAGGAAGGTCGGCATCACGAAGATCTGGGTGTAGTGCGTCAGCGGCGCGCCGTGTGCGAAGACCTCGCCCCAGCGGGTGTCACCGATCTCCAGGCCCGCCGTGATGCTGTAGTGACCCCAGGTGAAGTGGCTCTGGACGACGCCCTTGGGCTCGCCGGTGCTGCCGGAGGTGAAGAGCACGTAGCACTCGTCGTCCTCGGCGATCTGGACCGCGGGGCGACCGGCGGGCTGCTTGTCGACCAAGGTGGTGAAGTCGTGGTCACCGGAGTCGGCCGGGTCGCCACCCACGCGGACGAAGCGGGTCAGGCCCGGAAGGTCGGCCCGCATCTCCTCGACGATCCCCTCGAGAGAGGCGTGGTAGATCAGCGTGGTGGCTTCGGTCTGGGCCAGGTTGGCGCGCTGCACCGAGGCGGAGGCCCGGGTCGGCATCTGCACGAGCACTGCGCCGGCCTTCCAGATGCCGTGCTGGCAGGGGATGAACTCCAGGCAGTTCGGCATCAGCAGGCCGACCCGCTGGCCCTTCTCGACCCCCAGAGAGACGAGCGCGGAGCCCAGTCGGTCGGAGAGGTCACGGAGCTCGCTGTAGGTGAGCCGCCGCTCGTCCTCGACGATCGCGATTTGGTCCCGGTAGTTGCCACAGGCCCGGTCCAGGGTGTCCGGCAGTGTTCCCCACATGGTGGTCTCTCCTCGTTCTGGGAGTCCCGCTGAGGCCGAGCCCCCAGACAGTTCTCGGTGATGTGCGTCACGAAGGTAGGTCTGGGAGCAGGGGCGCCACGACATCCCGGAGGATGAAGCGACACCCCCCTTGGGGTGAACCCTCCGAACGGTCTCCTCCCGGAAATGCCCAGGGGCCGGGCGACCGTGTGGTCGCCCGGCCCCTGGCCGAGTGGCTCAGCCCAAGGAGGCAGGGTCGAAGCCCTCTTCCCAGTAGTGCGGGGTGATGATCGGGAGCCCGAGCTGCTGGAGCAGCGGATTCTCGTTGACGACAGTCGACTCAAGAATGATCTTTCCTGCGTCGTTGAAGGCGAGGAAGGTCGAGGCCTTGGTGGTCAGGGTCTTGCCGTCCGTCGGGAGCCCGCGATAGGCGTCCGCACCGGCGACCTCGTAGTCCCAGTGGATCATCACGTGGCCGTTGCCGGAGAACACCTCGGTCACGGTCATCGACTGGCGTCCGTCGGCCCACACGGCGAGGTCCTGACGGAACTCGTCGTCGGTCGAGATCGTGTCGCCGAGGTGGTCGTTGACCTTCCGGGTCTCGATCACGAACTCCTCCGAGCCCGCGTAGAGATCCCGGTGTGCGGCCTGGTCGTTGATCCGGGTGTGGGCCCACTTCTGGGCGTAGGCGATGTCAGTCATCTCTGTTTCCTCTCAGGCGAGTGCCGGCTCGGCGACCGGGAAGGGGGTAGGGGCCACGCCGGGAACGCCGACGTCGTGCATGATCGAGCCGGAGTCCCACCAGGAGGATTCACGGACGATCTTGCCCTCTTCGTTGTAGACGTGGAACGTGTGGCCCTGGGCGAAGAACGGCTTGTCCTTGACATCGATCCCGATGAAGTTGGCGCAGTCCTCCGGCGTCCACTCCCAGCGGATCAGGCCGCTGCGGTGGTCGCCTTCGTAGCCACGGATCCGGAAGTTGTGCACACCCAGACCGTTCTCGCGGTCTTTGTTGGCGTAGAGCACGAAGATCCGGCCGAGGTCACCCTTGTCCCGGATCTGGTACTGGTCGAGGATCGGGTCCTCGAAGACGAAGTCGTCGGCGTAGAGCTCGCAGATCGCATCCGCACTCTCCCGGAACGCCTTGAGCCACTTGACGGCAAACGCGTAGTTCATGAGGTCTCCTCTGGATCTTCCTCGAGAGAGGTCCGGCGCCCCACTGGCACACGAACCAGAACCCCGACCGTAGGCGCGCGGTGTGATCTAGCACGTCACACCGCAGGATGAACCGCACCCCCCGGGCGAGGGGCTGGGTTGTGTCGTGGCGTCGGCGCATTCGCGGGCCGGGCCACATTGCCGGGGTTCGCCGGGAACACTCGGAAGGACGTGAAACTGCCTCCCCTTGGGTGACGTGTCACACACCACCCCGGCCCTAACTTCGATATCGGCCGGTCCAACCACCGGCGTCACATTCCGAGGTTTCCCCGAGCACTCTTCGCCCGGGACTGTTGGAGGAGGTTCCACGATGAGCACGTTCAAGGACGCCGACGAGATCTACGCCTACATCGGCAAGGCCATGGAGGCCTGCGTTGTCGAGCCCGCCTTCGTCGAGGCGACGAAGGACGGCTCGCTGGTCGTCAAAATCCTGCAGACCGGCCCTGATGCGACCATCCTGGTCGACTTCCCGGGCCAGAAGGTTCTCTGCGGCGACGCCGCCGAAGCAGCTCCTTCGACGGTGCAGCTGCGGATGAGCTCCGACAACGCCAACCGCTTCTGGCAGGGCAAGCTGAACTTCACCCTCGCCATGGCTCAGCGCAAGGTCAAGCTCGAAGGCAAGCGCTCCACAGCCCTCGGCCTGCTTCCACTGACCGGCCCGATCTTCGATGCCTACAAGGCGATCCTCACCGAGGCCGGCCGCGACGACCTGGTCCTCAGCTGACCGACCCGACTCACCGGCATACACACAGGAGTTTCACCATGAGCGACAAGATGACCGAGGCCGAGTTTGAGGCGGCGTTCGCCAAGGCCACCGAGCTGTCGGACTACTTCCGCGAGATCGGCCCCGAGCACGACCGGAAGAACACCTTCGCAAAGTCGACGATCACCAAGTTCAAGAAGAGTGGTCTCGGCGCCCTCAACGTGCCCAAGGAGTACGGCGGCATGGGCGCCGACATCCTCCAGACCTCGAAGATCGTCAGTGAGCTTTCGCGCGGCGACTCGGCCATCACCCTTGCCTACAACATGCACTACATCATGGTGGGTATCACGATGGGCCTGATGAGCGACGTCCAGAACAAGGAGTGGCTGGGACGCGTGGCGGCCGGCGACATCATGTTCGGCCCCTTCTCCGAGCAGCGCGCCGGCTTCTCCGGCCTGGCCGACATGACCGCTGTCCCCCAGCCCGAGGGCGGATGGCGCCTCTACGGCAAGAAGGTCTGGGGCACCTTGTGCGAGGCGGCGAACATCGTCACCACCAACGCCACCATCACCGATGCGGACGGCAACCTCCCCGACACCTTCGAAGAGCGGGTCGAGAAGGAGAGCTTCTTCATCGCCAACTTCAAGGTCGACTCCAAGGGCCAGGGCGACGGCATCCGGATCGAGAAGACCTGGGACGCCCTCGGCATGCACGCCACCGGCACCCAGACCATCCACTTCGAGGGCTTCTACGTCCCCGAGGACGGCTTCATCTGCGAGTGGCGCTCCGGCGCGTTCGGCGTGCTCGAGTGGGCGTCCTTGATGTTTGCGAGCATCTACCTGGGCATGCAGTACCGCGTGCTGGAGGAGGCTCGCGCGGTCTTGTCGAAGAAGACGCTCGGTGCCACCTTCGGCGCCATCGCGGCGGCCGAGACCAAGGTCTCGAACGTCGGCCACATCGTCGACGGCATCGGCGACATGGCCAGCCGTGTGGAGCTCTCCCGGCGCGTTGTCTACCGCACCTGCCAGGAGCTGATCGACGGGTACGACGACAACTGGCCGGTGGAGCTGCGCTTCCCTTACATCGGGCTTGCCAAGACCTTCACCGCCGAGAACGTCATGCACATGACGAAGCGCGCAATGAGCCTCGTGGGCGGCTCGTCCTTCAAGAAGGGCGCCATCTTCGAGCGGCTCTACCGCGATTCGGCGGCCTCCATGTTCCAGCCCCTCAACGCAGACCAGTCCTGCACCTACATCGGTGAGCAGCTGCTGGCCCCTGAGGAGCTCAACGACTGACGCCCGACCGGCGTCAAACCTGGCCCGCTCACCCTCGTCGCCCTCACGGCGAGGGCGGGCGGGTCCCTTCTTTTCCCTGCGGAATGACAGATCGCCCGCCAGGAGGAGAGAGCCACCCGCTCAGGGTGATGGCCATCACAAGGATTCTCCCTAGATTGCGGGAATCGGCAGTTTCGCGCCGTTGAGAAAGAAAGTGTGAATGCAATGACCTGGTTCTGGCTCTCCATCGCCATCGTGACCGAGGTGACCGCCACGATGATGTTGCGCCAGTCGCAGGGCTTCTCCCAGCTGCTGCCGTCAGTCGTCGTGGTGTTCGGCTACGCGACAGCCTTCTATGCGCTCTCGCAAGCACTCGTCCATGGCATGACGATCGGCACCGCCTACGCCATCTGGTGTGGCATCGGCATCACCCTGATCGCCATCCTCGGCGCGGTGATCTTCGACGAACGGCCCACGCCGGTCCAGCTGGTCGGCATCGTCGTGGTCACGTTCGGCATCGTCACCGTGCAGCTCGGCAGCCCCGACGCCGCAGGCTCCGCCGCCCCCACTGCTCCCTCCGGAGACTCGACATCGCTGCAAGCCGGCGCACCCGGCCAACTCCGCAACACGTGAGACCTCGCCCACCTGCCAGCAACAGAAAGGGAACCCTCCATGGGCCTCCCCAGCCAACCACCCACACCGCCGTACGGCCTCGAGCTCAACACGACCATGCAGACTGTGGCCACGATCCTGCTCTGGACCGGCTCCGTTCTGCTGCTGGCCTACGCCGTCAAACGCGCCCGCGAGGACCGGACGATACTGCCGGTGATCCTGGTGCTCGCCGTCGGCGCAGGCAGCATCATCGAGCCGATCTACGACATCGCCTACCACCTGCACTGGCTCGACAACGGTGAGCAGTGGACCCTCTTCACCAGCTTCGGCCTGCCTCAGCCCGTGTGGGTGATGCCGGCGTACATCATGGTCTTCGGGCTGCCCGCGATGCTGTGCTATCGGAGCCTGAGCCAGGCGGCGTCGTTCCGGTCCGTGTTCCGGCTGGCCGGCATCACGGCTTGCACCACCGCGATCTTCGAGATCACCGCGGTGAACGTGGGGCTCTACGTCTACTACGGCGAAGCGCCTTGGCGGGTCTTCGACTATCCGCTGTGGATCGCGTTCATGGAGGGAACCCAGATCACAGGCTTCGCAGTCCTTACCGCGCTTCTCTACCGGAACGCCCAGCGTCCGGCCCACTATCTGGCGCTCTTCGCGATCTTTCCGTGCAACTTCGCCTTCGACGTTATCGGTGCGGGCTTCCCAACGCTTGTGCTGCAGAACTCGTCGACCGACCCCAACGGCCTCGCGCTCGCCCTAGCCGCACTCGTGAGTGTCGGCCTGGCCGCCACCGCCTTGTGGTGGACGGCGCGGGCGTTGATCGTCGACCAACGGGGACCTGTCGCGCTCGCTTCAGCGGGAGAGGCCGACGGCTCGGCGCCTCTACCCGTCTGAACGCCGCTCTCCTGCACGAACCGGGCCCGTCAACGCGATCACGTTGGCGGGCCCGGGCTCGTTCTTTGCTTTCTCCCCATTCAAGGTGCTCGGGTCGTAGGACGTCGGCCGACCCGAGCCGTGACCACGACGAAGCCGCCAGGCGAGTGAAGCCAAGCAGGGTCAGTAAGACCGAGGCAGGCCCAACGAATGCTGAGCCACATAGTTCAAGATCATCTCTCGATTCACCGGCGCGATGCGCAGCACGCGAGCCAAGCCCCACAGCGGAATGAGCCCATACTCGGCAGCCACACCGTTTCCGCCATGGCACTGGATCGCCGCGTCGAGCGCGGCCAGCGCCGCTTCAGCAGCCAGATACTTCGCCATGTTGGCGGCTTCGCCAGCGGGCAGGCGCTGGTCGTGCAGCCACGCCGCTCGCGCCGTCATCAACCCGGCTGCCTCGACCTCGATCTTCGCCATCGCCAGCGCATGCGCCACCCCCTGGTGTGCGCCGATGGGGGCCTCCCAGACGGTTCGCTGGTTGGCGTACTGCGCGGCGCGCGCGAGCGCATAGCGGCCGATGCCGACCAGGAGCGCCGCACCGGTCACTCGCTCGGGGTTGAGTCCGTGGAAGACCTGCTTGAAGCCGGCCCCTTCAACACCGATGAGGCGATCGGCCGGCACGCGGACGTCGTCGAAGAACAGAGTGAACTGACGTTCCGGTATCTCTACCGAGACCGGGAGCGGCTGGGCAGTGAGCCCAGGGGAGTCTGTGTCGACCACGAAAAGAGAGAGCTCGGCACCACCGGTCGCCGGATCCACGCCGGTGCGCGCAACCACCAACACCGCGTCGGCGACGTCGACACCGGAGATGTAGTGCTTGGTGCCGCGCAGCACGTAGTGGTCACCGTCGCGGCGTGCCGTCGTGCTGATCCGGTGGGCGTTGGAGCCTGCGTCGGGCTCGGTGATGGCAAAGACGACCCGGCCGCGACCACTCGCCAACCGCGGCAGCCATTCTTCGCGCTGGGCCGCCGAGCCGAACTCGGCGATCACCTCGCCACTGATCGCGCTGGCGACCAGGAGCAGCAGGAGTGGGCAGCCGGCAGCGCCGGTCTCTTCGACGACCGCGGCGAGCTCGAGGAGCCCGGCGCCACCCCCGCCGTACTCCTCGGGGATGTTGATGCCGATGTAGCCACGCTCCCCCAGAGCGAGCCAGAGTTCTTCGGTGAACTCCCGTTGCTCGGCCTTCGCGGTGTAATAGGCGTTGCCGAAGTCGGCACAGATCGCGGCCACCGCGGCTCGCAGTGCCTGGTGCTCGTGCGAAACACCGAAGTCCATCGTGCTGCCCTTTCCTTCTCCGTACAGGTCTCCTCGCGTGTCGTCGACACGTGCTCAGGCAGTAAGTCCCCCGACCACAGCGGCACGCGCCTCCGGCGCCAAGGCGTACGGCGCGTAAAGGGTGAAGCGGTCGACGACATCGCCGAACCGGCGCAGGATCTCGGCTGAGGCGTGTTCCGGTGGGCCGACGACCGCGAAGGCATTCAGGATCTCGTCGTCGATCAGCCCGTCCATCTCACTCCACCGCTGCTCGACCGAGAGGCGATGCAGTTCTTCGTGGACGGCACCCCAGCCGTGCAGTTCAAGCACTGCTCGATATGCAGGCGTGGCGCCGTAGAAGGCCAGTTGGTGACGTACAGCGGCGATCGCGGTCGCCAGTTCCTCGTCATCGGCTCCGGTCGCCACCATGCCGGGGTAGCCGACGGTGAAGGTGCCGCGCTCACGGCCACGGGCCGCCAGCGCCTCTCCGACCAACGGCAGGGTTGCCTCGCGCAGATAGCGCTCGGTGGTGAAGCTGTGCAGGAAGACACCGTCGGCGGCCGCGGCAGCCACCTGGGTCAACCTGGGGCCGACCGCCGCCACCATGATCGGCGGTCGACCCCAGGAGTGTGGAGCCGGTGTGAACATCGGCGTCATCAACGTGTGGCTGTAGAACTCACCGCGGAAGTCGAGGCGGCTACCGCTCTCCCAGCTGTCCCAGATGGCGTGCAGGGCCGCGATGTACTCCGTCATGCGTGCGGCCGGCTTCGACCAGGGCATGCTGTAGCGGCGCTCGATGTGCGCCTTCACTTGGGTGCCGAGCCCGAGCACGAAGCGCCCACCGCTGAACGACTGCAGGTCATAGGCAGAAGCGGCGGTGACCATCGGGCTCCGGGCGAAGGCGACGGCGATGGCGGTGCCCACCGTGAGCTCCGGGGCGTGTTCCGCGGCGAGCAGCGGAGCGAAGAAGGGGTCGCGCCCTACCTCGGTGCTCCACACACCGTGGAAGCCGCACTGCTCAGCCTCCTTGACCTGGGCCCGGATCCCGGCGATGTCGCCGCCTGCCGAGCCGTCGATCTGGCCACCGATGTTGGTGTCGATCTTCACCGGTTCCGCCCTTCACTCTCCAGACGTCACGCGATCCGCTCGACCCGCTCCAGCGTCTCCAGCAACGTGGCGGGCGGGAGAAAGCGGTCGCCGTAGCGGGCTGCGAGCTGCTCGGCACGGGCCACGAACCCAGCGCGACCGCCGTCGTACTGGTCGAGGAAGCGCAGCACCCCTCCGGTCCATGCAGGGAAGCCGATCCCCAGCAGGGAGCCGACGTTGGCGTCTGACGGTGCTTCGATCACGCCAGCCACGTGGGCGGCCCACGCCTCCAACACTTCGGCGAAGAGGAGTCGGTCGACCAGATCCGGCAACGGCGGCATTGTGTCGAGCGTCGGGAAGCTGGACGCCAAACCGGGCCAGAAGCCGGTCCGCTTGCCTTGGTCGTCGTAGTCGTAGAAGCCGCCTCCGCCTGCGCGACCGACCCGTCCGAACTCGTCGATGAGTCGGTCGAAGATCGCGTGGCTCGGGTGCGCCAGCCAGTCGAGCCCGGCTGCCTCGGCCGCAGCCTTCGCCTCCTCGCGTACGGCGCGGGGAAGCGTGAGCGTCAGCTCGTCGAGCAGTTGCAGCGCACCCGCGGGGTATCCCGCCTGCAGCGAGGCCTGCTCGATGCTGGGGCAGGGAACTCCTTCGCCCACCATGGCGACGGCCTCGTTGAGGCGCGCGATGATCACCCGGCTGGTGAAGAACCCGCGACTGTCGTTGACGACGATCGGTGTCTTGCCCAGCTGGAGCACCAGGTCGAACGCCTTCGCCAGCGTCGCGTCGGAGGTGGCCTCGCCGCGGATGATCTCCACCAACGGCATGCGGTCGACCGGCGAGAAGAAGTGCACGCCGACGAAGTCTTGCGGGCGCGCCACTCCGGCTGCGAGCGAGCTGATCGGCAGCGTCGAGGTGTTGGAGCCGAGCACTGCTTCGGCACCGACAACCTGCTCCACGGAGGCGAAGACCTCCGCCTTGAGGGCAGCGTTCTCGAAAACCGCCTCGATGACGAAGTCGACGCCGGCCAGATCCTGCACATCGTCGGTCGCAGTGATCCGAGCGACGACCTGGTCGGCGGCCTCCTGGGTGCGTTGGCCACGCGCCACGGCTCGCCCCTCGACCTTGGCCGAGTAGGCACGGCCCTTCTCCGCACCGGCGAGCGTGGTGTCCATCAGCACCACGTCGATGCCGGCGCGGGCGGCGGCATAGGCGATGCCGGCCCCCATCATGCCGGCGCCGACGACGCCGACCTTCTGCACGCGGCTCTTCGGGAAGCCGTCGGGGCGGCTCGCGCCGCCCTTGATCTCCTGCATGTCGAAGAAGGTGAGGTTGATCAGGTTCTTGGAGATCGGCGCGGTTGCGATCTCGATGAAGTAGCGGGTCTCGATGAGGCCGGCTGCATCGATGTCGACTTGGACGCCTTCAACTGCGGCGGCGAGGATCGCACGCTGGGCGGGTGCCGGGGCTCCTCCGGTCTTGGCCCGCAGCGTCGAGGCGAGGAAGGGCAACCCCGACGCCAGGGCACCGGAAGCCTGGGTGCCCCCGGGGAACCGGAATCCCTTGACGTCCCAGGGCTGTGTGGCATCGGGGTGCTCGGCGATCCATGCCTTGGCACGCGGGAGCAGGTCGGCGACGTCGTCGACCAGCTCGTCGACGAGGCCGAGGTCGCGCGCCTGCGTCGGGCGGAAGCGACGGCCGCTGAGGAGCACCTCGTCCAAGGCCCGCTGCGCGCCCAGCATCCGCACGGTGCGGACGATGCCGCCGCTGGCCGGGAGCAGGCCGAGGCCCACCTCCGGCAGACCCAGCTGTACGCGCGGGGAGTCGACGACGATCCGGTGATGGGCAGCCAGCGCCAGTTCCAACCCGCCGCCGAGGGCTGAACCGTTGATGGCGGCCACGACCGGGACACCCAGCGTCTCCAGCGTTCGCAAGGTCGCCTTGAGGTTGTTGAGGTGGCGGGTGAAGCGGGCGGCGTCGGCAAGGCCGAGGGTCACGATCTCGTTGAGGTCGCCACCGGCCACGAAGGTGCTCTTCGCGGAGGTGATCACAACACCGGCAAGCCCCTCCCGTTCGGCCTGAAGATGCTCGACCAGGGCACCCAACTCGTGCACGAAGCCCGTGTGCACGGTGTTGACCTCCTGCGTCGGGTCATCGAGGGTGACGACGACAACGCCGTCCTCGTCGCGACTCCAGGTGATGATCGAGGCGCTGCTGGATTCGGTGCTCACTTCTTCTCCTCTATCAGGTGCCGGGCGCGCGATCAGAGTCGCTCGATGATGGTGGCGATGCCCATGCCGCCACCGACGCAGAGCGTGACGAGGGCACGACGCTGCTGGCGTCGTTCCAACTCGTCCAAGACGGTGGAGACGAGCATCGCGCCGGTGGCCCCCAGGGGGTGACCCATCGCGATGGCGCCGCCGTTGACGTTGACCTTCTCCATCGGCAGGCGCAGGTCCTTGACCCACTTGAGCACGACGGAGGCGAAGGCTTCGTTCAACTCGAAGAGATCGATGTCGTCGAGGGTCAGGCCGGCGGTGGCCAGTACCTTCTGCGTCGCGGGCGTCGGCCCGGTCAGCATGATCGTCGGGTCGGCGGCCGTGATGGCGGTGGCGACCACGCGCCCGCGGGGAGTCAGCCCCATTGCTGTGCCGGCTCGCTCGCTGCCCAGCAGCACCAACGCGGCGCCGTCCACGATGCCCGACGAGTTGGCGCCGGTGTGCACGTGGTTGATCCGCTCGACCCAGTGGTACTTCTGGCGCGCCACGGCGTCAAAGCCGAGCTTGGTACCCGGCATCTGGAACGACGGAGCGAGCGCGCCGAGAGATTCGATCGTTGACCCGGGTCGGCGATGCTCGTCGTGGTCGAGGACGATGACGCCGTTCTGGTCCGTGACCGGCACCACCGATCGTTTGAACCGACCTTCGCTCCACGCCTGCTCCGCGCGCTGCTGCGAAAGCACGGCGTAGCCATCGACGTCTTCTCGGCTGAAGCCTTCGATGGTGGCGATCAGGTCGGCGCCAATGCCTTGGGGCACGAAGTAGTGGTCATAGGTGGTGGTGGGATCGGTGAAGAGCGCCCCGCCGTCGGAGAGCATCGGCACCCGCGACATCGACTCCACGCCACCGGCGAGCACCATCTGGTCCCACCCCGAACGCACCTTCGCTGCAGCGAGATTGGTCGCCTCGAGCCCAGAGGCGCAGTAGCGGTTGACCTGCACCCCGGCCACGGTCTGCGGCAGACCGGCTACTTGCGCAGCTGCCTTCGCGATGTCACCGCCCTGCTCGCCGACCGGCGTCACGACACCGAGAACGAGGTCGTCGACAACGTCGGTGTCGAGCTCGGGAAGGCGTCCCCGGAGCTCCTCGATCAGACCGACGACCAGGTCGACCGGCTTCACTCCGTGCAGGGCGCCACGCCTGCCTCGGCCGCGGGGGGTGCGGATCGCCTCATAGATGAGCGCTTCCTGCGTCATTCCAGCTCCTTCGTCGGTCGGCCCGAACGAACCTAGGAGAGGGCGCGGACACCGGCATCACACCTCGGGTGGATATTCACGCGCCCCCGGAGGGGTACGACGCAACGTCTCGTACCGCCGCTCTGTGGCGGCAGTGCCGTCTCTCACTCCTGCGCCGGCGAAGATCCTCCCGCGGGAGGATCCGTCCTCCACTCGCGTCGTATTCACTCGGCATCATGAAGCTGGGTCTGCAACTGGGCTATTGGCCAGCCCAACCTCCTCAGGGCGTCGGGGAGCTTGTCGCCGCGGCGGAAGATGCGGGCTTCCACGCCATCTTCACCGCCGAGGCGTGGGGAAGCGACGCGTTCACTCCCCTGGCCTGGTGGGGCCGCGATACCTCCCGGATCGGACTGGGCACCTCGATCGTCCAGATGTCCGGGCGCACCCCCACCTCCATCGCGATGCATGCGCTCACCCTCGACCATCTCTCCCATGGCCGGGTGATTCTGGGCATGGGCGTGAGCGGACCCCAGGTGGTCGAAGGCTGGTACGGCGTTCCTTTCGCCAAGCCTCTGGCTCGCACCCGGGAGGTGGTCTCGATCATCCGTCAGGTGCTGGCACGCGAGGCGCCGGTGGTCAACGACGGCAGCCACCATCCCTTGCCGTACGAAGGTCCGGGCGCTGTGGGCCTCGGCAAGCCTCTTCGATCGATAGTCCATCCTCTCCGCCCCGATCTGCCGATCTGGCTCGGTGCCGAGGGCCCCAGGAACGTCGCTCAGACCGCAGAGATCGCCGACGGCTGGCTTCCGGTCTTCTACTCGCCGAAGTGCGCCGACCTCTATCGCCCGTGGCTCGCCGAAGGATTCGCACGTCCTAACGCACGCCGTACCGCCGCCGACTTCGAGATCGCAGCGACCTGTCATCTACAGGTGGTCGAGAACGACCACGAAAGGCGAGCGGTCCTCGACCGGCTACGTGGCAGCGTGGCGCTCTACATGGGCGGGATGGGCGCCAAGGAGCAGAACTTCCACATCAACCTCTTCACACGGATGGGCTACGGCGACCTGGCCCATCGGGTCCAGGAACGCTTCCTGGCAGGCGCACGCGCGGAGGCGACGGCACTGGTACCCGACGAGCTCGTCGACGACCTCCACATCGTCGGCACCGCCGATCAGGTGCGTGCCAAGGCGGCCGCCTGGGAAGAGAGCGGCGTGACCACCCTCCTGGTGAGCCTTCGCACCCCGGACGCAATCCATCGCACCGCGGCGCTGCTCTCCTGACTGTTCGACCCTTCCGTCACAGCGGTCAGCGCTGCAACCGCGTCGTCCCCTCGTACGGCCCGGCGACTCGCACCAGCTTGGCGTAGCACTGTGACGGAGCGCGGTCGGTGCTGCGACACCACGCGAGCGCCGGCTTGGGACGCGCGGAACCACGGCCGACCACCGTCACCCAGTAGCCGGGCCGTTCGAACGAGCCCCAGTCGCTGCTCCACAGCAGCCGTACGTCGGGGTACTCCAGACGGAGGCGGAGGTGCTCCTCGTAGATCGCCGTGTAGTCGTAGGTCTTCTCGTCCACCCGGTCGTGGGTGCCGTCCTGCTTCGACGACAGCTGCGGCAGCCACCGGTCCGCCAGGTTGGCGAGGACGTACTCCTTGTCCTGCGCCGCCATCCGGCGCAGCGCAGTCAGACTGTTCTCCTCACGCGTATCCGGGTCGGTGACATCGGCGGACGACGCGGCATCACCGGCGTCGGTCGCGCCGCGGTCCTCCGGTGCGCGCTCCTCCTCGGAGCCGGACTCCTCCCGGACGCAGTCGACCAGGATCGCGGCTCGCTCGATGTAGCCGCCGATCTCCTCAGGCGTCGCCCACACCTGACTGACCGGGAACGTCGTGGTCACCCGCGAGCCCGACTCGCCGGAGCCCGCCTCCGGGATCCAGACCCGGTCGGCGGAGAAGTCGAAGACGCCGGTAGCGAGCTGCACCTCCTCGCCGTCGTCGTCGCCGGTCAGGTCGATCCGGTACGCCGGCGAGTCGAGCCACTGTCCGCCCGGGCAGGTGGCGGTCACCTCGTAGGTCACCTCCACGCCGGCCGGCCCGCCCTCGGACTCGACGGGGACGAACTCCGGCTCGGAGCCGCAGGCTGTCACGTACTCATCGCCGAGGGGCAGCTCGTCGGCGGCGCGGTCGTCGGTCCCCTCCGGGGCCGAGGAAGCGGAGATCCCCTCGGGGACGCGCAGCAGATCGGGGTCGGGCGTCCCGAAGTCGGTGAAGCCGAACATGGTCTCCTCGGAGGTGACGACCAGGCCGTCGGTCCAGGTGGCGATGTCGGTGGTCATCTGCCAGGTGTCACCGTCGTCCGTCTTCGTCACCGGCAGCTCCCTGCTCCAGGCCACGTCGCCTGTCCACGCGCTCCGCACGTCGAAGGTGTCGGAGTCCGGTGCGAAGCTGAGGAACGCGTCGGAGATCGACGCCCAGCTCCACCTGCCCTGCCGATCGCGCCACAGCACCTCACCGGTCGACGCAGCCTCGAACCAGACGTCGGTCTCCTCGTCCGACCAGTCGGAGACCCTGAGCACGTCGTCGTTCACCCAGCTTGCCTCGGCCTCGTCGTCGATCACGGTACGCACCAGGGCGCCCGTGTCGCGGCGTACCAGGGTCCGGCCGACGCCGACCATGCCGCGTCGGACCACCTGCTTGCCGGCCCACGCGTCCCAGACTGTTCCGTCGAAGCGATCCTCGCTGCCCTCCAGCCAGCTCTGGCCGTCCTCCTCGTGGACGACGATCGGCTTGCCCTTCTCGTCGGAGGCGACGTTGACCGTGGTGTCCTCGACAAGCTCGCCGGTGCCCGTGTCGATCCGGAACGACTTGCCGGCGACGGTGGCCCAGAGGCGGCTGCCGTCGCTCTGCAGCATGGTCCAGCTCTCGCCGTAGTCCTCCTGGTCCTCGACCAGCCTGGTCTCGCGGTCGACGTCGTCCGTCAGGTCCGAGGCCCCGCCGGCGGTCAGGTGCACGCGATGGGTGCCCGTCTCCCAGTCGGAGTCGACGCCGATCGTCCAGATCCGGTCTCCCACGCCCCGGATGTCGCCGATCCCGTAGCCGAACTCCTGGGAGCCCACGACCCGGCCCGTGGAGGCATCCCTCACGACGACCTCGCTGGACGACTTCTCGGTCACCTCGTCCCACTCCACCGTGTAGCAGGCGAGCCGCTTCTGGTCCGCGAGCGGCACACAGGTGGGCCAGAGCCCGTCCTCGTTCTCCTCTGCCCAGGTACGTTCGCCGGTCTCGGGGTCGAGTCCGACCAGCCAGGTCCGACTCTCGTCGGTGACCTCGTCGTACGACGACACGAAGGTGACCACGAGTCCCGGCAGCAGGGTCGGCGTGACGGACTGGCCCTCGCCTCGGAAGAACGGGCTGGCGAAGGTGGCGCCCGGCTCGTCGACCAAGTCCTCCGCCCGGATCCGCCACTCGTGGCCCGGCGCCCCCAGCAAGGAGGTCGTCGGCTCGACCGAACCACCCGGCTGCACTGGACGCTTCGGCTCGTCGTCACCTCCGAGCAGGGCGATCCCGGCGCCCGCGGCGCCGGCGATCAGCAGCAGGCCGACTCCACCCGCGACCCAGATCCCCCGGCGTCCGCGCTTCTTCTCAGCCAGGGGCGCGAGAGGCGTGGGAGTCGGCGGCTCGGAGGCGACCGGCACGGGTCCGGGGTCGGGTGGGAGCGTGGGCGAGGTGGGGGCAACGGTCGGCGGCGGGATGATCGGAGCCGGCTGCAGCTCAGCGGGCCGGTCACCACTGGGTGGCGCCGCAACCGGTGCGCCGCACCGGGTACAGAAGTTCGCCGAGACCCCAGCGCCACACTGCGTGCAGAACCGTTGCGCCATCGCATCCCCCGTCCAGAAAAAGCCGCAATTCGCCTCCGCATCAGACCACAAGAACGCGCCTTGTGGAGGTCGATCTGCAATATGGTCCGGACTGTCGGTTTGAGCCGCCCCGTCGCGGGGAACGGGGGCGACGAGGCCGAGGGAAGGTGACCATGTACGGCGAGTCAGCCACGATGCGCAAACGCGCCCGCGAGTTGCAGGAACAGGCAGGCGACCTGCGCGCTCTTGCGGACAGCCTGGTGGGGCAGGTCGAGACGATCAGTTGGCAGGGGCGAGCCGCCAGCGACCTGCGCAACCGGATCGCCGACCGTGCGGCCCGACTGCGCGACTGCGCCGAGCAGCACGAGATCGCTGCCGACGCCCTGACCCGGCACCTGACCGCGGTCGACGGCCTCAAGGACACCATCGGCAACCTCGAGCGACGGGCAGGCGCCCTCGTCGCCGAGGCGCGAACCCGCGCCCAGCATGTCGACCATGGCTCGGGTGTGGTCGTGGAGCCCTCCGACGAAGACCGCGCCCTGCTCGCCTTCACCCCGCCCCCCTCCGGCCACAAGGACTGGTTGACCGTGACGATCCCGGGTCTCTGACATGGTGACCATCGACCTCGCCGCCCCTGCCGCCGCGCCGCTCGACGCGCTCGACGGCCTGCCGCGTCGACTCTCCCTCACCCTCCCCGAGCTCCACCTGCTGGCCGAACGCGCCGGCGGAGCACCGCTGCCGTTCGAGCAGGCAACGCCGAGCGCGCCCTCCGGCCTGGCCAGTCGGCTCGGCCAGAACCGCACCGGCGCGGAGGACACAGCCTTCGCCCAGGCGATCGCCGCGCTGCCGGACCCCGCCGAGTCGCTCAGCCGGCGCGGCCTCCTCGACGGTGGAGTCGATGCTGGGGTCGTCGGCGCACTCGGTCTCCTCGCGACTCCCGAGCTCGCGGTCGACCTCGACGTCGTCATCGACGGCGAGCGCGCACACGCCTGGCATCGTCGTGGCGCTGACGCGGTCGCCACCCTCGCCACCGCCGACGGCGTCGTCTACGAGCTGGCCTGGTTCCCGATCGACCACTGGCCTGCCGAACTCGGCCGTGCCCTCAACCTGCCCTCCGACGTCGAGCACCGCGACTCCCAGGTGCCTGATCGGGTCACCCTCGGCTTCGAGCTGTTGGACGCCGGCAGCGAGGCGGTGCGCTCCGGTCGCTCAGACCTCCTCGCCGCCATCGTGGGTCGCCACCTCGACACGACGAGCGATGCCGCCGGTCAACCACTCGACGCGGGCGTCGCGGCCCAGGTCGTGAGCGCCCTGGTCACGGAGACCCGCGGTCGCGCCCGACTGCTCACGGCCCCTGCCGCCCAGCCGCAACGCGTCGGCGTCGTCTCCCTGGTGCTCCTCGCCGACGGCTGGCGCGTGCTCTCCCCGCGACGTGAGGGAGACCGAAGCCTGGTCGAGGTGCGAGCAGTACCGCCGGAGGAGCTCGCCGCACTCCTGGCTCCCGTCCTTGCGGAGGTGCAGGCGTGAACACCCGGGAGGACCCCAGCATGGCCGACAAGTACGCCGACCTGAACCGGCTCGCCGAGTGGTTCCAGGCGACCGGGGAGACGGTCCGCGAGCGGGCTGCGCTCGGGCACCGGGTGCTCTCCGATCCCGATGTGGCCGACTCCGCTGAGCTCTCCCGCGACACCTGGCGCGCGGTCGAGGAGGAGGTGCAACGGGCGACCGCCGGCAAGGGCGGGCTCGACGGCCACGCGCTGGAACTCGACGCCGATGCCCTGGCCGTCCGAGCAACGGTCCTGACCTACCAGTGGATCGACGACCTGCAGCAGCTCGCGCACCGCACCCTGGGCTCGATCGCGGCTCGCGCGGTCGGTTACCTCGCGCCGGAGGTCGCCCTCGGCGGCCCGATCGTCTCGGCCGGGCTCATCGAGACGGCGGCTCCCGACCGGGACGAGCTGGCGGCGTACCTCAACGAGCTGGCGGAGGCGACGCCCGACCTCATGCAGCACTTCGTCACCGGCGGCGGGTTGGTCGAGTCCCTCCAGCTGCGGGCGATGCTGACCACTCCCGTCCTGGCGGGCGACGAGCGCGCCGCCGTGACACAGGGCGGGCTGCGCGCGATCGGCGCTGGCTCGTTCGCCGACGAATTCTCCTCGGCACTGCGCGACGTCGCCGGCGGCTACGTCACCGATGCCGGGCCAGCAGAGACGCTGCTGGCACCGCGGAGTGATCCGGCCGAACGCCCGGGCTCGCTGACCGACCTGGTGCAGCGCCTGGCAACGGTGGAGTCCGACGTCTTCGTGCAACCGGTGGGCGCCGGACGCTACCTCGTCTTCCTCACCGGCGGCCTGGGGGGCGAGTCGGGCGGCCTGCGTCTCGTCGACGGCGATGTCGCGAGTCAGACGGCAGCGACACGCGCGGCGGTCGAGCGCGCGGTCGGCCAGACCGAGGGCGCCCGGGTGATGCTGGTCGGTCTCGGCCGCGGTGGCCTGGTGGCGGCTCAGCTCGCGGCCGACGAGTCGACTCTGCCGTTCGATGTCGATCAGGTGCTGACTGCGGGCGCTCCAGCGGCGCAAGCCACCCAGGTGCCGGTGTCGATCCCGGTTCTGGCGCTGGAGGATCGCAGCGACCCGGTCGCCCTCCTCGGCTCGCTCCTCAACGCGACCGTGAGCAACCGCCTGACCGTGGTCTTCGACGGCGCCGACACGACCGGCTCGGCGGCATACGTGCGCGGGGCGGCCTTGGCCGACCAGGCCAGCCACCCTGACGTCGCCGCCGCCGTGCAGCGCCTGCGCGAGCTCGGCTACCTGAGTCTGGTCGCGGCCTGACCCAGGCCCGGCAAGCGAGGCTAGAGAACTGCTGATCCGTATCGATCAGCAGTTTTCTAGAGGATGGAGTGCACGAAGTCGCCCAACTGGGTGATGTTGCGGCACTCGACCATCGGCACGATCTCGGCATACGTCGGCGCGATCGAGTCGCCGGCACCCCAGTTGCGAGGGTGCTCGGGGTTCAGCCACCAGGCATGCCGACTGCGTTCCACCATCGCCTTGAACGGCTCGAGCTTCGGGTCGGCGTAGTTGGAACGGGCATCGCCCAGGATCAGCAGCGCCGTCTTGGGGCCGAGCGCATCGGCGTACTCCGCGTCGAAGACGCTGAACGCGCGGCCATAGTTGGTGCGGCCCCACAGCGCCGCCTGCCGGGCGGAGGCGGCGAGTGCCGCCATCACCTCGACAGGGTCGGCACCGGGCCGGAGCTCGTCGGTGACCTCGGCGATCGTGTCGACGAAGGTGAACGCCCTGATCTTGGTGAAGTGGTCGCGCAGCGCATGCACCAGCAGCAGCGTGAACTGAGCAAAGTTGGCCACGGAGCCACTGACGTCGCAGAGCACCACGAGGTCGCTGCGGTGCGGCCGCTTCGGGCGCTGCACGGTGGTCAGAGGTACGCCGCCGGTCGACATCGAGGCCCGGACGGTACGCCGGAAGTCGAGCGGGCCGCGGCGGTTGGCGTGGTGCTGCTGGGTGAGCCGGGTGGCGAGCCTCCGGGCGAGCGGCTGGATCTCGCGACGCAGCGCGACCAGGTCGGCGGCGCGAGCGCTCATGAAGTCGAGGGTGTCGATGGTCGGGCGACCCGTGTTGTCGGCGACGTACCGGGTGCCCTTCTCCTCCGCGATGCGACGCAGCGAGTCCTGCTCGACGCGGCGTTCGAAGTCGGCGACCGCTCGGGTGGCACGACGGCGCGCCTCGGCCTGGCTCTCGCCGCGGGCCAGCAGGCCCTGCACCAGGCGCTCCACCAGTTGGTCGGCGTCGACCCGCTTCATCGCCTGGTAGGCGCTCCACGAAGAGAGTCCCGGCGCCCGGCCGGGCATCGCGCCGAAGCGACCCACCGCCTCGATGGCCAGCTCGGCCAGCAGGCCGATGTCGCCCTCGGTCATCGCCTCCACCGCCTGGGCGCGGAACTCCTCCAGCGCGGCGCCGTTGTCCCGACCGCGCTGGTCGGCGTCCGTGGACGCACCTGCCTCGGCGCCGTCGTCGCCCAACCAGGGCTGACCGCCGGCACCGGTGCGCCCCTCGCCGACCAACGCGGGGAACCAGAGGTCGAAGAGCTGGTCGAAGGTGGGGCGGTGGGTGGCCCGCTTGACCAGGGTGGCGGCGTACGCCGCACGGAGCGTCTCGCGGTCGTGCCAGGGCACTGCGGAGATCGCGCGGGCGGCGTCGAGATCCTCGGCGACCGAGACCGGCAGGCCGGCACGACGCAGCGCCTCGACGAAGTCGACGTGGCGTTCCAGCAGGGGCATCGTCGCCTCAGCGCCCGCCGCGGCGCGCCAGTCCCAGCTCCTTGATGGCGCGCTCCTGATCGGTGACGTGCTTGAGCACCACCCCCAGGGTCTGGGTGGCGGCGGCCTCGTCGAGCTCGCCGATCTCCAGAGCGACGACCGTGCGGGCCCAGTCGATGGTCTCGGCGATGGAGGGAGCCTTCTTCAGCTCCAGCTCGCGCAGTCGGGCCACCATGTCGACGACCTGGCTGGCCAGACGCTCCGGCAGTCCGGGCACCTGGGAGAGCACGATCTCGGTCTCGCGCGCGGAGTCCGGATAGTCGAGGTGCAGATAGAGGCAGCGCCGCTTGACCGCCTCGGAGAGCTCCCGGCTGGCGTTGGAGGTCAGCACCACGTAAGGGCGGCGTACGGCGGCTACCGTGCCCAGCTCGGGGATCGTCACCTGGAAGTCGCTGAGCACTTCGAGCAGCAACCCCTCCACCTCGACGTCGGTCTTGTCGACCTCGTCGATCAGGAGCACCGTCGGCTCCTTTCGGCGGATCGCGGTGAGGAGCGGCCGGGTGAGCAGGAACTCCTCGGTGAAGATGTCGTCGTGCGTCTCCTGCCAGCTGGCGTCCGAGTTGGCCTGGCCGGAGCTCGACTGGATCCGCAGCAGCTGCTTCTTGTAGTTCCACTCATACAGCGCCCGGGCCTCGTCGAGTCCCTCGTAGCACTGCAGCCGGACCAGCTCGGCGCCGGTGGCCCGGGCCACCGCCTTGGCGAGTTCGGTCTTCCCCACGCCCGCCGGCCCCTCCAGCAGCAGCGGCTTGCCCAGCAGCCCCGCCAGGCAGGCGGTCGTCGCGGTCGCGTGGTCGGCGAGGTAGCCGACCTTGCCCAGGCGCTCGAGCGCATCCGTGGGATCGGCGAACCAGGTCTGCTCGGGAGTGGTCACCGGGTCACCCTAGCCGCGGCGCCGAGGCCTCCTGGCCGGGGCGCATGTGCACCGGCGAGCGGTACCGCTCAGACAGACCACCGCCGGGGCGGGCGCCGCGGACCACCGTGACATGGGGCATCGCTGGACGGGGGGTTCCAGCTGGGATCCGCGGGCGCACCGCCACCGACGGCGGCAGCTGGCCGAGACTGACCCGGCCGAGACAACTCTACGTCGCGGGACCAGACGAAGACGCCCCTTCGGGGAACAATGTCCGATCGGTCGAGCGGGACGACGTGTCGTTGCCCCCAAGGCGCTCGGTGCGGCTGTGACGAACCGCTCGTCGTACCAGGACGACCGTTCGCCGATTCCGCGCTCCCGCTCGGCGCTGACCCCGGATCGCCCCCTGACGTGAGCCCACGCGCCCTCCCTAGCGTGACTGGCATCACACCTCACGAAGGGACGGTTCGGTGACCTCCACCCATGAACAGGCGGATCGGCACAATCCGATCTACGACCACCTGCATGCCACGCCGGAGTTCCAAGAGCTCCGCTCCCGCTACCGGGGCTTCGTCTTCCCGGCCACGATCGTCTTCCTCGCCTGGTACTTGCTCTATGTCGTCCTCTCGATGTGGGCCCACGACTTCATGAGCCACCGACTGGTGGGCAACATCAACGTGGCACTCGTCTTCGGACTCCTCCAGTTCCTCACCACGTTCGTGATCGCCTGGATCTACAGCAACTACTCCAACAAGTTCCTCGACCCGCTGGCCGGCAAGCTCAACGCCGAGTACGAGAAGGAGGCCTGACATGGATGGCGACCAACTGCTGACCTCGGGACTCTTCCTCTCCGTCGTCGCCCTGACGATCTACATCACCTTTCGCGCCAGTCGCGGCACCAAGGGCACCGATGACTTCTTCGCCGGCGGCCGCTCCTTCTCCGGCTTCCAGAACGGTCTCGCCATCGGCGGCGACTACATGTCCGCGGCGTCGTTCCTGGGCATCTCCGGACTCATCGCACTGTCGGGCTACGACGGCTTCCTCTACTCCATCGGTTTCCTGGTCGCCTGGCTGGTCGCGCTCCTGCTGGTCGCCGAGGTGCTGCGCAACTCCGGCAAGTACACGATGGCCGACCAGCTCGCCTACCGCATGAAGCAACGTCCGGTGCGTACGGCGGCCGCCACCTCCACCGTCGTCGTGTCGATCTTCTACCTGCTCGCCCAGATGGTCGGCGCCGGCGCCCTGGTGACGCTGCTGCTCGGCGTGGAGTCCGAGGCGCTGAAGAACCTGACCATCTTCTTCGTCGGCGTGCTGATGATCTTCTACGTCACCATCGGCGGCATGAAGGGCACCACCTGGGTGCAGATCGTCAAGGCCGTGCTGCTCATGATCGGCTCGGCGCTGATCGTGATCCTGGTGCTCGCCCAGTTCCACTTCAACCTCTCCGAGCTGCTCGGCAGCGCCGCCGCCAACTCAGGCAAGGACGGCTTCCTCGACCCGGGTCTCAAGTACGGCGCCGACACCACCTCGAAGATCAACTTCGTCTCCCTCGGCCTGGCGCTGGTGCTCGGCACTGCCGGCCTGCCGCACATCCTCATCCGCTTCTACACGGTGCCGACCTCGCGGGACGCCCGGAAGTCGGTGCTGTGGGCGATCGGCCTGATCGGCGTCTTCTACCTGATGACGATCGTGCTCGGCTTCGGCGCGGCCGCACTCCTCGACACCCAGCTGGGCAGCGCCGTGCAGAAGTCTGGCGGCAACCTGGCCTCGCCGCTGCTCGCCGAAGAGGTCGGCGGTGGCGCCGGGACAGTCGGTGGCGCCGTACTCCTGGCAGTGATCGCCGCAGTCGCCTTCGCGACGATCCTCGCAGTGGTCGCCGGCCTGACCCTCACCTCCAGCGCCAGCGTCGCGCACGACCTCTACAACTCGGTCTTCCGCAAGGGCGAGGCCTCGGAGGGCGAGGAGCTCAAGGTCGCCCGGATCTCGGCCGGCATCATCGGTCTGATCTCGATCATCCTGGCGATCCCGGCACAGAAGCTCAACGTCGCCTTCCTGGTGGCGCTGGCCTTCGCGATCGCCGCCTCGGCCAACCTGCCGTCGATCATCTACAACATGTTCTGGCGGCGGTTCAACACCCGTGGCGCCGTCTGGAGCATCTACGGCGGCCTGATCTCCTCCGTCGGGCTGGTCATCTTCTCCCCGGTCGTCTCCGGGAAGCTGAACCCGGACGGCAGCAATGCGGCACTCCTGCCGACCAGCATCGACATCTCTTGGTTCCCGCTGGAGAACCCCGGCATCGTGTCGATCCCCCTCGCCTTCTTCCTGGGCTGGCTCGGCACCGTGACCTCGAGGGAGCCCTCGGCCGAGGAGCGCTTCACCGAGCTTGAGGTCCGGGCCCTCACGGGGGCAGGAGCGGAGGCGGCGCTCGAGCACTGATCACCCGCTACACCACCGCGCCCGCGGGGCCGCGACGCACCCCCGTCGCGACCCCGCGGGCTTCCCTGCGGCGTACTGTGGGCACACCGGTGCCTAGGAGGCGATATGCGATCTGTGCTCACCCCCCTCGCCGTGGTGGCGATCCTCGCCGCAGGGTGCGGCAGCGAGACACCCGACAAGTCAGACGCCGCGTCGACACCGACCGCGAACCAGGGCGACGCAGGCGCGTACTTCTTCGAGAGCGTCCGGGCCGACCGGGCCGACGCCCCACCCGGACTCCCGCCGGGTCCCACGACGCTGGCCTCGATGCTGCCGTGCGGCTCCGAGCAGCACCGGCTCGCCGCCGAAGCGGTGCTCGTCGGCGAAGTGACCTCGGCCAAGCCGGGCGACGCCTACATCTGGGGCGATGAGGAGGACACCCCCAAGGTGCTCAAGTCCTACGACGACACCCGCGCCGACGCCCGCGACATCCTGATCACCTTCTCCGCACGGGCCGTCGAGGAGCGCGGCGCGAGCCGGGCGATCGTGGATGCCGCCGCCCGCATGACGGTGCCCGAGGGCGCTGACCCGGTGAAGTTCCTGGAGTCCGCCGCCGACCTCGGTGAGGTCGTCGCCTTCCTCTCCCCGCGCCCCACCGAACCCCACCAGGGCGACTTCTTCCCCGCCCTGAACGGCGCCCTCATCGGCGTGGTCGATGACGGCGCGGTCACCTTCCCGGCGATGGAGGACCCCGACTTCGCCGGGGACCTGACCACCACCGATGCCCTCCTCGACGCCTGCCCGACGCCTGCAACCTGATGCAACATTTCGACCGTTCAGCGCACCGCAGGCGCCGCCCGTCGCTGCGTACCGGCACGTAACCGCCAACTGCCAGTAGCGTCGGTGACACAGACCACATCTCCGAGAGGTGAGCAGTGAGCAATCAGCAGTCCGAGGCGTTGTCCAACCTGATGCACGAGGAGCGGCGCTTCCCGCCGCCCGAGGCCTTGGCTGCGGCCGCCAACGTGACAGAGGAGGCCTACGCACGAGCCGAGGCCGACCGCGAGGGATTCTGGGCCGAGCAGGCGGAGCGCCTGGACTGGGGCCAGAAGTGGGACCGGGTCCTCGACTGGGACAACCCGCCCTTCGCGAAGTGGTTCACCGGCGGCACCATCAACGCCGCGGTCAACTGCGTCGACCGCCACGTCACGGCCGGCCGAGGCGAGAAGGTCGCCATCCACTGGGTCGGTGAGCCCGAGGACGACACGCGCGACATCACCTACGCGCAGCTTCAGGACGAGGTCAACCGGGCCGCCAACGCGCTCACCGAGCTCGGCGTCGCCAAGGGTGACCGGGTCGCGATCTACCTGCCGATGATCCCCGAGGCCGTCGTGACGATGCTGGCCTGCGCCCGGCTCGGCGCACCTCACACCGTGGTCTTCGGCGGCTTCTCGGCCGACGCTCTCGCCAGCCGGATCGTCGACTGCGGCGCGCGCGTCGTCGTGACGGCCGACGGCGGCTACCGGCGCGGTGCTCCCTCGGCCCTGAAGCCCGCCGTCGACGAGGCCGTGGCCAAGGCCGACGGCCTTGTCGAGCACGTGGTCGTCGTCCAGCGCACCGGTCAGGAGGTCGCCTTCGACGAGACCCGTGACCTGTGGTGGCACGAGCTGATGGGCCGCCAGTCGCCTCAGCACGACGCCGAGCTGCACGACGCCGAGCACCCGCTCTACGTCATGTACACCTCCGGCACGACCGGCAAGCCCAAGGGCATCCTGCACACCACGGGCGGCTACCTGGTCGGCACGGCCTACTCGCACTGGGCGGTCTTCGACCTCAAGGCCGACACCGACGTCTACTGGTGCACCGCCGACATCGGTTGGGTCACCGGTCACTCCTACCTGGTCTACGGACCGCTGGCCAACGGCGCGACCCAGGTGCTCTACGAGGGCACCCCCGACAGCCCGCACAAGGGCCGCTGGTGGGAGATCATCGAGAAGTACGGCGTCACGATCTTCTACACGGCACCGACCGCGATCCGGACCTTCATGAAGTGGGGCAACGACATCCCCGCGAAGTTCGACCTCTCCTCGATCCGGGTCCTCGGCTCGGTGGGCGAGCCGATCAACCCGGAGGCGTACGTCTGGTACCGCTCCACGATCGGCGGCGACCGCGCTCCGGTGGTCGACACCTGGTGGCAGACCGAAACCGGGCAGATCATGATCACCCCGATGCCGGGCGTCACCCACGCCAAGCCCGGCTCGGCGATGCGTCCGCTCCCGGGCATCGTCGCCGACGTCGTCAACGACGAGGGCGAGTCGGTGCCCGACGGCAGCGGCGGCTACCTGATCATCCGGGAGCCGTGGCCGGCCATGCTTCGCACTGTCTGGGGCGACGACGAGCGCTACAAGGACACCTACTGGTCGCGCTGGCCGGGCGTCTACTTCGCCGGCGACGGCGCCAAGAAGGACGAGGACGGTGACATCTGGGTGCTCGGCCGCGTCGACGACGTCATGAACGTCTCCGGCCACCGGCTCTCCACCACCGAGATCGAGTCCGCACTGGTCTCCCACCCGAAGGTGGCCGAGGCCGCCGTGGTGGGAGCCACCGACGAGACCACCGGCCAGGCCGTCTGCGCCTTCGTGATCCTGCGTGAGTCCGCGGGCGACGGCGGGGACGAGATCGTCGCGGAGCTGCGTAACCACGTCGCCAAGGAGATCGGCGCGATCGCCAAGCCGCGCCAGGTGATGATCGTCCCGGAGCTGCCGAAGACGCGCTCCGGCAAGATCATGCGCCGCCTGCTCCGCGACGTGGCGGAGAACCGTGAGATCGGCGACGTCACCACCCTCGCCGACTCCTCGGTCATGAGCCTCATCCAGACCGGCCTCAGCAGCGGCTCCGAGGACTGAGACCTTCTCCGCTGGTCGAGCTTGTCGAGACCACAACCGAAACGGGTCTCGACAAGCTCGACCACCGAGCGGCCGCCCCAACGCGATCGTCCCTAACAGATTCGTGGTGAGAACCGCTTTCGACCACGAATCTGTTAGGGACGATCCGTCGTTGTGGAAGGTCAGTGGGGCTGCCAGGCATCCTCGTCGGCGGTGCGCGAGGTGACGGTGTCAGGGAGCTTGCCAGCGGCGAGGGCAGCGATGGAGACGTTCTCGAAGACCTCGCGCAGGGAACTGCGGGCGGCGATCCAGACATGCTGGAGAACCTCGGCGGCCTCGTTGTAGGAGACCGCCTCCGGGCGGAGGCCGTAGACCGAGACGAGGGGGCCGTCGACGGCGCGGATCACGTCGGCGATGCTGACGTCCTCCGGCTTGGCGTTCATCCGCCACCCACCGGACTGCCCCCGTTGCGAGACCACAATCCCGGCGCGACGCAGGTCGGCGAGAATCGCCTGCAGGAAGCCGTGCGGGATCTCCTGCTGCCGCCCCAGCTCCTCGGCGCTCACCGGACCGGTGTCGCCACGGCGCGTCATCTCGATGAGCGCACGCAGGGCGTAGTCGGACTTGGCGGAGACTCGCATGGGGGCAGTGTCTCACCTCACGCGCCAGCATGCGGCGAGGGGCGCCGTACGGCGGCAGGACGCCTTCCGAGCCCCCTTCCTGGTGTGCCATCAGCCACCCCGCCTTGCGTGGGCCCGGCAAGAGGTTGATAATTGAAGTTACTGACGAGTAATGGACACCTCCGTCCGACCCTGCACATGGAAAAGGTGGGTCAGTGAGCCACTACAAGAGCAACCTCCGCGACATCGAGTTCAACCTCTTCGAGGTGCTCGGCCGAGACGAGATCCTCGGCCAGGGCCCGTTCGCCGAGGTCGACGGTGACACCGCACGCACGATCCTCGCCGAGGTCGACCGGCTGGCGCGCGAGGACCTCGCTGCCTCGTTCGAGGACAGCGACCGCAACCCGCCGGTCTTCGACCCCGCCACGCACGCGGCACCGCTTCCGGAGAGCTTCAAGAAGAGCTACCAGGCCTGGATGGACGCCGAGTACTGGCGCCTGCAGATCCGCGAGGAGCTCGGCGGCACCCCCGCCCCGGCCACCATCAACTGGGCCATCGGCGAGCTCGTGCTCGGCTCCAACGCCCCCATCCACATGTACGCCGCGGGTGCACCGTTCGCCGGCGTCATCTGGAACAACGGCAACGAGCGGGACCGCCGCGTCGCCCAGATCATGGTCGAGCGCCAGTGGGGCTGCACCATGGTGCTGACCGAGCCGGACGCCGGCTCCGACGTCGGCGCCGGCCGCACCAAGGCCACCCCCAACGCCGACGGATCGTGGAACATCACCGGCGTGAAGCGGTTCATCACCTCCGCGACCAACGACATGACCGAGAACGTCATGCACCTGGTGCTGGCCCGCCCCGAGGGCGTAGAGGGCGTGGGCGGTCCCGGCACCAAGGGACTCTCGCTCTTCTGGATGCCCGAGCACCACTTCGACCACGAGACCGGCGAGCTGACCGGTGAGCGCAACGGCATCTACGTCACCAACGTCGAGCACAAGATGGGGATCAAGGTCTCCAACACCTGCGAGGTCACCTTCGGCGACCCGCAGGTCGGCGGCGGCGAGCCGGCTCAGGGCTGGCTGGTCGGCGAGGTCCACAACGGCATCGCCCAGATGTTCGACGTCATCGAGAACGCCCGCATGATGGTCGGCACCAAGGCCATCGCCACGCTCTCCACCGGCTACCTGAACGCCCTCGACTACGCCAAGGAGCGGGTCCAGGGTGCCGACCTCACCCAGGCCGCCGACAAGACCGCGCCGCGCGTGACGATCACCCATCACCCCGACGTACGCCGGTCGCTGATGACCCAGAAGTCGTTCGCCGAGGCGATGCGGGCCCTCGTCCTCTACACCGCCTCCTGGCAGGACGAGGTGATGGTGGGCGAGGCCAACGGCACCGACACCAAGCTGGCCGCCGCGATCAACGACCTGCTGCTCCCGATCGTCAAGGGCTACGGCTCCGAGCGCTCCTGGGTGCTGCTGGGCACCGAGTCTCTGCAGACCTTCGGCGGCTCGGGCTTCCTGCAGGAGTACCCGATCGAGCAGTACGTGCGCGACGCCAAGATCGACACCCTCTACGAGGGCACCACGGCGATCCAGGGCCAGGACCTGTTCTTCCGCAAGATTGTGAAGGACCAGGCGACGGCGCTGGGCCACCTGGCCGGCCAGATCGAGGCGTTCATCAAGTCCGACGACGCGAACGCCGAGCTCAAGGTCGAGCGCGATCTGCTCGCCAAGGCGCTGGAGGACGGCAACGCTCTCGTCGCCACGCTGATCGGTCAGCTGATGAGCGCCGACGTGAACGCCGAGGGTGGCGACCTGCGCAACATCTACAAGGTCGGCCTCAACACCAGCCGCCTGCTGATGGTGCTCGGCGACATCGTCTGCTCCTGGCTGCTGCTCCGCCAGGCCGAGGTGGCTCTGGGCAAGCTCGGCGGCGAGGTCAGCGAGAAGGACAAGGCGTTCTACACCGGCAAGGTGGCAGCCGCCCAGTTCTTCGCACGCAACGTGCTGCCGAAGATCACCGCGGAGCTCAGCATCGCTCAGGCGACCGACCTCTCGCTGATGGACCTGGACGAGTCCGCCTTCTGATCCAGCCGCTCGACGACACGGGCCACGACCACCCTGGTTGTGGCCCGTGTCGCTTTCCGGAGGTGCCTGGGTTGAGACCCGGTCTCAACCCACGCCCGGCCCGATAGGATGAAAGGGACCGTCGGCCCTACGACCGAAGGCCCCTTGTGGTTCAACTACTCCTGGCGCACCTCGTGCTGGCCGGCCTCGGCCCTGCCGCGGTCGCGCTCTTCGGCAGGCGCGCCTTCCTGCTGATGCTCACCGCTCCGTTGGCGACCCTCATCTGGGCCCTGTCGCTGACCGATCGGATCCGGTCGGGCGAGACGATCCAACAGACCTGGAGCTGGGTCGCGGGGCTCGACTTCGAGATCGCCTTTCGGCTCGGCACGCTGCAGTGGCTGATGACCCTGGTGGTCAGCGGAGTGGGGGTGCTGGTCCTCGGCTACTGCGCCTACTACTTCGCTGACGACGACCCTGCGCTGCCGATGTTCACCGGTGTCTTCACCGGCTTCGCGGGCGCGATGCTGGGCTTGGTCCTCGCCGACGACCTGCTCCTGCTCTACGTCTTCTGGGAGCTGACCACCGTCTTCTCCTATCTGCTGATCGGCGCCGACCCGGAGAAGCGGGCCAGCCGGTTGGCGGCCATGCAGGCGCTCATCGTCACGACCTTCGGCGGCCTGGCCATGCTGGTCGGCATGCTCATGCTCGGCCACGAGGCGGGCACCCATCGGATCAGCGCGATCCTTGCCGACCCACCCTCGGGCGACTGGACCACGGCCGCGGTCCTCCTCCTGCTGGTCGGTGCGATCAGCAAGTCAGCGCTCGTCCCGTTCCACTTCTGGCTCCCCGGCGCGATGGCAGCCCCGACCCCGGTCAGCGCCTACCTGCACGCCGCCTCGATGGTGAAGGCCGGCGTCTACCTGGTCGCCCTCCTGGCTCCCGCCTTCGCCGACGTCCCGGGGTGGCGGGCAACGCTGCTGGGACTCGGCGTGATCACCATGCTGCTGGGCGGCTGGCGGGCCATCCGGCAGTACGACATCAAACTGCTCCTCGCCTTCGGCACGGTCAGCCAGCTCGGGTTCCTGCTCGTCATCCTCGGGATCGGCACCCGCGCGGCCACCCTCGCCGGCCTCGCCGTGCTGCTGGCCCACGCACTCTTCAAAGCCTGCCTCTTCCTCGTCGTCGGCATCGTCGACCACCAGACCGGCACTCGCGACCTGCGTGAGCTCTCCGGTGTCGGCGCCCGGATGCCGTGGGTCGCCGGCGCCGCGGCGATCGCCGGCGCCTCCATGGCCGGGCTCCCGCCCCTGCTCGGCTTCGTCGGCAAAGAGAGCGTCCTCGCCGCCCTTCTCGACGTGGCGCACACCGCCGACGGCGACGGGACGGGCCTCGCGTCGTACGCCGGCTGGGCGGTGGTCGCGGGGGTGGCCGTCGGCTCCGTGCTCACCGTCGCCTACACGCTGCGCTTCCTGTGGGGGGCCTTCGCGACCAAGACGACCTGCGAGCCGACCGCAGTCACCCCGGTGCCTGCCGGGTTCGCCGCCAGTCCCGTGGTGCTGGCGGCTGCGAGCCTCGGGCTCGGGTGCGCTGGTGGATGGCTGACCGGCGTCCTCGGCCCCCAGGCCGACACCTTCCCCGCCGGTCATCACCACACCGAGCTCGCGCTGTGGCACGGCTGGAGCATGCCGCTGCTGGTCTCGGCGGGAGTGCTCGTCGCGGGTGCCCTGCTCTTCTCCCGACGTGCCACCTTCGCCCAGCTCCAGGCAGCCCTGTCTCCGAGCCGCAGCGCCGAAGGCGGCTACCGCGCCGTGATGCGGTTCGTCGACCGCTCCGCCGTCGAGGTCACGGGCCTCACCCAGCGCGGCTCCGTGGCGACCTACCTGGCAGTGATCCTGCTGGTGGTGCTGGCGGTGCCGGGCACGGCACTGCTGCTCGAGCTGCCCGACCGGATCACCGTCGACCTCTGGGACAGCCCTGCTCAGGCGGTGGTGGGCGCGTTGGTCTGCGTCGCGGCGTTCTTCACCGCCCGCTCGCGGCGCCGGCTGCGTGCCGTGATCCTGGTCGGCGTGACCGGCTACGGAACCGCCGTCCTCTTCCTGCTGCACGGGGCGCCGGACCTCGCCCTCACCCAGATCCTCGTCGAGACCACGAGCCTGGTCGTCTTCGTGCTGGTGCTGCGCCGGCTGCCGGAGTACTTCACGGACCGGCCCCTGAGCCGCCGACGCTACCTGCGCATGGCGCTGGGACTCGCCGTCGGCCTCGCGGTCGCCGGATTCATGCTCGTCGCCACGGCCGATCGCAGCGTCGACCCGCTCTCGGTGCTCTTCCCGGGCCCGGCGGTCGAGTACGGCGGCGGAAGCAACATCGTGAGCGTCACGTTGGTCGACATCCGAGCCTGGGACACGATGGGCGAGATCTCGGTGCTGGTCGCGGCCGGTACCGGCGTGGCCAGCCTGATCTTCCTCGACACCCGGCTGGCCGGCATCCGCAGGGTGCGCGACATCCCCTACCCCGCAACGGTGCAGAAGCTCCCCACCTCCCCGGGACGGCGGGTGTGGCTGCCGGGCTCGCGGACGCTGACCCCCGACCGCCGGTCCATCATCTTCGAGGTGGTCACCCGCTTCATCTTCCACACCGTGATGTTGCTGTCGGTCTACCTGCTGCTCGCCGGCCACAATCACGTCGGCGGCGGCTTCGCGGCCGGCATGGTCGCGGGGCTCGCCCTCATGGTCCGCTACCTCGTGGGCGGACGCTACGAACTCGACGAGGCGGCGCCTGTCGACGCCGGGGTGCTGATGGGCTTCGGACTCTTCGTGGCGACCGGGTCCGCGCTGGCGCCGCTGGCGTTCGGCGGCATCGTGCTGCAGAGCGCAGAGCTGACGCTCCACCTCGGGCCGCTCGGCGAGCCGCACCTCATGACCTCGCTCCTCTTCGACATCGGCGTCTACCTGGTGGTGATCGGCCTGCTCCTCGACCTGCTCCGCACCTTGGGCGCCCGGCTCGACCGGCAGATCCTGCGCGAGGAGCGCGCAGGGGAGCAGGCGGTCAGGCTGTGAACGCGAACCTGACCCTGATCGTGGTCGCCTCGACCCTCATCGGCACCGGCGTCTACCTGATCCTCGAGCGCAGCCTCACTCGCGTGCTGGTGGGCCTGGTGATGATGGGCAACGGCGTGAATCTGCTCTTCATGATCGCCTCCGGCCCGGCGGGCACGGCACCCATCGTGGGCGCCGGCTCGGGCCGGATGGCGGATCCGCTCCCCCAGGCCCTGGTACTGACGGCGATCGTGATCACCCTGGGCACCGTCGCCTTCCTCCTCGCGATGGCCCACCGCAGCTGGCAGCTCAATGAGCACGACGACGTACAAGACGATGTGGAGGACGCAGCCATCCGCCGGTTGGCCGATCTGGACGAAGCCTCAGACAGCCACGACCTCAGCCTCAGCGCCACCGAGGCCGACGCGGCGACCGACGAGGTCTACGAGGAGGAGGGCAGCTCGTGAGCATCAATGCGTTGGTCCCCATGCCTGTGGTCCTGCCCCTGCTCGGAGTAGGACTCACCCTGGTCTTCTCCCGGCGCCCACGTGCACAGCGCATCGTTACCATCAGCGTGCTCACCGCCGTGGTGGCGATCGCTGCGATCCTGCTGGTCGCCAGCGACCGCAAAGGCCCACAGGTCGTCTGGATCGGTGGGTGGGAGCAGTTGGGGATCTCGCTGGTCGCCGACCGGCTTGCCTCCCTGATGCTGCTGGTCTCCGCTGTCGTCACCCTCCTGGTGCTCCTCTACTCCCTCGGTCAGGGCATGACCGGCGACGAGCGCGAGGCGCCGTTGTCGATCTATCACCCGACCTTCCTCGTGCTCGTCGCCGGCGTCTCCGGCGCGTTCCTCGCCGGCGACCTCTTCAATCTCTTCGTCAGCTTCGAGATGCTGCTCTTCGCGAGCTACGTGCTGCTGACCCTGGGCGGCACCGGCACGCGGATCCGGGCGGGGACGATCTACGTGGTCGTCAACATGCTCTCCTCGAGCCTGTTCCTGATCTCCCTGGCGGCCGTCTACGCCGCCGTGGGGACGCTCAACCTGGCGCAGATCGCCGAACGAGTCCCCGACCTCTCCGAGGGCACGGCGATGGTGCTGCATCTCCTGCTCCTGGTCACCTTCGCCATCAAAGCCGCCGTCTTCCCCCTCTCCTTCTGGCTCCCCGACAGCTATCCGACGGCCCCGGCTCCGGTCACCGCCGTCTTCGCGGGGCTGCTCACCAAGGTCGGCGTCTATGCCATCCTGCGGATCCAGACCCTGCTCTTCCCCGGTCACGAGGTGGGCGACCTGCTGTTGTGGGCCGCCCTCCTGACGATGGTGGTCGGCATCCTGGGAGCCGTCGCCCAGTCCGACATCAAGCGGATGCTCTCCTTCACCCTGGTGAGCCACATCGGCTACATGGTCTTCGGGATCGGCCTCGCGACCGAGGCGGGCATCTCCGGAGCGATCTTCTACGTCGCGCACCACATCACCATCCAGACGGCCCTCTTCCTGGTGGTCGGCCTGATCGAGCTCAGAGCCGGGAGTACGGCGCTGCTGCGACTCGGCGGCCTCGCCCGGCTGTCGCCGCTGTTGGCGCTGCTCTTCTTCGTGCCGGCGATGAACCTCGCCGGCATCCCACCGATGTCCGGGTTCCTGGGCAAGGTCGGGCTGCTGCAAGCGGGCCTCGACGTCGGGTCGCCGTTGGCGATCACCCTGGTCGTGGGTGGTGTGGTGACGAGTCTGCTCACGCTCTACGCGATCGCCAAGACGTGGGCGCTCGCCTTCTGGCGCAGCCCGGAGCAGGCCCACGAGATGGCCCGTCAGCTGCCCAGCCTGCAGGACGACCTCGACGACGCGCAGCGTGCGGCCGGGATCGTCGTCCATCGCGACCATGTGCACGTCGCCGGCGCCGCCTTCGACAGCCGTGACCTGGAGGAGGCGCGTCGAGTGATCGATGACGAGACGCCGGACCGCGACCTCCACCAGCTGCTGCGCGACGGTGCCCTGCCGAAGCGGATGCCGGCCTCCATGGTGCTTCCGACGACGGCGCTGATCACGGTGAGCCTGCTCCTCACCCTGGTGGCCGGGCCACTCTTCGCACTCACCGACCGGGCGGCTGCCGACCTCATCGACCGGACGCCGTACCTCAGCGCGGTGCTGGGAGACTCGTCATGAGCCCCCGCGAGAGGGTGACGCGCAGCGGGAAGGCCCGGCCCCCGCGCTATCGCCTGCTCCAGTGGCCGGCCCTGCTCTGGCTGACGCTCGTCTGGCTCGCGCTGTGGCGCAGCTTCACGGTGCCGAACGCCCTGCTCGGCCTCGTGGTGGCGGTCGCTGTCTGCCTGGTCTTCCCGCTCCCGCCGCTGCGGATGAGCATCCGGCCGCATCCGATAGCACTGGCCTGGCTGCTGATCCGCTTCGTCTGGGACGTCGTGGTCTCGAGCATCGAGGTCGCACTCGTGGTCCTGCGTCCCCGAGGCCTGAGGAACGCACTCGTCCAGGTCGACCTCGCCACGCCGTCGGACTTCGTGCTCACCATGGTCGGTGAGATGACCACCCTGATCCCCGGCAGTGTGGTGGTCGAGGCACGACGCTCCACGCACACCCTCTTCTTCCACGTGATCAACGTGAAGAGCATCGACGACGTCGAGCGGTTCCGGCAGACCGTGCTGGCGCAGGAGCAACGGGTTCTCCGTGCCTTCGGGAAGCCGCCGATCCGCAACCCCACCGAGCCGGAGGTGGCCTCGTGACCCTCCCGGAGGTCGAACCTGTCGAGACCGCAACACAGGAGGCCATCTCGTGACCGTCGTCCTCACCCTCTGCCTCGGCCTGCTCGGCCTGGCCGCTCTGATCCTGCTGGCGCGCGCCACGATGGGCCCGACCATGCTCGACCGGACGGTCGCCCTCGACGTCATGATCGCGGTGATCATCTGCGCGGTCGGCATCGAGGCGGCGCTCAACGAGCACACGTTCACGCTGCCGATCCTGCTGGTGCTCACCCTGCTCGGCTTCGTCTGCTCGGTCAGCATCGCCCGCTTCACCCGCGGAAGTGACGACATCGAGGCGGAGAAGGAGCACCGATGAGCTGGATCGACATCGCCGACGCCATCGCCGCGGTCTGCATGGTCACCGGAGCACTGCTGAGCTTGATCGCGGCGCTCGGCCTGCTTCGCCTCCCGGACCTCCTCTCCCGCATGCATGCCGCCACCAAGCCGCAGGTACTCGGCCTCTGCCTGGTGCTCACCGGCCTCGGCTTCCGCCTGCGCGACGTCGAGGTGATCGCGCTGCTCGCCCTGGTCGCGCTCTTCCAGCTGATCACCTCCCCGGTCGCCAACCACATGGTCGCGCGCGCCGCGGTTCGCGCAGGTCAGATCGACCACGACCGGTTGCTCGTCGACGAGCTGACGCCGGTGCTGGAGTCCTTCGACGAGCCGCGCGGAGCACCCTGATCCCACTCCCGTGAGTCCCGCCGAGAAGGCAGTCAGTCGACCCAGATGTTGACTTCCGACAAATGTCGATATGGCAGGGTTTGCCACCGCGTGGACCGTGATGAATCGCTTCAACCAGACACGTCTGTTAAGTTGCCGGGGCCAAGGTTCGTCCGGAAGCGCTCCACCACCCTCGTTCGGACCTGGTCCGAAGGGAGCCCGAAAAGCGCGGCTCTCGTGGCTCAAGGAGTGAACCGAGTTCGTGTCTTTGATCGAACTGTCAGGTGTCCACAAAATCTTCGGCAAGCGCCCGCAACGAGCGCTGGCCCGCCTCCAGTCCGGCGCCACCCGTGAGGAGCTCCGCGCCGACGGCATCACCGCCGCGGTGATCGACGCGTCCTTCACCGTCGACCCCGGTCAGATCTTCGTCGTCATGGGGCTCTCGGGCTCCGGCAAGTCCACGCTGATCCGCATGGTCAACGGCCTCTTGGAGCCCACCTCCGGCTCGGTCGTGGTCGCCGGAGAGGACCTGGCCCGCCTGGACGCACGCAAGCTGCGCCGCGCCCGCAGGGAGAAGGTCAGCATGGTCTTCCAGCACTTCGCACTCCTGCCGCACCGCACCGTCGGCGAGAACGCCGCCTACGCCCTGAAGGTGAAGGGGATGAACCGGTCGGACCGGCAGCGACAGGCGGAGCAGGCGCTGGAGATGGTCGGCCTCGGCGGCTGGGGCGGTTCGCTGCCCGGCGACCTCTCGGGCGGGATGCGCCAGCGGGTCGGACTGGCGAGAGCGCTGGCGGCCGGGACCGAGGTGATGCTGATGGATGAGGCGTTCAGCGCACTCGATCCGCTGATCCGTCGAGAGATGCAGGACCAGCTGATCGAGCTGCAGAACCAACTCGGCAAGACCATCCTCTTCATCACCCACGACCTCAACGAGGCGATGCGGCTCGGCGACCGGATCGCGATGATGCGCGACGGACGGATCGTGCAGCAGGGCACGGCGGAGCAGATCCTCAACGACCCGGCCAACGACTACGTTGCTCAGTTCGTGCAGGACGTGGACCGCACCAAGGTGCTCACCGCGGCATCGATCATGGAGCGACCGGTAGCCGTGCTCGGCGCGGGGCAGGGGCCCCGCGCAGCGCACAAGCTGATGCGCGAGAACCAGCTCAACGCCCTCATGGTGGTCGACCGGCAGCACAACCTGCGCGGCCTCATCACCGAGGCCACCGCGGCCGAGGCGGTGAAGACAGGCCAGGAGAGCCTGGACGGCCTGGTCACCCCGGCCCACCAGGTCACACCCGACACCTGCGTCGCCGACCTCTTCACCGCAGCGGCCGAGCGGCCCGAACCGCTCGCCGTCGTCGAGGGGACGAAGCTGGCCGGGGTCATCGCCCGGGTCACCCTGCTCAGCGCTCTCGGCAACCTCAACGGGTCGGAGACAGCGGCCGGCGAACTCGTCTCGGCGGGCTCCGCCACCACGGACGGAGGTCAGGCGTGAACGGCCTCGTGACCAGCGCGACCGAGAAGATCCACGGCGTACCGCGGATCCCGCTCGCGGAGAAGATCGACCGCAGCGTGGAGTGGATCACGGAGCACTTCCGCGAGGAGCTCGACCAGTTCGGGTTGTGGGTCGAGGCTCGAATCAACGGCCTCACCGACCTCCTGCTCACCCCGACACCGCTCCTGATGGTGCTGATCCTTGCGGCGTTGGCGTGGCTGCTCAAGGACTGGAAGCTAGCCGCCGGAACCGTCGTCGGCATGGTCATCGTGATCGGCCTGGCCCAGTGGGAGAACGCGATGGCCACGGCCGCACTGGTCATCTCGGCGACACTGGTGGCGCTGCTCATCGGGATACCGATCGGCGTCCTGGCCGCTCGCTCCGATCGTTTCAGCAGCATGGTCAAACCGGTCATGGACTTCATGCAGACCATGCCGTCCATGGTGTGGCTGGTGCCGGTGGTCCTCTTCTTCGGCGGCGGCGTGCACGCGGGACTGGTGGCCACCGTGATCTTCGCGCTGGCCCCCGGCGTCCGATTCACCGAGCTCGGCATCCGGCAGGTCGACGCAGAGGTCGTCGAGGCCGCCCACGCCTTCGGTGCCACGCCACGCCAGATCCTGCGCGAGGTCCAGCTCCCCCTGGCGATGCCCACGGTGATGGCCGGCGTCAACCAGGTGATCATGCTCTCCCTCTCCATGGCAGTCATCGCGGGCATGGTCGGCGGTGGGGGCCTCGGTGGCGAGGTGGTGGGCGCTATTGCGGGGTTGGAGGTGGGCCTCGGCTTCGAGGCGGGCATGGCCGTGGTCGTGCTGGCCATCTACCTCGACCGCATCACGGCCAGCGCCGGAGACCGGCGACCTGGGCGGGGCCGCCTGCAAGGTTTGCGCAGGCGGCTCACCAAGAACCAGCAGCAGCCGGTCGCGGCCTGAACGCTGCTCACAGACCTCTCGGGACGAAGTAGAAGAGCGCCGGGTCCACTGGGCTGCGGGCGTGTAACAGAAGGGACGACGCAACCATGAGTACGAAGATCTGGACACGAGTCTGTGCGGTTCTGGCCGCCGTGGGCCTGACCATCTCGCTGGCTGCCTGCGGCACCGACAGCGACAAGAACGGAGCCGACAGCAAGGAGATCAAGCTGGGCATCATCCCTGGGTGGACTGACGGCGTGAGCATGGCCCATCTCTGGAAGGTGGTGCTCGAGGACGAGGGCTACGACGTCGAGATCGAGGAACTGGGTGACGCTCCGCTGACCTACACCAACCTCAGCCGCGGCTCGGTCGACGTCTACCCGTCAGCCTGGCCCGACGTCACCCACGCGTCGCTCATGGAGAAGTACCCGAAGCTCGAGGACCTGGGCACCTACTACGACAACGCCAAGCTGACCTTCGCCGTACCGGACTACAGCGACCTCCAGTCCATCGAGGACATGGTCGGCAAGGGCGGCGACTACAACGGGAAGATCGTCGGCATCGAGCCGGGCGCCGGCCTGACCAAGATCACCAAGGAGTCGGTGATGCCCGAGTACGGTCTCGACGACGAGTACAAGCTGGTCACCTCGTCCACCGCCACGATGCTCGCCGAGCTGAAGCGGGCCATCGACGCCAAGCGCGACATCGTAGTGACCTTGTGGCGGCCGTTCTACGCCAACAGCAAGTTCCCGGTGCGCGACCTCGAAGACCCCAAGGGTGCGCTGGGTGAGTCCGAAGGCCTGCACGAGGTCGCCCGGCCCGGCTTCACCGACGACTTCGCCGAGGTCGCCGAGATGATGGGCAAGGCGAAGCTCACCGACGAGCAGTACGGCTCCCTGGAGGACCTGGTCGTCAACCAGTACGGCGAAGGCAAGGAAGAGGACGCCGTCAAGCAGTGGCTGAAGGACAACCCGGACTGGCTCGACACCATCAAGTGAGCTGACCCGCGCGGGGGTCCTGCGCTGCACGATGGTGCGGTGGGCCCGGTCGACCTGATCGTCCGGGACCACCGCACCACGTCATTTCACGTCCAGGAAGTCCGCGATCAGCGGCGCCAGCTCGTCGGCACTGGTGATGAGTCCGAGGTGTCCGTCGCCGTAGACGTGCAGACGCGCGCGAGGCATCAACCTCGACATGATCTTGGCGTTGACGAGCGGGATGATGGGGTCGTCGTCGCCGGCCAGGATCAGCGTCTCCTGTCTGATGAACGGCAACGCTGGCAGGCTCGACCACCCCGCACCGGCCAGCAGCTGCAGGAGGTAGCCGCGACGCGATCCGACTCGGGAACCGTCGTGCATGAGGCGGCGCACGTCGTCGGGTCGCTCCCGCATCCGACCGCCGTAGAGCTCTGCGGCCACGTCGATCGCATAGTCGGCATCCCGGTAGCGCCGCGGGGTCACCATCTTGCGGAGCACCCGGGGCGAGGCCGGCACCATCAACGAGCCGGTCGCGGTGCTGACCAGCACCACGCGGCGTACCCGGCACGGCTGTTGGAACGCCAACTGCTGGGCCAGGCCCCCACCCCACGAGATGCCCAGCACGTCGTACGTCGAGAAGCCCAGCTGGGTCATCATGACGCCCACCCCATGAGCGAGCAGCGCGAAGTTGTAGGGCAGGCGCGGGTTCGGCGATCCGCCGACACCGGGCACGTCGAAGCGCACCACGGTAATCGCCGGATCCAGCTCGTCGACGAACGGCTGCAGCAGGTCGAGGCTCGCACCGATGCCGTTGCACAGCAGCAGCGGCGGGCGGTCACCGGTGCCGGACCGGACCGCGGCGCGGACCTGATGCCCGAGCACCGTGAGCTGACGCAGTTCCACTGGCACGCCGTTCACTTGTCGAAGACGTAGGTACCGGGCGCCGGGTCCGACGGACGCAGCCGGATCGACCCGAGCTCCGCGGGTGCGGGCCTGAGCTCCCCGCACCGTTCGTCGAGCCAGAGGGCCACGTCGGTCCACCAGCTGCCGTCGTGGGTCTCTGCCCCCTTGAGCCAGGCCCGTGCGTCCGGCCCGTGCTCGTCGTTGGTGTGGAAGCTCGCCTTCGGGTTGGTGGGCGGATTGACCAAGGCTGCGACATGGCCGCTGGTCGAGAGGATGAAACGGCTACGACCACCGAAGAGCTGAGTGGTGCGGTAGCAGTTCTCCCACGGCGTGATGTGGTCGGCGATGCCCGCCACGATGTAGTTGTCCACGGTCACCGCACCCAGGTCGATGGGCACCCCCAACACGCTCAGCGCACCCGGTTTGGTGAGCAGGTTGTCCATCGCGAGGTCGACGAAGTCCGCGTGCAGGCCGGCCGTCATCCGCGTGGTGTCGGCGTTCCAGAAGAGGATGTCGAAGGCCGGGGGGCGCTTGCCGAGCAGGTAGTTGTTGACCCAGTAGTTCCAGATCAGGTCGCTGGGCCGCAGCCAGGCGAAGACCTCGGCAAGAGCCCGGCCGTCCAGGTAGCCCTTGGCCGCTGAGCGCGCCTTGGCCAGCTGTGCGAGCCGCGGATCGGTCAGGGCGGAGATCGTGCCCGCACCCGCGTTGTCGATCACCGTCACTGCCAGCACGACCGCTCGCAGCCGGTCCTCTCGACCGATGCCGGCGAGATAGCCGGCGACAATGCTTGCCAGGATCCCGCCCGAGCAGATTCCGGCCAGCACGGTCTGGGCACTGCCGGTGATCTCCTCGACCGCCTCCAGCGCCTCCAGGATCGACCGGACGTAGGTGTCGATGTCCCATCCGGCGTGCCGACTGTCCGGGTTGCGCCACGAGACGACGAACATCTGCCGATGGTGCTGCACGCTGAACTCGACCAGGCTCCGGCCGGGAGACAGGTCGACGGCATAGAACTTGTTGATCGTCGGCGGCACGATCATGACGGGCGTCTCGTAGACCTCGTCGCACTGAGGCGCGTACTGGATGAGCTCCAGGACGTCGTTGCGGAAGACCACCGCGCCCGGGGTGGCAGCGATGTTCTCGCCGATCGCGAAGCCGGACGTGTCCACCATCTCCGGGACCCGCGGCGCGGCGGAGAGATCCTTGGCCAGTTGGGTGGCGCCACGGACGAGACTCAGTCCAGCCGTGTCGATCACCGCCTTCGCCGACGTGGGGTTCACCAGCGGGATGTTGCTCGGCGAGAGTGCCTCGACCACGTTCTCGACCATGAACCGGACCCGCTTGCGATCCCTCGGGTCCAGATCGGCGTCATCGATCAGCCGGTCCAGGGTCTGGCCGCCGGCCAGGTAGAGCTGCACCAGACGGCGCAGCAGCGGGTTCTCCTGCCACCCTGCGTCGACGAAGCGTCGGTCGCCGCGGCGCGGCGCGATGTCGGAGGCGCCGGCGGCGATCCGGGCACCCTCGCGCGCCAGGCGACGCAGCCGGGCAGCGGTCGTGAGCGGCTGGCGAGCCAGAGAGGCCGCCCAACGCGCGGTGGAGGCATCGGGAACGAACCTCCGGAAGGTACCGAGCGCGGCGTCCACGAGGAGGACGTCGAGCGGGGCAGCAGCGTCGGCGAGGGCGGTGTCGGTGCTCATGACTCCAGCATCACTCCGCCGCAACCGGCGGCGCTTCGGCTGGCTGCATGGAGTTCGGCACCTCCGCCTAGTGCGCACGCACAAGACGAGCCCCGGATGCGCCCGCCACAGCCCTACCCGACGGGCAGCAGTGGCCACTACCGTGCCCTCATGCAAGCCATCGCGGACCCCGCTGTGCGCGCCCTCTGCTCGCGGCTCCTGCCCGAGGTCGGCGCGTTCGGGATCGCCATGGCCGAGCGCATCGTCACGGAGATTCCCGACTACGCAGCCACCGACCGGGTGAGCCGCGAGGAGATCGTCGCCTCCTGCACGGCCAACGTCGCCTACGTGCTGGGCTACCTGGCCGGCGACCGCGTCACCTTGGAGAGCCCACGGGCCACCGGGGCTTCCCGGGCGGAGGAGGGCGTGCCCTACGCGTCGGTGCTCCAGGCGTTCCGCCTCGGTGGCCGATTCATCTGGGAGCTCCTCGTGGAACGCGCCGAGCCAGCGGCGCAGGACCGCCTGCTACGGGCGGCGGCCGACGTATGGGCCGTCAGCGACGACCTCGCTGCACACGTCACCGACGCCTACCGCGGCGCCCTCGCCGACAAGGCACGCCGGGACGGCCAGATGCGCGCCGTGCTGGTCGGCACCTTGCTGGACGGGGACGGGAACAGCACCGCGCCACTGTGGGAGACCAGCGGCATCCTCGACCTTGACCGGACCGGCCCGTTCGTCGTGGTGTCGGCCGAGTGCACCACCCCAGGCGACGAGGCCCTCGACGACATCGAGCGCCGACTCCGCCGCAGCAACGTGACCTCGGCCTGGCGGGTCGACCTCGACCACCACGAGGGCGTGGTCGCGCTCCGACTCGGCTTCGGGTTCGAGGAGCTGACGGTGCTGGTCGGCGAGGTGGCGCACGCCCGCGTCGGCGTCAGCACGGAGTTGGGCCGCTTGGAGGAGGCGCAGGAAGGACGCCGCCAGGCCCGGATCGCCTGCGCTGCCGGCACGCCCGGTACGAGCGAGGTGGTTCGCTTCGGCACCGATCCGTTGGCGATGCTGCTGGCCAGCAGTCCCGAGCAGGCGCGTGGCCTCGCAGAAGCGGTGCTCGCACCCGTGCTCGCGCTGTCGGCCGACGACCGAGAGGTCCTGATGGGCACCGCGCGCGCGTGGCTCGCCTGCGGCGGCTCCACCTCCACCGCCGCCCGGGAGCTTCACGTGCATCGCAACACCGTGCGCTACCGGATCCGTCGGCTGGAGGAGGTCACCGGCCGCGACCTCGCCCGCCCCGTCGACGCCGCCCAGCTCTACGTCGCCCTGGAGTGCCTGCGGATCCTCGGCCTGGGCTGAGACCCCGGCGCCGGAGGCACCGGCGACCGCGACACCGGCGGGACCATCACCGAAACCGGTCTCGACAGGCTCGACCTCCGGAAGGGGCCGACCGCCGACAGGCCCGACCTCCGGCAAGGGCCGACCGCCGACAGGCTCGACCTCCGGCAGGGGCGAGATCGATCGGTGACTCCCCAGCTCCTGTCGTAGCAAGAGCTAGGTGGCGGTGCCACCGAGGGGGAGGACCAGGCGGGCGCTGCCCGCGTCGACGACGCGGACGGGGATCCCCCAGTCCTGCTGGTGCATGCGGCAGGCAGCACCCTCGCCTCCCTCGGCGTCGCAGGAGGCCGCGCGGGCGGCGACGTGCAGGACGCCCTCTCCCACGACGGGGTCCAGCTCCAGAACGCGGCTCAGTTCGGTGGAGCGTCCCTCACCGGAGCGGATCAGCGCGGACGGCGTCGCTGTCACCACGAGCTGCGTCGCCGGCCCGAAGCGCTCGTCGACCTTCTGCCCCGGCGGTGGCGCGAACGGCGTGGTCAGGCGCAGGGTCGCGCCGACCTCGGTCACTGGCCGCTGAGTGCGAGTGCGCATGCCGCTGGCCTCGCCCGTGCCCAGGTCCACCGGCACTATCCGGTGCTCCCCCGACTCGACGACGTACGCCGTGTCGCCCTCGACCAGCAGGTCGACAGGATCGGCGAGCCCGACGGCGAGGGTGCGCAGCCGGCCCGAGTCGGGGTCGAAGCCACGGATCGCTCCGTTGTAGGTGTCGCAGATCGCGACGGTGCCGTCGGCCAGGACGCGTACGCCGAGGGGGTGCTGCAGGCGCGCCTCGGTGCGGTCGCCGTCATGGAACCCGAAGTCGAAGAGGCCGAGGCCGACCGCGGTGTGCACGGCGCCGTCGGCGATCCAGCGCAGCGCCGAGGTCTCGGAGTCGGCAAGCCAGAGCCGGTCGCCCTCGGGCGCGAGCGCAGAGGGCTGGGCGAACCACGCGTCGCCGAGCGGACCGTCCCGGAGCCCCTCGTTGCTGGTGCCGGCGACGATCTCGACCGTCCCGGTGCGCGGGTCGAAGGTCCACAGCTGGTGGACCCCGGCCATGGCGATCCAGACCCGCTCCTGCCACCAGGCCACGTCCCAGGGACTGCTCAGCGAGCTGGTCGGATCGCCCTGCATCCACTGGCGACCGTCACCGGCGAGGCTGCGCACCTCACCGGTGGCCGCGGTGATGCCGGCCAGCCGGTGGGCGACGGTGTCGGCGACCACGACGTCGTACCCGACCTCGGCAGCAACCTCCTCGGGGAGCAGGCAGAGACCGTTGGGCTCGCGGAAGCCGGTGATACGTCGTACCTCGTCGCCGTCGCGCAGCTGCACCACGGCGTCGTGCCCGGCGTCCGCGACCCAGCGGGTGCCGTCGGGGGCCGAGACCGCACGAGCGGGGAAGCGGAGCGGGGTGGATTCCCGCTCCGGAGCGACGTACGGCGACTCTCCCGGCTGCAGCGTGCCGCGCTCCCGGTGCTCAGCACGCTGCTCGCCCAGGAGCGCATCCAAGGCGTGGGCATGCCCCTCCCCGGCATAGGTCGCGACGACATAGCCCTCCGGGTCGATGAGCACGAGTGTCGGCCATGCCTTGGCGGCGTACGCCTGCCAGGTGACGAGCTCCGGGTCGTCGAGCACCGGATGGTGGACGCCGTGCCGCTGCACGGCGCGAGCCAGGGCAGCAGGGTCGGCCTCGTGCTCGAACTTCGGCGAATGCACGCCGATGACGACCAGGTCGTCGGCGTACTTCTCCTCGAGCGGCCGGAGCTCGTCGAGGACGTGCAGGCAGTTGATGCAGCAGAAGGTCCAGAAGTCGAGGAGGACGAAACGGCCGCGCAGGTCACGCAGGGTGAGCGCCTGATCGACGTTGAGCCATCCGCGACCTCGAAGTTCCGGCGCGCGGACGGTGCGGAGAGACGACACGTGACCATTCTCCCCCGCGCCCAAGGGGATCCCCCTACTGGCAGGAGTTCAGTAGGGTGCGGGCATGAGTGACGCCGAGGAACTGGCCGGGTTCATCTCCGTGTGGCAGCGGGCCGTGGACGACTTCTCCCTGCTGCTCGAGGAGGTGCCCGCCGACGCATGGGCGACGGAGACGGACCTGCCGGGCTGGGATGTGCACGCGATCGCGGCGCACGTCGCCCACCTGGAGGCGCTGCTCGCCGGCGCGGCCCACGAGGAGGTCGAGATCGGATCGCCGGCCCACGTGAAGGGGATGCTGGGCACGTTCACCGAGCAGGGTGTCGTCGCTCGCCGTGATCGCTCGCCGGCGGAGCTGATCGACGAGATCCGCCGCTCCGTCGCGGTGCGCGCCGATGAGCTGGCAGCGGCGCCTCCCACCGACGGCGACGCCCCCGCACCCGGTCTCTTCGGCGCCATCGGCTGGTCGCAGCGCACGCTGCTGCGCAACCGGCCACTCGACATCTGGATGCATGAGCAGGACATCCGTCGTGCGATCGGTTCACCCGGCAACCTCGACAGTCCCGCCGGCGCCCACGTGGTCGCCTACCTGCTGGAGGCGCTGGGCGTGGTGGTCGCGAAGCGGGCCGGTTGCCCGGCTGGCACGAGCGTCGTCGTCGAGGTGGACGGTGTGGCGACCACTGCGTGTCTCGTCGGCGATGACGGGCGGGCCGCGTTCGTCGAGCCGCCTGCCTCCCCGACCGCGCGGCTGAGCATGTCCGTCGAGGCGTATGCCGTCCTCGCGGGAGGACGTGGCGCCGCCGACGACGTCGACGTACGGATCGAGGGCGACACCGAGGTCGCCGAGCGCGTGCTGGCCGCCATGGCCGTCACGCCATGAGCGGATCTCGACAAGCTCGGCCACCGGCTCCGGCGAACCGTCCTCCGCTACCGAGCCAGGACGGGCGGACCTGCGTCGTCACCGGCTCCACGAGCGGCCTGGGCCGCGAGACCGCACTGGCCCTCGCGCAGGCCGGCGCACATGTCGTGCTGGCGGCCCGCTCCGAGGAGAAGATCGAGCAGACCCGCACGGCGATCACGCGTCAAGTACCGGGAGCGCGGCTCGACTCCCTGGTCGCCGACCTCGCCGATCTCGCCTCGGTGCGCCATGCCGCGGGCCGCGCCGCGCGACTGGGCGCCATCGACGTGCTGGTCAACAACGCCGGCGTGATGGCCACTCCGCGCACGCGGACCGTCGACGGCCTCGATCTGCAGATGGCCACCAACCACTTCGGCCCCTTCCTCCTGACCGGCCTGCTGCTCCCCCAGCTCGTGGCATCGGGCCGTGGGCGCGTCGTCAACGTCTCCTCGGCGATGCACCATCTGGCCCGGTCCGCTCCGCTGGGTGACCCGCGCGGTGCGCACGGCCGCTACCGCCGGTGGCCCGTCTACGCACAGACGAAGCTGGCCAACCTGCTGATGATGTTCGAGCTCGACCGTCGTTGCCGTGAGGCCGGCCTTCCGGTGGAGGCGCTCGCCGCGCACCCGGGGTACGCCGCGACCCACCTGCTCTCCTACGGGCAGACGATGCGGGCTTCCGGCCCCCTCTCCTCCATCCTCGACGCCACAGCGCGGGCGACCGCGCAGTCGGCGACCGCCGGTGCCCTGCCGATTCTGATGGCCGCCACTGCCGACCTTCCGGGCGGCACCTTCTGCGGTCCCGACGGGTTCCAGGAGCTGCGCGGCGGCCCTACCGTGGTGCGGCCTTCACGCTTGGCGCGCGACAGCAGCGCGCAGCGTGCCCTGTGGGAGCTGAGCGAGCGCACGGTCGGGCTGGCCTGGCCATGAGCGCCCTGCTCCGGCCGGTCCAGGCGAGCGACCACGCATGGCTGCTCGATCTGAACGAGCGGCATGTCGAGGTGCTCTCGCCACTGGACCAGGCGCGCCTGGAGGCCCTGCTCGGCTGGGCCCACGAGGCGTGGGTGATCACCGACAGCGGCAGGCGCGCTAGCTTCGTGCTCACCTTCCGGCCCGGTAGCGCCTACGACTCGGAGAACTACCGCTGGTTCTCCGCGGCGCTCGACGACTTCGTCTACCTCGATCGGATCGTCCTCGACGACGGGTTCCAGCGCCGCGGCCTCGGGGCGCAGACCTACGACGAGCTCGAGGCGCGGCTGGCCGGCGTACCCCTGGTGTTGGAGGTCAATGTGGACCCGCCCAACGCCGCATCCCTCGCGTTCCACGCGGCCCGGGGCTATCGAGAGGTTTCCCGGCTCGGTCCGCCGGGCAAGCAGGTGGCATTGATGCGCGGGCCGGGTGGCGCCGCGTGAGGACGGAAGGAGTCCGCGTGCGCGGCAAGGTGATGGCCCTGGTGGCCGTGGTGGTGATCGTCGCGATCGCCGTCGCTGGCGTGGTCTGGGCGGTCAACCGCGACGACTCGAAGACACCCCCGGCCAGCGCTCCGCCGAGTACGACGGCGACCGACGACCCCACCACGGCACCGACGGAGAGCCCGTCGATCGGGACGACCGTCGACCCGGCCGACCCGAAGTGGAAGGCGGCCGAGAGCCGGCCGGTGGAGGACTCGAAGTACCCGAACGTCGGCGACCCCAGCGTGGACGCGCTCCACTACGGGCTCGACCTCACCTGGGACCCCGAAGGGGGCCGTCTGACCGGCGTGGCGACGATCGCCTTCCGCGCGACCGTCACGCAGGACCTCTTCCAGCTGGACCTCTCCGACGCGCTCAAGGTCGACGGCGCCCTCCTCGACGGCGAGGAGGTCGAGGTGAGCCACATCGGCAAGGATCTCGTCGTCAAGGCACCCGTGCAGGCCGACAGCCGGCACGTGCTGGTGGTCGAGTACGCGGGGTCGCCCGAGTCCTACCCGGCGCCGACCACGCGCTCCGACCTCTCCACCGTCGGCTGGACGGTGACCGATACCGGCGGGGCCTGGACCATGCAGGAGCCCTACGGCGCCTTCACCTGGTACCCGGTCAACGACCAGCCCTCCGACAAGGCCTTCTACGACTTCACCCTGCGGGCACCCGCCCCGATGGTCGGTGTCGCCAACGGCGAGCTGACGTCGAGGACCACCGAGGCCGGGATGGAGGTCACCGCTTTCACGCTGAGCTCACCGGCCTCCTCCTACTTGACCACCGTCGCATTCGACGACTACGTCATGGGCGAGGGCACCAGCTCCAGCGGGGTGCCGCTGACCTGGTGGACACCACGCGGCGACACCCGGTCCGCGAAGGCGATGGCCAAGCTGCCCCAGGCTTTCGACTGGGTGGAGAGCAAGCTCGGACCCTACCCGTTCGACCGCCTCGGGGGCGTCGTGGTGCCGTCGCAGACCGCGATGGAGACGCAGACCATGATCACCTTCGGCAACACGCCCTACACGCTCGACATCACCACGCTCGTCCACGAGACGACCCACCAGTGGTACGGCGATGCCGTCTCCCCCACGGACTGGAGCGACGTGTGGATGAACGAGGGCATGACGACCTACCTCGACTTCATCTGGGAGTCCGAGCACGGTCGCTCCCTGGACCGGGTGCTGCGGGAGGCGGCCCCCTACGAGTCGATGCACCGCGCCGAGAGCGGTCCACCCGGCGACTACGACCCGCGGGCGTTCGGGCAGACCAACATCTACTACGGACCGGCATTGATGTGGCACCAGGTGCGGGAGCGGATCGGCGACGACAAGTTCTGGGAGATGGTCCGCGCCTGGCCGACGGTGCACCGGTTCGGGAACGCGAGCCGCGACACCTACCTGGCGTGGGTGGAGAAGCAGACGGGCGCCGACCTCAAGGACCTCTTCGACGCCTGGCTCCTGGGCAAGAAGTCACCGAAGCTCGGCTGACGATCGGACAAGTTACGCCGCTGGACCAGCGGCTCACGACTGGCACAATCACGCTCGTGAGCACCCGACGCCTCTCCGCACATGAACTGATCGACCTGGTCCTGGACGCCGGTTCCTGGCGCTCCTGGGACACCCCGCCCGACCGGCACGGCATCTCGACGGAGTACGCCGCGGAGCTCGCCGCCGCCGAGGAGAAGTCTGGGGTCGACGAGTCGGTGATCTCCGGCGAGGGGCTGATGCACGGTCGCCGAGTCGCCGTGGTCGCCAGCGAGTTCCGCTTCCTCGCCGGTTCCATCGGGCGCGACGCCGCCGACCGGCTGGTGCAGGGGATCGAGCGGGCCACCCGGGAGCGACTGCCGTTGCTGGCCGCCGCCGCCAGCGGTGGCACCCGCATGCAGGAAGGCACCCCGGCCTTCGTGCAGATGGTGCGCATCTCGGCAGCGGTCGCCCAGCACAAGGAGGCCGGTCTCCCCTATCTCGTCTACCTGCGGCACCCCACCACCGGAGGCGTGATGGCCTCGTGGGGCTCGCTCGGACATGTCACGGTCGCCGAGCCGGGAGCGCTCACCGGCTTCCTCGGCCCGAGGGTCTACGAGGCGCTCTACGACCGGCCCTTCCCCGAAGGCGTGCAGACCTCGGAGAACCTCTACGCCCACGGCATCATCGACGCGGTCGTCCCCCCGGAGGAGATCGCCTCGATCCTTGACCGGGCCCTCACGATCCTGGAGGCGCCCCGGCACGGCATCGCCGCCGTACCCGAGGTGGAGGACGTGCCGATCCCCGATGTCGAGACCTGGGAGGCGGTCACCCGGTCGCGCGACCCCGAGCGTCCCGGCGTACGCCGCCTGCTGCGGTACGCCGCCTCGGACGTGGTGCCCCTCAACGGCACCGGGCAGGGCGAGGCGGACCCGGGCCTGCTGATCGCGCTGGCGCGCTTCGGCGAGGCGCCGTGCGTCTTCCTCGGTCAGGACCGGCGAGGGCAGACGGTCGCACACCCGATGGGTCCGGGCGCGCTGCGCGAGGCTCGACGTGGGATGCGGCTGGCGGCCGAGCTCGGCCTACCGCTGGTGACGGTCATCGACACCCAGGGCGCCGCGCTCTCCGTGGACGCGGAGGAGGGTGGGCTGGCCGGGGAGATCGCCCGCTGCCTCGCTGACCTGGTCACGTTGAGGGCCCCGACGCTCTGCCTGATGCTGGGTGAGGGCAACGGCGGTGGCGCGCTGGCGTTCCTGCCGGCCGACCGGGTGGTCGCCGCCCAGCATGCCTGGCTCTCCCCGTTGCCACCCGAAGGTGCCAGCGCGATCGTGCACCGCGACCTCGACCATGCGCCGGACATGGCGCGCGCCCAACAGGTGCGTGCCCTGGACCTGCATGCACGCGGCGTGGTCGACCGGATCGTCTCGGAGCGCCCGGACGCCGCCGTAGAGCCGGAGGAGTTCTGCCGCCGCGTGGGCGCGGTGCTCGAGCACGAGCTGGCTGCCCTGCTCGACGCGGGGCCAGGCAGTGTCGAGGCACGCAGCGCCCGGTACCTCTAGCGAAGAAGGTGCGGCCGTCCCGAGCGGCGCATCCGGGGCCGTGCTGGCGCGGCGCGCAGGCCAAGACCTCTTCTTCAACACGTACTGAGCCGATGCGCCGTTCCTCAGGCAACGCATACTGGAGGGCATGACCGATCAGGCCGTGCCCGTGAGCAACATCGAGATGCTCCGCCAATGGGTCGACGGCATCACCGACCCGATCGAGGCCGAGGCTGCTGTGCGCCAGGCGCAGGCGGAGCTCGCCGCGTTCCGCCTGGAGTACGCGTGTGGGATGCAGGAGCTCGAGACCAAGATCGACATCCTGCGTCGCGAGTTCGAGCAGACGCACGACTACAACCCGGTCGAGCACGTCAAGACCCGCCTGAAGTCGATGGACAGCCTCCTCGACAAGATGCGGCGGCTCGGCTGTTCAGCCGATCTCGAGGAGGTGCGCACGACCATCCGCGACATCGCCGGGATCCGGGTCACCTGTGCCTTCGTGGAGGACACCTACCGGATCGCGGAGATCCTTGCCGGTCAACCCGACGTCACCGTGCTGCAGACCAAGGACTACATCGCCCAGCCCAAGGCCAACGGCTACCAGAGCCTCCACCTCATCGCGCAGGTGCCCGTCTTCCTCTCCGACCGCACCGCGCTGGTGCCCGTCGAGCTGCAGATCCGCACCATCGCCATGGACTTCTGGGCGGCGGTCGAGCACCGCATCTACTACAAGTACGCAGGCGCGGTGCCCGATCATCTGCGCGACTCCCTGCACGAGGTGGCGCTCACCGCCTCCTCGCTCGACCACCAGATGGGTGTGCTGCGCGACGAGATCAAGTCACTCGCCACCGGCTGATCCAGGTCCTGCAGCACACCGGCACCGCCGGCGCCGCGCACTCGGGCGGCCCGGCCCGCGCGCTGTGAAGGTTGTGCGGTGTTCTCGGTTCACCAGGGAGACCGAGAACGCCGCACCTACCGGACGCGATCAGAGCAGCAGGGCGTGCGCCGGATCCTCCATCACGGCGGCGACGTCGGCAAGGAACCGGGAGCCCGCCTCGCCATCGATGTGGCGATGGTCGAAGCTCAGCGCCAGCGTCGTGACCTGACGGATCGCCAGCTCGTCGTTGCCCTCGGCATCGGTCACCACCCAGGGCTGCTTCTTCACGGCGCCGAAGCAGAGGATCGCGGACTCGCCCGGGTTGATGATCGGCGTGCCGGCGTCGACTCCGAAGACACCGACGTTGGTGATGGTGAACGTGCCACCGGCCATGTCGGCGGGCTGAGTACGGCCTTCGCGGGCCACGGCCGTCAGCTCGTTGACGGCGGTAGCGAGCTCACGCATCGACATCGCGTCGGCGTCCTTGACGTTGGGCACGACGAGGCCACGCGGCGTGGCTGCGGCGATCCCGAGGTTGACGTAGCCCTTCAGCACCACTTCCTGGGCCGCGTCGTCCCAGTAGGAGTTGATCGTCGGCGTACGCCGCATCGCCAGCAAGCAGGCCCGAGCCAGGAGCAGCAAGGGCCCGACCTTCACGTCACGGAAGTCGCGGTGCGAGCGGAGCTGCGCGACGAACTCCATGCTGCGGGTGACGTCGACAGTGACCCACTCCGTCACGTGCGGGGCGCTGAAGGCCGAGTCGGTCATCGCCTGGGCCATCATCTTGCGCACGCCCTTGATCGGCTCGCGCACCTCACGGGCGCCCGCCATGGGGGAGACTCCGGGGCGGCCCGCGTCCTCGTAGCGCTCGGGCATGCCACCGGCGGCGGCAGCCTGGACGTCGTCACGCGTCACCACGCCGCCGTCACCGGTCGGGGTGACCGTCGTCAGGTCGACACCGAGGTCGCGGGCGAGCTTGCGTACCGGAGGCTTGGCGAGGGTGCGCAAGGCGGCACCTTCGGGCGCGGACGCCACGACACCGGCCGGTGCGCTGACCGGCACAGCCGGCTCGTCGGCCTCGATCACCGCCTGGGACTGGGCACCACCGGGCGAGAACGCGCCCTGCACCTGCATCTGGGTGGCGGCAGCCGACTCCGTCGCCGGCGAGGCGGACCCCTTGCGGGGTCGACGCATCGGGCCGCGGTCGGCCTTCATCCGCCCGACCAGGCTCTCGCCCTCGCCGCCGCCGCTGGCTGCCGGGTTGGAGAGGTCGATCTCCATCTCCTCGGGTGCAGCGGACCCCGGCGCGCCACCGGGGGCGACTCCGTCGGAGGTCGCCTCGGAGGGGTCGCCGATGGCGATGATCGGCGTGCCGACCGGCACCTCCTGCCCCTCGGGAACCAGCAGTGCAAGCACCGTGCCCGCGAACGGCGAGGGCAGCTCGACCAGCGACTTGGCGGTCTCGATCTCGACGATCACGTCGTTGATCTCGACGACGTCGCCGACCTTGACCTTCCAGGAGACGATCTCGGCCTCGGTCAGGCCCTCACCGACGTCGGGCAGCTTGAACTCGTGCATGTGCGGCCTCCTCAGAAGCTCAGGGAGCGGTCGACGGCGTCGAGCACGCGGTCGAGGTCGGGGAGGAACTCCTCCTCGATCCGCGATGCCGGATAGGGCGTGTCGAAGCCGCCGACGCGCAACACCGGAGCCTCCAGCGAGTAGAAGCACTCCTCGGTGACCCGGGCCGAGAGCTCGGAGCCGAGCCCCAGGTTGACGTGAGCCTCGTGCACCACCACGGCGCGGCCGGTCCGTCGGACCGACTCGAAGACCGGGTCCATGTCGAGCGGGGAGAGCGTGCGCAGGTCGATGACCTCGAGCGCGCGGCCCTCTCCAGCTGCTGCCTCTGCGGCGCGCAGGGCGGTCTTCACGGTCGGACCGTAGGCGAGCACCGTGACGTCGGTGCCCCGCCGTACGACGCGCGAGGCGAAGAGCGGGTCGGGCGCGAGGTCGAGGTCGAGGTCGGCCTTGTCGGCGTGGTACTGCCGCTTGGGCTCGAGGAAGATCACCGGGTCGTCACAAGCGATCGCCTGCTGGATCATCCAGTAGCCGTCGACCGGGTTGGAGCACGCCACCACCTTCAGGCCGGGCGTGTGGGCGAACTGCGCCTCGGGCGACTCCGAGTGGTGCTCGACCGCTCCGATGCCACCGCCGAACGGGATCCGGATGACCATCGGCATCGGGTTGCGTCCCTTGGAGCGGAAGCGCATCTTGGCGACCTGGCAGACGATCTGGTCGTACGCCGGATAGACGAAGCCGTCGAACTGGATCTCCACCACGGGCCGGTAGCCGCGCAGGGCCAGGCCGACCGCGGTGCCGACGATGCCGGACTCGGCTAGCGGGGAGTCGATCACCCGGTCCTCGCCGAAGTCCTTCTGCAGACCGTCGGTGATCCGGAAGACGCCGCCGAGCTTGCCGACGTCCTCCCCCATGATCAAGACCTTGGGGTCGTCCTCCATCGCCTTGCGCAGGCCGGCGTTGAGACCCTTGGCGAGGGTGATCCGCTGCGTGCTCATCGGCCGGCCCCCTGGGTCTCGACAGGCTCGACCACCGACGACGAGTCGAAAGTCTCGAGGTAGGCGGCGAAACCTTCGCGCTGTGCGGCGAGCTCCGGCGGCTCCTCGGCGTACACCTGGTCGAACATCGCCATCGGCGAGGGGTCCGGCATCGCCTTGCAGCCCTCGCGGAGTCGGTGACCGAGCTCGTCCGCCTCGTTGGCGACCTTGGCGAAGAAGCTCTCCGAGGCCGCGCCGTTGCGGGCCAGGTAGGCCTTCACCCGGGCGATCGGGTCACGCAGCTTCCACCGCTCGACGTCGTGGTCGAGCCGGTAGCGGGTCGGGTCGTCGGTGGTGGTGTGGGCGCCCATCCGGTAGGTGTAGGCCTCCACGAAGGTCGGGCCCTGTCCCTCCCGAGCCCGCTGCAGCGCGGCCTTCGTGACGGCGTACGTCGCCAGGACGTCGTTGCCGTCGACGCGGATGCCCGGGAAGCCGAAGCCGAGCGCCCGCTGGTAGAGCGGGATCCGGCTCTGGCGTTCGATCGGCTCGGAGATCGCCCATTGGTTGTTCTGACAGAAGAAGACGACCGGTGCGTTGTAGGAGGCAGCGAAGATGAAGGCCTCGTTGACGTCGCCCTGCGAGGAGGCACCGTCACCGAAGTGCGCGACCACGGCAGCGTCGCGGGCCTCGTCGCCGGTGCCCACCACACCGTCGCGCTGCATCCCCATCGCATAGCCGGTGGCGTGCAGTGCCTGTGCACCGATCACGATCGTGTAGAGCCCGAAGTTGTGGGCGCTCGGGTCCCAGCCGCCGTGGTCGACGCCGCGGAAGAGGCTGAGCAGGTTCAGCGGGTCGACGCCACGGCACCACGCGACGCCGTGCTCGCGATAGGTGGGGAAGACGTAGTCCTGCGGCCGCAACGCCCGACCGGCACCGATCTGTGCAGCCTCCTGACCGAGCAGCTGTGCCCAGATGCCGAGCTCGCCGTGCCGCTGCAGCGCGGTCGACTCGGTATCGATGCGCCGGGTGAGCACCATGTCGCGGTAGAGCCCGCGAATCGCCTCGTCCTCGGCGATCGGCTTGCCGTCGGAGTCCGTGGGCTCGTAGCGGAACTCAGGGTGCTCGACCCGCTCCCCTTCCGGGGTCAGCAACTGGACCAGCTCGGGTCCGCCGTCGACCTGGGAGGGACCGAACACCTCGACCAGGTCGGGACCGAAATCCGTCGAATGCGACACCACTCCTCCTTCTCACCGGGGTCTCCGGCGAACTTCCAATCGCCACGCACGACCAAGGGGTGGCGGTCGTTTGTGGACGGTGGCCAGCGCCCCGTGTGACGGGGAACACATGTCACGACCACCGTACCGGCCGGGCGATCCCGGCACCAATCCCCAGCCCCGCCAAGGCGTCATGTGCCGCAGCAGCCAGAGGCCGCGGGACGCACGACCTGGAGCGATCAGCTCCGGGTACGCCAGAGCAGCCAGACGAAGTACGGCGCCCCGACCAGCGCGGTGACCATGCCCGCCGGCACCTGATCGGGCGCGATGACGTTGCGGCCCAACGTGTCGGCCAAGCTCACCATGAGAGCACCGAGGAGCATCGCGACCGGCAGCACCCGGACGTGCCGGGAGCCGACCAGCGCCCGGGCCGCATGAGGCGCGACCAGGCCGGTGAAGACGACCAGGCCGATGGCAGCGGCCGACGCGGCGGTCAGGGCGACGGCGGTGACCAGCAGCACCAGGCGGGTGCGTTCCAGCGCGAGTCCGAGCACCCGCGGGGTGTCGTCGTCGAGCGCCATCACGTCGAGGTCGTTGCGGTGACGGAGCAGCACCGGCAGCGCGATCAGCACCACGACGATCAGCGGCACCACCTGGTCGAAGGTGCGGCCGTAGGTGGATCCGTTGAGCCAGGTCAGCGCGAACTGCGCGTCGTAGGGAGTGAAGGTGATGATGGTGAACGCGATGATCGCCTGGCCCAGCGCAGCGACTCCGACGCCGACGAGCACCAGCCGAAGCGAGTCGAGGCCACCTCGCCACGAGACGGCGTACACCAGGGCGAAGGCGAGTGCCGCGCCGACGAGCGCGGCGAGATTGATCGTCCACAGCGCCGACACGCCCAGGAAGGAGATGCAGACGATGGCGCCGACACCAGCGCCGGCGGTGACTCCGAGCAGCCCGGGCTCGGCAAGCGGGTTGCGGCACACCGCCTGGGTCGCGCAACCCGCGAGCGCGAGCGCCGCGCCGGCGAAGGTCGCGGCGAGCAGGCGCGGCGTGCGCTCCTCGAGCGTGTAGTGGACCATCGGGCCAGCCTCGCCCGACAGCCAGTTGCCGACGTCCCCGAGCAGCAGCGTGTCCTCGCCCGTCAACGTCCAGCCCCGGCCGGCGAGGAGACCGAGAGCAGTGGCACCAGCCAGGAGCACGACGAGGACGCAGACCAGCAGGGCGGTGAAGCGCACCGGCGAGCCCGGGCGAGTGCGAGCCGACGGGGCCTCAGGCACCGTTCCGCCCTGGCGGAAGGTGCGCGCGACGCCGATGAGGACGACGGCTCCGATCAGGGTGGTGGCCACTCCGGTCGGGACTCCCGGTCCGAACGTCTTCGAGGGCGCGAGGCGCATCAGGACGTCGGCCAGCACCACCAGCACGATGCCGATGAGGCCGGAGAGGGGCAGCAGCACCCGGTGCTTGTGGACGTCCTCGATCCAGGCCCCCGAGAGACGTGCGAGCACCGGGGCGCACAGCCCGATGAAGCCCATCGGACCGGCCACCGTGACCGCCAGCGCCGCCAGCAGGACGGAGAGAAGCACCGCCACCAATTGGACGACGCGCACGTTCACACCGAGGCTGGCGGCCGCGTCGTCGCCCAGGCCCACCAGGTCGAGCCTGCGGCTGAGCAGCATCGCGACGAGCACCACGACGGTGACCGCCACCGCACCCTGCGCCGGTGCGTCGATGCTGATCTGGACGAGGTTGCCGTTGCCCCAGGCGAAGAGGCTCTGGGTCTCGTCCTCGAAGAGGAGGAGCAGCAGGCCGGTCAGGGACCCGAGCGCCATGGCGAGTGCGGAGCCCGCCAACACCAGCCGCGCCGGCCCAGAGGCGCCTCCGGAGAGGGCGAGCACCAGGACGGCACCGGCCAGACCCCCGAGGAAAGCGACGCTCCCTTGGAGGAAGAGCGGCGGCGAGATGCCCAGCACGGCCACGAGCGTCGCAGCGAACCACGCGCCGCCGTTGATCGCGAGCGTGTCCGGCGAGGCGAGTGGGTTGCGGGTGATCGACTGGAGCAGCGCCCCCGAGACCCCCACCGCCAGGCCCACGACCAGCCCCGCCAGGAGCCGCGGCAGGCGGGAGCCCAGGAAGACGTCGCGGGTCAGCTGATCGCCGCGCCCGAGCAGAAGGTCGATCAGGTCGGCGAACCCGACGGTGGAGGTGCCCTGGGTCAGGTGAACCGCGCTGGCGACCAGGGCGAGGAGGAAGAGCCCGAGCAGGCTCGCGAGACTGCGCAGGCTCACGAGCGGCGGATCACTCGGTCAGGTCGGCGACGACCTGGTTGACGAACTCCTGGGCGGAGACCGGACCGCCGAAGGTCCACACGCCCTTCTCCAGCGGGTAGAGGTGTCCGCTCGTCACGAACTCCAGCTTGTTCCAGATCGGGTTCTTCTCGAGCTGGGCGCCGAAGACGTCGTCCGCCTCCACCGGGCTGTTGTAGAAGAAGCGCACGTCGTCGCCGAGAGCGGTCAGGCCCTCCGGGTCGGTGGTGCCCAGGCCCCATTCGGCGTCGACCTCACCCGTCCAGGCGTTCTCGAGCCCCAGCCCCTCGGCCAGGTCCGACATCAGCGAGCCGGTGCCGAAGAGCCGGATGGTGACGTTGCCGCCCTCGGCCCAGCCGTCAGCCATCGCGAAGCGCGCGCCGGCGGCGTCACTCTCGGCGATCGCCTCCTTGCCCGCCTCCATGGACTCCTCGAGGTCGCCGATGATCTTCTCGCCCTGATCGGTCTTGCCCACCGCCTCGGCGATGAGCCGCACGTTGTCCTTCATGAGGTCCAGCTGGCGGGCACCGTCGGCGGTGTCGAGGACGAGGACCGGCACACCTTCGTCCTCGAGCTTCTTGACGATGGCCTCGGGGCCCGAGGTGTCGGCGAGCACCAGCTCCGGTCCGGTCTTCATGATCTCGGTGAAGCTCGGCTCGCTGCGGTTACCGACGTCCTTCACGCTCCCATCGACCTGCGCCTTGGCGACCCAGGTGTTGTAGGCGTCGCCATCCGCATGAGCGACCGGCATGACACCGAGGCTGACCAGCGTCTCGGTCTGCATCCACTCCAGCGAGACCACCTTGGTCGCCGGGCTGTCGAGCTCGATGACCTCTCCTCGTGCGTCGGTCAAAGAGACCGGGTCACCGGCAGCCGCGTTGTCGGGCTTGTCGTCGGCCTTCGACTCTGTCGTTCCGCAGGCCGCCAGGACCAGCATGAGCGGGACGGCGGCGAAAACGAGGGCGCGCTTCTTCTTCACGGGAGTGCCTTTCGAGGGAGGGATTCGGAGCAGAAGGTCAGGCCGACTCGGCGGCGCGACGGATCGTGCGATGCACGGGCTGGACGCTCAGCCGCGCGGTGACCGGGTCTCGTACCACCGTCACCGGCAGTCCGTAGACCTCGGAGACCCGCTCGGAGGTGAGGACCTCCTCAGGGCGGCCAGTCGCCTGGATCACCCCGCGGTGCAGCAGCGTGATCTCGTCGGCGACGTCAGCAGCCTGGTTCAGGTCGTGGAGGACCACCCCGACAGCGACGCCGTGGTCGTCGGCGAGATCGCGGACCAGATCCAGGATCTCGACCTGGTAGCGGAGATCGAGGTGGTTGGTCGGCTCGTCGAGCAGAAGCACATCGGTCTGCTGAGCCAGACAACAGGCCAGCCAGACCCGCTGCAGCTCACCCCCGGAGAGCTCGTCAACCCCGCGTTTGGCCATCGCGGCCACGCCCGTGACCTCCATCGCCCAGGCCACGGCCGTTGCGCCCTCGGGGTCGCGGGCACGCCACTTGCCGCGATAGGGATGGCGGCCGAACTCGACGATCTCTGTGACGGGCACCCCGGCTGGCACCGGACGGTTCTGCGAGAGCAGGGTGATCACCCGTGCGAACTCGCGGCGGCCGAGGGTCGACACGGCCTCTCCCTGCAAGGAGAGCGTGCCAGCGTCCGCGTCGTGGAGACGAGCCATCGCCCGCAGCAGGGTGGACTTCCCGCTGCCGTTCGGGCCGACCAGGACATGCACGTTGCCCGAGGTCACCTCGAGCGACGCCGAGTGCACGACCTGCCGCTCGTAGTAGGAGAGGTCGAGATCCTCACCTCGAAACCGGACCACCTTCATAGAAGGCAAGGCTAGCCTAAGTCTGCACGCGCCTTCAGGCGCCCCCACCGCCGATCGACGTCGATCAGCAGCCAGGACCCCCGAGATCCTCGTGGTCGCGGTGCTCGGCCGGCTCGACCTGGAAGGTCGCGTGCCGGATCTCGAAATGCTCTGCGACGCAGTGCGTGAGCTCGTCGAGCAGCGCCCCCACGCCGCGTTCGGCCAGCACCTCCTCCGCGACCGCGACATGCGCCGACAGGCTCGGCATGCCACTGGTGATCGTCCAGGCGTGGAGGTCGTGCACATCGGTCACCCCGGGCACCTCGCGCAGGTGCCGCTCGACCTCGACCAGGTCGAGATCACGGGGCGTCGTCTCCAGCAGAACAGCTGCGGAGTCACGGATCAGCGACAGCGAGCGGGGCAGGATCAGCAGCGCGATGAACAGGGTCGCCAGCGCGTCCGCCTGCGTCCAGCCGGTCGCCCAGATCACCGCACCGGCAGCAATCGCGAGCACCGAGCCCAGGGCATCGGTGAGCACCTCGAGGAAGGCGCCGCGCACGTTCAGCGAGGTGCGGTCCGCCTGCGCCATGATCGCCAGCGAGACCAGGTTGGCCGCCAACCCCGCAAGCGCGAAGAGCAGCATCCCGCGGCCCTCGACCTCGGCAGGCTCCGCCAGTCGGCGGATCGCCGACCAGCCCAGGAAGCCGCATACCCCCAACAGCACCACCGCGTTGACCAGCGCGGCCAGCACCTCCGACCGGTGCCACCCGAAGGTCGCCTTGGGCCCTGCCGGCCGGGTGGCGACGTACGACGCGGAGAGGGCGATCAGCACCGCGGAAGCGTCGGTCGCCATATGACCGGCATCGGCGAGCAGGGCGAGCGAGCCGGTGACCCAGGCGCCGAAGACCTGGATGACCAGGACCGAGGAGGTGACCAGGAGGACTTGGATCAGGCGCCGTCGATCGGCTGCCCGCCCCTCGGCATGGCCGTGTCCGTGCCCGACGCCCATCAGGCGTCCCGGTGGCGAAGGTCGGCGCCGATGGCGTGCTCGGCCTGATGGACCGCGACCCGGACCAGCTCGATCGCGTGATCGTTGGCGAGCCGGTAGTAGACCCGGGCACCCTCCTGCCGCGTCGTCACCACCCGGCTCAGCCGAAGCTTCGCGAGGTGCTGGGAGACGGCCGCCTGCGACTTGCTCACCTGCGCGGCAATCTCCCCCACCGACCGCTCGCCAGTCCGCAACGCCAGCAGGATCCGCATCCGCGTCGCATCCGCAAGCAGCGAGAAGATCTCCACGCACACCGCAACCTCGGCCTCATCGGGCTCGATCCAATCATCTGCGTACATACGCATATGATTACACAGGCATCCTTTTCCCGATCGTCCCTAACAGATTCGTGGTCATTTCGGCCGTTGACCACGAATCTGTTAGGGACGATCCCCCCGTAGGGGCGCCGCCGGCGGGGTCAGTCGCTGGCGCGTAGCGCGCGGCGGGCGATGACCAGGGCGGCGAGGCTGAGCAGGAAGCCGATGCCGGCGGTCCAGGTGACGCCTCCGTCGAAGGCCCGCACGGCGGAGTCGACGAGGGCATCGGCCGTCGCAGTCGGCAGGTCGGTGGCCACCTCGAAGGCGCCGCCCAGGGTGGAGCGCGCTTCGTCGGCCGCGTCGGCGGAGATACCGGCCGGGACCTCCAGGCCGTTGCGGTAGGCGAGGTTGAGCAGGCTGCCGAGCAGCGCCGTGCCCAGCACCGCGCCCACCTCGTACGCCGTCTCGCTGGCCGCCGCCGCCGCGCCAGCCTTGTCCTCGGGCACCGCACTGAGAGCGAGGTCGTTGGAGATGGTCTCGCTCATCCCGACGCCGATCGAGAGCACACCGAAGGCAAGCAGCACCACAGTCAGCGAGCCGGTGTGGCCGAAGACCGCCATCACGGCATAGCCGGCGGCATTGAAGGCGAGGCCGGCCATCACGACCCGGCGCGAGCCGATCCGGCGCACCAGCGGCACCGCGATCATGCCGGCGGCGACCGTCAGCACCAGGCCGGGCACCAGCAGCCATGCCGCGGTCAGGGGTGAGAGGCCGGCTACGAGCTGGAGGTACTGGGTCGCGAAGTAGATGAACCCCACCATCGCCACCACACTGACCAGGTTGACCAGCAGCGCGCCGGAGAAGACGGCGTTGCCGAACAGGCGTACGTCGAGCATCGGCTGGCGCGTCGTCAGCATCCGGCTGACGAAGGCAGCCAGGGCAGTGGCGCCCACGATCACGGCAGCGAGGGCCACCAGCGGCTGCTCGGCGACCGACTTGATCGCGAAGACGAGCGAGCCCAGCGCGAGGCTGGCCAGCGCGATGCCGCGCAGGTCGACCGGACCGGGGTTCGGGTCCCGCGACTCGGGCAGCAGGATCGGGCCGAGGACCAGCAACGGCAACAGCACAGGCACCGCGATCAGGAAGACCGAGCCCCACCAGAAGTGCTCGAGCAGCCAGCCGCCGACCAGCGGGCCGAGCGCGGCCCCGCCGGAGAAGCCGGCCGCCCAGATCGCGACGGCCATCCGGCGCTCAGAGGCGTCGGTGAAGATGTTGCGGATCAGGCTCAGCGTCGCAGGCATCAGCATCGCACCGAAGACACCGAGCAGCGCCCGGGCAGCGATCAGCGAGTTGGCGTCGGGGGCGAAGGCAGCGAGCGCAGAGACAGCGGCGAAACCGGTGCCGCCCATCAGCAAGATCCGGCGGCGGCCGATCCGGTCGCCCAGCGAGCCCATCGTGATCAGCAGGGCGGCCAGAACGAGCGGATAGACGTCGATGATCCAGAGCAGCTGGTTGCCCGTCGGGGCAAGGTCGCGGGAGAGCGACGGCACCGCGAAGGAGAGGGCCGTGTTGTCGACCGAGACCAACAGGACCGGAAACATGAGCACGGCCAACGCCGCCCACCGGCGGCGCGGACCCAGCTGCGTCGACTGGGAGGCGGAGAGGAGCGTGGTCATGGGGATAACTATACCGTCCAGACGGTGTAGTTATTACCGAATTCCTTGTGGCCTCGCCCACCACCGCGCGCATCGGCGACACCACGACTCGTTGTGCTCCAGAAGGCCGTAGGGTCGGGCCATGGCAGTCATCCATCAAGCGACGATCAGCCCCACCAAGCTCGAGTTGGTCACCGACTGGCTCGACGGTGCCGGCCTGGGAGCCGGCCCGGTGGAGATGATCGGCGGCTACCGCTTCGACGACCCGGCCGGCGAAGTCGGCGTCGAGGGCTTGCTCGCACGCCGTGGCGACCAGGTGTTCCACCTGCCCCTGACCTACCGCGCCGCACCGCTGCCGGGCGCTGAGGAGGCACTGGTCTGCACGATGGACCACTCCACCTTGGGGAAGCGCTGGATCCACCACGCGGCCGCCGACCCGGTGGCCGTCGCCTGCTTCACTCGCGCACTCGCGGGCGAGCAGGAGCAGGCCGAGCTCGAGGTGCATCGGGCCGACGGCACCGTCGATCACCTGGAGCCACCGGTGCGCGTTCGCCGTGCCGGTGCTCGGCTCGCCGGAGAGCTCCGCCTCACCACCGACCTCGGCATGCCGGTCACCGGCGGCGCAACCCTGGTCGCCTCCTGGGACGGCGGTGAGGGCGTCGTCGCCGCGCAGGGCTGAGCCCCGACCGGCGACGGGATCCGGAGAGCGAGCGAGGGAGGTGAGATGGCGCGACCACCGAAGGCCCGCGACAAGGCCCTGACGGCGTACGCCGAGATCCTGCGTGACGAGGGTGAGCGAGCAGCGACCGTCGACGCCGTGGCAGCACGCGCCGGCATCTCCAAGGGCGGGGTGCTCTACCACTTCCCGACCAAGGAGGAACTGGGCGAAGGACTCCTGGAGTGGTTCGGCGAGATCGCCGAGGCCGGCCTGGAGGAGATGCGCGAGGACCCGGAGGGGCCGTCGCGTCACTACGTCCGCACCTCCTGGATCACGAGCGAGCACGACGACCCCGTCTACCGCTCGGTGCTCCGGCTGGCCCAAGCCTCGTGGCAACCTGCGATCGACGCGATCGAGGGGATCCACCAGGCCTGGGGGGACCTGATCCGGGCCGAGGTCGGTGACGACGCCACCGCTGAGGCGATCATCCTGATCGGCGAGGGTCTCTACTACCACTCCTCCATGCCCGCCGGCTGGGCCGGCGGCTCCTTCGACCACTCCGTCGAGAGCCTGCTCGACGTCGTCGACCGACTGAAAGGCCTGGCATGATCCGCGTCTCCGACTGGACCAACGCCGCCATCACGATCGCTTGGGAGCTCTCCCCTGACCTGGTGCCGGACGCCTACCGCCGCCGGGTACGGGCCGGGGTCTTCCTTGCCGGGGCGGGCACGCTCGCCTGGCAGGAGCGCGAGGAGCTCACCGCCACCTTCGACGAGCTCAAGCGGAGCAACGAGCTGCGCGAGCGGATCCACGGCGCGCGCACCGAGGCCGAGCTCGACGCGGTGGTCGCGGAGATCGAGACGCCCGAGGACGGCCAGTCGCCCAGCGCGATCGCCCTCACCGCCGCCGCGGTGGCGGCTGTCGGCACCATCGCGTTGGAGGTCTCCCTGCGCCGCCGGACCAAGCAGCGGGTCGCCGCCGGGGCTCGCTACCCGCGGCTGCCAGGCGCCCTCGCTCGCGGCGCCCTCGCCCTGGCCCTCGGCCCCCTGACTCGCGCCATCGAGGCGTACGACGCCCAACCCGCCTAGGTCGAGCTTGGCGCAGGCACAGCGCAGGTTCGCGGGCTAGCGGGACGGCGGGAGCCAGCGCAGGCCCGAGTTGGTGACCTCCCACCAGCCCTTGTCCTTGGCACCGGGGGCCGCGCCGCCCCAGACCAGCAGCTCATCACCGGCCCACACGGCGACCGCGGCCTGGGCGAAGGTCTGCTCACAGCTCGGGACACGGCGTACGTCGGAGCCCGCGACCAGGAGACCACCCGCCCCGCTCACCCACCTCGACCCGGTTCCGACGGCAGGCAGCGGGCAACCGCTCGCGCCCGGGGCAGGAAGCGCCTCCCACGCATCGGTCTTCGGATCGAACCGCCAGCCGTCGGCGTCGGCGGTCGGCGGCACGATCAGCCGACCATCGTCCGACCCGAGCCGTTGCCCGTAGACCACCCCGGGCGTCTCCTCATCGATGACCTGCCAGCCGCTGTCCTCGAGCACCGCCAGCCGGGAAGGTGTCGGCTCCGAGGCGCCGAAGTGCCGGCTGCCGTCCATCGAGAGCAACCAGAAGCGCCCGTCGAGCCAGGCGATGCTGCGGTCGTACGACTCACCGAAAGGGTCCGGCGGCAGCCAGGTGCGTACGCCCGTCGCTGGGTCGAGGACCCAGTCGGTGCGCTCAGCCGCCCGCGTGCTCTTGTCGTAGGACGCCGCGACGAGCAGGTCCGGCGACCCCGCCGGCATCACGCCAGCTGGCGCCTCGGTGACCGACCGACGCTTCCACGTGCCACCGTCGGGGTCCAGCGTGAAGAGGTCGTCGTCATGCACGACGACCACCTCGCCGCCGGACCAGGCGATCAGATCGCCGCCCTCACCCTCCTCACGAACCGACCAGGAGCCGGAGATCCGCCCGACCGGAACCGGCGCGTCGGGCAACGTCCGCCAGGTGTCGGTCGCCGGGTTGTACGCCGCCGCCTCCGCACTCGGCTCGCCGTCGGTCGCACAGTCGGCGGTCGGCGGGCAGACGAAGTCCGTCAGACCGCCGACCACCACCATCTCGCTCCCGGTCCACACGGCCAGCGAGGCATGACGAGGACTGAGCGGCGATGCGGCCATCGGCCGCCACGCACCCCCGACCGGTAGGGCGGCGCTGGGCACCGGCGTCCCCGAATCGGTGGCGGGGGAACGGTCCGCGATCGCCTCCGGCCGGGAGCCGTCGTCGAGCAACGCCACGGCCCCGAACGAAGCACCGATCACCACAGCAGCTGCGGCAACCGATCCGAGGACGGCCCGCCGGCGACGACGACGCGTCACCTCGGCGAGCACCCCCTCCCCGCTCGGGTACGGCGGCACGACAGCTCCGGCGTACCGGCGCAGTTGCGCGACGACGCGGGGTTCGGGCTGCGGTTCAGACACGGGGGTCTCCTTCCGGGATGTGTTGCCGCATCCGTTCCAGCCCGCGGGAGAGGTGACTGCGCGCGGTGCCGACCGAGCAACCGAGCACGGCGGCGATACCGGCCGCGTCCAGGTCGTCGACGCAGCGCAGCACCACCGCCGTGCGCTGCTTGGGTGAGAGCGCAGCGAGCGCCCCGACCAGCCAGGGCTCGACGCCGTCGGGCAGGACGGCGTCGACTCCGCGCTCGGGCACCACGCCGGGCAGTTCGCGCCGACGCCGACGGATCCGGTCGATGTTGAGCCGCGCGAGCGTGGTGTGGGCGTAGCCGACAGGGTTCTCGCCGAGGCTGACCCGCGACCACTTCAGCCCGACCCGCACCAGCGCCTCTTGCGTGAGGTCCCACGCGTCGTGCTCGTTGCCGGTCAGCGCGCGGGCGTAGCCGTGAAGGCGCGGCAGTTGCGCCTCCACGAACTCGGCGAACCCGCGATCACGCATGCCCGTCTCCCGTCTGTGCTTGAGGATGCACCCCTACTACGGATCAGACGCGCGAAACGTTGAGGCCAAGCCGAGGAAACCTCAACAGGGGTGGATCAGTGCCACCTGGCGACACCGATCCACCCCGATGATGGCGACCCCAGCGGAGTCAGAGTCGCTCGCGGCCGTGCGGCGTGTGCCAGCTCTCCAGCTCGGGCCCCTGCGGCACGATGCCGGTCGGGTTCACGTCGGTGTGCACCACGTAGTAGTGCCGCTTGATCTGGTCGAAGTCGATCGTCTCGCCGAACCCCGGGGTCTGGAAGAGATCGCGGGCGTAGCCCCACAGCGCCGGCATCTCGGTGAGCTTGTTGCGGTTGCACTTGAAGTGGCCGTGGTAGACGGGGTCGAAGCGGGCCAGCGTGGTGAAGAGCCGCACGTCGGCCTCGGTGATGGCATCGCCCATCAGATAGCGCCGGTCGGTGAGCCGCTCCTCGAGCCAGTCCAGCGCCACCCAGAGCCGGTCGTAGGCGGCGTCGTACGACTCCTGGGAGCCGGCGAAGCCGCAACGGTAGACGCCGTTGTTGACCTCGGTGAAGACCCGCTTCATCACCTCCTCCATCTCCTCGCGGAGGTGGTCGGGCCACAGGTCGGGGGCGTCGGGGCGGTGGTGGTCGCGCCACTCGAAGAAGAGATCGTGGGTGATCTGCGGGAAGTCGTTGGTGACGACGGCCTTGGTGGGCACGTCGACGATCGCCGGCACCGTGATGCCGCGCGGGTAGTCGGGGTAGCGGGCGAAGTAGGCCTCCTGCAGTCGCTCGTAGCCCAGCACCGGGTCCCGGCCGCCCTCGTCGAGGTCGAAGGTCCAGCTTCGCTTGTCGTGGGTGGGACCGGGCAGGCCGAGGGAGATGGCGTCGTCGAGACCGAGCAGGCTGCGCACGATGATGGTGCGGTTGGCCCAGGGGCACGCCTTGGCGGCGATCAGGCGGTAGCGGCCCGGCTGGGCCGGCCAGCGCTGCACCTCGCGCGGGCTGTCCTTGCTCCCGCTGGGGAAACGGTCGTCGAGCGGGTCCGCGGAACGCTCCCCTGCCAGGATCCGGTCCGGGATGTAGTTCATGTCCCGGTTGAAGCCGCTACCGCTGTCGACGTACGTCGGGGTCTGGTCCTCGCTCATGCTCCCCATCGTGCCAGCACCGGAGGAAAATGAGATGCGGGAACAACACGGGATCCGAGAGGGTTGACCCCGGGCGCATCACGTCGATCACCGCGCGACACGACCCGTCGGTCGGCTGCGATGAGTTCGCGGAGCACCGTCGGTCTCCATGCACGACGACGATGCACGACCAAGCCGTCACCGACCGGGCCCCTGTCCGGTCACCCCGCCTGCCCCGTGTGCCCGCCCGGGACGACCGAGAGGACCCTCATGTCTGCCCGCACCGACACCGGCGACATCGCCGAGTTCGAGGAGGAGTTCACCCCTGGGGCCACCCGCACCCCGTTGGTGATCAAGCTGCTCGTCGCCGCCACCTTCGTGGTGATCCTCAACGAGACCATCATGGTCAACGCGCTCCCCCGGCTGATGGACGACTTCTCCATCACCGAGCGGAGCGCCCAGTGGCTCTCCACGATCTTCATGCTCACGATGGCCGCGGTGATCCCGGTGACCGGCTGGTTCCTGCAGCGGGTCAGCACTCGCACCGCCTACACCACGGCGATGTCGACCTTCATCGTCGGCACCCTGCTCGCCGCCGTCGCCCCGACCTTCGAGGTGCTGCTGATGGCCCGCGTCGTGCAGGCCGGCGGCACCGCGGTGATGATGCCGCTGCTGATGACCACCCTGATGACGGTCGTCGCTCCTGAGGACCGCGGACGTGTCATGGGTCAGGTGACCCTGGCGATGTCGTGTGCCCCGGCGATGGGGCCGGCGGTCTCGGGCGTGCTGCTCCACTTCGGCTCCTGGCGGCTGATGTTCATCACCGTCTTGCCGATCGCGATCTTCGTCTCGATCGCCGGACTCCGGCTGCTGGAGAACGTCGGCGAGCCCCGGACCTCACCGATCAGCTGGCCGAGCGTCGTCCTGGCCGCCGCGGGCTTCGGGAGCTTCGTCTTCGGGCTGAGCAAGGTCGGCGCCGCACCGTGGCTCGAGAGCGGTCTCATCATCACGACCGGGGTCGTGTTGATCGCCGCGTTCGTGCTGGTGCAGCTCCGACTGCAGCGCACCGACGGGCCGCTGCTCGACCTGCGAGCACTGCTGCACCGCAACTTCCGCATCTCCCTGGTGCTGATGGCGGCCGGCTTCATGGCGTTCCTCGGCAGCATGATCCTGCTGCCGCTCTACCTGCAGAAGCTGCGCGGTCTCAGCGAGCTCGAGACCGGCCTCCTCGTCATGCCAGGTGGTCTGGCGATGGGTCTGCTCGGTCCCCAGGTCGGCAAGCTCTTCGACCGGATCGGCGCACGTCCGCTGGTGGTTCCAGGCTCGATCGGCATGGTGGCGCTGCTCTTCGCGATGAGCCGGATCGACGCCGACACGCCGTACGCCGCGATCCTCGCCCTGCACGTGGCGTTGATGGTGACGCTGGCGATGGTCTTCACGCCGGTCTTCACCATCGGGCTGGGCGACCTTCCACCGCACCTCTACTCCCATGGCAGCTCGCTGCTCGGCACCCTGCAACAGGTGGCCGGCGCCGTCGGTACGGCGCTGCTCATCGTGGTGATGGACAGCCGGTCCGAGCATCTGGTGAAGGGCGGCAGTACGCCGGCCGAGGGCTTCGTCGGCGGCCTGCAGTGGGCGTTCGCCGCAGGTGCCGCCATCGGCGTCGTGGTGGTGGCCATGGCCCTGCTGTTGCCCAGCCGGGTGGATGCCTCTGGGGAGGCGCCCGACTCCGCGCAGGAGGACGACCCTGCTTGCCACTCGGCCTAGGATCAATCTCGCCGTCGCGCGCAGCAGGCGAGATTGATCATCACATCCCTCAGAGGCTCCGCCAGGAGGGCTGGCGAGATGGGCGGCCAGCCGCCATGGGCCGTGCTGAGGGAATCTCGTAGCGTGGGGGCATGGCTTCCACTCACCACGCCTTCGACTACATCGAGCTGCCGGTCGACGGCATGGCCGCCGCCCGTGCCTTCTACGCCGACGCCTTCGGCTGGACGTTCAACGACTACGGTCCGGGATACACGGGCATCCGCGCCGTCGCGGGCGACGGCGAGATGGGTGGGCTGAACGGCATGTCGGGAGGCGGAGCCGGGGGTCCAGGCCCTCTCGTGCTGCTCTACACCGACGACCTGGACGCCACCGCGAGCGCGGTCCAGGCTGCCGGCGGCTCGATCGTGGACCCGCCTGCGGAGTTCCCGGGCGGGCGGCGCTTCACCTTCACCGACCCGTCCGGCAACCAGCTCGGGGTCTGGGCCACCTCCTGATCCGGCCCAGACCCAAGGTCAACGCAGGCTGCCCCGGGGTCGACGCAGCCCCGCGTGCGGTCAACGCAGGCGGGAGGCGAGCTCGAGCAGCCGGTCGTTGGCCTCGACCTCGCCGATACTGACCCGGACGCCTTCGCCGGCGAACGGTCGCACCACGATCCCCGCCCGCTCCGCCGCCGCGGCGAAGGCGGCGGTCTGCTCACCGGTGGCGTCGGGCAGGTCGAACCAGACGAAGTTGCCCTGGGCGTCCGGGATCTGCCAACCGGCCGCGCGCAGCCCGGTCAGCACGCGGCTGCGCTCCTCGACGAGTGCATCGACCCGCTCCATCAGCTCGGCCTCGGCGCCCAGCGAGGCGATCGCCGCGGCCTGGGCGATGCCGGAGACGCCGAACGGCAACGAGACCGCACGCAACGCACCGGCGATCTCCTCCGACGACGCCGCGTAGCCGACCCGGAGGTTGGCCAGCCCGTAGGCCTTGGAGAAGGTGCGGGTGAGCACCACGTTGGCGAAGTCGCGCAGCAGGGCAGCGCCGTCGACGGCGTCCTCCATCCGGACGAACTCCAGGTAGGCCTCGTCCACGACGACGAGCACACGACTGGGCACCTGGGCCAGCAGGCGGCGTACCTGGGAGTCGGTGAGGGCCGGGCCGGTCGGGTTGTTGGGAGTGCAGAGCAGCATCACCTTGGTGCGGTCGGTGACGGCGGCGACCATGGCGTCCAGGTCATGCTCGCCACGCGCCGTGACCGGGACCTTGACCGAGGTGGCGGCCGCGGCGGTGATGGCGATCGGATACGCCTCGAACGAACGCCACGCATGCACCACCTCGTCACCGGGATCGCAGTACGCCTGGAGGATCTGGTAGATCAGCGCCACCGACCCGGTGGCCGCGGCAAGCCGCTCCGGTGCGAGGTCGAAGCGAGTGGCGAGAGCCTCGTAGAGCGCCGTGCAGCCCATGTCCGGATAGCGGTTGAGCTGTGCCGCCGCGGCGGTCGCCGCCTCGAGCACGCCGGGCAGCGGCGGGTAGGGGTTCTCGTTGGAGCTCAGCTTGTAGACGGTGAGTCCGGGCTGGGGGGTCGGCGTACGGCCGGGCACGTAGGGCGGGATCGCCGCCACACAGGCGCGGGGCGCGGGAAGTGCAGGCATGGCGCTCAGCGTAGACCCGCTCTTGGCCCCACTCCTCTACGCTGAGGGCATGAGGTTCCTGAGCTGGTTCGTCGCCGATGTCGCGGGTCTGGCCGTGGCTGCGTGGTTCTTCGACGGGATCTGGTTCGAGGGCGCCGACTGGCAGGAGAAGCTGGTGCCACTGCTGATCGGTGCCGCGATCCTGAGTGTGATCCACATGTACGTCGCGCCCGTCGTCAAGCTCCTGTCGTTGCCGTTCATCATTGTCACCCTCGGTCTCTTCCTGCTCGTGGTCAACGCCTGCATGCTGCTGCTGGCCGACTGGGTCGGGGGGCTCTTCGACCTCGGCTTCGGCGTCGAGGGCTTCTGGACCGCGGTCGGCGGCTCGATCGTGCTCAGCATCGTCGGCGCCTTCACCTCGGCGTTCGTGCTGGAGCGTGAGTGACCGTGCTGCCCCGCCCGGAGTCCGGCCGGCCCTACCGCGTGGCGGTGGTCTGCCTGGGCAACATCTGTCGCTCACCGATGGCCGACGTGGTGCTCAACGACCGCGTGGCCGCCGCCGGACTCGGTGACCTGGTCGAGGTGGAGAGCTTCGGCACCGGTGGCTGGCACGCCGGCAACCCGATGGACGTGCGCGCCGCCGCCACCCTGACCGCCGCCGGGTACGACGCCACGCGTCATCGCGCCCGGCAGTTCACGCGGTCGACCACCGGCCACGACCTGGTGCTGGCCATGGACGCGAGCAACCACTCCGACCTGGCCGACCTCGGCGTCGCCGGCGATCGACTGCTCCTCTTCCGCAGCTTCGACCCGAGCCCGGACGACGACTCCGTCCCGGATCCGTATTACGGGGGCGACGAGGGATTCGCCCACGTCCTCGACATCGTCGAGCGCGCCAGCGACGCGCTGGTGGAGCAGTTGCGCGCGCTCCTCGACCGCCGGGACGCGGATCGGGAGGAGGTCGGCCAGTGACCCGCAACCCCACCGTCGCGCGCCGTGCAGAAGAGCTGCTCGGAGCGGCGGTCGCGGCCACGTCACCGGTCGCCGGCGGGGACATCTGCACGGCCACCCGCGTCAAGCTCGCCGACGGACGCACGGTGCTGATGAAGAGCCACGTGCGTCCCCCGACAGGCTTCTTCGAGGCCGAGGCGAGGTCGTTGGCCTGGCTGCATGCGGCGGCACCCGACCTGGTGCTGGAGCCGCTCGCCGTCGACGCCGACTGCCTGCTCCTCCCCTTCATCGAGACCGGCAAGCCGACCGTGGACGCGGCGGCGAGGCTGGGGCGGGCCCTGGCAGAGCTGCACGCGACCGGAGCGTCGGCGTACGGCTGGAACGAGGACGGATTCATCGGCCGGCTCCCGCTCCCCAACACACCGGCGCCCACCTGGGCCGAGTTCTACGCCACCCGACGGGTCTTGCCCTACCTCAAGCTGGCTCGCGATCGTGGCCATGCGACCCCCGAGCAGGCCGCTGCGATCGAAGGCGTGCTCGGCCGACTCGGCGGCCTGGTTCCCGCGGAGCCTCCGGCCCGGCTGCACGGCGACCTGTGGAGCGGGAACGTGCTGTGGGGCACCGACGGCAGCGTGTGGCTCATCGACCCCGCCGCGCACGGGGGCCACCGCGAGACCGACCTCGCCATGCTCGGTCTCTTCGGCCTCCCCCACCTGCAGCAGGTGACCGACGCCTACCAGTCCGTCACCCCGCTCGCCGACGGCTGGGAGGACCGGCAGGCGCTGCACCAGCTCTTCCCGCTGCTCACCCATGCCGCGATGTTCGGCGGCGGGTACGCCGCCCGTGCGGTCGCCGCCGCAGCCCGCTTCTGACCGGTTCACCCCCGTTCTCAGCCCTGACTCAGGTCGGGCTGGCAGAGTAGGTCCGTGGCCTTCTCGAATCCCGCGTCCGCGCATGTGCTCGTCGTCGACGACGACAAAGCGGTCCGGGAGTCGCTGCGCAGGTCGCTGGAGTTCAACGGGTTCACCGTCACTTTGGCCACCGACGGAGCCGAGGCACTCGCCGGGATCGGCACGGTGCGCCCCGACGTCGTGGTGATGGACGTGATGATGCCCCGGCTCGACGGCATCGAGACGACCCGGGCGCTGCGCGCCGCCGGCAACGACGTGCCCGTGCTGGTGCTGACCGCGCGCGACGCGGTCGGAGACCGGGTGGCGGGGCTCGACGCCGGTGCCGACGACTACCTCACCAAGCCCTTCGCTCTGGAGGAGCTGTTGGCGAGACTGCGTGCCCTGCTGCGCCGCGTCGTTCCAGCGGAGGAGGGCGGGGAGATCCTCACCTTCGCCGACCTCTCTCTCGACGTCGCCACCCGCGAAGTGCACCGCGGCGGCCGCGCGATCGAGCTCACCCGCACCGAGTTCACGCTGCTCGACATGTTCCTCCGCAGGCCACGACGGGTGCTGGAGCGCGCCTTCATCCTGGAGGAGGTCTGGGGCTATGACTTCCCGACCACCGCCAACTCGCTCGAGGTCTACGTCGGCTACCTGCGCCGCAAGACAGAGGCGGAGGGCGAGCCGCGCCTGATCCACACCGTCCGTGGCGTGGGCTACGTGCTCAAGGAACCGACCTGATGCAGGCGCGCACCTCCGACCCCGAGCAGGACGGTTGGTGGCATTACAAGCGCAGCCTGGCCAGCCGGGTCACCGTGCTCACCACCTTGGCGGTCGGGTTGACCGTCGCCTTCGTCGCGCTCGGGGCCTACGTCACGGTGCGCGTCCAGATGCAGAGCACCCTCGATGCCGCTCTGCTGGACCGGGCGGAACGGGCGGCCCAGACCTCGACCCTGGCTGAGCTGAACCGCGCCGAGTTCCCCTCCTGGGCCTTCGGTGCCGCCGACGTGCGTATCGCTTTCCTCAACGCCGTCGGACGCGGCCGGTCGATCGACGGCGCCGGCGAGATCCCCCTCGGTACGCCGGAGCTCGAGGTTGCCGCAGGCAAGCGAGCGCACTCGATCCGCACCCTGGACGCGGACGGGGTGCGCTACCGCGTGGTCACGGTGCCGACCCAGGAGAAGGGTGTCGCCCTGGTCATCGCCCAGAGCCTCTCGTCCCAGGAGCAGGTCCTCGACCGGCTCGGCCTGGTGATGCTCTGCTTCGGGCTGGCCGGGGTCATCGTGGCCGGGCTCGCCGGCTGGGGCGTCGCGCGCAACGGTCTCCGGCCGGTCCGCCGCCTGACCGCGAAGGCCGAGGAGATCGCACGCACCGACCGGCTCACCCCGATCAAGGTCGAAGGCACCGACGAGATCGCCCGTCTCTCCACTGCCTTCAACTCGATGCTTGTCTCCCTCGACGCCTCCCGGGACCGCCAGCGCCAGCTCATCGCCGATGCCAGCCACGAGCTCCGTACCCCGCTCACCTCGCTGCGCACCAATCTCGACCTGCTCATCCAGGCCGACGCCTCCGGCGGTCTTCCCCCCGCAGCACGCAGTGAGCTGCTGGAGGACGTACGCGCCCAGATCGACGAGATGACGACCCTGATCGGCGATCTCGTCGAGCTCGCCCGCGACGAGCACGGCTCGCATGTGGTCGCCACCGTCGACCTCGCGGACGTGCTCGACCGGGCGATCACCCGGGTCCGCCGCCGGGCACCGGGGGTGAGCTTCGACGTACGGGCGCGGGACTGGTGGGTGACCGGCGAGGAGGCGTCGCTTGAGCGGGCGGTCACCAACCTGCTCGACAACGCGGCCAAGTGGAGCCCCGACGGCGGCACCGTGACGGTGCGACTCGACGAAGGCGTCCTCACCGTCTCCGACGAGGGCCCCGGCATCGCCGAGGCTGACCGACCCAAGGTCTTCGAGCGGTTCTACCGCTCCGAGGAGTCCCGGGCGATGCCCGGCTCCGGCCTCGGTCTCTCGATCGTCCGGCAGACCGCGCTGCGCCACTCCGGCTGGGTGGACGCGACCGCCGCGCCCGGTGGCGGCGCCTGCCTCACCCTCACCCTGCCGGGTTCGCCCACCCCGCCTGCCGCGGAGTAGTCGACAGTGCAGAACTTGTCACCTGGATGACAAGTTCTGCGCCTTTCGTCAAGGCCGGCATGGTTCTGAGCAGCGTTCGCTGGCAATGCCAGGATCAGCCATAGTCGCCTGGTTGCTCCTTGCGGTGTTGGGCCTTGCCCCGCCGGCGGCAGCGGATCCGGTCTTCATCGACGGCCACCCAGACAAGGGGCACCACACGTGGTGTTACAAGGCAAGCTTCAGTCGCCATACACTCGCCGACCAGACGATGACCCGCCTCCGCGCACAGGCCATCGTTAACACTGCTTTCCACTCTCCATGCGGCAAGTACACAGACGTCCGCTGGGCAGAGGCTCGTGTTCCCGGGTTCTTCGGATACACCGAGTGCAGGCTCTACAACCCTGCGGGCAATCGCGACCGTTTTCGGATCCAGATCGACGAGGTCGAGATGGCCACTGCCCCATGGTCCAGTTGAAGGGATCCAACATGCGACCGGTTCACACCCCACGCTGGTTCGCAGCCCTCGCCCTCATCGCCCTGATCGCACCGGCGACGGCTTGCTCGTCAGACGACGCCCCGAATCGCGCTACCCAGGCGCAGACACAGCACCACGCCCCTCCCGAGGCCATTCGCCCCACCGTCGACGGTGATGCGCTCCGCGGTTCAGCCCAGTACGACTACGACATCGCCACCTCTCTTACGGAAGCGGCTGGCAAGGCAGATGTTGTCGCTGTCGGCCGCGTTACCGGGTGGTCGGATGGCCGGCTTGTCCATGACGGGGATGAAGCGCTGAAGCACGCCGTCCTCGAGCTCCACGTCGACCGGGCCTTCGCCGGGACAGACGACGAAACCCTCTATGTCGAACTCTCTCGCGGCGGCACCCTGATCAACCCGGACGGATCTGAACAAGAGTTGCGCAAGGGTGAGCGCTACGCGCAACGATTCATCGACGACCTGACCCACGCGGCGCCGATCGGCGTACGGGTTCTGGTCCTCGGAGTGGAATCACCCAGCGATGCCGAAGTCGAAGCCGCAGGCGGCAACACCGTGGTCAAGACTTGGACGGCGCCCGTCAGCGAAGCGACGCTGCTTCGCGGCGTACCTCAAGGACTCTTCTTCGAAGACCAGGACGGCTCGTACGTCAGTGGCGTCGTAGAGCAAGCCGATGTGGAGTTGGGCAGCTGGCCCGCTGCGAGAGGCGAGAAAGCCGACTCGTTCCAGCGCCTTCTTGACGAGTTGGAGGCGCACCACCGCTGACGCGGCTGGCGGCGCCTGCGTGTCGAGGCCGCGACGCGCGGCTCAACGACAGTCGATGGCCGCAGCGAGAGCCGCGCACACCTCCTGCATGCGCACGTCCGAAAGTCGCCCGATCCGGGCCGTCAATTGCGCGACGGAGACATTGAGCACCGAGTCGAGGGACACCGCGCACCGCGCGGGCGTCGGGTCCTCGCCCGGCTCGAGCAAGACCTCCGTCGGCAGCCCCCGCACGTTGGTGGTGCACGGCGCCACGACCACCCGGCGCAGTCGCGGGATGGCGGCGTCGCGGGACAGCAGCACCACCGGTCGGCGCGAGGTGTCGGGCAGCTCGCACCACCAGACCTCACCGCGAGCCGGAAGCATCCGGCATCGACTCGTGGCTGTCGCCGCGCCCGGCCGCGTCGAGGAACGAGTCCAGGTCACCCCATTCATCGCGCTCCGTGAGCGGCATCTCGCGGTAGGCGATGTCGATGCGCCGGTCCACCTCAGCCGATCGGTGAGCCGCGACGAGCGCGGTCAACGCTTGCTCCATCACGCTCGCGTCCTTGGCCCCGCCGCAGCAGGCTCGCGCCTCGGCCAACAGGGCCTCATCGACTGTCGTGCTGATGCGGACTCTCATGCCACAAACGTAGCATGATCATGGCATCGTGATCAGCGCTGCGCGCAGCCGCTCGGCCTTCCACTGGGTCTCCGCCCACTCCTCGGCGAGGTCGGAGCGGACGGTGATGCCGCCACCGGTGCCGTGCGTCCAAACGCCGGGGGTCGCGCTGGTCAGGCTGCGGATCACCACGCCGAGATCTGCCCGGCCGTCGCCGGAGATCCAGCCGAAGGCGCCGGAGTAGACGCCGCGGGGCGCGGCCTCGACGCGATCGATGATCTCCATCGTGCGCTGCTTGGGCGCACCGGTCATCGAGCCGGCAGGGAAGAGCGCGCGGAGCGCGGCAACCGTGCCGACCTCGTCCCGCAGCCGCCCCCGAACCGTCGTCACGAGCTGGTGCACTCCGGGGTAGGACTCCACCTCCATCAGCGTCGGGACCTCGACGGTGCCCGGAGCGCAGACGATCGCCAGGTCGTTGCGGAGCAGGTCGGTGATCATCAGGTTCTCCGCACGGAGCTTGGGATCCGAGGCCAGGTGCGCGCGCAGCCGGGCATCTTCCTCAGGCGTCGCGCCGCGCGGGGTGGTGCCCTTGATCGGCTTCGTCTCCACGGTGCGATCCCGGCGTACGACGGCGAACCGTTCGGGCGACGAGCTCAGCAGGTGGGCGTCGTGGTGCCGCAGGAACCCGGCGTACGGCGCGGGGTTGAGCCGCCGCAGCCGCAGGTAGGCAGCGACCGGGCCGACGCTCGCCGCAGTCTGCTCGCGATAGGTGAGGTTGACCTCGTAGGAGTTGCCGGCGCGCAGCTGCTCTTGCACCTCGGCGAAGCCGTTCGCATACCAACCCGGCACCGCCGGGAGGTCGCCCCACTGAGGTGCTGCGGCGACCTCGGCGGCGGGAGCGTGCTCGATGACCCGCACGTTCCGGGCGCGCATCCACACCGCGTCCGGCATCCCGTCTGCCCCGGGGCGGGCGGGCAGGTCCGGTCGGGCGGCGTACCCGAAGTAGCCGACCCAGTGCTCGCCCGGATCACCGGAGAGCGATGCACCGAGCACCGCGAAGATGTCGTCGCCGACCGGCTCGCTCCGGCCCGCCGCATGTCGAGTGACCTGTCCGGTGAGGCCGTCGTAGGTGAAGGAGACGTCGTCAGGCGCACACCAGCCCAACAGCGAACGACGTCCCGACCAGGGCCGACCGCCGCCACCGTCGAGCCAGAAGCACCGGTCGTGGCGAGAGGCGATGTCGGTGAAGACCCGCTCGGCGTCGGTCATGGCCGCTCCACGAAGGTGCGCACCATCGCCACGCCGTGCTCGGAGAGGATCGACTCGGGGTGGAACTGCACGCCGTGCAGCGGGCGACTGCGATGCCGCACCCCCATCACCACCTCCGGCGCGCCGGGCGCTCCCTCACAGACGGCGGTCACTGCGAGGTCGTCGGGCACCTGGGTCGCGGCGAGCGAGTGGTAGCGGACCGCCTCGAGGGGAGAGGGGAGCCCGGCGAAGACCGAGTCTCCGTGGTGACGCACCTGAGCGACCTCGCCATGTGCCGGCTCGATCCGCTCCACCGTGCCGCCGTACGCCGTCACCAGGCCCTGCATCCCCAGGCAGACCCCGAGGACCGGCACCTCCCCCTGCGTGAGCACCGCGCCGACGGCGAAGTCGGCGGGGTCCGCGGGATGCCCCGGCCCCGGCGAGAGCACGATCCGCTCGAACCCCAGCAGGTACGCCGGATCGCACGCGTCGTGCTGCACTACCGTCGGGAGCACGCCGGTCACCTCGGCCACCAGGTGCACCAGGTTCCAGGTGTAGGAGTCGTGGTGGTCGACCACGACCACGCGCGGAGTCGCGAGCACGAGCGTCATTGTCGCCGATGCGCACCGGTCAGGTGCGGGCCGGGCTCAGAGCAGCAGCTCGCAGACGAGGTCGTGGATCAGGGTGAAGCCGTGCTCGGTGAGCACCGACTCGGCATGGAACTGGATGCCCCGATAGTGCGGTCCCGCAATCTGGTGCACGTCTCCGGTGGTCGCATCCGCCCAGACCTCCACCCCCTCAGGCAGTGCCGTGTCGGCCGCGAGGCGGGCGACGAAGGTGTTGTAGAAGCCCACCCGTTCGGTCCCGCTCGGCAGCTCGACCGGGGACTGGGTGCCCTGAAAGACGATGTCCTTGAAGGTCAAGGGCAGGCCGAGTCGCTGGCACAGGGTCTGGTGCCCGAGGCAGACCGCCAGCATCGGCTGGCCGGCGGCGAGCAGCTCGTCGACGGCGGCGCGGATCCGCTGGATCTTGGGATCGTCGCCGTCGCGCGGGTCACCGGGCCCGGGACCGACGATCACCAGGTCGTAGCCGTCGAGGGCGCCGGGCACCCACTCCTCGTGCCGGACGGTGGTCGACGTCATGCCGAGCACGCTGAGCACGTGGCGCAGCATGTTCACGAAGTCGTCCTCGCCGTCGAGGATCACCACCGACTTGCCACGCAGCGAGACGTCGGGAGTGGTGCCGGCCTGGTTGGTGAGCCAGAAGGTGCTCAACCGCTGGTTGCGCTGGTTGAGCGCGATCAGCACGTCCTCGTCCTGCGCCAGCGCGCCCAGCGATCCGGCAGGCGCGGCGGCCGGCGGCACCAGGCCGAAGGCAGAGAGGATGCCGCCTGCCTTCGCGTGCGTCTCCCGCACCTCGGTGGCCGGGTCGGAGTCGCGCACCAGCGTGGCCCCGGCGACGACCCGCAGCTCGCCATCGAGGGAGACGTCGGCCGAACGGATCACGATCGGGCTGTCGAGCGTCGGCGTACCGCCGGCGTCGCGGCCGATCAGGGCGAGCGCGGCACCGTAGTAGCCACGGCCCTCGGGCTCGTACTCGGCGATCAGCTTGCACGCGTTCTCGACCGGGGAGCCGGTCAGGGTCGCGGCGTACATCGTGTCGCGCAGCACCTCGCGTACGTCTCGCGACGTGCGACCGGCGAGGAGGTACTCGGTGTGCACGAGGTGGGTCATCGGCTTGAGGAACGGACCGAGCACCTGGCCGCCTTCGCTGCAGATGTCGCACATCATCTTCAGCTCCTCGTCGACGACCATGAAGAGCTCGTAGATCTCCTTCTCGTCGGCGAGGAACTCGAGTAGTTCGGCCTTGGTCTGCTCGGCCGGCTGGGCCTGCTTGGGCAGGTGATAGGTGCCGGAGATCGGGTTCATCCGCACGTCCCCGCCGATGACGCTGACGTGCCGCTCCGGGCTGGCACCGACGAGGATCCGGTCGCCGGTGTGGAAGACGTAGGTCCAGTAGGCGCCCCGCTCGCGCTCCAGCAGACGCCGCAGCACGGTCAGTGCCTGCTCGGCACCCCAGTCGGCCAGCGTGGCGCGATAGTTGCGGGCGACGACGAGGTTCGCGCCTTCGCCACGGCCGATCTCGTCGGCGATGACCTGCTCGACCAGCTTCGCGTAGCTCGCGTCGTCGACCTCGAAACCACCCGGATCGGTGAACTCCACCGGCACGTCGGGCAGGACGGCGAGCATGTCGTCGACCGCCACCTGGTGCTCCTCGGTCAGGGTCACCACAACCAGCGGGGCGCCGTCGTCGACAGCGTCGAAGCCGCGCTCGGCGACCTGGCGGAACGGCACCGCCAGCAGACGGTCGAGCTTCGCCCCTTCCGCTGGCGCGCCGCTCTCCAAAGGCACATCGAGCAGGCTCTCCACGACATCGCGCGTCCCCCCGACCAGCGCTGCCTCGGCGGCGTCACCGCGGCGGATCACCGCCCACGCCTCGCAGGCCAGGATCGCGTCGAGCGCGGAACGGGCGGCGAGGTGCGTAGTCATGGCTGCACTCTATGGGGCTGCGGAGGTCGAGCCTGCCGAGGATGGCTGCGGACGAGATCTCGACAAGCTCGATCACCGAGGCAACCACCCCAGGGGCCGAGCCCGCCGAGACCAGGCGGCCGAGGCACCGGCCTCGCGGGGCGCTACCGGGGAGCGACGTCCTGCAGTGCGGTGCCGTCCTCGACCTGCTCGCCCGGTGTCCTCGACTCTTCGCGGAAGCCGTAGCGCTGCCACCAACGAGCCAGCGGCGCGGGCGCCCACCAGTTGAAGTCGCCCAGGAGCTTCATCGTCGCCGGCACCAGGAGGGCTCGGACGACCGTGGCGTCGATCAGCAGCGCCACCAGCATGCCGATCCCGATCATCTTCATGAAGACGATGCCGCTCGTACCGAAGGCGCCGATCACGATCGCCAGCAACAGGGCGGCGGAGGTGATGATCCGACCGGTCTTCTGGACACCGGTGGCCACCGCGAGATCGTTGTCGTGGGTGGCGTCCCACTGCTCGCGAACCCGGGAGAGCAGGAAGACCTCGTAGTCCATGGAGAGCCCGAAGAGGATCGCCAGCATCAGGATGGGTTGCGTGGCGTCAAGGAAGCCCGAGCTGGTGTAGCCCAACGGTCCCTCGAGATGACCGTCGGCGAAGATCCACGTGACGACGCCGAACGACGCGGTGATCGAGAGAGCGTTCATCAGCACCGCCTTGACCGGCAGCACCAGCGACCCGAAGGCGAGGAAGAGCAGCACCAGCATCACCAGGACCACGACCAGAGCCATCCACGGCAGGTGGTGCCCGATGGAGCCGAGCAGGTCGACGGTGTCGGCGGAGAGCCCGCCGATCAGCGCTTCGGAGTCGCCAGGCGTGGCGACCTCTCGCAGGTCGCGGACGACCTGCTGCGAAGCCTCGGTCTGGCTGTTGCCCTCCCAGGCGACACGCAGCAGGGTCACGCCTTCCCGCTCCGCGACAGGATGTACGTCGACCACGCGGTCCACCGTCAGCAGGTCGGCCGCATAGGTAGCCACCTGCTCCTCGTCCGCGCCGCGGAGGGTCACGTTGGCCGTCGATCGCTCGGGACCGAAGTCGGTGTTGAGTCGCTCGGCGGCCACATGTGAGGGAGCGTCGTCGGGCAGGACCCGGTAGTCGACGCTGCCCCACTTCACGCCCAGGAACGGTGATCCGATCGCCAGCAGGACAGCCGTGATGGCCACGGCGAAGACGATCGGCCGCCGCATCACAGCGTGCGCCAGGCGCGACCACGCTCCCGTGTCCCCATGCTCTCCCTGGGCCCGGCGGCCCGCGCTCCGGTTGAGGAACGGCACCCGTCCGGCATCAATGCGCCGGCCGAGGAGCCCCAGCACGGCGGGGAGCACCGTGAGTGAGGCCACCATCGCGACCAGGACGGCTGCCATGCCGCCGTACCCGATCGAACGCAGGAAGTTCTGCGGGAAGACGAGCAGCGAGCTCATCGCCGCCGCGACCGTGAGACCGGAGAAGAGCACCGTCCGGCCTGCGGTGGCCATGGTGCGACGGAGCGCGTCGCGCACCGCCTCGGGATCGTCGCCGGCGCGGAGCGCAAGCTCCTCACGGAAGCGGGAGACGACGAAGAGCGCGTAGTCGATCGCCAGGCCCATGCCGAGCAAGGTGATGATGTTGACCGAGAAGATCGACACCTCGGTGACGCCGGCGATCAGCCGCAGCACCCCCAGCGCGCCGACGACCGCCACCCCACCGACCAGCACCGGCATGCTTGCCGCAACCAGGCTGCCGAAGATCACCAGAGAGAGCAGCAGCACCAAGGGGAGGGCGATCAGCTCGGCCCGCGCCAGGTCGTCGCTGGTGATGTGGTTGACGTCGGTGTAGACCGCCCAGGGGCCGGCGAGCTCGACCTCGAGGCCGTCCGCAGCGAGCTCGTCCTTGATCTCCTCGAAGCTGTCGGAGTTCTCGTCCTGCGTCTCGCCGGCAAGCGAGATCAGCACGGTCGCGGCATGGCCGTCATGGCTCGTCATCGACGGGTCGCCGGCCGCGAACCACGGCGTCGCGGTGACGCCGTCCGGCAGCTCGGCCAAAGTCTGCTCGACCGCCGACTGGAAGGCCGGGGCATCGGCCCGCAACGTGTCGCTGGAGTAGATGGCGATCACGTCGACCGCCTGGTTGCCGAAGGTCTCGCGCTCGAGAGCCAGCTCGCGGGCGGACTCGGTGTCCGGGTCGTCGAAGCCACCGTTGGACAGGCTGCCGAAGACGCCTGCCCCGAAGGCAGCCGCGATGCCCGCGACGAGCAGGGCGATCAGCAGGACGGGCAGGGAGCGGCGGGCGACGTAGCGGCCCCAGCGATCGATCATGACGAGCCTTCGTGAAGGGGGTTCATTCGAGTTAACGGCGTTAACGGTAAACGGTGTAAACTATTCCGGTCAAGGGCCAGAGGTCTCGACAAGCTCGACCACCGAATTCGGGGATCGACCACCGAATTCGGGGATCGACCACTGAATTCGGGGATCGAGCCTGTCGAGATCACCCCCGCACATCGAGAGGAAGTCATGGCTGGGCGCCGCGAACGCCAGCGCGAGGCGACGTACGCCGAGATCGTCAGCACCGCTCGGAACCTGCTCGCCGAGGGCGCGGAACTCTCCCTGCGGGCCATCGCCCAGCGAATGGGCATGACAGCTCCGGCGTTGTACCGCTACGTCGCCAGCTATCAGGAGCTCGTCGACCTGGTCGCCTTCGAGATCGACCGCGCCGCGACTGCCGACTTCGTCGCCGCCGCAGCACGCCACCCCGTCGACGATCCGGCGGCCCGCCTGATCGCAGCGGCAGCTGCGTTCCGGCGCTGGGCGCTGGCAAGCCCACGGGAGTTCGGCCTGGTCTTCGCCAACCCGATCGCCGACACCGCCTGCGTACGCCGCGACCTGCTGACCTCGGCCACCTCCGGGCATTTCATGAACGGCCTCCTGGTGGAGATCTGGCAGCACACCGACTTCCCGCACCCGACGCTCGACGAACTGCCCACCGCCGTACGCGCAGCGGTGGAGGATCCGCTGATCCCGATGGACGCCTCGGTGATAGAGCGGACCGACCGAGGCGTGCTGTGGATCTTCATGCAGGCCTGGCAGGCTCTCTACGGCGTCGTCACCCTCGAGGTCTTCGGCCACATGGATCCACGGATCATCGAGAGCGCGGCGATGTTCGTGCAGATGGTGCACGACTGGATCCCGCGGATCGGTCTCGGCAAGGAGGCAGACCGACTTCGCGCGCTGCTGGCCGAGGAGATCGCCCGCCCCTCCTGACCAGCCGGCCGGCAGCGAGGCGAGACGACGAGTCAGAAGCCGAGGGGACGGAGTACCTCGTCGACCCAGATCGGCACGAGCTCGCCCGCGCGACCGTGCCGGGCCTCGTTGAAGAAATGCGTGCCTTCGCTGGGCTCCAGATTGATCTCCAGGGTCCGCGCACCACAGGCGGCGGCCATCTGCACGAATCCTGCCGCCGGATAGACCGCACCCGAGGTGCCGATCGAGACGAAGAGGTCGGCCCGCATCAGCTTCCCCTGGATCACGTCCATGCCGTACGGGACCTCTCCGAACCAGACCACGTCGGGTCGGAGCTCGGGGATGCCACACCGCGGGCACGGCGGGAAGTCGTCGAGGTCGTCGGTCCAATGGCTGCGGCCGCCGCAGCTGCGACACAGGGCTGAGAGCAGCTCACCGTGCATGTGCGCGACCCGCTGCGAGCCGCCGCGCTCGTGGAGGTCGTCGATGTTCTGGGTGACCAGGAAGAGCTCGTCACCCAGCACCTCCTCCAGCCGGGCCAACGCCACGTGCGCAGGGTTGGGCTCCACCTCGGCCAAGGCCTTGCGGCGCGCGTCGTAGAAGCGCTGCACCGCGACCGGGCTGAGGTCGTATGCCTCGGGAGTGGCGACCTCCTCGATCCGGTGCCCCTCCCAGAGTCCGTCGGCGTCTCGGAAGGTGGGCACCCCGCTCTCAGCGGAGATTCCGGCACCGGTCAGCACGACGATGTTCACGCAGGTCAGCGTAATGGGCGTCACGTACACCGCCGGCGACCGGGAGTGCCCGCCTGGTCGAGATCGTTCTCGAGCGGCACCCGGATCAGGTCGTTCCTGCCGGGCTTCTCCCAGTTCGGCTTCCCCACGGAAGCGCGGCCGGCGGGCGGGGGCTCCCTACCGCCGGCCGCGGGATGCCTACGCGATCACCAGGGTGCTGCCCAGCAGCACGGTCGATCCCTTGTAGTCCTTGCCCCAGGCGTTGAGTCGCATCACCCGACCGTCCTTGATGGACAGATTGCGGTGCAGCAGGTCGACCTCCTTGCCGGTGCCGGGCGGCACGTACTTCTTGCCGTCCAAGGTCACCCAGAAGGACTTACCGTCGTTGGCGGTGTCGTAGACATAGAGGTGCTCCCCCTGCGGGTGGAACTCGACCTTGCCGACGATCGCCTGGCCGGGCCGGGTGCTGCGCAGCACGATCTTGCCGGCCTTGCCACCCGCGTCGTCCTGGAACCATGAGCCGTCGATGTCGTCGGGCACGATGCACTGCCCGTTGCCACGCTCCGGCTTGACGAACGACCAGCCGTCCTCGGTCGTGCACCTCCAGTCGGTGCGCAACGTCCCCGTCCAGTCGTTGACCTCCCAGGGTTGGTAGGGCTCCGCCTGCGCAGGCGCAGTGGTCAACCCGACGGCCACCACGCCACCTGCCAACGCACCGGCGACCGCCAGCATCCGCCTCCCGGCCCGAGCTCGGGTCTGCTTCATCCTTGCTTCTCCTCCACCTCGGCGCCCGCCCGTTGCCGGCGCGTCGTCCCGACCCTGCCGGGACCCGCTTGCACGGCGCTTTCATGCACCGGCGCGAGACTCCTCCGACCTGTCGCCCCGGCTGTCCTCGACGTAGACGCTGGCCCCGAGCTCGAGGAACTGCGCCGACTTCGCGGCCATCCCCTCCTCGGCTGCCTCGAGCTGGCTGCCGAAGCGTTCCCGGACGTCCTGGCTGATCCGCATCGAGCAGAACTTCGGGCCGCACATCGAGCAGAAGTGGGCGGTCTTGGCGCCTTCGGCGGGCAGGGTCTCGTCGTGGAAGGCCTCCGCGGTGACCGGGTCGAGGGAGAGCGCGAACTGGTCGTGCCAGCGGAACTCGAAGCGGGCGCGCGACAGCGCGTCGTCCCACTCCCGGGCGCGCGGGTGGCCCTTGGCGACGTCAGCGGCATGCGCGGAGAGCTTGTAGGTGATCACCCCGGTCTTCACGTCGTCGCGATCGGGCAGGCCGAGATGCTCCTTGGGGGTGACGTAGCAGAGCATCGCGGTGCCGTGCATCGCGATCGTGGCGGCACCGATCGCCGAGGTGATGTGGTCGTAGCCGGGCGCGATGTCGGTGACCAGCGGTCCCAGCGTGTAGAACGGCGCACCATGGCACCAGTCCTGCTGGAGCACGACGTTCTCCTCGACCAGGTTGAGCGGCACGTGGCCGGGACCCTCCACCATCACCTGCACGTCGTGCGCCCAGGCGCGCCGGGTCAGCTCGGCGAGGGTGCGCAGCTCGGAGAGCTGGGCCTCGTCGTTGGCGTCGGCGGTGCAGCCGGGCCGCAGCCCGTCGCCGAGACTGAAGGAGACGTCGTACCGGGCGAAGATCTCGCAGAGCTCGTCGAAGTGGGCGTAGAGGAAGTTCTCCTGGTGGTGCGCCAGGCACCAACCGGCCATGATCGAGCCGCCGCGGGAGACGATGCCGGTGATGCGGTCCGCGGTGAGCGGCACGTAGCGCAGCAGCACGCCGGCGTGGATGGTCATGTAGTCGACGCCCTGCTCGCACTGCTCGATGACGGTGTCGCGAAACAGCTCCCAGGTGAGCTTGTCCGCCTCGCCGTTGACCTTCTCCAGTGCCTGGTAGATGGGCACGGTGCCGATCGGCACCGGGCTGTTGCGGATGATCCACTCCCGGGTGGTGTGGATGTCGTCGCCGGTGGACAGGTCCATCACGGTGTCCGCCCCCCAGGTGACCGCATGGGTGAGCTTGTCGACCTCCTCCGCGATGCTGCTGGTGACCGCCGAGTTGCCGATGTTGGCGTTGACCTTCACCAGGAAGCGGCGGCCGATGACCATCGGCTCCGACTCCGGGTGGTTGACGTTGGCCGGGATGATCGCGCGGCCCGCCGCGACCTCGCTGCGCACCAGCTCGACGTCGCAGCCCTCACGCTCGGCGACGTAGCGCATCTCCTGCGTGATCTCGCCGCGCCGGGCGTAGTGCATCTGGGTGACCTTCCGGCCGGCGGCCGGGGTCGTGCCGTCCTGGGGGTGTGGAAGCGGCGCCGCCACCCGCGGCTGCGGCTTCGCGCCCCGCCACTGCTCCCGGTGTACGCCGGAGCGCAGGGCGGCGCGCCCGTTGTCGACGAGCTGCACCGCGCGGCCGGCGTACGCCTCGGTGTCGCCGCGCTCGGCGATCCACTGCTCCCGCAGCCGGGGCAGACCGCGCTCGGGGTCCGAGCCCGGACCCGCGGTGGTGTAACGGTCGAAGGTCTCGCCGTTGGTCAGGCTGACGCGGGTGACCGGCACCTGCAGGTCGCCCGTCAACACGCGGGCGTGGGCCGGATGGACGTCGTGGGTCATCGGGTTGCTCCGTCTCTCTGCTGGTTCTTCGAGGGTGGGTGTTCGCGCCAGGTCGGCACCCGATCGGCATCCGGCCGGGCCGGCAAGGGCGGGGTCACGCCGGTCGGACCACGTGGGCGATCGGGCCGCGGCCACGGCCCAGCTCCCAGTGGGCACTCGTGCGCAGGCACGCGAGGGTGAAGTCGGCGGCGCACGCGACCGCCTCCTCCAAGGTCCTGCCGAGGGCGAGCTGCGCAGCCAGCGCCGCACTGAAGGTGCAGCCGCTCCCGTGGTCGTTGTCGGTGGCGACCGAGGGGTGCGCGCAGGGCACCGGCGGCTCGTTGCGACGAGTGACCCAGTCGGTGCAGGGACCGGCACCATGAGGGTCGCCGCCGGTGACCACGGTCGCGGGGCCGTGTTCGGCGAGAAGGGCGGCCAGACGCGCGGCGGACTCCGGGCAGGAAGCCGAGACCGCGGCGAGGGCATGCGCCTCCTCGAGGTTCGGCGTGATGACCGTGGCCACGGGAAGGAGGTGCTCGCGGTAGGCGCGCACCACCTCGGCATCGCCGAGCACGGCTCCGGAGGTGGCGACGAGGACGGGGTCGACGACCAGGGGCAGGTGTCCGCACCGTTCGGCGACCAGTCGCACCACCGCCGCGGTGCCGAGCATCCCGGTCTTCACGGCGGCCACCGGCAGGTCACCGAGCACGGCGTCGAGCTGGGCCGAGACGATGTCGAGCGGCGTCGCATGGATCGCGTGCACGCCGGTCGTGTCCTGAGCGGTGACGGCAGTGACCACGCAGGCACCGTGGACGCCCACGCTCGCGAAGGTGGTCAGGTCTGCGGCAAGTCCGGCGGCTCCGCCGGAGTCGGTCCCGGCGATGCTGAGCACGACCGGTGGGGCGGTGGCGGCGCTCATCGCTCGCCCTGGGGCGTGTCGGCGGCGACGGCAAGCAGGTCGCGGACGACCGCGGCGGGCGAGGACGAGCGCATCACCGCGCCCATGACAGCGATGCCGTAGGCACCGGCAGCGAGCGCCCGAGCCGCGTTGGCCGGGTCGACGCCGCCGAGGGCGTAGGCAGGCAGCGGCGCGCCGGCGTACTCCTCCACCGCGAGAGGCGGCCCGTAGCCGGGCTTGGACCTGGTGTCGGCGTACGGGCCCAGAGTCACGTAGTCGCAGCCATCCGCGGCTGCCGCCGCGACCTCGGCACGAGTGTGGCAGCTGCGGCCGAGCAGCCCTGGCACACCCGGCGGGTCACCGGGCGGCAACGCCCCCGCGGGAAGGTGGAGCCCGATCGTCTTCGGCAGCGGTCGATGCGCGGCGATCACCGAGACGCCGGTCGCGACGAGGCGCGCCGCCAGAGCCGCACGCGATCGCGGTGGGAGATCCAGCTCGCGGAGCACGACGTGGGTCAGACCGGCGCGCGCGCACTCGGCGACCGTAGACACCAGCGAGCGGCCGAGCCGCAGCTGGGCACGGTCGGTCAGGACCAGCAACGGCGGCAGATCGAGGGTCATGTCGGTGCCACCTCGATCCGTCCCGTCGTCGGGCTGGAGGCCCGAGCCACCGCCCGCCGCGGGATCCTGCCGGCAGCGCGCGCCGCGACTCCCGCCTCGACCGCCCACCGCAGGGCGCGCGCCATCACCACCGGATCGTCGGCGCGCGTGACCGCGGTGGCGGCGAGCACTGCCGCACAGCCCAGCTCCATGGCGAGCGCGGCGTCGGAGGCGGTGCCGATCCCGGCGTCGAGCACCACCGGCACCGAGACCGCCGCCACGACCGCGGCGATCGCCTGGGGGTTGAGGATGCCCAGCCCGGAGCCGATCGGCGATCCGAGCGGCATCACCGCGGCACAGCCGACCTCCTCCAGCCGCCGGGCGAGCACCGGATCGTCGGTGGCGTAGGGCAGCACCACGAAGCCGCGACGTACCAGCTGCTCGGCCGCCTCCACCAGCTCGATCGCATCGGGCAGGAGCGAGGTCTCGTCGCCGATCACCTCGAGCTTCACCCAGTCCGTCCCCAACGCCTCACGTGCCAGCTCGGCGGTGAGCACCGCCTCCCGTGCGGACGTGCACCCGGCGGTGTTGGGCAGTATCGGCACGCCGGCACGGGCGAGCAGGCCCAGCAGGCTTCCGTCGGCGAGCGAGGAGGTACGCCGCACCGAGACCGTCACCAGACCCGGGGCGGCAGCAGCGAGCAGCTCCGGCAGCAGCCCGGTCGACGGCAGCCCTCCGGTGCCGAGGAAGAGGCGCGAGGCGAGGGTGCGGCCGGCGATCGTCAGGTCAGCCACCTTGCACCGCCGTCACGATCTCTACCTGCTGGCCGCCCGCCAGCCAGGAACGGGCCCAGTCGGCACGGGGCACGACGGTCCCGTCGACGGCGACCGCAAGCCCCCGCGGATCGACATGCTGCTGGGTGACGAGGTCGGCGACGGAGCCGGCGAACTCCACCGACACGCCGTTGAGGGTGATCATGTGTCTCCTTGGGTGAGCAAGCGGCGGGGATCCACCGCTGGGTCGACGTGTCCGTGCTCGAGGTGGTCGGCGACCAGTTGCGCAGTGAGTGGGGCGAGCAGGACGCCGTGACGGAAGTGGCCGGCGGCGAGCGTCACCGCGGGGTCGTGGGTCGGGCCGATCAGCGGCAGGTTGTCGAGGGTCCCCGGACGGTCGCGGGCGATGGCCTCGACCAGCTCGGCCCGGTCCAGGCCCGGGAGCAGCCGCCGGGCGGAGTCGAGCAGCCGCCAGGCGCCTTCGACGGTGACCACCGGCCGGCCGGGGTGCTCCTCCTGCGTGGCGCCGACGACGACCTCGCCGCTCGCCCGTGGGACGACGTACACCTGCTGGCCGTGTACCCACGCCCGCAGCGTCCGTTGTGGCGGGTCCGCGGTGCGCAGGCGCAGGATCTCGCCGCGCACCCGGCGGACGAGCCGCGCGTACGGCGGCGGGAGCGTGGCGCCGGTGGCGATGACTGTCCCGGCGGGCGGCCGCGACCCGGGCGCCGCGCAGACGGGGATACGGGCCAGCAGCGCGGCGACCACGGCGCGCGGGTCGACGCTGTGGTCGACCGGCAGCAGCGCACCCCCGAGGACCCGGCCCAGCCGTGGCTCCTCCGACAGGAGCTCGCGACGTCCCAGTTCGACCACCCGCTCGCCTGCGGCCCGGACCAACGCGACCTGCCGGTCGAGGAGCTGCAGATCTCCGTGGTCCACGGCGGCAAGCAGCGTGCCGCCCGAGCGGAGCGGGACGCCGAGACGTGCGGCGTACGCTGGCCACAGCTCGGTGGAGCGGCGACCCAGCGTGAGCACCCTCTCCTCTCCGTGCCAGAGCTCCCCGGCGGGGGCGAGCATGCCGGCCGCGGCACGGGAGGCGCCGGTCCCCGGTGCCGGATCGACGACCTCGACCTCGTGACCGCGCCGCAGCAGCTCATCGGCGACCGCCAACCCGACGATCCCGGCACCGAGCACGCGGATCAGGCCCGCCATCAGGCGACGCTCGCGACGAGCTCCTTCGCTGCCTGCACAGGGTCCGGTTGTCGCCAGATCGCACCGATGACGGCCACCCCGTGCGCACCGGCGCCGCGCACGCCGCCGGCATTCTCTGCATCGATGCCGCCGATGGCGATCAACGGGAGCACGTCGGACGCCTCGGCGATCGCCCCCGGGCCGAGCGGCACCGGCAGTCCGCTCTTCGAGGCGGACGCATAGATCGGCCCGAATCCGGCGTAGTCGGCGCCCGCCTCCCGCGCCACCTGCACAGCCCCGCGGCCGCGGCAGGTGGCGCCGATCAAGAGGTCCGGCCCGAGCCGACGCGCGGCGGCCATCGGAAGATCCTCCGCACCCAGGTGCACGCCGTCCGCTCCGGCAGCCAGGGCGACGTCGATCCGGTCGTCGACGACGAGACACGCGCTGCCGACCGCCGAGCGGATCCGCGCCGTGAGGGCGATCAGCTCACGCGTCGTCGCTCCCTTGTCACGGACCTGGAAGCCGTCGATTCCTACGCCGGCCAGGCGCGGCAGCAAGGACAGGTCGTCGTCGGACGAGACCAGGCAGAAGAGTCGTGGCAGGACTCGTGGGGGAACGGCAACCATGAGGAGCTCCTTCGCTTCCTTCGCCGGCATGACCCGGATCAGGTTCGACGGTCGGAGCGGACTCAGCTCCCTCTCAGTCCGCTGCCGCGGACTCCCGTGCTGGATGCCTTGACGTTAGCAACCTCCTGCCTGCGCTGGCTACCCGGTGCTCCGCAGGGTCACCAGCGGCCGGTCAGGACCCCGGCCGTCCGGCGCAGCAGGCCGCCGAAGACCACCGCCCAGACCACGACCGCGACCCACAGCTCCACGGTGCCGACCGCCTCGACGAGCGGCAGCTCCTCCGAACGCCCGAGATGGATCCCCGCGACGGCGTACATGCCGAGCGGGAAGACCATGCTCCACAGCGTCGGCGTGTAGGCCAGGGGCAGTCCGTGACGGACGTGCCGCCACCAGCCAGCGGCCACCAGCACCGGGATCAGCCAGGTGGCGAACGCCCAACAGACGAAGGAGAGGCCGCCGACCAGCTCCCGTACGACGTGCACCGTGGGCGCATCGGTCATCGCGACGATCCGTGCTCCAGCCAGCACGGTGATCGACAGCGCACCCATCGAGACCCAGTACGGCGGATCCAGCTCCTCGGGCCGGAAGTCGTAGAGCATCAGCCGCAGGGTGACCAGCACCGCAGTCGCGGCATACAGGAAGATGCCGACCGACCACGACATCACCGCGAGGAAGGCAAGCTCGCGCCGTACGCCGTGGTGCACCGGCTCGAGCGAGGCGGCCACGACCGCGACCGACTGGCTGGCGACGACCCAGAGGAACCAGGATCCGTTGGCCAGCCGAACGACCGGGCGGACCTGGCGATCGAGCACCGCGGTCCAGGGCACCAGGTAGCCGAGCACCAGCCAGAAGGCCCCCGTGACGCCGAGCAGCACGGTCGCGATCGTGTGGTGGGCGGAGAGCGTCAGGTAGGTCGCAAGGACGTTCGTCCCAGCGACGAAGGTGAAGAAGCCGAAGGCCCGCGTCGGGTCGAAGAAGTCGGCGACGATCGCCGGTCGATGACTGGCGAACCGCCAGGAGGTAAGGACGAGCAGCACCGCGTACGCCGCGACCGCGATCAGCCAGAGCGCCTGCCCGAGCAGGGGAAATCCTTCGAGACGCAACCCCACCGCCACGATGCCGGTGGCCATGACGAGCGCGAAGTAGCTGGGGGTCAGCGTGGCGACCTGGGCGGAGAGCCGGTCCGGCAAGCGTGTCGCTGGCGCCGTCGTCATCACCGACCCATCATGCCAACCGGCGCGGATGATGGACGGCAGGGCCGCCGGCTCAGCGGAGCAGCGGCGGATGCAGGCGGGGGGCGCTCCCTGCTCGATAGAGCCGCGCAGGTCGTCCACCGTCACGCGTGGTCGTCTCGGGCGTCTCGACGACGAAGCCCTCCGTCTTGGTCACCTTGCGGTGGAAGTTCCGGGCGTCGAGCGTGGTGTCCCAGACGACCTCGTAGACGCGGCGCAGCTCCGCGATCGTGAAGGTAGCCGCACAGAAGGCGGTGGCGAGCGGTGTGTACTCGAGCTTCGCCCGCGCACGCTCGACGCCGTCACGCAGGATCTCCGCGTGGTCGAAGGGAAGCTCAGCGCCAGCCAGCATCGTGTGCACCGGCTGCCACCGCGCGTCGGCAGCGTCGCTGCCTGCCTCCGGTGTGGGCAGGTCGGGCGCCAGAGCCAGGTAGGCGACGGTCACGGTCCGCATCCGCGGGTCGCGATCAGGCGCGCCGTAGCTCGCCAGCTGTTCGAGGTGGACGTGCTCCGCCGGCAGAGCGGTCTCCTCCATGAGCTCCCGCGCGGCGGCAGCATGCAGGTCCTCACGGGGCCTCAGGAATCCGCCGGGCAGCGCCCACCGCCCCCGGAACGGCTCCTCCCCCCGGCGGATGGTGAGCACCTGCAGCTCGCCGTCGCGCACCGTGAGCACCACGAGATCAACGGTCACCGCGACACGTGGGTAGTCGGGAAGGTCGCTCATGAGCGACACCCTAGCCCCTTTAGCGTCAAGTTGACGATTACCATCATTCCGGCTTATCGTCATACTGACGCTAATTGAGGAGAAGGAGAGAGTCATGGCTGACATCGCCCGCTACCCCCTGGTCCGCCACCTGCGCGGATCGGGCACGACCCACGTGGAGCAGATCCGCAACGGCACGACGGTCCGCGCAGGTGTCGGCGCCTCGTTCTGGTTCCGCCCGCTGAGCGCGGTGCTCAACGAGGTGCCGGTCGACGACCGGGAGCTGCCGCTGCTCTTCCACGCTCGCACCAGCGACTTCCAAGACGTCACCGTGCAGGCGACGATCACCTACCGGGTGACCGACCCCGCCACAGCAGCCGCCCGTATCGACTTCTCGATCGACCCGGACACCGGCGCCTGGCGGGGAACCCCGCTCGACCAGGTCGCGGCGCTGCTGACCGAGTCGGCACAGCAATACGCCATCGACCTGCTGGCGACCGCCGATCTGACCACCGCGATGGCCGACGGTGTCGGGCCGGTGCGCGCGGTCATCGCCGCGGGCCTGGCCGGCGACGCCCGGCTCGCCGAGACCGGGATCGCCGTCGTCGGCGTACGCGTGGTGGCCGTGCGGCCCGAGCCCGAGGTGGAGAAGGCACTGCGGACCCCGACGCGCGAGCAGGTGCAACAAGAGGCCGACAAGGCGACCTTCGAACGGCGCGCCGTGGCGGTCGAGCGGGAGCGCGCCATCGGTGAGAACGAGCTGCAGACCCAGATCGAGCTGGCCCGGCGCGAGGAGCAGCTGGTCGCCCAGCGGGGTGCGAACGCACGCCGCGAGGCCGAGGAGAACGCCGCCGCAGGGGTCATCGCCAGCGAGGCCGAGGCGCGGCGTACGGTCACCATCGCGGAGGCGCGCGCCGCAGGTGCCCGGTTGGCGGGTGCGGCGGAGGGTGACGCGGAGGCCGCCCGCGTCGCGGCCTACCGCGACGTCTCGGAGGCGGTGCTGCTGGCACTTGCCGTGAAGGAGCTGGCGGCGAACCTGCCCCAGATCGAGACCTTGGTGCTGAGCCCCGACCTGGTCAGCAAGGCCCTGGCCCAGCTGGGCCAGAGCAGGGGCGCGGCATGAGCCTGACGCCCCGGGTCGTCCTGGTGACTCGGCGTACCGAATACGAGGAGCTCCTCGCTACCCACGGCACCCGCGGTCAAGCGGCGTTCTTCCTCGCGAGCCGAGGTCGAGACATCGGAGAGCTCGAGGAACGGCACCGACTCACCCGGGCAGCGATCGAAACAGCCGCAGCAGGGATCCCGGTCGACTGGCGGCGGGGCCGCGTCGAGCGTGGCGACGTCTCACGTTTCCTGTTCTCGCCCGACGACGTCGTGGTGGTCGTCGGGCAGGACGGGCTGGTGGCCAACGTCGCGAAGTACCTCGACGGACAACCGGTGATCGGGGTGGACCCGGAGCCGGAGCGCAACGCCGGCGTGCTGGTGACGCATGCTGCCCGGGACCTCGGCGACCTGCTGCGTGCTACCGACCGGGCCGTGCAGCGCACGATGGTCGAGGCGGTCCTCGACGACGGCCAACGGCTGCGGGCGCTCAACGAGATCTTCGTCGGGCACCCGAGCCACCAGACCGCCCGCTACGAACTGACCCTGCCGGAGGGATCGCAGGAGGCGCAGGCGTCGTCGGGCCTGATCGTCGCGACCGGCACCGGAGCGACGGGGTGGTGCAGTTCGGTGGCCCGCGAACGCCGCAGCACGCTGCGCCTGCCCGCGCCCACGGAGTCACGGCTGGCCTGGTTCGTGCGGGAGGCCTGGCCCTCGCCGGCCACCGGCACGTCGCTGACCGAGGGCGAACTTGTCGATGACGCGCTGACGCTGACGATCAAGAGCGATCACCTGGTGGCCTTCGGTGACGGCATCGAGGCCGACGCACTCTCCCTGACCTGGGGCCAGACGGTACGGATCGGACGCTCGTCGACGTCGCTGCGGCTGGTCAGCTGATCGCGCGGTCCACCAGCGCGACAAGCTCCGCGGCGGCGATCCCCGGGTAGCCGTGCAGGACCGAGCGCCAGCGCTGCGGCACCGACGCCGCGCCCCACCGAGCCCCGAGCAGGCCACCGGCGATGGCAGCGACCGTGTCGGTGTCGTCACCGATCCGGATCGCCGTCTCGAGCGCATCCCCGAGGTGACCCTCCGGGTGATCGGCCGGGACCGGGGTGTGCACGATCGCCGACCACGCCGCCTGGAAGGCGGTGACCACCCAGCCGTTCGGCGTGAACGCCCCCGGGGCCCGTCGTTCCGCTTCGTCGATGAATCCGGCCCATTCGGCTGCGGCATCCGGCTCGAGGCGCGCCAGCCCCTCCCGCAGCTCGAGCTCACCGGAGATGACCGCGCGCCTGATCGCCAGGGACCAGAGCGCACAGGCGTCTTGGGCCTGACGGTCGTAGTGGGTGAGCACACTGACTCGACGGGCGGCGTCCACCAGGCCGGCCGGATCGTCGAGGAACCTCAGCGCCACCGGCGCCGTGCGCATCAGCGAGCCGTTGCCCGCCGTGTGTCCGGTACGCCGGTGCAGGTCGAAGGAGGTGGCGGCAAGTCCCGCACCGGTCGGCTCCGAGCCCGCCTCCTCGAGGACCGTCCGGGTCTGGTGACCGATGTCTGCCGGTCCGGTCTCGTACCAAGCACGAAAGTGGCGGGCGATCTCCGTGAGCGCCCCCTCGCTTCTCAGGTCGGCACCACCTGCGGCAACGTCGAGGACGCACCACGCCATCGTGGTGTCATCGGTCCACTCACCCGGCGCGAAGTCTCCGAGGCCGCCGCCGAGCATCTCCGGGCCGGCCGGACCGACGTCCCGGCTCCCGAACTCGTACGCCGCGCCCAGCGCGTCGCCGACCGCCGAGCCCAGCACCGCGCCCCGCGCTCGATCGATCTGGGCCGAACTCAGCTTCATGGTCTCTCCCTCGCGATCCTGACCTACCTCTGCCGCCAGCATGCACGGTTCACCTCAGGTGCGAGTGAAAGCCCGGCCGCGGGGGTAGAAGCACGACGTGACTCCACTCCGCGCCCGCTACCTGCTCGTCCTCGCCATCGCGCTCGCGCTTGTCGGGCTGTCTGCGTTCTCCGCCGAGGCCGGCACCCGCAGCGATCCGAAACGCGACGTCCAGTGGCGCGTCGAAGGCGGCGCTCCTGCACCGACCGCCGCCGACAAGGCTCGCGGCGACGTCACCCGACTCTCCTACAAGCTCGGCAAGCGCAAGGCGGTCTTCACGTTCAAGTACCGCGACTGGACGCCCTGCCCCAGCTCCGGCATCTGCGACAACCAGGGCAACCGCGCGGTGCTCAGCAACCGGAAGGGCACGAAGCAGGTCACCATCTGGGCCACCGCCTACGGGGCCAATCCCAACATCGACACCACCCTGCGGTGGGAGAACCTCGCGGCCGGCACCAGCGGGTGGCGCTGCGACACAGGGCAGATCACTCGCCGGGCATCCGACCGAGCAGACACCATCACCGTGAAGGTCCCCCGCTCCTGCTTCAAGAAGGGGTGGCGCTTCGCCAAGCTCGAAGGCATCGCCACCCTCAGCTGGCAGGACGGCGCCGCCTACCGCGACGGCTGGGACTGGACCAAGCCTGTCTCCGTGAAGTGGAAGCCACGGCGCTGAGCGGTCAGTAGTACCAGGGGTAAGGGGACCAGTCCGGGTCCCGCTTCTCCAGGAACTGGTCTCGGCCCTCCTGCGCCTCGTCGGTCATGTAGGCGAGGCGAGTGGTCTCGCCGGCGAAGAGCTGCTGGCCGACCAGGCCGTCGTCGAGCAGGTTGAAGGAATACTTCAGCATCCGCTGCGCGGTCGGGCTCTTGCCGTTGATCAGCCGGCCCCACTCCAGCGCGGTGGCCTCCAGTTCGGCGTGCGGAACCGCGCGGTTCGCCGCCCCCATCCGCACGGCGTCCTCGGCGGAGTACTCCTGGCCGAGGAAGAAGATCTCCCGGGCGAACTTCTGCCCCACCTGCCGAGCGAGGTACGCCGACCCGTAGCCACCGTCGAAGGAGCCGACGTCCGCATCCGTCTGCTTGAAGCGTGCGTGCTCGCGGGAGGCGAGGGCGAGGTCGCAGGTGACGAAGAGGCTGTGCCCGCCGCCGGCTGCCCAGCCGTTGACGACCGCGATGACCACCTTCGGCATGAACCGGATCAGCCGCTGGCACTCGAGGATGTGCAGGCGGGCGATCTTGGCCTTGTCGATGGGGCTCGGCTCCTCGGCGCCGGTGTCACCGGAGGTGGCCGCGACGTCCTCGTACTGGTAGCCGGCCCGGCCCCGGATCCGCTGGTCACCACCCGTGCAGAACGCCCACTTGCCGTTCTTCTCCGACGGGCCGTTGCCCGTGAGCAGCACGCAGCCGACGTCCGCCGACATCCGGGCATGGTCAAGCGTGCGCAGCAACTCGTCGACGGTGTGCGGTCGGAAGGCGTTCAAGACGTCCGGACGGTCGAAGGCGATCCGCACCGTGCCGTGCGCCTTCGCCCGGTGGTAGGTCAGATCGGTGAGGTCCTCGAAGCCAGGGACGACGTCCCACGCCTCCGGGTCGAAGATCTCGGACACACCATCGAGAGCGCTCATGAGCGATCACGGTAGTCCGCCCAGGCTTCGAGGAGCACACTGGTACCGGAGCCGACGACGAACGGCTCGTGTGAGGAGGAAGCATGGACGCCCCCGTCGAGCTCGCGGAGGACGAGTGCCGCCGCCTGCTGGGCCACAACGTCGTCGGCCGCTTCGGCTTCACCACCCCCGACGGCCCCCAGATCATTCCGGTCAACTACGCCTGGGTCAGCGAGGCGATCACGATCCGCACGACGGGCTACTCGGTCCTGGCTCAGCACCTGCCGGGTGCGGCTGCCGCGTTCGAGATCGATCATCTGGACTACGAGAACCAGCGCGGATGGAGCGTGCTCGCGACGGGACACGCCGAGCATGTCGACGACCTCGAGGAGGTCGCGGAGATCGCGCGCACCTGGAACCCTCGGCCCTGGGCTGGCGGCAATCGCCCGCTCTACCTCCGGCTGTTTCCCGAACGGCTCAGTGGCCGGCGTACGGGACCGGGATGGGACCCGTTCGCGCATCTGCCGGTACAGCGCGTGCTCTAGATGCTCCGCGCGAGCCGGCGAATTCTTCATCCCCGCGAAACATGACGTCGCTACAGTGGAGGCATGCCTTACCTGCTGCGCGTGGAACTGCCCGACGTCCCGGGATCCCTCGGCCGGGTGGCGACAGCGATCGGTGAGGCAGGCGGCGACATCGAAGCCATCGAGATCGTCGAGCATCGGCCCGACGACGGGACCGCGGTCGACGACGTGCTCCTCGAGACCGCCCAGGGCACCATGCCCGACTCCATCGTGAGCGCCTGCAACCTGCTCGACGGCGTACACGTGCTGTGGATCTCGCGCTACGCAGCCGGCGGCAACCTCTTCCTCGACCTCGAGGCGGTCGAGGAGCTCACCGTGCACCCGGTGCAGGCGCTCGACAGGCTGATCGAGCTGTTGCCGGCGACCTTCCGCTCCGACTGGGCCGCCCGCGTCCGCCGTACGCCGGCGGGTACCGAGGTGGTGCACCGCAGCCAGGCCGCGCCCTCGCAGGTCGAGTGGCACGACATCGACCGCAGTACGCAGGTCGCGAGCCCCGACGAGAACACCGTGATCGCCGCTGCCCCCCTGGGCGACGACATCGTGGTGGTCGGACGCCGCGGCGGACCCGAGTTCCTCGAGTCCGAGCTCGCCCGTATGGGCCATCTCATCGGCCTCGCCGTCAGCATCTCCCGCTCCTGACCCTCGGCGAAATCCAGATCGTCCCTAACAGATTCGTGGTCAGAACCGGATTCAGCCACGAATCTGTTAGGGACGATCTTGGAAAGGCGAGTGCTCAGAGGCCGAGTTCGCGGCCGATGAGCTCCTTCATGATCTCGTTGGAGCCGGCCCAGATCTTCGAGACGCGGGCGTCACGCCAGGCGCGGGCGACACGGTACTCGTTCATGAAGCCGTAGCCACCGTGCAGCTGCACGCAGTGGTCAAGCACCTCGTTCTGGATCTGCGAGCTCCACCACTTGGCCTTCGCCGCGTCGACGGAGGTGAGCTCCTTGGCAGCGTGGGCCTCGACGCACTTGTCGATGTAGGACTCGGTGACCTCGATGCGGGTGAACAGGTCGGCGAGCAGGAACTTGTTGTGCTGGAACTGCCCGATGGACTGGCCGAACGCCTTGCGGTCCTTGGTGTACTGCAGCGTCTCCAGCAGGATCTGCTTCGCGTGCGCGACGTTGGAGATCGCGCAGCCGAGGCGCTCCTGGGGGAGCTTCTGCATCATGTGGATGAAGCCCATGTTGAGCTCGCCGACGATCTCGGCATCCGTCACCCGAACGTTCTCGAAGAAGAGCTCGGCGGTGTCCGACTCGTCCTGCCCGACCTTGTCGAGCTTCCGGCCGCGGCTGAAGCCCTCCTTGCTGGTCTCGATGGCGAAGAGGGTGATGCCCTTGGGCCCCTTCTCGGGGTCGGTGCGCACCGCGGTGATCACCAGGTCAGCGGAGTAGCCGTTGGTGATGAAGGTCTTGGAGCCGTTGATGACCCACTCGTCACCGTCGCGCACCGCAGTCGTCTTGAGCGCAGCCAGGTCGGAGCCGCCGGAGGGCTCCGTCATGCCGATCGCCAGCAGGATCTCACCGGCGGCGACGCCGGGCAGCCACCGCTGCTTCTGCTCCTCGGTGCCGAGCTCCACGATGTACGGCGCGGTGATGTCAGCGTGGATGCCCCAGCAGGAACCCAGTGCGGCATTGACCTTGTTGAGCTCCTCGGCCACGACCGCGTTGAAGCGGTAGTCGCCGGCACCGACGCCGCCGTACTCCTCGGGAATCTCCAGGCCGAGGAAGCCCTGGCGCCCCGCGCCGAGCCAGAACTCACGGGGGATCGCCTTGTTGGCGGCGTGCTCCTCGACGTGCGGCTTGACCTCGCGGTCGAGGAAGGCTGCGACGGAGTCGCGGAACGATTCGTGGTCGGCGTCGTAGATCGTGCGCTTCATGTACGCCAGGGTAACTTGACCCCACCGCGGAAGAGTTGGGGTTAGGCCACAGATCACGTTGGATTCTGGGATGATTCTCCAAGCACGAACGCGGGGACATCTGGACGGGGCAGCATGCAGGCACGGGCGCTAGTTGCGCTGTTGGCTCTCGCTTTGGCGATCACACTGGGCGTTTCGCGCCCCCACCACGGCGCTGGGGACCCCGACGTCGCCGCCGCGGTGGGCCGCGTCGCGGGCGATACACCGGAGGAGCCCGCCGCGCCCGCGCCGGCGAAGGACGACGAAGCAACGGCCGCATCGCGCGGCCGAGGCACTCACGGGCCGTCGACGCGTCGCACCGTGGACTGCAAGCGCAAGCGCTGCGTCGCGCTCACCTTCGACGACGGGCCGGGCCTCGACACGCCTCGCCTGCTGCAGGTTCTCGCGCGCCGCAAGGCCCCCGCGACGTTCTTCCTGGTCGGGCAGATGCTCGACGGCCGGCGCCGCACCGCCCGGCAGATCGCTCGGGCAGGCCACGAGATCGGCGTGCACACCTGGGCGCACCCGAACCTCACCACACTCCCCGACAAGTGGGTCACCTGGCAGCTCGCGCACACCAAGCGCCTGATCACCGAGGTCACCGGCGTGCGCCCGGTGCTCTCCCGCCCGCCGTACGGCGCCTCGAACCCTCGCGTGCTCAGGCTGCAGGGCGAGCTCGGCCTCAGCGAGGTGCTGTGGGACGTCGACACCAGCGACTGGAAGATCCGCAACTCCGGCTACGTCTCTCGCACTGCCGTGCAGCGAGCGCGTCGCAACAGCGTGATCCTGATGCACGACATCCGCCCGACGACGGTTGCCGCCGTCGACAGCATGATCAGAGGCCTGCGCCGTCGCGGCTTCACCCTGGTCACGGTCAGCGAGGTGATCGGCAAGCCGGTCGCCGGACGCACCTACTTCGACTGGCGTACGCCGACGCACCAGCCGGCGCGCCGCTCAACGGGCGGCAAGAAACGGCCCGGGCGCCGCTCCGCGCACTGAGCACCACACCTCGGCGGCACCGCCAGACCTTGGCCCGCGACGGCGAGCGATGCGCCCGAACCGACCGGCGAACGGTCGATCCGGGCGTGCCACTCAGCTGCTCGGGTTGTCGACGTAGTCGCTGGGTACCCGGATCTCGAGCTCTTGGTTGAACTGGGAGAGCAGGAACTCACCAGGCTCGGTGTCGTTGCCGACGATCCGCAGGATGTGGTGCGGGCTCGAGTTTCCGACGTAGATCGTGCTGCCGTCATCGGAGTTCAGCTGCAGCGCCTCACGTCCGTTGACCATGCTGGTGCCACCGGTCTCGAAGTCGGCCGCCCCGTCGTTGTCGAACTCCTCCAGCAGGTTGTTGAGGTCGCAGAAGCTGGCGAAGTTCTCGGTGCCCGGCGTCTTCATCCACTTGCCGACGAACATGTCGAGCACCGACGACGGGGGCGTCGACCCCTTGCTGCTGGCGATCCAGAACTTCTGATCGCCCTTCAGGTACTCGTCGGTGCCGTCCGAGATGATGCTGGCGACGCCACCATAGATCGACAAGGTGCCGGTGCAGCGCCCGTCGGTATCCATGGAGAGGTCCATCTCGAGCCCGTCCAACTCGACCTTGCCGCGCATGTTGAGTGAGGTGACCTCGTTCATGTCGGCAACGACAGCCTCTTGGATCTCCGCGGGCGACTTGGCCTCCAAGGAGTCACCGCCGGTCTTCGTCGGGTCCTCGGTCGTGCCCGACTTCGTGGTCTGCGACGTCGTCGGGTCGTCCTTGGCCTTCTTGTCGCCGTCGTCTCCGCCCGCGCTGACCGCCCAGGCGATCCCGCCGCCGACGGCCAGCACGGCGACGGCCGCGCCGACCGCGATCAGTGGCGCCTTCGACTTCTTCGCCCCTGCAGGCTGCCCGTACGGCGCGCCGGGCGGGGGGCCGCCCTGCCACCCGGGCGGGGGCCCGGCCTGAGCCGGCGGACCCGCCTGCCAGGGCTGCTGCGGCGGAGACATCATCGGCGGCGACATCATCGGCGGCGGAGAGACCACCGGAGCGCCAGCCGGCGGCCACGGGGCGGGGCCACCGCTGGTGAAGCTCTGCCGGAGGGCGGTCGGGATCTGGTCAGGAACCTGCCCAACGGCGTAGCCGAGTGCGGCGACCGCCCACTGGGCGCTGGCGACATCACTGCTGCCACGCTGTCGCGCGAGGTAGCCACCGGCAGTCTCGACGGCCGCTCCCGGAACGGCGCCCCCCTGCATGGCCGACCGCAGCCGGGTCAGTCCCCCCAGACGCACGGCGTCAACCAGGAGGTTCAGGTCACCGGTACTCGCCGTCTGCTCGTCGAGGTAGTCCTCCAGCGCAGCGCGCAGCACGTCGGGGTCGGCCAGAACCGCCTCGCCACGCTGCTGCACCAACGTCTGCAGCTGGTGATGCAACTCCACGTCCACTCCTTCATGTCTTCGCTACCGGAATCTACCGGTAACGAGCCCCCACGCGTGCTCCACGGCGGCCCCGCACCCGCCGTGCCCTTCACTCCTTGCCCGCGACAGGGACCCAGCAAACCCCGACGAGGCTCAGCCGCCGATCGTGGTGAGGTCGACGTAGTCGTCCTCACCCGGCAGCTCCGGCTTCACGTCCCGGTCGAAGTCGCTGAGATCCAGCGACGTGGATTCGTCGGACTCCTGGCGCATCTGCAGCACGCGGTGCGGCGCCTCGTAGGCCACCAGCAAAGAGCTGACCCGGCCCTCCTCCGCGTTGGTCGTGGTCACCTGCAGGGCCTTCGTCCCGTCATGCTCGACGACATCGCCGAGCTCGATCTCCGCCTTGTCGCCGTCGTTGAAGCCATCGACCAACGACTGCAGATCGCAGAAACCGGCGAAGCCTTCCGGCTCGACCCTCGCCCACTTCTCGCCGACGAGCCCGAGCACCCGCTCCGCCTCGGACTCGCCCCCGGCGGTAAGCGCCCAGAACTCCTGGTCGCCCGACACGTAGGTGCCGTCGGCATCACCGACGATCTCGGCCTTGCCCGGGCCCATGTCGAGGCTTGCCTCGCAGTCGCCGTCGGAGTCCATCACGGCATCGACCTTCACGGTGCGCCCCTCCTGAGCGAAGGAGGCGACCATACGCATGCCGGTGAGCTCGGTCATCGCCTTCTTTGCGGCATCCCGCACCTCGGCTCCGCTCTTGCCCTCCAGGGTGGCGGGCGACTCGTCGTCGTCCCCACATCCGGCGAGCGTACCCAAGACGACCAGGGCAGCCATACCGAGACGCATCCGCTTGCTGTGCAACTCCATCAGCCTCATTCCTCGTGTACGTCGGGCGATTGTCCCGTGTCGTCCGGCGTCGCACCAGGGGCATCGGGGCACCTCTCCCACGGTCTCCGCCACCGAGGCTCGGCTCACCTGGCGCCCAGCCGGTGCTGCAGCCCGCTGGCGCGGCGCACGCCGCGAGTGACGGACGCACGCACGACCTGCTCACTGCCGACCACCCGCACCCGATGGCGAGCGCGAGTAACCGCCGTATAGAGGAGCTCGCGCGTAAGGAGCCGGGACTCCTCGTCGGGCAGGAGCACCGTGACCTCCGAGGCCTGGCTCCCCTGCGCCTTGTGGATGGTCATCGCGTGCATGGTCTCCACCGCGTCGAGCCTGCTGGGCGGCAGCGCAAGCGGGCCGCTCGCGGTCTCCAAGACCACCCGTCGACCGCCGTCGGGTGTCCGCACCACCACGCCGGTGTCACCGTTGAAGATGCCCAAGGTCGGGTCGTTCGCGGTCACCAGAACCGGCCGACCGGCGTACCAGGGATCGCGGAGCGGGTGGTCGACGCCGTCCTGCAGGCTCTCGGCGAGCCAGTGCTCGATCCGCGAGTTCCAGCGGTCGACGCCGTGCGGTCCCTCCCGGTGGGCACAGAGCAGGCGGTGGCGCTCCATCGCGGCGAGGGCCTCCGCGACGTCGCCGGCCTGTGCGGCTCGGCGGAGCTCCCACGCGGCAGCGACCAAGCGCTGCTGCAGGGCATCGCCCACCTCCTCCTGGAAGGAGACCTCCTCCGACGGCGCACGCAGGAGGCTGACGACCTGGTCGGGATCGCCAGCCCGGATCGCCTCACCCAATGCCACGATGTCGGCTTCGGAGCGGTGGTTGTGGGCAAGCTCGGCCACCTGCTCCGACGGCAGGCCCGCGACGAGGTCGGCCAGCACGGCGCCGGCCTCGACCGACGCCAGCTGGTGGTGGTCGCCCACCAGGACCAGCCGGGCGTCTGGGCGGACCGCCTCGAAGAGTCGCGCCATCATCGTCAGCGACACCATCGACGTCTCGTCGACGATCACGACATCGTGGGGCAGCCGATTGCCCCGGTGGTGCCGGAACCGGCTCCGGGTGTCGGGCCGTGAACCGAGCAGCCGGTGCAGCGTCGTGGCCCGGATGCCGCTCAACGCGGCCCGCTCCGCGTCGTCGAACCGCACGTCGGCCAACTCCTCTCGGACGGCAGCGCTCAGCCGAGCCGCGGCCTTGCCGGTCGGCGCGGCCAGCGCGACCCGCAGTGGGCGCTCCGGCTGGCTCCCCGCCGCAGCAAGGAGCAACGCCAGCAGCCCAGCCACGGTGGTCGTCTTCCCGGTCCCGGGGCCACCGGTGAGTACGGCGGTCCACACGCGGATCGCCCGGAGCGCAGCACTGCGCTGGTCGGCGTAGCCGTCACCGGGGAAGAGCCGGGCAGCGACCTCGTCGATCCCGGCTGCCGGCGATGGAACGGGGCGCCCGGCGCGAGCGGCCAGATCGTCGGCGACCTGCCCCTCCTGCCTCCAGTAGCGGTCGAGATGGAGCAGGTCGTGCTCCCAGTGCACAACCCCTGCCTCGAGGAGAGGAGAGGCGGCGATGGCTGCACGCCAGCTCGCCGGATCCGGCCAGGTCAGCCCCTCGGGCGTCTCGAGGTCGGTCAGGTCGAGGCAGACCGAGCCGTTGCGCACGGCCGCACAGGTCAACGCCACGGCAAGCAGTACCGAGTCGTCGGGCTCGCCACCGAGCTCTGCCAGTCGTTGCGCGACATGCACGTCAGCAGCCGTGATCACGCCCGCCTGGTTGGCCTCCGCCAGCAGGCCGGACGCACGCAGCGCAAGCCGGTGATCGGTTGGGCCGTCAGGCTCGAAGAGCTCACTCACGGTGCCCCCTTGACGCCGTCGAGCAGGTCGCTGATGGCCACCACCAGGGCAGCGGGCGGGTGCCACGCAAAGACGCCGGTCGGTTGGCCGTCGACGCGCGGGGTCTCGGGCCCGCACATGCCCCGGAGGTAGAGGTAGAGCACACCACCCAGATGGCTCCCAGGGTCGTAGTCGGGGAGACGCCAGCGCAGATAGCGATGCAGCACGACGGCGTAGAGAAGTGCCTGCAGCGGGTAGTCCGAGTGGCCCATCGCTGCGGCGAGGGCCTCGGGACGGTAGTCAGCCGCCGTCAGCGGTTGGTCCGGGCGGCCGAGCCAGTTGGTCTTGTAGTCGACCACCAGGAACCGGCCCTCGGACTCCATCACCAGGTCGATCGACCCGGTGAGATAGCCGCGCAGCACTTGGCTGCCCAGGGCCGGGTCCGCCAGGGCGTCGGCGTACGGAAGCAGTGGGTCGTGGGCAGGGAGATGCTCACGCAGCAGCCCGGCCAGGTCTCCGAGCCGGACCTCGTCAGCCGGATATCCGACGACGTCACCGCCTGCCAGAGGCAGCTCGAACTCCAGCTCACGCATCCGCCGGCGCAACGGCAGATCGACCAGCCGCAGCTCGCCCGCCAAGGGGCCCAACGGCGTCTCGCAGACTGTGACGAGTGCGGCCGCCAGCTCTTCCGGATCGACCGGTGCCGGCCACCGCGGCAGCTGCTCGTGAATCCGGGTGAGCAGCTCTGCCGCGAAGTCCGGAGCGGCCGGATCGGCGTGCTCGAGTACGGCGTGCACCAAGGAGCCGAAGGCCGCGCCGACGGGAAGGTCCGCCATCGGCGAGGGCAGGTCGCCCGGCAGCGTGATCGGCGCTGCCGGCCCCGGCTCAGCGGTCTCGGGCTCGTCGTCCCGAGGCACCTGTTCGGGTTCGGAGTCGACGGTCGCCAGCCCGGCGCTCTCCGCAGCCGCGCTGAGCGCGGAATAGGAGGTACGACGCCAGACGGTGTCCACGTCCCGGGCGAATCGGCGTACGGCGAGCTCGTCGCTCGTCGTCGAGCGCAGCGGGTCCTCCGGGAACTCGGCGGTGGCCAGTCGCCAGACCGGGCCACCGCGGGCACGCCACGCCTCGAAGTAGCCGTGCGCGGCCTCGTCGGTGGGCAGCTCGCACTGGTCGGGCACTGCGGCCATGCCTGGTCCACGCCCGATGAGCATCCGATGCAGCGGTGAACCGGTCGCGTTGTTGCTCGGCGCCCACCACGTCACCAGCTGACTCTGTGCCCGCGTCATCGCCACGTAGAGCAACCGCAGTGACTCGCCCGCCTCCTCCGCCTGGTGCAGGGCGGTGTCGTCTCGCCAGCGTGGCCCCTTGCTGCCGCCGACGTCGAGGCAGCGCTGCTGGTCGGTCGGCGCGTGGAAGCGCGGCAGATCGGGCTTGCCGACCCACCGATCAGCCACAAACGGCAGATGGACGATCGGGTACTGCAGCCCTTTGCTGCCGTGGATCGTCACCAGCTGCACGGCGGCGGCATCGCTGTCGAGGCGTCGGGTGCGCTCGGATCCTGTCTCGGGCGACTCGTCGGCGACCTGCTCGCGCAGCCATTGCACCACCGCCACCAGACCCAGTCGATCCACCATCACCACCTGGTGCAGGGCCTGGCCGACGTGACGCAGGTCGGTGAGGTGGCGTTCGCCCTCGGTCCAGGTGAGCACTCTCTCGTGCAACCCGCCGATGACCGCGGCCTCCAGCACGGCGGCGACCCCCCGCCGAGTGAAGAGCCCGGCCCATTCGACGATCCTCTCGGAGAGAGCGTCGGTGAGTGTCGGGTCGGCGTCGAGCCGCTGCGCGGTGAGACCGAGGAACGGCGTCAGCGCGGCGGCACGAACCCGTGCGGAACGGTGCGGCTGCTCCATCGCCTCCATGAGGGTCAGCCACTCCCGGGCGGCCGGCGTCCGGAACACGCTGCCACCACCGGCGATGACCGCCGGGACGCCGGCTTCGGTCAGGGCAGCGTGCACGGCCTGCAACTGAGCCCCCGTATGGGCCAGCACCGCGACGTCGCCCGGGTGCACCGGCCGACCGTCGACCGTGGCGTCCGAGAGCAGCAGTCGCTTGATCTGGGCAGCACAGTCCGCGGCGATCAGTGGCCTGACCTGAGCGACCGGCAGGCCGCCGCTGCCTCGCCTGCCCAGCATCGAGCGGGTCAGCACCCGGACGGTGAACGGCTCTGGCTCGGGTGCGCCGACCAGCCGAGGCTCGGCATGCGCCGCTTGTACCGGCCGAACGACGATGCGCGGGTCGCCGAGCGCGGCTCCCTCGAGGACGACCTGCATGCGATCGAGCAGGGCCTGGTCGGAGCGCCAGTTCGTGGCGAGCGTGCGACTCTGCGAAGCGGTCTCGGCAGCGTCCAGATAGGTCACCACGTCGCCACCGCGGAAGGCGTAGATCGCCTGCTTGGGGTCTCCGATCAGCACCATCCGCGCGTGGCCGGTGAAGGCCCGGTCCAGCACGTTCCACTGCACCGGGTCGGTGTCTTGGAACTCGTCGACGAGCACCACCCTCCAGCGCTGGCGCATCCGGACTCGCGCAGGTGCCTCCGGACGCGCCAGGGCCTCGGCCAGCTGACTGAGCAGGTCGTCGTAGCCCAGCACACCCAGGAGGCGCTTGCGGCGAGCGAGCTCGGTGCGTACGGCGCCACAGAAGGCAACCCGTCGCCCGGCCGGCGAACCGGGGTCGGCGTCGGCCGGCTCCAGCCGAGCCTGCGGGTCGGAGACCGCACCGCGCGCCAGGCGCAATGCCTCGCTGCGGCTGAAGAGCGGGGGCTCCTCGGTGTCGGCGAATCCCCGGAGGTAGAGGTCGTCGACGACCTCCACCAGGAGCTCGTCGAGATCCTCGACCAGCGTGGCTTCTGCGTCGGTGTCGCCCGCGACTCCGAGGCTGCGGAGCACCAGCTGGCAGAACTGGTGGGTGGTCGCGATGGTCGCCGCGTCGAACTCGGCCAGGGCCTCCCGGACGCGGCGCCGCCGCTGCTCCCGCTCGGGCTCGTCGACGTCGAGCAGGAGATCGACGACCTCGTTGGCGGAGCGTGGTGCAGCCGGATCGGCGTAGGCCTGCTCCAGCTCGACCAGCTGGGCGCGCACCCGCTCCCGCAGCTCCTGACTGGCGGCTCGGCCGAAGGTGACCACGAGCATCTCGTCGAGCCGGGCCTCCCCCTCGGCGACGAACCGGGCGACCAGGGCACCGATCGTCCAGGTCTTGCCGGTGCCGGCGCTCGCTTCGAGCAACGTCGTCCCAGTCGGCAGCGGATCGGTGATCCGGTGCGGCTGGATCGCCGCAGGCGACTGATCGCTCGCGACGTGCTGGACTGCGCGGGTCATAGTGGCCCCACCTTCTCCCGGCCGTGCGCCAACAGCGGCCACCACACCTGCCGGGCAAGCTGATCGAGGCGATGCTCGGTATCCGCCTCGGCCTCCTCGGCGACGACGGGGCCGGCGAGCACCTCGAAGCCGGCGCCCTCCCCCCAGACCAGGCGATGCGCCGGATCGTCCTGCTCCCCCGCCGGCGCGTTGGCGCGGTTGCGGTCGGTGAGCCACTCACGCTGCGCTGCCTGCTCAGGTGACATCGGGGCGCCCATCTCCGCGCGGAACTTCGCCTCAGCCCAGCCCAGCCCGGTGCGCAGCGGCAACGGCAACGGCGCACACAGCCCCTGATCGCGCAACTCGACCAAGGCACGCAGCCACGCGACGGCGCGATGATCGACCGGGCCCGCCAGGCTGCGCGCCGGCGCACCCTTGCCCTTGCCGACGACCAGAGCCGTCCAGTGGTCGTCGGGATGGGTTGCCGACAGCGCCAACAGGCTGATCCAGTTCTCCAGCCGCTGCCTGGCCCGCACGCCGGAGTAGCCGACGACCAGGCGCTGATGGCCACGCACCCCTGTCACAGTGCCGGTCAGCCGCCGGCCGTCGCCGAGATCGACGTCGATGTCGACCGCGCGAGCCTCCGGGCTGCGCAGCGCAGAGGTGCCATCGACGATCCCCTGGACATTGGCGACCACCTGGCGCAGCGTGCGGATCCCGAGCTGACGAGGTGGCAGCATGCCGCGCAACTGCTCGTCGAGCATGCTCGGCATCGGATCGCGTCCGTCGAGCACCGCCCGCAGGAGCCGGTCCCCCACTCCCCACGTGGCGAGCGCATCGAGCTCGACCGGGATCGCGTCGTCGAGCAGCTCCGCCTCGCGGGAGGTGGCGACATCGAGACGGTGCCGCAGGAACTCCCGCACCGGGTGGGTGTGAAAGGCGATGAGCTCGTCGAGCGAGACGTCGCCCGTGGGCTGGGCGGGCAGCGGCTTGACCAACAGCGGGGGCCGAGGCGTGCGCTCGGCGAGGGCGATGCGGGCCCCCGCGAGAGCGGAGACGTCGAAGCTGAACGGCTCGGCGCGGCCAGGCACCAGACCGGCAGTGAGGTTGCGTGGGTCGAAGGACTGGAGCGGATGGCGCACCAGCACCTGCGCCTCCGGTGCGGTCCGCGCGGCTGCGTCAAGCAGCTCCCCTACCGGCACGGCAGGCGGTCTCGGAGCACCCGTGTGCTCGTTGGCGCCACTGTAGGTGACCACCAGCTTCTCGGTGGCTGCCAGGACTGCGTCGAGCAGCAACTGCCTGTCTTCACTGCGCACATCGCGCTCCCCGGTGAGCGGTGCTCGGCCCAAGACATCGTCGCCATCGAGGGCACCGACCCGTGGGAACTGCCCGTCGTCGAGCCCCACCAGACAGATCACCCGGTGCGGAACCGAACGCATCGGCACCATGGTGGAGACGGTGAGCGTGCCGGTGCGGAAGTTGGCTCGGGTCGGCCGTCCCGCCAAGCGGTGCTGAAGCAGCGCGCGTACGTCGGTCAGGCGAAGCTCGGTGGACTGGGCGCTCACCGCCTCGCGCACCGAGGCGAGCTCCCGCTCGAGCTGGGCGGTCTGCCAGACCTGGTCGGCGGACACCCGCGTCAGCGCACCGACCGCCTCCTGCAGAGCGGCCACCCATTCCGGGACCGTGCGCGCGGTGTGCAGCGCATCCAGGGCCGAGGCGACCCGATCGAGGTACTCCGCGAGGCGGCCCACCAGGTCGATGTCGCCCGAGGAGACGTCGTCGAGCGGCAACGCCGAGCCGAGCCGCCCGTGGTCGTCCTCGGCCAGGGCCACCCCGACGAGGATCCGGTCGAGCCCCGACCGCCAGGTGTTCTGCGTGAACCCGTCCAGCCGGTAGTCGGCGCGGCCTACGGCGTCGATGCCCCAGCGGACACCTGCGTCGGCGACCCAGCGCGCGATACGCGCATGGTCATCGGTCGTGAGACGGAAGCGGTCCGCGACCGCAGGGCTGGCCAGCAGGTCGAGCACCTCGGTGGCCGTGACCCGCCCGCCAGCCAGCTCGACGAGGCGGGCAGCGACGGTCAGCAGCGGATTCGTCGCGGCCAAGGAGCGGTCGGCCAAGCGCACGCGGAGCTGATGAGCCGGGTGACTCTCCACACCGGGCTCGTCGACGACGCCGGCAAGCCCGAAGCCTGCCTGGATCAGAGGCGCATAGGTCTCGATGTCCGGGCACATCACCAGGACGTCGCGCGGCTCGAGCGTCGGGTCGTCGGCGAGCAGGCCGACCAGCACCTCTCGAAGCACCTCGATCTGCCGTGCCGGACCGTGGCACGCATGCACCCGCAGTGAGTCGTCCCGTGGCTCCGCCGGGCCGGGTCGCGGCTCCCGGTTGGCCCGGATGTCCGCCTGGAGCCGCTCCAGGAGGGTCGTCGGCGCCGGTAGCTCCAACGCCACGACGTGGTCGACGAACTCGACCTCGGCGAAGGCCCGCTGCAGCTCGCGTGCGTCTCGTCCCAGGCTGGCCAGCAGCGGGTGCCGGACGTAGGGAGCGCTGGGGTCGTCGGGGCGCGGTACCGGCCCCTCTGCGCTCAGCTCAGCCAAGGCGTCCCAGAGGCGTCCGGAGGGCTGGGGCAGCCAGAGATGCACGTCGCGGACCTGCCCGAGGGCAGCGAGCACCCGCACCTCACTGCGGGCGAGACGGGTGTGCCCGAAGAGGGAGAGACGTGCCGGGAGATCGAGATCGTCGCCGCCCGTAGCAAGGCGATCGATCGTCCGCGTCATCCGGACGTCGGGCGGAGGCTGGTCGACCTCGTCGACCACACGGCGCCAGAGCTCGGGCTGCCAGGCCAGGTCGTCGGGCAGCGGCCGGCCGGCGCCGTCGGTGGCCCGGCCCGCAGCCCAGTCGCTGAGCATCTCCGGCCGTTGCACCGCCGCTGCGGCGAGAAGCCCAGCAAGCCGGCGCGCGACCGAGTAGCGACGATTGCCACGGACCTCCGCCTCGGCCCCCCGATGACCGTGCCCCAGGTGCGCCGCGAGGGTGTGGGCCCATTCCTCCTCCATCGCCGCGTCGATCACACGCAACACCGGCCACACCAACTGGTCCGGGCCCCAGGGGTCGTCACGGTCGACACCGTGAAGCATCGCCACCAGCGAGTACGGCGACACGAAGCGAACGCCCGCACAGACTCCGTCCCCGCCGCGAGGCCCCACGCCGAGCCGGTGCGCGAGCCGTTGCCCCAGCCACCGCTCCACGCCGCGCTGCGGCACCGCGACGACCTCGTCGGCGAACGGGTCGGGCAACGGCGAGCTCAGCAACGCGGCCAACCCGTCCGCCAACCGGTCGGTGCGCTCCGCGCGATGGATGTGCAAGGCCATGGGTCGAGGTATACCCGGCGGCACCGACGTTTGGGTGCTCCGCCCCGGTTCCCCGCCATCTCGGTCCGTGGGCCGCCGCCACGAACCGGGGCGCCGTCGTACCCCCGGAGTAGCGTGCCGCCATGCTTCGTCGACGTCTCGCCCAGGCCCTGATCGGCCTCGCCCTGGCCGCCTCGTCGGCGGCGTGCTCGGGAGACGACCGGCCGGTCGACCAGGCCTGGCTCGAGCCTGCCCTTCTCGCCGTCGACGACCTCGGGCCAGCGTTCGAGGTGGCGCCCGACGACGCGGAGGACACGGACGGCGCGGGCCCTGACTTCGGCTGTCTCTTCGACCTGGGGCCGTTCGGGGCGGGCGACGACAGCGGAGACGACGGTCCTGAGATCGAGTTCCGCGCCACGGAGGAGCCCCAGATGCCGTCGGTCGTGGAGAGCCTGACGGACACAGGCGATGGAGAGCGCGCCGCGCACGTCTTCGACAAGGTCATCGAGCTCACCGAGGACTGTGCGCGGGTCGACACCACCGACGGCGACGGTATGCGTTGGCAGTTCGACGTCGCCAACGACGACGAGACCTGGGCACCGGGCGCCGACCAGCAGCTGACCATCTCGGCCACCGGCACAGCCACGGCCAAGGGGATCGAGCTGCCGATCTCCTTCGCCGTCACGATGGTTCGGCGCGACGACGTCGTGCTCATGGCGATGTTCTTCGACATGAGCAAGGACGTCTCCACCGCGCACCGACAGGTGGTCACCGCTGCCTGTGAGCGGCTCAACGCCCTGATCGAGGGCGATCCCCTCCCCGACCGACGTCCCGTGCTGGCCGACTACCCCGTCGGCGCGACGCTGCGCGAGCTGCTCGGAGGGCAGGCACCCGACCCCGCGCAGGCCGCCTGACCTGGAGGGGAGCCACGCACGCGATTCCTCCACCCACCCCCTCGGCAGAATGGATGCCATGAGTATGCCTGCGTTCCGTCGTACCTCCCTGCGCGCCCTCCCAGTCGCCGCCGCGCTCACCCTCGTTGGCCTGGCCGCGCCCGCCTGGGCCCACACCACGCTGGTCAACTCCGGACCCGCGGTCCGTGAGGAGGTCGGCACCGACACCAACCTCATCGCCTTGAAGTTCGGCGAGGAGGTGGGGGGCTCGCTGGAGGTCGCCGTCCTCGACAAGGACGAGAAGCCGGTCCCGGTGAGCGACGCACAGCCGGCCGCGACCGACGGCAGCGTCGTCTGTGCCCGGGTCGCCGAGCTCGAGCCCGGCGTCCACACCGTCCGCTACGAGGTGACCAGCGCCGACGAGCACGTGGTGCGTGGCAGCTACCAGTTCACGGTCAAGGAGGGCGGCAGCACCCCTGAGACCCTCGGCTGCGACGTCTCCGCCCTCGCTGAGCCCACCAAGGAGAAGGCGCTCTCCGACCAGGATCAGAGCGACTTCCCGGCATGGGCCGTCTGGACGATCGGTGGCGTGGCGGTGGTCACCGCCGGACTCGCGGCCGTCGCCGTGGTGCGCAGTCGCCGCGAGGAGGACGACGACGAGGTCGAGGCCACCGACCTCCAGGAGTGACAGCGGCCACGCTGCGGAGACCGACGTCGGCTGCGAGACTGAGGCGCTGTCCAGCGCATCCGACGGAGGTCCCCTTGGCTACACCGCGCTCCACCGTGCTCATCACCGGCGCCGCGGCAGGCATCGGCCGCGCCACCGTGCTCAGGTTCGCCCGGGCCGGCTTCACCGTCGGTGCCTTCGACGTCGACGAGGCCGGTCTGGCGAGCTTGGCGGGCGAGGCGGGCGGGCAGGTGCACGTCGGCCACCTCGACGTGACCGACGCCGACGCGTGGCGCGCCGCACTGGACGGGTTCGCCGGTCTCACCGATGGCCGCCTCGACGTGCTGGTCAACAACGCCGGCGTCCTCGCGTCGGGGCGGTTCGAGACGATCGACCTGGCCCGCCAGCAGCGGATGGTTCAGATCAACGTCGGCGGCGTCCTGAACGGCTGCCACACCGCCTTCCCCTACCTACGTGACACCCCCGGCGCCCGGGTGATCAACCTGGCTTCCGCCTCCGCGATCTACGGGCAACCGGAGCTGGCGACGTACTCCGCCACCAAGTTCGCGGTGCGCGGCCTCACCGAGGCACTCGACCTGGAGTGGCGTGAGCACGACATCACGGTGCGCGCACTGTGGCCGCTCTTCGTCGCCACCGCGATGACCGACGGCATGCACACCCGCAGCACCGACACCCTCGGCATCAAGCTCACCGCCGACGACGTCGCCGACGACGTCTTCGTCACCGCCACCAGCCCCCTCCGCTTCGCCGGCGTCCACCGCGCCGTCGGCCTTCAGGCCAAGGCGCTCTTCGCCGCCGCCCAAGTCACCCCCGGCCGCCTCCTCCGCGAGGTGAACCGCTTCCTCGCCGCTCCGCGCTAGCTCCGTCAGTTTCCCCGCCCGGGCGGGGAAACTGGCACTTGGTGTGCGTAGCTACGGCACACAAGTGCCAAGAAACGTCACACAGTGGTCCCGCGGGCGGGGGCGTGTGGGCGCTGCGCATCGGCGTACGACGACCCGTCCGTGGTGTACTCCGCCTTTCCGTACTGGCGCAAGCGGCGCTCCACCATCCGCACCAGATAGGCATCGACACTTTTGCGGAGCACCGGGACCCGCCGGGCCTGGCCGACCGCGATGTATCGCCCCAGGACGAACGGTGCGGTGGCCGCGATCCTTGCGACGTCGGCCCGCCCGAAGTCGACGCCCATCTCGTGCGCGACAGCGGTCTTGCCGCCGGCGAAGGCCCGCAGGAAGAAGGCCTTGCTGTAGCTCTTCTCCACCTCGTCGGCGATCCGGTCGGGCCAGGAACGAGTGGGACGCAGATAGGCCGCCATCGTCGAGCGCACCAACTGACCGCAGGTCTCGTCGTCGAAGCCGCCGCGCAGCAGCGCGCCCCAGGTGTAGAACACCTGCACGATCTGCTCCGGCTCCGTGGGCAGCAACTCCTCCGGGAGTCCGAGCAGGAATCCGCGATAGCGCGCGAACTCGACCATCGCCCGCTCCGTGCTGGTGAAGTACGTTCGTCCCGAGCGAAGCACACGGTGCGCCAGCAAGAAGGTGGTGATGTAGTTGGCCGGCAGCTGGTCAACCTGCGGCACCGGGACGCCGTACACGGCTGGGTCCCAGCGCTCGGAACGGGTGAGTGCGTGGAAGCGCACCATGGAGTGCATGAGCCGAACCATCGCTGCGGCCTGGAAGCCGGGTCCGTGGCGGTCCAGTGCTCCCGGCTGGGTGGTGACCGCGAAGAAGCTCGTCGTCTCGTTCACCCGATGCGCCGCGCGGGCGCCGGTGAGTGCACCGGTCAGCGCCATCGGAAGCGCGGCGTAGGTGTTCATGAACGTCGCCACGAAGGCACCCCGCGTGATGAACGGCGCAAGAAGCGCCGCCTGGACCCGGGCCGCGCGTGCGCCCTTCTCCACCATCCCCATGTCGAGCCAGGCCGGCTTCTGCTCCATCGCCGCAATGAACGCGCGCAGCTCGGGCGGAGCCTCGGGAACCGACTCGATCCCGCCCTGGCAGGCGCGCACCAGCATGTCGACCAGGTGCTTGAGGGAGTGCTCCGACAACAGCGCCGCGTAGGGATCGGCGACCGTGTCCCCCAGCATCGTGGTCGTTGCGAAGAGCTCGACGACCGTCTCGTCAGCAAGCAACTCGTCGCGATCGACGCCCAGCCAGTCGGGCAGCGCGGAGAGGTCATCGTGGCGCAGCGCGAGGCGGTACGGCGCCACGTCGAAGTCGATCTGGCCGTACATCGTCGGCTGCTGCTCACCCTGACGGTGGACGAGCTCGGCGAGCGCTGGGTGGTGAGACATCCGATCCGCCTAACTTTCATTATGTTAGTTGACAAGATCTTGCACTCTGTAAGTTAGACTGTCAAGCATGTCGCCTGACGAACCTCGCCGCACCCGGATGCGCGCCGAGGACCGGCGAACGCAGATCCTCGACGTGACGCAGCAGATCGCCTCCCGCGAGGGCTTCCACGCTGCGACCCTGAAGCGGGTCGCGACAGAGAGCGGCGTGAGCCGCACGGTCATCTACCAGCAGTTCGGCGACCTGGCCGGACTCTTCGTCGCCCTGATCGACCGCGAGACCCAGCGTGCAGCCGAGCACTTCGCCGACGTGCTTGCCGCAGCGCTTCGCACCCCTGCGCCACAACTCTCCCTGGGTGGCATCTTCATGGGCGTCCTGCACGCCGTCGACGCACACCCCGAGACCTGGCGCCTCTTCCTCTTCCCGCCCGAGGGGGCGCCACCCGAGCTCCACCAGCGGATGCTGGCCTCGGAGGAACGGGTGCGCGCACAGCTCGCCTCCGCGCTACTGGGTATCGACCCCGCCATGCCTGACCCCGAGTACAGCGCGCGAGTCCTTCAGGCCGCCGGGCGCGAGCTTCTGCAGCTGCGCCTCAGCGACCCGACCAACGCCACCGACGACCGCCTCCTCGCCCTGGCCGAGCGCCTCGACCACGCGGTGCGCTCGAGCAGCCGAGTGCCGACGTACGAGAAAGCCCCCACCGACTGAGTCGTTGGGGGCCACCTGCGCGCCTGTAGGGATTCGAACCCCAAACCTTCTGATCCGTAGTCAGATGCTCTATCCGTTGAGCTACAGGCGCCCGTCACGAGGACTTGAAGAGAATAGCCGATCCGCACCGCGTGTCGAAATCGAGGCCGGAACGGGCACCGACCACCGGGCATACTGGTGCCACATTCGGGGGGATGGAAAGGGGGACGGAAGGTGGGATCACCGTGGATGCATGGGCCTCGGACGGCCGACGGCAGTTCTTCGAGGAGTCGGCGTCACCGCTCTTCGAGGAGATCGCGAACCGCGGCGGGGTGTCGCGCACAGACCCGCTGATCCGCGACAACCACGATGCCGTTCAGCTGCTCACCGACACCGGACTGATCCGGCAGGAGGACGACCGCTACGTGGTGGTCGACCCGCAGTCGGTGCAGACCCAGGTTGTCTCACCGCTGAGCATGCGCGGCGCGGAGCTCATCGAGGAGTCCAGCGCCTGGGCACGGGTCTTCGACGGCCTCGGCCAGGCGTATCGCCGCTCCCCCTCCACCCACAGCGGCCAGATCAGCGAGCTCCGGGGCGAGGAGATCGAGCAGTTCCTGGCTGCCGTCGTACCCAGCGCGCAGACCGAGCTTCTCACTGCCCAACCGCAGGCGGGCCGCAAGGCGTCCACCCTCAAGGTGGCCGCGGCCCGCGACGTCGACGCGGTACGCCGCGGGGTGAGCATGCGCACCATCTACCAGCACGCGGCGCGCCGCAACAGGGCCACACGCGCCTACGTGGCCGAGGTGACCGCCGTCGGCGCCGAGGTACGCACGCTGGACGAGTTCTTCAACCGGCTCATCGTGGTCGACCGTTCGGTGGCCGTCATCCCGCACGGCGACAACCTGGGCATGGCTCTGGCGATCCGCGACAGCGGTCTCATCGCGTACCTCGTGGATATCTTCGAGCGCTCCTGGGAGCGCGGCCGCCCCTTCACCAGCCGCGACTCCGACCTGATGAAGGGCATCGCCGAGGAGCAGCGAGCCATGCTGATCCGGATGCTCACCGAGGGACACTCCGACGTCACCTGCGCGAAACGGCTCGGCGTCAGCCCGCGGACCTATGCCGGCTACGTGGCCGATCTCAAACGGGAGTACGACGCGGAGACGCGCTTCCAGCTCGGCTTCCTGCTCGGCCAGGAGTACGCACGCACCGGCATCGACCCCCAGCAGCAGGAGAAATGAAGCGAGGGCAGCGACCAACGTCGCTGCCCTCGCACTGAGACGGGCCGGGGGGATGGCTCAGGGACCGAACATGTGGGGGGATGAGTTGGTCCTCGTCTCAGGTCTGTGTGGAGTTGTCGGCTACCGATCCACGTTGCTGTGCGGAGCGATCACGTAGCCCCAACTGGTGTCTGCCTGCGCCGGCGCAGCGCCGATGCCCACCGCCAAGCCGACGGCTACGACGAGCGCAGCCACGCGACGTACGAACTTCTGCATGTGGAACCTCCCCACGTCCTATGGACCCCCTGCATTCTCCAGTGTGCCCCTTCGGAGGGCGCCCTTCCAGCCCCAGCGACTGCAAATGTCTGCAATGCAAGAAAGTGCAGCGCTTACGAACAGTTTGTTCAAATACCTGCACTAACGGACATCCGGTGCATGGAAATGCCGGAAGCCCGGGCCTGGGGCCCGGGCTTCCTCGATGTCGTTGCGACATCACGCTGCGGAGGCGGAGGGATTTGAACCCTCGATGGGGTTGTAGCCCCAAACCCGCTTAGCAGGCGGGCGCCATAGACCAGACTAGGCGACGCCTCCATTGAGCGGTGGTTACTCTAGCCGCCCCGGCCGTCGGGTGCAGAATCGGGCCCGTGGTCACCGCCCGCGGGCCAGGTGGCTCCCCACCTCGCGGACCAATTCCTCACGGTCCCCGGCCAGCACCTGCACCGGAAGCACGGTCGCCTCGCCGCCCCGGAGACGGAAGATCAGGCAAGGAGCGCCAGCCACCGTGTCGGTGACCAGCTCCTCGACGTCGGCCCAGCGAGCCTGCTTGACGCCCGCGCCACGGACCAGACGCACCCGGTAGCCGTCGTCGGTCAGCCTCAGCACGTAACCAGTCCGGGTGAGCAGCGCACCGACCGCGAAGATCCCCACGACGCTCACCACCACGGCGCCCCACAGCACCGCAACGGGCGCACTGAGAAGCACGACGACTCCAGTGACGAGGAAGATGAGCAGGCCGAAGCCGGCGATCGACACGCCCAACAACCGGGCGGCGACCGGAGGGGCCAGTCGATAGTCGGACGTCATGTGGCCATTCTCCCCGAACGCACGGCGCCGCCGCGCACCGGCCCTTGTCCGGATCTGTGATCGGAGTCACACTCGTACTCCGACGCTCACTCTTGGGACATTGGCCCGGACGGAGGCACCCATGCAGGATGCATGCCACGGCACGATGCTCGAGCTGTCGCAGCTGCTGGACGCTCCACGCCAGCAGGGGACCGCGCTCGGCAACTGGCGCTGGACGGTCCGACAACGGCTCTCCACGCTGCGCGATCTGCTCGCCCGCGAGAGCTCCGAGGCCCACAACGGCTGGTTGGCAGCGCGCGAGGCGACCGTGCTCCGCGAACGCAACGACCTGATGAGCCGGATCGCCGTCTTCAGCCCGCAGGTGCTGAGCAATCCCGACGTCGACTCGCTCAGCCAGGCGCTGCGCCGCCTCCTCACCGACGTCACCCATCACCGCCAGCGCCTGCGGGATCTGGCGTACGACGACGTCGAACTGGAGCTAGGTGGCTCCGAATAGGCCCCGCTACGACGGAGCAGACCGGCCGCCGGGGCGGCGTACGGCACCTGCGTAGACTGCCCCTGTGCCCCGCCGGGCACGTGGAGGGATGCCGGAGTGGCCGATCGGAACCGCCTTGAAAGCGGTCGTAGGGAGACCTACCGCGGGTTCGAATCCCGCTCCCTCTGCCAGGTGATCAGCCGACGGTCAGCATGACGTCGCCCTCTTGGACGACGTCGCCCACCGCAACCCGAATCTGACGGATCGTCCCGCCCGCCTCGACGAGCACGGGGATCTCCATCTTCATCGACTCGAGCAGGATCACCTGGTCGCCGGCCCCCACCGCGTCGCCCACGGCGACGTCAATGCTCATCACGTTGGCCACCATCTCGGCGACGATGTCAGTCACCTGCTCACGCACCATGGCGGCGACGCTACTCCCGCACTCCGGTTACCAGGAAGTACGCCGCTCCGCGCTGGCTGGCCGCTGTGCGGCGTACCGGCTCGCGGGCCCTTCGCGTCCCTTCGAGCCGGAACTGTGTGACGAAAACTGTCGCTTGGTGTGCGTAGCTACGGCCAACAAGTGCCAGTTTCCCCGCCCGGGCGGGGAAACTAACCAGAGCGGGCGGCTCAGAGGAGGGCGTGGAAGCGGCTGGGCTCGGGGCGCAGGGCGCGGGCCTCCTCGTCGCGACGGGCGCGGCGGCCCCGGGGGCCGGTGAGGGCGAGGTCGACGCGAATGGCGGCGTAGCCGAGGACCAGGCCGGGGGGCAGGGAGTAGAAGACGATGAGCGCGGCCTCGAGCCAGCCGGTCTCGTCGTTCATCAGGACGGTGGCGAAGCTGACGGTGAGGCATACACCGAAGGCGGTCACCCACCAGCCCTGACGACGCCGAGCGCGCATGTGGCAGCCCCAGACGATGGCCGGGGCGCCGATGAAGAGCACGGTGGGGCGGGGGATCGCGCCGAGCGTGTCCCGGTGCCAACGGACGGCGTCGAAGACGGTCTCGAGCATCCCGGGCGGCCCGTAGCGGCGCAGCAGCTCTGCGTAGGCGATGACCACAACGACGGCGACCGCTCCACCGACGACCACGATCACGCCGCGACGGCCGAGGCTGTTGAGGCCCGCACCCAGGCGGTAGACGAGCGCGAGGGTGAGCGCGAAGGCGAGGGCGAGGGAGACGTAGTCGAAGGCGTCCATGCTCACGCGCGGACGGAAGCCGACCACACCGAACGCGCCGACCACCGAGACCAGAGTGGCGACGCCGACCTCGCGCACGGCGAGCCGGAACCGAGGAGCCGGCACGGTCAGCACCACCGCGAGCACGCCCGTCGCGACCGCGGTGAGCACTGCGGCGCCCGCTCGCATCGGCCCCGAGTCCGTCGTCACTGCGACCACTCCGAGCGCCAGGGCGAGGGCGCCGAAGACCACCGGCCGGCCGCCGGTGCGTGCTGCCAACGAGACCGTGATCGTGGTGGAGAGCACCACGGCGGCGACCTGGTCAGCCCAAGAGGGACCGACCTCCAAGATCGCCAGCAGTGCCCATGCCAGGCCCACTCCCACCGCACTGAACCCGGCAATCACCTTGCTGGAGCGCGCCAGATCGCGGCGAGGCTCGGGCGCGGCTCGCAGGGCGCGACGACCTGGGGCACGACGGGACACGGACCGAGGCTACCGGGACGGAGTACGCCGATTGTCGAGGGAGGGATTCGCCTCCCGGGCCGCACGCAGGGTGCTCGCCTCGAGTGTGGCGCAGAGCACCTCCGTCGCGTCACCCGCCTCCACCAGCACGCGACCGGTCGGGTCCACCACCATGCTGTGACCGGTGTAGCGGGGGCTCGGCTGGCCGACGGCCACGACGTACGCGACGTTCTCGATCGCGCGGGCCCGCACCAGGGTGCGCCAGTGCTCGACCTTGAGGGCATGCTCCTCCGGCGTCCTTCCGGCCACCCAGGCGGCCGGGACGACGAGGACGTCGGCGCCGCGGTCGACCAGGTCACGCGCCAGCTCGGGGAAGCGCAGGTCGTAGCAGGTCATCAGACCGAGCCGGAAGCCCGCGAGGTCGACGGTGACCGGCTCCCAGGGGCCGGCGGTGAGTCGCTCCGACTCCCGGTAGCCGAAGGAGTCGTAGAGGTGGATCTTGCGATAGTCGGCGCTTCGGGCACCCCGCATCACCAAGGTGTTGAACGGATGACCCCCCGGGTACGCCTCGAACATGCCGGCGACGACGGTCCGGTCGCTGCCGGCGAGCGCGGTGATCGCCTGGGCGAACGGCCCCGACGTCGATTCGGCGTACGGCGCCAGGTCGTCGCGAGGAGACCCGAAGTCGCGGGCGATCGCCTCGGGGAGCACCACCAGATCGGCCGTCATCGCGCTCGGCTCCTCCGCCAGTCCGGCGATGGCGGCGCGGTTCTCGGCGGGGTCCAGGCCGGAGGCCAGCTGCGCAAGCGCCACGCGAAGGCGGCCGGTTCCCGGATCACACGCATCCATGCGTCCAGCGTGCCAGATCGTTGGTGCAGGATGGTGGGCATGTCGGACACACGCCCGCTCGCGCTCGGCGCGGTCATCCTCGCCGGCGGCACCGGGGCCCGGATCGGCGGCGCCGACAAGGCCTCCATCGAGCTCGGCGGCCGCACCCTCCTCGACTGGGCCCTCGACGCCGTCCTCGACGCCGGCGAGGTGGTCGTGCTCGGCGACTGGGTGCCGACCGAGCGGCCGGTCACCTTCACCCGTGAGGATCCGCGTGGCGGCGGCCCTGCCGCCGGGCTCCTCCACGGCCTGGAGTCGTTCGCGCGCGCCCCGCGTCAGCTCATGGCGCTGGCAGTCGACATGCCGTTCGTCGACCTGCGCACCGTGACCCGGCTCCGGGACGGGGCCCGCGGGCGCGACGGGGCCGTCCTCTGCGATCTCTCCGGACGCCGACAGCTGGCGATGGTCCTCGACACCGAACGTCTCGCGGCCGCTGCCCCGCCGTACGACGAGCGCCATGGGATGCCGCTGCACCGCCTGCTCGACGGACTCGACCTCGTCGACGTACCCGGGCGCCCGGAGGAGGCGCTCGACATCGACAGCTTCGCCGACCTCCGCGAAGCTCGGACGCGGTTCGAGGAGAGCTGACGTCGAAAGGGTTGCCAGGCGGGGGCGAAGACAGCACGCTGGTGGTGTGAACCTGCACGACTGGATCGACGAGCTCTGCGACGTTCTCGACATCGAGGCGGAACTGGACGAGGCCCTGGTGCTGGACCTCGCCCGCGCCGCCGCCCACAACGTGCAACGGCCGGCGGCGCCGATCACCACCTACCTCCTTGGGTACGCCGCGGGGCTGGCCGAGGCCGACAGCGCCGCCGTCGAGGGCTTGGCTGAGCGGGCCACCCAGCTCGCCCTGAGCTGGGAGAGACCGGCCGGAGCCCCCGACCCGGAGGACGTCGACGAGGAGATCCCCGACGACAGCACGGTCGATCACAGCTCGGACCTCGCTGACCTCTGACGCGGCTCGGACCGGGCGTTACGGTGGCCTCATGCGCGCTGTGATCGCCCGAGAGCCAGGGGGCCCCGAGGTCCTCACCGTCACCGAGACTGACGCACCGGTCGCCGGCCCCGGCGAGGTGGTCATCGACGTCGTCGCCACGGCGGTCAACAAGGCCGACACGCTGCAGCGGATGGGCTTCTATCCGCCACCACCTGGGGAGTCCGACATCCTCGGCCTCGAGTGCAGCGGCCGCATCGCCAGCCTCGGCGAGGGCGTCGAGGGCTTCACGGTGGGCCAGGAGGTCTGTGCGCTGCTCGCCTCAGGCGGCTACGCCGAGCAGGTGCGCGTCCCTGCCGGACAGGTCATGCCGGTGCCCGAGGGCATCGACCTGGTCTCCGCCGCAGCCCTGCCCGAGGTGGCCTGCACCGTCTGGTCCAACGTGTTCATGCTGGCCGGCCTCCAACCCGGCGAGCGCTTCCTGGTGCACGGCGGGGCCGGAGGCATCGGCACCTTCGCGATCCAGCTGGCGACCGCGCTCTCTGCTCGGGTCTTCACCACGGCCGGCTCGGAGGAGAAGCTGCGGGTCTGCCGCGATCTCGGCGCGGACGTCGCTCTCAACTACCGCGATGAGGACTTCGTCGAGGTGCTCAAGGCCGCGGGCGGGGCCGACGTCATCCTCGACAACATGGGCGCGAAGTACCTCGGCCGCAACGTGGATGCGCTGGCAACCCAGGGGCGGCTCGTGGTCATCGGCATGCAGGGCGGCACCAAGGGCGAGCTCGATCTGGGCACCTTGCTCCGCAAGCGCGCCGCGGTGCTCGCCACCTCGTTGCGCGCCCGCCCCACCGAGGAGAAGGCCGCCATCTGCGCCTCCGTCGTCGAACATGTCTGGCCGCTTGTGGCGGACGGCTCGATCAAGCCGGTCATCCACACCGTGCTGACCCTGGAACGCGCCGGCGAGGCACACACGCTGGTCGACGAGAGCACGCACATCGGCAAGGTGCTGCTCACCACGCTGCCTGCCCTGCCGTGAGACTCGCTTCCGCTGCCGGCCGCCGTACGGCCGGTCAGTAGGGTGGGGGCATGACTGAGAACGCCGGCGAGGAGCAGCACATCGTCATCGTGGGACCCGACGGTCAGCCGGTCGGGACCATCCCCGCCGAGGCGCTGGCAGCGGTCCAGCAGGACGACGGCGAGAGCGAGAGCGAGGGAGGCGGCCACGGCCTGACCGACCTCGTCGAGCAGCCCGCCAAGGTGATGCGGATCGGCAGCATGATCCGCCAGTTGCTCGAAGAGGTGAAGTCCGCACCGCTCGACGACGCGAGCCGCAATCGCCTCAAGGAGATCCACCAGGCCTCGATCAAGGAGCTCGAGCAGGGTCTGGCTCCCGAACTTGTGCAGGAGCTCGAGCGGCTCTCCCTGCCGTTCACCGAGGGCACCCCCAGCGACAGCGAGCTGCGGATCGCCCAGGCGCAACTGGTCGGCTGGCTCGAGGGCCTCTTCCACGGCATCCAGACCGCGATCTACGCCCAGCAGATGGCCTCACGCGCCCAGTTGGAGCAGATGCGCCGGGCACTCCCTCAGGCGATGGCGCGGGCACAGCAGGAGCAGGAGATGCCGCCGCAGTCGCCGACCGCTGGCGACCCGACCACCGGCGGCATGTACCTCTGACCGCCCGAGGGCGTCGGTAAACGCTCGGCCGTCGCGAGCGTCGGAAGGCGCGTGCGCTGGCAACGCAACGGGCACCAAGGCGGCTGGGATCCCTGTCGGCGGTTCGTGGCGCAGCCCAGCGTGCTGCATCACGGCGCGCAGCAGGCGAGATCGATCGGGAGGTTCCCTCGAGCTCAGTGCTCGCGGCGGCCCAGCAGGGTGCCTACGCCGAAGAGCATCAGCCCTGCCACCACGACGATCACCGGCACGGTGATCACGTCCGCCACGGCGGGCGGATCGGAGTCGTCGAGCACGGTCGGCGTCGCCGTCGGCTTCTCCGGAGCGGGCTTCTCGGTGACCGGCTTCTGCGGATCGACACCCAGCTGGCGGGTCACCTCGCGTTCGGTGGCGGCGTCGGCCTTGCGCGTGCCCTCATAGCTCAGCGCCCGGACCTGGTCCTTGCCGTCGGCGGCACCCGCCATGAAGACATACGACGATCCCTTGCGGACGCCGCGCAGCCCACACTCGGAGGCACCGGCCGGCGACGTGACCCGGATCAGCTCCGGCAGGTCGCCCCGCCACCAGCGGGAGACCTGCACGGTGTAGATGCGGGTGACGACCCCGTCCTTGGCCGACTCGGCGACGTCGCTGACCTTGCCGAGGAACACGTAGTCGAGCTTCGCCTGCTGCTGCGGCGTCAGCTGGTCGGTGGCACAGGTGTCGACGGCGTGGGCTGCCGGAGACACGATCGGGCCGGTGAAGGCCAGGCCCAGCGTGACCAGTGCCGCCGCGAGCAGACGTCGCCCGACGGGAGCGTGCTGCACCCACACCTTCATCACCTCCGGATCACCGACGCTCGTGCGCATCACACACTCTCACAGGCCGAACAAGTCGGAGAGCACCACGGCCACACCGTCCTCGTCGTTGCCCGGCGCAACATCGCCGGCCACCCGGCGTACGTCTTCGTGGCCCCCGGCCATCGCGTAGGAGCGCCCCGCCCACTCCAGCATCGCGATGTCGTTGGGCATGTCGCCGAAGGCGACGACCTCCTCGGGGCCGATGCCCAGATCGACGCAGAGCCGGGCTAGCGTGCTCGCCTTGGTCACGCCGAGCGCCGACATCTCCAGCAGCGCCCACTGGGAGGACCAGGTGACCTCGACCAGCTCCCCCACCAGCTCCCGCGCCTGCCGCCAATAGGTCTCCGGTGCGATCTCGTCGTGGAGCGCCAGCAGCTTCACGACCCGGTCGTCGAAGATGGCTTCGAGCCGCCCGGTCGGGATGCCCGACGAGTCGGGATGGCGACTGGCGAACTCCGCCTCACGCGCGAACCCAGTCGTCTTCTCCAGCGCGAAGCTGGTGCCCGGTACGGCGCGACGTAGCGTCTCGCCGACCCGGAGCGCCAAGTCGCGGGGCACAGTGAGGGCGTTGCGCACCTCCCGCCGCATGACGTCGTACACCATGCCACCGTTGGAGCAGATCGCCAGCCCGTGGCCTCCCACGTCGCTCCAGAGCATCTCCATCCAGCGGATCGGCCGGCCGGTCACGAAGACCACCGGGATGCCCTCGGCGTCGAGCTGCTGGAGTACCCGCCGCGTCCGGTCGCTCACCGTGCCGTCCGGCGAGAGCAGGGTGCCGTCGAGGTCGGTGGCGACCAGGCGCGGCCTGCTCATCCGTGCTCCGTGCGGACAGGACGGACCATCACGAGCTCACCCTCGGGAGTGGTCGACCGCAACTGGGTGAAGCCACTCTTCGCCAGCACCCGCAGGCTGGCTGCGTTGTCGGGCGCAACGCTGGCACGCACCCGCACCGCCGCCTCGTCGGCCAGCGCCAGCAGCGCGGCCAGCACTTCACTCGCCACGCCCCGGCCGCGCGCCTCAGGCACCAGGCCGTAGCCGACCTCGACCTCGGGGACCTCCGCCTCCTGGTCAGGCGGTCCGAAGAAGCCGGCGGTGCCGCAGACCAATCCATCGTGCGCACGCACGACCAGCCGCGGGCCCCACGGAGTGCCCGACGCCAGGCTGGCGGCGTCGATGTCGTCGGGGCGTGGGAAGCCGGGCGCGAAGCTCGGATGCCGGTTCCCCTCGCGCAGGTCAGCCGCCTGCGCCGGGGTGATCAACGGCAACGAGAGCCGCGCGGTACGGAGGGTCTCGACAGGCTCGACCACCGAGCGGGAGCCACCCGCCGAGTCCGAGCCGACCACCGAGCGGGAGCCACCCGCCGAGTCCAGCCCGACCACCGAGCGGGAGTCATCCCGTGGGTGCGAATCAGCCACCGGAGGGTCCGAACCATCGATCGAGCTCGACGGCAGCGCCGTGATCGTCGACGGCGAGGGTGACGTGGTCAGCGGCAGCAAGGACCTCCGGGACGGCCTGCCCCATCGCCACGCTGCGGCCGGCCCAGTCGAACATCTCCAGATCGTTGCGGCCATCGCCGATCGCCAGCGCATCGGCTGCCTCGATACCCAGCTCGGAGGCGACCCGCGCCAGACCGGACGCCTTGGAGATGCCGAGCGGCGCCAGGTCCATCCAGGCCGTCCACCCGATGACGTAGTCGGTGCCGTGCAGTCCGAGCTCCTTCGCGAGCCGCTCGAAGTCCTCGACGGTCGCCTCGGGGTCGCGGATGATCACCCGGCTCACCGGCCTGGAGACCATCTCCTCGACCGGTGTCACGATCATCTCACCGGCGAGCTCTCCGTCGGGGAAGTGCCGGTTGACGCGGTAGCCCTTGCCGCGCTCCTCCACCCCGACCAGCGCACCGGGACGCAGCCGCAGCACATCGCGCACCGCCTCGGAGGCGTCGAACGTCTCCTCGTGGACGATCTCGGCTGGCGGGTAGCGGAGCACCACAGCACCGTTGGACGCGACGATCCAGCAGCGCTCGCCGTCGTACGGCAGCCCCAGCTGGTCGGCGATCGGCAACATCGAGTGCAGGGAGCGGCCGCTGGCCAGCACGATCTCCGCGCCCGCCTCGGCCGCTCGGCGTACGGCGTCGCGCACCACCGGGTCGACCTCGCCGTGGACGGCGCCTGAGCCCTCCACCCATCTCAGCAGCGTGCCGTCGATGTCGAGCGCGACCAAGCGCGGTTGCCAGGACGCAGTCACGACGTCACCGGGGTGAGCACCTCGCGCCCGCCGAGCCAGGGCCGCAGCGCCGCCGGCACCCGGATCGAGCCGTCGGCCTGCTGGTGGGTCTCCAGCACCGCCACGATCGTGCGGGTGATGGCCGTCAGGGTGCCGTTGAGGGTGGCGATCGGACCCGTCGTGGCGGGCGTCGAGTCGGTGGCGGTGAACCGCCCACGGATGTCGAGACGCCGGGTCTGGAAGTCGGTGCAGTTGGAGGTGGACGTGAGCTCCCGATACTTGCCCTGGGTGGGGATCCACGCCTCACAATCGAACTTGCGGATCGCCGAGGCGCCGAGGTCGCCGGAGGCGATGTCGACGACCCGGTAGGCGAGCTCGAGCTTGTCGAGGAACTCCCGCTCCCAGGCCAGCAGGCGCTGGTGCTCGTCGGCGGCCTGCTCCAGCGTCGTGTAGACGAACATCTCCACCTTGTCGAACCAGTGCACCCGGATGATGCCGCGCGTGTCCTTGCCGTGCGATCCTGCCTCCTTGCGGAAGCACGGGCTGAACGAGGCGTAGCGCCGCGGCAACGACGAGGCGTCGAGGATCTCCTGCGAGTGATAGGCAGCCATCGGCACCTCGGAGGTGCCGACGAGGTACATCTCCTCCCCTTCGATGCGGTAGATGTCCTCTCCACCGCCCTGGTCGAGGTAGCCGGTGCCCTCCATCGCCTCACGGCGGACCAGGGAGGGGGCGATGACCTGCGTGAAACCGGCGTTGCGGGCCTGCTCCATCGCCAGGTTCACCAGGGCGAGCTCAAGCTCGGCACCGACGCCGGTCAGGAAGTAGAAGCGGCTGCCGCTGACCTTGGCACCGCGCTCGAGGTCGATCGCGCCGAGCATTCGGCCCAGCTCGATGTGATCGCGCGGCGTGAAGCCCTCGGCCGCGAAGTCACGCGGCGTGCCGACCTCCTCGACCACCACGAAGTCGTCCTCGCCCCCGGTGGGAGCAGCATCGGCGACCACGTTGGGAATGGCCTTCAGCGCGTTGCTCCAGGCCTCCTCGGCGACGCCCTGCGCCGCCTCGAGCTCCTTGACCTCGGCGGCCAGCGCCTTCACCTGCTCCAGCAGGGCCTGCTTCTCCTCGCCCTTCGCCTGCGCCACCAACTTGCCGAAGGCCTTCTGCTCGGCGCGGCGCTCCTCGAAGGCCGCAATGGCGGACCGGCGGGCCGCGTCGGCGGCGAGCGCGTCGTCGACCGCGTCGGGAGAGGCCCCGCGCTTGACCTGGGAGGCGCGGACACGGTCTGGCTCGTCTCGGAGAAGGCGCGGGTCGATCATGGGCCCAAGGCTATCGCCGGACCCCGACCGAGGCCGGGCAGGCATACTCTTTGCTGCCCCTCCGCCCCTGAACCACCCCGACGGAAGCGACACCCTCCCTTGATCGACCGTTCCCGCGCCTGGCTGCTGACGTGGTCCGGGCTCTGCCTGGGCCTCTTCGCCGTGGTGACCACCCTGGTCGCCACCACGTGGCAACCCCTCGGGGAGTTCGACCGCGACGTCTCCCGCAGCGCCGCTGACTGGACCTCGCCGCACGAGCTGCTGGTCGACGTACTCCATGTGGTGGAGGTCGCCAGCGACACGATCGCGGCCACCATCATCTCCACCGTCCTGGTGCTCCTGCTCTGGCTGAAGGGGCAGCGGCGAGCCGCGGTCTACGGCGCGATCGTGATGCTCTCCTCGTTCGCACTCACGCACATCATGAAGGCGGTCGTAGGGATCGAGCGTCCCGACTGGTCGGTGCTCGCCGAGCAGCTCACGAGCGGCTCCTACCCTTCGGGCCACTCGGCCTGGATCGTCTCCATCACCGGGGTGCTGGTGGTGCTGAGCCAGATGTTCCTACGCCGTCCGGGCTTGCGTCGTACGGCCACCGCGGGGCTGGTGCTGCTGTGCCTGCTGATCTTCGCCGACCGCATCCTGCTGGCGCGGCACTTCCCGAGCGACGTGGTGGGTGGCGCCCTGCTCTCGGCCGGGATCGTGCTGTTGGTGCTCGCCTTCTTCTCTCCGCAACCGCGCAGCGTGGCGGAGTCGGCGGAGCCACTCTTCACCAGCGTGCCGGCGACGACCCGTGATCTGCACGTCGTGCTCAACCCGATCAAGGTGGAGGACGTCGGCCAGTTCCAGTCGATCGTCGGTGCGATGGCCGCCGAAGCCGGGTGGAACGCGCCGGTCTGGCACTTGACGACGGTCGAGGACCCGGGCACCGGGATGGCGCACGCCGCCTCCGTCGCCGGCGCCGACCTCGTGGTCGTCTGTGGCGGCGACGGCACGGTCCGCGAGGTCTGCGCCGAGCTGGCCGGCACCGGCATCCCGGTCGGGATCATCCCCGCCGGCACCGGCAACCTGCTGGCGCGCAACCTCGACATCCCCCTCTACATCCGCTCCGCGATCGACGTCGCGCTCAACGGTCAGGACAGGGCCATCGACATGGTCGAGGTCTCCGGCGACGGCGGTCTGGACGACACCCACTTCATGGTGATGGCCGGGATGGGCTTCGACGCCGCGATCATGGAAGGCGTCAACGAGGAGATCAAGGCGAAGGTGGGCTGGCTCGCCTACGTCTGGTCGGCCCTCAAGTCACTCATGTTCCCCGCCGTACGCCTGGAGATCTCCGTCGACGACGGCCCCTTCACCAAGCACCGCGCCCGGACCGTCGTGGTCGGCAACGTGGGCTTCCTGCAGGCCGGCATGCCTCTCCTCCCCGACGCCGCGATCGACGACGGCGTGCTGGACGTCGTGATGCTGCACCCCAAGCGCTTCCTCTCCTGGCTGCCCATCGTGTGGCGGGTCATGGCCAAGCGCAGCCGCACCGACGAGACCCTCGACCGGATGACCGGTCGCAAGGTGATCATCCGCGCTGCCGCCGACACTCCGCGCCAACTCGACGGCGACTCGGTCGGCCCGGGCCGCGAGCTCGTCATGGAGTGCGTGCACGGCCGACTGCTGGTGCGCGTTCCCCGCTAGCCGACCCCACCCGAGTGGGACGTGCTGCGCTCGACGAGGTGTAGCTCCGCCGGCGCATGACGTTGCGCGGTGGACGCCGTCCGGGGATCAGCCGTCGTGACGCTGGCCCTTGCGGTGCGGCTTGCGGTCGCCGCGACCTTTGTAGCCGCCGCGCTGCTCGGGGCGGTCGCCGTACGTACGCCGCCGCGGGCCGTTGTCGACCTGGATCTCGATGAGCTTGCCCGAGATCCGGGTGTTGGCAAGCAGGTCGAGGGTGCCGGCCGGCAGGTCTGCCGGAAGCTCGACGAGGGAGAAGTCCGGGCGGATCTCGATGCGTCCGAAGTCGGCACGGCGAAGGTTGCCCTCGTTGGCCAGCGCACCGACGATCTGCCGCGGCTCCACCTTGTGGCGCTTGCCGACCTGGAGCTTGTACATCTGCATCGGTACGTCGGACTGGCGGCCTCGGCCACCACGCTGCGGCCGGTCGTCGCGGCCGGATCGCTCGTGGCGATCGCCTCGGTCCTCGCGGAACTTCTCCTGGCGGGCCGGACGCTCGTCGGGGTCGAGCAGCATCGGCTCGTCGCCCTGGAGCACGAGGGCGAGAGCGGCGGCGACGTCGACCTCAGGCACGTCGTGCTCGTTGACGTAGTGGGTGACCACATCACGGAAGAAGCTGACCCGGTCCTCGTTGCCCAGCGCCTCGGTGATGGCGTCGTCGAAGCGGCTCAGGCGCGTCGAGTTGATGTCGTCGACGGTCGGCAACTGCATCTGCGTGAGCTGCTGGCGGGTGGCCTTCTCGATCGCCTTGAGCAGGTAGCGCTCGCGCGGCGTGATGAAGGAGATCGCGTCACCGCTGCGTCCGGCCCGGCCGGTGCGACCGATGCGGTGCACGTAGGACTCGGTGTCGGTCGGGATGTCGTAGTTGACGACGTGGCTGATGCGCTCGACGTCGAGACCGCGGGCGGCAACGTCGGTGGCGACCAGGATGTCGAGCTTGCCGGCCTTGAGCTGGTTGACCGTGCGCTCACGCTGCACCTGGGCCACGTCGCCGTTGATCGCCTGGGCGGAGAACCCCCGGGCGCGCAGCTTCTCGGCCAGCTCCTCGGTAGCCTGCTTGGTGCGGGCGAAGATGATCATCGCCTCGAAGTTCTCCACCTCGAGGATGCGGGTGATCGCGTCGATCTTCTGCGGCCACGACACGATCAGGTAGCGCTGGGTGATGTTGGCGTTGGTGGTGGTCTTGTTCTTGACCGTCACCTCCACCGGGTCCTTGAGGTACTTCTTGGAGATCCGGCGGATCGAAGAGGGCATGGTCGCCGAGAAGAGCGCGACCTGCTTGGTGTCGGGGGTGTCGGCCAGGATCGTCTCGACGTCCTCAGCGAAGCCCATCTGGAGCATCTCGTCGGCCTCGTCGAGCACCAGGAAGCGGAGCTCGGTCAGGTCGAGCGTGCCCTTCTCCAGGTGGTCCATGATCCGGCCGGGGGTGCCGACCACGACGTCGACGCCACGGCGCAGCGCGGAGAGCTGGACGCCGTACCCTTGGCCGCCGTAGACCGGGAGCACACTGACACCGGAGAGGTTGGCGGCGTACTTCTCGAACGCCTCGGCGACCTGCAGGGCGAGCTCGCGGGTGGGGGCGAGCACCAGTGCCTGCGGCGACTTCTGGCCGCGCTCGAGCCGGGAGAGGATCGGCAGCGCGAACGCCGCCGTCTTGCCGGTGCCGGTCTGCGCAAGGCCAACGACGTCGGAACCGTCCATCAACGCAGGGATCGTCGCTGCCTGGATCGGCGACGGCGTCTCGTAACCGACCGCACGGATGGCCTTCAGGACCCGCTCCTCCAGCCCCAGGTCGGCGAAGGTGGGGGTCTCGGGCTGCTCGTCCGTCGTCTCGGTCTCGGTCACGTCGTGGTCACTCACCCCACAACGGTAGTGGGTCAGCGTCGCATGTCGACATTCCTCGGGCCCCGATTTCAAGCCGATGGGAGCAGGATCACAGCAACTTGCCGGGGAAATTGCATGCCTGGTGTGCGTAGCTACGGCATACAAGCACCAAGTTCCCCGCCCGGGCGGGGAAACTGAAGCGGAGCGCGGGCTCAGACGGCGATGTCCCCCACGACGCGCAGGCGGGAGCGGCCGACGTGCTCGGTGACGAAGTCGGCGACGAGGTCGAGGGCGGCGGAGCCCTCGGGGATGAGGTCGGCGAGCACGGGGAAGGCGTGCACCTGCCCCTGCCACGCATGCACCTCGACCGGGACGCCGGCGGCAGCGAGGCGGGCAGCCGCAAGCTCGCTGTCGTGACGTAGCACCTCGTCGGTGGAGCAGATGAGCAAGGTGCTGGGCAGGCCACGCAGGTTGCCGTTGACCGGGGAGAGAGCGGGCTCGACGATCGGCTGGCCCGTGACGAGCTGAGCGATCCGGCCGAGTCGGGCACTCGGCAGGTAGTGCTCCGAGCGGGCGTTGGGGGTCGCGCACCGCTCGGTGTTGTCGAACTCCAGCCAGGGCGAGAGGCCGACCAGGCCGGCGAGCGTCATGCCCTGGTCCCGGGCGGCCATCGCGACAGAGAAGGCGACGTGGCCACCGGCCGAGTCGCCGGCCAGCACCATCCGTGACGACTCGTACCCGTGGGCCAGCATCCACTCCACGGCATCGAGGCCGTCGGCGACCGCCTCGCGGACCGTGCCCCGGCCGTGCTGGCGGTAGTTGACGCTGAGCACCGGCAGGCCCGTGCGCAGCGCGAGCTGCTCGACCACCTTGCGGTGGGTCGCCGTGCCACAGAAGAGGAAGCCCCCGCCATGGAAGTAGACGATCGACTCGACGCCCGGACGAACGCCGCGGGGCCGGACGAGCTCGGCGTCCCAGTAGCCGTAGCGAACCTTGCGCACCCGCACCCGACGACTGCGGGGTTGAGCCTTGGCAACAGCCTCGATGGCGTGCCGACCGTGCGAGAGCGGACCACGCGTGGGATACATCGCGAGCGCAGGGCGGACGAAGGTCCGGGCAAACCTGCCTACGACCTTGGCCTGGTGACTGACACCCTCGTGAATAATCATCATCGACCCCTCTCGCTCCCCTGGTGAGGTGATGGGACCTTAACCCCAGATGAGATCTGGGTCACCGTGATCCGGATACAAAGCTCAACAACCTGATCGGTCCCCCTGTTCCGGAAACTGTGCTCGCGGCACGATGAACCCATGCCCGACGAAGCTCCGTACGACGAGAAACACCTTGAGCACGCGCCCGGCCAGGCGACGACCTACGAGCAGTTCGGTCGCGACTTCTTCCGCGTCGCCGTGACCGAGCAGCGGATCCTCGCCGGCGTGGACGTGCTGGCTGGCGAGCCGATCGCCTTCGGTCCGATCGGAGTCGGACCAGGCAGGCTGGCCCGCGTCCGCGCGACGGGCGTGATCGAGCGTCCCACCGCGACCTCCGTGGACGGCGATCTGGTCCGCCTGATCGTGACGCTGCCGGTGAGCCTCTCCTTCGAGCTGGACCTCCAACTGGAGAAGCAGCGGTTCGATGCACGACTCTCGATCCCGCTGGAGCTGACCGCCCGTGCCCTGACCGGCTGCCGGGTCTTCATCGACGTACTCCCGCCCCGCGGAGACCAGATCGAGGTGGACCTGCGCGGATTCGGCCTGCGCGCCTCGCTCCTGCAGCGCGTCGCGGGGGTCGAGGCGGAGCTGACCCGCTTCGTCGCCAAGTACGTCGCCCGGGAGCTTGAGAAGCCCGCCGTGCGCGCCGCCCGCCTGATCGATGTCGCTCACGCGATCGACCGCGCCTGGTCCGGAGTGGACGTGACGTGAATCACACCCTCGGAGGGAAGCGTTGTCGGGGGTCGATGGTTGAAACTTAAACCAAGCCAGAAGCACCAAGATCGCGAAGGACACCCACATGAGCATCTTCTCCCGCAAGTCCGCCAAGAACGAGCCCGTCTTCGACGCCGCCACCCAGGCCATCGAGGACATCACCGGCGACTACACCATCGACGCCGCGCACACGCAGATCGGCTTCCAGGCCCGGCACGCGATGGTCACCAACGTCCGGGGCGCCTTCAAGGAGTTCGAGGGCACCGCTCACATCGACGCCGCGAACCCGGCCAACTCCAAGGTCGACCTGACCATCGCCGTGAACAGCGTCGACACCGGTGTCGCCGACCGCGACGGACACCTTGCCTCGGCCGACTTCTTCGACGTCGAGCAGTTCCCGACCATCACCTTCACGTCGACCTCCGTCGAGCGCGACGGCGACGACTGGGCGATCACCGGCGACCTGACCATCAAGGGCACCACCAAGCCGGTCACCATCGACTTCGAGTTCGTCGGCTCCGCTCAGGACCCGTTCGGCAACACCCGCGTCGGCTTCGAGGGCGAGGTCGCCGTCAACCGCAAGGACTGGGGCCTGACCTGGAACGCCGCGCTGGAGACCGGCGGCGTGCTCGTCTCCGAGAAGGTCAAGCTCAAGTTCGACGTCTCGGCGATCAAGAACGCCTGAGTCGCACCTCTCTGCAGGTCCCGCTCCCGGTACGCCGGGGGCGGGACCTGTTGCTTCCGGGCATCCGGCGCCGAAAAGCAGATGCGCCCGACCGTACGGCGTCAGTTCAATGACGCCATGACCGCACTTCCGACCGGCCTCAGCATCCGCCCACTCGGCGGCACCGACGCCGCAGCGGTGGCAGCAGTGATGGCCGCCGAAGAGCTGGCCGCCACCGGAGAGATCGCCATCGAGGAGGCGGACATCCTCTCCGACTGGCAGCGGCCCGGGTTCGACATCGCCGACAGCACGATCGGCGTCTTCGCCCAGGAAGGACTCGTCGGCTATGCCGAGCACAGCCACGGCGACCGCGGCGACGCGGCGGTTCATCCTGAATGGCACGGGCAGGGCATCGGCACCTGGCTGGCCGGGTGGCTCACCGAGAAGGTCCGGGAGCGCGGCGGCCGCGTGATCGGCATGCCCAACCCGGAAGGCTCGCCCGGCGACCGGCTCCTCGCCGCGCTGGGTTGGGAGCCACGCTGGACCTCCTGGGTCCTCGCGCTGCCTCAGGGCCGCGACCTCGCCGACCGCGACCTGCCTCCGGGTTACGCGGTGCGCGCGGCCCGCACCGACGAGCAGCAGGCCGCACACGACGTCCTGGAGGATGCCTTCCTGGAGTGGTCGGATCGCGCTCGGGAGACGTTCGAGGAGTTCCGGGCGACGGTTCTGGAACGCCCTGGTCGCGAGCCCTGGCAGCTCCGGGTCGTCGTCGACGCGGAGGAGACCGTGGTCGGTGTGACGGTGCTTATCCGCTCCGAGATCGACGGCATCGCCGAGGGCTACGTCGACCGCCTGGCCGTACGCCGCGACCAGCGCGGGCGCGGCCTCGCTCAGGTGCTGCTGAACGATGCCTTCGCGATCTGCCGGGAGCACGGCGCTGCTCGCACCACCCTCTCCACCGACTCCCGCACCGGCGCCCTCGACCTCTACCGCAAGGTCGGCATGGTGGTCACCCAGAGCTGGGTGAACCGCGCCGCCCGGTGGTGAGTGCCACGTGGCACCAGTGACACGCAGCCCCGCTCAGCCGCCCTCGGTCAGCGTTGCGGCGGGCAGCCAGTCGGCGCCCAGCAGCTCAGCGAGCTCGGCGAGGCCGGTGGTGTCGCTGCCGACTGCGTCGGAGGCCGCGGCGATGCGCTCCACCATCGCCTTGCCGACCTGCTCCTCGACGGTGCCTTCGGCGTAGGCGATGTGCCAGGGCGAGACCTGGTGGTCGCGGTGGGTGCGGCCGGTCACCTGCCGACCCGCGATGCCCGAGAAGCGGGCCTGGTGGAAGAGGCCGACCCGCGGCTCGAGGGTCGCCTGACGGCCGTCGGGGAGAGTCTCTCCGGCGTGCAGGCTGATCGAGGCCACCGTGGTGAAGACGCAGACCTGCGCCTCCCCGGTCTGGAACCGGAGCCGCTCGGCCTCGACATCGAAGCGGTCGCGCCCGTAGATCGTGGCGACCTCGACCCCTGAGTCGCGCAGCCGGTCGGCGATCGGATCCGCCGCGGTCGCGACGAACTCGACCGAGCACGCCACCTGACGCTCAGCCTGCACCTGCTGGACGATCCAGGCGACCGTCGACTCGACCCGGATCAGGCCGGCCTTCTGCCGGAACCGCAGCAGCGCAGCCCGCCCCTTGGCGAGATTGCGACCGCGACGGGCGATGTCCATCTCGCGACAGAACTCGCCCCACTCGGCCTCGTACGCCGCCCGTTCCGCCGGCGTCAGGGTCACCGGCATCCCCGAGATCGGCACCGGGCCCCAGGGCGCGGCCCGGTGCAGCATCGCGGCAGGGCGCTCGTCGGCGAGCCAGCCCCGCACCAGCTTGAGATCCGCAGCCCGCCGCGCCGGGTCGGTGGTCCAGGTGGCGCCGTACCGTCCCTGCTCGACACTGACGCCGTGGCGTTCGAGTGCCGCGGCGAATACCGCGCCGGGCTGGGTCGCCGAGGTCCACTCCCGCATCGACTCGCCGTGCACCTGCGCATACGCCGGAGCGAGGTAGGGGAGCTCCAGCGGCGTGTGTCCCGGTGTCGCGGTGGTCGCGATCACGAACGGCGCCGCCTCGTGAGGATGGGCGTGCCCCGAGATCCGCGTCCAGTGCTTCCACCGCTTCGTCGTGGTCCGCCGCAGCGCGTGCGCCTCGTCCGCGATGACCACGTCCCAGCCGTACCCGGCGACCTTCTCCAGCCGGTCCCAGGTGATCACCACCCAGTCCAGACCTCCGTCGCCCAGTGCCGCGATGGTGCGGCACCAATGACCGATGGTGATCGCGGCGGGCCGGTCGGCGACCACGAGCACCCGTCGTGCACCCCGGAGGTCGCCGACGGCGGTGGCTCCGAGGACCGCGGAGATCGTCTTGCCCACGCCGGGCTCGTCGGCCAGCAGGAACTGGCGCCCTCCTGCCGCTGCGCACGCCGCGATCGCGTCCGCCGCCTCGAACTGGATCCGCCGCGGCTCCAGTGCGTCCGTCGGCTCCGGATTCGGAGTCGGGTCTTCCGGGTTCAGAGTGTTCTCGAGGAACCGCCCGAGCGTGTAGGGACCTGGCGCATACGGCGCAAGAGACGCTGGCAGCGAGCGACCGACGTACAGATGGGTCTTGACGGCCGGGTGCCACGACGCCTCGTCGACCTGCGTGCCGTACGGCACGTCGAGCACCCAGATCCGCTCGCCCGGCCCCGCCACCGGCAACGGCCGTACGGCGCCGCTACGACGCGCGGGCGTGCTGCGTCGGCGCGCACCGGATCGGCGAGCAGCGGCCACTCGCGCTACTTGCCCTCGGCCTCCGCCGCGGCCTTGACCGCGTCGATGTCGAGGTCACGCACGGCGGCGATCAGCTGGTCGAGCGCGTCGGCAGGCAGTGCGCCGGCCTCGCGGAAGACCAGCTCGCCCTTCTTGAAGGCCATCAGGGTCGGGATCGAGGTGATCTGCGCGGCGGCGGAGAGCTGCTGCTCCTCCTCGGTGTTGATGCTGCCGAAGACGACGTCGCCGTTCGCCTCGGAGGCGGCCTCGTAGATCGGGGCGAACTGCCGGCACGGTCCGCACCAGGACGCCCAGAAGTCGACCAGCACGATCTCGTTGCCGGTGATGGTGGACTCGAAGTTCTCGGCGGTCAGCTCGATGGCACCCATGACGACGAGCGTAGGCGGTGGAGACAATGGGGCCATGATCGAGGTACGCCGCGCCGCCGACCGGTTCCGCACCGTCGCCGAGGGGCGGGACACCCGGCACTCGCTATCGTTCGGCAACCACTACGACCCGGCCAATCTGCGCTTCGGTCTGTTGCTCTGCCACAACGACGACCTCGTCCAACCCGGACACGGGTACCCCGACCACCCTCATTCGAACATCGAGATCGTGACCTGGGTGCTCTCCGGGGAGCTGCACCACCAGGACTCCCGCGGCCACGCCGGCGTGATCACACCGGGCACGGTCCAGACGATGTCCGCCGGTTCCGGGGTGGTGCATGCGGAGACCGTCGACGCCGCCTCCGGACCGACCCGGTTCCTGCAGACCTGGCTGATGCCCGACGAGCCCGGCGGAGAGCCGAGCTACTCCTCGGGCGCCGTCAGCCTGAGCGAGGCATGGACGCCCGTCGCCGGCGGAGCCGACGGCGCGGCACGGATCGCCGCGACAGGCGCTACCTTCTGGGCCGCCTCTCCTCCCCGAGGTGGGGCACTCGAGGTGCCCGACGTGCCGCACGCCCACCTCTTCGTCGCCGACGGGCAGGTGACCCTGACCCCGGCGTCGGGCGACCCGGTGGAGCTGACCGCCGGCGACGCCGTACGCCTGCGGGCGGAGGGGGCGATGCTCGCCGCTGGAAGCACCGCCCACCTCCTGCTGTGGACCTTCGCCGCCTCGGGCTGACCATGCCAGCGGCGCGTGGCCGGAACCGGACGGCAGAGGTCGCGCAGGAAAATCTGTCAGGTCGGCACACCCTCGCGCGAGTTCACACGCACGAACGAGGCTGCAAAGCTCAGGAAAGCAGGGAGAGCGCAGCGGGGAGCACGCGGATCGTCCACGGCTCACCGGGACGCAGGACCCCCAGCGGCTCGCCGTCCCCGCCGACAGCGACCGGGCGCTCCATCGCCAGCGTGATCTCACGACCGCGCAGCACCGTCACCTCGTCGAGCGCGACGTGGGAGCCGTCGTACACCTTGGGCAGGGAGCGGATCAGGTCGAGCTTGCCGGCTGCGGCGATGACCACGATGTCGAGCTCCCCGTCGTCGAGGACGGCAGGTGGCGCGATCTTCATGCCCGAGCCGTAGAAGGCCGAGTTGGCCGTCACCACGGTCGCGGCACGTACCCGGTGGGTCTCGCCGTCGACGGTGACCGTGCCCGCGACCGGCCGGAAGGCTGCCAGTGCGCGCACGGCAGCCACCGGGTACTGCAGCTTGCGTGGCATCCAGCGGATCCGGTCGACGATCTCCGAGGCGTGGGCATCGACGCCTGCGTACACCGATCCCGCAACCACTCGTGAGGAGCCGTCGGGAAGGTCGACCTCGACCAGGTCGATTCGCCGGGGCTCGGCCTCGAGCAGAATGCGTGCGATCTCGTCGGGGGCGTCGGGGAGCCCGAGCATCCGGGCGAAGTCGTTGCCTCGTCCGGCAGGCACGACGCCGAGGGTGCCGCCCGTGGCGGCCACCTGCCCGGCGATCGAGGAGAGCATGCCGTCGCCACCGACCGAGACGACGACGTCGCCACGCTCGACGGCCTCCGCCACCAACGCCACCGTCGCCTTCGGCCCCGGCGAGTAGGTCACCTCCACCCGGGCACCGGCATCCCGCAGCGCCCGCGCGACCGGAACGACCGCGCGCGGTGCGGCCCCGCCACCCGAGGTCGGGTTGACCAAGAAGGTGAACGCGCGCGTCACGGGATCATCACGCCCGGGTTGAGCACGCCGGTCGGGTCCAGCTCGCGCTTGACCGCGCGCAGCACTTGGACGCCGACCGGGCCGATCTCCTGCGCGAACCACTGCTTGTGGTCGCTGCCCACGGCATGGTGGTGCGTCACCGTCGCGCCGGCGTCGACCATCGCCTGCGTGGCAGCGGCCTTGGCGCCCTGCCAGGTCTCCAACGGCGTCTCGCCCCCGGGCGCAGCGACGGTGAAGTAGAGCGAGCAGCCGGTCTCGTAGACGTGGCTGATGTGGCACAGCACCAGGGTCTGCTCGCCGAGCTTCTCGGTCAGTGCCGCCTTGACCGCGCCGTACAGCCGCTCCCGGTTGCTCCAGAAGGTCGCCGTCTCCAGCGTCTCCACCAGCACGCCGACATCGAGCAGCGAGTCCCGGAGGTACGGCGCATGGAACCGTCCTTCCGCCCAGGCCTGTCCGCGCTCCTCGCCGAGCGCGGTGCCGCCGAGCCTCGTGAGCTGGGCGGTGACGAGGCCGCGACGGGCCTCGATCAGCTCCGCGTCGACACCCTCGTGGCCGACGATCATCAGGCAACCGCCTGCAGCGGAGCCGCCGACGTCGGACTGGCTGGCCAGGTTGAGTGCCGTCTCGTTCTCGTCCGAGAGGCGGATCACGGTGGGCAGCAGGCCGGCCTGGGCCAGCGTGCGCATCGCGTCGGCGCCGACGGCGAAGGAGTCGAACTGCCAGCCCTCGTAGACCTTGATCGTCGGACGCGGTCGCACCCGCACCCGCACGGCGGTGATCACGCCGAGGGTCCCCTCGGAGCCGAGCACCAGCTGCCGCAGGTCGGGGCCAGCGGCGTTGGCCGGCGCTGAGCCGAGCTCGAGGGTGCCCTGAGGTGTGGCCATCGTGAGCCCGACCACCAGCGCGTCGAAGCGGCCGTAGCCGGCACTGGACTGGCCGCTGGAGCGGGTGGCCGCGAAGCCACCGATCGAGGCGTACTCGAAGGACTGCGGGAAGTGGCCCAGCGTGAGTCCGTGCTCGGCGAGCAGGGCCTCGGCCTCGGGTCCGCGCAGCCCGGGCTCGAGGACGGCGGTCATCGAGGTGAGGTCGACGTCGCGCAGCGCCTTCATCCGGCACAGGTCCAGGGAGAGGACGCCGGCAAGGCCTTCGCGACGGGCCACCAGGCCGCCGGTCACCGAGGTGCCGCCCCCGAAGGGGACGACAGCGAGCCGGTGCCGGACCGCAAGATCGAGCAGAGCCCGGACGTCAGCATGGGTGGCCGGGCGGACCACTGCGTCGGGGGCATCGCTCAGGTCACCCTGGCGGGCCCGAAGCAGGTCGGGGGTCGACTTGCCGCGCGTCCGCAGGCGACGGGTGTCGTCGTCTGTCAGCACCTGGTCGTCGCCGAGCAGCGCTCGCAGCTCCGCGAGCACCTCGGCGGAGATCCCGGACGGAGGAAGTGCGGCATGCTCGACGGCGGGAGAGTCACGGACGCCGAGTGCGAGCTCCACCAGGTCACGGGTGGCCTGCGGGAGCGGGGCTGCCTCGGCCGGGTCGCCCCAGCGGGTCGGGTGCATCTCAGTGGTCATGTGTTACAGTGTTACACATGACGTCACTTCGTCACAACAGTTATCTGGATGCGGCCCGAGAGGCGCTGCTCGACGTCGGGTGGAAGCGTGCGACGCTCACCGACATCGCCCGTCGCGCCGGGGTGTCCCGGATGACGATCTATCGCGCCTGGCCCGACATGTCCACACTGATGGGCGACCTGATGACGCGCGAGTGGGCGGAGATGACGGCGGGCATCGGTCCCATCGAGACCGACGAGCCCAGCCCCGAGACCATCGCCGAGGGCGTCCTCGCCCTGATCCGCGCGCTGCGCGGCAACGAGCTCTTCCGCCGGGTTCTCGACGTCGATCCCGAACTGTTGCTCCCCTACCTGCTGGAGCGACGCGGCCGCTCCCAGCAGGCGATCCTCGACGTGCTCACCGGGGTCGTCGGCGCCGCCCAGGTGGCCGGCACCGTCGTCGCCGGCGACCCCGCCGCGCTGGCCCGCACCATCGTGCTGACCGCACACGGCCTGGCGCTCTCCGCCGAGACGATGACCGGCGACGACGTCGACCTCGACACTCTCGACGCCACCTTCGCGCGGCTGCTCACCAAGGGACTGCGCCCATGAACGACACCGGCCCCCGCAGCGCGTCCGGGCGGATCCGCGCCGGACTCGCCGACCTGCCCACCGAGGCCGACCTCGTCGTCATCGGCCTCGGCGTCACCGGCGCGGGAGTGGCCCTCGACGGCGCTACCCGCGGACTGCGCGTGGTGGCGCTCGACGCGCACGACGTCGCCTTCGGCACCTCCCGCTGGTCGTCGAAGCTGGTCCACGGCGGCCTGCGCTACCTCGCCAAGCTCCAGGTCGGCGTCGCCCACGAGAGCGCGGTCGAACGCGGCATCCTGATGGAGACCACGGCCCCGCACCTCACCCATGCCAACCCGATGCTGCTGCCCCTGATGTCCAGCGTCTCCCGGCCCCAGGCCGCGTTGGCCAGGGCCGGATTCCTCGCCGGCGACGTGCTGCGGCGCGGCGCCCGGACCGACCGCGCCACACTGCCACCCCCACGCCGCATCTCGCGGGCGGAGACCCTCGCGCTCGCCCCCGGTCTACGCGTGGCGGGGCTGCGCGGCGGCCTGCTCTCCTGGGACGGCCAGCTCGAGGACGACGCCCGGTTGGTCACCTGCATCGCCCGCACCGCCGCGGCGTACGGCGCCGAGGTGCGCACCCGCGCACGCGTGGTCTCCGCGACCGGGCACGCTGTGACGGTCCGCGACGAGCTGACCGGCGAGACTCGCACCGTCGCAGCGCGGGCGGTGATCAACGCGACCGGCGTCTGGGCCGGCAGCCTCGTCGACGTGAAGCTGCGGCCGAGCCGGGGCACCCACCTGGTGCTGCGCGCCGACACGCTGCCCGGGCTGAGGGCGACCGTGACCGTGCCGGTGCCCGACTCGGTCAATCGCTTCCTGATGGTGCTCCCCCAGCCTGACGGCACCTACTACGTCGGGCTCACCGACGAGCCGCTGGATGACGAGACGATCCCCGACGTACCGGAGCCGACGGAGTCGGAGATCGGCTTCCTCCTCGACGTCGTCGCTGCTGCCTTCGAGCGGCCGCTGCGGCGCAGCGACGTCGTCGGGGCGTTCGCCGGCCTACGGCCGCTGCTCGACGCCGGTGGGTCGACCGCGGACCTCTCCCGCGAGCACGCCGTGCTCACCTCCGAGACCGGCGTGATCACGGTGGTCGGCGGCAAGCTGACCACCTACCGGCAGATGGCCGAGGACGCCGTGGACGCCACCGGACTCGCTCCCGAGCGCTGCGTCACCAAGGAGACCCCCCTGCTCGGAGCCGCCGACCGGCAGCTCCTCGCGGCGCTGGAGGCGCCCGGACGCCTGGTCCGGCGGTTCGGCACCGAGGCAGGCTACGTCCTCGCCGACGCCGTCGCGGTGACCGGCCTGAGCGAGGAGGAGCTGCTCGCTCCCGTCGCACCGCACCTGCCGACGACCCTGGCGGAGCTCGTCTTCGGGGTCACCCACGAAGGTGCGGTCGACGTCGACGACCTGCTCGACCGACGGACCCGGATCGGGCTGGTCCCCGCCGACCGGGAGCTGGCCCGGCCGGCTGCCGAGCGGGCCCTCGCGCTCGGCAGACGCTGACGCGCGGGCGACGTGCTCAACCCGCCATGGCAGCCATGTCCATCCACATGATCTCCCAGATGTGACCGTCCGGGTCGGCGAAGGAGCGGGAGTACATCGGGCCCTGCTCCTGCCCGTCCTCGACGAAGCGGGCGCCTCCTGCCGCGGCCTGCTCGCACAAGGCATCGACCTCGTCGCGGGACTCGGTGGAGACGGCGATCAGCACTGAGGTGCCGGTATGCGGCTGGGTGTTGTGGAAGCTGTGGAAGAAGTCGGTACGAAGCAGCATCACGCTGGCCAGCTCGTTGATCACCAGGCAGGCGGCGTTCTCGTCGCTGAACTGGTCGTTGAACTCGAAGCCGAGCCCGGTCCAGAAGTCGCGGCTGCGCTGGACGTCGGTGACGGGAAGGTTCGGGAAGATCATCCGGCTCATGGGGCCTCCTCAGGTTGTCTCCGCACCCTGGCGGTGCGGTGTTGTCCATGTCGACCGACCGGGGGCAGAGAACTCATCGGAGCATGAGCGATGAATTCACGGGTGTCGCCGAGTCGTAAGTCCTGCAAGACTTCGGATGTCGAGGAGGCACGGGTGACCAGCAAGCTAGAAGCAGCCGCAGGCGTCGGCAACGAGGACGAGTTTCGCGAGCTCGCCAACACCCACCGGCGCGAGCTCCTGGCGCACTGCTACCGGATGACCGGGTCGCTGCACGAGGCGGAGGACCTCGTGCAGGAGACCTACCTGCGCGCATGGCGGGCGTTCCACGGTTTCGAGGGTCGCTCCTCGGTGCGCACCTGGCTCTATCGGATCGCCACCAACGTGTGCCTGACCAACCTCGACGGCAAGCAGCGGCGGCCACTGCCCAGCGGCCTCGGCACCTCAGACTCCCACGTGGGCGACGAGCTCGTCTCCGACCAGGAGATCCCGTGGCTGGAGCCGGTCCCGGACGCCGCCGTGGTGGTCACCGAACGCGACTCGATCCGTCTCGCCTTCGTCGCCGCCCTCCAGCACCTTCCGGCACGACAGCGTGCCGTGCTGATCCTGCGCGACGTCCTGCGCTGGTCGGCCAAGGAGGTGGCCGAGGCCCTCGAGACCACCCCCGCCGCCGTCAACTCCGCGCTCCAACGAGCGCACGCGCAGCTCGCGAGCGCGGGTCTCACCGAAGACACCGTCGAGCCCGATCTCGATGCCCGGCAGGAGGCGATGCTCAAGGAGTACGTCGACGCCTTCTGGCACAAGGACATCGACCGGATCGTCAAGCTGCTGACCGTCGACGCTGTCTGGGAGATGCCGCCCTTCACCGGCTGGTACCAGGGCAACGTCACCATCGGCGAGCTGATCGACACCCAGTGCCCCGGTGGCGTCCACGACATGCCGATGCTGCCCACGATGGCCAACGGCCAGCCCGCCTTCGGCCTCTACATGGCGCAGCCGGACGGCACCTACCGTCCCTTCCACCTCCAGGTGCTACACCTGGAAGGCGAGCGGGTCCGGCACGTGTCGGCTTTCTTCGACCCCCGCCTCTTCGAGGCGTTCGGGCTGCCGGGGGTGCTGCACCGTGCTGACCTGCCCGTAGCGACCACCAGCCCGCGATGACCTGCGCCACCACACCGGTGGCACTGCTGGAACGGGCGATCGGCTGGACCCGCCAGGCGCTGTACGACGCCGAGGGGATCCCGCTCACCGCGCGCACCCCGTGCACCGCGTGGAACCTCGGCGACCTCCTCGCCCACATGTCCGACGGGCTGGACGCCTTCACCGAGGCGAGCTGCGGGTTCGTCGCACTCGGCTCGGTCCCGTCACACACCACACGCATCGACGAGCTGCGCGGCAAGGCATGCGCCCTCCTGGCCGCGTGGACGGCCCCCTCCGCGGCCGACGTGTGGGTCCACGACCAGGCGCTCCACGCCGATGTGCTCCTGCACGCCGCAGCCGTAGAGATCACGGTGCACGGCTGGGACGTGATGCAGACCGCCGGCCTCGCGCACGACTCACGCAGCCACACACTCCGCGCACTGCCCGACGATCTTGCCGAAGGCCTGCTCCCCGGAGCCCGGCTGCTGTTGGCGAGCGCCGACCGTCCCGGCCGGTTCGCGCCCGCTCTCGAGACGGCGTACGACGCGACTCCGGGGGAGCGGCTGCTGGCCCACCTGGGGCGACCTGTGTCAGGCCGGACCGAGAGGAAAGGGCCGTTCCCGATACGGAAGCGATGAGCCCCATCGATCGAGATAGGCGACCTCGTCGACCGGTTTGCGAGTCGCGACCTTGAACTCCGTGCCGAGCGTGTAGGCGACGGGAAGCATGGTGATCTGCACCGCCTCGTCGGGCAGGCCGAGCAGCTTCGCCGCCGCGTCGGCGTGGTGCAGATGCAACGAGGTGAAGCAGGTGCCGAGGCCCCGCGCACGCAACGCCAGGTTGAACTGCCAGATCGCCGGATACATCGACCCGTAGAGCCCCGACGAGCTCCCCGCTCCGCCCTGGGCAGGGTCGGGGCGCGTTGCGCACGGGATCACCAGGTACGGCGCCCGACCGATGTTGCGAGCCAGGTGGTCCGCACCTTCGAGGATCCGTTGTGTACGCCGTGAGAGCGACCCATCCGCCTGGACGCCGCCGAGTCGGCCGGCAACCACCGGGTCCTGTGCGCCGCGCTCACCATGGAGTGGCCGGTACACGTGCTCGTCGTAACCTGCGAAATAGAGTCGGCCGAGCTCCTCCTTGAGCTCGGGATCGGCGATCACCAGCCATCGCCAGTCCTCGGCTCCACCAGCCGTCGGTGCCTGCAACGCGAGTTGCAGGCATTCACCCACCACGTCGAGCGGGACGGGCCGGTCGTAGTCGAGTCGCATGCGAACGGCTCGGGTCGTCGTGAGCACCTGATTGAGATCGGTGAGGATCTGACGTCCCTCAGCAGCCATGGGCGCTCTCCCGTCGTGAACTCATCATCCGCGTCGCCGGCCTAACGCCCGCTGAAGACCGGCTCACGCTTCGCCAGGAACGACTCCACGGCGTGCGCATGATCGGCGGAGCGACCACATCGTGCCTGCTCCACGCCCTCGGCTGCCAGCACGTCGTCCAACGGCAGCCCGGCACTCGCCAGCCCGAGCAGGCGCTTCGTGGAGGCGTAGGCGAGCGTCGGACCGGTCGCCAGCTGCTCTGCCAGGGCGAGGGCGACGGCAGTCACCTCCTCCTGAGGCACCACCGGACCCGCGAAGCCCCAGCCGACGGCCTCGTCAGGTGTGAAGCTCCGGGCGAGCAGCAGCAGCTCGCGAGCGCGCGCCGGGCCGACGAGCGCGGGAAGCGTGAGCGAGACGCCGGAGTCGCAGGTCAGTCCGACCTTGGAGAAGGCCGTCCCGAGCGTCACTCCGCTGCCCCAGACCTGGAGGTCACAGGCCAGCGCGAAGCCGAGGCCCGCACCCACACAGGTGCCGTGCACGGCGGCCACCACCGGCTTCGGCATGGTCGCCAGCAGTCGGGTGATCGGGCTGAAGTGGAGCTCGACCGTCTCCGAAGCCCGCTCAGGCGCGTCTCGGAGGGTTCCGGCGAGTTCGCCCAGGTCCTGCCCGACACAGAAGACCGGGCCGGCACCCGAGAGCAGCACGGCGCGAACTCCGTCGTCCGCCGCGATCGCCGTGAGCTCGGCGACCAAGGCGTCCTTCAACGCCGTGTCCAGGGCGTTTCCATGGGCAGCGCGGTTGAGGGTCACCCGCGCAAGACCCCGTGCGCGCTCCACGAGCAGCACCGGTTCGGCTCCCATCAGCCGGTCCGCTCGTAGACCACGACAGGGTTGCCGAAGGGGTCGTGCACGGTCAGCTTCCGCTCGTGGCCCCCCTCGACGATCTCACCCAACTGCTCACCCTCCGCCGTCCAGGCCTCCATGAAGGCATCGAGGGAGTCGACCTGGAACGAGAGGACCACTCGGTCCGCGACCGGCTGCTCGACCGGGGCGGCGAGGCCCAGGGTCACCGATCCGTCGCCGACGGCGGCGTAGCGGTCGCCGTCGCGGAAGCGCGCCTCCAGCCCGAGGCGTTCTACGTAGAACCGGGTCGCCGCATCGAGGTCGGTCACCGGCACGATGACGTGTCCGATCTTCATGCGCGGAACCTCGGCATGACCTCGCGAGCGAACCTCTCCAGGATTTCCATCGACCGCTCGATCGGCAGCCCCAGCCACTGCACCCGGAAGACGAAGTGGTTGTAGCCGGCATCGGAGAAGTCCTGGATCTTCGCCGTGATGTCGTCGGGCGAGCCGAAGAAGAGCGCCTTGTGCTTGATGCCCTCCCACTGCGTCTCGAAGTAGTCCATGCCGTACTGCACGTACTCGTCGTACGAGCGCCGGACCGGCTCGCCGGCGATCTCGAAGGCCTCCTCGAACGAGTCGGCCACGCAGAGGTCGCGGTGGATCGGGAAGGTCATGCCTGTCTCGTCGTGCCCGGCCTCGCGCAGGTGCTGGCGGTAGTCGGTCAGGTTGCCGACCGCCCAGTTGCGCCGTACGTTGCTCGGCGCCAGCCAGGGCAGACCCTGGCCGGCGATCCGCTTGATCCCGATCGGGCCGTTGGCACCGACCCAGACCTCCGGGCCGCCCTCCTGCGCAGGAAGCACGCTGCACTGCACGCCGTCGAGCTCGAAGTGCTTGCCCCGGTGGTGCACCGGCTCACCGCTCCACAGCTTCCGCATGACCTCGAGCGACTCGTTCATCCGGGAGACGCGCGTGCGTCGCTCGATCCCGAACGACTGGAACTCATCTTCGCGGTACCCCGAGCCGACGCCGAGCACGAAGCGTCCGCCGGACATCTGGTCGATGGTCGCGATCTCCTCGGCCCAGTGCACCGGGTGACCCAGCGGAAGGATCAGGATGCCCGTGCCGATCTGCATCTCGCCGGTGTGCTCGATCAGCCTGGAGAGCAACGGCAGCGGCTGCGGCGTACTCAACGACGACAGGTAGTGGTGGATGCCGAAGAGCGAGTCGAAGCCGAGGTCGCGTACATGCTGGGTGAGCTCGACCAACTCACCGGTGCGGCGTCCGAGATCATCGCCACGCTCGTACTGGTGGTCGAGCAGGATTCCGAACTTCACGCCGGTCAGTCCTGTGCGGCGCGGGTGTTGCTGAGCCGGAAGTAGGGTGCCACCCGCTGGTCACGGTCGGCCAGGGCGCCGGAGACACCGCGGGTACGACGCTCCTTGAGGAAGTTCCAGTCCCCCTCCTCGAAGGAGACATTGGTGGCCCAGCCGTGCCCGACCCAACCGGTCATGGCGCCCAGGCCCTTGCCGCGGGCCTCCATGATCACCTGCATCATCGACTTGCCCATCATGAGCGAGTCGAGCGGCATGAACGCGATCGCCTCGGCGTAGTCGGACACCCACTGCTCGAGCTCGTCACGCTCGACGACCTTGGTGACCAGACCCTTGCGCTCGCCCTCCTCGGCACCGATCGCGCGCATCGTGAGCATGACGTCCTTCATGGTCGTCAGGCCCATCTTCTCGATCCAGTGGTACATGTCCTGCGGCGCCGGACCGAGGTAGCGGAAGGCGGGGTGGGTGAACTTGGCGTCGGGCGTGGCGATCACGATGTCGGCCGACAAGGCGATCTGGAAGTGGCCGCCGTAGCAGTAGCCCTGCACCTGGCAGATCGTCGCCTTGAGCGACTCGATGATGGGCCGGGTGAACCCGGAGCTGAGCACGTTGCGGTCCGGCAGGATCCGCTGGCGCTGGGCCGGGCGACGACGTGACGCCTTGTCGGTGCCGGACTTGTAGCCGATGTAGTGGCCGAGCTCGGCCGCATCGGCGCCGGTTCCGAAGTGCTCGCCGTTGCCCTTGAAGACGATCACCTTCACGCGATCGTCGGACTCTGCCTCGCGGACCAGATCACCCACACGCTCGAAGGCGGCAACCGGGATCGCGTTGAGCATCTCGGGCCGGTCGAAGCAGATCGTGGCGACGGCACGCTCCTCGTCGACCTCGTAGGTCACGTACTTCTCGATGGTCGCCTGGTCGGTCACCATGTTCTCGGCATCCCACTGGCGCTCCAGGAGTTCTGCTTCGGTCTTCTTCATGATGTTCCTCTCGTGTGGGTACTGCGCGTCGACGTCCCACGGAGCTCGCGGTCCGACGTGTGGATGTGTGGTCGTGAAGCCGACGACGGGAGTCGTCAGCGGAAGGCCGGGAAGACCTCGCGGGCGAAGAGCCTCAGCGAGGCGCGGACCATCTCCGGTGGCATGCCGAGCCAGCCGGGCCGGAAGATGATGTGGTTGAAGCCCATGTCGCGCAGCGCGCCGATCCGCTCGATGAGCATCTCGGGCGACCCGAGCAGGAGCGTGTTGGCCACCAGCTCGTCGAACCGGTCCCGTTGCCAACGCAGCGCCGGGTACTCGGCATAGGTCGCGTACTCTCCACGGGCGTAGGCGAGCCCCTGTTCGACAGCCTGCTCCGTGGTGGGCGCGCAGAAGACCTCCAGCCCGACGGGCCTCTCGATGCCGTCGGTCGGCAGCTCGAGACGCTCCCGCTCGGCGTCGAAGATGGCGAGGTGATCCGGGAGGAAGGTCGGTCGCGGCGAGTTGCCCGGTGCATACCAGGCATCGCCGAGCCGGGCCGCCCGCCGGACCGCCACCTTCCCGCCGGCACCGACCCAGATCGGGGGGCCGCCGGGGGTGAGCGGACGCACCCCGATCCGAGCGTCGGTGAGCGGATAGAACTCGCCGTCGTGGTTCACGGTCTCGCCCGACCACAGCGCACGGATCAGCCGGAGCGACTCGTCGAGCCGGCGGAACCTCGAGTCGGCGTCGACGCCGAAGGCGGCGAGCTCGTTCTCCCGGTAGCCCGCACCGACGCCGAGGACCACGCGGCCTCCCGAGAGCTGGTCGAGGGTGGCGAACTCCTCCGCGATGTGCACCGGGTGGAACATGGGCATCAACAGGATGCCCGTGCCGAGCATCATGTCGCCGGTGCGCGGGATCAGCGCCCCCATCATCGAGATCGGCTGGGGAGTGGCCAGGTTGGACAGGAAGTGGTTGATGGTCCACACCGAGTCGTAGCCAAGCTCCGCGGCGGTCTCGACCGTGCCGAAGAGCGCATCGAGGTGCGTTCGGAGATCCTCGTCGTGCGGGTACTGGTGTGAGGCCATGATGCCGAACTTCATGCGGTGCCCCCGACTCCCGCGGGCAGTGCCCCGCGCTTGATCTTGCCCGCCTCGCTGCGCTCCAGCTCAGGCACGAACTCGATGTGCCGCGGCGTCTTGAAGTGGGCGAGGCGATCACGGGCGTGGGCGACCAGCAGCTCGGAGAGTGCCGTGTCGCTGACGGTCGGGTCCGCGACCCTGACCACCAGCGCCGTCGGCACCTCCCCGAGCCGGTCGTCGGGGGTGCCGACGACGCGGACGTCGTGCACGAGGGGATGCGTGCGCAGCTCGTCCTCGATCTCCTCGGGCCAGACCTGGAAGCCTCCGCACTTGATCATGTCGCGCTTGCGTCCAGCCAGGAAGAGCACGCCGTCCTCGTCCACGTAGCCGATGTCGCCGGTGTGCACCCATCCGTCACGGACCAGCTCAGCGGAGGCTGCGGCGTCGTCGACGTAGCCGCGCGTCATCTCCGAGCGAACCACGATCTCGCCGTGCACGCCGACCGGCTGCGCCAGGCCGTCGTCGTCCCGGATCTCCAGCTCGACGCCCGGATAGACCTTGCCTGCCGAGCCGGGCTTCCAGAGCCCGGCCCGCATGTCACGGCCGGTCCAACCGGCGATATGCCCCGACTCGGTCGATCCGTAGTTGACCAGGATCGGCACGTGATAGCGCTCCTCGAAGGCCTTGCGCACCGTCCAGCTGAGTGCCTGGCCCGCGACCAGCACGTGCTTGACCCGGTCGAGCGGGAGCGACTCTTCCGCGTGGACGATGTCGAAGAGCATGGTGGGCAGCAGGAAGAGATTGTCGAACCGGTGCCGCTCCAGCAGAGTGCGCAGCCGGTCGAGGCTGAACCGCTCCCAGACGACGCATCCGCGGCCGACATGGAGAGCAAAGAGCAACGAGTGCTGACCGCCGCTGTGGAAGAGCGGCAGGGCGATCAGGTTGGGCGCGGCCTCCGCATGCACCGTGCCGGCGTCGGCGCTGCCGGTGGAGACGCGAGAGAGGCGAGCAAGCGAGTCGCGAATGCCGCCATGGGTGACGCTGACCGCCTTGGGTCGTCCACTAGTGCCTCCGGTGAAGAGGATGCAGGCCTCGTCGTCCGCAGCGACCTCGATCGACGACAGTGCCGCGGGGTGTCGCCAGTCGAGAGGCTCCACGCCGTCGACTACGCCCGCGACCACCCGGATGGGGACCTGGCCGCGGACCTTCGCCACGACGCCGGGCTTCGCGTCGTCGACGAGCAGCAGCACCGGCTCGGTCTTCTGCAGCGACTCCGCTAGCTCGTGCTCGTTGTAGAGGCTGCTGATCGTGACCGGGATAGCCCCGATCTTCCACGCGCCGAACAGCAACAGCGCCACCTCGGGGCCGTTGGTGACGTACGCCGCCACCCGGTCCCCGCGGCGTACCCCTGCCTCGCGGAGCGCGATGGCGATCCCCCCGGCGAGGCGGTCGGCCTCGGCGAAGGTAAGGCTGTTTCCCTCCTGATCGAACAAGCCGGGCAGGCTCGGCTGTTCGGACGCACGGGTCTCGAGGATGGTGCCCAGGTTGGGATTCATCGGTGCTCCCCTCCCGCCTGGGCGCCGCCGGCAACCGCCGGAATGATGTCGGCGCTGAAGCGGGCGATCTGCTCCATCGCCTCGTCCTGGCTGGCCCCGACGAACTGGAGTCGGAGCGCGACCTCGGTGATCCCGAGTTCCGCCTCCCAGCGGCGGAGCTTGGCGACGACCTCCTCGGCTGTGCCGACCAGGCAGTCCTCCTCGATGTAACGGTCGAGATCGATGGACTGGGCGTCGTCCCAGGACTTGTAGCCGGCGTACTGGCGCTGGAGATGCGGGCGGATCCCGGCGACCGCCGCCTCATGGGTGTCGGCGACGAAGGCCTCACGGCTCATCGGATAGGCGCGGTCAAGGCTGTGACCGTGCTCGACGAGCGTCTCCCGGTAGAGCGCCAGGTTCGCGGCCACCTCGGCGTCGGCTCCCTTCGGACCGATCAGCCACGAACAGCCGAGCCGGGCGGCCCGGCGGATGGCGGGCTCGGCGAAAGCACCGATCCACAGCGGCGGCCCGCCCGGCTGGACCGGTCGCAGAGCCAGGCCCGCACCAGGAACGGTGCCCCAGGTGCCCTGGAGATCGAGGGTCTCACCGGACCACAGCCGCCGCAGGATCGGGACGTAGTCGCGTAGTCGGCTCAGCCGGTCGGGCCACTCGACGCCGAACGCCTCGGTCTCCCTGCGGCGGTAGCCGGCGCCCATGCCGACGGTCAGGCGTCCACCGCTCAGCACGTCGAGGGTGGCGAGCTCCTCGGCCAGCGCGACCGGGTTGAGCAGCGGCGCCAGCAGGACTCCGAAGCCCAGCCGCACCTCGGTCGTGGCTCGAGCCAGGTAGCCGGCCAGCGGGATGGGTTGGAGGAACGCGGACTGAGCGAGGTAGTGGTGACCGAGGAAGAGCGTGTGGAAGCCACCCTGCTCGGCCGCGACCGCCTGCGCCAAGACCCCGTCGATGCCGTCGGCGATCTCCGTGCCCGGATCGAACTGGGCGCTGAGGAAGAGGCTCGTCTTCACCCCGCCACCGCTCCCACCGACGCGTTGCCCTCAGCGGCCTCCTTGGCCCGGAAGTGCGGGATGACCTTGGTCGCGAACTCCTCCATCGACCGCAGCGCCTCCTTGCGCTCCAGCGTCGGAATCCGCAACCAACCGATGTAGTGGTTGATGCCGAGCTGTTCGCCGAGCATCTCGATCGTCTCGATGACCTGCTGGGCGGAGCCGAAGTTGCCGCCGTGCGTCAACGTCTGCTCCAGGGTGAGCAGGTTGATGTTCTTGGCGACGGCCTCGTAGTAGCTCCGCTCCTGCTCGACGGCCTCGCTCGAGCCGGGGATGACCTTGCCCACGGATCGGTAGTAGTTGAGCGCCGCCTGGGCCGCGTCGGTCAACCCCTGCTGGCTGTCGCCGCACCAGACCTGCTGCATGAACGGCAGGTCGATCCCGGCCAGGTCGTGCCCGTTCTCCTCCATGGCCGAACGGTAGAGGTCGAAGTTCTTCTTCATCAGGCCCAGGGGCGTGAAGTTCGGCGAGGTGATGATGGGGTCGCCGATCCGCCCGCGCTCGGTGAAGTTCTCCGGCGAGACGGTCCCCTGCAGGATCTTCGGGCCGCCCGGGGTGTGCGGTCGCGGATAGGTGGTGATCGAGTCGTACTGATAGAACTCGCCGTGGTAGGAGAAGTTCTCCTGGCTCAGCGCCAGCCGGACGATCTCCAGCGTCTCGCGGTAGCGCGCCTTGGACTCCGCCAGCGGGACCTGGAAGCCGGCGAACTCGACCGGGGCGTAGCCGCGTCCGACCCCGATCGTCACGCGACCCTGCGAGAGCACGTCGAGGGCGGCGATGTCCTCGGCGAGACGTAGCGGGTTGTGCAGAGGGATCACCAGCACCGCCGTACCGATGGTGATCTGCTTGGTCCGCTCCGCGACCGCCATGCCGAAGTTGAGCGGACTGCCGAGGATCCCGTACTTCGAGAAGTGGTGCTCGGCAAGCCAGACCGAGTCGAAGCCGAGCTCGTCGGCGAGCTGGATCTCGTCCAAGGTGTCCCGCAGGACCTGGTTGTCCGAGCCTCCCTCGGCCACCGGGAACAGGTTCATGATTCCGAACTTCAACGGGAACTCCTTTATTCCGACCAGACGGTATGTTATCGCCGGAGAGGTGTCCCCGGCAAGGGGTTGAGGGTCAGCGGCGAGATGCGATACGCAGCTCGCCGGCACGGCGGCGATGCCAGGCGGAGCTGCCCAGCCAGTTGTCCAGCACCATCGCTCGGCGCAGGTAGAGGTGCGGGTCGGCCTCCATCGTGATGCCCATCCCGCCATGGACCTGGATGCAGCGCTCGGCTGCGAAGACAGCTGCCTTGCCGGCAGCGGCCTTCGCCGCATGCACCTGCATCTCGGCCTCGTCCTTGTCGTTCTCCACCGCCCAGGCCGCATGGAGCGTGAGATCCCACCCAGCCTTGGCCAGGGCGACGGCCTCAGCCAACTGGAAGGCGACGCCTTGGAACGAGCCGATCACCCGCCCGAACTGCTCACGTGTCCGGGCATGTCCACCCGCCAGGGCGATGGCCCCTTGAGCGACACCGCAGAGCTCGGCCGATGCAACGAGCGTAGCCCGCTGGGCGCCCCTCCCCTCCGGAAGGGCGGTGCCGGCCGAGGGCAGCACGTCGGCCAGCGGCTGGGACGGATCGAAGGAGACGCGCTCGCGAAGCTCGGTGGCCTCGCCGATGGTGACACCGTCACGACCGAGCGCGACCACACGATCGGCACCTGACGCATACGGCACCAAGGTCTTCGTCACCGGCGAGTCGGCAGTACCGGCCAGACCGAGCCATCCGGCGACGCCGGGCTCGTCGACCGCGGGGACCCACCGCTGGTCGCCCGCAAGCGCGCTCGTGAGATCCGCGCCCGCGCCCACCGCCAACTGGAGGGCGGCGGCGTGGGCGACGAAGGCCGACGGCGCCAGGCACTGGCCCAACGCCTCGACGGCGACCAGCAGGTCGATCAGGCTCGACCCGACGCCACCTGCGCCCTCCGGCACACCGAGGACGCTGAAGTCGCGCAGCAGCACCTCGTCGCAGCCGGGAGGCTGCCAGCCGTGCTCCAGGGCGGCCCGGGTACTCACCACTCCGCCGTCGGCCATCGCGCGCACGGTCTTGGCGATATCGGACTGCTCCTGCGTGAACGTTGCTCTCATGCGATCTCTCCACTCACCGCGAGCGGGGCAGGTCGAGCACCCGCTCCGCCAGGATCGACTTCTGGACCTCTTCTGACCCGCCCTCGATGGTGTGTGCCCGGGCCCGCAGGTAACGGCGCATCCGAGCCGCGGCACCCTCGGTGTCCATGAGCACACCCGAGGCACCGTCGAGTTGCACGGCGAGGCGGTTGGCGTTCTGCACAACCCCCGCCCAAAGGCTCTTCAGTGCTGACGTCTCCGGCCCGGGGGCCGCGCCGGCGCGTGTCTCGCCCACCATCCGCATCGATCCGACCCGGACCGCCTCGGCTGTGCAGTGCAGGTCGCCGACCGCGTCGACCACGGCCTGGTCCTCGATCGCCCCGGTCTCGATCGCGATGTCAATGACCCGGTCGACAGCCTCCCGTGCCCACACCCACAGGTTGAGAGCCATGCTCCCGCGCTCGAAGGCGAGGGTGGTCAGCGCGACCTTCCATCCGTTCCCGATGCCGCCGAGCACGTCCTCGTCGGCGACGAAGACGTCGTCGAGGAACATCTCGTTGAACTCCTGGTCGCCGTTGATCATCGTCAGCGGGCTGACCCGGAACTTGTCCATGTCCGCCAGGAAGTAGCTGATGCCTCGGTGCTTGGCGGCCTGGCCGTCGGTGCGCACCAGCAGCATGCACTTGGAGGCGTGGTGCGCGTTCGAGGTCCAGATCTTGGAGCCGTTGACGACCCAGCCACCATCGACCTTGATCGCCGAGGTCCGCAGGCTGGCCAGGTCGGAGCCCGAGCCGGGTTCGCTGAACCCCTGGCACCAGTACTCCTGGCCAGCGAGGATCGGCGGCAGGTAACGCGCCAACTGAGCCGGGTTCCCGTGGGTGAGGATCGTGGGCCCGGCCAGCATCATGCCGACGCCGTTGAGCGGGTACGGCGCACCGCGGCGCGCGCACTCCTCGTTGAAGATCGCCTGGGAGAGTGCGTCCATCCCCCGCCCGCCGTGCTCGATGGGCCAGGAGAGGCCGACCCAGCCGCCTTCGGCGAGCCGGTCCTGCCAGACCCGCGACCACTCCTCGCGCTCCGTCTGCGGCAGTGACTCCTGCTCGGGGATGTCGACCATCGCCGCGTCGATCCAGGCAGCCGCCTCCGCACGGAAGGCCAGCTCCTCAGCGGTGTCCTCGAAGTCCATCTCAGCCCACCTCCAGGGCGTCACGCAGTCGAGCCTTGTAGAGCTTTCCATTGGGGTCGCGCGGCAGCTGGTCGTGGACCACGTAGGCGTGCGGGCGCTTCGCGGCCGCGAGCCGCTCGCTCAGGTGAGCGCGCAGGTCGACCAGCGCCTCGTCGACGTCGGTGACCTCGGGGAGCAGGGCGACGTGAGCGACAGGCACCTCTCCGAGGTCCGCGTCGAGCCGCGCGACGACGCCGGCGTCCGCGACGAGCGGATGCGAGAGCAGCGCGGACTCGATCTCCGCCGGGTAGACGTTCACCCCGCCGACCAGGATCATCTCGCTGGCTCGACCCGTGATGTAGAGGAAACCGTCCTCGTCGACATGGCCGATGTCCCAGACGGTCAGCAAGCCGTCGCGCCGTGACGCGGCAGTCTTGTCCGGGTCGTTGTGGTACTTGACGGTGTCGTCTCCCTGCCTCATGTAGACGATCCCGGACTCGCCGGTGGGCACCTCGTTGCCGTCGTTGTCGAGAATCTTCAACGTCGATATCGAGGCCACCCGGCCGACCGTGCCAGGGTGCGTCAACCACTCGTCGGGTCGGGCGATGGTGGTGCCGACCTCGGTGGACCCGTAGTACTCGTAGACCACCGGTCCGAACCACTCCATGATCCGCTGCTTGACCTCGAGGGGGCACGGCGCCGCCCCGTGGATCACATACTCGAGCGAGTCGATGCTTGCCCGGTCGCGGATCTCCGTCGGCAGCTGGAGCAGCCGGTGGAAGTGGGTCGGCACCATGCTGGTGCCTGTCACCTGCCGTTCCTCAACGCGCCGCAGGAACCCCTCCGGCGTCCAGCCGCGCATCAAGACCAGGGTCCCCCCTGCATGGAGTGCGCCCATGGCCGGCGTGATGTTCGCCGAGTGGTAGAGCGGCGCGGAGACAAGCCAGGAGCCGAATGCGGAGCGCGCCATGCCGAACTCGGAGAAGAGCCAGAGGTAGGTCCGGGCACCCTCGTCGGCGGTAGCGCCGGACAGCGGTCGGCGTACGCCCTTGGGGCGGCCGGTGGTGCCCGAGGTGTACATCATCAGCGAGCCGGCAGGCGTCTCAATCGGAGACGACGCCGACATGCCTCGGGTCAGCGACTCCCATGGCAGGGCCCCGTGCTGCGGCTCGCCGTCCACGGCGACCGGCACGCCAGCGGCTGCAGCGACCACAGCCTCCTCGGCGCGCGTCGAGCAGACCACGAGTCCCGCGCCGCTGTCCGCGAGGATGTACTCGATCTCGTGACGCGTCAGGTGGTAGTTGATCGTGACGAGATAGAGGCCGCTCTGCATTGCCGCCAGGTAGAGCGCAACCATGCCGACCGAGTTGTTCATCACGCAGGCCACCGTGTCGCCCTCGGTGAGCCCGTGGAGCTCCCGGAAGCCATGACTGATCCGATTCACCTCGGCGAAGAGCTCGCCGTAGGTGATCGGCGTGTCCTCCGCATCGATCACAGCGATCAGGTCCGGCTCGGCCGCCGCCCACAGACGGAAGCCGATGCGGTCCTCCTCAGACATGCTCAACCCCTTGGACTTAGTTCCGACCATTCGGTATGTTCTAGGTCAACCTTAGAGGGGACCTGATCCGATGTCCACACCCCAGCTCGACGAACTCGCGGCACTGCACCATGCGCGGCGGATGGCGCCACCCACCCATCTCGGCCGCGGCATCCATGCGCTCGCGGTTCCCCTGGCCGGCTCCCCCCTGCGCTCCGTCTTCGTCTATGCGGTGGAGACCAGCGCCGGGCTCGTCCTCATCGACGCCGCCTACGACCACCCGACGTGCTGGGAGAGCCTGGTCGACTCCCTCGCGCAGACGGGCTACAAGGTCTCGGACGTGATCGCCGTACTGCTCACTCACAACCACCCTGATCACGTGGGCTTGGCGGATCGGATACGACGAGCCTCGGGGGCGGAGGTGGTCATCCATGCCGACGACGACTTCGCCCGCCAGCATGCTTCGCGGGGGCGTTTCCTCGAACAGCTGCGCACGGTCCTCGACCAGACCGGCGCGCCCGCGGACGTCATCGAGGAGATGTTCGTCGCCGCCACGAAGGTCGCCGTGCATCACGAGGATCTCGTCGCCGATCGCCTCCTCACCGAGCCCGAGGTCGACCTGGTCTTCGGTGACGTCACCATCCGGGCGATCCACGCACCCGGGCACACCTACGGGCATACGGTCTACCTGCACTCGGGTGGCACCATCTTCACCGGCGACACCCTGATGCCGGAGGGACCCACGCAGCTTGCCCTGGCCCCACTCGCGGACGACGACCCGACGGGCCAGCTCCTCGCCACCGTGGCGCGCATCTCGGAGCTCGGCGCCACCCTCGCCTGCCCGGCCCACCAGTACCCCTTCACTGGCATCGAGGAGCGTTGCCGAGAGCTGTATGGACTGCATCGCGCAGAGGCCGCGCGAGCCCTCGCCCTGGGGACGCAACCGGTCGAGGCGTGGGCGGTCACCCCCCACCTCACATGGGCCAAGCCCTGGGACCAGATGGGCATCAGCACCAAGCGCTTCGCCCTCGTCCACACCCACGCCCTGCTCAAGACCCGCTCGGGAGATCTCCGATGAGTGCATCCGACACGACCGACAACCATGTGCGCGCGGCCTCCGTCACGACGCCGTGCCCCGACGACCCTGCCGCGGCCCTCACCGTTGGTCCTCACCCCGCACCCTCCCCACGCGAGGGTTGGACCCGGTTGCGGGTTCGCGCCGCTGCGCTCAACATGCACGACGTCTGGATGCTGCGCGGCATCGCTCCACTGCCGGGCAACGGCCCCTGCATCCTGGGTAGCGACGCCGCCGGCGTCGTCGGCGACCGCGAGGTGATCGTCTATCCCGTCGCTCCCCCGCCGAGCGAGGGGTCCCGACCACGCACGACCGTCTCACAGGGGGTACTCCTCAGCGACATCGGCCACGGACTGCTTGCGGAGGAGGCCGTCGTGCCGACGGGGCACGTGGTCGACAAACCCGCGCACCTGACGTGGCCCGAGGCCGCCGCACTGCCCACCGCATGGCTGACCGCCTATCGGATGCTGCACACCCAGGGTCGACTGAGGGCCGGGGACACCGTGCTCATCCAGGGAGCGGGCGGCGGCGTCGCCACCGCCGCCATCGTGCTGGCGAAGGCCCTCGGTGCGAGCGTGATCGCGACCTCCCGCTCCGCGCAGAAGCGGGACCAGGCGATCGCCCTCGGCGCGGACCTGGCGCTGGCGACCGGCGAACGGCTCCCGGATCTCGCTGACGTGGTCATCGAGACGGTCGGCCCGGCTACCTTCGACCACTCGCTCGCCTCTACCGCTGTCGGTGGCCGCGTGGTCGTCTGCGGGGCCTCGACGGGCTTCCAGGTGGAGCTCAACCTCGCCCGCCTCTTCGCCAGGGAGATCTCGGTCCAGGGCTCGACGATGGGCACCTTGCAGGAGTTCACCGCCCTGATGGGCCTGGTCGACCAGCATCAACTCAGGCCTGCGGTGGACAGCACCGTGCCTCTCGACCAGGCGCCCCAGCAGGTACGCCGGATGTTGAGCGGAGAGGCCTACGGCAAGTTGGTGGTGAGCATCTGATGACTACCGACGCAGTCGTCATCAACCGCCGGGGCCCGGTACTGCACGCCCGGATCAACCGAGCCGACTCCGGCAACGCCTGCAGCAGTGCGGTGATGGCAGGGTTGGAAGGCTGGCTGGAGGAGGCGCACGCACCGGAGGTCCGTGCCCTCGTGCTGACCGGGACGGGCCGCTCCTTCTGCGCCGGCGCAGACATGGCCGAGGGCACGGCGCTCCTGGCAGACCCGAAGGCGTTGCAGGCCTTCCTGCGCCGCGGCCGTGACCTTGTCTTCAACCTGCGCTCGGCTCCGGTGCCGACGGTAGCCGCGGTCAACGGAGCGGCGTACGGCGGCGGCCTGGAGTTGACCCTCGCCTGTGACATCGCCATCGCCGGGCAGAGCGCTCGCCTCGGCGACCGGCACCTGCGTGTCGGCCAGGTCCCCGGCTGGGGCTCGAGCGCCATGCTTCCCAGCGCGGTCGGCCAGGCATGGTCACGCCGGCTGCTGCTGACCGCCGAGGCGCTTACCGCCGCCGAGGCGGCGAGCATCGGCCTGGTCACCCAGGTGGTGCCCGATGACGAACTCGACGCAGCAGCCCTCCGTCTCGCCACCAGCATGGCCGAGCACGAGCCCGAGGTCAGCACCCGGATGCTGCGCCTCGCCCGTGCCTCCCGAGCCGAGGAAACCTCGGCATGGGATCTGGAATGGCAGGCACAGTTGGAGAACCTTGCCGCCCAACGCCCCGGGCCTCAACCCCACCTCCACGCCGACCCCGACTGACCCCACGCAGTTAGTCACGCCCCTGGTGGTCGAACCCGCCGAGCCCAGTGGTCGGGCCCAGTGGTCGAGCTTGTCGAGACCATTTCTGTAGCCGGTCTCGACAAGTGGTTCCTGAGCCTGTCGAAGGGCTCGACCACCGGGGGCTGTGCTCGACCTCAGGCGTAGGTCCAGGCCGGTTCCAGGTCGGGCTGCATCTCGCGCAGTGATCGCTTGAGCACCTTGCCGGAGGCGTTCGTGGGGAACTCGTCGACGAGGTAGAACTCCTTGGGCTGCTTGTAGCCGCCCAGATGCTGGCGCGCGTGCGCGACCAGGTCGTCTACCCGCAGCTGCGGCCGGCCGATGACGAAGGCGACCGGCACCTCGACCCAGACCGGGTGGGGAGCGCCGACGACGGAGACCGCCAGAACGTCGGGGTGCTCGGCCAGGGCCGCCTCGATCTCGGCGCTGGCGATGTTCTCCCCTCCGCTGCGGATCATGTCCTTCAGCCGGTCACGGATGAAGAGGAAACCGTCCTCGTCGATGATCCCGACGTCGCCCGTGTGGAACCAGCCGCCACGGAAGGCGACGGCGGTCGCGTCGTCGTCATCGAGATAGCCGGAGCTCACCTTGGGGCCGCGTGCAACGACCTCGCCCGGCACCCCTGGGGGGACCTCGTTGTCGTCCTCGTCGACCACCCGCACGTCGACCCAGGCGACCGGCGTTCCCACCGAGCCCTGCTTGGACTCGGCATGGCCCGCGTCCATATAGGTCAACGCGCTGCAGGTCTCGGTCAAGCCGTATCCCTCGATAAGCCTCGCTGCGGGGAAAAGATCGCGAGCCACCGCATGGAGCGGCCGGGTGACCTGGGAGTAGATGATCCACCGCATGCTGCCGAGCTCCGGCGGCTGGGTCGCACTCTCGGCAGCGCGCCTCAGCATGTCGAGCATGGTGGCGCCCAGCACCATGCCGGTGACGCGCTCCTCACCGATCACGCCGAGCACGGCGGTCGGGTCGAAGCGCCGCTGCAGCACCAGGCAGCCGCCCGCATGCCAGACGGCGAAGCCTGGGATGTCGGTGCCACCGACGTGGTAGAGCGGCGCGAAGACGAGCAGTCGCTCCTGCGGGGTGAGACCCAGCTCGAGGACATGCACATGCATGTTCGCGTTCACGTTGCCGTGGCTGAGTCGGACGCCCTTGGGCAGCGAGGTCGTTCCGGAGGTGTAGACGACCCGTTGCAGGTCGTCGGCCTCCACCTCCACATCGGCCACGCGCTGCCCTTGCCCCTGCTGGATCATTGCCCGCACCGACTGCCAGCCGTCGATCGGTTCGAGCGCGAGTCGCTCGACGTCGAGCGAAGCGAGCTCCAGCGCCTCGGCCGTGACCGGGGCGAACTCAGGGACGGTGGCCACAGCATGGACGCCGGCATGCCCGATGAGCTGCGCCAGCTCACCGCCGGTGAGCCGGTAGTTCAGAGGCACCAGGACCCCGCCCAGCTTGGCCAAGGCAAGGGCAAGGACGAGATATTCGGGGACGTTGTTGGCAACCACCGCGACACGCGTGTCCCGGCCGAGACCCCGGGCATGCAGCGTCGCCGCGAGAGCGTTGACGTCCCGATCGAGGTCTCCGTGACTCCAGCGTCGTCCCTCGAAGACCAGGGCCTCCGCGTCGGGGAAGCGCCGGGCGTTGCGCAGCAGCATCCGGCTCAGGTTCACGGTGCTCATCGTGCGGCTCCAGTCGTCTTCGCCTCGTCCTCTCGGAGGACGCGTTTGAGTACCTTGCCCGAGTCGTTGCGTGGCAGGGAGTCGACCAGGGCGAAGTCGCGCGGCACCTTGAACTTCGCCAGGTTGGCACGGCAGTGGGTGCGCAGGTCGTCCTCCGTCAGCAGGACACCGCCGTGCGCGATCACGAACGCCTTCGGGACCTCGTCCCACCGCGCGTCGGGCACGCCGATCACGGCTACCTCAGCGACCGCCGGATGGGCGGCTAGGACGCGCTCGATCTCGGCAGTCGCGACGTTCTCGCCGCCCGACTTGATCAGGTCCGTGCGCCGATCCACGAACCAGAGGTAGCCGTCCTCGTCGAGGTAGCCCACGTCGCCGGTCAGGAACCAGCCGTCACGACGGCTGCGCTCCGTGGTCTCCTCGTCACGCCAGTAGCCGGCAGAGACCTTCAGCCCACGCACGATGATCTCGCCCTGCTCACCGGCGGGCAGCTCGTTGAAGTCGCCGTCCACGATCCGCAGCTGCACACCGGCGACCGGCGGCCCGAGCGAGCCCACCTTCTCCTGCTCGTGCGCGGCGTCCATGTAGCAGGCGCCGTTGGTCAGCTCGGTCATGCCGTACGTGTCGACGAGGCGTACCGCCGGCAGCAGCTCCTTCACCTGGCGCCGTACCGTCGGGGCGACCCCAGCGAAGAGCAGGTACTTCACCTCCGCCAGGTCCGCCATCCGGCCGATCTCCTTGATCCCGAAGAGGATCTGGGCAGCCAGCACGAGACCCGTGACGCGCTCGCGACGTACCGCCTCGGCAATGTCCTCGGGCTTGAAGGTCGGGCACAGCACCATGGTGCCCCCGGCGACGAAGGTGGCCAGTCCAGGTGCCTCCAGGCCGCTCACGTGGAAGAGCGGTGCAGAGATCAGGATGCGATCCGCAGGCGTCAGCTCCAGCTCCAGCACCTGGGCGTAGTGGTTGGCCGCCACGTTGCCGCAGGTGTGCATCACGCCCTTCGGGCGCGACGTCGTCCCCGAGGTGTAGAGCAGCCGGTGCAGGTCACCGGCGGACTTCTCGGCGTCCGGCACGCGCGTTCCGGCTGGCACTCCGGCGAGAAGATCGCCCAGGAGCGGACCCGACACGACACGACGGGTCTGGTTGCCGATCACCAACCGGAGACCGGTCTCGGCCGCCACCACCTCGGCGTCGTCGTTGAAGTCATCGTCGGCGAGCAGCACCGAGATTCCGGCCTGGTCGATGATCCAGGCCTGCTCCGTCGCGTGCAGCCGCCAGTTCAGCGGCACGGAGACGGCTCCGATCCGACTGAGGGCAAGGAGCTCCAGCACGTACGACGCATGGTTGCGAGCGAGGATCCCGACGAGGTCGTCTGCCGTCACCCCACCGGCCAGCAGTGCGGCGGCGTACCGATCCACCTCGGCGTCGAGCTCGGCGTACGTCCAGCGTTGGTCACCGTCCACCAACGCCTCGTGGTCGCCCCGCCGGTTCGCCTGCCTGCGGAGCGTCTGGGTGAAGTTCAGGGTCGCCATCAGGCGTCGCTCTCTGTCTCGCCGGCCCGCAGGGCCAGGATCTCCTCCCTGGTGGGGAGCGACACGAACTCGAGCAGGTTGCCGTCGAGGTCGCGGGCTGCGAAGGCGTGGATGAACCCGTAGTTGGGGAGCATCACCTTGTTGGGCGGAGTAAGGCACTCACCCCCGCAGGCGACGACCCGGTCGTAGACCTCGTCGAGCTCGTCACGGGGCACCTCGAAGCTGAGCAGGAAGGTGCCGAGCTCGAGGTGTCCGGCGGTCTCGCTGCGCCGCTTGACGCCGTTCCACTCGATCAGCTCCAGCTGCCCGATCTTGCTGGGCCCCTGGAGGTACTGCACCTTTCCGGTGGTGCCGGGAGGCAGGCCCAGGGAGGTCTCGATGCCCGGGCCACCGACGTCGGTGCGCAGAGTCTTTCGATAACCGAGCGCCTTCTCGTAGAAGGCCGCAGCCTTCTCCACGTCGGAGACGGTGACGGCCACGTGGTGCACTTCGCTGACTGGCATCTGCTGGTCCCTCCCGGGATTGGTCGAGGTGATGGGGTCAGTTCCCCTGGAGTGCCTGCTGGATCAGTGCGACCTCGTCGTTCCCGTCCTCCGGGACGATGAAGCCGTCGAGATCGCAGATCTGACCAAGGGCGTCGTGGACGGCCTCGGGGTCGACCGGCTCGGTCCCGCCGTACCATCCGCGGGTGGAGCCGACGAAGAGCCGCGCCACCCGGCCGCCACTGGCCGAGATGACGTGGTGGGTGAGCTCGCACCGCTCGGAGACGAGGTACGCCGCCACCGCGGCGACGTGGCGCGGGTCGAAGTGGTCGGCCAGCTCACCGAGCAGCCCTTCGGTCATCCGGGTGGCCGCGGTCGGAGACAGCGCGTTCACGCGGATGCCGTGGCGCGCTCCCTCGACGGAGAGCACGTTCATGAGGCCGAGCAGACCTGCCTTGCCAGCGGCGTAGCTGGCCTGCCCGTAGTTGCCGAGCAGGCCGGAGGCCGAAGTGGTCAACAGGATCCGCCCGTAGCGCTGCTCGATCATGTGCGGCCAGGCCGGACGAAGCACGTGGAACGCGCCGCGCAGGTGGACGTCGAGCACGGGGTCGATGTCGTCGGGAGTGATCTTGGCGAAGGTGCGGTCCCTCAGGATGCCTGCGTTGTGGATCACCGCGTCGATCCTGCCGAAGGTGTCCACGGCGAGCGCGACGAGAGCCTCGCCGCCCTCGGGGTCGGCCACCGAGTCGGTGGAGGCGATCGCCGTGCCGCCGGCGGCACGGATCTCGTCCACCACCCCTTGTGCCGCAGCAGCGTCGCCGCCGGCACCGTGCACCGAGCCGCCGATGTCGTTGACCACGACCGCAGCACCGCGCTCAGCCAGCAGCAGTGCATGTGCCCGTCCGATACCGTTGCCGGCCCCCGTGACGATCACGGTGCGTCCGGTGAAGTCGATGCGCGACTCGTTCACCTCTTCTCGCCCCCCAACGCATTGCCGAGGACGGCGACGAACGCCACGCAGGACCCAGGTTGCCCGCCCAGGTTCTGGGTCAACGCCAGTTCGGCGTCGGGAACCTGCCGTTTCCCTGCCTCACCGCGCAGTTGCAGCCAGGCCTCGAACATCATCCGTAGCCCAGTGGCCCCGATCGGGTGGCCGAACGACTTCAGCCCGCCGTCGGGATTCACCGGCAGCGCACCGGAGAGCTCGTAGCGGCCGTCGAGCACGTCGCGCCATCCCTTGCCTCGCTCGGAGAAGCCGAGATCCTCCATCAACACCAGCTCGGTAGGGGTGAAGCAGTCATGCACCTCAGCCAGGTCGATCTGGGTGGCCGGGTCGGTGACGCCTGCCTGCTCGTACGCCACACGGGCCGCCTCCACGACCTCGGGAAAGGTCGAGAAGTCGTAGCCGTCGGTCGCCAGGCCCTCTCCCGACCCGGAGACGAAGCCCATGCCCCGCAGGAAGATCGGCTTGTCCGTGTACTTGTGCGCGTCCTCGGCGCGGACCAGGATCGCGGTCGCCGCCCCGTCGGAGACACCCGAGCAGTCCATCACACCGAGGGGTCCTGCGATGCGAGGCGCCTTCTCGACGGTCTCGGCACTGACCGGCTTGCGGAACTGGGCGCGTTCGTTGAGGGCGCCGTTCGCATGGTTCTTGACGGCGATCGCGGTGAGGACCTGCCGCAGCGTCTGGTCGTCGACTCCGTGGGCACTCTGGTAGGCGGGGGCCAGCAAGGAGAACCCTGCCGGGGCCGTCCAGTCGACATCCGATCCGTCGGCAGGCGGCCACACTGCGGTCAGTCCTGAGACGTTGGCGTCCTTGAGCTTCTCCACCCCCGCAGCCATCACCATGTCGTAGGCACCCGACGCAACGGCGTAGGCAGCATTGCGGAATGCCTCCGATCCGGTGGCGCAGTAGTTCTCGACCCGGGTCACCGGCTTGCCGCTCATGCGCAGCGGCTTGGAGAGCGTCTGCCCGCTCATCCCCGACCCCTGCGTGCCGACCCAGAAGGCGTCGATGTCGGAGAGCGTCAGGCCCGCGACCCCGGCAACGGCCTCGTTGACCGCTTCGACGACCAGGTCGTCGGCCGAACTGGTCCAGTGGTCACGGAAGGGCGTGCAGCCCATCGCGACGATGGCAACGTCGTGGATCATGCGGTTACTCGACATCGGATCCCTCCACAGGGCGCAGCTTCCAGAAGTAGTTGTGAATGCCCTCGGTGGTCCACATCCGGCGGAAGGTGGGCCGCATCCGAGCTCCGACCGCCACGTCGTCGGCAGCTACATCGGTGGCGTAGCCACTGAGCCGGCCGCCCCCGTCGAAGTCGGCGACCACCACGGCGACCGATGGAACCGGCATCGTGGTGAGGAGGTCCTGCGTGACGCTGACGACCGTCGCCTCACTCGCGTGGAGCAGCTCGGGCTTGCCGCCTGCCGTCGATCCGCAGCCGGCACAGGCCTTGCCCGGCGGTGTGGTGACAGTCGAGCAGTCCGCGCAGCGAACCGCTTCGAGTCGGTACTTCCAACCACGTCGACGATGCATCGGCGGTGCGGCTGGCGGCGCAGATGCAGGACGCGCCGGTCCCTGTACGTCGAGCAGCCCCTTCCAGCGCAGGTGGTCCGCATAGGCGACGGGCTGGCGACGCGCGACCAGCTCGGCGACGCTGCGGCCGCGACGCGCCGTACGGACGCCGTCGCCGACCCGGAGCAGCCAGGCGTCGGCCCCATCCGCCGCCGAGACCAGCAGGATGGTCTGACCGGGCTCGGCCCGGTCGAGCGCATCAGCGAGCAGCAGACCGGGGTGCGCTGCCCCGGTGAAGCCGACCACGGCCTCCAAGGCGGCGTCGGAGCCGTCGGAGCCGAGGGCCCGGCGCAACGCAGCTCCGGCACGCGGGTTGGTGGAGCTCACCACCACGATGTCCGCGCTCTCGACACCGGCCGCCTCCAGCGTCGAGCGGACGGCGTCACCTGCGGCCTCAACCAGCACGTCGGCTGTGAAGCGCTCATCCCAGGTGCGGTCCACCACCTCGCCGGGCAGCCGCCAGCGATCAAGGAGCTCGAGGGTCCGGGAGCCGCGACCGAGCAGCTCAGCCGCCGCGGCGGTGCCGCCGAGGAAGGCGACTGCGGCATCACCCTGCCCGAGCTCGTCGGGGGCGCCGGGGCGGGTCAGTCGGGTGTCGGACGCGACCGCCAGCGACGACGACTCCACGGCCAGATCGAGGGCGGTGAACCCGGCACGGTGCCCCGCGAGGTCGACCGCGGATACTGCCGCACTCAGCCCCAGCGCTTCGTGGACCAGGGTCGCGGCCGTGCGCGCGGTGTACGGCGCGGAGGTGCTGGCGACCAGCAGGCGCGGAGCGGACTCCGTCGACTCGCCCAAGAGGCCCGCCACCTCGACCGCCATGGTCAGGGCGTCTTCGTCGTGGTTCGCCACGCTTCGGCAGCGTCGTCCGCCGAGGGAGGGCCCGGGTCCGAGCCGGGTGTCGTTGAGCAGGTGAAGTGGCAGATAGGCGGCGTACGCCGAGATGCCAGGACGGTCAGGCATGGGGTGAGGTTGCTCCGTTCCATTGAGGGACGGCGGCCAGGAGCCGCTTGGTGTAGTCGACCTCGGGATGGAGCAGCACGGTGTCGACCGCTCCAAGCTCGACGATCTCGCCCTGGTACATGACGGCGATCCGGTCGCACAGATCGCTGGCGAGCATCAGGTCGTGGGTGACGAAGAGGAGGCCGACACCGAGATCGGCAGCAAGGCTGCGCAGCAGGACGACGACCTCAGCCTGCGTCGTGACGTCCAGCGCGGTGGTGCACTCGTCGGCGACGACCAGAGCCGGCTCCGTGACCACGGCAAGCCCGATGGCCACCCGCTGCCGCAGGCCACCGGAGAGCTGATGCGGGTAGCTGTCCAGAACTCGTCCGGTGTCGGCGATGCGCATCCGCTCCAGCACCTGTGCGGACCGGGCGGCGATCTGGTCCTTGCCGATGCCCGGAACGTGCCGCCGCAGCACCTCGGCAAGCTGGCTGCGCACGGTGAAGAGAGGGTTGAGGGATCGCGACGCGTCTTGGAAGACCATGCCCGCGTGCTTGCCGCGAATGGAGACGGTGCGGTCGGCAGCGGGCGAGACGATCTCTTCTCCGCGCAGCGAGATCGAGCCGCCCGCGATCGTGATGTTGCTCTCCAGCAGACCCAGTACGGAGCGAGCGAGCGTGGTCTTGCCACTGCCGGACTCACCGACCAGACCGACCACCTCGCCGGGGGCGACGGTGAGACTCACACCGTGCAGGAGGGTGAGACTCCGGTCCATCACGGCTGCGGTGACGGTCAGGTCGCTGACCTCGAGAAGCGTTCCGCCGGCGTTCATCGCTTCCTCTTCCGGGGGTCGTTGTGGGTGAGCAGCGCGTCGCCGAGGAGGTTGACCAGGAGGACGACCGAGGTGATGGCGATGCCGGGGAAGAGTGCCACCCACCAGGCGTTGGTCAGCACGTCCTGACCGGCCGAGAGCATGGCTCCCCAGCTCACGTCGGGAGGCAACACGCCCATGCCGAGGAAGCTCAACGCGGACTCGACCAGGATCGCGGTCCCCACCTGCAAGGAGCCGAGGGCAACCACCGTTCCTATCAGGTTGGGGATGATGTGCCGGAAGACGATGCGCGGCTCGGAGGCTCCTGCCGCACGGAGGCCCATCACGAACTGGCGCTCGCGCACCTCCATCGCCACCGATCGTGTGACGCGGGCGCAGGGCGCCCAACCGGTGAGCGCGAGCACCAGGAAGAGCACCGGGAGGGAGTTGCCGCGGTTGGCGATGATGGCCAGCGCAATGAGGATGAACGGCAGTGCCAGCTGCGCGTCGATGAGGCGCGAGATGACGATGTCCACCCAGCCGCGGTAGTAGCCGGCGACGACACCGATGAGTGTGCCCGGGCCGATGGCCACCAAGGCACCGACCACGCCGATGAAGAGCGTGAGCCGGCCGCCCGCGACCATCTGGCTGAGGATGTCCTGCCCGAGCTTTCCGGTGCCGAGTGGATGTTCCCAGGTACCTCCGGCAAGCCAGACCGGCGGAGCCAGCGTGTTGTCGAGGTCCTGTGCGTTGGGGTCGGGCAGCAGCCCTGTCAGCGGCAGGATCACCACGGTCGCCGCGATGGCGAGCAACGGCAGGGAGAGCCAGAACACCGAGGTGCGTGCCCGCTTGGTGCGGATACGCCGCGGAGTCACTTCGTCGAGGGCCGCGATCGCTTCGGTCATCCCACTCACCTCACTCTCGGGTCGATGAGGGCGTGGAGCAGGTCGACGAGCTGGTTGAGAAGCACGAAGGTGATCGCGCCGAAGACCACGATGGCCTGAACGAGCGGGAAGTCGCGGAACTGGATCGCCTGCAGTGCCAACTGACCGAGGCCGGGCCAGGCATAGACGTACTCGACGGCAACAGCGCCGGAGAGCAGTGTGCCGGCCTGCAGGACGACGATGGTCAGCACCGGGAGGGAGGCATTCTTGAAGGCGTGCTTCCACACGATGCTTCCGGCGCTCAGGCCCCGGGCGCGCGCAGCGTCGATATAGGGCTCGCGGAGGACGTCGCTCATCGTGGCGCGCGTGAGCCGGGCGACGTGTGCCATCGGATAGAGCGACATCGTCAAGGCCGGCAGTACCAGGTGCTGCACGCTCCCGGACTGCCCAGCCGGCAGCAAACCCCATTGGACGGCGAAGAGCAGCACGAGCATCATGCCGAGCCAGAAGACCGGGATCGACTGCCCCAGGAGAGCGAGAGCGGACGCTGCGCGGTCCCACCAGCTGCCCTCGCGCGTGGCGGCCAGCACGCCCAGCGGCACGCCGATCACGATGGCGATGAGCATGCCGGCCCCGACCAGCTGCAGCGTGAACGGCACGCGATCGAGGATCATCGTCAGGTTGGGTTGGTAGAACTGGAGCGAGTTGCCCAGGTCTCCGGTGAAGATGCCGCCGAGATAGTCGAAGTACTGCAGGAGCAGCGGCTGGTCGAGCCCGAGCTCGGCGCGCAGATCGGCGCGCTGGCCCTCCGTTGCCATCGGGCCGAGGATCGAGGCGGTCGGGTCACCGGAGAGCCGGCCCAGGGCGAAGGCGATGCTGATCGCGATCAGCAACGTGACCAGGACGGCGGCCACCCGGATCAGGATCCGGCGAATCATCTCTTCTCCCTCCACCGCGCACCTGGCATCGCGGCCAGCAGTTTGCGCGTGTAGTCGTGTCGAGGCGCGTTCAGCACTTCCTCGGTCGGCCCTGCCTCGACGACCTCGCCGTGCAGCATCACCATCACGTGGCTGCACAGGTTGCGCACGACGGCAAGGTCGTGACTGATGAAGAGCATCGAGGCGCCGCTGTCGGCCAGGGACTCGCGGAGCAGGTCGAGCACGTCGGCCTGCACGGAGACGTCCAGGCCCGAGGTGGGCTCGTCGGCAACGATCAGCCGCGGTCGCATGAGCAGGGCTCGAGCGATGCAGACCCGCTGCGCCTGGCCGCCGCTGAGCTGATGCGGATAGCGATCGAGCATCTCGGGACCGAGTCGCACCTGGTCCAGCAGTGCAACGTCATCGGTCCACGAGGTCCGCTTCGGCTGCAGCCGTCGCAGCTCGCGGAAGCCGGAGCGCACGGACTGGCGCGGGTCGAGGGATCCGTGCGGGTCCTGGAAGACGACCTGGACCTCGGGCCGCAGCGCGCGCAACTGCTGCTTGCTCAACGTATCGAGGTCACGACCCAACAGCTCGATCTTTCCCGAGGTGCGCGGGCCGAGGCCGGTGGCGGCCATGGCCAGGGTGGTCTTGCCTGAGCCCGACTCCCCGACGACGCCGACGGTATCTCCGGGCTGCATGCTCAAGGAGACGCCGCCGACTGCACGGAAGAGCTCCCTGGACTTCTCACGTCGATGTTCGACGACGAGGTCGGTGATGTCGAGCACCGGCCCGGCCGGCGCGGAGGAGGAGTCCGCGCCGACCAGGCTGGTTCCGTGGGATGTGCTGGTCATGTCAGCCGACGGTCACGCCGGTGAAGTCAGAGGCGTTGATCGGGTTGTAGACCAGGCCGGAGACGTTCTTGGCCGTGGCGATCGCATACACCTGACGGTAGAGCGGGATGTAGCAGTTCTTCTCCACGACGGCGATCCTGTTGATCTCGTCGTAGATCGCCTCGGCCGCCTCCTTGTCCGGGGCCGCCACGGCCTCGTCGGCCATCGCGTCCAGCTTCGGGTCTCCACAGTTCTTGGTGATCGACGCGGAGCGGACGAACCCGTTGACGAAGAAGGAGGGAACCGCGACGTTCGGCACCGCGGCGAAGATGTAGAGCCCGTCGAGCTCGCCACCGCCGACCTGCGTGACCAGACTGCCGTAGTCGATCGGGTTGTACTTCACCTTGAAGCCAACCGCCTCGAGCTGGCCACCGACTGCTTGGGCGACCTCCTCGATGTTGGTGTACTGCCCGGCAGGGTAGGTAACCGTGACGGCGACCGAGCGTCCGCCCATGAGGCTCTTGGCCTCGTCGACGTCCTGGGTGACGACATCGTCGGGCTGCTCACCGGGCTTGACGTTCAGCAGGCCACCATCGGCTGCCGCGGCGCCCTGGAAGATTCCGCTGACGATCTGGTCACGATTGACCGCGAGAGCCGCAGCCTTCGCGACGTCCGCATCGTTGAAGGGCGCCTTGTCGGTCTGCAGGAAGCCCACGATCTTCATCGCCGACTCCGTTGCCATCACCTCGAGGTCGGCCTTCTTGGCCTCCTCCTGCTGGGTCGGGGGCAGGTCGTAGACCACGTCGGCACTGCCACTACGCAGCAGGGCCAGGCGCTGCGACGCCTCGGACGACCAGCTGTAGACGATCTTCTTGGTCTTGGCTGCGTCACCCCAGTAGTCCGGGTTGCGAACCACCGTCATGTCCCGGCCTGCACGCTGGCCGTCGAACAGGTAGGGGCCGGTGCCGATCGGCGCGGCGGAGAAGCCCTCCGGACCCTTCTCGGCGTAGTAGGTGGGCGGAATCATGTAGATGGTGCCCAGGTTGTTGACGAGGTCGTACTGCGGAGCCTTGGTCTTGATCACCAGCGTCGTCGGGTCCGGCGCCTCGAACGACTCGGCGTTGGTCCAGAAGGACTTCAGGATCGAGGTCGGCTCGTCACGGACCTTCGTCAGGGCGAAGACCGCCGCCTCGGCGTCAGCCGGCTCGCCGTTGCTGAAGGTGACCCCGTCGCGCAGCGTGAACGTCCAGGTGGTGTCGTCGGTACGTTCCCAATCGGTGATCAGGCCGTCCTTCGTCGGTTCGAGATTGAGGTCGGTGTGCACCAACGGCTCGATGACGGTGTCCCAGACGACCTGACCGGAGCGAGCACCGGCGATCGGGTCGAGAGTGGTGGGCTGGGCGGCGAGCACGACTCGGAGGGTGTCCGAGCTGCCACTCGCGGAGCTATCGCTTCCGCAAGCCGCGAGCCCGGCGATCATGAGCCCGGCCGCGGCGAGGGCAGCCGCCGAACGGCGGAACCCCCTGCGCTTCTGATTGAACATGGTCCCTCATCTTTCCTGCGGTGTGGATTCAGCGCTTCCGAGACGACGATCACAAAGTACCGACCAGCCGGTATCAAGTCAACAGCCAAATGAGATCGGGCTCACACGAGCCTGAGCCGGACGGTCGAGGAACCGCCTCAGGCACGCTCTCGGAGCCAGCCGGAGACGATCGTCAGGTACTCCTCGTTCTCCTCGACGTAGGGGAAGTGCCCCGAGTCAGCAAACTCGTGGTACGCCGACCCAGGGACCAGCTCATGGGTCCGCCGCGCACCCACCGCGACCGGGAAGGTCCAGTCACGCGCCGCCCCGAGGACAAGCGTCGGAACGACGCCGATCTGCGGAATCCGCTCGGCGAGGTCGCTGTTCTCCCAGATCCGCAGCGTCGCATTGAACGCGGCAGCGCTGCCGCCCGTCGGCATCGGCACGTCCCGACCAAGGAAATCTGGATCGGCGAAGTAGGCCGAGCGGGCCAGCGCCGTGATGCGATCGAACTCCTCGTCACTGGCCTTGGGGACCATGAGGTGGTCGCGGATCACCTCGAACTGCTCGTCACTGTGGCTGGCCGCTCGGGCCGCGCGCATCGACTCGTCCATGTGGTCCATGATCGAGGTCGAGCAGGAGATGACCAGTGCGTCCAGATCGCCCGGGTGGTCGAGCGCGTAGGACTGCACGACGTAGCCGCCGAAGGAGTGCCCCAGCACGCTCCACCTCTCGAGGCCGAGAGCCTGACGCAGCCGGTGCAGTACGTCGGAGAGCCGGCCAACCGTCGACCACTGCTCATAGTCGGCTGGCGTGTCACTTCCGCCGTTGCCAGGGAGATCCACGAACACCAGAGTGCGCTCCGCCCCCAGAGGGTCGAGCCAGGGCCGGAAGCCCTTGTACCCGTATCCCATGCCTCCGTGCACGATGAGCAGCGGAGCACCGGTGCCGATGATCTCGCAGTGCACCTCGTAGCCGTCGATCGGAACCCTGCGCTTGCCGTTCTCCAGTTGGACCATCTCCACACCTCTCGGAACTCGATTGCAGACCCGCGGTTTACATTCATACCGACTGGTACGTATGCTCGCACCATGTCCACCACCTTGTCACGTGAACGAGGCGATCGCGTTGCCGTGGTCCGGTACGACAACGCCGCCCGGGGCAACAGCTTCGGGCTCGCTCAGCTGGACGAGCTCGCCACCACCCTCGAACGGGCGGCTGCCCGGCCGGAGTGTGCCGTCGTACGGCTGGACATGGCCGGGCGCCACTTCTGCGGAGGGTGGGACACGAGCTCGTTCGCCTCGCTCGCCGCCAGCGGCACCGACGCGGTCGCCGCGAGCCTGCGCACCAGCGACGAGTTGTTGGCGCGGATCCGCGACCTTCCCGTCCCCGTAGTCGCCGGCGTCCGCGGCAAGGTGATCGGCTTCGGCGTTGGATTGCTCGCCGCCCTGCACCTGAGCATCGCCGCCGACGACGTCGAGCTATCGATGCCGGAGGTCGGCTTCGGCTTCGCACCCGCCGGCGTCGGCCACCTCATCGCCCAGGCACTGCCCCGCGCTCAGGCGTACGCGCTGCTCACTCACGGCACCGCCGACGCGAAGCAGCTCGCCTCCTGGGGGCTGGTCTCACGGGTTGTGCACGGCGGCGACCTGGACCAGCAGGTGGACGGCCTCGTGGAGACCTTGGCGCGGATCCCCGCGGGCACTCTCCGCGCCGTGGTCGAGGTGGTCGAGTCGAGCCGCGTCACGGGCCGGCCCGACCGTGCCTACGAGATCGCGGCTCGGACGGTCACCACCGCTCTCACCCAAGGAGACACCCGATGAACCATCACGGCGGCGCAGCCCCGCCCTTCGCGCCGGGCGAGCCGGCCTGGGTGGAACTGTGTACCGCCCGGCCGGACCAGGCGGAGGCGTTCTTCCGGGCGCTCATGGGTTGGACGGTACGGCGCGAGCAGTTCGGCCAGGGCGCCTACCGGATCTGCGAGGCAGGCGGCCACGATGTCGCCGGCATCATCGACTCCGCCCTGCTGCACGCGGGCCGACGGCACGGGTGGATCACCTACTTCGCCGTCGACGACATCGAGAGTGCCATCGACCGCGCCACCTCGCTGGGGGCAACGGTCCTGCTCGAGCCGCGCCACCTGCCCGCCGCCGGCACCGGCGCGACCATCGTGGATCCCCAAGGCGCCGTTCTGGGGCTCTACGAAGCGGGGGCACGAGCGGGGGTCGAGGCCCTCAACTCGATCGGCTCACTGTGCTGGAACGAGATCTCCACCGGCGACCCGGCCGGCACCGCTGCCTTCTACGGCGCACTCTTCGGCTTCACCGCCGACCTGCTCCGTTCCTCGACGGGCCAGCCGTACTCGGTCCTCAAGCTGGACGGGCAACCCGTCGCAGGCCTGCTGACTTTGGAGAGCGCCTGGCCGAACGAGCTCCCCGCCCGCTGGGTCCCCTACTTCAACGTCGCCACGCTCGCCGACGCGATCGACCGGGTCGTCAGCCTGGGGGGCGCCTCCGTGATCGGCCCGGTATCGAGCCCGAACGGGACCCTTCACGTCGTGCACGACTCCGAGGAGAACCCGCTCTACCTCATCGAACTCGAGTCCTCATTACGTACGGCCCCGTTCGCACCAGCCCGACAGGCAGGCCCCCATGACTGAACCTCTCACCGAGCCGCTCTTCGACACCCGCGAGTTCCGGGACGCCTGTGGCCAGTTCCCGACCGGGGTCACTGCTGTCACTGCCGTCACCGGCGACGGGCGACTCGCCGCGCTGACGGTCAACTCGTTCACATCGGTCTCCCTCGACCCGCCGCAGGTGCTCTTCTGCCTGGCGACCTCCTCCTCGAGCTTCCCCGTCCTCGAGGTCGCCCGACAGATAGCGGTGCACATCCTGCGCGAGGACCAGGAGGATCTGGCTCGACGCTTCGCGACCTCGGGACTCTCGGGCGAGACGAAGCTCGAAGGGATCGAGTGGTCCTCAGGCCCGGACGGCGTGCCGATCATCGAGAGCACGTCGGCCACCCTCGTGGGCCGGCCCGGGCCGATCATCACGAGCGGCGACCACGTCATCATCCTGATCGACGTCGACGAGGTCCATCACAAGCCCTCCGAGTTCACCGCCCTCGGCTTCCACCGCGGCCGATTCCTGACCCCGGGCTCGTGAGCACGACGCCCGGGGCAGCTCACGTGGCCGGGAAGGAGGCGCGGTCGACGGCCAGCCCGTCGAGGATCATCGTCGAGAACTGGTCGGCGACGTCCTGGATCTTCATGCTGCCGCCCGGGCGGAACCACTGGAAGGCCCAGGCGCACATGCCGAGGATGCCGAAGGTCACCAGGCGCGGGCTCGCGTCAGCCCGCAGTTGACCGGCGTCGATCGCCTCCTGGACCGTCTGACGGAAGAGCATGTCGACACGGTCGCGCTTCGCCGTCACGTCGGCGAGACGCTCGCCGGTCAGGTTGCGCCGCTCCTGCTGGAAGATCGCGACGTGGGGTCGATGCTTGGCGACCCCCTCGAGGCTGAGCAGGATCAGCGACCTGATCTTCTGGATCGGCTCCTCATCGCCTTCCGAGATGGCGACCGCCGCCTCCCACTGGGAGGCAAGGTACTCGTCCTGGATCTGCCAGAGCAGATCCTCCTTGCTCTGGAAGTGGTGGTAGAACGCACCTTTGGTCAGCTCTGCGTCCGAGACGATCTGTTGCAGCGACGTCCGATCGAAACCCTGCTCCTCGAAGAGGCGCAGGGCGCTGTCGACGAGTTGGCCCCGGGTCCGCCCAGGGTCGTAGCCGTCGGGCCACCTACGACGACCGGACTTCTTCTCCTCTGGCATCACTCTTCCCCGTTCGGCTTCATCGCTCAGTCGTAGTAACGGAAGACTATGTCCGCCACGCAGCAGACTGTGGCATCTGCAACGCGCTCGACGGTGACCCGAGCAGACGCCTGCACTCCGCCGCCGTCCTTCAGCACTGTGGCAGAAAGCAGCTCTGCCCGGGCACGAATCGGCTCGTCCGGTCTCACCGGCGAGACGAATCTGACCTTGTCGAGACCGTAGTTGACTCCCATCGAGGTCTCCTCGACCACCAGGATGTCCGCCAGCATCAGCGGCACGAGAGCCAGCGTGAAGAACCCGTGCACAATGGTCGATCCGAAGGGCCCCTGAGCGGCCCGCTCCACGTCGACGTGGATCCACTGGTGGTCCCCGGTCACCTCCGCGAAGGCATCTACCTGGGCCTGGCTGATCCGATGCTCCCCACTCGCGCCGAGCTCTCTGCCGACGAGCTCGAGAAGATCGCCCGGCCTGACCACGGTTGTGGTGCTGGGTGCAGACATTTCACGCCCCTTCATGGATAATACCGACCGGAGGGAATGCTAACACTCCGATCCGGCCGCACTCGCCCCTCGGAGCGCTCCTCCACCGCGCCCACTCGTACTCCTCCCGGACGTTTGGATCGATGACCGTGCCTCTTGCCGACACCAGCAGCCCGCTGATCTCTCGCCTTCCCGACGGACAGCCATTGACCCGCGTCGCCGACATCATCCGAGCGCGCGCCCTCGCCACGCCCGAGGGCGTGGCGATGCGGACCCCCCACACGGTCACCACCTTCCGTCAGATCGACGACCTGTCCTCACGCATCGCCCAACGCCTGATCGCCGCGGGGGTCCGCCCAGGCGATCGCGTCGCCTGCGTTGCCCGCAACTCGCCAGAGTTCCTCGCTGCGCTGTACGGCGCCGCCAAGGCCGGGGCCGTCGCAACGGCGGTGAACATCCTCCTCGCGCCAAGCGAGGTCACCTGGATCATCGAGAACGCCGACCCACGCGTTGTCTTCGTCGGAGCGGACGAGCAACACCTCGTCCCCGCGATCGAGGGGGCCAACGGCGGGCCCCTCGTCGTCGATGCCGACGCCGCTTCGCTGGAGGAGTGGGTCCGCGACCATCCGGCCATCGACCCGCACGCCGATGGTGCCGGCCACCAGACCGCGTTGATCCTCTACTCCTCCGGCACGACAGGCCACCCCAAGGGCGTCATGCTCACCGGCCACAACCTGTCGCAGGCCTTGGCCGGCGTCCAGAACCTGCTTGAGCTCGACGAGTCGTCGGTGGCCATGGCACCGATCCCGTTCTTCCACATCTCCGGCCTGGGTCTGGCCCTGGTCGCCACTCTGGTGGGCGCCGAGCTGCTCGCCTTCACCCCTCACGCGCCCGACGCGCTGCTCCGCAGCCTGCGCGAGTTGGCAGTCACCCACGCCATCGTCGTACCCACGGTGATCCAACGGCTGCTGGAACTGCCCGACGCCGCGCCAGGGTGCCTGCCACGATTGCGCTACGTCATCTACGGCGCAGCACCGATCACCCCGGACCTCCTGCGTGCGGCGATGACGACACTCGAGTGCCGCTTCGTGCAGAGCTACGGTCTGACGGAGTCCTCCGGCGGCGTCACCATCCTCGATCACGCGGACCACGAGCGCGGCCTGACCGAACCCCGTCTCCTCACCTCTGCCGGCCGGGCCCTGCCCAGCGTGGACCTGCGCGTCGTCGACCACCTGAGCGGCGCCGGCGCAGCACCGGGCGAGCGAGGCGAGATCTGGATCCACGGCCCGCATCGGATGGCCGGCTACTGGCGTGACCCGCAAGCCACCGAGGCGGCGTTCTCCGAAGGCTGGCTCCGCACCGGCGACATCGGATACATCGACGAGGAGGGCTATCTCTTCGTCGTGGACCGGCTCAAGGAGATGATCGTCTCAGGCGGCGAGAACGTCTATCCGGCCGAAGTGGAGCGCGTCCTCAGCGCGCATCCCGAGGTGGCCGAGTGCGCCGTCGTCGGAGTGGCCTCCCACGAGTGGGGGGAGGTCCCGCTGGCCATCGTGGTGAGGGCATCGGGATCGACGCTCACCAGCGATGAGCTGATCGCGTGGAGTCGTGTCGAGCTGGCGCACTTCAAGGCGCCCAAGCAGGTTCGCTTTGTCGATGCCCTGCCCCGCAACGCGAGCGGCAAGGTACTCAAGCGAGTGATCAGGTCCGAGGTGGCCACGAGCGAGGAGAGCCGCTGACCATGGAGCGCACCGTCTTCCAGGAAGACCACGAGAGCTACCGCCTCACCCTGCGCAGGTTCATCGAGACCGAGGTCGTCCCCCACTACGACGAGTGGATGGCCGCCGGCGCCGTGCCACGCTCGCTCTACCGCAAGCTCGGCGAGTTGGGCATGTTCGGCATCGAGGTGCCCGAGGAGTACGGAGGCGCAGGCATCGACTCCTTCAAGTTCGCCGCGATCGAGTGCGAGGAGACCGCGCGGGCGGGGGTCATCCTGGGCAGCTCCGGCGTACACGTCGCGTTATGCCTGCCCTATCTGCTGCAGTTGGCCACACCGGAGCAGCTACGAGCCTGGCTTCCGCAGTTCGTCACCGGCGAGACCATGTTCGCCATCGCGATGTCCGAGCCGGGCACCGGCTCGGATCTGGCGGGCATGACAACCAGCGCACGCCTGAACGATGCCGGCACTCACTACGTCCTCAACGGCGCCAAGACCTTCATCACCGGCGGAGCCCAAGCCGATCGGATCATCGTCTGCGCGCGAACCGCGCCACCCAGCGAGACCGACCGTCGCTTCGGCATCTCCTTGCTGGTGGTCGACACGACGACGCCCGGCTTCTCCGTGGGGCGCAAGCTCAACAAGCTGGGGCTGCTGGCTTCGGACACCGCCGAGCTGGCCTTCGACGACGTCCTGGTGCCACGAGCGAACCTGCTGGGCGTGGAGCACAAGGGCTTCCACTACCTCGGCGACAACCTCCCCAAGGAGCGACTCAGCATCGCCTACTCCGCGTACGCCCAAGCGAAGGCGGCCATCGACTTCACTGTCGATTACGTCCGCCAGCGGGAGGTCTTCGGCCAGGCCCTGGTCAGCTTCCAGAACACGAAGTTCGAGCTGGCTGCCTGCCAGGCCGAGGTCGACGCCGCGCAAGCGGTAGCCGATCGAGCGCTCGAGGCACTCGACGCAGGCTCCCTGACCGCAGCCGAGGCGGCGTCGGCCAAGCTCTTCTGCACGGAGGTCGCCTCGCGCGTCATCGACCGCTGTCTGCAGCTGCACGGCGGCTACGGGTACATGACCGAGTACCCGGTGGCCCGGCTCTACGCCGACAACCGCGTCAACCGGATCTTCGGCGGCACCTCCGAGGTCATGAAGATGATCATCGCTCGGCAGATGGGTCTCTGAGTAGGCGACGGCGAGGCACGAGGTCGCCGATACCCTTCCGGCATGATCGCCGAGCCCGCCCGCGCGTGGCTACTGTTGGCCGGAGCGATCGGCGCGGAGGTCACGGGCAGTCTCGCGCTCAAGGCCGCGCTCGATCGGCCCGCTCTCTACCTGCTTGTCGCGACCGGGTACCTCGCCTCGTTCGCCTGCCTGAGTCTGGTGTTGCGCGCCGGCATGCCGCTGGGCGTCGCCTACGGCATCTGGGGTGCGGCCGGTGTGGCACTGACAGCGGTGCTGTCGACCGTGTTGTACGACGACCCGCTGACCCTGCTCATGGGCGTGGGCATCGTGCTGGTCATCGCCGGCGTGCTGTGCGTCGAGCTGGGCGCTCGCCCACGGGCGGAGGAGGCGTCGTGATCGCCTGGTTAGCGCTGACCGGCGCGATCATCCTCGAGCTCTCCGGGACCCTGTCGCTGCGGATGGCGGCGACCGGCCGACGGATCTGGATGGTCGGCGTACTCGTCGGCTACGTGGGTGCCTTCAGCATGCTCGGCGTCACCTTGGCGCACGGCATGCCACTCGGGGTGGCCTATGGCATCTGGTCCGCCGTCGGTGTGGCGCTGACCGCCGTTCTCAGCCGTCTGCTCTTCGCAGAGCCGCTCACCCCGACCATGGCCCTGGGCATCGCGCTGATCGCAGCGGGGGTGCTGGCGATCGAGGTGGGCAGCTAGCCGCGGTAAGCGGGCTTGCGGGTGGAGCCGACGGGTCGCTCGGCCTGCAGCCGGAGCACCGCAGCACGCGCATCGGGATCGGTGGCAAGGTCGACGACCGCGCAGGCGAGTCCGTAGGCACCGGCCAGGACGGCATCGTCGGCAGCTGGGCTCTTGGTCTCGGAGGCGAACTCCAGGGTGTGGGGCATGCCCGCGGCTCCGTGCACCGCGATGGCGGGGTGGATCGCGGGGATGACCTGGCTGACGTTGCCCATGTCGGTGGAGCCACCCATCATGACAACGGCCTCCTCCGGCACCTCCCGGCCGAGCCGCCTCATGGCGGCGTCATAGCTGTCGGCGAGGAAGGGGTACTGCACCAACGGCTCATAGATGGGGTCGACGGGTGTCACCTCGAAGGTGCACCCGGTGGCGATCGCCGCGCCCTCCACACACGCAAGGAACCTCGCCCTGAGCGAGCCCAGCTCCTCGACCTCCATCGAGCGCACCTCGCCCTCGACGGACGCAGAGGCAGGAATGACGTTGGAGACGTCACCCCCCGAGAGGGTGACCGCGCTCAGACGGACGCCGTCGCGGAGTTGCTGACGCAACAACCCGAGGGCGACGTGCAGGATCGTGGCGGCGTCCCCAGCGTTGATGCCCAGCTGAGGTGCCGCAGCGGCATGGGAGGCCCGTCCGGAGAAGGTGACGCGGAAGCGGTCCCGGCCCTGGGTGACCATGTCCTGTGTGCGCACCGCCATCGGCGGACCCGGGTGGACCATCAGCGAGACCGTCGCGTCCTCCCAGGCACCGGCTTCCAGCATCAGCGCCTTGCCGCCACCCACCTCTTCGGCCGGGGTGCCGAGCAGCTTGACCGTCAGGTCGAGCTCGTCGGCGATGCCTGCCAGCGCGATGGCCGTCCCCACCCCCGCGGTCGCGATGATGTTGTGCCCGCAGGCGTGACCGATTCCCGGCAGCGCGTCGTACTCGGCGCAGATGACCACCGTCAGCGAGCCGTTGCCTGACACCGCCTCGAGCGCCGTCTCCAGGCCATAGACGCCGACCTGCGTACGGAAGCCCGCCGCTTCGAGCAGGTCGGCGACCACGCGAGCGGAACGGTGCTCCTCGAAGGCGACCTCCGGGTGCTCGTGCAGGTCGTGGCTGGTCGCGACCAGTTGGTCGCGCCAGGAAGCGAGGGTGTCTTCGATGGAGGAATAGAGCGCCGACGCAGTGGTATCCGGACGCTCCGAGATCTCAGTCACCGGCCGATGATCTCGGAGTTGAGAGCCGGTGGCAAGGCTCGCTCTAGGGCGCTGCTGGCGCACCCGGTCGCTCGCCGGTGGTGATCGTGAAGGTGCCGATCTTGGTCACTCCATCGGACTCGAACACGTCCAGGACCGCAGCCCGCGGATTCGCCGCCATCTCCCGCGCCTCCTCGAGAGTGCTCGGCGGGCGAGGGAAGAACTCCTCCGCGTAGACGTATCCGCGCCTGCCCTCGTCACTCACGACAAGCATGAGATCGCGATACGCGTCCTCGTCGACGTACTCATCCTCACCAGCGGTGATGCCCCCATAGGTCAATCCTTGTTCGTTGCGCTCGAAGTCAGGCTCCCAGCGCTGTGCCGCCTCGGCCGGCTTCTCCCCAGGCGCGCCATCGAAGAGCGCGCTTCCCGCTGCCGCGGATCCCAGGAAGAGCACCGCCGCACAAGCCGCACCGCCGATCCAAACCAAGACCCTCTGGCCCATGACTACCTCGCTCACTTCTTGGCAAACGGAGTGCTGTACCAACCGCCGGTCACGTAGCTCCCGGTCTCCTGCCTATAGACCGTGCCGCGGACGAAGGTGCGCACTCGTGCACCGCAGTTGATCGGCCAACCCCAGTTGCGGGCCACGCGAGCAGTGTCGGCGCTGTTAAACACCCACCCTTGCGGCGACAGACAAGCAGCACCCCTCGGCATTGACCATATAGCCGGCAACACCGATCCATTCCGAATCGACCTTCCGAGCCTCGGAACAAGAGCCTGCGCCAGCACGCCGTCGCGAGCGAAAGTCAGCCAGCAGCGGGCTGAGTCCGGCTCACCTACTCACGGCAGTTCGATCACCACTACGCCGTAGTTGTCCGGCGCTCCGCGCTCGCGGACCGCCGCCTCTACCGCCGCAGCCACCGATTCAGGATCGTCGGGGCGCGTCAGCAACTCGGCCAGCTCCCGCGCGGGCAGGACGGCGTGCACGCCGTCGGTGGTGAGCACGAACCGGTCACCGGGCCGTACGGCGACGATCGTGACGTCCGCCTCGGCCGGCTGCTCGCCCGAGAGGGCCCGAGTGATTCGCGCACGACCGTCTTCGACGCGGGCCTCCTCGGGAGTGAGCCGACCCTCGTCGACCAGGGCCTGCACGAAGCTGTGGTCGCGAGTCAACCGCTCCACGCTGCCCTCGCGGACCAGGTGAGCGCGGCTGTCGCCAAGATGGGCGATCGCGGCTCGGTCGTCACCGATCAACAACAGCGTCAGCGTGGTGCCGGCGCCGTCGCGTGCTGCCACCGCGGCCGCCACCCTGGCGACCACGGCGTCGAGGAAGCCGACCGGGTCGAGTGTGCCGACCGGCTCGGCCACCCCTGCCAGCGCGTCCGCCACCGCCCGCGGCAGGCCGGCGTCCTGCCCGAACCCGTCGGCGATGGCATGGACGCGGCAGCCAACGTGCTGGACGTCGAGCTGCAGCTCGCGGGCGCCACGACCACCGCGAGCGGCTACGAGCGGCTGGATCTCCTGATCGATCTGCATGATCTGCTCCTCACCTGTCGAGGCGACGAGGAGAGCGAGCCGGGTACGGCGGGCCACATGGTCCGCTTCGACCTGGCGCCACCAGGACCGCAGTTCGGCGGGTCGGAACTCCGGCTGCAGGCCCACCACCTCCTGGATCCGGGCCAGCGGCATCCCCACCAGTCGGAGCTGGGCGACCAGGCGGGCGCCTTCGACCTGGGTGGGCTCGTACCACCGGTAGCCGTTGCTCGCCTCGACCGCAGCCGGACGCACCAGGCCCATCTCGTCGTACAGCCGGAGAGCCTTGGGCGTCAGTCCCGTTGCTGTGGCGAAGTCGCCGATGCTCAGGCGCGTCATGTCACTCATCCTCGTCTCGGCGAACTCTTCGCCGCGACGCCACGCTGTGGCCTTCCCCCAGGGGAAGGTCAAGCAACTCGCTAGTGCCAGGTGCGCTCGAAGGGGAGCCGCCACCCGTGCGGGGCGATCAACTGATGGATCTGGTTCGGGCCCCAGGAGCCCTGCGGGTAGACCCGCACCGGCGGCGGGTTGTCGAGCATCGGCTGGGAGATCTCCCACAGTCGCTCGACACCCTCCGACGTGGTGAAGAGCGTGTGGTTCCCCTTCACTGCCTCGAGGATCAGGCGCTCGTAGGCCTCGAGGCCCGAACCCGCCCACCCGGTGTCTTCCATGGCGAACTGCATGGAGAGCTTGTTGAGCTGGAAGCCCGGGCCGGGGCGCTTGCCGTAGAAGGAGAGCGACATCCGGGAGGCGTCTGCCAGATCGAAGGTGAGGTGGTCCGGCCCGTCGTCGCCGATCCCCGAGCCGGCTGGGAACATCGACTTCGGCGGCTCCTTGAAGGCGATCGAGATGATCCGTTGTCCGGCAGCGAGCTTCTTGCCGGTGCGCAGGAAGAACGGCACGTCGGCCCACCGCCAGTTGTCGACGAAGCACTTCAACGCGATGAACGTCTCGGTCGTCGACTTCGGGTCGACGCCGGGCTCGGCGCGGTAGCCGTCGTACTGCCCGCGTACGACGTCACTCGGCTCGATCGGCAGCATCGACCGGAAGACCTTGTGCTTCTCCTCACTGATGGACTGCGGGTCGAGAGCGACTGGAGGCTCCATGGCCGTGAACGCCATGACCTGGAAGAGGTGCGTGACGACCATGTCACGGTAGGCACCCGTGTTCTCGTAGAAGGAGGCGCGTCCCTCCAGCCCCAGCGTCTCTGGCACGTCGATCTGCACGTGGTCGATGTTGTTGCGGTGCCAGATCGGCTCGAAGAGCCCGTTGGCGAAGCGGAAGGCGAGGATGTTGAGTGCCGCCTCCTTCCCTAGGAAGTGGTCGATGCGGAAGATCTGCGACTCGTCGAAGACCTCGTGGATCGCCTCGTTGAGAGCACGGGCCGACTCGAGGTCGGTGCCGAACGGCTTCTCCATGACGATCCGGCTACCGGGCACCAGGCCCGCCTCGTCGAGCTCCGCAACGACCGAGAGGGCGGCTTTCGGCGGCACCGAGAGGTAGTGCAGGCGGGCGTGCTGCTGATCGCAGTCGGACTCCGCCTCCTCGACCGTCGCGCGCAGCCCCTCCACACCAGGCTCGGCCCAGTGGAGCAGACGGGCGAACTCCTCGAAGGCAGCCTTGTCCTCGGCGTCGTCGCTGTGCTCCGCGATCGCCGTGCGGGCCAGCTCGACGAAGGAGTCGCGCGTGTGCGTCTCGAGGGAGGTGCCGACCACCCGGAGCTGCGGCAGCAGCCCGGCTCGCCACAGATGGAGCAGACCCGGGAGCAGTTTGCGCCGGGCGAGATCGCCACTCGCTCCGAAGAGGACGACCGTCGTCGGGGGCCCGGGTGATCCAGCCTTCTGCTGCGCCATGAGTCCAGCCTGCCACGCAGAAGGTGACTGCAGCAGCCACGTCGCTACCGGGTCGGCAGGTACCCTTCCGGCGTGAAGAAGCTGCCCGAGTCCGTGATGATCATCGCGCCTGCCGCGCTGATCACCGCACTCGTGCTCGTGCTCGGCTTCCTCATGGTCGGCCCCGACGAGGGCACCCCCGAGGCAGCGGTCATCCCGAGTGCTCCGGTGGTCACCTCCCCTGGGTCCGACCTGACCGACGACCCCATGCCGCGCACGAGCGAGCCCACCAAGCAGAGCAAGCCGGACGATCCGCTCCCTGCCCGGCCGCCGGGCAAGCTGAAGGCGCCCCCGGTCACGCTGAAGCGGAAGCCTGCCGTCCGGATCTTCCCGCAGACCAGCTTCCGGATCTCCTCCTTCAACCTGCTCGGTCACTCCCACACCGAGCCGGGCGGCCACAAGGCCCGGCTCGCCGCCGGTCCGGTCCGGATGGGCTGGCAGCTCGGGCTGCTCGACGCGCACCAGGTCGACGTCGTCGGCATGCAGGAGCTGCAGCCGCAGCAGTGGGGAGTGCTCAACGGCCGGTCGAGCACCTGGGAGGTCTACCCCGGCGGCAGCGACCGGCTCTCCATGCCCAACTCGATCGCGTGGCGCCGCTCGGTCTTCCGGGCCGTGCGCACCGAGACCGTCTCCATCCCCTACTTCTTCGGCGAGATCCGGCAGATGCCCTACGTGCAGTTGGAGCACCTGGAGACCAAGCAGCGCATCTGGGTGGCGAACTTCCACAACCCTGCCAACGCCCACGGTGACGCCTCCCGGTGGCGGGCTGAGGCACTGCGCCGCGAGATCGACCTGGCCAACACGCTCGCCCTCGACGGTTACCCGGTCTTCTTCACCGGCGACATGAACGACCGCACCGGCTACTTCTGCGGCCTCACCGGCAACACCGATCTGCGGGCCGCCGACGGAGGCAGCAACGAGGGCGCCTGCCTGCCGCCCTCCCCCATGCAGGTCGACTGGATCTTCGGGTCCAAGCAGGTCACCTTCAGCGGGTACGTCGCCGACCGAAGCGCCGCCGTCGCCCGCACCACCGACCATCCGATCGTGGTCGCCACCGCCACCCTCCCCGAACGTCGTCAGAAGATCGTGCGCAAGGGCCGCTGACCGATGACGGCTCGCACACGGATGCTGACCGGGCTGATCGTCCTGGCACTCGTGGGGGCCGGCTTCGCCCTCTGGCTCACCTCTGCGGACCAGCGTCGGCACCGGCTGATCGGCGACCTCCTCGACGAACCCGGCGTCATCGACACCATCAGCCTCGAACGCGACGGGATCCGCGAGGTCGTCTTCAGCGACGGTGCACGCACGACGGAGATCGAGGCAGCCTGGGAGCGTTTGGAGGAGGAGCGCATCTCACGGGTCCGGGTCGGCGAGGTCCGTGTGGATCCGTACGACCTCGTGGTGGCGGCGCCGGTCGCGCTCGCTGCTGCCGACCTTCACATCGAGCCGGCCCAGCTGAGCGTGCGTGAGGTCGGCGAGGACGAGGTCTGGCTCGAGGCCGGCTTCCCTCCCGTGCCCGACGGCATGGCGGAGCCGACGCCGGCCGACGGTGCTGCCGCAGTACTGGCCGTGTTGGAGGAGCTCGACCCGGCGAAGCTGCCGGAGCATCTCTTCCTCGTCGCTGCCCACCGCATCACCCAGCAGCTCGATCTGGTGGTCGTCGAGCAGTCCGCCCTGGCCCGGCTGCCGGAGACGATCGTCGATCTACGCCGTGTCGCCGCGTCCGATCCGACGGAACGGATCGCTTGCGACGCCCAGGGGTGTCGCGCCGGCTGAGTCGCTGCTGGCTCGACGCACCATTTGCGCACACTCAACCCGCCATGAGCGCGAACTCAACGCGCAATTTGCGCTGCTTCGACCTAGAGCAGGGCGCGCAGTGTCGCCGCCACGCCCGCTGCGACAAGAACGATGGCGAGGAAGGGCCACCGACGCCACGCCATCACGCCCGCGACGACGATGGCTGCAGGACGGGCCGGATCGGCCCACTCCTTGCCGTCGAAGAGCGCCGAGGTGACGCACAGGGCGACGAGGAGGACGGTGGCGCCGGTCGACATCAGCTCCCGGGTCGTCTCGCTGATCGTGAGCCGCGTGTGCAGCACCGGACCCACGGCCCGGAAGGCGTACGTCGCCACCCCGAGCGCTCCGGCGGCCACCAGCAGTGTGGTGGTGCTGATCATCGCCCCCCTCCTGCCGCGGTCGACTCCCGCTTGCCCGGCCGGAGGACGAGCAACGCGAGCAGGGAGCTGAGCACCGCGGTCCCCGAGGGAAGGAAGGGCGTGAGGACGACGGCGATCACGGCGCCCAGCGCTGCCACCTTCGCCACCCTGCGGTCGCGCAGCGCGGGCAGCACGAGCGCCAGCAGCACGGCGGGGAAGGCCGCGTCGAGCCCCCAGCGCTCGGTGTCCGAGACGGCCTGGCCGGCCAGTGCTCCGATCAGCGATCCGAGGTTCCAGAAGAAGAGCAGGCAGAGCCCGCAGACCCAGAAGGTCGCGCGCCTCCGCTCCTCGTCGCGCTGGGCGAGCGTGAACGCGACCACCTCGTCGATCATCAGGTAGGAGCCGAGCCAGGGGTGCCGCCGTACGGTGTCGGCCAGGGCGAAGCCGAAGGGCAGGTGCCGGGCGTTGACCAGCGCGCCGGCGACCACAGCGGCCACCGGGCTGGCGCCGGCGACGAGGAGGCCGGTGAAGAGGAACTGGCTGGCTCCGCCGAGCACCACCACCGACATCAGGTTGGGCAACCAGATAGGGAGCCCCTGGCTGACGGTGATCGCGCCGTAGGAGATGCCGACGATGCCGATAGCGACGTTGACCAGCAGGATGTCGCGCAACAGCGGTCGCCCGAGCTGCTCCACCCATCCGATCCGCACCGACCCATGATCTCGTATCGGGGAACCACGATCGTGGCTGCCCTCGTCAGCAAAGTCTTCGATGGAGCGTGCGGGCTGCGCGGGAGTGGATGGGGCAGCCCCACCACTCCATCGAGGCTTCTTGAGACACTCGTCCCACTTGATGGATCCTGGGTAGATTGACGGCCGACCCGCCCGCCACCTCCAGGAGACCCCCATGAGCGACTTCCAACCCGAGGTGATCGTGGTCGGCGCCGGCCTGGCCGGCCTGGTCGCCACCCACGAGCTGGTCAAGGCCGGCAAGCGGGTGCTGGTGCTCGACCAGGAGAACCGCAACAACCTGGGTGGGCAGGCCTTCTGGTCACTGGGCGGCCTCTTCTTCGTCGACTCCCCCGAGCAGCGCCGGATGGGGATCAAGGACAACGTCGAGCTCGCCCACCAGGACTGGGCCGGATCGGCGGCGTTCGATCGTCCCGACGACCAGGACGTCTGGGGCCGGCAGTGGGCCCGCGCGTACGTCGAGTGGGCAGCCGGCGGCAAGCGTGACTACGTGCGCTCCCTGGGCCTGAAGTTCCTCCCGTTCGTGGGCTGGGCCGAGCGCGGCTCCGGCTCGGCGACCGGACACGGCAACTCGGTGCCGCGCTTCCACCTCTCCTGGGGCACCGGCCCCGCGGTCGTGGAGATCTTCGCGAACCCGGTGCTGGCGGGCGAGAAGGCAGGCCTGGTGCGGTTCGGCTTCCGCCACCAGGTCGACGAGATCGTCGTCGAGGACGGCGCGGCTGTCGGCGTCCGTGGCTCCCTGTTGGAGCCGACCGACCTGGCCCGCGGAGTGAAGTCCTCACGGGAGGTCGTCGGCGACTTCGAGCTTCGCGCCCCAGCCGTGGTGGTGACTTCGGGCGGCATCGGTCACAACTTCGACCTGATGCGGAAGAACTGGCCCATCGATCGTCTGGGGCCGGTGCCCAAGCACATGATCGCCGGCGTGCCGGCACACGTCGACGGCCGGATGCTCGCCATCTCCGAGCGCGCAGGTGCGAACCTGGTGAACTCCGACCGGATGTGGGCCTACACCGAGGGCATCCACAACTGGGACCCGATCTGGCCCGACCACGCGATCCGGATCATCCCCGGGCCGTCATCACTGTGGTTCGACGCGCTGGGCAACCGGTTGCCGGCGCCGAACTTCCCTGGATTCGACTCGATCGGCACGATGAAGGCGATCCTCGCCACCGGTCACGACTACTCGTGGTTCGTGCTGACCCAGAAGATCATCGAGAAGGAGTTCGCGCTCTCCGGCTCGGAGCAGAACCCCGACATCACCAACCGCGACCTCAAGTTCATGCTGCAGTCGCGCCTCGCCAAGGGTGCGCCCGGGCCGGTGGAGAAGTTCAAGGAGCACGGCGAGGACTTCGTGGTCGCCGACAACCTGGCCGACCTCGTCGCCGGGATGAACGAGCTGGGCCGCGACGGAGCGGTGCTCGACCCGGCTCACCTGGAGGCTCAGATCGTGGCCCGCGACAACGAGCTGGCGAACTCCTTCTCCAAAGACCTGCAGCTGATGGCGATCAACAACGCTCGCCTCTCCCGCACCGACAAGCTGATCCGGGTCGCCTCACCCCACAAGATCCTCGATCCGGCCAACGGCCCGCTGATCGCGGTGCGGCTCAACATCCTCTCCCGCAAGACGCTCGGCGGCATCCAGACCAACCTGGACTCCCAGGTGATCGGAGCCGACGGCTCTCCGGTCCCCGGGCTGTACGCCGCAGGTGAAGTCGCCGGCTTCGGCGGCGGCGGGGTGCACGGCTACAACGCGTTGGAGGGAACGTTCCTCGGCGGCTGCATCTTCTCCGGGCGAGCAGCCGGGCTGGCTCTCAGCCACTGAACCGTCGAGCTCGCGCAAAGCACACGTTGAGATTGCGCAAATGACGGGTTGAGACCGCGCAAACGGCCCCTCAGCAGGTTCAGCTGCGTTCGAGCACGAAGACCCGGATCGTGCGATCGGTCCGGGTCGCGTACTTGGCGTAGTTGGGCCAGGTGCGGTTCATCACGACCCAGAGCCGCTCCCGCTCCGCGCCGACGGCCTCGTGGGGCGTGACGGCGTACTCGGTGCCGCGGAAGTTCACCGACGCCTCCGAGGCGGCGGCAAGGTTGCCGACCCAGGCCGGCGGCTTGGGGTGGCCCCAGTTGGATCCGGCGACCAGCCAACCTCCCTCGTGCGGCACGCACAGCAGCGGCGTACTGCGCAGCAGACCGCTCTTCGCTCCCTTGACGGTCAGCATCAGGCCGGGGAGTCCGGCCAGAGCCACCAGACCGACGTTCCCGCGCGTGAGGCGCTGCAGGAACTTGTCGACGGCGACGAGCTGACGGTTGATCCGGGGCAACCAAGGCCGGCTGCCGATCAGGATGGCGAGCGGGCGGACCAGGCGGGCATAGGCGGCGTACACGGTGCTCAATCTAGAGGCAGGTTGCCGCAGATCAGGGCCGGGCGTTGGTGATCGCCTCTGCCTCCTCGGGCGAGAGCACTTGGTCGCTGCTCCAGGCGAGCACCGGCTTCGCGTAGCTGCGCGCCTCCGAGCGTCCGTGGATCGAGGTCAGGACGACGCCGTCTCCCGCATCGTCGAGCAGGGCCACCGACCAGCTCATCGCGCCGCCCATGTCGCCGAAGGCGTCGTAGCGGACGACGGCGAGATGCCGCAGCGATCCACGCGCCTCCGCGCGCAGCGCGGCGACCTCCTGACGCAGCCCCAAGACGTCCTCGGGCAGACCGTCGGCCAACTGTGATCGGCGGCGCGCGACCAGGCGCGGCTGCAGAGCGAGGCTCAGGGCGACGACGGCGAGGACGAGGGCCAGCAGCGCGAGAAACATCGGCATGACCGCGAGCCTAGGCCGTCGACGCCGCTGGCAGGCGCGCCCGCGCCACCCTCGCTGGTCAAACCCAGCCCGCTGGTCGAGCCCAACCCCGGTGGTCGAGCTGGTCGAGACCTCTTGCTGAAGTGGTCTCGACCAGCTCGACCACCGGAGGGCGCGAAAAAGGCTTGGCCGCTGCCGACGGGGGATACGGCAACGACCAAGCCGGTCGAAATGTATTCCAGAAGCGGTCGCGGTCACAAGTCGGTCTTGCCCGAACTGTGCAGAGTGAGCAGGACCGCCTCCGGTCAGCGGATGGTGACCTGACGGTTCGCCAATCCCGAGCGGGCGGCGCGCTCCTCGGCAGTGAGCTCGGGGCCCTCGGCGACCGCCGCGCTCAGCGCCGCGGCGAAGGCGGCAGCGGGCTCCTCCAAAGCCTCCGCGCCGGTGCCGACCGGCAGGTCCCAGACCGGGGCAAGCAGGCCGTGCGCACGGAACATGCCGACCAACCGGGCGCCCTCGGCGATGACGTCCTGACCACGGGAGTGCAGCCGCGCGAGACCGTTGAGCAACTCGTCCTCGGGCTCGGGCATCACCCAGCGCAGGTGCTCCTTCGCGCCGATCCGGGTCCAGTACGCCGCGTCGACCGAGGTGAGCCGGTCGGTGGGGTTCACCGCACCGTTGGCCTGCTCGAGCGCGGCGGCGATCTCGGGCCCCTGCTCGGCCAGGTCGTCGACCCAGAAGCCGAACCCGTCGTGGACGGTCACCTGCAGCGGCGCGTCGACGACGAGGTCGCCGAACCGCGGTCCGTCCCCTGGCGCCGAGGTCAGGCCGACGATCCCCGACTCGGCGTCGAGTGCCTTGGCCAGCACCGCACCGAGGTCACGGGCCGGGTCGCCGAAGTTGTGTTGCACCTGCAGGCCAAGCCAGATGTCGCCCGTGTCGCGCACCATCGCGGGCGCGGCTCCCGGCAGCAGCGTGCAGAGCCGCACCGTACGGTCCGAGTCGCGCAGGGTCAGCGGCGAGGTCGCGGCGGGCACGAGCTCACGCATGGCGACCAGGTCGCACTCGCCGGCGAACTCGGCGAACGGCCGGGCGACGAAGGTCGGAGGTGGTCCGTCGGTTGCCCCATGGCAGGCCTTGTAGCGACGGCCCGAGCCACAGGGGCAGGGCTGGCGCGGACCGGTCTCGCCCGGAGAGGTGGTCGCGGCCTCACGGCCCTTGTTGCGTGAACGCTTTCCCATGACGGGGAGGCTACCGACCCAGCAGCTCCAACATGTAGGCCGGGCGGTCGCTGATCACCGCGGTCACGCCCAGCTCCTGGCAGAGTCTCAGCTCCGCTTCGGTGTTGACGGTCCAGACATGGATCTCGCGCTCAGCCAGATTGAGGTGCTTGCCGAGCCCGGGATGGTCGCGCAGCTCTCCGATGCCCGGGCCGATGATCCAGTCCGGCTCCACGAGTCGGCGCAGCATCGGCCAGTGGTGCGCCTTCTCGATCAGCTGCACCAGCTGCAGCTTCGGGGCGAGCCGCTGCATTCTTTGCAGGGCGGTGTAGGAGAAGCTCATCACCCGCACCGGAGAATCCAGGCCCGTCCACCCGAACTCGTCGAGGAGATGGGCGAGCCGGCGTTCGACCAGGCCGCCGTACCGGGTGGGGTGCTTGGTCTCGATCGCCAGCTCGACGCGACGGCCCGCGTCGGCGACCGTCTCGAGAAGCTTGCGGAGGGTGAGCACCCCCGTCTCCCGGTCGACCATGGGCGCCTCGTCGTCGAGATCGGCCCACTGGTGCTTCCACGACGCGAAGTCGTGCCGGTTGAGCTCCTCCAGCGTCATCGCGGAGATCAGGCCGCGCGAGGAGGCGATGCGTCGCAGGTTGCGATCGTGGACGCAGACCAGGTGGCCGTCTGCGGTCAGACGCACATCGCACTCGAGGCCGTCCGCACCGATCCTGATGGCCTCGGCGTAGGCAGCGAGCGTGTGCTCGGCGATCTCATGGCTGGCGCCCCGGTGGGCCACGACCTGCATGCCCCCATGATGCAAGGCCGTCACGTCAGGACGCCGTCCGACCCGCCACCCGCGCACGCACCACGGGATCGGACCAACGGCGTCGGGCACGTCGGATCCTGCCCATCGAGAGGGTGAGCAGGAGTACGACGACGAACCCGACCAGCCAGTCGGGCGCGGCAACGAGCACCGAGAGGACCAGTCCCGTGCAGCTGACGGTGAGGGAGAGCCGGGCGGCATGGCCGACCATGACGATCGGCGGGGCCGGGGTGGCACGAGCGCTGCTCAGGTCGACCGGGTAGGGATGGCGCAGCGACCAACGGGCGGCCGCCGAGAGAAGCTGGGCGGTGAACACCAGGCAGGCGGCGGCAAGCACCACGAGTTCGCGGACGCCGGTGCCGGTGCTGATCGCCAGCACCACGGTCCCGGGAAGACTGACCGCGAGCAGCACCTCCGCGACGACCCGGAAACGGGCGTCGAAGACCGCAGCCGGCGCGACGGGCAGGCTCTCCCGCCAGAGCAGGCCACGACCGTCCAAGGACCACGCGTTGACACCGAAGAGCAGCAGCGCGCCGGCACCGACCAGGCCGGGCACCATCACCAACACCGTCCAGGACACCTCAGCCCAGGCACCCGCGACCGGCAGGACTGCCAGCAGGACCGCACCCCGCCGGACGGCGACCGTGCGCCAGACCGAGGCTCGGTCGACGCGCACCAGCATGCGATGGATGCCGACGCTGGTCGGCTCCGGTGTCGGCCGGGGTGCGCGGTCGACGGCTTGCAGTCTGGCCTCGTCACGTGAGGGCAGAGCGAGTGCCCGGACTGCCGGGAAGGCTCCTGCCACCAGGAACGCGACGGTCAGCAGCGCCAGCACCGCCAGGCCCGCCAGCCAAGCGGCGCCGGAGCGGGTCGACTCGATCAGCGCTGCTGCTCCGAGCGGACGCGCACCTGCAGCCACGGCCAGCGCACCCAGGAGAGCGACGCCCGCGATCACCAGTCGCTGGCCGAGCGGCCCCGCCGGACCACGGCGGATCCATTCCGCCAGCCACCCGCACGCCTGACCGAGCACGGTCGCGCACAGCACCCAGCCGAGGACGAGCAAGCTCGCCGGCACGATCCGACCTGGTCCCGCAGTATGAGTGGTGAGGGCCAGGAGGAGCCAGACCTGGACCAGCCAAGCGACGTTGAGCGGCGCCAGAAGGACCGAGCCCAGGTAGTCGGCCACCGGACCGATCGGGAAGGCGACCGCCTGCTCCTTCGGCAGCAGCGCACGGCCGCCCCCACTGCCGATCGCTCCTCCAGCGGTCACCAGGACGAGACTGAACCACAGCCACGGCAGCACCGCCCCGTCGATGCGCGTCCCGCCGCCGGGCAGGTGAGCCGCCGGAGGATCGACGTACGCCGGCAGGAGAGCGAGAAGCACGGTGACGAGCGCCAGCGACCAGCCCACCCAGCGCAGACGTCGCCCACCCCAGGCCCGGCGGAAGGCCAGGACCGTACGGGCGTCGGCGAACTCCTCACGGAGGCTGGTGAGGAACTCAGTCGAGGAGGCTGCGATAGGCACGGTCACCTTCCTCGCCGGCGAGGGTCAACGCAGCGTGCGTGGCCACCGGCTCTCCCCGGCGGAGCACGAGTATCGCGTCGCAGGCGCGCACGGCGAGGTCACGCAGGTGAGTGGAGAGCAGCACGGCGGCACCACGGCGTACGGCGGCGTCGATGAGGTCGACCGTCGCGTCGGCACCGTTCGGGTCGACACCGTCGAAGGGCTCGTCCAGAAGCAGCACCTCAGGCTCGGCGAGATCGGCCAGCAGCACGGAGAGGCGCCGGCCCATCCCGTGCGAGAAGCCCGCCGTAGGCCGATGCGCCGCGTCGGCGAGGTCGAACCGTTCGAGCAGCTCACGGGCGCGACGCTGCCAACCGTCGGGGAGCCGGTGCAGCGTCGCCGCGAGCTGCAGGTGCTCCCACGGAGTCGCCTGCGGCACCAGGCCCCCGACATCGGGGCAGTAGCCGATCCGCCGCTTCACGTCGACGGGGCGGCGCGCGACGTCGATGCCGACCACGTGCACGCACCCGGTCGTTGCCGGCACCACGCCGGCCAGCACCCGCATCGTCGTCGACTTGCCCGCACCGTTGCGACCGAGCAGTCCGGTCGCCCGACCGGCTGGGACGTCGAGGTCGAGCCCGGCGACGGCCTCCACCTCACCGAACCTGACCGTCAGCCCGCGGATCTGTACTGCCGCTCCGTCCATCTGCCCTCCCGCGCGCAGACTACGACCAAAGAGCGCTGCCCTTGTGGGAATCGATCCAATCCCTACGCTGGATCGCATGACCGAACTCGCCGCCCTCGCCGACCGCCTCCTCGCACTGCACCGTCCAGGTGATCCCGTCGTCCTCCCGACCTGCTGGGATGCCTGGTCCGCACGACTCGCCGAGAGCGCGGGCTTCAGCGCCCTCACCGTCGGCTCCCATCCGATGGCTGACTCGATCGGTCGTCCCGACGGAGAGGGGATGGGCATCGACGAGGTGGTCGCGCGGGTCCGCCAGATCACCGAGGCCGTCTCGGTCCCGGTCTCGGTCGACCTCGAGGCAGGCTACGGCCTCTCTCCCGCCGGCCTGGTCGACCAGTTGCTGACCGCCGGTGCCGTCGGGCTCAACATCGAAGACACCGTGCACTCCGACGGTGGCCGCCTGCGTACCGCCGAGGAGCACGCCGAGTACGTCGCGGGGTTGCGTGCCGCGGCCGAGCGGGCCGGCGTCCACGTGGTCATCAACGCACGGACCGACTGGTTCAAGGGCAAGCACGGCGACGAGGCGACCCGCGTCGACGACGCCATCGCCCGGATGCGGCTGTGCGCCGAGGCGGGCGCGGACTCGCTCTACCCCGTGGCGTTCCATGACGAGGCGACCTTGACCCGGCTCTGCGCCGAGCTTCCGCTCCCGGTCAACGCGATCGCCAAGCCAGACGACGGCGACCTGGCCATGCTGCGGCGCGCGGGGGCAGGCCGGATCAGCTTCGGCCCGACCTGGCAGATGGGGCTGGCAGCGGTCTCGAAGGAGTGGCTGGCGCGCTGGGCCTGAGCGGGTCCGGCCGAGCCAGCGCGCCGTTCCTCACCAGACCGTGCCGCGGTCCACGACGAGGTTCGCACCGGTGATCGAAGCAGCGGCGTCGGAGGCCAGGAAGAGCAGCGACTCCGCCACGTCCTGAGGAGGCATGAAGCCCGGGATGACCGACTGCGACTTGGCGATCCACTCCCAGTTGACGTCCTCGGGCAGGCCGGTCGCGGCGTTGCCGGTCATCGGGGTCTCGATACCGCCCGGCGAGACGCAGTTGACCCGCACCTTGTGGGCGCCGAACTCGATGGCGAGGGCGCGCATGCCCAGCAGCAGCGCGGCCTTCGAGGAGCAGTACGCGACGTTGTAGGGCTGGCCCATGACCGAGGAGATCGAGGCGACCGAGACGATGTTTCCCGTGCTCTCGATCAGCGCCTCGGAGAAGCCCTTGGCCAGCATCAGCGGCGCCAGCGCATTGACCTCGTAGTGCTTGCGCAGGAGCTCGGCGCTCATGACGGGCAGGGGCGAGAACTTGAGGATGCCTGCCACGTTGCAGAGCACGTCCAGGCCGCCGAGCTCGGCGAGGGAGTCCGCGACGAAGGCATCGCGAGCGACGTCGTCGGAGAGATCGCAGGCGACCACACCTTCGGCTACGGCGACGTCTGTCGCCACGACGCGGGCGCCCTCGGCGCGGAACAGATCGGCGACGACCTTGCCGAGGCCGCCAGCCGCGCCGGTGACGACGACCCGGCGGTCGGTGAAGCGCTGGGCACGGGGAGTCTCGGTCACGGTTCCTCCTGGGAGTCGATGTGGCCGTGGGTCGTCGGCCAGCACCAGAATAGAACGTGTTCCACTTCGGTGGCGATCCCCGTCCCACGCACCTTCCTCGACCGGCAGCCCACACAGGGAGGAGGGTCGTCAGGCCTGTTCGCGCAGGTACTTGCCGAAGTGCGGCACGGTGAAGGCGATCCGGCCACGCTCACCGGAGTAGATGAGCCCCTTCTTGAGCAGGGCGTCGCGCGCCGGGGAGAGAGACTGCGGCTTCTTGCCCAGCACCTCGGCGACTGCAGCAGTGGGCACGGAGCCGATCTCGTCGACCTCCTCGCTCTCCGCCAGCCTCAGTGCCGCGTCCGCCATCGCGCGCAGGTAGTCGCGCTCCCCCGGCGTCGCTCGCTCGAACCGGCTGCCGAAGAAGCCGACCGCCAGTTCCGCCTCCGCCTCCGGGGCCGCCACCGCGACGTCGTCGGCAGTGATCGGCGACCGCGGCGCGCGGTCCCAGACAGCCTTGCCGTAGGCCTGGATGAAGTAGGGGTATCCGCCGGTGGCGGCGTACATGGCGGCAAGCGCCCCCGCGTCGTACGCCGCCTCCTCCTCCGCCGCCGGCGCCTCGAGTGCGCGGTCCGCGGCATCGCGCGCCAGTCGATCGATGCGCTGGTAGGAGAAGAGCCGCTCGGAGTAGGACTTGCTGGCCGAGAGGACTGCGGGCAGGTGCGGCAGGCCCGCACCGACGACGATGAGGGGCAATCCGGACTGACTGATCTCGTGGCACGCCGCACAGAGTGCGGAGACGTCGTCCGTTCCCAGGTCCTGCATCTCGTCGATGAAGAGTGCGATGCCGAGCCCCTTGTCGGCAGCCAGGCCACCCAGATCGGTGAAGAGCTCCACCAGGTCGATCTCGATGTCTCCGGAGTCGGCACGACCGCGTGCGGCCGGGACGCTGATGCCCGGGTTCCACTGCTCCTTGAGCTTGGCCCCCGCTCCTGCGTCGCGTTGGGCGAACGCACGGATCACGCCGAGCACGTGGTCGACCTGGTCGGGTTCCGGATGTCCGAGCTCGCGGACGGCCTGATGCACGGCCGACGAGAGCGGGCGACGTAGGCCCTGGTCGGGCCGCGCCTCCAGCTTGCCGGTGCCCCAGCGCTTGCGGACCGCTGCCGATCGGAGCGCGTTGAGCAGCACGGTCTTGCCGACGCCGCGCAGTCCGGTGAGCACCAGGGAGCGCTCCGGACGGCCGCGAGCGACCCGCTCCAGCACCACGTCGAAGGCCGTCAGCTGCACGTCGCGCCCCGCCAGCTCCGGCGGCCGCTGCCCGGCTCCGGGGGCGTAGGGATTGCGAATCGGATCCACGATCGGACGCTATCGCGCTCTCTAGGGTTTCCCTTAGACATCGGCAGCGAGTCATAGCCCTGTTTCAGGCCGACCAGGTCAGCGCGGCTCCAGCACCACGACGGGGATCACCCGGTCGGTCCACTTCTGGTAGTTGTCGAAGTCGGCATAGAGCTCCACCAGTCGCGGCCACAGCAGCTCCCGCTCCTGCGCATCGGCAACCCGCGCCCGCACGGATCTGTTGCGCTCGCGGGGCAGGCTCACGGTCGTCTCCGGCGCCGAGGCCAGGTTGTGCAACCACTGGGGGTGGCGGGGCAACCCGCCCTGCGACGCGACGATCACGAGACGCTCCCCGTCAGCAAGGTAGAGCAGCGGGGTGGTGAACCGCTTGCCGCTGCGCCTGCCCACGTGGTCGAGGAGAAGCACCGGCACCGGCTTGCGCCAACCTGCGCCGATCCGCCACGTCGCGCCGATGCGTCCGTTGGTCAGCCGGAAGAGCGCGACGTTCGCACGGGCGCCGTACTTGATGAGCCGAGCGACGACGGGCGAGTCGAGGCCAGGCGGCTTCTCCTTGGGTAGGGCCATGCGTCAGATCATGCCGTCTCGGCCTGCGGCGGCGCAGCGACGCTCCTCGGCGCCGGGACCCCGGCCGAGGCCCCCCGGTAGGCGACCTCGAGCCCCGAGCGCAGCAGGTCGATCAGGTCGGGTACCGCATCCACGGGGAGCCGGAACGTGCCGGCGCAGACGTTGTCGCGCCACATCGACAGCACGACCAGTCCGGCCTCGTGGTGCCAGGTGACCCGCAGCGCGCGGTCGCTCCCCCGGGCGTCGATGAAGATCGAGCCCGTCGCGGAGACGGCACGACTGGTCATCTCTCCAGTGTGCCCCCGCGATCCGCACCTGTCATCAGAACGGCGGGGGCGACCGCGTCCCCTCGTCGACAGACCGCCGACGGACGTAGCCGCTAGCCTGGGAGCGTGCCCGAGTTGCCCGAGGTCCAGGCCCTGGCGCTGGATCTCTCCCAGCGCCTGGCAGACCGCGCGATCGTCCGCATCGACCTGGCGGCGTTCAGCGCGTTGAAGACCTACGACCCACCGCTCTCCGCGGTCGAGGGCACCTTCGTGGAGAGCGTCGGCCGCCATGGGAAGTTCCTCGACATCACGACCGGCGGCCTGCACCTGATCCTCCATCTCGCACGAGCAGGGTGGATCCGCTGGCGCGACGAGGTGCCCCAGCTCCCGCCCCGTCCTGGCGGCAAGTCTCCGCTCGCAGCTCGGATCGTGCTCGATGACGACTCGGGACTCGACATCACCGAGGCCGGCACCAAGAAGTCGCTCGCCCTCTACATCGTGCGCGATCCGGCCGACGTGGAGGGCATCGCGCGACTCGGGCCCGACCCGCTGAGCGAGGAGTTCACGCGCGAGCGGCTCGCAGAGATCCTGACCCAGGCCGGGCGAGCCCAGATCAAGGGAGTGCTGCGCCATCAGGGCACCATCGCCGGGATCGGCAACGCCTACTCCGACGAGATCCTGCACGCTGCCCGCATGTCTCCGTTCAAACCTGCCAGCTCGCTGACCGACGACGACCTCGCCACCCTCTATGCCGCGATCCGCGACACGCTCAGCGGGGCAGTCTCGCGCTCCGAGGGCCTTGCGATGAGCGAGCTCAAGGGTGAGAAGAAGTCCAACCTGGCCGTGCACGGGCGCACCGGCAAGCCGTGCCCGGTCTGTGGAGACGTCGTACGGGAGGTCAGCTTCGCCGACTCCAGCCTGCAGTACTGCGCCACCTGCCAGACCGGCGGCAAGGCGCTTGCCGACCGACGCATGAGCAAACTGCTCAAGTGAGCAGCACCAGGCACACGACGCTCGCCGTCGCGCTCGGCGGTGCGCTCGGTGCGACGTTGCGTTGGGCAGCGGCCGAGCACTGGCCCACGGTCGGCGGCACCTTCCCCTGGACGACGTTGGCCATCAACGTCAGCGGGTGCCTTGCCATGGGCGTCCTGATCGCGTTCGCCCGACGGCCGGGCGCACATCCACTGATGCGTCCCTTCGTCGGCACCGGCGTCCTCGGCGGCTTCACCACCTACTCGGCCTTCGGAGTCGAGGCCCAACAGCTCCTCGAAGCGGGCCGGCCCGGCCTCGCCGCGGCGTACGTCGGCGCGACCGTCGCGCTCGCGCTCGCCGCGGTCTCGCTCGGGGCCCGGCTCGCCGGCAGTCGGGAGCCCGGCCATGCCTGATCTCTGGTGGGTGGCGCTCGGCGGCGCGATCGGGGCGGCCCTGCGCCATCACATCGACCAAGCCTTGCGTCATCGCAGCGACGTCGAGCGCCCGTGGGGCATCCTGGTCGCCAACCTGATCGCCTGCTTCGTGCTGGGCACCCTGCTCGCGGCGAGCCAGCGTGGCGGCCTGCCGGAATGGCTGCTGCTCGCTGCGGCGACCGGGTTCTGTGGGGCACTCTCCACCTGGAGCACGCTCGCCGGTGACACCCGCGCGCTGATCCGTACGGGGCAGTGGTCGGTGGCGCTCGGCAGTCTCGTCGCCCACCTCGCGGGCGGCATCGGCCTCGCCTGGCTGGGCGTCACCCTCGCCGGGTGAGTCCGCGGGCCACCCCACTGTGGCAGGCTCGAAGCCATGAACGTCCCCACCGTCGCCATCGCCGGCGTACCCGATCCCCTCCCCGCCGGTCTGCACATCCTCGACGTACGTGAGCAGGTGGAGTGGGACCACGGGCATATCGAGGGAGCACTGCACATCCCACTCTCCCAGCTCGGCGAGCGGTTCGAGGAGGTGCCGACCGAGCAGACCCTGGTCGTCTGCAAGGTGGGCGGCCGCTCCGCCCAGGCGACGGCGTACCTCGCTCACCAGGGCCGAGACGTCGTCAACCTCGACGGCGGGATGCTCGACTGGGAGGCGGCGGGCCGGCCGATGGTGAGTGAGACCGGGCAGCCTCCCCTCGTGGTCTGAGCGGAGCTACTTCGCCTCCTGGCAGATCTTCACGAACTCGGTGGAGAGCTTGTCGAGCTTCGCCTGCTCGTCCTTCGTGAAGCCGGGGTCCTCGGCCTTGACCGGGTCCTCGACCGCGTCGAGCGCCGCCACGAAGACGACGAAGCCCTCGCGAGCGTCGCCGACGATCTCTTTCGGCGTACCTGTCTTCTTGAGCTTCTCGCGCGCCGCCCGGAACGCCTCCTTGTCGGCGGCAGCGCCGCCCGACAGGTCCAGCATCGCTGAGCAGAAGTCCTCGGTCGCGGCGTCCTGAGGCATCGCCGCCTGCTTCGCCTGAGCCTTGTCCCCACCCGTGTCGTCGTCCGAACCACCACAGCCGGCGGCCAGCCCTCCGATCAACAGCAAGACGGCGGTGAGTCCAGCGGCGTTCTTCATGGTGGTCCTCTCGGCAGACAGCGGCGGGCCGAGCCTGCCAGAAGGCCGGGAAGGACAGCAAAGGGCGCCCGAGCCATCGGCTCGGGCGCCCTTCGTCGCTACGGTCGGCGGGTCACCGCCTCTCCGAGGCTCAGATCACTCGGTGCCCTCAGTGGAGAGACCGTCGGTGGGAACGTCGTCCATCTGGTCTTCCATCTGCTTCTGGAGGTCACCCATGCAGACCTCCATGTACTTGGTGCTGAAGGCCTCGACCTTCTTCTTGTCGTCGCCGTCGACAGCGTCGTCGTTGTCACGGTCGTCCCAGTCGAGGTCGGTGAGGACCTCGAAGCCGTCGCGAGCGTCGCCCTTGATCTCCTTGGGCGTGCCCGTGTCCTTGAGCTCGTCCATCGCGTCCTTGAACGCGTCCTCGTTCTCGGCCTCGCCGACCTTCTGCATCGCCTTGCAGAAGTCGTCCTTGTCGGCGTCCTCCGGCGAGCCACCACATGCGGCAGCCATGCCGCCAACCAGCACCAGCGATGCTCCGATGAGCGCAAGTCGCTTCACGTCTATTCCCCTTCGTTCGGTATCCGGCGACAGCCACATGCGGACGTCGCCCGAGCCGAACCACCGTCACCCAAGAGCGTGACGGGGTGAGTTCGACCCTCCCAACTCCAGTCGTCGGGCGGGTGAACCTCACCGGCTCGTCCCGCTTGTTACCCGGAGCCGGCCCGGCCAAACCGCATCATGTCCAAGATTTCAGCGCGGGCACACTCAACACCCCGGGCAAAGCCGCCAAGTAACGTGATCGCGGCCACTCCACGACACCCAACGTGCCGAGGTGCTCGGTCTGCCACTGCACGTCGATGAGCCGCCGCTCCGGACCGGCCGATCGCAGCAGTTCCACCAGTCCGACCAACGCCACCTTCGACGCGTCGCGAGCCCGGTGGAACATCGACTCCCCCGCAAACAGCCCACCGATCGCGACGCCGTACAGACCACCGGCAAGCTCCCCCTCCCGCCATGCCTCGACCGAGTGGGCCCACCCGAGTCGGTGCAGTTCGAGGTAGGCCGCACGGATCTCCGGAGTGATCCAGCCGCCGTCGCGCGCCGGGTCCGCGCAGCCGTCCAGGACCTCCTCGAAGGCGGTGTCGACCCTGATCTCGAAGTCACGACACGACCGGCGCAGCGACTTCGAGACCTTCAGGCCGTCGAGCTCCAGCACGCCGCGCTCGACCGGGCACCACCAGCCGAGCTCACCGGAGACCTCCATCGGGAAACAGCCCGCCCGGTACGCCGCCAGGAGCGTCCCCGGAGCAAGGTCGGCCCCGATCGCCACCAGGTCGTCGGCGTCGGCAGCCGGCACACCGAACACCCAGCGCGACGGCTCCGGTTCGATCGGCACAACCCCGAGCGTAGGCGTCCCCTCCTACGATGACGGCATGGGTATGGGCAAGAAGATCACCGGCGCCATGGCTCCGCACGCGGTGCGCGCAGCACCAGAGCTGACCTCCGGCTTCGTCCTCGAGGCGCTCGACCGCGCGGTCAAGGGCGTAGGCCCGCTCCCACCGGCTGCGTTCCTCTGCTGGAAGGTGCTGCGGGAGGCGGACGGGAAGGTCGAGCGCGCAGTGCAGGCCATCGTGACCCGGCACGTGAAGTACGCCGCGGCCCAGGGCTTCGCCACCAACATCGGCGGCCTGGTGACCTCGGCGGTGACCCTGCCGGCCAACGTCACCGGTCTGGCGCTCATCCAATGCCGGATGATCGCCTGCATCGCCCACCTCTACGGCGCCGACCTCGAGGACCCGAGCCTGCGCACCGCGGTCCTCGCCACCCTGGCCGGGCCCGACACGGTGAAGAACCTGCGCAAGAAGGGCAAGCTTCCGGGCAGCCCCGGAGAGCTGCTGAACCGCCCGTCCGACAGCGAGCTCGAGAAGTGGCTGGCCGCGAAGGTCGCCGGCGACCTGATCACCCAGGTCACCGGCAAGCGCCTGGCGACCACCGTGGGCCGCAAGGTGCCGATGATCGGTGGCGCCGTGGGCATGAGCGCAGACGGCTTCGCTACCTGGCAGGTCGGCAAGTACGCCGAGCGTGAGTTCCGCGCTGCGGGTCAGCGTCCCCGGACTCGGCGGTAGGTGCTCATCATCCCGCGACCGAGGCCGGAGTCCTCGAGCTTGCGCACTGCCTTCTCCCGCGCCCGGTAGGTGGGGCGCAGGTAGGCGCGCTCGAGGGCCTGCTCGAGGTCGGCGACCCGGGCACGCAGCTCCTCCTCCAGCTCGCGCTGTCGCACGCCCTCACGGAGCAGCGCCTCGATGGCGTCGAGTGCAGCCCGGTTGACCTGACGCGGCCGCGGGCGATCCGGGTCGAAGAACTCGGCCGGCTCGGCGCCCGGCAGCAGGTCAGCGAGGTCGCCGACGACGTCGACGCCGCGGGCGCGGATCTCCTCCACCCACGATTCCGACAGGTCGCGCGCCCACTCCCACACGTCGGGCGGGAGCGCCAGACGCGGTGAGCCACGGCGCTTCGAGAGAGTCTGGTGAGCGAGGAGCTCGCGCACCAGTGGTCGGTAGTGAGCAGGCTCCACCGAGTCGTTGACCCGCTTGTTGATCTTGCGGACCAGGGACGTCTCGGGCACCCCCATCGACGGATTCACCCGCTCCACGTGCAGGTCGAGATCGAGTCCGGCCAACCCGAAGACGCGCGCGAACCTGTCCCACAGCATCGAGCTGTCCGAGCCGGACGGCGGCACCGTCACCACATGCACCTGCTCGGGGGGCAGGTCGCCGGCCCAACGGTCGAGGATCTCGGGCACCTCCTGGACCGACCAGAACCAACTGGCGATCCGGCCCTCGCGCTCCGGGTCCTGCAGTTCGTCGAGGAAGCGCCGGAAGCCGATCGTGCGGCGGTGCTTCACGTTCTCCTGCCACTCCGCAGGTATCTGCCGGACCAGGTCACGCACCGAGAGGACGACGTGCACCTCGGTCTCCGGATGGCCGAGCGACTCGAGGGCGCGCTGCACCTGTGGCCGGGAGGCGTTCGCCAGGATCTCGTGACTGATGATCGTGGTGCCGCTCCACTTGCGTGTGCGGTCAGCGAGCTCGTCCCAGGCGCCGACGGCCTCCTGCTCGAGGCCGCCCCAGGGGAGCCGCATCAGGTCGAGAGCCGCGAGGAACTGCCCGTCGAACCGCTCGGCCGGGTAACTGATGCCCGCGGCCCGTAGCGTCGGACGATTGTTGAACAGCACGTCCTGGAGATAGGAGGTCCCGGTCTTCGGCGTCCCCACATGCAGGAGCACCCGCTTCCGGCTCACCGCGTCTCCCATCCGTCGCACAACACCTGCACCGTCACCTCGAGAACACGCTCACCGAGCGGACGGGCCCGTCCGGCCTCCGCCATGGCCCACAAGGTCCCCAGGTCTCCGCGCACAGGGTATCCAGCACGACGGACGTCTGCCGCGATTCCCTCCGCGACGCCGCGTGCCCATGCCCTGGCCTCCTCCGGAACCACCAACGCCGTGCCCCCGGTGCGCGCTTCCATCCAGGGCCGCAACACCCGGTCGACCAGCTCCGCACGACGGGTGGGGTCGACGAGGCCGCCGAGCAGCGGCTGCACCTTCCGCACGACCTCGACCGCCTCGGGTTCGATGACGGGACCCAGAGCCGCGGCGGTGAGCTCGACCCGGCGCCGAAAGCCCGTGGCACGCCACTCCTCGCCACGCCGGCGGAAGCGCAGCGCGGCAGGCACCCGCTCCAGGTGCGCAGAGCGGACCGTCCACTGCGGCCACGGCAACACCGGGCCACGTGCCGCCCGACTCGCCCACACGTCGTACAGCAAGGCGTCGACGGGCGCCAGCGGCAACGCCAGCACCCCGCTGCCGCGCGCGCAGCGGCGTCGCCGCTGTGGTGCCGGTGCGGGGAGTCGTGGTGCCCGGGCCAATTGCTCGGCGAGAGCACCCACCGCGACCCGCACCAGCTCCGCCGGCGGCACCTCGCTCGGATCGACCGGGCGCGGGCCGTAGTCGCGCTCCGCGACCGCGCCGCGCAGCAGGAACTCCTGACGCCCGCGCGCCGGCGCTCCGGTGCCGAGGATGCGGCGTACGACGTCAGTCGAGCCGCCGGCGAGGTTGACCCGGCGGGCCAGCTCGAGCTGCGCGGCGCCGGGGAACGGGCCGGCATCGGGGGCGGCCGTGCCGGTGAACTCGGCCCACGGGGTGCACCCACCCTCGCGGAGGTGCGCTACCCACCCCCAACCGCGCGCGTCGGTGCCCGTCACGAGGGCGTCAACCTGGTGATGGTCCGGCGCACACGGGGCGCCAGTGCCTGCTCCGGCGCGTTGCGTCGAGCGGCTTCGCGCGCGAAGTCGGCCAGTACGTCGATGCTCACCTCGGTCATCCTGCCCTTACGCGGCCGATCCGGGTCATGCCAGCGCGCGTCCACTGCTGGACGCTCCGGGCGGAGCTCGTCGAGATCGCCCACGACGTCGACGCCGGAGCCCGAGAGCCAGGAGATCCAGCGCTCACTGTGTGCGTTCGCCCAGTCGTACAGGTCGGGCGGAAGCGTGATGGCACGCCGGCCGCCAGCGAAGGCGCCCTGCTCGACCATGCGCATCATCAGCTGGTCGAGGTCACCCCCGCGGCGCCTGCCCTGGGCATGGCCGGCGTGCCGCTCCAGCGACGCGTTGAGCTGCCGCAGCACCTGAGCCTGCTCGATCCCCATCGACTCGTTGTGCCGGTGCGCGGACTCAGGAGCATGGCCCGGATCGATCCCCACCGTGGCGCAGAAGCGCAACCAGAGCTCATCGGCCGGGGCACCGGGGCGCGGCACCGTGATCACATGCACCCGCTCGGGCGGCAGGTCGCGCGACCACCGGGTGAGCACCCGTGGCAGGTCGAACGCCTTCATGAACCACGGGCCACCCTCCTGGGCGCGCTCCAGGAAACGGGCGAAACTCCACGAGCGGCCCTGCTTGATGCTCTCCTGCCAGGCAGCCGGCAGCTGGCGGGCGAGGTCGCGCACCGTGTAGACGACGTGCAGCTCCGCACCGTCGAGATCCGCGCGGAGGCGGGCGACGTGCCGAGGCTTCGCTCCCGCGAGGATCTCGTGGGAGATGACGACCGTGCCCGAGCGGCGACGTACCTGGCGCGCCATCGCCGACCAGGCGCCCTGCGCGTGGCCCGGCGGACCACCCCAGTCCTGGTCGAGCAGGTCGAGCGCCGCCTGGAAGTGGAAGAACGCGGCGTCGCCCGGCCGGAGACGGTCGGGGAAGTGCACGTCGTGGGCGGCGAGGCGCGCGGCGTTGCGGGTGAGCCGGTCCTGGAGATGAGTCGTGCCGGTCTTCGGCGCACCGACGTGCACGAAGACGACCGGTGAGCTCATGCGCCCGATTCTGCCCCACGGGTCCCGAGCGCCTGCACTACCCGGGAGGGGCTGGGCCGGCCGAGCTGCTCCGCCATCCACACGCTGGTCGCGACCAGGGCCGGCAGGTCCACCCCGGACTCGACCCCGAGGCCGCGCAACATCCACACCAGGTCCTCGGTGGCGAGGTTGCCGGTGGCGCTCTCCGCATACGGGCAGCCGCCGAGACCACCGGCACTGGCATCGAAGGTCGTCACGCCAGCGAGCAACGCCGCGTGTGCGTTGGCGAGCGCCTGTCCGTAGGTGTCGTGGAAGTGCACCGCCAGGCGCTCGGTGCCTACTCCGGCAGCGGCGAACGCGCGCACGAGCGCCGTCACATGACCGGGAGTCCCGACGCCGATAGTGTCTCCGAGGCTGAGCTGGGAGGCGCCAAGGTCGAGCAGGCGACAGCCCACCATCACGACCTGCTCGATGGGCACAGCACCCTCCCAGGGGTCGCCGAAGCACATCGACACGTACGCACGGACGTCGAGACCCGCCTCCCGGGCGCGGCGCACCGTGGGCTCGAACATGGCGAACTGGCTCTCCAGGTCACGGTTCAGGTTGCGTTGCGCGAAGGTCTCGGTGGCGGAACCGAAGATCGCGACGTGACGCAACCCGAGCTCGAGAGCCCGGTCCAGCCCGCGCTCGTTCGGGACGAGCACCGGAAGGTCCCGGCCGGCCTCGCCCAGCCCGCTCATCAGTTCGGCGGCGTCAGCCAGCTGCGGCACCCAACGCGGATGCACGAAACTGGTCGCCTCCACGATCGGGAGCCCAGCCGCCAGCAGTCGACGAATGAACTCCGCCTTCACCTCCACCGGCACGACGGTCTTCTCGTTCTGCAGGCCGTCGCGCGGCCCGACCTCCCAGATCGTGACCCGTTCCGGCAGCCCGGCCTCGGTCTGCTCCATCGGCAGCGCTGGACGAGCCATCAGTCCGTCACCTCGAAGAGCACGTCGCCGAGGGCGACCTGTTGCGCGACGCTGGCGGCGACCGTCGTGACAGTGCCGGAGTACGGCGCCTTGAGGGTGAGCTCCATCTTCATCGCCTCCATCATCCCGAGGCTCTGCCCTGCCTCCACGGTGTCACCCTCGGCAACCAGCACCTGGAGCACCGTGCCGGGCATCGGCGCGGTCACCGAGCCCTCGCCGCGCACCTCCCCGTGTGAGGCGTTGGGGTCGGGCCGCTCGAAGACATGTCGTTGACCGCGGTGCACCACCTCGACCTGACTCGGGCTCACCGCGACGAAGGCAACGTGACGCTCGCCGTCGACCTCGACGCGCAACCGCTCCGCACCGTCGTCCAGCGCGTCGCGCTCGAGGATCCGGAGCTCGCGTCCGTCGATGGTGGAGGAGTCGGCGTCGACGAGCACCCGGAGCTCCTCGTCGAGGTCGACTCGCAGACCCTCCGTGAGGCGGGAGGCGCGCCAGCCGTCGGCCGCGAACGGATGGCCGGAGCCGGAGAGCCGGGTGGCGACGACGAGTGCACCGATCAGGCGGGCCACGGTCGGATCGGGCGCGGGCACCTCGTGCTGGTCCAGCCAGGCGGTGTCGATGGTGGCGTATCGGAACTCGTCGCTGGCGGCCAGCGCACGCAGGAACCCGGCGTTGGTGGTGAGACCGAGGATTGCGGTGTCGTCGAGTGCGGCAACCAGCGCTCGACGCGCCTGCTCGCGGTCGCGACCCCACGCGATCACCTTGCCGAGCATCGGGTCGTAGGACGTGCTGACCACCTGTCCGGACTCGAGCGCGTGGTCGACACGGACGCGGGACGCCCTCCCGCCATGCGCGCCGGGCCAGTGCACGACGCCGGCTCGACCGGCCTGCGGCAGGAACCCGTTGAAGCTGTCTTCGGCATAGACCCGCGCCTCGATCGCGTGACCGTCCCACCCGCGGACCTGCCCGCCCTCGGCCAGGGGCGCACCCTCGGCCATCCTCAGCTGATCGGCGACCAGGTCGTGATCGCCGTGCACCATCTCGGTGACGGGATGCTCGACCTGGAGCCGGGTGTTCATCTCGAGGAAGTAGAAGTCGCCGGTCGCGTTGTCGAGCAGGAACTCGACGGTGCCGGCTCCGGTGTAGCCGACCTGCTCGGCCAAGGCGACGGCGGCAGCGGTGACCGCCTCCCTCAGTTCGGCTCCGATCGTGGGGGCGGGCGCCTCCTCCAGCACCTTCTGGTGTCGACGCTGGGTGGAGCAGTCACGTTCGTGGAAGTGGACAGCACGCCCGTGACGATCGCCCATCACCTGCACCTCGATGTGGCGGCCCGACTCGACGTACTTCTCGATCAGGAGTGTGTCGTCCCCGAACGCGGACCTGGCCTCACGAGCGGCCGCGGCCACCGCGTCGGCGTACTCCGCAGCAGAGCGGACCACGCGCATGCCCTTGCCCCCGCCGCCGGAGGCGGCCTTGACCAGGACCGGGAAGGCCAGCTGGTCGGCCGGTGTCTCCAACGAGTACGACGGCACCACCGGCACACCCGCACGCTCGGCGACCTCGCGTGCGGCGTCCTTGCGGCCCATCTGCTCCATCACGGCAGCGCTCGGTCCGACCAGCCGGATGCCTGCCTCCTCCAGCGCCCGGGCGAACTCGGCGCGCTCGGAGAGGAAGCCGTAGCCAGGGTGCACCGCGTCGGCACCGGCACGCTGCGCCGCGGCGACGACCGCGTCGATGTCGAGATACGAATCGACGCGGACAGCCTCGTCGGCCTCGCGCACATGGGGCGCGGCGGCGTCGAGGTCGGTATAGATCGCGATCGTGCGCAATCCCAGGACCCGTGCCGTGCGAAAGACCCGCAGCGCGATCTCGCCGCGGTTGGCGACCAGTACCGAACTGACCGTCGCCCGGTGGTCGGACTGGTCACCCCGGTGGTCGGACTGGTCACCCCGGTGGTCGGACTGGTCACCCCGGTGGTCGAGCTTGTCGAGACCCATCGTTCTCACATCCTGAAGACGCCGTAGGAGGGGGCTGGCACCGGTGCGTGGGCCGCGGCCATCAGGCCCATGCCGAGCACACGTCGGGTGTCGACCGGGTCGATCACCCCGTCGTCCCAGAGCCGCGCGGTGGAGTAGTAGGGCGAGCCCTGCGCCTCGTACTGATCGCGGATCGGGGCCTTGAAGGTCTCCTCGTCCTCGACCGACCATTGCTCACCACGCGCCTCGATGCCGTCGCGCTTCACTGTCGCGAGCACCGTGGCTGCCTGCTCGCCGCCCATGACCGAGATCCGGGCATTGGGCCACATCCACAGGAACCGCGGGTCGTAGGCGCGACCACACATGCCGTAGTTGCCTGCTCCGAACGAACCGCCGATGACGACGGTGAACTTCGGCACCACCGAACAGGCGACCGCCGTGACGAGCTTGGCGCCGTCGCGAGCGATGCCGCCGTTCTCGTACTCGCGGCCGACCATGAAGCCGGTGATGTTCTGCAGGAAGACCAGCGGGATGCCGCGCTGGTTGCACAGCTCGATGAAGTGCGCGCCCTTGCGGGCAGACTCACCGAAGAGGATCCCGTTGTTGGCCACGATCCCGACCTGATGACCCCAGATCTTCGCGAACCCGCAGACCAGAGTCTCGGCGTAGAGCTGCTTGAACTCGGCGAACCGGCTGCCGTCGACGATCCGCCGAATCACCTCGCGGACGTCGTACGGCGTGCGTGTGTCGGTCGGCACCACGTCATAGAGGCCCTCGGGATCCTCGGCCGGCTCCTCGATCTCCGATGCGGGTCCCCGGTGGTCGAGCCTGCTTCCCCGGTGGTCGAGCCTGTCGAGACCCGGCACCGTCTCCATGATCTCGCGCAGGATCGCCAGTGCATGCAGGTCGTCGACGGCGAGGTGGTCGACGACGCCGGAGGTCCGGGCATGTACGTCGCCACCACCGAGCTCCTCGGCCGTGACGACCTCACCGGTCGCGGCCTTCACCAGCGGCGGTCCACCGAGGAAGATCGTGCCCTGCTCCTTGACGATGACGGTCTCGTCCGACATCGCCGGCACGTAGGCACCACCCGCCGTGCAGGAGCCCATGACAGCGGCCAGCTGGGGGATCTGCTCGGCGCTCATGTTGGCCTGGTTGAAGAAGATCCGGCCGAAGTGCTCCTTGTCGGGGAAGACGTCGTCCTGCATCGGCAGGAAGGCGCCGCCGGAGTCGACCAGCGAGATCACCGGGAGTCGGTTTGCCCGGGCGATCTCCTGCGCCCGCAGGTGCTTCTTGACCGTGATCGGGTAGTAGGTGCCGCCCTTCACGGTGGCGTCGTTCGCGATCACCACGCAGAGCCGTCCGCTGACCATGCCCATGCCGGTCACGATGCCCGCACTGGGCACCGGATCGCTGGTGCCGCTGGCATCGGGAGCGCCGTACATCCCGGTGGCGGCGAGGGCGCTGAACTCCAGGAAGGGGCTGCCAGGATCGAGCAGGTGCTCCACCCGAGCACGGACCAACAGCTTGCCGCGGTCGGTGTGCTTGCGCCGCGCCGACTCGGACCCGCCCTCATGGGCTCGCCTGAGTCGCGTGCGTAGGTCGCCGACCAGCTCCCTCATCTCGCTCATGGGTTAATGATTGCTAACCGATCCGCGTGACGCAACCCCAGGTTCCACCCGGGCCCCGCGAAGCAGCTCGACCACCCAGGCCGAGGCCGCCACCGCACATGCGACACCGAAGGCCATACGGCCGGCCGGCGGCAGGAAGAACTGCGGCAGGACCAGGGCGAAGAGCAGCCCGTAGAGCCCGGCCGCCCTCGACCGCGCACCTGTCGACCGCCAGGCCAGGGCGAGCGCTACCGCGGCGCTCGCCAGCAACAGCAGGCCGACCCCGAAGAGGGTGATCGCGACCGGCTGGTTGCGCACGTCGTCCGCGATCTCGATCAGCACGGGATCGGACTGAGCCGCGGAGCCGACCGCATGCAGCCCGAACGTCTCGGCTCCGCAGTAGGGCAGCACGAGAGCCAAGCCCCACGTGCCAGCCAGACGCGCAACCGCACCTGCGCGACCGGCCGCCAGCACCGACACCCGGCGCGCAGTTACGACCAGCAACGTCAACGCAACCGCGCCACACACGTGGGCCACCACCCACCACGACGAGGCGAACGCGTCGGCAGCGTCAGCATTCAGACCCTCGGCGTCGCCATAGGGCCGGAGCAGCAGATAGGCCGCCATCAGCAGTCCGCTTCCCAGCAACGCGCCGGCAAGGCGGCGATCAATCTCTCGACTCTCCACGAACCCTCCTTCATAAGAGAGCAGTGCTCTCGTTTTCGCCAGAGTGCCATACGGATGCCACCCATTTCAAGAGCAGTGCTCTCTGTTGTGGCAGACTAGGTGTGATGACCTGAGGAGGAGTGCCGATGTCCCGAGCCGAGACCCGCGCCAGCAACGTGGCGGCGATCCTTGCCGCGGCGCGCACCGAGATCGCCGAGCACGGCAGCGGGCTCTCCATGCGCGCCGTCGCTCGCGAGGTCGGCATGGTCTCCTCGGCCATCTACCGCTACTTCCCGACTCGAGAGGCGCTCCTGACCGCGATGGTGGTGGAGAGCTACGGGAACCTCGCCGCGACCCTGACGAAGGCAGCTGAGGGCCGCCGTACCCGGGCCACGCGGTGGACCGCCCTGGGCGAAGCGCTCCGCGCCTGGGCACTGGCCAACCCCCACGAGTTCCAACTGATCTACGGCACCCCGCTCCCCGGGTACGTCGCCCCACCTGAGACCGTGCCGGCCGCAGCCGCAGTGGCCGCGCCCTTCGTGGCAGCAGGTGCCACGCAAGCCGTCCCTGGCTTCGGAGCACCCGCACTGCGAGCCCAGATGGACGTGCTGCTCGATCTCGCCGACGACGTCGAGCCCTCGGGCGCCGCAGCCGTCCTCACCGAGCTGGGCGCCCTGATCGGTGCCGTCTCCCTCGAACTCGCCGGTCATCTGGTCGGCACCGCCGATCCGGCCGACCACCTCTTCGCCGCGTTGCTTCGTCGGCAGGTGTCGACGCTCGGACTCCGCTGACCGCCTCGCAGCCACGCTCCGTTTAGGCTGACGGTCGTGTCCCGCCGTGAACAGATCCTCGCGACCGCCGCGGAGCTGTTCGCAGCCCGCGGCTTCCACGGCGTCTCCGTGAGCGAGATCGGCGCCGCCTGCGGGATCAGCGGCCCGGCCCTCTACAAGCACTTCCCGGCCAAGGACGCCGTGCTCGCGGCGATGCTCGTCGGCATCAGCGAGGAGCTGCTCGGCGAGGGACGGCACCGGGTCGAGGCGAATCCCGATCCACGCGGCGCCCTCGCTGCCCTGGTCTCCTGGCACATCGACTTCGCGATCAACCACCGCGCCCTCATCGTCGTGCAGGAACGCGACTGGGAGTCGCTCCCCGCCGAGGCACGCGAGAAGGTACGGACCCTGCAGCGCGAGTACGTCGACCTGTGGGCCGAGCAGCTTCGCGCACTGGACCCCGATCTCACCCTGGCCCGGGCTCGCGCCATGGCACACGCCAACTTCGGACTGCTCAACTCGACCCCGCACTCCAGCCTGGTTCCCGCGAAGCAGCTGCGCGGAATGCTCGAGGCGATGTCGTGGCGGGCGCTGGGGCTCGACACCCCCTAGCGCCCGGCCCGCGTGCGCCTGCCACTGCTACAGCCAGCCGGCGAATCCCAACCCGATCGCGAGCACCAGGTCGACTGCTGCCATCGCGCCGACCACGGCATAGCGGCGCCGATGCGAGTGCATGTCGAAGACGGTCGCGGCAATCCAGAAGAACGTGCCGTAGCCGAAGACGACGATCGGCAGCAGGAACGGCTCGTCCCAGAACCACCACGACCAGTGGAAGATCCCCGCGCGGTGCAGCAGCACCTCGACGAAGACGCAGACACACGACCACCAGGTGATGAAGACCCACCGGTTCGGTACGCCGAAGATTCGCAGCGACTTGTCGGACGGCAGGAACTTCACGAACTCGATCCCCGAGATCAGGAAGAGGAAGACGATCTCGATCGTCCAGCCGATCAGGATCAGATAGGCGGTGTCGCCGGTGATCGTCCAAAGTGGCGCCCGCCCACTCGCGTGGAACCAGGCGGAGTTGATCAGCTCGTTGAAGACGTCCATCAGGAAGAACGCGAGGCCGGCCGCGATGATGTCCCACCGCTTGCGCTCCACCTCGGTGGCGTAGACGTACATGACGATCCCGAAGAACGTGACGACGTACCAGTGCAGGTTGCTGGGGTCGCGGAGCATCGAGAACGCCTCACGGGAGGCATCGGTCATCGCAAGCGTGGTCATGGTCGGGGTGGTCACAGCCAAGGAACCTAAGTCCGCCCCGCGGCCTCGGACGTGGGATCTGGAACAGATCCCCTTGCCGATCCTTGTGGGATTCTCCACGGTTGGGCTACAACCGTCCGGTGACGTCGATCGAGCAGCGGATGCGACCCCACCTCGACGCGATGTGGGCGGAGCACGACAGGCTCGTGCAGCGGGTGACCCGCGTGGTCACCGCGACCGTGCCCAGCTACGCGCAGACGCCGTCGAGCGAGGTGTGGATCGGGATGACCCGGATCCTGGAGCGTGCCGCGCACGGCAACCCCTTCGGCGAGCCCGGTGAGACTGACCGTATCGCCGCCCTCGGCACCGGTGCCCAGGGCGCCCGGGCGGGGATCGCCGCAGAGGATCTGGTCGCCGCCGTGCTCCTCGGTGCTCGCGAGGTCGAGCACGAGGTGATGGAGCACGCCGCCGCGGCCGGACTCACGACGGCCGATCTGCTCGATGCGACGCGGCGGGCGCGCTCCTGGGCCGAGCAGATGGCGGTGTGGGCAGTCGAGGGCCTGCGGAACGCCGCGTCCGACGACCGCGGACCTGACCCGCGCCACCATCAGCTGATCACAGCGCTGGAGACCGGGGCGGAGGTCCAGGCACACTCCACCGCACTCGACCTCGGTCTCGACCCGAGCGTGCCGTGGTGGGCCATCGCCGGCCAGGAGCCCGCCGACCCGCGCTCCGGCGCCGGGGCCACCCTGCGCCTGGCGAACCCCGGCGCCCTCTGGTCGGCGCCCCGCGTCGAAGACCTCGTGACGTCGTACGTCGGCCTGACGCGGCACGCGCCGCGGGTGCCGAGTGAGCTCGTCGCAGGGGTCGCCCGGGCACCCGACCTGGCCGGGCTCTCGACGGCGTTGCGCGATGCTCGACGGGCACTGCGGGTCGGCCTCCGCTTCGATCGGCAGGGAGCGGTCGGGCTGCCGGAGCTCGGGTTGCTGGTGCCGCTCCACGAAGATCCGGCGTTGGCCTCCCGACTCGTGGAACGTTGGGCGGCACCCCTGACCCGTGAGCCCCGGCATGCTCTTGCAGCGACCTTGTGGTGCTGGTTGGAGCAGGAGGGCCACGTGGAACCGACCGCCATCGCGCTCGGCGTCCATGCCAACACGGTGCGCAACCGGCTGGCACGCGCCGACCGACTGCTAGGCGACTGGAGATCGCCTCACCACCGCGCCGAGGTGTGGGCAGCTCTCCAACTCCTCCGTTGAGAACTTGTGGGGATCCCCACCGTCGCTCGTCTCCCCTCCTCGTTGAATGGACGAGTTCGCAGGAGCAGGAGGGAGCACCCATGGCAGGCAGTTCGCGACGTCACCACCGCATCCGCGCCGCGCTGACCGCGCTGGTGGCGTGTGCGCTCACCGCCAGCGCGGCGTCCCTCGCCCCCACGCCGGCACACGCCGAGGGCGGGATCGACCCGCGCGACCTGACCCAGCTCTTCCTCGGCGAGCTGCAGGGCCTGCTCGACAACCGGGCCGACATGCTCCGCTGCCCGACCCTTGCGGGCGGCACCATCGGGCTGCCGGAGCTCCCCGGCGAGCCGGGCCGCAAGGGCACCGACCGCGGCAACCCGCTCAACGCTGGAGACGCGAGCACCGCGCCGCAGGCACTGCCGACCCAGGTGATCTTCCGCAGCACCACCCAGACCTTCAACCGGCGCTACCAGTTCGCGCTCCACCGGGGCACGATCTGGTACAAGTCCAACACCGCGGTGACGGGCATCAAGGAACCCTGGGCCAAGCTCAAGGTCGACCGCTGCTTCGCGGGCAAGATCGCCGGGATCTCGGTGGACGACGACGAATTGATCGCCATCGACCGCGACCGCTGGATCTACGGCATGGACGGCGCCCTCAAGTCCCCCGGCTTCTTCAACTGGTCGCTGCGCTGGGGGCCGCCGCTGTGGACCGGCCCCGGCTGGAAGCTGCCCCGCGGCGTCCAGGACTGGACCTGGTCGGTGCTCTCCCAGGTGGAGGACAAGACCTGGACCGATGATGCCGGCAACGCCCACCAGGTCGGCGCCGGCAAGGTGTCGCACATCTGGACGCTGAGCCATCGCGGCCGCCGGGTCACCTACCTCGACCCCTGGCTCCCGGCCGACTCCAGCTACGAGGTCTGCACGCCGCACCGGGGCCGGTTCCGCGCCGCCGGAATGTCGGCAAGCGGCTCCACCCTCTTCCTGATCGGCCGCCACGGCGACCTCTTCACCCGCCTCTACGACTTCGACATCGCAGGTGCCGACCCGATCTTCTTCAGCTACTCCTACGACGACCGGCGCGGCGTCGCGAACCCCAAGATCCAGCTGCCCTCCCCGGCATGGATCCGCCAGCCGAAGATCCCAGAGACCGTCACCGACCGCATCTCGATCCACAAGGTCGGCGCCGGATCGACCCACCGCGAGCTGCGCGTCGAGGGCCGCCGCAACGGCAAGGTCGGCTACTGGCACAAGGACATTCGCGCCCCACGGTGGCGCTTCACCGCCACCGGCGGTCGACTGGTCGGCAAGCGCTTGGACAACCCCCGGCGTACCAGCTCTCGGGTCGGGCTGGCCCGCTCCGAGAACCGCAGGTACGCCGGCACGATCGACGGCGCCACCGTGACGGTCCGCAACTTCACCACCTACTGCTCACCCGCGAAGGTCGTCGTCAAGCTGCACAGCGGCCCCACGATCCGGCTCCGGCTGCACACCACCGACAACATCCGACAACTACGTCGCGCCCGCGGCTTGGACGATGTGCCGCGGATGTTCAACGGGGCGCTGGAGGTGCCCCCGGCGCTGCGCTCCTCGAAAGACCCACGGGTCGTCGCCTTCGTCACCGCGCTCGGCTCCGGTCGCTTCGTCGACGCACCGCTGGACGCGACCACCAAGCAGCTGGCGTTCCGCAACCAGCGCTGGACGCTCAGCTATCGGCGGTGAGTGAGCGTCGGGTGATCGCGAAGCCGAAAGCGGTTGCGAGCAGATACATCAGCACCGAGTAGACCGCGCTGGGCACCGCGACCTCGGTGCTGTCGAGGACGCTCAGGGCGATCGTCAGAGCGATCGTCGTGTTGTGGATGCCGATCTCCATGGAGCAAGCGACGGCCTGGGGCTGACCGAGCCTCAACAGCCGGGCGCCGACGTAGCCCACGGAGAGGCTGATCAGACAGAACAGCCCCGTCACCACGCCGACGTCGCGCAGGTAGCCGCCGATGTGCTCACGCTCGCCGAGCAGCGCGCCGACCGCGACGACCACCAGCACCACGATCGAGAAGACCCGCACCGGACGGTCCGCTCGGGTGGCGAAGTCGAGGGAGCGGCGGCGTACCAGCATGCCGATGACCACGGGCACCAGCACGATGGCAATCACCTGCACGACCTTGCCGAACTGCAATCCGAGCTCGCCATCGGCGTCGAAGTGGTCGATCGCGAAGTTGGTGATCAGCGGGATCGTGAACGCTGCAAGGACCGAGTTGATCGCGGTAAGGCTGACGTTGAGAGCCACGTCGCCGCGGAAGAGGTGGCTGAACAGGTTGGCCGTGGTCCCGCCCGGCGACGCTGCCAGCAGCATCACGCCGACCGCCAGCAGCGGGTCGAGGTCGAAGGCCGTCACCAACCCGAAGGCCACCACCGGAAGCACCAGCACCTGGATGACCAGCGCGACCACGACCGCCTTCGGCGAGCGCGCCACCCGAGCGAAGTCGCCGATCGTGAGCGAGAGCCCGAGGCCGAACATGATGATGGCAAGGGCGATCGGAAGCCCCACGGTGATCAGTGCTGAGTCGTTCATCGGCTCACCCGCTGCTCGAGGCCCCCACACCGGGACTCTTGCCCGCGGACACTACCCGTCGCTGGGCTCCACGTCAGCAGGTTCGGCAGGTCAACGCGGCTTCAGCACGTAGCCGGTGTAGCCGTAGTCGGCGCCGTACCGCGCCCGCACCTCGATCTCCTCGCCGACCTGATCGAGCAGTTCGTCGGAGACACCGTCGGCGCGGAGCGCCTCGATGCGGGCCGCGAGCGGGCCGTAGTAGGCCTCCCAGTCCGTCTCCGGCAGCACGTAGGTCGCCATGACGGTCCACCCGGCCCGTTGCGCGGCCTCGACGTTGCCGGCGGTGGTGCGCATCGCGGGGTAGCCCGGCTCCCAGAAGTCCCGAGCGCCCGGGGCCGGATCGGGCGTGAGCCACTCCGCCTCGGTCAGCACCAGAACCGCGCCCGGCGCCAACAGGGGACGCCACGCGGCCAGCGCCGCGTCGAACCCCATGACGTACGCCGACCCCTCCGCCCAGATCAGATCGAACGAACCGGGGGCGAAGGGCAGCGCCTCCATCGGTGCGACCAGCGTGGTCACCCGGTCAGCGAGACCGGTCGCCTCTGCCCTCGTGGTCAGCACCTCCAGGAAGGGCTCATGGAGGTCGACCGCCGTGACCCTGCCGGCGGTGACGCCCGCCAACACGAGAGTGGCCGGACCGGTGCCGCAACCGACGTCCAGCACACGTGGATGCTCGGGGAGATCTCCAGCAAGACGGAGCAGCAGCTCCGTCGTCGTCTCGGATCCCGGAGCCTCGCGGGGCAGGCCAGCGTGGGCACGCCAGAACACCTCGGCCAGATCAGTCATGGCGCGATCGTCGCACGGGGACCGTCGAGCTCGGCCAAGGCCGCACGCATCCGCCGCACCGCCTCTTCCGCAGTGTCCAGGTCGGCCTCCACGTCAGCATCCTCGACCGGTTCCGCGGCCGTCGTCGTCGCGTGGAGCCGCGCCAGGAGCTCGTCGCGGGCCAAGCCTCGCAAGGCCAGTAGGACGAAAGGGTCGGTGTCGATCAGCCAGGCGATCTGCGCGAGCACCGCGAGCGCGTGGGGGCAGGGAGCCACCCAATGCTCGCAGTTGCAGTGCGCCTCGATCTCACCGCCGTACGGCAGCAGTTCGACGCCCGCCTCCTCGGCATGCTCGACGAGGGTGTGGGGCAGCTCTCCCGCGACCAACGCCGCGATGCGACCGGACTCCGCCGCGACGACCTCGACCAGGGCCTGGACCCCAACGGGGTCCAGCACCGGGATGGCGACGGTGGTCGTCCAGGCCTCGTCCCCTTCCACCACGGCGGCGAAGGCAGAACCCGAGGCGACCGCGATCCCACCCACGGCACCGGTGCGGGCCAGCTGCCGACCACGCTTCAGGTCCGCCTCGCCGTACGCCGCCTCCTCGACCGCGCGCACCCATGCCTTCCCCCACCAGGTCGTGGAGCGGGACCCGCCCCGGCGGACGGCGAAGCGCGGGTGGGTGACGGCGCCGCTCATCGGCCGCCCACCGCGCGGTCATCGGTGGTCCGGTCTTCGCCGTAGCGACGGGCGTCGTCGCGGCGCAGCTGCACCAGGTCCATCAGCTCCGCATCGGAGAGTTCGGTCAGCGCGGCCTCGCCGCGACCCAGCACCGAGTCGGCCAGTGCGCGCTTGCGCTGCAGCAGCTCGGCGATCCGTTCCTCGACCGTGCCCTGGGTGACCAACCGGTGCACCTGCACCGGCTTGGTCTGACCGATCCGGTAGGCACGATCGGTGGCCTGGTCCTCGACCGCCGGGTTCCACCACCGATCGAAGTGGACGACATGGTCGGCCCGGGTCAGGTTGAGCCCGGTGCCCCCTGCCTTCAACGACAGCAGGAAGACCGGCACCTCGCCCGACTGGAACCGCTCCACCATCCGCTCGCGTTCGGGCACCGGGGTGCCGCCGTGCAGCAGCTGCACCGGCACCCCGGCGGCGGTCAGATGGCGTTCGAGCAGCCGGGCCATCGCGACGTACTGCGTGAAGACGAGCACCGCGCCGTCCTCGCGCAGCACCACCTCGACCAGCTCGTCGAGGAGCTCCACCTTCTCCGAGCGGCCGCGCATCCGCGGATCGGCCTGCTTGAGGTAGTGAGCAGGGTGGTTGCAGATCTGTTTCAGGCCGGTGAGCAGGGCGAGCACGAGGCCGCGGCGCGCCTCTTCGTCGGCCTCGGCGATCTTCTCCATCGAGGTGCGCACCAACGTCTCGTAGAGCACCACCTGCTCCCGGCCGAGCGAGAGCAGGTGGTCGGTCTCGGTCTTGGGAGGCAGCTCCGGGGCGATCCCGGGATCACTCTTGCGGCGCCGCAGCAGGAACGGCTGCACCAGGTCGGCGAACCGGCGGTTGACGGCGGGGTCGACGCCCGCCTCGATCGGCGCCGCCCATACCTTGCGGAACGCCTGACGGCTGCCCAACAGGCCAGGGGTCGCCCAGTCCAGGATCGCCCACAGCTCGGTCAGGTTGTTCTCCACCGGGGTGCCGGTGAGCGCCACCCGGGCCCGGCTCGGTACCTTGCGCAGCGACCGCGCGGTGCTCGACTGCGCGTTCTTGACGTGCTGCGCCTCGTCGGCGACGACCAGGTCCCAAGGCACCTTCGCCAGTGACTCCGCGTCGGCCCGCATCGTCTGATAGGTGGTGAGCACGAAGCCGTCACGCACGCCCTCCAGCGTGCGACCGGGGCCGTGGAAGCGGCGTACCTCGGTGCCGGGGGCGAAGCGCCGGATCTCCGCCTCCCAGTTGCCCAGAAGGCTGGCCGGGCAGACCACCAGGGTCGGCCCGCCGACGCCGGCCGCGTGGCGGTGCAGATGGAGCGCAATGAGCGTGATCGTCTTGCCGAGGCCCATGTCATCGGCCAAGCAGGCCCCGAGTCCCATGCTGGTCAGCTCGGCCAGCCAGGTGACTCCCTGGCGCTGGTAGTCCCGCAGCTCGGCCGCCAAGGACGGAGGTGGCGGCAGCGGATCCCGTACGGCGGCGCCGCGGAGCCGCTCGCGCACCCGCTCCAGGCTCGCACCGACGACGACCTCGGTGTCGGTCTCGTCGACCTGCACCACGCCGGTCAGGGTCGCCGCCAGCGCCTGACTTGGCTTGACCGTGCGGATCATCCGCTTGCGAGCCCGCTTCAGGGTCGCGGAGTCGACCACCACCCACTGATCGCGGAGCTTGACCAGCGGCGTCGCCGCCGCCGCGAGGATCTCCATCTCTGCATCGGTCAGCGTCTCGCCGTGCAGCGCCAGCTGCCAGTTGAAGGAGAAGAGCGACTCGGGCCCGAAGAGCCCGTCATTGAGGAGGTCCTCCTTGCCGGGGCGCAGCACCGCGCGCGAGGTGACGTCCCGGTTGAGAGATCGAGGCCAGTGCACGTCGACACCGCGATCGGTCAGCGCCGTCACGCCATGGTCGAGGAAGTCCAGAATCTCGTCGGTGTCGAGCGTGATGCGGTCGGGGACCCGCAGCTCGGAGAAGCGCTCCAGCGGCGGCCAGGCTGCGGCTGCCTCACGCAGGGCCACGCCGGTGTGCACGCGGGCGCGGTCTCCGAAGCCGTGCACCTCGCCGTCCTCGGTGAAAAGGACCGCTGCATCCGTGACGTGCAGGGGGTTCTGCGCGTCGTGGACCTGCAGGACGAGCGTGACCGCACCCGCGACGAGCTCCTCCTCCGGCGCCTCGACGCGGAGTGCGATCCTGACCAGGTGCGGCCGGTCGAGGGCCGACGTGTGCCGATCGAGGCGGGACTGCAAGCGCCGGGTGAAGTCGCCGGACCGGCGTTTTGCCGGCTCCGCCCTTGCCCGAGGAGCAGTGGGGCGCGCCTGGGGCAGGGAGTCCACCACCGCCGCCAGCACCCCACGCACCAACTGTTCTGCCTCGGCCACACCCAGGTCGCCGGCTCGCGCGGTCGCCAGCGAGCGCACCCGGTCTTCGTCACGTGCCGACAGCACGGGCTGCCAGACGTCGTCACCGGGCGCGAGGCCGCCGGCCGCCACCACCTGCATCGCCAGCAGCGCGGCGCCGGCCAGCAGGCGCACGCTCTCGTGAGCATCGTCGTCGGCACGCGCCCGGCTCAGCACCGGGAGCGCCGCACGCATCCCCAGCTGCACCGTACGTTCAGCGCCGGTGAACTCGACCTCGCTGAGGCGGGGCGGGCTCTGCGGATGGAAGGTGGCGGGACCGAGAACGGGGACGAAGCTCAAGCGGTGCCTCTCGTCGGGTAGGGACAGACCTGACGCTAACGCTCGGCACCGACGATTGGTTCCCGTTCATCGTTTCGGGGCCGCCCCCTACGCTGGCGCCATGAGCATCCTCGAGCAGCCCCTCGCCCGCCTTGACGGCACGCCGGGCACCCTGGCCGATCTGACCGGCGGCCGACCGGCGCTGCTGGTCAACGTCGCCTCGAAGTGCGGCCTCACTCCGCAGTACGCCGGCCTCGAGCGACTGCAGGAGGAGTACGGTGGCGACGCCTTCACCGTCGTCGGAATCCCCTGCAACCAGTTCATGGGCCAGGAGCCGGGCAGCGCCGAGGAGATCGCCGAGTTCTGCTCCGCGACGTACGGCGTCACCTTCCCGTTGTCGGAGAAGATCGAGGTGAACGGCGAGGGCCGGCACCCGGTCTACGCGGAGCTGGTCGGCACCCCGAACGAGTCGGGCGAAGCCGGTGACATCGCCTGGAACTTCGAGAAGTTCCTGGTCGCAGCCGACGGAACGCCGATCGCCCGTTTCTCGCCCCAGGTGGAGCCGGAGGACGAGCGGATCGTCTCAGCCTTGCAGTCCCTGACCGCCTGACCCGGGGGCGGACGGCGGGAGCTGACCAGCGGACGCTGCGGGACGGAGCAGGCCGAGGGCGGAGGCGAACGCGGCGGCGAGTGCGGCGACGCCCAACACCGCCGCGACCGCGATCCAGAACGAGGGGTGCTCGGCACCCAGCACGAACGCGATGAGCGGCACGAGCGTCGGCGCCAGGGCGAGGCCGAGCACGCGGTAGCCGTCATGGCCACCCCACCAGTGGAGCGCGAGCCAGAAGAGCATCAACGCCACCGCGCAGACCAGCAGCACCCAGAGGTCGTTGTCGTAGACGTTGGCGTCGGGGGCGGCACCACCACCGTCCTCGTCGATCGACTCGAAGTCCGCGAACAGGCTCATGAAGAAGCCGATCACCCCGACCCCGGCGACGATGAGCAGATAGCCGATCACCGCGACGGCACCCATCAGCACACCGGCGAAGTCGCCCGACGGCAGGAAGCGCCGCCCCAGCAGCGTCACGACGACGGTGATCACCAGCAGCGCGAAGCCGAGGATCATCCCGGCGTTGTCGCCCAGCGTCTCCGGGTCGTCGGAGAGGTCGAAGAGGTCGCTCACGCCCTGACCCCACAGGACCAGGAGGCCGACCAGGCCACTCGTGACGAAGGCGGGACGAGCCACCATCAGGTGGCCGAGCACACTCAGCCCCAGGATCAATGCGCCGACCACGTAGGCGGTGCCCTCGGCATCGTCCATCGCGACACCGACCATGACGCCGACCGATACCGCACCGGCCGCGCCGGGCCAGCTCATCAGCGTCGCGCGAAGCTCTGGGTCACCGACCAGCCGCCAGGCTCCGAGCGCACCGCCGGCCAAGGCGACGGTCGCAGCCACGCCGAGCAGGTAGACACTCCCATCGAGGTCGCCGTCGGCACGTGCCCACAGTGCGGAGATGCTGACCGCGGTCAACAGTGCGGTCACGGCGAAGGTGACGATCACCGCTTCCAGCGAGGGACGACGTACGGCGGGATAGGTGTCCATGGCCGCAGGTTAACGGCGGACGCACTCAGCGCCAGGGACCATCGATGGTTTCGCCGAGCGCGGCGTCGATGGTGTCGACCAGAGTGGACTCTCTGGAACCAGCCAGCCATCTGCGGTAGGCGAAGGCGGCGGCGGTGACCAAGAGGTCGACCACAAGCGCGGGGCGCAGGGCGTCCTCGGGCTCGCCCAGCCGACGCGCCATCTCTCGGGTCAGCGCCGCGCGCTGAGCCTCGCCGATCAAGGTGACGCGATCGATGACCTCCGGCGCGGTGCGCATCGCCGAGCGCCAACGCCGCAGGTCCCGGTCCCGGATCTGCGCAGTCCGGTCGTGGATGGTGGCGGCGAGCGCGCGAACGCCGCCGAGCCCGTCGGGCTGCTCGGCGAAGAGTGCGACCAACTGGGTCGCACTGTCGAGCACCGGCGCGAGGAGCAGGTCCTCCTTGGTCGGCACGTAGCGGAAGTAGGTGCTGGTCGAGACACCGGCGGCTGACGCGATCTCCTCGGTGGTGACCGCCGCGTAGCCGCGATCCGCGAAGAGTCGCCAGGCGGCGTCCAAGATCTCCTGTCGCACCCGGGCCTTGTTGCGTTCACGCACCGACATGCGCCCAGCCTGCCACAGGTTGCGGAGTCACTCGCAAACTGGTAGTAACTCCCATATTGCCACTCACTCTCATCCCCTGGAGGTGTCATGTCCGAGGAGACCGTGGACGTCGTCGTGGTCGGCTCCGGCGCGGCCGGCCTGTCTGCCGCCATCACCGCCGCCGCCTCCGGGCTGGAGGTCGTGATCCTGGAGAAGTCGCATCGCTGGGGCGGCACTACGGCCCGCTCCGGCGGTGGCGTCTGGGTGCCCGGCAACGACTTCCTCAAGCCCGCCCCCGACGAGCAGCCCGGAGAGGCTCGTCGCTACCTGGACGCGATCGTCGACGGGGTCGATCCGGGGCGGCTGGACGCCTATGTGGAACGCGGACCGGAGGCGCTGCGCTTCCTCACCCGGCACTCGGCACTCGACCTGGCCTGGGTCCGCGGGTACGCCGACTACCACCCTGAGCAACCGGGCGGGCGGCCCGCCGGGCGCTCGTGCGAGCCCACGGTCTTCGACGCTCACCGCTTGGGCGAGCTCGCCGAGACCCTGGAGCCGTTCTATACGAAGGCCCCCATGAACGTGGTGGTCAAGCAGGCCGACTACCGCTGGCTCTCGACCGGACTCCGCCACTGGCGCGGCCCCTGGCACATGCTGAAGGTCGGCATGCGTACGCTCGCCGCTCGGCTCCGCGGCCGCCGGATCATCGGGCTCGGCCAAGCACTCTGCGCGCAGCTGATGATCGGAGTCCGCGACCTCGGCATTCCGCTGCGGCTCGGCGTCGCCATGACTGGGCTGCTCGTCGAAGACGGTCGCGTCGTCGGCGTGCGCACCTCCGCGGGAGTGCTCCGTGCCCGACGGGGCGTCGTCCTCGCGTGTGGCGGCTTCGATCACAACGCCGACCTGCGCGCCCTGCACCAGCGCGAGCCCGCCGGCCCGGAGCTCTCCCTCGGCGTCCCCACCAACACCGGAGACGGCATCCTCGCCGCGACGGCCATCGGCGCCGACACCGCATTGATGGACGACGCCTGGTGGGCACCGTCGATCCCCCTGCCCCGAGGACCCTGGTTCGCACTGGCCGAGCGCTCGCTGCCGGGCGGCATCATCGTCAACGAACGCGGCGAGCGGTTCATGAACGAGTCGCTCCCCTATGTCGAAGCGACCCATCGCATGTTCGGCGGTGAGTACGGCGCTGGCGACGGCCCGGCCGAGAACCTGCCCTGCTGGCTGGTCTTCGACCAGACCTACCGCAAGCGCTACCTCTTCGCCGGCATCACCGGCGGCGCCCCGCTGCCCAAGAAGTGGCTCGCCTCAGGCGCCATCACCAAGGCCGCCACGGTGCCCGAGCTCGCGGCGGCGATCGGCGTGCCCGAGGACGGCCTGACGACGACGGTCGAGCGCTTCAACGGCTTCGCCCGGGCCGGGGTAGACGCGGACTTCCACCGGGGCGAGTCGGCCTACGACCACTACTACGGAGACCTCACCAACCGCCCCAACCCCAGCCTGGCCCCCCTGGCGCGGGGACCCTTCTACGCGGCTCGGATGGTGCCGGCCGACCTCGGCACCAAGGGCGGGGTGCTGACGGACGCCCGCGCCCGCGCGCTCGACCCGCACGGCGCGGTGATCCCCGGCCTGTACGCGGCCGGCAACACCAGCGCGGCAGTGATGGGTCATACCTATGCGGGGCCGGGGGCAACGATCGGCCCCGCGATGGTCTTCGGCTACCTGGCTGCCCTGGACTGCGCGGCCGCCGTCAGCGCACCACCGGCAGGGTGAGGGTCTGGCCGCTGCCGCCGGTGCTGATCGTCACCGGCTGCGGCAGCAGGTTGCCCCGGTAGTTGGTCGAGCCACCGGTCACCCTCAGCTCGATCCGGTGCCCCTTCGCGAAGCGGTGCACCAGCCCCGGCATCGTGATCGCGATCGGACGCTTCGCGTCGGCGATCCGGACCGGGGCGATCAGGTTGCGCAACAGCGTCGCCTTGCCAGACGGCGCGACGTCGTACAGCTTCGCGAACAGCACCAGCTGCCCGGGCAACGACAGGGGCGCGTCGACGCGGAGGTCGAGCTTCGGTGTGCCCACGACGGTGACGTGCTGGGCGAGCACCGGGCTCCGCCAGGAGACCGCAGTGCCTGGCAGGTCGATCTCGGGCAGCGCCGCCGGCATGTTGCCGATGTAGCTCACCATGTCGAGCTGATCGAACGAGGTGGGCAGGCCGGCGACCGGCGTGGTCATCATCTGCGTCCCGGAACGGACGGCGGCCCGCGAGCGCACCAGCTCCTTGCCGGAGAGATGCCACTGCTGAGCCTTGCCCACCGCAACGCGCTTCGAGGTGGCGTAGGCCGGCTTGGCGTTGCCGCTGTAGCGCACCCAGTCACGGAACCACGCGAACCGCGGGCCGGTGTCGACCTTGCGACCCTTCACGTACCGGTCCAGCCAGGCGACGGTACGAGCCACGGAGTAGTCCCGCTTGACGCTCAGCACCGCACCCATCTCGCCGGGCGCCGGGTCGCCGGAGTGGCCCCAGCGCTGCCACACCAGCTTCACCGGCGTGCCCTGCTTACGCAGGATCCGGTAGTTGGCGAGCGACTCGTTGAGGTTGAACAAGGTGTCGTACTGGCCCTGCATCAGCAGCGTCGGCGTACGGATCTTGGCGACGTGGGAGACCGGTGAGATCGCACGGAGCTGGTTGACCGAGGTGGGCAGGAAGGTGCCCAAGACCGCGCCGGTGACCAGGGCCGGGCAGACGATCGCGGTGAAGTTGGGGCAGGGCAGCAGCCGGCCTGGGTCGTCGGGGGCGTTCAACAGCCCTTGCACCATGCCTAGTCCGGAGAACCCGAGGCCCCAGAAGAGCTTGACCGCGCCGGCCTCCCGGCTGCTGACTCCACGTTGGCCGGTGTTGTTGGGCCCCAGCGAGTAGCTGAGGTCGTTCCACGTGATCATCGGCACGATGGCATCGATGCGGTGGTCGATCGAAGCAGCGGCGAACTGGACAGCGCCGCCGTACGACCCGCCGAGCATCCCGACCTTGGGGTCGTTCCGAGAGCGTCGGCCCGTCTGGTCACGGCGGTCCCGAGCGACCACCTTCAAACGCGGTGCCGGCTGGGTGTGCTTCGCGTCGCGATAGGCGATGCCCTTTGCCCCACCGAGGTACGAGACCAACTGGCTGGCAGCGCGACCGTCGTGCTCGACGTCGTCGAGGGTCACTTGGCAGGTCGAGCCGCCGAAGCCGAGGCCGGAGTAGGAGAGCAACGCGTAGCCGCGGCCCGTCAGGAGCGGTGCCCACTTCGCCTGGTCGTCCTTGGAGCCGCCGAAGCCGTTGGTGGCGAGCACCGCCGGCACCCGCTTCTTGCTGCTCGCGCCCTTCGGGAGGTAGAGGTCACCGACGATGTCGCAGGTCTTCTCCGTTCCCGGGGCACCGACACGCACCTTGAAGTGCAGTGTCTGCTTCGTGTAGCGGGCAGCCTTGGCGACAGCGGGACTCGACCCGTCAGGCCCCTCTCCCGCGGCGGGAAGCGCGACGAACGTAGTGGCCGCCAAGGCCGTGGAAGCGAGCCAGGCGACGGTGCGCATACGGAACATGCACTACCCAACGACCAGTGCCGCCGACAGTGACGGCGGGTGGTGACGTAGCACACGCACTTTTTCCGATGCGCCCATGATGCCCGACTCCGTACCCTCTACTGGTGTCTACAAGCATCCACGAAGAATCCGGCGAACTCCGGCCGACCCCGGGCGCCGATGACAAGCTCGACCGAGCCGTCCTGATCGTGGCGGGCGTGGTCGTGCTCGGCTCGATCATGTCGATCCTCGACATCACGGTCGTCTCGGTCGCACTCAAGACCTTCGAGACCACGTTCGAGGCCACCACCGCTCAGGTCGCCTGGACGATGACGGGCTACACGCTCGCGCTCGCATCGGTCATCCCCCTCACCGGTTGGGCCGCCGACCGATTCGGCACCAAGCGCCTCTATCTCCTGGCGATCGTCCTCTTCACTGCCGGCTCCGCGCTCTGTGCGATGGCCACGTCGTTGGAGATGCTCGTCCTCTTCCGGGTGCTCCAGGGCCTCGGCGGCGGCATGCTGATGCCGCTCGGCATGACCATCCTGACCCGGGCCGCAGGCCCGGAGCGGGTCGGTCGCGTCATGGCCGTGCTCGGCATCCCGATGCTGCTCGGACCGATCTGTGGCCCGATCATCGGCGGCTGGCTGATCGACGCCGCGTCGTGGCACTGGATCTTCCTGATCAACCTGCCCATCGGCCTGGTCGGTCTGGTCTACGCATGGAAGGTACTTCCGGCGGACGTCGTCGAGCCTTCCGAGAGCTTCGACTGGCTGGGCATGCTGCTGCTCTCCCCCGGTCTCGCCGCGTTCCTGTACGGCGTCTCCTCCGTTCCGGAGACCGGCACCGTGTGGGCGGTCAAGGTGCTCGCGCCGGCGTTCATCGGCTTGGCGCTGATCGCGGCGTTCGTGCCGTGGGCGCTCAACAAGCGCAACATCCACCCGCTCGTCGAGCTGCGGCTCTTCAAGAACCGTCAGCTCACCGTGGCAGTCATCGCGATGTCCCTCTTCGCCGGTGCCTTCTTCGGCGCGAGCCTGCTCTTCCCGATGTTCTTCCAGACCTTGCACGGCGAGACGGCTCTCAAGGCGGGCCTCCTGCTGGCGCCGCAGGGCCTGGGCGCCATGATCACCATGCCGATCGCCGGCGTCCTGGCAGACAAGATCGGCCCCGGCAAGGTGGTCATCCCCGGCGTCCTCGTGATCGTGCTCGGCCTCGGCATGTTTGCCATGCTCGACGAGAACACCGGCTACCCCTACCTGCTAGGAGCCCTCTTCATCATGGGACTCGGCATGGGTGCCACGATGATGCCGATCATGAGCGCAGCGTTGCGCACGCTCAAGGAGCACGACATCGCCCGCGGTTCAACACTCATGAACATCATCCAGCAGGTAGCGGCCTCCGCCGGAACCGCGCTCTTCTCCGTGCTCTTCACCAACGCCAACAAGGAGCACGCGTCCACGGCCATCGCCTTCATCGCAGGCGAGGACAAGAGCAAGCTGGCTGAGGTCCTGAAGGACTTCAACCTCACCCCCGAGCAGGTGCCGACGGCGCTTGCCTCGCTTCCTGCCGACCTGGCTGGCAACTTCTCCGGCGTCTTCCTGGTGGCAACCATCCTCACCGCCAGTGTCTTGATCCCGGCGTTCTTCCTGCCCCGAGGCAAGTCGGCACCGACCGATACTCAGCAGCCGCCGGTGCTCACGCACTGACCTTCAGCACGTCGAAGCCCTCCCGCAGCCCTACAACGGCGGGAGGGCTTCTGCGTTGTCGGTCCACGGTCAGGCTGCCGGATGACGCAGCAGGTGCGCCTTGACGATCCGCAGGTCCTCTTCGACCGAACCGAGTCGATGATCGACGGAGTCGAACCTGATCTCCATCACCTCGACCAGATGTGCATGCCGTTCGTCGGCCTTCAGCTCAACCCGGTCGACGCGTGCCGTCAGCGACTCCTCCACGCGGTCGATCCGCGCACCGAGCGACGCCTCGACCTGATCGATCCGCGCACCGAGCGACGCCTCGACCTGATCGATCCGCGCACCGAGCGACGCCTCCACCTGATCGATCCGCGCACCCAACGACACCTCGACCTGATCGATCCGCGCACCCAACGACACCTCCACCCGATCGATCCGAGCACCCAACGAGACCACCACTTGGTCTACGCGATCCTCCAGACGGACCATCCGCGCACCCAGCGACACCTCGACCTGATCGATCCGAGCACCCAACGACACCTCCACCCGATCGATCCGAGCACCCAACGAGACCACCACTTGGTCTACGCGATCCTCCAGACGGTCCATCCGCGCACCCAGCGACACCTCGACCTGATCGATCCGAGCACCCAGCGACACCTCCACCCGATCGATCCGCGCATCCAGACCCGCAGCAAGGGTCGACACCTCCGCTCGCAGCACGTCGACCAACTGTCGGTTCGAGCGCATGAGCAGACCCGCCACGGAGAACATCACCGCGCTGAAGACGCCGATCAGCGTCCAGACCTGAGGATCGTTCACCGAGACCACCACTTCATTGTGCGCCAGTTCCCCAGAGGATGCCATCGACGGCGGTCGCCAGGGAACCGGTCATCAGAGCCTGTGGATAACGAGCAGTCGCCACCAGCGGTCCGCGCCAGATCGGGCTCCCTAGGCCTGCACCGCCAGGGCCAGAGGCGAGACAGAGCCGGCGCCAGCGGCGATGAGCTCCTGAGCGATGACGGTGAGCGTCCAGCCGGTGACCACTTGATCGTCGATGAGCAGCACCCGCGGCCCGGTGAGCTCCCCGAAGGCTGGCGCCAGGTCCAGCCTGCCGCGGCGGACAACCGCGGCGACCCGCTGCGCCGAGTTCATGGCGCCCCGACCCGGCTCGATCCCTGGCTCGACGATCGACCACCGCGCCACGATCGGCAGCCCGAGCGATCGGGAGACGCCTTCGACCAGGGATCGGGTCAGTCGCGGTCGACGGGCTGACTCCACGTAGGCGATGCAGTCGACCTGCGGCGCCCAGTCGCTGAGAACCTCGACTGCGGCTCCCGCAAGCGGAGCGGGGATCTCTTCGTCGCGCACCTCGCCACCTGCCTCACCGCGGAAGAGCTCTCGCAACGCCTGCCCGTGACCCAGATCCGTAAGCCGCGCGATCGCGCGCCCGGGATCGGCGGCACCGGGAATGCGCCCCTTGAACCCGCTCGCAAAGTCAGGGCCCATCCGCTCCATCCCCGTGGGCCACATCTTGCGTGGCTCGATGACCACACCAGGCCTGCTGAGCAAGTCTCTTGCGCCGTGCAATGAGCTTTCGGAGACCTCGCGGGAGAGACTCAGACCACCGCAGTTGTCGCACCGTCCGCAGGGCGAGGCGTCCTGGTCGTCGAGTTGCGCGCGTAGGTAGGCCATCCGGCACTCGACGGTATCCAGGTAGTCGAGCATTGCCTGCTGCTCGCGACGTCGCGCCTCGTCGACCCGCGCATAGCGCTCAGCGTCGTGGACCCACGGCTCCCCGGTGGCGACCCAACCACCGGAAACGCGACGTACGGCGCCGTCGACGTCGAGCACCTTGAGCATCGTCTCGAGGCGATTGCGGGTCAGCTCGACCTCGGTCTCGAGGGCCGGCGTACTCAGCGGGCGATCGCTGGCAGAGAGAACCTCGAGGGTCTGCCGGACGAGCGCCTCGGAAGGGAAGGCCAGCGAGGCGAAGTAAGCCCAGATGTCGCGGTCCTCGGTCGCCGGCAGCAGCACCACCGTGGCGTCATCCGTGCCACGACCGGCGCGACCGACTTGCTGGTAGTAGGCGACAGGGCTCGGCGGCGCGCCCAGGTTGATCACGAACCCGAGGGTCGCGTCGAACCCCATGCCCAGCGCCGACGTCGCGACCAGCGCCTTCACCGTGCCGGCGGCCAGCGCCTGTTCCAGTCGACCGCGCTCCTCCGCATCGGTCTGACCCGAATAGGCCGCCACATCGTGGCCCGCGGCCCGAAGATGGTCGGACACCTCCTGCGTGGCTGCAACCGTCAGGCAGTAGATGATCCCGGAGCCGGGCAACTCACCGAGGTGGTCGGCGAGCCAGGCGAGGCGCTGCTCCGCGGTCTTCAGCCGCATGACCCCCAGACGCAGCGACTCCCGGTCGAGCGAGCCGCGTTGCACGAGGACCTGCTCGTCACGGTCGGAACCGAGCTGCTCGGCGACATCTCGAGTCACGCGTTCGTTGGCGGTCGCGGTGGTGGCCAGCACCGGAATCCCCTCCCGCAGCTCCCCGAGCAAGGTCCGGATCCGCCGGTAGTCGGGCCGGAAGTCGTGACCCCAATCAGAGATGCAGTGCGCCTCGTCGACCACCAACAGACCAGTGGTGGCCGCCAATCGTGGCATCACCTCGTCACGAAAGCCGGGGTTGTTGAGCCGCTCCGGGCTCACCAGCAGTACGTCGACACTCCCCTCCGCGATCTGAGCGTGGATCTCTTCCCAAGCGCCGAGGTTGGTGGAGTTGATGGTCACCGCACGGATCCCGGCACGCTCGGCGGCGGCGATCTGGTTGCGCATCAACGCCAGGAGTGGCGAGATGATCACGGTCGGGCCGGACCCGCTCGCTCGCAGCAGAGCAGTGGCGACGAAGTAGACAGCCGACTTGCCCCAACCGGTGCGCTGCACGACCAGGGCTCGGCGGCGGTGCACCGCCAACGCCTCGATCGCCGCCCACTGGTCGTCGCGGAGCCGGGCATCGTCGCGACCGACCAACGCGCGCAGATGGCGCTCCGCCTCGTCGCGCATCACTTCGGTTGCCGGGGTGCTCTGCATGATGTCGTGTCTATCAGGCGGTGCCGACGCAGGGTCGCCTGCATCTCCTAGGGTTAGCACTTCGCGCGGTCACCCGACGGCCGTGACGACCTCGGAAGGAAGACATCGTGAACCGTCGACGAAGCCGGCTCCTCACCTCGCTCGGCACGGCAGGACTCCTCTGCGGTGCCGCACTCGTCCCACTCAGCCACAGCACGGTGGCGAGTGCCGCTCCCGGCGATTCTGTCGCCTGCCCGGCGCCGTTCCCGGCCACCGACCTGACCGATGGGATGGCCGCCACCGGGCTCACCACGGCCGGCTACTACCCCGGCGGCCCGGCCACGCCCTCCAAGGTGACTCCCGAGGCGTTCGACGGCCGCTACCTCGGCACGGTCGAGGACCCGACCGGCGACCTCTTCCTCTTCGAGCTCTCCGGCTCGCGGATCACTCGCCCGGACGGCACCGTCGACGCCGGGATCTGGCAGGGCATCTCCGGCTCACCGCTCTATGCAACAGACGGCCGACTGATCGGCTCCGTCTCCTATGCCTTCACTCAGATCTCCGGTTCTGCGGTCGCCGGAGTCACCCCAGCGGCGGATCTCTATGACCTGCTTGAGGAGACCACAGCTCCGGCCGCGCGCCGGATCGTGCTCGACAAGAGCGAGCGCGCCATGCTGCGACGTGCCGGCGTACCTGCACGGGCCGCCTCGGCGGACCTCACCCGCCTCACCACGCCGACCGCCGTCAGCGGCCTGCGCGGGGTGCCGCCGACGATGGTTGCCGCGATCGCGCGCAAGGCGGGCGTAGCGGTGCCCCGGCTCGCCGGCGGAACCAGCACGCAAGACGAGATGATACCCGTGGTCCCGGGTGGCAATGTTGCGGTCGCGGTCAGCCATGGATCGATGGCGATCTACTCGGTCGGCACTGCCAGCGCGGTGTGTGACGACGTGGTGATCGGGTACGGCCACTCCAACGAGTGGCGACCGACGGGTGCCACGATCCACGGCGCGTCGACGGCCACGATCATGGCGGACGGTGCGATCTCCTACAAGATGGCCAACCTCGGGGCACCGGTCGGCACCCTGCTGCACGATCGGCTCAACGGCATCACCGGTCGCCTCGGCGCAGTGCCCGCAGGAACGACGGTGACGGTCACCTCGACCGGACCCAAGGGCCGCACCACCGAGACGGTCGTCTCCGAGCCGGACGCACTCGCCTTCGTGATCGGCAACCAGACCTACCGCGACGCCGCCCTCACGCTGGACGAGAGCGCCGCCGGCACCGCTGCGGTCAGCTGGGAGATCACCTTCACCCGTGAGGACGGCAGCAGCCAGACCTTCACGCGCTCGCAGCGCTACGCCAGCGCCGAGAGCATCCCGGACGAGGTGCCGAACGACGTAGCCGGCGACGTCCAAGCGATCCTCGACAACGGCTTCGAAGACGTGACCTTCACCGATGTCGCGATCCGTCAGGACGTCAGCCGCAGCTACCGCGCCTACCGCATCGGGAAGGTCGAGACCCGGTCCGGCGGCACCTGGCAGACGCTGAACGAGTTCGGCCGGATCACCGCGAAGGCCGGATCGAAGATCAAGGTGCGCGTGCAGTTGCAGCGGGAGAGCCGCCGCGCCGCGGTCAGTCCGGTCAGCCGCACGTTCACCTTCAAGGTGCCGGCGAAGGCGACCAAGCGCGGCATGCTGTCGATCGTCGGCAACGGTGCCTCGTTCTGGGACTTCGAGGACTTCTTCTTCATGCCCGAGGACGCCGACGGGGGGCAGCCCGAAAGCCTGGACGAACTGTTGGCCACGATGAAGGCGACACCGAAGCAGGACACGGTCGACCTCTCCCTCACCACGATGACGGCGCGTGGCGAAAAGACCTCTGCCTCGGTCTGGCGGCCCGGTGAGGTCGTGCAGGGCGAGGTCTCCGCAATGGTGAAGATCAAGCCCAAGAAGAAGGCCAAGAAGCGCTGATCGCGGGACGTTCGGGGCGTCGTACTCCCAGTGAGTACGGCGCCCCCTGCGTTGGTAACTTCCACACCCGCCTAGCAGCGCATCCCGAGGCAGAAGTTGTCACGTAGGTGACAACTTCTGCCTATTTCTCCGCCCAGACCACCCGTACCCATTGCTGGCCCGCGTGGACCGACGGAGCATCGTTGCCATGACCCGGATCGGACTCAAACCCGCCCTGATCTCACTCGCCGGCCTCGCCTGTCTCTTCGCCGTTCTTCATGCGCATCCCAGTACCGCCGACGACGAGGCCGACCTTCTCTCTCAATCCGTGCCCGGCCCGAGGGTTGAGTTGTCCGACGACCCGGACGATCCAGGCGAGCTACCCGAGGACGTAACCGCCGACCAGCATCAGACGCAGGTGCGTGTCGACGCCTTCCTGCAGACAATGATCGCTAAGTTTGGTGCAGACCTCTGGGCATCGGTCGATTGGGAAAAGCAGCAGATCAGACTGGTTGGCGCATCGGCGGCGATGTCAGAGTTGAAGACCTTTGACGGGCAATTGGTAGCCGGCATGGCAGTGACCGTCTCAAAGGCCGAGATCGACCGGCATCAATACGAGGCGGCGATTGCGCCGCTCACGGCTGCCAAGGTCAGCCTTCCGATTGAAATCGCCTCCTTTGGACTTCCCGCCCATAGCGAATTCATCGATATCAAGGTCCTGAATCTTTCGAGGCATCCAGCGGATCTCGTCCAGGAATTCAGAACCCAGATCGCGCGGTTGCTTGAGGTACCATTTCGGCTCACCGAGGCACCCCCTGAGAATTGGACCGACCGCGGCGATAGCCAAGCGCCTTGGACCGGGGGAGTTCAGATGCGACACAACGTCGGCTCCGCGGGAGCCGCTTGCTCCACCGCGTTCTCGGTAGTCAAGGGAGGCACTGGGTACGTCCCCCGACATCCTCGATGTACTTCAGAAATGGGGCGTCTCCATTGAGAAGTCTTGAGCGGATGACCCCGATGCCATGGTGACGAGCAGTCGCGTGCTTCTCCTCCTCGTCGCCCCGCTCCTGATGGCGGTCTCGGGATGTCCCAGCGAGCCCGGTAGAGATACCACGGGCGTCCACAGAAACGGCGGCGGCGTGCTGAAGTCGCCCGAGGGAATCACTAGTTCCATCTATGCCCCCAAGCAGAAGCACTGGACCGCGTCCTGGGCCGCGGCCGAACCGTGCGTCGCTGGCAATGGTCCTGCTGTCATCGACGCCATCCGCTATGACTTCTCGGTGGAGCCGGTCAGCGTTCGCACCGTCTCCTTCATCGCCAAGAACTCCCGGCTCAGTTTCGGCAATGCGATCGGACCTCCCGAGGAACTGCGCGACGGGCATCCGCAAGGCGTGCCCGGGCGCGTTGTGGGCGACGTGGCTGGAGTCGAGATAACCAATCCTTGCTCGAAGGTGCCGACCAAGAACATCCAGCAGTTCATCACCGTGATGGACGTCGATGAACGAGGCGCAGCCATCGACAGTTACTACATCGACTACCACACCGACGAGGGCAGTTACACGCTCAAGGCCGACTACCGAATGATCGCTTGCGGCACCGAGACCGAGCCGGAGGATTGCGACCCCGACGTCTAGCTGGCGACGAGCGTCAGTGCTGGCGTGGCTCCACTCCCAGCGCCGCGCATGCCTGCTCGTAGAGCACGACTACCTCGCGGCGGATCTCAGGACGTTCCGTGATCCGCCCGCCGGGCCACGGAACTCGCAGCTCGCGCACGCCGCTGGGCTCGGAGACGGCGAAAACGCCTGCTTCTCCGTCCAGTCCGGTCATCGTCGCTGCCGTCGCCTCGGGGGCTCCGAAGGCGCGCACGATCAGCAGGTTGTCGTCGGTGTGGTCGTCGTTCATGTGGGCGAGGACGGCCTGCACCACATCGGCGGGGAATGTCGTCATGCGCACATCATCGCGCGCAGCTCCTTCGGTCGGACTCGCTGCTCAACCACCAGGTCTCGACAAGTGGTTCCTGAGCCTGTCGAAGGGCTCGACCACCGGATCACCAGATCCGGACGCGGTCAGCGGGGTCGAGCCAGAGCCCGTCACCGGGCGCCGTCTCGAACGCGGCGTGGAACTCGTCGAGGTTGCGCACGATGTTGGCCCGGAACTCCGGCGGCGAGTGCGGGTCGATGGTGAGGTACTGCTGCTCCTGCTCCTTGCGCCGCTTGGTGCGCCAGCAGTAGGCCCAGTTCATGAAGAGCCGCTGGGACTCTTCGGCCGACGGCTCACGGCCTAGGAAGATCCGGTACGCCGTGTGGCCGATGGTGAGACCACCCAGGTCGCCGATGTTCTCACCCACCGTCAGAGCACCGTTGACGAACTCTCCGGGCAGACTCCGCGGCGAGAAGCCGTCGTACTGCTCGATGAGTGCCTTCGACTTGAGCTCGAAGGCGGCCTTGTCGTCGGCTGTCCACCAGTCGTTGAGGGTCCCGGTGCCGTCGTACTGGGCGCCCTGGTCATCGAAGCCATGACCGATCTCGTGACCGATCACCGCGCCGATGCCGCCGTAGTTCTCCGCCGGGTCGGCGTCGGGCGAGAAGAAGGGCTTCTGCAGGATCCCGGCCGGGAAGCAGATCTCGTTGGTACCGGGGTTGTAGTAGGCGTTGACCGTCTGCGGCAGCATGAACCACTCGTCGCGGTCGACCGGAGCCCCGATCTTGGCGAGCTGGCGGTCGGTCTCGAAGGCCGCTGCGGCCGCCACGTTGCCGAGCAGGTCGTCGCTGCTCACCTTGAGCGCCGAGTAGTCCCGGAACTTCTCCGGGTAGCCGATCTTGGGCCGGAAGGTGGCCAGCTTCTCGTAAGCCCGCTGCTTGGTCTCCTCGGTCATCCAGTCCAGCGCCTCGATCGACTGGCGATAGGCGGCAAGCAGGTTCGCGACGAGCTCGTCCATCAACTCCTTCGAGCGCGGCGGGAAGTGCCGGGCGACGTACTCGGCGCCGACCGCCTCACCGACCGCGCCCTCGACGAACGCGACGGCACGCTTCCAACGGGCCCGGAGCTCCGGCGTACCGTTGAGCGTGCGGCCGTAGAAGTCGAAGTTGGTCTGCACGAAGTCGTCGTGGAGGTACGGCGCAGCCGAGCGCAGGACCCTACTGGTCAGCCAGTCACGCCACTGGTCCATCGGCGTCTCGGTGAGCACCGTCGACAGGTGGGCGAGGTAGGACGGCTGGCGCACGCAGCTCTCGGCGATCGTGGCGTCGTCACCGCCGAGGTTGCGCGTGTAGACATGCCAGTCGAAGGCAGGCGCAAGCTCTTCCAGCTCCGCCCGAGTGAGCAGGTTGTAGGTCTTCTGCACGTCGCGCGTCTCGGCCCGCTCCCAATGGCCGGCGGCCAGCTGGGTGTCGAGCTCGAGCACAGCCTGCGCCGCACCGGCCGGGTCGCCGTGACCACCCAGCACGAAGAGGCGAGTCAGGTAGTCGACGTACTTCGTCCGGATCTCCGCGAACTTCTCCTCGCGGTAGTAGGACTCGTCCGGGAGGCCTAGACCACCCTGCGTGATGTGGAAGAGGTAGCGGTCGGACTGGCGATCGTCGGTGTCGACGTACGAGCCGAAGAGGCCGACCCCGCCGACCCGCTCGAACTCGCCGAGGAACGCCGCAAGGTCGCGGTGGTCACGCAGCGCCGCGACTGCGCTGAGGAGTGGGCGGACCGGGGCGATGCCACGCCGGTCGATGGTCGCGGTGTCCATGAAGGAGGCGTAGAGCGCTGCGATCCGACCCGCATCGGGGCCAGCGCCTTCTCCCTCCGGGTTCGCGGCTACCTCCTGAATGATGTCGCGCACCTGCTCCTCCGCGACGTCGGCCAACTGCACGAACGGGCCCCAGCTGGAGCGGTCGCTCGGGATCTCGGTCTCGTCGAGCCAGCGGCCGTTGACGTGACCGAACAGGTCGTCCTGGGGGCGGATGCCCTGGTCCATGCCGGGGCGCGCGTCGTCAAGGATGCTCACGATGGCGACCTTAGCGGCTGACTCCAGAGCGTGGACCCTGCTCGGCCGAATTGTCCGGTCGGCTCTTGCAAGGCACCCGGGGCCTGCGCGAGATTGAGTCATGGAGATCAGACGCTGGTCGGTTCTACTGTCGTTGCTCCTCGCCATGGCAACGCTGCCTCATGCCGCCGTCTCCGCGGCGCCGTCTGCCGGTGCCATGGCGGTCGATGCGGTCGCACCGCGGCCGGTGGCCCGGCCGGCGGGCTGGAGCTCCTTCGAGCACAAGGTGCTCAAGCGCACCAACAAGGCGCGCGCGAAGCACGGCTGCCGCGCTCTCCGGGCCGAGTCGCACCTGCGCAAGGCCGCACGCAACCACACCAAGGCGATGGTGGCCGCCGGGAAGCTCAGCCACCAACTCCCCGGCGAGGCCAGCCTCGGCGCCCGGATCACCCGCGCGGGCTATCGCAACTGGCGCGGCGTCGCCGAGAACATCGCCTTCGGCTATCCGACGCCGAAGGCCCTGGTGAACGCCTGGATGAAGAGCCCGGGCCATCGTCGCAACATCTTGAACTGCAGCTACCGGCACCTCGGCGTCGGCGTGGTGGTGAAGGGCGGCACGCACTGGGCCACGCAGGACTTCGGGCACAAGTGAGCCGCCCGCAAGGCGCTACCGAACGGCGATGACGGACTTGCCGAGCGTGAGCCGGTTGTCCATGTCGATCAGGGCCTGACCGAACTGCTCGAGCGGGTAGACCTTGCCCACCGGCGGCGTGATGGTGCCGTCCTCCATGAGCGGGAGCAGACGCTGCCACTGCTCCTGCATGTAGCCAGGGCGCTTCATCGCGTACTCTCCCCAGCCGACGCCACGGACGTCCGTGTTGTTGAGCAGCAGGCGGTTGACCTTGACCTCGGGGATGCCCTGGCCGGCCGCAAACCCGACGACCAGCAGCCGACCCTGCGAGCCGAGGCAGCGCAGGGAGTCGGTGAAGATGTCACCGCCCACCACGTCGAGGACGACGTCGACGCCCTGGCCGCCCGTGAGCTCCTTGACCCGGTCCTTGAAGCCGTCGACCAGCACGGTGTGGTCCGCACCGGCTGCTCGCGCGAACTCGGCCTTCTCCTCGGTCGAGACCACACCGATGGTGGTGGCACCCAGCCCCTTGGCCACCTGCAGCGTCGCGGTGCCGACGCCACCCGCGGCGCCGTGCACGAGCACTGTCTCTCCGGAGCGCAGCCCGGCCCGCTCGGCGAGCGCGAACTCTGCCGTCAGATAGTTCATCGGCAGCGCCGCACCCTGCTCGTAGTCGAGCCGGTCCGGCAGCGGGAAGGTGAACATGGCCGGCACCGCGACCTGCTCGGCGCCGCCGCCGTAAGGCACGACCGCGGCCACTCGCTGCCCCGCCGTGAAGCCATTGCCGTCGGCGGCAACGGTGCCGGCGATGTCGACGCCCGGCGTGAAGGGGAGCTCCGGCTTGAGCTGGTACTGCCCGCGGCTCAGCAGCAGGTCAGGAAAGGAGATACCGACGCGATGCACGTCGATGAGCACCTCATGGGCCGCCGGCTGCGGGGCCGCGACGTCGTTGATCTCCAGGGCTTGGGGTCCGTCGAGACGGGTCACCTGCACAGCACGCATGTCGCGACCCTAGCGTGACCGCCGTACTAGCGCGGATCGACCAGGGCGTTCATCTCGAAGTGCATGGGGTCGGTCCACTTCCAGTCGCCGCCCCAGGCGAAACCCCACTTCTTGAAGATGGAGACGACGGTGCGGTCCATCTCGCCGACGGTGCCGCGCTGGTTGCCGGGCACGTTGAGATCGAGCGCGATACCGAAGGAGTGCAAGGAGAGAGAGCTGCTGCCGGCGATGAAGCGAGGGTAGTAGCAGCCGGCGTACTCGCCCGGATGGATCCGGTCGGCCAGGCCGCGCTGCACGACTTCGAGCAGCGCCGCACGCAGCTGCGGGATCACCACCCGATGGCAGGTCACGTTGCCGAGGATCGGTACCGCCTCGGTACGGATGTTGGCTTTGACCCAGGCCGGGTCAGGGGCAATCCGGCCACCGCCGAGGACACGGTAGGAGAAGGAGCCGACGGCCTGCGCCACCGAGCCACCGGTGAGGTACGCCGTCTGGGTGGCATCCGGGTCGATGCCGTAGCGGGCGACCACGTCGATCATCTGGATCGCCGCGGTCTTGCCGACCACCTTGTCGAGACGCTTGCGTACCGCTTGCGGGGAGGCCGCACCTGTCGAGATCAGCATCGCGTTGTCCCGCACGATCCCGAGCTCCTGGCCCCAGGCACGGTTGACCACCATGTCGATCGTGAGCACCTGGTCGGCGTACGCGCCGACGTGGACCCGAGGCGCATCCTTGTCGTTGCCGAGCTTCACGAACGACTCGTCGTCCTGGATCTTGTCGGCGAGCTTCTGCCCGATCGCCAGCTCACCACCTGCCACGCGGGACCACAGGTCCTCCGCCTGCGCGGCCTGGGTGAAACGTCGGTAGCCACCCGGGTCCACCGCTGCGACGTTGAGCACCCGGTTCTCGATCGCCACGTTGCCGAGATCGAAGAGCTCAGTCGCCTGCACGCCCTTGAGCTTCCTGACCTGGGCGACCAGCCCCGGCTCCAGCGGCGCCTTCTCCAGGCCCACCAGCAGGATGTCTGCCGAGCGCAGTGCCTCGGTGAGCGGGCCCGGCGGATCGACGGCGTGGTCGGGGTCTGCCGGGGTGAGCGTCGATGAGGCTGCAGGAGAGGCCGCCGGCGTGGTGGGACGCTCCGAGGTCTTGCCCTCGTCCTTGCCTGCATCGCCACAGGAGGCGAGCAGCGTGGCCAGGCACAACGCACCTGCCGCCACCGCACGTGTACGTCGTCGACTCCCCATGGTTCCTCCCTCACCCCTGCGGGAGAGGATATGTCGCTCCGGCTTGGGCCGCAGGGTTCTCGGCGGGACGGGGCTCGACAGGTGGTTCCTGAGCCTGTCGAAGGGCTCGACCACCGGTGTCGAGGGTCAGCCGAGGACGCGCGAGGCCATCCAGGCGATCCCGTCGGCGGTCTCCGCCGGAGTGGCGGAGGGCTGCATGACATGGCTGAGCACCACGCGCACCACCATGTCGATCGCAATCTCGAGCTGCCGTAGGTCCAAGCCGGTCTCTCGGCCCTGCACCCGCTCCAACAGCACCACCTTGGCGACCGAGAGCAGCGACTGGGAGTTGGTGGTCAGCAGCGGCAGCAGCTCGGTGTCAGCACCATGCGTGGCAGACACGATCGCATGGAGCAGGGTGTTGTCGTCGGCGAACTCGAGCACCGAGCAGGCCGCGTCGCGGATGGCCAACACCAGGTCGTCGTGCTTGTCGAAGGCCTGATTGACCACTTCGAGGAAGCGAGCGAGCTCGTCCATCACCATGGCCTCGGCCAATGCCGGCTTGCCACCGACCTCGTTGTAGACGGTCTGCCGGCTGACGCCGACCACGTCCGCCAACTTGGCCATGGTCACCGAGGCCCACCCTGAGGTGGTGGTCATCTCCGAGGCAGCCGCGACGATTCGGTCGCGCAGCGTCAGCGGGATGTCCAGGTGCTCGGCGACCATGGTCCCAAGTCTAGGCGCCGTGGGGATCACCCCTCGAGGGTGAGGGCGAGGACGGGGCAGGACTGCACGGCGGCGAAGACGTGCGCCCGATCCGCCTCGGCCGGCGTGTCGTCGAGGATCGTCAGCTCGTCGTCGTCATCGAGCTCGAAGTAGTCATCGGCCATCGACTGGCACATCCCCAGCCCCTCGCACTTGTCACGGTCGACGGTGATCCTCATCAGGCCACCGCCGGAGCGACCGGCACGAAGTCGACCTTCTCGCGCACCCCGCAGTCGGGACAGCACCAGTCGTCGGGGATGTCGGCCCACGCCGTACCGGCCGCGAAGCCCTCCAGCTCGTTGCCGGCGGCCACCTCGTAGACGTACTCACACCCGGGACACTTCGCCGCCAACACCTCGTCGACCTGCGCGAGCGCCGCGGCCGCAGCAGCGGCGGCCGCGTCTTCACGGGCAGCAGCCGACGCTGCCTCGGCGCTCATGGCGACGCCGTACTTGGCGAGGATCTTGTCGCGCTTGCGCGGAGTGATGTTGGCCTTCGTCAGGTCCCCGTCGTAGTGCGCGATCACCCGCGGGTCCATCACTCGCCGCCACAGGGGCGGGAACAGGGCGAGCACGATCATGCCGGCGTAGCCGGTGGGCAGCACCGGGGACTCCTCGAAGTCCCGCAGCGTCTGGTAGCGCCGGGTCGGGTTGGCGTGGTGGTCGCTGTGCCGCTGCAGGTGGTAGAGCAGCACGTTGGTGGCGATGTTGTTGGAGTTCCACGAGTGCGACGGGAGCACCCGCTCGTAGCGCTCCTTGCCCGCGCGGCCGACCTTCTGCCGCAGCATGCCGTAGTGCTCCATGTAGTTCACGACCTCGAGGAGCGAGAAGCCCATCACCGCCTGCAGGATCAGGTACGGCAGGATCCCGACGCCGAGCCAGGCGATCAGGCCGCCCCACAGCACCGCGGTCATGATCCAGGCGTTGAGCACGTCGTTGCCGAGACGGAACGGGTGCTGCCCCTTGCGGGCATAGCGCTTCTTCTCCAGGTGCCAGGCCGACTTCAGCGAGCCACCGACCGTACGCGGCCAGAACTGGTAGAAGTTCTCGCCCATCCGGCTGCTGGCCGGGTCCTCGGGAGTGGCGACCCGCACGTGGTGACCGCGGTTGTGCTCGATGTAGAAGTGACCGTAGGCGACCTGTGCCAGGGCGATCTTGGAGAGCCAACGCTCGTGGCTCTCCTTCTTGTGACCCAACTCGTGGGCGGTGTTGATACCGATGCCGCCGACGAAGCCGATCGAGATCGCCAGCCCGACCTTCGCCAGCACCGAGTAGTCAGCCGTGGCGAGGAGGTAGAACGCGGCGATGAAGCCGGCGTACTGGATCGGCAGGAAGAAGTAGGTGATCCACCGGTAGTACTTGTCGTTCTCGAGCTGCTCGATCACGTCGTCCGGCGGGTTGGAGCGGTCCAGGCCGATGAACAGGTCGATCGCCGGCACCACACCGAGCACCACGACCGGGCCGATCCAGAACCAGACGGTCCAGCCGGTCCACTCGTGCAGGCCGATGGCGACGAACGCCAACGACGGCACTACCAGGCCGATCAGCCACAGATAGCGCTTCTTGTCCTTCCACTGCTCGGTCGAACCCTCGGGAATGGTCCCGGTGCCTACCTCAGCCATCGTGGCCTCCTCGTGCTCGCCGGCGCCGGATGTGATCGGCACCGCTTTACACAAGGCTAGGAGATGTCAAGCATCTTGACAATAGGGATCGGTTTGTAAAACCGGAGCGAAGGGCGTCACCGGCGGGCGAACACCCCGATCCCGTTCGGCACCGAGCGCTGAGCACCGTCGGAGGGCGCATTGCGCACGCCCATCCGCCCCTTGCGGTTGCGCGCCACCAGCGTCGAGGAGCCACCGCCATCGAGGTTGAGCGCGTCGTCGGCCCCGAGCTCCAGCATCAGCTCGGCCAGCTCCACCATCGTGTGACCGCGGCTTGCCGCGCTCCTGCCGTCGACGACCACGAGGAGCATCCGGTGGCGGTCCCGGTCGATGCCGACCGCCGTCCGCGGATGCATGATCCGGTCATCGATCACCGCCCGACGCCCGGCCAGCACCAAGGGCCGGTCCCCACCGATCGCGAAGGCGGTACGCGGCGCGACCTTGCGACGTACGCGCACCCGGGTGCCGGTCTTGAGCGCCTTGAGCGCCTTGGCGGAGGCGCCCTGTCCGATCAGCACCTGGCCGCGCACGGGCTCTCCGGAGACCTGCCGTCTCCGGTTCGACCGCACCCGCCCCTGGCGGACGACCACCTCACGAACCCGCTCCTGGCCCGTCGTCACCGCGGCACCCGGGCTGGTGCCCCACACCTTGGTGTAGAGGCCGATGCCGCCGGCCGCGATGGTCGGGGAGTTGAGGTTGGTGACGACGAGATCCGGGCGACCGGCGACCTTCAGCACCGGCTGGACGGGCGCCACCTCCCACCGCTTCCCCACCCGCTGCAGGGCGTAGTTCCACCCGGAGAGCGGTGCGTTGCGCAGCCGGCCGTCGGCGACCGTCACCCCGAGCGGCGCGCCCGTGTCAGCGATGTCGAAGAAGTCGCCGTTGACCCCGGCCAGTGCCCGGGAGTCCCGCACCATCGCCGAGACCGTACGCCGCTGGGCCACGCGGGGCGGGGTGATCGCGTCGATGCGCACCTTGCGCTTCAGGTTCACCGAGAGCACGTGGATGCGCACCGGTCCGCGGCCGTCACGCCGGGTCCACCGGGTGTAGGTGGTGCCGCGTGCGGCCTTCCAGGTACGTCGCTTCGAATCCTGCGGCGCCTGCCTGGCCAGTCGGCGCGGCACCAGCCAGCCGGGGCGGCCATCGGAGGTCTGCTCGCCGCCGCCCGTTTCGGTGCCAGCCGTGGCGCCGGGAGCGAACGCGCCTGGCTCCGCGTGGACCGGTGCGCCGCTGATGCTCCCCACGGCCAACACCGGAAGCACCGCCAACGTCACCACGAGCCCGCGGAGACGGCTCACCCCCGCGCCACCTGGATCGGGCCGGCCGGGGTCTGCAGCATCAGACCATCGGTGAGGTCCGTGGTCATGCCCGGGCCGAGGGTGACCGATGAGCCACCCGGATAGGTGGCCGTCCAGGTCTGGCCGGTGCGGTTGCACACCCCCCAGCGATAGGGGTCCTGGGGATGCCGGTGGAAGGTGGCCAACGCCTGCGGGTCATCACCGCCGGGCACGAGATGGTCTGCGCGGATCGCCGCCACCTCACTCACTGCCACGCGACGACGACCGATCCTGACGACGTACGCCGGCACGACGGGAGCACCGCAGTTGCGGCAGAACCGAGCGGGCTCCGATGCGTCCCAGAACGCCGTCGTCCCACAGGCGCAGCGCACCATGGCGTCGGCGAGCCGGTCCATCGCCTTGATCCACTGGCCTTCGGTGACGCGCCGGCTCGGCTCGCGCAGCCCGGGGCCGAACGCCTCGACGAAGAGCTCACGCAGGAAGCCGGGGTAGAGGTTCCAGTAGTTCTGCACGATCGCCGACGGCCGGTTGTCCGTGCGCTCGGGATCCATGCAGAAGACCGGATCGGTGCCGAAGTGCTGCAGCAGCCAGGGTTGGTCCCGGAGCCCGCCCTCGGTCAGCGCGCCCTCCAGCGGATGACCCATGAAGAGCACGTAGAACATCAGCACCGCCAGCGAATGCCGGTCTGTGTCGGTGTTGGGCAGCGTGCGGAAGGTCTGGTCGGCGACCACCTCGGGCGCCATGAAGAAGGGGGTGCCCAGCACCCGCCCGGTGCCGTTGTCGATGCCGACGTTGTCGTTGTCGCAGATGAGCACGTCGCCGCTGTCGGGCTCGAAGAAGACGTTGCCGAAGGAGATGTCGCGATAGCAGAGCCCGCCGGCATGGAGCTGCAGGAAGCTGAACGCCAGCTGCCGGCAGAGGTTGATCGTGGCCGCGAAGCTCACCGAGAGCGGCGAACCGTCGGGACGCCGGTTGGCCAGGAGCCACGACAGCTCGAGGTAGCGGCGGTCGCGCAGCTCCATCACGTAGCCGAAGCCGGGGTCGCCCGGTACCCGCGCCACGCTGAGCGGCCAGAGGAACCGGTTGTGCGGCGTACCGAACTCCACCAGCGTCTGGATCTCGCGGTGCTGGTCGAGCGAGGCACTCTCCGGGCGGTACCACTTGAGCGCGAGCTGGCGACCGGTCTGCTGCTGCACCAGGTAGACGTAGCCCTGGCCACCCTGGCCGATCAGGCTGGTGACCCATGCGTGCCCGAGGGGACCGAGGTCGACAGGCGTGCCGTTGACCAGTGCCACCCGTCGACACCCCCTTGCTGCGCTGTTCCCCAGAACGGACCTGCGTCCGCAGTCAAGATATATGCTCGGCGGGCGTCACAGCCGCACGAAGACCGGGGTGGGAGATGAACGATCGACTGGGCGGCGCCGTGGGCCGCAAGCCACTGCACTTCATCTTCGTACTCGACGTGTCCGGATCGATGTTGCGTGGCGGCCGGATCCAGGCGCTCAACAACGCGATCTCCGAGGTCATCCCGCACCTTCGCGACGAGGCGCGCAACAACCCGCACGCGGAGCTGATGGTGCGGGTGCTGGCCTTCGCCAGCGAGGCCACCTGGGTGGTCGCCGAGCCAACGCCGATCGAGCAGTTCCACTGGCAGCGACTCGACGCCGTGCCGCAGGGATTCACCGAGCTCGGCAGTGCTTTGAAGCTCCTGGCCGAAGGCGTCGCCGGGCTGGACGAGGCAGGCGGGGGTTTCCCGCCAGCGATCATCCTGGTCTCCGACGGGATGCCGACCAACACCAGCGGCGTCGACTTCGCCGAAGGACTGCAGGAGTTCCTGTCGCAGCGTTGGGGCGCCGCCGCGATCCGGCTCGCGCTCGGCGTCGGCCGGGACGCCGACCTCTCCTCGCTCCGCCGCTTCATCGGCAACGAGGAGATCCCGCTGCTCCGTGCCGACAGCCCCGAACAGCTCGTCGACTACATCGTCTGGGCATCCAAGGTCGCCAGCCGTGGCGCATCGATGCCCGCCCTCGGGACGACCGCGCCGCCGCCCCCCGCTCCGACCGGCGATCCGATCTGGAGCGCACTGCCATGACCCGGAACCGGCTCCCATGACCTGGTCGGCCCTCTCGGCCTCCCACCTCGGCTCCACCCATCTGCGCGATGGCCGTCCCAACCAGGACGCCCATGTGGCCTACACCGACGCGTACGGCGCGGTCGCGGTCGTGGCCGACGGACACGGGCACCGCGCCCATCCCCGGAGCGGCACCGGCGCCACGCTGGCAACGCAGGTGCTCCTCGGCCTGCTCGCCGAGACCCTGCCGGAGCTGACCGACCCGGCGACCGCAGCCGAGCTGCTCCGCGACCGCGTCGGGCCCGAACTGGTGCGCGCTTGGCGTGCTGCGGTCGAGGCAGACGCCGTGGCTGAGCCCTGGCCGGAGGGGCAGGATCCTGTCGGCACCGAGGAGACGTGGCTGCGCTACGGCTGCACGGTGGTGGCGCTGGCCGCGACCGACACCGTCGTCGCCGTGCTCCAGCTCGGCGACGGAGAGGCCGTGGTGGTCGACCGAGCCGGCACGTCCCAACGACCGCTGCCCGAGGACGAGCTGCTGGACGGCGTGCGCACGACGTCGCTGTGCCAGCCGGACCCCCTGGGGTCACTGCGCATCACCGTGCTGCCGGCCGTCGAGGTGCGGGTCGGCTACGTCTGCACCGACGGATTCGGCAAGCCGCAGCTCGACCACGACGGCTGGTGGCGCCAGGTCGGCCGGGAACTGGCGGAGCGCAGCGTGGAGCACGGCGTGGCCTGGCTGGCCGAACGCCTTCCCGGCTGGATGGAGGAGCCGGCCACCGTCGGCGGCGACGACACGACGATGGCCGTCCTGGTCCAGCTTTAATCCCCCTTTAAGCCACGCTCCTAGCGTGCGAGGTTCACCACCTCGCATCCCAGGAGTCGCCCACATGCAGTCTTCTCTCGCAGCCCGTTCCCCACGGCCGGCCACCCGCACGCTCGCCCTCGCCGCGGCGGCCGTCACGGGCGCGGCCCTGCTCAGCCTGCCCAGCACCAGCACGCAAGCGGCAAGCAGGGCGCCGCTCACCGACCGGATCAGTGTGGCCACCGGCGGGCAGCACCCCGGAAGCGGAAACAACGGCGGTGGCCGCGGAACCGAGAGGCGACTGCTCAGCGACAACGGCCGCTTCGTGGTGTTCGAAGGGTCCGCTCCGTTCGTGCGCGGCCAGGTGCCGTTGAACTGGCAGATCATGGTGCGGGATCGCAAGCTGGGCACCACGGTGGCCGTCTCGCGCAACAAGAGCGGCGCGTTGGCCAACGGCAGGAGCACCGACCCGGCGATCAGCGCCAACGGGCGCTGGATCGTCTTCGAGTCCGCGGCGACCAACCTCGTCGCCGGCGACACGAACGGGCAGACCGACGTCTTCCGCCATGACACCCTGACCGGCACGACGACACTCATCAGCCGCCGCGCCGACGGCGGGCTCGCCACCCGCAGCTCCGGCCCCGCTTCCCTGAGCGCCAACGGCCGCTACGTCTCGTTCATCAGCTATGCGGGCGGGCTGGCGCCCGGAGACACGGACGACGTCAGTCAGGCGTATCTGCATGACACGACCACAGGCATCACCGAGTTGATCAGCGTCAAGGCCTCCGGCATCGGCAGTTCCGCCCTGACGAGCACCTCGGTCAGCAACGACGGACAGCGCGTGCTGTTCGAGTCCCTCGACGCTGACGTGGCCCCTGGCGCCCACAACCTGGCTGTCGACGTGTTCCTACGCGACCGCGCTACCGACACCACCCGGATGGTTGCCGGCAACCAGGCCGGCGCCGACAGAGCCTCGATGAGCGCTGACGGCCGCTACGTGGTCTACCAGTCCAAGGACCCGGACATCGATCCTGCCGACACCAACACTCGCGCGGACGTCTTCGTCGTCGACCTCGCTACCGACCAGCACACCCTGGTCAGCAAGTCGTCGGCCGGAGTCGTCGGTGACGTGGAGAGCAAGTACGGCGGCATCAGTCGCGACGGTCGCTACGTGGTCTTCGAGTCCAAGTCCACCAACCTCGTCCCCGGCGACACCAACGGCCAGGCCGACGTCTTCCGCCACGACCTGGTCACCGGCCAGACCGTCCGCGTCAGTGTGCGCGGCAACGGCGCCCAGGAACCTCTCGGCGGCATCTTCCCCTCCATCAGCGGCGACGGCCACCACGTCGTCTTCGAGTCGTACGCCCGCGATCTCACCCCGCACCCGACAGGCACCTGGCGCCAGGTCTTCGTCCGTGATCTGAGCGGCTCCTGGCCGGCCATGGTCGCGAAGGTCGGCAAGCTCCCCAAGCAGGTGAAGAAGGCCAAGAAGATCAAGGTCAAGACGTCGGGGATCGGCGCTGGCGAGAAGCTCACCGTGGTGTGGAAGGCCAAGGGCAAGACCCCCGGCAAGAAGAAGATCACCACGGCCGTCGCAACGAAGGGCGACAGGATCACCCTGAAGACCGGCCCCAAGGCCGGCAAGTACGCCGTCACCGTCCGCTACGCCGGCCTGGTCCTGCGCAAGCAGGTGGTGCGCACCAGGTAACTGCTCCTGTCAGATACCGCTGCTGACCGCTCCCGGGCGTCGGCGGGCTCGGCCGCGGGCCCGCTGACGCGTTCGGCTACTCGAGGCCCGCCTGCGCACTCTCCCGGATCGCGGCTGCTACCCGCTTGGCCACATCGGGGTGGAAGACGCTGGGGATGATGAAGGCCGGATGCAGCTCATCGTCGGTCACGACATGCGCGATCGCGCGGGCCGCGCTCAGGAGCATCTCATCGGTGACATGGGAGGCGCGCGCGTCGAGCAGCCCGCGGAACACCCCGGGGAAGGCCAGCACGTTGTTGATCTGGTTCGGGTAGTCCGAACGCCCCGAGGCGACCACGGTCGCGTGCTTGGCGGCCGCGGCTGGGTCGATCTCCGGGTCGGGGTTGGCCAGCGCGAACACGATCGCCCCCTCCGCCATCTGATCGATCATCTCAACCTTGAGCACCCCGGGGCCTGATACGCCGATGAACACATCGGCACCGGTCAAGCCGTCGGTCAGGCTGCCCGTGCGCAGGTTCGGGTTGGTCCGCGCCGCGAGTTCCGTCTTGGCGCGCGACAGGCCCGTCATGTCGCGACTCAACAGGCCCTCACGGTCCCAGACCGTCACATCGACCGCGCCGCCCGCCATCAGCAGGGAGGTGATCGCGGACCCGGCAGCCCCAGCACCGGCCACCACGATGCGGCACTCCGGAAGCGACTTGCCGACCACGCGCAGGGCGTTGGTCAGGGCCGCGAAGACGACGATCGCCGTACCGTGCTGGTCGTCGTGGAAGACCGGGATGTCGAGGCTCTCACGCAGCCGCGCCTCGATCTCGAAGCACCGGGGGGCGGCGATGTCCTCGAGGTTGATGCCCCCGAAGCCGGGCGCGATCATCTCGACCGCGCGCACGATCTCATCCACGTCCTGGCTGGCGAGGCAGATCGGCCAGGCGTCGATGTTGGCGAACCTCTTGAACAGGGCCGCCTTGCCCTCCATGACCGGGAGCGCCGCTTCCGGCCCGAGGTTGCCGAGTCCGAGCACCGCCGAGCCGTCGGTGACCACCGCGACGCTGTTCCCCTTCACCGTCAACCGCCGCGCGTCCTCGGGATGGGCGGCGATCGCCGACGAGACTCGGCCGACACCGGGCGTGTAGGCGAGGGAGAGGTCGTCGCGAGTCTTGAGCGGCACCTTCGAGGTGACCTCGATCTTGCCGCCCAGGTGGATCAGGAAGGTACGGTCGGAGACCTTGTGCACCTCGACGCCCGCGAGCCCGTCGACCACCTGCACCAACGCTTTGGAGTGCGTCTCGTCCACCGCAGAGCAGGTGACGTCGACGACCAGCCGGTCGTGGCTCGACTCCGCGACATCGATCGCCGTGACCACCCCGCCCGCCTTGGCCAGCGTGGTGGCGACCTCTCCGACCACCCCGTGGTCGGGGCTGGTGTGCAGGCGCATGGTGATCGAGTACGACGACGCGGTGGCGGACATGACCCCATGCTCGCCCCACCTCGGGGCTACCACAAAGTAGGAAGTGCGGCGAAGGTCACGCCCAGATCTTTTGCACTGCTTTGGATCGAAGTGCAATACTGCACTCCGTGACCCAAAGTGCAACTTCCGGCGCCAGCCGGCGCGAGCAGGCCGCCCGCCGCATCTCGATGTGTGCCCAGGCCCTGACTGCCGAGCATGGCTTCGACGGGTTCACGATGGAAGAGCTTGCGGAGGCAGCCGGTGTCTCCCGGCGCACGCTGTTCAACTACTTCGACTCCAAGCTCGACGCCGTCCTCGGACCGGAGCCGGAGCTGGGCGAGGAGCAGACCGCCGAGTTCCGGGCGGGCGGGCCGACCGGCTCGCTCTTCGAAGACCTCGGCTACGTCGCTCACGACCACTTCGCGCAGATGCCGCAGGAGCGCCAGCAGCTGGCGACCATGCGCCAGGTCATCCGCAACCCTCGGATCTTCGCCGCCTGTCACGACCGTTTCGAAGCACTGGCAGCGCGCGCCCTGGCAATCATCCGAGAACGCGAGGCCGACCGGTACGACGAGGTTCGCGCCAAGGTCGCGCTCGGCGTCTTGGTGATGCTCTGCGACGTCGCGCTGGACCGCTTCATCGCCGGCACCGACGACCGCTCCTTCATCGAACACTACGACGAAGCCCAGCAGGCCGCTCGCAGCCTGTTCCGCTGATCCCCTTCCCCACACCCCCACACACAGGAAGCCACCACCATGGCAACTCTGCTCTACCGACTCGGCAAGACCGCCTACCGGCGCTGGCCGCTGTTCCTCGCCGGCTGGCTGGTCGTGATCGTCGGCCTCGCCGGCCTGGCCACCGCGATCCACCAGCCGAAGTCCGACGCGATGTCGATCCCCGGCATCCCCTCGGAGAAGGCCGCCGACCTGCAGTCCGAGCTCTTCCCCGGCTCCGGCAGCGCCTTCGACGAGGCCAGCGTCAACATGGTCGTCCAGGCACCGAAGGGCCACACCCTCGCCGAGCCCGAGTACATGGCGGCGGTCGACGACCTCGTCGCGGACCTCAAGGACGGGCCGCAGATGTACGCCGACGGCGACACCCTGGAGAGCGGTGCGCCCGCTCCAGTGCCCGCCAACCCGGTCACCGCGGGCGAGCAGCAGGTCACCGCGATGATCGAGGCCAAGGTGGAAGAGGGGAAGACCCCTGACGAGGCCAAGGCCGAGGTCATCAGCGAGCTGCGTGACATGAAGCCGCTGCTCTCGCTGACCGAGGACGGCCGGACCGGCGTCATCACGTTCAGCTACGACGTCGACACCGTCATGGACGTCAAGCCTGCCAGCCAGGACGCGGTCAAGGACGCCATGGAGAAGGCCCGCGACGCCGGGCTCACCGTGGAGGCGAACGGTTCGGGCATGAGCTCGATGGAGGCACCGGGCGGCACCTCCGAGCTGATCGGCATCGGGCTGGCCCTGCTCGTGCTCGTACTCACCTTCGGCTCCCTGGTCGCCGCCGGCCTGCCCATCATCACAGCCGTCATCGGCGTGGGCCTCGGCATGATCGGCATCGAGGCGATGACCGCCTTCACCGACATCGGCACCTCGACCCCGATGCTGGCGACCATGCTCGGCCTTGCCGTGGGCATCGACTACGCCCTCTTCATCCTGGCGCGCTACCGCAACGAGCTCGAGCACACGGACGACCGCTCCGAGGCAGTCGGAGTCGCGGTCGGCACCGCAGGCTCTGCCGTGGTCTTCGCCGGCCTGACCGTGCTGATCGCCCTGTCGGCGCTCGCCGTGGTCCAGATCCCGTTCCTCACCTCGATGGGCCTGGCGGCAGCCGGCACCGTCTTCTTGGCCGTGATGGTCGCGCTGACGCTGCTGCCCGCCGTACTCGGCATGCTGAAGAGCAAGTCGTTCGGCGGCCGGGTGCGCAAGTACAACCCGACTCGCGACGAGGGCGGCAAGATCCTCAACAACGGTGTGCGCTGGGCGCGCCTCGTCGGCAAGAAGCCGACCGCAGTGGTGCTGTTGGTGGTGGTCGTCCTCGGCGCGCTGGCGATCCCGATGAAGAACATGCATCTCGCTTTCCCGAGCGACGCGACCTCGTCCCCGGACACCACGCAGCGCAAGGCGTCGGACCTGCTGGCCGCCGAGTTCAGCGAAGGGCGCGAAGGCCCACTGGCCCTGGTGGCCGACGGCAGCCAGCTGCCCGAGGGTGACCGGATGGCGGCGTACGGCGACATCGTCGACTGGGTGAAGGACCACGACGGCATCGACATGGTGAGCATCGGCGCGGTCAACGACGACCAGAGCGGTGCGCAGATCGTCATCGTGCCTTCCTCCTCGCCCAACGCGACGGCCACCGAGAACCTGCTCGCCGACCTGCGTGCCGGCCAGTCCGACATCGAGAAGGCGACCGGAACCGACACCGGCATCACCGGCATGACCGCCATCACCGTGGACGTCTCCGAGCGGCTCGCCGACGCGTTGCCGATCTATCTGGCGGTCGTCATCGGACTCGCGTTCATCTTGCTGATGATCGTCTTCCGCTCGGTGCTGGTGCCGCTGACTGCCACCGTGGGCTTCCTGCTCTCGGTGCTGGCGACCCTCGGCGCGACGGTGGCGATCTTCCAGGAGGAGGCGTTCGGCCTCTTCGACGGCCAGCCGATCGTCAGCTTCATGCCGCTCTTCCTCATCGGTGTGGTCTTCGGCCTGGCGATGGACTACCAGGTCTTCCTGGTGACCCGGATCCGCGAGGCGCACGTGCACGGTGCCAACTACCGAGAGGCCGTGATCGACGGCTTCCGGGGCAGCGCCCGCGTCGTGGCTGCGGCCGCCGTCATCATGACCGCCGTCTTCGCCGCCTTCATGCTGCAGGACGAGCCGATCATCAAGATGATGGGCTTCGCCCTCGCTGCGGCGATCGTCTTCGATGCCTTCGTGGTGCGGATGACCCTCATCCCGGCCCTCATGTACCTGTTGGGCGAGAAGGCCTGGTGGCTGCCGGCGTGGCTCGACAAGCTGCTCCCGAACGTCGACATCGAGGGCGAGAACCTGCACCGCCCCCACATGGAGACGCTGCACCGCGACGACCAGCCCGAGCTGGCTGGCGTCTGACGAACCCCTGGCTCTGCCCCGCACGGACCGCGTGCGGGGCAGAGCCACGCTCGGTCATGATGAGGCATGACCACGACGCCAAGCACTGCACGCCTCGCTGTCCTCATCGACGCTGACAACACCTCACCAGCACACGTCAGCGCGCTCCTCGAGGAGATGGCGACCTACGGCGTCGCAACCGTCAAGCGCGCCTACGGCGATTGGACAACACCGCAGCTGGGCGGCTGGAAGGCAGAGCTCAACCGACACGCGATCGTCCCGGTGCAGCAGTTCGCCTACACGACCGGAAAGAACGCGACCGACTCCGCACTGATCATCGACGCCATGGACCTGCTCTACTCCGGCAATCTGGAGGCGTTCGCCCTGGTGTCCAGCGATAGCGACTTCACCAGGCTGGCCACCCGGCTGCGCGAGTCCGGGAAGACCGTCTACGGCCTGGGTTTGCGGAAGACACCGCAGTCGCTGGTCGCCGCATGCGACACCTTCATCTATCTGGAGGTGTTGCAGCGCGACGTACCGACCCAGGAGGAGCCGCGGCCTGAGCGCGACGAGGCGAGCGCGCCCCTGCCCAGCCTGCACAGCCTGCTCAGCCGGGCGGTCAACGCGACCTCCGACGACGACGGCTGGTCGCACCTCGCTGCTGTCGGCAAGTATCTTCGCTCGGCTGACTCCTCCTTCGACCCACGGCTGTACGGCGCACCGAAGCTGATCACCCTGGTCCAGGCGCAGCCCTACTTGGTCACCACCGGCTCCGGCAGCGGTGTTCGGGTCGGGCTCAAGGGCCAGGTCACACCGGCCAAGAAGACGGCCACGAAGAAGTCAACCGCCAAGACGGCTGGCGCCGCACCCTAGGTCAGCGGGCCTTCTTCACGCGCCGGCCGCGTACCTCGGCGTACTGCTGGTGGCCGATGGGGTTGGCATAGTCGCCGAGGTCGACGTCGATGCGGCGGCCCAGGCAGGTCAGCACCAGGTGGCCCTCCTCGATCTCGACCACCTCACCCCGCACCAGGACAATGTCTCCGCCGAGCTCCTCCACCACCTCGGGCGGCTTGCATCGGACGACGTCGGCGGTCGCCATGATCTCGAAGCGCTGGTGGCGGCGTACCCAGAGCATCAGGATCACCATCACGGCGATCATCGCGTCGGCGACTCCGGTGATGATCCACGCGACGGCGCTGCTGCCGGTGTGCGCCGCGGGCCGGTTCGCCGATCGATTGCCCGGGAGGTACTCGACGGTGAGCTCGTCGGTCGACTGCGCCTGCTGATAGCCGGCCCGGGTCACCTCCGTGGAGTACTCCGGCTCCCGCTCGTCCTCGAAGTGCCAGGTGACGTAGTAGCGCGTCGTACCCGACTTCTCGATAGCGCGCACGTCGGTCACGGTGGCGTTGGTCTGCAACCCGTCGACGTCGAGACGGTGGTTGGTCCACGTGCTGTGGGCCAGCGGGAGGTTGACGAGGACCGCCGCCAGCAGCACGGCCAGGATCCACCAGCGGGGACTCGCTCTCACGGGCGCGAGGATAGCCTCTCCCCGTGTCGTGGACTGTTGCTCTGATCATCGCCGTGCTGCTCCTCGTCGTGGCCGCGCTCGCCCTGGCCGCCGGCTTCGCGCCCGCGGCGGCTCGCCTGGAGGGTCCGGTCCGCTGGGCGATGAAGGGCGGGCAGGTGCTCGTCCTCGGCTACGTGCTCTGGGACGTGATCACCCTGCTGCAGGGCCACAAGGCCGAGGAGGGCATGACCCACGCCGGGTACGCCGTCGCCGCGGTCGGCGTACCTGTGCTGTTGTTGACCCGGCATCAGCCCGGCCCGGACCCCGAGAACCCCGATGCCGAGGTGCCGCCTGCTGACCCGCCGCATCTCGCTGTCGTAGCGGTCGCTGCCATCGCCACAGCTGTGCTGGTGATCCGGCTCCAGCAGACCTGGTGAGCGATCGGAGCGGACGAACCAACATGGTGAGCGAGTGAACGAGAAGGTGAGCACAACGAGCCCGCAACGCTCCGTCGGACGGCAGCTGCTGATCGCCGTCTATGCGGTCTTCGCCGTGGCTGCGGGTGCCCGCAGCGCCGTTCAGATCGCCACGGAGTTCAGCCAGGCCCCTGTCGCCTATCTGCTCTCGGCGTTCGCCGCGGTCGTCTACCTGATCGCGACGGCGGCACTGCGCTGGGAGGGGCGGCGCGCCTTCCGGATCGCCCTCACCGCGATCCTCATCGAGGCGGTCGGCGTGGTCGGCGTCGGCCTGCTCACCGTCCTCGACGACGGTCTCTTTCCGGACGCGACGGTCTGGTCGGAGTTCGGCGCCGGCTACGGCTATGTGCCGCTGCTCCTGCCCTTCATCGGGCTCTGGTGGCTGTGGCGCCGGGAACGTCCCGCCCCGGAGAGTGCCACCGGCTGACTCTTGTGACCCCCCTCACCCAATGCTAATATTCATACGCATTGATTCTGAGGAGGGTCCCTGTGCGCGTCACCCCACCGTCCGAGCTCGACGTCCTGGTCGTCGGTGCCGGCTTCTCCGGTCTCTACAGCCTGCATCGTCTCCGCACGCTCGGACACACCGTCCACCTGGTTGAGGCCGACGACGACCTGGGGGGCGTCTGGTATCGCAACCGCTACCCCGGCGCGCGCTGCGACATCGAGAGCGTCGACTACTGCTACTCCTTCGACGACTCGATCGTGCAGGAGTGGACCTGGACCGAGCGCTACCCGGCGCAGCCGGAGATCCTGCGCTACATCAACTTCGTCGCCGATCGCCTCGGCTTGCGCTCCGGCATCTCCTTCGACACGCGCGTGTCCGCGATGCACTGGGACGCCGACACCTCGCGCTGGTCGGTCACCACAGATCGAGGGGACCGGATCAGCGCCCAGCACGTGATCATGGCCAGCGGCCAGCTCTCCAAGCCGCAGTTCCCCGCGATCGAGGGCATCGAGGAGTTCGCCGGGCAGCTGCTGCACACCGGTGACTGGCCGCGCAACGGCGTCGAGCTCACCGGCAAGCGCGTGGGGGTCATCGGCACCGGCTCCTCCGGTGTGCAGACCATCCCCCAGGTGGCCAAGCAGGCCGCCCACGTCTCGGTCTTCCAGCGCACTGCGCACTATGCGATCCCGGCGCGCAACCACGCGCTCGATCCGGACTATGTCGCGGACCTCAAGAGCCGCTTCCAGGAGTACCGGGAGATCGCCCGGCACCATCCGGGCGGCACCCACCGCCACATCGGCACCGAATCGGCCCACGACGTGGACCCCGGCGCCCTCGAGGAGAACTTCCACAGCCACTGGGAGAAGGGCGGTCCGGACATCCTCGCTGCCTACCGCGACTTCCGCACCGACGAGAGCGCCGCCGAGAAGGCGGGCGACTTCGTCAAGGACCGCATCCGCGAGATCGTCAAGGACCCCGAGACCGCCGAGAAGCTGTGCCCCAAGGGCTACCCGTTCGGCTCCAAGCGCCTCGTGCTCGAGATCGACTACTACACCACGTTCAACCGTGACAACGTCTCGCTCATCGACGTCCACGACGACCCGATCAGCCACGTCGAGGGCAGCGCCGTCGTGCTGGAGAGCGGTGCCCGCCACGAGCTCGACATCCTCATCACGGCAACCGGCTTCGACGCACTGACCGGCCCGCTCTTCGACATCGACATCCGCGGCGTCAACGGACGCACCTTGCCGGAGGCCTGGAAGGACGGTCCGCGCACCTACCTCGGCATCGGCACACACGGCTTCCCGAACCTCTACGTGGTAGCCGGAGCCGGCAGTCCGTCGGTCATCTCCAACGTGCTGATCTCCATCGAACAGCACGTGGAGTGGATCACCGACTTCGTCGACCACCAGTTCCGCCACGGCATCCTCAGCGCGGAGGCCGACGAAGACGCCCAGGATCGGTGGACCCAGGAGGTCTACGACGTCGCCGCGCCGACGCTCTTCATGAGAGGCAACTCCTGGTACCTCGGCGCCAACGTGCCCGGGAAGCCCCGCGTCTTCGCCCTCTACCTCGGCGGAGTGGGTCACTACCGGGAGATCTGCGACAAGGTGGCCGCCGACGGCTACTCCGGCTTCACACTCACTCGAGGAGAGACCAACCGATGACTTCCCAGGGCCCCCTCGCCGGACTGCGCGTGATCGAAGCGGGATCGATGTATGCCGCCCCCACCGCCGGCCGAATGCTCCGCGACTTCGGTGCCGATGTCATCAAGATCGAGGACCCCGCCCAGGGCGACTTCGCGCGGCAGTGGCAGCCGGCCCACGAAGGCACGGCGATCGGCTTCGCACGGCTCAACTCCGGCAAGCGCTCGGTGGGCATCGACATGCGCGCCCCGGAGGGCCGCGACCTGCTCAAGCGCCTGGTCGCAGATGCCGACGTGCTGATCGAGAACTTCCGGCCGGGCCGGATGGAGAAGTGGGGGATGTCGTACGCCGAACTGGCCGCCGACCACCCCGGTCTGGTGATGGCGCGGGTCAGCGGATTCGGCCAGACCGGCCCCTACCGCGAGCGTCCTGGCTTCGGCACCGTCGCCGAGACCGCCAGCGGCTACGCCTTTCTCAACGGCTGGCCGCACACCCCACCGACCGCACCTCCCTTCGGTTTCGCGGACTCCATCGCCGGCATCTCCGCGGCCTACGGCGTCGCCATGGCGCTCTTCGAGCGCGGCCGCACCGGAGCCGGACGCGAGGTCGACGTCGCGCTCTACGAGCCGCTGATGTTCATCCTCGGTGACGCCGTACTCAACTACACCGCCTCCGGCACGATCATGCAGCGCCACGGCAACGCCTCCGGCGCCGCGTCACCGCGCGGCATCTACGAGGCCGCCGACGGCGGCTGGCTGTCGATCGCCGGCTCCAACCAGGCGATCGCGATGCGCCTCTTCGACGCGATGGAGCGCCCTGACCTGAAGGCCGACGAGCGCTATGCCACCAACGTCGCCCGGATGGCGAACAACGAGTCGCTGCAGGCGATCGTCATCGACTGGGTGAAGCAGCGCCCGCGTGACGAGGTGCTGAACATCCTCGACGAATACGAGGTCGTGGCCGCCGCGGTCAACGACTCCTCCGATATCGTTGCCGACCCGCACTTCCGTGAGCGCACACTGACGAGCCTCACCAACAGTGCCCTGGGTGAAGCCCTGGTGCCGGGACCGATCCTGCACGTCAACGGCTACGACGGTCCGAGATACGACGGCGTCCCGGCTGTCGGCGAGCACACCACCGAGATCCTCACCGCCGCCGGCGTCAGCACCGACGAGCTTGCTCGCCTGGCGACGGCCGGGGTGATCAGTGGCTGAGCTCGACCCTGGACTGGCAGCCCTGCGCGACGCCTCCGCGGGTGGGGTGCCGATGGTGGAGCTTCCTCCCGTGGAGGTGCGACAGCGGATCGTGACCGGCAACCGGCTCTGCTCCGCCGGGCCAGAGGTGCCCGTGCGCGACATCGCGGGCGCCGAGGGCGGAGCGCCGGTGCCTCTGCGGCTCTACGGCGAGGCCGACGGGCGCACGACGCTCGTCTACGCGCACGGGGGCGGATGGGTGACCGGCGGACTCGACTACGCCGACGAGCTCTGTCGCTTCCTCGCCTCCGCGGCGGGCGTGCAGGTGCTGAGCGTGGGCTACCGGCTCGCCCCGGAGCATCCGTTCCCCACTCCGTTGGAGGATCTCGCCGCAGCATGGCGATGGGCGAGCGAGCGGTACGCCGCCCCACTCGCGATCGGCGGGGACTCCGCCGGCGGCAACCTGGCTGCGGCCCTGGCGTTGCGACTGCGGGGCAGCAAGCGACCGCCGACGTTCCAGGTGCTGCTCTATCCGGTGCTCGGCCTGCCCGGCGACACCGCGTCGTACGTATCCAACGCGGACGCGTTTCCGATCGGCGCGACCGACATGCACTGGTTCTTCGACCACTACGTCGCCGCCACCGAGCGGGCGGGCGCCGGCGCAGACCTGGCACCGCTGGCCGCCACCGACCTGCGCGGTATGCCGGCGACCCATCTGGTCGTCGCAGGCCACGACCCCCTGCACGACGAAGGAGTGGCCTACGCAGAGCGACTGCGGGAGAGCGGTGCGCAGGTGACTCTGCGGGACCACCCTGACCTGAGTCACGGGTTCCTGCGCTTCACGGGCGCTTCCGCAGCCGCTCGCCTGGCCCGAGACGCGATCGTCGAGGACGTGCGTCGACTCGCTCAAAGCCGTCCTTATGCCTCCGGGCAACTGAATCCATGACTATCATTCAGTGATCTTTGTGCCGCCCCACCCACCGACCGAGGAGACGCGATGAGTTCTGTACCCATGCGACCGCAGAAGACCGCGATGCTCCTGGCCCAGCGGATCGTGGCTGACATCAACCGACGCGGCAACACGGTGGGCGACCGGCTTCCTCCTGAGCGCGTAATGCTGGAGGAGTACGAGGTGGGCCGAGGCACTCTGCGCGAGTCCCTCCGGTTCCTCGAGCTCCAAGGCGTGATCTCGCTGAAGCCTGGGCCCGGTGGCGGCCCGGTCGTGCAGAAGCCTGACTCCGCCAGCCTCGCCACCTCCCTGACTCTCCTGCTGCAGTTCTCGAACGCACCTTTCCGGACGATCGCGGAGGCACGCGCGGGTCTGGAGCCGATGATGGCGCAACTGGCGGCGGAGCGGATGAGCAAGGAACAGTTGGCCGACCTGAAGTCGAGCGTCGACACGATGTACGACAACCTCGGCGACCAGGAGATCTTCCTGGAGGAGAACAAGCGCTTCCACGACGTCATCGCCCACGGCTCCGGCAACGCGATGTTCGGTCACCTCGTCGATGCTCTCCTCGGCATCCTCGACGGATCGGCAATCGGCATCGACTACCCCGAGGTACGCCGGGTCGCCGTCCACAAGGCACACCTGGACATCTACGAGGCCATCGCCGCCAAGGATCCCGCGCAGTCGGCGTCCGCCATGAACGACCACATCGCGCAGTACCTCAAGTACGCCGAGAAGAAGTTCCCCGACGTTCTCGCCGCCCCCATCGTCTGGGGCACCTCCAACTAGCGCGCCTCCGGAACACGTCGGCGATCAGGCCGGTCGAGCACTTCTGCAGCCGGTCTCGACAAGCTCGACCTCCGGAACACGTCGGCGACCAGGCCCGTCGAGCACTTCTGCAGCCGGTCTCGACAAGCTCGGCCTCCGGGCCTCCGGACAGCCCCGGGTCAGGACCAGGGGGAGTCGATGCCGAGGATGCGGGCGAGGGTACCGCCGAGGACGAGCTTGGTCTCGGTATCGGTGAGACCAAGGGCCTCGATGGCGGCGATCTCCTCGGCAGGGCTGGTCATCGGCCAGTCCGAGCCGAAGACGATCCGCTCGGCGCCGTGCTTGCGGATGAGGTCGCGTACCCGCTCGGGACGCAGCGTCTTGAGGCTCGGGGGCCAGCTGGTCTCGAGCACCACGTCTGCGCCTGCCAGCATCTCCTCGGCGTCGTCGAGGATCTTGTAGCCACCGAAGTGGCAGGCGGTCAGCCGGAGCTTGGGGAACTGCCGGGCGATGTCACGGATCATCTTGGGGCTGGACAGCTTGTTGGCCTCGGGGGTGCCGCCCTCGCCGACATGCGTGATCACCGCGAACTCGTCACCGAAGGCCTCGAGGATCTCCCACAGCCGCGGGTCGTCGAGGGCGAAGCCCTGGTACAGCGGGTGGATCTTCACACCCCGAACGCCGTGACGCTTGAGGCTGGCGATGTTCTCCTCGACCGGCAGGTCCACATGGATCGTGCCGAAGCCGAAGCGCACCTCCGAGGTGAGACCGGCGACGAACCGGTTCACCGAGTCGACGTGCCGAGCCTCGTTGGCGATGCCCAGGCAACAGCTCAGGTCGACCCCGCTGGCAGACATGTCGGTCGTCAACCCGCCGACGGTTCCGTCTCCGCGCGCCGCAAGGTTGTCGAGCTTGTCCACGCTGGAGGAGAGCGCGATCTCGGCGATCCGGTCCGGCCAGACGTGGGTGTGTGCGTCGATGATCACGAGATCCTCCGAGGTTGGTCGGGTCAGAGCTTGCCGGACTCGCCGCCGTCGACGACGAAGATCGCGCCGGTGGTGAACGAGGAGCGGGGAGAGACGAGGAGGCACGCGAGCGGCACGAGCTCGGAGGGGTCTGCCATCCGGCCGGCGGGGATCTTGGCGATCCGCTTGGCGTGCAGTTCTGCCGACTCGGTGACCGCCTTCTGTGCTTCGGTCACGAAGGCTCCGGGAGCGATGCAGTTGACCTGGACGTTCTTGGCGGCCCACTCCGCGGCAAGCGCCTCGGTGAAGCGCACCACCGCACCCTTGGACGTGGAGTAGGGCACCAGGAACGGCTTGCCACGCACGCCGGTGGTCGAGGCGATGTTGACGATCCGCCCTGCACCCTGCTCGATCATCTGTACGCCGGCCGCCTGCGCCAGCAGCATCGGCGCGATGACGTTGACCGTCATCGCGTCCTTCCAGATCGCGGGGTCCTGGGTGGCGAACTTGCCGGCCGGCGCGATGCCGGCGTTGTTGATCAGGCCGTCGATGCGACCGTGCCGGGCGAGCACCTCGGGCACCAGGGCCTGGACGGAGGCCTCGTCGCGCATGTCGGTCTCGACCGCGGTGATCCGGCCCTCACCCTGCGCGGCGACGTCGGCGAGCGCGTCCTTCGAGCGTGCGGCCGCCACCACCTGCGCACCCTCCGCAGCGAGCGCGAGAGCCATGGCCGCACCAAGGCCCCGGCTCGCGCCGGTGACCAGAACGACGGTGTCCTTCAGTCCCAGGTCCATCAGCGTGCGCCCTTCGCGAGTCGCCGGGCCAGCGAGTCGAGAAGCACCTCGGTCGCGCCCTCGTAAACCCGCAGCGGACGGGCGTTGCGGTAGAGCCGCTCGATCTTGGAGCCGCGGACCAGGCCGAAACGACCCATGGTCTGCATGGAGCGGTCGACCACGGCCGCCGCAGCCTCGGTGGCGTGAACCTTCGCCATCGAGGAGAAGTCGAGGTTGGCCAGCGGGTCGCTCTTGGCGAGCGCGGCCGCGCGGTAGACGAAGGAGCGTGCCGCCTCCACGTCGGTCCACGACTGAGCGAGCTTCTGGGAGACCGCGCCCAGCTCGATCAGCGGCTTGCCGAACTGCTCGCGGGCCAAGGCATGGTCGCGCGCCTCGTCGAGGGCGGCCTGGGCGAGGCCGACCCCTGAGGCGGCCACCGTGACGCGGAAGACGGCCAGCGTCTGGAGCATCAGCGAGAACGCCTTGCCCGGGACGCCGAGTCGGTTGCCCGCAGGCACGCGTACGTCGGCGAAGGTCAGCTCGCCGAGGATGTGCGGCGCGATCAGGTCGGCACCCCGCTCGATGGTCAGCCCCGGGGTGTCGCCGGGGACGAGCACCATCGACCAGCCGTCGCCCTCCCGCACGAGCGTGCAGTAGAAGGCCGCGGCTCCGCCGTTGGTGATGAACGACTTGCGGCCGTTGATCACCAGCTCGTCGCCCTCGGCGGTCATCGTGGTCGTGACGGCCCTCAGATCCGAGCCGACGTCCGGCTCGGTGAGTGCCAGTCCCGCGATCGCCTCGAGTGAGGCCACCTTCGGCAGCCACTCCTGCTTGAGCTCCTCGGAGCCGCCGACCGAGAGTGAGTAGCTGCCGACGCCCTGCATGCCGAACATCGAGTCCAAGTGGGCCGAGGAGTACATGAGCGCCTCCCGGATCACCGCGATCGTCAGCGGGTCGAGCTGATCCGACGCGCCGCCGTACGCCGCCTGGACGACGTGGCGCGCGAGCCCGCTGGCCGCCAACAACTCGCGGGTCTTCGGGTGCACCTCGACATACTCGTCGGCCTCGTCGGCGAAGGGCTCCACGGCCGCGGCGAGCTCGCGCGCGCGGGCCTGGATCTGGCGGTGTTCCTCGCTCAGGTCGAACATGACCTCATCCTCTCCTGACCGGCGCTCAGCGGCGCTGGTCGAACTTCCGGCCGAGCACCTCGGAGACAATCCGGACCCGCTGCATGGTGGGCGTACCCCCGGCGATCGCCCACCCGTGGGCGTCGCGGTGCAGGCGCTCGAGACCGTACTCCTCCGTGTAGCCGTTGCCACCGTGGATCTGCATGGCCAGGTCGGTCACCCGCTTGGCCATCTCGTTGGCGGTGCACTTGGCCAGCGACACCTTCAGAGGGTCCGGCAGCCCATCGGCGCCCACCGAGGCCGCGGCCTCGTCGCGCAGCAAGCGGGCGGCCTCCACGGCCAGCACCATGTCGGCGACCAGCACCTGGATGCTCTGGAACTCGATGAGCGGCTTGCCGAACTGCTCGCGCTCCTCGACGTACTTCAGGGTACGGGTCAGTGCTTCCTGGCCGATCGCCAGGCTCATGGTGGTGTTGCCGAGCCGTTCGATCGAGAAGATCCCGAAGAGCTTCCCGAAGCCGCCGGCGGGCACGACGATGTTCTCCTCCGGAACCTCGACACCGTCGAAGTAGAGATCGGCAGAGGGAATGCCACGGAAGCCCATCAGGCGCTCGCTGGCGCCGAAACTGAAGCCTGGCGTGCCCTTCTCCACCACCACGGCACCGATGCCCTTGGAGCCGGGGGCGTCGGAGAGCCGCGAGTAGACGACGTAGAGGTCTGCCTCACCGCCGTTGGAGATCCACCGCTTGCTGCCGTTGACGACCACAGTGCCGTCGGTGACCTTCGCCGTGGTGCGCATGTCGGTGGCAGCCGAGCCGGCGTCCGGCTCGGAGATGCCGACCGCCATCGTCTTCTCGCCCGAGATGATCGACGGCAGCCAGCGCTGCTTCTGTTCGGGGGTGCCCAGATGGTTGATCACCTGGGCCGGGCCGGTGTTGGACTCGAAGATCTGGAACGCAGCCGGCCGGCAGACCTTGGCGAACTCCTCCACCACTGCCAGCGCCTGGGCGAGCGGCGCGCCAGAGCCGCCGTACTCCTCCGGGTGCGCAATTCCGAGGAATCCGAGCTCACCGAGCTGCTTGCGCTGCTCCAGCGTGACCGGCGTGCGGTTGACGTCCATCGTCTCCGCGATGGGTCCGTAGACGTCGCGTGCCACACGGGCGGCCAGCTCTCGGATCTCGGCGAACTCGTCGACCATCAATCCACCTCCTTGGTTGTAATCATTATCCTAGATTTGGGAGGTGGCGGTCTGTCAAGTGCTCCGCCGTCCCGAGTCAGCCGCGAGTCACCCTCGTGACACACGATGCATATCATGATAATGGTTAGGGGTGACTACCGCTACTGATGTCGTGATCGTCGACGCCGTGCGTACGCCCAGCGGGCGAGGCAAGGCCGGCGGCGCATTCGCCGAAGTGCACCCCGTGGACCTGCTGTCGCAGACGGTTCAGACCCTCCTCGAGCGCTCCCCCGCAGTGGACCCGGGCTCCGTCGACGACGTGATCGTCGGCTGTGTCTCCCAGGTCGGTGAGCAGTCGGCGACCCCCGGCCGCCTCGCCTGGCTCGGTGCGGGCTACCCATCCCACGTGCCGGCGACCACCATCGACCGCAAGTGTGGCTCCAGCCAGCAGGCAGTCCACTTCGCCGCCCAGGGGATCCGCTCCGGCGAGTACGACGTCGTCGTCGCCGGCGGCGTGGAGTCGATGAGTCGCGTCGTGATGGGCTCCGCGCGCATGGGCGCCGACCCGTACGGCGCTCGGATCGCCGAGCGGTTCGCTCCGGGACTGGTCTCCCAGGGTGTTGCCGCGGAGCTGGTCACCGCCAAGTGGGGACTGAGCCGCACACAGCTCGATGAGTACTCCGCCCGTTCTCACGACCTGGCCGCGGCCGCTTCTGACTCCGGCGCCTTCGCCCGCGAGATCATCGCGATCGAGGCCCCCGCTGGCCCGGTCGCCGTCGATGAGACGATCCGCCGCGGCACCACCGCGGAGAAGCTGGCCGGCTTGAAGCCGGTCTTCGAGAATGACGCGCTCAGCGCGCGCTTCCCCGAGGTCGGCTGGTCGATCACCGCCGGCAACTCCTCCCAGATCACCGATGCCGCGAGCGCGCTGCTGATCATGTCGCGTCGGCGCTGCGACGAGCTCGGCCTCACGCCACGAGCTCGGATCCACTCGATGGCGGTCGTCGGGGACGACCCGCTGCTCATGCTGACCGGGCCGATCCCGGCGACCCACAAGGTGCTGGAGCGCTCGGGACTTGCGCTCTCCGACATCGGTCACGTCGAACTCAACGAGGCGTTCGCGCCGGTTCCCCTGGCCTGGCTGGCCGAGTTCGACGTCGACCCGGCCACCGTCAACCCGCGCGGCGGTGCCATCGCGCTCGGCCACGCGCTCGGCGCCTCCGGCGCCCGGCTGATGACCACCATGCTTCACGCGCTGGAAGACAACGACCAGCAGTTCGGCCTGCAGCTGATGTGCGAGGCCGGCGGCATGGCCAACGCCACCATCATCGAGCGGCTCTGACCGGAGCCACCCACCGACCAAGGAGAAGACCCATCGTGAAGCTCAACGGAGCCTCGGCTCTCGTCACCGGCGGCGCCTCCGGACTCGGCGCCGCGACGTCCCGCAGGTTGGCGGCCGCCGGTGCCCATGTCGTCGTACTCGACCTCAACACCGAGCTCGGCGCCGCGTTCGCCGAGGAGATCGGCGGCTCGTTCTCGCGCGGCGATGTCACCGACCCCGCTGCTGTCGATGCTGCCCTCGACCTCGCCGAGGAGCACGGCCCGCTGCGGGCCTTGGTGCACTGCGCTGGAAAGGGCGGCACCGTCCGGTTGGTCAACCGCGACGGCTCGCCCGGTGACCTGGAGCTCTACCAGCAACTGATCAACATCAACCTGGTCGGCACCTTCAACACCTTGCGCCTGGCCGCGACACGGATGGCCGCCAACGATCCGGCCGACGGCGAGCGCGGCGTCTGCGTGCTCACCGCCTCCGTCGCCGCCTGGGAGGGCCAGGTCGGCCAGATTCCCTACGCCTCGGCCAAGGCCGGCGTCGTGGGCATGACGCTGGTCGCGGCACGCGACCTCGCCACGAAGTCCATCAGGGTCAACTCGATCGCCCCCGGTGTCTTCGACACACCGATCCTGTCGCGCTTCTCCCAGGAGATCCGCGACGGCCTCGGCGCCCAGGTGCCCAACCCGGCCCGACTCGGACAGCCCGACGAGTTCGCGATGCTCGCCCAGCAGATCATCGAGAACCCCTACCTGAACGGCGAGACGATCCGACTGGACGGCGCCATCCGGATGAGCCCCCGGTGACCGACAGCCGGAGCACCCCGACGACCCCGACTACGCAGGAGGAGACCACCGTGTCCGAGCAGCCCGAACTCAAGGTGGAGGAGCGGGGCCGCGTCCTGGTCCTCACCATGGACCGGCCGCAGGCCCGCAACGCCATGTCGATGGCGATGGCCCACCAGATCGCCGACGCTCTGGAGATGCTGGACGCCCGCGATGACCTGAGCGTCGGTGTCATCACCGGAGCGGGCGGGACGTTCTGCGCCGGAATGGACCTCAAGGGCTTCGCCCGCGGCGAGCGGCCTGTCGTCGAGGGGCGCGGGTTCGCGGGCTTGGTGAAACAGCCGCCACGCAAGCCGCTCATCGCAGCCGTCGAGGGCTACGCGCTCGCGGGTGGCTTCGAGATCGTCCTCTCCTGCGACCTGGTCGTCGCGTCGCGCGAAGCCAAGTTCGGCCTGCCCGAGGTGAAGCGCGGCCTGACCGCGGCAGCCGGCGGCCTGCTCCGTCTCCAGACCCGTATCCCCTACCACTTGGCCATGGACCTGGTGCTGACCGGCCGCATGTGGCCGGCCGAGGAGGCTGCCGGCGTGCATCTGGTGAATCGACTCGCCGATCCAGGCGCTGCACTGGACACCGCGCTGGCCCTGGCTGACGAGGTCGCCGCCAACGCTCCGCTGGCCCTGGCCGCTTCCAAGCAGGTGCTGGTGCGCTCCGCCGACTGGCCACTGGCGGAGAAGTTCGACCGCCAGGAGGAGTACGTCAACCCCGTGCGGGAGTCTGCCGATGCCAAGGAGGGCGCCGCCGCCTTCGTCGAGAAGCGCACGCCGGAGTGGACCGGCCGCTGAGCCCCGCTGGTCGAGCAGTCTCCGCTGGTCGAGCCCTGCGCCGTCCTGTGCCTGTCGGGGGTCGAGATCACCCTCCACAACCGGTCTCGACAAGCTCGACCTCCGACAACTTCCGCTGATCGAGCCCGTCGAGATCACCCTCCGGGGTGGGTCAGCTCTGTTCCCTGCGGACGAGGTGGGCGTGGGTCAGCCAGTCGCGGGCCTTGTCGGCGTGGGCGAGGTCGACGTGTTGGCCGCGGAAGCGGACCGCGCCGTCTCCGCGTGCCACGGCGGCGTCGACGGTAGCGACCAACTCCTCGTAGTAGGCCACCTCATCGTCGCTCGGCGTGAAGACGTCGTTGATCACCGGCACATGGCTCGGGTGGATCGCGATCATGCCGCGGAAGCCGAGCTGGAAGCCGTAGTCGGCGAACTGCCGCAGGCCGTCGAGGTCGGCCAGGTCCTCCCACAGCGCGGTGAGCGGGTGCAGACCGTACTGACGGCAGGCGAGCAGAATCCGGCTGCGCAGGTAGAGCGTCTCCGAGCCCTCACGCGACTGCCGGAAACCGACCGCGCGGGCGATGTCGGCGTGCTCGGAGGTCGGGCCGATCATCGCGCCCACCCGCGGCGAGGCAGCGGCGATCTCGAAGCAGTTGGTGATGGCGTCGACCATCTCCACCGGCACGATCATCTCCAAGCCAGAGGCACCGTTGCGCGCCTCGAACCAGTCGATGAGGGTCTCCCAACGGAGTACGTCGGTGGCGTCCTTGATCTTCGGCGCGAAGATGCCATCCAGCTCGGGACAGACGACGGCCTCCAGGTCCGCGCCCGCCTCCTTGGTTGCGAGTGCGTTGGCGCGGACGAACAGGCCCACCCGGGGATGCGCGGCACGCAACCGCGTCAGGGTCTCGCGGACCGTCGTACGCGCCTGGGCCTTCAGCGGACCCGGCACCGAGTCCTCGAGGTCCAGGACCACGCAGTCGGCACCGCTGGCGATGGCCTTGTCGGCCCATGCCGGCTTGTGCGCAGGCACGAACAGGACGGTGCGGTAGGGGTGCACGGCTCAGGCCTCCCTGTCGTGGGTGTCGGCGGTGACGCCAAGGGCACGCAACTTGGCCTTCTGCACCCGTTGCGACGGCGTCTTCGGCAGTTCCTCGACGAAGCGGAGGTAGCGCGGGACCGCGAACGACGGGATCCGGCCGTCGCAGTGCTCCCACAGTTCCTGCGGGCTGGGTGCCGCAGCGTCGCCACCGGTGATGACGTAGGCCATCACCTCGTCCTCACCGGCCTCGCTGGAGGCCGGAACCGCGATCACGGCGCACTCCAGGACGGCGGGGTGGGCGAGGATCGAGGTTTCGATCTCATAGGAGCTGATGTTCTCACCGCGGCGTCGCAGCGCGTCCTTGAACCGGTCGACGAAGTAGAACCATCCGTCCTCGTCGCGCCGCAGCGCATCACCCGTGTGGAACCACAGGTTCCGCCACGCCTCCACAGTCTTGTCGGGCATGTTGAAGTAGCCCATCGAGCAGATGAAGGGCACCTTCGGCCGGACGACGAGTTCGCCGATCTCTCCGACCGCGACCTCCTCGTCGTTCTCGGGGTCGACCAACTTGACGTCGAACCACTCGTCGGCCGCCAGCCCCGCGGCGCCAGCCGGACGCTCCTCACCGTACGGCGAGATGATCGGCGCAGAGGTCTCCGTCAGCCCGAACACCTCGACGAACGCCTCGATCCCGTAGCGCTCCTTCAGCGGTGCCACCAGCGTCGCCGCCGTCGGAGCGGCGAAGACCACGCGCAGCGGGTTGTCGGCGTCGTCGTCGCGGGGCTCCTGCTTGGAGATGAAGTCCATCATCACGCCGATGAAGTTCGTCACCGTCACCCGGCTCTCGCGGAGCTGGTCGACCCAGCGGCTCGCGGAGAACCGGCTCCGCGTGACGAACCGAGCGCCCGCGACCAGGGTCGGGTAGGCGGCCATGAACTGAGCGTTGCCGTGGAAGAGCGGGGTCACCGACATCCAGGCATCCGCTGGCGTCAGGCGCACCAGGGAGACACACTCGTCGGCGAAGAAGTACATCTGGGCATGCGGCATCGCCACGCCCTTGCTCGGACCCGTCGTACCTGAGGTGAACAGCACCGAGGCGAGGTCATGTGGGCCGACCTCAGGCAGCGGGAGCGAGCCGTCGACCACCTCACGGGCCATAGCGTCCTCGTCGAGCTCCTCGAACGGCGCGGCCTCCCACCCCGCGTCGCGCAAGGTCGCCATCGCCTCCTCGCGCGAGCCGGTGTCGATGACCCAGAACTTGCGGATCGACTTGGCAGCTTCGGGGATCGCGACGAACCGGGCGGCGTACACGTCGTCGACGACCGCGAGCGTGGCTTCGACGGTGCTCACCTGATGAGCCAGGAAGTCGTGTTCGTAGGCGGTGTTGATCGGCACCTCGACCAATCCGGCGACCGCCGTACCGATCCAGGTGCGCACGAACTGCGAGGAGTTCTGAGCGACCAGGACGATCCGGTCACCGCGCTCGGCTCCGGCGACGAGGAGGCTGCGACCTACCCGCTCGGCTGCCGTCAGCATCTCGGCGAAGGTCCAGGTCCGCCCCTCCTCCGGGCAGTCCAGCCACACAGCGTCAGGTCGCTCGCTCGCATGGTGCCGCAGCACCGTGGGCAACGCCCACTGCGCCCGGTCGGCGAAGGTCGGTTCGAGGTCGCGGTAGTAACGGAAGCTCACGGGGTCCTCAGTCTCAGTTCTGGTCGGTGCGGCGGGCGCCGCGGAAGTCTGGCTTGCGCTTCTCGAGGAAGGCGTTGGCGCCCTCCACCATGTCCTCGCTGCCGATCGCCTGGATGAGCATGCCGAGGCCGGAGGACATGTTGTCCTTGCCGAGGTTCCACCACACGTTGGAGCTGATCTTGGCGATCTCCAGGTAGCGCGGGCTGAGCCGCCCGATCTCGCCGAGCCAGCGGTCGACCGCCTCGTCGAGACCTCCGTCAGGAACGACCTCGTTGATCAGCCCGAGTTCCAGAGCCTGCGTGGCGGAGTAGCGACGACACAGCATCGCCATCTCCTTGGCGCGCTTCTCGCCGATCTGCACCGACATCAGGTTGGTGGCGCCGAGCACGGGCGCGGAGCCGACCTTGGGACCGGTCTGGCCGAAGGTCGAGCGCTCGGTGGCGATGGCGAAGTCACACGCGACGACCAACTCGTTGCCGCCACCAGCTGCCGCACCGTCGACAGCCGCGATCACCGGCCGCGGGCAGGCGCGGATCGCCTCGACGAGTCGCAGCGAACCGGTGAAGAGCGCCCGCAGCTGGTCGGGGTCCGGTGTGCCCAGCTGGTCCAGCGCGCCACCCGCGCAGAACGCGCCACCGGCGCCGGTGAGGACGACGGCGTCGGCCGATGCGCCCTCCTGCTCGAAGGCTGCCGTCATGGTTCGGCCCATCTCCAGGTCGAAGGCATTGAGCCGGTCCGGCCGGTTAATGGTGATCCACAACGCCGTCCCTCGGCGTTCGATCTCGATCGCAGACATGCGTCCTCCGCTTCGTCGCCACCGTCGGCTGGCCGCCGACTAATTCATGGTGTTGATGATCAGCAATCTACGATAGGGTGAGGCTCACAGGCAAGAGAGAGGGCCGACCCAGATGCGTGCTGCCGTCCTGACCGCTTTCGACCAGCGTCCCGAGCTGATGGACGTCGACCTCGGGGCCATCCTGCCGCAGGAGGTCCGCATCCGGACGGCGGCGACCGGTATCTGCCACTCCGACCGGCACGGCCAGACGGGAGGGAATCCCGCCCTCGGCCTGCCGGTCGTCCTCGGCCACGAGGCAGCCGGCGTAGTGCTCGAGGTGGGCAGCGGAGTCAGCTCGGTGCGACCCGGCGATCACGTGGTGGTGGCGCCGGCCGGCTCCTGCGGAACCTGCTCGTGGTGCAGTCGGGGGCTGCCGCAGCACTGCACCAACCTGGCGCGGGTACGCCCCGAGGGCCAGGGCTCCCGCCTCAATCTCGACGACCGCCCGGTCACGCAGTTCGTAGGCATCGGCAGCTTCGCTGAGGAGATGCTGGTACGCGAGTCCAGCGTCGCCAAGGTGCCGGCGCGGATGCCGCTCGACAAGGCAGCGCTCCTCGGCTGCGCGGTGATCACCGGCCTGGGAGCGATCCGGCACACGGCCGGCGTCCGGATCGGGGAGACGGTTGCGGTGATCGGCTGCGGCGGCGTCGGCCTCAGCGCCATCCAGGGCGCGGTCCTCGCTGGCGCCTCACGGATCGTCGCCATCGACCGCGTCGGAGCCAAGCTCGAGACCGCGCGCCACTTCGGCGCCACCGATCTCATCGACGCGTCGACCGACGACCCCGTCACCGCCGTCTTGGACCTGACCGGCGGCGTCGACCACGCCATCGAGGTGGTCGGCCTGCCCGCGACCATCTCCCAAGCCTTCGCGATGCTCGGCACCCGCGGCACGGCCACCGTCGTCGGGCTGGCTCGAGCCGGCGACACCGTCGAACTGCCGACCACCGCCTTCTTGAGCGAGAAGCGGATCCAGGGCTCCCGGCTGGGTGGCACCCAGCTGCGGGTCGACGTACCGTTGTATGCGGAGATGTACCTGGCCGGTCGCCTCGACCTGGACCCGCTGATGGGTCGCGCCATCGACCTCGCCGACGTCGGCGAAGCGCTGGACGAGCTGCACCACGCCACCGTGGCGCGCACCGTCGTCACCTTCTGAGCCACTCGGACCGCACTCCAGGGACCGCGACGTCGAGCCTGTCCAGACCGGACGCCCGGAGGTCGAGACCTGACGCCCGGAGGTCGAGCCTGTCGAGACCCTTGCGGGACATGATCTCGACAAGCTCGATCACCGGGTTGGGCTCGATCACCGGGTTGGGCTCGATCACCGGGTTGGGCTCGATCACCGGGTTGGGCTCGATCACCGGGTTGCGCCCGATCACCGGGTGGGTCAAAGGGTCGAGACCGAGAGGGGCTAGGACAGGCGGGCGACGGGGAGGTGCTCGCTGCCCTCGGGACGGAGGAAGTCGACGCGTACGCCGGCACCGATCGCCAGCGCCGACTGGTCGACCTCGGGGAGCCACAGCGACAGCCACGGGCCCTCGGCGAGCTCGACGATGCCGATGACCACGTCGGGAGTGGTGACCTCGTCCTTGGTGCGGCCGGGCTTGATCGTCCAGCTCACCAACGTCCCGGCACCGGAGGACTCGCGCCACTCCAGGTCGTCTGCCTGGGTAACCGAGCAGAACCGAGCAGCAGGCTCCGACCACTCCCCGCTGCTGGGCGAGTAGCGCAGCAGCAGCTTGCCGGCCGCCGTGCCCTCGAAGAACGGCGCGGAGAAGTCGTCACGGACTACGGGTGCCAGTGCCATCGCACTCACCGTCCCTTCGGATGGGGGCTGAGGATCAGGGTGGAGTGGAAGTCGAGGACGCCGCCGTTGCCGCTGACCATCACCAGGTCGTGCTTGCCGACCTGGCGTTCACCGGCCTGGCCGCGGGCTTGGATGACCGCTTCGGAGAGCGGCGTCATGCCCCACATGTAGTAGGAGGAGAGCTCGCCGCCGCCGGTGTTGGTCGGGTGCGTCCCGCCCGGTGCGATCGCGCCGCTGGCGACGAACTCGCCGCCTTCGCCCTTCGCACAGAAGCCGTAGTCCTCGAGGGTGACGAGCGTGGTGTAGGTGAAGCAGTCGTAGATCTCGCGGATGTCGATCTCCTCCACCCCGACACCGGCCATCTTCAGGGCAGCGGGGCCGGACTGCGCAGCGCCGGTCACCAGGCCGAACTCGCTGTCACGCCGGTTGACGTAGCCCGGGTGCGCCTGCCCCCAGCCCCAGATGTGCACCGGCGGCTGCTTGAGGGTGGCGGCCCGCTCGGCGCTGGTGACCACCACGGCCACCGCTCCGTTGCTGACCAGGCAGCAGTCGAGCAGACGCAACGGGTCGGCGATCATCCGGGAGGCCTGATGGTCCTCGAGCGTCATCGGCTCGCGCATCTGCGCGTGCGGGTTCAGCTGCGCCCACTGACGCGCGGCCACGGCGACGGCGCCGAACTGCTCCGACGTCGTCCCGTAGGCGTGCATGTGGCGGCGAGCGCCCACGGCATAGCGCTCCGGAGCGGCCTTGAGGCCGGCGGCGAACGGCAGGGAACCCACACCGACCATGGCGCGAGCCTGCCCGGGATAGGCGGCGCCAGCGCGCTTTCCCTCCTTGAGGGGAGCGTCGGCGTAGACGCACACGACGACGTCAGCCATCCCGGCCTCGATCGCCAGGGAGGCGTACTGCACCATCTGCCCGGCCGAGGAGCCGAAACCCTGGATCGTCGCCAGGACACGGGTGTCGCGCATCCCGAGCGTGGACTGCAGACGCATGTCGGTGTCGTTCTTGATGCCGGGGTTCACGTAGAGTCCGTCGACGTCCGACAGGCTCAGCCCGGCATCAGCGACAGCACTGGTGATCGCCTCGACAGCGAAGTCTGTGGCGGACCGGCCGTAGACCTTGCCCATCTCGGTGATGCCCAGGCCGACGATCGCGGTCCGGGGGGAGTCGATGCTCATGGGGTGTTCTCCTCGTTGTACGACGCGTCGACGGGCAGCAGCACCTCGACCGTGCCAGGGCCGACGGTGATGCCCTGGGGTCCTTCACAGCGAACGGCCACCTCGACGACGCCGACCGCACCCTGCGGACCCTCCTCGACTCGGGTACCGGTGACCTCGCCGAGCACCCGCATGGTGGTGCCGACGTAGTTGAAGGAGCGCATTCGGAAGCCGCGGATCGCACGGATCCGGCCGGCCTCGCCGCACCAATCACGGACCAGCCGCTCCCAGGAACTCATCAGGAACGAGGTGTTGGCATACATCTCCTCGGCTCCGGTCGAACGGGCGTACTCCGTGTTGTGGTGGATCGAGTTGAAGTCACGATTGCTGCCTGCGGCCATCACCAGGCGGTAGACGGTCAAGGGCAGCGCTACGTCCGGCAGCTGCTCACCGACGGTGACCTCGTCGAACCTGCGGCCGGTCAGTGCGTTCGGGACCGTGCTCATCGCGCAGCCTCCTCATCCTTCTTCGGGTGCGGCACGTAGGCGTAGGTGCCGATGCGGATCCGTCCGACGACCTCGGGCTCGGCGTCGGCGACGTGACCAGGTCGAGCGACAATCTCGCTCTCCCAGGTCATGAAGGCACCGCGGCCGACACCTGTCTCCTTCGGCTTGCAGGCAACCAGCCGCTTGCCGCGGCGGCCGAGCTGCTCGCCGGCGACCACCTCACGGTCGAAGTCCAGCTCGATGTCGGTGCCGAAGAAGCCAGTCGTCTTCGGTCCCATACCGAGATCGGTGTTGTTGATCGCGGTGTGCACTGGCTGCGCGTTGCGGTCCTCGGAGTCGAAGAGCACCTCACCGGGGCGCCAGGCGGCCGGGATGGTCCAGGCGATCACACCGGTAGCCGGCATCACCACGTCGTCGTAGCCGGCCGCACGGGCCGCTGCCGGGTCGGTGTGCAGTGCGCAGTCGAGCTCCAGCGGCTCGAGGTAGCGCCGGATCGCGCCACGCTCCACGGGGTCGCCACCCCAGGTGGTCTCACCCTCGAGGAAGTCGCGTCCGACGGCGTCGATCACCTCCTGCCACTGCTCGGTCCAGTCCGGGCTTCCCGTGTCGACAGCGGTCATCGCAGGATCCCTCCTTCTCGCAGCGCGGCGATGCGCGCAGCGTCGTAGTCGAGCAGTTCCCGAAGCACCGAGTCGTTGTCCTGGCCCAACGCCGGAGCCGCACGTCGCGGGGCGCCCGGGGTGGCAGAGAGCCGGTAGCGCGGCGCCTCCACGAACGTTCGCCCATGACGAGCGTGCGGAAGCTCCACGAGGTGCCCGCGATGGGCCAGCTGCGGCTCATGCTGATAGTCGTCGCTGGTGACGGCGGCGTGAGCCGGCACGCCGGCGGCCTGCAGGAGCGTCTCGACCTCGACAGCCGGCCGCTCCGCGGTCCACGTGGCGATCAGCTGCTCCAGTTCGCCCTCGGCCGCACGCCGCCCGTCGGCGCTCGCCAGGTCGTCCCGTTCGGCCAGGTCCTCACGGCCCATCGCGCGAGCCAGGGCGATCCACTCGGCCCGGTCCCGGACCGCGATCGCGACGAACCGCTCCTTGCCGTCGACGGCCCGAGCCGGGAAGACGCCATGTGGCACCAGGTGGGGATCGCGGTTGCCGTGCCTCTCGGCGATCGTGCCGTCGTACCCATAGTGGGCGACCTGCGGGGAGAGGAAGAAGATGCCTGCTTCGACCTGGGCGACGTCGATGTAGGCGCCCTCTCCGGTCCGGCGCCGGTTCTCCAACGCCGCCAACAACGTCACCAGCGCCAGCCGCGGCCCGACGTAGTCGGTGTAGGGGCCGAAAGTGCCCATCGGCAGCCGGTCGTCGTAGCCGACCAGGTGCTGGAAGCCGCTCAGCGACGAGCCCACGTTGCCAAAGCCTGCAAGCGTGGCCCACGGACCGTCCTGACCGGCGATCGAGGTGCTGAGCATGACCAGATCGGGCTTGATGACGCGCAGCGCGTCGTAGTCGAGGTCCCACTTCTTCAGCTGTCCCGGCGAGAACGACTCCACGACCACGTCGGCCCAGCCGACCAGGTCGCGGACGACCTGTTGCCCCTCGGCGCTCTTGAGGTCGAGGGTGAGGCCGCGCTTCCCGGCGTTGCAGTTGCCGAAGAGCGCGGAGCCCTCCTTGTCCTGCACACCGCCGTGGAAGGGCTGCATGAGACGAGCGGTCTCCACCCGCACACTCGACTCGACGCGCACCACCTCGGCACCGAAGTCCGCCAGGGCACGGCCGATGAGCGGCCCCGCAACCACCCAGGAGAGGTCGAGGACCTTCAGCCCGGCGAGCGCGTGGGGCGTGGTTCCCCGGTTCGTCGTCTCGTTCGTCATCGCGCCAGCCACTCCTTGAATACGACGTCGTCGTGCTCCCCGATCGCGGGCGCCGCTCCGGCGACCATCGGGCCGGCCGGGCCGCGCACCTGAGCGATCCGTCCGGGGACAGCGACCGGAGCGTCCGCTCCGGGCATCGGTACGGCGCCCCAGAAGTCGCGATAGGCAAGGTGCGGGCTACCCGCGATGTCGGACATGTCGAAGATCGCCATGCACAGCAACCGGCGCTCGATCGCCCCCTCGAGCACCTCGGCCTTCGTCTTGCCGAGCAAGAAGGCGCGTACGGCGGCCCTCGCCTCGTCGAGTTGGTCGTGGCTGAGCTCCCCGGAGACCAGCTGGTCGGGAACGACCCGCCAGTCCCAGGAAGCAATGGGCTCGTCGACCCCGCCCTCCTCGGCGATCCACCGGAAGAGGTTGTTGGTGAAGGCGCCGGCAGCGGGGCCCATCGAGAGGTGCAGCTCGACCATGCCGTCGCGGCAGTACCACTTCTTCAGGCTGTTGGGCGTCGCGGCTCCCGAACCACTCTGGTCGGTGCGTCCGCCGGTCGGGCGCCCGGGTGTCGTCTGCCACTCCGGGTGATCGTCACCGACCGCGGTCGCCAGAACCCTCGCCAGCGTGGCTACCCCGATGGCCGCCTGCGCGGAGACGTCGACGACCTGGCCACAGTCGTGCTGAGCACGAGCCAACACGGCGATCAGGGCACCGGCGGCCGCATCGGCCGAGGCATGGAGGTAGGCCTGGGGGACCGAGATGCGCAGTGGCGGACGGTCGCCGTCACGATGCGGGGCGAGCGGTCCGCCCGCCGCCCAGACCACCAGGTCGGTGTCGGCGTACTCCGCCTTGGGGCCGTCCCAGCCGAAGCCGGAGATGACGGTGTAGATCGCGCGGGGGTTGTCCTCGTGCACCGCAAGTGGGTCGAGGCCCAGCCGCTCGACCAGTGCCCGCGGCCAGGAGGTGATCACCACGTCGGACACCCGGGCGAGGGCGCGGATCCGCTCCACGGAGGCATCGTCGTCGAGGTCGACACTGACGCCTCGCTTGCCGGCGGCGTACGTCTCCCAGTAGAGGGAGACCCCGGTCTGCTCGGCGACCGGCGGTGCCTGCCGGGCGGTCGACCCGCCGAGCGGCTCGACCTGCACGACGTCAGCGCCGAGATCGGCGAAGAGTCGCCCACAGAGCAGGCCCCGCTCGTCGGTCAGGTCGAGGACACGCAGGTGCTCGAGAAGTCCGCTAGGCATTGCTGGGCGCGGTCTCCAGTACGGCGATGGCACCCTCGGGGCACGCATCGGCGGCCTCTTCGGCTTGGCCGAGCAAACCCTCCGGGATCTCCCAGCACTGCCCGCGCTGCGCGACGAAGCCCTCGTCGTCGTCGCTCAGCAGGTCAGGCGCGACCGCGTAGCAACGACCGTGCCCCATGCACTTGTCGGCGTCGATCGAGATGAACAACTCCTACACCTCCCACTCGAGCGGCAGCGCGGCCATGCTCAGCTGCACACCGCGCTCCCGCAGCTCGGTACCCGGCGTGATGCGGTACTCCGGGATCCTCTTGTGCCACTCCTCCAGCACGATCTTCAGTTCCAGGCGAGCGAGGTGCATCCCCAGGCAGCGGTGCGGGCCGCCGCCGAATGCGATGTGCTGGTTGACGTTCGGCCGGTTGACGTCGAACTCGTCCGGGTTGTCGAACTTGCGGGGGTCGCGGTTGGCCTGGGCGATCCCGAGCCAGACGACGTCGCCCTTCTCCAACTCCACCCCGTTGAACTCCTGCGGCTCCTGCACCTCTCGGCCGGCCTGGAAGACAAGCGGGTACAGACGAAGGAACTCCTCCACCGCCTTGGGGATCAACGTGGGGTCGTCGATGATCGCCTGCCGGTCGGCGTCATGCTGGGCCAGGTGCGTGTAGATGAAGCCGAGCGCACTGCGGGTGGTGTCCAGTCCGGCCAGCATCAGGGTGAGGCAGATCGTGAGGATCTCGTCCTGGGTCAGCGGCACGTCGTCGATCCGCGCCTGCACCAGGCGGGTGACCATGTCCTCCTTCGGGTCGCGCGGGTTGGCGCGACGCTCGTTCACCGCCTCGTCGAAGTAGTTCATGATGCTGGCCTTGGCGGTCGTCGCACCGGCAGGGTCGCCGGCCAGCAAGGCGCTGAAGTACTCGTCGGACCACTCCAGGAACTGCTCGCCGTCACTGACCGGCAGGCCGAGCAGAGCCAGGAACATGTCGGTCGGGTACCGGATGGCGAACTCGGCGACGAAGTCGCACGAGCCGGCCGGCTTCAGCTCCTCGATCAACTCGATGCAACGCTGTTGAGCCATCGGCTCCATCCGGCGCACCGCCGCTGGGGCGAAGAACTGGTTGAGGATCCGGCGCAGCTTCACGTGCTCCTGACCGTTGAGGTCCTGCGGGAGCAGGGGGTCGCTGGCCGTGTTCGGGCGCAGCGCCGACCGCACCGCGGTGGTCCAGGTGTCGTGCTGCTGGAACCCGTCGCGCACGTCGTCGTACCGCTGGAGCATGAAGAAGCCACGGTCGGTCGTGTCGTTGAAGAGGAAGCGGGCCTGCTCCCGGTCGTTGTCGAGCATCTTGTAGTGCTCGTAGAGCGGGGCGGTGCCGGTGAAGTCGGTGTGCGCGACCGGGCATCCGCGGTGTGTCGTCTCGGTCATGGTCGTCCTTTCCTAGTCGCGAGCTCAGTTGCCGGAGGCCATGTCGGGCAGCCAGGTGCTGATCTCCGGGAAGAAGATCAGGATCACGGTCACGAGAATGGCCATCGGCATGAACCACCAGCACGCGTTGAAGACGTCGTTGAGCCGGATGTTCTGTCCCTGGTTGACCTCGGGCTCCTTCGTGATCTGGTGGATGATGAAGGCGAGGATCCCAACGGGCGGGGTGACCACGGCGAGCTCGCCCATGAGCACAGCGAAGGCGCCGTACCAGAGCAGCGAGATGTCCAGGGAGATCAGCGTGGGCATCAGGATCGGGATGGTGAGCACCATCATCGGCAACGGCTCCATGAAGGTGCCGAGCACGATGTAGACCACCATCATCACCAGCAGGAAGCTGACCCGGTTGAGGTCCATCGACTCGACCAACTCGGCGAACCCGGTGCTGATGCCGGTCAACGTGAACATCCGGGAGAGCGCCTCGACGCCGACCAGCATGAAGAAGATGCCGCCCACGCTGCTGACAGTCGCCACCGAAGCGTCCGCGATGGCGCGGAGCGGACCGTCGCCCCACTTCCAGATCACCGTGATGAGCAGGGAGATGACCGCCGCGGCGGCACCCGCCTCGGTGGCGGTGAAGGTGCCGGAGAACATCCCCCAGACGATGACTGCGATGAGCAGCGGCACCGGCCAGATCTTGGCGAGGCTGGCGAAGCGGTCGCCCCAGGTGACCTGCTCGTGGAGCTGCTGCTCCTCCGCGACCGTCGGCGCCCAACGCTTGGCGAAGATCACGATCATCACCGTGAAGAGGATCGCGACCAGGACTCCGGGGCCGATTCCGGCGAGCAACTGAGGCCCGATCGGCACCTCAGCGATCCCCGCGTAGATCACCAGCATGATGCTCGGCGGGATGAGCTGGCCGGGCAACCCGGCCACGATGACCGCGCCGATCGCCAGCCGCTTGTCGTAGCCGGCCTTGAGCATCTCGGGGATGCCGATCCGGGCCAGCGCGTACGCCGTCCCGACGGACGAGCCGCTCACCGAGGCGAGACCCGCGCCGGCGAGGTTCGTCCCGACAGCCAGGCCGCCGGGCATCCAGCCGAGCCACTTCCGGCCAGCTGCATAGAGGCTCTCCGTCAGTCCCGCGCGCCACAGCAGCAGGCCCATCAGGATGAACATCGGCACGACGCTGAGCGTCCACTCCGCGACCTGGCCATAGGGGAGCGTCTTGAACATGCTCTCCACGAGCAGTTCGCCACGCAGGGCGTACATGCCCAGGAACGCCGGCACGATCATCGCCAGGGCGACCGGGAGTCGGAGGAAGGTCAGGCAGAGCATGAGCACGATCGCCGCCAGGCCGATCGCCTCGGGAATGAGGGGAAGGAACATGGCGATCGTCGAGCCGACCACCAGGGTGAGGGTGATTCCGAGGGTCAGCCAGGAGCCGAGCGAGCCGCGCGAGCCGGTCGCGGGAGGTCCAGGCGGCGTCTCGACACCGTCGGCGGCGTCTGCGGTCGCGGTGCTGCTGCTCATCGCGACTCCTCCTTCGGGTTGGCTGCGTTGTCTGCGGAGAGCCGCTCGGCGGCCTCTCGCGCCTCCATCTCCTCGAGCTCTTCGAGAAGCAGGAGGTCATCGGGGTCGGTGACGATGTGGTGGCTGTCGCCCTTGACCAGGGCGCGCCCGGCGGCCCAGAGCAGTTGGAGCGTCATGACTCCGAACGCGAGAGGTACCAGGTAGTAGGGCTGCCAGGCCGGGAGGTCGCTCACGCCGGCGGTCTTCTCGATCTCGTGCGCATGCACCGCCTCGCCCCAGCCGTACTTGGCGAATCCCGCGCAGACCACGGCCGCGAGCACCGAGAGGATCGCCAGTACGTAGCGCTTGGAGACCTCCGGCAGCCGCTCATAGATCAGGTCGGCAGCAATGTGCTGCCCACGCGCCTGAGCGGCGATGAAGCCGAGGAACGCGATGATCGGCAGGTACCAGTACTGGGTGATCTCAAGGGTGTTGTCGATCGGGTCGTCCTTGAAGGTCCGCAACAGGGCGTTCGCGGTGATGTGGAACATCATCACGAAGGTCACGATCACGGCCGGGATCTCGATCAACAGCTCGGGCCGCAGCCACGTTGGCCGCCGGCGCTCTGCGTTGCTCATCTGGTCTCCATCAGGAGGATGGCTGGTGGCCCGGAGGGAGTCCGGGCCACCAACTCGAACACGGTTCTGATCCGGGGGATCAGGAGGGGCGGTGCTCCGCGAGGATCTCCTCTTGGAACAGCGTCGTGAAGGAACTCAGGTCGACCGAGTCCTTGTTCTGGGCCCACCAGGCGCCGAAGTCGGCGTAGCTGACGTCATCGAGCCCGAGCCCGCCGACCTTCTCCTGCCAGTCGGTGTTGGCAGCCTGGAGCGACTCGACGAAGGCCTTGCCGTCACTAACGGCCTTGGTCCCGGAGAGCTTGTTCAGGAGCTCGTCGTTCTTCTTCTGCAGTGCCGCCCGGGCGTCCTCGTCGAAGACATTGATCGCGCCCTTGAACTTGGCCACCGAGTCGGCCATGGCGGCGTTGTTGAAGAAGATCTTCTCCTCGATGTTGGCCGCGACGAAGACGTCAAGCCGGTCCCAGAGGAGCTGCTGGGCGACCAGCGGCAGCGTGTCCCAGGTGGTCTTGCTGAAGGAGAAGGTGCCCGGCGCCAGGGAGAAGCCCGCCTGCGGGTCGATGGTCACGAACGGAGCGGTCTCCAAGAAGCCACCGAGGACGGCCACCGTGGGGCTGGAGACGGTGCAGTCGACGACGCCGCGCTGCAGGCTCTCGTAGAGCTCGGTGTAGGGGATGGACGCCGGGGAGCCACCGATCGCCTCGACCTCGGCGGACTGGGCCTGACCGCCGGCACCCACCGAGGTGCCCTTGAGGTCGGAGAGGCTGGTGCGCTTCTGCGAGCAGAAGAGTGCGTTGGCGCCCGAGTTGAAGAGCGGCACCAGCGGGACGAGCCCGTGGTCGTCGAACTCCTTGAGGATGTCGTCATTGCCGAAGGCGACCTGGTTCGGCCATGCGTTGGAGCTCAACGCTCCTTCGAGCGCGCTGTGGTCCGAGATGAAGCCCGCCTCGATCAGCGCCGCGTTCGCCGGGTACTCGCTCGGCTCGTAGATCGGCAGGGTGGAGGCGATGTCGAGACGGCCGTCGACGAGCGCGTCGTCGATCTCGGCCGGCTCGGCAACCGCGTTCGAGTACGCGATGTCGAACTTGATCTTGCCGCCCGACCACTCCTCGACCGCCTCGTAGTACTTCTCCTGCGGGAGGCCCGTCACCGAGCCCTTGGGCGCGGGAGTCTGGGTCAGCAGGGTGATCTGGTTGATGTCCTCGAAGGCCTTCTGGTAGTCCTCCATCGAGGCGCCGGCCTCGATGCCCTCGCCACCCGCCTGGTTGCCAGCGCCTTCCTCGGCGCACGCGGACAGGGCGCCGGCCCCGACCACCATCACGGCAGCGAGCACACCGACCCGCCGCGAACCCAGTACTCCAGTCATGAGTCTGACTCTCCGTCCCTACTCTGCCTTGCTCGTGACCCGCGTCACGACTTGCATAATCATTAACCTAGATTCGCACGTCGTCAAGAGATCATGCGCATGAATTTTAAGGGCTTTGCGGACACCCGGCTCCCATGCTCCGCAGCGGCGTCGCACGACCACCCTTCCACCCCCAGCAGTACGTCGGTGCGACCGATCCCGACCCCGTCCGTCGCGCCCGCGGTAGCACCGGCTGGCTCAGCGCAGTCCCCGCCAGGCCATCAAGCCGCCGTCGACGGGAACAGTGACGCCGGTCAGGAAGGAGGCACGGTCGGAGGCGAGGAAGCAGACCACCTCGGCGACCTCCTCGGCACGACCGAAGCGCGGGATCAGGTGTGCACCCGTCATCAGCCACTCCTGGCGCACCGGATCGTCCGCGGAGGCGATCCGCTCCCGTGCCATCGGTGTCTCGATCGAGCCGGGCGCGAACGCGTTGCAACGCACCTCGGGCGAGAGTCCGATGGCGGTCGCCTTGGTGAGCTGGACGACCGCGCCCTTGCTGGCGACGTACGCGGGCGTCGCGTATCCCGTCAGGCCGGCCACTGACGCCGCGTTGACGATCGACGGCCCGTTGGCCGAGGCTCGCAAGGCAGCGCTCGCTGCCTGCGTGGCGAGGTAGACGGCCTTCACGTTGATGTCGAACACCCGGTCCCACACCTCCTCGGGGAGCCGGTCGACCGTGGCCAGCTCAGGCGCGAAAGCCGAGTCGATGACGCCGGCATTGTTGACCAGCGTGTCCAACCCGCCCCCGCCCCGGACCGCGGTCTCCACCATGGTTCGCACGTCGGCGGAGTCGGTCAGGTCGACACGGACCACCTGCCCACGCCCACCGGCCGCCTCCACGAGCGCCAGCGTCTCCTCCGCACCCTCGGTCGCAATGTCCGCCACCGAGACGTACGCCGCTCCCTGCCGTGCCATCTCCACCGCGATCTGGCGCCCCATCCCCTGGGCCGCCCCGGTGATCAGAACTCGCTTGTCATCCATGCTGCACCTCTCCTCGAACGATCAACGCCGCCCCGGAGGTCGAGCCCGCGCCGTCCTGAGCCTGTCGAAGGGTCGAGACCGGCCGGGGTGATGATCTCGACAAGCTCGATCACCGGGTGGCGCTCGATCACCGGGTGGCGCTCGATCACCGGGTGGCGCTCGATCACCGAAGGGCCGATCACTGGGGCGCCTCGGAACGCCAGGTGACGAGTGCGTCCAGCGCCTCGACGACGGCACCGTCCACCCGGAGCGGGTTGACCTCGAGCCCGTCGAAGGCACGGCCGTGGTGGGTGTCGAGAGCCTCCGCGAGACGACAGATGCCGGTGATGGCCGTAGCCAGCACCTGCCGATCCGCCGCAGGCCTGCCACGGACACCATCGAGCAACGCGCTTCCGCGCAGCCGCTCCAGCATGCGGCCGACGACCGCTTCGTCGACCGGGAGTGGCGCCAGCGACACGTCGTCGAGCACTTCGACCAGAACTCCGCCGAGACCGACGGCGAGCAGCAGACCCCAGTCGTCGTCGCGGGTGACTCCGACGAGCAACTCGGTTGCCGGGTTGCGCATCGGGGAGACCAGCACCCCGTCGAGCCGCGCCTCCGGCCGAGCGGCAGCGCAGTCAGTCACGATCGCATCGTAGGTCGCTGCGGCGGCACTGGACTCAACGCCGAGCCGGACACCACCGATGTCGCTCTTGTGCCCGATGTCCGCGGAGACGATCTTCATGGCGACCGGCATCCCCGCCTCGACGGCAGCCTTCTCCGCCTCCTGCGCGGAACGCACGTGCCAGGAGGGCACGACCGGGACGCCAGCGGCGACGAGCAACTCGCGGGCCGCGGCCTCCGACAGCGGCTCTGCGGCCACCGTCGGAATCTCGGCCGGGCTCGGCTGCGGTCGAGCATGGAGCCGGCGCCGGGACCAGTCGGCGATCCGGGCCACCCCGTCGACGGCAAGCCGCAGACCGGGTACGACGTGCTGAACGCCGCCGGTTCGCAGCACTTCGCGGGTCTGCGGACCGATCGGCTGGCTCGTCTGCGTCACGTACAGGACAGGCACCTGGGCAGCTGCGCTGCCAGCACCGATCGCGTCGACGTACTTCTGCCCGTAGAAGGGGAGCCCGTCCTCCCGCCAGGGCAGGCTGTTGACCACCAGCACCGCACCGACGGACGGGTCGTTGCCGACTGCCCGGACCGAGGTGGTCCACAGGGTCGGGTCGATGATCGCGGCTCCGGTGATGTCGAGCGGGTTGTGCGCGTGGCCGAAGTCGGGCATCTTCTCCGCGAGCGTCGCAGTGCTCGCCGCCGACAGCTCCGGAAGCTCGGCGCCGATGGCATCGGCAAGGTCGGCGACGATGTCGCAGGCGCCTCCGGAGATCGAGACGACGCCAAGACCGGGCCGGGCCAAGGGGCCGGTGTACGCCGCGATGCCGGCCGTCACCAGCATCTCCTCGATGGTGTCGACGCGAATGACGCCGGCATCGGCGAACATCGCGTCGATGACCCGGTCGTCGCCGACCAACGCCCCCGTGTGAGAGGCCGCAGCACGGGCGGCGAGCTCACTGCGCCCAGCCTTGAGCACGACGACCGCTTTGCCAGCCGCCGCCGCGCGCCGCGCTGCGGCGGTGAAGACCTGCGGCTCCTTCACGCTCTCCATGAAGATGGCGACCGCGCGAACGTCGTCACTGTCGACGAGCACATCGACCAGGTGACCGACCGTCACCATCGCCTCGTTGCCGACCGTGAGCACGTGCGACAGGCCCACGCCGGCCATGGCCGCGAACTCCTTCATCGCCCCGCAGCTGGCGCCGCTCTGGGAGATCAGGGCGACCGGACCGGCCTCGGTAGGAGGATCGGAGAGCGCCATCGCCGGGATCCCCTCCGCCACGTTGACCATGCCCAGCACATTGGGCCCGAGCATGGCGATGCCGAGCTCGTCGGCCAGCTCCACCAGCTCCTCCTGGCGGCGGCGGCCCTCCGGGCCGATCTCGGACCAGCCCGAGCTGAGCACGATCGCAGCTTTCGCCCCGGCCTCGGCCGCGTCCCGCAGCGCGTCCGCGGCGGCCGCCGCCGGCACCATGACGTGGACCAGGTCGATCGGCCGACCGATCGCGACACAGCTGGGATGGGTCGCTCTTCCGTGCACCTCCCTACGCCGGGGGTTGACCAGGAAGGTCTGCTCCCCGAGCCCCGCCGCCACCAGGTTCGCGTGGAGAAGGGTGGAGAACGTGGACTTGTCGCTGGCGCCGATCAGCGCGAACGAACGCGGGTTGAGCAGGGCGTCGATCGACTCGCGAGCGAGCACTCAGAACTCCTTCGGGGTGTCGTCGGCGCCGACACGACGGCCGGCCTCACGGCGGCCCGCCTGGTCGGCGTACTTCTCGTCGGCCATCGGCGAGGGGCCGCCGGCACCGGTCATGCCCGCGTCGACCGGCAGCACGATGCCGGTCACGAAGGCCGCCTCGTCACTGGCCAGGTAGAGCACGCCTGCTGCGACGTCGGCCGGCTGCAAGGGGCGGCTCATGTAGCGGGAGCGGTCAAGGGCCTCCTGTGCGCCGGCGAGGTCGTCGGCGCCGCCCGCCACCAGATCCGCGGTCATCTGCGAGACGACCGCGCCCGGGATGATCACGTTCGCGCGCACGCCGAACGCGCGCAGCTCGGCCGCTACGGAGTTCGAGAGCCCGATGATGCCGGCCTTGACCGCACTGTAGACGTGTGCGCCGACGCCGCCCATCACGCCCGCCGGACTGGAGGTCGAGATGATCACGCCGGAGCGCTGGACTTTCATCACCCGTGCCGCGTGCTTCATGCCCAGCAGGACGCCACGCAAGTTGACCGCGATGGTCAGGTCGGCATCCTCCGTGCGGGTGCGATCGATCGGACCGACCGCACCGATGATCCCGGCGTTGTTGAACATGACGTCGAGCCGGCCGAACTCCGTGACCGCGGCATCGACGGCCGCCGCGATCGACGCCTCGTCGGTGACATCGGTACGCCGGAAGACGGCTCCCGCACCAAGCTCGACGGCCAGTGCCTCGCCCGCGTCAGCCTGCAGGTCGGCGATCACCACCTTCGCGCCCTCGGCATGGAAGAGCCGCACCGTGCCGGCACCGATGCCGCTGGCACCACCGGTCACGACGGCGACCTTTCCTGCGAGCCGGCCCGGCCCGGTCATGAGGGCATCGCGATCGACTTGGTCTCCAGGAATGCCTTGAAGCCCTCCGGGCCCATCTCGCGCCCCAACCCGGACTGCTTGTAGCCGCCGAACGGAGAGCCGTAGGCCTGCGGTCGGCCGTTGATGCTGACCATGCCCGTGCGGATCCGCCGGGCTACGCCCAGGGCACGGTCGACGTCGGGGCTCCACACCGAACCGGAGAGGCCGTAGACGGAGTCGTTGGCGATCCGGATCGCGGCTTCCTCGTCGTCGTAGGCGATGACGGCGACGACCGGACCGAAGATCTCCTCCTGCGCCACGCGCATGCCGTTGTCGACGCCCGCCAGCAGGGTCGGCGGCACGAACCAGCCACCCTCCAGCTCCGGCGGGAGGGTCAGGGCCTCGCCTCCGGTGACGACTCGGGCGCCTTCGTCTCGGCCGAGCCGGATGTAACCGGCGACCCGGTCGCGCTGCCGCTCGCTGACCATCGGGCCGATCTTGGTGTCCGGAAGCATCGGGTCGCCGACCGTCTGGGCGCGTAGCGCCGCGGCGAGCGCGTCGACGAACTCTGCCTCGCGGTGGCGGGGCACCAGGATCCGGGTCTGCGCGATGCAGGCCTGGCCGTTGACCATCATCGCCATCGGCAACAACGCGGGGACCACCACGTCCACGTCTGCGTCGTCCAGCATGATCGCTGCCGACTTGCCGCCGAGCTCCAGGGTCACGCGGGCGATCCGCTCGGCGGCCGAGGCCATGATCGCCTTGCCTGCGAGGCTGCTCCCGGTGAAGGCGACCTTGTCGACCTCCGGATGGGCGACCAGGTGTGCGCCAGCCTCACGATCACCGGGCAGAATGCTGAGCACCCCCTCGGGCAGACCGGCGTCGAGGAAGGCGTCGGCGAAGGCCTGGACGGTGAGCGGAGTCTCCGGCGGGGGCTTCAGGATGACCGAGCAGCCGGCAGCCAGCGCGGGCGTGATCTTGAGCGACGGCGTGCTGAGGGGCCCGTTCCACGGGGTGATGGCGCCGACCACACCGACCGGCTCCTGGGTGACGAGGCTCGTGTTGGCTCCGTCGCTACGCGTCTCGTCGTAGGCGAAGTCGCGAGCCAGGTCGGCGTAGTAGCGGGTGTGCCGGATCGGGTTGGGCACATGGGCCATCTCGCTGAACCACAGCGGGCAGCCGAGCTCGGAGGTGATGCTGACAGCGAGCTCCGGTGCGCGCTTTTCCAAGTGGTCGGCGGCCTTGCGGAGCACCGCGGAGCGCTCCTCGGGCGTGGCGCGCGACCAGACACCGGAGTCGAACGATGAACGCGCCGCTGCCACAGCCGCGTCGATGTCGTCCGCAGAGGCCAGCGCTGCCGATCCGACACGCTGACCGGTCGCTGGGTTGCGCACCTCGACGACCTCGTCGCCCTGCGGATCCTGCCACCTGCCTCCGACGAAGAGCTGGGGCCGCTCGGCCATGGAACCGGGCAGCTCGACCGGCTGCGACATGATGCCTCCCTCCGGCGAACGTCGTCGCCACGCGGGTGATGAGATCGTTCTCAGCACTATTGCTGATAATGAAACATAACGTATGGTTCCGGGTGACGCCAGCCACACCTCAGGAGAGAGTCATGTCCCCACGTGTCGTCATCGTCGGAGCCGGTCTCGCCGGCCTCCGCACCGCCGAACGGCTCCGTCGAGGAGGGTACGACGGCTCCCTGACGATGATCGGCGCCGAGGAGCACCCGCCCTACGACCGGCCGCCACTCTCCAAGGCGGTACTCGCAGCGACTGAGGAGCCCGCGATCCCGGTGCTCCGCAATGCGGATCGTCTGCACGAGCTCGACCTGGACCTGCGACTCGGCGTACGCGCGACCGCGCTGGACGCCGGTGCCCATCTCGTCTCCCTCGATGACGGCACCGTCCTGAGCTACGACCAGCTGGTGCTCGCGACCGGACTGACGCCCCGCACCGTTCCCGGCTGGGAGGCGATCGGCGGCGTGCACGTGCTGCGCAGCTTCGACGACTGCCTGGCTATCCGCCGCGCTGCCGCCGAGGCGCGGCACGCGACGGTCGTCGGCGCGGGCGTGCTCGGTAGCGAGATCGCCGCGACGCTGCGCACGCGTGGCCTGGAGGTCGCCCTGGTGGATCCGCTGCCCCAACCGCTGTGTCGCGTCGTCGGCGAGCAGGTCGGCAGCTTCGTGGCTCGCCTGCACCGCGACCGCGGCGTCGCGCTCCACCTGGGTCGCACCGTCGCAGAACTGGAGACAGCGGGCGGCCGGGCGCGCGGCGTACGTCTCGATGACGACACGCGATGGGAGACCGACGTGGTCGTCACGGCGGTCGGCGGAGTGCCCGACACCGGATGGCTCGACTCCTCCGGCCTCGCACTCGACGGCGGCGTCGTGGTCGACAGCCGAGGCGCAGCCTCCGCACGTGACGTGTGGGCCGTGGGCGACGTGGCCGCGGTGGCGGATCCCCGCGGGGAGGGCCGGGTGCGACTCGAGCACTGGACCGCCGCCGGCGACCTCGCCGCGACCGTCGCTACCAACCTCCTCGCCGCCCAGGGACTGGGGAACGAGAAGGCGCACGCCGAACTCCCCTACATGTGGAGTGACCAGTACGACGTCAAGGTGCAGTGCCTCGGCCTACCGCGGCCCGAGGACACCCCGGTGGTGTTGGCCGGGTCACTGGACGAGGGGGTCTTCCTGGTGGCCCTCACGTCCGAGGGCCGCGTCCGCGCTGTCGTGGGCGCCGGCATGCCGGCCGCGTTGATGCGCTGCCGCGCCGCGGTCGCCGACAGCGTGCCGGTCGACGCGTTGAAGACGGCAGCACCGTGGGAGCGGAGGAAGACCGCATGAGTTCGAGGAGCGAGATGAGCGAGAGTCCACTGGAAGCCCTGTTAGAGCGCGTGGCACGGCTGGAGGATGCGGAACTGGCCCGCAACCTGCTGCACGCCTACGCCGAGATTCTCGACGACCCGACACCGGAGGAGGTCGCCGCTCTCTTCACCGAGGACGGCGTGCTGTCGGTGCCGGCCGGCGACTTCGTCGGACGCGAGGGGATCATCGCCTTCTATCGCGACCGCCTCGGCCCCGGAGCTTCCGAGAAGCGGCACTTCCTGACGAACGTGCGCACCCGCCCCCTGGAGCCGGGCTTGGTGGAGGTGGCGTCGTACTTCGTCTTCACCGCCCGCGAGGCCGACGCCTCCGGCCTGGGCTGGGGCACCTATCTCGACGTCATCGAGGTGGCCGACGGCACGGCACTCTTCCGACGCAAGACCATCACTCCGCACGTCAACACCGACCTGGTGCGGGGCTGGCCCGCGCACTGAAGTGCGTTGGCCGCAAGGGCCGTACAGCGGGGGTCGAGACCGCACCACCCGGAGGTCGAGCCTGTCGAGACCGGACGCGGGGAGTGATCTCGACAAGCTCGATCACCGAGGGACAAGCTCGATCACCGAGGGACAGGCTTGATCACCGAGTGCTTGGCTCGGCGCTCAGCGGAAGGCGGGAAGCACCTCGTTCTTGAACTTCTCAAGGGTGGCGAGCATCCGGTCCTGGGGCAGGTCGTACCACTGCATCCGCAGGATCACGTGGGTGATGCCGAGCTCCTCTAGCTCCTTGAGCTGGGCGATCGCAGTGGCCGGGTCGGTGAAGAGGTAGGACTTGTCGGCGACCGACTTCAAGCCAGCGTCACCCTTGAGGTGGCGGTAGCTGTCGGTCTTGTCCGGGGCCTCGAACTCGGCGTACATCCGGGTGTTCTCGCCCCGGTAGTGCAGGCCGGTCTCCATGGCGCGCTCGGGGTCGTCGTCGAGCACCATCTCCCGTCGTACGACGACCTCCTGCGCCGGGCCACGACCCAGCCGGTCCCGCTCTTCGGCATAGAAGGCGAGGATGCTGCGCAACTTCTCCGGCTCGGCGTGCGGCGGCACGATCCAGGCGTCGCCCAGTGCGGCGGCGCGGCGCGCCCCGGTCTTGTGGACGCCTGCGCCAACCCAGATCGGCGGGCCCCCCGCCTGGACGGCCGGGATGCCGATCGACTCGCCGCTCACCGTGAAGTGCTCACCGGCGAAGTCGACCTGCTCGTTGCTCCAGAGCCGGCGCAGCAGCTCGACGCTCTCCTCGTAGCGCTTGACGCGGTCGTCCATCGCGATGCCGAAGGCGTCGTACTCGTTGCTGCGGTAACCCATGCCGAGGCCGGCGACGGCGTGACCGTTGCTGATCTGGTCGAGGGTGGCGAACTCCTCTGCGACGTCGATCGGGTGCCGCAGCGGCAGGATGAACATGTTGGTGCCGATCCGCATGTCGCCGGTGTGCTCGGCGATGGCGGCGAGGCCGACCAACGGCTGCAGCGTCTGCATGTTGCCCAGATAGTGGTTGAGCATCCACGCCGACGAGATGCCGCTGTCGCGGGCCGCCCGCGCCTGCTCCCGCAGTTCCCCCACTCGCGACGACGGCGAGATGTGGGGCGGGAAGTCGTTCTGCAGGGCAAGACCGAAGGTCAGCGCCATGGGTTCCTCCAAGAGTCGCGGGCCGGACGAATACATACTATTCATATTCACGAATCGTGGCTAGGGTCCGGAGCAGGACATCCGCGACGACGAGGGAGCCGCCCATGACCCGCAGCTACGAGGAGCTCGAGCCCACCGACCCGGATTGGACACGGTGGACCGCCGCCCATGTTCTGCGCCGCCAGGCGGTCGAGCGCGGCGAGCAGACCTTCCTCATTGCGCCGGAAGAGGAGGTCGAGATCAGCTATGCCGAGCTGCTCGATCTCTCCGAGCGAGTGGCTGGAGGCCTCCGTGGCGCAGGCGCCGCGTCTGGCGATCGCGTGGTGATCATGGCGAAGAACTCGAGCCGCTTCGTGCTGAGCTGGTTCGGCACCGCGATCGGGGACCTGGTCGAGGCGCCCGTCAACACCGCCTACGAGGGCGAGTTCCTCCGCCACCAGGTGCAGCTCGTCGACGCCCGCTGGGTGATCGTGGACGACGACCTAGCCGACCGGTTCGTGGCACTGCGTGAGCAACTGAGCGGGATCGAGGCGTTCTGGGTGATCGACAGCTCCGGAGACGGTGAGGCAGCCGCGGAGCGGTTGCGCGCCGCCGGCTGGCAGGCCGCGGCCTGGGACGCGCTCCGGCAAGCGACGCCGTACCGCGGGCCGGAGCCGGATGCCCGTGACCTCACGGCGGTCTTCTTCACCTCCGGCACCACAGGGCTCTCCAAGGGCGTCGCGATGCCGAACGCGCAGATGAGCTTCTTCTCCGAGCTGACGCGCTGCCTGACCCGCTTCACCGAGGAGGACACCTGGCTGTCGGTGACCCCGCTCTTCCACGGCAACGCGCAATACATGGCGGTCTACCCGGCGTTGATCGCCGGCGGCCGCGCCGTGATCCGATCACGGTTCAGCGCCAGCCGGTGGGTCGACCAGCTACGCGAGCACGACGTCACAGTGACCAACTTCCTCGGCGTGATGATGGACTTCGTCTGGAAGCAGCCAGCGCGGCCCGACGACACCGACAACCCGCTGCGCTGCGTCTTCGCCGCCCCCACCGCCTCCTCGATCCTGGCGGACTTCAAGGAGCGGTTCGGGATCGAGGCGTTCGTCGAGGTCTACGGCACCACCGAGACCACCACCCCGATCCTCAGCCCGTACGGCGAGGACCGTCCGGCGGGTGCTGCCGGACTCAACGCCGGCAAGTGGTTCGACGTGATCATCGTGGACCCGGAGACCGACATCGAGGTGCCTATCGGCGAGGTCGGCGAGTTCTGCGTACGCCCCAGGCACCCGTGGATCTCCAGTCTGGGCTACTTCAACATGCCGGAGAAGACCACCGAGGTCTGGCGCAACATGTGGTTCCACACCGGTGATGCCGTGCGTCGCGACGAGGAAGGCTGGTATTACTTCGTCGACCGCATCAAGGACGCGATTCGCCGACGTGGCGAGAACATCAGCTCCTATGAGGTGGAGCAGGCGCTGCTCTCGCATCCCGCGATCGCCGAGTGCGCGGTGATCGGGGTGCCCGCTGACTCCGAGGCCGGCGAGGACGAGGTGATGACCGTGATCGTGCGCGACGGCGACCTGACCGCCGATGAGGTGTGGGACCACTGCGTCGGCAAGGTCCCCGCGTTCGCGATCCCGCGCTACGTCCGGTTCCGCGACGACCTCCCGATGACCCCATCGGAGAAGATCCGGCGCAACGTGCTGCGCGAGGAGGCCGCGACCGCGACCGACGTCCACGACCGGGAAGCTCTCGACAACCGGGCCCAACCCGGCCACCCAGCCAGTGGTGGAGCCCAACCCGGTGCCGACGGATGAGCGAGCACGTCACCGCGGTGCAGGTGGCAAGCCTCGACGGACCCGCCGGTCTCCGAGTGGTGAGGCTGCCCGGCCCGACCGCGGAGCAGACCGCGATCTCGGTGATCGTCGACGTCCATGCCGCGGGGGTCAGCTTCCCGGACCTGTTGATGAGCCACGGCCGCTATCAGCGCAAGCCCCCGGTGCCGTTCGTCCCCGGGGTCGAGGTGGCCGGCCTGGTGCGCTCCGCCCCGGCCGACAGCTCCTTCCGCGCGGGAGACAGAGTGGCCGGGTTCGTGCGGGTCGGCGGCTGGGCCGCACGAGTCGCCGTACGACCGGAGCTGACCTTCCCGCTGCCGGACGGCCTCTCCTTCCGCAGCGGCGCCGGTCTGCCGATGAACTACCTCACCGCCCACCTGTCGCTGACCCGACGTGGGGCCTTGCGTCCGGGCGAGACGCTGCTGGTGCACGGCGCCGCAGGTGGCCTCGGCGCGGCACTGCTCCAGGCCGGCAGGGCGCTGGGGGCGCGGGTGATCGGCGTCGTCTCCACCGAGGCCAAGGCAGACCTGGCCCGCGCCGCGGGAGCACACGAGACGGTGCTGACCGACGACTGGCTGAGCGCCGTGCGCGCGCTCGCACCGAGGGGCGTCGACCTGGTCGCCGACACCGTCGGAGGTGGGCGGTTCCTGGACTCGGTCCGATCACTGGCCAAGGAGGGTCGGCTGCTGGTGCTCGGCTTCGCCGACGGCATCCCCACGGTGGCCGCCAACCGGCTGCTGCTGAAGAACGTCGACGTGCGCGGGGTCGCCTGGGGCAGTCTGATCGAGGACGAACCGGGCTATCCGCGCCAACAGTGGGAGGACCTGCTCAGCTGGTACGACGCGGGCCACATCCGTCCCATCGACGGCCCCACCTTCGCCCCTGCGAACGCCGCCGACGCCCTGCGTCTGCTCGAGGACCGGCGCGCCACCGGCAAGATCACCCTCTCCTTCGCTTGAGCAAGCGGCCCTGTGGTCTCCCCGCCCGGGCGGGGAGACTGATGCGCTGGGTCGGTCAGCGGAGGGCGTCCAGGTCAGCGGGGTCGACGTCGAGCTCGACATCCTGGAGGCCGCGCCAGGCCATGGTCCCGCCGTCGACGGGGACGTTGACGCCGGTGAGGAACGAGGCGGCGTCACTGGCGAGGAAGCAGACGACCTGGGCGATCTCGTTGACGGTGCCGCGACGCGGGATCAGGTGGGCGCCGTACATCGCGCGGGCGCGTTCGAGGCGGTCGATGGCGACCGCGAGATGGGAGTCACCCATCGGGGTCTTGATCGCACCGGGTGAGTAGCAGTTGGCGCGCACGTGCGGAGCGAGGTTGATGGCGGTGGTGCGGGTGAGCTGAATGACCGCTGCCTTGGTGACTGCGTAGGCGGCCATGCCGGCGCCGGTCATCCCCGACACCGAGGCGGCGTTGACGATGCTCGGGCCGCGCTCGGACGCGCGCAGGTGAGGCGCGGCGTACTTGGTGGCCAGCCAGACCGCCTTGAGGTTGATGTCGTTGACCGCGTCCCACGCGTCTTCGCTGAGGGTGTCGACGGCAACCTGATCCGACGCGGTGAAGACCTGGTCGAGCACCCCGGCATTGTTGACCAGCACATCGAGCCCACCCGCCCAGGCGGCCACCTGGTCGACCATGGCCCTGATCGCCGGCCCTGAGCGCAGGTCGGCGACGACCGGCAGTGCCTCGGCACCCGCGTCACGGACCAGGGCGGCCGACTCCTCCAGGCCACCGGAGTCGACGTCGGTCACTCCCACATGGGTCGCGCCCTGACGGGCGGCCTCCACCGCGATCTCGCGGCCCATGCCACGGGCCGCGCCGGTGACCAGGATCCGCTTCTCTCCCAGCATCGTTGCTCCTTCTCAATCGACAGGTGGGCTCACACCCAGCTCACTCGCGGGGCAGGCCCAGACCGCGGGCGATGATTCCGCGCTGGATGTCGTTGGTGCCGCCTCCGATGACATACATAGGAGCCACCCGGAGCGCAGCCTCATATCGACCCGCGAGCATGGCTACCGGACCGAGTACGTCGAGGCAGGTGCGGCCCAACTCCTCGGCGAGATCGCCACTGAGCACCGCGGCCATCGGGCCAGCGATCCGCGCGTCCCCTCCCCCATCCATCGAACGGGTCGCCCGCAACACCAACGCACGAGCGGCCTGAAGCCGGGAGGCGGCCCAGCCGATCCGGTCGCGATCGAGGGCGTCCACCTCGCCGCCGCCGGCGACCCGGTCACGCAACAGCGCCACCGTCTCGTCAAAGTGGCGACGCAGCGTCGCGGCGACGCCACCCATCACGACGCGCTCGGCGGTGAGCGCATCGGTGATGACCTTCCAGCCGCCGTTGACCTCGCCGACGCGACACGAGTCGGGCACCCGCACCCGGTCGTAGAAGACGGTGCAGGAGATCTCCCCCGACAGGGCGACGTGCTGCTGCACGGTGATCCCGGGCGTGTCCATCGGCACCAGGAAGATGGTGATGCCCGCGTGCCGCGGGGTCGCCGCCGGATCGGTACGTACGGCGAGCCACACGTGGGAGGCCGTGTGCCCGCGGGTGGTCCACAGCTTCTGGCCGTCGATCACCCACTCGTCGCCGTCGCGCACGGCCCGGGTGCGCAACGAGGCCAGGTCGGAGCCGGCCTCCGGCTCGGAGTAGCCGAGGCAGAAAGCCATCTGCCCCGCATGCAGCAGCGGCAGGAACTGCGCCTTCTGGTCGGCGGTGCCGTGGCGCAACAGCGAGTGTCCGATCAGCATCGTCGCGCTCATCGAGCGGTCGACCGGACCGCCGGCGTACTTCATCTCCTCATGGAGCACGACCTGCTCCTCGACCGAGACGACGCGTCCCCCGTGCTCCTCGGGCCAGTTGAGGGCGAAGAGTGCCTGCTCGTCCATCTCGGTGCGTAGGGCCTCGGCGTCGTACTCCGCAAGCACGCCGCCTGCCGGGTCCGCATCGGCGCGTCGATGGCGAGCGAGCAACGCGCGCACCTCCTCGCGGAAGCGCTCGGCCTGTCCACCGAGATGGAAGTGCGGCAGGGACTCACCGTCCAGCAGCCGGCCGGCAACCCCGTCGGACCGTCGGTCGTCCAGGAGGGCGGCGCCGAGGTGGGAGACGTCGGCGTGGACCCGGCGGAAGAGCCAGGAGGCCTCGTGCTCCTCGAAGAAGCCAACGGCGCCGAGCGTGTGCTGGGCACCGGCAATGATCCGCTGGGCCGCCGTGCGCGCGTGACGGGCGGCCAGTGCCGCGGCCAGCGGGGCGTCCTTCCGCTCGGCCAGAAGGGCGCCGACGGCCTCGTCGAGGAGCGCCCCGCTCGCGGAGAGCTCGATGTGGCAGGACGCGACCCGCTGCTGCACGGCGCCGAACCCGCCGATGACCTTGCCGAACTGCTCCCGGACCTGCGCATGCTCGACGGCCAGCTCGTGGGCACGACCGGCAGCCGCGACCGCCCGGGCGGCTACCGCCAGCCGCAGTACCGCGACCGTCCGGGACCATTCGGAGGCGTCGACTTCAGTGGCGGCGATCGACTCACCGCCCGTCACCGCGGTGAGCGCCGGGACGGCGAGGCCCTCGCGCGGCTCCGCGGAGGCCACCGGCCGCAGTGTCGCCGTCCGCGTCGCGTCGTCCAGCACCAGCAGGTGGGTGGCGGTGCCGAGATCGTCGACCAGCGCACCGGCCTCACGTGCCACGACAACCGGCCGGAGCTCGCCGAATCCGATCGCCTCTGCCTGCTCGGAGAAGAGGCGAGCAGCGACGTACGCGTCGGCGAGCGGAAGCGGGCAGGCACGCTGCCCCAGCACGCGGACGGCACCGATCAGGTAGTCGATCGCGCCTGCCTCGCCGAGCTGGTACCAGCCCTGCTGCACCGCGGCCTCGGTCAGCTTCGCGGCGTCGGCCTCACCCGCCTCGACCGCCGTAGGCCACAGTCCCTCGAGCACGCCGGCGACCGCACGACGGAAGTCCTCGACCTCGGAGCCACTGTCTGTCATCTCGTCACCCGTTCCTTGCCAACATCGGACTATTCATGAATACCATATTCATGATCGGCGCCACAGTGTGTGGTGCCCGGGAGAGGAGTCCGCCTTGACGTTCCCGCACCTGTTCCGCCCCCTCCAGATCGGCTCCCGCACGGTGAAGAACCGCGTCATGCTGCCGCCGCACGCCCACGTCGTCTCCACCTTGTGGGGCACTGACCTCGAGGCGGAACGGCATATCGGCTACTGGGCCGAGCGCACCTCCGCGGGATGGGTCGACGGCGTCTCCGCCCATGTCCGCAACAGCCTGGTTCCCGGCTTCGAGCCCACTGGCGTGGGCGCTCAGTCCGACGGGCACTTCCGGCAGCCCTACTTCCTCGACCGGGTCGGGCGGCTGGCCGAGGTACTGCATCGCGACGACACCATTCTCACCGTCCAGATGATCCTGCAGGGCGGCATGCCGCACGGCGCCTCGTCCGTGCTCAGCGGACCCGTCGTCAACCAAGTGCCGCACACGCTGACCCGCGAGGAGATCGACTGGTTCGTCGCCGAGTACGCCCACGGCGCAGAGCAGATCGCGCTCGCCGGCGCGGACGGCGTCGAGCTCCACCTCAACCACGACGACATGCTCGAGTACTTCCTCTCCCCGCTGACCAACCGGCGCGAGGACGAGTACGGCGGCAACCTCGACGGCCGCCTCCGCTTCCCGCTGCGGATCCTCGCCGAGCTGCGCCGGGCGATGGGCCCCGACCGGATCGTCGGCGTACGCCTGAACCTGCGCGAGGAGGAGCCCGGTGGGTACGACGTCGAGGGAGCCGGCGGCGCCGTCGAGATCGCCCGCGCCCTGGAGGCGAGCGGCTACGTCGACTACCTCAGCTGTGCGATCGGAAGCCCGTGGGGCGACCCGAGCTACATCCAGTCGCAGCACCACCGCCCTGCCGAGTGGTCCGACCTCGCCGCTCCCGTGACCGCCGCCGTCTCCATCCCGGTTGGCTACACCGGCCGGGTGACCGGACCAGCCGTGGCTGAGGAGCTGCTCGCCGCCGGGCACGTGGACTTCGTGGGCATGGCGCGCGCCGTGATTGCCGACGGCAAGCTGCTGGTGAAGGCACAGGAGGGACGGCCCGAGGAGATCCGCCCGTGCGTGGGCGGAAACGAATGCATCAGCCGCCGAATCGTCGACGGCACCCCCTTCTCGTGCGCAGTGAACCCCGAGGCAGGCAGGGAGGCTGATCACGCCCAGCAGCCGGCGAAGCACCCTGGCACCGTGCTGGTGGTGGGCGGCGGACCTGCCGGCATGGAAGTGGCCGGGATCGCGGCCGAGCGCGGCCACCGGGTCACCCTCTGGGAGCAGAGCGAGACGCTCGGCGGCCAGCTCCGGAGTGCCGCGCAGGCGCCGCGGCACGAGGACTACCTCTCCTTCCTGGAGTGGCAGGAGCACAGGTTGCGACGCGCCGGGGTGACCGTGGAGAAGAGCCGTACGGCGACTGTCGACGCAGTCCTGGCCTTCGGCGCCGACCGGGTCGTGGTCGCCACCGGCGCCACGCCGCGCCGACCCGAGATCACCGGGGTCGAGCTGCCGCACGTGCACACCTCCGTAGCCGTGCTCACCGGAGAGGTTGCGGCCGACGAGCTTGGCGAGCACGTGCTCGTAGTGGCGCAGGACGACCACCTGCCACCTCTCTCGGTCGCGGACTTCCTCGCCGAACGCGGCCACCGGGTCACCCTGGTGCAGGGTACGCCGGGTCCCGCACCCCTCGTGAGCCGTTACCTGCTGGGCTCGATCCTGGCTCGCCTGGACCGGGGCGGTGTCGCCCTGCACGGCTCCCTGCAGCCCACGCTGATCGAGTCTGGCCAGGTCACGTTGCGTCACGTGTACTCCGGTGCCGAGCGGACGCTCAGCCCTGTGGACTCGGTCGTGCTCTCCTGCGGCGCGGTGCCCCACTCCGCCCTGCACGACCAGCTCCGTGAGCAGGGCGTCCGCGCCGACCTCCTCGGCGACGCCTACGCGCCGCGCCGCATGGTCTTCGCTACCAAGCAGGCCCGGGAACTCGCCCTGACCCTGTAGTCGACTCCGGTGATCGAGCTTGTCGACCACCTACCGCAACAGGTCTCGACAAGCTCGACCCCCGAGGAGCCACCCCCGCAACACCGGTCTCGACAAGCTCGACCCCCGAGGAGCCACCCCGCAGCACCGGTCTCGATCTGCGGGGAGTGCGCTAAGCCTCCGAGTCAGACGTAGTAGCTGGCGCGCCCGGCGTTGCCGAGGACACTGTCGCCGCCGTCGACGACCAGGCAGGCACCGTTGATCCGCGAAGCGCCGGCGAGGAAGAGGGCGGCGTCGGCGACGTCGGCGGCGGTCGTGGGCACGCCACTGGCCGAGGCCTCCGCCAGCCGGCGGTACGGCGTCTCGAGATCGTCGCGGTCGCCCATCAGTCCCGCAGCCAGCGAGGTGACCGCGCCACCGGGCGCGATGGCGTTGATCGTCAGTCCGTCACGCACGATGTCGACGGCGACCGACTCCACCAGTCCTTTCACGGCATGCTTCGCGGCTGTGTAGACGTGTGGGCCGAGACCACCACGGAGCGAGGCGACGCTGCCGGTGCAGACGATCGCGCCGGCTCCGTGCGGACGCATGACCCGCACGGCATGCTTGACGGTGAGGAAGACGCTGGTGAGCAGCAGGTCCATGGTGCGGCGGTAGTCCTCGAGCGCATGCTCCTCGATCCGTCCGATGGTGCCCACCGCACCCGCGTTGGCGAAGACGGCGTCGACCGGCGCTGCCTCGGCGGCGAGGTCCACGGCTGCCGCGACCTGGCTCTCCGAGGTCACATCGCAGTGGATGAACCGCGCGGCGGCTCCGAGCCGGCCAACCAGCGCCAGACCCGCCTCGTCGTCGACGTCAGCCACGACGACGCGTCCGCCGCCAGCAATCACCCCCTCGGCGATCGCGGCACCTATACCGCGTGCTCCCCCGGTCACGAGCGCGGATGAGACCTGCCGTGCCATTCCGGACCTCCTCCATTGACACTCCGCCGCGCACGACTTTACCGTAGTATCATTATCAGAGATAGGAGCACCGTGTCCCGCACCGTGAATGAGCTCGATCGGGTCGTGATCCGCTTCGCCGGCGACTCCGGCGACGGCATGCAGCTGACGGGTGACCGGTTCACCCAGGAGGCGGCGGTCTTCGGCAACGACCTGTCCACGCTGCCCAACTTCCCCGCGGAGATCCGGGCGCCCCAGGGCACGATCCCCGGCGTGAGCAGTTTCCAACTGCACTTCGCCAGCTACGACATCCTCACCCCTGGCGACCGACCAGACGTGCTGGTGGCGATGAACCCGGCAGCACTGAAGGCCAACGTGGGCGATCTGCCGAAGGGCGCGACCGTCATCGTCGACACCCACGAGTTCACCAAGCGCAACCTGACCAAGGTCGGCTATGACACCGACCCCCTGGCCACGCTGGACGAGCCGGGTTCCGAGCTGGGCGAGTTCGCGATGCACGCGATCGACCTGACCGGCATGACGGTCGAGGCGGTCAAGGAGTTCGAGCTCTCGCGCAAGGACGCCGCGCGCTGCAAGAACATGTTCGCGCTCGGCCTGGTCTCCTGGCTCTACGGCCGGGAGGTGGCAGGCACCGAGTCGTACCTCGCCGAGAAGTTCGGCACCAAACCCACCATCCGCGACGCCAACGTCGCGGCTTTGCGCGCCGGCTGGAACTTCGGCGAGACCACCGAGACCTTCGCCGTCTCCTACGTCGTGAAGCCCGCTGCTGCCCCTGCCGGCCGGTACCGGAACATCACCGGCAACACCGCGCTCTCCTACGGCATCGTGGCGGCGGGGCGTCTCTCCGGCCTTCCGGTGCTACTCGGTGCCTATCCGATCACCCCGGCGAGCGACATCCTGCACGAGCTGAGCAAGCACAAGGACTTCGACGTCACCACCTTCCAGGCCGAGGACGAGATCGCCGCAGTGGGAGCTGCCGTCGGTGCCTCGTTCGCCGGCTCATTGGCGGTCACGGCCACCTCTGGGCCGGGTGTCGCATTGAAGTCGGAGGCGATCGGCCTCGCCGTGATGACCGAGCTCCCGCTCCTGGTCATCGATGTCCAGCGCGGCGGACCCTCCACCGGACTTCCCACCAAGACCGAGCAGTCCGACCTCATGCAAGCGATGTACGGACGCAACGGCGAGGCTCCGATCCCGGTCATCGCCGCCCAGTCCCCCTCCGACTGCTTCGACGCCGCGATCGAGGCATCCAGGATCGCGATCACCTACCGAACGCCGGTCATGCTGCTCAGTGACGGCTACCTGGCCAACGGCTCCGAGCCGTGGCGGATCCCCGACGTGAGCAGCCTGCCGCAGATCGAGCCCGACTTCGCGACCGGACCGAACCGAGTCTCGGCAGGCTCGACCACCGGCGAGCCGGACGAGTTCTGGCCCTACCTTCGCGACCCCGAGACCCTGGCCCGCCCCTGGGCGATTCCCGGTACGCCGGGTCTCGAGCACCGCATCGGCGGGCTGGAGAAGGGCGACGGCCACGGCAACATCTCCTACGACCCGGCCAACCACGACCTCATGGTCCGCACCCGTCAGGCCAAGGTCGACGCGATCGCCACGTCGCTGCCCCCGCTGGAGGTCGACGACCCGACCGGCGACGCCGAGGTGCTGGTGATCGGGTGGGGGTCGACGTACGGTCCGATCGGTGCCGCCTGCCGGCGCGTACGCAAGGCCGGCCACTCGATCGCTCAGGTGCACCTGCGGCATCTCAACCCGCTGCCCAATGACCTCGGCGAGATCCTGCGCCGTTACAGCCGCGTGGTCTGCCCCGAGATGAACCTGGGCCAGCTCTCCCGGATGCTGCGCGCGGAATACCTGGTCGACGTGCAGTCCCTGACCAGTGTCCGCGGACTGCCCTTCGGTGCCGAAGCCCTCTGTGCCGACCTGCTCACCTATGTCGAAGGAGCCCGGGCATGACCTACGTCATCAACCAGGACTGCGTGGACGTGAAGGACCGTGCCTGCGTAGACGAGTGTCCCGTCGACTGCATCTACGAAGGCCCACGGATGCTCTACATCCAGCCCGACGAGTGCGTCGACTGCGGCGCCTGCGAGCCGGTATGCCCGCAGGAGGCGATCTTCTACGAGGACGACCTGCCCGAGGACAGCACCGGATATCTCGCCATCAACGCCGAGGTGTTCGCCTCCATCGGCTCGCCCGGCGGCGCGGGTGCGCACGGTCTGCTGACCGACGACCACCCTGCTGTCAGCACGCTCGAGGAGGCGAACTGATGACGACCATCGATCTGGGCCTGCCCGCCCTGGGCACCGACGGTGTCCCCACACTGGCCGAGGGCGAGAAACTCACCGGCAAGGACTTCACCAGCGACCAAGAAGTCCGCTGGTGCCCCGGCTGCGGCGACTACGCCGTCCTCAAAGCCGTCCAAGGCTTCCTCCCCGAACTCAACATCCGCCGCGAGAACGTCGTCTTCATCTCCGGCATCGGCTGCTCCTCGAGGTTCCCCTACTACCTCGACACCTACGGCATGCACTCCAT
>NZ_QHKZ01000004.1 GCF_003194585.1 Nocardioides daejeonensis | reverse complement strand
CACCGGGGCCTCCTACGACTGTGGACAGGCCGAGCAGGCGCCTCCTGCTCGGTAACCCACGAACATGCGTGGCGAGGCCCCGGCCCGCAACCCCCTCACCCCGAGGCGGTCACGTCATACCGTCTGAGGTAGGTCGAGGTCGCGCCAGGTGGCGCTGCCGATCACTCCGGCATCAGTCAGCGCCCACTCTGCGCCTGGGCGGTCGGGAAAGAGCCCGGCCGAACTGCACCACCGCCCCATCGGAGGTAGCTGTCTGCTGGAGGGCATTGCCACGCCACCACACGGTCGAGCCTGATCGGGCGATCCACCCTGGTGCGAACCGCCGAAGAGCCGGCGCTCATTCGGCGTCGCCGTACTCGGGTTCGCAGTCGGGTTGAGGCTTGGGGGCGCAGAGTGCCAGTGTCGACGTCAGTCGCTTGACGAGCGTACGCGCGCCGTCTCGATAGGTGATCTTGACGCTTGGGACAGTGGTTCTTCCTGACCTCACCACCTCGAAGCCAAGGAAGATCTCGTAACCGTGCTTCCTCGCATCTTTGCCCGGCCTCAGTACGGCGCCGACTGCCTCCTCCGTTGGGAAGACGTCGCGATGCACCGGCGGATAGGCGTAGTCGAGCTGGACGAATCCGATAGTTCGGTCCATGCCTGCTATCCGTGAGCCGAGATAGCGGAGTCCTTGCCCCTTGATCTCTGGTTCGACGGCAACGAGCGTGAGGCGATGATCGGTGTTGTTGAAGACTACGAGTTGCCCAAGAGAGAAGACATCACCCACGTTGGCATCCATGGTCGTACCCGTGTCCTCTAGGCCGGCCAGCGGGCCCTTGGACGAGTCATGGTCAGAATGCTCCGAGTCGCCGCTACCGCCGCAACCCGCCAAGAGGGCGCTCGTCAGGACAGCGACAGCGGCTCGTTGGAACCTCAACTTCGTCGGCTTCCTTCTCGTCGGCAGGGGTTGTGCTGTCAGTTCGATCACTGAATCACAACCCCGCGGGCGCCTCTTCGCAGCCGATCACTCCGGCGTACCCATCGCCGGGACAAGCGCCACGGGCCCTACTCGCCCCAAGTGAGCAACTCCTCGGCACGGAGCACCTCGGGCGGGATGCCGAAGGCGTCGACCAGGTCGACGGCCAGCGGTCGCACCTTGCGGCACAGGTCGTTGACCTCCCGGCTGATCGCCTTCGAGCGCTGCGTGGTCAGCCGGCCGTGCTCCATGAACCAGGCGCGGTCCGCCTCGATCGTGGTCAACGCGTGCAGGTCGACCAGCAGGCCCAGCGCGGTCTTCTCCTCCGACTCCGCCAGGCTGTCGACCTTGTCGATGAAGGCCTCGAGCACCAGCCGCTCCACATGGGCGTGGGCAGTGGCGATCACATGATCCTGGACGCGGGAGAAGACCTCGCCGGCATCCATGCCCTGGTCGACACCGCGCTTGAGCCGGCGCGCCACGCCGCTGATCATGTGCTGCTCGCGGAAGCGCAGCATCGCCACCTGGTAGTTGGGGTCGAGCAGCCCGGCCTCCTGGTCCCACTCCTCGCCGCCCGGGAGCAGATCGCGCACCCGCTCGAACAGCTTGGCCACGTTGGTCCGCTCGATCACGGACTCGACCGCGAGCTCGGCGACGAAGCGAACCATGCCGAGCTGGTCGAGATCCTCGAACTCCGAGGAGTAGCCGGTGAGCAGCCCCTTGGCGACCAGCTGCATCAGCACGGTGTTGTCGCCCTCGAAGGTGGTGAACACATCGGTGTCGGCCTTCAACGCGGCAAAACGATTGCGTGACATGTAGCCCGCTCCACCGCAGGCCTCGCGGCACTCCTGGATGGTCCGCGTCGCATGCCAGGTACCCAGTGCCTTCGTACCCGCAGCGCGAGACTCCAGCGCCCGGCGCGGACCCTCGTCGTGCTCGGGGCTGCTGAAGACCACACCGAGCTCGCGGACCAGCACCTCCTGGGCACAGTGCAGCGCGTAGGTGCGGGCCAGCAGCGGAAGAAGACGCCGCTGGTGCTGCCCGTAGTCGAGGAGAAGCTGCTCGGGCTGGTCCTGGCCGGTGGTGAACTGACGCCGCCGGTCGGCGTACCGGACGGCGACGGCAAGAGCCACCTTGGCCGCGTTGATCCCGGCGCCTCCGACGGAGACCCGGCCGAGGACGAGGGTGCCCAGCATGGTGAAGAAACGTCGGTTGGGGTTGTCGATCGGCGAGGAGTAGACACCCTCGGCCGAGACGTCGGCGAAGCGGTTGAGGAGCGCCGTCCGGGGGATCCGTACGTCGTCGAACCAGATCTGGCCGTTGTCGACCCCGTTGAGCCCGAGCTTGCGCCCGGAGTCCTCGATCCGGACGCCCGGCAGCACTCGGTCACCGTCGCGGAGCGGCACCAGGAAGGCATGCACGCCCTCACTGCGGCCGTCGATCAACAGCTGCGCGAAGACGACGGCGAGCTGGCCGTGGCGGGCAGCGTTGCCGATGTAGTCCTTGCGGGCCGCATCGTCCGGGGTGGTGATCACGAACTCGTCGGTCGCCGGGTCGTACGTCGCGGTAGTACCCAGCGCCTGAACGTCCGAGCCGTGACCACGCTCGGTCATGGCGAAGCAGCCCAGCAGGGTGCCGTCGATCGCCCCTGGCAGGTAGGCGTCGTGATGCGGCTTGGTGCCCAGCTGCTGGATGGCACCGCCGAAGAGCCCGAACTGCACGCCGATCTTCACCAACAGCGAGAGGTCGCCGAAAGCCATCGTCTCGAAGGCCGCGACCGACGCCGCCACATCGCCGGCACCGCCGTACTCGCGGGGCATGCCGAGCGCGGTCTGGCCGGTGGCGGCCACCTCGACGACCACATCGCGCACCCGGTCGCGGAACTCGTCGGTGCTCAGCTCCTCGGCCTCGAGGAGGATGCCGCGGTGCTTGGCGAGGTTCTGGCGGACGAGGCGTCGTACCTCGGTGTGATCGCCGTCGAGGATCTGCGTGAGGGCGGGAACGGACGGGGTGGGCTGGCGGTAGCCGGCCTCGGGCTGCGACTCGTCGATGGCCATGCCCCGAGGCTAGGGCATGGCTGGCAACGGGAACCCGCGCGTCAGGGTCGCGCGAAGAAGTTCGGCGGGATCCAGTAGTACATGGACTCCTGAGTGACCGGTCGGCCGGTGCGGGGCGCATGCACGATCTGTCCGTTGCCGACGTAGAGCGCGACGTGATGGATCGACGAGGGGTTGCTCGACGTGCCCCAGAAGACGAGATCGCCGGGCCGCAGGTCGCCGGGGGCGATCGGAGTCGAGGCGGCGTACTGGCCGACCGAGTAGTGCGGCAACGCCTTGCCGCCACGCTGCCACGCAGCCATCGTCAGGCCGGAGCAGTCCCAGGCGTCGGGGCCAGCGGCACCCCACACATAGCGGTCGCCGATCTGGGCCTTCGCGAAGGCGATGGCGGCCGCAGCAGAGCCGCTCGACACGGGCGGTGCCGGCGGGTCGGGCTGCGGATCCGGCGCTGGGTCGGAGGTCGGGCCGTCGTTGGCGTCGTCCGGGGCCGGGGTGGCGGGCTCCTGCTTCGCTTGCTCCTCGGCCTCCCGTTCGGCGGCGCGACGTGCCCGCACCCGGGCGCGCTCCTCCAGAGCACCTTGGCGGCGAGCCGCGAGCGAGACCGAGACTCCCTGGAGACGGGCGAGCTCGGCGACCAGGCTCTCCTTCTGGCGGGCGACGGCCTGCGCCTCGGTCAGTGCCGCCTGCTCCGCCTGCTGCGCCTCGCGGCGGGTCCGTTCGGTGCGGGCAGCCAGGCGCTCCGCTTCTGCGCTGGCCTGCTCGGCATCGTCGGTGGCGAGCTCGGCGAGCTCGGCGGCTGCTCCTTCAGCGGCCTCCAGATCCCGGATCGCGGTGGTCGTGCCGTAGTAGGTGTTGGCCTGGGTGAGGACGCCGTCGATGCCGTCTTCGCCGGCGATCGCCGAAAGCGCGCTCAGGGCAGGTGCCGACTCGTACTGACTGGCGAGCAGCGCGTCGAGCTCCGCGCGCCGGTCGGCTAGGTCGGAGCGCGCCTGCTGCTCAGCGGCCGCCGCCTCAGCGGCACGCTGCTTGGCCTGGCCGAACTCCCACCGAGCGGCGCTCCACGCCTCGTAGGCCGCCGCAGCACGGACGCTCGCCTGCTCGGCACGTTGGTTGGCCAACACCAGGTCGGTGCGTACGGCGGCGACGTCTCGGCGCGCGTCGGTCGCGGCACGCTCGGCGCGGCGTACATCGTCGCGGGTCGGGGTGTCATCCGGCTGGGCAGCCGCCTGCCAGCTGAGCGATCCGCCGAGAAGCACCCCCGCCAGCGCGACGGGGACAGCCAGCCGAAGTCGTCGGTCTGTGCTGCGCACCTGGCTGTCCTCTCGTCGGCTCTGCCCCAGTGACTTCCCCTTCACTCGGGCAACGCGAAGCACGCTAGTGCTCTCACGTCACAAAAGAAACAGGAATCTTCAATTTTCTCAACTTTCACGGCGTGTCGGCTTGCAAACTACATCGTTGTAGTTTTCGATCCTGCGCCCCACGCGTCACACTGCGTGACGAAAACACCCGCTTGTATGCCGTAGCTACGGCATACAAGCGGGTGTTTCCCCGCCCGGGCGGGGAATCTGACGGCGCCCGGGCGGCTCAGTCGTCGGCTTCGATGGGGACCTTGGAGGTCGTGGTCGTGGGATGGGACGAGAGCCCGTGTCTGTCGAACTTCTGGCCGGAGGCCAGGCCGCCGAGGAAGAAGGAGATGAGGGCGATGGCGACGCCGGCGACGTCGTCGGCAACGTAGTGCCAGCCGAAGTAGAGGGTGGCGATGACGGTCAACGTGAAGTTGGTCCACATCACCCAGCGCACCCAGCGCAGCCGGATCGTGTACTGCGCCATCAGCGCCCACAGGAGGCTGACGCCGGTGTGCAGGCTGGCGAAGGCCGCGACCGTCTGCGGGCCGTCGTAACCGGCCCACCACAGCGCGGCCTCCCTGCTGTTGGAGAGCGCGTTCATCAGGTCGGTGGTGCCGGTGTGGGTGAGGTCCAGGTAGCGCGCCTGGTACTCGAAGCCGGGGCCGAGTGACGGCAGCATGTAGTAGGTCGCCGTGCCGAGCGCCCAGATCAGGCACTGGCTCGTCACGAACCAGTAGCCGTAGGAGATGTTGCGCGACCACACGCACCAGATCGCCACGAAGACCGCGACCATCGGGATGAAGAGCAGGTAGATGCTCGAGAGGATGTGCGCGGCGAAGAACGTGCCGAAGATCCCGTGCACCACCTCGGCAGGGGTGTGCCCCAGGAAGATGGCCCGATCGAGCAGGTCGAGCGGGCGGTCGTAGTTGGTCTGCCGGCCCATGATGTCCGGCACGAAGGACTTCAGGTTCCGGTAGCTGACGTAGGTGACGTAGAAGCAGATGATCCCCAGGAAGACCAGCGTCAGCCGCTCGCGGTTCCAGTGTGCGCGCCAGCGCTCCCGGACGATGGGCCACATCGCCTTCGGGCGCCCCTTCGAGAACCACAGCGCACGCGGCACCATGTCGGCGAAGAGCGCTGCCAGGCACAACATCGGCAGTCGCATCCACGAGGGTCCGAGGAAGCCGTCCGGGTCGATCAGACGCTTGCCCAGAGCGGTCGCCGCGATGAACGCGAGCACCACCATGAGACCGGCGACTCCGACAAGGAGGGCGTAGGCGCGGCGATACACGCGGGGCAGTTTAGAGGATCGGCGCTGGCCACCCGGCCCCGCGCGCAGGCCGCCCCGTCCCGATCCATCTCCGGCAGCGGGTCGCCGACCACCGCGCCGCTCCCCCACCAGCGCCGTACCGCGAGCCTCAGTGCGACAGGACGGCGAGCCGATCCGGCACGACGCGAAGGCTCACCTCGGCCCCGACCTCCGCCCAGACGCCGGCCTGCCGCGCGACCGCGGCGATCTCACCGATCCCGGGCACCGCCACCGTCAGCCGCAGCAGCTCGGGGGCGGATCGGAAGGCCACGATCCGGCCCGCCAGCGGCCCGTGCTCGTCGACCTCGAGGGCGGAGCGCCGCAGGGCGACCGCGCCCCCGCCGCTCCTCCCCGCCGCGCGCAGCAACAGCGCCGCGGCGTCTCCTCGCACGACACGGTCGTATCCGAGGAAGTCGGCCGCCTCGGCGTCGACGGGGGCCGCCCACACGTCTGCCGGAGTCCCGGACTGCACGACCCGGCCGGCGCGCATCAACGCCATCCGATCGGCCACAGCGAACGCCTCCTCGTGGTCGTGGGTGACCAGCAGGGCCGTCGTACCCGCCGCGGTGAGGATCTCCCGCAGTTCCCCGGCCAGCCGGTCCCGCAACGCCGCATCCAGGGCGCTCAGCGGCTCGTCGAGCAGCAACAACCGCGGCTCTACGGCGAGCGCTCGTGCCAGCGCCACCCGCTGCCGCTCGCCGCCGGAGAGGGAGTCCGGCCGGCGTTCGGCGTACGCCGACAGCCCGACCAGCTCCAGAAGCTCGGCGACCCGGTCCCGCACCTCCGCGCGCGGCCGCCGCCGGATCCGGAGGGGATAGCCGACGTTGCCGGCCACGGTCTTCTGGTTGAAGAGCTGGCCGTCTTGGAACATGAGGGCGAAGCCGCGTCGATGCGTCGGCACCCGCGCCAGATCCTCCCCGTCGGCGCGCACGCAGCCGGCGGCCGGCGGCTCCAGCCCCGCCACCGCACGGAGCAGCGTGGACTTGCCGCATCCGGACGGACCGAGCACTGCCAGGATCTCGCCGCGCTCAACGCGCAGGGAGACACCGTCGACGGCCGAGGTGTCGTCGTACCGCACCGTCAGGTCGTCGATCTCGAGCATCGCCATGTCGTCAGAATCCTCCTACTCCGGGCACCCGGAGTCGTTCCACCGCAAGCATGACGAGCGCGGTCGCCGCGGCGAGCACGACCGAGGCAGCCACGGCGGTGCCGTAGTGATGGGCGCCCGGCGTACCGAGGAGCCGGAAGATGAGGACGGGCAGCGTCGGATGCTCCGAGCGCGCCAGGAAGGAGGTGGCGCCGAACTCGCCCAAGGAGACCGCGTAGGCGAAGCCGGTGGCAGCCAGCAGCGGCTGCCAGACCACCGCGAGGTCAACGGTCAGGACGCGGCGCAACGGCGAGGCGCCGAGCCCCGCGGCGGCCTGACGCTGCCGATCGTCGATGCCGGCCAGGACGGGCACCAGGATCCGGACCACGAGCGGCAACGCGACCAGCGCCTGGGCGATGGGGACGAGCAACGGGGAGTCGCGCAGGTCGAGCGGGGGCTCGTCGAGGGCGATGAAGAAGCCAAAGCCGAGCGTCACCGCAGAGACCCCGAGGGGAAGCATGAAGAGACCGTCGAGCAGCCCCCGCACTCGCCGTTCGACGCGGTTGTGAGAGCGCCGGGTGACCGCGAGCGCCACGAGCAGGCCGAGAGCGACCGCCATCCAGGTCGCGTCGGCGGCGACCCGCAGGGAGTTCGCCAGCGCCTCCAGCACCGTCACCGGGATCGCCGGGTCGTCGGCGGCGTTCAGGTGCCGGTAGTTGCCCAGGCTCCAGTCGTCGCCGACCCGGAACGACCGCAGCGCCAGCGAGCCGACGGGCACCAGCACCAGGGCCAGCCCGGCGAGGGCGACCGCGATGGCCGGCAGGTCGCCCGAGCGCACGCTCCGCGGCCGCGCGAGCACCCGCTGCCCGGTCACCTGACCGCGCCGGGCTCGTTGCGCCACCGCCAGCAGGAGCACGACCACGAGGAACTGAAGCAGGCACAGCGCCGCGGCTGCCGGCAGGTCGAAGAGCACCGTGGTCAGGAGGTAGATCTCGGTCTCGACGGTCGCGTGCCGCATCCCGCCGAGCACCAGGACGACGCCGAAGGCGGTCGCGCAGAAGAGGAACACGACGGTGGCCGCCGAGACGACCGAGCCTCGCAGCGCCGGCCAGGTCGCGATCCGGAAGACCTGCCACGGGGTGGCCCCCAGCGCGGCCGCAGCCTGGGCCGGGCGCGGGTCCAGCGACTCCCAGGCGGTGCCGACGGTGCGCACCACGACGGCCAGGTTGAAGAAGACCATCGCCGCGATGATCGCCCAGGGAGTGCCCTCCCAGCCGAGGAAGGCGAGCGGACCGTCCGCTCCCAGCAGCTGGTCGAAGGCAACGCCCACCACCACTGTCGGCAGCACGAACGGCGCCATCAGGACCGCGCGGATCACCCGGGCTCCGGGAAGCCGCAGCCGGTGCAGGGCATGGGCCGTCGGTACGCCGACAGCGACCGCGAGCACCGTCGCCGCACCTGCCGCCCAGACCGTGAACCAGAGCACCCGCAGGGTCCGCTCCCGTTGCAGCGCGGCCCAGGCGGGCTCGAGGTCGAACCGGCCATGCGGCCAGATTCCGAGGCTGATCATCGCGCTCACCGGGAGCACGAAGAAGACGCCGAGGACGACGACGGGGAGGCCGGCCAGCCCGAGCAGACCGGCCAGTCGCCGTAGGGATCCGGTCACCGGGAGGTGAGGTCGGTCCATTCGGTCAGCCACTTCTGTCGGTTCTCGTCGATCTCCGCCGAGCTCACCTGCAGCGGCTCGCTCGGCTGCTTGGCGTACGCCGCCCAATCAGCGGGCAACTTCACTGTGTCGTCGACCGGGAAGACATACATCTGCTCCGGCAGCGCCGCCTGCACCTCGGGGCTCAGCAGGAACTCCAGAACCCGCGCGGCACCCGCTGGGTTCTTCGCGCCCGCCAGCACTCCGGCGTACTCGACCTGACGGAAGCAGGTGTCGAGCAGCGCCTCCGTGGTCGACGTGCCGCTCTCCTCATCGATGGTGAAGGCGGGCGAGGTGTCGTAGGAGACGACGATCGGGCGGTCGCCCTCGCCGCCACCGGTGAAGTCGCTGTAGTAGGCGTCGCTCCAACCGCTGCTCAGCTTGGCGCCGTTGTCGAGCAGGCGCTCCCAGTAGCCCTGCCATCCGTCCTCGCCGAACTCGGCGATGGTGGCGAGCAGGAAGGCGAGCCCCGGCGAGCTGGTCGTGGCTGCCGGGATAGCCGTGAGGTCGCGCCAAGCGGGATCCGCCAGGTCGTCGAAGCTCTGCGGCGGTGACTGGTCGTGGTCGGCGAACCAGGCGGTGTCGACGTTGACGCAGACCGAGGCCTGGTCGACCGGCACCAGCTGACTCGCCGCCTTCCCCTCGAGGCGCAGCTTCTCCGCGCTGGCAGGAAGGTCGACCTCGGTGTCGGCGAAGACGCCTGCCTCCACCGCGCGGGTGGCAAAGGTGTTGTCGACCCCGAAGGCGAGGTCGGCGAAGGGGTTGTCGGCGTTCAGCGCCAGCTTGGTGGTGAGCTCGCCGGCGTCCCCCGACGGCCGCACGGTCAGGGTGATGCCGGTCTCCTCCTGGAACGCCTTCACGAGCTTCTTGGGCAGGGAGAACGACTCGTGGGTGGCCAGCACCACCGTGGTGCCCCGGAGCTCGTCGGGCCCAGCCGACGGGTCGGTGCCGCCGGAGGCCTCATGCTTCTCGGTGCCGCCCATCAGCGAGCAGCCACTGAGGGCCGTCGCCAACGCCAGGCCGAGCAGGCCGGCTCGTCGCGTACGCCGACGCATGGAATGACTCATTGAACTGACTCCCTATCGCCGGTGCTAACCGGATCAGGTCCTGAGGGTCTGCGGCTGCTCCGCACTCTCAGCTCACCCGCATGGGTGGGCTCCCCTGTCTTGTGTCATCGAGCCTAGATGACCGCGCCCGGCACGACCACCTCGGGTCGATACCGGCGTCGGCCCCGTCGAGATGTCACCAATGAGTTGTCGAGTGCCCCAACGACCAGGCGATTCTCTTGGGCCGCTCAACAGGCTGAAGCTGGCGTCTCGGCGCAGATGCAGACTGCGCCCCGGCCGGTACGGCGGAGCGCAGGTGCGTGCCGAGCGGCGGCTCGGCGTCGGGTGACTCGAGCAGGCGGTGTGGCCTGCGGCTCAGGCGGCGCTTCGCGCCTCGGTGACGACCTCGATCTCACGGCCCATGGACCAGACCTGCTCAGCGCCGCACCAGCAGGTGAAGGCCAGGCCACCGTTGTCGGCAACGCCGCGGACCTGGCTGGGGAAGATCAGCTGGGACTTGTCGCAGGAGCTGCAGTGGTGGACGAACATGGCGGGCCTCGCTGGATCGGGACGGAACGGTGGCACGGACAATTCTCCGTCACTGCAACCGATAGGGGTAGGCTTTCTTTCCTTGGCGATCCCTAGGGGAAACCTATGCTTTCTCTGCATCAGCTCCGCTGCTTCCTGACCACGGTCGAGCACGGCTCCCTGACTGCCGCGGCGGAGCAGCTCGGCTACGCCCAGCCGAGCGTCTCCGAGCAGATCCGGAGCCTGGAACGGAGCCTCGGCGTCACGCTCTTCACCCGCGTCGGCCGGGGCGTCGTACCCACCACCGCCGCGGAGACACTGCGCCCTCATGCGGAGCAGACTCTGGCCGCGGCGGACGCCGCCGAGCGCGCGGTGCGCAGCGTGGCGACCCTGGAGACGGGCACGATCCGGTTCGGCGCCTTCGGCACCGTCCGGCTCTACGCAGGCGCCTCCCTGGTGGCCGACGTGCTGGAGCGGCATCCGGGCGTACGCGTGGAGCTGGTCGGCCAGAACTCGACGGAGGTCCAGGAACAGCTGCGACGCGGCCATCTCGAGGCGGCGATGATCGCGATCCCGCAGGTGACCGCCGAGGGGCTGACCGTGATCCCCGTCGCCCGGGACGAACTCGTCTACATCAGCGCAGACCCTGAGCGCCTGGCCCGACCGGTCACCGCCAAGGCGCTCGCCAGCGCGCCGCTGGTGATGGCCGAGGCGAGCTTCCGCGCCGAGGACTCGACGCGCCGGATCCTGCGCCGCTGGCTGCACGAGATCGGCATCAGCACCACCACCCGGATCGAGGTGGAGGACGTGGAGACCGCCGTCGAGCTGGTCGGGCGAGGTCTCGCCGACTCGATCATCCACAAGGGCGCCGCGCGGCAGCTCCTGCCGCGCCTGGCTCCCGACGCCGGCTACACGTCACTGCGCCCCAAGCAGTGGGACACACTCGCCATCGCACACCGCACCGACGCCGTCCTCTCACCAGCCGCACGCCTGATGATCGAGCTCGCCACCCGGCGCATCCAGTCGATCGCCGAGCCCCTCGGGGCGGTCCCGTAGGGTCGTTCCCGGCATCTCACCACCACACCAGGAGCAGATATGACGCACGACCACGAGGAGACCGAGGACCTCACCCTGAGCGTGGCCGCGCAGGCCGTCGCCGACGAGTCCCTCACCCACACGGCGGAGCTGTCCGCGGCCCGCCCCGGCATCCACCTTGAGCTCTCCGAGCTGCCGGACACCTCGCCCGACGCCGACGACTGGGACCTCGACTCCGAGGCCGATCTGGGGCTCAAGATCATGCTCGCCGGCATGGACCCGGAGATGGCCGTGCAGCTGCTGCGCGTCGCGATCGAGTTCCTTGAGGAGGCCGAGGTCGAGGAGGACTGACCTCCCGCCTCACTGCTCCTGGCCCGACCGGATCACGGACGGGAATGTAGAAGCCCCGCAGGCGTCTCGGGTCACCTGCGGGGCACTGCAAACAATAGCCGCCGCGACCTGACGAAGCACGAAACCACGCCAATCTCCCCCAAGTGGTCCAGACCATCGGGACGTTCGGCCCGGTCGCGCATGGCCCGGCCCCGCCCCCGCGGCACCGTTCCGGGCAGTCCGGCGGGACCCCGCCCAGCAGCGACGTACAACGACCGTAGAATCATCGTCCGGACGTCAGCCTCGCCCCTGCGGAGGGCGTCCTGTCCCCGGTCGTCGCCCACATGGCGACCGGGGACGTTCCAGGGGTTATGCCCTGTTCACGTGAGTGGTGTCATTAGGATCTTCGCGATGACCCAGACGTTCGCCGCGACCCGGTACCCCACCCCGCACCTCCTCCGGGCGCTCAATCTGACCGCCAAGGCGGGATTGGTGCTGATGCTGGCGACCGCGCTGCTGGCGCCGGAGCTGGGCCATATGGAAGACAAGGCGGCCGGCGTACGCGCCATCGCCTACCCGATGCTCTCCTTCGCCGTGCCCGCCATCTGGTGGTGCTTCTGGCGCGAGCGGGCGTCGTTCCCCTGGCTGGCCGACTTCCTCATCACACTGACCTGCTTCACCGACATCCTCGGCAACCGGCTCGACCTCTACGACCAGATCGTCTGGTTCGACGACTGGATGCACTTCGTCAACACCGGCCTGCTCGCGGCCGCCTGGGTCCTGCTCACCCTGCACCGGAGTGCCACCCTCGCCGCCACCTTGGAGCGCGCGCTGGCGTTCGGCGCGACCGCCGCCATCTTCTGGGAGATCGGCGAGTACTTCGCCTTCATCTCCAGCCACACCGAGAAGCGGATGGCCTACGTCGACACGCTCGGCGACCTCGGCCTCGGCGTGATGGGCGTGGCGGTCGCCGCATTCACCGTGCATGCCTGCTGGCGCAACGGGCTGCTCGCCTCCGCCGCTCCGCAGCTGGAATGGTCACGCGACCAGCAGCAGTCGCCGATGTCGTGACGCTCGCCGCGGGCGAGCTCCGTAGCGGGACCCTCCTAGAGACAGCCTCGTACGGCGCCGAGCCGGATCGCGCCGGCGAGATCGCCCGCGCCCATCAGGTGGTTGCGCCACGAGACCGTCGGGGCCATCAGCTGCTCCGCCCCCTGGGCGTGCCCCAACCCGACCACGTGCAGCACCTCGTGCGTCATCGCCTGGCCCCAGGTCGGGTTGCCACTCGCGGCGAAGCCGAGCGGAAGCCGCGCCGTGCGGTTGAAGAGGATGAAGCCGTGGGCGACCTCGTAGGCCACGTCCCGCCCCGAGATCGGGTACATCGTGTTGCCGCCGAGCCCGACCGCACCACGCTGGAACGCCGCGACCTCGGTGCCGGCCCAGCCCACCACCACGTCGGCGTCGGGTGCGCGGACGCCGGAGGCGGGGACGAGCTCCGTCGTACCGACGTACTTGAAGCGGAGTCCGGTCGCTCCCGCGACGCGTGCGAACGCGCGCGACACGTCCGCCAGCGAGCCGGCGTAGCCGCCGGTCGGGTTGTAGCGCCAACGGATCACCAGGCACGGATCCCAGCGTCCCGTCACCCCGTCGTGCAGCCAGCGCCAGTCCGTCAGGCTGCCGAGCAGGCCGGCACCGGCAGCCAGGGGCTCGACGGCATCGAAGAGATCCTCGGTCGGGTCCGGGTCCGGCGTGGGTCCGGGCGACGTCGGCTCGTCGACCGGCGGCTCCCCGAGCATCGGCTCCTGCACCTCGACGACCTGCTTGACCGACGTCAGAGCGGGCCACGGGCGCGCCTTCGGCGCACGCACCCGGAAGGTGCGATGACCCGGCTTGACCCCCGCGTTTCCGCTCAGCGTGGCGCGGCCCTTCTTCGAGGTGCGAGCGGTAGCGACCACTTTCCAGCCACCTGCGCGGCGCTCCTGGAGTTGGACGGGCCGGCGAACGGCGGTCGGTAGCTGCACCCGAACCCGGAACCTTGTCCCCACCAGGACCCTCGGCGGTGTCTGCACACTGACCTGCTTGGCCGCACGTGCGCGCAAGGGAGCCGGAGCGTCGACCCAGGTGGTGGTGATCGGCGCGGCCTCGGGCTGCGTAGTCGACGGGGTGAGGCCGGCGACGTGCACGGTGAAGGCCAGCAGAGCCACGCCGACCAGTGAAGTGAATCGGCCGGAACCGTCGATCTGATGCATCGCCCTCGCCTCCCACCGGCAGGTTCACATGGGCGTGGCGACTCTGTGGAGGGCTCGGGGCGGGGTCTGGACGGGAGTTGGACGGCGTGGCCCGAGCGGGCCACGCCACGATCACCCGGCTGGGGGGTGGCACTCTGCCGACCGTCCCCGGCCGACCGCTTGACCACCGGCCTCCTGGGTACCGGAACGCGACGAGGCGATGCAGGAGGTGACCATGAGCAGCCACGAGCACGAACAGGTCGATCCGGACACGACCAGCGACCCGAACCTCTCCACGCAGCAGGAGGAGCGCGAAGACGAGGGAACGCCGTCGGACTGGAGTTCCGAGGGCGGCGCGACCGTCGAGGGGCCGGCGACCCACTCCGGGCCCGCCGACGAGCACGACTAGGCCGTGTTGGTCAACGCTCGGCCGTCGCGAGCGCGGCATCCACGGAGTGGCTGGCAAGGCGGAGGAGGGAGGCGATGCGCCAGCATCGTTGAGTGACGACAACGCAGTCCAGGCGCCCGTGGGGCCGCGCACAGCAGGCCACGGCGTTGAGCAACACGGCCTAGGTGTGATGTCCAGGGACGTTGTTTCGGTGACACGGCTGTGAAGAGCTGACGGGCGAGGGCCTCCGGTTGTGAAGTGGAGCTGTTGAGTTCAACCGCTTCACGAACCTGGAGGCCCTCGTGTCCCACGCTAACGCTGCCCTGACCCCACGCGCCCGTCTTCGGTTGGCGCGTCTGATCGTCGAGGATGGATGGTCTGTCGCCGCTGCGGCGAGGATGTTCATGGTCTCGCCCGTCACTGGCCGCAAGTGGGCGGACCGGCTGCGTTCGGAAGGGCCTGCCGGAATGTCGGATCGGTCGAGTCGGCCTCGGTCGATGCCGACGAAGACCCCACCGGCGACAGTGAAGCGGATCGTGAAGGCGCGGTGGCGTCGACGGCTCGGCCCGGTCCAGATTGGTGGCGAGCTCGGCCTTCCCGCCTCGACCGTCCATGCCGTGCTGGTCCGGTGCCGGATCAACCGGCTCTCATCGATCGATCGGGTCACCGGAGAACCGATCCGTCGTTACGAGCACGAGTATCCCGGGTCGTTGCTCCACGTCGATGTCACCAAGTTCGGCAACATCCCCGACGGCGGCGGCTGGCGCTTCGTTGGCCGTGTCCAGGGCGAACGCAACCGTGAGGCCACCGCCACCCGTCTGCAGAGCCGGAACCACCGCTACGAGCCGCGCTTGGGCACCGCGTTCGTGCACACCGTCATCGATGACCACTCCCGCGTCGCTTACGCCGAGATCTGCACCGACGAGAAAGCCGCAACGGCGATCGGTGTTCTGCGTCGCGCCGTGACCTGGTTCGCGGACCGTGGTGTCCGCGTCGAACGCGTCCTCTCCGACAACGGTTCGGCCTACAAGTCCCACGCATGGCGCGACGCCTGCAAAGAACTCGAGATCACCGCGAAGAAGACCCGCCCCTACCGGCCGCAGACCAACGGGAAGATCGAGCGCTTCCACCGCACCCTCGCCGATGGCTGGGCCTACGCAAAGCTCTACTCATCAGAGACTGAGCGCCGAGAAGCACTCCCCGGCTGGCTGCACTTCTACAATCATCACAGGCACCACTCCGCGATCGGAAACCCGCCCATCAGCAGGATCGAGAACAACCTGCCTGGACATCACACCTAGCGCTCCGTATGCCATGCTCGACGGGTGATGATCCGACCCGCCGAGCTTGCGGCCATCCGCCGCGGCGAGATCGATCTGGCGTTCCGGCGTTGGGACCGTCCCCGGGTCCGCACCGGGACCCGGCTGCGCACCGCGATCGGGCTGGTCGAGATCCTCTCTGTCGAGCAGGTGGCCGCATCGGGTCTGCGGGCCGAGCACGCCGACCGTGCTGGCTACAACTCGCTGGCCGCCCTCAAGCAGGCGGTCTCCGCGCGCGCCGACCGGCCGCTCTTCCGGGTCGAGGTGCGCTATGCGGGCCCCGATCCGCGTGACGCCCTGCGAGAGACCCTGCCCGACGGGGCCGAAGTGACCGAGATCCTCGCGTGGCTCGACCGGCTCGACCACAACTCCGCCATCGGCCCGTGGACCCGGCAGACGCTGCGGATCATCGACGACAACCCCGAGCGGCGCGCTCCGGAGCTTGCTGCCGAGCTCGGGCGGCCGACTGCCGACTTCAAGCGCGACGTGCGCAAGCTCAAGGAGCGCGGACTGACCGAGTCCCTCGCCATCGGCTACCGCCTCTCCCCCCGCGGCGAAGTGGTTCTCGACCACGGCAGCCCGAGGCGCACCCGCGCCCCCCGCCGTGCCGGCACACCACTCCCCCGCACCATCGGCGCTCCCGCCACCAGAGCCCTGCGCGCCGAGGGACTCCACAGCCTCGAGGCCGTCGCCGCGCGGCGGCGTACCGACCTCGCGGCCCTCCACGGCGTCGGCCCCGTCGCCCTCGACCGCCTCACCGCCGCTCTCGCCGACCTGGGCCTCTCCTGGGTCCCGGAGTGAGCACAGTTTCCCCGCCCGGGCGGGGAAACTGTCGCTTGTAGGCCGTAGCAACAGCACACAAGAGAGCAATTTCCACGGCAGGTGCGCGGGAGCAACGACGGCGTGTACGCCGAAGCGAGGGGTTGGTGTCGTCCCTAACGCAGCACCGCGTGGCTGGAGACTGCCTTGGCGATGACCCGGCCGCGTTGGGTGATCTCCGCTTCAGCGGAGACGATGCGACTCCCGGCGGCGGAGACCCGTCCGTGGCAGAGGAGAGGCTCGCCGGGAAGCGCGGCGCGCACGTACTGCACGCTCAGCTGCACGTGTGGCGCCGGCGTACCCGGGGACAACTGAGCGTGGGCGGCCCAACCCGTGGCGGTGTCGAGAAGCGAGGCGAGGAAGCCGCCGTGCACGATCCCGCCGCCGTTGCAGTGCTCGGGCCCGGGGTCCGCCTCAACGTGAGCGACGCCATCGGCCAGGCCCACGTAGCGGAAGCCCAGCAGCTCCGAATAGGGGCCTGGGGCGGGAGAATCGGTCGGCAGTCGATGAGGCGCGGGCATGCCCGGACTCTAGGCCCGAACTCACACCGGAGCGCCCACGAGGGGCGCACGAGCCTCAGCCGAGCAGCGGAAGCGCGCGTTGAACCAGCAGGCGGACCGCCGCCTCGTCGTACGACGGCAGGGACGAGTCCGTGAAGAGGTGCTGGTCGCCGGGGTAGAGGAAGAGCTCGGCTCGGGAGACGTCCTCGGCCAGAGCTCGTGCGGCATCGACATCGCCCTCGTCGGCGAAGAACGGATCGCCCTTCCTGCCGTGGATCTGCACCGGCACCTCGTCGGGCCACGCCCCGCCGAACTCGCCCGGCGGAACGCACGCCTCGAGCAGCAGCGCGGCGCGCGCCCCTGGACGGGTCTGCGCAAGCCTCTGCGCCGGCATCACGCCCGCGGAGATGCCCGCGTAGACGAGCTCGGCAGGCAGGCGCTCGGCCGCGTCGACGCCACGACTCACGATCTCGCCGAAGCCGACTGCCTGAGCGTGGGCGATGCCATCGTCGAGGCTCTCGAAGGTGTGGCCGTCGAAGAGATCCGGCGTGTGCACGGTGTGACCTGCCGCCCGGAAGCGATCAGCGAGCTCAGTGACGCCCGTGGTCAACCCGAGGACGTGGTGGAAGAGGATCATCTCGGCCATTCCTCCACCCTGCCATGGGGCTCCGACAGCCGCATCCCCTCGCCAGACACCCGCCGTTTTCACACCGCGCGCCAGCATCCGTATACTTCCTCGCGCTGCCCGGCGACGGACAGCACGCCGCCTTAGCTCAGTCGGTAGAGCGAATCACTCGTAATGATTAGGTCGTCGGTTCGATTCCGACAGGCGGCTCCGAGAGAAGGGCCTGTGGTCAGCTGACCACAGGCCCTTCTTCATGGCCCGGACCTGCGCGAGCTGTCCCCCGAGCAGGGACCAATTTCGGCCCTGGTCGTCGCCAACCGTCGACTTCGCGCACCCCATCGGTCAGGGTCTCTTGACCGGTCCCTGGCGCCGGCGCACGCAGAGCAGCCCAGCGCAGTTGGGCGCCGAGTTCCGCTCGTTCGCATCTCGGATGTGCTGAGTCTCGTGTGGTGGCAACAGCTGCTGCGTGCCGTCGTACGTGTCGGGGCTGGTGTGTTCCATATCAGGCGGAGAGGGGCTCGGCGGCCATCGTCGAGGAGCCCGCCGGTCACGCACCGCGTGACGCGAGATCAGAGAGGCATGATCGACGAACGTGAGCGAGATCAAGAGACGCCGGAGGGTGCGCGGACGGTGGATCGCCGCGGCCGCACTGGCACTGACCGCCATCACCGCGCCGGCATGGACGACGGGCGCTGCGGCAGATCCGGACGCCGGCGCGACCGTCTATCTCGGCGGCAAGCTCCAGGGCTACCCGGGTACCGGCCTGCACGGCGTCTACAACCAGCAGCCGGCCGACCCCGGCAACCCCGGGGCCCCTGACTTCTGGGCCTACTGCATCGAGCATGACGTCGACGCCGCGCCGCACCGTGACGCGACGGTCGGCGACTTCGCCGACTACCTCGGCAACAACCACTTCAGCGATCCCGTCGTGCAGGGCAAGGTGCTCTGGATCCTCGCCCACAGCTACCCGGCGCTCAGCCTGTCGGAGTTCGGCACCGCAGCCGGCGTCCCCGGCATCACCCAGAACGACGCGATCGAGGCGACGCAGTACGCCATCTGGCGGTTCACCGACCTCGACTTCGACGCGAGCTGGGCGTGGGAGACGGACGCCTCGAAGGTGTCCGCGGTCACCTGCAGGACACGTGGGTACCGCCGTGAGCATGACCGAGGGAGCAGCAGGCCCTGTCACGGGCCGGATCACCACCGACATCCCGGCTCGCCTGGACCGCCTGCCCTGGGCGAGGTGGCACTGGCTGGTGGTGATCGGCCTCGGCACGGTCTGGATCCTCGACGGACTCGAGGTGACCATCGTCGGCTCCATGTCGGAACCGCTCAAGCCTGGTGACACCGGCCTGGGACTGAGCAACTTCGACGTCGGCCTGGCTGGCGCGACCTACGTCGCCGGCGCGTGTATCGGCGCTCTCTTCTTCGGGCAGCTCACCGACCGGTTCGGACGGAAGCGCCTCTTCCTCCTCACCCTCGGGGTCTATACGGTCGCCACCGTCGCGACAGCGTTCGCCATGACTCCCTTGTGGTACTTCGCCGCGCGCTTCCTCACCGGTGCCGGGATCGGTGGCGAGTACGCCGCCATCAACTCGGCGATCGACGAGCTGATCCCCGCGCAGTACCGCGGGCGTGTCGACGTGGCGATCAACGGCTCCTTCTGGATCGGCGCGGCCGGCGGGTCGTTGCTCACCATTCCGCTGCTCGACCCGACGCTCGTCGACCCCGCATGGGGCTGGCGCCTCGCCTTCGGACTGGGTGCGCTGTTGGCCTTCGGCATCCTGCTCGTACGCCGGCACGTGCCGGAAAGCCCTCGATGGCTGTTCATCCACGGTCGGGAGGACGCCGCGGAGCAGACCGTACGGAAGATCGAGCAGACCGTCACCGCCGAGGCCGGGCGCGCCCTCGAGCCGGTATCCGAGACCATCACGATCCGACAACGTCGGAGCATCGGGATGGGTGAGATCGCGCGCACCGTCTTCACGCTCTACCCACGGCGTACCGTGCTCTGCTTCTCGCTGTTCGTCGGGCAGGCGTTCCTCTACAACGCCTTCTTCTTCACCTACGGCGACACCCTCACGACGTTCCTGGACGTCAAGCAGACCGGCTACTACCTGGCGATCTTCGCCGCAAGCAACTTCATCGGCGCGCTGGTGCTCAGCCCCCTCTTCGATCGCCTCGGCAGGATCCGGATGATCGCGGGGACCTACATCTTCTCCGGAGCGCTGCTGGGCGGCACCGGCCTGCTCCTGGGTCGTCTTGACGCGGTGGAGCTCACCGCCCTGGGCGCGCTGATCTTCTTCTTCGCCTCGGCTGGCGCGAGTGCGGCGTACCTGACTGCCAGCGAGGTCTTCCCGATGGAGACCCGCGCGCTCTGCATCGCGTTCTTCTACGCCGTCGGTACCGCCGCCGGCGGGATCAGCGGGCCGTTGCTCTTCGGTGCCCTCATCGAACGCTCCGCCGACAGCGGCGAGATCACCGGGATCGCGGTCGGCTACTTCATCGGGGCGGTCCTGATGATCGCCGGCGGCGTCGTGGAACTGCTCCTCGGCGTACGCGCGGAGGGCCGTTCACTGGAGAGTCTCGCGCAGCCGTTGACCGCCGAGAGCGCCGGTCCCGAGCCCGACGCCCGGGTTCAGGCCGCCACACCACCGACCACAGGATAAGGAGTCGCCATGCCCATGCCCCCAACCAAGCCGAGCACCGAAGGCGACCACGGGCGACTCGTCGCCCCCTAGGTGCTCGTCGCAGGAGGGCGCCGTCGTCAGGGGCTCGCCGCCCGCGTGGCCCACCAGAGCCGTGCGACGTCGAAGCGCGACGTTGCCTGCCAACGCACCCGGATGTCGCCGATGTGCTTCTCGACCGCCTTGACGCTGATCTCCAACTCGGTGGCGACCTGGGCGTTGGAGCGCCCCTGCGCGATCAGGGCGGCCACCTGATCTTGGCGCGCGCTCAGCGGGGCCGGGGGCATCATCGACGCTTCCCCAGGCCCGGGGCCAGCGACGGCGAGCAACCCGATCCGGGTCGGCGCACCGAAAGCACACAGCACCCTCGACGCATGGGTGCGCACGGTGTGCGGCGAGAGGAAGAGTGACTCCGCGATCGACCCGAGGTCGGCACCGGCGAGGATCTGCCGGGCTACCTCCGCCTCGCGCGCCGAGAGCACCGCCCACCCGCCGCCGGCGACCGGAGGCAGGCGGCGGCGTACCGCTCCCAGCGTCTCCGACGCCGACCGTCGTACGGCGACATGACCGGCACCGTCCGCAGCCGCCACCACGGCACGCAGGCTCTTGGTCGCTGCGGCTACGTCGTGGCGGGCGATGCGGGCGCGGGCCAGGACGATCTCGCCTTCGGCCGCCTCGACCACGCGGTCCTGCGCCCGGCAGTGTCGGATGCTGCGCTCGGCTCGTTCGATGGCTTCGTCGACGGCGCCCCGGGCGAGAGCGAAGCGACTGAGCGCCCGGTCCGCGGTGGGGCCGACGATCCGTGTGTCCACGAGCTCCGCCAGGTGCGCAGCCCACACGGCTGCGGCGGGCTCGTCCTCCTCCAGGAGTGCGGCGACCAGCAGGAGTTCCAGGCCCAGTCCACGATCGATCAGCGTGCAGCGCGTCAGAGCCTCGTCGCCGCCGGCGCGGAACACCAGCCCGGCGGCGGCAGTGGGGTCGCCGGTCGCGATCGCCCCGAAAGCCAGCAGGAGCAGGACGCCCCGGTCCACCCAGTCCGACGGATGCTCCGGCAGCGCGGCGAGCACCCGATCACGCCCCGCCATCGCGTCGGGGTGGTCCGCGTTGCCCAGGACGAGACAGTCGACTGCCTCGGCGACCGTCTCCAGGCGGTTGCCTGCGCCGGCTGCGTGCATTCCGGGAAGCAGGTCGGTCGCGTCGGCGATCCGGCCGCGGAAGGCCGCCAGCCGCACCCAGCAGGCAGCCATCAGCACCGCGCTCGGGCGATCCGCCCAGACCTCCGCAGGGTGTCGCCACGGACCCTGGACACGGGCTGCCTCGTCGAGTCGCGCGGAGACCAGGGCGGCCTCGGTCGCGAGATAGCGCATGAGCGCCCACCAAGGAGTGTCGTCGGAGCATGCCAGGACGGCATCCACCGCCGCGGTCACCGGATCGTCCGGCGTACGTCGATCCGCAAGTCCCGAGCAGGCCAGTGCGGTGGCGACAAGCGCGAGGGCGCGGGCCTCCTCGTCGTCGGCCGCCCCGACCGCGCGGGTCGCCGCAACGAAGGCGGAGTCGAAGTCGCCCGTCCAAAAGGAGGCGACCGCGAGGAGGCTGTCCGCTGCGGACGGGTCGGCTTGTCTCGCACGCTCGGCAGCGTCTCGGGCAGCCGGAATCCGCCCCTCGGCCAGGAGGTCGAGGACCTTGCCCACCAGCCTCAGACGGTCCACGCGAGAAATCCTAATTGAGCAGTTCGCTGGCAGATGGCGGCTCACGGAGCGGAATGTTCGAGTCCGTGATTACGCGCAATCCCTACTCCCGCGCGGCACCCGACGGGCTGGATGATCCGTGCAGCACCGACACCGCCCGAGGAGGCGCCATGCGTCGTACCCCTGCTGCCCTGGCCGCCAGCGCCACCGTCCTGCTCCTGCTCCTGGCGGGCTGCGACAGCGACTCCTCCGACTCCTCGAGCTCCTCCAACCAGCAGACCCAGGACACCGGCAACGACAACAACGCCGGCACCGCACCGGGCAGCGACCAGGTGGAACTCCCGGTGCTCTGCGATCTGGTGACGGCCGAGGATGTCGGGGGAATCCTCGGCCTCACCGTCGAGCTCGAAGCGGGCCCGTTCGACGACTGCGAGTTCTCCGCGCCGGACGACCTGCGCGACTACAGCGGTGCCCTCGGCGCTCTCAGCGTCGACACCGGCAACGGCGGATTCGACGCGCTGAAGAGTGGTTCGAAGGCGGCGATGGACGCCCCGGTCGAGCACGAGATCCCGGTGGGCGACGCCGGATACGTCACGACAGGCACCGTCTTCGGCGGGGAGAATCTGCAGGCGAGCGCCGGCGCGCTGGTCGGCGGCGTCGCCTACACCGTCACCCTGATCCAGGGCAGCGGGCACACCGAGGCCGAGATGGTCGAGGTCAGTCAGCGACTCCTCGAGCTCGTGCTCAGCAGGACCGGCGGCTGACCGGGCCGCGCGTGCGGCGGCGTACCTCGCCTCGGGGTCCTTCAGTCCCAGACGTCACACCTTGTGACGTTATTGCTCGCCTGGTGTGCGTAGCTACGGCATACCAGTGACAGATTCCCCGCCCGGGCGGGGAATCTTGAGGATTATCGTGTGCGCCGAAGGCCGAGGGAAGGGGCGCGGAGGCGATGGCGCAGGTAGGTGGCGAGGCGACGGTGGGGTTGGTGCCGGGCGTGGACCTCGGGCCGGAGATCGGGCGTGGCGGGTTCGGGGTGGTGCACCGAGGGGTGCAGGTGTCGGTCGGTCGCGAGGTGGCGGTCAAGATCGACAGCAGGCCGTTCGAGGACGAGCGGAACCGGCGGCGGTTCCTGCGGGAGGCGACCGCGGCAAGCAGGATCAGCGGCCACCCGCATGTCGTCTCGTTGATCGACGTCGGGGTGACCCGCGACGGGCGGCCCTACCTGGTGATGGAGCTGTGCCCGCACGGCAGCCTGGCCGACGTGCTGCGCGCGCAGGGGCCGCTCACCGCTGCGGAGGCGCGCGACCTGGGGCTGGCGGTCTGCGGCGCTCTTGCCGCGGCCCATGAGGCGGGGATCGTGCACCGCGACGTCAAACCGGCGAATGTGCTGATCGACGGATTCGGTACGCCGCGGCTCTCGGACTTCGGGCTGGCCGCGATGCCGGAACCCGGCCGTGACCTCTCGGTCACCCTTGAGGCGTTGACGCCCGCCTACGCCTCGCCGGAGGCGTTCGAGAGCCGCCCACCCACGCCGCGCTCCGACGTGTGGTCGATGGGCGCCACCCTGCACGCGATGATCTCCCGGGTCTCACCACGGCGTACCGCGGACGGCTCACCGACCCCGATCCCCGAGCTCATCGCCCGCCTCGCGGAGCCGATGCCCGACCCCGGTATCCCCGGCAGCGCGGACCTGATGCGGGTGATCGCACGGGCCTGCGCCTACAACCCGGCCGACCGCTACCCGACCGCACGGGAGATGTACGACGACCTCAAGGCGCTTCAGCTCCCGCACGGCACCGGCGGCCGCGTGCTCGGCGGCCCTGAGGCGGCGTTCACCAGCCTGCCCGCGCCACGGCCGGTACGTCGCGCGGGCGGCCGTCGCTGGCCGGGCCTGGTGGCGGCCTGCGCTCTCGGGCTCACCGTCGGCGCCGGCGTCACCCTCGGGATCGCCGCCATCGGCACGGAGGAGCCGGCCGCCGCGAGAGCGGGCGAACCCCCCACCACCCCGTCGGGCAGCTCATCGGAGCAGGCCGAGACCGCGGAGGAGCAGTCGCCGTCCGTCGGCACCTGCTGGGGAGGGATCACCAACATCACCGGCCAGATCACCGCTCGGAGCGCGAGCTGCGACACCGCGCACAACTGGGAGACCTACGCCAGCGGCCTGCTGGCTGCTGACATCGCGACCCCCTACGAGGAGGACGTGCTCGCGGACCCGACGGTCGCTGCCACCTGCGGCAAGGAGGCACTCCAGGCCTATCTCGGCGACGACCCGCGCTACCGCAACGCCACCTTCCGTACCGAGGTGATCCCGCCCGACCAGATCGCCTTCACCCGCGGCGCGCGCGGCTTCTCCTGCGTCGCCTCGCTCGACGGCGAAGGTGCACGTACGGCGTCGCTCAAGGAGTGATCCGGACCGCGCAGCTGGTCGGCGTGGCGAAGGGAAGCAAGGTCGCGACCGCTCCCGCCTCCTCGGCCAGCCCGTCGAGCATCCCCGCATGCAGGGCGCAGACCAGTCCCTGGTGGGAGTCGACGAGCTCGCGGAAGGGGCAGTTGCGCAGCTCGATCTCGGCCTCGGCGTGATGCGGCTCGAAGCCCAGCTCATCGAGGACCGCAGGCACCAGCGCCTCTGCCTCGCTGGGCCGCTCGGCAGCCAGCCGACCGCCCCAGGCGCGGCCGGCCTGCCGTGCGGCGTGCTCGGGGTGATCCTCGGTGCGAGCGAGGTGGTCGACCAGCACCTCGGCGAGCAGCTCGTAGTTGCGTCCGCCTGCCCGGGCTCCTCGTCGGGTGGGCCGGTAGACGGTCAGCGGCCGACCTCGCCCGCCCGTCTGCCGGGTGTCTTGCTCGATCAGGCCGGCCTCCTGGAGCGCGGCGGTGTGCGCCCGTACGGAGTTGCGGTGCAGCCCGAGGGCGGTCGTGAGGTCCTCGACGGTGGGCGCAGCCGACGCCGTGCGGATCTCGGTGAGCACCCGCTCTCGGGTGCTCACCGACTCATCGTTCGTCACAGCTCCTCCTTGCCGTCTGGCCATTATTTTTGCACAGTTTGCCTGTGCTCTAATAGGGGGACAACGAAGAAAGGGAAGCACATGCAGGAACTGCCCCTCACCGAGGTGACCTCCGGCTGCGGATGCGAGGAAGAGCACGGTCTCCCCGAGCTCGACGCCCGCATGATCCCCCACAAGATCCGCCACGGAGCCGTCATCGGCGCGTTCGGTCAAGTGCGACCCGGCGCGGCGATGGTGCTGCTCGCTCCGCACGACCCGAAGCCCCTGCTGGCGCAGCTCGGCCAGCTCGAGGGCGACGCGCTGGAGATCAGCTACCTCCAACAGGGCCCGGACGTCTGGCGCCTGCGCCTCGGCCGGAAGTGACCGGCTGACGCCATGGCCGAGACCGCAGGGCGGGTGCTGGAGCACGACCACCACCGCATCGATGACCGGTTCGCGGCGTTCGCCGCCTCTCTCCCCGAGGGCCGGATCGATGCCGCGGCGTTCCACGAAGCCGCCGACGCTCTCCGCCACCACATCTATGTGGAGGAAGAGCTGCACTTCCCCGCCCTGCGCGCTGCCGGCCTGCTCGCTCCGGTGCTGGTGATGCTGCGCGAGCACGGCGAGATCTGGGACCTCCTCGACCTGATCTCGACCGCCCTGGCCGACGGCGACGACGCAACCGCCCGCGCCTCCTGGCCGCCGCTGGCCCACCTGCTCGAACAGCACAACGCCAAGGAGGAGCGGATCCTCTATCCCGCGGGCGACCAGATGCTGCCGGCCGAGGTTGCCGACGAGGTGATCGCCACGCTCACCTTGGGCGTCACGACGCCGGGCTGGACCTGTCAGCTGGCCGGCCGTGAGCAACAGTGACCGGGCCGTACGGCGCCCGCACCCGCGGGCACTGCTGGCACTTCCTGCCGGGCTCGCCCTCCTGGTCGGCATCGACGCCGGACTGACCCGTCTCGACGCATGGCCGCCGGTCCCCTCGCCCCGCCTCGGCGAGCTGCACGGCGTGCTCATGGTCGCCGGCTTCCTGGGCACGCTCATCTCGCTGGAGCGTGCCGTGGCACTGGCCCGCCGTTGGGCGCTGCTGGCTCCGGGCGCCCTCGGAGCCGGTGTGCTTGCTCTCATCCTGCCGACCGGCCTCGACCCCCGTCTCGGCGAGAGCCTGCTGGTGGTCGGCGCGATCCTGCAGTGCGCCGTCCAGATTCCGCTCTGGCAGCGCCAGCGCGACGACGCCGTCCTTGTCTCCGCAGTCGGCTCGGCCTGTCTGCTCGGCGGAGTCGTCCTTTGGCTCGGTGGAGCCGACCCGTCCTTCGCGCTCGTATGGTTCGTCGGCTACGTGGTGTTGACCATCGCCGGAGAGCGCCTCGAGCTCGCCCGGATGGCCATGTCGCAGACCGCCGGGCGTGACGTGACGCTCCTCGGCCTCGCGCTGACGCTGGCCGTTCCTGCCGCGACGCTCTGGCCCGAGGTCGGCGCCCGCCTCCTCGGACTGGCCCTGATCGGCATCGCCCTGTGGCTGGCGATCCACGACGTGGCGCGCCGTACGGTCCACGGCCGCAGTCTTCCCCGCTACGCCGCTGCCTGCATGCTGGCCGGCCAGGTCTGGCTGCTGGTCGCCGGAGCGATCTGGCTCGTCGTCGGTCCGCTCACCGAGGGCGCCGGCTACGACGCCGCAGCCCACGCTGTCTTCCTGGGGTTCGCGATGTCGATGGTCTTCGCACATGCCTCGACGATCCTGCCTGCGGTCACGCGGCTCCGGCTGCCCTACCGGCCCGCAATGTGGTGGCCGTGGGCCCTCCTGCACTCCTCCCTGCTGCTCCGGCTGTACGGCGGCGACGTCGTGGGCAGCGAGCTCGCGCGGCGGCTCGGCGGTGCAGGCAACGCAGCGGCGCTGCTGCTCTTCCTGCTGGTGGCAGGGGTCTCGACAGGCTCGACCACCGGAGACAGCCGGGTCTCGACAGGCTCGACCACCGGAGACGGCTCGACCACCGGAGACGGCGCATGAACCTCACGGTCGGCCGGTCGCCCGGACCCACTCGGGAGACCGGCACGCGTGGCTTCTGGCCGCTGCGCGACCTACCTGGGGTGCTGTGGATGATCGCCGTCGTCGTGGTCAGTGCCCTCCACCCGCTCGTACCCGCGCCCCGCTGGCTGATGATCCACCTCTTCGTGCTGGGCGCGGCCGGGCACTCGATCCTGGTGTGGAGCCGCTACTTCGCCGACACACTGCTACGCCTGCCCACCACGCCGCGGGCACAGCAGACACCACGGCTGCTGGTCTTCAACCTCGGCGTGCTGAGCGTCGTGCTGGGGGTGCCCACCGGCTGGTGGTGGCTGGTCGCCGCCGGTGCGGCAGGGGTCGCGGCCGCGGTCGCGTGGCACGTGATCAGCCTGGCGCTGGGACTGCGCTCCCGCTTCTCCTCGCGGTTCTCGGCCACCGTGCACTTCTACATCGCTGCCGGCATCCTGCTCCTGGCCGGCGTGGTGCTGGGCGCCTGGATCGCCCGCGACCCCGGCGAGCCGCTCGAGACTCGCCTGCGGATGACGCACATCGGGCTCAACCTGCTCGGCTTCATCGGGCTGACGGTGATCGGCACGGTCGTCACTCTCGGCCCGACGATGCTCCGCACGCGGATCCCGGACGGCGCCGAGCGACGCGCACGCCTGGCGCTCGCGCTGATGTTCTCCGGCATCGCCCTCGTGGCTGCCGCCGCACTCGTCGACCGGCCAGAAGTCATCGTCGTGGCGCTGCTCGGCTACGCAGCCGGGGTAGGCGTCGTCCTGCGCGACCTGGCCCGCGCCGCACGCGCGAAGCCGCCGACGTCGTACCCGACCTGGTCGTTGCTGGCCGGGCTGCTCTGGTTCGTCGGCCTGCTGGTCGCCCTGGCCGCGGGCATCGCCGGCGCGCTGCACGGCGGCTCCTCGGACGCGGCAGCCTGGGCGGCGCTGGGCAGGCCCGTCGAGTGGCTGACGCCCTACCTCGCGGCGGGCTTCGTCGCCCAGGTGCTGCTCGGTGCCCTCTCCTACCTGGTCCCGGTCGTGATGGGTGGCGGGCCGGCCGCGGTCCGGGCGATGAACCGCGACCTCGACGCGGGCGGAGCTCTCCGGGTCACCGTCGTCAACACCGGCCTGCTCGTGTGCGTGCTGCCGGTGCCGAGCGTCGTCCGCGTGCTGAGCTCCGCGCTGGTCCTGGTGGGGCTGGCGAGCTTCGTCCCGATCCTGCTGCGAGCGATCCGGCGGCGCCACCGCGGCCAGGCAGACACCTCCCTCGAAGCACTCGAACGGCCGGCGGGGCAGGTCACCGGTCTGGCGGCGGTCGGGCTGGTCGCCGTCGTACTGTCTGTCGCCCTGGGGGCAGCGGTCGATCCGTCGGCGCTCGACGGGCCGGTGACCTCCGCTGCCGGCGGGGTCACGCCGACCGGCTCCACGACCGAGGTACGTGTCGAAGCGGCAGACATGCGCTTCACTCCGTCTCGGATCGAGGTGCCCGCCGGGGACCGACTGGTCATCACCGTGGTCAACACCGACGACTCCGACGTACACGACCTGGTGCTGGAGACCGGCCACGACAGCGGGCGACTCGCGCCCGGCGACGAGGCAACGATCGAGGTGGGAGTGGTCGGGCGCGACCTCGACGGCTGGTGCTCGGTGGTCGGGCACCGCCAGATGGGGATGGTCCTGGAGATCGTGGCCGTCGGGGCCGGTTCCGACGGGCCCGAGCAGGCCACGCCGGAACGCCCGACACCGGGGACGAGCGAGCACGAGATGCCCGGTCACACCACGGATCACTCGATGCCGAAGACCGGCGACCCGTCGGCCGACGCCCCGATCGTCGATCCCGTCCTTCCTCCGGTGGCTCCCGGCCGGGTGCACCGCTACACGATCCGGGCAACCGAGCAAGAGGCCGAGGTAGCGCCCGGCGTGGTCCAACGCCGCTGGACCTACAACGGCACCGTCCCCGGCCCGACCCTCCACGGCAAAGTCGGCGACATCTTCGTCGTCACCTTCGTCAACGACGGCACAATGGGGCACTCGATCGACTTCCACGCCGGCGTACGGGCCCCCGACGAGGTGATGCGGACGATTCCGCCGGGTGAGTCGCTGACCTACCGGTTCACTGCCGAGCGCGCGGGTATCTGGATGTACCACTGCTCGACGATGCCGATGAGCGCACATATCGCTGCGGGACTCTTCGGTGCTGTCGTCATCGACCCACCCGACCTGCCCGAGGTCGATCGCTCGTTCCTCCTCGTGCAGTCCGAGCACTACTACGGCGAGGACGGGGCCGACATGGACAAGATCAACGCCGAGCAGCCCGACGCGGTGGTCTTCAACGGCTATGCCGACGGCTACGCTCACCGACCCCTCCGCGTACGCGCCGGTGAGCGCGTGCGGATCTGGCTGCTCAACGCAGGACCGGGCCGGCCGCTCTCCTTCCACGTCGTCGGCGGCCAGTTCGACGCGACGTACGCCGAGGGGCGATGGCTGCTCGGCGATCCTGCGGCGCCTGCTTCCTCGGGCGGCGCCCAGGCCCTCGCGCTGCTACCGGCGCAGGGCGGCTTCGTGGAGTTGCGGCTCGACGAGCCGGGCAGCTATCGGCTGGTCAACCACGTCATGGTCGACGCCGAGCGTGGTGCCTACGGGACGCTCGAGGTGGTTCCGTGAGTCGCGAAGGCGCCGGGCATGCAGTCGATGCGCGGCCCACAACGCGGCGAGGACGATGGCAGCACCCACTAGCGGGTCGAGCAGGTAGTGGTTGGCGGTGACGACGACGCTGAGGAACATCGCCACCGGCAGGAGCGCGCCCAGCACCCGCACCCAGAGGCGGCGCGACTCGACCACCAGCGCGATCCCCATGAGCAGGTCCCAACCGGCATGGAAGCTCGGCATTGCGGCGTACTGGTTGACCAGCGACGGTGGCTGGAAGACCCGGTAGGCGCTGCTCTGCTCCGTGACCGTATCGACCAGGCCGATGTCGAGGAGCCGCGGCGGACAGACCGGGAACGACGCGAAGATGACCATGCCGACCAGGCCCGAGAGCAGCAGCGCGTTGCGGTAGATCAGGAAGCGGTCCGGACGACGCCAGGCGAGCCAGCCGAGGACCCCGACGATCACCGGCCAGTGCCCGAAGATGTAGACCCAGTTCGCCAGCCGCGCCAGCGTCGGGTCGCCGATGACCTGCGCTTGGAACCAGGCTTCGTGGCGCAGTCCCAACCACGACTCGACCTCGAGCACGCGGTGGGCGTTGCGGGTCGCAGCGCTCAGACCGCCCTCGGTGAGGTGGCGGACCCCGAAGTAGACCAGCACTGCGACCGCGACGAGCGCGACCTGGGCGAGCAGGTTGCGGAGCTGCGGGCTGGCGCCCTCCGACCGGGGCGTCGGCCCGGCCGGCCCCGATGATGCGATGGTGGTCACAGTCGTCCCCTCACCCGAGTTGGCGTACCTGCATCAGCCAACCGTCTCCAGGGTATGCCGACCATCGGGTGCCGCCCGCGCCCTTCTCGGGATCTTCCCCGAGATGCCCCTGAGCCGCCGGCGTCGCGGCTCCCCTAGGCAGTCGGGCAGTCCACCGGACCGTCGGGCACCACGCCCTCGACCAGATATGCCTCGACCACCTCGTCGACGCAGGCGTCGCCCTGGTGATACCCGGTGTGACCGTCTCCGTCTCGGCTGACCAAGACCGCCGGCCTCAACTGCTCGGCCAGAGCCTGGGCCCATTCGTACGGCGTCGCAGGATCACGCGTCGTGCCGATGACGAGCAGCGGGGCGGCACCGGCGGCGGTCAGCGGACCGCGCTGCTCGGAGGCCTCCACCTGGATCCCCGCGCACGCCGCCAGCCCCCACGCGAAGACGTCACCGAACGTGGGTGACGCCTTGCGGAAGGCCGCAAGCTGGCCGGGGATACGCCGTACGGGGACGGCGCTCGGGTCGTCGAGGCAGTTGATCGCCCAGATCGCCTCGGCCGAGTTGTCGGTGTAGGTGTCGCCGACCCGGGAGGAGTAGAGGTCGGAGAGCTGGAGCAGCGCCGCGCCGTCGCCCTCGAGCGCCGCGCCGAGCGCATTGTCGAGCATGCTCCAGTAGCCCTCGTTGTAGAGCGGAAGCACGATGCCGTAGAAGGCGCTGCCAGTCGTCAGCTCTCGCTCACCGACGGTGAGCGGCTTCGCGTCGACCTGGTCGAGGAAGTCGGTGATCCGCTCGAGCGCGGCCTCGCGATCGGCCCCCAGGTAACAGTCGCCCTCGGCAACGCAGTGGTCGGCGTACGCATCGATGGCGCGCTGGAACCCGCGGGCCTGGCCGAGGCTGAGCTGTCGCGAGTCGAGGTTGGTGTCGATCGCCCCGTCGAGCACCAGTCGGCCGGAGGTCGACGGGTAGAGGTCGGCGTAGGTGGCGCCGAGCTTGGTGCCGTAGGAGGCGCCGAAATAGGTGAGCGTGCGCTCATCGAGCACCGCGCGGATGACATCGAGATCGCGCGCCGCCTCAACTGTCGAGACATGCCCGGCCAGGGCGCCGGAGAGCTTCACGCACCCTTCGCCGAGTCGTCGGCTCCACTCCTGCACCTCCGCGACCTCAGCCGGGGTGTCGGGGACCGGATCGGAGGCGAGGAAGGCGTCGAGATCGGCGTCGCTCAGGCAGTCGATCGGGCTGCTCTGCCCGGTGCCGCGAGGGTCGAAGCCGACGATGTCGAACCGCTGCAAGAGCGGGGCGCCGAAGGCGTACGCCGCCTGGTCGGCGTAGGTCGTGCCCGGCGCACCGGGGCCGCCGGGGTTGACCACCAGCGAGCCGACCCGGCCCGCTTGGTCGAGCGCCGGCACGCGCAGCAGCTTGAGCTCGATCCGGGCACCATTCGGCTTCGCATAGTCGAGCGGCACCTGGACCCGAGCGCACTCGCGATTGCCACACTCCGTCCACTCCAGCACCTGGTCGTAGAAGGGCTGCAGGCCGGGCGCCGGCGCCACCCGGGCTGCGGGGTCGGGTGGGCGGCTGCGACGCTCGGTGTTCGGCGCGTCCCCGTCGTCGCGGGCGGCGAGGATCGACAGTGCGGTGGCCCCCAGGCCGACCAGCAGCAGCCCGACGACGGCGATCAGCGCCACCGTCCGCCTCACGGGCGGCTCCCCTCCGGGAGGCGCAGCGACACCATCATCGACTCCAGCGCCAGCGCGGCCGGCACGTTGAACTCCAGCATCTGCTCCCGAGCGGTGAAGATCGCCTCGATGCGGGCCAGGTTGCTCTCCGGCGTGGTCACCCGCACCAGGCGCGCCAGGTCGCCGCGCAGCTCCTCGTTGACCAGCTCCACCCCGGAGCCGGAGGCGAGCAGCAGCGCGTCGCGATAGACGGAGACCAGATCCATCAGCGAACGGTCGACGACGTCGAGCACGCGCCGCTTCGCACGGGTGCGTTGTGCCTTCTCCAGGGCGGTCAGGGCCGGACCGTACTCACGAGGGCGGCGGCCTCGGTCGACCACGCCGAACGACGAGTCCAGGTCGGCCTTCTCCCGCGTGTCGAGCTCCTGCGTGATCGCCTCGGCCTCCTCCTTCGCCCGCTCGTGAAGGTTGCCGGCAGCAGTCATGCACGGACCGAGACCGGTGAGCCGCACCGGCCAGCCGATCACCTCTCGCCGCCGGTTGCGGGTCGCCTCGTCGCGGGCGAGTGCCCGGGCCCGGCCGATATGACCCTGGCTGGCGCGGGCGGCGTACCTCGCCAGATCCTCGGGCACGCTCTCCGTCCGGGCCAGGAACGCCGCCACGTCGCTGGTCGACGGCGTCGCGAGACTGATCAGCCGACACCGGGACCGGATCGTCTGCAGCACGTCTTCGACGGTCGGCGCGCACAGGATCCAGACCGTACGAGCGCTCGGCTCCTCGATCGACTTCAGCAAGGCGTTGCACGCCTGGTCGGTGAGTCGGTCGGCGTCTTCGACGATCAGGATCTGCCAGCGCTGGCCGGCCGGCGCCAGGGCGGCGGAACGCACCAGCTCGCGCACCTCGTCGACACCGATGGAGAGCTTCTGGGTGCGGATCACAGCGACGTCTGCATGGGAGCCGGCCAGCACCGTCGTACACGAGTGGCAGCTGCCACAGCCCTGCTGCTCGCACTGCAGCGCGGCAGCCAGCGCCACGGCGGCGTTCGAGCGCCCGGAGCCCGGCGGACCGACGAACAGGAAGGCATGGCTCATCCCCTGCCCGGCGGCGACCTGGCGCAGCGTCTCGATCACCGGCCGCTGGCCGACCAAGGTGCCCCAGACACCGCCCGGCTCGGTGCTCACGGCTGTGCTCCCTCCGTCGCCTCCCGACGTACGGCGCGCTCCAGCAGCGGACGCACCGCATCGCGTACGGCGGTGGCGACGTCTTCCCGCGTCCCCCGGGCATCGAGCACGAGGTAGTGCGGCGGATCAGCGGCAGCGAGATCGAGGAACGCCTGCCGGACCCGTTGATGGAACTCGGCGGACTCCGACTCGATCCGATCGCGCTCCGCGAACCGGCCGAGCCCCTGCTCCGGCTCCAGGTCGAGCACCACGGTCAGGTGCGGGATCAAGCCACTGGTCGCCCACCGATTGACGGCGGTCACCTCTGCGGCGACGAGGTCACGGCCGGAGCCCTGATAGGCGATCGCGGAGTCGACGTAACGGTCGGTGATCACCACGGCACCCCGATCGAGTGCCGGCCTCACCACCGTCTCGACATGCTCCGCCTTGTCGGCGGCATAGAGCAGCGCCTCGGTGCGATGCGCCAGCTCACCCGTCTCCGGGCTCAGCACGATCTCCCGGACCCGCTGCCCGACCTCGGTGCCCCCCGGCTGCCGGGTCAGCACCGCCGCATAGCCCTCCTCGACCAGCCAGTCGTGCAAGAGCCGAGCCTGCGTCGATTTGCCCCCGCCCTCGCCCCCTTCGAAGCAGACGAAGACCCCGGTCGCGGTCAACAGTGCAGGCGTCTCGATCACGGAATGAACCCTAGTGGCCGCCCCCGAACCTTCGACTGCCCTATGCCAAGTTCCCCGCCCGGGGAAACAGGTGGCGGGTGAGACGAAGGGGTCAGGCCTTCTTCGCGGTCTTCTTCGCGGCGCTCTTCTTGGCGGTGGCCTTCTTCGCGGGGGTCTTCTTGGCGGAAGTCTTCTTGGCGCCTCGCTTGGCGGCCTTCTTCGCGGGGCCCTTGGCACGGCGTTCGGCGAGGAGCTCGGCGGCGCGTTCGAGGGTGATGGCCTCCACGGAGTCGTCCTTGCGCAGCGTGGCGTTGTACTCGCCGTCGGTGACGTACTCGCCGAAGCGGCCGGCCTTGACCACGACCGGCTGTCCGGAGACCGGGTCGTTGCCGAGCTCCTTGAGCGGGGCTGCGGCGGCAGCACGGCCGCGCTGCTTGGGTTGGGCGTAGATGGCGAGCGCGTCGTCGAGCGTGATCGAGAAGAGCTGCTCCTCACTGGCCAGCGAGCGTGAGTCGGTGCCCTTCTTGAGGTAGGGGCCGTAGCGCCCGTTCTGCGCGGTGATCTCCACGCCTTCGGCATCCGCACCGACCACGCGGGGGAGCGACAGCAGCTGGACCGCCTGGTCGAGGGTGACGGTGTCGAGCGACATCGACTTGAAGAGCGAGCCGGTGCGCGGCTTGGAGCCCTTCTTGGCGTCCTCGGGAAGCTCCTCGGTCACGTAGGGGCCGAAACGGCCGTTCTTCGCCACGATCCGCAGTCCCGTCTCGGGGTGCGTGCCGAGATCGATCTCCTCACCGGCAGGGTTCTCCAGGAGCTCCTTCGCCTTCTCCAGCGTCAGCTCGTCCGGCGGCAGGTCATCGGGCACGTTGGCCCGCTTGCCGGCCGGCGCGCCGTCGTCGCCCGGGCCCTCCACGTAGGGGCCGTAGCGTCCGACTCGCAGCGCGATCCCGGTCTCGGAGCCACCGATCGGGAAGGTTGCCAGCTCCTTGGCGTCGATCTCGCCGAGCCCGGTGACCAGCGGCTGCAGCCCCTGCACCTTGTCGGAGCCGAAGTAGAACTCGCCCAGCTCAGTGACCCGGTCGCGACGTCCAGCCGCGATGTCGTCGAGCACGTCCTCCATGCCAGCGGTGAACTCGTAGGAGACGAGCCGTTTGAAGTGCTCCTCAAGCAGCCGGATGACCGAGAACGCGATCCAAGCCGGCACCAGTGCGGTGCCCTTCTTGTAGACGTAGCCGCGGTTGAGGATCGTGCCGATGATCGAGGCGTACGTCGACGGGCGGCCGATCTCTCGGTCCTCCAGCTCCTTGATCAGCGTCGCTTCGGTGTAGCGGGCGGGCGGCTTGGTCTCGTGACCACTGGCCTGCAGCGAGGCAGCGGTGACCCGATCCCCCTCGGCGAGGTTGGGCAGGCGCGACTCCTGGTCGTCGCTGGCCGCGTTGTCGTCCGTGCCCTCCACGTAGGCCTTCAAGAAGCCGTGGAAGGTGATCACGCGACCGGAAGCCGCGAACACGACGTCTTCGCCACTGGCCGCACGTCCACCGAGCCGGATCGAGACGGACTGCCCCTGAGCGTCCTTCATCTGCGAGGCCACGGTGCGCATCCAGATCAGCTCGTAGAGGCGGAACTGGTCGCCGGTCAGGCCGGTCTGCGCCGGCGTGCGGAAGGAGTCGCCGGCCGGCCGGATCGCCTCGTGCGCCTCCTGGGCGTTCTTGACCTTCGAGGCGTAGACCCGTGGCTTGTCCGGCAGATACTCGGCGCCGAAGAGTTCGCGCACCTGATCGCGCGCCGCGCCGATCGCCGCGCTCGAGAGCGTGGTGGAGTCGGTACGCATGTAGGTGATGAAGCCGTTCTCGTAGAGCCGCTGGGCAACCGACATGGTCACCGACGAGCTCATCCCGAGCTTGCGGCTGGCCTCCTGCTGGAGGGTCGTCGTACGGAACGGGGCGTACGGCGATCGCTTGTAGGGCTTGGACTCCACCGAACGGACGTCGTAGGTCGTCGCCTCGAGTGCTGCGACGAGTGCCTCGGCACGGGTGCGGTCCAGGTGGACGACCTTGCCGCGGGCGCTGGCCTTGAGCTCGCCGTCCTGGCCGAAGTGGTTGCCGCGCGCGACCGCCACGTCGTCGATGCTGTGCAGCTTGGCCGGGAAGATCCGGCTCTCCTTCTCCGCACCGGCGTCGAACGAGCCCTCCAAGTCCCAGTAGGAGGCCTGCCTGAAGGCCATCCGCTCCCGCTCACGGTCGACGACCAGGCGGGTGGCCACCGACTGCACGCGGCCCGCGGAGAGACCGCTCATCACCTTGCGCCACAGCACGGGCGAGACCTCGTAGCCGTAGAGCCGGTCGAGGATGCGTCGAGTCTCCTGAGCCTCGACCAGATCCATGTCGAGCTCGCGCGGGTTCTCCACCGCGGCCTGGATAGCGGGCTTCGTGATCTCGTGGAAGACCATCCGGTGCACCGGGATGTTCTTCGGCTTCAGCTCGTCGAGAAGGTGCCAGGCGATGGCCTCGCCCTCGCGGTCCTCATCGGTGGCGAGATAGAGCTCGTCCGCCTCCTTGAGCAGGCCCTTCAACTTGCTGATGTGCGACTTCTTGTCGCGCGGGACGACGTAGTAGGGCTCGAAGTCGTGGTCGGTGTCGACAGCGAGCCGCCCCCACGGCTTGTCCTTGATCTTCGCCGGGGTGTCGGCGGCGTTGTTGGGCAGGTCGCGGATGTGGCCGATGGAGGACTCGACGACGTACCCCTTGCCGAGGTAACCCGCGATGGTGCGGGCCTTGGCCGGGGACTCGACGATCACCAACTTGTGTGCCACGGACTCACTTCACTTCCTGCTGGGTGCCCGGATTGGGGCGGTTCGGGACATGTTCCCGGCCGACACGGTAGCGCGGCGGGCTCAAGGGATGCGTAGTTGGCCGCCGGGTACGCCGTGAACGTCGTCACCGGTCCTCCTTCGCCTCGAGCCTCACTCCATCATGACGGCGTGGCCGCCGGAATCACCCCGAGGGGCGCCCGACGGCCACACGCGAACTCAACGCAGTGAGCGGGATCTTACGGAGACGGCGCCACGCTCAGCCCCTGGACGACCTCGTCCATCCGCTTGACCAGCTTCGCGTCGTCGAGCGGAGCAACGCCTGCGTAGAGGCCGTAGTCGTCGTCGTTGCCGGTGTCGACCACGACGACCTCGGCCACGTCACCGCCGGCCTTGACGCTCGGGTCGTCGACCCTGATCTCCCAGCGCACTCGCCACGCGTCGTGGCCGTCCACCTGGACCGCCTCGTTCGCCAGCTCCTTGGTTCCGCTCATGTTCTGGTAGAAGTCGGGCGAGTTGGCCATGCACTCGATGACCGCTTGGGCGGCGGCCTCGAGGTCGGAGCCCGCGTCCTCCTTCTCGATGGCGCCGAGCGCCTGGACCGACATCCACTTGTCCTTCTGCACCTCGCGATAGACCGTCCCGAGGTCCTCGGCGAACGTGTAGGCCTCGGCGACAGGGAAGGGCGGCGGGCCGTATCCCTTGATCTGCGGGCTGGAGAGACCACCGCCGTAGAGCCTCCCGTCCTCGGGGTAGGACTCACGCGAGGTCGGGTCGCCGCTGGTGCAGAAGCCGGCGACCGGAGCCGTGGGCAGGACGTCGTCCGGCTCGTCCGTCTCGGTCGGCTGGTCCGTCGGCTCGTCGGTCTCGGTGGGCTGATCGGTCGGGTCGTCGGTGGGCTGGTCCGTCGGCTCGTCGGTCGGCTCGGAGGTCGAGGCGTCGTCCGCCTTCTTGTCGTCCTTGTCGTCGCCGGTCAACGCCATCGCGCCGAAGATGCCCCCGATGATCAGCAAGATGACGAGCACTCCGGCCAGCACGATCCACAGGCCCTTCTTGGAGCCGCCGTTGCCGCCGTCGCCGGGCATGGGAGACCACTCCTGTTGGCCACCGCCCGACCACTGGTCACCGCCGCCCCAGCCACCGGCGCCGCCCGCGGCAGGCGTCGCCGCGAACTGGCTGGTCTGCTGCTCGCCCCACTGCTGCTGGCCGGCCCCGGCCTGCTGCCACTGCTCGCCGGCCCCGGCGGTCGCCCCCCACTGCTGTGCGGGCTGCTCGGGCTGCTGTTCACCCCACTGCTGCGCGGCAGGCTGATCGCCCCATTGCTCGGCGGCGGGCTGCTGCTCCCACACCCCAGGCTGAGCGGGCTGCTCGGGCTGAGCCGGCGGCTGCGGCGCCATCTGCGTCGCGCCCGGGTCGATGCCCTGCTGCTGCGGCGGAGCCGGGGGCTGCACCGGCGGCCAGCCGCCGGGCGGGGGCGCATAGGGGTTGTCGGTCGTCTGCTGACTCCACGCCTGACCGTCCCAGAAACGGAACGAGTTCGGCTGACCGGACGGATCGGGGTACCAACCTGGGCTCGACACGGGGGTCAGCCTAATTGATCGGCCTCAACGCCCACGGTGCGGAACAACCCGCCTCTTCCTTGCTCGCAGTGAGGAAGGGGAATCGTCCTGGCGAACAGGCTGCCGCTCAGAGCTCGAGGAATCCGTCGGCCAGCAGCTCACGCACCACCGGAAGGCGCTCGGCCACCAGGGCTGCCGGCTCCTGCTCCAGGAGGGAGGCGATCGCGGTCAGCACCTGCTGCACCGACAGCTCCCCGTCGCACGCCCCCACGAAGGCAGCCTCGACGGTGTCGGCCTGGCGGGCGCGACGCAGGCCCCGCTGCTGGCGGAGGACCACGGTCGCCGGGTCCTCGGCACCGGGAGCACCGAACGTCTCCTGCTGTACGTCAGCCCGCAGCACCGGGTGGGCGGAGAGGAGCACCGCGTCGGTCAGACCACGCAGGTCGTCGACGGTGTCGCCCCATGCGTCGATGGCCGGGGCGATCGGCTGCTCGACGTCGTACGGCCACTCCTCCAGGCGCAACGTCGGCGTGCTGTCGGTACGCCGCAAGTTGATCCAGCCGAAGCCGACACCGGCGATGCCCTGCCGCTCGAACCACTCCAGCCAGGTGTCGTAGCGCCGTACGTAGTCGGCAGTGCCCTGGACGCCGGCGTCCTTGAGCCACAGCTCGACGTACCCCGCCGGGTCGATCACCTCGCGCTGCACCACCCAGGCGTCGCAGTCGGCGATCCAGCCGGAGAGTCGCTCCTGCCAGTCGCCGCCGGCCGGGATCACCCAGTTGGCGAGGATCTGGCACCAGCCGCCTTCGTTGAGCAGGGCCGGGGCCGCACGCACGATGTCCTCGACGACGCGGTCGCCGGGCAGTCCCGAGTCGCGGTAGACCAGGCGCTCGTCGGTGGCCGGGGAGATCACGAACGGCGGGTTGGTCGCGATCAGGTCGAAGGTCTCGCCCCGCACCGGCTCGAAGAAGGAGCCGTCACGGACGTCGATGTGGCCGGGCCGGATCCCGTTGAGTCGGGCGTTGAGCTCGGTCATCCAGAGTGCGCGCTTGTTGATGTCGGTGGCGACGACCTGATCACTGTGGCGCGCCAGGTGCAGCGCCTGCACCCCGCAGCCGGTGCCGAGGTCGAGGGCGCGTCCCACCGGGTGCCGGAGGGTGAGCTGAGCCAGCGAGGTGGCTGCGCTGGAGATGCCGAGGACGTGGTCGGCACCGACCCGGTTGGGGGTGCCGTCGAGGCCCGGGGTGAGATCGCTGACCACCCACAGGTCCTCGTCGTCGGTGGCGTAGGGACGGATGTCCATCCGCGCGGCCACCTCGCCGATGCTCTGCTCCAGCAGCCCTTCGTTGCAGAGCCGGTCCACCAGCCCGGGCAGTGCCTGCTCGGCCTCCGACACCGTGACCGGAGTCTGCAGCAGGAAGAGTCGAGTGAGCGTCTCCAGCGGGCTCCCGCCGCGGGTACGCCGCAGCCCCGGCACCGTCTCGTTGCGCGAGAGGGCGGTGTGCGCGGTCTCCCCCAACAGGTCGGCGACTCGCGCGTAGGTGTAGCCGGCAGAGTCCAGGGCCTCCCGCAGGGCGGGCACGAAGTCGTTGCTCACGAGGCAAATCTACGTGCGCTCGGGGCGCGACGTCCTGCCACCTGGTCGCCGGAGCAACCACCTCGCAGGACGTCCCGACAACGTCCTACCACCTGGTCGCCCGAGCAACCACCCCGCAGGACGTCCCGGGCAACGTCCTGCCATCACTCAACCGGAGTCCGGTACGAAGCGCGGATCCAGGGACTGGAACCGGCCCGGATCAGCGTGGACTGGTGACCTCATCGCTCGCGAGAGCGAGATATACAAGAGACCTTGTCGATCAGGAACGGGGCACCTAGCGTGCGCGCATGACCTCGATCGAGACGCTCCGCGCAGTGCTCCACCCGGCTCGTCGGCGCATCGTCCACCACCTCTACCTCTACGGCCCCACTCAGGTCGGCACCCTGGCCAGGGAGCTGGGGCAACAGGTCGGCAGCATCAGTCATCACCTGCGGATGCTGGAGCGGGTGGGCGTCGTCGTACCGGCTCCCGAGCTGGCCACCGACGGCCGGACCAGCTGGTGGCGACTGGTGCGGGAGTCGTTCAGCTGGTCAGCCGACGACTTCGCCGACAGCCCCGCCGACCACATGCAGGCGAAGGCGGCCGAGCGGGTCAACCTCGAGCACCACACCGACCGCTGGGTGGCCTGGAAGCGCCAGGAGGCAGCGGTGCCCGCGGCGTGGCGCCGCGCGGCGTTCAGCGTCGACCTCGTTGCTCAGGCCACGCCTGAGGAGCTCGCCGGCCTCCAGGAGGCGCTCCTCGAGGCCTGGCGGGCGTGGCGGGAGGGGATCGACACCGACGACGGGCAGCGACGGCAGCCGGTCTTCGCCTTCGCCTACGGCTTCCCGTCCCGTCCGTGACCGTCCTCGTGCCGCCACTCGCCCGGGACCGGATGGTCCACGGATGGTGGGCCGTCAAAGGGCTCTCGGACGCGGGGGACGCGGCCTGGACCCTGGCCCTCGCCTGGACAGCGGTGCAGATCGCCTCGCCCGGGGTCGCCGGTCTGATCGTGGCAGCCGGCACCGTGCCGCGCGCCCTCCTCCTGCTGCTCGGCGGAGCGGTCGCGGACCGGCAACCCACCCGGCAGGTGCTCATCTCCGTGACGCTGGCGCGACTCGCCGTCCTCGCGGCAGCTCTCGCCGGAGCCCTGGGCCCAGGCGTCTCGGTGCCCCTGCTGATCGCCGTCGCGGTGGGCTTCGGCTGCTGCGACGCCCTCTTCGAGCCTGCCTCGGCCACCCTGGCACGCCAGCTGGTCGTCGACGACGACCTCGCGGCGTACTCCGGGGCAGCACAGACGGTCACGCGACTCGGGACGATGGCCGGGGCCGCGCTCGGTGGCGGCCTGGTGGCTGCGGGCGGCCTGGCCGCGAGCGCGCTGGCCAACGCGGTGACCTACGTCGGAGTGCTCAGCTACCTGACGCTGGTGCTGCGCCTCCGAATCCCGCTTCCCCGCACCCGGGAGCTGCCGGTGCTCCGCAGCATCCTGGACGGCTTCGGCTACCTGCGGCGCGACCCCACCGCGCGGGTCCTGGTGCTGACGCTCTCCGGGCTCAACCTCGCGGTCGGCCCGGCGCTCGGCCTCGGCAGCGCACTGCTCGTGCGCCAGCAGGGCTGGGGCGCCAGCTGGCTCGGGGCACTCGAGGCGTGTGTCGCCGGCGGTGCGCTGTGCGCCGCAGCCACCATGATCCGGCGCCGACCGCGCCAGGAGGCTCGCTGGGGCTTCGTGCTGCTGGTCGTACAGGGCGGCGCGATCATGCTGCTGGCCTTGCCTCGGCTCCCTGCTGCCATGGTCGCCTGCCTTCTCATCGGGGTGAGCGCGGGCGCAGCCTCCGTGCTGCTCTCCGCGGTCTTCATGCGGACCGTCGCCCCGGCGTACCTCGGGAGGCTGGCGTCGATGCAGCGGCTGGGTGACGACGTGCTCATGCCAGCCGCGATGAGCGGGTTCGGAGCGCTGGCCGCCGGCGCCTCCCTGGGTACGGCGTTCCTGCTGTTCGGCGGCGCGATGAGCGGGATGATGGCGGTGGCGCTGCTCCGGATCCGGTCGCCGCAGGCGAGCCCGGGCTGATCAGCCGGCGAGCGCGGCGTCGGTCGTGTCGTGGATCGCGAAGACCTTGGCCAGGCCGGTGATCCGGAAGATCTTGAGAAGGCGCTCCTGCGTGCACACCAGGCGCAGGGAGCCGTCGTGGGCACGGACCTTCTTGAGCCCCCCGACGAGGACGCCGAGTCCGGTGGAGTCGAGGAACTCCACACCCTCCATGTCGATCACCAGGTGATAGGTGCCGCCCGCGACGAGCTCGGTCAGCGCGTCACGGAGTTTGGGCGCGGTGTAGACGTCGATCTCACCCTCGACCGCGACGATGGTGACACCATCGTGCTCGCGGATCTCCAGAGTCAGGTCCACCGTCTCCCCTTCATCGTGACCGGTCGGTCACCGTAGTACGGGGCGCCCGAACTGCCCCGTGCCCGAGGAATATCAAACCATGCGCACGGCCGGAGCGCATGGTCCCGGTCAACGCGGCAAGTGTCGGTGGTAGTTGCGACACTGGTCGACGTGACCCTCGCCGACCTCCGCGTCCACCCTCCTCGGGACATGGTCCAGCGGCTGCTGACCCCCGCCCGGGCGGAGCGACTGACCCACCTGGAGGAGCTTCCGGAGCGGCCCGCGCACACCGGCCCCTGGCCGACGTGGGTGCATCCCGAGGTACGCGCAGCCTTCGAGGCACGCGGGGTCGCCGAGCCCTGGCTCCACCAGGTCGAGGCGATGACGGCGGCCCATCGCGGCGAGCATGTGGTGGTGGCCACCGGCACCGGCTCGGGCAAGTCGCAGTGCTATCAGGTGCCGGCGCTCGGGGCTGCCCTGGCCGCTCGCGGCGCCCGCGGTGAGCGCGGGGCGAGCACCCTCTACATCGCGCCGACCAAGGCGTTGGCCCAGGACCAGCTTGCCGCGATCCAGGGGCTCGGCCTCGGCGTGCGTGCCTCGACCCACGACGGCGACAGCAGCCGTGAGCAGCGCGAGTGGTGCCGCGACCATGCCGAGTACCTCCTCACCAACCCCGACATGCTGCACCTGTCGATGCTGCCCGGCCACGCCCGCTGGCGCGGATTCTGGCGGTCCCTGCGCTACGTCGTGCTCGACGAGTGTCATCACTACCGCGGCGTCTTCGGGGCCCACGTCTCCCACGTGCTGCGTCGACTGCGCCGTGTCTGCGCCGCCCACGGCGCCCACCCCACCTTCGTGCTCGCCTCCGCCACGGTCGCCGAACCCGGCGATCTCGCCGAGCGGCTCACCGGACTCCCCCACCGCGCGGTCACCGACGACGCCTCGCCCCGTGGCCGGGTCACCGTCGCCCTCTGGGAGCCACCCTTCGTCTCCCACGGCGGCGAGAACGGGGCGCCGGTACGCCGCGCAGCCAGCTCCGAGACCGCCGATCTGATGACCGACCTGGTCATCGACGGGGCCCGGACCCTCGCCTTCGTCCGCTCCCGGCGCGGCGTCGAGGCGGTCGCCGCCGCTGTGTCCGATCGCCTCGCGGAGGTGGATGCCGCTCTGGTGGGCCGCGTGGCGCCCTACCGCGGGGGCTACCTGCCGGAGGAGCGCCGGGCGATCGAGCAGCGCCTGCGCTCGGGCGACCTGCTCGGGATCGCCGCGACGAATGCGCTCGAGCTCGGCATCGACGTACACGGACTCGACGCCGTCGTGCTGGCCGGCTTCCCCGGCACGCGAGCAGCGATGTGGCAACAGCTGGGGCGCGCCGGTCGCGGGGGTGCCGACGCGCTCGGCGTGCTGGTGGCCCGCGACGACCCCCTCGACACCTACCTCGTGCACCACCCCGAGACCCTGCTCGGCCGCCCCGTCGAAGCCTGCGTCTTCGATCCGGGCAACCCCTACGTGCTCGGCCCCCACCTGTGCGCGGCCGCCGAAGAGCAACCGCTCGAGCGCGCCGAGCTGGAGATCTTCGGCCCCGGCGCTGCGGCCGGCGCGGACGCTTTGGCGGAGGCTGGGATGCTGCGCCGCCGCGGAGACCGCTACTACTGGACCGACAACCGGCGCGCCTGCGACCTGGCCGACATCCGCTCGACGGGTGGAGCGGCCTACTCGCTGGTCGACGGAAGCACCGGTCGGGTGGTGGGCACGGTCGACGCGGGCGCGGCCCACGGCACCGCACACCAAGGTGCTGTCTATCTCCACCTGGGCGAGACCTGGCTGGTGCGCGAGCTCGACCTCGAGCAGCACGTGGCGGTCATCGAGCGCACCGAGGTGCAGCACAGCACCTCGGCGCGTGAAGTGATCGACATCCGGATCCTGCAGGAGGAGACGCACACTCGCTGGGGCCGATGCCGTCTCTCCTTCGGCTCGGTCGAGGTCTCCCACCAGGTCGTCGCGTTCCTCAAACGCCGGGTGCCCTCCGGGGAGGTGATCGGCGAGGAGCCGCTCGATCTGCCCGAGCGCACCCTCCCGACCCGATCGGTGTGGTGGACCGTGCCGACCGACGTGCTGGAGGAGGCCGGGCTCGCAGCCGCCGACCTGCCGGGCGCCGCCCACGCCGCGGAGCACGCCTCGATCGGCATGCTGCCCCTCTTCGCCACCTGCGACCGCTGGGACATCGGCGGCGTCTCGACCGCACTCCATCCCGACACCGGAGAGCTCACGGTCTTCGTCCACGACGCGCACCCGGGCGGCGCGGGGTTCTCCGAACGCGGATACGCGGTCGCCGGCTCGTGGCTCAGCGCCACCCGCGAAGCGATCGCATCGTGCCAGTGCCCGAGCGGCTGCCCCTCCTGCATCCAGTCACCGAAGTGCGGCAACCAGAACAACCCGCTCGACAAGGACGGTGCGCTACGTCTTCTGGAGGTCCTGCTGGCGGGGCGGGCACACTGAGTCCGTGACCGAGCCCACCCCGCATGCCCAGGCGTCCCACCGGATCCGCTTCGACTGGGGCCCGCAGGGTGCCCAGCAGGTGCCCGCCGATATCGCTGTGGTGGTCGACGTGCTCTCGTTCACCACGGCGCTGACGATCGCGGTCGAGCGTGGCATCGAGGTCTTCCCACATCCCGTTTACGACACGAGCGCGAAGGAGCTCGCCTTCCGGCACGGCGCCGCGCTGGCCGTGCGACGGTTCGAGGCACTGAGCCTGCGAGATGCCCGACACATCTCGCTCTCGCCGGTCTCGCTCATGAAGGCCACCGGGGTCGACCGGCTGGTGCTGCCGAGTCCCAACGGCTCGCGGATCAGCGCCGACTACGCCGAGAGCGGCGCGGCGGTGATCGGCGCCTGCCTGCGCAATGCCGGAGCCGCAGCCAGCCACATCGCCGAGAGGCTCGGTCCCCGCGGCACCGTCGTGGTGATCGCCGCAGGCGAGCAATGGCCTGACGGGAGCCTGCGTCCGGCTGCGGAGGACCTCTGGGGGGCCGGGGCCGTCCTGACCGGGCTGGCGACCGCGCTGGGCGACGACCTGCTCTCCCCGGAGGCGCACATCGCCGCGAACGCCTTCACCGCCGTACGACCGCGACTGGCCGAACAGATGAACGCGTGCGCGTCGGGCCGCGAGCTGGCTGAGCGCGGCTTCGCGCAGGACGTGGAGATCGCGGCGGAGTACGCCGTCAGCCCGGCGGTCCCCCACCTGGTGGGAGCGTCGTTCATCGACGCTGCCGCCAGGTGAGGGGCGCTGCGCTTCAGGACCGGCGCACGATCACGACTGCTCGGCGTCGAACTTCTTCTTGGCCGCCTTGCACACGACCTTCTTGCCCTTCACCTTGACGACCTTCTTGGCGAGAGTCGCCTGGAAGACGCCGGGCCCGACCACCGACTGGTTGAACTCCACCTTCCAGACGCCCTTCTTGTTCGTCTTGTCGGTGCCGACCTTGACCCCGTCGTCGATCTGGCGGAGCACGACCTTGCGGCCCTTCTCGCAGAAGGCCTTCTTGGCCTTCACCTTGCCGCCGAAGACGACAGTGCTCTCCTTGACCTTGAACGTGTCGAAGGTGACCTTGCTCTTCACCGACGGCGCCGCGACCGCCGGCGCGGTGGTCAGGGTGAGCGCCAGCGTCGTGGTGGCGACGGCGGCCAGGCAGGACTTCACGAACCGAGACATGTGCTTGCTCCTCATGGCGACGGCAACCCGGGGCGGATCGCTCGACTGGTCGCGACACTTCTGCCCCCTGGCGGGGGCGTTCGAAACGCGGACGGCTGCGGATCCTGGGAGTCGCGACTCCCTCGATCGCGCTCACCCAGGCCCGGCCCGTGCCCGGCCGGTGATCTCGAACGCGTGACCGAACATGCGCGGGCCCTCGACCCGGACCAGCACCCGGAGATCCTCTCCCCGCACCTCACAGCTGAGCAGGGCGGCGCCGTTGCTGGCGGCGACGGCGCTCGCCGCGGCGCAGGCAGAGGCGGGATCGGCCTCCCGCTGCCAACGGTCGGCACCCGCCAGCGCCGTCAAGTCGGCCGCGCCCTGCGCGGCCCGGTGAGCGGCCGCGACGGCGACCACGAGATGCGCACCCATGCCGATCATCACGATGACCCCGACGAATGCCAGGGCAAGCAGGCTCGCGGCACCCCGCTCCCGTTGGCTCCCACGACCGACGCCACCTCGCGCGGCCACCGGGAGGAGGCGCCCGCATCCACCAGGCATCCGGCTCCTCGTCACCCTCATGGCGACTGTCCGGGAGCGCTCTGCGTGGTCTCCTCGAGCGCTGCGGTGGCCGTGGCGCGCGTCGTGCCGGTGAGACCTCCGAACACTCCCAGCGCACCCGCCACGGCTCGGGTCACAGTGACCACCACCCGATCTCCGTCGATCCGGACCCGCATCGTGGCACCCGGGTCGACGGCGGCGACGAGCGCGGCGGCCTGGGCCTCGGACTCCCCACGCGCCAGCGCCCGAGCCGCCTCCCGGGCTGCATCGGTGGTGCGCATCTGGCCGACGCCGAAGGCGACCATCCAGACCATCACGAGGGTGAGCCCGACCAGCACCGGGAGGGCGAGCGCCGTCTCCGCGGTCACCGCGCCGCGCTCGTCATCGGTCATCCGATGCCCAGCAGCCCGAGCACGTGGCTGAACATCGATCGCAGCATCTGATCGCCGAAGCCACCGGTGACCAGCTGGTAGAGCACCCCGGCCAGCCCGGCTCCCGCAGCCGTCCCGACGGCGTACTCGGCGGTCGTGATGCCCTTCTCGTCCTTCACCATCCGTGAACTCCTCACTCGTTCGTCTCCCTCCTCCTCGGAGTGGAGTGCCCGGCCGCTGCCGGGCCTCTCCAGCGTCGGTCGCCGAGGCTTGTGGCGCATCCGATCGACTCCGTCCTGTGGACGGGGGCCGTTCTCAACATGAGCGCGCGCGTAGAGCGGTCCACCTGGGGACCGCTGATCGAGGAGCGGTCTCACCACGGCAGCGAGCGCAGGGAGGCGACGACGACCGGCACGATCCCGAGCAGCAGGAAGGCCGGGAGCAGGCAGAGACCCAGGGGGAGCGCCGCGCGCACCCCGACGGTGCGGGCACGATCGGCCACCCGGAGACGTCGTTCGGAGGCCAGCTCAGCCGCCAGCCGTACGACTGCTGCAGCCACCGGCGCTCCCGAGCGGGCGGAACGGGTGAGGGCGCGTCCCAGCCGCTGGAAACCCGGATCGTCGAGCCCCGACTCGCCGCCCTGCCACGGCAGACCGAGCGAGAGGCGTCGCTCACCGTTGGCCACCGCGTCGGCAGCCGGCCCCGGAAGCGCGTGTCCGACCATCCGGACCGCGCCGGACGAGGAGGCACCGCTGGCCAGCGCCACCCCCAGCAGGCGTACGACGTCAGGCAGCTCCCGGAGCACTTGCTCACGCCGGCGCCGCTCCGCCACAGGCTCGGCCCGGCGCAGGGCCCGCCAGGTCAGCGTCGCTCCCACGCCCGCGACCAGCAGGCTCAGCGGACCCGGCACAACAGTCATCGCGGCCGTCACGACCCCGACCACCCCCAAGACGAGCAACCCACCGCGGTCTTGCGACTCGCCCCTCGGCGCAGGAGGGTGCGGATGCGGCCGCAAGCGGGACGGCCACGCGACCAGGAGAGCGAGCGCCAGGCAGCAGCCGGCCAGGAGACTCACCCCGACTCCCGTTCCACAGCGGTGGCGATGGCTTCGATCCAGCCGAGCCCGGCCACCGCCAACCCACCTCCGGCAGCCAGGCACAGCCATCCGCCCGGCGACCCAAGCAGCCAACCGACCGGATTGCCGTTGCCACTGCCGACGGCGAGCGTGAGCACCGGGAGGACGACCACCAACCGCGCCGTCGAGCGAGCGGAGGCCAGCTCGGTCCGTACCAGTGCGCGGGTGACCTGCTTCTCCGCGATGTCGCCGGCGACGACCGCCAACGACTCCGCAAGCGCAGCACCCGCATGCTGGGTGAGCTCCCAGGCAGCCGCAACCTGACGGAGATCGCCGGCACCCGGATGCGCGGAGGCGAGCTGGCGCAACGCATCGGGCACCGAACCACCGACCCGATGGGCGGCGGTCACCTGACGCCAGGGCGCCCAGACGGCCAGCGGCGCCTCCAACGCCGGTCCGGGTGGAAGACCTGCTGCCAACTCGCCGGAGAGCGACTCACAGCACTCGCGGACCCGGGCGGCAACCTCCACCGCCCGACGCCTTCGACGGGCCCGCGCCCGCCATCGCCACGCCACCAGGACGAGGAGGCTGAGCACCACTCCGGGCACGATCAACCGCGCTCCGGCACCGGTGGCCGCCATCCACAGGACGACCACCGCGCCGGCGACCACCGCCCACCTCCCCCGGCGGCGTCGGAAGGCGATCGTGGGCGCCGTCGTCACCAGCACGACCGCGGCAATCGCCACACCGACGCACCACGCGCCATCCGCCGTGCCTTCGCACCCGAGGGCCTCAAGCATTGATGGCGCGGCACCCAGCACCATCACCTCGCCTCCAACAGTGCCGCCATCCGATCCAGCCCCGGGCCCTCGGCGACCCGTCCGTCGGCCGCGAACCGGACCGCGGTCTCGGTGTGGACGAACGCGCCGTCCTTGCGCAGCACCGCGACCTCGGCAAGCCGGCGCCGGCCCGTCCCCCGGTCGCGCGTCACGTGCAGCACCAGATCGAGTGCGGAGCCCAGTTGGCTGTGGAGCGCCTCCCGCCCCAGTCCAGCAGTCATACCCAGCGCCTCGAGGCGCGCGGGCACCGCCGCTGCGGAGTTGGCGTGCACCGTGCCACAACCGCCCTCGTGACCGGTGTTGAGTGCTGCCAGGAGGTCGACCACCTCCGCTCCACGCACCTCGCCGACCACCACCCGGTCGGGTCGCATCCGCAGCGCCTGGCGCACCAGCGTCTGCAGGCTGACCACACCCCCACCCTCGATGTTGGCGGTCCGCGCCTCGAGCGCGACCACGTGCGGATGACGGGGCTCGAGCTCCCCGGAGTCCTCCACGACCACCAGGCGCTCCTCGGGCGCAACCGCCGCCAACATGGCGGAGAGCAGGGAGGTCTTGCCGGCACCGGTGCCGCCGGAGACGAGGAAGGCAGCCCGTGCCGCCACGACCCGGCGCACAAGCGCCACCGCGTCGGGCACGAGCGCGCCGTGCTCGGCCAGCGCCTCGATGCTCCATCCGGCCGGCCGGGGCACCCGCAGGGAGATCGTCGTACCTGTGCGAGCGACCGGGTGCAGCACCGCGTGGCAGCGGGTGCCGTCCGGCAGGCGTACGTCGACCATCGGCGTCGCGTCGTCGAGGCGGCGACCACCGAGCGCCGCCAGGCGTTGCGCTAGCCGTCGCACCGCGGCGTCGTCCGCCAGCTCCACCGAACGTCGTTCCAGGCCACGCCCCCGGTCGATCCACGCGGCGCCCGGGCCGTTGACCAGCACGTCGGTCACCCCGGGCTCCGCAAGCAGTCCCTGCAGCGCCCCGGCACCGACGACCTCTGCCTGCACACGCCGATGCACCTCCAGCACCGTGGCATCGCCGACCGGGCGCCCGTCGGCGCGCAGCGTCTCGGCCACCAGGTGCGGCGTGACCGCCTCCCCTCCCCGGGCAAGCCGGTCGCGGACCAGGGCGGCCAGCTCGGCGACGACCTGCTCGGTCACGGTCGCGGCCCGGTCAGCAGATCGAGGACGTCGGCAGCCGCGCGCGAGAGGCCCGAACGACGGGAGCGCAACGGACCCCGACCGAGGTCGATCTCCTCGGTGAGCCCACGCTGCTGCGGTATCCGGGCCAGCACCGGGACCCCGAGCAGCCGCTGCACGTCGTCGACCTCACCACCGCCTCGGAGGACGCACGAGACCGGCCCCCGCTCCCGCAGACCGTGCACGAGGCGCGTCGCGCTACTGAGACCCGGCAGGTCGCCGCGGACCACCACCACGAGGCGGTCGCAGCGCGCTGTCATCTCGTCGGTCACACCGTCGAGATGACGGGGCAGGTCGAGCAGCACGAGATCGTGCCCGCGCTCCGCCGCCGCCAGCGTCTCTCGTACGGCGAAGGGCGCGAGAGCACGGGGCTTGCCCTGCGCCCAGGTCACCACTCCGAGTCCGTCGCGCCGGGGCAGCGCCTCCCGGAAGGACCGAGCTGCGAGCCGACCGGTCGTCTGCCCGAGCGTCTCCCATTGGAGCCCGCTGACCTCGTCGATCCCGAGCACGACGTCGAGGCCCGGACCCTGGGCATCGAGGTCGAGCAGCACCGTGGACGAGCGGCGTGCCGCAGTCAGGCCCAGCGCACAGGCGAAGGTGGTGGTGCCGGTGCCGCCCGCACCGCCGATCAGTCCGACCACCCGCCCCGCGCGCACCTCGCTCTCGGCGGCATCAGCCAGCACCTCGAGCAGCCATTCCTCGGAGCGCGGCAGCTCGGCGACGTCCTCCAGCCCCAGGGAGACGGCGTGCCGGAAGGCACGATCGGGCACCGGGCCGTGCGCGAGCAGGTGGGCGGCCCGGCGCCGGGGCGGAGCGACCGCGGCCAGCTCCTCGACGAGATCGAGACCGACCAGCACGACGGAAGCCCCGCCCCAGCCCGTGAGCGCACGCGTCGCATCAGAGGCGACCACGGGTGCCACCCCCGCCGCCGCACAGAGTCGGACGAGCTCGTCGCCGAGCTCCGGATCGCCGGTGATGACCAGGGGTGCCTCCATACCCGTCACCCTCCCGCCCTACCCGGGGCGGGCCCAGCGCGACCGAGGCTCCTGTGGACGAAGGGGGTTCTCCCCAGGGAACTGGCCCCACTAAGGGCCACACGACGGCACAATGACCGCCATGTCATGGACCCTTCCGCGTGAGTTCCGCTTCGGTGCCAGCAGCGCCGCCCACCAGATCGAAGGCGCGAGCGCTGAGGACGGCAAGGGGCCGAGCATCTGGGACACGTTCAGCGCGGAGCCCGGTCGGATCGTCGACGGCAGCACCGCAGCCGTCGCCTGCGACCACTACCACCGCAGCCGCGAGGACATCGCGCTGATGGCCGAGCTCGGGCTCGACGGCTACCGGTTCTCGACCGCTTGGCCGCGGATCCAGCCCACGGGTCGCGGACCCGTCAACGCCGCCGGTCTCGACTTCTACGACCGGCTGGTCGACGACCTGCTCGTCCACGACGTCGCCCCGATGCTCACCCTCTACCACTGGGATCTCCCTCAGGCCCTGCAGGACGAAGGAGGCTGGCTGAACCGGGACACGGCGTACCGGTTCGCGGAGTACGCCGGACTCATGGCCGACCGGCTCGCCGACCGGGTGGCCCACTGGATCCCGGTCAACGAGCCCAACATGGTGACGCTGCTGGGCCACGCACTCAGCACCCACGCGCCCGGTGCTGCGCTGCTCTTCGACGCCCTCCCCGTCGCCCACCATCTCAACCTGGCGCACGGCCTGGCAGTGGCGGAGCTCCGGCAACGCGACGCGGCGTCCGTCGGCACCGCCAACAACCATGCGCCCATCTGGCCCGCATCGGCGGAGGAGCCCGACGTGGCAGCCGGCGAGCTGATGGACGTGCTGTGGAACCGGCTCTTCGCCGAGCCGATGCTCGCCGGGGCCTATCCCGAGGGGTTCGGCGACCTGCTGCCGATCGAACCGGGCGACCTCGAGGCCATCGCCGCGCCGCTCGACTTCTACGGCGTCAACCACTACAACCCGATGGGAGTGCGCCGCGCCACCGAAGGCTCCGAGCTGCCCTTCGACTACTACGACCTGGCCGGCTATCCGACCAGCGAGTTCGGCTGGCCGGTGGTGCCCGACGGCCTGCGCGAGATCCTGGTGCTGCTGAAGGAGCGGCACCCGGACCTGCCGCCGGTGCTGATCACCGAGAACGGCACCAGCTGGTCGGCGATCGACGACCGTTTCCGCATCGACTACCTCGACCAGCATCTCGGCGCCATCGCCGCGGCGATCGAGGCGGGTGTCGACGTACGCGGCTACTACACGTGGTCGCTCACCGACAACTGGGAGTGGGCCGAGGGGTTCACCCAGCGGTTCGGCCTGGTGCACGTCGACTACGCGACGCAGGTGCGCACCCCGCGCAGCAGCTTCCATTGGTACGCCGACACGATCGCCGCGCACCGGCGGTCCCGATGAACCACTCGACGCCGGTCTCCGCTCGGCCCGTCACCCGGGTCGCGCCGCTCTGGGTGCTCTGGCTGTCGCTGATCAGCATCGGTGTCTGGTCGGGGTTCTTCGGGCCGATCCAGGTGCTGCTGGCGCAACAGGCCGAGGCGATCAGCCCCGAACACAAGGAGGGCGTGCTCTCGCTGGTGACCGGCGTCGGCGCGCTGGTCTCGACCGTGCTCAATCCGCTGTGGGGCGCGTTCTCCGACCGGACCACGCTGCGCGTCGGACGGCGCCTCCCCTGGGTCGCCGGCGGGCTCGCCGGCGGCGTGGTCGCGATGCTGCTGCTCTCCATCGCCGAAACGGTCTGGCTGATGGTGCTGGCCTGGGCCCTCGCGCAAGCGGCGCTGAACGCGATGCTGGCTGCGATCACCGCCACCGTGCCCGACCAGGTTCCGGTGATCCAACGCGGCGCGGTGGGCGGCTGGCTGGCGATCGCGCAGACCTTCGGCGTGGTCGTAGGCTCCGGTCTCGCCGCGGCCACCGGCAGCATCGCGGCCGGCTACCTCGCGGTGGCCGGCGTACTGGTGCTGACCTCGCTGCCGTACCTTCTCGACAGCCGCGACCTCGCGCTCGACCCTGCCGACCGGGCGCCGTTCGTCTGGCGTACGTTCGTGCGCTCCTTCTGGATCTCGCCGCGTCAGCACCCGGACTTCGCCTGGGCGTGGCTGACCCGGTTCCTGATGAACCTGGGCAATGCGCTGCTCCTGCTCTATCTCCTCTACTACCTGAAGGACGCCATCGGCCTCTCCTCCAAGGAGGCCGAGTCGGGCGTCTTCTGGCTGACACTGATCTATGGCGTCGTCACGATCCTCACCGCGATCGTCGGCGGCTACTGGTCGGACCGGATCGGGCGGCGCAAGCCGTTCGTCATCTGGTCCGGACTGATCGCGGCGGCGGCGCTGGCCCTCCTCGCGTACGCCGACACCTGGGCGTTGGCGCTCATCGGCGCGGTGGTCCTCGCGGTCGGCTTCGGCGCCTACACAGCGGTCGACTTCGCCATGATCACCCAGGTGCTGCCCTCCGACGCCGACCGGGCCAAGGATCTCGGCGTCATCAACATCGCCAACGCCCTGCCGCAGGTGCTGGCACCTGTGGTCGCGGCCGGCGTCCTGGGGACAGGCCTCGGCTACTCCTCCCTCTATCTGGTTGCCGCCGCGGTCAGTGCTCTCGGCAGCGTGCTCGTCGTCCGGATCCGGAGCCTTGCCTGATTCGGGGCATGCAACCCGTTCGTGTCGTTCTGCGTCTTCTCGTCGTACGCCGACGGCGCACGCCACGAATGACCCGCCCGCCCCCGACGCGGGCCCGGAAGGACCCGCCATGAACCGGCTCAGTCGCGCCCCGATGATGCGCACCACCCACGACCGCACCGGCACCTTGCTCCGCCTCGGCGGTGGTGCGGCCGCACTGACGTTGGCCGCACTCGCCGCCGCCGCGCCGTACAGCCATGCGGGTGAGCCCGCGACGCCCCACAACGAGCAGGTGGCGCTGGTGAACGGCTCGGACGCCCAGCCAGAGCAGACCAAGAGCGACATCAGCGGCACCGCGCAGGTGGTCTCCGCGACCGGCGAGTACGTGGTCTTCTCGACCGCCGCCGCCCTGGTGCCGTGGGACCGCAACGGCACCGACGACGTCTACCTGCGTTCGCGTGCCGACGGTGTGACCGTGCTGGTCAGCGGACGTGGCCGACGTGCTGGGAACGACGCCAGCTTCGAGCCCACGATCAGCTCCGACGGCCGGTACGTCGCGTACACGACCTGGTCCACGAACCTCGCCAAGGGCACCCGCAAGGGAGCACTCGACGTGGTGGTGCGTGACATGCACGGCAGCCGCACGGTGCTGGCCTCGACGTCCGCCTCGGGCGTGCGCGGCAAGGGCAACGCCTTCTCACCGGTCATCTCCGGGAACGGGCGACACGTCGCCTTCCAGACCTTCCTCGCCCTCGGCCGCCGAGACCGGGATCGCCACGAGGACGTCTATGTCCGCAACCTCAGGCGCGGGGTCACCAAGCAGGTCTCGCTTCGCCCCGGCAGCAACCGGGACGTGGCCGGGCCACTCCTGGTCGGCGACGTCTCCGACAACGGCCGGCTGATCACCTTCGGCAACAGCGAGAGCCTCTGGGTGCGCGACATGACGAAGGGCCGCACCACCCGCTTCCACCACGAGCCGCGGACCGCGCAGTGCGTGCCCTTCGAGGAGATGGCCAGCGCCGGCCGCCCGGTCATCTCCGGCAACGGCACGTACGTCGCGTTCAGCTCCTGCGCGCGGGCGCTCGTCGGCGCGGATGCGCGCAGCGAGATCTTCCGGATGTCGCTGGCCACCAAGAAGATCGAGCGGCTGACGTACGGCGATGCGGACTCCTACCTCCCGAGCCTGTCGCGCAACGGGCGCTACCTCGCGTTCGGCTCGGAGGCGAGCAACCTCGTGTCCGGGGACACCGAGGGGCAGCCCGACGTCTTCCACCTGGACACCGCGACGGGACTGATCCAGCGGGTGTCGCAGGGCCCGGACGGCGCCGGCGGCCGGCAGATGAGCGGCACCCACGCCGTCGCGATCAACGGGAACGGCCGTGCCGTCGCCTATCACTCCTACGCCGACAACCTGGTCGCGGGCGACGAGTCCGACTACGACGAGGTCTTCGTCTGGTTCGGGTGACAGCAGCCTCGTGCAGGTTCCCCGCAACGGCACGCGTGGCGGGCGCTCGGCGGCTGCTCCTCGGGTGGTGGCTCTAGGGTGAGGTCATGCGCACTGCCGCGTTCTTCGACCTCGACAAGACGATCATCGCCAAGTCGAGCGCCTTGGCGTTCAGCCGGCCGTTCCAGGCCGGTGGCCTGATCTCGCGCCGCGCGGTGCTGCGCTCCGCCTATGCGCAGTTCGTCTACCTGGTAGGCGGGGCCGACCACGACCAGATGGAGAAGATGCGGCAGTTCATGTCGCAGCTGACCGCCGGCTGGGATGTCGCGACGGTGCGCGAGATCGTCGCCGAGACCCTCCACCACATCGTCGACCCGATCGTCTACGACGAGGCCGTCCAGCTCATCGAGGAGCACCACCTGGCGGGCCGCGACGTCATCATCGTCTCGACCTCCGGCTCCGAGGTGGTCGAGCCGATCGGCGCGATGCTGGGAGCCGATCACGTGGTCGCGACCCGGTTGCGGATCGAGGACGGGCGCTACACCGGCGACATCGACTACTACGCGTACGCCGAGGCGAAGGCCGACGCCGTCCGCGAGCTGGCCGAGGAGCGCGGCTACGACCTCGCCCGCTGCTACGCCTACAGCGACTCCGTCACCGACGTGCCGATGCTCGAGGCGGTCGGGCACCCGCATGCGGTGAACCCGGACAAGGAGCTGCGCAAGGTCGCGGCCGCCTCCGGATGGCCGGTGCTCGTCTTCAACCGGCCGGTCAATCTCGACCGGCGGCGGCTCCCGCCCGCTCGCCCTACGTTGGCGGCGCTGGCCGTCACCGGCGCCGCGGCGAGTGTCGGCGTACTGCTGTGGAAGCAGCGGAAGAAGCGGCTGATCTGACCCGTCCCGCAAACGGCCCCCAACCGACCACTAGACCATGGATCGGCACGGAAATCGAGGTCTTGAATCGCCCCCGAAAGAGGCGTAGACATGGCTCATCGAACTCCATAGACGTACACATGGGCCAGGTACCCACGCGGCGATCCACCCTTCTGACAGGGCGCTGAATTCCTCGGGTACATCCCGGGGCAGCAATTGAGAGTTGCACGCCTGGTAGCCAGGCTCATGTGTCAGCAGCGGCACCCGGATCCGTCCGGGTGCCGCTTGCATTTCCGGCCTCTTGCAGATCCCCGACCCGGACTGTGTCACCTTTTTGTTCGCTTGGTGTGCGTAGCTACGGCCTATAAGTGACAACTTCCCCGCCCGGGCGGGGAAACTTGTGGCGGGAGGGGTCAGTCGCGGAGCGGCGAGAGCTCGCCGGCGAGCGCGTAGGCCTCGGCAGCGTAGAGAAGCCAGGAGTGGACGCCGTTGATGCCGGTGGCGCTGGCGTAGGCGCGCAGGTTGGACTCGTACTGCGGGCGGAGCTGCAGATGCGCCTGCTCGGGGACGAGCAGCGACTTCTCGTCGACGCCGCGGGAGACCAGGACGAGGCGCTCGGCAGCGCGGGCGACCAGGCCGTTGTGCGAGGCGAAGGGGGCGGCGGTGGCGATCTCGGCGTGGACGAGGGCGGCGACCACCATGGCCGGGGCCGTCGTCGTCGCGGAGAGCCGGCCGGCCAGCACCCGCAGTCGCTCGGCGGAGTCGGCATCGCGCGGTCGGCCCAGGTCGGCGAGCGGCAGGGTGCCTGCGGCCACGGTCGAGTGCAGCCGGGCCAGCGCCTGAAGTGGCGCCTGGCGCAGGGTCGGCACCTGCGCGAGCACCTCCGTCGACAGCCGGACGGCGGCAGTCGCGACCTCGTCGCCCTCGCCGGCGCGGATCTGCTCCACCGCGGCAGTGGAGCCCTCGAGCACGGCGCTTGCCGCTGCGCCGCGCAGCAGCGACTCGGTGGTGAATGCCGGCGGCGTCTTGCGCAGCCCGCGGTCGCGGAGCAGCACATCGACCCCGTCCCGCGTGGCGGCGTACGCCGACGGGACTCCCTCGAGGCTCGCGAGGGTGGCCATCGGGTCAGCGCTCATGGGCCGAAGACTACGAGGTGCCGTCCTGCGTCTGCTGCCCGGTTCGGTGCCGTCGCCCGAGCCATCGCGTGCAGGTCATGGATCCGCGCGCGTCGTGGAACGAAGCCGATGCACAGACCGATATCCTCGACGAGATGGACGAGCAGCTGCAGCATCCCGGGCCCCGACTGCCTGAGCAGGCGGTCGGCTGGCTGTGCGGGGATGCGCAACGCACGGTCCTGATCCACGGTCGTCCCCGCCTGATCGACCCGGTCAGCTTCGGCGACCAGGGCCACGACATGGCCGTGTGCGACGAAGACAGCGGGCGCGTGCCCCATCGCTCCGTGGACGTGGTGGTGGTCGACCGGTTGCCGGACGACCTGACGACCTTGGCCCGGATGCTGCGCCCGGGTGGACAGCTGGTGCTGCTGCACACGGTCCGCGACCATCGCATCCCGTGGGCCCGCAAGCTCGACAAGGAGGTCGGAGCGACGCACGACGAGGAGCCCGCCGGCGCCTTGGTGCTCTCCCCGCACTTCGGTTTCGTCGACCGCGAGTCGTTCCGGCACTGGCAGCCGGTCAACACCACCACGCTCACCGCACTGCTCTCCCACGAGCTTGCGGACGATCCGCATCAGGCAAGCAAGATCGCCGCAGCCATGGCGCTGTACGCCGACTACGGTCGCGGAGCCGACGGCATGCAGCTGCCCTGGGTCACCACCTGCTACCGGGCAGCGGTCGTCGAGTCGGTCTGGGAGACACCGCATGCGCTCGACCCGGAGCCCGACCGGGAGGCGGAGCGGACCGAGCAGCATCGGCGCAACGTCGCCGACCTGCCGGGTGAGCCCACCATCCCGCTCGCCCCCGCTGACAGCAAGGCGGCCGCGGACTCCGACGACCTGCTGCTGATCGACTTCCGCTGACCACACCTGGTGCGCTGACCGGCGTAGGTGTGCAGTTGTCGACGCGGTGCCCAGCACTCAGCGCCGGTGGCCGAGCTTGACCAACACCACGCCCGCCACGATCCCGACGCCGCCGAGCAGCTGGATGCCGCGCGGCATCTGGTCGAGCAGGAGCCAGGCGAAGACGATCGCCGCCAGCACCTCGCTCAGCGCGACGAACGAGGCAAGCCCGGAGCCGAGACGTCGGCTGGCCGCGATGCCGCTCGTGTAGGCCAACGCTCCAGCGACCACGCCCAGCGCGATCAGCGGCAGCCAGGCGGGCAGCTCGCGTCCGGCGTACGACGTCGCTGCGGAGCCCGTGGTGAGGTCGAGGAGTCCGACGGCACCGGCGAGAGCGAGGGCGAGGGTGCCGACGAGGAGGCCGAATCCGGCCAGTGCGATCGGCGGCAGGCCGTTACCTTCGTCCGCCGAGATGACGAAGTAGGCCGCAGCGCCGACCATCGCGGCGAGCGCCCAGAGCACGCCGGCGCCGCTGGGATGCGCGCCGGAGACCAGGTCCAGCACCAGCACCAGGCCCACCGCGGCGACGACGGCACCGGCGACGACCAGACGGGTGGGCCGACGGCCGTGCCGTAGCCAGAGCCACAGCACGACAGCGACCGGTGCGGTGTACTCGATGAGGAGCGCGATGCCGACGTCCATGCGGGCGACCGCCTGGAAGTAGGCGAACTGGCAGCCCGCAACAGCGACGACGCCATAGGCGAGCACCAGGCCGAGGTTGTCGCGGAGCAGCGCCCAGCGCCCGCGCATCGCCACGATGGTCGGCGCCAGCAAGACGGCGGCGGCCACTGCCACCCGGATCGTGACTGCGGCGCCGGGTGACCAGCCGCCCGCGATCAACCCCGACGCGAGCACCCCGGAGAGCCCGAACGAGCAGGCAGAGAGGATCGCGAGGGTGAGGCCGGCGGCGCTGCTGGCCCCACGCGGATCGGTGCGCGGCATGGCCCGAGCGTAGTGGCGTACGCCCCTGAGGGAGCCTTCCGCCGCTACCCTCGCTCCATGGCGTTGCGTTGGCGGCGGACCCACCTCGGCTCGGAGGCCGACCGGGCCACTTTCCGCACGCTGCACACGGCGTCGCTGGCCTCGGCGGGACTGCGGGAGGGACTCACCGCAGCAAGCGCCACCAGCAGTGTCCGCCATCTGCGCACCCTGCTCGGCACACCGGCGGTGGCGCTCACCGACACCGCGCAGATCCTCGCCTGGGACGGCACGACCGAGCAGCACGCGCCGTACGCCGCGGGGCTCGCGGTGGCGACCGCCGAGAGCGGGATGACGCAGGTCGCCAACCACGACGAGTTCGACTGCCGGAGGCCCCACTGCGAGATCCGCCAGGCGGTGATCAGTCCGCTGGTGGTCGAGGGGCACACGGTCGGCACGCTCCAGGCCTTCACCGACGCGGCGACCGCTGGTCTGGCACGAGCCTGCGACGAGGTCGCGCAGTGGGTCTCCACCCAGCTGGAGCTTGCCGAGCTTGAGGCGTCGCGGACCCGGCTGATGGAGGCGGAGGTGCGGGCCCTACGTGCCCAGATCAGCCCCCACTTCATCTACAACTCGCTCGGTGCCATCGCCTCCTTCGTGCGCACCGACCCGGACCGGGCGCGCGAGCTGCTGCTGGAGTTCGCCGACTTCACCCGCTACTCGTTCCGTCGGCACGGTGAGTTCACGACGCTCGCCGAGGAGCTGAAGTCCATTGAGCGCTATCTGCTGTTGGAGCAGGCCCGCTTCGGCGACCGGCTCTCGGTGACTCTGCGGATCGCACCGGAGGTGCTCCCGGTCGCCATTCCCTTCCTCTGCCTGCAACCACTGGTCGAGAACGCCGTCCGGCACGGCCTCGCGGAGAAGGGCGACGGGCACATCTCCATCGATGCCACCAACGCCGGCCAGGAGTGCGTGATTGCAGTGGAGGACAACGGCGCGGGCGAAGACCCCGAGCGGGTACGTCGCGCGTTGGCCGGCGACTCCGACCTGGATTCGACCGGTCTCGGCAATGTCGATGTGCGGCTGCGGTCGACGTTCGGCGACGACTACGGACTGATCGTGGAGACCGCACCGGGCGCAGGCACGAAGGTGATCGTCCGCGTGCCGAAGTTCGCACCGGGGGTGCACGCATGAGAGAGCGTCAGCGAACGAATCATCCAACACCGCGAACTGGTGCCTCATGGCCGCACGGAGCGAAGCGAGTACGGACATGAGAGAGCGTCAGCGAACGAATCATCCAACACCGCGAGCTAGTGCCTCATGGCCGCACGGAGCGAAGCGAGTACGGACATGAGAGAGCGTCAGCGAACGAATCATCCAACACCGCGAGCTAGTGCCTCATGGCCGCACGGAGCGAAGCGAGTACGGGCATGAGAGTTCTGGTGGTCGACGACGAGCGACCCACACTCGATGAGCTGTCGTTCCTGTTGCGGCAGGACCCGCGGATCGGCGAGGTGGTCACCTGCGACTCGGCGACGGAGGCGCTGCGGATCCTGCAGGAGCGCGACGTCGACGCCGTCTTCCTCGACGTCCAGATGCCGGGGCTGACCGGACTCGAGCTCGCCCAGGTCCTCGCCCGCTTCAAGGAGACGCCGCCGGTGGTCTTCGTGACGGCCCACGAACAGCACGCGGTAGAGGCGTTCGACCTGCGCGCCGTCGACTACGTGCTCAAGCCGGTGCGCGCCGAGCGCCTGGCGGAGGCAGTACGCCGCGTCGTGGAGGGCAGCGCCCGGCCGGCGGCCGCGCCCGACGAGCACATCCCTGTCGAGCGCGGCGGCGTCACCCGGTTCATCAACCGCTCCGACATCCGCTATGTCGAGGCGCAGGGCGACTACGCCCGGCTGCACACCGGCGACGGCTCGCATCTGCTCCGGGCACCGCTGACGCAGCTCGAGGAGCAGTGGGGACCGGCGGGATTCGTCCGGATCCACCGCTCCCTGCTGGTCTCGCTGGCCCACATCGAGGAAGTGCGGATGCACAACGGCCGCTGCACCGTCCGCGTCGGCGGTGCCGATCTGCAGGTGAGCCGCCGGCACACCCGCGACCTGCGCGACCTGCTCTCCCGGAGCCGGCCGTGACCTCCGCGGCCACCCGCCGTACGTCCTGCGAAGTGGCTGCCCCAGCAACCCCAACGCAGGACACTGCGCCGTACGTCCTGCGAGGCGGCTGCCCCAACAACCCCAACGCAGGACGCTGTGCCGTACGTCCTGCGACCTGGCTGCCCCAACAACCCCAACGCAGGACACTGCGCCGTACGTCCTGCGAGGTGGCTGCGATGACCGCCACTAGGCAGGACGTACGGCGACGGTCCGGCACCGGGAGGAGACCGTGACCCAGCAACCACCCGAGCGCGTCCGCGTCACTGGTCCACCCAGGCGACCGACCCGGCGGCGTACCCGAGGGCGGGAGATCGACGATCAGACCGCCCTGGGCGCGGTGCTCATGGGTTCGTTGCTCCGCGCGCAGCTGCGGTTGGCGGTCGGCCTGCTGGTCCCTCTCGTGCTGCTGGCCGCCGGGATCCCGCTGGCCTTCCATCTCTGGCCCGAGCTGGCCGCGACCGAGGTGCTGCTGGTCCCGGTCGCCTGGCTCCTCCTGGGGTTCGCCGTCTATCCGTTGCTCTTCCTCCTGGGCGCCGCCTATGTTCGCCGCGCCGAGCGGAACGAACGCGACTTCGCGGAGCTGCTCGAGGCCGCGGAGGGCTGACCCGATGAACACCGCCCCCAGCATCGTCGCCGTCGTCGTGGTCGCCATCGCGACCGTGGCGATCGGCACCTGGGGGCTGCGCTTCTCCCGCACCACGAGTGACTTCTTCGTCGCCTCACGCACCGTCCGGCCGGCCCTCAACGCCTCGGCCATCGGCGGTGAGTACCTCTCCGCCGCGTCGTTCCTCGGCATCGCCGGGCTGGTGCTCACCTTCGGTGCCGACATGCTCTGGTACCCGGTCGGCTGGACCGCCGGCTACTTGGTGCTGCTGGTGCTGGTAGCCGCTCCCCTGCGCCGCTCCGGCGCCTACACGCTCCCCGACTTCGCCGAGGCCCGCCTGGGCACACCGCTGGTCCGCTCGGTCTGCTCGCTCCTGGTGGTGGCGATCGGCTGGCTCTACCTGGTCCCCCAGTTCCAGGGCGCCGGTCTCACCCTCGACGCCGCACTCGGTGCCCCCGGCTGGCTCGGCTCGGCGATCGTGCCGGCCGTCGTGCTGGTGAACGTGCTCACCGGCGGAATGCGCAGCGTCACCTTCGTCCAGGCCTTCCAGTACTGGCTCAAGCTGACCGCGCTGCTGGTGCCGGCGGTGATCCTGCTGACCGTCTGGATCGACGACGGCGCCACGAGCCCCGCCCGCGTCGGCGCCGATGCCGCGGCCTGGTCGCTCCCGGTCGCCGACGGCGGTGGGCCGGGCCTCTACCTCACCTACTCGCTCATCGTCGCGACCTTCCTCGGCACGATGGGCCTGCCGCATGTGGTGGTCCGCTTCTACACCAACCCCGACGGCCGGGCGGCTCGGCGGACCACTGTCGTGGTGCTCGCCTTGCTGGGTGTCTTCTACCTGCTCCCACCGATCTACGCGGCCCTCGGGCGGGTGTACGCCGGCGACGCGAGCTCCGACGTCCTCGTCCTGGAGCTGCCGCGCCTGATGGTCGGTGGAGCGGCCGGCGACCTGCTCAGTGCGCTGGTCACCGCCGGGGCGTTCGCCGCCTTCCTCTCCACCTCCTCCGGCCTGACCATCGCCGTCGCCGGCGTGCTCAGCCAGGACGCGGTGGGACGCAGCCGGCTGAGTGGGGTCGCGGCGTTCCGGGTGAGCGCCGTGATCGCCGCCGTGGTGCCGTGCGTCGTCGCGATCGCGGCGCCGGACCTCGGCATCGCCCGCGCGGTGGGGTTGGCCTTCGCGGTGGCCGCCTCGACGTTCTGCCCCCTGCTGGTGCTCGGCATCTGGTGGCGGGGACTGACCGACATCGGAGCGGTGACCGGGCTGGGCGTCGGGTTCCTCGGCTCTTCGGTGGGCGTCGCCTACGCGTTCGCCCCGGTCACCAGTTCGGGCTGGATCCACGCGCTGATGGCCCAGCCCGCCGCCTGGTCGGTACCCCTCGCCTTCGCGACCATGGTCCTCGTCTCCCGCGCCACCCGACATCGCATCGCTCCGGAGGTCAACCGCTTCATGGTGCGCCTGCACACCCCCGAGGCGGTCGTCCTCGACCGCGGCGACTCCTGATCCTCAGGGCGGCACCGCCCCCGGCGGGAGGTGTCAGGGGGTGCCGAGATCGGCCGCAGCCCCCACCGAGGTGCCATCGGCCATCAGGATGCGCAGCGAGAGCGTGCCGCCGTACGGTGCCGCCACGTCGACCACGACCTGCGACAGGCCGCCGCTGCCGGCCCGGCAGGTCACCGTCGTGGCCTTGGCTTCGCCACACGACCAGCCGCCCCCGGAGATCCCTTCGATCAGGCCCTCCTGACCGCGCATCATCAACTGTGCCGTGGTGCCGGGCAGAGCGTCCTTGATCAGGAACGCCACGCTCCAGCGTCCCGAGTCAGGAGCACTGGGCTTGGCACCGGCCATCGTCACCGCCGGAACCTCACGCGGATCCTCCGGAGGAGGAGGGGGCTGCTCGCTCGGCGACGGGGAGGCCGAGCCTTCGTCGGTCGGCGTCGCGCTGGGCCCCGGCGGGGGCACGGTCGGGGTCGTGGAGGGTACGTCGGTCGGGGAGTCGGTCGGCACGGCCTGGGTCTCCGTCGGATCAACGGAGGGTGAGGCTGACCCGTCGACGTCGGTCGCCGAGGGGACCGGACCCATCGAGCCGCCGAGCAGGGCCCGCATGGACACCTGGGACGGGTCGACCCCGCGGTTGCCCAGGGGACCGGACAGCACGATCGGAGCGAGATCGGCGGCGAGCGACTCCTGATCGTGGTCCACCGCGCGCCCTACCAGCGAGACGGCCAGGGCGCTGGTCAACCCCACCACCATCGCGGCACTGAGTCCGGGGCTCGGCCGCAGACGCATCCACCACGACGGGGGCGTAGCTCCGGCGGCGACGACGGGCAGCGGGTCGCCCCGGCCCGCACCGGGGCTGGTGCCGACGCCCAGCGCCGCCGGTGGCAGCAGCGGCAGCAGCAGGGCCCGGAGCTGCGACTCCACCGCCTGCAGCTCGACGAGCGCGAGCGCGCACCGGGTGCACGCGGCAACGTGCTCCTCGACCCGCGCCGTGCGTCGCGGGGTGCTGGCGCCGCGGACGTGCGCAGGCAACAGCTCGGCGATCTCCCGGCACTCCGGATCGACGCTCACCGCGAGGTGCTCGGCCAGATAGCCCTGGCGCAGCGACTCACGCGCCCGGAAGGCGAGTTGGGCTACGGCGTTGGGCGTGAGCGAGAGCAGCTCGCCGATCTCCGCCGGCGGAACCTCATCGACCTCGCTCAGCCAGAGCACCAGCTGGGCGCGCGGCGCCAGGCCCCCGAACGCCTTCGTGATGAAGGTCGTCTCGACCCGCGCATCGGTGGGATCCACCACCGGAACCTCGGGCAGATCCGTGGCGTCGCCCTGCGTCTCGACCCGAGAGTCGCGACGCACGTGGTCGACGTACACGCTGCGAAGCGTCAGCTTCAGGTAGGCGCCGAAGGTCCGCTGCGGCCCTTTGCCCTCCTTGAGCAGCGCCAGGATCCGGACGAACGCCTCCGCCACCAGGTCGTCGGCGAGGTCGGGGCCGCCCAGCCCTCGCGCCACCTGCAGCGCCAGTGGATGGTGGCGGGCGAAGAGCGCCGCGTAGGCGTCGGCGTCCCCTGCTCGAGTACGCGTGATGAGCTCGAGATCGCTGGCGACCGCCGCCTCCGAGTCACTGGCGGGCATGCCGGGGGACGCATGCGGCGTCTGCCCAGGTGGCGGCACCTCTCAGCCCTCCGTTCGATCCTGCGGCCGGGTCAGCGTCGCGTTGCCGGGTTGTGGCGCCCAGAGCCGCGCGACCCGGCACACGACCTCCGCATTGTCCCCCAGCTCACGGGCAGCTGTCTCGCGTTCTCCCGCTGCGCTCAACGCAGCGAGGGCATCCGGGTAGGGACCGTGGTGGGTGGTGCGCCCGGTCTCGACGTCCTGGCAGACCACCACATGAGGCTCACCGAGCGCCTCCGCCTCGTGACGCACCAGCGCCTCGAAGAGCCGCTCCCACTCGCCCATCCCGCTTGCCTCCTCAGGTCATTGCCGGGGGCGGGGGTGCGGTCGGGTCCACCCCCGTTGAAGGACCCGACCGGCCGCTGGTACCACCCCGCCCCGGCACTGATGGACGTCGTGGCGTGCCATCCATTACGGCCTCTCCCATCTGGTCTAGACCAGATGGGAGATTTGCCTCCCCTCGCTCGCTGCACCGGCTCAGGCACCTTCCCGTCGGCTCGTTCGTTGGGAGGGGGCGTGAAGCGAACACGGACTCTCGTCGGCCTGGCAGCCGCGATCGCATTCCTGGCGGGCTGTGCCGCCGACGACGCCTCCGAGCGCGAGGACGCCTCCGCCCCCAGCTCCGAGGTCCGGTCCGCCGACGCGTCTGCGGCCGACGAGTCGGCGCAGCAGGGCCTCCTCGCCCGACACGGGCTCGAGCGCCTGGACAGCACCCAGATCGTCAACGCCCTCGACCGGATGCCCGTGGCGGAGCGGCCGGAGCGGCTCCTGGCCTCGGTCCGCTCCGACGCCGTCGTCCTTGCCGAGGGCACCGAGGAGGTGACGCTGCCGCTACCCGGGGACCGCTTCTACCTGTCGGTGGCGCCGTACCTCGCCCAAACCCACCCCTGCACCGATCACGCACTCACCTCCTGCCGCGGCGAGCTCGGGGCGCGCGACGTCGAGGTGGAGGTGACTTCGGACGACGGCACCACCCTTCTCGAGGCCGAGCGACGCACCTTCGACAACGGCTTCGTCGGCCTGTGGTTGCCGCGCGGCGTCACCGGCCAGGTGACGGTGCGGCACGACGACAGGACGGGCAGCGCGCCCTTCTCGACACACGACGGCTCCCCTACCTGTCTCACCACGCTGCAGCTGGCCTGAGCCTTCGCCTAAGTACGCCCGGCACGGCACCCCCGTCGCTACGGTGAGGCATGCCTCGTGAACTGCGCACTCTGCGAGTGGCCACCGTCGCGGCCCTGGCGCTCGTCCTTCTCGGCGCCTGGCTGATCCACCTCAGCAGCCCGACACGGGGGCCGGTGCAGTTTCATGAGCCGTGGACAGGGGCTGCCGCGGGCGTCGCTGCCGGTCTCACCGAGCCGGTCACGTCCCATTCGGATGCCGTCTACGGACTGGTTCGCATCGACAACTCATCCGACAAGCCCGCGCGGCTGACGGCGGTGCGTGCCCTCGGAGATGCGGATCCGCTCCATGCCTTCCTCGCCGAGACACGGCTCTTGGTGCAACTGCCGGACGGCGGCTACCCAGGCGGACAGATCGGCATCAGTCTCCTCGACGATCGTTTCAGCCGGAACCGTTGGGAGGCCGGCCAGAGCATCCCCGGCGCGGTGCTGCCCCCGCGCACGACCGGCACGCTGATGCTGCGCTTCCGACTGGTCCATCCCATCGCCGCCGAGTGGTCGCAGGTCAAGCTCGACTACGAGGTCGACGACCGCACCTACACCTCCGCAGGTGCGCTCGGGTTCAGCATCGAGCCGGCTGGCCGACCCCGCTGACTACCCGATCCGGTCGAGCACGTCCTGCCGCAGCGACCGGTACTGCTTGAACGCGCCGAGGTGGATCCACCGTGCCTCACCGTCGACGACCAGCAGCGTGGCGGGCAGGGCACGCACCGGATAGACCTTCTCCAGGCGCTCGGCGACGTATTGCCCCGGGTCGTTGGCGTTCGGGAACCGCACATCCAGCGACGACTGGAACTCACGCGCCCAGGCGAGGTCCTGGTCGAAGGAGACCCCGAGCACCGGGACGTCGACGTCCGGATCGTCCGCCAGGCGTTGGAGCATCGGCATCTCCTCACGGCAGGGCCCGCAGTAGCTGGCCCAGAAGTTGAGGAGTACGACGCGGGGCAGCTCCGCCGGCACCGCACCGTTGACCGGCGCGGCAGCAGCCAGCAGGTCGGCCGGCACCGCACCCCCTACCTTGGCCCAGCCGAGGGTGATCTCGTCGTCCTTCGCCACACCGTTCAACAACGAGGAGCCCGGCTTCAGCTTGCCGACCAGGAGCAGGCCGACGAGCACGACGACGATCACGGTCGCGGCTGCCCAGAGTCGCTGCCGAGAAGCGCGGCGGGCGAGCGCGGCCCGCAGCTGCTCGGTCTCGTCCATCACGCACTCCTGCCCACCGCCGCACTACCCGGGTGAGAGTATCCGGCGTCCCTCCTGGGCGGCGTACCCGTGGTTCGATGCTCCCGTGCCGACCACATGGATCCTTGCCGCCGGAGTGCTGTGCCTGCTGGGTGGCGTGATCGGATTCCTGCGAGAGCGCCGCCGTCTCGGCAACGTCGTCGCCCTCGTGCTGGGGATCGACGGCGTACTCCTGGCCTGGCTGCTCCACGATGCCGAGCACGGGCGCGGGGTCGCCCTGGTCCTCGTGGTCATCGTGCTGGCCCTGGCCACCGGGATCGGCTATCCGTTGCTCACTCTCTTCCTGCTGTGGAACGGCATCACCATGCTGCGGCGGGAGCGACGGTCGCTGGGCAACCTGCTCTCGCTGCTCACCGGCCTCGGCCTGCTCGCTCTGCCCGTCCTGCTCAGCCTCAACGACCGGATCGCCGCCTCGCCCTCCACCCGTGGCCTCCTCGCGGTGGGCGCCTTCATGCTCGTCGTCGGCTATGTCGGCTACCTGGGCTTCTGCTTCTTCGTCTTCCTGGTCGCCGCTGTGCTCTACCGCAGAGTTCCGCAGAGCTTCCGGCCCCGGTACGTCGTGGTGCTGGGCTCAGGCCTGATCGGTGCCCGGGTGCCGCCCCTGCTTGCTGCCCGGCTCGACCGGGCGATCGCCGTGAGCTCACGGCTCGAACCCGCCCCCGCGATCATCCCGAGCGGTGGGCAGGGGCCTGACGAGGACGTCTCCGAGGCCGTCGCGATGGCGGACTATCTCCGCGACCACGGCATCCCGGAGGAGCGGATCCTCGTGGAGGATCGGGCCCGCACCACGGAGCAGAACCTGCTCTTCAGCCGCGCACTCATGGACGATCCCGACGCGCCCACGATGGTGGTGACGAACAGCTACCACGTCTTCCGCGCAGCCTTGCTGACCCGCGAGCTCGGGATGAACGCCCGGGTGAGTGGCGCACGTACGGCGGCCTACTACGTTCCCAGCGCCTTTCTGCGGGAGTTCATGGCAGTGATGCGGATCCACCTGTGGCTCAACGTCGGGCTGCTCAGCGCATGGACGCTCATGGTGGTGGGCCTGCTGATCGTGTCCGTGCGCTCGTGAACCAGCCTCCCCTTGCCGGAACCGCCGTCACGTCGTCTACTGGTGGTCCGATCCCCGCGAGTCCGAGGAGCGCCCATGCAGAGGAAACCCTTCGGGAGCGATCTCTACCGTCAGGTCCGCGCCGTCCGTCTGGACGGCAACACGCTGCGCTACCCGGTCACGGCGAACAGCAAGGACGGGATCACGATCGGCGAGGATATCGACTGGATCGGCAAGCCGACGCCACGCACCGGGCCGGGGCTGCTCAGTCGTCTGCTCGGACGGCTCCGGCGTCGGTCCGGCTGAGCCACTCGGGCTACCCCCGCCCCTGGAAGAGCCGCGCCACCCAGCGAGCCGCCGGTTCGGGGGCGTGGCGTGGGGTGAGGGCACCGGAATGACTGCTCCGCCACCAGTGTGCCTCCACTCGCACGCCGGCGGCTCGGTAGCGGTCGATCAGTCCCCGGGTCAGCCAGTACGGCGCCACCTCGTCGAACAACGCAGCGTCGAGCCGGAGGGGCAGTCCGGCAGGCAGTCTCAGGTGGGCGACGTCTCCGGCGCGGAGCGAGGCGAGGAGACGCGCCCGTAGCTCATGACGGCGTACGCCGCCGATGCGGGCAGGTGCCAGGCCTCCCCAGGAGCCTCGCCCCGCGAGCTCGGTCAGCGTCAGCTCCTCCAACTGCGGCCAGAGCTCACGTGCGCGCTCGCTCAGTCCGTCTCCGGCGATCAGCTCTGCCATGACGGGATCGACGGTCCCGGCGCCGCTGATCATCAGCGCGATCAACGCCGGCACCACACCGAAGCCCGGCGGCACCACCGGCGAAAGGAGCGAGGCACCGATGGTCTGGTCCATCCGGGTGACGGGGGTGAACGCCGCACAGCCGCGGAGCGTGACGCCTTCGGGTGCACCGTCGGCAGCGGCGAAGAGTGCCGCGACCGCGCCCTCGGAGTGTCCGGCCGCGACCCACTGGTCGCTCAGCCGGGAGTCGTCCGCGCGGGCCGCCACCAGCAGGTCGCGCACCGAGGTCGCCAGGGCCGGGCCGATCAGGTAGGGATGCGGTCCGGGACTCCCGAGGCCCTCGTAGTCCGGCTGGAGCACCGCGATCCCGGCGCGCAGCAGGTGCGAGACGAAGTGGTCTCCCTGGGTCATCCGGCGTAGCTCCGGATGACCGTCCGTGGCGCCGCTGGGTGCGGAACGATCGCTGCCCCCGGTGGTCATGTGCCCGTAGGTCACCACCGGCCAGCCCCGTGCGGACGGCTCCCCCGCGGGCAGGTGGACCAGTCCGGTGACCACCGTGGGCGCTCCGGTCACCGACGTCGACGCGTACCTGACCCGCCACGACTCACCGGCAGCGGCGAGTGCGGCCCGGCCGCGCGCTGGCTCGCGGCCGACCACCCGCGCCACCGGACTCACCAGCGACCTCGTGGCAGGTGGCGACGTAGCCGGCGTGGGATGAGGCCGAGGCGACCGGGCGGACGCGCATCCGCGGCGACCATCAGGTCGGCGAACGCGTTGGCCACCGGCACCAGCTGATCGACGTCGATCTTGTCGAGGGTGTCGGCATCGTCGTAGAGGTACAGGGGCCCGGAGACCAGGCTGATGGTCGGTACGCCGGCGGCGAACGTGAAGGAGGCATCGGTCGGCATGCCGTCGAGCGTGAACTCGAGCAGGCTGGCGTTGAGCAGCGAGGTGGCGCCGAGTCCATGGCGGCGTACGGCGCGGATCAACGCCAGCTTCATGGCCGGCGAGACGTTCTCGAAGAAGGCCCGTGGCTCACTGTGGTCCAGCGTCTCGAACCCGCCGTCCGCTCCGGCGCGGGCCCGCAGGCCGACGTGTTCGACGGTCAGGTTGAGTGCCAGCCGGTAGGGGCTCTCGGGGTCGATCGTGTAGCGCCGGGCGAAGTCGCGGTGCGCCTGGTAGCCGGTGAAGTGGCTGTCGAAGGTGACGAACATCAGCGTCTTCTGCCAGGGCTCTCCGGCGCGGGCTCGGGCGGCGGCGTACTCGGCCAGGGCGATGACCTCCGCCGTGCCACTGGCGTCCTCGACCGCGCCGGCCCCGATCGAGTCGTGGTGCGACTGCACCATGATCGTCTCCGCGGTGGGTCCCTCGAGGATCCCGACGACGGTCCGGGCGATGACCCGGCGTCGTTCGGCCACCAGGCGCAGCGTGGCGCGAGTGCCTTCGCGCAGCGTCCGTCTCAGCGCCTCGCCTGTCGCGCGGGTGATCCAGACGCCGGGCAACGTCAGCAGCGTCCGTCGGTAGTACTCGTTGTGGTAGCTGAGCGACTCGGGGTAGTCGCGCAGCACGCCGATCACACCGCGGGCACCGGCGGCCGCCGCCTCGCTCATCGTGCGGGTGAGGGAGGTGATGTAGGGATTGCGGGAGCCGAGCGCGTCACGGTTGAGCATCGTGCGCGCCGGGTCGTGGATGTACTCGCTGAGCGGCAGCATCGCCCACAGCGACATGTCGAAGGTCAGGTCGAAGAGCACGATCCGCCCGGCCACCTCGTGGTCGCGGACCCGGCCCGCGCCGATGTCGACGACCTCGGCGTCGATCCCGTCCGGCCCGGTGCCGAGCGGGCCGGTGACCTCGTGACCGGGGAGGGCACTGTGCCGGATCGGTGCACACGCCACCTGCTCCCCGCCGACGCGAAGCTCCGCCAGGCTCGGCTCCCAGGCGAAGGAGTCGGTCTCCTCGACCCAGACCTTGTCGAGGCCCGCGCGCTGGAACCGCTCGGAGACGTACGCCGCCGCGCGCTCGCCGCCGGGCGTGCCGGTCGCCCGCGGCGCCATGGAGACCAGCTCCTCGATGGTCTCCATCACCTGCTCGGCCTGCGCCACGTCCTCAGTGCTCACGGCAACGACAGTAGGTCGCGGTCGCCTCTCCGGGCCGAGGCGCCGAGAAGCGGCACCAGGTCGACCTGATCTGCGTAACACTGGCCTCATGACGCAGCGGAATGAGGAGATCCGTCAACCAGGGCTGCTTCCAGAGATCGATCTGGCGCTGCTCGACGCACTCCAGATCAACCCCCGTGCGCCCTGGACGACGATCGCCTCGGTGCTCGACATCGACGCCGCGACGGTGGCCCGACGGTGGCGGCGGCTGCATGAGGAGCGACTGGCCTGGTTCGTGGTCCGTCCCTCGGCTGCGCGGCTCTCCCCCCACCTGGACGCCACCCTGCTGTTGATGCGCTGCGCACCGGGCGCTGCCCCGGAGGCGGCTCGTCGCGCGGCGGAGCCCCGCTGGGTGCACACCGTCGACCTGCTGGCAGGCACCGCCGACCTCGGCGTCGTCGTACTCGGCTCCGGCTTGGCCGAGGTCGCCCGTCGGACCGAGGAGATCGCCACCCTGGTGGAGGGCGAGGTGGTCGAGCAGCGGGTACTCGCCGCCGTGCACGCCGAGGACTCCGCGTGGCGGCTCGGCGTCTGCTCGGCGACGCAGCGCCGGGCGCTGCTCCCGCGCACCGACCAACCAGCCCCGAGCCCACCACGGGCGGAGATGGTCGACCGGCTCCTGACGGCGCTCGGCGACGACGCCCGGCTGAGTGTGCAGGAGCTGACGGACCGGATCGGCGGCTCCGAGCCGACCGTACGCCGCGGCCTCGACCGGGCGTTGCGTTCCGGGGCGATCCACCTGGGCTGCGACGTCGCCAGCGGTGCTGCCGGGCTGGGACGCGGCGTACTGCTGGAGGTGGAGGTGGCCGACCCGGAGCGCTCGGGCCGGGCACTCGCGGCGGCGCGACCGGTGCACCGCTGCGTGCAGACGATCGGGGCAGGCAATCTGACCCTCGGCATCCGGCTCGCCTCGCTGAGCCAGCTGCCCGGGATCGAGGCCGACCTCGCCGCGGTCGCTCCTGGATGGCAGGTGCGCGGCCGGATCACGGTGCTGCGGCCGGTGAAGCGCCAGGGCCAGCTGCTGGACTCAGCGGGTCGTCGCCTCCTCGCGTGACGTCGTACGCAGAGCATCGTCGAGACGGTAGGCCCGGATCGCGAGCAGGCTGACCAGCACCAGCACGGCAGGGACGACGGAGGTGCCGGCCACGACCGCAAGCTCAGCCGCGGCGCCGTAGGAGTCCTGGCCGCCCTCGTAGCCGCCGAGGGCGAGCACGACTCCGAGCAGCGCCGGGCCGAGCGCGAAGCCGAGCAACTCGAAGCCCGCCCAGACCCCGGCGAAGAGGCCGATCCGATTGCGGCCGGAGGTGCGGGCGTCGTGGGCGGCCACGTCCGGGAGCATGGCGAGCGGGAAGACCTGGATGCCGGCATACCCGGCGCCGGTGACCGCCGCCCAGACCAGGCACCAGAGCAGGCTTCCGGTCCAGACACCGACCAGGGCAACGAGCCCGCAGCCGAGCACAACGGTGGCGACGGCGTACCCGCTCCGCTTGCCGTTGCGGCGCCCCAGCCATGCCCAGAGCGGGGCCGACAACACCCCGGGCAGCACGAACGCCGCGAAGAGGTAGCTGCCAGCGGCGGAGTCGCCGAGCAGCACGCGCGCGGCGTACGCGACGGCGGCAAGCAGCATGCTGGTGCCGGCCGCCTGCAGGACGAGCGCGGCGATGAGCGGTCGCGCGTGCACGTTGCCGAGCACGACGCGCAGCTGGTCGCCGAGCCCGCCGCCGGCAGGCTCGGAGCGGACCACCGGAGCGCCGCGGGTGCACGCCCAGACGGCCAGCGATCCGGCCACGATCACCAGGCCCGAGACAGCGCCCATGGCACGGTATCCGCCCGCGCTCGCGACCAGCCACGGTGCGAGGACACCCGAGACGGCGATCGCGGTGGTCACCACACCGACCCGCCAGGCCATCATCTGGGTGCGGATGCCGTAGTCGCTGGTCACCTCTGCCGACATCGCCAGGTAGGGCACCTGGAAGAAGGCGTACGCCGTCGCCGCCAGCAGGTTCGCCGCCAGCACCCAGGCGAGGGCGAGCAGGAACGGCGTGCTCGGGCCGGTGAAGATGAAGGCCAGTCCGAGTCCCATCATCGGCCCGGCGACCAGCAGGAAGGGGCGGCGGCGATCGCGGCGCCTCACCCGGTCGCTGACTCGGCCGGCAAGGGGGTTGCAGACGAAGTCCCACGCCTTCGGCGCGAAGACGATCAGCCCGGCAAGCAGCGCGCCGACCCCGAGCTCCTCAGTGAGGTAGGGCATCAGCAACAGCGAAGGAACCGTGCCGTAGACGCCGGTGGCCACGCCACCCAGCGCATAGCCTCGTCGGACGCGCGCAGGCAGCTCCTCGGTCATGCGCTGACGGTAGGGCCACGATCGCCCTGCTCGTCGACTGTGCCGGAATCCGTCAGCAAGACCCGCCGTCACCGCGCTTCTCGTCAGCGCCGCGGTTCATCGGTCCTGGCAGCCACCGGCGATCCCACGGCCCTGGCGGCGTACGGCGCGGCCCTGCTCCACGGGAGAGCAGGGCCGTCACGCATCAGCTACGCGCGATGTCGATGCCGATCTTGCCGACGCCCACGATGGGAGCAACACGGCCCTCCTCCAGCTGATACTGGCAGCCAACGATCGCCAGGGAGCCGTGGGCGACAGCATCGCTGATCACCCGCGAGTTGCGCATGAGGGCGTTGATGGTGGTGGCCAGGTGGCGTCGGCCGACTGCGTCGGCATCGATCATCGTGGCATCCACGTAGGGCGTGTCGCGGTGCTCGCTGAGCCACTCCTGCTGGACCGCAGGCTGGATCTGTTCGAGCTCGGTCCGGATCGCCGGAGTCACCTCTTGCGGGCTCTGGCTGGACTGGTCGATCGCTGCCGCGACGGCACCGCAGGAGCAGTGTGCGAGCACGACGAGGACGGCGACCCCGAGCTCGGCGACGGCGAACTCCATGGTCGCGATGATGTTGTCGTTCGCGATCTGCCCGATGTTGCGAGCGACGAAGAGGTCGCCGAGCCCGCAGTCGAAGAGGATCTCGGCAGCCACGCGGGAGTCTGAGCAACCCAGGAACGCCGCATTAGGTGCCTGACTTGAGGAGAGCTCCGAGCGACGAGCCGCGTCCTGCTGTGGGTGCCGCAGCGCGCCGTTCATGAAGCGCTCGTTGCCATCTACCAGGGCAGCCCAGGCTTCTTGCGGAGTGACTCGTGTAGTCGTCATCAGCGTGCGATCCTTCCTGTCAGTGCGCGGCCTCGGTGGCTCGCTTCGCAGAGCACCCGGCCGGCTCTCCACTGTGACAGGTCAGGGACATCGGCGTGGAGGCGGCCCGGTCCGTCCGTTGTCCGCACAGGCGTCGATGATCCACGCCCGACCAGACAAGAAAGAACCCTCGGTGAGCTTTCGCTCACCGAGGGTTCCAACCTGATTCACTTGGCGGTGCTGGAGGGATTTGAACCCTCGGTGGACTTGCACCCACAAACGCTTTCGAGGCGTTCTCCTTAGGCCGCTCGGACACAGCACCGTGGGAGACCTTACCGGAGGGCCGGACGGCGAGGAAAATCGCCCGAGGTCAGGCGCGCTGGCTGCTGAAGAAGTCGAGCAGCAGGGTCCGGCAGTCGGATTCGAGGACGCCGGTGAGCACCTCCGGGCGGTGGTTGAGTCTCCGGTCGCGTACGACGTCCCACAGCGAGCCGACGGCACCCGCCTTGTCGTCGTACGCACCGAAGACCAGGCGGTCGACGCGAGAGAGGACGATCGCGCCGGCGCACATGGTGCACGGCTCCAGGGTGACGACGAGCGTGCAGCCGGAGAGTCGCCACTCCCCGACCGTCTGGGCAGCCTCGCGCAACGCCACCATCTCCGCGTGGCCCGTGGGGTCCCCGTCCGCCTCACGGACGTTACGACCGCGCCCGATGACGGCACCGGCGGGATCGAGCACGACCGCGCCGATCGGCACGTCGCCCGTGGCCAGCGCTTGGCGCCCCTCCGCCAGGGCCCACTGCATCGCCTCGTCGAAGCGACCGATCATCCCGTTCCCTCCGCTCCACCATCGGTCGGCACACCGTCGTCCAGTGTCACACGCCTGCACGAGCAAGTAGGGTCTGGCGCATGAGGATCCAGGTCGTCGACCACCCGCTGGTGGCACACAAGCTCACCACCCTGCGTGACGAGAACACCGACAGCCCGACCTTCCGGCGGCTCGCCGACGAGCTCGTGACACTGCTCGCCTACGAGGCGACGCGCGACGTGCGGGTCGAGCCGGTCACCATCACCACGCCCGTCTCTCCCACCGAAGGTGTGCGGCTCACCACGCCCAAGCCGCTGGTCGTCCCGATCCTCCGCGCCGGCCTGGGCATGCTCGACGGCATGGTGCGGCTGCTGCCGACCGCAGAGGTCGGCTTCCTCGGCATGATCCGCAACGAGGAGACCCTGGAAGCATCGACGTACGCCGAGCGGCTCCCCGAGGACCTCTCCGGACGCCAGTGCTACGTCCTCGACCCCATGCTGGCCACCGGCGGAACGCTGGCTGCCGCGATCCGTTTCCTGGTCGACCGCGGCGCCGACCACATCACCGCGATCTGTCTGCTGGTCGCACCTGAGGGTGTCGCCCGCATCGAGCAGGACCTCGCCGACGTCGACGTGCCCGTCACCGTCGTGACCGCCGCCATGGACGAGCGCCTCAACGAGGTCGGCTACATCGTGCCCGGCCTCGGTGACGCCGGCGACCGGTTGTACGGCGTCGCCCACTGACCCCGTCGAAGCGCCACTTTCCACAGGTTGAGTAGCCAGTTTCGACAGGTTGAGTGGTCACTTTCGTCGGGTTGAGTGGTCATCTTCCGCCTGCTCGCCGGGAGCTGGCCACTCAGCCGGCAGCATCTTGCATCTCAACGCGTGATTTGCGCGCACTCAACGCGTGACTTGCGCGCACTCGACCTCAGGAGACGAGCGAGAGCAGCTGCGTGGCGCGGGTCAGCACCACGTAGAGGGTGGCGCGGCCGGTAAGGGACTCGTCCTCGATCTCCTGCGGGCGTACGACGATGATCCCGTCGAACTCCAGGCCCTTGGTGTCGAGACCGGTGAGCACCACGACCCGGTCGTCGCCGCTCGGCACGTCGCCAGGCGAGGCTGCGGAGGGGGCGTCAGCGGCGAACTCGGGCCACGACGCCAGCCACGCGTTCACCTCCGCCCGGCGCGCGACCGGCACGACGATGCCGACCGTGCCACTGACCTCGGCGGCCAGCCGCGCCACCTCGGCGCGGGTAGCCTGCGCCAGGTCGTCCACCGGACCCTGCTGCACCGGGTGCACGCCGGTCGAGCGAACTGCCGTCGGCAGGTCAGCGTCGAGCCCGACCCGGCGGGCGTAGGCCTCGGCGTAGGCGTAGATCTCGGAGGAGTTGCGGTAGTTGGTGGAGAGATGGAAGGCGTGCACCTGCTTGCCTTCCAACGCCTCAGCACGTGCCGCGGCCGCCTCGCTGGGCACCGGCCAGGAGGACTGCGCCTCGTCGCCGACGATCGTCCAGGACGCCGTGCGCCCGCGACGGCCGACCATCCGCCACTGCATCGGCGTGAGGTCCTGTGCCTCGTCGATGAGCACGTGGGCGTAGGGGTCGTCCTCGATCCGGTGGGTCGGCGGACGCCACCCCCGTCCGCTGGCGAACTCCCGGTCGGCGGCGGTGGTGAGCTCCTGCAGGTCACCACCGAGGTGGTCCCCCCACTCGTCCTGCCCCTGGTTGCGCTCCGGCATGTCGCCCACCTGGTAGCGGACCTCGTCGAGCAGCGGCACGTCCTCGATGCTGAGCCCGTCGTGCTGCCAGCTCTTGTGCAGCAGCGCTTGCTCCTCCTGGCTGAGCACACCGTCGGCGACCCGGGCCAGGAAGTCGGCATCCTCGAGCCATCCGAGCACCGTGGGGGCGTCGATCGGCGGCCACCATTGCAACGCGAACTCCAGGAAGGCGTCGTCGCCGAGCATGTCGTCGAGGAAGGCGTCCTTGCCTCGGTCGCGTCCCCGTTCGCTGCGCACCTGCCGCCACAACGCGTCCAGCAGGGTCGAGGCCACCCGCGGCATCTGCTGGTTGCGTCGGCCCTGCGAGAGCAGTTGTCGTCGCAGCCGACCCAGCAGGCTCCGATCCAGCAGCAGTACGTCGTCGCGATAGAAGGCGCGGAACTCGCGTGGGGCTCCCGGCACTGCCTGCCGGGCCGCCCGGCGCATCACCTCGGCCATCCGTGCCGAACCCTTGACATCGGCCACCGCCGGGTCGTCGTGCCGCGTGGCCCGCACGCCGTCGACGACCTCGCCGAGCGAACGCAGCGCCACCGCGGTCTCACCGAGGCTCGGCAGCACCCGCTCGATGTAGCGCATGAAGACGCCCGAGGGACCGACGATCAGCACGCCGCCGCTCTCGTAGCGACGCCGGTCCGTGTAGAGCAGGTACGCCGCCCGGTGCAGTGCCACCACCGTCTTGCCCGTGCCCGGGCCACCGGAGATGGTCACCACACCACGCGAGGGGGCGCGGATCGCCTGGTCCTGCTCGGCCTGGATGGTCGCGACGATGGAGTGCATCGACCGGTCGCGGGCCCGGGAGAGCTGGGCCATCAACGCACCTTCGCCGACGATGGGCAACTCTGCTGCCTCCGGCGCCTCGGGGTCCAGCAACTCGTCCTCGACCCCGATCACGGTGCGCCCGGTGCTGCGCAGCACGCGGCGGCGTACGACGTCGTGGGGGGTGGCGGCGGTGGCTTGGTAGAAGACGGCGGCGGCCGGTGCCCGCCAGTCGATCAGCAGGGAGTCGCGGTTCTCGTCGCGCAGCCCGATCCGCCCGATGTAGCGCGGCTCTGGATCGACCTCACCGCGCAGGTCCAGGCGGCCGAAGACGAGGCCCTCGTGGGCGGCGTCGAGCTGGGCGATCCGCTTGGCGGCCTGGAAGACCATCGCGTCGCGCTCCACGAGCCCGCCCTCATGTCCGAGGCGGCCGCGGGCATGGCCCTCGCGCGCGAGCTCCTGGGCCGAGCGCGCCGAGACCTCCAGCTGGGCGTGGACCCGGTCGACGAAGGCCTGCTCCCCGGCGACCTCGCGGGCAGCGACGTCATCAGTCGTTGCAGGGGTGGGCGACTCCGCGGACAAGCGATCCTCGATTCACGACGGCGGCAGCGGCAAGCACTCAACTTTACCGGCTCTCTGCGGCACCCGGAACTCCGCGCCACCCCTCGTCGGCCGGCACGCCGCACGGGGGGTCAGACCGTCCGGTCGCGCTGCTCCCGCTCTGCCATCCAGAAGGCCGCCAGGCCGCCGCCGATCGCACCGAAGAGGTGCCCCTGCCAGGAGACGCCCGGCGTGCTGGGCAGCACACCCCACAGCACGCCGCCGTACACCAGCAGGACGCCGAGGCCTACGAGGATCTGCAGCGCCTTGCGGTTGAAGAAGCCGCGCAGCACCAGGAAGACGAGCCAGCCGAAGATCAGCACCGAGGCACCTAGGTGCAACGTGTTCGCTCCACCGGTCAGCCAGGTCCCGACACCGCCGACCACCCAGATGATGCCGGTCGCACGAGCCCAGACCGGCCCACCGGAGAGCATGATCAGGAACCCGAGCACCAGCGCGGGCACGGTGTTGGCTGCCAGGTGGGCGAAGTCGGCATGCAGGAGCGGCGCGAAGAGGATCCCCCACAGCCCGTCGGCCTCCCGCGGCTCGATGCCGAGCCGGTCGAGCCGGTGCCCGACGATCGTGTCGACGATCTCCAGCACCCACAGCAGGCCGACGAAGACGCCAATGACGAGGGCGGCGTCCGCCCAGCGTGAGGTCTCCGGCTCCTGCGAGTCGCGCAGTTCGGGCAACGTCATGCCGTCAAGCCTAGGTCGGCCCCCCGCCCAGCGCGTCAGCCCTTCTTGCGCGAGAGGAAGGCGAGCATCGCGTCCCGCGCCTCGTCGGAGCCGAAGAGGCGAGCAGAGAGCTTCGCAAGCTCGGCGCCGTTGTCGTCGATGTTGCTCAGCAGTGGCTCGGCGAGCAGCGCCTTGGTCTCGCGCAGACCCTGCGGACTGCCACTTGCCAGCGCTTGGCAGACCTGGGCGACAGCCTCGTCGAGCTCGCTCTCGGGCACCGCCTTGGTGACCAGGCCCATCTGCTCCGCCGCGGCACCGGTGAAGACCTCCCCGGTCAGGGCGGCCCAGGCCGCCGCTCGACTGGTCATCCGGGGTACGACGGTCAGCGAGATCGCAGCCGGCGCCAGGCCGAGTTTCACCTCGGTCAGCGCGAACGTCGCGTCGACCGTGCTGATGCACACGTCGGAGGACGCGATGATGCCGATGCCCCCCGCGCGTACCGCTCCGTGCAACCGAGTCACCACAGGCTTGGGGAAGGCGACGATCCGACGCTGCAGCTCGACGATCCCGAGCGCGCCCTCCTCCATGCCGCCCTCGGACGCCTCGGAGAGGTCCGCGCCCGAGCAGAAGGTGCGCCCTGCCGCGCGCACCAGCACCACCTTCACCTCAGCGTCCGCCTCGGCCCGGTCGAGGCCCGCATAGAACTCGGTGACCAGCTGCCGCGAGAGAGCGTTGCGGTTGTGGGGCGAGTCGAAGGTGAGGGTGGCCACGGAGGCCGCGACGTCGTACTTCACGAGTTCGGTCATGTTCCTCATCCTGCCCGATCCCCCGCCCCTGCCGACGAAGCGCCACAAACTTGCGGTCGCGTGGCCAGTCCTCGTCGGTCGAGTGGTCACTCGGTGTGGGGAAGCTGGCTTCTCGACACCACGAAACTGGCTTCTCGACACCACGAAACTGGCTTCTCGACACTCCACTCGTGGCGCTGCGGCGGGCAATCCGGGAGTACGCGGGCGACGAATCCCACGTATGGCTCCGCATCCTCGTCGCCAACCACCCCACCCATCACGCCGCCCATCACTCCGTCGACCACGTCGCCCGCGTCCCACGACCCAGGACGCGGCCGAAAACGGGACCGCGGCCGGGCGCGCGGGACAGGCCGGGCGCGCGGGACAGGCCGGGCGCGCTGGACAGGCCGGGCGCGCTGGGCAGGCCCTCGCGTGGGCGGGGTACGGCGCGCTGGCCACCGGTGCGGGGATGGCGGTCGGGCATCTGGTCGCGGCGACGCTCACCCCCTCCTCCTCGCCGGTGCTCGCGGTCGGGGCGACCGTCATCGACCGCACCCCCACGCCGATGAAGGAGTGGGCCGTGCGGGAGCTCGGCACCAAGGACAAGCCGGTGCTCCTGGGCTCGGTGCTGCTGGTGACCCTGCTCCTCGCGGGGCTGGCCGGGCTGATCGCGCGGCGTCGGCGCGCAGCCGGCGCCACGGTGCTGATCACACTGGTCGGCCTGGCTGGGCTCGCCGCGCTCTCCCGCCCGCTGGCTACCGCGCGCGACCTGCTCCCCGCGCTGGCGGCGGGGGCGGTCGGGGTGGCGGTGCTGCTCGGGCTCGCCCACCTGGCCGACAGGACCACCGGCACCCGGCGAGGCGGAGCAGGCGCGACCGGCCCGGGCGAACCGCCGCCGGACCACCCGATGACGGCGGCTGCCTCCCCCGCCACCACTCGTCGCACCCTCCTCCTCGCGGTGCTCGGCGTCGCTGCCGCGACCGCGGTGACCGGGTGGGCCGGGCGCAGTCTCGAGAAGTGGCGCACCCGCATCTCCGGCGTACGGATCCCCACGGCGAGGCAACCGCTACCACCGCTGCCCGAGGGCCTCGACGCCGTCTATGACGGAATCTCCGACTTCCAGACCGCTACCGGAAGGTTCTACCGGGTCGACATCAACCTCAGCCTGCCGATCGTGCCGCCCGACGAGTGGGATCTGCGCATCGACGGCGAGGTGGACCACCCGTTCACGCTCACCTTCGACGAGCTGCGCGCGATGCCACTGGTCGAACGCGACATCACGCTCACCTGCGTCTCCAACGAGGTCGGCGGCAAGTACGTCGGCAGTGCCCGGTGGCGCGGCGTCCTGCTGTCCACGCTGCTCGACCGGGCCGGTGTGCGGGACGGCGCCGACCAGGTGTTGAGCACGGCGGCCGACGGATTCACGATCAGCACGCCGTTGGCCGCGGTGCAGGACGGCCGCGACGCGATGGTGGCCATCGCGATGAACGGCGAGCCGCTGCCGGCCGAACACGGCTTCCCCGCGCGACTCGTCACCCCCGGCCTCTACGGCTACGTCGGTGCGACCAAGTGGCTGCGCAAGCTGACCCTCACCCGCTACGACGACGCCGAGGCCTACTGGACGGAGCGGGGCTGGGCGACGGAGGGTCCGATCAAGGTCTCGTCGCGCATCGACACTCCCGCACCGCTCAGCAGGATCGACGCCGGGCGCACCGTGATCGGCGGGGTCGCCTGGGCCCAGCACCGCGGCGTCAAGGGCGTCGAGGTGCGCATCGACGGCGGGCCATGGCAGGCCGCCCGCCTGGGGCCGTCCGCGGGTATCGACTACTGGCGCCAGTGGTACCTGCCTTGGGAGGCGACCCCCGGGCGCCACTCCCTGGCCGTCCGGGCCACCACCCGCGACGGCGAGGTCCAGACCGCAGTACGAGCGACGCCGTTCCCCAACGGGTCGAGCGGGATCCAGGAGATCCAGGTCGTCGTGGAGTGACCCCCGGACACGTTCGCCGCCGTTTCGGCGGGCAGGCAATCCGATCGACGAGCGACACCGAATCACTGACAGATCCACCCAGCAGTCCGCACAGATCCGACCATCGAAAGGTCTCATCATGAAGCGCACCACTCCCCGCCACACCGCCCTTCGCCGCGGCGGCGCCGCCGTCGCGGCGCTCGCGCTGGCAGCCAGCCTGGCCGCTTGTGGCTCCGACGACTCCGACGACGACGCCTCGGACAACACCAGCGACACCAGCAGCATGAAGTCGGACGACACGGGTGCGACGAGTGCCGGTGACCAGACCTTCGGCGCCGGATGCAAGCTGATCCCCGCCGATGGTGCCGGCTCCTTCAACGGCATGGCGACCGAGCCTGTCGCCACGGCCGCCTCCGCCAACCCGCTGCTCACCACCCTGGTCAAGGCGGTCGGCGAGGCCGGGCTGGTCGACACCCTCAACTCGGCGGAGGGCCTCACCGTCTTCGCTCCCACCGACGACGCCTTCGCGAAGATCCCGGCCGACACGCTCAACGCAGTGCTCGCCGACAAGGAGCAGCTGGCCACGATCCTCACCCATCACGTCGTCGCCGGGCAGCTCGGCCCCGACCAGCTCGCCGGCGACCACCAGACCCTGGCGGGCGACACCATCAAGGTGACCGGATCCGGGGAGTCCTTCAAGGTCGCTGACGAGAAGGCCACCGTGCTGTGCGGCAACATCCCCACCGCCAACGCGACGGTCTATGTCATCGACACCGTCCTGATGCCCTGATCAACCAGGAGTTGCAAGGATCGTGGACGTGAACCCGACGCACCCGGTGCCTTCCGGCGAATCGCCGCCGGAAGGCGCCGCGGGCGACCCGATCGCAGCGCTGCTGCGCCGCTCCGCCCGCGGAGACCAGGCCGCCTTCGCCGACTTGTACGACGCCACTGCGGCTCGCCTGCACGGTCTGGTGCTGCGCGTCGTACGCGATCCGGCCCAGGCCGACGAGGTGACGCAGGAGGCCTACCTCGAGATCTGGCGCACCGCGGCCCGCTTCGACTCCGGCCGTGGCAGCGCACTGGCCTGGCTGATGACCATCGGCCACCGCCGGGCCGTCGACCGTGTGCGGTCGGCCCAGGCAGCCACGCGGCGCGACAACGAGTACCTGCGCGACGAGCGCGAGGCCGGCCCGGACGTCACCGCCGAGGCCGCGTTGAGCGGCCTGGAGGCACGTCGCGTGCGCACCGCGCTGGAGGCGCTGACCGCCGTGCAGCGCGAAGCCATCGAACTCGCCTACTTCGGCGGCTACACCCACACCGAGGTGGCCGCCCTGCTCGACCTTCCGGTCGGCACCGCCAAGACCCGCATCCGAGACGGCCTGATCCGTCTCCGCGACACGATGGGAGTGGGACAGTGAACGACATCCACGCCCTCACCGGCGCCTATGCCGTGGACGCCCTCGACGCCGCCGAACGACTCGCTTTCGAGGAGCACCTCGCGACCTGCGCCGACTGCCGCACCGAGGTCTCCGAGCTGACCGAGGCCGCCGGCCTGCTGACCGAGCTGGTCGCCGTTGCGCCCGCACCCCGGTTGCGCAGCGCCGTACTCGCGGAGATCGACCGGGTCCGTCCCCTGCCGCCGCTGCCGAGCATCACGACCACGTCCGTCGCCTCGACGGAACGGGATGAGCCGGAGGAGAACGTCCTCCCGCTCCGCCGTCGCCCGGTGCGTGCCGCGCTCGTCGCCGCTGCGGCGGCAGCCGCCCTGATCGGTGGCGGGCTGGCGATCACCCAGCCCTGGCAGGACGAGGCCAGCCAGCAGTTGAGCGCCGCCGACCGGGTGCTGGCCGCCGCCGACGCCGAGGAGGTCACCCTCGACTTCCCCGACGGTGCCTCGGCCCGCCTGGTCCGCTCGGCCCGCGAAGGCCGCGCGGTGCTGGTCACCCACGCGATGCCGGCGGCACCGCGCGGGCGCGACTACCAGCTGTGGCTCCAGACACCCGACGGCAAGATGGTCGACGCCGGTCTGATGCCCGACCGTGCCGACCAGACGGTGCTGCTGACCGGGGACGCCTCACGCGCCACCGGTGCCGGGATCACCGTCGAGCCCGATGGTGGCTCGCCCCAGCCGACCACGGAGCCGATCGCCTTCTTCGACCTCTCGGAGGCTGGATGACCGGCGCGGTCCGACCCCGGGCGGGTGCTCCTCGCTCGGGGCCGGGCCGACCCCGGGTGGCGGTGATCGGCGCTGGGATCGCCGGCCTGGCTGCCGCCCACGAGCTCGAGCGTCAGGCCGACGTCACCCTCTTCGAGGCGGACGAGCGGGCCGGCGGGCACGCCGACACGCACCGCGTCGGCGACCTGATGATCGACACCGGGTTCATCGTGCACAACCGGCGCACCTATCCCCACCTGCTGCGTCTCTTCGCTGAGCTCGGCGTGGAGACACAGCCTTCGGAGATGTCCCTGTCGATGCGCTCGGACGCCGACGGCGTGGAGTGGGCGGGTGCGCTCGGGTGGCGCGGACTCTTCCCGGCGCGCGCCAACCTGACCCGGGCGGCGTACCTACGGATGCTGACCGAGATCCCGCGGTTCCATCGCCGTGCCAGGCGGCTGCTGGCCGCACCGGACGACGGCAGCGAGGAGACGCTTGCGGCGTTCCTCGACCGGGGCCGCTTCACGCCCTTCTTCCGCCGCCACTTCATGGCACCGTTGGTGGCCGCGGTCTGGTCGTGCGATCCGGAGCAGGCGCTGGAGTTCCCGGCGCGGTACCTCTTCGAGTTCCTCGCTCACCACGGCATGCTCGCGGTCTTCGGCTCGCCGCAGTGGCGCACCGTCAGCGGGGGCTCCCGGACGTACGTCGATGCGATCCTCGCGGGCCTGGCGGACGTCCGGCTCGGCACCAAGGTGACGGGCGTGCGCGAGACGGGCCCGTCGGTGGAGGTGACCGACGGCAATGGCAGCACCCACCTGTTCGACGCGGTCGTCGTCGCCGTGCACCCCGATCAGGCGTTGGGCATGCTGGCCGAGCCGACCCGCGACCAGCAGGAGATCCTCGGGGCGATCGACTACACGCCCAACACCGCACTCCTGCACACCGACACCTCGCTGATGCCGCGCTCCCGCGACGCCTGGGCGTCGTGGAACCACCTGGAGCGGCCCGGCCGCGGCGGTGTGACCATGACGTACGACCTCACTCGGCTGCAGCGGCTCGACACCGACGTGCACTACCTGGTCTCTCTCGGGGCGGAGGACCTCGTCGACCCCGACCGCGTGATCGCGACCCGGCAGTACGCACATCCGCTCTACACACCGGCCTCGGTCGCCGCTCGCGCCCGTCAGCGCGAGCTCGACACCGCGCGCGTCCACTTCGCCGGCGCCTGGCAGGGCTGGGGATTCCACGAGGACGGCGCTCGCTCCGGCGTGGAGGCGGCCCGCCGGATCCTCGCCCTTCCCGACCGCAGCAAAGCCATCGAACCGGTCGTGCACCGCACCACCGTGCGACACGTCCGGCGCCACCCCATGCGTCGCGAGTTCACACTCCGCTCCCACACCTGGGTCGTCGACCTCGACCGGCTCCCGGAGCCAGGGCGCCTCGGCCACCTCCAGGGCAGCTTCGAGGCGCGCGACCACCTGGGTGACCCGGAGTCGTCGATCCGCGACAACGTCGACCGGTTCCTGGCTCGGCACGGGGTGCAGCTCCACGGCGGTCGGGTGCTGATGGCCGCGCAGCCCCGCGCCTGGGGCTACTGCTTCAACCCGATCAGCGTCTTCTGGTGCTTCGACACCCACCACGAGCTGGCCGGGGTGATCGTGGAGGTGCACAACACCTACGGCGAACGACATGCCTACCTCGTCCACCCCGACGAGCGGGGCAACGCGTGGGTCGACAAGGCGATGTACGTCTCGCCCTTCCACGGCACCGATGGCCGCTACCTGGTGCACGTGCCTGTGCCGGGCCGCACGCTGGACGTCGCGGTCGCTCTGCACACCGACGACGGAGCGCTCTTCTCCGCCTCACTCACCGGCAGCCGTACGCCGGGTGGCCGCGGTGACCTGGTGCGTGCGGCTCCGGCCGCCCTGCGCGGTTCGCTGCTGATCCGCTTGCACGGCATCTCCCTGTGGCTGCGCCGCCTCCCGGTGCGCCCGCGACCCCACCACCGACCCCAGGAGGGCGTCCAGTGACCGTCGATATCCAGGCCCCTCAGCCCCTCTCCGCCGGAGGATGCCCGGACCCGGGAAGGTGGCCGGACCTGGCCACGGTGCCGGGTGGACCCCGCGCCGCCATCGCTGCCCCGGTCGCCGCCCGCCTGGTGCGGCGGGCCTGCCGACGGCTGGGCGTCAACCTGGTGGAGGGTGCCGGGGCGGCAGCGTCGGCCGCGCCCACCCTGGAGCTCCACCGACCCGAGGAGTTCTATGCCCGTTTGGGTCGCGACGGCCTGATCGGCTTCGGCGAGGCCTGGCAGACCGGGGCCTGGGACTCCCCTGACCCCGGGCTGCTGCTCACCACTCTCTGCCACGAGATCGACACCTTGGTGCCGGGCTGGATGCAGCGGCTGCGGCACGCCTGGGTGGCTCGCCCGCCGAGCGGCCAGCGCAACGAGGTGCGCAACACCCGCGCCAATATCAGCGCCCATTACGACCTCTCCAACGAGATGTTCGCGCTCTTCTTGGATCCGAGCCTCAGCTACTCCTCGGCGCTCTTCTCCGACGGCCGGTACGACGAGGAGCTGCTGAGCGCCCAGCACCGCAAGATCGACCGCATCCTGGACCGCGCGGGGGTCGGTCCGGGAGTGCGGGTGCTGGAGATCGGCACCGGCTGGGGCGAGCTTGCTCTCCGCGCCGCCGCACGGGGCGCGGAGGTGGTCTCGGTGACGCTCTCGGCCGAGCAACGCGAGTTGGCTCAGCAGCGGGTGGCACGTGCCGGGCTCTCGGAGCGAGTGCGCATCGACCTGGCCGACTACCGCGAGGTCGAGGGCAGCTTCGATGCCGTCGTCTCGGTCGAGATGGTCGAGGCGGTCGGCCACGAGTACTGGGCGACCTACTTCGCCACGATCGACCGGCTGCTGGCTCCGGGAGGTCGTGCCGTCGTCCAGGCGATCACGATGCCGCACCCCCGGATGCTGGCGACCCGGCGCACCTGGACCTGGATCAACAAGTACATCTTCCCGGGCGGCTTCCTGCCCTCGGTGGAGGCGATCGACGCCGTGACCCGGGAGGCGACGACGCTGCGGATCGTGGACGACCTCGCCTTCGGCGCCGACTACGCCGAGACCCTGCGCCGATGGGAGTCGACCTTCCTGGCGCGCAGCGACGAGGTGCTCGCCCTCGGCTTCGACCAGACCTTCCTACGGACGTGGCAGTTCTATCTGGCCTACTCGCGCGCCGGCTTCGCCTCGCGCTACCTCGACGTGCATCAGCTGACCTTCGCTCGGGAGGAGCAACCGTGACCATCGCCGACGAGCTTGCCGACGGGCTGCGGCCCTTCGTCGGCGGCGACCTGCCCGTACGCCTGCGTGCCTGGGACGGCTCGGAGGCCGGCCCCGTCCAGGCACCACTGGTCGAGGTGCACTCGCCGGCGGCGCTGCGGAGGCTGGTGTGGGCGCCGGGCGAGCTCGGCGCCGCCCAGGCCTTCGTGACCGGCGAGCTCGAGGTGCACGGAGACCTGGACGAGGCCCTCACCCACGTCTGGTCGGAGGCGGAGCGGCGCGGGCTCTCCGGCGTACGTCTCGGACCGCGCAGCATCGCCCGGGCAGTGCGCACCGCTCGCCGGGTCGGCGCGCTGGGCTCCCGCCCGGCGGCACCACCCACCCAAGCGCGGGTGCGGGGCGGTCTGCACTCCCCGCTGCGCGACCGCACCGTGATCAGCCACCACTACGACGCCTCCAACGAGTTCTACGCCGCCATCCTCGACGAGACGATGGCCTACTCCTCGGCCTACTGGAGCGAGGACCCCGCACAGACCCTTGCCGAGGCGCAGCGGGCCAAGCTGTCGCTGGTCTGCCGCAAGCTGGGCCTGCGACCCGGCATGCGGCTGCTCGACGTCGGGTGTGGATGGGGCTCGCTGAGCCTGCATGCCGCCGAGCAGTTCGGCGCCGAGGTCGTCGGGGTGACGATCTCGGAGGAGCAGAAGGCGTTCATCGATGCTCGCGTCGCCGAGCGCGGGTTGGGCGACCGCGTCGAGGTGCGGCTCCAGGACTACCGCGACGTGCCGGAGCAGGAGGCGTTCGACGCGGTGGCGAGCATCGAGATGGGCGAGCACGTGGGTGCCGGCAACTACCCGACGTACGCCGGCATCCTGCGGCGCGCGGTCCGGCCCGGCGGACGGGTGCTGGTGCAGCAGATGTCGCGCCGCAGCGGGCACCACCCCGGCGGAGGACCGTTCATCGAGTCCTTCATCGCTCCCGACATGCACATGCGCCCCGTCGGCGAGACCGTCGCCCTGATCGAGGAGGCTGGGCTGGAGGTGCGGGACGTGCACGCGCTGCGCGAGCACTACGTGCGCACCGTCGCCGCGTGGCGGCACAACTTCGACCGCCGGCGCGACGAGCTGGTCGGCCTGGTCGGCGCGGAGCTCGTCCGGGTGTGGGAGCTCTACCTCGTCGGCGGCGCCATGGCGTTTCGCGACGGACGGATGGGCGTCGACCAGCTCCTCGCCGTCCGCCCCGGCGCCCCGCACACACTGCCGGAGGAACGGGCATGGTGACCGATCTGCTGCTCGTCTCCGGCGGCGCCCTCGTAGCCGCGGCTGCGCTGATGGGCGCCGGTGTCGTGGTCGCTGCCCGCACCGGTCGGTTCACCGTCGTCGACACCCTGTGGGGCCTGGGCTTCGTAGCGGTCGCCTGGGTGGCCGCGGCGATCGGCGACGGCGACCCGGCCCGGCGGCTGCTGCTGGCCGTGCTGGTCAGCGCGTGGGGGCTGCGGCTGGCCTGGCACATGCACCGGCGCAACGCCGGCACCGAGGACGCGCGCTACGAGGAGTACCTGGAGGGAGCCGGCTTCTGGAAGCGGGTCCGCAAGGTCTTCGTGACGCAGGGAGTCGCGCTGTGGTTCGTCTCCCTGCCGGTCCAGGCGTCGGCGGTCGCGGGCGCCGGGTGGTGGCCCGTGGCTGCCCTCGGCGTGGCGCTCTGGCTGGTCGGCGTGCTGTTCGAGGCCGTAGGTGATCGCCAGCTGGCCCGCTTCAAGGCCGACCCCGCCAACAAGGGCGTCATCATGGACCGGGGCCTGTGGGCGTGGACCCGGCATCCGAACTACTTCGGCGATGCCTGCGTGTGGTGGGGGATCTGGATCATCGCCGCCTCCGCCTGGCCCAGTGTGCTCACCCTGCTCTCCCCCATCGCGATGACCTGGTTCCTGGTCTACGCCACCGGAGCCCGTCGCCTCGAACGCCACATGGCCGACCGCCCGGGCTGGGCGGAGTACGCCGCCCGCACCTCCTTCTTCCTCCCCCGCCCTCCCCGTCGAAGCCCCACACGTCGGGGCGCCGCCCGTCAGGGCTGAGACGCCCGCCCCTCAGCCGTCACCCGACGACGCGGACTCCAAGGCGGCGTACTCCTCGTCGGTGAAGACCCGGGAGCGGACCAGGAACCGCAGGCCCTCGGGCGCCTCGAGGGAGAACCCCGCGCCGCGTCCCTTCACCACGTCGATCGTCAGGTGGGTGTGCTTCCAGTACGCGAACTGGGCAGCCGACATCCACACCTCGACCGGCTCCGGCACCCCCGCATCGACCGTACCGAGCAGGACGTCGGAGGCTCCCGTCCGGAACTCACCGACCGGGTAGCACATCGGCGCGCTCCCGTCGCAGCATCCGCCGGACTGGTGGAACATCACCGGGCCGTGCTGGTCGACCAGGCGGCGGATCAGCTCCGCCGCCTGGCCGGTCAGGGCGACCCTTTCGGGTCCCCCCATCAGAAGAAGCCCAGCTTGTCCGGGCTGTAGGAGACCAGGAGGTTCTTGGTCTGCTGGTAGTGGTCGAGCATCATCTTGTGGTTCTCTCGGCCGATACCCGACTGCTTGTAGCCGCCGAACGCCGCGTGCGCTGGGTACGCGTGGTAGCAGTTGGTCCAGACCCGGCCGGCCTGGATCCCCTTGCCCATCCGGAAGGCGCGGCTTCCGTCGCGGGTCCACAAACCGGCACCGAGGCCGTAGAGGGTGTCGTTGGCGGTCTGGAGCGCGTCCGCCTCGTCGCTGAAGGAGGTCAGCGACACCACCGGCCCGAAGATCTCCTCCTGGAAGATCCTCATGGCGTTGTTCCCCTCGAAGACGGTCGGCTGCACGTAGTAGCCCTCAGCGAGGTCGCCTTCGAGCACGTTGCGCTCACCGCCGGTGAGCACCTTCGCGCCTTCCTGCTTGCCGATCTCGAGATAGGAGAGGATCTTCTCGAGCTGGTCGTTGGACGCCTGGGCGCCCATCATCGTGGAGACATCGAGCGGGTTGCCCTGCTTGATCGCCTCGACCCGCGCGATGGCGTCCGGCACGAAGTCGGCATACATCGACTGCTGCACCAGGGCGCGCGACGGACAGGTGCACACCTCGCCCTGGTTGAGCGCGAACATCGTGAAACCCTCGAGTGCCTTGTCGTAGAAGGCGTCGCGCGAGGTCGCGACGTCGTCGAAGAAGATGTTGGGGCTCTTGCCTCCGAGCTCCAGGGTGACCGGGATGATGTTCTCCGAGGCGTACTGCATGATCAGCCGGCCGGTCGTGGTCTCACCGGTGAAGGCGATCTTGCGGATCCGCGGCGAGGAGGCGAGCGGCTTGCCCGCCTCGACACCGAAGCCGTTGACCACGTTGAGGACGCCGGCCGGCAGCAGGTCGCCGACGAGCTCGACGAGCTTGAGGATCGACCAGGGGGTCTGCTCGGCGGGCTTGAGCACGACGCAGTTGCCTGCCGCGAGAGCCGGAGCCAACTTCCACACCGCCATCAGGATCGGGAAGTTCCAGGGGATGATCTGACCGACCACTCCGAGCGGCTCGTGGAAGTGGTAGGCGACGGTGTTCTCGTCGATCTCCGAGATCCCGCCCTCCTGGCCACGCAGGGCGCCGGCGAAGTAGCGGAAGTGGTCGATCGCCAGCGGGAGGTCGGCGTTGAGGGTCTCGCGGACCGCCTTGCCGTTGTCCCAGGTCTCGATGACGGCGAGGTCGTCGAGGTGGCGCTCCATCCGGTCGGCGATCTTGAGCAGGATGTTCGAGCGGTCCGTGGTCGACGTCCGTCCCCACGCGTCCGCAGCGGCCCAGGCCGCGTCGACCGCCGCCTCGATGTCCTCGGCGGTGCCGCGCGCGATCTCGGTGAACGGCTTGCCGTTGACCGGCGAGATGTTCTCGAAGTACTGGCCCTTGATCGGGTCGACCCACTGGCCGCCGATGAAGTGCCCGTAGCGGCTCTCGACCTTGATCGTCGACTCCGACGTGCCCGGGGCTGGGTAGGTGGTCATGTCTCTCCTCGCTGGGATGGCTGAAAGGCTGGGGTGACGCAGGACACAGCACGCTAGGGAGCGCGAGGTTGCGGGCACGTTGCGCCGAGTTGGTCGCCTGTCCGGCTGCAACCCGGTGCAACGTGGTTGCAACATCGGCGCTGCCACCATCGGTAGATCCCCTGCCGTCACCCGCCCGCGGGCCGAGGAGGAGCTGTGACCACACCCGCCGACACCCCGCACGCCGGCTCGCCGACTCGTGGTGGGCTCTAGTGCGTACGGCGATGATCGAGTTCACTGGGGACGTGACCACCGGGAGCATGCGTGCCCAGGTCGCCGACTCCTGGCATCGGTCGGCGGCCGCCGGCGTGAGCGCCGACTCAGCCGGTGCTCCCATCACCCTCGACCCTGACGTGCTGCGTGACCACCGGGAGGCGCACCAGCTGGCCCCGGTCTTTCCGTTGCTCGATGACGTGCTCGGGCAGGCGGCACTCGATTGTGACGCAGTCATGGCGGTCTGCGATGCGAGCGCGCAGCTCCTGTGGGTCTGCGGGCGCCCCGACGTTCTGCGGCGCGCCGAGCAGATCGGCTTCGTGGAGGGCGCGAACTGGGACGAGCGGGTCGCGGGCACCAACGCCCCCGGCATGGCCATCACGCTCGGACGGCCGGTCTCGGTGGTGGGCTCGGAGCACTTCCGCCACGCGGTGCGGGCCTGGAGCTGCGCCGCCTCACCGATCCACGACCCGCTGACCGGTGAGCTGCTGGGTGTCCTGGACATCACCGGCGGCGACCAGATGGGCACGCCCCAGACGCTCGCGATGGTGCGGGCCGCGGCACGGATGGCCGAGTCGGAGCTGGCGCGCATTCGGCTCCACTCGTTCGCGCCGGCCCGGCAGCCGGCCCGCGGCGTCGGGGTCGCGCTGGAGGCGATGGGACGCCAGCAGGTGCTCGTCCGGATCACCGGGACCAACGGCAAGACGACCACCTTGATGCTGAGTCCGCGGCACAGCGAGATCGCCCTGCTGTTGGCCAGCGCACCGCTCGGGTTGAGCGGTGACGAGCTCGGCGTGCTCCTCTATGAGACCGAGAGTCAGTCCTCCACCTTGCGCGTCGAGCTGAACAGGATGCGCAACCTGCTCGGGGACGACCTCCTCGGCTCACGGCCCTACCGGCTCCTGGCCGAGGTGTCGACCGACTGGCACGCCGTCGAGGCACACCTGGCAGCGGGCGCCCTCACCCATGCGCTCCGCGGCTTCCGCGGCCCGCTGCTGCCGAGGTCGACGGCCCCCGGCGTGGTCCGGATGCGCGAGCAGCTGGATGCGAGCCTGCGCGCCGCCGTGCTCCGCTCCGGCTCCGCCGACCTGATGTCCACGTGGACCCGCTCGGCATGGGGCGCCGACGACTACGAGATGTGGGTGGCCCAACGAGACGCCGTCGCCCCTAGCTCACCGCTGCTGTCGATGATCAACGGGCAACTCGCTCGGCTCGACCGGGAGCTCGCCTGAGGGTAGGAACCGGACGAGCTGGGTAGACCCCACTCGTGAACACCCGCACAGCCCTTGTCGCAACCGCACTGCTGCTCATGCTCGGCGGCTGCTCCGACTCCTCGGCCGAGGACGACCGGAGCACGTCGGCGCGCACCCCGTCTGCCCAGGTCGACGACGAGTCGTTCCGGCACGAGGCGATGAGGGCCTGCACCCAGGTGGTCAACTCCGCACTCGGCACGGCCGGGGACCCGGGCATCGACATCGTGACGGCGAGAGCACGGGAGGAAGAGCCCAGCGCAGAGCAGCTGCAGGAATGGCGCGCGGCCTACGACGATCGCCTCGCCCACCTGAACCGCATGCATGACGCCCTCACGGCCGTGAGCTCCGAGGACGCCGCCGAGCAGGCCGCCTGGGACCAGGTGGTCGCCTCGGGTGACTCCGACCTCGCACTCGCCGAGGAGCGGCGCGACCTGCTCGCCACCGGCGACTGGGCCACGATCAAGGAGGAGTTCCTCCACACCCGCGAGACGACGCGGAGTACGCCGACACCCGGCAGCCCTGACGGCTCCGACGAGGCTCCGGACGACCTCGAGGAGGCGCTCACCGCGTTGGAGCTGGGCAGGAGCGACTGCGTGAACGCCTACTCGCTCGCTCCGATCGCCGAGGGATCGGCGGAGTTCGTGAGCGAGGTGAGCCATCTCTGCGTCGAGGTCGGCATCCGCCGCGACGAGGCACACCTCGCGACCGCGACCGGGACCGTCCTCAGTGCCTTGGAGAAGTCGCTGAAGGGCGCGGAGCTCGCCGGCGAGCTCGCCGGTCTCGAGCCGGCACTGGAGTCCCTGGTCGCCGAGTGGGAGTCGACCGTGCGAGACCTGGAGTCGGTAGCTGCGGCGCCTCCCGACGACGAGGCATGGGACGACGTGCTGGCAGCCGCGCGGGAACGCGTCACGGTCTTCACCCGTCGGCTCGAAGCGGTGCGGTCGGGAGACCTCGAACGCGTCGCCACCAGCCTGCGGCCCGACTGGAAGCATCCGGCCGTGGACTTCGAGGCTGCCGGCGTGAATCGACCGGTCTGCCTGAACGCAACCGGTTGAGATCCGCGGGGCCGACGCCGGGGCGGGCCTGGTCATCACATCCCGGGAAGTGCTGGTTGACCAGCATCGTTGACCGACGACAACGCGGTCCAGCCGCCCGTGGGGCCGCGCGCAGCAGGCCACGGCGTCTGCCACCACGGCCTAGTGGACGTCGCGGCGAGCGAACGCCGCCTGGGCGCTCCACCAGAGAAGCGCGACCAGGGCCAGGAGCACCAGCACCGGACGCCACGCGAACTCCTCGGCCGGGACCAGCGCCAGGTGTGTGTAGGGCGAGAGGTCGCTGAGCCAGTCGGGGAACCGGAGGGGTCGGGCAAAGAGCATCACGACCGTGCTGAAACCCAGCCCCAGCCACGCCCACGGCGCCCAGCGGGCGTTGAGGGCATAGAGCAGTCGGGCGAATCCGACCCAGACCAGCGTGCCTGCGCACAGCGACAGCGAGCCGGCCAGGAACGGGCCGAGGCGATCCCAGTCTCCGGTTGCGCCGGCGTACCCGGCAGCCATGCCGAGAGCCGAGCCGACGGCGATCACGAACACGCCGATCACAGTCACGACGCCGTGCGCGGCAAACCAGTGACCGCGGGGCAGGGCGGTTGCCAGGAGCCCCTCCACTCGTCCGGCCTCCTCCTCGCTGCGGGGCCGGAGAGCGGAGGAGATCGCGAAGCCGCACGCCAGCAGCGAGAGCATCAGCAGGGCGTTGGCGAAGAAGCCGTCCACCAGGGCCGCGCCGGCTACCTCGAGGATCTCCTTGGTCACCTCGGAGCCTCCGATCAGGTCCGCCGCACTGTCACCGATCGAGCCGTAGGCCAACCCGAAGAGGAAGAGGCCGATCGTCCAGCCGAGTACCGACCCGCGATGCAGTCGCCAGGCAAGTCCCCACGGTCGCAGCAGTCCGGCCGAAGCCCGCGCCGGCCCGGGCCGGGCCGCGAACAACCCGCTGCCGACGTCGCGGCGCTCGAAGAGCAGGTACGACGCCACGACCGCCAGCACCGCGGCCGCGGCCAGGAGCAGCGCCGGGCCGAAGTCGTCACCGGAGTAGGCATGCATGGCCTGACCCCAGCCGATCGGGGAGAGCCAGGAGAGCACGCCGTTGCCGACGTCGCCGATCGCACGCAACACATAGGCGACGGCGAGGATCGCGCCGGCGATGCCGTACATGCCGCGGGTGCTCTGGGTGAGCTGCGCCGCGACCAGCGCGGTGCCTGCGAAGACCGCGCCGGTGAGGCCTACTTGGAGCGCGCTCGCCAGGGAGCCCTGCGCGGGCAGGCCATAGCCCAGCAGGCTGCCGCCGACACCGAGAGCGACCACCGCGTTGGCGATCAGAGCCGTGACGAGGGCTGCGGTCTGCGGAGCCCAGCGACCGAGAGCGGTGGAGCGCAGCAGCTCGTCGCGCCCCGACTCCTCCTCGGCGCGGGTGTGGCGACCGATGAGGAACATGCTCATCAGCCCAGCGCAGACGGCACCGAACGCCGACGCCTGCCAGGTGACCTGACCTCCGACCGTGTTGAGCGCACGCGGTGGTCCCGCCATGGCGATGAAGGCGGCGTTCTTCTCCATCAACGCCGCTGCGGCGTCGAACTCGTGCTGGCTCTGATAGACGCCCTCGATGCTGATCGCCTGCGACCAGTAGAGGAGCGTGATACCGGCGGTCCAAGCGAGGATCATCCACTTGTCGCGCGCCAGGAAGAGCCTCAGCAGCGCAGCGAAGCCCGTCACGAGGCGGACCGGTCTGCCGCGACGTCGTCTCCGTAGTGCCGCAGGAAGAGCTCTTCAAGCGTGGGTGGCTGCGAGGTGAGCGACCGAATCCCGAAGCCGTGCAAGGCGCCGACAGCGGCGTCGAGCCGGTCGGTGTCGACCTCGAAGACGGCACGCTGACCCTCCACCACGAGATCGTGTACGCCGTCGAGACGGTCGAGCCCCGTCGGAGACTGCGCCAGCTCGACACTGATGGAGGTGCGGGTCAGGTGGCGCAGGTCGGCGAGGCTGCCGGACTCCACCGCGACACCGTTGCGGATGATCGTGACCCGGTCGCAGAGCCGTTCGACCTCGGCGAGGATGTGGCTGGAGAGCAGCACGCTGTGACCGTGCGACCGGAACTCGTCGACCGCAGCCTGGAAGGTCGCCTCCTTGATCGGGTCGAGCCCGCTGGTCGGCTCGTCGAGGATCAGCAGGTCGACGTGGGAGGAGAGCGCGGCGACCAGCGCCACCTTCTGTCGATTGCCCTTCGAGTAGGAGCGACCCTTCTTGGTGGGATCGAGCTCGAACCGCTCCATGAGCTCCTTGCGGCGCTGCTCGTCGAGGCCACCGCGCAGCCGGCCGAGCAGGTCGATGACCTCGCCGCCGGTGAGGTTGGGCCAGAGATTGACGTCGCCAGGCACGTAGGCGAGCCGGCGGTGCAGCTCGGCGGCGTCCTTCCACGGGTCCCCACCGAGGAGGCGCACCGAGCCGGCGTCGGCACGGAGCAGGCCGAGGAGCACCCTGATCGCGGTCGACTTGCCGGCGCCGTTGGGGCCGAGGAAGCCGTGCACCTCGCCCTGCGCCACCTGGAGGTCGAGACCGTCGAGCGCCCGGAGCGATCCGAACTTCTTGACCAGGCCGGAGATCGCGATGACGTCGTCCATACGGTCACGCTACCGCCGCGCCCGGGCGCGCGGGCGCCGGTGAACCCGCAGGGCCGGTGCCCCGGTCGACCCTTTTCATGGAACCCTCAAGGAGGTTGGATGGGGGCGTGACCACCACCGTCGCCTACGAGCCGTTCGACCTCGCCTTCCGTGCCGACCCCTATCCGACGTACGCGCGGCTCCGCGACGAGTCACCCGTCCACCGGGTGCCGGAGCGCGCGGGGGTGCCGGAGTTCTGGGCACTCACCCGGTTCGCCGACGTCTGGGAGGCGGTGCGTACGCCGGCGACGTTCTCCTCGGCGCAGGGCCTCACCTTCTATCCCGACGAGATCGGGCAGCTCGGGATCCCGCCGACCATCGTGATGCTGGACCCGCCGACGCAGACCGCCCTGCGGAGCCTGATCGGTCGCGCCTTCACGCCCCGTCGGATCGCCGATCTCGAGGGCAAGATCCGCACCTTCGTGCGCAGCCGGATCGCGCTGATGACCGAGCGGGCCGCAGCTGGGGAGACGGTCGACCTCCACCAGCTGCTCTCCTCACCGTTGCCGGTATTCGTGCTGGCCGACCTGCTCGGCGTGCCCGAGTCCGACCGGGCCGCGTTCGCGCCGTGGGTCGCGGCGATCACCCGCGTACAGAACGACGGATTCGCGGTCAGCGACGAGCCCGGTGGACTGCAGGCGATGGCGGAGATGATGGGCTACTTCACCGAGGCGATCGCGCACCGGCGCGGCTGCACGCACGACGACCTGCTCGGCGCCCTGGTCGCCGCCGAACTGGACGGCCAGCGGCTCAGCGACTGGGACATCCTCGGCTTCTGCTTCGTGATGGTCGCCGGGGGCAGCGACACCACGGCGAGCCTGGTCTCCCACGGGATCACGCTGCTGACCGAGGCGCCCGCACAACGCGAGCTGCTGCTGGCCGACCCCGGCCTGATCCCCGGCGCGGTGCTGGAGTTCCTGCGCCTGGAGTCGTCGGTGCAGGCGCTCGCGCGCACCACCACGCGCGAGGTCACGATCGCCGGCGTCACCATCCCGGCCGACCGGAAGGTGATGATGGTCTACGGCTCCGCCAACCGCGACCCCCGCGAGTACGGCGACACCGCGGACCTCCTCGACGTACGCCGCCGCCCCGATCGCCATCTCGCGTTCAGCAGCGGTCCGCACTTCTGCATCGGCAGCCACGCCGCGAGGCTGCAGGCGCAGATCGCGTTCGAAGAACTGCTCGCCGCCCATCCGAGGATCACTGCCGACCCGGCGGCCGGCGTGCGGCACGACTCGATGTTCGTGCGGGGTTGGGTGAGCCTTCCGGCAGGCGATCTGAGCGATCTGAGCGTCTGACGCTGCTCGAAGGCGAGGGGTAGAGTTGATGGCGAAGGATTTTTCTACCCAGGGTAGGAGGCAGCTATGTCCCTCAACATCAAGAACGAGCGCGTGCACCGGTTGGCTCGCGAAGCGGCTCAGTTGAGCGGCAAGACCCAGACCGGCGCCATCGAGGCCGCGCTGGAGGAGTATCTCGCGAAACACGGCTCCGACCCTGCCGAGGCCGACCGGGCGCGGCGTCTCGATCTCATCCACAGAATCTCCTTGTCCTGGAACCCGAGCGACGATTCCGCGACCGTCGATCGGATCCGCAGCCAAGAGGACCTTTACGACCCGGCGACCGGCCTTCCTCGATGATCGTCGACACCTCGGTGTTGATCGCGATCCTCCAGAACGAGGAGGAAGCCACCGAGTTCGCCGAACTGCTCGTCGCGGAACCGAGCCGGATCTCCGCCGCGAACTGGCTCGAGGCCGCGATGGTCGCCGAGGGCTCCGGCGACCCCGACGCCGCGCGCAACCTCGACCTTCTGGTCGAGACTGCCGGCATCGTGATCGAGCCGGTCTCGGTGCGTCAGGCCCGGGCGGCTCGCACGGCCTTCCGCCGCTATGGACGCGGCTCCGGGTCACCGGCTCGCCTCAACCTCGGCGACTGCTTCGCCTACGCGCTCGCCGTCGACAGCGGCGAGCCGCTGCTCTTCAAAGGTGATGACTTCGTCCACACCGACGTGCTGCGGGCGCGCTGAGCCGGCGGCTACCGGCTCAGCGTAACTAGGCTGGAGCCATGGGGAAACGCGTCGCACTGGCTCTGGGATCCGGCGGCGCTCGGGGGTTCGCTCACATCGGCGTGGTCCGGGCGTTGACCGAGCGGGACTGCGAGATCGTGGCCATCTCTGGTACGTCGATGGGTGCGCTCGTCGGCGGCCTCACCGCGGCCGGGCGGATCGAGGAGTTCGCCGAATGGGCGGTGTCGCTGCGGCAGCGTGACGTGCTCCGGATGGCGACGGCGAAGCTCACCGGCCCCGGCGTGGCGACCGCCGACCGGCTGCTCGACCGGCTCGACCCGATCCTGACCGACGTGCTCATCGAAGACCTGCCCATCCCCTTCACGGCGGTGGCGACCGACCTCGCGGCCCGCCGCGAGGTGTGGTTCCAGCACGGTCCGTTGCGGGCCGCCGTACGCGCGTCGATCGCGATCCCCGGCCTCTTCACCCCGGTGATGCTCAACGGCCGGCTGCTGGTCGACGGCGGCCTCACCAACCCGGTGCCGATCGACCCGATGGCCTCCGTGCCAGCCGACCTGACGGTCGCGGTCTCCCTGACTGGGCCACGTGTGGAAGACGAGGGCAAGAGCCGCGAGTCCGTCGTACCGAGTCGAGAGTCCGCAGCCCCGCAGCGTTTCGAGGAATGGCGAGGGCGACTGCGCCGGACGCTGGCCGGCTTCACCAGCCGCGAGGAGCACGGCGATGAGGTGCTCGGGCAGGATGACGTCGAGGAGCCATCAGCCGAGGGCACCCCGACCGAGGACGCAGGACAGACAGCCGAGCCGGTCGAAGTCGAGGCCGATGAGCCGCAGGAGGTCGCGCCGGAGCGTACGTCGTGGGGCACCGACGTGCTCCCGGCCGAGCTCAAGCTGCTCGACGTCACCGCTCAGGCGTTCGAGGCGATGCAAGGTGTCGTCGGCCGCTACCGGATGGCCGCCATGCCTGCCGACGTGCTGATCACCGCGCCGGTCAACGCCTGTCGGTCCATGGACTTCCACCACGCCGAGCGGATGATCGACCTCGGCTACCGGCTCGCCACCGACGCGCTCGACGAGGCGGGCGTGGTCTAACGCGGTGGTTGAGCCCGCCCGCCGGTGGTTGGATGGAAACCCGGTCAAGCAGAGGAGTTCGTGATGCAGATCCAGGGTGCGGTGCTGAACCGGATCGGCGATCCGAGCCCGTTCGCGCGGAGTCGGCCGCTCACGATCGACACCCTCGAGCTCGGCGAGCCTGGGCCGACCGAGCTGCGGGTGCGGATCGAGGCCGCGGGGCTGTGCCACTCCGACCTCTCCGTGTTGAACGGCGACCGGCCCCGACCGGTGCCGATGCTGCTCGGCCACGAGGCCGCCGGCATCGTCGAGCAGGTCGGTGCCGACGCGACCGACGTGCGCGTCGGTCAGCGTGTGGTGATGACCTTCCTTCCTCGCTGTGAGCAGTGCGAGGCGTGTGCGCGCGGCGGGATCACGCCCTGCACCCCGGGCAGCGCGGCCAACGGCATCGGCGAGCTGATCGGCGGCGGCACCCGACTGACCCGCGGCGGCGAGCGGGTGCTGCATCACCTCGGCGTCTCCGGCTTCGCGACCCACGCCGTCGTCGACCGCCGCTCGGTGGTGCCGGTGGGCGATGACGTACCGGGGGAGGTCGCGGCGCTCCTCGGCTGCGCGGTGCTGACCGGAGGTGGCGCGGTGCTCAACGCGGGCCGTCCGCAGCCGGGCGAGACCGTGGTCGTCGTCGGGCTCGGCGGCGTCGGCATGGCCGCGGTGCTCACCGCGCTGTCGGTGCCCGACGTCACCGTGGTCGCGGTCGATCCGGTCGCCTCGAAGCTCGGCCTCGCCACGGACCTGGGCGCCCACCGCGCGCTCACCCCCGACCAGGCGCAGGCCGAAGGCATCAAGGGGCGGGTCGTCATCGAGGCGGCGGGGAGCGCCCGCGCACTGGAAGGCGCGATCGGCCTCACCGGCGCCGGCGGCACCACCGTCACCGTCGGGCTCCCCCACCCCGATGCCCGCATCAGCGTCTCGCCGCTGGGCTTCGTCGCCGAGGGCCGCTCCCTGGTCGGCAGCTACCTCGGTTCGGCCGTGCCGGCCCGCGACATCCCCGGCTTCGAGCAACTGTGGCGCGAGGGCCGGCTCCCGGTCGAGCGACTGGTCTCCGACCGTATCGCCCTCGACGACGTCAACGAGGCGATGGACCACCTCGCCTCGGGCACCGCACTGCGCCAAGTCATCACGTTCTGAGCCGTGACGCCGGATCAGAGCGAGGCGGCCATGCGGCGTACGGCCTCGGCCAGCACCTCGGGCGAGGTGGCGTGGTTGAACCGGGCCCACTGGCGGCCGCGCTCGGGGTCGTAGCGCCAGCCGTCGGCCAGCGCGACCCGGCCCCGCTCGAGGAAGGTGGCGGTCGGGTCCGCCAGCCCCAGATCGGTGCAGTCCAGCCACGAGAGGTACGTCGCCTCTGCCGGCGCTATCCGCACCTGCGGGAGTGCTTCACTCAAGAGAGCCTGCAGGAGGCGCCGGTTGTCGGCGAGCTCGCCGTGCACCTGCTCGAGCCAGTCCTCGCCCTCGACGTAGGCGGCGGTCTGGGCGATCACGGCCAGGTGATTGGCGCCGTGGGTGACCACCTCGTGCATCTCGTCGAGCACCCGGCATTCGGGACCGGCAACGGTGAGCGCCGACTTCAACCCGGCCAGGTTCCACGCCTTCGACGCCGAGACCACCGCAAGACCGCGCGTCGCCTCGGGCACTTGGAGGTACGGGGTGAACGTGACCCCGGGATGGGTCAGCGGTGCATGGATCTCGTCGCTGATCACCTGCACGTCGTACCGGTCCGCCAACCGCGCGAGCATCGCCAGCTCTGCGGGCGTGTGCACGGTGCCGGTGGGATTCTGCGGGTTGCACAGCAGATAGGCGGCGCCTGCCCCGGCGTCGGCGAAGGCGCCTTCCAACGCGTCCGGGTCCAGACGGTGGGCACTGTCGAGCGGAGCCAGGACCGCGCGTTTGCGCACCGACTCGACGAACCCGAAGAAGCTCTCGTAGCACGGCGGGCTGACCACGACTGCGTCACCGGGGAGCAGGTGCAGGATCTCAGCGATGCCGCCCATCACGTCAGGGACCAGGCCCAGGGTCTTGGGCTCGACGGCCCAGCCCCAGCGCCGTGCCGCGAAGTCGGCGAAAGCCTCCTGGAAGGGCGGCGCCCAGCCGTAGCCGGTGTCCCCGTTGCTGATCGCCCGCGTCACCGCCTCGACGACGGGCGCGCACGGCTGGGCGTCCATCTCGGCGACCCAGACCGGCAGCACGTCGGGCTCGAAGAGCCGCCACTTCACGCTGCTGCGCGTGGCACGCAGGTGGGCGAGGTCGTCACCGAGGATCCGCATGGGCCCATCATGGCCCGCCCGTCCACAACGTCCTGCCCTCCGGCGGCCCGAGCAGCCGGAGGGCAGGACATCTGAGAGGCGCAGAGGTCAGCGACGCTTCACGATCTTCACCGTGACCTTGCCGCTGGTCGCGCGCACGTGCGCGTCACCCAGGTAGCGCACGGTCCAGGTGCGTTTGCCGACCCGGCCCTTCGCGAGCACCTTCAGCGTCACCTTGCCCGAGAGGTTGAGCGTGCCGCGCGCGACGACCTTGCCGTTGCGCACGATCTGGACCGGGCCCGTCGGCGTGGCGCCCTTCGCCTTGACCTGCACCGCGATCTTGAAGGCCTTCTTCTTGACCACCTTCTTCTTCGACGGCTTGGCCGAGACCTTGCCGGCGACCGCCGAGGGCGGCTCCGGCTCCGAGGCCTCGGTGACGAGCAGGTCGACCGTCGTGCTGACGGCGTCGACCTGGTCGTTGCCACTGAAGTCGACCGTGAGGGTGTGTACGCCGGCCGCGAGGTCGGCGGGCAGCCCGACGGTGGCGACATCGTCGGTGAGGGTCGCCTTGCCGAGCTCACGGTCTCCCTTGCTGACCGTGACCGTGCCGTCGGTGGGCAGCCCCGCCGCATCGACACGCACCGACACCTTCGCCGGCGTGCCCTGCTCGACGGTGGGCGCCTCCGCGGTGAGCAGGGCCCCGCCGCGCTCGACCGTCAGGGTCGTCGTACCCGTCGCGTCCTGAGCAACCTCGCTGCCGGTGAACTCGAGGCTGAGCGCGTGGTCGCCGGGCTGCAGCCCAGCCGCGATCTCCACTTCGGCGATGCCTCCGGTGACCGGAGCCCGACCGACGAGACCGCCCTCGGACCGGACCCGCACCTCACCGTCGTTGACGGTCATCCCCGGCGCTGCGACCGCTACCTTCACGACGGCCTCCTGGCCGTAGGCGACCCGCACCGGGTCGGCAGTGACCGTCGCTGCCGACTGTCCGGTCCGCAGCACGGCCGGCTCGGAGGTCGCCACGCCGCCGTCCGGCGTCGCGGAGGTGACCAGCCAGCCGTACGACGTGCCTGGCGTCAGGCCTGCCCACACGACCTCGGCTCGCTCGCCAGCCTGCACGGTCTGCTCGCCGATCGTCTCGGTCGGCAGGTAGACCGCCAGCGAATCGGTCTGGAAGGAGGTCTTGCGGGTGCTCAGGTCGATCGGCAGCACCATGTTGTCCTCAGCACCGTTGTAACGGGGCTTGGTCTGGCCGCCGGCGGGCCGGATGTCGTACTCGGTGGCCCCGAACTCCTTGAAGTACGGCGAGTAGGTGTCGACGCTGACCGTCGACTCCTCCACGTCGAACTGCAGCATCCGCATGAAGCTGGCGCCGAACTGCAGACGCTCCGTGGCCACATGGTCGATCCGGCCGTCACCGTTGAGGTCGATGTTGCCGTCACCGTCCACCTTGTCGGGGAAGAGCTGCCCGGCCGGCACCGTGTAGAACTGGTAGTCCGCCAGGAGCTCCACCACGTTGTGGTGCACGCTCACGCCGCCCGCCACGTTGGCACGCACGTTCGTGCCGACGCCATGCTCGTGACCGGCCAGCACCAGGAACACGTTGGCGTTCTTCTCCACCACGTTCTTGTAGAGGAAGGCACCGTCGGGCGCCGAGAAGCCGGCGCCACGTGCATCCGGAGCCGTCGACGGCTTCAGGTAGTCGTGGCTGAGCAGGATCCCGTTGCGGTCCTTGTAGCGCTTGAAGATCGAGTCCGCCCAGGCGACCTCCTCCTTCGTGACGCCGTAGGAGAGGCCGACCGCGACGAAGTCGAGGCCACCGGCCGAGAACAGCACGTAGTTGTTCTGGCTGTCCCGTCCCGGCCGGGTCACGCTTCCGTCAGGAGCCGTCTCCTCGTCCCAGGTGTGGAAGGAGGCGCCGGCCGGCCAGTTCTGCGCGGCCGCGTAGTAGCGATCGGCGCTGAAGGTCTTGCTGAAGCGCGACTCCGGGCCGGTCTCGTTGCCCAGCTGGTTGTCGTGGTTGCCGGCGATCACCTGGTTGACCAGGGGCGCCTCGTCCATGACCCGGTGGAACTGGGAGGTGACGTCGAACTCGCGCTCGACCTGCTCCGCGAGGCCGGGTCGGAGCAGGTTGCCGCTGCCGTCGACCGCGTCCGGGTTGTAGTAGTCGTTCTCGATCACGTCACCGGTGTGGGCGTTGTAGACGATCTTGCGGTCCTCGGCGTTGTCCGCGATCCACTGCGTCGTGGCGTTGTAGGCCGCTGCCCAGATCGCCTGCTCGTCGGCCTGCATGACGTCCGACTCCTCAGCCACGCCGTCCCAGTCGTCGTAGGTGCCGCCGGCGGCACCCTCCGCAAGGTACTGGGTGTCGGTGAAGTGCGAGAACGCGAAGTCGTAGTCGGCCGGGTCCTCGAAGGAGTCCTTGTCGTCCTTGGCCGAGGCGTCGCGCGGCGACAGGTCGTCGGCGAAGGGGTCCTCACCGACGACCATCACGTGCACCACGCCTTTGTCGAGGTACGCCGCCCGGACCGGTGCGCTCAGCACCGTCGCCGCCGTCTCGGAGCCACGCCCGGAGGTGAGCACCTCCCACGTCTCCGAGCGCAGGTTCCAGACCCGCAGCGACGCCGTACGGGTCGGGTCGATGACGCCCTCCCAACGGAGCACCGGCTTCTCGTCGGCCTCGCCGATCTCGATGTCGTAGCGCTGGAAGACGACGCCCTTGGCGGAGGCGGTGTCGATGGTGCGCTGGTCGAACGGCTGCAGCGACCTGAGCTTCGTGACCGGGTCGCCAGCGACGTCGAGCTGGGTCGGGACCGAATCGGCCTTGCCCTGGTAGCCCTGCGTGGGCAGCAGGATGTCGGCCCGGGTGAAGGTCGTCTTGAGGTCGACGCCGGACTCGCCGTTGACGAGGCTGGAGAGCACCGCCTGGTCGCCGTCGGGAGTCGACGTGAGGTCGGTCGGCACCTCGGGAATGCTGGCCGAGCTGAACTCCACGGTGCGGGTCGCCCGGTTGCCCAGGGAGTCGACCGTGTCGAGCTTCAGGGTGTGCTGGCCGGCGGGGAGCCCGTGGCCGATCTGCGCGCCGTTCTCGATCGGCTCGCCGTCGAGCGTGATCGACGTCGAGGCGACGCCGGAGGCGTCCTGCATCTGCACGGCGAGTACCACGGTGGAGGTGATCCGCTGCCCCGCAGCAGGCACGCTGGACTCGACCACCGGTGCAGTGTTGTCGACGGTGAAGCGGCGGGTCGCGACCTTGTCGTCACCGTTGGCGGTGACCGTGGCCGCGACGGTGTGCGCACCGTCCGACAGTGTGGTGCTGTCGACGTCGGCCCGGACACCGGAGGCGGGCAGCGACGTACCACCCGCGGCCGTCAGATCGAAGCGGAGCTCGGCGTGGAGGGTGTTGTTGTGGCTGGAGCCGCAGGTGCCGTCACCGAAGTAGAGCGTGATCGGGTCCCCCGGCTGGTAGCTGGAGCTCCCGATGGTGACCGTGGTGCCGGCGACGAACCTGGTCAGCGGAGTGACCTCGCCCTCGACGGGCTCGAGCTCCACGTTGCTGATCAGGAAGTCGTCGTAGTTGTCGCAGCTGCCGTTGGCGGCGCCGTTGTTGTGGCCCGCGACGATCTCGATGACGTTGACACCGGGCACGAGGTACTCGTTGGGGAAGGCGAGGTCGGCGACCTGCTGCTTCCAGACACCGAACTCGACCGGGATCCCGTTGACGAGCACCTGGTTGCCGTAGCCGGGGTCGGTGCCGTTGCCGCCCACACGCATCCGCAGGTGGGCGTCGCCCGAGGCTGCGGTCTCGATGGTACGGGTCGTCTCGGCACCGGCGATGTCGAAGGCGAAGAGGGCGTCGACCATGTTGGTCGCCGGGTCGCCACAGCTGCCGTCACCCAGGTTGTACGTCGTGCGCCCGCCCACGGTGCCTGTCTTCACGACGCCGCTGCTGGTGACGTCGTCGACGGCCGTCACCGTGCCGGTCGAGGTGGTGAGCAGCACCGAGTCCGCGAACACCTTGAAGTCGTCACGGTTGGCGCAGCTCGCGGTGCCGTTGTAGTCGCCGGTGACGACGGCGATCTCGTTGCGCCCGGCCACCAGGTAGCGGTTGGGCACCCTGATCGAGATGGCCTCGTCGCCCGCGACGCCGTAGTCGCCGCCGATGCTGATCGGGCGCCCGTTGACCAGCAGCTGGTTGTGGTAGCGCGCCTCGATCGAGTTGCCGGCGGCGACCGTGAAGCTGAAGGTGGAGCTGCCAGCGGCGAGCGTCTCCGCGTTCCGCGCCGGCTCGCCGTCGATGGTCAGCGAGGAGACCACGCCGGAGGTGCCGGCCGGCAGGGCCGCTGTCAGCGGCTGCGGCCCGTGCACCACGGTGCCGTCGGCCGGGCGCAGCCGCGCGGCACCGGCAGGTGCGTTGTTGACCTCGAAGCCGGCCTGCTTGGTGTGGCCGGACGCGGTCCGGGCGACCAGGGTGTACCCGCCGTTGGTCAAGGTGCGCGTGTCCAGGTCTACGGCGAGCCCGCGGGTCAGGCCGGGCTCGGCGGTGGCCAGGAAGGTGAGCTCGACGGTGTCGATACCGGTGCCACCGTCACCGCAGATGCCGTCGGAGAGGGTGTAGCTGAAGTTGTTGTGCTCGCCGTCGACGACGACGCCGAGCGTGCTGACGCTCAGGCTGGAGACGTTGAAGTCGTCCTTGTTGACACACCAGAATCCCTCACCGTTGGGGTTCTGGTTCCAGTTCGCCTCCGGCACCTTCGGCCGGTCGCTCTTCTTCCCGTAGTAGGCGGGAGCGCCGTCGGCGTGGATCGTGACGGTGTTGTCACCCTCGACCAGCCACTCGGTCGGGAACGCCAGCGTGCCGAGCTCGCCGCCGGGGATGGTCGGGAAGTAGACCCGCTTGCCCTTCTCCGCGTCGGGCTCGCCGTGGCCGTTGACGGTGATGTAGTTCCCGAAGACCGCCTCCGTACCGTTGCCGCCCATGTCGAAGTCGAGGTACGACGTCCCCTTGGTGGCGCGGGCTCCGTCGCCGGCGGTGAAGGTCGAGACCACGTCGCCCTGCGCGTTGCGGAGGGTGAGGGCCTCCACGGAGTCACCCTCGAAGGTCGGATCGGCGCTGAGCGTGACCTCGCCTTCCAGGGTCTCCCCGCCGGTGAGGCTGAGGGTGGGGTCCCCACCCTGCTCGCCGTCGGCGGGCAGCCCGCCGACGGCATCGGGAGCGGCAGCTCCCGGGGCGGCACCGATGGGTGCCGTGAAGGCCCCGCTGAGGAGCAGGGCGGCGATCGAGGAGCCGATGACCAGGGCTGGTCGTCGGCGCCTCAGAAGGGCGTGCGACATCTCTCTCCTTGTAGGTCGAACTGCTGCGTCAAGACGGTCCCGGTCGGACCGGAACCTCGCCCGTCACCGGGGAGACGGGAGATCAACTGCCCGCACGGCGAGCCCTCCGGCGCCAGACGGCCAGGCCGCCCACTGCGGCGCCGCCGACCAGGGCGCCGAGCCGCCAGACGGACGTCCGCTCGGCGTCGCCGAGTCCACCGGTCTCGGCGGCTGCTCCCGGCCGCAATGTCCAGGTGTGGCGCGGGTTCTCGTTGCTGTAGACGGCCCGTTGACCGTCGGGGCCGCTGGCCATGGTGCGGTACTGGGGATGCAGGTCGACGAGCATCGCTCCCGCGACCGTCGGCTCGGTGGCGACGCCGGGGCAGTCGAAGAGCAGCGTGAGCCCTCGGGTGGCGAGCTCGCTCGCCTCGTGCAGGCGACCGGTGCACACGCCGTCTGCCGTGCTGACGGTGATGGTGCGCAGCAGATAGTCGGCGAACTCCGGACTCGCCGCCAGCGTGGTCGCGTCGGCCTCCTCGAAGAAGACGGCGCCATCCACCATGACCCGGTCCTCGGGCAGCAGCCCCAACGCGATGCCGAGCAGAGTGAGGTCGTCGGTGCCACCCACCCGCCAGCGCACCCGGACGACGGCGTCCTCCCCTGGCTCCAGATCGACGGCCATCTGCTGGGGGGCTCCGAAGGGATGCGCCGCAGCGGGGTGCCCGCCGTGCAGGAGCACGGCGCAGACCACCAGCACCACGAGGGTGGCGGCGCGGCGGAGCAGGGTCAAGGGAGGCACAGCGACCTGACGTCGAAGGGTCACGACGCCCGACGCGGACGTCACGCACCCGACCTTGTAGAGCCCCCGTTACTCCGCAGGACCGCAGAGGTGAGACCGCGGCGACCGGGTCGTGAACAGGCAGCAAACCTGTCTGGGCGACGTACGGCTGCGGCCGCAGGGGTCAGCGCGTCGGGCGCACCACCGCGTCGGCGAGGTGGGCGGGCGCGCGCAGGCAGTAGGAGTCGGTGACCAGCTCGGCGACCTCGGTCCAGTCGGTCTCGTCGTCGAGCACCATGCCGATCACGTTGCCGCCCCACTCGGTCTTGAAGTAGCGCGGGCCGAGGTGCTGGAAGGCAGCCACCTCGTCGGCCTCACCGCGCAGGGTGATCCGGAGCAGCTGGTCCTCACCACCGAAGATGTGCGCGAACGTGGCTCCACCGACCCGCCACCGTACGCCGACCCACGCGTCCTCCTCGACGGCACGGGGCAGCGTCGCCACGACGCCACGGATGCGATCGACCATCCACTCCGGCACCACCGCCCGCACCTTCTTCGCCACTCTCCCAGCCTGCCAGCACCCCCCGACACCCGTCGAAACGCCACCTCCAGCAGGTTGAGAAGCCAAGTTCAGAGCGTTGAAACGTCACTTCTCGCATGTCGTCCACGCGCAGCGGCCCCCCGACGACGTACGCCGGAGGGCCGCTGCGCGCTGCCGCGCGGGTTCGCTGGTCAGTAGGACTTGGGAAGCCCCAGGGAGTGCATGGCAACGAAGTTCAGGATCATCTCCCGCGAGACGGGCGCGATCCGGCCGAGGCGAGCCGCGACCAGCATGTTGGCCAGGCCGTACTCCACCGTGAGGCCGTTGCCGCCGTGCGTGTGGACGGCGACGTCGGTGGCGTTGCAGGAGACCTCGCCTCCGGCGTACTTGGCCATGTTCGCGTACTCACCGGCGGCCATGTCGTCGCCTGCGTCGTAGAGGGCCGCGGCCTTCTGCCACAGCAGCCGGGCCTGCTCGAGCTCGATCTTGACCTTGGCGAGCGGGTGCGCGATCCCCTGGTGGGCGCCGATCGGCTGCTCCTTCCAGACCGACCGGACCTTGGCGTACTCGACCGCCTTGTCGAGGGCGTACTGCGCCATGCCGCACGAGAGCGCACCGCCCATGATCCGCTCGGGGTTGAGACCGGCGAAGAGCTGCCACAGGCCGCCGTCCTCGTCGCCCACCAGCGCATCGGCAGGGACGCGCACGTTGTCGAGGAAGAGGGTGAACTGCTTCTCCGGCGCCTGCCAGGCCATCGGGATGACCTGCTTGGTCAGCCCCTCCACGTCGGTAGGCACCACGAAGAGGGCGGGCTTCAGCTTGCCGGTCTTCTCGTCGGCGGTGCGCGAGACGATGAGGATCGACTGCGCCTCGTCGACGCCGGAGATGAAGGTCTTCTGCCCGTTCAGCACCCACTCGTCGCCGTCCTTCGTGGCGGTCGTGGTGATCTGGTGGGAGTTGGAGCCGGCGTCGGCCTCGGTGATGCCGAAGGCCATCAGCAACGAGCCGTCGGCGATGCCGGGCAGCCACCGCTTCTTCTGCTCCTCGGTCCCGCACCGAGTGATGATCGAGCCGCAGATCGCCGGCGAGACCACCATCATCAACAGTGGCGCACCCGATGCGCCCGCCTCCTCCAGCACCGCCGCCAGGTCGGCCATGCCACCGCCACCACCGCCGTACTCCTCGGGGATGTTGACTCCGAGGAAGCCGTTGCGCCCCATCTCCAGCCACATCTCGGTCATCTTGCCGCCGCTGGCTGCCTGCTTGGCGACGAACTCGTGCCCGTACTTGCCGGCCAGCTTGCGCACCGCCTCACGCAGCGCGACGCGCTCCTCCGGCTCGCTGAACATCGTGGTCACGCTCATGCCCCTTCGTCCTCCAACTCCATGTCGGCGGCGACCACGGCCAGGACCGCACCCGCCTCCACCTGCTGGCCCTCGCTGGCCGCAAGCTCACTCACCACACCGGCGTACGGCGCCGCGATGGTGTGCTGCATCTTCATCGCCTCCATCACCAGGAGGGTCTGGCCTTCGGTGACGTTGTCGCCGACCGCCGCGTGCACCCCGACCACCGTCCCCGGCATGGGTGCCAGCAACGAGCCCTCGGCGACCTGGCTGGCCGGGTCGACGAAGCGCGGCACCTTGCGCAGGGCCAGGTGCCCGTTCGGCCCGTCGACGTCAACCCGCTCGCCGTTGATCGTCACGTCGAACGCGCGGCTGATGCCTTCGTGCGCCACGACGACGCGCCAACCCTGCTCGGTGCGCGTGACCTCACGGGTGACGACGTCATCGACATCGTCGTCGTAGTTGCGCACCTTGCGGTAGCCGCCGCGTTCACTGACCCAGGCCACGTCGATCTCGGTGCCGTCGACGTCAAACCTGGTGTGCTGATGGTCGGCGAGCACGTTGCGCCACCCGTTCGGGATCCGCGTCTGTACGCCGCGCCGCGACGCCACCTCCTCGGTCCAGCCGACCGCCGCGGCCAGGAACGCCTGCGCTTGGGTGGCGAGGCCGCCGTTCAGGCCGCCGATGAAGTCACTCTCGAGTGAAGCCAGCTCGGCTTCGTCGAGATAGGTGGTCGACATCGTGCCGTCCACCACCTCAGGAGCGGCGAGCAACTCGATCAGCAAGTCGCGGTTGGTCCGCAGGCCGTGGATCCGGGCGCGCTGCAACGCACCGCGCAACTGGCGCAGCGCCTGCTCCCGGGTGCCCGCGTGCACGATCACCTTGGCGATCATCGCGTCATAGAACGTGCCGATCTCGTCACCCGCGCCGACACCCGAGTCGAGGCGGAGCCCGTAGCCGCTGGGACCCTCGAAGGTCGAGACCACGCCGGGGAAGTCAAACCCGGTGATCCGGCCGTTCTGCGGCTGATAGTCCCGCGCCGGGTCCTCTGCATAGAGCCGCACCTCGATCGCGTGACCGTTCGGCTCGGCCACCGCAGTGGGGACCGATCGGCCCTCGGCAACCGCGATCTGCAGCTCGACCAGGTCGACGCCAAAGACGGCCTCGGTGACGGGGTGCTCCACCTGGAGTCGGGTGTTCATCTCCAGGAAGTAGAACCGGTCCGTCGCCTGGTCGTAGAGGAACTCGACCGTCCCCGCGCCGCGGTAGTCGATCGCCTCGGCGGCTGCCTTCGCCGCCGCGTGAAGCGCCGCGCGGGTGTCGTCGGGCAGACCCGGAGCAGGCGCCTCTTCGATCACCTTCTGGTGCCGACGCTGGACGGAGCAGTCCCGCTCGCCGAACACCACCGTGCCCTCGGAGGTGCCGAGCACCTGCACCTCGACGTGGCGACCGCTCTCGACATAGGGCTCGACGAAGACCGTGCCGTCGCCGAATGCCGACTCGGCCTCGCTGGCCGCCCGCGCGATCTCCTCGGGCAGGTGCGCCATCGAGCGGACGATCCGCATGCCGCGGCCGCCGCCACCTGCTGAAGCCTTGACCAGCAGAGGGGTCTCGACAAGCTCGACCACCGAGGGGTCGGTCGCCTGCTCGGCGGTGAAACTCTCCAGGACTGGTACGCCGGCAGCTTCCATCAGCTTCTTTGACTCGATCTTCGAGCCCATCGACTCGATCGACGCGGGCGCCGGACCGATCCAGGTCAACCCGGCGTCGACGACGGCGCGCGCGAAGTCGGCGTTCTCGCTCAGGAATCCGTAGCCGGGGTGGATCGCATCCGCGCCAGTACGCCGCGCCGCCTCCAGGATGAGGTCCGCACGCAGATAGGTTTCGCCCGGCGTGTTCCCCGGCAGATGCACCGCCTCGTCGGCGTCGCCGACGAACGGCATGCGGGCATCGGCGTCGGAGTGGACCGCCACCGTGGCGATGCCCAGTCGCCGCGCAGTACGGAAGACGCGACGGGCGATCTCGCCCCGGTTCGCGACCAGAATCTTGGTGATCATCGGGAGGGTGTCCTTCACTCGTGGATGCGGGGTCTCGGCAGGTGGTTCCTGAGCTTGTCGAAGGGCTCGTCCATCGACGCGAGGCAGCTCAGAGCCGGAAGACGCCGAAGTTCATGGCGCCCTCGATCCGCTGGTTGTTGATCACCGACAGGCAGATGCCGAGCACGGTGCGGGTGTCGCGCGGGTCGATCACGCCGTCGTCGTAGACCATCCCGGAGAGCACGTACGGCAGCGACTGCTCCTCGATCTGGGTCTCGACCATCTCCTTGATCGCCTTGAACCCCTCGGCGTCGAAGACCTGGCCCTTCTTCTCCGCAGACTCCCGTGCCACGATCTCGAGCACGCCGGCCAGCTGCGCAGGCCCCATGACCGACGACTTCGCCGACGGCCAGGTGAAGAGGAACCGCGGGTCGTAGGCGCGGCCGTTCATGCCGTAGTTGCCCGCGCCGTACGACGCCCCCATGATCACCGTCAGGTGCGGCACCTGGGAGTTCGAGACGGCGTTGATCATCTGGGCGCCGTGCTTGATGATGCCGCCCTGCTCGTACTCCTTGCCGACCATGTAGCCGGTGGTGTTGTGCAAGAAGAGCAGCGGCGTGTCCTTCTGGTTGGCCAGTTGGATGAACTGCGCGGCCTTCTGGGCCTCCTCGCTCATCAACACGCCGCGGGCATTGGCGAGGATGCCGATCGGGTTGCCGTGCAGCCGTGCCCATCCGACACACAGCGCCGTGCCGTAGAGCGGCTTGAACTCGTCGAAGGCGACTTCGTTGCCCGGTCCACTGCCGTCGACGATGCGCAGGATGGCCTCGCGCGGGTCGAACGGCTCCTTGAGGTCGGTCGGGATCAGGTCGAGCAAGTCCTCCGGATCGAGATCCGGCTCGGCGTACGACGACCCTGAAGCCACCGAGGTGTCGCCCTCCTTGCGCCAGTTCAGCCGGGCCACCACGCGCCGGGCGAGCCGGATGGCGTCGTGCTCGTCAACCGCGAGGAAGTCGGAGGAGCCGGAGATCCGGGAGTGCATCTCGGCGCCGCCCAACGACTCGTCGTCGGTCTCCTCACCGGTGGCCATCTTGACCAGCGGCGGGCCGGCCAGGAAGACCTTCGCGCGCTCCTTGACCATGATCACGTAGTCGCTCATGCCCGGCACGTAGGCGCCGCCCGCGGTGGAGTTGCCGAAGACCACCGACACGGTCGGCACCTTGCGGGCGCTGGAGCGGGTGAGATCCCGGAAGCCACGGCCGCCGGGGATGAAGATCTCCTTCTGCGTGGGCAGGTCGGCGCCACCGGACTCGGTGAGGTTGACCGTCGGCAGGCCGTTGCGCTCGGCGATCTCGGCGGCCCGGAACGACTTCTTCACCGACCAGGGGTTGAGCGCACCGCCCTTCACCGTCGGGTCGTTCGCGACGATCATGCACTCGACGCCCTCGACCACCCCGATGCCGGTGACGATGCTGGCGCCGACCGGGAAGTCGCTCCCCCATCCGGCCAGCGGCATCAGCTCCAGGAACGCCGAGCCCTCGTCGACCAGCAGCTCGATCCGTTCCCGGGCGGTGAGCTTGCCGCGCTCCTTGTGGCGGGCGATGTACTTCCCGCCCGCGTTCACCGCCTTCTCCTGCTCGGTGGCGAGGTCGGCGAGCTTCTCGAGCATCGCCGTACGGTTGTCGCTCACTGCTCTTCCTTCCCGTCGGACCCCGGCGCTTCGAGGACCTGCTTCATCCGTTCCAAGGTGGTGCGCATCCCGCGTTCGTTGGTGCGGCCACGCAATCGGCCGAGCAGCAGCCAATAGAGGCGCAACGGCAGCGCAGGCTCCAGCCGGAAGTACTCGGTGACCTCCGTTCCGCCGTCCCTCGCGCTCAGCCGGTAGCCCCAGTTGTTGACCGCGACGGTGTCGGTGCCGACGGCGAACTCGAAGACCTCTCCCGGCTCGCAGACGGTGACCCGGCACGGTGACCAGTACGTCGGCCCGACCCCGTTCCGCTTCACATGCCCGGCGAAGTGCGCCCCGACCGCGGGGCCCTTGGCGCCCTTGGTCCACTTCGCTTCGAACGTCTCCGGCGAGAACTCGCCGATCCGGGTGACATCGCTGACCAGATCCCAGACGGCATCGACGGGAGCGTCGATCCAGACCGTGACGTGGGAGGTCAGTGGCTTCATCAGGCCCATGTCAGTTCACGCCCTTCGTTGTGGTCATCAGGAGGAGTAGCCCAACAGGCGAGCGGCGAGATCGGTGAGCACCTCGGTGGCACCACCGCCGATGGGAAGCAGCCGGGCGTCGCGGTAGTGCCGCTCCACCTCGGTGCCGTGCATGTAGCCGGTGCCGCCGAAGAGCTGCACGGCCATGTCGGTGACGGCGACCGCGGTGTCGACGGCGGTCTGCTTCGCGAGGCAGGCCTCGGCGATGACCGACTCGCCCGCGACGTGTCGGCGCGCCACCTCGAGCGTGTAGGTCCGCGCGACGTCGACCTGGCGACGCATCTCGACGAGCTTGGCGCGCACCACCTGGTTGGCCACCAGCGGCTTGCCGAACGTCTCCCGCTCCTTGCAGTACGCCGCCGCGAGCTCCAGCGACCGAGAGGCGTGTCCGTAGCCCATCAGTGCCAGGAAGATCCGCTCCACGACGAACTGCTCGGCGATGTAGTAGAAACCATGGTTCTCCTCGCCGACCAGGTTCGCCGCGGGCACCCGCGCGTCGACGTACGAGAGCTCTGCGGTGTCCGAGGCGTGCCACCCCATCTTGCGCAGGCCGCGGGTGACGGTGAAGCCGGGTGTGTCGGTCTCCACGACGAGCAGCGAGACGCCGCCGTGGCCGGGGCCACCCGTGCGCACTGCGGTGGTGACGAAGTCGGCTCGGGTGCCGGAGGTGATGAACGTCTTCGAGCCGTTGACCACGTAGTGGTCGCCGTCCTTCTCAGCGCGCGTGGTGATGCCCGCGACGTCCGATCCACCGCCGGGCTCAGTGACCGCCAACGAGCCGATCTTCTCCCCGGCCAGGGTGGGCCGCACGAAGCGCTCGATCAGATCGGGGGACCCGTTGGCGATCATGTGTGGCAGTGCGATGCCGTGGGTGAAGAGGGAGGCCATCAGGCCGCCGGAGGCTCCGACCGACATGAAGCCTTCCTGCAACGCGCAGCCGTCGAGGAGCGTGCCGCCTTCACCGCCTACCTCCTCGGGGTAGCCGACCCCGAGCATCCCCGCAGCCGCCGCGGTCTTGTGCAGCTCGCGTGGGAGCAGGCCGTCCTCCTCCCACGCGTCGAGGTGCGGCATCACCTCGCGGCGAGTGAACTCCGCTGCGCTCTCCCGCAGGGTCAGCTGGTCCTCAGTGAACATGCCTGGTTCCCTTCGTCTCCGCGCTCGACCCACTCATGAGGAGGTCGTCGCGCTGCCGGCGTCTCGATGCGCACCGCGCAACACCGCCGGTCACAGCAGCGCCTCGTCGACGGTGACCATCCGCGAGCGCACCCACTCACCGAGACCCTTGGCCTGCGGATCGAAGCGAGTGGAGGAGGCGACGCCGCGGCCGAGCAGGCCCCGGATCAGCACGTTGACCCCGCCCAGGTTGGGCAGCGGATAGACCTCGACATCGAGGTCGACGGCCTCGGGGACGAGCTCGCGCATCTTCGCCGAGGTGATCAGGTCGGTCAGCCAGCGCACCCGTGCCTGCCACAGCTCCGCGTCGACGACCTGGTCGCGGGCTACCCACAGGCCGAGGTTCGCGTCGCCGCCCTTGTCGCCGGAGCGGGCGTGCACGAAGGTCCCGAGGGGGATGCGGCGTACCTGGAAGCCCTGTTCGGCTGGGGCGACGGGCACGGCGGGGGTCTCGACCGTGATCGTGGTGAGCACCGACGGATCGGCGATCGTCTCGCTACGTCCGTCGGCGTGATGCACCGTGTGGGTGACCGCGGAGCGCGGCACGTAGTGGGGTTGGTAGACGCCGTACGGCGTGGGCGCCGGCGGCGGCCCGGTCATCGTGAAGCCGGGGTAGGAGGCGAGAGCCAGCTCGACCGCGGCTGCGGTGAAGGGCTTGCCGACCGGCTTCGCGTCGGGGTCGAGCACGGTGCAGCGCAGCAGGATGCTGGCGCCCTCCTCCGTGTCGGCGTCGGTGTGCGGGCGCGCAGTGCGCGACCAGTGGACGGTCTCCGGCGGTGCGGCCGCCATGGCAGCCGTCATCTGCTCGCGGACCCAGTCCGCCTTCGCCTCGGTCTCCAGACCGGTCAGCACGAACTCGACGCTGTTGCGCCAGCCGCCGAGCTCGTTGACACAGACCTTCAGGCTCTCCGGCGGCGCCTCCCCGCGGACACCGGTGATGGCGACACGATCGGGACCGACCTGCTCCAGGTGGAGGGAGGTGAGGTCGGCGGTGACGTCGGGGCCGAGATAGCGGGTCGTCTGGATCTCGTAGACGAGCTGGGCAGTGACGGTGTCGACGGTGACCGCGCCGCCGGTGCCTTCGTGCTTGGTGATCACCACGGAGCCGTCCGCGGCGACCTCGGCCAGCGGGAAGCCGATCGGCGTGTTCAGCAGGCCCTGGCGGGCCAGGCTACGGAAGCCGGAGAAGTTGCCGCCACTGGCCTGACAGCCGCATTCGATCACGTGGCCGGCGATCATCGCGCCAGCCAGCTGGTCGTGGTCCCGCTCGGTCCAGCCATGAGCGTGGATCGCCGGACCGACCACCACCGAGGCGTCGGTGACCCGGCCCGTGACGACGATCTGGGCGCCCTCGTCCAAGGCGCGGGCGATGCCGAAGCCCCCGAGGTAGGCGTTGGCAGTGAGCGCGTTGCCGAGCTCCAGCTCTGCTGCCTGGGCGCGCAGGTCGTCGCCGGCGACGTACGCGATCGGGACGTCGAACCCCAGGCCGGTGGCCACCTCGCGGAGCCGGTCGGCGAGGCCCGCCGGGTTGAGGCCGCCGGCGTTGCTGACGATGCGCACGCCCTTCTCCAGCGCGAGGCCCAAACTGTCCTCGACCTGCCGCACGAAGGTGCGCGCGTAGCCCAGCGACGGGTCCTTCATCGTGTCCTTGCCGAGGATGAGCATCGTCAGCTCGGCCAGGTAGTCGCCGGTCAGGTAGTCGAGCTGTCCCCCTTCGAGCATCTCGCGCATGGCGGAGAGCCGGTCCCCGTAGAAGCCTGAGCAGTTGCCGATCCGCACCGTCATGACGTGCTCCTCTCGCTGCGGGCCTCGCGCCCCTCGCCGGAGGGTCCGGCGAAGCACTGCGCGATGGTGAGCCACTTCTCGGCGTCGACACCGACAGCCACCAGGGCGGTGTCGTCACGGTGGACCCGCTGGGTGGCCAGCTGGCACAGGTCGTACGCCGGCCCGGTCACCCGCTGCGCGGCATCCTGCGGACCCCAGGTCCACAGGTCGCCGCTGGGGGCGACGAGCTCGACCCGGAACTCCTCGGCCGGCGGCGCGAGCTCGTGGACGGAGAAGGAGAAGTTGCGGGTGCGCACCGCGATGTGGGCGACGTGCTTGATCCGGTCGGTGACCTCCGGCTCGGCGCCGAGCGCCTCGTGCACGTCGAGCGAATGCGCCCAGGTCTCCATGAACCGCGCCGTGGCCATCGAGGTGGCCGACATCGGCGGGCCGAACCAGGGCAGCTTCACCCCTTCGGGTTGGTCGCGCAGCGCCGTCCGGAGCGCGGCTCGGGCCTGCTGCCAGCGCGCCAGCAGCTCCGCCGGAGGAACCGCACCGCCGGTCAGGGCGGCGTTGTCCACGAAGCCGCTCGGGTCGGCGATCGCCTCGAGCACGAGGGCGTCCCACTGCTCCTTCGGTCCCGCCGCCCGCACCGCGGTCTCGTCGGTCCAGGCCAGGTGGGCGATCTGCGTGGCGATGTCCCAGCCCGGGGCGGGGGTCGGCTGCCGCCACTGCTCCTCGGAGAGCGGTGCGACGAGCTGCTCCAGCCGGTCGCCTTCGGCGGCGAGGTCGGCGAGCACGCCGTCGAGGGTGTCGTTGCTCATCGGTGTCCCCGATCGGTTGTTGGGTGGAGATGCGGAGCGGAGGAGATTCGGATGGGGTGGTTCATCGGGGCGTCTCCTTGCGATCGGGACGGGGCGCAGCGCCGGGGGCGCGAAGTCCCAGCGCCTCATCGAGCTGGTCGGCCCAGCGGTTGAGGATCCGGCGGCGACGTGCAGTGTCGTCGGAGATCGTGTTGGCCAGGCCCAGGCCGCGCACCAGGTCGAGAGTCGCTTGGATCAGCTCCCTGGCCCCGGGCACCGTCTCGTCCACGCCGAGGAGATCGACAGCTACGCGGTGGGTCTCCCGACCGATGCGCTGCTCGAAGGGGCCGAGCACACCGAGCAGCTCCGCGTCCGTTCGCGCGGCGACCCACAGCTCGAGCGCCGCGGTGAACACCTCGCCGGAGAAGTGGTCACCCAGCGCCTGGACGACAGCTCGGGTGCGACCGCGACCACGGGGCAGGCCGTCGGCGAGCGCGGCCAGCTCCTCGCGGCGGCGTTCGGCAAGCCACTCCACCGCGGCCATCACGAGGGCGGCCTTGCTCGGGAAGTGATGCAGCTGCGCGCCGCGGCTGACGCCGGCACGCTGCGAGACGAGCGTGGTCGAAGTGCCACTCCAGCCGCGCTCGATAAGCAGCTCGACACACGCGGTGAGCAGGCGCTCCCGCATCAGGCGGGTGCGCTCCTCCTGCGGGACGCGGGTGGTGGTCACGCCCACAGGCTCGCAGAGCAACCAACAAACAGTCAACTCTGTCTTTTAGTTTCACTTGCCGGCGCCCTGGGGGGATCGTCCCTAACAGATTCGTGGTCAGAAGCCTTGGCAACCACGAATCTGTTAGGGACGATCCCGCCCGGGAGTGACCACAGAGAGGGCTCGCGGCTCCCAGCGCGGCCCGTGTCCCCCCGGTAGACCCGGGCCGCGCTGGGAACCGGACGACCGGGGCTCGAACCAAGCGAGCCGCGCCAGTCATCCCTGAGCGATCTCTCAGCATGCCAAGCCCGCGAGCCGCGCGGGACGATGTTTCATCCGACCGGCCAGGCTGAAACACTGCGAAGCCCCCGTTGTTTCGCCACTATGGAGCTATGGGTCGCAAGGTCGGAGAGCTCATCGACAGCACTCCGCTCAACGGCGCCCGCATCGACATCCCCGCACGGATCGGCTGGCTGTTGCGCGCCAGCCGACTCGCCCAGGGGCAGCCGCTGCGCGCCCTGGCCACCGGCACAGGCATGGCCTCCTCCCCGGCCACCCTCTCCCGCCTGGAGACCCACGGCGCCCGCAACAGCCGCGCGATCGCCCACTACGAGACGGCGCTCGACCTCCCCTACGGGTGGCTGCGTGCGCCGATCGACGTGCTCTGCCGCACCTACTCCTACGCACCCGCCGAACTCGCCGCCCACCTGCCCGCTGACACCCTCGAAGACTTCTCGGAGTGCTGTGACCGGGTCGACGACGCACCGGAGGGCGCCGACTGGCTCAGGTTTGCGGAGCACCACGTGACCGGGACACGCGGCCTGCCGCTGAGCGCCATCACGCCTCACCTGCACCACCTCGCCGAGGAGCTCGGCCGCGCCGTCGCGGTGGGTTACACAACGCGCTACGAGGCACTCGCCAAGTTCCGCTGCAGCGAGTACGGCGCCGCGGTGGCCGACGTGATCCGCGAGATCGTGCTCGAGGAGGGCAACCAGGTGCACGCCGACCTGCTGAGCGCCGCCTCGGAGAGGCCGACCCCCGAGCTGGCCCGGTGGTGCGGCGAGCTGCTGCTCCACGATCGCGAGGACCTCGCCCGGTCTGCCGGCCTGGCGATCCAGAACATGCGCAGCGTCGGCGGCCTTCCGCGAGCGGCGTGGACCGACCTGGCGGCCGTCTTCGCAGACGCCTGCAACCGGACCGTCGGGGACGAGGGGCGGCGTACGGCGCTGGCCCAGACCCTGGCGGCCTGCGACCCCGGCTTCCGGGAGACCGTGGCCGGCCTGTTGACCACCCCGTTGGAGCCGCCCCGCCGCCCGGTTGCCTGGACCCGAGACCGACGTAACCTGCACTACACCCTGGCGACCGAGTACGCCGAGCGGGTCGCCGCCGGCCGTCCTGGCGAACCGATGCTGGCCCGCCTGATCTTCGAGCTCCTCTACGACTTCCGGGCGACGCACGCGGTGACCTCGTCGTTCCTCCTCAACGCCTCGCCGTTCTCTCCCGACCTGCAGCCAGTGCTCTTCGAGGCGGCACTCGACGGACCCGACGAGACCACCCGGCACGGCGCCGCGTCAGCCTTCGCCAACCTGATGCTGCCCTGGGAGGCCACCGCTGGGACCGTGGAGCCGTGGCTGGCCTCAGCGGACCCGGTGATCCGCTCCGCTGGGCTCGGCATGGCCGCCCAGTCGGGCTTGCGGCTCCCGGCCGCGACCCTCGCCGACGCGCTCTCCGAGGGCGGCGCCGTACGACGCAGCGCCCTGTTCGCCGCCGGCATGACTGCTCACCCCCTGCTGACCACCCTCGCCGAGGACCCCGCGATGCCGGGCGACCTCCGCGCCGCCGCTCGCTGGTGGCTACGCACCGGACCCCGGCTCCAGCGGTAGCAGCGGTAGTCAGACCATCTCCCAACTCCCTCGAGAAGCCACTTCCAGCACGTTGAGAAGCCACTTCCAGCACGTTGAGAAGCCAGCTCCAACATGAGGAGCTCATCCGCGCTGGCCGTCGTACGGCGCCTTGGCCCTGAAGCTGGCGTCTCAACGTGCTGAAGTTGGCGTCTCAACGTGCTGAAGCTGGCTCTTCGGCGGGGCGGGGAGACTCACCGGTAACCTCGACGGCGTGACGACGATCCTGATCACGGGCGCCAGCGCCGGCCTGGGCGCCGAGATGGCCCGCCAGTTCGCTGCCCGCGGCAACGACCTCGCGCTGTGTGCTCGGCGCACCGACAAGCTGGAGACGCTCAAGGCCGAGATCCTGGCCCGGCATCCCGACCGTCGGATCGAGGTGCGCGCGCTCGACGTGACCGACGATGCGGCGGTCTTCGAAGTGTTTCGCGGGTTCGCCGCAGACTTCGGCACTCTCGACCGGATCGTCGTCAACGCCGGGCTCGGCAAGGGCTCCCCGATCGGCACCGGGCGGTACGACGCCAACCGGGAGACCGCGATGACCAACTTCGTTGCGGCGCTCGCCCAGTCCGAGGCGGCGATGGAGATCTTCCGCGCACAGGGGCGCGGGCACTTCGTCATGGTCTCGTCGATGTCGGCGATGCGGGGCATGCCCAAGACCATGACGACGTACGCCGCCACGAAGGCCGGCGTCGCCCACCTTGCCGAAGGGCTGCGCACCGAGCTCTACGGCAAGCCGATCAAGGTCACCGTGCTCTACCCCGGCTACATCGAGTCGGAGATGAACGACCGCACGGAGAACAAGAACCCGCTCCTCGTCTCCACCGAGAAGGGCGTGCGTGCCATGGTCACCGCCATCGAGAAGGAGAAGGAGTCGGCGTGCGTGCCGCCCTGGCCCTGGGCACCGATGAGCACGGTGATGAAGCACGCGCCGCTGCCGATCTTCAAGAGACTGATCTAGCGCGACCGATGGTGGACCCTGCGCACATGCTCACCCAGCAGCAGGTCGCCGCTCAGCGGCTCGGGGGCGTGAGGCGCAGCAGCTCGCCGAGGCGCCGGGAGATGATCTTCGTCCAGGAGAGGGAGAGGTGCGCCTTGTCGCGGTAGGTCACGACATCGCCGACCACCATCGGGCAGCGCCCCTGCTGGCAGATGAGCGACGTGCTGTCGACGTAGTCGGCGCCGGCTGCGGTGGCCGCCTCGCGGGTGATCGGGTTGGAGCGGATCTCCGCTCCCTCCTCGGCGACCACGCAGTCCTCCAGGCTCGCACCCGCCTCGTTGAGGCAGTCACGCGGCTCGGCAGGCGCCGTGGGGATGTCGCCCAGCACCTTGACCACCGGGGTGATCGCCACCAGCTCAGCGACGGTCTCCGAGACGCCGTCGCGCCACCGCTCCTCGCGCTCCTCGTCACTGTCACCCTCGACCTCGAGCAGACCGCGATGGGCGACGACGATGGCGTCCGGTCGGATCTCCCGCACCTGCTCCATCGCCCAGTCACGGAACTCTGGACATTCGGGATAGTCGGTGCCCTTGTTGCGTTGCGGCACATCGAACGGAGCGCAGCCGACCTTCAGGATCGGCAGCACCGTGAAGCCTTCCCGCTTCCCGATCGCAGTCACCGCCGGTGCCCACATGCCCGCGTGCGAGTCACCGAGGACCACCACCGTGCGCTCCGCCTCCAGGTCGCCGGCCGGGCAGATCTTCGCCGTCGTGTCGGGGAACGACGCGTAGCAGCCGCGGAACGGGCCCTGCCAGACGTCGCGACCCAGTCGCTCCAGGTTCTTCAGCTGCGGAGGCACCGGAGCACCCTCGTCGGCCAACCGGAGGGCGTCTTGCAACGACTTCTCGATATCGGTCCGCTGCGCGGAGCGCAACGCCTCCGGGTGCTTGTCGTAGTAGGCCGCCGCTTCTTGTCGACTGCGCTCCAAGGCGGCGTCGCCGTAGCTGGTCGCCAGCTGCGAGCCCACGAGCACCAGCGCCAGCGAGGCCGGCCACAGCACCAGGAACCGCTTGCCGGCGAGCTTCGGCACTCGCCCGGTCTGGAAGGGCTGTTCGACGAAGTGGTAGCTGAGCGAAGAGAGCACCAGCGTCAGCACCAGCAGCCCTGCAGTCTCGAGGTGCGTGTCGGCGTACTGCTCGCCGAGGATGAGCACCGGCCAGTGCCACAGGTAGATCGAGTAGGAGAGGTCGCCGAGGTAACGCAGCGGCTGGCGGCCCAACAGCCGGGAGAGCTGCGCCTCCCGGCCGCATCCAGCGGCGACCAGCGCGGCCGTGCCCAGCACCGGAAGCAGCGCGTTCCAGCTCGGGAAGGCAGTCGTGGCGTCGTACCCCAGCGTGGCGGCGAGCACCATCGCGAGGCCGACCACCACCAGCAGGTTGCGCAGCCGGTCTCCCATGCCGGCGAGGTACGGCGCCGCCATCGCCAGCAGCGCCCCGATGCCGAGCTCGTGGGCACGGGCGGGTGAGGAGAAGTAGGCCTCGATGGGTGAGCTGTGGGTGAGCCAGACCGACCACGCGAGCGAGGCGACGGTGAGTGACGCCAGTACCCCGAAGAGGACCCGGCGACGGGCTCGCACCAGCAGCAGGGCCAGCACGATCAGCGGCCACACCAGATAGAACTGCTCCTCGACGGCGAGCGACCAGTAGTGCTGGACCGGTGACTCGGCCCCGACTGCGAAGTAGTCGGTGCCGATCGAAGCGAAGTGGAAGTTGGCCAGGAAGACCGAGGACCAGAGCGCATCCGAGCGGATCGACTCGAGGCGGGTGACCGGCTCCTGCCACGCGGCCCAGGCCAACACGGCCAGCAGCACCAGGGTGGCCGCCGGCAGGATCCGCCGCGCCCGGCGCGCGTAGAAGCTGGCGATGCTGACCCGGCCGGTCCGCTCGCCCTCGGCCAGCAGCAGGCCGGTGATCAGGAAGCCGCTGAGCACGAAGAAGACGTCGACGCCGACGAAGCCGCCGTCCAGTCCCGGCACGCCGGCGTGAGCGACCACCACGAGTCCGACCGCGAGGGCGCGCAGGCCCTGGATGTCGCCGCGCTTGGCCCGGGGGCGGGCCTGGGTCTGCTCGGTCACGGCGGGCAGTCTCGCACAGCGACCCGTCTCGGGCCGAAGTGAAGGCTGCTCAGCGCGCGACCCTCCGGAAGGCCGGCTCCTCGACCGACCCTGCTGGACATCACCGCTAGCCGGCCAGGTCGAGGAGCTCCATCACGTCGTCGCTCGAGATGTTGCCGACCGCGGCGTCGGCCCAGGCGACGAGCGTGGCCATGGGGTCGAGCTGCCAACCGCCGTCGCGCTTGCGCGCCATCACGAAGAAGCTGTCCTCGCCGGTCGCCTCGGAGAACTCCTCGGGCAGACAGCCGGAGTCCGGTTCCGGGTCGTCGGAGGAGCGCGCATAGAAACAGAGGCCGTCAACCCCGAACTCTCCGGCTGCGCTCGGACTCTCCGTGGCGAACAGCCGCAGCCGCGCCTCACCCAGGTCGACACGGGCCAGTCCGTCCCGTTCCTCGCCCGCGCGCACATCGACCGGCTCGTAGTCGAGCGACATCTCCGGCAGTCCCTCCTCATGGATCGCGTCCTCCACGAAGCCGAGGTAGGGCCGCACGAGGTTGCCCTGCCCCGGTGGGAGCGCGTCGAGGAAGCCGTCGAGATCGTCCAGCCGGAAGGAGTCGGCCAGCACGCCGAGGACATCCTCGGGGGCGTCGGCGGTGCGCGACTTGCGCTTCAGCCCCTCCTCGTACGCCGCCCAGTCGCCGCCGTGGCCGGTGGCGTCCAGGGCGATGTACTCGGCGACCGTGGCGATCGGCGAGACGTACCAGCGTCCGTCGACCTCCACCGTGATGAGGAACGGCGCCTCGTCGATGCCGAACTCGTCGCGCAGCGCCGCGAGGTCGAACTCCCGCGTGAAGGAGTCGCCGTACTCGTCGCGCCCGACAGCGGCCTGCTCGGCGAACTGATCGGGCAGCTTGTCGAAGTCCACCTTCACCTGCAGCTTGCCGCCGGTCAGGCTGACCTTCGAGGCATGCTCGCTGAGCTCCTCCACCTCGACATCGAGATCCTTCACCGTGAGCGAGGTGCCGCTGACCGCTCCGTCGTCGGTCATGCCCGCATCGTCCATCCGATCGTTGAGCGCCTCGTAGACCTCGTCGGCACCCTTGACCTCATCGGGGTTGAGCATCCGCAGCGCAGCGACGGCGTCCTGGTCGGCGCCCGCCTCGAGCAGCTCGGTGACCGCCTCCTCGGGACTGTCGGCACCACTGTCTTCGGAGAAGAAGACCTTCCAGACCGCGAAGCCGCCCAGGCCGAGCGCGAGCACCGCGAGCAGCAGACCGGCCAGGGCGCCGCCGGAGAGCCGCCTACCGGCCGGCGGCGGTGTGCCCGGAGCCGCCGCTGGCTGGTGGCCGGCAACGGCAGGACCACCCACAGCGCCGGGTGCGGGGCCGCTCACAGCGCCGGGTGCGGGGCCGCTCATAGGGCCGGCTGCAACCGGCGTGCCACAGGCGGTGCAGAACCGCAGCCCTTCAGCCAGCGGCTGCCCACACGCGCTGCAGTTGCCCATTGCTCCCCCGAGATCTCGATCGGTCGGTCAGGCCTTGACGGCCGTCAGAGTAGGAGGATGCTCAGCCGACCCGCTGCTCAAACCACTCCTCGACGTCGCCCGAGTCGATCGCGCTGATCAACGAGTCGAGCTCGTCGTCGGGCACGTTCGTGGCGACCTCCTCGAGCCACGCCAGCGCGGTGGCGAACGGGTCCACCTGCCACACCCCGTCGTTCTCACGCACCATCACGAAGGCGTGGTCGATGCCACTGACCTGCTTCAGCCAGGTCGGCGCGCAGCCCTCGATCCGGTCGCCGGTGTAGCCCAGGGCCCAGCCGCAGCTGCCGTCGACGCCTACCGTGTTGGGGTAGGGGTCGCCGCCCTCGATGCCGTTGACGCCCAGCTCCAGGCGGTCGATCTCCAGCCGCACCAGGCCGTCCTCCTCGTCGCCCGCTCGCACGTCCTGTGCCCGGAGATCGAGAGTGAAGCCGGCGTCGTCATTTGCCAGCTCCCGCTCCACCAGTTCCACGAACGGACGCAGGAGGTCGCCCTGGCCCTCCGGAAGGGCGTCGAGCATCGTCGGCAGGTCGTCACCGTTCGCCGCGTCGGCAAGGCTGGCGAGCGCCTCCTCCGGGCTCTCCGCGCCGACCGCGTCGCGCTTCCGGCCGTCGTCGTACGCCGACCAGTCGCCGCCCTGGCCGAACCAGTCGAAGGCCAGGTACTCGGCCGCCGTGGCGGTCGGGGAGACATACCAGCGGCCGTCGACCTCGACCACCATCACGAAGAGCCCCGTCGGGATCTCCCGGTCGTGCTCCCAGTCGTAGGCGTAGACGTCGTCCGCCACCTCGGAGATGTCGAACTTCCTGCTCCAACTGCTGCCGAGCTCCTCGCGCGCCTCGGAAGCGATACCGTCGAGTGCGTCCGGGAAGTCTTCGGCGCGCAGGCTGAGCGAGACGGTGCCGTCGCGCAGGTGCACCTTGGCCGCGTGGTCGCTGACGGACTCGACCTCCAGGTCGACGTCGTCGAAGGAGACGTCGGCCGCACTGAACACGCCGTCCTTGGGCGTGACACCGGCGCGCGTCAGGCGCTGGTGGAGGGCGTCCCAGACTTCGTCGGCACCTCGTGCCTCGCCCGGGTTGATCATGGTGAGTGCCGCCACCGGATCCTGGTCCTCGGCGGCCGCAAGCACCTCGCGCACAGCCTGCTCCGGGTCGTCAGCACCGGTGTTGGAGGAGAAGAAGACCTTCCAGACCGCGAAACCGCCGAGGCCGGCGGCGAGCGCCACGAGCGCGGCCACCACCCAGACGGTCGCCCGGCTCCGGCCGGCGGGCCGCGGTGGCGCCACCGGCTGTTGGTCGAGAACGCCGACCATGTGGCCGGCCGGCCCGGCAGCCACCGCGCCTGGACCGGAAGGCACCCCGAGACCGCCTCCCGCCGGGAGGCCCGAGGCACCCACAGGGGGTGGTGGCGGCGCAACGAGCGGCTGCGTCTCCGGCGACGCCTCACGCGGAGCCGTCACCGCGGCACCGCAGTTGGCGCAGAACACGTCGTCGGCGCCGAGCGGATGCCCACACCTGGTGCAGAAGTTCATGACTCCCCCGTCTTCTTCGACTCCACGAGCAGGCCCACCACACCGAGCCCGATCCCTACGACACCGAGCCACGGCCCGGTCCCCCAACGCGACGCGGCGAACCCGGTCACCTCACGGGTGACCGCCCACCAGGCCAGGACCGCGACCAGGAACGCCGCCACACGCACCCACCGCGCCCAGCGTGGGAACGCGAGGCCGATCAGCACGGCGCCCAGCATCGGCAGGAGGAGAGCGCCCCACGGCACCCAGCCCGGCAGCGAGGTCAGGACGCCGGAGCGCACCAGACCGGCCACGTCCAGCAGGCTGGAGCGCGAGAGCGGACCGCTCTGGGCCCATGACACGGAGGCGAGCGCCACCCAGCACAGGCCCGAGAGAGCCCAGCAGGCCACGCTGAACGAGCGGCGTACGGTCGCGGTCATCGTCCCCCTTCGGCTCTCTCGGACTTCTGACGAGCGTGCTCGAATGAGACTAGGAGGTCGCGCCGACAGAAGCGGCACGTCACGCCGTGTCCGCGCGATCACCGACCGCCCTGCAGATGCGCGTGTTCGTTGAAGCTGACCAGAGAGGCACCCCGTGAGCCGATGGAGACGGTGCTGGACGAGCAGCTCACGACGACCCGGTTGAGGCGCTGCCACAGCTCCGCCTGCACCGTGTCCGCGCCGGGTAGAAGCAAGGTCGTGGCGATCGCGGCGATCGGGCCGCCCGAGGTGACGACGAGGGCTGTGTCGCGCGGCCCGGTCATCTCGAACACCTCGGCCAGCGCGGTGCCCACCCGGGTCACGAAGTCGACGAACGACTCCCCCGGCCCCTCGGAGCCGCTGGTCCACAGCGCGGCCGCGCCCTCGAACCACTCCTGCACCTGCGCCGGCGTCGGCTCCGGGTCGCCGACCACGGCAGGCAGACGCTGCACCAGGACGTCGTGGTCGAACTCGTCCCAGCCGCTGTCGAGCACGGTCGGAACGTCGTCCCAGCCGGCGGACTCCGCGACGGCCTCCAGCGTCTCCAGGTGGGCCCGCGCCGAGCCGGTAGCGATCAGCGACGGGGTGATCCGGCGCTGGGCGAGCGCCTGCCCCAGGATGCGGGCCTGCTCCCAACCGAGCGGGGAGAGCTCCTCGCCGCTGCGGCCGACGTGTGCCTGGCCGTGCCGGACCAGGACCACCTGACCCATGCAGTACCCCCGTCGATCTGGCGGGCCCCATGCCCAGCGGCACCAGTGTGAGCCACCGACCCGGGTTCGCGTGGCGGTTCAGTGGAAATCGTCGCTGCAGGCGTGCTCAGAGACCGCCGAGCTTCGCCGCCTGCCGCCGCATGACGGCGTCGTACCCGGCCCGGTCCTCACGCTTCAACCGTACGGCGTCACGCGCGGCAGGGTCGGGCACGATCAGCTGCTCCCCACGCTCCAGTCCGTCAAGCACCGCCTCGGCGATGTCGTCGGCGCCGAGCGGAGCGCCGGTGACCAACCCCCGCATGACCTCGGCGAGCCCCGTGTCGGCACCCTGCATGCGGTCCATCAGGTTGGTGCGGAAGTAGCTGGGGCAGACCACCGACGCCTCCACTCCGAAGCCGGCGAGCTCGTGACCCAGCGTCTCGGTCAGCGCCACCACCGCCGACTTCACGGCGTTGTAGGAGCCCATCCCCGCCGGATGCACCAGGCCAGCCAGCGAGGCCACGTTGACGATCTGCCCGGAGCGCTGGGACTTGAAGAGGGGCACGAGCTCGCGCAGCCCGGTCACCATGCCGAAGAGGTTGATCTCGAAGATCCACCGCCATTCGTCGACCTCGGCCACGTCGATGCGCCCACCGCCCGGCACGCCCGCGTTGTTGACCAGGACGTCGAGCCCTCCCCACTCCTGGGCGACCCGCTCCCGGATCCGTACCCAGTCGGCGGCGTCGGTGATGTCGAGCGTGTCGGCGTACTCGCGCCCGGCGAGGCCGGACGGGTCCCGGTCGGTGGCCAGCACCCTCGCGCCGCGGCGCTGCCAGGCATCGGCCAGAGCTGCCCCCAGACCGGAGCCGGCCCCGGTCACCAACACCCGCAGTCGTTGCTGGTCGTCCATGGTCGCCGAACCTACCTCGCGGCTCCCGCGGCACCACTACGCTGTGGCCCATGTCGCGCAAGGTGTTGGTGTCGCTGGCCTGTGCCGGCCTCTTGGTCCTCCCGCTCGCCGGGTGCTCGGACTCCGGCGGTGACGGCAAGCCGAAGGACCCCGAGACGAAGGCGCGGGCAGCGCTCACCTCGCTGCTCACCGGCTCCGCCACCGCGCCCGAGCAGACCCGCGTCGGTGCTTGCCTGGCCGACGAGATCGTCGCCGGCGCCGGGGTCGACCGCCTGGTCGAGGCCGGCGTCCTGACCAAGGAGCTCACCGCTCCGGAGGACGCCTCGCCCTCGCTCGGCGGACCGCTGGCCGAGACGTACGTCGACGCGCTGCTCGCCTGCCGTGACGTGAAGGCGGAGTTCGCCGCCCGCAAGCACCTCTACCCCGATCTGACCGCCAAGGCGGAGCAGCGCTACATCGACTGTGCCGGCGACATCGATGCCGAGGTGCTGCGCCCGGCCCTGCTGGCGGCTATCACCGGCGACCAGGACGAGCCCTCGCAGAGCGCCCGGCAGACCTACGTCGAGGCGCTGAAGAAGTGCGAGCGGATCCTCGGCGAACCGACCACCAGCTGACGCCGACCGGTGCGCAATGCGCAACGCCATGCGTTCGACGAGCCGGAGCTCGCTGAACGCATGGCGTCCGCGGGGTGGAGCTGAGGATCAGGCAGGCAGGCCCTCGCCGCTGGCGGCGCGGTCGCGCAGCCACTGGGTCGGGCGGAAGCGCTCACCGTAGGCCTCGGCGAGCTCGTCGGCCCGCTTCACGAAGGCAGTCAGGCCGATCTCGCCGTCGGCGCCCTCGTAGCCGGTCATGAACTGCGCCGCACCACCGGTGTTGGCCGGGAAGCCGATGCCCATGATCGAGCCGATGTTGGCCGCCACCGAGGAGGTCACGACGTTCTCCTCGAAGCACTTGGCAGTCTCGAGCGCCTCGATGAACATCATCCGGTCGCGCATGTCCTGGATCGGGATCTGCACCTCGGCGGACGGGAACGCCTCGCCGATGCCCTCCCACAGGTTCGTACGACGCCCCTCGACGTAGTTGTAGAAGCCTGCGCCCTTGAGACGGGAGGGACGACCGACCTCGATCATCTTGTTCACCACGTCACCGGCCGGGTCCGGACCCAGGTCGATGCCGTCGCGAGCTGCCGCGTCGGCGGTCGCCTTGCGGATCTTCGCCATCAGCTCCATGTTGAGCTCGTCGCTGATCTGCAGCGGGCCGACCGGGAAGCCGGCGGTGGTGGCGGCACGCTCGATCGACATCGGGTGGACGCCCTCGGCCAGCATCGCCAGGCCCTCGTTGATCTGGGTGCCGATGACGCGCGAGGTGTAGAAGCCACGGCTGTCGTTGACGACGATCGGGGTCTTGCGGATCTGCTGCACCACGTCGTACGCCTTGGCGAGCGCCTCGTCGGAGGTCTCCTTGCCGCGGATAATCTCGACCAGCGGCATCTTGTCGACCGGCGAGAAGAAGTGCAGGCCGATGAAGTCCGCCGGGCGGGCGACGCCGGAGGCGAGCTCGGTGATCGGCAGCGTCGAGGTGTTGGAGCAGAGCAGCGCGTCGGGATTGACGTGGTCGATGACCTCGGCGAAGACCTTCTGCTTGAGGGCGACGTCCTCGAAGACCGCCTCGATGACCAGGTCGCAACCGGCCAGGTCGGCGGGGTCAGCGGTCGCGGTGATCCGGCCGAGCAGGGCGGCCTTCTTCTCCTCGGTGCTGCGACCCTTGGCGATCGCCTTGTCGAGGATGCCCTCGCTGTAGGCCTTGCCCTTCTCGGCGTTGGCGACCTCGACGTCCTTGAGCACGACCTCCATGCCCGCCTGCGCACAGACGTAGGCGATGCCGGCGCCCATCATGCCCGCGCCGAGCACGCCGACCTTGGTGGCGCGGTACTTGGGCGGCCCGGAGGGGCGCAGCGAGCCGGCTCCGATCGCCTGCAGGTCGAAGAAGAACGCCTGGATCATGTTCTTCGACTGCTGGTTGACGATCAGCTTCGTCAGGTAGCGCGACTCGATGCGCGACGCGGTGTCGAAGTCCACCTGCGCGCCCTCGACGGCGGCGGAGAGGATCGCCTTCTGGGCCGGGAAGTCGGCGCCCTTGAGCTGCTTGCGCAGCAGCGCCGGGAACGCCGGCAGGAAGGCCGCCAGGGCAGGGGACTTCGGGGTGCCGCCGGGCATCTTGTAGCCCGCGCGGTCCCAGGGGTTCTTCGCCGCATCCTCGTTGTCCTTGTTGGCGAGGATCCAGGCCTTGGCGGCCGGCACCAGCTCATCGACCGAGCCGACCAGCTCGTCGATCAGGCCCTTCGCCTTGGCGGCGGCGGGCTTGAAGCGCGGACCCTGGAGAAGCACGTCCATCAGGGCGCTCTGGATGCCGAGGAGGCGAGTGACGCGAGTGACGCCGCCACCACCGGGCAGCAGGCCGAGGGACGCCTCGGGCAGACCGATCTGCACCGAGTTGTCGTCCCAGGCGATCCGGTGGTTGGTGGCCAGGCAGATCTCGAAGCCGCCGCCGAGCGCGGCGCCGTTGATCGCGGCGACCACCGGGCGCGGGAAGAGCTCGAGGCGGCGCAGGCCGGCCTTCACACTCTCGGCCATCTCGAAGACGGCCTGGGCGTCGTCCTTGGTGGACTGCACCATGTTCTTGAGGTTGCCGCCGGCGAAGAAGGTCTTCTTCGCCGAGGCGATGACGACGCCGGTGACGTCGTCGGCCTCGGCGTAGAGCCGGTCGACGGCTGCGTTCATGGAGCTCTGGTAGAGCTCGTTCATCGTGTTGGCGCTGGCGGTCGGGTCGTCCAGAGTCAGGGTGACGATGCCGTCGGCGTCCCGGTCGTAGCGGACCGCGGTCTGGGTGTCAGTCATTGCTGTAAGTCCTTGTGTTGGTCGCAGGTCCGGTCAGATCAGTTCCACGATGGTGGCGATGCCCATGCCACCGCCGACGCAGAGCGTGGCGAGGCCGCGCTTCTGGCCGCGACGCTCGAGCTCGTCGATCAGCGTGCCGAGGATCATCGCGCCGGTGGCACCGAGCGGGTGGCCCATGGCGATCGCGCCGCCGTTGACGTTGGTGATCTCGTCGGTGATGCCCATGTCGCGCATGAACCGCATCGCCACCGCAGCGAAGGCCTCGTTGATCTCGAAGAGGTCGATGTCCTTGACGTCGAGGTTGGCCTTGGCGAGAGCCTTGCGAGCCGCCGGGGCCGGGCCGGTCAGCATGATCACCGGGTCGGCGCCGGAGACGGCGGCAGAGACGATTCGCGCCCGCGGCGTCAGGCCGAGATCCTTGCCGACCTGCTCGGAGCCGAGCAGGACCAGCGCGGAGCCGTCGACGATTCCCGAGGAGTTGCCGGCGTGGTGCACGTGGTTGATGCCCTCGAGCCAGTGGTACTTCTCCAGCGCGACGTCGTCGAAGCCGGCGTCCTTGCCGATGCCGGCGAAGGAGGGCTTGAGGGCGCTGAGGCTCTCGACCGTGGTGCTGGGACGGATCAGCTCGTCGTGGTCGAGCACGGTCAGGCCGTTGAGGTCCTTGACCGGGACCACCGAGTTCTTGAAGTAGCCGGCCTCCCAGGCCGCGGCGGCGCGGGCGTTGGACTGCGCGGCGAAGGCGTCGACGTCCTCACGGCTCCAGCCTTCGATGGTCGCGATCAGGTCGGCGCCGATGCCCTGCGGGACGAAGCCGGTCTTGAGGGCCGTGTCGGGGTCGGTCGCCCAGGCGCCGCCGTCGGAGCCCATCGGCACCCGGCTCATCGACTCCACGCCGCCGGCGAGGATCAGGTCCTCGAAGCCGCCGCGCACGCGGGAGGCGGCCTGGTTGACGGCCTCCAGGCCCGAGGCACAGAAGCGGTTCAGCTGGACGCCGGCAGTCGTCTCGGGAAGCCCGGACTTGAGCGCAGCCGTCTTGGCGATGTCGCCACCCTGGTCGCCGATCGGGGAGACGACGCCGAGCACCAGGTCGTCGATCCGCTCGGTGTCGAGGTCGGGGTTGCGCTTGATGAGCTCCTCGACGAGCCCGACCACGAGGTCCACCGGCTTGACCTCGTGCAACGAGCCCGAGCTCTTGCCCTTGCCGCGCGGGGTGCGAATGTGGTCGTACACGAATGCTTCTGCCATGACCATCCTTGGAGTCGATACGGTCGTGCGGCGTCTCGCTACGACCGCACAACCCAGATTGTGACACCATGACTGTCAGTAAGCGCAATGGTGTGACCTGAGTCATGGAATCGAAGGGGGTCCGATGGCGACAGCCGACGAGGCGCCGGACGCCGGCCTGCTGACCCTCGACGAGGTGTGCGAGCAGGTGGGCATGAGCGTGCGCAACGTGCGCTTCTACACCACGCGGGGCCTGGTGCCGCCGCCCTTGAAGCGCGGGCGACAGGGCTTCTACACACCCGTGCACGTGGCCCGCCTCGAGCTGGTGCGCGAGCTCCAGGCCCACGGCTTCACGCTCGCCGCCATCGAGAAGTACGTCGCGCGCGTGCCCGCCGACGCCACCCCCGAGTCGATCGTGCTGCATCGCACCCTGCTCGCGCCGTGGACGGCGGAGCAGTCGGAGACGCTGACCCGCGCCGAGCTCGACGACCGCGCCGGCCGGGTGCTGACCGACGACGAACTCGAGGTGCTGGTGGCCCTGGAGGCGATCACGCTCACCGAGGACGGCCGCTTCGAGGTGGCCACCTCGCTCCTCGACGCCTGCTTCGTGCTGATCCAGTTCGGCTATCCGAAGGAGGCCGCGGCCGCCGCGCGTGACATCTTCACCGAGCACGCCACGGTGATCGCCGAGTCCCTGAACGCCCTCTTCCACGAGCTCGTCTGGCCCGCCTTCCGTGCCTCCGGCGCCAAGCCCGAGGATCTGCAGCGCGCCGTCGAGTCGATCAAACCGATCACCACTGCGGCGCTGGTGAGCCACTACGAAGCGGCCGTCACCCGCGCCATCGGTGGGCGCATCGCCCGCCTCACCGGCGACGCCCCCGCCCCCCAGCGCTGATCCCCCTTCGGCGTCGAGTTCGCGCAAATACGGCGTTCACTTCGCGCAGATGACGAGGCGAGTACGACGAAGCGACCATTTGCGCGCACTCAAGGCTTCACTTGCGCGCACTCAACGTGTTGTTTGCGCGCACTCGCCCTGCCTGCGGGCGGTCGTCGTTCCGGTTCCCAACCCGGCGCACACCCGCTCGAGCCACCGGCCGAGCTCCACGGCGGTCGCCTCGGTGACCTCGTGGATGCCCGGGTCACGGCGGGTGGTGACCTCTGCGCCGGACTCCTCGACGAGGTAGTGCCAGGTCTCGCGGGTGTACTCCTCGCGGATGATCGCGTCCTGCTCGCTGACGGCCAGGAAGACCGGCAGGCCGCTCAGTCGGCCAGCAAGACCGACCTCACCGCCCAGGCTCTCCACCGGGATCGCCCCCGAGAGGACCGCTGCTCCGGCGTACCGGCCAGGGCTGCGGAGCACCAGGCTCCCGGCGAAGGCGGAGCCGGCGCTGAACCCTACGACGACGACCGGACGACCCGCTGCGGTCTCGTCGATCCACGCCTCGAACCAATCCATCACCCGCACGAGCGAGGGTGGGTGGATCCGTCCGTCACGGCGTTCGAACCAGTTGTAGCCGCGTCCGGTCGCGATCGGGCCGCGCATGAGGACGAGGCCCGCTGTCGCGGGCAGGTGCGGTACGGCGGGAGCGAACATCGACTCGTCCTCGCCGATGCCGTGGAAGAGCACCACCAGGGGCGCCTGCGGATCCTCGGAGCCGGCGTGGACGGTGACGGGCGCAGGGAAGGACATGTCGGGCCTCACGGTCGTACGACGAGACCTGCCCAAGCCGGGCGATCGAGCCTCGCGGGCGACTCAGCGCGCCCCCGCCGAGGGTACTCAGGATCTCCCCTGATGAGACGCCCGTTCCCATTGCTGGGAGCATGGGCTGGTGAGCACAGGGAAGATCGCCTACCAGGGCGAGCCGGGGGCCAACTCCGACATCGCCTGCCGTGAGGTCCGTCCGGACCTCGAGCCGTTGCCGTGCGCCTCCTTCGAGGACGCGCTCGGTGCGGTCCAGGACGGCACCGCGGATCTGGCGATGATTCCGATCGACAACTCGCTCGCCGGCCGAGTCGCCGACATCCACCACTTCCTGCCGACCTCGGGGCTGCACATCATCGGCGAGCACTTCATGCCGATCCACTTCCAGCTCCTCGCCGTGCCCGGCGCGACCACCGAGACCCTGCGCACCGTGCACAGCCACGTGCACGCGCTCGGCCAATGCCGACGGATCATCCACCAGCTCGGCCTGACGCCGATCACCGCCGGCGACACCGCCGGCTCGGCCCGGGAGATCGCCGAGGCAGCCGACCCGACGCGGGCGTCGCTGGCCACCGCACTGGCGGGCGAGATCTACGGCCTTCAGACGCTGGCGGCCGATGTCGAGGACGAGCAGCACAACACGACCCGTTTCGTCCTTCTCGCCCGCCAGCCGCAGATTCCTCCGCCCCACAACGGTCTGACCGTGACGACTTTCGTCTTCCAGGTGCGCAACCTGCCGGCTGCGCTCTACAAGGCGCTGGGCGGCTTCGCGACCAACGGCGTCAACATGACCAAGCTCGAGTCCTACATGGTCAACGGCGAGTTCACCGCAACCGTCTTCCTCGCCGACGTGGAGGGGCACCCGGAAGAGCCGGCACTCGCCCGTGCCCTGGAGGAGCTGGAGTTCTTCACCACCGAGATCCGCGTGCTCGGCGTCTACCCGGCCCACCCGTTCCGCGCCGAGACTGCCTGACGCGCACGCAAGCACCCAGCGGGTTCGAGCACCGAGGTTTTGCCGGCAGGTCGGGCGGGCAGCCTCGCGCACATGCGCGTCGTACTCGGAGCCGTGATCACCCTTGCCCTGGTGGCCGTCCTGCCACCGGCGGTCGCCGCCGAAGGCGACGTCGTGGTGGCGACCCGGGGGTCCGGCGACACCCGGCAGCAGCCCGACCTCTTCCCGGCAGCCCAGGACGTCCATCGCCTCACGGCACGATCCGACATCATGTCGCGACGCCGCCAGGTGACGGTGACCCTCGGGGCGGCACCCACCGCAGCCACGGACGCGATCATCACCGTGATCTGGGGTCGGCGCGGCCCAGGCTCGTGCATCCACAGGGAGGAACGCAGCACGCGGACCTTCACCCCCAACGCCATCGCCACTCGATCCGGACGGATCCTGACCTTCGACTACAGGGGCCAGAGCGTCGAGCGCCATGACTGCGTGGTCGTCACCGTCAAGGCGAACGAGGACGTCGGCTTCTGGGACTCTGAGCTGCTGAACCTCCAACCGGTCTCGGCTCCTGGCCCCGTGGCGCGCATCACCACCACTGCGGGTCCGCTCTACCGCAGCCAGACCACGCGGCTCCCCCTCACCGTCACCAACACCGGTGGCGGCCCGCTCACGGGCGCTACCCTCCAGCCCTCCGGCCCCGGCCTCAAGGCTCCGGCGGTCGAGCTCCCCGACCTGACGGCTGGGGCGAGCGCGACGGTCATGGTCCCGGTCACCGCACGCGCCGGAAACCGCCGGCGGAGCCTCACCTCCACCCTGACCGGCGCTGGACCTACCGGGGTGCCGGTGACCCTGACGGCGTCGACCCCGGTCGTCGTGCGAGCTGCCGGGCAGCGTCCTCGCAAGGGTCGCTGGAGCGGCAAGCAGGTGAGCTTCCGGGTCAACGCCCGAGGTGTCGTACGCCGCCTGGAGGTTTCCCTGCCCCGGGGCTGCGGTCGCCCGGCCCGCACCCTCGCGCTCGGCCGCTTCCACCCCGACGCCGGCTGGTGGATCGACGCCTCGACCGCCACCGGCAAGCGGACGACGAAGCTCCGGGTGCGCCTGCTGAAGGACCGGCTCCGCAAGGGACGCGTGCAGCTCACCGTCGACGGCTGCACGATCACGCGCAAGATCTCGGCGCGCCCGCAGCTGTAACGCGGGGTCCCGCTCGCTGCACCAGCGCTACGACGTCGACTTTCCGACAGCAACACCGCACCAGTGCCGTCGATCCCCGTCAACGCTGCTGTGCTTGCTCGCTCCGCGAGAAGCGGCGCGACGACAGGTCCTCGTGCGCCAACCGCCGCAAGGTGACCAGCACCGGCTCGACGAGCAGGGTCCCGATCACGGCGTACGTCGCGGCATCCTCCCTGCTCGCCTCCGACATCGAGCCGATCTCCAAGGCGGCGACGCCGGCGACCGCGTCCGCATAGGCAACGAGCGCATCCTCGCTCAGTGCCTGACCGGCCCCATGCAGAGCGTCGAGCGCAGCCGCGAGCGCCTCCGCGTGCCGCCCCCTCGGCGTCACCTGCCATCCACGTAGGTCGATCAGGCGGGCGACGGCCTCCCGCGCCTCCGCCGACGGCTCGCGCTCGGGCACCGGAGAGAGCTCCTCGTGCGCACTGGCGAGTACGTCGTGCAGGTCGGCCCGCTGGTCGTCGACCGCAGCAATCACCGCACGGATGCGCTCACCTCCCATCCCCGCGACCTCGACGAGCGCACGGATGAGTCGGAGCCGCTGCACATGGCGATCGTCGTAGACAGCGCGCGTCGCACCGGTCGCCCTCCCCGGCGGGAGCAGCCCCTCACGCAGGTAGTACTTCACGGTCGGCACGGGTACGCCACTGCGTTCGGAGAGCTCAGAGATCCACACCACCACATCTTGACATTGGATAGCTCACTACCCAACTATTGGATAGTCAGATATCTAATGAAGGGGGTCTCGTGTCCGACGAATCCCGCATCCTTGCCGGCGTCCTGCTGCTGTCGCTGGTCACCGTCGAGAGCGGCGGCGCCTACCTGATGGCGATCGCGCGCGCGAAGGTCCCGTCCACACCGTTCCAGGAGAGGTTCGCCCGCGCGGGCCACGCACATGCCGGCGTGCTTCTCATCCTGGGCCTGGTCTGTCAGCTGCTCGCCGATGCGACCACCCAGACCGGCGTCCTCGACTGGCTCGCCCGCGCGGGCGTTCCGGTCGCCGCCTTGCTCATGCCCGGCGGATTCTTCTTCGCATCGATGGGACGAGGTCGGACCGAGCCCAACGGCTTCATCGCGCTCGTCGGCGTCGGTGCGGTCGTGCTGGCGGCCGGCCTGCTCAGCCTGGGCATCGGGCTACTCGTCGCGTAGACCCGCGCGTGGCCATGACGAAGGCCCCGGGGCAACCTGAGGTTGCCCCGGGGCCTTCGCACTGCACAAGGTCAGCGGCCGGAACTGAAGGACGCTGCGCTGTGCCCGCGCCCACCCGACGTACGACGGCCCGAAGGCTTGCGGCTGCCACCGCCAGTGGAGCCCTGCTTGCGGGCCTGCCCGGTCGACTGGCCGCCGCCACGCGAGCCCTGGGCAGGAGCGCCGGAGCGGGAGGACTGGCCCTGACGCCCGGCCGGCTGGGAGCCCGAGCCGCCACCGGAGCGACGGCGACGGCGACCGCCGGACTTGGCCTGACCGCCACCCGCTTTGGCGGCCGGCTGGGCAGACTGCTCGAAGACGATCGCGCCGGGAGCGTTGCGCTCGCCGGGGGCGAGCTCCTTCAACACCGGGTGGGTGGCGCCGTCGATGCGGGTGATCTTCGGCTTGATGCCAGCGGCGCGAGTCAGGTCCCGGACGTCCTTGACCTGGTCGTCGGTCATCAACGTGATGACGGCGCCCTCGGCACCGGCGCGGGCGGTGCGGCCCGAGCGGTGCAGGTAGGCCTTGTGCTCGGCGGGCGGGTCGGCGTGCACGACGAGTGCGACGTCGTCCACGTGGATGCCGCGGGCCGCGATGTCGGTGGCGACCAGGGTGGTGGCCTCACCGGAGTGGAAGGCGTCCATGTTGCGGGTGCGCGCGTTCTGGCTGAGGTTGCCGTGCAGCTCGACGGCCGGAACCCCGTTGCGGTTGAGCTGGCGGGCCAGCCCCTTGGCGCCGTACTTGGTGCGCGTGAAGACCACGGTGCGCCCGGGCGCGGAGGTGAGGTCGACGAGCACCGGGAGACGGTGGTCGCGCTGCAGGTGCAGCACGTGGTGGGTCATGGTGGCGACCGGCGACTGGGCGGAGTCGGCCTCGTGGGTGACGGGGTCGACCAGGAAGCGCTTCACCAGCACGTCGATCGCCTTGTCGAGGGTCGCCGAGAAGAGCAGCCGCTGGCCGTCCTTCGGGGTCTGGTCCATCAGGCGGCGCACGCCGGGCAGGAAGCCGAGGTCGGCCATGTGGTCGGCCTCGTCGAGCACGGTGATCTCGACGTCACGCAGGCTGCAGTGACCCTGGTTGATGAGGTCCTCGAGGCGACCGGGGCAGGCGATCACGATGTCGACGCCCTTCCGCAGCGCCTGCACCTGCGGGTTCTGGCCGACGCCGCCGAAGACGGTGCGCGTGCTCAACCCGCTGGCCGCCGCCAGCGGGGCCAGGGACTCCTCGATCTGGCCGACCAGCTCGCGGGTCGGCGCGAGGATCAGCGCCCGGGGGGCGCCGGAGCGGGCCTTGCGGCCGCTGGCGACGAGGCGGGCGACGACGGGAAGGAGGAAGCCGTAGGTCTTGCCCGATCCGGTGCGGCCACGGCCGAGCACGTCGCGGCCGGCCAGCGAGTCGGGCAGGGTCGCTGCCTGGATCGGGGTGGGGTGGGTGATGCCGCGCTCGGCGAGCACCGTGGACAGGACAGTGGGCACGCCGAACTCGGCGAACGTCTGGTCAGACAAGAAAAATCTCTTCGTTGGTGGTGTCTCACCCAACTCATCGCACGTGGTGTGCGGAAGTGCCTCGGATTCGAGGGATCGCGCCCTGGAGCGCGCCATTCGGTCCGCGGCAAGACTGGTCGGACCGAGCCCTTCAAGGGTAGGGCACGCGTCCGCCGGAGCACGCATCGGCCCGCTGTGAGGTCGCCCACCACCGGCGAGCTGCGACGCGGGGTGTTGTCGCCCCCCGTGCTGTGACACGGAGGATCGACAACACCGCCGCAGAAGAAGGCTTGGCCGACGCGGGCCGCAGCCAGACTCAGCTGAACTGGAGCACGCCGTCGGCCACGTCGCTCTTACGGATCGCTCGAACGTCGTGGAAGTAGCTCTGCTTGAGCTTCCACGGCTCGATCGACCCCTGCTTGGGCAGCTTGTCGATGGAGCGCAGCACGTAGCCGGCCTCGAAGTCCATGAAGGGCTCCTCGGTCACCGCCGGGTCACGGGGAGGCGTGACGACCTGCGTGCCCGTGGCGTCCATGTGTGCCAGCACCCGGCAGACGAACTCGGCGACGAGATCGGCCTTCAAGGTCCACGAGGCGTTGGTGTAGCCGATCGTGTAGGCGAAGTTCGGCACGTCGCTGAGCATCAGCGCGCGGTAGGCCATCGTCTCCGGGAGGCTCAGCAGCTCGTCGTCGATCGCGAACTCCATGCCTCCGAAGGCCAACAGGTTGAGCCCGGTCGCGGTGATGATGATGTCGGCCTCGAGCACCTCGCCCGATGTCAGCTGGATGCCCTTCTCGGTGAAGGTCTCGATGGTGTCGGTGACGACCGACGCGGTGCCCTTGCGGAGCACCTTGAAGAGGTCGCCGTTGGGCACGAGGCACATCCGCTGGTCCCACGGACCGTAGGTCGGCTTGAAGTGCACGTCGACCGGATAGTCCTCGGGCAGCATCTTCTGGGTCATCTTGCGGATCGCGGCCCGCACCAGCTTCGGCTGCTTCTGGCTGACCGTGTAGAGCGCGCTCGCCTGCGCGATGTTCTTGAGCCGAGTGACGTCGTACGCACGCTGCTCACCGAACACCTTGCGCAGGCTGTTGGCGAGCGGGTCCCGCGAGGGGACCGACAGGATGTATGTCGGCGAGCGCTGCAGCATCGTCACGTGCGCTGCCGCACTGGGGTCGCGCTCCTTCAGCATCGAGGGCACGAGGGTCACCGCGGTGGCTCCCGAGCCGATCACGACGACGCGCTTGCCGGCGTAGTCGAGATCCTCGGGCCAGTGCTGGGGGTGCACGATCTGACCCTCGAAGCGTTCGCGCCCGGGGAACTCGGGGGTGTAGCCCGCGTCGTAGTCGTAGTAGCCGCTGCAGCTCCACAGGAAGCTGCACGTGTAGGTCAGCTGGCCCTGGTCGGTGTCGGCGGTGACCGTCCAGCGCTTGGCCGCCGAGTCCCAGTTCGCCTTGAGCACATGCTGGCCGTAGCGGATCTGCTTGTCGACGCCGTACTCCTCGGCGGTCTCCCGCACGTAGCGCAGGATCGAGGCACCGTCGGCGAGCGCCTTGTCGTCGGTCCACGGCTTGAAGCGGTAGCCGAGCGTGAACATGTCGGAGTCCGATCGGATCCCCGGATAGCGGAAGAGATCCCAGGTGCCCCCGCTGGCCTCACGCCGCTCCAGCACCAGGTAGGAGCGTCCAGGGTGCTCGGTAGCAAGCTTCGCAGCGGCACCGATCCCGGAGAGTCCGGCACCGATGATCAGGACGTCGACGTGCTCTGTGCTCATGCCGACGAGACTACTGAACAAGATTCAATTGGTCTACGGGTGTGATGCACCCGATGCCGACCGCCCCCGGGCGCTCAGCAGCCGTGGTTGATCTGGGCGCAGGTGTCTCCCGGCCCGGTCAAGGTGTACGACGTCACGCCACTCGCGCGGGTCACCCGCACCGTGACGGTGCCGAGCGGCTCCTTGGCGAACTTCTCGCTCGTGGGGAGGTAGGTCATCAGCCACATGTCATCGGTGATCTCGGCCTGGGCGACATGGCCGTCACGGAACTCGTAACTGATCGCCGTCACACCGGGGATCTTGGGCCCGCCCGCCACCAACTGTGCGTTGGCCGCGCCGGTCGAGCCGGAGCCGGGCATCGCGTAGTTCTGGCTGAGCTTGAAGGTCTCCTTCGACACCGGCGCGGTGAGCGCGGTGTTGCCGAGCAACGTGGTGGCTCCCCCGTCGACGTCGGCCGCCCAGGTGTCGCAGACGACCCAGGTGGCGCCGTCGCTCCACAGGCCGGCCCGCCCGCCGTCGTACTCGATCGCGGAGCGTTCGCTCGCCTTCTTGAGGAACTCGGGTACGTCGGCCGCACAGGTGCTGGGCGGCATCGGTTGACGGTTCCTGAGCATCTTCTTCGCGTCCGACGCGCGGATCGTCTCCCCTGGCGTGATCACGTCATCGGTCGATGCGCTCTCGGGCGGCGTCGCCTCAGCGGTCGACCCTTCCGCGGGCGTCTCCGCGTCGCTCGCCCCGGGCGCCGCCGGGCTGAGCTCGGAACCGCCGGAGGGATCGTCGTTCCCACTCATCGCCATGAAGGCACCGCCGGCTCCGACCACCGCAAGGATCGCCACCGAGGCGGCGACCGGGGTCAACCAGGACGCGCGGCGTTCCTCCGCGGGAGCCGTGGCGGCGATCAGTTCGGCCCGCATCCGGGCCCTGGTGTGGTCGTCGAGGTGGCGCTCGGCGGGCAGGTCATGCTCGTTCATCTGTTCACTCCTTGCCGATCTGCGGCGTCATGGCGGCGGCGAGGCGACGACGGGCGCGCGAGAGCCGCGACCGCACCGTGCCTACCGGGATCTCGAGCGAGGCGGCCGCCTGCTCGTAGGAGAGGCCGGACCAGGCGACCAGGGCGATCAGTTCGCGATCGCGCTTCGGCAGCTCGTCCAGGGCCTCGAGGAGGCCGGCCATCCGGCGTTCGTCGTCGAGTCGACCCGCGACAGCGTCGGAATGGTCCGGGACGATGTCGTAACGGGGGATCCGGCTGACGGCCCGCAGGTGCCTACGCCGCTTCCGGTTCAGGTTGTGACAGACGTTGGTCGCGATCCCGAGGATCCAGGGCAATGCCGAGTCGTCGTGCAGTCGCGCCCGTTCGCGGGCTCGCCACAGTTCGAGGAAGACCGCCGAGGTGGCGTCCTCGGCGAGATCCCAGGAGCCGGTACGGCGGAAGCAGTGGTTGTAGACCCGGTCCGCGTGCCTGTCGAAGAGCTCGCCGAGCGCGAACGAACCGCCCTCACGCAACTCCGCGACGAGTTCAGCTTCCGTGTGCACCACGCGATGCTCGACCTCCACGCTCTCCATACCCGGTCATGTCCGCTGGGCCGAGCCGGTTCCCTACCTTCTCCCCTCTCCTGCCGACTTCGCGCAAACAACACCTTCACTTTGCTTGAATGTTGATCCCTCGACCATTCGCGCGAACTCAACGGACCCTTCGCGCGAACTCGACACGCCATATGCGCGAACTCGACGGCTACTCGGCGCGGACGGCGGCCGCCAGCTGCTCGGCACGAGCGGCATCGAGGTCGACGAGCGCCTGCCCTCCGGTGAACGTCACGCTGCGGAGCTCGCCGTTCCAGGCGAACGGCGGGGCGTAGGCGTCGGAGACCGGGAAGCCCGCGTCGTGGCCGACCCGCAGTCCGCCACCACCGATCTGGATGCCGCTGGCACCCATGCCTTGGGCCAACGGCGCCCGCGCCACCTCCGCGCCATCGACGAGCAGGATCCCCTCGCCGCCCGCGAACCGGAAGCCCACCACGTGCCGGCCGGGCGACAGCGGCGTCGGTGACGTGACGGCGTACGGCGTGCTGGTGACGTTGAGCAGAAAACGCGGGCAGCCGTCGATGACGGTGAGCGCCCACCCGTTCGACCAATCACCGATCGCGGCGAGTACGCCCTCGGCGCCCGCCTCGGAGACGGTCACCTCGGCCTCCAGCAACGCACCCATGGCGAGCGAAGGGACGGCCTCGTCGACCACGGGATTGCCGCCCGGTCGGACGACCAACCGGTCCGGGATCGGCCACAGCGGCGGCTCGAAACCGAGCAGATGCCCATAGAGACTGTCGGTCATCGGGAAGACCTGGTGCGCGTGGGCTTCGGCCTCCCAGCGGGCTTCGAGGTCGGCGACGACCTCGGGATGATCGGCGGCGAGGTCATGCGCCTCGGAGAAGTCGGCCTCCATGTCGAAGAGCGCCCAACGGTCCTCGGCGAAGTCGCGACTGCCGGGGAGCATCGTCTCGTCATCGACACCGCCCGAGATGTGGTCGGTGGTCGCCTTCCAGCGGTCATGGATGATCGACCGCGAGCCGAGCATCTCGAAATACTGCGTGGTTCGCGGCGCCGGGGCAGCCGGGTCAGCGACGCTAGGCAGCAGCGAGGCGCCGGCCATCGCCTGCTGAGCGACTCCGCCCACCTGGTCGGGCGCCGCGACACCGCACGCGTCGAGGACCGTCGCGGCCACGTCGACCACGTGGCACCACTGGTCGCGCACCGCCCCACGGTCCGCGGCCCCGCCGGCCGGTTTGAGGATCATCGGCACCCGCACCCCGCCGAGCCAGGAGTAGCGCTTCCACAGGTGGAAGGGGGTGTTGCCGGCCCACGCCCAGCCCCACGGGTAGTGGTTGTAGCCACGCCAACCGCCGATGTCGTCGATCGCGGCCAGATTGTCGTCGAGGTTGTCGCCGACCCCGAACCCGAAGCGGTGCTCGTTGAGCGAACCGAGCCGCCCGCCCTCGGCACTCGCCCCATTGTCGGAGGTGAAGAGCACCATCGTGTTGTCGTCGATTCCGAGCTCTTCCAGACCGTCCAACAACCTGCCGAGGTGGTGATCGAAGTGAGAGATGAAGCCCGCATGGGCTTCGGCGTACCGCGCGAAGAGGCGCTGCTCCTCCCCGCTCAACTCCTTCCACGCCTGCACCCAGTCGGGTCGGGGCGGCAACGTAGTTCCCTCGGGTACGACGCCCCGTGCGATCTGACGCGCGAAGGTGCGTTCGCGCAACGCCTCCCAGCCGTCGTCGAAGCGACCCGCGTATTTCTCGATCCACTCGCGCGGCGCCTGATGCGGCGCGTGGCCGACGCCGGGAGCGAAGTAGCAGAAGAAGGGCTTCTCCGGCGCCGCGTGCTTCTGGTCCTTGATCATGCGCAGCGCCTCGTCGACCAGGTCCTCGGTCAGGTGGTAGCCCTGCTCGGGGGTGGCTGGCGGCTCCACCGGCGAGTTGTCGCGATAGAGCGTCGGCGTCCATTGGTTGGCGTCGCCGTGGAGGAAGCCATACCAACGTTCGAATCCTTGGCCCAGCGGCCAGGTCTCGAAGGGGCCAGCGGCGGTGCGGTCGTTACGTGGCGTGAGGTGCCACTTGCCGAGCGCCATCGTGTTCCACCCGGCGTCGCGCAGGATGCGCGGCACCGTGGCTGCCGAGGCCGGGATCCGCCCGCTGTAACCGGGATAGCCACTGGGCATATCCGCCAGGAAGCCGACTCCCACCGAGTGCGAGTTGCGCCCGGTGAGCAGCGCGGCGCGCGTGGGCGAACACATCGCCGTGACGTGGAACCTGTTGTAACGCAGCCCAGCTCCTGCCAACCGGTCGATGTTGGGCGTCTCGATCTCGCCGCCGAACGGTCCGAGCTGGCCGAAGCCGACGTCGTCGAGCAACACCACCAGCACGTTCGGCTTGCCTGCGGGCCGCTCCCGCGGCGGGTGGTACGGCGTCGACTCGGCCGTGGTGCGACCGATGACAGGTCCGGTGGTGGGGTGATCGCTCACGGTCGGGCTCCTACGATGCTGGGGTGAGTGGCGGGACGACGGGTGAGGCGGAGGGCGCGCCGACCGACTTCGGGGTGCTGTTGAGCCTGGCGGGCGTGGTCTTCGTGGACGCCCTGCACCAGCGGCTCGCCGATGCCGGCTTCGCCGACTTCTCGGTGCGCAACGGCTGGGTGCTGCGCACCCTGGGCGACGAGGCGTTGAGCCTGCGCGACCTGGCGGAGCGGATCGGGCTGAGTAGCCCGGGGGCGCTGAAGGCGATCGACCCGATGCTCAAGGCTGGCTATCTCGAGCGTGCGGAGGCGACCGACCGGCGGGTGCGCGCGGTGCGCGTGACCGCCCGCGGACGGGAGGCACTGGCGTGCGCGAGCGCCTTCCATGCGGAGTTCGAGGCCAGCCTGGGCGCACAGATCGGCGCAGCCGACACGGCTGCGACCCGACGCGGGCTTGAGGCGCTCGTGCAGCGCGGTGCACCTCACCTGCCGCTGACCTGGGCACCGCCGAACCCGCAGTGACCCTCGGGACTGACGCGCCGGCGTACGCACCACTCGCGGCGCGGGGCCCATCGCACGACCGTGCGACCGGTGCGGTGCCGCCGCCACCATGCGTGACGCGGCCGGAACCCTACGGTCGCCAGGTGGGCACCTGAGTTCACGCATCGCGCAGGTCCGACCGGCTCGTGGAGGTGGCCGACGCGGTCCCGAGCGGGCGGCGCCGCCACCAGGTCGAGAGCGCGAGCCCGGTGAAGACGTCCCACAGCGCCCAGAAGGCGACGACCAGGGCGACTCCGCCGAGTTGGTCGAAGTAGGCCAGCGCCAACACCAGGGCCAACGCCGTGTTGCGCACCCCCATCTCGAAGGTCATCGCGCGCACCCCGGAGGCACGCAACCCGAGCAGCCGGCCGACGGCGTACCCGGTGATGAGCACGGCGGCGTTCTGGATGATCGCGGGTAGCGCCGCCTCGTCGAGGTGGTCGAGGATCACCCCGCCCCGCGCGGCGAGCCCGCCCGCGATCACGAGCAGCAGCACGACCAACACCGCGATCTCCACGGGTCGGCGCAGGCGCGCGGCAAGGTCCGGACGCCGGGAGGCGACGCCCACGCCGAGCGCGAAGGGGACGCCGATCAGCAGCGCCACCTCGATCCCCATCGTGACTGGGTCGAGTCGGATGTCGCGTAGCAACGTCTCGGCGGCCGGGTAGCGCGCAGACCAGAAACCGAAGGCCAGCGGTGTGGCCACGATCGCGAGCAGGTTGGAGCAGGTGGTCAGCGCGATCGAGAGCGCGACATCACCGTGGGCCCGGTGGGTGAGCAGGTTGGAGAGGTTCCCCGCCGGCGAGCAGGCGACCAGCAGCATCCCCAACGCCACCGAACCGCCCACGTCGAGCGCGCGACAGAGCAGCAGCGTGAGCGCGGGAAGCAGCGCGAACTGGGTCACCACGCCGACCACCAGCACCACGGGACGCCGCAGCACGGCGCGCAGGTCCGAGAGCTTGGTGTCGAGCGCGACTCCGAGGAGGAAGACCGCGATCAGGATCTTGATACCGGTTTGCGGACCCTCGCCGAGCGTGAGCCGCAGCGCGTCGAGGTCGGATCCGGCGACGTACATCCGACCTCCCCTAGCAATTTGATTAACCGAAGTTAAGCAAATTCGACGACCTGCGGCTAGGCGCGATCGCAAGTTGGTCCATGCACGGATGCGGCAGGATGCCTTCATGGACGAGTCTCGGCGCCCATCGCAGGCAGCACCCACCACAGCGGCAGACGAGGGTCGCCCGCGCCTGCGCCGGTTCTTCACCCACCCGGCCATCCGGCCCCCGACGTCGCCACTCCTGTCGGGCAACTCGGCTGCGTCCCCGGCTCCCGCGGCGCTGGACCCGGATCACCTCACCTCGGAGCACGCACCGGTTGACGCCGCGTACCCCCATCAGGCCGACTCGCCTCTCACCGCGGACCAGACCACACCGCCGGACCAGGCGCCTATCGCTGAGAGCGACGAGATCGAGCTGTTCGACGGACCGCCGGGCCGCCTCGCCCAGACGATCGGCCTCTCGCTGCTGATCGGCTTCTCCCTGCTGGGCGGAGTCTCGTTCGCGATCATGGCCGACCCGTTCCGCCTCAGCATCCTCGACCCCGGCCTCGCTCACCGCATCGGCTACCTCGGCGAAGGTGCCAAGCTGGTGCACCTCCGCGGCATCAGCGACTCCGCAGAGAGCTGGATCGCGGGGACGGCGTTCGCCGGCACCGGGGTCTCCTACGCACTCGTGATCGTGCAGCGCCAAGCCCTCAGAGAGCGCCGCCCGCACTCGCTGACGTGGGGCGTCCTCTTCTGCGCGATGGTGCCCGGCGCGGTCTGGATCTCGACTGCCTGGGTGAGCCCGAACCCCGACGACTGGAACCTCGCGCAGCAGGCGGTGCTCCATTCCGACCTGTGGCTGCCGGCCGGCTTGGCGCTGATCGGCCTGGCCCTGATCGCGCGGTGGCTCCGTGCCGGCGTCATCCCCGACCTCGACCCGGTAGCGGCCTTCCGCGCCGAGGAAGAAGCGTCCTGATGACCAGCTGCCCCCACGACCAGACGCCGGGCATCGAGGAACCGACCCCGCTCTCTGAGCGGATCGCCCTGCGCATCGCCAACCGATTCCGCTGGGAGGAGTTCCTCAAGCCGCGACGCCGCCCGTGGCGCGCGACCCAGGCCGCGGTCGGGGTCGCGACCGTGATCACTGCTGCTGGGATCGGCATCGGGGCCACCTTGATCTGGGAGATGCTGCGCCTGGCCATTCTCGACGGCCAGCAGACCTGGGACGTCGGCTATCGCGACGGAGGCATCCCGCAGTTCCCCCATGACCTCAACGGCGACCTCCTGGGGGCCGTTTCCCTACTCGGCTTGATGGCTTGGATGGGCCTGATGCCCTGGGCCACCCATCTGCGCCGTCGCTGCGACGATCCGGTGCCCTGGCTGCTTCCGGGGGCCGCATCCCTCCTCGGCGCGGTCGCCGCGGGGATCTGGTTCGCTACCGACGCGCACACCCCCACCGAACGCCCCTGGACCGCCCTCGACCGGGTGGTCCTCACCAGCAACGTCTGGCTTCCCCTCGCACTGGTCGCCGCAGCCGCAGCGATGTTCTGGCTCTGGCAGGCGGCCCGCAACGCCGGCCTGCAGCTCAAGCCGTCGACGTCGGTCAGCGACTGACGCCGCGCACCAGGTACTGCAAGGTCACGTCGTGGCCCGGCGCGACGCCGTACTCACGGTCGAGTTCGAGGATCGAGGTGAGTGGGGTGACGGTGACGTCGGTGAAGCCAGCGGCCTCGACCACAGCGAGCGTGTCGTCGATCGACCGTGCTTCGGCGAGCGGGAGCACCTCCCGCGCCCGGTCGTCGTACCGCTGGGCGAAGCCGGGGGTCGGGTTCGCCTGCAGCCCGTCGGGGAACCAGGTCGAGTCGACGAGGGCGAGGACGCCACCGGGGCGCAGCAGGCGTCGCCAGTTGGCGAGCGCGCGCTCCGGCTCTCGCAACGTCCACATCACGTAGCGGTTGGTGATCGCGTCGAAGCTCGCCGGCGCGAAGTCGGGTTCGACCGCGTCACCGATCAGGAACGTCGGCGCGTTCCCGAGCTCCGCCGCGCGACGTTGGGCGATCTGGACCATCCCCTCCGCGAGGTCGGTCGCGGTGACCCGATGCCCGAGTGCCGCGTGCACGAAGGCGACGAACCCACTGCCGGTGCCGAGGTCCAGCACGTCGGCAGGCGCCTCGGGGAGCGCCTCGTGCCAGATCGCCGACCAGGCCGCGACGTCACGTGGCAACCGCTCCGGCCGCTGCTGGTGGGCGTCGTACTCGGGAGCGCGCTCGCTCCAGTAGGCGTTGAGATTCGCCTGCACCGGTGACAGGGGAAGGAGGGTCATGCGTGACTCCTGGCGTGGTGGAGAGGACGGAAGAGAAGCTGGGGGTGGCCGTCGAGCTCGGCACGGCTGGCGTTGATCCGATAGACCTGCTCGAGAAGCGCGGGATCGAGCACCTCGTCGGGGGTCCCCGCAGCAGCCACCCGGCCGCGGTCGAGCAGCACCAGCTCGTCGCAGTAGCGGGCTGCGAGGTTGAGGTCGTGCAGCACGACCAGCGCGCTCGTCGCCACGCCGCGCACCAGGTCCAGCACCTCGTGCTGGAAGCGGATGTCGAGGTGGTTGGTGGGCTCGTCGAGCAGCAGGAACTCCCCCTCCTGCGCCAGCGCCCGGGCGATCAGCACTCGTTGCCGCTCGCCTCCGGAGAGCGCGGTGAACGGTCGCCCGGCCAGGTGGGTCGCTCCGACCCGATCGAGCGCATCGACCACGATGCCGTGATCGGCCGCGCCCGTCCGCTGGAAGGTGCCGAGCCGCGGCAGCCGCCCGAGCATCACTTGCTCGGCGACGGTCAGCGTCGACTCCGTGCCCGACTCCTGGACGACGACCGCCAGCTTGCGCGCCAACTCGCGACGCGACCACGACGCCAGCGGGCGGCCCTCCACCGCGACGCGACCGGCGGTCGGATGCAGCGACCCGTAGAGCATCCGCAGGAGCGTCGTCTTCCCACTCCCGTTGGGGCCGATCAGCCCCAGCACCCGGCCGGTGCGGGCGGTCAGTGACACGCCATCGACGACCTGCCGGTCGCCGTACGCGTAAGAGAGGCGCTCGGCGGTGATCATCCGTCGTCCCCGAAGCGCTCGCGGATCAGCTCCAGGCCACGGACGTTGAGCGGCGAGGGCGGCTCGACGAAGTTGAAGAGCAGCGGCATCACGTCGTCGTTGCGGACAGCGGTCAGGCTCCCTGCCCCTGGAAGGTCGGTGATGGTCTGGGCGACCGCGTCCGGGTCGTCGGTGCTGTGCAGCAGGATCAGCACGTCCGGGTTGCGCTCCAGGAGCTCCTCGAGGGTGACCTCGAAGACCCGTTCCGCGGTGTCCTCGAAGACGTTGGTGAAGCCGGCGGCCTCGAGCTGCGGCTGGGCCATGCTCTTGGTGCCGTAGGCATAGGTGACGCCGCCCCCGACCGTCGGGAAGAGCACCGCTGCGGTGCGCTTCTTCTCCGGGGAGGCGCTGAGGTCGGCCACCTGCTTCTCGAGCTTCGCGACGGCGGCAGCCGCCTGCTCCGGTCGGTCGAAGACCTCGCCGTAGGTGCGCAGCTGGTCGGCGACGTCGTCGTACCCCGGCTCTGCCAGCCCCTCGGCACACATCGCCGGCTCCTCGAGCAGCGGGATCCTCGCCGCACCGAGGGTGTCGCGGTTGAGGTTGTCGACCTCGCCCAGCACGAGGTCGGGCTCCTGGTCGATCACGACCTCCTTGGAGATCAGCAGGTGGCCCGAGGCGTCGGTCTTGCCGGTCAGCGCGGGGATCCTCTCCAGCGCCGCCCATGTCTCGTCGTCGTAGTAGGCACGGGGATACTCACCGCCGCGCGCGACCACCCGGTCGAGCACGCCCAGCGACGCCAGGTAGGGGACGGCGGCGCTCTTGAGCATCACCACCCGCTCCGGAGCCCGGTCGAAGGCGACCTCGGCACCGCAGTTGGTGACCGTGACGGGGAAGTTCTCCGCCACGGGGGCCGAGCTCTCCTCGTCACTCTTCGCAAGGCCGCACCCCGCGAGGAGCAGGCTTGCGGCGGCGAGACCGATCAGGGGAGTACGGCGCAGGGTCACGACATTCCTTCGGGGTTCAGACAGAGCTGCTTGCGTGCAGCCGACGGACGAGGACGAGCAGGAAGGGGGCACCCAGCAGGGAGGTGATGATCCCGATCGGGATCTCCTGAGGGGCAAGCAGCGTGCGGGCTGCGATGTCGGCCCAGATGAGCAGGATGCCGCCCATGAGCGCAGCGACGGGCAACGCACGGACATGGGCACTGCCGACCGCGCGGCGGGCGAGGTGCGGCACCACCAGACCGACGAAGCCGATGCTCCCGGAGGCCGCCACGAGCACGCCGATGCAGAGCGCGACCAACACCAGCAGGGCGGTGCGGAACCTCTCCGGTGAGACGCCGAGGGTCAGCGCGGTCTCGTCGCCGATCGCGAGCGCGTCGAGCTGCCGTCCGGTCGCGGTGATCACGAGCACGGTGACCAGCACAACGACCGCCACCACGGCGAGCGGTCCGCCCCACTGCGCGAGCGCCAACGAGCCCAGGAGCCAGAACATGACCGATCGCGCGCCCTCGGCGGAGTCGCTGGCGAAGATCAGGAAGCTGGTGGTCGCCTGCAGGGCATAGCCCACGGTGACCCCTGCCAGCAGGAGGCGCACGGAGGTGACCCGGCCGCCCGTGCGGGCGATCGCGTACACGAGCAGCGACGCCGCCAACGCTCCGAGGAAGGCGCTGGTCGGCAGTACGTGCTCCCCGAGGCCCAGGCTGATGCCGAAGAGGATCGCGGCGGCCGCGCCGGTCGAGGCACCCGAGTTGACCCCCAGCAGGAACGGGTCGGCGAGCATGTTGCGCACCATCCCCTGCAACGCCATGCCGCAGGTGGCGAGGCCCGCACCGACCAGCAGCGCGAGCAGCACGCGCGGCAGCCGGACCTCCCAGATGATGGAGTCGCGCGGAGCCGACCAGCTGCGCTGCTCAGGCACCAGGAAGAGGTGATGACCGATCACCCGGAGGACGTCGTCGAACGGGATCCGCACCGCTCCCAGGCTCACCCCGGCGACGACCGAGAGAGCCAGCGCCCCGCTCAGGCCGAGCAGCCAAGCACGGCTGCGCCACGCCGTACGCCGCGCCAGGTCGGCCGGGGTCGCCGCAGTCGCGACATCGAGTGCCTCGACCGCCATGCCTCACCCTTCGTTATTGCAATCCTCTTGCAACAACAAACCCTAGGCGATGCCGGTTGAACCCCGCCCCTCCCCCCGGTGAAATCTCGATCGTCCCTAACAGATTCGTGGTCAAACCCGATGGAGACCACGAATCTGTTAGGGACGATCCCCCCGGAGAGGGGGGCGGGGCCCGTGGGTCAGGCGGCGACAGCCTCCGCCTCGCGGCGCTGACGGGCGGCGCGGCGCTGGGCGGCGTCGTACGCGCGACGGACCTTGGGGCCGCCGGTGGTGAGCTTCTTCAGCAGGCCCAGCTGCTGGGGCAGGTTCTTCACGTTGGTCTCGGCCAGCCAGCCGTTGGGCAGCGAGAGACGGAAGACCTTGTGCCAGGCACTCGCGACCTGCTGCGGCAGCGGCGCGGAGTGGTAGTTGAGGTCGTACTTCTCGAAGAGGGCGCGAACCTTCGGGGCGACCTCGGCGTAGCGGTTGCTGGGCAGATCGGGGAAGAGGTGGTGCTCGATCTGGTGCGACAGGTTGCCGGTCATCAAGTGCATCGCCGGCGAGCCCGAGATGTTGGCCGAACCGAGCATCTGACGCAGGTACCACTCTCCGCGGGTCTCCTGCTCCGGGATCGACTTCTTCTCGAAGGTCTCCACCCCCTCGGGGAAGTGACCGCACATGATCACCGAGTTCGACCACAGGTTGCGCACCAGGTTGGCCACGAAGTTGGCGGCCAGCGTCGGCACGAAGGAGCCGGTCGGGATCGACAGGGCCGGGTGTACGACGTAGTCCTTGGTGGCCTGCTTGCGGATCTTGGCGAGCGTGTCCTTGGCCTTGCGCTTGAACTCCTCGCTGCGCTTCTCCTTGGGGACCCGCAGGTTCTTGCCGAGCTCGAGGTCGTAGGCCGCGATGCCGTACTCGAAGAAGCAGGCGTTGATGAAGGCCCACACCGGCTGGCCGAGGTGCATCGGCAGCCAGCGCTGGTCCTCGTCGACGCGCATGATGCCGTAGCCGAGGTCGTTGTCCTTACCGACGATGTTCGTGTAGGTGTGGTGCACCTGGTTGTGCGAGTGCTTCCAGCCCTCGGCGGTCGAGGCGTTGTCCCACTCCCACGTGGTCGAGTGGATCTTGGGGTCACGCATCCAGTCCCACTGGCCGTGCATGACGTTGTGGCCGATCTCCATGTTCTCCAGGATCTTGGCGACGCTCAGGCCGGCGGTGCCGACGATCCAGGCCGGCGGCAGCACACTGAAGAGCAGCACCGCGCGGCTGGCCAGCTCGAGCTTGCGCTGCGTGTCGACCACCTTGCGGATGTAGGCGGCGTCGCTCTCACCGCGGCTGTCGAGCACCTCCTGACGGATGGCGTCGAGCTCGATCCCGATCTGCTCGATGTCCTCGGGCGTCAGGTGGGCCGTCGGGTTGACCAGTTGGTTGGTGATGGTGGTCATGAGGCTTCCTTCTCTCGCGGGTCGCGCGGTCAGTGGGAGAGGTGGCAGGCACCGGCAGGTGCGCTGATGCAGGTCTGGATGGGTACGCCGCCCGGGTCGGTCTCGCCGGGCACGGCGCGGGTGATCTCGCCGTTGCGCAGGTCGCGCACGGCGCCTTCGCGCATCGGCAGGACGCAGCCCATGCAGATCCCCATCCGGCAGCCGCTGGGCATCAGCACGCCGGCGGCCTCGGCCGCGTCGAGGATCGTGGACGAGCCGTCGAGGTCGAGCTCCACCTCGGACGCCTCCAGGTGCAGCGTGCCGCCCTCGCCGGTGACCAGCGTGGCGGGCCGGAACTGCTCGGTGAAGAGCTCCAGGTCGCGGGCTTCGTGGTGGGCGGCCAACGCATCGAGCAGGCCAGCCGGGCCACAGGCGTAGGTCGTCCGCTCGGCGAGGTCGGGGACGACCTCCTCGAGCCGCTGCACGTCGAGCACACCGTGCACGTCGTCGTAGCGGGCAACGAGGTGGATCGCACCCGCGGCATGCAGCTCGCGGAGGTTGCTGATGAAGATCGAGTCCGGTTCGCTCGGCGCCACATGCACGACGGTGATGTCGAGCGGGCGGCCGAGGCCGACCACGCCGGAGTCGGTGACCGGGAAGAGGTTGCGCAGCATGCCGATGACCGGAGTGACGCCGGAGCCGGCGGTCACGAAGAGGAACTTCCGGTCCGCGGTGAGCGGCGGCAGCACGAAGTCACCGGTCGCCTGCTCCAGGTGGACCAGCGTGCCCGGGCGCGCCTGGTGCACGAGGTGGTTGCTCACCACCCCGTCCGGCACCGCCTTGACAGTGATCGAGATGAGGCCGTCGACGCGGGGGCCGTGCGTGAGCGAGTACGCGCGCCACTGGCGAACACCGTCGACGTCGACACCGATCCGCAGGTACTGGCCGGGTACGTGGCCGGCCCAGTCGGCGCCGGGCTTGATCTCGATCGTGGCGGCGTCCGCGGTCTCCGGGCGTACGGCGACAATGCGGCCACGCAGGTCCGCACCGGAGCGGAGCGGGGCGAAGAGGTCGAGATAGTCCGCGGGCAGCAGCGGAGTGGTGGCTGCTTCGACGGCTCGGACCAGGGCGTCGCGGACGCGGGTGCCGCGATGGGCGGCCGCGCGGGACCGGGCGCCGGACGGTGCGATCGTGCTCATGTCTCCATGGTGCTCGTTCGCCGGTGTGAACTCATGACCTTGATCGCGTGAATCCCCGGTACTCTTTTGTTCGCCACGAGTGAAGATCGGGCACAAGGAGGACAGCATGGCGAAGCAGACGGCCCTGCGGCTGCCGGATCCGGTGGTCGCCGCGATGCGCGCCGAGCTGGCCACCGCCGCGGAGCGGGTCGTCGACACGGTCATTCGCGAGGTGCCCTCCTACTCCGAGCCTTTCCGCGGCCGGATGGGCCGCAACATCGAGACCGCCGTGGCGCTGGCGCTGGGCGGGTTCCTCGACATGGCCTCCACCCGTGCCGGCGTCGGCCCGGGCAGCCGGGTCGAGTCGGTCTTCGAGGCGGCCTACGCGTTGGGCCGCGGGGAGGCCCGCAGCGGCCGTTCGATGGATGCGCTGGCGGCCGCCTACCGGGTGGGCGCCCGCACTGCCTGGCACGAGCTGAGTGTCACCGCCGTCGAGGCGGGGCTGGGCGCCGCGGAGCTGGCCCAGTTCGCGGAGTTCGTCTTCGACTACATCGACCAGCTCTCAGCAGCCAGCGTCTCCGGCCACGCCGACGAGCTCTCCACCTCGGGTCGCGTACGGGAGCGGCACCTCGAGCGGCTCGCGGACGGGATCCTGGCCGGTCTCGACCCGGAGCTCCTCCTCGGCCTGGCCGAACGGGCGGACTGGATCCCTCCTGCCACCCTCACCGCCGTACTCACCCCGGAGTCGGTCAGCGGCACCGTGCGGACGCTCGTCGACGCCCGCACCCTGCGCGCCTCCTCCGAGGCGCCCGGCTTGGAGGACCGGTCCGACCTCGCCGTGCTGCTGGTGCCCGACCTGTCCGAGCGCGCACGACGCAGCCTGGTGCAGGCGCTGGCCGACCGCGAGGCCGTCGTCGGGCCGAGCCGGAGCTGGGCGGGTGCGGTGTCGTCGTACCGCCGGGCACTACGGGCCCTGCAACTGCGCACGCCAGGCGGACCGGTCGACTCGGCCGATCTGCTGGTCCCCCTCGTCGTCACTGCGGACGCGGACGCTCTGGCCGACCTGCGTCACCGAGTACTCGCCCCCATGGCCGGGCTGCGCCCCTCGACGGTGGAGAAGCTGGTCGAGACGCTGCGCGCCTGGCTGTTGCACCAAGGACGCCGCGACGACATCGCCGCCGCCCTCTTCGTGCACCCGCAGACGATCCGCTACCGCGTCGGCCGCCTGCGCGAGCTGTACGGCGAGCGTCTCGCCGACCCGCAGTTCGTCGCGGAGGCGACCATCGCCCTGGCACTCGGCACCGAGCCCCACTGACTTGGAAAGTGCGTAACTACGTTTTAACGTAGATGCGTGGCTAGTGAACTGGACGAGCTCCGCGACGGACTCCGGCTGCTCGGCGACCGGGTCGACGCCCTGGAAGCAGCCGCGACCACCTCCCGTCCCGCGGCACCCGCCGGGCCCGCCGTACACCGGGACGACGATGCGTTCTGGGCCCTCAACGGGCTGACGGTCCGGCTTCCAGATCACCCGGCGACCGTCGACGGCGCGGTGCTGCTGGTCGGCCAATTGACGCTCCCGACCGGCGAGCCGGTGTCGTGGCAGCAGGCAACCGGGACCGCTGGCCTCCTCGACTCGGACTGGGGGGATCGCGCAGCCGCATTCGCCGCTCTGGGCCACCCGGTTCGCCTCGAACTCCTGCGCCACGTCCTCTCCGGCACCCGCGCCACTGCGCGGCTCTCCGAGATGGATTCGCTGGGCACCACCGGGCAACTGCATCACCACCTCCGACAGCTCCTCGCCGCCGGATGGCTGCACCAGACCGGCCGCGGGAGCTACGACGTGCCGCCGGCCCGCGTCGTACCGCTGCTGGCGTGCCTCAGCGGAGCCGCTCGATGAAGCACGCCCTGCTCTCGGCCTACCGCTGCCGGGGACCGCTCTACTACGTCGCCGCGACCGTCCTGATCGGATACGCCGTCGTCGGTCACCACCTGGGCGGCGACATCGCGGCAATCGCCAGGGTCGCCGTGGCCGTCGCCCTCGGCGTCGCCGTGGCCTGCGTCGCTCTCACGCTGATCGGCCCTCGGCTGCTCCCGAAGCACCAACCCCGCCTCGTCCTACCACCGGTGCGGGGCAGATGGCTAGCGCTCAACAGTCCGGCCACGAAGGTGCCGAGCCACGGCGTGCGCGCCTATGGGCAGGCCTATGCGATCGATCTCTGCCACGACCCGGTCGACCGGGAGCGACCCCAGTTCGGCGGGACGGCTCTGCGCCGATCCGACGCCTACCCGGGCTTCGGGGAGCCGGTGTATGCGATGGTCGACGGGGTCGTCGTGCGGGTCGTCGCCGGTCTGCGCGACCACCGGGCGCGCTCCAACCTGCTCGGCATCGCGCTGATGATGCTTGAGGGTGTGGTCCGCGAGATCGGCGGCCCCCGCTTCATCCTCGGCAACCACGTGGTGATGGAGACGGAGGACGGCGCCTTCGCGGCCACTGCTCACCTGCAGCGCCAATCCGTGACGGTCCGCGTCGGCGACCGGGTCCGAGCCGGCGAGATGATCGGTCGTTGCGGCAACTCCGGCAACAGCAGCGAGCCGCACGTGCATGCCCAGCTCATGGATCGCGCCTCCCCGTGGACCGGGCAGGGTCTGCCCATCTCCTTTGCCGCGATCCGCGTGGGCGATCGGGCTGAGTCGATCGACGGCGTACCGGCCAACCAAGAACACCTGGACACTACGGCCACGCCGTCGTGACCGGCTCGGCTCAGTGGAGTTCGGCGGCGTCCGTGTCGGTCGAGTCGTCGTCCCCCGCAAGCGGCAGGAAGACGGACTGCTGGCGCTGCCGCGGCGGCGCGACCGACTCCGGCCCGAGCAGGCGGGCCCGGACCGGAGCGGTCAGGACCCCCAGCGGCGCGGTCAGCACATAGACATAGGCGACGACGAGCGCCGTACCCGCTGGGACGAGCACCAGCCCGAGCAGCACCGCCAGCCCGGTGAGCGCGGTGATCACCCGGGCCTCCCGGGTCCGTGGCGTGATCAGGTCGCGGAAGGAGCGGAACCGGATGGTGCTGACCATGAGCCACGCCGGGACCAGGCTGATCAGCACCGGGATCAGGATCGCGGGCCCGACCCGCACGTCCGGCCCGGCGACGTCGGGGCTGTCGAGCGCGAAGACGGTCGCCATCACGACCGCGGCGGCGGCCGGAGAGGGCAGCCCGATGAAGTAGCGCTTGTCGTCGGTCGGATCGATGGTGAAGTTGAAGCGCGCGAGCCGGAAGCCCGCGCAGGCGAGCCAGAGGAACGCCGCGACCCACGCCACGACCGGCCACTCCGGCAACACCCAGGTATAGACCAGGAAAGCGGGCGCCAGGCCGAAGGAGACCAGGTCGGCCAGGGAGTCGAGCTGGACTCCGAACGGGGAGGTCGCGCCCACCAGCCGAGCTACGGCGCCGTCGGCGATGTCCATGATGATCGCCACGGCGATGAGCACGGCGGCGAACTGGAAGTGCCCGTTCGTGGCCAGCAGGACCGAGGAGAAGCCGCACGCCATGTTGGCGGTGGTGAAGAGGCTCGGCGCGGTCACCCGCAGCTGCTCACGGGCGCTCAGCTGGCGCAGCGAGACGACCTCGGCGCCGGAGTGGGACTCCAGGCGCCACCTGGCGAAGCGGCGCCGACGGGTCGGGGCGCTCACGCTCAGCTCTGTCCGGCCCCGGGCCAGCGACCGAGCACGGTCTCGCCGGCCACCACCCGATCACCTTCGCGCACGGACAGCTCGACCTCGGGCGGAAGGAAGATGTCCATCCGGGAGCCGAACTTCATCAGGCCGATCCGCTCGCCGCTGGCGAGCTCGTCGCCGGCCTTGATCCGGGTGACCACCCGCCGGGCCACCAGGCCGACGATCTGCCGGAAGATGTAGCGCCGCTGCTCGCCGCGCACGGTCCGGGTCATCGTGATCTCGCTGCGCTCGTTCTCGAAGGCGCTCTCGAACTTGTAGGCCGCCAGCCAACGGCCCGGTCGGTATTCCACCGACTCCACGGTGCCCCCGTACGGAGCCCGGTTGATGTGCACGTCGAAGACCGAGAGAAAAATGCTGATCTGCTGCCAGTCGCCCTCGGGAGCGACCTCCGGCTGCCCTGGGCCGGCGTGCATCACCTTGCCGTCGGCGGGCGAGAGCACGGTGTCCTCGTCGACCGGCCTCTCGTCGACGCTCCGGTGGGGGTCCCGGAAGAAGGCGACCAGGCCGACCGGGAGTGCCGCCAGCAGTGCCGCCGTACGCCGCCGTCCGGCGAGCAGGGCGATCGCGCTGGGGACGGCCCCGATCACGGCAGGCAGCACTGCCTCGCGGTCGATGGTGGTCTTGCCCGGCACTCCGGCTCCTCACGACAGACAGGGCCAGGTGCCCCGAATCCAGCGACAACCTACCGTCCGCCGGCGCCTCGCCGGGAAACGTCCGCGAGCTGGCTCGGCGCCGTACCCCGTGGGACGTCCTGCCTGGCGGCTACTCCAGCGACCTCCTCGCAGGACCTCCCGCGCAGCGTCCTACCTCCTGGTCGTTCCGACCACCGGACGGCAGGACGCTGCGAGGAGATCAGATCTGTACGGCGGCGCCGGAGTCGATCAGCACGTCGACGTCGGCGATGCCCCAGGCGGCGAGCGCCTCCCGGGTATGGGCGCCGGCACCGGGCGCAGGCGGGTGGGAGAGCGTCGCACCGGTGCGCGAGAAGCGCGGGGCCGGCTGCGGCTGGACGACGCCGTGGTGCTCGATGAAGACCTCGCGCGCCTTCATGTGCGGGTGATCGACGGCCTTGCTGATCGGGATGATCCCGGCCACGCAGGCGTCGGTGCCCTCGAAGATCTCGACCCACTCCGCCTGCGTCTTGGTCTTGAACGTCGACGCGATGAGATCGGCGAGCGCGGCGTAGCTGGCCGGGTCGTAACGGTCCGGGGCGCTCTCCTTGATGCCGAGCAGCTCGACGAAGACCTCGTAGAACTGCGGCTCGAGGGCACCGACCGACATGTGCTCGCCGTCGGAGGTCTCGTAGATGTCGTAGTACGGCGTCCCTCCGTCGAGCAGGTTGCTGGCGCGCTGCTCGTTGAAACCGCCGCCGGCGAGGAAGGCGGCGGTCATCGCGTTGAGCGAGGCGGTGCCATCGACGATGGCGGCGTCGACCACCTGCCCCTGCCCGGAGACCTTGGCCTCGAGCAGCGCGGCGAGGATGCCGATGACGAGATAGGTGGAGCCGCCGCCGAAGTCGCCGACCAGGTTGCCGGGAAACTGCGGCTTCTCCTTGACCTGCCCGAGTCCGTGCAGGGTGCCGGTGATGGCGATGTAGTTCATGTCGTGGCCTGCCACCTGGGCGAAGGGGCCCGTCTGGCCCCAGCCGGTCATCCGCGCGTAGACGAGGCGCGGGTTCCGCTCGGCGCAGACGTCAGGCCCCAGCCCCATCCGCTCGGTGACGCCGGGGCGCATGCCCTCGACGAGCACGTCCGCGTCCTCGATCAGGGTGAGCACCGTCTCCACGGCGGCCGGGTCCTTGAGGTTGAGCGCGACGCTCGGACGACCCCGGTTGAGCAGGTCGTGGCTGCCGCCCGTGAGCATCTGTCCGCCCGGCCGCTCGATCCGGATCACGTCGGCGCCCAGGTCGGCCAGCATCATGCAGGCGTGCGGGCTCGGGCCGATGCCGGCGATCTCCACGACCTTCACGCCCCGCAGCGGGCCGGTTCCCTGACCAAGTTCGAACGTCATGCTGCGCATCATGACAGAGCCGCTGTCAGCGTCGACAGCACGCTCCCGATTTCGCTCGACCGGCGAGACGTGATGCCGCTCACCACCCATTGCAACTAGTTGCATAGGTAGGTCAGGCTGGCCCCATGGCCCTGGAACACGCACTCCTCGTCTCGCTCGCCGAGCGTGCCGCCTCCGGGCTCGAGCTCACCCGCCGGTTCGATGCCTCGATCGGCTTCTTCTGGCAGGCGAGCCACCAACAGATCTATCGCACGCTCAAGCGCATGGAGGCCGACGGCTGGCTCTCCAGCGAGGAGATCGCCCAACCCAAGCGCCCCGCGAAGCTCGTGTACGACGTCACCCCGGTCGGCCACGAGGAGCTGCGGCGCTGGCTCGCCGAGCCCACCCCACCGGCCCCGCAGCGCAGCGATCTCGCCGTGAAGCTGCGCGGCGCTTGGCTGGGCGACGACCGCGAGGCCCGGCTCGATGACGTGGCTGCGCACCTGGCCGACCACGTGACCCGGCGCGACCACTACCTCCGGATGTGCGAGCGCGACTACCCCGAACCGTCGGCCCTGGCCGGCGCCGACCTCGACCACTACCTGGTGCTCCGCGGCGGGATCCTGCTGGAGGAGTACTGGGTCAGCTGGCTCTCGGAGTACCTCGCCGCCTTCGGGCGAACCGGCAAGGGCCTCCCGACGAGATGACGATCCCTCGCCTTCCCGACGTCACGACCTCCCCCACTCCCCGCCGATCGGAGACCACCCGATGACCGACTACCCGCACCTCCTGGAGCCGATCCAGCTCGGCGACCTGACCCTGCGCAACCGGGTCGTCATGGGATCGATGCACACCGGGCTGGAGGACCACACCTGGCATTTCCCGCGGCTCGCGGCCTTCTTCGCCGAGCGGGCGCGCGGAGGTGTCGGCCTGATCATCACCGGCGGCTACGCGGTCAACCGACGCGGCTGGCTCAAGCCCTTCGCCGGCGAGATGCGCACCCGCCTCGACGCGATGCGCCACCGGGTCATCACCGACGCCGTGCACGACGCGGGCGGCGCGATCGCCCTGCAGGTGATCCACGCCGGCCGCTACGGCTACAGCCCGTTCAACGCCGGCGCCTCCGACATCAAGTCCCCCATCACGCCGTTCAAGCCCAAGCGGCTGAGCGCCAAGGAGATCGACGCCACCGCCGACGACTTCGCCCGCAGCATCGAGCTCGCCCGCAAGGCCGGGTACGACGCCGTGGAGGTGATGGGCTCGGAGGGCTACTTCATCAACCAGATGCTGGCGCGGCGTACGAACGACCGCACCGACGAATGGGGCGGCAGCGCGGAGAAGCGGATGCGTTTCCCGGTCGAGGTGGTCAAGCGTGCCCGGGCCCAGGTGGGGCCGGACTTCCCGATCATCTACCGCATCTCCTTGCTCGACCTGGTCGAGGACGGCCAGACCTGGGAGGAGATCGCCGAGCTCGCCCGGCGCCTGGAGGCCGCCGGCGTGACGATGTTCAACACCGGCATCGGGTGGCACGAGGCGCGCGTGCCCACGATCATCACCCAGGTCCCCCAGGGCGCGTGGCTGCCCTGGACGGAGCGACTCAAGGGGGTCGTCTCTGTCCCTGTGGCAGCGTCGAACCGGATCAACTCCCCCGGTCAGGCGGAGGAGATCATCGCCACCGGCAAGGCCGACCTGGTCTCGATGGCCCGCCCGTTCCTGGCCGACGCGGAGTTCGTCAACAAGGCGGCTGAGGGGCGGGCTGACGAGATCAACACCTGCATCGCCTGCAACCAGGCCTGCCTCGACCACACCTTCCGCAACCGCACTGCCAGCTGCCTGCTCAACCCGCGCGCCTGTCACGAGACCCAGCTGGTGCTCACCCCGACCCGGCGCAAGGCAACGGTCGCCGTCGTCGGAGCTGGGCCCGCCGGGCTCTCGGCCGCCATCTCGGCTGCCGAACGGGGTCTCGCGGTGACCCTCTTCGAAGCGGGCGACGCCATCGGCGGCCAGTTCCGCCACGCGATGGAGATCCCCGGCAAGGAGGACTTCCGGGAGTCGGTGCGCTACTGGACACGGCGACTCGAGGTCGTAGGCGTCGACGTACGGCTGAACACCCGGGTGGTCGCCACCGACCTCTCGTCGTACGACGAGGTCGTCGTGGCGACGGGCGTGCAGGGCCGCGACCTCACCATCCCCGGCGCCGACCACCCCAGCGTCGTCTCGTACGCCGACCTGCTGAGCGGGCGCGTCACCGCCGGCGAGCGCGTCGCGGTGATCGGTGCCGGTGGCGTCGGGGTCGACGTGGCGCACTACCTGACGCATGACGCCGGCGAGAAGATCGGCGACTGGTACGCCCACTGGGGCGTGGGCACCGGCGACGAGGTCGGCGGCCTGGTCGCGAAGACGCCGCGCCCGACGGTCCGCGAGGTCTACCTGCTGCAGCGCAAGACCACCCCGATCGGCATCGGACTCGGCAAGACCTCCGGCTGGGCACATCGCGCGGTGCTCAAGGACAGCGGCGTGCAGCAGATCTCCGGCGTCCGCTACGACCGGATCGACGACGCCGGCCTGCACCTCACCGTCGACGGCGTCTCGCGCGTGCTGGCCGTCGACACGATCGTGGTCTGCGCCGGACAGGAGCCGGTGCGCGAGGTCTACGACGAGCTGCTCGCCTCCACCGACACCCGGATGGGCTCCGGCCACGGGGTCCACCTCATCGGGGGTGCCGACGTGGCGGCGGAGCTGGACGCCAAGCGCGCCATCGCCCAGGGCACGAAGCTCGCCGCCGCGCTCTGACGAACCCGAAGGCCAGCACCGGCGATCCGGCTGAAACTGGCGTCTCAACGCACTGAAGCTGGCGTCTCAACGGGCTGAAGCTGGCGTCTCGTCAGAGTTGGGAGAGCCGGAACCTGACGAACGCGGGCACCAGCGCCGCGACCGCCAGGACGAGCACCACCACGAGCACCCCGCCGTAGCCGGCAGCGGCGGGTGCTCCGGTGAGCGACGCGACCCCGCCATGCAGCACGTCGGCGATGCGGGGCCCCCCGGCCACCACCACGATGAAGATGCCTTGCAGCCGCCCGCGCACCTCGTCGCTGGCCGCGCCTTGCAGCATGCTCTGCCGGAAGGCCGCCGAGACCATGTCGGCGGCACCGGCGGCCATCAACATGACCACGGCTGCCGCCAGCGCGACGCCGACGGTGCCACCGGCCAGACCTACCGCGAGCCCGAAGCCCGCGATCGCCACTCCCCACGCCACGATCGCCGCGACGACAGCGAGCCCCTGCCGGTCGATCCGCGAGACCCAACCGGAGAAGACCCCGCCGAGGACGGCCCCCGCAGGGATCGCCGCGAAGAGCAACGCGAACGCGAGGCCGCCCTCGGTCGCGCCGCCGAAGGACTCGTGCGCCATCTCCGGGAAGAGGGCGCGCGGCATGCCGAAGACCATCGCGATGATGTCGACCACGAACGAGACCATCAGCACCGGGTGCATCCGCAGATAGCGGAAGCCGTCCACCACGGAGGCGAGTCCCGGCGTACGGGTGACCCCCTCGACCGGAAGCGCCGGCAGGCGTAGCACGGCGCCGAGGGTCGCGAAGAGCGTGATCGTGTCGGCCAGGTAGAGCCAGGAGAAGCCGAGCACCGGGATCAGCGCCCCGCCGACCATCGGACCCGCGATCGCTCCCGCCATGAAGACGGTCATGTTGAGCGAGTTCGCCGCGGGCAGCTGGGCGGTCGGCAGGATCTTGGGCAGCACCGCGCTGCGGGTCGGCTGGTTCACCGCGAAGAAGGCCTGCTGCACCGCGAAGAGGGCAAGCAGCAGCCATACGTCGGAGTTGCCGAGCGCCGCCTGCAGCCAGAAGAGCGCACTCGTCCCGATCAGCCCGGCCGTGGTGATCAACAGGAGGGAGCGGCGATCCACGGCGTCCGCCAGCGCCCCACCCCAGAGCCCGAACACGACCAGTGGCACCAGGCCGAAGATGCCGGTCAACCCGACGTACGCCGAGGAGTCGGTGATCGCGTAGATCTGGGCCGGCACGGCAACCACCGTCAGCTGCGCACCGATCACGGTGAGGATGTTGGCGCGCCAGAGCCGAGCGAAGTGCTCGTTGCGCAGCGGCGTGGTGTCGGCCAGCGCGTCCCTCAGACCCACGCGGGGATGGTGTCACGCTCGACTCAGCGCACCCCAATCCGGCAGACGCCCTAGTCGGCATCGGCCTCGATTCCGCACTCGGCGCCTCGGTTGAGAGAATCGCCCGGTGCCCGACTCGCAGCCCACCGACGCCCAGCTCGACCGGATCGACCCCGACGAGCTGGCGATCGCGATCAAGGTGCTCCAGCAGATCCCGCAGCTGCATCCCGACCACGACGACGTGCGCACCATGAAGCGCGCGGCGTCGTACATGTACAAGCTGATCAAGAAGTCGCGCCGCGCCGAGATCCGCCTGGAGCGCCAGCGCCACGATCAGGAGATCATCGAGAAGACCGCGACCGGATCGGCGATGCGCATCGACGACGAGACTGCTGGCATCCCGCTGGTCTCGACCGCCGAGGGCGCGTTCGCCGGCGAGCTGATCACCGCGCGCGGCTGCTACATCTGCAAGCAGGACTTCACGCTCGTCGACGCGTTCTACCACTGGCTCTGCCCCTCGTGCGCAGCGATGTCGCACCAGAAGCGCAACCAGCGCACCGACCTCGCCGGCAAACGCGCGCTGCTCACCGGCGGCCGCGCCAAGATCGGCATGTACATCGCCCTCCGCCTGCTCCGTGACGGCGCGCACACCACCATCACCACCCGCTTCCCCAAGGACGCCGTACGCCGCTTCTCCAGCCTCGAGGACTCGGGAGACTGGCTCCACCGGCTCAAGGTCGTCGGCATCGACCTGCGCGACCCGACGCAGGTGATCTCGCTGGCCGACGACGTCGCCGCCGAGGGACCGCTCGACATCCTGATCAACAACGCCTGCCAGACCGTACGCCGCTCCCCCGGCGCCTACTCCCAGCTCGTCGAGATGGAGTCGGCTCCCCTGCTGCCATTGGAGTCCGGGCTGGAGCTGCCGGAGATGATCACCTTCGACCGGATCAGCGAGGCCCACCCGGCGGCGATCGCCGGTGCGTTGGAGCAGCACGCGGTCGCCCACCACGACGGAGAGTCGGTGGAGGCAGCCCTGGCCGCCCAGAGCGCCGCCTCGCTCACCGCGCTCGCACTCACGGCAGGGCACGCCTCGTTGGAGGCGCACTTGGCCGGCACCGCCGTCGACGCGGGCGGACTGCTGCCCGACACCCAGACCAACAACTCCTGGACCCAGGTCGTCGACGAGGTCGACCCGTTGGAGCTGCTCGAGGTGCAGTTCTGCAACTCCATCGCGCCGTTCCTGCTCGTCTCCCGGCTGCGTCCGGCAATGCGCGAGGCCGTACGCCGCGGGGCCCGGCGCGCCTACGTCGTGAACGTCTCTGCGATGGAGGGGCAGTTCTCACGTCGCTACAAGGGGCCGGGCCACCCGCACACCAACATGGCCAAAGCTGCGCTCAACATGATGACGCGGACCTCCTCGGGCGAGATGTTCGAGACCGACAACATTCTGATGACAGCCGTCGACACCGGGTGGATCACCGATGAGCGGCCGCACCAGGAGAAGCTGCGCATCGCCGCCGAGGGCTGGCACGCACCGCTCGACCTGGTCGACGGCGCGGCACGCGTCTACGACCCGATCGTCCGCGGTGAGGCGGGCGAGGATCTCTACGGCTGCTTCGTGAAGGACTACGCGCCCTCACCCTGGTGAGGGCCCGCTCCCGGCTGCTCCGGGTGTGACGAACCAGTCGAACGGGCTCCGGGAATCGACGACTCACCACCAAGTCGGCGGGTGCGCCGGAGCGCCGCCGTAGACTCCTCCACCGTGACGACCCCGCCCGAGTTGCTCCGCCTGCGCCAGAGCATCGACAACATCGACGCTGCCCTGATCCACCTGCTTGCCGAGCGGTTCCGCTGCACGCAGCAGGTCGGCGTACTGAAGGCGGAGCTGGGGCTTCCCCCGGCCGACAAGGCTCGCGAGGAGCGTCAGGTCGCACGCCTGCGGACGCTGGCGGAGAACGCCGGGCTCGACCCGGTCTTCGCGGAGAAGTTCCTCAACTTCGTCATCGCCGAGGTGATCCACCACCACGAGCGGATCGCGGAGTCCGAAAGCTCCTGATCGCCCACCTACGACGCGTCATTCGCGCTCACTCAACACGTGATTCGCGCTCACTCGGCGCGGTGGGGAGTGGCGACGGGGGTCGGCTCGCTGCGGCCGCGCAGCAGCACCGGCTGCTCCGCCTGCCAGTGCTCGGCCTCCTCGGCGTCGGCGGCCTCGACCAGGTCGTAGCGCGCCAGCGCCAGACCCGGGTACTCCTTGGCCAGGTCGGTGAGGCGAGCCGCCTCGTTCACCGGATCGCCGATCACGGTGTACTCGGAGCGGCGAGCGGCGCCGATGTTGCCAGCGACCGCCCGGCCGGCAGAGACACCGACGCCGGCGCGCAGCTCAGGCACCTCGGCTCGAAGCCGTTCGGCAAGCACGCGGGTCGCGCGGAGCGCGTGGGTCTCCATGCCGGGCACCTCGTCGGGGGCGCCCCAGACGGCGAGCGCTGCGTCGCCCTCGAACTTGTTGATCCAGCCGTGGTGTGACTCGACCACATCGATCACGACGGCGAAGAACCGGTTGAGCAGGTCGACGACCTGGGTCGGGTCGCGCCGCTCCGCGATCGTGGTGGAACCGATGATGTCGACGAACAGCACCGCCACGTGCCTGCTCTCGCCGCCGAGCGACACCCCGCGCGCGAGTGCGTTGCGGGCGACATCCTCACCGACGTGGCGGCCGAAGAGCTCACGGATCTCCTCGCGCTCGGCCAGACCGGCAGCCATCCGGTTGAAGCCGGCCTGCAGGTGCCCGATCTCGGTTGCGTCGTAGATCGGGATGGTGACGTCGTAGTCACCCTTCTCGATCCGCTGCACTCCCTGACGCAGACCGCGCAGCGGGTCGGCGCTCGCCTTGGCACCGAGGAACGCGGCCAGCCCCCCGACCCCGAGGCCGATGCAGCCGAGCACCAGCATCGTGACCGCCAGGCTCCGGACCGAGGCGTCCTGGTCGTCGACGAGGGCGAAGAGCCCGACCAGCACGGAGCCGAGCAGGACCACGCCGGACCCCAGGCCCCAGCTCGACATCGCCCGCCAGACCGAGCTCCGCGGCCGGGGCAGGGCGGCGTTCCCCTCCAGCGCTTGCCGGGCGAAGCTGCGCAGCACCCGCTCCGCGGCCAGGTAGGCGAAGGCCGAGGTCGACCACCCGGCCAGCGCCACGATCAACAGCACGTCGACGCCGAGCCGGATGCTCACCGTCGCGTTCAGCGCACCGAAAGCGATCGCGGCGAGCGTCCAGGCGGACCCGTGCCAGATCGCCATCCGACGCGGCGCACGCAAGACCGTTCGCCGGCCCCGATGCTCGGGGTCTGCCCCCGCCCGGATCCACTGCACCATCGGCGTGAGCGACACGTTGAGCAAGACGATGCCGGCCGTCACGGCGGTGCCTACATAGATCGCCGCCCCGATCAGGTTGGCGATGCGGAGCCGGAACTCGTCGTCCACGTCGGGGATCGGCACCACCCACGCGGCCAGGCAGTAGACCAGCACCGTGCCGAGCAGGTTGATCACCACGATGCCGACGCTCATCGCGAGTCGGGCGCGCCACGAACGGAAGCGCGTCGGTCGTCCTGCCACGGCGCAACAGTAGTGGCAGCACTCCTGGCACGGCGTCCTACGCTCGTGATGTGCGTTCCCTCGTCACCGCCCTGGTGCTCCTGTGCCTGCTGGCCGCCTGCTCGACCGGCAGCACCCCCGGCGGTACGCCGTCACCCGCCTCCCCCACCACTCCACCGAGCACGCAAGGAACGACGGCCCCCACCTCACCGTCGTCCGGCAGCGACGAGCAGAGTGACGACGTACCTGCTCCGGGGACCGTGCCTCCGGCCTGGCTGGGCACCCGGGTGCTGCCGGAGGGGGCGACCGTCTTGACCACGCCGCCGGCCCTCCGACAGCGGCGCTTCACTCTGCCCGACAGCCTGCCGATGCTGCCCGGCACCGGGTTCCGCTCCAAGGTCGTCGACCCCGCACCGGCGGAGGTGATCGCCCGTTCCACGTGGAACCGAGCCTGCCCGGTGCGCGCCGAACAGCTCGCCTGGGTGCGGGTGACGTTCTGGGGCTTCGACGACGTCCGTCATACCGGGGAGCTGCTGGTCAACTCGAGCGTCGCCGACGAGGTGGTGCAGGTCTTCGGCGACCTGTGGAAGGCGCACTTCCCGATGGAGCAGATGGCGATCACCACGGTGGCCGAGCGGGACGCCGCACCGACCGGCGACGGCAACGACACCGGGGCCTTCAACTGCCGGCCCGTGACCGGCGGCTCCTCCTACAGCGAGCACGCCTACGGGTTGGCGATCGACCTCAACCCGTTCCAGAATCCGTATGAGAAGGGCCAGGTCGTGCTCCCCGAGTTGGCCCGCTCCTACCTCGACCGCAACGACGTCCGCCCGGGCATGATCACCGCGGACGGCCCCGTCGTGCGGGCCTTCGCCCGGATCGGCTGGGGCTGGGGCGGGAGCTGGCGCACGCTGAAGGACTACCAGCACTTCTCCGCCAACAACCGCTGACGGACCGGCGCTCGATGGAGCGTCAGGGCTGTCGCGGCGCAAGAACAGAGCCCGTTCACTCCATCGAGCCACCCGAGCCCTGTGGATGAGCGGAGGCGGCGGGGCGGCGGTTGCGCCAGTCTCGTCCTATGTCCTCGTCAATGGTCCCGGGGCCGGGTTGGCACCGCATCCATCCGCCACCGAGAATCGGACGGCCTCGGCTCACCCTGCCTCGGCACATCGACCCGGCAGGACGCACCGGGCCCACCAGGGGCGCTGCGCGCGGACCGCACTGGCGAGCCATCGGCCACGGTCTTTTCGTGCCGACGAACGCGTGTGCCGATCAGCCGGGCCAGCGGATCCTGGAGGCCGCGACCCGGGTCGGCGGGGACGCCGGCGTGACGGGTTGGGCGAGCCTGCACCTGGCCGGGGCGCGCTGGTTCGAGGGCGCAACCGCCGACGGCGGAGCGTTGCCGGTGCAGATACGAATCGGTCCAGCACGACGCCTGTCTCCTCGGCCGGGTGTCCTCCTCGATCGCTGTCACACCTTTCCCGACGAGATCGTCGTACGACACGGCGTACGTTGCCTGAACATCCATCGGTCACTCTTCGACGAGGTCCTGCGTCGTGGCAACGTCCGCGACGGCGCCGCAGCAATCGACATGGTGTTGTTCGCGGAGCTGACCACGTCGGAACGGTTCGAGGCCTGGCTGGCCTCCGTGCCACGCACGCCGGGCCTTCCTCTCGTCCGGCAGGCCTTCGCTCTGAGCATGGCTGGCGCAGAGTCCCCTCCAGAGACGGCGATGCGTCTGGCTTGGCTGCTGGACGCGGAGCTACCGACGCCGATGTGCAACGTACCCGTCCACGACCTCAGCGGGCGCTTTCTGGGGCGGCCCGATCTGATCTGTCCGGAGGTGGGGGTTGCTGCCGAGTACGAGGGCGCACACCACTTCGGTGCACGCGCCCGCAGTCGCGACCTCACCCGCGAGGGCGGTCTGCGCAATCACGGGCTCGAGGTGGTCTCGGTCGTCGGCGGAGAGCTCGCTCGACGCGAGCTCGTGGCGCAGCGCTTCCGCGATGCGGTGGGGCGTGCTGCCAACGCACAGGTCGAGCAGAGATGGGAGCTGCATGGACCCAACGGGCCCGCGCCCGACCTCGCCGAACGCTTCCGTATCCGCCTCGGGCTGCTGAGCAGTGCTCGGCGGACGAGGGTCCTGGCGGACGCACCCACCGTGGTAGCTCGCCACGATGGAGCGTGAGGGCTGCTCTCGTCCCGAATCTCAGCCTGTTCACTCCATCGAAGCGCGACACCACCACGCCTCAGCCGCAGCCTCGGGTCATGGGGCAGAGCGTGAGCCCAAGCCTTCCCTGCACCGAGCGCCGCTCGCCGTCGCGCTCATAAGTCACCGTTCCCTCGGTCCAGGTCATCGGCCCGGCCCCGCGGATCTCGACGACGAAGACCAGACCGACCTCTTCGCTGGGCCGCACCACGTACCCGTCGATCGGACGGGTGTAGGGACGGAGCTCCTCATCGGGCCACCAGGCTCCGCCCGGACCGAAGCCCGCGTTCCCGAGGTCGAAGACGAGTGTCTCCCGCAGCAGTCCCTGCTGGGGCGGTACGTCGCCAACGAAGCTTGCGGAGCGCAGCGTGATCGATCGATCGCCGTCGTTGCGCAGCACGCCGCCGAACCCGAAGTCGTGGCCCGGTCTGCTCTGTCCCGTCAGCGAGCCGGAGCCGAACCAGCTCACGCCATCCGAGCCGTCCCCATCCCCTGCCTGGAAGAGCACCAACAGCACCAGCGCCACCAAACCGGCCAAGCCACCGCGCAGAATCATGGCTCCCTTCAGGCGCCGGTCGGGTCGTCGGCGACCAGCTTCTCGAGCCGCGCGAGAAGGGCGTCGCGGCGGTGCGCGTTGCCGGGCAGGTCGGCGTACCGCGTGCCGTGGACGGCGAGGAGCGCGTCATCGAGTCGGCGTACGGCGCCTGGCGGGTACTTGTAGCCCATCCGGGCGGCGATGGCGGCGTCGTCGATGGTGGTGATCAGGCCGCGGAGCTGGTCGAGCGAGGTGATGCCCAGCTCCGCCAACAGCCCGGCCATCCAGTCGTAGTGGTCGGTGCGCGACCAGCCCGCCTCGAGGTAGCGGGAGCCGAGGAAGGTGGCCAACGCCATGGCATCCATGCGTTCCGCAGGCTCTGCGGCGGCCCCGGGCTCCGCACCGATCGCGGGCTGCGTCAGGTCACCACGCAGCCGGTCGCGGATCATCGAGAACTCGCGGTCGGCGAGCTCGAGCAGCCCAGCGGCCAGAGTGAAGCGGCGGTCGAGGTCGGTGGCGTGCTCCTCGGGGACCTGGCCCTTGTAGCGGATGTCGTGCTCGAACTCGGCCCATGCGTGCTGGAGCACGGTCCGCAGCTGCACGGAGGCCGGCTGTCCCCCGAGCTGCTCGAGCATGACCATCGTGGCGTGCTCCGGGTCCGGGCTGAGCAGCAGATGCCTGCTCGAATAGCCGAAACGCCCCTGACTGGCCGTCACCTGGCCGAGGTCGCGGTCGTCGAGCACCGTGAACGTCGCGGCCAGCAGATCGGCGACCGCGGCGACGTCGCTGTGCACGTACGTGATCACGCGAACGCCGATCTGGTCGGTGATCTGGGTGAGCGGATCGTCATAGACACGTACGCCGTCGACCTCCTGTGAGGATTTGGCGGCGAAGGAGGAGACCGTCTTGGTGCGCCCGGTGACCGAGAGGTAGTTGATGCCCGCCTCGTCGAGCAGCGAGCGCACGTGCTCGATCCAGTGGCCGGTCGCGACCTTCAACTCGTCCTGGCGGGCGGCGTACTTCTGCACGGCCTCGGTCAGGGGTGGCGTGCGCTGCATGCTCCTACCTTGTCAGAACGGTCGTGCTCAGAGCAGCGGGGCGACGACCGCGGTCGCCTCCCGTTCCTCGTCGCGGGCGATCTCCGGGCTGAAGCCATGCTCCCGGAAGAGATCGGTCAGCGCGCCGGCCTGTCGTGCCGCGCACTCCAGCAGGACCTGACCGCCCGGTGCGAGCCATCGCGGGGCCTCGGCGAGGATCCGTCGGTGGAGGTCGAGACCGTCGGAGCCCCCGTCCAGGGCGGCACGCTCCTCGTAGATCCGCGCCTCACGGGGCATCAGGGACACCTCGTCGCTCGGCACGTACGGCGGGCTGGCCACCACCACGTCGACCCGACGGCGGAGCAGCCGCGGCAGTCCGCCGTACAGATCCCCGCGATGGGCATGGCCGTCACGCAGATTCCGCTCCGCGCAGGCCACTGCCGCGGGATGGCTGTCGACGGCGTGCACGACCGCCTCCTGCTCGGCTGCGAGTACGGCGGCAGCCACGGGCGCGGCCCCGCTGCAGAGCTCCACGATCACCGAACCGGGCCGGGCCCGCTCGACGGCCAGCTCCGCGAGATGCTCGGTCCGCCGCCTGGGGACGAAGACACCCGGCGTCACGAGGAGGGTCATGCCCGCGAAGCGCACCCGTCCGACCACGTGCTCCAACGGCTCCCCGGCGACACGTCGGGCGACGAGCCGACGCAGCAGGGAGGCAGCGACCTCACCGGTGCGGACGGCCTGGTCGAGCGCGGCTCTGCGGAGCTGCTCGGCCTCCTCCTCGGCCCACACGCAACCCGCTGAGCGCAGGGCAGCCACCACGTCGTCCATCCGCGTCAGTGTGGCATGGGTCATAGTCGGTGCCCGACTTGTGCGGTGCTGTTGTCGAAAATCGACGTTCTTGGCCTGGTGAGCGACCACCACTCCGCGTTGCCGCGGGCGAGGCGGAGCGCTACGGAGAGGTGAGGAACTCGCGCAGCAGGGGGCCGGCGGTGCTGGAGCCGGAGGCGCCCGTCTCCACGAAGACGGCGACCGCGAGGCGCGGCTGCTGGGCGACCATCCACACGTGGGTGGGCAGCGCGCCGGAGGCGTCGGGGGTGCCGTACTCGGCAGTGCCCGTCTTGGCACCCAGGTCGCCCAGCCCGCCGAGGAACCGGCCGGATCCCTCGGTGACGACCGCTCGCATCAGGCCACGCAGGGCGGCTGCCTCGGCCTTGGTCAGCGGCACCTCCGGGGCGACCGGCTCGACGCGGTGACCGACGACGAGGCGAGGCAGCACCGTGTGGCCGGCTCGCACCGAGGCCGCCACCGTGGCCATCGCCATCGGCGAGGCCAGCACCTTGCCCTGACCGATCAGGTCGGCCGCCTTCTCGGTCTCGCCCTCCGGAGCGGGCACTTGGCCGAAGTAGGCAGGAAAGCCGAGATCGTGGTCGACCCCGAGGCCGAGCGCAGCAGCCGCCTGCGTGAGCGCCTTGTCGTCGAGCTTGTCGACCAGGGAGATGAAGGCGGTGTTGCACGACTGTGCCACCGCCTCGCGCAGGGTGATCCGGCCGAGCGAGGAGGCCGGATAGTCGTCGTAGTTCTTGAAGGTCTTGCCGTCGACGACGGTCGTGGCCGGGCAGTCCACCACCGACTCCGGCGTGAGGCCGGCGCGGAGCAGGGCAAGCGCGGTGACGACCTTCATCGTCGAGCCCGGCGCGTAGCGGCCGTAGGTCGCGGTGTTGTTGCCGTCGCCGCCCGGCCCGCTGGCAGCCGCCAGCAGATCGCCGGTGCTCGGATCGACGGCGACGATCGCACTGGCGGGGCCGACGTCGGCCAGCACCCGCTCGGCACGCTCCTGGAGATCGACGTCGAGGGTCAGCTCCAGCGGCTCTCCCTGGGCGGGATCGGACTCGTGGAGAACCCGTTCCCGCTCGCCCTCGCCTGCGGTGACCCGCACACCCGGAGTGCCACGGAGCTGGGCGTCGTACCGCGCCTGCAGGCCGCTGAGTCCGACCACGTCGCCGGCGCTCAGGGCTCCGTCGGACTTCTCGATCAGCTCGGCCGTCGCCTCGCCTACCGAGCCCAGCAGCGGAGCCGCGAACTCCTTGGTCGGCGCCAGAGGACGCGTCGTGCCGAGGCTCACCGCACCCGGGACCTTCGCAAAGGCGGCCGGGATCCGCTCCTTGGCGTCTTCGGCCCGCAGCACGATCGCCTCGACGAACGCCTTGTCGCCAGAGGCGACCGCACGCTTCACGTAGGGGCCGGGTGTGACGCCGGCCAGCTCGGCGATCCGGCGCGCACTCGTGCGGGTCTCTCCCTTGTCGATCTTCGACTTGTCGAGACCGAGCCGCACGACGTCGCGTTCGGTGACGATGCGCTGGCCGCTGCGCCCGATGACGTCCGCGCGCCGCGGCTGTGTGGTGCGCAGCGTGAGCGTCTCGCCCTCCCGCAGGGACGGCTCCACCAGCGCCGGATCCCAGCGGACCCGCCAGTCGTCGCCACTCTCCACCAGCTCGGCCTTGGTCGTGTAGTGCCAGGAGTCGCGCCCGAGCTCCCACTCCCAGCTGAGCTCCGCGGTCGCCACGTCGTCCTCCTGCTCGACGCCGGCGACCCGCACTCGCACGGGCACGTCGAGGTCGCCCACGATCTCGGCGTAGGCACCGGCGTCGCCCTCGAAGGGGACCTCCGCGAGGTTGCCTGCGGTGAGCCCTTCGGCCAGCCGGTCGGCGACCGGACCGGGGTCGCTGGAGTCGCTGCAGGCGGTCACCGCGACGCAGACGAGAAGGAGCAGAGCTGAGGCCCGAGCGAACATGTCCCGATCATGGCAGCCACCCCCGGCACCCGACCGGCGGCACGACGAGCGCCGGTCAGCCGCCCGGCCGTACCAACCCGTGGTCGAAGGCCCAGACGATCGCCGCGGCCCGGTCGCGCACGTCCAGCTTGGTGAAGATGCGGCCGACATGACTCTTGACGGTCAGCTCGCTGATGAAGAGCGACTCGGCTATCTCGGCGTTGGTGCGTCCCCGGGCCATCGCGATCAGCACCTCGGCCTCGCGCCCGGTCAGGTCGACGCCGGCAGCCGGCGCCGGTTGCGGCGTACCGCGATAGCCGGCCAGGACCCGCCCGGTGACCGCCGGGTCCAGCCAGGACTCACCCTCGCCGACGGTGCGCACCGCCCGGATCAGGTCCTCCGCGGGAGAGTCCTTGAGCACGAAGCCCGCTGCCCCGGCGCGGAGCGCCCCAGAGAGGAGCGCGTCGTCGTCGAAGGTGGTGAGCACGAGGACCGGCGGACCGGCAGGCAGCGCCCGCACCCGGCGCGTCGCCTCGATGCCGTCGACCCGCTTCATGCGGAGGTCCATCACCACGACGTCCACGCCGCCCGCAGCAAGCGCCTCGGGGACCTCGTCGCCATCACCACACTCGCCGACGATCTCGAACCCGTCGCGGAGCCGCAGGATCCGGCGCAGCCCCGACCGGACCAGCTCCTGGTCGTCGACGAGGAGCACCCGCACCGCCGTGCTCACCTCCACCCCCTGCGTACGACGCAGCCCCGGTGGGGTGTGCCTCCGCCCCGGTGCGGCACCGTGAGGTCGACCAGCCAGCTCCCGTTGCTCGGCCCTGCCGTCAGCACTCCGCCGAGCTGCTCGGCGCGGGTACGCATCCCGCCCAGCCCCGAGCCCCGGCCGTCGGAGCGCCGCCGCTCGTCGAGGGGATTGCGCACGGAGAGCCGCGTCGATGCGCTCCGCGCGACCAGCTCCACCGTCACCGGCCGGCCTGCGGCGTGCTTGACGGCATTGGCCACCGACTCCTGCACGATGCGATAGACGCCCAGTCCGACCGTAGGTGGCAGCGACGCCAGGTCGCCCTCGCAGGTCAGGGCGATGTCGACCCCCGCCGTCCGGGCGTCGTCGATCAGCGACGGGATGTCGGCAGCGCCAGGCAGTGGGTGGCGCTGCTCCTCTCCCTCCGCAAGGAGGCCGACGGTACGCCGGATCTCGGCCATCGCCTGCCGGCCGATGCGTTCGGCGTCACCCAGCGCCTCGATCGCGTCGGCGACGTCGGGCTCGTCGTCGGCGAGGGCGCGGCGCGCACCCGTGACGTGCAGCATCGTGACGCTGAGTGAGTGGGCGACGAGGTCGTGCACCTCGCGGGCGATCCGTTGGCGCTCGGCGAGCACCGCACGCTCTCGGTCCTCCTCCCGGGCCGCGTGCTCGGCGACGAGCGCACGCATCTGCCAGCGCAGCATCGCGCCCACGAAGAACCCGAGCACCACCTCGAGACCGTAGAAGGCCGTCGCCATCTCCAGCGACAGCATGGCGACCAGGAGCACGAGCGCGATGCCGCCGGAGACAGCCCCTATCCGGAGACCGTCGGTGGCGGTGACCCCCGCGACGACGACGGCCAGCACGGCCGGGACCAGGTCGTAGGCGCCGGCGAGGCCGTCGGTGAGCAGCCAGGCGGCTCCGGCCCCGGTGAGTCCTAGAGTGACCCACCAGGGCACCCAGCGGTCCTGGCTGAACTGCAGCAGGTAGGGCAGGAGCACCAGCACCGGCGCCAGCAGCATCGGTCGCGGATCGGCGAGCAGGTCGCGCTGCAGCACACCGAGCGCCGCCGCTCCGGTGCTCAGGACCGCGCACGAGAGCGCGATCCACCACGGATAGATGAGGCCGCGCTGCACTCCACCCGACTCGATGCGATCGCGCAGCAGCAGCGCGACGCGAGGGGCGCGGACAGCCATGCCGACCAGCGTAGGACGCGGACCACCGCTCTTGCTTCCTACCGTGGTAGGAGTCGAAGTGCCTTCCGTGGGGCGATGCCCGGTGTCGACGTCGGGGCCTAGCGTCATCGACAACGACGCGGCCACCACCGGGAGACCGCGGGACCCGAGCCTGGGATCCAGGCCGAGCGAAGGAGACGCAGATGTCCTGGCACGAGACGCACCGTCGCTGGCAGCTGCTGCGCGAGGTCGAGGAGACCATCGCCCGCCACGACGACGGCCAGCTGCCCTGGCGCGAGGAGTACGCCTCGGTTTTCGGCGACCCAGACGGCCTCCGGACGGCCCTGGTGCACCGGATCCGCGTCGCCCGGCAGGCCCAGCTCGATCCCGACCTGAGCGAGGAGGAGCTGGTGGAGACCCATCGCGAGCTCGCCCAGCGGCACCGCGCGGTCCTGCGGGTGCTGCGCTCGTCCGCGCAGCCGAGCCTCGGGTCGACGGAGTCGCTCCGTGCGTCGGCCTGACGGGAGCTCCCGCAGCCGAGCGGCCTGGACCCGTTCCGCGCCTGCGCTCGTGACCCGCGACTGGGGTGTCTGGGCCGTCGACCACGGAGCCTCACGCGCTCTCCTCCGCCGGGCGGCCCGCGAGGGCGACCTGATCGCCGGCCTCCTCGTCGACGATGCGGTCGCTGCTGATCCGTTCCCGCGCCTGGAGGAGATCCGGACTCGCGGTCCCCTCCACCGTGGCCGCCTCATCACCGGAACGGTCGATCACGCGGTCGGCAACGCGGTGTTGCGCTCCGACGACTTCGGGGTGGCCGGCGGCCTGGGCCACTTGCCACCGGCCGCGCAACGGCTGGTGCTGCGCCTGATCGACGACGAATCCCCCGGGCCGATCGACCCGCCCTCGCTGCTCGCGCTGGACCCTCCCGATCACCACCGCATCCGACGCCTTGTCTCCCGGGCGTTCACCGCCCGCGCGGTGGCGCGCATGGAGGAGCGGGTCGTCGAGGTGGCCGATCGGCTCCTCGACGACCTCGAGCGCCGGGACGAGGCGACCATCGACCTGGTCGACGCCTACGCCTCGTGGCTCCCGGTCGCGGTGATCGCCGACCTGCTCGGGATCCCCGAGCGGGAGCACGCCCGCCTGCTCGAGCTCGGCAACCGCGCCGCCGTCCTGCTCGACCCAGGGCTGCCGTGGCCCGCCTACCGCAGCGCCCAGCGCGCGGTGCGCGACCTCCACTCCTGGTTCGAGGTGCATCTCGATCGCCTGGCCGCGGATCCAGGTGACGACCTGCTCTCGACGCTCGTCACCAGCGACGACGCCGAGCTGTTGAGTCGCGTAGAGCTGCGCTCGCTGGCCCTGCTCCTGCTCGGGGCCGGCTTCGAGACCACGGTCAACCTGATCGGCAACGCCGTGGTGCAGCTCGACGCCCACCCCGACCAGCGCGACATCGTCCTCGCCGATCCGGCGCGCTGGGCCAATGCGGTCGAAGAGGTGCTGCGCTACGACCCGCCTGTGCAGAGCACGCTCCGCCAGGCCTATGTCGACACCGAGGTAGGCGGCGAGCCTGTCGCGACCGGCCAGGGCGTCGTGGTCATCCTGGCCGGCGCCAACCGGGATCCCGCGGTCTTCACCGAGCCGCATCGCTTCGACGTCACCCGGGAGAACGCCGACCAGCACCTCTCGCTCTCGGCCGGGGTGCACTTCTGCCTGGGTGCCGGACTAGCACGGCTGGAGACCGGGGTCGCGCTCCGCAGCCTCTATGAGCGCTTCCCCGACCTGAGCCTGGCCGGACGTCCCGTACGCCGCAGCACCCGGATCCTGCGCGGTCACGAGCACCTGCCCGTCGCACTCCGGTCGCGCTCGTCCCAGGTGGTGATGCGCGGGCCGGTCATGCGCTGAGCAGGCGCCTCACTCCTTGACGAGGCTGGTGGTGCGTTCGAGCCGGGCCATCAGCCGCAGACCGTAGTCGACGGCGGCCTGGTCGGGCACGAGTCGGCCGCCGGTGCGCACCGCGAGCGCTACGGCGTCGTACGTCCGTTGCTCCGATCCTGACCAGGCGATGTCGAACCGGTCGCGCACGACGGCCGGCAGGCCACCGGTGATCAACAGGCGGACCAAGGGGGCGCCGGGCACGGAGGCGGCGCGGTTGAGACGCCGCGAGAAGCCGGCCACCTCGATCCGCTTCACCTTCATCGAGATGCGGGCCGCCTTGGTCCACTCCAGCTCGTCGCGGCAGATGCGTTCGAAGTCGGCTTCGAAGGACGCCAGATCCGGCTGCGCGGGCCGGTCGGAGAGGCCATAGCGGCGCCACCACTCCAACGACTCGGCGTAGTACCGCTCGCGCTCGGCGCCGGTCGGCGGACGCGGATGGAAACGGTCTGCAGCGGCGAGGAACGCCCAGACGAAGGTGGCGTGAGTCCACCAGTACACGTCGGGATCCAGCGCGTGGTAGCGCCGTCCGTGCGCGTCGAGGCCCTTGATGTCACGGTGGTAGTCGCGCACCCGGACCGCCCGCTCTCGACTGTCTGGCGCAACGATCGAGTTCACGATCCGGGGGATCGAGCGGTAGATCCGGTCGAACGGATCGCTGAAGAACTCCGAGTGGTCCAGCACCCCCGCACTCACCGCGGGGTGCATCAGCTGCAGCACTCCGGCGGAGAAGCCGGTGAAGCCGATACGGGGATCGGCAGCAAGCCTGCCGAGCACGGAGTCGGGGCCCAGCTCGACGCCGGAGTGTTCAACGGTCATGATCAGCGCCTCCCAGGACGGTCAGGAAGATCTCGGTGGTGTGATCGACGAGGTCGTCGCGAGAGAGCTCCACGGCTCCGGTGAGCACCGCTGTGACGAGCTCGACCGCACCCCCCACCAGAAGGATCGCGGTGGCTCGGCCGAGACGGCCGGCGGTGGCCGGTGCGACGACGGCGGCCTGACTGACCACGAGGTCCGCATAGTCGAGCAGCAACCGCTGCCGCGCGGCGGCCATCCGGGCGTGGCCCGCACCCAGAGCGACCACCGTCGCCTTGCGCGGGTCGTCCAGCACCAGGTCGAAGGCGGCCGCGTTGCAGGCGCGCACCCGATCCGCCAGCACCTCCCGCTCCGGGCGGTCGGGGGTGTCGGGCACCGAGCGGAGGCCGGCCAGGCCCGCGGCAGCGACCTCGGCGCCGACCTGCGCGCTGATCGCCTCGAGGAGATCGTCGATGCCGGGGAAGGACTCGTAGAAGTAGCGGGCGGTCAGCTCCGAGCGGTGGCAGACCGCGCGGACACCGATCCCGGTGAGCCCCTGCTCGGCCAGGACGTCGAGACCCGCCTCGATCAAGGCGGCGCGTCGCTCTGCGCGGCGTTCGGCAGCGGTGCGTCCACCATAGGAGCGCCCGTCGGCGTGCGCACTCTCGCTCATCCGCCACCTCCGTCCGATGCGGGCCCGACTATCGCGGGACCATGATTGACAACGAACGTTATCAAATCTAGGTTCGGCGGCACGTCGTGTTCAGGAGGTGCCCCGATGGCCCTGCTCGCCACCCGCGCCGCGACGGCGGCCGGTCTCGACCCGATCCCCGGGTCGCCCGGACTGCCGATCCTCGGTCGCACGCTCGACATGCTCAACGGTCGATGGATGACCGACGACAGCTTCTATCGCACCTACGGATCGGTCTACTTCAGCCGGGCCGTCGGACAGACCTTCGTCGTCGCCGCCGATCCCGATGCGGTCGCGGTCGTGCTCGCCAACAAGGAGAAGAGCTTCGCCAGCGGCCCCGGCTGGTCCTTCTTCATCGGCCCGTTCTTCGAACGCGGCCTGATGCTGCTCGACGGCGAAGAGCACCACCGGCACCGGCACATCATGCAGCAGGCGTTCGTGCGGCCCCGTTTGGAGAGCTATCTCGCCGGACTCCAGACCACCAGCGCCGAGGCGATCGCCGCCTGGCCGCGGGGAGAGATCAAGCTGAGCCCCGCCGTACGGAACCTGGGGTTGGAGATCGCCACCCGCACGTTCATGGGACTGCCTGCGGGCCTGGAGGCCCGGGAGGTGATGCAGGACTTCGAGGCGTGCGTGCGCGCCGGGACCTCCGTCGTACGGCGGCCGGTGCCGGGGTTGCGCTGGTCGCGGGGGCTGGCTGCGCGAGCCCGGCTGGAGGAGTACCTGCTCCCGGTGATCCGGGCGGCGCGCGACGCCGAAGGCGACACCCTCCTGCACGGCCTGTGCCAGGCGCGCGGCGAGGACGGCGAGCGGTTCGCCGAGCGGGACGTGCTGAACCACATGATCTTCCTGCTGATGGCCGCCCACGACACCTCGACGACGACCATCACGACGATGGCCTACCACCTGGCCAAGCACAGCGAGTGGCAGGAGCGCTGCCGGGAGGAGTCCCTGGCACTCGGCGACGCACCGACGCTGGCCGACCTCGACAGCCTCACCTCACTCGATCTGGTGATGAAGGAGTCGATGCGCATGATCTCGCCGGTGCCGGCGCTGGCGCGGCGGGCGATCCGCGACACCGAGCTGCTCGGCCGGTTCGTGCCCCGCGGGTCGCTGGTCACCGTGCCGATCCAGCACCTGCACATGCGCGAGGAGCTCTGGCCGGAGCCGGAGCGCTTCGACCCCGAGCGGTTCGCCGCCGATCGTCGCGAGGATCAGGTGCACCGCCACGCGTATCTCCCCTTCGGGGGCGGCGTGCACAAGTGCATCGGCATGTTCTTCGCCGGCATGGAGGTGAAGTCGGTCGTGCACCGGATGCTGCGCGAGTTCCGCTGGTCGGTCCCCGACGGCTACGTGATGCCCGTCGACCGCCTCTCCCTGCCGAAGCCCAAGGACGGTCTGCCGGTCCACCTGGCCCCGCTCTGACGGACGCACTGCGCCCAGACACCCCGCGAACCCGCGCGAAGTCGCACACGAACTGGCAGATTGTCCCCAGCCGACCTATCGAGGAGTCCCCATGAAGTCCCCCGCCGTCGCCCTCACCGGACACGTCGTCGCCGTCACCGGCGCCGCACGGGGCATCGGGTTCCAGATCGCCCGCCAACTGGTCTCCAAGGGCGCGAAGGTGGCGATCAGCGATGTCGACGCCGCCGCCCTCGATGCCGCGGCAGCAGAGCTCGGGTCGGTGCTCACGCATGTCCTCGACGTCACCGATCCAGCGGCGTTCGACAGCTTCCTCGACCAGGTCGAGGGCGACCTCGGCCCGCTCGACGCCTTCGTCAACAACGCCGGGATCATGCCGACCGGACCCCTGCTCGAAGAGAGCGACGCCACCACGCGGGCGGTCTTCGAAGTCAACGTGCTCGGCATGATGTGGGGTTCCAAGCGCGCCCTGGGCCGGATGGTCCCGCGCGGCCGGGGGCATCTGGTGAACCTCGCCTCCACGATGGGGATCGTCGCCGTGCCCGGCCTCTCCACCTACAACGCGAGCAAGGCCGCGATGGTGATGTACGGCGAGGCGATCGCCGCGGAGTTCGAGGCAACCGGCGTGCGGATCACCACCGTGCTCCCGAGCGCAGTCAACACCGAGCTCACCGCCGGCCTGGACACCCGGGCGGAGTTCACGGTGCTGGGCAAGAAGGTCGGCATCGAGTCGATGATCGAGCCCGAAGACGTGGCCTCGGCCGTGGTCATGGCGCTGGAGTCCGGGCGCTCGCACCCGCGCCTGGTCGTGCCGAAGTCGCTCGGCCGGGCCTTGCGCTCCCAGGACCTGATGCCGCTCCCGCTGAAGCGCCGTTTCGCGAAGATGGGCGGCATCAACGACCAGATCCTGACCCGCACCGACGAGAAGGCGCGCAAGGAGTACCTCAACCGGGTGACCCGCTGACGAAACCCTCACGCGTCGTCGTCCAGGGCGTGACTGACCAGCCACGCCTGCCACAGCACGAACACAGCCAGCAGCACCGCCCAGCCGCCGGACGCCATCACGCGGTCCAGCGCCGGCGGCCACACGACCACCGAATAGAGCGCCACCACGCCGAGCACCCACGGCACGTGGACGGCAGCGGCCAGCCGGGCGTGCGCGGTGGGGCGGGTGCGCACGCCGAGGGCGTCGAGCGGCTCGGCGGCGTACGCGCGGCGGAAGGTGCGTGGCGAGGTGTGGAGGGCGACCTCGGGGTGGGCGGCCCGGAGTTGCGCCGCCACTCGCGCGCGGCGTCGGGCGGTCCAGCGGGCCGGCAAGCAGAGCGCGACCACCTCGGCACGCTCCGCCCGCAACCCGTGCTCACCGAGCAGCACCCGGCCGTGTGCTCGCACCGCCGCCACGACCGTGGTGTCGTCGTCGCAGCGCGAGAGCGCGTCCGCCGCGTGGTGCCAGGCATAGAGCCCACAGCTGCACTCGGCCACCGGCGGTCGGTGCCCGGGGTGGCGGGCACACGCTGCCTCAGTGCCGGCCGGATCCCACGCCCGGGAGCCCGCGTGCAACGGCAGCAACCGGCCGGCGCTGTCGAGACGGAACTGCCGGAACCCCACCACGGTGCCCGCGATCAGCGGCTCGACCGCGCTCACGCCGGCACCCGATCGGGTCGGATCTCCACCGGCCCCGCCTCAGGCGCGGGAGCCGGTCCGGTGATGGGTGCGGTCGGTGACGATCCCGCGGCCCCCGCCCCCCGTCGTACGCCGTCACTCGTCGCGCGGGCCCGCAGCGGCTCCGCCCGGATCACCGCCTGGGTGCGTCCGATCCTCATCTCCACTCCTTCCGCATCCGGCCGCTCAGGCCGGCACCTTGTCGAGGAAGCCGCGCACGTCCTGGATGCGTTGCTCCGCGTCGAGCACGACGACGTCGAAGCCGATGACGACGGGCTCGGCGTCGGCAGGGCCGAGGCCCCACTGGAAGCGGAGCTGGCCGTGGTGGGCGTCGACGGCGCCGACCTGGCTGAAGACGAAGTCGGGGAACTGGCCCTGCACGGCGGCGATGGTGGCACCGACGGCGGCGCGGCCCGCCACCTCGGCGAGGGGATCCACATAGACGCACTCCGGCGCCCAGTACTGCTCGAGGAGCTCGTCGCGCGTCGCCGCGTCGGAGGCGTTCCAGGTGGCCAGGTAGCGGGTGACGATCTCGTTCATGGTGCTCTCCTTCGGATCGGACGGGATGGGTCGAGACGACCTTCGCCGGAGGCCGGGACCTGCGTCGATGACCTCCGAGGTCATGGCCCGGTGCGCGCTTGGCGCCCTACGCTCGATGCGTGACCCTGACGCCCCCGGCCCTCGTGGGCAGCGAGCTGCGCCGCTGGCGGGAGCTGCGCTCCCTGAGCCAGCTCGCGCTCTCGACCCGAGCCGACGTGAGCACCAGGCACCTCAGCTATGTGGAGAACGGTCGCTCCCGACCCACACCGGAGATGATCCTGCGACTCGCGGACGTGTTGGAGGTGCCGATGCGGGAGCAGAACCGTCTCCTGCTGGCCGCCGGCTTCGCGCCGCGGCACCCCCAGCGCGGCCTCGACGATGCCGACCTCTCGTCGGTGCTGGCCGGGCTGCGCGCCCTGCTCGACGCGCATGCGCCCTTTCCGGCGCTGCTGATGGACGACCATTGGGAGATCGTCGATGCCAACGAACCCATTCAGGCGTTGCTCGCCGGCTGCGACCCAGCGCTGCTGGAGCCGCCGGTCAACGTGATCCGGCTGGCGCTGCACCCGGGCGGCCTGGCGCCGCGGATCCGCAACCTGGCCACGTGGCGGGCACACCTGCTGCACCAGCTCGAGCAGCGCATCGGCCACTCCGGTGGCGACCCGCGGCTGGTCGCGCTGCGCGCGGAGGTCGACGCCTACCCCGGGGGCGACGAGCGCGCCGCCGGCCGTCCGGTGGACCCGGTGGTGTTGCTGGAGCTGGCCACCGACGACGCTCCGTTGCGGATGTTCAGCGTGGCGAGCCGGATCGAGGGTCCGGCAGACATCACCCTCGACGCCCTGCATCTGGAGACATTCCTTCCGGCCGACGACCACACCCGGCGCGTGCTCGGCGGCTGACCCGCCTCGAAGTGGCGCGCCGCCCGGAGGCGGCGATCCGGCGGCAGGAGCGATGAATCCGGCGCTCCCCGGAGGTCGACACTTCGACACCCGCTATCGAGGAGGCACCCATGCAGCGCATCGTCCCCAACCTGTGGTTCACCCATGAGGCGGCGCAAGCAGCCGCCTACTACACCGAGATCTTCGGCGGCACCGTGCTCACCACCTTCGGCGAGGGTCCGGCCGACCCGACAGGCGTCCGCCAGCCGCTCACGGTGGAGTTCGAGATCCTCGGCATGCGGTTCGTCGGGATCAACGGCGGGCCGGGCGCCGACGGCAAGCCGGTCTTCGTGCCCAACGAGGCGGTCTCCCTCGAGATCGACTTCGAGGAGCAGGACGAGCTGGAGCGCGTCTGGCACGCGCTGATCGCCGACGGCGGCGAGCCCAGCTACTGCGGCTGGCTCAAGGACAAGTGGGGCTTCTCCTGGCAGCTGGTCCCCGCGAACCTGATGGGGCTGATGACCGGTCCCGACACCGAGGGAGCCGCTCGCGCCATGCAGGCGATGCTCGACACCAAGCTGGTGCCGCTGGACGGCCCGGCGCTGCAGGCGGCGTACGACGGCGCCCCCTGAGCGACCCGCCGTACGCCGAGCAGCGCGGTGACCGCATCCCGTCGTCAGGGTGCGGCGGGGACGGGAGGCTCCGGCGGCAGCGACACCGGGCCGCCGGAGAGGCCGTTGACAGCGGGACTGATCTTCCGCTCCAGTCGTAGCGCGGAGAGGCCGAGCAGGCCACAGCCGACCAGGAGCGTGCCGATGAAGACCATGCCGAGGTCGTGGCGGAGCAGGAAGCCTGCGGAGAGCGGCGCCACCACCGCGCCGACCTGGAACGCACCGGCGGTGAGCGCGTTGTAGCGGCCGCGCAGGTGCGCCGGCGCCAGGTCGTTGGTGATCGCCGGGAGGGTCGGCTGCAGCATCGTCTCGCCCATCGCGAAGACCGCGTGGTAGCCCATCACCAGCACGACCGCGGCCGCCGTCCCCGCGACCGGAGCGGTGAACCCGAGCGCGAGCCAGGCCAGCGCCCAGAGGCCGGCCATCACCACCATCACCCGAGTGCGCCGATGGCCCTCCATCCGCCGCAGCACGAAGAACTGGAAACAGACGATCACCAGGGTGTTGAGCGCGAAGGCCCACCCGATGACCCGGGTCGAGACCTCCGAGACACCGCGGGCGTAGGCGGGGAACCCGCCCTCCATCTGCCCGTACCCGACGAACGCGAAGACCAGGGAGATCAGCACCAGATGCGCCACACCGGGCCGCCGCAGCAGGGCCCAGTAGTGCGTCGGCGCAGCCGCCGTCTCGTCCGTCGGCGCCTCCGAGCGGCCGTGCACCTCACGCAGCGGACCCATCATCAGCGCCACCGGGATGAGCATGCAGGCAGCGTCGACGAGGAAGATCGCGGTGAAGGTCTCCGGGCGGTCGACGTCGGCCCAGATGCCACCGACCACGCCGCCCAGACCGATGCCCAGGTTGATCAGCGCGAAGTTGATGCCGAAGTACTGCTGCCGTGTCGGCCCCTCGACGATCGAGGAGATCAGCACGTTGAACGCCGACCAGCCGCCGGCCTGGCAGATGCCGATGAAGGTGATGCCTACGATCACGATCGGCAACGTCTCGGCGAAGGCGAGCACACTCACTCCGATGCTCTGCGCGAGGCTGCCGATGATCACCATCCGCCGCGCACCCCAGTGGTCGGTCAGGTAGCCCGCCAGCGGTGTGAGCACCAGGGCGACCGCACCGATCAGGGCCATCAGGGCACCGGCCACGTCGAGGCTGAAGTCACGGACCTCGTGCAGATAGATGATCGTGAACGGGAGCGTCAGTCCGCGCCCGAGCACCTGGAAGACGGTGCTGCCGAGGAGCCACCGCCCGGGGGTGGGAAGCTGGTCCCAGAAGTTGCGCAGGGTGGCGGGGCTCGAACTCACCTCCGCATTCTCCGCGGCTCCTCGACCTGGGTCCAACCGAATTCTCGGAGTGGGTAGGTTTGTCCGGTGCGTCTCTTCGTCCTCCTCCTCGCCGCCATCCTGCTCGCCGGGTGCACGTCGACCGACGACGAGCCCCGAAGCAAGGAGCCGGTCGAGCGCGCCACGATGGTCCCGGACGCGCGCAAGCTGGCGGCCGCCGTGCCGGAGAACGAGTTGCATGCGGCTGCGCCGCAGGCCGAGTCCTCACTCGCCGACCTCTCCAAGGACACGGTGACGCTCCGGGCTGAGGTGCGCCAGGCCCGCGGCATCGATCTCTCCCACCACCAGGGGCCGGTCGACTGGGAGCGGGTCGCCGCGGACGGCATCGAGTTCGTCTGGCTCAAGGCGACGGAGGGCGCGACCTACACCGACCCGACGTACGCCGACCATCGCCGCCGCGCCGCCGAGGCCGGGCTCCAGGTGGGCGGCTACCACTACTTCTCGATCTGCGGTGACGGCGCGGCTCAGGCCGAGCGCTTCGTGCAGGTCGTGGGCGACCAGTCCGACGCCACCACCTGGCTGGCCCCGGCGCTGGACGTCGAGCTCGATCCGGCGTGCGAGCCGACCCGCGCCGAGCTCCTTGCGCGCTTGCGCGACTTCCTCCGGGTCGCCGAGGCAGGCACGGGACGCAAGCTCGTCGTCTACGCCTTCCCCGACCTTGAGCGCCGCTACCGGATCGCGACCGCGCTCGACCGCCCCCAGTGGGTACGCCGCCTCGGCAGCCGGGAGCCGCACGGCAACTGGCTGGTCTGGCAGAAGTCGCAGACCGCCCGCGTGGACGGCATCCAGCGCCCGGTGGACCTCAACCTCATGCGCCGCTGACCGGCAACGGTCAGACGGGCGGGTGCTCCGGTCCCTCCTGCTCCGGAGGCACCCAGTCGATCCCCTCGGCCCGACGGCGTCGCTCTGCTTCACGCATCCGCTGGGCCTCGCGGCGCCGCTCCTTGCGCTGCTCCTCGATCTCGGCGGCGATCTTGCGATCCAAGGGTGATTGACCGAAGTCGACCCCCACCGTTGCGAAGTCCTTGGTGCGCTGTGCCCGGGCCATGCCCCGGTAGGCGCGCTGGTCGGCCTCGGTCAGCTGCACCCAGTCGGTGAACGGCGTGAGCAGTGCACGCGGGTAGAGCCGCAGCGCCAGCACCACGTTCATCGCGATGCCGAGCACCGCGATGACCGAGCCGATATAGAGGAGACCGACGAGCCCGAGGACGAGGCCGAAGGTCTTGGTCATCTCCGAGGTGTGGACGAGCACCCGGGTCACGAAGACGGCACCGAAGTGCTGCAGCACCTGCCAGAGCACCGCGACGAAGAAGGCCCCCGGTGCGGCCTGGCGGACCCGGTGCCCCTTGGCGGTCGCCACCCGGAAGAGCAGCGTCAGCGCGGTGCCGATGAGCAGCACGTTGAGGCCGCGGAGCAACCAGGCGATCCGCACGTCCCCGGTCCACTGGCCGAGCAGGTCGGTGGAGCTGGCGATCGTCGTGACGATGCTGATCGTGGCGAGGGAGAGGCCGACGCCGAAGAGGAGCGCGATGCTCCGGAGCCGGAGCAGGATCGGGTTGGGCCGGGAGTTGCGCGGCACGTACCAGGCCACGTTCTGCGCGTTCTGCAGCGCCTGCCCGAGCCCCATCGCGCCGTACAGGGAAGCCAGGGAGCCGGTGATCACGCCGCCGGTCGAGCCCTTGAGGCCGCCGGGGCGACCGAGCTCGTCACCGACGATCGGGAACTGGCTCAACGCCGTGTCGAGGAGCTGCTCCTGGAGATGCGGTCGTCCTTCGAGGACGAAGCCCAAGATGGAGGAGGCCAGGAGCATCAGCGGGAAGATCGCGATGAAGGCGTAGTAGGTGATGATCGCGGCGAGATAGTTGCCCTGGTCGTCGAAGAACTTGTAGAAGACGGCAAGCGGCAATCCCAGCACCGGATGGCGGCGCTGGGCTCGATCGACCTTCGACACCGTGCCGCGGAACACACGCGCAGGCTATCCGGCGCCGGAGCCCAGGCACCGAATTCCGGCTGCCCGCGGGTGTCCGCCGCCACCCTCTCCGATGCCCGAGGACTGGTCCGATGCCCGGGCCCTCACGGAGGCATGGCAGCATGCTGGTCAAACTGACCGTGAAGAATCATCAGGAGAGGACAGATTCAATGGTCGATGTGGACTCGGTGCTGGACGAGGCAGGATTGTCCAACCCGAAGGTGCGCGAGTACGTGAAGCACTGGGCCGAGGTGACCGGTGCCGCACGCGTCGAGGTGGTCAGCGCTGCTGACGACGACCGACTCATCGCCGAGGCCCTTGAGGCTGGCGAGCTCCTTCCGGCAGGCGAGGGGCGTTACTACTCCCGCAGCTACCACAAGGACACCGCTCGCTCCGAGGAGCGGACCGTCGTTGCCACCAACGACGAGAAGGACAAGGGCGTCTACAACAACTGGAAGCCCGCCTCGGAGATGAAGCCGTTGCTGGAGGAGCGCATGCGTGGTGCCTCCGCCGGCAAGACGATGTATGTCATCCCCTACCTGATGTCTCCCGCCGGCAACGCGCTCGCCCCCTGGGCGGCCGGTGTCGAGCTCACGGACTCGCGGCCCGTCGTACTCCACATGATCCGCATGTCGCGGGTCGGCGCGCAGTACGTCAACGACCTTCAGGACCCGGACAGCTTCGTCCGCGCCGTGCACGTCACCGGCGACCTGGAGAATCTCGGCCAGGGCACCGACAACGACCAGCGCTGGTTCGTCACCGTCGCCGACGAGCGGACGATCCTGCACTACGGCTCGTCGTACGGCGGCAACGCGCTGCTCGGCAAGATCGCCCATGGTCTGCGCCAGGGCGCCTACGACGGCTGGGCGTCGAAGAAGTTCCTCGCCGAGCAGTACATGCTCATCGGCATCCACGACAAGGAGACCGGCAAGGACTACCACATCTGTGGTGGCTTCCCGTCCGCCTCCGGCAAGACCAACCTCGCGATGATGCTCGCCCCGGACGTGCTGGGTGACCGCTACCACGTGTCGTTCTACGGCGACGACATCGCGTGGCTGTGGGTCGACGGGGCCACCGGCAAGCTCTACGGCATGAACCCGGAGTACGGCGTCTTCGGCGTTGCGAAGGACACCAACGAGGCCACCAACCCGACCGCTCTCTCCTCGGTCGGCGAGGGCACCAAGGTGATCTTCACCAACGTCGCCTACAACCCGCAGACCGAGGAGGTCTGGTGGGAGGGCCGCACCCCCGAGGCACCTGCCGACGTCACCGGCTGGCTGGACTGGAAGGGCAACGCGATCGCGGACCGGACGCCGGAGCAGGCGAACGACCCGTGGGCGCACCCCAACAGCCGCTTCACCACGACCCTCGACAACGTCCCGAACGTCGCGAAGGACTACGACGCTCCGGCCGGCGTGCCGATCGACGCGATCATCTTCGGCGGTCGTACCCGTGACCGCGAGCCGCTGATCCGCGCGATCAACGACCTCGCCGAGGGTGTCTACGACGGCCTGACGCTGGGCGCCGAGGCGACCTTCGCCGCCGAGGGCAAGGAGGGCGTGCTCCGCTACGACCCGATGTCCAACCGCCCGTTCATGGCGTACGGCGAGGGCGACTACGCGCGGCACTACCTCGACATCGTCGGGGCCGCCAAGGAGCAGCCGATCTTCGCCCACGTCAACTGGTTCCAGCGCGACCCGGAGGACGGCCACTTCCTGTGGCCCGGATACCGGGACAACCTGCGCCCGCTGCTCTGGCTGCTGCAGCTCAAGAACGGCGAGGTCAAGGGCAACCAGACCCCCGTCGGCATCCTGCCGACCAAGGAGGAGCTGAACCTCGACGGCGTCGACATCTCCGAGGGCGACCTGGAGAAGATCCTCACCATCGACAAGGCGCGCTGGCAGCAGGAGATGGGCTACCGCGCCGAGCACCTCGAGCAGTTCCCGAACATGCCGGAGGAGATCTGGGAGGCACACCGTCGGGTGTCCGCCGACCTGGACGCCTACGAGGGCTGATCTGGTCTGACCGCAGTGGCCGCCTCCCGCAAGGGAGGCGGCCACTGCCGCATTTCCCGCCAACGCGGGCCTGCTCCGGTGGTCGTCAGCGCGCGCCGGAGTAGTACTTCTGCCCGGGCTTGGTCTTGCCGAGGAGTTGGGAGACCGTGACCAGGGTGTAGCCCTTCGCCTGCAGCGCCTTGACGACGCCCGGCACGGCGTCGACCGACGTGCGGTGGATGTCGTGCATCAAGATGATGCTGCCCCGCCGCGTCGACTTCTTGACCTCGGCGATGACGGGCTTGGCGGCCTTCCGCTTCCAGTCGAGGGTGTCGACGCTCCAGAGCACCTGGGCCAGGCCCAGCTCCCGGGCGATCCGCTGCACCCGCGCATCCGTCGCCCCGTAGGGCGGACGCACCAAGGTCGGCGCCCGGCCGGTGATGCGCCGGACCTCCCGAGCGGCGCTGCGCATCTCCTGACGGATCGCCGGCGGCTTGAGGGAGGTGAGCTGCTTGTGGTCCCAGGTGTGGATGCCGATCTCGTGCCCGGCACGGGCGGTCTTGGCCACCAGCTCCGGGTACGTCGCTGCCTGCTGGCCGAGCACGAAGAAGGTGGCCGGGACATCCAGCCGGCGCAGCGTGCGGAGCAGCCGAGTGGTGTCGGAGACGGGGCCGTCGTCGAAGGTCAGCGCCACACACTTCGCCTTGCGGCAGTTGACCTCGCGCGGCTCCGGGGGCGTCGACCCTGAGGCCTCGGGCTTGAGCGGGGTCTCGGTCTCCACCGGCTCCGGTGTCTCCTCCGGTGGCGCAGGAGTCACCAGTCCCTGCGACTCGTCGTCGGTGGCGAGACTGCTGGCGGCGGCGCTGGCGAGTCGGCCGAAGTCGGAGAGCACCAGCTCGGTGCGCGCGGTGTCGAGCGTGACCACGACCTCGCCGCTGGAGCCTGGGGCGACGGCGTACTCGTCGAAGCGGACCCGAAGCGCCCCGGTGGAGGTGAACTCCAGGTCGTCGAGCCCTTCCTCGGCCGCGCGCCGGATCCGGGAACGGTCGGCGTCCGGGTCCTCCACCGAGGCGGCCAGCGCGATGCCGAGCGCCTCGGGGTCCGCGATCAGCTCACGGTTGTCGAGCACACGCCCGGTCGCGGGATCGAACCACCAGGTGCGGCTGCTCTCCGCCCCGCTGGCGCCCGCGAACTCGTAGGTGTCGAGACGGACCGCCACCACCTGGTCGGACTGCGCGACCAGGCGCCAGCCGATGTTGAGCTCAGGCGCCGCCGTACCGCCGGGCTCGACCTCGGCGGTGAAGGCGTCGACCTGGCGGGTGACCTCGTCGGCCAGCTCCTGGTTGAGGGCGTCCGCGCCGGGCACGACCGGCCAGGTCGCGTGGTAGCGCGGCGCAAAGGAGGTGAGCGTCCGGGTCCGGATCTCCTGGCCGGCCGACGACTCGCCGGCCCCCTTGCTCTGCTGGGCCGACGGCGACGCGTCTGGTGCGCCGGAGTCGTCCGCGCCCCCGAAGTTGCAGCCGCTGAGCACCAGGACAGCGCACAGCAGCACGCTGAGGACGCGGCCACGGGACGGTACGGCGGTGGGCATGAAGCGAGAATCCCTCATGTGGGGTTGACGTTCGGGGAGGCACCGCGGTTGCCCCCACCGATGTGATCTATCCCGCGAGCAGCTCGGTCAGGCGCCGAGGGTCGCCAGCAGCGTCGCCCGGGCACGGCGGCCCTCGGGCGTCGGCAGCAGCGGGTGCACGTGCGGAGAGCCGACCTCCTCGTGCAGGACCGCCTGCCCACCCGCGGCCAGCACACGCTCGACCAACAGCCGGGTGTCGGGCGCGGTCAGGTCCCGGGAGCCGACATGGGCCTCGATCGGCGGCAGGTCGGCGAAGCTTCCGTGGATCGGGCTGATCCGCGGGTCGGTCAGCTCGAGCTCCGCAGCCCACACGTCCGCGACCGGGCGCAGCCCGGCGCGGGAGAGCCAGGGGTCGGTCGGCTCGACGGCGTCGAGCTCCGGATGGCTCATCGCCAGGTCGAGCCAGGGGGCGATCACGGTGAGCAGGTCCGGGATCGGACCGCCCGCGTCTCGTAGATGCTGACCCAGCAGCACGACGAGCCCACCGCCGGCGGAGTCGCCGGCCAACCGCAACGGACCTTCGGCAGCATCGGAGGCCGCCAGGCTGTCGACGACGGCCAGGCCGAGCGCGATCGCCTCCAGCGCGGTGTGCTGCGGAGCCAGGCCGTAGTGCGGCACATGCACCGGCCGACCGCTCACATCGGCGAGATCGGCGACCAGGTCCCAGTGCTGGCGAGCGATGGTGCTGACATAGCCGCCCCCGTGGAAGTACGCCGTGGCACCTGTCCGCCGTACGCCGCCGCGCGGCTCGACCCGATGCACCGGGAAGCCGGCGACCACCGACGAGGTGATCCGCCGCCCCCGCAGCACCGCACCCACCGGGGTGACCGGCCCCTTCGGCGCGGCGAGGAGCCGGGCTCCGGCCTCCGTGGTCGCGAACCGGCGCTTCTTGGTGCGTTGCAGGACGGCGCAGAGGGCGCGCGTGGCGAGGGTGGCAGACACGACTCGGATGGTACGGGCTGTGACGTCGCCCTCCGACAACACCGCACCAGGGCAGCCGCCAACTCGGCCCGCACCTCCCTAGACGTGCGTCCTACCGCCCAGTAGCCTCATCCAGCGTGAGCGGACCACATGACGCCGTGATCGTCGGCGCCGGCTTCGGGGGCATGGGCGCAGCGATCCAGTTGAAGCGACTCGGCCTCGACAACCTGCTGATCGTCGACCGGGAGTCCGACTTGGGCGGCACCTGGCACGTCAACCACTACCCGGGGCTGGCAGTCGACATCCCCTCGGCGACGTACTCTTACTCGTTCGAGCCCAATCCGCACTGGAGCCGGCTGTTCGCGCCCGGAGCCGAGCTGAAGAAGTACGCCGCACACGTCGCCGACAAGTACGACCTGCGGCGCAGCATGCGCTTCGACACCGCGGTGGAGAGCGCCCGCTGGGACCAGTCGGCACAGATGTGGGAGGTAACGCTGGCCGGCGGCGAGACCGTACGGACCCGCTACCTGCTCACTGCGACCGGCTTCCTCTCCCAGCCGAAGATGCCGGAGATCGCCGGCATCGACTCCTTCGGCGGAACGATCATCCACACTGCCGACTGGGACGACACCGTGCCGCTGCGGCGCAAGCGGGTCGCGGTCATCGGCACCGGAGCGACCGCCGTGCAGCTCATCCCCGAGCTGGCGAAGGAGGTCGGGCACCTCACCGTCTACCAGCGCACGCCGATCTGGGTGAGCCCCAAGATGGACTTCGGCGTGCCGACGCCGGTGCGCTCGCTCTTCGCCGGCGTACCGCTGACCCAGCGGGCGGCGCGCATGGTCGGCACCTCGATCCTCGAGGTGATGATGGTGAGCGGCGTGCTGCACTACAAGGAGGCGCCCGCCGTCAACCGGATCGCAGAGCGCTTCTGCCTCGCCCACCTGCACCGGCAGGTCAAGGATCCCGAGCTGCGGCGCAAGCTCACGCCCAGCTACTCCTTCGGCTGCAAGCGACCGACCTACTCCAACGACTACTTCCCTACCTTCACCCAGCCGCACGTGACGCTGGAGACGACCCCGATCGACCGCATCGACGAGACCGGGATCGTGACCGCGGACGGCGGTCGTACCGAGATCGACGTGCTCGTGACCGCGACCGGGTTCAATCTCTGGGACACCAACTTCCCTGCGATCCAGGTGATCGGCCGGGACGGCAAGGACCTCGGGGAGTTCTGGCGCCGGGAGCGCTTCCAGGCCTACGAGGGTGTCACCGTGCCGGGCTTCCCGAACTTCATCTCGCTCAACAGCCCCTGGTCCTACAGCGGCCTGAGCTACTTCACGACCATCGAGTGCCAGATGCGGCACATGGAGCGGCTCTTCATCGCGATGCGCAAGCGCGGCGCGACCTCCTTCGAGATCACCCCGGAGGCCAATGCCGCGTTCCTGGAGCGGATGACCGAGAAGGTCGGGCACTCCGTCTTCGCGCTGGGCGACTGCGCCGGCGCGAACAGCTACTACTTCAACCAGCATGGCGAGGCGACCCTGCTGCGACCCACCTCGACGCTCAACGCGCTGCGTGAGGCGGGACGCTTCCCGACCGACGACTACGCCTACGCATAGGGGCTCAGCCCCCGGCAGTGAGCGCGACGTCGACGCGGTCGCCCTCAGCGACGCCTTCGGCACGCTGCACCGCCACCTTGATGCCGAGCAGGTAGCCGCCGTCCTTCGGAAAGAGCGAGGTGGTGAACTCGGTCTCCCCGATCCGCGCCCGGACCGGGATCACACCCCATCCGTAGGTGAGTTCGGCCGCCACCTCGCGCAGATCGGCGGCGTCCTCCTCGGGCAGGGCGACGAACAGGTACGGCGCCGGCCCACGCCACTCGAACGCTTCCGCCGTGAACTCGAACTCCACGGCCCTCAGTCTGCCTCGGGCGCGCGAGCCTGCGGCAACGCCGCCGCGTGGCGTTGGAGCACCAGGTGGGTGATCAGACCAGCCACCAAGCCCCAGAAGGCAGCACCGATCCCCGCGACGGTGACGCCGCTGGCTGCGACGAGGAAGGTCACCACCGCCGCCTCGCGGCCCTCGCTCGCCGAGGTCGCGGCCGCCAGGCTCGCGCCGAGCGTCCCCAGCAGGGCGAGTCCGGCCACCGTCTCGATCAGGCCGGCAGGCGCCGAGGTGGCCAGGCTGGTCAGGGCCACTGAGAGCAGGGCCAGCAGCAGGTAGACCCAGGCAGCGGTCTCGGAGGCGATCCACCGCCGCTTCGGATCCGGGTCGGCCTCGGGGTTGGCAGCCAGGGCGGCCGTGATCGCCGCAAGGTTGATCGCGTGACCGCCCGCGACGGCGCCGCCCAAGGTGCCGAGTCCGGTGACGGTCATCGTCTCCCGCCACGGCACCCGGTAGCCGTAGCTCGCCATCACCGCGACGCCGGGCACGTTCTGCGAGGCCATCGTGACGACGTACAGGGGCAGGGCGATGCCGAGCACCGCGCCGACGCTGAGGCCGGGCACGGTGCCTTCCACCGTCGGCAGCCAGCCGCCCGCAATGCCGTCATGCTCGCCGGCCCAGAAGGCGATCACCGCCAGTGCGACGACGAAGGCCGTCGGGACTGCTGCCTTCGGAGCCAGCCTGAGAAGCACCAGCCAGGTCAGCACGACCGGCGTGACGAGGAGCGGCTCGTCGACGAGGGCCAGCACGGGGGCAAGGCAGAGCGGCACGAGTACGCCGGCCAGCATCGCCTGGGCGATCGGTGTCGGGATGGCTCCGATCAGGTCTCCCAGCCTGGGCCAGAGCGCGGTGAGCAGGATCAGCACGCCGACGACGAGGAACGCTCCCACTGCGGCGGGCCAACCGCCGTCCACCACGCCGGTGCCGGCCAAGAGGGCCGCGCCCGGCGTCGACCAGGCCAACGTCAGGGGGATGCGGTGGCGGCGTACCAGCCAGAGCATCCCCAGCGCCTGGGTCACGCAGAGCACAGCCAGTCCGCTGGCCGCCTGCGCCGGAGTCGCGCCGACGGCGGTCAGTCCGGCAAGCACCACCGCGAAGGAGCTGGTGAAGCCGACCAGGGCGGTGAGGATGCCGGCGACGACGGGCTGGCTGCGGCTGCTCTGCACAGGGGCACCGTAGTCCGCGGGCACGGATGGGAGACTGAGGCATGACCAGGAGGCAGGGCATCTGGCTGGCCTACGGCGGCAGCGGAGCGCTGTGGATCGGTGGCGCGACGTTCGGCATGCAGCTGGGCTGGCCGTTGGTGGCGATCGCGATCGTCTACGTGATCCTCGGCTGCTCGTTCCTGGCGCACGCCGACCGGGTGGGGCCGACGCTGTACGGGCTCTGGCTGGCTGCCGCGCTGGTGTGGATCGGACTGCTCTGGATGCCGGGGACCACGCCTTCCTGGGCCGGCCTTGCGATCGGACCAGTGATCGGCACCCTGACCTTCGGTCTGTGGGCCGGGACGGCGGCGCTGCTGCGCACGCTGATCGGTCAGCGCGCGCCGGCCTAGTTCAGCGGAGCGCCGACGGATCTCAGTGGTCGCGCGCGACGGCGTACACCGCAAGGCGGATGCCGTTGCTGTAGGAGGTCTGCTCCACCAGGTCCAGCTTCTGCTTGGCGCCGTCCGCGAAGAGCCGCTTCCCGGAGCCGAGGACGATCGGGAACTCCAGCAGGTGGTAGCGGTCGACCAGGCCGGCTGCAGCCAGGCCCTGGGCGAGCGTGGCACTGCCGTGGACGTGGATCTCCCCGCCGTCGGTCTCCTTCAGCGCAGCCACCTCGTCGAGGCTGCGCAGCACGTGGGTGTTGTTCCACTCCGAGCCGGCGAGCGTCGACGAGACGACGTACTTCGGCATCGCGTTGTAGGTCGCGAACTCCTCCATCGACGGCCATACCGGCGCGAACTCGTCGTGGCTGACCCGGCCGAAGAGGAGCGCGGTGGCTGCCTCCATCTCACGACCCTTGAGTTCGTAGGCCTCCTCGACGAACGGCACATCCTGGAACGTCCAGCCGGCATGCGGGTGGTCGCCGCCGCCGGGCGAGTCGATGACGCCGTCGACGGTGATGAACTCGGTGACGATGATCGGGCGCATGGTTGCCTCTCGTTCGTAGGTGATCCCCGTGTGCTGGATGGACCAGCGGCCGGCGCCGGACTCATCGGTCGCCGGCAGCCGGTCCGCTCCTCCTACTCCAGCATCGCCCGCATTTCATCGATCTCACGTTGCTGGCCATCGACGATCGCCTGGGCGAGCTCACGGGCAGGCCCGAACCTTCCGCCATCAACCTCGGCCTGCGCCATGGCGACCGCACCCTCGTGGTGCTCGATCATCATCGTGATCCAGAGCTCTTCGAACTCCGCGTCGGAGGCATTGCCGAGCGCCTGCATCTGCTCTGCCGTCATCATTCCGGGCATCTCAGCCATCTCATGGTCCATGCCCTCCATGCCAGCGCCAGGCTCCGAGCCATGGCCGGAGTTGACGTGATCGCGCATCGTGGCCGGCACCTCCTCACCCCAGGCGGTCAGCCAGGTGGTCATGGTCTCGATCTCCGGCGCCTGCGCGGCTTGGATCCCCTCCACGAGCTCGCCGAAGGCATCGTCGATGTCGCGACCTCGGGTCAGGTCGACCATGGAGAGCGCCTGAGCATGGTGCTGGATCATGTCGGTGGCGAAGTCCACATCCGCCTGGTTGGGCTCGGCGCTGTTGCGCGGCGCATCGGACGGCTCGTCATCCGCACCGCATGCCGCAGCGGGTACGAGGACCGCCAGGATGCCGACCGCCGCCAGGGCGCGTCGGATATTTCGTTTCTGCATGCTGCTTCTCCTCAGTAGGCGTGGTGGTCGTCTGCGTGAGCCGGCCGCTCAGCAGCGGATCACCGAGAAGCGCCAGACAGCCGGAGGGCCCGCGGCGAGGAGGTACGTCGCCAGTCGACGTCCCCTACGGCCCTCCCGTGGGAGCAACACCCACCATCGCCTGATCCGCCGGCGAAACGCGAGAGCCGCGAAGAACAAGACCGCCACGCAGAGCGCCGCCAGGCACGCGTTCGCCAGCCCCTGATCGCCGTGCCGCTGGGGCGCCTCGGGCCGGGCCGAAGACGCGACCCCGGAATCATGCTGCGTCGACCACGGCGAGGCGGTCAGGTGGTGACCAGCGGCACTCGGCCCGGCGCCGGGAGCGCCAGAGAGCGCATGCATGCCGAACAGGCCGGCCAGAAGCGCCACGATGACGAGGCCGTACCGCCAGATCGGCCGCGTCGACCTCATGGGTGAAGAGCCTGGATCACTGCACCGTGCCTCGGCGAGTCGGACCGATCGTCCGACTCCAGCTCGGCCGCGATCGAGACGGTCAAGCCGCCCAGCATGAAGCCGATCAGAGCCGCGGCGAGGACATTCGTGTTCATCGCAGCCTCCTCAGTGGTGCTCGTGGTGGTGGTCCGCCTGCTGCGCTCCGCCACCGGTCCGGTGATCGTGACCGGCCTGCTCGTGGCTCGCGCGGCCCTGGTCCTCGTGGTGCTGGTCCTCGTGGTGCTGGTCCTCGTGGCGCTGGTCCTCGTGGAGTCGGTGCGTGAGCGCATGGCCTCTGCCCCGGTCGATGAGGTAGCGGTTGACCGGGAAGGCGGCGGCGAAGGCGGTGGTCAGGGCCAGCATCATGCTCAGCCAGAAGACCGGATTGACCAGACCCGCATCCATCGCGCCGGGGATCACCGCCATCACCACGTTGTCGACCACCTCCATCGCGAGGATGGAGAGTGTGTCGGCGGCGAAGACCACGCTCAGGGCGGCGCCGAAACCGACGCCGACCCGCAGCAGTGGCAGGGTGGAGAGTCCGTAGCCGAAGAGGAAGGCGAGTCCGACCGCCAACGGGATGGTTTGAGCATTGCTCCACCCCAGCGCCGTACCGACCATCAGGCCGAGGATCTCCCCGATAGCGCAGCCAGTCAGGCAGTGCAGCGTCGCGCTGGCAGCCATCCGGTTCCGTGGGTTCACGGCGTCCTCCTCGGTCCAGTCAAAGACCAAGGTACCCCTAGGGGGTATCTAGGGCAAGCGTCAGCCGCGCAGGCCGATCGGGTTCCCGCTCGGGTCGGCGAGCACACAGATGCGGACGCCGGGAGCGACCTCCTTCGGGGCGACCTTCTCCGTGGCCCCCGCGGCAAGCAGTCGCTCCCGAGCGGCATCGAAGTCGGCGACGTCCGCGTGCAGCACCGGCGCGCCGACGCCGTTGTCGGGCGTGAGCGCGAGCTCGAACCCGTCGACGTTGTAGCCGACGTAGTACGGCGTGTCGGTGTGCGGCTCGCCGGCCAGGGCGCCGTACACCTTCTTGGCAGCCTCCACGTCGGCCACGGGGATCACCATGCTCTGGAACATCTGCTTCTCCTTCTGGTTCCGGATCTGTCACCTCGTTGACGGTCGGCGTCGGGCGGATGTGACGTCGGTCAGTCGGGAGCGCGCACCTCACGCACGACCAGGACCGCGACCAACGCGGCCATCACGACAGCCGTGATGGCGAACGGGATCGGGATGAGCGGATCGAGGAGCACCAGCGCGGCCGCCGCGAGCACCGCAAGGTCGACCACCCGGTCGCCGGACTTCCTGATCGCCACCAGCCAGACTCCGAGCAGGAACACCGCGATCGGCACCGTCACGGTGAAGGAGGCCGCAAGCTCGTCGAGCGCGCTGTGCCCGGTGAGCACGTCGATCTCGACCTCGACGCCCGCCGAGAAGGCACCGGCCGCCGCGAAGACGAAGTAGTGGCCGTAGCCATAGCTGAGGGAGTCCTTGAGGGCGCCGATCGACTCGTGGTGCGGCGGCCAGAAGTAGACCCACCAGAGTGCGGCCGTCACGACGAGGGTGAGCACCGCGATGGCGATCAGGCCGGTGAGCTCCTCCTCGGCGTGCAGTGCCCCGATGATCGCGGTCGCCGAGGCCAGCAGGCTCTCTCCGAGCAGGATCAACGTGAAGCAGCCGTACCGCTCGGTGATGTGGTGAGCGTGCCAGGGCGTCTGGCCACGGCGTTCGGCCAGCACCGGCACACTGATCTCCGCGGCGATCAGCCCCACCAGCACCACCGTTGCGATCGGGCCGTCGAGGAGCAGCATGCCCAGCCACAGCACCTGCACCAGGGCGATGCCGCCGGCGTACCGGAGCGTGGCCTCCCGCGCCGGGCCAGCTCTCCGCGAGGCCCGCAGCCACTGCGCGACCATGGCCACCCGCATGACGACGTACGCGAGCACGAGCACGGTGAAGTCGCCGTCGACGAACGCCGGCTCGACGCCGGCCGCCAAGACCAGCACGCCGCCCATCTGGACGAAGGTGACCACGCGGTAGAGCCAGTCGTCGGTGTCGAAGGAGGTGGCGAACCAGGTGAAGTTCATCCACGCCCACCAGATACCGAAGAAGACCACGGCATAGGAGCGCAGGCCCTCCAGCGCGTGCCCCTCGGTCATCGCATGGTGGAGCTGCCCCGCGGCGATGGAGACCGCGATCACGAAGACCAGGTCGAAGAAGAGCTCCAGGCTGGAGGCCGCGCGTACCGGCTCGAGCGGGTCGCGCGGACGCATGGGCGTGAGCCTGAAGCGACTGTCCGTGGTAGTCATCATCCCCGCCGAAGTGCCAGTTCTAGCGTGTTGAGACGCCAGTTTCGATAGGTTCATTCGCCAGCTTCAGGAGCTGAGAGGTTCCCTCTCCGCTGAAGCTGGCGTCTCAACCTACTCATCCTGGCGTCTCAACACGCTGAAGCTGGCGTTTCGACACCTCAGGGAGCGGAGCGGAAGCCGCGGAGGCGGAGGCTGTTGGTCACGACGAAGACCGAGGAGAAGGCCATCGCGGCGCCGGCGAGCATCGGGTTGAGCAGACCGGCGGCAGCCAGAGGCAGGGCGGCGACGTTGTAGGCGAACGCCCAGAACAGGTTGCCCTTGATCGTCGCGAGGGTACGGCGCGACAGCCGGATCGCGTCGACCGCGACCAGGAGGTCGCCGCGCACCAGGGTGAGGTCGCTCGCCTCGATCGCCACGTCGGTGCCGGTGCCCATGGCCAGTCCGAGGTCGGCCGTGGCGAGCGCCGCGGCGTCGTTGACGCCGTCGCCCACCATCGCGACCACGCGTCCCTCCCCCTGCAACCGCTGCACCACCTCGACCTTGTCGGCCGGCAGTACGTCGGCGATCACCTCGTCGATACCGACCTCCGCGGCGACAGCTTCGGCCACCGTGCGGTTGTCGCCGGTGAGCAGCACCGGGCGCAGTCCCAGCTCACGCAGCCGACGGATCGCCTCCGCGGACGTCGGCTTCACGCCGTCGGCGACCACGACGATGCCGCGGGCAGCGCCGTCCCAGCCGACCGCGACAGCGGTGCCACCGTCATGCCGAGCACGCTCGAGCGCCGCTTCAAGCTCCGGCGAGAGGTGCTGCGACCACTCTTCGAGGAGCCGCGGACGACCCACCAGTACGGCGTGGCTGGTCTCCCCGTCGAGCACCACGCCTTGGACGCCGAGACCCTCGACGTTGGCGAAATCCTCCACCGGCGGCAGATCGCCGGCCGCGCGCGCAGCGTCCGCGATCGCCCGGGCGATCGGGTGCTCGGAGGCCGACTCGAGCGCACCTGCCATCCGGAGCACCTGATCGACATCCTCACCGGAGGCGGCGATCACGTCACGTAGGGCCATCTCGCCGGTGGTGACGGTGCCGGTCTTGTCGAGGACGACGGTGTCGACGCGGCGGGTGGACTCCAGGACCTCGGGGCCCTTGATCAAGATGCCCAGTTGGGCGCCGCGCCCGGTGCCGACCATGAGAGCGGTCGGCGTGGCCAGGCCCAGGGCGCACGGGCAGGCGATGATCAGCACCGCTACCGCCGCCGTGAAGGCCGCCGTCAGCCCGTTGCCGGTGCCGAGCCAGAAGCCGAGCGTGGCCACGCTGAGCAGGATGACGATCGGCACGAAGATGCCGGAGATCCGGTCGGCCAGTCGCTGCACCTGAGCCTTGCCGGTCTGAGCGTCCTCCACCAGCCGTGCCATCTGGGCGAGCTGGGTGTCGCCACCGACGCGGGTGGCCCGCACGACCAGCCGTCCACCTGCGTTGACGGTGGCCCCGACCACGGCATCGCCTGGGCCGACCTCGACCGGCACCGACTCGCCGGTGAGCATCGAGGCGTCGACGGCGGAGGTGCCGCTCTCGACGACACCGTCGGTGGCGATCTTCTCGCCCGGCCGGACCACGAAGCGCATGTCGACGGCGAGGTCGCCGGTCGGCCGCATGACCTCGCTGCCGTCCGCCTCGAGGACGGCGACCTCCTTGGCACCGAGCTCCAGCAGCGCCCGCAGCGCGGAGCCGGCCCGGCGCTTGGCCCGGTGCTCGAACCAGCGGCCGGCCAAGATGAAGGTCGTCACGCCGGCGGCGGCCTCGAGATAGATGTTGCCCGCGCCGTCGCTGCGCTCCACGGTGAGCTCGAACGGGTGGGTCATGCCCGGCTCACCGGCGCTCCCCCAGAAGAGCGCGTAGAGCGACCAGCCGAGGGCGGCCAGGGTGCCGAGCGAGATCAGCGTGTCCATCGTCGAGGTGCCGTGGCGCAGGTTGGTCCAAGCAGCCTTGTGGAACGGCCAGGCGCCCCAGGCCACGACCGGTGCGGCCAGGGTCAGCGAGAGCCACTGCCAGTTCGTGAACTGCCACGCGGGCACCATCGCCATGGCGATCACCGGCACCGTGAGTACGGCGGAGATCAGCAGTCGCTGCAACAGCGGGTCGACTCCCTCCTCGGGCTTCTCCTCGTCAGGCGCATCGGTGCGCTGCGGCAGCGCGGCCGAGTAGCCCGCCTCGGCCACCGTCGCCAACAGCTGCTCGGGAGTGACGTCGCCGCCGTAGCTGACCTTCGCCTTCTCGGTGGCGTAGTTGACGGTCGCGGAGACGCCGTCGAGCTTGTTGAGCTTGCGCTCGATCCGGTTGGCACACGAGGCGCAGGTCATCCCGCTGATCGCGAGCTCGACCTGCTGGTCGGCGAGAGTGGAGTCAGTGGGTGTGCGCGTCATCGTGCGTCCCCTCCGTTGTGGGAGCCTGGCTGTCCGTTGGTCGAGCCTGTCGAGACCCCAGCGTGAAGGCGGCGGTACGCACCACGCCGTCGTGCTGGAAGTCGAGGTAGAGGTGGTAGCGGCCCTCACTGGGCACGCTGGTGTGGAAGACGACCTCGGGTCCGGGCTCCGTGGCGCCGTCGCCGGGCGCACCGTCCGGGTGCACGTGCAGGTAGGCGAGGTCGCCGGCCCGCAGCGCGACGAGGTGTCCGTAGGCACCCAGATAGGGCTGCAGGTCGGTCACCGGTACGCCGTCCCTGCTGATCCGCAGCGTCAGCTCTGTGTCGGCACCGGGAGTCAGGTCGCCGGCCAGGGTGACGTCGTACCCGTCGACATGCGCGGTGCGCGACTCGGCGACGGCGGGGACGGGCGTGAACTCGCCAGCGACCTGGAGGTCGGTGCCCAGCGTGAGCGCCGTGCCGTGTGCGGAGAAGTCGGCGAAGAGCCGCCACGTCCCCGGGGTCAGGTCGAGCTCCACGTGCCAGGTGCCCCGGGCGTCGAGCGTGGGGTGCACGTGCTGGAACCCGCTCTGGTCGCGGAGGACCGCGATCAGGTGGAGCGGCTTGTCGTGGACGACGTCGTACTCGGTGACCGGGCGTCCGTCAGGGCCGGTGATGGTGAAGGCGATCGCTCGGCTCTTCCCGGCGGGCGCGGTCTCCGCGGAGAGCTGCAGCCGGTGCCCGGCGGCGCTGGAGCTCAGCCCGGCGGGAGCCTCGTCGACGCGGGACTCCCCGTGCGCACCGTGGCCGGTGGCCGACGAGTCGGCACTGTGGCCCGTGGCCGACGAGTCGGCGCTGTGGCCGTGCTTCTCGGTCTCGGTGTCGAGAGGGCCCACGGCCTTCCCGACCCCCGCTGCCGCGCCGAAGGCGACCACGGCCGCGGCGAGGAAGGCGAGCAGCCGTAGCGGAGTGCTCACGACTCGGCACTTCCTGTGACTGTGTACCCGGCCTCGGAGACGGCAGCCCGGACGGCCGCGTCCTCCAGCGGAGCCGCACTGGTGACGGTGACCGCGCCACTGGGGAGGTCGACCGCGACGTTCTCGACGCCGGAGAGCTCGGAGAGCTCCTCGGTGACGGAGGCGACGCAGTGGCCGCAGGTCATGCCGGTGACGGTCCAGGTCTGGGTGGTGCTCATGGTGACTCCTCGGGTGGGTTGGGGGTGGGTCAGGACTTCACGAGGCGGGCGATGGCGTCGGAGGCTTCCTTGAGCTTGATCTCCGCCTCCGGCCCGCCGGCCTTCACCGCGTTGACCACGCAGTGCGCCAGGTGCTCGTCGAGCAGGCCGAGGGCGACCGCCTCGAGGGCCTTCTTCATGGCCGAGACCTGCGTGAGGATGTCGATGCAGTACTTCTCCTCCTCGACCATCCGCTGCAGGCCCCGGGCCTGGCCCTCGATCCGGCGAAGTCGCTTGAGGTAGTCGTCCTTGGTGTGGTTGGCGATGTAGCTGTGCTGCCCGGCCTCGTGCTCCATGACGTTCCTCCTCGGTTCCTGATGTCATTAATACAGTACCCCCCTAGGGTATCTCCTGCAAGCGGGCCGCCCCACCCTCGTGTCGCCGGTCCAGAAGACCGGCACGGAGTTGTGCTCCCACGGCCTGCCTTTCGCGCTCTGGCACAGGTCACGATGGGGAGAAACCGACCCAGGAGGAACCCATGCCGCGACTCGCCCTGCCGGGCCGGACCGTGCTGATCACCGGCGGCGCCAGCGGCATCGGCGCCGCCACTGCCCGCACCCTGACCGACCGCGGTGCCAACGTCGTGATCGCCGACCACGACGAGACGGCCGCCGAGCGGCTGGCGAGCACGTTGCCGGCCGGTCGCGCGCTCGCACTCGTCGCCGACGTCACCGATGCGGGGCGGATGAACGAGGTCGTCGAGGCGACGGTCGGCCACTTCGGCCAGCTCGACGTGGTCTTCGCCAACGCGGGCATCGCCTACCCGAGCACCCTCGCAGCCGCCGACATGGAACGCTACGAGCGGGTCATCGAGGTGGATCTGCTCGGTGTCGTCAGGACCGTGAAGCCCGCCTTGCCGCAGATCATCGCCAACCGCGGCCACGTGCTGCTGACCGCCTCGATCTATGCCTTCGTCAACGGTGTCGTCAACTCCGCCTATGCGCTCTCCAAGGCCGGCGTGGAGTCGCTCTCACGCTCCCTGCGCGCCGAGCTCGCCACCGAGGGCGCCTCGGCCGGAGTGCTCATGCCGGGGTGGGTGCGCACGCCGCTGACCGACGTCGTCCGCGGGGCCAACGAGCCGGCCACCGCCATCAAGGACCGACTCTTCCGCGGGCCGCTGGGAGGGTTCATCGAGCCCGAGGAGGTGGCCCGAGCAGCGGTCGACGGGATCGAGCGACGGAGCGCGAGGATCGTCGTACCGAAGACCTGGGCTGCCGTCGCGGCCTCACGCGGACCCTTCAACGCCGCCTCCGACCGGATCCTCGAGCACGACCGGGGCACCCAGGCGCTGATCCGGGAGATCGACCGGGCCGCGCGCGCCGAGCAAGATGGCTGAGAAGGGGTCTTGCGGCCCGGGCCGCGGACTGGTGTGATGTAGGACACTCGTCCCACTGCTCCCGGAGGCCCCCTTGCGACCCGTGTTCCGCTCCGCCCTGGCGGCCGGCGCCCTCGCCGCCACCCTGCTCACCCCCGCCGTGACGGCCGCGGCGCCGGAGACGGATGCCCAGCGTCCGGCACCGACACCCGACGCGCGAGCCGCCTCGTCGTCGTACCCCCGGATCCCTGCCCTCACCGACCGCAAGGGCCGGCAGATCACCTTGCGTGGCTGGAACGTGGAGGACAAGGGCAACCGCGGCGCGCTCTCCCTGTCGGCAGTCACCGAGCGGCACTTCAAGGACCTGCGCGCCAACGGCTTCAACTTCGCCCGGCTGCTCTTCTTCTGGGACGACCTCGAGCCCGAGCAGGGCCAGTACTCCAAGACCTATCTCGCCAAGATCGAACGCGTGCTGGATTGGGCCCACAAGTACGACGTCCTGGTGCTGCTCGACGCCCATCAGGACGTCTTCGGGCCGGCCTTCGGGCACCGCGGCATCCCGGAGTGGGCGACGCGCACCGACGACCTGCCCTTCGAGGCGCAGGACGACTGGTTCTCCGAGTACTTCCAACCTGCCGTGATGCGCGCCTTCACCCACCTCTACGAGGACGAGGACCTGCAGGAGGCACAGGCGGACATGTGGGTGAAGGTCGCCCAGCGGTTCCGCAAGCACCCGGCCCTCATCGGCTACGACCCGATCAACGAGCCGATGGGCGAGCTGCAGTCCGAGGACCTGGTCACCGAGTCGGCCCGGATCGAGGCCGAGCAGCTGACCCCGATGTACAACCGGATCGCCGACGCCATCCGCACGGTGGACAAGAAGACCTGGATCTTCGTGGAGCCGACCCCCCTGGTCGGGGAGGGCGTGCCGACCAGCCTGGGCAAGATCAAGGACCCGAAGATCGTCTACGCACCGCACTTCTACAACACGGCGATGGAGGCCGGCGCGGACTACGACCCGGCGGCCGGTTGGATCGAGGCCTACGAGCAGGCCATCACCCTCTATCCGAGCCAGCACCGGATCCCGGTGGTCGTCGGCGAGTGGGGCCCGCTCAACAACGCGCAGCCCCACATGCGGCAGTTCTACCGCGACGCCATGGCCTCCATCGGCCGCTACAGCTCCGGCTTCGCCGCCTACGTCTGGTGCTACGGCGGCGGCTACTGCGCCGTCGATTCCGACGGTCGCTTCCACCAGAACAAGGAGCTGATCGCCGAGCCGTACGCCGAGGCGGTCGCCGGCAAGGTGCAGCAGTCGGCCTACAAGGCAGGCAAGCAGAAGCTCACCGTGGTCTACAAGGCTCGCCCCAAGCGCGGCGCGACCGTCATCTCGACGCCGGGCAAGGGCTGGAAGGTGAAGGTCAAGGCGGCCTCCAAGCTGAAGGCGACCACCACGCGCGACGGTCACCGCACCCTGGTCAAGACGAAGCGGAAGGGCGAGGTGCGCGTCGTCGTACGCCGTAAGTAGGCGCAGGCCCCAGGCGTCATGCGCCGCGCGTTTCCCGCGCCTTGAAGGCGGGACGCCTGGGGCTCAGTCGCGAGCCAGGATGAAGACGTACGGCGGCTGGCCGCGCAGGTCCATCACACCGAGCAGGGTGTCGGCGTCGGCACGGCGGAAGACGTCGATGATCGGGAGGTGGTCGTAGACCATCGCCGCCGTCACCACGCCACGGTGCTCCACGTCGCGCAGCCGAGCTCGGTGCTTGGCCGTCCGCAGCGCGGGCTTGATCACCCCGACGACGGCCCGCCCCCGGTCGATCACCGGCTGCGGGAGCTTGGGGGCGATGCCGAGCGGCATCTTGCGGGGTTCAGCCGGGAAGACTCCACCCGAGCCGTCGTGGAAGAGCAACGGGTGCACGTGGTCGACGTCGTCGAACTGCTTGCCGTACCAGCCGGACGCCTCCAGGAGGCCGTCCATCGGGTGCCCGGTGCGCAGCTCCCGACCACGCCAGCGGCCGCTCAGCTCCTCCGCGCGTACGGCGGGGGCTGCGTCGAAGAGCGCCAGCGCCTCGGCGAGCGAGCACGCGGGTTCCAGGGCAGACAGGTCGCTCATCACCGTCACCGCCCGTGCAGCCAGCGCACGAGTCGCGGCATCAGGCGGACCAACCAGCCGGCGCGCTCGAAGCTGAGCAGGTTGACGCCGGGGACCGCGTAGCGCTGCTCGGCAACGGCGCGGGTACGGGTGAACTCGCGGAGGCCCTCGGGGCCGTGGATCCGTCCGAACCCGCTCTCGCCACGGCCACCCAGCGGCATCGACGCCATGCCGGCGAAACCGAGCACCGAGTTGACCGACACCTGGCTGGTGTCGAGACGCGGCACCAGCTCGTCGGCACGGTGCTTGGAGAAGACCGCGCCGCCCAGGCCGTAGCGGGTGCCGTTCGCCAGCTTCACCGCCTCGTCGAGCGAGTCGACCGTGGTGACGGTGACCGTGGGGCCGAAGGTCTCCTCCTGGATCGCCGCCGACTCGTGCGGCGGGTCGAGGATGAGGACCGGCGATACGTAGCGCTCGCCAACGCTCCCCGGTCCACCGACCAGGGCCTGGCCACCTCCCGCGATCGCGTCGTCGATGTGGCGACGCACCACGTCGAGCTGGCTGGGCATCGTCATCGGCCCGTAGGAGGAGTCCTTCTCCGAGCCGGGCCGGATCGCCGTGAGCTTGCGGGTCAGGATGTCGAGGAACTCGTCCTTCACCGCCCGTTCGACATAGACGCGCTCGATGCCGACACAGGTCTGGCCGCTGTTCCCCGCCGCACCGAAGGCGATCGCGTCCGCAGCGAGCCGGAGGTCGGCGTCGGCGGCGACGATGGCGGCGTCCTTGCCGCCGAGCTCCATCACCACCGGAACCAGCGACTCGGCGCACGCGGCCATCACCTTGCGCCCGGTCGGCCCCGAGCCGGTGAAGGCGAGCTTGTCGACGCCGGCGCGGCACAGCGCGGCGCCCGTCTCGCCGTATCCGGTGACGAGCTCGAGGACGCCGGACGGAGCGCCGGGGTTGGCCGCGCGGAACGCGTCGACGTAGAAGGCACCGATGGCCGGGGTGAACTCACTCGGTTTGAAGACCACCGTGTTGCCGGCGGCCAGGGCGGTCGCGATCGAGCCGTTGGGGGTGAAGACCGGGTAGTTCCACGGGCCGATCACGCCGACGACACCGAACGGGATGTGGTCGACGCGCGCCGAGAAGTTGGAGAGCAGCATGCCCGGCTTGCGCTTCTCGCTGGCCAGCACCTTGCCCGCGTGCTTGGCGACCCAGGCGATGTGCTCGAGGGCGAGCAGCACCTCCATCCGCGCGTCGGTCAGCGGCTTGCCGTTCTCGCGACGCATGAGCTCGGCCAGCTCCTCGCTGGTGCGCGCGAGGTGGCGGCGCCAGTTGAGCAGCGCGACCCGGCGGCCGTCGTACCCCTGGCCCTGCCACCAGGTGGCCGCCTCCCGGGCACGGGCGACGGCGGCACGCACCTCGGTCTCGCCGTGGATCGGGAACGTGGCGACCACCTCATCGGTGGCCGGCGAGGTCGAGACGAGTTGGTCGGACATGTCGACTCCTGGGCTGTGGTGCGGCAAAAACCGTCGTTTCGTACGGTAAGCGTGCCGGATGACCAGGCGCTGGTCAACGGTTGGCTCGCTGCGCAGCCCTCCGGGAGCGACTCTTGCCGCCCTTTACCAGCACCTCATACGATAAATCGGTGACCCTCCGACGTACGCAGGCAGAGCGCAGCGCCACCACCCGTGCCCGGATCCTCGACTGCACCGCGGAGTCGCTCCTCGAAAGCGGGTACGCCGCCACGACGATCAGCGCCATCCAGCTGCGGTCCGGTCTCGCCCGGGGCACGGTGCAGCACCACTTCCCGACCCGCAGCGCCTTGCTCATCCAAGCGACCACGCACGTGGTCGACGCCCGACTGGCGCAGTTCCGTAGCGAGGCGTCGCGCTGGCCCGACGACCAGGACCGCCTGCAGGCCCTGGTCGATCTGGCCTGGCGCGACCTGAACAGCCCGGCCTTCTTCACCGCTCTGGAGCTCTGGGTGGCGGCCCGCACCGACGCCGACCTGCGCGATGCCCTGGTCGCCGAGGAGCGCCGGGTCTTCGCGGAGATGCGGCGCATCTATGCGGAGGTGCTCGGCCCCGACTACGCCGACGATCCCCGCACCGAGACCCTGGTCGAGTTCACCATCGACCTGCTCTCCGGCCTGTCGATGACGGCGATGCTGACCGGGGTGCTCGGCGAGCGCGAGGCCGCACTCCGCCGCTGGAAGCGCGCCCTCGCCGTCCTGACGGGACGACTGCCCGCTGCCGAGCTTCTCGAGGGCACACCTCTGCGCGTGCCCTGATCCGACAGGACCCCCGCGCAACGTCCTGCGCTCTGGCCGCCCCCACCACCACCCCGCAGGACCTTCCGCGCAGCGTCCTGCCCAACGGTCGCCCCCACCACCACCCCGCAGGACCTTCCGCCCAACGTCCTGCTCAACGGTCGCCCCCACCACCACCCCGCAGGACGTCCCGCGCAACGTCCTGCCCAACGGTCGCCCCAGCAGCCACAAGGCAGGACGTCCGGGGTGTGCCGCACTACGCTCCCGGGGTGAGCATCGACGGGCACCGGCCGTGAGCAGCCGACTCGGCGTGCTGCAGGTCTGCGCGGCCGGCTTCCTCTGGGGCACCGGCGGACTCGTGGTGACGCTGCTTCACGAGCGCGACGGGCTCGGAGCGATGACCACGAGCGCCTGGCGCACCATGCTGGCCGCGCTCTCGCTCCTGGTCGTCGCTGCCGCCACCCGGCACCTGGGCCAGGTCCGCGACACGTTCCGCAGCGATCCCTGGCACGTCGTGCTGATGGGCTGCGGCACGGCGCTCTACCAGGCGACGTACTTCGTCTCCGTGCTCTGGGTGGGGGTGAGCGTGGCGACCGTCGTCTCGCTGGGGCTCGCGCCCGTGCTGGCGGCCACCGGCGAACACCTGCGGGCCGGCACCCGACCGGACCTGCGCGAGGTCGCCGTGCTGGTGAGCGCCCTGGCGGGACTGCTGCTGATCAGCTCGACGGCTGCCGAGTCGAGCGGCCCCCGGCCCGTGGCAGGCCTTCTGCTCGCGGTCCTCGCCGGTGCCGTGTACGCCGCCACCACCGTCCTCGGCCACGGCCTGGCCCAGCGCGTCGACCCGGTCGCGCTCACCACCTGCGCGACCGCCGTCTCAGGTGTCGTGCTCGCGCCGTTCCTCGTCGCCGCGGGGGCGATGAGCAAGCCGCTGCTGCCCGGCTCGACGGGATCGTGGCTGCTGCTGGTCTATCTCGGCACCGCCACGATGGCCCTGGCCTACGGCCTGCTCTACGCGGGACTGCGCACCACCTCGGGCTCGGCCGCCACGGTCGCCACCCTCGTGGAGCCGCTCTCCGCAGCCGCCCTGGCTGCCGTCATCCTCGGCGAGGTGCTGACCACGACGGCGGTGATCGGGGGCGTGCTGATCCTGGCTGCGGTCGTCGCCCTGCGACCCACGGAGGAGCATCCGGCGCCGGTCTGACCCGGCCGCGTGCCCTTCCCAGGTCGCGCATCAGGTGGGAGAGTCGCGCCATGTATCCGGGAACCTGGGCCGCGACCACCCCTGACAAGCCGGCGCTGATCATGGCGGGCAGCGGTCAGGTGCTCACCTACGCCGAGCTCGACGAGCGCAGCCTGCGATTGGCCAACCACCTGCGCGAGGCGGGGCTGGAGACCGGCGACGTCGTCGCCATGATCAGCGACAACCGCCCCGAGACCTACGAGGTCTACTGGGCGGCGCTGCGCTCGGGCCTCTACGTCACCGCGGTCAACAGCCACCTCTCCGCAGCAGAGGCGTCGTACATCGTGACCGACTGCGGCGCGAAGGCCCTGGTCGTCTCGGGCGCGCTCGCCGAGATGGTCGCGGGACTCGAGGTCGACGTCTCGGTGCGGCTCGTCTTCGGCGGCGAGATCGACCGGTACGCCGACTACGAGGCTGCGCTGGAGTCGGGCGGCGACGCGCCGCTCGCGGCCCAGCCGCACGGCGACGACCTGCTCTACTCGAGCGGCACCACGGGCCGCCCGAAGGGGATCAAGCCGCCGCTTCCCCCGATCGCCGTCGACGAGCCCGGTTACCTCTACCCGCTGATGTTCGCGCCGGCGTACGGCTTCGACACCGACACGGTCTACCTCTCGCCCGCGCCGGTCTACCACGCAGCACCGCTGCGTTTCGGCGGCGTGATCCACACGACCGGCGGCACGCTGGTGATGATGGAGCGGTTCGACGCCGAGGCCGCGCTCGCCGCCGTCGAGAAGTACCGGGTCACGCACACGCAGATGGTGCCCACGATGTTCGTGCGACTGCTGAAGCTGCCCGACGAGGTACGCCAGCGGTACGACGTATCGACCCTGCGGTGCGTGGTGCATGCGGCGGCGCCGTGCCCGGTCGACGTCAAGCAGCGGATGATCGACTGGCTCGGCCCGGTCCTGGAGGAGTACTACGCCTCGACCGAGGCCAACGGCGCCACCCGGATCGACTCGGCGACCTGGCTCCAGCACCCGGGATCGGTCGGGCAGTCGCTGCTCGGCACGGTGCGGATCGTCGGCGACGACGGCGCGGAGCTGCCGACCGGCGAGGTCGGCACCATCTACTTCGAGCGCGAGGCCCGCACCTTCAGCTATCACAACGACGAGGCCAAGACGAAGGCGACCGAGCACCCCGAGCACCCGAGCTGGACCACGGTCGGCGATCTCGGCTACCTCGACGAGGAAGGCTTCCTCTACCTCACCGACCGCAAGGCGTTCATGATCATCAGCGGCGGCGTCAACATCTATCCGCAGGAGATCGAGGACCTCTTCACCCTGCACCCCGCCGTCGCCGACATCGCGGTGATCGGCGTGCCCGACGAGGAGATGGGCGAGCGGGTGGTGGCGTTCGTGCAGCCCGCCCCTGAGGTCGCCGCCGACGGGGCGCTCGCCAGTGAGCTGACGGCCTACGCGCGGGAGCGGATCGCGCACTACAAGGTGCCCCGCGAGATCCACTTCCGCGACAGCCTCCCGCGCACCCCCACCGGCAAGATGGTCAAGGGCAGGCTGCGCGAGGAGTACGCCGCGCAGGGCTGAGGCCACGCCCTGATCCCCCGTTCTCCAAGTTGCTCCAAGTTGTTCCAAGGCTTGGAGCAAGCTAGGTTGCTCCAACAATCATGTTCACTTGGAGATAGCCATGCGCCTCCCCGCGCCGACACCGCCCGATGGCCCCGGTGCGCCCACTTGGGAGTCTGCCGTCGACTTCCTGCACGCGCTGACAGGGGTCACCGGTATCAACGAACGGCGCTACCTAGCCTGGGACGACTTCCGGTTCCGCCCGGTCCCCGACACGTACACCCACGAGCAGTGGTGGTCCGTTATCCGCTTTCGGCGGCGAGATTCCGCGCGGCATCTCGATCTCCTCCGCACGTCGAATGACCGTGCATTCAGCTACGTGCTAGCCGACGAGGTCTTGGAAGCGGTCGACCGGATCACGCGCACAGCGAGCGGTCAGATCGGCGTGGAAGATGACATCGCCAATCCCTCCACGCGCAATCGATACGTTGTCAGCTCACTGATCGAAGAAGCGATCACCTCCAGCCAACTCGAGGGGGCAACGACCTCGCGGCGGGTCGCGAAGGATCTCCTGAAGAGCGGCAGAGCCCCCCGCGACCGCAGCGAACGGATGATCCTCAACAACTACCGAGCGATGCAGTACGTCGGTGAGCATCGCCACGAAAAGATCACGCCCGAGCGTGTCTTCGAGCTCCACCGCTTGGTCACCGCAGGGACGTTGGATAACCCCAACGCTGCCGGGCGCTTGCAGACGTTGGACGACGATCGCGTCTCCGTCTGGTCACACGACGGCTTGCTTCTGCATTCCCCCCCGCCTGCCGAGGAGCTCTCGGAACGCCTAGCGCGTCTGTGCCGCTTCGCCAACGGAGAGCACGACGGCGCCTACATTCCGCCGGTGCTGCGCGCCCTCGCAGTGCACTTCATGTTCGGGTACGACCACTACTTCGAGGACGGCAACGGGCGGACCGCACGGGCCGCGTTCTACTGGGTGATGCTGCGCGAAGGGTTCTGGTTGACCGAGTTCATCACCGTCTCCAGGCTCTTGAAGAGGGCCCCCAGCAAGTATGCGCGGTCGTATCTGCTCACCGAGCTCGATGACGGGGATCTGACCCACTTCTTCATCTACCACTTGGGGATCATCAGCCGCGCTATTCAAGGCCTACACGACTACCTGGACATGAAGACCCGCGAAATGTCGCAGCTGAAGGCCGTCGTCTCGGACCGCCACGCCGAGTTCAACCACCGCCAGTTGGCTCTCCTCGAGCACGCACTCCGCCATCCCGACACGGCCTACACGGTCCACTCGCATTCCATGAGTCACCATGTCTCCGGGGAGACAGCCCGCAAAGACATGACGGACCTGGCCAAGCGCGGACTCCTCACACAACAACGACGGGGAAAGCACTTCGCCTGGCGGCCGGCCCCCGACCTCGCCGATCAGTTGCGAGCCGACACAGACTGAGATCACCCCTTGAGGTCGGGGAAGTCCTCGTCGCGGTACTCACCGTCCAGGCGGCTGCCCTCGACCTCGTTCTCGCGCTGGCGCAGCTCGACTCGGCGGATCTTGCCCGAGATGGTCTTCGGCAGTTCGTAGAACTCAAGGCGGCGTACGCGCAGGTAGGGCGCCAGGTGCTCCCGCGCGTAGTGCAGGATCGACTTGGCCGTCTCCGCAGTCGGCTCGTGCCCGGGAACCAGGGCGACGTACGCCTTCGGGACCGCCAGCCGCACAGGGTCTGGCGCTGGCACCACGGCGGCCTCGGCGACCGCAGGGTGCTCGAGCAGCACGGACTCCAGCTCGAACGGGCTGACCTTGTAGTCCGAGGCCTTGAACACGTCATCGGTGCGCCCGACGTAGGTGATCTGGCCCTCCTCGTCACGCGAGGCGACGTCACCCGTGTGGAAGAAGCCTCCCGCCATCGCCTCGGCGTTCTTCTCCTCGTCACCCTGGTAGCCGGTCATGAGGGTGAGCGGGCCGGCACCGTCACGAACGGAGAGATCGAGGCAGATCTCTCCCTCCCCTACGCCCTCGACGACGGAACCCTCGACGGGGTCGACCAGCACGATCGGCACACCCGGCAGCGGCCGCCCCATCGAGCCCGCCTTCACCGGCTGGCCCGGCGCGTTGGCGATCGCTGCAGTCATCTCGGTCTGCCCGAAGCCGTCGCGGATCGTCAGGCCCCAGTGCCTCTCGACCTGGCTGATCACCTCCGGGTTGAGCGGTTCCCCGGCGGCGATCGCCTCGCGCAGCACACCCGGCCCGCCCGACAGGTCGGCGTTGATCAGCATCCGCCACACGGTCGGTGGAGCGCAGAACGTGGTCACCCCCTCGGTCCGGATCTGCCCGAGCAGGGCCATCGCGTCGAAGCGTGCATAGTTGTAGACGAACACGGTCGCCTCGGCCAGCCACGGCGCGAAGAAGTTCGACCATGCGTGCTTCGCCCAGCCAGGACTGGAGATGTTCAGGTGCACGTCGCCGGGCTGCAGTCCCAGCCAGTACATCGTCGACAAGTGGCCGATGGGATAGGACGTGTGGGTGTGCTCCACCAGCTTCGGTCGTGACGTCGTGCCCGAGGTGAAGTAGAGCAGCAGCCGGTCGTCACTACCGTTGCCCGGATGCTCAAGCGTTGCCACCGCACCGGCATCGCGGTCGTACGCCGCGGCGTACGACGCCCATCCTGTGGGGGCCTCGCCGACCGCAACGCGCAGGTAGGCCCCCGGCACCTCGTCGAACTTCGCCGCATCTGCTGCGTTGCAGACCACCGCCCGCGCGGCACCTCGGTCGAGCCGGTCGACCAGCTCCGCGGGCCCGACCGCCGTCGTGGTCGGCATGATCACCGCACCCAGCCGGATCAGCGCCAGCATCGACTCCCACAGCTCGACCTGGTTGCCCAGCATCACGACCACGCTGTCACCTGCCCGCACACCCAGTGCGGACAGGTGCTGCGCGACCTGTTCAGACCGTGTCACCAGCTCCCCGAACGAGTACGACGCCCGACGACCGTCCTCCTCCACGATCACCAGGCCCGGCCGGTCGTTGCCCCGCGCGTACGCGTCGAACCAGTCGTGCACGAAGTTGAACGTCGATCCGACCTCCGGCCAGGCGAACCCTGCGACCGCCTCGTCGTACGACGTGCGCAAGGAGCGGAGGCGGTCGCGTGCCTCGCGAAGTGCAGTGGTGGCGGCTCTGGTGGTGCTCATATCTTCCTCAATCTGGGGCGAAGGGGCCCAGTGCTGCACCTCCCGAGGGAGGCGCAGCACCGGGTTCGGGGCAGGGGGTCAGCGCAGCAGGCCCAACACGCCCTCAAGCAGACCGGTGACCAGCGTCAGGAGACCAGCTGGTGGCTCGTCACCAGGTGTCGGCGGCTCAGGTGCTGGTGGCTCGGGAGCTGGCGGTGCAGGCGTCGGCGGCTCAGGTGCTGGCGGTGCGGGCGTCGGCGGCGCAGGTGCCGGCGGCACAGGATCAGGCCCGGGAACTCCCGCCGGCCCGGCGGGAGGAGCCGATTCCTGAGCCCGCCCGCGCTCCGGGCTGCGGACCACGATCGACTTCTCCGCCCTCTTGTCGAGGAGAGACTCGACGTACGCCTCCCAGGCAGCCAGCCTGCGTCGCTCGACGGCCGAGAGCCGGTCGGACTGCGCCGCGGGCTCCTCGGCACCAGCGTCCTCGGCACCGGCGTCGTCCGCGCCAGCGTCGTCTGCGCCAGCGTCCCGGGCGACTGGCTGCCCGGCGGCTGCCGGTGGTTGGCTAGGCGCCTCGAAAGCACGAGCGCCGTCGATCGCCGCCGACACACCGACTGCACAGGCGACCAGCCAGGCGGAGAGCAGCAGAGCCTGACGCGACGGGACCCGGTGGGCGTCCGGCCCAGGGTTCGGTCCGGGATCACGATGCAGAGTCATCGAGATCAGCCGTTCGGACGGCGGTCGAGGCCGAGGATCCCGGGCGCCACACGCGGGACGTCGAGGACCCACTTGAGGCCGTCGTTCGGCTCGCCCTTGCACGCCAGGAGCGTGCAGCCGATGGGCGCCTCCTTGCCAATGCCCAGGTAGGAGCCGAGCGGCGCGTCGATCGGGTAGATGAACAAGTCCGGATCGAAGTCGAGGCTCGGCGTCCACTTGTAGGCCCCGGTCGGCTGGGCGATGTCGACGCCCGCCGGCATGGTGCGGACCGAGTTCATCAGGATCCGGAAGAACTTGAAGTAGCCGCCCTTGTGACGTCCCGCCAGGGCCGCGTCCGGGTCGACGTGCAGCAGACCCTCGATGGCGTCAGGTGGCACCTCGCCGCTGCGGGTCACGACCATGTCGAGGCTCGGGATGACGAATACGTGCTGCCCGTGCAGTCCCCACGAGTAGTACATGTCCCGGGGCGCCGAGGCGATCCAGGGGCGGGTCGGGCTGATCTCACGACGCGCGAAGAGCGAGAGGTTGACCTGCTTCTGACCCGGCCTACAGCTGTTGAGCCAGGTCATGTAGCCGTAGCCGCAGTTCACGCTCGCGCCCTTGCGTGAGGTCGCACCGGTGCGGAGCTCGCGCATGTAGCGGGAGTCGATGATCCGGACGCCCTGGTAGACGCCGTTGCGGAGCATCAGCTCACCGAACCGGCCGAACTCGAGCGGCCGAAGGAACAGTTGCGAGTACCCGAGCGTGTTGCCTGACCGGTCGCGCTGCCAGAAGTACGCCGACTTCGGGATGCCGAGCTTGTTGAAGAACTCGCGCTGGGCCCACTCCTGGAAGTCGAGCTTCGGGTCAAGCTTCTTCCAGATCGCTCGCTGCACGACGTAGGTGACGATCGAGGGCGTGTCCTGGTCGTACTCGTAGTAGGTGCCCGGCTTGTGCACCTGCTCGGCCGCCATGATGCCCCGCACCCGGGACATGTCGCCGACGAGGTTGAGGCCCCGCACCCAGTTCATCCGGTAGCCCGTGGTCATGTTGAGGACCTCGCGGATCGTGACCGAGCGATGCACGGCGTCGCCGAGCCCAGGCGGCAGGTACTTGCCGATCGGTTCGTCGACCGAGATCAGTCCCTGGCTCACCGCCACGCCGGCGACGAGCGCGGTCACTGTCTTGGTCTGGCTCCAGTTGAGCCGTGGGATGCGGTCGAAGACCTTGTCGAGACCACCTTCTTGGATCAGGCAGCCGTTCTTGAAGATCTTGACGGTCTCGGAGCCGGTTGAGGTCCAGTACCTGGCTGCCTTGGCGACGAGCGCCGGGTCGAGGCCGACCTCGTCGGCCCGGGCCCGGGGGTACTCGCCCGTCCGGGTCATCCGGCAGGTCTTCTGGGGTGCCGCGGCTCGCTCGGCCGCGATCGACGGCGCAGCGCCGTTCGCGCCACCGCTGAGCGGCTGGACGACAGCGAGTGCGGCCGTGCCGGTCAGCAGGGTTGCAGCAAGGACGGTGCGCGTCCGGGAGAGGTACTTCATGGGTCACTCTTCTCTGTCGTGGTCCGCCGCGACGGCGGGGGCGGTGGAGACGACGGCGACGGAGCGCCGGCTGGTCTCGGGCAGCAGCAGGGTGCAGACGAGCGAGATCGCGGCAAACACCGCGAGCATCAGTCCGACTGCGTCGCCGCCGTACTTCGGGACGAGGTCGGCCGCAAGCAGAGGCGCGGTCGCCCCGCCGAGCACCCCGGCCAGGTTGTAGGCGATCCCCGCGCCGGTGTAGCGGTACTCGGCGTCGAACAGCTCAGGGAGCAGCGCTCCTGCCGGTCCGTACGCCGTGCCGAAGATCGCCAGGGTGCCGATCAGTCCGATCGCAAAGGCGACGGTCGAATGGCTGTCGAGGATGGTGAACAGCACCAGCCCCCAGGGCAGCGCGGCGTAGCAGGCGCCTCGTACGACCTTCACGCGACCGACCCGGTCGCTGTAGATCCCGGAGAGCACGATGGAGGCTCCGAAGACGCTGCTTGAGAGCAGGCCGATCGTCAGCAGCGTGCCCCGGCTGAGGCCCATGGCGGTCGCGCCGTAGGAGGTGAGGAATGCGGTGCCGATGTAGAAGAAGGCGAACAGCATCGCGAGGGAGCCAGCCGCGATGAAGACCTCACGCCACTGCCGGCGGAAGGTCTCCACGATCGGAGCCTTCCGCTTCGTGCTCTGGACCGGGCGTTGGTCGACCACGTCCTTGAAGACGGGCGTCTCCTCGACCGCGAGGCGCACGTAGAGCCCGATCAGGACCAGCAGCGCGCTACCGAGGAAGGGCACTCGCCAGCCCCAGTCGAGGAACGCTCCGGAGGTCTCGCCGACAGCCTGGTTCACGATCAGGAAGGTGCCGCTGGAGAGCGCGAAAGCAAGGGCCGGACCAAGCTGCGGGAACGTCGCGAAGAGACCCCGGCGCCCCGGAGGCGCGTACTCCGCCGCGAGGAGCGTGGCCCCCGCCCACTCGCCGCCAACTGCGAGACCTTGCGCGATGCGGAGCACCACCAAGGCGATCGGGGCAGCGACCCCGATGCTTGCCGCCGACGGCAGGCATCCGATGAGGAAGGTCGCCACGCCCATCAGCAGCAGCGTGCTGATCAGTGTCTTCTTGCGACCGAGCCGGTCGCCGTAGTGGCCGAACAACACGGCACCGAGCGGCCGGGCACCGAAGGCGACGGCGAAGGTCGCGAACGAGGCGACCGTGCCGGCCGCCGTACCCAGGGCCGGGAAGAAGACCGTCGGGAAGACCAGAGCCGCCGCGGTTCCGTAGATGAAGAAGTCGTAGAACTCGATGGTGGTGCCAGCACAGCTGGCGAGCGCCACGCGGCGCAGTTTGGCGGTGGAGACCGCCGCCGCCTCAGGCGGTGGGGCAGGTGGGGCTTCGAGTGGGGGAGCGAGCTCGGTACTCACGGGCGTTCCTCCTCGGGACACGCTGGCGCTGACGGAGACTCACGCTAGAAATCCCGATGTGATGCCCACCACTTCCGTCGGGCACAGTTCCGTCTCGGAAGGGCAGAGTTCGCCCGCGCCCCGCCTCAGCCCAGTGTCGAGGCGCGCCCGAGCGTTGCCGACGGCAGTTCGCCGAAGCGCTGCTCGTAGGAGCGCGCGAACACCCCGTGGTTGACGTAGCCCCAGCCGGCAATGACCGACGACACGGTGGAGCCAGGGTCGGCCGCAAGCAGGTCAGCGCGGACGCCCTCCATCCGCAGGTCGCGCAGGAAGGCGATCGGAGACTGGTCGCGGTAGCGCCGGAAGGCGAGGGTGAGCGCGCGCACGCTCACCCCGACGGCGTCCGCGACCTCGGTGAGTGTGGGCGCGGCGCTGGCGTGCTCACGCATGAAGGATTCGGCCTTGACGACGTAGCGCGGCGCCGGCGCGGCCGACGGCCCGGCGACCTCGCCGCAATGGCGGCGCCACTCGGTCAGCAGGTGCACGCCGATCATCTCAGCGACCCGGGGCCCGAGGGCACCTGATTCCATCTCGTCGGGGAGCTCGGCGATTCCACGCGCCGCGTAGTCGAGCAGCGTGAGCCAGCTGGCCCCGGGGCCACCGAACTGGAAGGCCAGCTCCCACAGCCGGGGCGGGGCGCTGCTGCCGAACCATCGCACGTGCAGGTCGGCGAGGTCCTGATGGCGGAACGTGAGGTTGAGCTGGTCGTGTTCCGGCTCCGCGCTCAGCCAGTAGCGGCACCGGCTCACGTCCACGGCGAAGCTCTCCCCGGCGTCGGTGACGACGTCGCCCTGGTGGCGCACCCGGCCGGCGACCTGGGTCAGCACGATGCCGCGCCCCGACGCGGGCTCGAAGTCCTCGAGGTCGACGTGGGCGCCGTACCGGAAGCGGCTCAGCACGAAGGGGCCGACAGACGCCGTGTAGTTGGTCGACCAAGGCGTCCCGGTGCTGCTGCCGCAGACCCGGAAAGGCATGTAGACCTGGTCGGTGTTCGTGCGGATCTCGTCCCAATCACGCGACTCCAACACGAGATGCCGCTTCGTGGGTGCCCCGTCGGCATCCAGTAGCAGCGCGTCCTTAAGTGACACGTCGATCGACCCCCAGGTGGTCCTGACCTCGCGCATTTTCAGCAAGTGTGGTGCGCCTGGCAACCCACGTTCGTGGGTAGCCGCACCAACGTCTCAGAAGCGTCGAGGCTACGGCTTTTCGCGCCCGTGAGCACCGACTTTCCAGATTTAGTAGGATGTCCTACTATCGAAGTTTCTCGTGCCCTCGCGGGCCACCTCTCGATCAGTTCGCGCGGCACCAGGACGGGGTCCGTGGCGGGCGCTTTCCTGTGATCCTCCGATCGGTCAGAGCTGGCACGAACCCGAGCCACGGCCGCCTCGGCGTGGCTACGGTCCGGGCATGGACGCTCCGAACGACGAGAAGCAGATGCGACTTCGGTACGCCGGCACCTGCCGGTTGTGCGGAAGCGAGCTGCCGGCGCGCACCGAGGCGGTCTACGAACGCAGCACGAAGACGGTCCGCTGCCTGACCTGTCCGGCGAGCAATGGAGTCACTCCGCCCGCATCCGCCGAAGCAGCGACCATCGACCCCGGTGTGCCCGGCGGATCCGCACGCCGCGAGTACGAGCGCAGACAGGCGAAGCGGGAGGAGCGAATCCGCACCAAGCACCCGAGGCTCGGCGGCCTGATCCTGGCGCTCAGCGACGATCCACAGTCGACGAAGGCGTGGGACACCGGTGCCCTCGGCGAGGAGCGCCTCGGCGCCCGACTCACCGAGCTGAGCAACGAGAACCTGCGGGTGCTCCACGACAGACGGATCCCCGGCACGAAGGCCAACATCGACCACCTCGCGGTCACCCCGACCGGGGTGTACGTGATCGACGCGAAGCGTTACCGCGGCCGCCCGCACCTGAAGGTCGAGGGCGGGCTCCTTCGTCCCCGCACGGAGAAGCTGATGGTCGGCACCCGCGACCGCACCAAGCTCGTCGACGGAGTCCTCAAGCAGGTCGACCTCGTACGCCGCATCGTCGGCGACGACGTCCCCGTCACCGGCGTCCTCTGCTTCATCGAAGCAGACTGGCCCCTCCTCGGCGGCGCCTTCACCACCCGCGACGTCGACGTACTGTGGCCCAAGCGGCTCTACCCACGACTTGCTGCAGACGGTGCGTACGGCGGGGTGATCGCATCGGTGCATCAGGCTCTTGGTACGGCGCTGGCACAGGCGTGAGTTTCGGGGCTCCCTCTGGCCACGTCAATCCGGCTCCGTTCGCAGCGGTATGGCAGTCGCCTTCTTGTCCGCGCGCAGGACGTCCCCGCCGCGGGAGACTTCCCGGAGATAGGCCCATCGACACGCCAGCCGAAGCACCCGACAACGGCTCTGCGCCCTCGTCGCTTGGGCTCAGTGATCGGCCCTCATCGTCGAACATCGTCTCGGAGCGCACTTCGACGCGGGTAGTCGCAGACTTCTTCCGCGCTCGTGTCCGAGGGCGCCACCAACGGTCGCGCTCAGGGCCGCATGCAATCAAAGCTAGGTTGCGCTCATGGGGACAACGATTGCCGCAGCGGCGGCCGCAGCGACTCTTGCCTCGGCGCTCTTCATCTGGTTCCAAGTGCGGGAGATGAAGAAGCAGACGATCCTGCAACGAGAGATCGCCGCAGCTGCGGCAGCCCCCTACATTTGGGCCGATGTCCGAGTCCAAACTGCCAACGGTTGGAACTTGGAGTTTGCCATTGGAAATTCGGGCCCGACTGTCGCGCGGAACGTAGTCGTCACCGTCGACCCACCGTTCCCGCAGACGGCCACGAGGGAGGCGCGCTACGTCCAGCGTATGCACGAGCGACTTGAGCGAGGTCTGCCATCTGTCGCGCCCGGTCGCGAGTACGCCTGGACACTGGGGAACGCGGCCGATCTGGTCAACCTCCCGTCGCCGCTGGCGCACACGGTCACGATCGACTGCGTTGGTCCCGCTGGTCCGACCGCGACGTCACAGTTCACGATCGATTTCGAGAGTTTCAGGGAATCCGTGGCGCGCCACGACGGCTCACTCCGCGACATCGCCAAGGAGATCAAGGCTTCAACGGACCGGCTTGTTCAGGAGCAGAAACGGCAGCGCTCTGCGTTGGAGGCATTGACTGAACAACCTGGACCGCGGACGTTCGCAGATGTAGCTCGACGCTACGCGGTCCGAACCGATTCTGTGATCGGTGCCGTGGCCGTTCGATGGCGCCGAATCTCACATACTCGTCTCGCTAGGCCGGCTGGCGAGGGAGCCTCACAGCAGACCTTCATGCATGTGATCGCCCCTGACAAGCAACTGCACCGGCTACAGCGACGACTCGTACGGCGCGGCTTCCAAGTCGGGCCGGCACACAGGCTGGCTGGCGGGATACACGTGAGAGTTCGTACCGGCACCACCGATGAGCAGCTAGTCCGCGATCTGGTCGCGAAGGCCGCACCGGACAGCAAGTTTGGGCCTCCTGGCGCCCCAACCGTCCATCTCAGCGACTATCGGGCCGGATGCTGACAGGTCACCAGGCACTGTCATCTGCTGCACCCGATCATCTGGAGAGCACCGGTGAGGCGCGGGTGCAAAGGCACCGCGCGAACAGGGCCTCCTAGCCCACTCCGCCGCATAGAGCGCGGGCCGCGCCGAGCGTGGCCTCGGCAACAATGGCCGAGTGCTTCCCGATCTTCTTCGCTCAGGACTGAGCGTGGTCTTCTGCGGAACCGCAGTGGCGACAGCATCAGCCGAGCGCGGGCATTACTACTCGGGTAGGGGCAACCGGTTCTGGCAACTTTTGCACGAGGCTGGCTTCACCCCTATCCGTCTTGCCCCTGAAGAAGACGCCTCGCTGCCCTCATACGGCATCGGCATAACTGACCTTGTAAAGGGCATCGCCCAGAGTCACGACCGTGGGCTGGACTTTGGGGGTGCGAACGAGGTGGCTGCCCACCTCATCGCAGCTGCACCGCAGTGGGTCGCTTTCAATGGCCTGAACGCGGGTCGAGCGGCGGCTAGGCAACTCGGCGCTAGCCGACCCAAGGACGTGGTTCTTGGTGAGCAGCCTTGGGACATAGGTCCCAGTCGGGTCTTCGTCGTGCCAAACAGCAGCAGTGCACACGCCACGATGACATACGTCGACAAGCTCCGCTGGTGGACGCTCCTCCGCCAAGCGGTTCGCTAAACCCAGAACTGTGGGGCTCATCAGACGTCAGTGGCGCGAGGAACTCGGCGACGCTGCAGTTCCCTAGGACCTGAGGCGCGTCATCCCGCCGCGGGCAACACACATCCAGCCAGAGCCTCGCGGTCCTGAACACGTCAGGGACCCGCCGTTGGCTCCCCTCCGGATACAGCCAGCTCTGCCTCAAACTCGGCGATATTAGCGAGGGTCGCAGCTCGACTCTGGTGAACAACTTTGCGGCGGCGAGTCGTCAGGCGGAGAACGGCGAAGACAGCACAGCGTCGGCTTGAGTCAGGTTGATGTCGAAGTTGTCGCAGAGCAACTGCATGGCGTGCTCAATTTCCTCTGCGCCGAGGACTACGTCCAGCATGGCGTGTGGGCTGTCGAAAAGTGCAACGAAGCCGTCGTAGATCTCCAGATGCAGGCGCGCGCTCCGGAGCATCTCTACCGGCCCGTACTCCGGTTCGTCGTCCATAGCGGGAGCCTGACACGACCACACCGAGCGCGACATGACCCGAGAGAGCCACACGCGCGCAACCAAAAACGACTGGCACCCCGACCAGCGGGCGCCGTACGGTAGGCGACTCCGGCGACCGGGCCGGGCAGTGGACAGGGACAGGGCAGTGACGATCACCCAGCACGCATACCGACACCCGCGCGGTGGCGCCGGTACGCGGTTCGTGACTGCGTGCCCGGCCTATCTGCGATCCGCAGACGCACACTGACGTTGCGCTGATCGCCGCGCGCATCCCTGGGATTGCGCGCATCCTCCTGCCCTCGTGGTCCAACGGATACGACGCCGGTCTACGAAACCGGAGACGGAAGTTCGACTCTTCCCGAGGGCACTGTGACCGATGAGCAACGGCGGCTCGCCTGGTTGTGGCCCAGGTTCCCTCACGGGTGGAGCGGGTTCGACTCCCGCCGGTCACCCCACACCAAGGAAGGAAGTCATGAGCACCGCACCCAACGTCGAGTACGGCGACCCCGCACGTGCCGAACCGCCCCGAGCTGATCGCGAAGTACGGCTGGGACGTGAAGTACGGCAGCCATGCACTGCGTCTTGCCCATCAGGGTCACGAGATCGCGGCGACCGGCCACCTCACGCTGCCGCTGCCCTACGAACACCGTCAGCGGGTCCTCGCGGTGAAGCGGGGTGAAGTGTCGAAGGCGGAGGTCTCCGCCGAGATCGCTCGGCTCGAAGTCGAGGTGCGCGCGCTCCTCAACGAGGGACGTACGCCCCTGCCGGAGTACGCCGACCGCGAGGCGATCTCCAGGTGGGCGATCAGCGCCCAGCGTCGGCACTGGGGTTGGTGACCGGGTGTGGGCGAGGGGTTCTGCCCCTCGCCCACACCCATCATTAATGTCGGACCCTGTTGACACACTGAGCCGTTGGGAAATTCCCAACGACCGTGGATAGGATCGAAAGCATGGAGTCGATGACCGACGTGGGTCGCCGCATCCGGCGCGGGATGCCGCACGGCCTGAGCCAGCGGGCGCTAGCTCAGCAGGTGGGCATGACACCCGACGCTCTGTCGCGGGCACTCAACGGCCAGCGCGGACTCTCCGCCGTCGAGGTGGCGGCGATCGCCTCGGTCCTGGGCGTCGACACCCACTGGCTCATCACCGGCCAGGCCGACCCGCTCAAGGTCTCGGTCGCCGCCCGGCACTCGTGGGACGCGCAGCGGCGAGAGCGCGTGAACGACGGCCGCACCGACGACCAGGCGATTCTCGACCAGATCGTTGCCGTCTATCGCGCCGCTTTCCCCCAGGGTCCCCCGGCGTCCTCCAAGCTGCCCGCCTCCCCTGGAGAGCTTCGCGGACTACTCGGCTCCTCCTTCGTGCGCGAGTTCGCCGACACCTCCGAGACGCGGCTCGGCATCGACGTGATCCGCATCCCCGGGCTGAAGACCGACTACTCCCTGCGCATCGGCGAACGCGGAGTCGTCGTGCTGGCGACGCAGTCGAGCTGGTTCCGCAGCAACTGGTCATTGGCCCACGAACTCGGCCATCTCGCGCTCGACCACCATTCACCACGCGATGGGCGCCAGCCGGTCCAGCGTGAGGAGAAGGAGGCAGATCGGTTCGCGGCCGATCTCCTGCTCCCTAGTGCAGCGCTCCACCGGATCGCCAACGCGACCGACGCAACGGCAGTGGCCGCCATGATCTGGGAGCTCGGAGTCTCGACCGAGGCGATCAGGAACCAACTCCGCACCGCGGGACTGCGGCCCGCGCTCGAGGTCGGCGAAGCACTCCTGCTCACCACGCCGCGGCTGCTGCGCGACAACCTGCACGCTCTCCCCTCGGGAGAAAAGCACGACCCGATCATGGAACGCGAGCAGGCTTCCTCGGCTCGCCGGTTCCCGCTGTCGCTGCTCTCCGCGCTTCAGGACCAGACCGAACGCGGAGCAGCGTCGCCGGTCCTGCTCGCGTGGGCACTCGAGGTCCCGGTCGATGACCTGGAGTTCCCAGAGCCCATCGACGAGGACGCGGCGGTAATTCTGGCTCGGATCACGGCCGATCGGCCGACCGCTGCCGAATGGCGCTCCATCGTCGCGGGCTCCACCGAGCGTTGAACGCGAGGCATTTGTCGTGGGAGCTGATCACGACACGCACGGACGCGCGGCGTCTCGAAGCTTTCACCTGCACAACCGAACACCCACGCACCGCGGGCCACCGGAAGCTGCCGCATCCCCGGCCCTGGGAGCGAGAAGCGCAGACCCTACTGCGTCGCCTCTCACAAACCCTGCGCCCCGGCGACGTGGCCTTGCTGGCATGCAGCGCGGGCGAGGTCCACGCCGCAGCACACCTGCAGTTCGAGACAGAGGGCGACCTCCTCATTGCGCACCACGCGGTGGCTGCCGTCTCGCTCGACGCGCGAGGTCAGGGTGGCAAGCTCGCGGATGCCCTCCTTGCCGAGGCAGAAGCCGCGACCCTCAAGCACGCCACGGCGGGCTGCGCGCAGGTGGTGCTGACCGGGCGGATCCATGACCGCAACGAACCCAGCCAGCGCATGGTGAGTCGTGCCGGCTGGGAGCCTCGCGGCCTTCCGCCAGGCACCTACCAGGACTGGTACAAATCCATGTCGATCGGTTGACCGTTCTCAGATAGCCGCCGGACCAACCTCCTCACAGTGCCGGCCCTTGGCGCAGCGATTGCTGGCAACGTCACTGCCCAAAGGCGAGGTGTGTCGGTCGAGTCTGGGAGAAGTCACACGAAGTAGTTGCGCAGGTACTCACGAAGCGGGCGGTCTACGACATAGAGATACGTGCCGCGGATCCCGCGAGTGAGAAGCACACGGTAGATGTTCACCACGTAGGCAAGCAGGTCGTCGTCGGTGAGCTTCTGCCCGGGGTTGTTCTGCTTACCCTTCGTGTCGAAGTAGTGCTTGCGGTCGAAGACCAGGCTGCCCGTTGCGGGGTCGAGCCGGAGGTCTCGTCCGATGATCACGCCAGCGTAGTTGAGGTCATAGCCCTGGATCGTGTGGATCGAGCCGACCTCAGCCAGGGAGTTGGGCGAGTCGACCCAGTCGACCACCTTGCTGTTCCAACGCAGGCCGAGACCCTCATCCTCGACGGTGATGTCGACCCGGCTCTTGTCCTTCTTGCTGTTCCAGGGCCAGGCATAGCCAGCAATCAGGCGCGCCAGCCCCGTCTCAAAGTCGCGCTCAACAATCGCCGCCTGCATCTCGGCGACGCTGTCGAAGAACCGGACGTCGTACTCACCGAAATCAAGGCGACGCTGAGGCGGCTCCGGCCCGAGGACCCGCCGGACGTATTCGACGTAGTCTTCACCTGCCCGCATGCGCAGTTGCGAGGTGAGCACGTGCAGCCGGCCACGTGCTTCGGCGCCGGAGACGAGGTCGGCCAGCACAACCGGCGACAGATCGGCTGGGCGTACCCGTTGCAGGATGTCGATCAACAGCAACTGCTGGTGGCTCATCTCCCGAACCCAGTCCCACTGGTTCTTGCTCGGGTCGTCGAACCCGAAGAGCTTCTCGTTGATCTCCTTGAACTCGCGGTTCTTCTGGGCTGACGTCTGGTTCGAACGCTGGTTGAGCCGATGCGCCTCGTCGACGATCAGCAGATCCCAGGTCTGGTCGCTCTTGCCCACATCGAACGGCGACATCACTCGTACGCCGCCGAGCCCGGGCGTGCGCGCAAAGACGGCCTGGATCGAGGATCGAAGGGACTGCTGCGGCACGACAACGCCCACTCGCAGCCCACGAAGCGTTGCGGAGTTCTCAGTCGTGAAGAGCCCGGCAAGGACCGACTCGTTCTCCAGTTGCTCACCGTCCCACGCGCCCAAGTCGGCAAGCAGCTTGGTCAGGAAGACGGCCACAACGGTCTTGCCCGTTCCCGGACCACCCTCGATCACCAGGGTGCCTCCGGGACCTTGCCGAAGGTCCTCGAGGAGACTCTGGACGATCGCGATGACAGCATCGCCCTGCTCGTCGGTCAACGTCTTGAACGGTGACAGCTTGTAGAGATCAGAGTTCTCGATCTGCTCGATCGTCGTGGCGAAGAGACCTTCGGCGCGCAGCTTCTCGAAGATCTCCCGGAAGCGCTCGCGGTAGTTCTCACGCTGGTAGTAGTTGCCGGACCCGCCGCTGGTCTGGATGTTGAGCACCTTGTAGCGCCCCTCCCCCGCGAACAATCCGATCAGGTAGGACTCCAGGTCCAGGCATGCCGACTTGTTGAAGGAGTCATCGATGATGACCCGAGCCTCACCTAGGTGCGCCTTCTTCACGCCATCCAGGTGCTGACGCAAGCGCGAGGTCGCATCGACCGACTCACCGACGTAGAGCTCAGCGTCGTCGTTGAGCGTGTAGACCACCGGCCAGTCGCGATGCTGTTCATGAAGTCGACTCCACGAACCCACCTCGCCGCGCTCCAGCCGGAGTGACTCAATCCGGAAGCTGGTCATATTTGGTGCTCCGACCACGCGCCTTCTCTGCCGGGTACTTCGACTTCGTCGTCGCAAGCTTCTGCATCACGATCTCGTCGGCATCCACGTCCAGTTTGTCTGCCAGCAGGAGGCAATAGGTAAGGACATCGGCCAGTTCTTCCTGCACCCGGGGGGCATCGCCGTCGTCGGACCACTGGAAGCACTCCAGCAACTCTCCGGCCTCGATACTGATGGACTTGGCGAGGTTGGCCGGAGCGTGGAACTGCGCCCAATCGCGTTCAGCCACGAACTGCCGCAACGCTTGGAGAACGACGTCGGAAGCCATGCGCAGAACAGTAGACGGAGCGCTCGTCGCGTGGCGTCAGAACTCCGCCTGAAAACGGCGTAGAAGCGCACAGGCACCCGAGGATCAGCGCGAACATCCTCGTTTCGGCCCTTCGGACGACGACCGCGGCTAGCCTCGGCGAGTATCAACCGTCGTGTACGCAGCGGACCACGGGGAGCGTGAGATGAGCGAGGAGTCCTGGCACGAAGCCCGACTGATTCCTACCTCCGGTATCAACGGGGCGGAGGAGCAGGAGCGGAGGGCCACTTCTGCTCTCTTAGCGGTGCTGGGCGCCGTCAAAGAGTTCGGCCGCGGTTTCGTCAAGCCGTTCGGGGCGCCCGCCGGCTCCATGGAGTGCTACATCGAAGTGCCATTCATCCTCGGCGAGCGTCGGCTGTACCCCGATGGGCTCATCAAGGTGTCTCGGGGATCGAAGACCTGGACCGCTCTCGTCGAGGTCAAGACTGGCTCGAACAAGCTGACTCCCGAGCAGATCGAGTCATATCTCGACATCGCCCGTGAGCAGAGCTTCGACGCGGTCATCACGATCTCCAACGAGATCCCTGCGCTGCCAGGACAGCACCCAACCAAGGTCGACAAGCGAAAGCTGAGGAAGGTCGACCTCCACCATGTGTCGTGGTCGCGCATCCTCGCGGATGCCGTGATGCAAAAGGAGTTCCGCGGCGTAGCCGACCCAGACCAGGCATGGATTCTCGGCGAACTCATTCGCTACCTCGAGCACAGGAAGTCAGGTGCCCTTGAGTTCGATGACATGGGCGAGTCCTGGGTATCGGTGCGAGACGCCGTTACAGCCGGCACCCTACGACCGACCGACAAGGGCATTGCCGAGGTCGTAGCGCGCTTCGATGCCCTTCTCCGATTCGCCAGCCTGCAACTCGGCCGGCAACTCGGAACCGAGGTCATGCCCGCCCTCAGCAGAAAGGAGTTGGCCGACCCGGCGTTGCGGGCGCAAGGCCTGACAGCAAGCCTGTGTCAGAACGGTGTCCTCTCAGGATCCATTCGAGTTCCCGACACGGTCGGCGACATCGTTGTCACAGCCGACCTCCGGGCGTCACAGGTGACCTGCCACGTCGATGTCGACGCGCCTCGCGAAGGCCGCCCCACCACGCGCGTGAACTGGTTGGTCCGCCAACTCAAGACAACACCGGACTCCATCCGTGTCGAATCGTTCGTTGTGCGCGGACGCGGCTCAGCGGCCGCGGAGCTTCTCAGCGCAGTAAGAGAGGACCCGCGCAGCCTGGTTGATGACTCGGGTCGAGAGATCAAGACGTTCCGCATCGCCGCGACCAGCACCTTGGGATCAAAGCGGGGGCGGGGCCGCGGAGCCTTCATCGATTCGGTACTCGACTCGATCGACACCTTCTACGTCGATGTCCTCGGATCACTTCGGGGATGGTCGGCAGCGCCACCTAGGCTCAGGCCCATCGACTCGGATGCGAAGGGTATCGATACGGAGATTCCTTCGTCGCTCTCATCCACGGACTACTCCTCGCAGGACGAGCCGGATCATCGTCCCGCTGTCAGTGCCCAGAATCAGGTCACACCCACGGACACGGTGGTCGACACCACCGGCGACGTGTGAAGGCAACAGTTTCGAGATGACGGCAGCGCGATGGAGCGCGCTAGGCGACCCGGTCGCGACGGAAAAGCGCATCGAGGGCGCGACGAGTCAGACCTCCAGCTCCTCAACCTTCAGATCGAACGCGTTGACCAGCGCGGCCGCGAGTTCCACCTCCTGCTCGGGGAGCAGGTGCCCGAGGTGACGTCCCAGATCGCGGGCCGGGATGCTCGTGACGTTGTCACACGAGATGGCGGATTCATGGTCCAGACCGTTGCGTCGACCAACGGCCACCTCAGTACTCAGGCCACGCACCGTCGAAGTGATAGGTGCGATGGTCACGGTAGCCATCGAGTCACGCACACGTGCGCGGGTGAGCACGACCACCGGTCGGGTCTTGTCGATCCTGGCGAGGTGGATCGGACGCATCAGTCGAGGTCCAGATCAACGCGCCCCTCGTGCATCCCTTCAAGATCTGGGTAGCCGCCCGTCTCGAGGTAGATCTGCGCATCCCGTTCAGCGGCAAGTTGCCGCTGATAGCGGCGTAGCGCCTTCGCAGTCACCGCCGCACGTGATCGCCCACCGGCAGCCACCTGCTCGTCGATCCACGCGACCAGGCTGTCGGGCAGACGTACGGCGATCTGGGTGCTCACGTTCACGATGGTACCAATCTGGGATTCACGGCCTCCGACTTTCGTGATCGTGCTCCGCAACATGGGCACCACACAACCGACGATCCACAGGTTCGAGCATGGCGGCTGGCGGTAGCTAGAACTTCTCGACCTCGACAGGCGTCTGCTTCTTGGTCGGCGGGGTCGAGCTCCGCCCGGTCACCGACGCCGGCGAGGTCCAGGTCCTCCTCCTCGGGAACTCCCTCGACCTCGACGGCGGGCGCGAAGAGACCCTCGTCATCGGGTTCTGTCGAGCAGCGGCTCCGTAGACTCGCCCACGTGCCGATCCTGCTGACGTTCCTCGACGGGGTGCGCTGGCAGGGACGACCCGTCCCGGGCGAACGAGCACAGGCGCTGCTGGCGGCCCTGGCTCTTGCCGGGCGCACGGTGAGCGCGGACCGTCTGATCTCCCAGGTCTGGGGTGACGACGTACCCGCCAACCCCGGCAAGGCCCTCCAGGTGCTGGTCTCGCGGGTACGCGCGGTCATCGGCTCCGAGCGGCTGGGCACCGACGGCGACGGCTACCGGCTGGCGCTCACCGCCGAGCAGGTCGACGTCACACATCTCCGCCAGGAGTCCGAGCGCGCCCGGCACAGCTCTGATCCGACCACCGCGCTGACCCACGCCGAGGCCGCACTCGCGCTCACCGCCGATGGCATCCCCGATGCGCCGGACGGCCCCCTCGGCGATCTCCTGGCGGGCGCCGCGCGCGACCACCGCGCCGCCCGCGAGACCAGGGCGCGAGCGCTGGCCCGCACCGGCCGCGCGGCAGAGGCGCTCCCCGACCTTGAAGCCATCGCCCAGAGCCGGCGCGACGACGAGCCCCTGCTCGCCGACCTCCTGCACGCCCTCGCCGCCGCCCGCGGCCCCGCGGCCGCACTCGACCGCTACGAGTCCCACCGCTCCGACCTCGCCGAGCGGCTCGGCACCGACCCAGGGCCGGAGCTCCAGCGGATCCACCGCGAACTGCTCGCCCTCGACCGGCCCATCCGCGAGGGCCTCCGGTACGACGCCTCACCACTTCTCGGCCGAGCTGCGGACCTGCGTGCCCTCAGCGGGATGCTCACCACCGCGCGCGTGGTCTCGATCGTCGGCCCGGGGGGTCTCGGGAAGACCCGACTCGCCCACGCCGTGGCGCGCGATGCCGGCCAGCCGGTGGTGCACTTCGTCGAGCTCGTCGGCGTCACCGCGCCCGAAGACCTGGTCGGGGAGCTCGGCTCCGTGCTCGGGGTGCGCGACTCGGTCAGCGGCCGGCGCGCGCTCACCCCCGAGCAGCGTGCCGACGTGCGGGCACGGATCGCCCAGCAGCTCGACCAGGCTCCCACCCTGCTCGTGCTCGACAACTGCGAGCACATCGTGGACGCGGTAGCCGACCTGGTCGCCTTCCTTGTGGCGACCACCCGTGAGCTGCGGGTGCTCACCACGACCCGCGCACCCCTCGCGATTGCGGCCGAGCACGTCCATCTCCTCCCCCACCTGGGCAGCAGCGACGCGGTGGCGCTCTTCCGGGCCCGTGCCGAGGCGGCCCGCCCGGGCGTGCCTCTGGTCGACGACGACATCCGTGCCGTCACCGACCGTCTCGACGGACTGCCCCTGGCCATCGAGCTCGCTGCCGCGAAGGTCCGGGTGATGCGGCCCGCGGAGATCGCCCGACGGCTCGACGACCGGTTCGCGCTGTTGCGCGGCGGCGACCGCAGCGCGCCGGACCGGCACCGCACGCTGCTCGCGGTCATCGACTGGTCGTGGGCGCTGCTGGCCGAGCGCGAGCGCCGGGCGCTGCGCTTCCTCTCCGCCTTCCACGACGGCTTCACCCTCGACGCGGCCGACGCCGTACTCGGACGCGACGCGCTTGAGGCCGTGGAGGAGCTGGTCGAGCAGTCGCTCCTCGTCGTCGCCGACACCGACCACGGCACGAGGTTCCGGATGCTCGAGACGGTCCGGGAGTTCGGGCGGCTGCAGCGTGAGACCGCCGGCGAGAGCGCGGAGGTCGACGCCGCCCTGCGTGCCTGGGCCGTCGGGTACGCCGACCGACACGGACGGCGGCTCTTCACCCCGGTGCAGGTCGAGGCGATGGACGACCTGCGCGCGGAGGACACCAATCTCGCCGACATCCTGCGCGAGGCGATCGCCGCGCCCGACCCGGGCGCCGCAGCAGTGCTCTTCTCCGCGCTCGGCGGCTACTGGGCGATCAGCGGAGACCACTTCCGTGGCATGACCATCACTCCCGCCTTCGTCGACGCGATCACCGACTGGGCACACCCGCCTGAGCTCGCCGACACCTTGCGTGGCGCCCTCTGCGTCGCGCTCTTCAACTCACGGATCGCCTCGCCCGACATCACCGAGCCTCTGGTCGCCCGGCTCCGCGAACTCGGCCCGGACTCGACCGCCCCCTCGGTGCGCGCGCTCACCACCGTGATGCTCGCCCAGACCCCCGACGAGATCGACGCGTTGACCGGGCATCCCGATGACCGGGTCCGCAGCATCGCGCTGCAGTTCCTCGCCCACGAGCGGGAGAACTACGGCGATCCCGCCGCCGCGATCGACGCTGCGCAGCGAGCGCGCACCTTGGCGCCCGGCGACGAGGGACCGTGGCGACGGGCGATGCTCGACACCGAGCTCTCCGGGCTGCACGCCCAGTTCGGCGACCTCGACCTGGCTGCCGAGCACGCACACGCAGCACTGCCGGTGCTCGACCGGCTCGGCGCCGTCGACGACGCCATCCAGTCCCGCGCGGTCCTCGCCACCGCCTGCCTGATGCGCGGCGACATCGACACGGCCGAGCGGCTCACCGAGGAGATCGGCCGTTCCTCCGTGCGCGGCACCCCGGCCGCCGAGATCGCCGGCCTGACCACGCGCGCCCAGCTCGCCCTGGCCCGCGGCGACATCCCGGGGGCGCTGCGTCTCGAGCGAGAGGCAGCCGAGGCGACCCGCGCCGTACGCCTGCCCGGCAACGACGAGCTCCTCACCCCGTGGTCGATCTTCGGCGACGCCACGGCGCTCTCGGTCTTCGCCCAGTACGCCGACGGTGACGATGGTGCCGACCTGCACGCCGCGCTCGCCGCCAAGGCCGAGCTGGCGTTGCAGCCGACCCGCCCGTTCATGGACTACCCGGTCGCGGGCCTGGTGCTCTTCGGCCTGGGCATCTGGGCGTTGCTCAAGCAGGACCGCCCGGCGGCGGACGCCGTTCGGCTGCTCGTGCTGGCCGACCGCTTCGGCTACCACCGCTCCGCACCCACGATGCGCTGGGAGCGAATCGTCAGCCTCTGCGAGGCACGGGTCCCCGGTCTGGTCGCCACCCTGCAGAGCGAGTACGGCGACCGGCGCGGACCCGATCTCCTCGACCAGGCCCGCGCCGCAGTGGGTCACATCTTGCGGGAGTAGCTGCGCACCGCCAACGGCGCGAAGATCAGCACCACCGCGATGCAGCCGACCAGCGCCCAGCCGACCTCGCCGGTGACGGCACCGTCGTTCATCAGGTCCCGGACCGCGGTCACCACGTGGGAGACCGGGTTGATCCGCACGAACGCCTCCAGCCAGCCGGGCAGCGTCTCCATCGGCACGAATGCGTTGGAGAGGAAGGTCAGCGGGAACATGATCATCATGCCGATCCCCTGCACCGCCTGGGCGGAGCGGGCAACCGTGCCGAGCCAGGCGAAGATCCACGAGAGCGACCACCCGGCGACGATCGTCAGCGCCCACCCGGCCAGCACCCCGAGCACGCCGCCGCCCGGGCGGTAGCCCATCGCCAAGCCGACGCCGATGGTGATCGTGGCGGCCGTGCCGTAGCGCACCAGGTCGGCCAGCATGGGCCCGGCGAGCGGTGCGATCCGTGCGATCGGCAGCGACTTGAACCGGTCGAAGACCCCCTTGTCCATGTCTTCACGCATCTGGATGCCGGTCGCCATACAGGCGGTCAGCGCGGTCTGGGCGAGGATGCCCGGGATGATCAGCGGCAGGTAGCTCGCCACCGATCCGGAGATGGCGCCGCCGAAGATGTAGGCGAACATCGCGGTGAAGAGCACCGGCTGGATGGTGACGTCGAAGAACTGCTCCGGGTTGCGGCGCATCTTCTTCGTCGCCCGCCAGGCCATCGCCAAGGTCTGGTCGAAAGTCGCCCGCAGCGACGGTCGGGCCGGGAGCGGCCGGTCGGCGGCAGCCACCTGCGCGGTGGCCACGGGAGTGTCGGTGAGCAGCGTCATCACGCCACCTCCTCGGTCGTGGAGGCGGCCTCGGAGCCGTCCTCGGCGTGGTGCCCGGTGAGCGTCAGGAAGACCTCGTCGAGCGTGGGCTGGCGGACCGAGGCCGTGGTGATGTCCACGACGCCTTCCCGCAGGGCGATGAGGACGTCGGCGGTCTGGTTGGCGTCGGTCAGCGCGACATGGAGACCACCGGCCTCCGGGGTCAGCACCGGCGCCTCGCCCAGCACCCGCTCGACGATGCCGGCAGCCCGGGAGGCCTCGGCACGGTCGGCGACGCGCAGGTGCAACGTGGAGCTGCCGACGCTCTGCTTGAGCTGGTCGGGGGTGCCCTCGGCGACCTTGCGGCCGCGATCGATCACCGCGATCCGGTCGGCCAGCTGGTCGGCCTCGTCGAGGTACTGCGTGGTGAGCAGGATCGTCGCCCCCTGCGCCACCAGCTCACGGATCGTCTCCCACATCTGCCCGCGGGTGCGCGGGTCGAGACCCGTGGTCGGCTCGTCGAGGAAGATCAGCGGCGGGCGGGCGATCAGCGACGCAGCGAGGTCCAGCCTCCGGCGCATGCCGCCGGAGAAGTTCTGGATCTGGCGGTCGGCGGCCTCCTCGAGGCCGAAGCGCTCCAACAGGTCTGCCGCCGTACGACGGGCTTGCGGGGTGGACTGCCCGAGCAGCCGGGCGAAGAGCACGAGGTTCTCCGTGCCGGTGAGGTTCTCGTCGACCGAGGCGTACTGCCCGGTGACGCCGACGAGCTGACGGATCCGGTGCGGCTCACGACGTACGTCGACCCCGAAGATCTCCGCGGAGCCGGCGTCGATCGGCAGGAGCGTGGCAAGCATGCGCAGCGTGGTGGTCTTGCCGGCGCCGTTGGGCCCCAGCACTCCGTAGATCTCGCCGCGGCGGATCTCGAGGTCGATCCCGTCGACGGCACGGACGGTGGGCGCCCCCTTGGCGCCGAAGGCCTTCACCAGGCCTGATGCGTGTACTGCGGTGGTGGCAGTCATGGTCGGTCCTTCCTGACCGGGGATCGACCCGGTCTCATGGAACGACTCTCGACGGCCGTGGTTTCACGACGGTTTCGGCGCGGCTTCACCGCACCCCTGTAACGTCGACGGCGCCGGAAGCCAAGAGGGGACATGACCGACAACGAACCCTCCGATGTCGCTCGGATCTCCACCGATCCGGACGTGTTCGAGGCCTTCTATCGCGAGCATCTCGAGGCGGTGCAGCGCTTCGTCGCCCGCCGGGTCGCGGATCCTCATCTCGCGGCTGATCTCACTGCCGACATCTTCCTGGCCGCGATCGACGCGGCCGGCGGGTACCGACCCGACCGCGGCAGCCCTGCGGGCTGGCTGACGGGGATCGCTCGCAACGTCATCGGGTCGGAGTTCCGCCGGCAGGGGCGACAAAGGGAGCTCGCACGGCGGGTGGCCGGGCGGCGCCTCCTCGATGCCGACGCCCTCGCCCGGGTCGAGGAGCGGCTGGACGCAGAACGGGAGACGCGGCGCCTCTACGCCGCGCTCGACGTCCTCTCCCGACGGGACCGGGCCCTGGTCGAGATGGTCGCGGTCGACGGGTTGTCGGTCAACGAAGCAGCCGCCGTACTGGGGGTGAAGCCGGGCACCGCGCGGGTCCGGCTGCACCGCGGTCGGCGCCTGGTCCAATCCCATCTGCAGCCCACCCACCTCCCGGTGGAGGCTGCCGTCACCTCGGAGGTTCCGTCATGACTCCCCACCGCGCGTCCGCCCAGGACCGCCCACTCGACACGTTCGAGCAGTCGCTGCTCACCGAGCTCCGCCACGAGGTTGCCCTGCGCGGCCAGACGCCCGCTCCTCGTCGCTCCCGAGTACGCCGCCGCGTCGCCGCCGCGGGCGCCTCGCTCGGCGCTGCCCTCGCCGTCACCCTCGGATTGCTGCTCATGCGGCCCGACGCAGCCTTCGCCGTCGTGGAGAAGTCGAACGGCGACATCGTCGTCACCATCGCGAGCATGAAGGATGCCGAGGGGCTGGAGAAGGCGTTGGCCGAGCACGGTGTCGACGCCGACGTCAGCTATGAGGCCGACCCGTCGTGGTTCACCACGGAGCCGGTCCCGGAGGGCGAGGGTCGTGCCAGCGGAGGCGCGGACGGTGACGGCCCGCGCTTCGAGACCCGGACCGAGGAGGGCGACGGCCCGCGCCTCGACACGCGCACCGACGACGGCGCAGGAACGATCGAGGAGGGCACGCCGGCGCCGAGGGACGAGCTGCCCTGCGGCGGTATCGGCGTGGAGATGCGCGACGGCGGCATCACCTTCCGCCTCTCCGCCGCCGCGGTCGCCTCAGACTCCACCCTCACCATCCGCACCGCCGGAGACACCGACGACTGGGCGGCGGTCATGGTGGCCTGGGACGACCCCCAGTGCTGACCCAGCATTGACTCAGCGCTGACCCTCGGACGTCGTGCGTTGCGGGAGCCGGAGCTCCTGGAGCGCACGCCGTCGCGCTGGTCCGGGCCGGTGCCACGCTCCGGGAGCGACCGGGCCTCCGCAGGCCATCGTCGTTACGTTCGCTCCATGAGCGGGCAACCCTCCCCCGGCGCCGTCACGGGCAGCGGGTTCGACGGCTTCGAGCTGACCCAGGTCGACGTCGGCGCGACGTCACTGCGGGTCCGGATCGGCGGCTCCGGTCCGCCGCTCGTCCTGCTGCACGGCTTCCCGCAGACCCACCTGATGTGGAAGCCGGTGGCCGCCGATCTCGCCCGCGACTTCACGGTGATCGCCCCCGACCTGCGCGGGTACGGCGGCAGCGGGCAACCACCGTCGGAGGCCGGCCATGACGGCTACTCCAAACGTGCGATGGCACTCGACGTCGTCACGCTGGCCCACCATCTCGGTCATCGGCGCTTCGGCTTGGTCGGCCACGACCGCGGCGCGCGGGTGGCCTATCGCACCGCGCTGGACCACCCTGACGCCGTGGAGCGCCTGGCCGTGCTCGACATCGTGCCCACCAGCGACATGTACGCGCGCATGGATGCCGAGATGGCGTTGCGGATCTGGAACTGGACTTTCCTCCCCCAGCGCGCGCCGCTGCCGGAGTCGTGGATCGACGCGGACCCGCTCGCGTTCCTGGAGCGGGTCGGCGCGGTGAACCCCACGTACGTCGACGCCGAGGCACGCGCGGACTACCTTGCGGCTGTCAGCAATCCAGCAGTCGTGCACGCCATGTGCGAGGACTACCGTGCAGGTGCCGCCGTCGACTGGCCACTCGATGCTGCCGATCACGGCTCCCGCACGATCACCTGCCCCACCCTGGCGCTGTGGGCCGAGCACGGCGCGGTCTCGCGCTGGTTCGACGTCCTGGCGACGTGGCGGATGTGGGCCGAGGACCTGCAGGGACGAGAGCTCGCCGGCTGCGGGCACTTCTTCCCGGAGGAGAAGCCCGCCGAGACGGTGACCGCGCTGCGGGAGTTCTTCGGCGCGGCCACCACGACCTGACGGTCGTCGTACGCCGTCAGGCAGCTGCGAGCCGCGCGGTGATCGCCGCAGCGAGCACGGGGTCGCGACGCAGCTCGGCGCGGACGGCCGCTTCCCAGAAGCCGTGGAACCCGTTGCCGTCGCTCCTCAGCTGGCGCTCGAGCCACCAGTCGGGCAGCGCCGACTTCGCAGGACCGTCGGCGGCCCGCACCATCCAGGCGTTCTTGCACCGCTGCTCGAGTGCGACCGCGCGCAGGTAGACCGCTCGCGCGGTGCTCCCCAGCACGAAGACGCCGTGACCGCCCAGCAGCGCCCGGTCGGCGTCGCCCATCGCCGCTACCGCGGAGGTCGCGGCCTCCATGCTGTCGACAGCCCCTTCGTACTCGTTGACCAGCACCACCTCGCCGCCGCCCAGGCTGGAGCTCTGGTCGTACGCCGGCGGCACCTCACCGAGGTCGGCCCAGATCGTGCCGAACTCGGAGTGGTTGTGCAGCGCGAACTGCACGTCGGGTCGCACCTCGTGCAGCGCCAGGTGCAAGGGGATGCCGAGTGGCGCCGGCCAGTCGCCCTCGACCACGTTGCCCTGGAGGTCGATGCGGATCACCTGGTCGGGCAGGAACTCCTCCCAGGTGAGCAGCCACGGGTTGCAGAGCAGCGTGCCGTCACCGAGGTTGTAGGTGAGGTGACCGGAGAGGTGGTCGCGATATCCCTCGTTCCACAACGCTCGGGCCAGCAGCACCATCTCCTCCCGAGGGTCGAGGTCGGGAATCAGGCGGTCGGCGGTGGGGGTGAAGGTCACGACTACTCCTGTGTCACTATATGATCCAATAGATCACTCTGTGAACCACACGGTAGGAGAGGCCGCCATGGCAGTCAAGACACTCGGCACACTCGCGCGCGGCCTCCGGCTCCTCGAAGCCGTCGCCGCGCACCAGCCCGTCGGCCTCAGCGACCTGGCCCGGCTCATGTCGGAGGAGAAGAGCGCGGTGCAGCGCACGCTCGTGACGCTCCACGAGGAGGGCTGGCTGCGACCGACCGCCGACGGCTCCCGGCGGTGGGAGGCGACGAACAAGCCGCTCATGGTCGCCGCCTCCGCGCTGGCCACCGGCGACCTGGCCGTGCGCGCGCGAACGTTGATGGGCACGCTGCGCAACGCCACCGGCGAGACCGCCTACGTCGCCATGGTCGAAGGCACCTCGGTGGTCGTGGTCGACGTCGCCGAGGGCAACCAGGCGGTCCGCACCGCCGTACGCCTCGGCCAGACGCTGCCGCTCGCCTCGAGCGCGGTCGGGCAGGTCCTCTTCGCCCACCTCGACGCTGATCGCCGCGCGGCATTCGCGGTCGATCCGGCCACGATCCTCGACGACGCGGCGTACTCCGAGATCCGCAGTCGCGGCTGGTCCATGGCCGAAGGCTCGGTCCTCCGCGGTACGACGAGCCTCGCCTCGGCGATCCTCGACGCCACCGGCCAACCGGTCGGCGCCGTCGTGGTCAGCGGTCCCGACACCCGGATCACTCCCCAGCGGTACGCCGAGATCGGGGGCCACACGCGCGACGCCGCCGGTGAGCTCAGCACCGGCCGGAGGCCATGAGCGTCGGCGACGGGCCAGACCACCGCCGACGCTCGGATCAGTCGCTCCAGACCTCTGCGTAGACCCGGACCAGGTTGCCGCCGAGCAACTTGCCCAGGTCAGCGTCCGACCAGCCGAGCTCCTGCAGGCGCCGCACCAGGTTGGGAAGCTTGCCGACACTCTCCAGGTCCGTGGGACCCCAGTTGCCGTGTTGCAACGCCTGCGCCATCTCGAAGTAGGTCAGCGGCTTGGTGCGCTTGCGACTCATCCCCATCGCGGCCGAGATGGATCCGATGCTCCGGTCCGCGCCGCGGCCGGTCCGCCCGACCTCGCCCATCTGGAAGGAGAGCTCGATGGAGACCCCACCCGGGGTTGCTTCCGAATCCGACCCGAAGGAGATGTGATCGATGCCCACCAGGTCGACGACGTAGTCGATATGCCGGATGAAGTCGTCGAGCGTCGGCCATTCACCCATCGTGACCGCGGAGAGCGGCGAATGCGGAACCACACCGATCAGGCCGCCCTTGGCAGCAACTGCGCGGATCTGCTCGTCGGTGACGTTGCGCTGCTGCTCCAAGGCCGTAGCCCGTGGGTTGACGTGCGAGAAGACGCACGGCTTCGCGGAGACCTCGATGGCGTCCAAGCTGGACCGGATGCCCGCGTCAGCGAGATCGACCAGCACCCCGGCCTCGTTCATCGCCACGATCAGCTCCCGGCCGAAGAAGGAGAGCCCCGCATCGGTGCTCTCGAGGCAGCCGTCGGAGGCAGCGTTTCTCTCGTTGTAGTTGAGCTGCATCATCCGGATCCCCGCATCGCGGAAGACCTCTACGAGCGCGGTGTCCCGGCCAAGCATGTCCGTGTTCTGCGCGCCGAGGATGATGCCGACCTTGCCGTCGGCCTTGTAGCGCTCGAGGTCGGTGACGGTACGCACCAGCTCGAAACGGGGCTCCTCCTCGATCAACGCGTGATGGGCTCGGATGCGACGCAGCGCCTGACCCGCGTCGTCGCGCGGCCAGGTGACCGCGGTCTGCAGGGCGTGGACGCCGGACTGCTCGATCCGTTCATGCCAGCCGATCGCGGAGACCGAGCAGCCGTCGATCACCAGGACTTCGTTCATCACCGCCGGCTTGGCGGTGTCGTGCGCGGTCAGGGTTTCCATGGTCACTCCTCTTGATGGGGCGCGCGAGAGCGCGCGATGGGGTCGTTCGGGCAGGCTGGCGCCCACCTGGGGCATCAGCCGGGGTGAAGTGGTGAGGTCAGCGAGCGTTGCGCAGCTCGCGCGAGCGGACGGCTTCCCCGACCGCATTGATGGAGAGGACGGTCAGGAACATCGCCACAGCCGGCACCAGGACCAGGTGTGGGTACTGCTGGAAGGAGTCCTGTCCGGCCGCGATCATGTTGCCCCAGGTGGGGTTCGGGCGTTGCACGCTCAAGCCCAGGTAGGAGAGCGATGCCTCCGAGACGATCATCGCCGCGACCACGACGATCGAGTACGACAGCATCGGCCAGACGACGTTGGGGAGCAGCTCCTTGAAGACGATGCGTGAGGAGGTGGCGCCCAGGGCGCGCGCTTGCAGGACGAACTCCCGCGGCACCAGGGTCAGCGTGTGGGCCCGCGCCAGCCGCACGTAGCTCGGGACGGTCAGGAGGGCGAGCGAGCAGGTGACCACCAGGACGGACGGGCGCATGACCGCCACCGCGCCGATCAACAGGATCAACGGGGGGAACGCCAGCATCGAGTCGGTCAGCAGGCCCACCACCGCGTCGAGACGACCACGGACGAAGCCGGCGGTGAGGCCGATGAGCATGCCGATGAGGCAACCCAGCGCGGTGGCCCCGATCCCCACCGTGAGCGAGACCCGCGCACCGTAGGCCAGCCCACCCAACAGATCCAGCCCGTGTCGATCGGTCCCGAGCGGATGACCGGACGCCAGGTCCGGAGTCGCCAACGCCGGTTCATAGAGGGTCTTCCCTGGGTTGCGCGCCTCGGCGAAGGGCAGGACGTCGGCCAGGACCGCGACGCCGATGATCACCACCAGCCAGGCGAAGGCCAGCCACAGGCGGAGAGTGCGCCACTCGAGCCGCCCCCTGCCGGCCCGGCTCCGGGCCGCGCCCGACCTGGCTGGCTGGCGCGCTTCGGTGGCCTCACTGCTCTGCATGGCGGATCCTCGGGTCCAAGATGCGGTAGAGCAGGTCCACCGCAGCGTTGAGTAGGACGTAGATGGCGGCGAGCACCAGGACGCCTGCCTGCACGGTCACGTAGTCGTTGGACTCGATCGCTTCGACCAGCAGGCGGCCCATGCCCGGCAGGTTGAACAGCACCTCCACGATCAGAGTCCCACCCATCAGGCTGCCCAAGGACAGACCGGCCACGGTGACCAAGGAGAACGACGCCGGCCGGAGCGCCTCCCCCAGCAGGATCCGATGGGTCGGCAGGCCGCGCGCTCGGGCGGCCTCGACGAATCCGGTGTCCAGGGTCTGGATCATCTCCGACCGGAGGACGCGGGTGAAGAGGGCCAGTTCCCCGAGGGCCACCGTCAGGACCGGCAAGGCGATATGGCGCAGGTTCTCCGCCAGACCACCGTCGGCACCGAGTCGGCTGAATCCCTGGCGCGGGAAGGTCGGCCACGCCACGATGAGCAGCAGCACGAGTACCGACGCCAGGACGGCGACGAGCACCAGACTCCACGGGCTATCGCCCCGGGCGGCCCGGCGCTGCGCCGTCCAACCCGCACCGGTCGCCACCCCTACGGCAACGAGCAGGGCGGCCGTTTGCATCGCCTGCGGATGGAAGACGAAGCCTTGGATCAAGAAGATCCCGATCAGGAACGTCGGCAACGACATGACTGCGAAGACACCCGAGGAACTCCAGCGGTCGAAGATCCGTCCCTGGCGGTGCGCCGCCCAGACCGCCGTCGGTACCGAGATGACCAGGGCGAGCAGCAGTCCGCAGGCCGCGATCTGGAAGGTCACCGGCAGGCGCGCAGCCAGGGCCGCGGAGACATCCTGGTGAGGCGGAGTGAGGGACTCTCCGAAGTCGCCTTGGAGCGCACCTCCCAGCCACGACAGGTACCTCTCGTGGAGCGGCAGGTCCAGGCCTAGCTGGGCGCGGACCTGGGCGTACTGGTCGGGGGTGCCGCTGGTGCCGAGGACCGCGGTCGCGGGGTCGCCCGGCACCAGCTCGAGGAGCAGGAAGGTCGCCAGGCTGACCAGCCACAGCACCAGCACCAGGTGGGTCACCCGCTTGAGCACCGCGCGCATCCTGCTTCCTCCCCTCACTGCTCAGATCCGTCCGGTCACTTCACGAAAGCCTTGTGGAACAGCACCGTGCCCCACGAGGTCTGGATGGTGCCGCGCAGCGAGTCATCGACCGCGATGTAGCTCTCCGGCGAGCCATAGACGACGGCAGGGAAGGCGGCGTTCCACACCGTCTGGATGGCACCGATCGCCTCCCGCTGCTGCTCCGAGCTCTGCGCCGCCTGCAGCGCGTCGATCGCCTCGTCCATCTCCGGGTTCGCGAAACCGGAGTAGTTGCTGGTGCTCTCGGAGTGGAACCCCGAGAACGCCAGGTACGGACTGGCGGGTTGTGCCCCGACGCCCCAACAGGCGAGGTCGTAGTCCGCGTCGACGATGACAGCCTTGATCAGGTCAGCGGTAGCCACGTTGGAGGCCTCCACGTCGATCCCGACCGAGTAGAGCAGCGCCTTGAGCGCGATGGCGGCCTCCTGGTTGCTCGGGTCGTTCGGGCAGACCAGGTTCAGCTTGCCGTTCCAGCCACCGGCCTTGGCCTCGGCCACCAGCTCCTTCGCCCGCTCCGGATCCGGTTTCGGGCCACTGACGTCGGAGGCGAGCGGCGACTCCGGCGGGTAGACCAGCGATGTGCTCGCGGCGCCCAGACCGTCCCAGCGACGCTTGTTCATCACCTCGGGATCCACCGCCAGGGTGATCGCCTCGCGGACCTTCGGGTCGATCGTGGCCGGCTTGCCTCCGCGGACGCCGTTGTTCATCAGCACCGCGGCACCCGCGAAGGAGTTGGAGCTGTAGCCGGCAACACCGTCGCGCTTGGCCAGGTCAACCGCCCGGGCGTCGGTGAGGTAGGCCATCTGGACCTCGCCGAGCTTCAGGGCCTCATAGGTCGGCTGTCCACCGGTGATGTAGACGAAACGAATCTCGTCGATGCAGACCGGTCCGCCCCAATAGTCCTTCTTGGCCTTGAGCACGACCTCCTCGCCTGGCGCGAAACGCTCGAGGTCGTAGGGCCCGAGGCCCATCGCCGGGGTCGCCTGCTGACCGAACTTGTCCCCGAGCTGCTTCACCACCTCCGGGTTGGTGATCTCTCCGCCGCTGCCCGCCAACAGGAAGGGCAGCGTGCCGTAGGGCTCCGAGAGGTGGAACTTCAGCGTCAGCTCGTCGACAACCTCGAGCTCCTCGACGAACTCAAGGATGTTGACGATGTTGGAGGTCGAGGCATCAGCGCTGTGCCGCTCAAGACTCTGCCGAACCACATCGGCGGTCAACGGGTTGCCGGTCGGGAAGGTGATCCCGGCACGCAGCTTGAGGGTCCACTCGGTGGCGTCCTCGTTCGACGCCAAGGACTCGGCCAGGTGGGGCGCGTACGTGTTGGTGCCCGGGTCGTAGGTCATCAGGGTGTCGTAGAGCGCCGCCCGCTCGGAGCCACCGTTGCCCCCGGAGTTCTGCGTGACGGGGTCCAGGGTCTGGGTCGCCTGGCCGACGCCCATGGTGATCTTGCCGCCGGCGAGCTCAGCCGTACAGGCCTCCCCGCCGGTAGGCGCCTCGCCCTCAGGGGTCGCGCTCTGGCCCCCGCCCCCACAGGCGGCCACGGTCAACAGCGTGCTCAAGGCAGCCGCAGCCAACGTCCTGCTTCGCTTCATCTTGCTTCCTTCCATGATGGCAGCACTGCATGACGGGACGGTGCGTCCCGTCCGTGCCACCGATCTCGATTCCGCCACCCCGAGCACCACCTCGCGACGAGGTGATCGGACCGTTTCAAGGGCGCCCGGAGCCCCTCTGGCGATTCCCGATGAGCGGGACGGATGTGCACAAACCGCCAACCCTTGTGATCGTTGGCACCCGGCCATCCGGCAGACGAGAAAGCCGACGTTGCCCTGACGTCGTTCCGCACCGTAGGTGAAGGAGAAGGGTGTGAGCTCTCAGGTCCTGGACTCCGACGGCTCCGCGCGCCGTACCGGCGTGATCGAACGTCTGACGCAGATCATCGACGTCCTCGACAACGCTGACGGGCCGGTGCCCCTGGAGGAGCTCAGCCGAGCCACCGGCCTGGCTCGTTCGACGGCCTCACGCCTCGCTCAGCAGATGTGTGAGCTCGAATGGATCGCGACGCACCCCGGCGGGGGTTACGAGCTGAGCCGGCGAGCCAAGCGGCTGGCTGCTCGCCATACCGACCGTTTGGACATCCGCGCGGCCGCCGCCGAGTCGTTGTACGAGCTGCAGCAGTCGAGCGGTGGCGTGGTACACCTGAGCGTGCTGGACGGGTCCGATGTGTACTACCTGGATCGTCTGCCGGGCGTCGCAGGGCAAGCGGTCCCCTCCGCAGTCGGCGCACGCGTCCCGTCGTACCAGACCGCCAGCGGCCAGGCGCTTCTCTCGTTCATGCCCAACGGGTGGATCGCTCAGTGGTTCAGCGCCGCATCGTGTCCTCCGGAAGCCCTGGACCGCCTGTACAACGGGCTCCGCGATGCCCGCAGCAGGGGCGGGGTGCGGGCCGTGCCTGCCGAGAAGCACCCGCTACGGCTGGTCAACGTCGCCGCTCCCGTCATGGGACCCGAAGGTGCGGTCGCGGCGATCTCCGTAGCGTTGGAGGGCAGCAGCTTGGAGAAGGTGATCCCGAACGTGCTGCTGGCGAGCAAGCACACCTCGGCCGAGCTCTACCCGAGATGGGTCGCTCAGAGCCGCCGGCGTCGGAGGTGATCCGCCACTCGCTGGCAGTGGCCCGGGGCGCCGACGTCAGGCGTCCTCGCGAAGGGTGTGGGCAACGAGCGCATTCGCATGCCCATGGCCCATGCCGTGCTCCGTCTTGAGCATGGCGACGAGCTCCATGTGCTTCACCCCCGCGCCGTACTGGGGGTTCATACCCAAAGAGACCGCGGGCCGACGATGAACTCATCGCCGGCCCCACGGCGGCTCAGTCCTCGACCGGCTCCAGCACGAAGACCGGGATCTCCCGGTCGGTCTTCTCCTGGTACGCGGCGTACGTCGACCAGGTGGCAACCGCGTGCGCCCACCAGGTGGCGCGCTCCTCTCCCGACGTGAGGCGGGCGCGGAAGGAGCGGGGCTCCGGGCCGTCCTGCAGGTCAACCAGCGGGTGGGCAAGGAAGTTGTCGTGCCAACTCGGGTTCTCCGGTGCGCCGCCCTTGGAGGCGACAGCCACGTAGACCCCGTCCTTCTCCACCCGCATCACCGGGTTCTTGCGGAGCTTGCCGGACTTCGCCCCGACCGACGTGATCACCACGATCGGATCCTTGCCGCCCTGAAGCGTGTTGGCCTCGCGGCCCCCAGACGCCTCGTACGCCGCGACCTGGTCGCGGACCCACTGCATGCTGCTCGGTTCGTACTCGCCTTGAAGTGCCATATAGCCGCAACGGCCCTCCCCCACCCGCTATTCCGCACAACGTCCTACCTTCCGGTCGTCCCAGCAACCCCATGGCAGGACGTTGCGCGGGACGTCCTGCGCGGTGGCCCCTCCAGCAACCCCATGGCAGGACGTTGCGCGGGACGTCCTGCGCGGTGGCCCCTCCGGCAACCCGAAAGCAGGACGTTGCGCAGGACGTGCCGGCTATCAGACCCGCTCCAGCCTGACGATGACGCTCTTGAAGGCGGGTTGGTTGCTGCCGGAGGCGACGCTGCCGAGGGCGACCAGCACGTTCATCTCCGGGTAGTAGCCGGCGGCGCAGCCGCGCGGTGTCGGATAAGGAACCACGGTGAAGGCCTCGGCCCGGCGCTCGCCGTCTGACCAGACGCTCACCACGTCGACCTTGTCGCCCGCCGTCAGCCCCTGGGCCGCCAGGTCCTCTGCGTTCACCAGCACCACCCGGCGGTCACCGTGGATACCGCGGTAGCGGTCGTCGTTGGAGTAGGGGATGGTGTTCCACTGGTCGTGGGAACGCAGCGTCTGCAGCACCAGGTGCCCCTCCGGCACGTCGGGGATCGAGCCGGAGTTGCAGGTGAAGATCGCCTTGCCGACCGACGTACGGAAGTGCCCCTCGTTGACGGGGTTGACCAACGGCAGGCCGCCGGGCTTCACGACGCGGGCGTTGAACTCCTCGAAGCCGGGCACCACGCGGGAGATCCGGTCGCGGATCCGGCCGTAGTCGCCTTCGAACGACTCCCACGGGATCTCCATGCGGTCGCCGAGCGTGGCACGGGCCAGCCGACAGAGGATCGCCACCTCGCTGAGCAGCACCGGCGAGGCGGGCTCGAGCCGCCCCTTCGTCAGGTGCACCTCGCTCATCGAGTCCTCGACGGTGACGAACTGCTCGCCGGTCGCCTGGCGGTCGCGCTCGGTGCGGCCCAGGGCCGGCAGGATCAGCGCCACCTCGCCACACACGGCGTGCGAGCGGTTGAGCTTCGTCGAGACATGCGCGGTGAGCCGGCACTGCCGCAGACCAGCCTCGGTCACCGCACTGTCCGGCGTCGCCCGCACGAAGTTCCCGGCCATGCCCACGAAGACCTTGATGCCGCCCTCACCCATCGCCCGGATGGCGCCGACCGCGTCCAGTCCGTGCTCACGCGGCGGGTCGAACCCGAACTCGGCCTGCAGCGCGTCGAGGAACGAGTCGGGCATCTTCTCCCAGATCCCCATGGTGCGGTCGCCCTGCACGTTGCTGTGCCCGCGCACCGGGCAGGCACCCGCGCCTGGCTTGCCGAGGTTGCCGCGCAGCATCAGGAAGTTGACGATCTCGCGGATCGTCGGCACTGCGTGCGGGTGCTGGGTGAGGCCCATCGCCCAGCAGACGATGATCCGGTCGGCCTTCAGCACCTCGTCGCGAATGTCCTCGATCTCCGCGCGGCTCAGGCCGGAGGCGGCAAGCACCTCCTCCCACTCCGTCGTACGCACGTGCTCTGCGAACTCCTCGAAGCCCACCGACGAACTGTCGATGAAGTCGTGGTCGAGCACGGTGCCCGGTGCGGCGTCCTCGGCCTCCAGCAGGAGCCGGTTGAGCCCCCGGAAGAACATCAGGTCCCCACCGATGCGGATCTGCAGCAGCTTGTCGGCGATGACGGTGCCCGAACCGATCACCCCGCGCGCCTTCTGCGGGTTCTTGAACCGCTTCAGCCCGGCCTCGGGAAGCGGGTTGATCGCGATGACACGGCCGCCGTTGCGCTTGCACTCCTCCAGGGCGGAGAGCTGGCGCGGGTGGTTGGTGCCCGGGTTCTGCCCGACCACGAAGACCAGGTCGGAGTGGTGCAGGTCGTCGAGGCTGACCGTGCCCTTGCCGACGCCGATCGTCTCGCTGAGTGCCGTCCCCGACGACTCGTGACACAGGTTGCTGCAGTCCGGGAGGTTGTTGGTGCCGAAGGCTCGGGAGAAGAGCTGGAGCAGGAACGCCGCCTCGTTGCTCACGCGCCCCGAGGTGTAGAAGGCCGCCTCGTCGGGCGAGTCCAGGGCATTCAGCTCGTCGGCCAGCAGCGCGAACGCGTCGTTCCAGGCGATCGGCTCGTAGTGGTCGGAGCCGGCGCGTTTCACCATCGGCTCGGTCAGCCGGCCCTGGGCGTTGAGCCACTCGTCGGAACGCTCCGCAAGCTCGGAGACCCGGTGCTCGCGGAAGAAGTCCGCGGTGATCCGGCGCGAGGTCGCCTCGTCGTTGATGTGCTTGGCGCCGTTCTCGCAGTACTCGTTCTTGTGCCGGTGCCCGGGCTTGGGGTCCGGCCACGCGCAACCGGGACAGTCGATGCCGTCCACCTGGTTCATGGTGAGGAGGGTCAGCGCGGTCCGCTTCGGCGAGGTCTGGGAGAGCGAGTACTCCAGCGCCTTCTTCACCGCGGGGACGCCCGCGGCCCACTCCTTGGGCTCAGTCACCTCCAGCTCGGCGATGGGCTCGTGCTTCGGCGCCTTGCGCATGTCGGCTCCTCAGATCCGGTGTTCTTCTGTCATGTCAGCCGTGCGGCCACTCGGGGAAGTCGGGGGCCTTCCCACCTACATCCTCCACCCTGCCGTCGCGGATGCCACCGCGCCAGCTCAGTCCGGCCGCGCCGACACCTTCGATGAAGGCCCGGAACGACTCCAGCAGCGTGGTCACGAAACGGCCGGCCAGCAGCCGCGCCGCCGGGCCGAGAAGAGGTGGCGCATCCATCTGCATCGCCACGGTCACCTCGCAGCGGGCCGGGCCGAGCGCGCGGAAGTGCACGTCGCCGCGGTGCCGGAGTCGGCGTCCGAGGCTGCGCCAACGAAGGTGCTCGTCGGGCTGCTGCTCCAGCACCTCCGCCAGGAACTCGTGGCGGAGCGGACCGTAGCCGACCACCCACCGCGTCAGCGTGGGGCGCGACACCTCGACCTCGTGCACCACCTGCAGGAAGCGTGGGAACGTCTCGAGCTGACTCCACTGGTCGTACGCCGTGCGCACCGGCACCGCCACCTCGACGCTGCGCCGCACCATCACTCCCCTGCTCACCACGACCTCCTCGCCCCGACGGCCACAGGGCCCATCTCGTCTCCCGGTGCCCGATCGGGCCGACTTCATCCCCGCGCACCGTGGTTGACTGCGCCGAGGAGCCGGCCGCGAGGGGCCGGCGTACGTTCGGGAGAAGCCGTGGCACGTGAGGGGACCGGTCGCCGGGGACGTCGCGACCTGACCCGCTCCGAGATCCTCGAAGCCGCGGTGGAGCTGGCCGAGCGCGACGGAGCCGAAGCGCTCTCGATGCGGCGGGTGGCGGCCGCCGTGGGTGTCGAGGCGATGTCTCTCTACAACCACGTGCGCGACAAGGAGGCGCTGATCGACGGCGTGGTCGACACGGTCCTCGGGCGACTTGAGCTGCCCGCGTCCCGTGGCGCGTGGCGTGACGACGCCCGCGCCCTCGCCGACGCCTTCCGTGCCCACGCCCACCGCTACCCCCGTACGGCGCCGCTCGTCCTGACCCGCCAGTCCTACTCCCCGGCACTCCTGGCTGCCGCCGACGGCGCCGTCGGCATCCTGCTGGAGGCCGGCTTCACACCCGCCGACGCGGTCCGGGGGTTCCGGTCGCTGCTGGCCACGGTGGTCGGCAGCCTGCTGCGCGAGCTCGGCGCGAGCCCGACCCTGGGCGGCGACGATCCTCGCAGCCGCGCACTGCGCGACGCCGTGGTCACCACGAGCGGACTCCCGCACCTCCCGGAGGTCGCGGGGGAGCTTGCCGCCCTCGACCACGATGCCGACTTCGCGTTCGCCGTCGACCTGGTGCTCGACGCGCTCGCGGCACGACTGGCCAACGTGTCCTAGGAGCCGCTGGCGCGCTCCCGCACGTAGACGTAGTCGGGGAACTGCGCCTCGACGGTCTCGGTCAGACGCGGATCAGGCCCGCTTCCGCCCATCTTCAGCAGACCGGCCACCGCACGGGCCAGCGTCAGCCAGTTCCGCGGCCGCTTGAGGTCGATGCCGCCGAGCAGCTGCGTGACCGGCTGAGCCGGTCGAAGTAGATTCGCTCGCAGACCAGGTTCTCCTCGGCGTCGAAGAGGAAGTACGCCGTCATCCGGGTCCGGTGTCGACTGCCTGTCGGCGGCACCGCGCCGAACGGCCCGAGGTGGGTGCCGGTGAGCCAGAACTCCACGATGACCGCGTCGTCACTGTGACGCAGCGCGATGATCTCGTGGTCCTGGTCGGGAAAGGCGACCCGGGTGTCGTGGTAGTAATCGCGCACCTCGGCGTCGCCGTCGTGCACCACCAGCATCGGAATGAGCTCGTAGTGCGGATGCGGGAAGGTCGAGAGGGTCGGGTCTGGTCCCAGTCCTGGGCGACCTCGTCGTGGAAGTGGTCGAGCACCAGCCTCTCGCGGGCTGCCCGGATCTCGGTCGTGAGCATGATCTCCTCCTACTTACACCGTAAGTCTCAGCGTCAGTCTGCCAGGTGGGGCAGACTTCTCGCAGGAACAAGGACGAGGTGAAGCTCCCGCATGTCGCAGCAGCCTGGGTACGACCCCCACTACGGATCGCACTACGGACCACCGGTGGAGCATCCCGAAGGCACCACCGTCCTGGTGCTCGGCATCCTCGGCACGGCCCTGCTGATCGCGATGGTTGTCTTCTACGTCGCCATCTTCAGCCTCGTCGGCTTCTCAGAACTCGCGTAGAGCAACCACCCGCCGCCGCAGTCACCGCAGCACGGCACCGTCGCGACGGCGTACGTCGGCAAGCACCTCGGGCGCGGCGCGGAAGGTGATCTGCTGGACCCGCCCGTCGGCGATCACGAAGTCGAAGGCGACCCTCGCCTCACCGCGGTGGATCCAGGCCGCCCCCGGCCGGTCGCCGAGGAAGACCGGGAAGGCAGCCTGAGCCGCGCCGTTGAAGAAGGTGGCCACCGCGTCGCGACCGGCGATGCGCTCGGGGGTGCCGGCCAGGAGCGCCGCACTGTCGGCGCTGATCACCGCATCCGGCGCGAGGAGCTCCATGAGACGGGTGAACTCACCGCCACGAGCCGCAGCCAGGAAGGCGTCGACCACCTCCCAGTCAGCAAGGGCGTCCTCCGCCGCCGGCTGGGCGACCTTCGCCCGGGCACGGGAGGCGAGCTTGCGGGCCGCTGTCGACGAGGTGTCGAGCACTGCGGCGATCGTGTCGAACTCGAAGCCGAAGCTGTCATGCAGCACGAAGGCGACCCGCTCCTTCGGGCTCATCCGGTCCAGCACCACCTGGAGGGCGACGCCGACGGTATCGGCGAGCGCGACCTCGTCGGCGGGGTCAGGCGCGGTCTCGGCGGTCTCGAGGTCCTCCTCCGGGACCGGCGTCCGCTGGCGAAGCCGGTCGAGGCAGAGCCTTGTGGTGACCGTGGTCAGCCAGCCGGCGAGGTTGTCGATCTGCGTCGACGTACCGTGCAGGCGCAGCCAGGCCTGCTGCACGACGTCCTCGGCCTCGCTCGCATCGCCGAGCACGTGGCCGGCGATGCGGAGGAGGCGCGGGCGCTCGGCCTCGAACGCTGCGGTCTGATCGAACTCGTTGGTCATAGTGGTCACACTTTCGCAGGTCACATCTTCATGCTGGGATCCGTCATCACTACGACGGACACCAACCCGGCGATGTGACCTCGCCGCACTCACGAGGAGAGTTCCCCCATGAAGACGATGACCTGCAAGGACCTCGGCGGCCCCTGCGACCTCGCCCACTCCGGTGCGACCGCCGACGACGTGATCAACGCCCAGGACCAGCACCTCAAGGAGGTCGTCAAGGCCGGCGACGAGGCGCACGGGCCCGCCCGCAAGGAGATGAAGGGGCGCTGGCTGCACCCGAAGAAGTCCCTGGGCTGGTACAACGACGTCAAGGCGCGCTTCGCCGAGCTGCCCGAGGACTGAGCGAGCCCCTCAGCGATAGCCGAGGTCGGCGGCGCAGGCACGGGAGGCCTCCTGCAGCACCTGCACGATCCGGGGGAGGTCGTCCCGGGCGTAGCGCACGCTCGGCATCGAGACGCAGACCCCGGCCAGCGCCTCGCCGTCGGCGGACCGGAGCGGTACGCCGACGGCGACGATCCCGCGCTCCGACCGGCCCCGGTTCACGGCGAACCCGGCCCGCCGGATCCGGGCCAGCTCGCCACGCAGCCGGTCGAGGTCGGGCCGGTCCTCGGCGTCCTCCTCCTCGAAGACGGCCGACAGCTGCTCCGGTGGCAGCTCGGCCAGCAACAGCAGCCCCGCCGAGGTGCGGTGCACCGGGAAGACCATCCCCTCGCGGGAGCTGACCCGGAGCGCTCGATCGCATTCGACGCTGGCGATGCAGCGAGCGGTCGATCCGGTGCGGATGATGAGGTTGGCCGATTCGTCGAGGTCGCGGACCACCTGACGCAGATGCGGGAACGCGGCCTCGCGCATCCGCGAGGTGAGCGACTGCGAATGCTCCGGAAGCCGCAGCACCGGCCCCACCCGATAGGCCCGGGTCTCGTCCTGCACGGCGAAGTCACGGTAGACGAGCATCGCCAGCAGCCGGTGCGCGGTGGAGCGGGCGACACCCAGCCGCTCGGCCACCTGGGAGACGGTCAGCTCGCCCTCCATCTGCAGCATCACCGCGATCCGCAGCGCGTGGTCGACGCTGGAGACCGCATAGGGCGGCGGCCTACGCATCTCGGGGTCCACGGACATTCCTGCCTCCTCGAGCCGGCGGTCACCCTTGCCAAGGTGTTCTGCTCAACAGAATCTTCTCCAGAAGGGTTCGTTCATCGAGAACTCTGGCACACATGAGCACGACTCTTCCCACCCCGTTCCGGCTGACCGCCGTCGACGGACCCGACCAACCCGAGCCGACGCCCGCCCTCGAGCACCTCTACCGCGGCTTCGAGCAGGAGCTGCTCGTGCCGCTGTGGACCGAGATCGGCGACCTGATGCCCCTCCACCCCCGCAGTCGCGCCGTACCCCACCTGTGGCGCTGGGAGCGGCTGGTCGAGCTGGCGGCCCGGGCCGGCGACCTGGTGCCGGTCGGCCGCGGCGGCGAGCGCCGGGCCATCGCCCTGGCCAACCCGACCCTCGCCGGCCGGCCGTTCGCCACCCCGACCCTGTGGGCCGCGATCCAGTACCTGATGCCCGGCGAGGACGCACCCGAGCACCGGCACACCCAGCACGCGTTCCGCTTCGTCGTCGAGGGCGAGGGGGTGTGGACCGTCGTCGGTGGTGACCCGGTGCCGATGCGCCGCGGCGACTTCCTGCCCCAGGCCGGCTGGAACTGGCACGCCCACCACAACGCGACCGACGCGCCGATGGCGTGGATCGACGGGCTCGACATCCCCCTCCAGCACCTCACCGAGGCGCAGTTCTTCGAGTTCGGGCGCGAGGAGATCAGCGACGCCGAACGGATCGAGCCGGAGCGCTCCCGCTCCGAACGACTCTGGGGCCACCCCGGCCTCCGGCCGCTCGCCGCCTCCGCCGGCTCCCGCGGTACGCCGTTGCTCGCCTACCGCTGGGAGCACACCGACCGGGCCCTCACCGACCAGCTCCGGCTGGAGCAGGAGGGCTTCGGCGGCACCGTGGAGGCAGGGCATGCCGCGGTCCGCTTCACCAACCCTGCCGACGGGTCCGACGTGCTCCCGACCATCCGTGCCGAGTTCCACCGCGTGGTGCGCGGCGCGGAGACCACTCCGGTCCGCGAGACCGGATCGTCGGTCTACCAGGTCTTCGACGGCTCGGGCACCGTGACCGTCGGCGACCAGCGGTGGTCGGTCACCCGCGGTGATCTCTTCGTGGTGCCGTCGTGGGAGCCGTTCAGCGCCCGCTCCGAGGCCGGCCGCACCGACTCCGACGCCGGCCACCTCGACCTCTTCCGTTTCAGCGACGCACCCGTCTTCGAGGCGCTCGGCCTCGACCGCACCCAGAAGGACTCCCGATGAAGCTCGCCACCCTCCGCACCTCCACCGGCACCCGGGCGGTGAAGCTCGCGACGGTCGACGGCCGGGAGCTCCTGGTCGACCTCGGCGAGGAGGAGCTCGGAGCCTTCCTCGCCCGGCCCGACTGGGCCGAGCGGGCCGCAGCCGCCGGGGGCGACGATGCCGCGACCTACGACCCGGCCGACGCCGACTTCGCGCCGGTGGTGCCCCGGCCCTCCAAGGTCGTCTGCGTGGGCCACAACTACACCAACCACATCAACGAGATGGGGCGCGACCTGCCGGCGTACCCGACGCTCTTCACCAAGTTCGCCGACACGCTGCTCGGTGCCCACGACGACATCGAGAAGCCGGCCGAGACCGACGCCCTGGACTGGGAGGTCGAGCTGGTGGTCGTCATCGGCGCCCCGGTCCGGCGCGCGAGCGAGGAGGAGGCAGCGGCCGCGATCGCGGGCTTCACGGTGATGAACGACATCTCCGTGCGCGACTGGCAGTTCCGCACCATCGAATGGACCCAGGGCAAGATCTGGGACTCCTCGACGCCGGTCGGCCCCTACCTGGTCACACCCGACGAGCTGCCTGGCGGCGTACGACCGCGGCTGACGGTGCGGACCACGGTCGACGGGCAGGTGATGCAGGAGGACGACACCGCCACGCTGCTCTTCGATCCGGTGATGCTGGTCCGCTACATCTCGACGATCGTGCGCCTCAACCCCGGCGACCTCATCGCCACCGGCACCCCGGCCGGCGTGGGCCACGCCCGGGACCCGCAGGTCTACCTGGTCGGCGGAGAGAGCGTCGTCACCGAGATCGACGGCCTGGGCGCCTGCGTCAACCGGGTGGTGAAGGCGTGACCGAGCACGTGCTCGGCTGGATGCGGCACGGCCAGCGACTCTTCGACGAGACGGTCGCCGGGCTGGACGCGGACTCCTCCGGCGCCCCCAGCGGGCTGCCCACCTGGAGCCGCGGGCACCTGACCGCCCATGTCGCCGCCAACGCCGACGCGCTGCTCAACCTGGCTCGCTGGGCCGCCACCGGGGTGGAGCGGCCGATGTATGCCTCACCGGAGGAGCGAGCCGCGGGCATCGCCCAGGGCGGACTGTTGCCGGCCGAGGAGCTCGTGGCCTGGCAGGCCCGCTCCTCGGCCGCCCTGGAGGCGGCGTTGGCCGAGCTCACCGAGGCTCAGTGGCGGCGGGAGGTCCGCACCGCACAGGGCCGGATCGTTCCGGCCACCGAGATCCCCTGGCTGCGCGCCCGCGAGGTGCTGGTGCACGCCGTCGACCTGGAGCTCGGCATCAGCTTCGCGGCGCTCCCGGACGACTTCCTCACCGCCCTCGAGGAGGAGGTGCGGATCCGCCGCGGCCCGGAGCTGCCCCCGGTCACCGGCACCCTCGCCGACCGGGTCGCCTGGCTGACCGGGCGCCCCCACGACGTACGCCTGACGGACGGTACGCCGGCCGCGGATCTGGGGCCGTGGCTCTGAAGCGTGGCTTCACCGCTGAGCCTCGACCGAGACTCCCTGCCGACCTTGGCAGACGCACTACGCTCACCGCTGAGAGGAGACCTGGGGCATGGACCAGATCGTGGAGAGATCAGCACCTCCGCCGCGCGACGAGCCGCTCCACCAGTACGGGAGGCTTCGCACCAGCGATCCGGAGGAGGCCCAGCACGTCGTCGCGCAGGTGTATGAGCCGCACGTGCTCACCCCCGACCGCTCCACGACGCTGCACGCCCGGATGAACGCGGTCCAGAGCGGCGACCTCACTATCGGCTACCTGACCTACGGACTGGCAGCCGGCATCGACCTGCCGCCGAACGACGCCTGGTACCACATCAACGTCACGCTGCGCGGCGACAGCACGGTGGCACGCTCCGACGGCACGACCACGTCGACCAGCGGCCGACGGAGCGCGGCCGTGCTGCTGCCCCAGCATCGGCAGACGATCGCCTGGAACGCCGACACCGAGCAGATCGCGGTGCGGATCCCGCGGGAGGCGCTGGAGTCCCACCTGGCCACGCTCCTGCAGCGGCCCCTGCGCGGACCGCTCGAGCTGGGCCTCAACGTCGACCTGACCACCCCGGCCGGCCGGGGACTGCTGCGCGCCCTCGACTTCGTGATCTCCGAGTGGGACGACGACGGCCTGATCGCCCACAACGGCGTGGCCCGGCGACAGATGGAGTCCCTGGTGCTCAGCAGCCTGGTGCTGGCCGCCTCCGGTCCCCATCAGCTGCTGCTCGACGGCGGCGAGTCCGCCGACCGTCCGGACGTCGTACGTGCCGTCTGCGACCACATCCATGCCCACGCCCACGACCTGCCCACACTTGCCGACCTGGTCACGGTCGCCGGCGTCAGCGCGCGCACCCTGCAGACCCAGTTCCGCGCCGCGATGGGCTGCACCCCGATCCAGTACCTCCGCAACGAGCGGCTGCACCGGGTGCGGGCCGAGCTGGAGTCGCCCCGGTCCGCCGAGGTGACGGTGACCGACGTCGCCACCCGGTGGGGCTTCTACCACCTGGGCCGCTTCTCCTCGACCTATCGGACCGCCTTTGGCGAGCTGCCGTCACAGACGTTGGAGCGGAGTCTGCGTGGCATGGTCCCCGCGCAGCCGCGGGTCTCCGGCTGAACCGCGGAGTCGCACCCCGACAGACGTGTGGGGTGGTCGATCGACTCCGATCGGCCACCCCACACGGCATGCTCAGCCCAGCACCTGCACCAGGTGCTTGACCTCCTGGAACTCCTCCACGGCCCGGTGTCCGTTGAGGCGGCCCAGCCCGCTCTGCTTGACGCCGCCCTCCTCGAACTGGTCGAGCACGACGGCCCAGGCGTTGAGCCAGACCGTGCCCGCCGCGACCGCGTCGGCCATCCGCAGCCCGCGCTGCCCGTCGGCGGTCCACACCGAGGCGGCGAGACCGTAGTCGGTGGCGTTGGCACGCGCGACCGCGTCGGCCTCGTCGTCGAAGACCTCGAAGGTGGCGATCGGCCCGAAGAGCTCCTGCTGGATCAGCGGGGAGTCGAGGTCGGCGACCTCCAACAGCGCCGGGCGGTAGTAGGCGCCGCCGGCGAGCGCGGGGTCCTCCGGCACGCCACCGGCGACCAGCACCGTCGCGTCGCCGCGGCTCGACTCGATCAGCCCCACCAGGCGGTCCCGGCTGGCCCGGTCGATCATCGGCCCCATCTGGGAGTCCAGTGCGTCGCCCGGCCCGACGCGTACGGCGGAGAGTGCGGCGACCAGGCGCTCCCGCACCTGCTCGGCGACGCCCCGCTGCACGAGCACCCGGCTTCCGGTCATGCAGAACTGCCCCGCGAAGGTGGTGATGCCGGCGGCGATGGTGCCGACGGCCCGGTCGAGGTCGGCGTCGTCGAAGACGATCATCGGCGTCTTCCCACCGAGCTCGAGGGAGACGCGCTTCAACCGCGGGGCGGCGGCAGCCATGATCTGCCGGCCGACGGCCGTGCTGCCGGTGTAGCTGATGACGTCGACCGCCGGGGAGTCCACCAGGCGCTTGGCGATCTCGCTCCCCGACTCGGTGACCACGTTGAGCACCCCGGGCGGCAACGAGGGACACCCGGCCAGGATCTCCGCCAAGCGCGCGTTGACCAGGGCCGTCTGCGCAGCCATCTTCACCACGACCGTGCAGCCCGCGGCGAGCGCCGGGGCGAAGGAGCGCACGGCGAGCACCACCGGCGAGTTCCAGGGCACGATCACCCCGGCCACGCCGACCGGCACCGGGATCAGCGTCGAGATGACGCCCGCCTTCGCCTGGTCGCCCCGGCCGCTGCCGGTGAGGGCCATCGCCGCGTAGTAGCGGAGCTTCGAGGGCGTCAGGCTCAGCTCGAAGTGGGCCTCGGGCAGGATCTTGCCGTTCTCCCGCGCCAGCATCAGGGCCAGCTCGTCGGTAGCGGCCTCGACGGCGTCGGCCATCTCGTTGAGCACCTTGGCCCGGAGCTGGCGATCCCCGGCCCAGTCGGTGGTGTCGAAGGCGAGCCGAGCCGCGGCGATCGCCTGCTCACCGAGCGGGAGCTGCGCGTCGTCGTACTCACCCAGCGCGGTGCCGTCCGCCGGTGAGAGGGAGGTGGCGGTGACGCCGGAGGTGAGCCAGCGGCCGTCGACGAGGTGGGCGGCAGGGCTGTGTTCGAGGGTCATGGGGTGGGGTCCTTTCGGGGTTCGGGATGGGGCCGCGGCGGTACGCCGGCGCCCGGCGCCCGGCGCGCGGCAAGCGGGGCTGGCCCGAGCCGGTCCGCCTGCGGCAGTGCTGACAGGGCGACGACCTGCTCCGCCAGCGCGGCGAGGTCGGCACGGACCTGTTCGTCGAGCTCCGGCCCGGCCAGCAGCCGGTCGACCAGGAAGAGCGCGTTCGGAGCCGTGAGCGCGCCGAACCACGCCAGCACGTCGCGCAGGTGGCGCTCGGCCGCCAGCGCATGCTCCGGCGCCGCCGCGACGGTGAGCAGGGCGACCGGCCGGGAGCGGAGCGCCTCGACCGGCAGCTGGTCGAAGAGCTGCTTGAGGGTGGCCGGGAACGAGGCCCGGAACACCGGGCTGGCGATGACCAGCCCGGTGGCCGACCTGACCCGGTCGGCGGCGTCCTCCGGCCAGGCGGTGGGTGAGGCCGGACTCAACCGGTCCACCCGCCAGCCGTCGAGCCTTGCGGCGTGCTCCTCGACGGCGCCCAGTGCGCGGGCCAGCTTGCCGGGCGGGGTGGGGCTGCCGTAGACGGTGAGCAACGACCTCACGCGGCACCTCCGGCGCTCAGGAACCGGCCGCGGAAGTAGAGCAGCGGGGCCGTCTCCGCAAGCGGTTCGAGGGCACGGACCGAGGCGATCGCCAGCAGGTGGTCACCGGCGACCACCTCTCGCACCAGCTCACACTCGATCCAGGCCAGCAGGCCCTCAGGCCGGGGCAGCCCGGTCGGGGACGGCCGCCAGTCGACATCGCGGAACTTGTCGGTGCCACTGCGTGCGAGCGCCTGCGCAAGCTCCTCCTGGCCGGCCGCGAGCACGCCCACCCCGAAGCGGCCGTGCTCGCGGATCCGGGGCCAGGTGGTCGAGGTCTGCTGGACGCTCAACAGCACCTCCGGCGGATCCAGGGAGAGGGCGGAGAACGCCTGGCAGGTGAAGCCGACCGGCTCACCGGCGTGGCTGGAGGTGACCACGGTGAGGCCGGTGCAGAACCGGCCCAGCACCTCCTTGTACGCCGCCGCACCCGGTGCTTCCGCCGGGGGCAGGCCGGCCCGCGAGTGCACGGCACTCCGCTCCGGGCCGGCCCGCAGCATCCGCACCGCGCTCACTCCCGCAGCCCCGCCTCGCGCATCAGCGGCATCACGGCCTCGCCGAAGTAGGGCAGCTCCTCGACGTAGTCGAGGAAGCCGACCATCATGCCGCCGACGCCGGCCTGCTCCAGCTCCAGCAGCTGCTCCACGATCTGCTCGGGGGTGCCGATGAGCGGGTAGCCGCCGTAGCCGAGGATGAACCGCTCCTGGAGCGCCTTCACCTTGTCGAAGGAGCCGCTCTCGGAGCCGAGCCCGGCCGAGACCATCTCGGCGACCGCCCAGTCGCCCTTCTCCAGGATGTGGTCGAGGAGCTGCTTGGTCTCCTTCTCGGTGTCGCGGCAGATGATGTTGCCGTAGCCGAGGATGCCGAGGTCGCGGCCCTGCGCCTGAGCGATGCCGCGCACCTGGGAGGCGGTCGCCCGTGCCTCGTCGACATCGGCGAAGGCGATGAAGTTGAAGTCGCACTCGCGGGCACAGAACTCCAGCCCGGCAGGCGAGTTGCCGGCGTTGACGAGCACCGGCCAGGGCTCCTGGATCGGCTTCGGGTCCGACATCGCGTCCTTGATCTCGAAGAACTCCCCGACGAAGTCGACCCGGTCCTGGGTCCACATCCGCTTGGCGATCTCGATCCACTCCGAGCCGAACCGGTAGCGCGCGTCGTGCTCGCGCTGGGTGCCGCCGAACATCTCCATCTCGGCCTTGTACCAGCCCATGGTCATGTTGAGACCGAAGCGGCCGCCCGAGATGTGGTCGACGGTCACCGACTCCTTGGCCGCCACGATCGGGTGCTTCGTGGGCAGGTGGGTGGTGGAGAAGACCATGATCTGCTCGGTCGCCTGGGCGATGCCGGCCGCCCACGTGTGGGTCTCGTAGTTCTCGCCGTTGAAGTTGGTGTCACCACCCATGCCGCGGTAGCGCGCCACCGGCAGCATCGCCTCGAAGCCGAGGCGGTCGGCGATCTGGGCGATCCGCTGGGTGTGCTGCCAGGTCAGCTCGTAGCTGCTCTCGGCATGGGTGGCCATCAGGCCGTGGCTGCAGTTCGCACCGAAGATCCCGAGCTTCATCTTGTTCTGGTTGTACATCGCCACGCCGCTGGCTCGGCGGGCCTCGACCAACTCCTCGTAGGAGAGGTCGGGGCGTACGGTGCTGACGGTCATTGCTCCTCCTGCTCTGACGGCTCCACTCCGGGTGTTATGACAGCCGTCACACTCACTGGTCGCGCCACAGTAGGAGCGGGCATCGCGGCGGCACTATCCGTCGACGGGCCGCCGGTTTGGCCACTTTGCGCAGCCCTTGTCGCCGGCATCGAAACGGTGCCCGCGCCAGCTCCAGCGGCCCCGCGCGCTACCCTCGAAGCATGCGTACGACGACCCTCGCGTGGTGGTGGCTGCTTCCAGCAGCCGAGTAACGCATGTTCGCGGGCTGCACTGCAGCCCGCGCCGATCGTGGGGACCCTGCGTGCAGCCTCATCTCAGAGGAGCACGACACCATGGACTCCTACATGGATTCCTTCAACGCGACGCTCAGCCGGATGCCGGCTCTGGAACACCGGATCGCCGAGCGCCCCGGCGAGTTCCGGATCCTCACCGGCGACCGGCCCACCGGCCTGCTGCACCTGGGCCACTACTTCGGCACCCTGCGGGAGCGAGTACGCCTGCAGGACGCCGGGGTCGACACCTTCGTGCTGGTCGCCGACTACCAGGTGATCACCGACCGTGAGCATGCCGCCGGGGTGACTCGCCATGTGCACGAGGCGATCGTCGACTACCTGGCTGCCGGCCTGGACCCGGCCCGGAGCACCGTCTTCGTGCACTCCGCGGTGCCCGAGCTCAATCAGCTGATGCTGCCGTTCCTGAGCCTGGTGACCGAGGCGGAACTGCACCGCAACCCCACAGTGAAGTCGGAGCTGGCGGCCTCCGGCCGGGCGTTGAGCGGCCTGCTGCTCACCTATCCGGTCCACCAGGCGGCCGACATCCTCTTCTGCAAGGGCAACCTGGTGCCGGTCGGCAAGGATCAGCTGCCGCACATCGAGCAGACCCGGGTCATCGCCCGGCGGTTCAACGAGCGCTACGCCGCGGTCTTCCCCGAGCCGGAGGCGCTCGTCAACGAGACCCCGGAGCTGCCCGGGCTGGACGGCCGCAAGATGTCGAAGAGCTACGGCAACGCGATCCAGCTGGCGATGAGTGCCGACGAGACCGCCCAGGCCGTTCGCCGGGCCCGTACGGACTCCGAGCGTCTCATCACCTTCGATCCCGAGCGGCGACCGGGGGTCTCCGCACTGCTCACCACGGCGTCGGTCTGCACCGGGCGCACGCCGGAGGAGCTGGCTGCCGAGATCGGCGACGGCGGGAGCGCCGTACTGAAGCGGATCACCACTGAGGCGGTCAACGAGTTCCTGGCAGCGCACCGGCGACGACGGGCCGAGATCGCCGCGGACCCGGCCTACGTCGTGCAGGTGCTGCGCGCGGGGAACGCCCGCGCTCGGGAGATCGCCGACGCCACGCTCACCGAGGTACGCCGGGCGATGGGGATGGTCTACGAGGGTGGCCAATGAAGCAGCTCTCACCCCTCAGGCTTTGGAGTACGAGATAGCCTTGACTCAGACTGCGATCACCCGACTCCATCGCGAGCTCGGCAAAGGCAGCAATCGTTAGGCGGTGGCCATGGTCACTGAACTTCATCCCTCGCGACTCACCTTGAGGGCAAGCCACGATCATCAACTCCCCGAGGGCGCTTGGTGGCCCCAGAGCCGGCGCTTGGCCGACCAGCTCGCCACCCTCTTCGAGATGTGGCCACCGAGCGCCGGGCACATCTCCCGCGTGCTCTATTCGCCGCCCGATTGGGACGACCATCCGCGTGCGGCGCCCGTACGCGGACGCCGCGTCAAGACCGGGTGCTTCCCAGGTGACGATACGCACACTCTGGTGCTGTCGATGTCGGACGGCGAGCGCAAGACCCTCCGTGTTATCGCGCCCGAGACACCTCACGATCAGGCCGCCAAGCTCCTCGCCGAGTTCGGAGAATCGGTCGAGCACGAGTCGGCCACGAGCGTGTAGCCATGGCCGACTCGGGCATTCCTAACACTCCAGACACGGCGGCCCGGACCCGCGCGGGAAGCTACGGCGAGTTGGCCCGGCTGGTTCGCGAGCGCGGCCTGCTGGACCGCCGTCCAGCGACGTCTTTCTTCAGTGCGCTTGCGCTGCTCGCCGCACTCGGGATCGTCATCGCCCTCATGGTCTCCAACCGCGACTCGTGGTGGCTCCTCCTCCTAGCTCCCGCGATGGCGGTGATCGCCACGCAAACCAGCTTTCTGGGCCACGACATCGGCCACCTCCAAGTGACACGGAACGCGACGACGAGCCGAGCGCTGGGCCTCGTAGCTGGGGATCTCCTCAGCGGCCTGAGCTACGGATGGTGGGTCCAGAAGCACAACGCACATCACGCGCATCCGAACGATCTAGACAGCGATCCTGACGTTCGGGCCGGTGCGCTGATCTGGGATGTCAGCCAGGGAGAAGGGCGGCGGGGCGTCGCGGCGTGGTGGACTCGACATCAAGCCATCCTCTTTTTCCCACTGCTCCTGCTTGAGGCACTCAACCTACATATTGCTAGCGTGCGTGCACTTGCCACGCCAGGGCTGCGCCTCCGAGGACCCGAGCTGCTGCTGCTCGGAGCACACTTCCTCGGCTACACGCTTCTTCTCCTCCTCACGATGACCTGGCAGCAGGCGTTGCTCTTCTTCGTCATTCACAAGGGAATCCAAGGCCTCTACCTGGGATGCTCGTTCGCTCCCAGCCACAAAGGGATGCCCGTCCTGGACGCCGTTCAAGCCCATGATCCGCTGCTCCGTCAGGTCTTGACCTCGCGCAACGTGCGCGGCGGCCGCATCGCCTCCGCGGTCTACGGCGGGCTCAACTACCAGATCGAGCACCACCTCTTTCCCAGCATGCCGCGCCGAAACCTACGCAGAGCCCAGCCGCTCGTCCGTGCGTTCTGCCGTGAGAACCAGATCCCCTACGCGGAGAGTTCAGCCCTTGAGTGCTACGCGGCGGCACTCAAGCACATGCACAGCGTCGGCGCGAGCGCACGTGGCTAGGGCAGGATGAGAGGGATCGACCAGATCCTCGCCGCCATCGGTGCCCTTGCCCAGAGCGAGACGAGGCGCTCCCTCCCCGAACTGCTGTGCGTGGACTGCGCACGTGGTCTCCCCTCGACAGCTGTGGCGATGACTTTGGTGAACGACGGTGGACACCAATCCGTGCTGGGGGCATCGGATCCCCTCGCCGCGCGCCTTGAGGAGCTTCAGTTCGACCTCGGGGAGGGCCCGAGCCTGGAGGCGTTCCGGAGCAATCTCGCCGTCGTCCATCATGACCTCGGTGGCACCTCGTCGACACCCTGGCCGGCGTTCGCCATCGGAGCGAGAGCGGTGGGTATCGAGGCGATCATCGCTCTGCCGCTCAGCGTCGGGAAGATCAGACTCGGCAGTCTGTGCCTGGTATCGCTCTCTCCCGGGACAGCTTGACGACGCTCAGCGCGAGATGGCGCAGGCCTATGCTGGAGCAGCGGTCGTGGTCCTGCTTCACCTCCAGGATCAGATGTGGCCGAGCGGTGCGCTCCATCCTGACCTGGGGGCGACGGTCGCCTATCAGGCCGTCGTCCACCAAGCGACGGGGTTTCTCTCCGTCACCGCATCGGTCGGTATGACTGAGGCGCTCCTGTTGATGCGCGCCCGAGCCTTCTCCTCGGAGCGTCCGCTCCACGACATCGCCAGAGATATCCTCTCCGGCACGCTTCGCATCCACCCCGAAGAGAGTGAAGATGATTGAGATCCGGAGCCGGCCTCCGGCGTCCAAGATCACCGACGAGGGGCGATCGGAATGACCAACGAACAACGACTGACCCGCGTCTTCGTTGAACTCGCGGACACACTTGTCGACGAGTTCGATGCTCTGGACTTCCTGTCGACCCTGACCGAGCGCAGCGTCGAACTGCTGAACGCGGACGCCGCAGGAGTCATCCTGATCGATAGGCACAGTGTCCTGCATGTGGTTGCCTCGACAACCGACCAGGCACAGCTCCTCGAGCTCCTCGAACTCCAGAACGACGAAGGTCCGTGTCTCGACTGCCTCCAGACTGGCCGCCCGGTGATCAATGTGGGCGCCGAGCAGACGCGCAGCCGCTGGCCGCGGTTCAGTGAGGCGCTGTCTGACGTCGGCTTCCAATCTGCTCACGCCATCCCCTTGCGACTCCGTGACTCGGTCCTCGGCGCCATGAACCTCTTCTGCAGCTCCGACTCACGGCTGAGCGACGTCGACGCAGCGGTGGGCCAGGCCCTGGCCGACATTGCCACCATCGGTCTCCTCCAAGAACGGGCCGCTCGGCAATCGGGCCTGATCGCTGAACAGCTGCAACTGGCGCTCAACAACCGCGTGCTGATCGAACAGGCCAAGGGAGTGCTCATGGCGAGCGCCGACCTCGACGTCGACCGAGCCTTCCAGCTCATGAGGGACTACAGCCGTCGGAACAGCCAGGCAGTCAAGGACGTCGCCAGACGAGTCGTCGACCGTGCTTTGACGGCAGACGACCTCCGCCGTCCATGACGCCGCCTGAGCGGCGTGGACATCGAGAGCCTGGTCTGTCGGCCTGGCACCGTGATAGACAAGAACCACCTCGACCCGCCTGGACCCCGCGAGTCGCCACCTGCGACGTACAAAGGGATCCCATGGGCCGATCGCTAGAGTACCCAAGCACTCCCTCGGCCCTCAAGGCTGACCAAGGCGGTCGGGCCGGCGAGCGAGACGCACCACTTCTGGCATCCGTTGTGACGAGGCCGATGCGGGTCACCATTATCGACCGGAGCCGCCTTCTGGCGGACTCACTCGCACTGGTCTTGGAACGCGAGGGCTACCTCGTCACGACCATCGACATCGGGCACGCAGAGTCTTCGTCGGCGAAGGTCCTTGCCGCCGGGCTTCGCAGCGCAGGACGATTGGTCTTCCTCGACCACCATCTCGGCTCCGCAGGCGACGGCGTCCGCCTCGTAGGCCCGCTCACGGCCGCCGGGGCGTCGGTCGTCGTACTCACGGAGACAACAGATCGGCCACGATGGGGTCGCGCTGTGGGGAATGGCGCGAAGGGGGTGCTACCCAAAACCTGCGCGTTGACGGGTGTCTTGCAGACCGCGCGCCGGGTCCGTGACGGGCTACCGCTCATGAGCTCCACCCACCGGGCCGCCCTGATCGCCTCAGCAGACGCAGAACGCGAGGAGTTGCGCGTCATCCGAACGCAACTCGACCGACTCACCCGTCGCGAGGTGCAGATCCTCCGAGCTCTCATGACCGGCGCCACTGTCAACCAGATCGCTCGAAGCGACGTGGTTGCCATAGGCACCGTGCGCAGCCAGGTCAAGTCGATCTTGTCCAAGCTCGACACGAACTCCCAAGTCGGCGCGGTCAGCGCTGCCTATCGAGTGTCGTGGCACCCGCCCCGATCCTGATCACCCTTTCCTCGCGGCGGCGATGGGTTTCGCCCCCGGTAGCGCTCAGATCACGAAGTCGCCGGGAAGCTTGCCGGCGGTGCGCTCGTAGCGCACCGTCCACTCCTCCTGGTCGCGGCGGCGATGAGCGACGGTGGCACGGGTGGCGTCGGCCCGCGCCTTGCGGAGCGCGGCCATGGCCGTGACCTCGTCGGGATCCCGCAAGTACTCGTGGACCTTCCCGGCTCGGCACCTGCATCCCTCCGAGTCGGCTGCGTCCGTGCAGGCTACCGCCAGCGCACTCGCGCAGCGTCCTACCATCTGGCCGCTCCAACAACCGGTTGGCAGGACCTCCCGCGGGGCGTCCTGCCGGGTGGTCGCTAGAGCCGCCGGAAGGCAGGACGTAGGGCGGGGTCGAGGCCGGTGAACTCGGACCAGACCGGCGCGCGGTCCTTGTCGACCAACGCGGCACGGACGCCCTCGATGAAGTCGGGCGTGGTGGCGACGTGACGGGCGACGGCACGCTCCATCGCCAGGCAGTCGGCCAGGGAGCGCTCTCGTCCCCACGCCATCAGCTCGGCCGTAACCGCCAGGCTGTACGGCGACACCCCGGCCAGCAGCTCCAGCGTCTCGGTGGCCCACGGCGAACCGTCCCGTCGCAGTCGCTCGCGGATCCCGTCGATGCTCGACGCACCGAAGCAGTGGTCGATCTGCTCGCGATGGGCCATCAGGTCGCTGCGCCAGTGCGCATGAGGCGGGGCAGCGTCGGGGGCAAGCTCCTTGAGCACCGTGTCGATCGGTCCGTCGCGCTCCGCGAGCAGCTCCGGGACCCCGGCCAGCGCCTCGGGAGCACAGGCATGCGTGGCCATCCCGATGGCCAGCGCGTCGGCGGCGTCGATCCGAGCGCCGGTCAGCCCGAGGTAGCTGCCGATATGACCCGGCAGCCGGGGCAGGAAGTAGGAGCCGCCCACGTCGGGGAAGAAGCCGATCTTCGTCTCCGGCATGGCGAACGCCGCATTCTCGGTGACCACGCGGAAGGGGCCATGCACGCTGATCCCGAGCCCTCCGCCCATGCAGATGCCGCCGATCAGCGAGACGATCGGGATCGGGTACTCCCCGAGCATCCGGTTCACCTCGTACTCGGTAGCGAAGAAGCGGTCGCTGGCCTCCGGGTCGCCGTCCAGGGTGTTCTGCCGGACCTGGCGGATGTCGCCGCCGGAGCAGAAGGCCCGGTCACTGGCGGACTCGATCGTGATCGCCCGCAGGTCCTCACCCGCCCACGCAGCCAGGGTGGCGCCGATCCTCTCCACCATCGGCAGGTTCAACGCGTTGAGCGCCTGCGGTCGGGTGAGGGTGATCCGGCCGACCCGACCCGTCCGGCTGATCGTCACCTCGTCAGTGCTCGTCATCGACCCTCCCCACCCACCGTCCGCTACCAACGAGGATTCTGCCGCTCCGTCCGCGCCGCCGACCGATCGGGCCTCGCACACGCCCGGCGGCTACGCCGAACACTAGGTCACCACGATGCAGGTAAGCACCTGGTCGCCGGCGTCGAGCGGCTCGGCGCGGCACTGCAGGAGGGGCCGCGCGGGTGAAGACACCCGAGCGACCCCTCCGCATGACCCGGATCGAGCACGTTCACTGCCGTCCGGCTGCTGGATCGTCGGCACCGACCAGGATCACGGTGTTGCCGAAGACCTCTTCGCCACGCCCCATCTCGGCGTGCGCACGCGGGATGTCGTCGAAGCTCAGCACCCGGCCCACGCAGGGGTCGATCTTGCCGGCCCGGACCAGGTCGTTGTAGGCGTAGGCCTGCGCGTCGTTGGTGCCGTGCGAGCCCTGGAACCGCTTCTGCCGGGTCCAGTGGTAGCGCAGGTCGACCATCGCATCGAAGCCGGTGGTGCCAGCACAGATGACGACCATGCCGCCGGGCTGACAGAGGAAGATGCTGGTCGGGATCGTCGCCGCCCCCGGGTGCTCGAAGACGATCGCCGGGTCCTCCCGGCCGCCGACGAGCTCCCAGACCGCCTTGCCGAACGCGCGGGCACCCGCGGTCCACTCCTTCTGTCCCGCCTTGTCGTCGACCAGCGGCGGGACGCCCCAGTGGTCGAAGCGGCGGCGATCGATGTAGCCGATCGCCCCGTGCTTCATCGCGTACTCGCCGCGGTCATCGCCGGAGACGACCGCGATGGCCCGCCCACCCGCAGCGTTGACCAGCTGCGAAGCCTGGGTGCCGAGTCCGCCGGAGCCACCCCAGACCAGCACCAGGTCGCCCTCCTGCACGGTGTTGCCGGCCCAGCCGTGCAACATCCGGTACGCCGTGGTGCCGACGAGAGTGGGCGCTGCCGCCTCGGCCCAGGAGAGCTGCTCGGCCTTGGGCATCAGCTGGTGCGACTGCACGCGGGCGAACTGCCCGAAGGAGCCGTAGTTGGTGTCGTAGCCCCAGATCTTCGCGCTGGGCGCGATCATCTGGTCGCGACCGCGGGCGATCCACGGATCGTCGGCGTCCCAGACACCCGGATGCACCACCACGTGGTCGCCGACCTGCCAGTCGGTCACCGCCGAGCCGACGGCATAGACGATGCCGGAGGCGTCGGAGCCTCCGACGTGGAAGTCCTCGACCTCGCCGCGCTTGTTGCGCACCGCGACCTGATCGACGGGGTAGCCGCGTGCCGCCCAGACGTTGTTGTAGTTGATGCCGGCAGCCATCACCGCGACGAGCACCTCGTCGGGGCCGATCGCGGGGGTGTCCACCAGCTCGTGCTGGAAGGCGGTGGCCGGGTCGCCGTACCGGTCGGGGCGGACGGCCTGCACGTGCATGCGGGTCGGGACCTCACCGAGCGGCGGCAACGTGCCGATGTCCGGGGTGGGCGTGGTGGAGGTGCTGACAGAGGTGCGTTCGATGGTCATAGGGGTCTCCTTGTCGGGGAAGGGGTCACTCGGTCTCGGCGTAGCGGGCGTCGCGCCAGGCCAGGGCCGCGCCGAGCCCCTTCGTGGCGACGAGCTCGGTGAACTCGGCACGCTCGGCGGTGTCGGCGGAGTTGAGCACCGCAGCGATGTCGAGGTTCGCCGAGACGGCACCGCGCAGGCCCATCTGCTCGTAGGCGGCGTTGAGGGCACGCTTGGTGAAGCGCAGGATGGACAGCGGCGTAAGGGCGATCTTGCGAGCCATCCGGTCCACCTCGTCCTCGAGCGCGTCCGTGGTCACGATCCGGTTGATCAGGCCGAGCTGGAGCGCCCGGTCCGCATCGACGATGTCGCCGGTGAAGAGCAGCTCGTTGGTCGCCTTCTGCCCGATCAGGAACGGCATCAGCAGCGTCACCGGCCCGGACCCGAAACGGATCTCCGGTTCACCGAACTGCGCGTCCGGGGTGGCGATCAGCAGGTCGCAGGCCATCGCGAGCTCGCAGCCGCCGGCCAGGCACCAGCCCGAGACGGCGCCGATCACCGGCTTGCGCAGCCCCCAGACCTGCATCGTCAGACCGATGTTGTTGGTCAGACCGGCGTGCCACTGCTCCGCGGTGGCAACGCCGAGCTCGACCTCCTCGGCGATGTCGTAGCCGACGCTGAACGCCTGCTCGCCGCCGCGGAGCACCACGACCCGGACCCTGTCGTCGGCCTCCACCTCACGCAGCCGAGCGGACAGCTCGGCCATCAGAGTGGTCGACAGCGCGTTCAGCTTCTTGGGGCGATCGATGGTCACCCAGGCGACGTCGCCCCGGTGCTCGACCTGGATGAACTCTCCCTGTGTCGTGGTCATGCCACTACCTCGCTCCTGTGTGCGTTGATGGACGGACGGGATCGGCGCGAGCCCGAGACGGGATCGGCCGCGGGGCTGCCCTGGGCACGACGGAGAGAGACCTTGTCGATCTTTCCGACCGCCGTCCGGGGCAGATCGTCGGTGATGGTGATCTGGTCGGGGAGCCACCACTTCGGGAACTCCGCAGCCAGGTGGTCGAGCAGTTCCTCGGCAGTGGCCGTGCCAGCACTGCGCAGCACCACGTAGGCGACCGGCCGCTCCATCCAGCGCGGATCGGGCCGCGCCACCACGGCGGCGGTGGAGACCGCCGGATGGCTGCAGAGCCCCTGCTCGAGCTCGGCCGAGGCGATCCATTCGCCTCCCGACTTGATCAGGTCCTTCTGCCGGTCGTGCAGGCGCAGCCGACCCTCCTCGTCGATCGATGCGATGTCGCCGGTGTCCATCCAGCCCGCGCCGGCGACGGAGTCGCCCCGGGCCCCGACGACGAAGGCACCGCGTACCTCGAGGCGCCCGCGGCCCTCGGGAACCTCGACTCCGAGCGGGTCGACGACCCGGGTCTCCACCAACGGCACCGGCAGTCCGGCGGCCGACGACGGCTGGTCGCGCTCGTAGGTGCTGCACGCCATCGTCTCGGTCATGCCCCACGCCGCGACGACGCGCGCGTCGAGCTGCTCCCGGATCGCCTCCGCGACCGACGCGGGTACGGCGCTGCCGCCGGTGAGCACCTCGCGGAGAGCAGGCACCGGCGAGGGCGCATCCGACTGCCGCGCACCGAACCGCCGGCGCACCGCCTCGCACACGTCGTACCAGACGGTGGGGACCGCGGCCGCGACGGTGACCCGCTCCTCGAGCAGCACGTCGACCACCGTGTCGGCCGTCGCGTCGGATCCGGTCAGCACCAGGTCGGAGCCGGTCACCGCGCAGGTGAACGGCAGGCCCCAGCCGTTCACGTGGAAGAACGGCGCGAGGGGCAGCACCCGGTCCTCGGGACGCAGATCGGCGGCGACCGTGGTCGCCTGGCTGAGCGCATGGAGGACGACGTCGCGGTGGGTGACCCGGTAGGTCTTCGGCCGACCCGTCGTACCGGAGGTGTGGAAGAGGTAGGCGGTCTCCTCTTCTGCGAGTGGCGTGCGAGCCGCCGGAGGCACGGGCGCGAGGAGCTGCTCCAGGCCGTCGCCGGTGCGGCCGTCGAGGAGCAGCACCTCGCGGCCGAGCGCGCGGCAGGCGTCGCGCACGTCACGCACGACTCCGCCCACCGTGGGATGCTCCAGCGCCTCGGTCTCGATCACGACGACCTGCGGGCGGGAGTCGGCGAGCTGGTCGAGGATCACCTCGGTGCTGGTGCGGATGTTGACGCACTCCAGGACGGCCCCGAGGCTCGGCACGCCGAGCATCAGCTCCAGGTGCAGGCGGGTGTTGAAGGCGAGCACGGCGACCACCGATCCGGCCTCCACGCGGTGACCGGCACGGAGGCCGGCGGCCAGGGCACGCGCCCGGGCCGCCGTCTCCGGGAAGCTCAGCCGCCCCGTGCCGTCCGGCGTCACGGCCACCACCTCGGAGCTGTGGTGCACGTGCTCCATGCGCCAGAGCAGGTGCTCGATCGTGAGGGGGAGGCTCATGACGTCACGCCAGGGTCGTGGTGACGCGGACCGGGCTGGCCAGCGTGTCGCGGATCGGCGAGCGCTGCTGGACCGCAGTGCAGAGCTCCTCGAGGGCGGACCGCTCGGCGTTCGTGGAGGTCGCGTGCACCACGACGCGCACCTCCTGGGCGCCTGGCCGGACCGAGTCGTCGACGTTCAGGAACCCTTGCAGGTCGAAGTCGGTCTCCAGGTCGAAGCGGAGCGAGGAGAGCTCGATGCCCCGGGCAGCGGCGTTGGCGGCGAAGGTCACCGCGTAGCAGCCCGCCAGCGCCTGCAACACGTACTCGGCCGGGCTGGCAGCCAGGTCGGTGCCGAGCAGGGCGGCCGGCTCGTCGGACTCGAGCGTGTAGCGAGCGGTGCGCGACTCGACCTCCGCGCCGCTCTGACGCACGGGTCCGGTGGTGGCCCGCTGGTGGCAGCCACCTCCCCACTCGGATCCGAGGGTGAAGGTCACCTGCGCGAGCGTCGGGTCGGTGCGGACCGCGGCGATGGTCTCGGCCAGGGCGTCGGTGTCGACGCCGTTGATGACGCCAGTCGTGATGGTCATGGCTGGTTGCCTCTCTCTGGTGGGGATGTGTGCGCACGCCTGAGATCCGTGCGGACAGATGGGGTTGGAAGGCGGTGGGCCGGCCGCTCTGCTCTCGGCCGGCCCACCACCGTCAGCGGGGTGCCGTCGTGGCGAGGGCCGGCACCGGGGTGGCCGCGTCGACCGGCACGGCAGCCGGCTCGTCCTCGAGGTGGCTCGTCTCCGGGGCCAGGTACGCCGCCACGAAGGTGATGGCGCTCATCGCCGTGAAGTAGCCGACGATGTACCAGGGGCGGCCGTCGTTCGCAGCCAGCAGCGAGGTGGCGATGAGCGGGGCGAAGCCTCCCGCGAGGACCGAGCCGAACTGGTACCCCATCGAGGCGCCGCTGTAGCGGACACGGGTCGAGAACAGCTCGGAGAAGAAGGCGGCCTGCGGGCCGTACATGGCGTCGTGGAAGAGGTTCAGCCCGATCACCATGCCGATCACGATCAGCACCGGGCTGCCGGTGTCGGCCATCAGGAAGAACGGGATGATGAAGACGGCGCTGGTGACCGTGCCGAAGAGGTAGACCGGGCGACGGCCGACGCGGTCGGAGAGAGCGGCCCACAGCGGTACCGAGACGAGACCGATGGCGCTGGCGATGAGCACCGAGTAGAGGCCGATGTTGGTGTCCTCGTCGATCGAGCGCGCGATGTAGGCGATCCCGAAGGTCGTGTAGAGGTAGTAGACCGTGTTCTGCGACATCCGCATGCCCATGGTGAGCCAGATCGAGCGGCGCTCGTTGCGCACCACCTCGGCCAGCGGGTTCTCCGGCAGGGCGTCCTCGTCCTTGAGCCGTTGGAACGACTCCGGCTCGGCGAGCTTCGCTCGGATCACGAAGCCGACCATGACGAGCAGGGCGCTGGCCAGGAACGGGATCCGCCATCCGTAGGCGAGGAAGGCATCGTGGCTCATCGAGACCTTGGCGAGCGTGAAGGCGCCGACCGCTAGTAGCATGCCGCCCGAGACGCCGATCTGGGTGAACGACCCGTAGAGGCCGCGTTTGCCGGGCGGGGCGGACTCGACGGTCATCAGGGCGGCACCGCCCCATTCGCCGCCGACGCCGAACCCCTGCGCCAGACGCAGCACCAGAAGCAGCAGCGGCGCCACGATGCCGACGTGGTCGTAGGTGGGCAGGGCCCCGATCAGGGCAGTGGCGATGCCCATGATCAGCAGCGAGGCGACGAGCATCGCCTTGCGTCCGATCCGGTCGCCGACGTGACCGCCGACGAGCGCGCCGATAGGCCGCGCCAGGAAGCCGACGGCGTACGTCGCGAAGGAGGCGATCAGGCCGATCGCCGGAGAGACGTCGGGGAAGAAGAGGGGCGAGAACACGAGGGCAGCGGCGGTGCCGTAGAGGAAGAAGTCGTACCACTCGATGGTGGTGCCGACGAAGCTCCCGATGGCGACGAGTCGCGGAGAGTTCTGCCGGTGCGGCAGTGCGGGTTTCTGTGCCATTGCTTTTCACCAATCACGGGATGTTGGGAAGGAGGGTGGTGAACTCCGGCGGACGCGCGCTGTGCGGAGAAGGGCTCCCGGTCAGGGTGGAAGCCCTGGGCTTCGCGGCGACCCCGGTGCTGTGACCGTGGTCACCTTGAAGCTGTCCTCAGCGTGGTCCGGGCGCTCACCGGCTGGCAATGGCCAACCCCGCCAAGGCCTGTGCATTTCTGCACAACGCCCTGCTGACCTGGGCAGACGCTGACGGCGCGGAACCAGGCCGGACTGGAGTAGCGTGGCTGCATGGTGCGTGCAGACGACCTCGGAATCTTCCTCGAAGTCGCTCGTCACGGTCGGCTCACCGAGGCGGCGAAGGTCCTCAAGCTCAACCACACGACCGTCGGGCGACACATCTCGCAGCTGGAGCGCTCGGTGCAGCAGCGGCTCTTCAACCGCGAGCCGTCGGGGTGGACGCTCACCGAACCCGGCATGCGGCTGCTGGCCCATGCCGAGGCGATCGAGGCCGCCGTCCGGGCCGCCAACGAGGACTGCCTGCTCACCGGCAAGCACCTCACTGGATCCGTGCGGATCGTCGCGCCGGACGGCTTCGGCTCCTACCTGCTGGTGCCCGGGCTGGGCCGGTTCTCCGAGCAGCTGGGCGGCCTCACCGTGGAGGTGGTCACCGCCAATCGACACACCTCACTGACCTCGCGCGAGTTCGACGTGGCGATCACGATCGAGCGGCCGCAGGCCCGCGGTGTGAAGGTCTCCCTGCTGGCGAACTACCAGCTGGCCTTCTTCGGCGCGCCGGACTACCTGGCCACACGGCCCACGGTCACCGATCCGGCCGAGATCGCCGACGCCTTCGAGCTGATCTGGTACGTCGACGAGGCACTCGGCGCACACACGTACCAGACGCTCTACGGGCTGGTGCCCGACGCTGCTCCGCGGGTGCAGTCCAACAGCATCGCCGCCCAGATCAACGCGGCACAGCAGGGCATGGGTCTTGCGTTCCTGCCGACGTACATCGGGCGGCGGATCCCCGGCCTGGTCCGATTGCCCGGCGTGGAGCAGACCGTGCCGCACAGCTACTGGCTGCTGGTGCCCAGCAACTTCGAGCGGCTGGCCCGCGTGATGATGATGACCCGCATGCTCCACCAGCTCGTGCACGACACTGCCGGCCTCGCGCCACCCACGCGGCTCAGCCTCGTCGCCGACTGAGCGCAGCGGCAGGCTCAGCCCTCCGTGCGCGTGAAGGTGAGGTGGGTGACGCCGCTCGGCGCGGCGACCGTCTCGACGTCGTACCGCTCCTCGATCGCTTCGAGCCCGTCCCACAGCCGTACGCCGCGACCCAGCACGATCGGCACCTGTACGAGGTGCATGTGGTCGACGAGTCCGGCCAGCAGGAAGTCGCGCACGACGGTGGCACCGCCCCCGATGCGCACGTCGAGCCCGCCGGCCGCCTCCCGGGCGACCTGGAGCGCCTCCTCCGGGGTGGCGTCCAGGAAGTGGAAGGTGGTGCCGCCGGCCATCTCGAGCGGCGGGCGCGGACGATGCGTCAGCACGTAGGTCGGCGTGTGGAAGGGCGGCTCCTCGCCCCACCATCCGCGCCACTGGGGATCGTCCTGCCAGCCGGGCGGACCGAACTTGTTGGCCCCCATGATCTCGGCGCCGAAGCCCTGGCTGTGCTGCTGGGCGAAAGCGTCGTCGACCCCGGGCTGACCCTGCGACGACCAGAAGCGCGTGGCGAACATCCACTCGTGGAGGCGCTGGCCGGCGTGTCCGAACGGCGTCTCGAACGACTGCGGCTCCCCGGTCGCGAAGCCGTCCAGGGAGAGGGAGAAGTTGTGGATCCGGGTGCGTGACATCAGCACTCCTCACGGTGGCGGTCGGTGTCTCACCAAGAATGACCGGCGCCACGCCCCGGATCCATCGGTCCCGAGTGGACCGTTCTCCTCAGGCCATGACCGCGGCGAGCCGGCGTACGTGCTCGACACGGTCGCCCGGCTCCTCGGCCAGCGGGTTGAGCAGGAAGGTGCGCACGCCGGCGGCATGGAACTCCGCCACCTGGCGACGGATCGCCTCCTCGTCCCCCATGAGCGTCACCGCGTCGATCAGGTCGGCGGGGATCGCCTCGGCGGCCTCCGTCTTCTTGCCCGCGAGGTAGAGGTCCTGGATGTTCTTCGCCTCGTCCTCGTAGCCGTAGCGGCAGGCGAGCTGGTTGTAGAAGTTCTTGTCGCGCGCCCCCATGCCGCCGATGTAGAGCGCCAGCTGGTTGCGCACCTTGGCGATCGCCTCGGGCCCGGGCTCCCCGAAGTGGAAGTTCACCTGGAGCTGGATGTCGAGCTCGCCGAGCGCGGGGTCGCGCTTCGCCATGCCCTCGGCCAGCGCCGCGCCCCACGCCTCCTGCGCCTTGTGCGGGTGGAAGAAGAGCGGCTGCCAGCCCTGCGCGATCTCGGCGACCAGGGCGACGTTCTTCTCCCCGAGCGCGGCGATCGAGATCGGGATCTCGTTGCGGACCGGGCGGTTGATGATCTTCAGGGGCTTGCCGAGACCCGATCCGCCGTCCTCCTTGGTGAGCGGCACCGTGTAGTGCTTGCCCCGGTGCTCGACCGGCTCCCGACGCCAGACCTGACGGCAGATCTCGACGACCTCGCGGGTCCTGCCCAGAGGGGCGTCGTACTTCACGCCGTGGAAGCCCTCCACGACCTGCGGGCCGCTGGCGCCGAGGCCGAGGGTGAACCGTCCACCGGAGACGTAGTCGAGGCCCGCAGCCGTCATCGCGTTGAGCGACGGCGTACGCGAGTAGACCTGCAGGATCGCCGACATCAGCTCCAGCCGGTCGCTCTTCGCGGCGAGGTAGCCGATCTGGCTGACCGCGTCGAACGAGTACGCCTCGGGGATGGCGGCCATCTGCAGGCCGGCGTCCTCGTAGGCCAGCAACAGCTCGACGGTCTCGTCGAAGCCGCCGGCGTAGTCGATGATCATGCCCATCTTGATCGCGTTCATCGAGGCGCCATCCGGATCGCACCGTCGAGGCGGATCGTCTCGCCGTTGAGCATCGGGTTCTCGACCACGTGCGCGGCCAGGGCGCCGTACTCCGCGGGGTCACCGAGGCGGGAGGGGTGCGGCACCTGCTGGCCGAGGCTCCTGCGTGCCTCTTCGGGCAGCGAGGCGAGCAGCGGCGTGTCGAAGAGGCCGGGCGCAATGGTGACGACGCGGATGCCGAGGGTCGACAGGTCGCGGGCGATCGGCAGGGTCATGCCGACCACGCCGCCCTTCGACGCCGAGTACGCCGCCTGGCCGATCTGGCCGTCGAACGCCGCGACCGAGGCGGTGTTGACGATGACGCCGCGCTCCTCACCCAGCAGGTCGAGGCCGGCCATGTGCGCTGCGGTGAGGCGGATGACGTTGAAGGTGCCGAGCAGGTTGATCTCGATGATCCGCTGGAACTTGTCGTACGGGTAGGGCTCGTTGCCCCGCCCGACGGTCTTGATCGCGTCGCCGGTGCCGGCACAGTTGACCACGACGCGAAGCTCGCCGAGCTCGGAGGCCGCGGCGATGGCAGCCTTGACGTCCTCCTCGCTGCGCACGTCGGCCGGCACGAAGCGGACGGCGTCGCCGAGCTCCTTCGCCGTGGTCTCACCGGCGCCGCCGGGCAGGTCGAGGATGACGGCCCTGCCGCCCTTGGCCAGGAGCGCCTCGACGGTGGCCCGGCCCAGCCCGGAGGCGCCGCCGGTAACCAGGGCGACGGTCGTGGAGATCTGCATGGGTGCTCTCTTTCTCGGAAGGTTTCGCCTGAGTGGGGGAGCGCTCTCAGATGCGCTCGATGACGGTGGCGTTGGCCATGCCGTTGGCCTCGCACATGGTCTGCAGGCCGTAGCGGCCGCCGGTCGACTCGAGGTAGTTGACCAGGGTGGTCAGCAGCCGGGTGCCCGACGACCCGAGGGCGTGGCCGAGGGCGATGGCGCCACCCCACGGGTTGAGCTTGGCCGGGTCCGCGCCGAGCTCGTGGGCCCAGGCCAGCGGCACCGGCGCGAACGCCTCGTTGACCTCGTAGGCGTCGATGTCGTCGATGCCGAGACCGGCCTTGGCCAGCGCCTTCTGGGTGGCCGGAATCGGCGCGGTCAGCATCAGCAGCGGGTCGTCGCCGCTGACGGCGTAGGAGACGAAGCGGGCACGCGGCGTGAGGCCGAGCCGGCTCGCCATCTCCTCACTCATGATGAGCGCAGCGGAGGCGCCGTCGGTGAACGGCGAGGAGATGCCGGGGTGGATCTGCCAGGTGACGTCCGGGAAGCGGGCAGCCATCTCGTCGGTCCGGAAGGCGGGGTTGAGGCCGGCCAGGCCCTCGGCGGTCGTGCTGGCCCGCACCGTCTCGTCGATCGTGTGCACGGCGGTGCCCCCGTCGGCGGTCGGCACGGTGATCGGGACGATCTCGCTGTCGAAGTGGCCGGCGGCAATGGCCGCCGCGGCGCGCCGGTGCGACTCGGCGGCGTACGCGTCGAGGGTCTCGCGGTCGAGCTTCCAGCGCTGGGCGACCAACTCGGCGGAGACGCCCTGGTTGACCAGGCCCTCGGGGTAGCGGGCATGGACCTCGGGGCCGAGGTTGTCCTGGCCGAGGCTGCTGGTGCCCATGGGCACGCGGCTCATCGACTCGACGCCGGCGGCGATGACGATGTCGTAGGCGCCGGCGGAGATGCCCTGCGCGGCGAAGTGGACCGCCTGCTGGCTGGAGCCGCAGGCACGGTCGATCGTGGTCGCGGGGACCGAGTCGGGGAAGCCCGCACCGAGGACGGCAGCGCGGCCGATGTTGAGGGACTGCTCGCCGGCCTGCATCACGCAGCCGGTGATCACGTCGTCGATCAGCGCGGGGTCGAGGTCGTTGCGCTCGACGAGGGCACGGAGCACGTGGACGAGCATCGACGTCGGATGCGTGCCGGAGAGCGCCCCGCCCGGCTTGCCCTTGCCGGACGCGAGGCGGACGACATCGACGATGACGGGAGTAGGCATCGGGCCTCCAGGAGTCTGAGGGAGAATTAACCAGTCAGTGCTGACTGGTTAACGCGCAGAGTAGCCTTCGGCTTTGCCGTTGTCACCCCAGTGAGAGGTGGATCTCGTGGTCCGTGCCGTGCAGACCCGCTCCCTCGACGCGCAACGGCAGATCCTCGACGCCGCAGTCGAGGTGATGCTGGAGCACGGCTACAGCGGCGCATCGACGCTCCGGATCCAGGAGCGCGCGCAGGTCTCACGAGGACGCCTGCTGCACCACTTCCCCTCCCGGGACGACCTGCTCATCGCTGCGGTCCACCACCTCGCGAAGGCGCGCGTCGGCGAACTGCCCTCCGGCCATACCTGGCCAGCCGACCTCGGTGAGCGGGTCGACGCCGTGGTCGAGGCGATGGCGGCCACCTTCACCCAGGGCTACTTCTGGGCGGCCACCGAGCTCTGGATCGCCGCCCGGACCCATCCCTCGCTCCGCGACGCCCTGCTCGAGGGTGAGCGCGACATCGCCCGCGCCATCCGGATGGCCATGGACGACTTCTTCGGACCCGAGCTGGCCGCAAGACCTGGCTACGACGACTTCCGCGACGTGCTCTTCACCAGCCTGCGCGGGATGGCGCTGACCACGACCTTCGACCCCCGCGAGGAGCCGACGCAACGACACCTCGAGCGCCTCAAGCGCCTCGCTCGCGCCACCCTGCTGCCGTCAGCCTGACCGCGCCGCCCTCACGCCAGACGGCGGCCGTCTTGAAAGACCAATCCGAGGTGACCTCGACACGCCCAGTTCAACTGGGTGCCGGCGTGTGTCTGGCGATGGAACTCCCCCTCTGCGCCGTCGAACGGACCGTGGATTCCGCCAGTCCCAAGCAAAGCACGGGAACGAGGACTGGACCCACGCCGTCGCGGCCCAGCAAACTCTCCTCATGGACCTCAGACTCACCGGCCACGCCGCCCTGGTCACCGGCGGCAATCGCGGGATCGGCAAGGCGATAGCGTCCGCACTGGTCGGCGAGGGAGTGAGCGTCGTCTTGCTGGGTCGCGATGACGAGTCGCTGCGGGCCGCCCAGATGGAGGTGGGCGCCCGCGGAACAGTCCGGGCAGACACGACCGACGACGGCCAAGTGCGAGCAGCGGTCGATGCCGCCGTGGCCCTGCTGGGTCGCCTCGACATCGTGGTCAACTGCGCCGCACCCCGGTCGTTGCCCGGCCAGGTAAAAGGCCTGGCTGGGCTCGACGACGACGATCTGCTCCGAAACGTCGACACGAAGGTGCTCGGCTACCTGCGCGTGGTCCGAGCCGCAACGCCACACCTGAGAGAACGGGGCGGAGCCGTGGTCAACATCAGCGGCATCAACGCTCGAACGACCGGGTCGATCGCCGGGTCAATCCGCAACATTGGCGTAGTCGCCCTCACCAAGAACCTCGCAGATGAACTCGGCGCGGACGGCATCGCGGTCTCCTGCGTCCACCCGGGCATGACGATCACCGAGCGCAACGCTCACGATGCGGGAGCGACTAACACGGCAGCAGGCAACGCACTCGGGCGCGCGGTGAATGCCGCTGAGGTCGCTGACCTCGTCGCGTTCCTCGCCTCACCCCGCGGACGGATCACCAACGGCGCCATCATCACCGCCGACGGAGGTCGCCCCGGCACGATCTGGGCGTGAAGCCGAGTTCCCCGGGTCGCTGCTCAGCCCTTGCGGACGGCGAAGACCGCCTCCAGTTCCACACACGCACCACCTGGGAGGGAAGCGACCCCGACGGCGGCTCGCGCGTGCCGGGGCGTCTCGCGGAACACCTCCGCGAAGAACAGTGAAGCGCCGTCGATCACGGCCGGCTGACGTTCGAACTCCGGGTCCGCGCGAACGAAACCCCGCAAGTGCACCAAAGCCTCGACGTTCTGCATGCCCACGGCATGGTGCGCGGCGGCGAGCAGATTGATGGCGGCACCGCGCGCCTCGCGTGCTGCGTGTTCGATATCTACGTCAACTCCAACCACGCCGCGGTGGGCGGGGCGTTCTACCGTCCGAGAGGTATGCCCAGCGACGAAGAGCAGATCCCCTTGGCGGTACGACGATGCGTAGGCGCCGACCGCTGGTGGCGCCTTCGGCAACTCGACCCCCAACGCTCTGAGGCGGGCGAGCAGATCCACGGTCGTCACAATGCCGAACTCTCCTGCCTCATCCCCAGCCAGTTCAAGATCTCCTCCGTGTGCTGCCCCAAGGTCGGCGGAGCACTGTTGACTCGCGGTGTCACCCCGTCGAATCGAAGGGGGGAAGACACCTGCGGAAGGTCGCCCTCAACAGTGGCGACCCGCTGCAAAGGCTCCAAGCCAAGCCGTTCTGCGAACGCGAACGCCTCAGCGATGTCGTTGACCGCACCCGCCGGCACACCAGCGTCGTCGAGCGCACGGAGCAACTCCTCGGTGCCGACTGCGGCGAACGCAGGCTTCAGGACTTCCAGGAGTGCTGACCGATTGCCGACACGGTCCCGGTTGCTGCTGAACCTGGGGTCCTCGCTCAATTCTCCACACCCCAGGACCCTGCACAGCCCTTCGAACTGACGGTCGGTGCCACACGCGATTGCGACCTGTTTATCGCGCGTCTGGAACAACTCGTACGGCGTAATGCTCGGATGCACGTTCCCCAACCGTTGTGGAATCACCCCGGCAAGGGCGTAGGCACTGCCCTGGTTGGCCAAACTGCTCAGCAGGGACGAGAGGAGGTTGACCTCGACGTGACGCCCCCTCCCTGTGGACTGCCGCTCACGCAGACTGGCCAGCACACCGATCGCAGCATGCAGACCAGCCAGGATGTCGACCAGGGCGACCCCGACCTTCATCGGGCTACCTTCCGGCTCACCAGTGATGCTCATCAGGCCACCGACGGCCTGAACGACGAAGTCGTACCCGGGTCGATCGGCCCCCTCCCCGCTGCCGAACCCGGAGATCGAGCAATAGACCAGGGCCGGATTGAGACGGTGCGTCTCCTCGTAGCCGAGGCCGAGCTTCTCCATCGTCCCGGGCCTGAAGTTCTCGACCAACACGTCGGCGCGAGCGACCAGTTCCCGCGCCGCTGCGATCCCTTCCGCGCTGGTCAGATCCAGCGCCACACTGCGCTTATTACGGTTGACAGACAGGAAGTAGGTGCTCTCACCGCCGAGGAACGGTGGCCCCCAACTCCGCGTGTCATCACCGACACCGGGTCGCTCGACCTTGATCACGTCAGCGCCCAGGTCAGCCAGGAACATCGTGACCGTAGGCCCCGAGAGCACACGCGAGAAGTCGGCGACAAGGATGTCGCCTAGGCTCTTCATCACGACTTCCAACGGGCCGACGTGGTGCGCGGCGGGGTGAAGGACCCCTTGAGCACGACCAAAGCCGGCTTCTCGGAGACGAGGCCGTCGCGCACAGCCTGCTGGAGTTGCCCGGTGTCGGCCGTAACGACGGTCGGGATCCCGAAGGCCTGGCCCAGGCTCACCCAGTCGGGGCTCTGCAGATCCACCCCGGCACGCTCGTCACCGGCGATAACCTGGTCGTAGGCGAGCATCCCGTACGCCGAATCGTCGACGACGAGCATCGTTACTGGCAACGCCTCTTGTGCGATGGTCGCGAACTCGGCCAAGCCGAACAAGACGCCACCGTCACCACAGATGCCCAGTGTCGGCGTGCCAACCGAGGCCGGACCGACGGCGGCAGGCAGCGCATAGCCGAGCGTTCCCCACCCGACGGGGTACTGCAGTTGCCGGGAGCGATGGATCGAGCCATAGCCACCGAACCAATAGCCGGCGACAGCCATGTCGCAGACCACTGCAATACGCTCGTCCACGACCTCGTCGAGTGCCCGCACGAACGCCAGACCGTCGTGGTCAACCTCGTCGTCCTCCAACCGCCGGAATCCGGCCTCGGCAACCTCGCTGTGCGTGGTCGGTCGCCGGTCGCGTGTGATCCGCGCACTCAGTGCCGTAAGCACCTCGCGGGCATCGCCCAATACAGCGACATCGGGGGCGTAGTTCTTACGCAGATCGGTCGCATCGCAGTTGACTACTGCGAGCCGCTCCGGCATCGGCATCGTCCAGTTACGAGTCATCATGCCGTCGAAGTCGGTGCCGACCGCGAGCAAGAGGTCGGCTGACTCGATGAGGTCGGCGACTTCAGGTTCATGTGGCGGCAGGGCGATATGGCTCGGATGCCCCAAGGGCACCGCGCCTCTCGCCCCGTACGTCGTCACCACCGGCGCCTGCAGGCCTTCGGCGAGCCGCAACAGTTCGGCTTCGGCCTCGGACTGCACGATCCCGGCGCCTGCCCAGATCACGACGGAGGCGCTGTCATCGAGGAGTCGAACCAGATCGGCGAGCGCCGTGTCATCAGCGAGAGCGGGGCGGTCCGGGGCGACGACGCGGCCCTGGGGTGCGGGAGCCGAGAGGAGGTCGGTCGGCACGTCGATGTAGACCGGACCACGTGGGTACTCCATGCATGTGCGGAAAGCGTCCTCCAAGGCGCTGATGGCAGCCTCAGGGGTGCGCGGACGATACACCGCCTTGGCGAGCGGTTCGAAAATGGCGGCTTGGTCACGGGACTGGTGAAGGACGCCCTTCACACCCGGCTCGGCGAGGAACCTACTGTTCACCTCGCTGGCCACCAGCACCACCGGCGACCCACATGACGCAGCCTCGCCGAAGGCCCCTGCAGCATTGGCTGCTCCTGGGCCAGTCGTAGTGAGAGCGACCGCCGGCCGACCTGTCGCCCGCGCGAGTCCGTCGGCAGCGTAGACCGTCGTCTGTTCGTGCCGGACGCCGATGATGGGGGGATGGGCCTCGGTCCGATCGCGCCAGAACGGAAGGTTGTGTACGCCCGGGATCCCGAACGCGCGTTCCACTCCCGCTGCCGCGAACATCTCCAGGTAGCGGCCCGCCACCGTCGTCGGCTGGTTCTCAAGAGTCACAGACATTCCTTTCAGATCCTTAGCGCAGGTAGGCGGTCGTCGTGCAGGTGAAGAACTCGCGCGATGCGCGACCCTGCTCCTTCGGCCCGATACCACTGTCCTTCACGCCTCCGAAGGGCACGTGGGGGTCGGCACCAGCCGACTCCGAGTTGACGTGAAGGACGCCGACCTCGAGTTCGTCCATGATCCGTAGGGTTCGGGAAAGGTCGCTGGTGAACACCGCGGCACTGAGCCCGAACTCACTGGCGTTCGCAAGTTCCAGCACTCGGTCCTCATCGGCGCCAGTGGTCATGGCCAGTACGGGCCCGAAGACCTCCTCGCGCCAGATCGGCTGACGCACGTCGACCTCGAGGATCGTCGGCGGCACATAATGACCATCGTCGGGCGCCTCTGCCTGAGCCACGACACGAGCGCCCCCTCGGAGTGCGTCGTCGATCATCGACGTGATTTCTGCCTGCGCCCCTCCGGAGGAGACCGGCCCGACCGTGACATCGGATCGGGTTCCGTCACCGACGACCAAAGCCTCGATCCGTTGGACCAACAGGGTACGCAGGTCCTCAGCAACTGAGTCCTCAACCACGAGTCGGGAGGTGGCGGTGCACTTCTGGCCGGTGGAACGCATCGCGCCGAGCACGATCTGATCGGCCGCCAACTCGAGATCAGCATCGGCGAAGACGACGGCGGCGTTCTTCCCACCCATCTCAGCCTGGACCGGCCGCCGAAGTGGTGCGCAGAGTTGGAGTAGACCGGTACCGATACCCGTCGACCCGGTGAAGGTCACCGCATGGACGCCGGGGGCGCTGGCGATCTGGGAGCCGAGCGCGCCAGGGCCGATGATGAGGGAGAGCACTCCCGCGGGCAGCCCCGCATCATGCAGGGCCTCGGCAAGCCGGACAGCGAGGAGCGGCACGATGCTCGCCGGCTTCCATACCACCGCGTTACCGTGGATCAGCGCGGGCGCGATCTTCCACGCCGGGATGGCGATCGGGAAGTTCCATGGGGTGATGACGGCGACAACCCCGATCGGCTTGCGGGTTACGACGATGCGTTCGCCCCGCCGTGGCGAGGCGAACACCTCCCCGACCTCCCGGTCGGCCTGGCCAGCGTTGAAGCGGAAGATCTCGGCGGCGCGGCGCACCTCGCCGATGCCCTCAACAAGCGTCTTGCCCTCTTCGAGGGTGAGTTCTAGACCCAGAGCGTCGGCGCGTTCCTCCAGTAGCTCCGCCGTGCGCCGAAGGACCGCAGCTCGCTCATGCATCAGCGTACGGCGCCATGCCTGGGCCGCCTTGGTGGCCGCAGCGACTGCCTCGGTGACATCGTCCGGCGTCGCGGCATGCCCCGACGCCACGACCTCGTGCGGCCGAGCAGGGTTGCGCGACTCGATCGCTGATCCAGTCCCGGCGCGCCACTCACCGCCGACGAACTGTCGGATCTTGCTGGTCATTCGCAGCCTCCCATGGTTGGATTAAGTATACAGTCAACACGACGATCAGCAAGAGGGAGACGTGATGTCCACAACACTCATCACCAACATCGGGCTACTAGTCAGCGGCGACCCGGCCGTTCCACCGGTCAGGGACACCGCCGTGCTCATCGAAGACGGAGTGATCACCGAGATCGGCGCTCAGGCCGAGGCGGCTGACATCGTGATCGATGCAGCTGGACAATCGGTGATGCCCGGACTCATCGATGGTCACGTACACCCCACCGTTGGCGAGTGGACCCCGGCTCAGAACTCGACCGGCTGGGTCCGCAATTACCTGCACGGCGGCACGACGTCGATGGTCTCTGCGGGCGAACTGCACATCCCCGGGCTTCCGTTCGAAGACCTCACACCGCGTTTGGTGACAGGTCTGGCGACGTTGGCCAAGCGCACGATCGGCAGCTATCGGCCCTCGGGGGTCAAGGTCCACGCCGGCACACTGCTGTTGGTCCGCGGTCTGACGGACGCCCATTTCGACACCCTGGCCGACGACGGCATTTCCCAGCTCAAGTTCATCTTCTACGACTGGTCGCACCTGGAGGACGGCGAGGCGCAGCAATACGTCACGTGGGCGCATGAACGTCGCATGACGGTGAAGATGCACTCCGGTGGCGTGTCGCGCTCCGGCTCTAGCCGGGTGGCTGGCCACGAACTGGTCACTGCCGTTTCGCCGGATGTCATCGCGCACATCTCCGGCGGTCCGATTCCGATGCCCGACGATGAGATTGTCCGCACCATCCAGGACCTGCCGGAGGCCACCGTCGAGGTGTGCTCCTCGATGAACTATCGGGCCACCCAGGTCACTGTCGATGAACTGGTGCGCACCAACCAGTTGCATCGCCTGACCCTCGGCACCGACACGCCAGGAGGTACCGGCGTCATCCCACGTGGGATGCTGCGCAACATCGGCTACCTCGCCAGCGTGTGTGGACTGAGCCCCGAACTGGCCATCGCAGCCGGCACCGGCAATGTCGCCCGCCGTCATGGGTTGCCGGGCGGTGTACTGACTGTGGGCCAGCCGGCAGACCTGCTGATCCTCGGCCCCATCACGGGCTCGCGGGCTACCGATGTGCTTGAGTGCTTCCAACTCGGCGACCTGCCCGGGATCAGCCTGGTGATGGTCGACGGCGAGATCCTCGTGAGCGGACGCAGCGAGCAGACGCCGCCGCCCACCGTAGGCGCCACCGTCCACTGAGCATCCCGCTCCGATGCGCACGAGCCGCGCCAGGCTGAGCGGGGCGCCGCTCGTGCTCATCGGAGTCGGTTCGCTCAGAGTGCTAGTCGGGGCTGGGCGTCGGCGACCGCACGCCTGACCATCACGCTGGCTAACTGAGCGCGGTAGTCGTCGCCCTCACCTGCGTCGACAGCAAGGACCGCGGCACGGGTCGCTTCGGCCGCCGCCGTCACGTCCCGCCCAGCGGACGAGGCCAGGACTGCCGCAGCTTCGGGGACGGGCAGAGGCTTGGCAGTCAGCGCACCAATCCACACCTCGCAACGCCTGTCGTCGAGAACGACCGCCGCTGCCACGGTGGGGCGCTCCTTCAGAGCCAGCCGGTGATAACCGACCCGCGCTCCCACCCTCGGGAGCGGCACGGTGATGCGCGTCATGATCTCCGCGGGAGCCAGTGCAGTCGCAAACGCGCCGATCAGGAACTCGCGGAGCGGGAGCGTCCTCCCTCCCTGCGGACCGACCAGGTCGACCGTCGCGTCCAGCGCCGCCAGCAAGGTCGCCGGGTCGGAGTGCGGCTCTGCGAAGCAAAGGTTGCCGCCGAGCGTCCCGGCATTGCGAACACGGATGTTGGCGACCGCCTTCTCCAACGAGACGAGCGCGGGCATCATATGGGCGATATCGCGATGACGTTCGATTCGACGATGGGTGACCCCCGCCCCGATCGTGAGCCGGTCATCAGCGACCTCCAGCCTCTTGAGATCGGCGATCCGCTTGCCGTCTATGAGGTGACCCGGTTGGGCGAAGCCGAGCTTCATCAACAGCAGTAGTTCGGTGCCGCCCATGTGCAACACGGCGTCGTCACCGTACTTCTCCAGGAGCCGGACCGCCGAGAGCAGGTCGTCCGGCCGGTGGAGCTCAAAAGGCGACATGCTCACGACCGGTCCTCCGCTATGTTCAACTGCTGTGCTTCTTCATGAGCCCGTAGGGCCCGCCATACGCGTTCGGGTGTCAGCGGCAGGTCTCTGATCCGCACACCGGTGGCATCCTCAAGGGCGTTGGCCACTGCGGGCGCAATCCCGAGCGTGCCCCCCTCACCGGCACCCTTGGAACCGAAGGGACCGGGGCCATCCCGATTCTCGAGCAGGATGGTGTGGAAGTCATGGGGCAGATCTTCAGCACGTGGCACGCGGTAGTCCACCAAGCTCGGGTTGATCAACTCAGGCCCATTGAACTCGAGCTCCTCGTAGAGAGTGTGTCCCAGCCCCATGACCGTTGAACCCTCGTCCTGCCCCTCACACCCTTCGGGGTTGATCGCGAAGCCAACGTCAGCGACCGAAGCACACTTGACCAAGGTCAGCACTCCGGTCTCAGGATCGACCTCGACCTCCACTGCAGAGTGTCCGACCTCGTAGAACGAACTGGAGTAGCCAAGTGGGCCGTCGCCCTTCGTCGTGTCCTGCACCCCGATGGCCGAGACCGAACCGAGCCAATCCGGCTGCAACCGACGAACCTCGGCGAGCACCTCGACGAAGGGCTTGCGCTGCCCGCCAGCCACCACGTCCGGACCGTCCAACCGAAGATCCTGGCTAGTGCCCATCACCTGTTCGGCGGCATCGCACACCTGGGCATAGACCTGACAGGCGGCGTCGTAGACCGCGCTCCCGACGGAGATCGTCGACCTGCTGGCGTTCGTGCCCGGATCGAAGCGCTGGCCCCAAGTATCGACCGCGCGGACCCGAACGTCCTCGAAGCGCGCGCGCAGCCCATCGGCCGCGATCTGCGCGTACGCGGTCTGGGGCCCCTGGCCCAACTCAATGGTCGAGGCAACCACCTCGACCGATCCGTCACGGTGTAGGTGAACCTCGGCTTCGACCCGAGCGGCCCCACCGCCGCCGTCCTTGACGCCGGAACCGACGCCGCGCCCGCGTCCCGGCGGCCGTGGCTGGTCCCAGCCGATCGCGTCGGCCGCCAACTGCAGGCCCTGCGGCAGGTCGGCATCCATCGGCGCGTCGTCACCGAGGAACGGCTCACCTCGCTCAGTAAGGAACCGCTTGCGATACTCCAGCGGGCTCATCTTGAGGTGACGAGCGATCTCATCGACCGCCGACTCGCCGGCCCAGACCACCTGCGGCGTCGAGAAACCTCGGAACGCGCCGGCGGGGACCCGGTTGCTGTAGACAGCGATCCCCACCGCCCTGCTGTTCGGGATCGAGTAGGGCCCAGCCGAACGATAGGCACCCTTGCGAGCAACCCGAGGGCCCTTGTCTGCGTAGGCTCCCGTGTCATATACAACCTGCGAGTCGCGCGCGATTATTCGCCCGTCGGCGCCGATGCCGGTCCGCATTGTCACGACCGCGGCGTGCCTGATGACAGTGTGGAAAGACTCGTTGATGCTGTTGACCAGCCGCACTGGCCGCTGCGCCACCAGTGCCATCGCAGCCGTCACGGGTTCGTACTTAGCCTGGCCCTTCGACCCGTACCCGCCGCCGACGTACGGCACGCGGACCCTCACCTGGTTGTGGGGCACGCCGAAGATGCGGGCCAGATCAGCCCGCACCTTGTGTGGCTGCTGAGTGCCTGCCCACATGTCGAGTCCGGCGCTCGTCCATTCAGCGAGGTAAGCATGGGGCTCCATCGCGTAGTGATACACGGCTGGGAACGTGTAAGTCGCTTCGTGGACATACACGGCCTCTGCCAGCGCTCGGTCGACGTCGCCGTACTCGAAGACCGATCGACTGCACACGTTGGCGAGCTCCGGGTCCGCGGGGCGCTCTGGGTGGATGAGCGTTTCGGCATGCATCGCCGCCGCCGCATTCTCGAGGATCGGGAGTTCTTCGACCTCGAGCCTGACCAGCTCTGCCGCCCGGTCCGCGATCTCTTGCGTCTCAGCGACGACACCGGCGAACGGTTCGCCGATGTAACGGACCCGATCAACGGAGAGGAAGGGTTGGTCCAGGACCGACTCGCCGTAGTACATATCGAGATGTTCGAAGTCCTTGGCGGTCACCACACAGACCACGCCCGGCAGAGCGAGAGCCGCAGAGGTGTCGATGTTCCTAATAGCGCCGTGGGCGACCTTGCTGCGCACCAGCCGCGCAAAGGCCATGCCCGGCACCTCGAGATCACTGGTGTAACGCGCCCGTCCAGTGACCTTGTCGATGATGTCCTTACGTTGACGCCGCTGGCCAGCCTCGTTCGGTCCCATCACATCTGCTCCAAGGCCTGTTGGGCCGCCTCGATGATCTTCACGTAGCCGGTGCACCTACAGAGCGTGCTGGAGAGGTACTCCTTGATCCGCTCCTCATCAGCGTCGGGATACTCCAAGCACAAAGCCACCACACTCATGACCATGCCTGGGGTGCAGAAACCACACTGCGCAGCACTGTGATCGACGAACGCCTGCTGTACCGGATGCAGCTCATCGCCGTCCGCCAGGCCTTCGACGGTCACCACGTCGGCACCGTCGACATCCGCAGTCAGCGTGGTGCATGCACTAATCGCCTGACCGTCACGAAGGACTGTGCACGCACCGCAGATCTCCACGTCGCACGACCGTTTCGTCCCTGTCAGACGCATCCGAGCCCGCAGGGTGTCGATAAGTAGTTCGTGATCGGGCGCGTCAACGACCTCGGCGTGTCCGTTGAGGGTGAACTCAGTTTCCATGCAGATCTTCCAGACTGTCTTCCAAGAGCGAACCGATGAGCGTGCCGCAGCGGACCGAGCCCCTCTTTCGAAAGGCCCAGTCCGCTGCCAGGTCACATCGCCATCACAGCGTGCTGCAGTCGACGTACATCTTGGCCACATCGTCGGGTGTGATCTTCGAACCGTCGATGGTGAAGGTCGTCGCGTCTGCCATGTTGGCGATCATCTCCGGAGTGATCTCACTACTGGTCGACAGCACCGGCAGGCCGGAGTCGAGGATGTCAGGCATGACTTCGCTATCTTTACCCCACTTCTTGAACGTGTCGGTGGCGAGCTGTTCGTCCTCCTTGAACATCTTCTGCGCCTCGTAGTAATCCGCACAGAACTGCTTGATGTCCTCGGGGCGTTCCTTAAGAGCCTTGTCAGTCACCGTGATCACGTCTAGCGGGTTCGGCCCGATGGTCTCGCCGACGTTGCCCAAGATGTGAGCCGCGCCCTCGTGCTCCAATGTGAAGGCAGCCTGCGCCGACCACATGAACCCGTCAATGCTGCCACTGCGCAAAGCGGCCATGAGACCGTTCAGATCACCGACCGGCACGATCTCGTAGTCGCTCTTCGACCAGCCGAGTGTCTGGGCAAGCTTCACTCCGGAGTAGTGACCGGCCGACCCGAAGCTCGAGACGCCGATCTTTCCACCCTTCCAGTCCTCGACCTTGTCGATGCCGAGGTTCTTCCGGACGATGATGTACTGGCCCCAGATATCGATGGTTGGTCCGACGATCTTGGCGGGCAATCCCTGCTCGATGGCACCGATGAAGCGGTTGGGCGAGGCGATCGCGATGTCTGCGTCGCCGGAAGCCAGGGCCTGCGCGGCGTCCTGACTGACCGTCAGCTTGACATCCAGCCCACTCTTCTCGAAGAGGCCAAGCTCGTCGGCCGCCTCGGCGCCGATCATGGACAGGTCGTACTCATCGCTGGTGATGACGCGCAGCGCACCATCGCTCTCGTCGTCACCGCCACCACACGCAGCGAGCATCATCGCGCCGGCTATCGCCAGGACTCCGAGCTTCGTCTTGTATCCGCGCACTGGAATTTCCTCTCAATCAAGCGTTGTGCTAGGTAGCCGGCCAGAGTCAGCCGGGAGGTCCGGGTCCGATCAGCCGACCCGGCGCGACTCAGCTCGCGCCCCCCTCTCCCCCGAGCAACTGGATCAGCCTCGCTGAAGAGAGCACGTCGGCGTACTTCAGGCCCATGTCGAAGAGCGACATCCGGTGGGACGCACCCACCCGGTCGAAGCAGGCATCGGCGGCGACCGCGACTTTGAAGTTATGGGTGAATGCGTCGACGACCGTTGCGCGTACGCAGCCACTCGTCGTGGTGCCCGCAACGACCACCGAATCGACGCCGAGCCCGATCAGATGGCGCGTCAGCGGCGTGCCGAAAAACGCGCTCGGCCCCTCCTTCTCAAGCAGGACGTCGGACTGCTCCCGGAAGCCGCACTCCTGCACAATGTCTCGCGCATCCGCTCGCGGAGCATCGTCGTGCCGAGCGTTCTTGTCGCTCCAGCGACTCGCTGTGATGGAAGGCGCACCGCGGGTGAAGAAGACGGGCACGTCACTGTGCCGCGCGGCGTCGACGAGACCCGCCAGCGTGGGTATCGCCTCCCAGGCAGCCGGACCGCAGGCCAGCGGGTAGGCGCTGACCGCCTCCGCCAGCGAGGAGCCCCGATGCCCACAAAACGCATAGGTGACGTCGACCACCAGCAACGCAGGTCGCGCGCCGATGCCCATCGAACGCCCGTACCCAGCGCTTGCGAGGGCCGCTCGCTCCTCGTCGGTGAGGAACTCGGCGCCCGGCAGTTCGACGACGCCGGGGTCGGCAGCATTAAGGGCGTTCATGCCTGGCCCTCCATGTTCTTGGGGAGCAGTTTCGAGATCAGGAGATGGAAGATGCCGACCACGAGCAGGATGACCAGGATGATCGCGTAGGAACGCGCCGTGTTGAACGACTGCGAGTAGAACTTCAGCAGGTAGCCCAGGCCATTGGTGGCGCTGAGCATCTCAGCCACCAACACGGTGACGAGCGTGAGCGCACATCCGATCCGTAACCCGGCAGCAGCCATAGGGACAGCCGCCCTGAACTTGATTTGCCAGTCCATCTGACGCTTGGACGCCCCGTAGGCGCGGCCAACCGAGACGTACTTGGGGTCGACACCGCGGAAGGCGCGCAAGCAGTTGAAGGCGATCGGGAAGAACGCGGACGAAGTTGCGTAGGCGATCTTGGAGGACATCCCTACCCCCAGCCACAAGATGATGAGCGGGTAGAAGAGGATGTGGGGGACGAGGTATCCCCACACAAGGAGAGGCTCGATCACCTTGGCACGCAGGTCGGTGCGGGCCGCCCAGAAAGCCACAACGAATGCACTCAGCGCAGCGATGACCAACGAGATCACCAGTTCGGTGAGCGTGACCCACAGTGCGTCATAGACCGCCCTGTTCTCGAGGAACTGCAGGAACTCGTCGAAGACATCACCGATCTTCGGCACGATCAGCGTCGAAGCGCCTCCGGGCCCTTGGGCGTATCCCCAGACAGCGAAGAGCGCGATCAGCGCGGCCAGCCGAAGGACGTTCGCCTTGATCCTTCTCGCGGTCCCCCTGACCGCTTGGGTCGAAGTCGCAGACATCACTGACTCGCTTCGGCCATGGCGCTGGGGACCTCGAGCAGCCGGAAGAGTTCAGCCCGGATCAACGCGAACTCATCCGTTCCGATGAAAGACAACGAACGAGGACGCGGAGCCTTGACCTCGATCTCCTTCGCAATCCGACCGGGGCGCGCGCTAAGCACGATGATCCGGTCAGCCCAGAAGACCGCCTCATCGAGACTGTGTGTCACCATCACCACAGAACGCTCGGTCTCAGTGAGGATCCGCCCCATTTCGGATCCCAACTTCTGTCGGGTTTGCTCGTCCAAAGCCCCGAAGGGCTCGTCCATCAACAAGATGTCCGGATCCATGGCCATCGCCCGTGCGACGGCGACCCGCTGCTGCATGCCACCCGACAGTTCGCGGGGAAACTGTTTGGCGAACTCGTCAAGGCCGACGAGTTCCAACATCTCTTGGCCCTTCGCCCGGCCTTCAGCCTTGGACCTGCCAGCGAAGTGGAGCCCAACGGCGGCGTTGTCCAGCACGTTCTTCCAGGGCAGCAAGGTGTAGTCCTGGAAAACAAAGGCAGCCCGGTTCGGGTCCGGTTCGGTGACCGGCTGGCCGTTGACAGTCACCTCGCCCCTCGACGGGGATAGGAGGCCCCCGAAGCACTTCAACAGCGTCGACTTACCGCAGCCACTCGGTCCGATGATGGTGACAAACTCGCGGTCGGCGATCTCAAGGTTGATGTCGGTCAGCGCAGGCACAGAGCGCCCGCCCGCAGTCCGGTAGGTGACTTCGAGATTCTTGGCTTGGAGAGCCATCAGTTACTCCTGGTGATGAAGGACGTGGGTCGGATGCCGGGTCAGACGCCGGTATCGGCGTTGGCGGTGGAGGACGGACGCCAGCGGCTGAGTCTCCGCTCGATGGCGCTCCAGATCTCGCCCAGCACGATCGAGATGACAGCGATACCAAGGACGACGACGAACACGCGATCGATCTCCAGCCGGTTCGTATAAGTCTTGATCAGAGAGCCCAGGCCGCCGACCGAGATGAAGAGCTCGAAGATGAGCACGCCCTGGAGGCCGTTCTTGATGCCGTACCAGATGCCGGCGAAGACTCCGGGCGTCGAGGCAGGCAACACGATGTCACGCACTCGGTACCACCAGGATGCGCCGTAGGCGCGCGCCACCATCATGTGGCGGTCCTCGACAAGGTCCAGGCCCCCGACCACGTTGATCATCACGTAGAAGATTCCGGAGAAGGCGCCGTAATAGATGGCAGTCTGCGTGTTGATCCCGAAGGCAAGGAGGAAGATCGGGATGAAGATCGACTTCGGGATACCGATGATGAAGTTCACCGGACCGTAGAAGGCATCACGCAGCACCTGAACCGAACCGAGCAGGTAACCTCCGACTATCCCGATGATCACCGCATAGACGATCGCCCACCAGATTGAGGTACCGGTCGTCGTGAGTGCGTCCACCGCCTTCTCGTCGCCGAGGACGTCGGGGATCGCAGCGAAGATGTCCGTCGGTCGCGAAACGAACATCGGGTTGACCCACTCGAGACGCGAGACAGCTTCCCAGGCCACCAACAGCGCGATCACGACTGCGAGTAATACCCATCGATGCGCCGACTGCGACGGACGCCGGCGGCGCACCTTCTTGCCAGTCGGCGGCACCTGAATCACTTCTTGCAATGCAGTCACGCTACGTTCCCCTCGTCATCCGCCGCCCGCCACGCGAGGATGACTTCGTCAAGGCTGCGGACTTCACCGAATCCTGCGGTCACAGCACGTACGCCGCGCTGATGCGCTTCGTCGGTGTAGGCGCCGCAGCAGTCCTCGACCAAGGTGGCCAGGAAATCCAGACAAACCGCGTCGCGCAATGAACTCTCCACGCAGGTGGCGGTGGTGACGCCGGCGAACAGCAATGAGGTGCGTCCGGCAGAGCGAAGGTCGTTAGCCAACGTTGTGTTGATGAAGGCGCTGTACCGGGTCTTGGGTACCACGTGGTCACCGTCAACTGGCGCGAACCCACAGAAGTCCGCTCCCCACGAACCCACCTGGCAGGACTGCTCCCGATGTGGATCAGGGTGCCGGTTGAGCCACTCTGCACTGTCACTCGCTGCTGAGTGCTGGTTCTGGACCAGGTAGACCGGGACACCGGATCGACGAGCCTCCGCCATCAGGCTCTGCGCGCGAAGCAAGGGTTCCTGAACCCGCGAGACGTCACGGCCCTGTCGCGCCTGCAAGCCCTGGGGATGGCAGAAGTCGTTCTGCAGGTCGATCGCGATCACCGCGCACACACTTGGCGCTAAGCGATCTGGTCGTTCGGGCAGTTCTCGTGGCACCTGACTCTCCTCGCTCGGAGCATCGGCTTAGGGGGCCATTGCATCCAATATACAATCTGCACTGAGCCTAAGGTGACCTGCGTTACAGGTCAAGGCTCTCAGGGTGAAATCAGGTTTCCGCTCGACAGACCCACGGCAGGCACCCGGGAACTCACCCGATCAACTGGACGAATCGCTGCCAGCGGAGAGGCCTGTCCAGCTTTCCGACGCACCCAGCCCGGGCACGATCCGGTCCAGAGCACGGGCGACCGTGTGGTCAACCAACTCCTCGATCGTGCCGGGCCGGTGATAGAAGGCAGGCACAGGCGGCGCGATGATCGCGCCGGCCTCGGCCGCGTCGGCCATGATGCGCAGATGACCGCGATGCAGCGGTGTCTCGCGCACCATCAGAACCAAGGGCCGACCCTCCTTCAGAGCCACGTCGGCGGCACGGACGACAAGATTGTCCGCGAGCGAGTTGGCGATAGCTCCGACCGTGCGCATCGAACAGGGCGCAACGAGCATTCCCGTCGTGGGGAACGACCCCGAGGCAATGGTGGCGCCGATATTCGCCGCCGGATGGACGACGTCAGCGAGAGCCGCGACTTCGGCCACTCGTCGCCCAGTCTCCTGACTGATGGTCAGCCCACCTCCGCGGGAGATCACTGCATGGACCTCGACATCATCTCGCCCCCGCAACATCTCCAGCGCGCGAATGCCGTAGATGGCACCACTGGCACCCGTGATGGCGACGACGATCCTCTGAGGGGAAGGGCTCACAGCAGCGGCCTTCTTTCGAATTCCACAGGAACGGGGGAGTGTGTATTATATATACAATCGACTCTAGAGGGGTAGGACATGGACAACTCCCACGAGCTTGTCATCGATCAGCCGATGCGCGTCGTCTGGCCCGCACTGACCGATCTGCGTCGCGTCGCCGCGGCTCTACCTGGCGCAGAGATTCAGGACTCGTCCGCCGACGGCTGGTTCGACGGATTGTTCCGGATCAAGTTGGGCGCCTTCAACGCATCCTTCCGGGGTAAGGCGCGGTACCGCACCATCGATGACGAAGCCCATGGCTTCGTACTCGAGGGAGCAGGCGGTAGCGCCCACGGGGACGCGCGATTGACCGTGGCGTGCCAGGCTGAAGAACGCGACAGCACTCACACCGTGGTGCGGCTGACCAGCAGCATCGACCTCACCGGGCGCCTCGCACAGTTCGGCAGTTCCATGGCCGATGGCGTCCTGCGGCAGCTGATGGATGCCTTCGCCAGGAACCTGGAGCACAGTTTTGCTCCTGTCACCGAGCTCACCGCCGCTGACGCCGCCCAACCCGGCCCAACGACCGCGGCCGCAGCCCCGCCGAGCACCGATGCCTTCGATGTTGGTGGGTCGTTGCTGACGCCGATTCGCCCGCTCCTGCCTGCCGTCCTCATCGGCCTGCTCGGCGTTGCAGCCGGCCTACTGATCGGTAGATGGGCAGGCTCCAAGCGCGTGCGACCCATCATCGTTCACCTGGCGACGGACCCGCGCTGAGCGCGTAGGTCGTATTCTTTGACAAGGTTGGCCGGCCTCGACAGAGGGATCGGTCTCGAGCACATCTCGTTGGGGGATCTGATCAACGATGGCCAAGTCTGATCGCACAAACGGTTTCCGGCGACCTCCTACCGCCCAAGAGGCGGTGGCGACAGAGTTACGTAGGGCGATCATCAGCGGCGAACTGTCTCCCGGCACCCAGATTCTGCAGGACAAGGTTGCCGAGCAGTTCGGAGTGAGTCGGGTCCCGGTCCGCGAGGCTCTGAAGATGCTCGAGGGCGAAGGGCAGATCTCCTACGAACCTCACCGCGGTTACTTCGTCACCGAACTCGACATCGCGGAACTCATCGAGGTCTATCACATCCGAAACGTGCTGGAGGCCGAGGCGGTCCGCCACGCCATTCCCCAGATGACCCCGGAAGACGACGAGCGCCTTGAGGCTGCCCTCCTCGACACCGAAGAGGCCAACAAGTTCGACGACATCGTCATGCTCACAGCTGCCAACCGCCGGTTTCACTTCGCCATGATCGAGCCGTGCGGGATGTCCCGACTGGTGCGGATCATCCGGCAACTCTGGGACTCGACCGACCCCTACCGCTCGGTGTACTTCGTGGCTCGGGAGCATCGCGAGAAAGTCGATAACGAGCATCGCGCGATCCTCAAGGCAGTCCTTGCTCGGGAGACCGAGCAGGTGGTCGCCCTCCTCGCCGAACACAGAGCCGGAACCGTAACCAGCCTGCGGCTGATGTTGGAGAAGGACCAGGAGACGGCCGAAACGTGAGCCTGCCCACCGAGCTGACGGAGCTTTTCAACGGCGACCACGTCGATGATGCGTGCGGCGAGACGTTCCTGCTCGCCACGGTCGACGAGGAGCACCTGCCACACCTCGCCATGCTCGGCATTGGCGAGGTCTACGCCCCTTCCCCGACCCGGATCAACCTGGCCCTCCACAGGGGTACCGGATCCCGTCGCGCGCTATCCGTGTCCCGCCATGGCCTGCTAAGCGTGGTGAGGGGAGGGGCGGCCCACCAGATCCGCCTGCACGTGCGCTCGGAACACCTCGGCGACTCGGACGGGATCACCTGCTTCACCACCGAGGTGGTCGAGGCACGTCAGGATCGCGCTGCCTATGCAACGCTCGTCTCGGGGGTCACCTTTGAGCTGCGCGGCGATCTCGACCAAACACTGGCTCGCTGGCACCGGCAGGTCGAACACCTCAAGCTCCTCTGAACTCGGCAGGAACCGCCAGCGCCGTGGGCTGATCCCGAAGAATCAGGCGGCGTCCCTCACGGCCTGATCCCGGGCAAGTGGTCACCCCACTTCTCGATCAACTCAGCTTGGTACTCAGGCGGCGGTTCGACCGTCTTCGGGAAGGTCGAGAGTCGAGTCCACGGCTTCGTCGCATCGATGACGACCCGGTTGTTATAACGCGGGTTGTCGCGTGGATAGGACATCGGGTCCAGAGGCGTACTCCACGCCCCGGTGATCGTCGTCATGTCGGTAGCCGGGTCCATGCGCGTGCTCATCGCCCAGATGACGTCATTGTTGTTGGCCGGGTCAATGTCGTCGTCGACCACCACGACGAACCGGTTGGCATAACTGCCTGCGTGGCATTGGCTGGCGACCATCCCAACCTGCTGAGCGTGCCCGGCAAACATCTGCTCGACGGACAACGTCACCCACAGGCGCGCGCCGCTGGCCTCGTGGACCCAGACACCTTTAATGCCAGGAAGTCCCGCACCTTCGACCTGATCCCAGATCATCGCCGAGCGCAACAGGCCCCGATAGTAGGCGGCATCCGCGGGCGAACGACCGGTCAGGGCGCCATAAAGGATTGGATCATTGCGGTGCCTGATCGCCTCCACCCGCATGACCGGAGCCGGTTCACGTCCGCCGGCGTAATAGCCGGTCCACTCGCCGAACGGACCTTCGTCCATCATGTCGTCGGGGTAGAGGAAGCCCTCCAACACGATCTCGGCATGAGCGGGAATCGGCAGGCCCGTCACGTCGCTGGTGATGACCTCCGTGGGCGCACCGCGCAACCCGCCAGCGACCTCGAATTCACTGACCCCATAGGGCACCTCGATACCGGCCAATGTGGTCAGCAACGGGTCCTGGCCAACGGCGACAGCCACCGGGCAGGGCTTGCCCTTGTCCCAATAGCGCTCACGAATGAGCCTGCCATGCTTCCCGGGAGAGATGTAGAGACCGACGGTCTTCTCGTCGTGGACCATCACGCGGTAGCACCCGAGATTGACCCATTCGGAATCCGGATCGTTCATGATGACGACGCAACCAGTCCCGATGTATCGGCCGCCGTCCTCCTCATGCCAGCGAGGGGTGGGGAACTTCAAGACATCCACGTCTTCACCACGCATGATGTTCTCGTTGACTGGGCCATCCTCGACTTGCTTGACCGGCATCGTCGGAAGTTTGCTGACCACCCGACGCCAGTGCTGGACCAACTCGACGCCAGTAGAGTCGACCGGCGCGCCGAAGGTGTAGGCGATGCGACGGTTCGACATCATGGTGTTGGTCAGCACCCTGAAACTCGGGTCGTGATCGGGCACCTGATCGAAAATCAGCGCCTCTTGACCAAGTCGCCGCTCCTGCAGCGCGGCCAGACCGCCGATCTCGCGGTCCCAGTGGGCCCCGCTGACACGCGACAACTCCCCCATCTCATCGACTGCTTCCAGCCAGTCGCGCAAGCCGCGGTATTCGATCGGCATGTGCCCCCTCCTGTCTTCTGACGTCGTGGTCACGGGGACCGCTTGAGCGTCGTCGGTCTTGGTAGCGCCGGCGCGGCGCGCGATCCACACTACATATATCTAATACAATCGTCTAGGATCGCTCGGGTCGACAGCGCTGGCTGACCCGCGGCGTCCCGGCCCCGGAGACACCCAGCAGATCGAGCATGGCAGCCACGCTCAACGAAGGAGAAGCGATGGCCGGAGCAGGTCTGCGCCGCCGCAAACGCGACGACGGGCGTCCGCGTATGGAACCGGCCGTCCTCGTCGCCTGCTTCTGCGTGGCAGCGGCGCAAAGTGCGTGGACGATCGTGATTCCGGTTCTACCCGCACTGGCCGACGACATGGGGGCTAACGCGACCGCGATCGGCCTGGCGGTCGCAGTCTTCGGTCTCGGCCGACTGCTCGTAAACGTACCGGCCGGCATCTTGAGCGACCGCCTCGACCCTCGCTGGCTGATGTTCGCGGGCATGGGTGGCGTCACCGCGTCGCAGTTCGCAATCGCCTTCGCGCCGAATCTCGACGTCCTCCTGGTGCTGCGTTTCCTGGCTGGTGTGGCAGGCGGGGTCGCGCTGACCTCCGGCACGGTTCTCGTCGCCACCCTCGCCGATGAGGAGCGGCGGGGGCACGCACTGTCGGTGATGCAAGGGGTCCAGCTCAGCGCGAGCGGTCTCGGACCCGCAATCGGTGGCCTGGTCGCAGCCTTCTTCGGCAACCGAGCCCCCTTCCTGGCCTGCGGATTGTTCGCCATCGCGGTCTGCCTCGTCGGCGCCCGGACACTGCTCGCAGTGCCCAACGACCGACTCCACCAGAAACCTGCCGACGAGGTTCCCGACGCTCATGCGGTCTCCACGTGGCGCCTACTCACCGATCGCAACTACCTCGCAGTGTGTGGGATCGGCTTCTCCATCTTCTTGCATCGCTTCGGCGGCGTTCAGTCGATCGTGCCCCTGATCGGATACACCATCGTCGGCATTTCGGTTGCGCATATGGGGGTGCTCCTCGGGCTCGTGACGCTCCTCAACTTCGCCCTGCTCCCTTTCGTAGGAGGCATGTCGGACCGCCGCGGCCGCAAACGCGTGATCGTGCCCGGCATCCTGATTGCCACCGTCACCTTCCCGCTCTACGCCGCCGACGACAGCGTGTGGCTCTTCACCCTCGTCACCCTGGTGGCCGGCGTCGCGATGGCGGTCTCCGCCCCGGTGCCCTCGGCGTATGTTGTCGACATCGCGCCGCCCACAGCACGAGGTCGGGCACTCGGCTTCTACCGAACGTGCGGCGATCTGGCCGCAGTAGTCGGACCCGTCACGCTGGGCTTCCTCGTCGACCACGGAAACCATCGCGTCGCTGTCATCGTCATGGCCGCAGTAATGCTGGCGGCGGTCGCAGCGTTCGCTCTCGTTGCACAGGAGACCCGTGGACCGCGAGCGAAGACGGTCTAATCCAGAGGCGGCCCTGCCCGGCGTAATTACATATTGTCTACATTAGAAGGGATCTGATCCAACATGACCCTCACCTCTGAAGCAGGACCGTCCACCTGGGGCAGCGACGCCATGGCACTTGCCATCCGAGAGACCGGCGTCCCCTACCTCACGCTCACCCCTGGCGCGAGTTTTCGCGGACTGCACGACAGCCTGGTCAACCTCCTCGGCAACAGCGACCCGGAGATGCTCCTCTGCCTCCATGAAGAGCACGCGGTCGCGATCGCCCACGGCTACGCCAAAGTCGCTGGCCGACCACTTGCCGCCGTCGTGCACAGCAACGTCGGACTGATGCACGCCTCCATGGCGGTCTTCAACGCCTATGCCGACCGCACCCCCGTGCTTCTTATCGGCGCCGATGGCCCGGCGGACGCCACCCGACGGCGCCCCTGGATCGACTGGTTGCATACAGCAGCAGACTTGGGCTCACTCATCCGCGGATTCGTGAAGTGGGACGACCACGCGTCCTCTCCAGGGGCCGCCGTCTCCTCCATCCTGCGTGGCTACCAGCTCACCTGCGCAGCACCCACTGCGCCGACCTTTATCGGACTCGACGTAGCCGCTCAGGAGACCGAGATCGATCCCGCGACGATCACCTTCCCGAAGCTTGCCCCCTATTCCGCTCCGTGCGCGGCTACACACGAACTCGCCGCCGCTGCGCAGGCGTTACGAGCTGCCGCACGCGTCGTAGTACTCGCAGGCAGAGTCAGTCGCGACCAGCAGGACTGGGAGCGCCGGATCCGGCTGGTCGAAGGCTTGGGCGCGCGAGTCATCACGCACCACAAACTCGGCGCAGCGTTCCCGACCGACCATCCGGCCCACACCGGGCTGCCCTCCTTCAAGCTCAGCCCAGCCGACCAAGCGCTGCTTGCCGAGGCAGACGTGATCCTCAGCCTAGACTGGCTCGATCTCGGCGGCACGCTGCAAACCGTCTCATTCGACCAGACCAAGCCACGCACGATCGTCCACGTCAGCCTCGAGCACTTGTTGGCCAACGGCGCGAACAAACTCGACTTCACGCCACCCGAAGTCGACATCACCCTGACCACCAGTCCGGACCTGGCGGTTGCCGAGCTCCTGGATCTCATGGGGTTCACCGGTGCGGCTGCGACCCCAGCAGCGGGCCCGGCGGAACCTTCATGGGACGGCGAGTTGCCCTCCCACATCACGAACACTTTCCTCCAGCACTCCCTGCGCGCAGCGACCGCCGACCAACCGGTCACGCTGATCCGAGTTCCGTTTGGCTGGGACTTCAGCCAATGGCCGCTGAGGGACCCGCTCGACTACCTGGGCGGCGACGGGGGCGGCGGCGTCGGCGGTGGTCCGGGTATGGCTGTCGGCGCAGCGCTCGCGCTACGCGGGAGCGACCGACTGCCCGTGGCGGTGCTCGGTGACGGCGACTTCCTTATGGGTGCGACCGCACTTTGGACCGCAGCTCACCACGACATCCCGCTTCTCGTCGTCGTCGGCAACAACTCGTCCTACTACAACGACGAGATCCACCAGTCCGCCGTTGCGATCACCCGCGGACGGCCGCAAGCCAACGCCCACATCGGACTCCGCATCGACGATCCGGCGCCCGACCTGGCCGGGTTGGCTCGCGCCCAGGGATTCACCTCGTTCGGTCCCCACACGGACGCCGCAAGCCTTGCCGAAACGCTTCGCGAGGCCGTAGCGATCGTGCGTGCAGGGGGGCGGGCGTTCCTCGACGTACACGTTCAGCGCGGCTACGCCGCGACGTCCCCGAAGGCAGATTGACCATGGCTGGGACACTGGAGGACGCACGGCATCAGCGCGCGGCCGAACTCATGGCACGGACCTGGGAGCACCCCGTGCCCCCAGGGGTAGAGCGCCCGACCGGCCGCTACAACCTCCTCGACCCCTCGACCGGTCAGGTCACAACCAGCGCCCCCGACGGCACCTTCGCCACTGTTGACGCAGTCGTCAACGCGGCATCGGCAGCCGTCCCGGCATGGCGAGATCTGCCGATTCTGGAGCGGGCCGCACTGTTGAACCGCCTGGCTGAGGCCGTCGCCGATCACGCCGAGGATTTCGCGATCCTCGACGCCATGGGCAGCGGTGGACCGTACACCGACATGCGCCGCGACGTGGACACAGCCGTTCGCGGACTGCGCTACTTCGCGGGCATTGGGCCTACTCTCCTCGGCGAGACCATTCCGGCCAGTTCGAACCTGCACTTCACCGAGCGGGTGCCCTTCGGGGTCGTGGCGAAGATCGTGGCGTTCAACCACCCGTTCCTGTTCAGCCTGGCGAAGTCGGCGGCGGCGCTGATGGCTGGAAACACCGTCGTCGTGAAACCGCCCGAGCGAGCCCCACTGTCGGCCCTGCTCCTAGCCCGTGTCGCTGCCGATATCCTGCCGCCCGGAGTGTTCGCACCCGTGCTCGGCGATGGCCCCGAAGTCCCGCGGGCGCTCGTCCGGCATCCTGAGGTGCGCCGGATCAGTTTCGTCGGCAGCGTCCGCACCGGGCGGATGATCCAAGAAGATGCCGCTCGCAGCGGCGTCAAGACGGTGACCCTCGAACTCGGCGGCAAGAACGCCCTCATCGCCTTCGATGACACCGCCCTCGAGATCATTGCCGACGCAGCGGTGCGCGGCATGAACTATTCGTGGGCCGGACAATCCTGCGGATCGACCAGCCGGCTGCTGGTCCCCGAGACCATCGCTGATGAGGTCACTGCGCTGGTGGCAGCCAAGGTCAATTCCCTCACGCTCGGCCACGCGCTGAACGACGCCACCGGCCAGGGTCCGTTGATCTCTGCAGAGCAGGTGGACCGAGTCGACGAGATGGTGACGACGGCACGAGCCGAAGGCGCGCGGGTGGTGGCTGGCGGGCACCGCGCCGAGCCGACCACCGGTGGCTTCTTTTACGCCCCGACGGTGATCGACCATGTCACCCCCGAGATGGAGATCGCACGGACAGAGGTCTTCGGACCCGTCCTCAGCGTCCTGCGGTGGTCGGACCCCGACGAGGCGATCGCGATCGCCAACTCCGTCGGCTACGGATTGACAGCAGCCGTCTTCGCCCGCGATATCCAGACCGCCTTGCGCACCGCGCGACGCCTCGATGCCGGTTTTGTGTGGGTGAACGGCGTCTCACAGCACTTCACCGGCGTTCCATACGGCGGCGTGAAGGACTCCGGCATCGGCCGCGACAACGCGCTCGAGGAGCTCTACAGCTATACGCAGACGAAGGCGACGACGATCTATCTGTGATCGGTCGGTTCACGACCTGGCTCGTCGGGCACGGGGCGCCCGACCGGCCATACCCCCACTAGTTCGGCCACGCTGTCGACATCATGGCGCGGGCCCAAGGGCGGCTGTGCTTGCCGGCAAGTCGGACGACGACCACCCAGGTGATGCGGTTCGCCATCACGCCATCCCGACAGCAATGGGCCGCGCCCGGGGACTCTATGCTCCCCGGGCGCGGCCACTTGCCTAGCGCGAACGTTCGTCGCTCAGTCCAGGCGCGAGCAGATCTCTGCAAAGGTGCGAATGGTGGGCTCGCGGCTCTCGCCTGGGGAGACGAAGGGCACGATAGACACCTGGTCGATGCCGAGGTCGCGGATGTCACGAAGACGATCTTCACACTCGTCTGGCGTGCCAGCCAGAGCGAACAGGTCGACCAACTCATCGGGCACCAGGTCAGCGTGACTCGCCTCGGTATCCATGTGGTGGTAATAGTCGTAGGTGTCGCGAATCTTGGCGATCGCTGCCTCCAGTGACGGGTCGACCGCAGCGGGCAGCGGACGGATGCAGACGCGAGCCACGTGAGCGCGGGCAAGGTCACGCGCCTTCACCGGGTCGTCGCCGATCGCGGTCGGCGTCCACAACACCAGGTGCAGGTCGTTGAGGGTGCGACCGGAAGCCTTGGCGCCCTTCTCGATCGTCTTGAGCGCGGCCTCGATGAAGACCGGCGAGGTGCCTACCAAGATGATGGTGCCGTCGGCGACTCGCCCCGACATTTCGAGAATCTTCGGCGCGGATGCGGCGATATAGATCGGGATATCCATCGGCTTCTGGACGTAGTTGAGGTGGAAGTCGACGCCACTGTCGGCCTCGGCGACAGCTTCGCCGCGGAAAAGAGTGCGCAACTCTCCGATCGCCTCTTCCAACTCTGCGAGCTTGAGGGGCTTGAGGCCCATTGTCCGCAATGAGGAGTCACCCGTCCCGATACCCAGGGCCACACGGCCTCCGGTGTATTCGGACAACGTGGCCCAGGTGGAGGCGAGCAAGGACCGGTGGCGAGTGACAGCGTTCGTCACGCCGGTGCCGAAGACCACCCGTTCGGTGCCGACGGCCGCGGCGCCCATCGTGACCGACGATTCGCGCCAGATGTTCTGGGAGTCGCCGAACCAGACGTTGTCATATCCCAGTGACTCGGCCACCTGCGTGTAGTTCCGCATCACGTCGACTGGTTCGGTGGGGAAGAGTCCCACTCCCTTGCTGAACATTTGACCTCCTGAGTGTTCCACTGACGGTTCTCGGTGTATGTTGCCTACAATATACGTTGACCGTAGCACGACCCATTCGTGGAAGGAAGCATTCATGTCACGAGGAATCCTCGATCTCGACCTGCTCCTCACGCCCGACGAGTTGGCGGTTCGCGACACCGTCCGCGCGTTGGGGCGGGACAAGCTGCTGCCTGACGTGGCGACCTGGTTCGAGGAAGGCATTCTGCCCAGCGAGATCCCTCCACTGTTGGGCAGCCATGGCTTGTTCGGCATGCACCTGCAGGGCTATGGCTGCGCTGGGATGTCTGCGGTTGATTACGGCATCGCGTGCCTTGAGCTCGAGGCCATCGACAGCGGCCTGCGTAGCCTGGTCTCCGTCCAGGGTTCACTCGCTATGACAGCCATTCACAAGTTTGGCTCCGAGGAGCAGAAGCAGGAATGGCTGCCGGGCATGGCCACGGGCGAGATCGTGGGTTGCTTCGGCCTGACCGAACCTGACCACGGAAGCGACCCGGGGAGCATGCGCACCCACGCCCGTCGCGATGGCGCTGACTGGGTGCTAAATGGAACAAAAATGTGGATCACCAACGGCGGCATCGCCGGCGTTGCAGTGGTCTGGGCCCAGACGGACGAGGGTGTGCGCGGGTTCATCGTGCCAGCTGGCACGCCTGGGTTCCGGACGCAGAACATCAAACACAAGATGTCGCTGCGTGCATCGATCACCTCCGAGCTCATCCTCGATGACTGCCGCCTACCCGCCGACGCCGTACTTCCAGAGGTCAAGGGCCTCCGTGGACCACTGAGCTGCCTCAACGAAGCCCGTTACGGCATCGTGTGGGGCGCGATGGGCGCTGCGCGCGCGTGCTTTGAGGCAGCACAGGAGTACGCCGGCTCCAGGATTCAGTTCGGTCGCCCCATCGCCGGATTCCAGTTGACCCAGAAGAAGCTCGCCGACATGTATCTCGAGCTGGCCAAGGGAACGTTGCTCGCTCTACAGATTGGTCGCTTAAAGGACGAGGGTAAGGCGACTCCTCAGCAGGTCAGCCTGGGCAAACTCAACAACGTGCGCGAGGCGTTGCACATCGCGCATGAGGCGAGGGGGATCCTCGGCGCCAACGGCATCACGCTTGAGTACCCCGTCATCCGACACGCCAACAACCTGGAGTCGGTATACACCTACGAGGGCACAAACGAGATCCACACCTTGATCGTTGGCCAGGCGCTGACGGGAATCGCCGCATACAGCTGATCACTTGTCCCCAGCCCCATCAAGAGTGTGAGTGTTGTGCTGTTCAGTAGACGCGAGTTCAAGGCGTCTGCGCACTTCAGCGCCCGCGGCACGCCGCGGGGTCGGACTAAGCGAGCAACAGTCGCCCAGCGTCGATGATCCCGGCCCGGAGGTCGTCGTCGGAGACGTCGGCGCATCGTGAGTTGAGCAACGGACCTACCAGGCCGGACAAGAACAGTGCGATCCGCATACTGGTTGCCGCATCGGTGCGCCCGCCGGTACCGACAGCGACCGGGTCGTCGGCGCGAATCGGCCAGGGCCTGGTCTTCGGACGCATCGTCGCCGGCCAGCGCTGACGCCCGTCGCCGCGATCCGCTAGGACGGCAACAGCCGCGGCACCAAGCGGATCAACGCCAGCATGGCGACGAGTTCGACCAGAGTCTGGGTGACCACGACGGCCGGGGTGGCAGCGTACGCCGCCGGGAGGGCGAGCGCGAGTGGCAACACGACGAGGGAGTTGCGGGTGACGCCACTGAACACGAGGGCACGGGCCTGACCCACCCCGAAGTCCGCCATCCGAGCGAACACCAGACCCAGGCCGCCCATGAGGACGAGGAAGCCGACGTAGGCCGGCACCGCAGCGGCCACGTCGGCGTACCGACCCTTCAGCTTGGGCAGTTGACTGGCCACCACGACGAGGAGCGTGGCTGCCATCAGAAGCACCATCGCCGCCTCCATGCCGCGCGTGATCACACCACCCACACGATGGCGCGTGGCAAGGAGCTCAGTCAGCCAGGCGAGCCCCAGCGGAAGCATGATCAAGAAGCCGAAGGCCTGCAGGAAAGGGCCCATCTCGACGACGTTCGCAAGGTCGCTCCCCAGGAACGCCCATAGCAGCACCGGCAACGCCACAAGTTGCGCGAGCATCAGCAGCGGGGAGGCCGCAACCAGTCGCTGGCTGTCGCCGCCAGCCAAGCCGGTGAAGACGATGACATAGTCGATACACGGCGTCAGCAGGGTGAGCAGGACCCCCACCAAGACGGCACGTTCCAGCGGGACGATCGCGACGAGGCCTGCCACGATCGGTGGCACGACGACGAAGTTCAGGACCAGCGCGGCACCGAGGAAACGTCGATCTCCGAACGCCGCAGCGACCTTCGTGAACGGCACTTGAAGGAACGTCGCGTAGAGCAGGCATCCCAGGACCGGATAGATCGCCCGCTCCAGCGGCTGCGCCGCTTCCGGCCAGAGCCGGGTGGCGGCGGCGCCGACGATGAGAGCACCGAGGTAGACGGCGATCTGCCGATGTTCCAGGGCGGCGGTCAGCCGGACTACTCGGAGCGCAGGATGCTGTAGGAGTAGAGGTCGTGGAAGGTGCCATCCCGTCACTGGGCTCGGCGCACCGGGGAGTAGGGCTCGGTGCGCGGCCGCTGCGGGCCGAACTCGTCATACGGCGACTCGGCGCCGGCCAGCAGCGGCAGATCCGCCGCCACCACCTCTCGCAGTACGACCTCCACCTGCGTCCCTCCCGCTCGCGGTCACCAGTTCGCACACGGTACCTCCGCGCGGGTGCCGGGCATGCGGAATCAGCCGACGCTTTCGCGGCCCGGGTCCGGCGAAAGATCCTCCTCGCGTTGTAACGCTTCAGCGGATTCGTGACAGGTAGGGGATGACAGTCGTCGATCCGCAAGGAGATCACCATGCAGAAGTCCACCCGCGTCACCGCGGCCATCGCTGGCCTCACGCTGTCTTTCGGTGCGCTGATGGCTCCCGCCGCTAGCGCGGCCGACGAGGTGCCCGCCGACCCGTGCGCCAAGCAGGCCACGCAGCTCGAGAACGCGCAGGACGCCCTCGCGCGCGTCACTGCGGTCTTCGAGAAGAAGCAGGACAAGGTCAAGAAGGCCAAGAAGGAGGTCGTCAAGGCCGACAAGGCGAACGAGCGCAGCAAGGCGAAGGACGCGCTCGCCAAGGCGAAGGCGCAGAAGGAGAAGGCCAAGAAGGCGAAGAAGGCGCAGCTTCAGCGTGTCGCCAAGGCCACCGAGCGTCTCGAGAAGTGCCAGGCGGCGCAGCCGGAGACCCCGGAGACCCCGGCCGCCTGAGCCCCACAGCAGGTCGCGATGGCGGCGATCATTCCCCGGGTCGTCGCCATCGCCGCCACTCTCGCGTCGCCTCCGACCGATCGACGGATCAGTACTGCGGCGCTGCGTCCGGTGGTTGGTTGACCAGACGGAGCGGCAGGACGAGCGCCTGCCGATCGAGTCGGCGCAGACCACGGTGGCGAGCTACGCGCAGCGCGACACCGCTGATCCCGAGCACCTCGGCAGCGATGCGCGCGTCGACCCCGAGCACGTCGACCAGTCCAATCGCGTCCCGCTCCCGTGCTGAGAGCGGCGCCAGCACGGAGCGCACCCAGGCGAGCCGCTCGAGCGCCAGCGCATGATCCTCCGTCGGGTCTAGGACGGTCGTCAGGTCGTCGCACTCCTGCGGTGTCGTCGAGCGGCGCTCAGCGGTCCGCTTCGCTGTCGCGGCCACCCGCCGGGCGATGCCGAAGAGCCATCCGGCGAACTCCTCGGAGCTGCCGTGGAAGCCGCCGATCTTGCTCGCCGCGACATACCAAGCCTCACTGGCCACATCCTCGGGCGACATCGACGTGTCGCCGGTCGGCCGTAGCCCCAGCCACGCGATCAGGCGACCGGCATGGTCGGCGTACAACGCCCGCCACGCCGCCTCGTCACCCTGCTTGGCGCGGGTGACGAGCTCGTCGTCAGCCATCGGCCCGATCATCGGCGCGACGAGCGTCGTTCGTCTGCTGTTGGCCCGGGGCGGGATTGCCGCGATTCTCCTTCGGCGGCTTCGTCTTGGTCGGCTTCTCAGGCTTCTCGGGCGTTGGCTTGGTCGGCTTCTCAGGCTTGACGGGCTTGTCAGGCCGCGGCTTCTCATGCCCCTTCGCCTTGCTCGGGGCCGTGCTGGACGAAGGCGAAGGAGCCGTGGTGGCTCCGACCTCGGGGGAGCGGCGGCGGTCCGGACGGTCTGCGGGGGGTGCCTCCGTGGCCTGATCGTCCATCGCCCCCGGCATGTTCGAGTGCCCAGGGACCGGCTTGTCCTGCTGGCCCTCCCCCGGTGAGACTGGCGTCTCAGGACGGTCGCGGGTCGGGTCGGCCGGCGCATGCCGTCCCGGCTGCGGCAGCCCCGGCACCTCGATGGAGCCGCTCGCCCAGGCCGTCCCAATGCCTAACGCGAGGACGCCGGCCGTCACCGAAGCCACGACCACGCCGCGCCTACGAGCCGGCTTGGCGACGCTCGCCGCCGCCAGGGCGGCGAGTTGCTGGCCCAACTGCTCCGAGGCCACCATGCGCGGCGGATCCACACGAAGGTCTCGCGGTTCGATCGCCATGAGGAGCGGTTCCCATCCCGGTGGTCTGGACCGGAACATCGTACTCTCAGCCGGGCACGGGGTCGCGGGAGTCGGCGAGCCAAGCGCGGGGCGAGACGCCCACGCACCGACTGAACGCACGAGAGAACGCCGCCGCGTTGGCGTAGCCGAGCTCATGCGCGGTGCGAGCCACCGAGGCACCGGCGCGGAGCCGGTCCTGGGCGACGACGATCCGCCACCGGGTCAGGTAGTCGGCCGGCGTCTGGCCGACACACTCCTTGAAGGCGGCCGCGAAGGAGCTGCGGGACATGCCGGCGACCCGCGCCATCGCCGGCAGCGTCCACTCCTCCCCGGGCGACTCGTGCATGGCGATCAGGAGTGGCGCCAGTCGCTCGTCTGCCAGACCGGTGAAGAGACCAGCCGGCAGCTCCGCCTCCTCACGATGTTCCAGCAACCAGCGGAAGAGCTGGATCAACACCACCTCGAACAGCCTGTCGGCGAGCACCCTCTGGCCGCAGCGCACGTTGTCGATCTCCAGGAACAACAGGTCCAACGCCGGACTCAGGGTCCTGGTCGCGTGCAACGGAAGCACCAGGACCGGGGGCAACGCCCGCACGAGCGGGTGGTGCTCTCCACCGTCGAAGTCGAGCGTGGCGCACGCGAAGTCGGACTCCTCCGTCGGCGCGTTGTTGAAGGAGTGCTCCAGCGGTCGCGGATAGAACAACAGCGTCGGCTCGACGATCTCGCGGGTCACCAGCCGTCCGCCGGGCAGCTGGTGGGAGACCGTCATCTCACCGGCGCGGAGCACGTGCAGGAAGCCCTGTCCGGGCCGGGCGGCGAACGTCGTCACGCCACACAGTGGGCCCGTGTGGAAGACCTTCGTCCGCACGCGGAAGCGCTCCAGCAGAGGCGAGATCCGGTCCAGGGTGGCCATTCCCCCAGAATGGCAGACGAATAGGCAAGAAAGAAGGACGATCTGGCTCAATTCGTCCAGCGATGGCAACCATGCTGGCTGTCGAGCGCGCTCCAGCGCTCGACAACCCTCAGCAAGGAGCCATCACGATGTCCCAGCCCACCGTTCCCCTCCTCGACCGCGACACCGCTCCCTCCGACGTGCACGTGGAGCTCGACCAGATCCAGGCCGCGTTCGGCACGGTGCCGGCGATGTTCCGTGCCGTGGCGAACTCCCCGGCCGCGCTCCGCGCCATGTGGGCGGGGTTCGGCGCGTACGGCGGCGGAGCACTCGGTCCGGCCCTCGGCGAGCAGATCGCCGTGGCCGTCGCCAACCGGAACGCCTGCGCCTACTGCCTGGCCGCTCACACCGCTCTCGGCCGCAAGGCCGGCCTCGACAGCGAGGCACTCGCCGCCGCCCAGGTCGGCGAGTCAGCAGAGCCCAAGACCGCTGCCCTGCTGGAGTTCGCGCTGACCCTCGTGGAGGAGCGTGGCCAGGTCGACCCGGATGCGGTGCAGTCGCTGCGCGACCTCGGTTGGAGCGACGAGCAGATCGTGGAGACCATCGGTCAGGTCGCCCTGAACCTGTTCACGAACTACGTCAACGTCGCCCTCGGCGTGCCCGTCGACTTCCCGGCGGTGCCGTTCCGCGGAGCGTGATCACCGCTCGGGCCACGAGCTCTCGTGCCAGGGGCCGTCGGCGGCGTAGAGGATGCGCAGATCAGCGCGGAGCTCGGCAGCCCGACCGGCGCCCCCCTGGTCGAGGGCAGCGACGATCGCGTCGCCGTACCCGAGCCAGTCGGTGATCGGGCCGCGCAACGGTGTCGCGGCTCGCTCCAGTCGCTTGCGGGCCCGAGCCGCACTCGTGTGGCGTGCTGCGACGCCCAGCCGAAGCGTCATGGCGAGGTTCGCCACGAGCCAGGGTCGGAGGTCCACCGGCTGTGCCGGGTGCACGGAGTCGGCGAGCCGGGCCTCGAGGACGGCCACCTCGTGGCGCCACTCTCGGGCCCGGCTGACCCGCCAGCCAGTCGCGACGGTGGCGAGTCGGCGGCGCCAGGCCTCGTCGCAGAAGGCAGGGACGAGGCTCCAGCGCTCGTGAAGCAGCCCGGCCTGCTCGACGAAGGGTGCCGCCAGGCCGAGCAGCCAACGCTCCCGCGGGTCCTCCACGACCGTACGGGGTAGGGCGCCGCGCAGGTCCGCCGGCGAGTAGCCGGAGGCGCGGGACGGCGTACCGTGCAGACCGGGGCCCCAGACGTCACGCCGCTCGCGCAGGCGCGCCCACCCGGTGACGCCGAGGATCGCTACCGCCAGCGCGAGGACGCCGAGCAACCATGGCGACGACTCCGCGCCGACGTAGCGGAGCGGGTTCACGGACGGTCGGCGAGACGTTCGGCAGTGACCCCGTCGATCACCTCGGCCAGCCGCGTCGGAGAGTACGGCGGCACCTCCACCAGGAGCTCGTCGGCGACCATGGCGTCGGCGATCATCGCGCGGCTGTCCGGGATCGGCTGTGCCCAGGGCACGTAGGCCCACGGGCCACGCGCGGGATCGAGCAGCGCGCTCTGGCGGCTGGCGTCGTGCGCATCCTCTTGTCGCGACGCCGCATCGGAGTTGCTCGCCCAGTACCAACGGGCCCGGAGGAAGTGGTCGCCCAGCTCCTCCCAGCTGGTGAACGTGTGGCGGAGCTCGGCGGAGATCAGGTGCAGCGTGTCGACGGCCTCAGGCTCCGTGAGCCACCCGAGGGAGTAGCCGGCCCGGGTGAGCATCGCCGCCCGGACCAGGTCCCATGCCTCGAACCGGACCTCGCGCAGGCCGCGGGCGTCGACCCAGACCTGCTCGAGCCGCCAGGCCCGCTCCCGAGCCTCCTCACTCCCCTGGCTCCTCGACTCCTGGAGAAGGCGGGTTGCGGTCTGCTGGTCGAGCGAGCTCCACTCCGCGACCTCCTCGGCCAAGTCGACGCGATGCCCCTCCCGCAGGATCCAGTGCAGGCGGCTCAGCAGCTGGGGTCGCGAGCGGATCCCCCACGCCTCGGTCAGGCCCTCCCGAGGGTTGTCGAGGTTGCGGAACGCGAGCTCGTCCCACGGATCGCCGCTGCAGACGCCGAAGACCGCCGCCACCGCCAGCGGCCAGTGCAGTGGGCCTGGCGTGAACGACTCCGGATCCTGACTCCACACCACGCGGTGGTGCTCCGCGTATGCCTCAGGACGGGTCCAGTCGGTCCCCTGTCCGGCAGTCCGGGCCCGGCCACCCTGGCGGGAGCGCTTGGCCAGCGCCCACACGAGAACGCCGAGCAGCAGCACCAACAGAGGCCAGAAGATGAAGGGGCCGAGTCGTTCCCCGAGGGGCTCCTCGGCAGCAAGCATCGAGTCATGTCCGAGCACCCAACCAGCCTAGGGAAGTGCTACCAATATTGCCGTCGCGGGTCTCCCCGCATGACGCCCCACCCACGCCGCCCCGAGGAGGCCCCCATGCGACCACTCCGGTACTCCATCAACCTGACCCTGGACGGGTGTTGTGACCACCGCACCATCCAGCCGGACGACGAGCTCCACCGCCGGGCCGCCGAGACCCTGGCCCGGGCCGACGCCCTCCTCTTCGGGCGAGTGACCTACCAGATGATGGAGGAGGCATGGCGGCCGCCGGCAGAGGAGGTGGGCAGGCCGGCATGGATGGAGCCCTTCGCCCACGTGATCGACGCGGCCAAGAAGTACGTCGTCTCCAGCACCCTCGACAGGGTCGACTGGAACGCCGAGCTGGTCACCGGCGACCTGGGTGACGCCGTACGACGACTGAAGGAGGAGCCGGGCGACGGGATCCTCGTGGGTGGAGTGCAGCTGCCACAGACGCTCGCGGAGCTGGGGCTCATCGACGAGTACGAGTTCGTCGTCCATCCCTGGGTGGTGGGCCACGGACCCACGTTGTTCGCGGGCCTGTCGCGGCCGTTGGGGCTGGAGCTGGTGGAGCGCGTCGAGTACGGCTCGGGGGCGGTCGCGATGCGGTACGCCGCCCGGCGCTGACCCCCCTGTACCTCGTCCGAGCGGGCGTAGGCTCACGTGGTCATGGGTGACATCTCGGGAGCACGTCCGTCACGTTCGCGCGACATCGTGGAGTCGATCGGCGTCGGCCTGCTGGTGGCCGGTCTCGCCGCGGTAGCGGTCGGGAGCGCACTCGACTTCCGTCCCGCTCGGATCGGCCGTCCGACGACGCTCACGTGGCTGAGCCTGCTGCTTGCCGCCCTGGTCGCGGTCGGCCTCTGTCTCCGATTCGTACGCCGCACCCGCCTGTGGCAGCCGCACCTCACGCTCGCGCATACCGCTGTAGCCGTCGCGTTGGCCCTCGTCGCGACAAGCATGCTGCGGACCGACTGGCACGGCGGCCTGCTCTCCTCGGCGATGCCCGTCGTCGCCCTGGGAGCACTGTCGGCTGCGGTCGGTTCGGTGCTGGTCTCACTGCTCTGCTGGCCACAGCGGGAGCGGAGCGCAGCGCTCTCCCTGCGGGCCCGGGCGACGGCCACCACCGTCACGGGGTGCCTGGCCGGAGCAGTGGTGGCCGGCGCCGGGTGGCAACTGCCGGCGATTCCTGTCGAAGCGAGCACGGCGGAGCCGGGTGACGCGCGCGCATCGGAGTCGGTCCCCACCGAGGTGGCGTGGAGCTACGAGACCGGCACCGCGACGCTCTCCCGCGGTGACGTCGTACCCACCACTCGCGGCCTTGCCGTGAAGGTCCCCGACGGCGTGGTGGCGATCGACGGGGCGACGGGCAAGGAGTTGTGGCACTACCGCGTGCACCGCGCGACCGCGCTTGCGGTCGCTGCCAGCCCGGACGGGTCGTGGGTGATCGTGGAGCTCCATCCTCGCGGCGCGGATGCCGCACTCCGGGCGGGCGTCGGGCGCGTCGTGGCCCTCCGTGGCGAGACCGGCGAGGTGGGGATGATCGAGAACATCGACTCCGGGCCACTGCGCCTGACCCTCGCAGCGGACGTGTGGCTCACAGCCGGCAGCCGTGGGCCCGGTCGCGAAGTGCGGAGCTTCGACGGCATGTCACTCGCTGACGGTTCGTCGCGCTGGCGGTGGACGGTCCCGGAAGGGTGCGGAATCGGCGACGGCGGGTTCCGCCGCGTGGTCGCCACCGCCCGGGTGTTCGTCTTCGGCCTGTGGTGCGAGGCCGGGGATCCTCAGCACGGCACGGCTCGCTGGGTGGCTGTCGACGCCCGTACCGGCGAGGAGGCCTGGAGCTACGACTTCGATCCCCTCGCGTCGCCGCACGGAAGCGCAGAGGTGGAGCTGAGCGACGACGGCTACCTGGCCGAGCTCTCCATCGACCTCTCGTCAGGCGACCGCGGCCAGGGCCTGGTCGTCGTCGCCGACTCCGGAAGGGTCGTCTCGAAGAAGCGGCTCTACCTCGGTGTCACGGACAGCAGCGAGCTCGGGATCGCCACGCTCGTCCGACCGCGCAAACAGGCCGGGTGGTCGTTCGAGCTCACGCCGCTCCCGGGATCCCCGATCGAGGCGCAGCGCTACGCCGCCCCTGCGGGGTGCGACCTCGCCGACAGGCTTCCGCCCGCGCACGAGGGTGTCACCGTCCTGTGCGCCGACAGCGAGCAGGTCTCCGAGGGCGAGCTGAGACTCGCCACGCGCTCTTGGAGCGGACCGGACGGTTGGACGAGCCTCCCCTTCGATGCCGGCGCCGGACGCACCGTCTCGGGTCTCACGGGCGAGCCGCGCCTGGTGCGGTTCCCGGCCGCCACTGTCGCCTGGAGCGGGCGCAACGGGCGGATCGTCGGGTTCCGTTGAGCGCGGCCCGTCGCCACGGCCGCCGATCGCGCGCTGATCCGCGAGCGACGCGTGTCTCCTACGGCCGCAGTGCCGCGCTCAGTGCGGCGAACGTCTCTTCGACGAGGCGGTAGAACGCCCAGCGCCCGCGCTGCTCCCGGACGACGATGCCGACCTCGACGAGCTGCTTCATGTGGTGCGAGACCGTCGGCTGCGAGAGGCCGACCGGCTCGACCAGGTCGCAGATGCACGCCTCCCGTTCGGGCTGTGCGGCGATCAGCGAGAGGAGGCGGACCCTGGTGGGGTCGCCGAGTGCCTTGAACATCCGGGCCAGCCGCTCCGCGTCCTCCGCAGCGAGTACGCCGCCGGTGACAGGCGAGCAACATGCTGCGGCGACATCGACGAGCGGCAACGAGCGGGGCATGCACCCCATCGTAGGTGATGCATTGACAACCGTCGATGCATCGAGAACTATCGATACATCGATGATCGCCTATACGACAGGAGCAAGGTCGATGTCTCGTTCCCACGATGTCCGCGAAGAGGTGCGCACCCGGTACGCCCGGGCCGCCATCGCCGTCGCCGGCGGGGCCACCCCTACCGAGCTCCAGGACTCGTTGCAGCTGGTCGACGACGACTGCGGCGCCTCCTGCTGCTCCGACGACGCGGTGGTCGACGAAGCGTTCGGCGCGGCGCTCTACAGCGCCGAGGAGCACGGCGAGCTCCCGGCGGATGCGGTCGCAGCCAGCCTCGGCTGCGGCAATCCCACCGCTATCGCCGCGCTCCGACACGGCGAGCGAGTCCTGGACCTGGGCTCAGGAGGAGGGATCGACGTCCTCCTCTCCGCCCGCCGGGTCGGCGAGACCGGCTTCGCCTACGGAGTCGACATGACCGACGAGATGCTGGAGCTCGCTCGTGCCAACGCAGCAAAGGCGGGGGCCGCCAACGTCGAGTTCCTCAAGGGCACGATCGAGGACGTGCCCCTCCCCGACCGCGCCGTGGACGTGGTGATCTCCAACTGCGTGATCAACCTGTCGGTCGACAAGCCGAAGGTGCTCGCCGAGATGTTCCGCGTGCTGGTGCCCGGAGGCCGCATCGGCATCTCCGACGTCGTCGCCGAGGACCAGCTCACCCCCGACGACCGCGCCGAGCGGGGATCGTACGTCGGCTGCATCGCCGGAGCGCTCTCCCGAGCGGAGTATCTGGCAGGGCTGACGGCGGCCGGCTTCGTCGATACCGAGGTCGAGTTCACCCACGAGGCGGTGCCCGGCATGCACGGAGCGATCATCCGGGCCGCCAAGCCCGCGGCATGACCGGCACGAGCACCTCGGCCGCAACCCCCGCCGTACAGCGCATGTCCACCCTCGACAAGTACCTGGCAGTGTGGATCGGCATAGCGATGGTGGCGGGCCTGCTGCTCGGCCGCTGGGTCCCGGAGGTCACCCAGGTTCTTGATGCGGTCACCGTCGGCTCCATCTCGCTGCCGATCGCCATCGGCCTGCTCGTGATGATGTATCCGGTCCTGGCCAAGGTTCGCTACGACGAGGTCGGCCAGGTCGCACGCGATCGCCGCACCATGGCGCTGTCTTTGGTGCTGAACTGGCTGATCGGGCCGGCCTTGATGTTCACCCTCGCCTGGATCTTCCTGGCCGACCTGCCCGAGTACCGCACCGGACTCATCATCGTCGGGCTTGCTCGCTGCATCGCGATGGTGATCATCTGGAACGACCTCGCCTGTGGTGACCGCGAAGCCGCCGCCGTCCTGGTCGCGATCAACTCGGTCTTCCAGCTTCTCGCGTTCGCGCTGCTCGGATGGCTCTACCTCGACCTGCTCCCGGGCTGGCTCGGCCTGGCGACCACCGGCCTGGCAGTCTCGCCGCGGCAGATCGCCGGCAGCGTGCTCGTCTTCCTCGGCATCCCGCTCGCGGCCGGATACCTCACCCGCCGGATCGGCGAGGAACGGCTGGGGCGCGAGCGGTACGAGCGCCGCTTCCTCCCCACCATCGGACCCTGGGCCCTCTACGGGCTGCTGTTCACCGTCGTGGTCCTCTTCGCACTGCAGGGCGACGCGATCACCCGCCATCCCCTCGACGTCGCACGGATCGCCGTACCCCTGCTCCTCTACTTCGCACTCATGTGGGGTGGGTCCATGGCGCTCGCCCACCGCGTCGGACTGGGCTATGAGCGTGCTGCCAGCGTCGCCTTCACCGCTGCCGGCAACAACTTCGAGCTCGCTATCGCCGTCACCATCGCCGTCTTCGGCGTCAGCAGCGGCCAGGCCCTCGCCGGCGTCGTGGGGCCGCTCATCGAAGTCCCGATCCTTGTCGGGCTCGTCCATGTCAGCCTCTGGAGCCGGCGCTACTTCATCGTCAGCTCCCCGAGCCGAGGAACCACGCCATGACCCTTGGTGATCCGGGCAGACCTCCGCAGGTCGTCTTCGCCTGCCGGGCCAACGGCGGCCGCTCGGTCGCGTCGCGACTTCTCACCGAGCACTACGCGCGGGGACGCGTGGTCGCATTGTCAGCAGGAACCGAGCCCGGCGAGCAGGTCCACCCCGAGGTCGCCCACGTACTGACGTCACTCGGCCTCGACACCTCAGCCGAGCGACCGACCCTGCTCACCGCGGAGATGATCGCAGCCAGCGACCTCGCGATCACCCAGGGCTGCGGCGAGAACTGCCCCTACGTACCCGGCGCGCGCTACCGGGACTGGCCGCTCGACGACCCCAAGGGACAGGAAGACGCTGCCGTACGCCGCATCATCGCCGACATCGACACTCGCGTCCGCGACCTCATCCGGGAGCTGGTCCCGGATCTCCTCCTGCCGCCATCGGTCTTCGCGACGCCGCCCGAGGCCTGACGGAAGGCTGTGCAACACGGCTTGCTCTTCGAACATATGTTCGATATCCTTGGAAGCATGAAACCGTCGGACGCAGTCGCCCAGGCCACCAGCCTGGTCGGCCACGCCCGCGACATGACCAAGACCCCGTGGGAGCAGATAGCCGGCACCGAAGCGATCGCCCTGGCCGAGGCCGTCACCACAGCGCGGTCACTGCTGGACGCCTCCCTGCTGCGCATTGCCGAACGACTCGAGGCCACCGAGGCCCCTCGCGAGCTGGGCTGGGCCACGGTCAAGGACTACTTGACCCACCTCACCGGCGGCCACAAAGGCACCGGTGGCGGACTGGTTCGCACTGCCGCACAACTCCACGACCTCCCCGCGGTCCAAGCCGCGTTGGAGGACGGAGCCATCACGCTGCCCCAGGCCCGCGCCATCGCTGCCGGGGTGCACAAGCTCCCGCGTCAAGCACCCCAGTTCCGAGAAGAGGTCGCCCAAGCACTCCTCGACGCCGTCGTCGCCGAGGGCCATGACGCCTCCGCCCTCCAGGGACGCACTTTCGACACGATCGTGCGGCGCCTGGACCCCGACGGCCTCATCATCGCCACCGACCAGCAACGGGAGAAGAGCGAGCGTGGCGCCCACCAGGCGCGGTTTCTGTCGTTCTCCGAAGACCGACTCGGCGGCGTACGCGTCAAGGGCTACGGCACCCGAGAAGACGCCGAGCGCATCAAGACCGCCCTGTTTCCCCTCACTGCCCCGACCACGACGGCCCCTGGAGCATGCGGCGGCCGCGCACGGCGTTCCGGCGAGCCGATGTACAACGCCGACGGCACTCCCGCCGGCATTCCCTGCCCCGACCCCGGCTGCCGCCACGACGGCACCGACCCCCGCGAGCACGGCACCCGCCTCTGGGACGCCCTCGTCGAAGCCTGCGATCGTCTGCGCGCCACCGAGAGCCTGCCCCGCGACCACGGCACCACCCCGCGAGTGATCGTGACCATCGACCACGACTCCCTCACCCGGCAGTTGATCGACGCCGGACTCGCCCACCCCGGGCACACCACGACCGGCGCCACCCTCTCCGCCGCGGCCGTACGCCGCCTCGCCTGCGACGCCGAGGTCCTCCCCACCGTCCTCGGCACCGCCAGCCAGCCGCTCGACGTCGGCCGCAGCCACCGGCTCGTCACCCCCGCCATCTGGAACGCGCTACTCATCCGCGACCAGCACTGCGCATTCCCCGGCTGCACCCGGATGCCGCTGGCCTGCGACGCCCACCACATCCAGCACTGGGCAGACGGCGGCCCCACCAGCCTCGACAACCTCGTCCTGCTCTGCCGCCGCCACCACACACTGACCCACCACAGTCCCTGGACCGTCCACATCGACCCCCACACCCGACGACCCCTGTGGCAACCACCTCCGCGGCAGACCCTCACCGACCTCAAGGACCGGATCACCTACTACCCAGCACGAGCACCCGACACAGCTGCCTGAGGCGCCGGCGGCGGCGAACTTGCCACGGCACGCCCGTGCACCCGTACGGTCAACGTGAGCGCCGAAGCACGAGCGCGATCAGCTCCCGGCTGCAGCCAGCCGCGGCAGCAAGGGCGGAGTAGCTCCAACGCCCGGGATCCTCGGCACGGAGTTGGTGGAGCAGACGGTCTCGCTCGCTGCGGTACTGCGCTGCGACCAGCTTGGCGTCAATCCCCGACTTCCGCCGGTACTCCGCCAGTGCCTGGTGCGGGTGAATCTCACCGGCCCACGTCGTTGACCCTCACGCTCCCTCTCGGGGTCTCGACGGCGAGTCCCCCTTCCTCAGCGAACGCTGAACGCGTCGGCGACCTCAGCTCCTCGAAAGACGCGGTAGCCGGCCTCACCTGAATCGTCGAACGCTCCTGGGGGAACGGCTCCGCACACGATGACCATGTTGCCTTCGCGACGGCCCTTCATCGTCGCCGGCTCCACCACGATGAGGAGTCCGCCGAAGTTGCGAGCAGTCTCGACGAACGGTCGAACACGTGGGTACGGCGGGCAGTCGATCAGGTTCGTGACGAAGACCCCGCCTGGGGCCAGAACCCGGCGCACCTCCGCGACGAAGGCCGCCGAGGTCAACTCGGGAGGCACGACGCCATCCTCGAACGCGTCGAGAATGACCACGTCCTGGCTTGCGGTTCGCAACTCCTTGATGCCGACCTGGCCCGTCACCGGACGGATGTCGATGCGGATGCCGGGAGGCAGCGGCGCCTCCTCAAGCACGTGGTCGATCACGTCGATAGCCGGCTCGAGAACGACCTGGAGCGAGCGGGGGCGCATGTGGTCGACGTAGCGCGGGAGAGTCATCGCGGCCCCACCGATGTGCAAGACCCGCAAGGGCCCGGCTGGCATCGCATCGATCACGTCGCCGACGCGACGGGCGTAGTCGAAGATCAGGCGCGCAGGGTCAGCAAGGTCCACCGCGGATTGCTGCATGCCGTCGAGTTCGACGAGGAAGAGGCTGCTCACCAGGGCCATGCTCCCAGGTGATGGTGCCCGACATCGGTGGGGGTGCGGAGCCGTCGCTCGTCATCGGCCTGCGCCTCCCGATTGCGCAGACGCGCAGACAAGCCGCAGCCGTCAGTGCGCCATGTCTACGAACCGGCTGTAGTGCCCCTGGAAGGCGACGGTGATGTCGCGGGTGGGTCCGTTACGGTGCTTGGCCACGATCAGGTCCGCCTCGCCGGGGCGGGTGGACTCCTTCTCGTAGACGTCCTCGCGGTGCAGCAGGATCACCATGTCGGCGTCCTGCTCCAGCGAGCCGGACTCACGGAGGTCAGACATCGCCGGCTTCTTGTCGGCGCGCTGCTCGGGGCCACGGTTGAGCTGCGAGAGGGCAATGATCGGCACCTCGAGCTCCTTGGCGAGCAGCTTGATCTGACGGGAGAACTCCGAGACCTCGAGCTGACGGGACTCGACCTTCTTGCCGGACGTCATCAGCTGCATGTAGTCGATCACGATGAGCCGCAGGTCATGGTTCTGCTTGAGTCGACGTGCCTTGGAGCGGATCTCCATCATCGTCATGTTCGGACTGTCGTCGATGAACATCGGCGCCGACGACACCTCGCCCATCTTGCGTGCCAGCCGCGCCCAGTCGTCGTCGTTCATGTTGCCGTTGCGGATGTGGTTGAGCGGCACCTTCGCCTCAGCCGAGAGCAGACGCATCGTGATCTCGGACTTGTTCATCTCGAGGCTGAAGAAGACGCTCGACATGCCGTTGTGGATCGACGCAGCCCGGCACAGGTCCAGAGCCAGGGTCGAGTTGTGGGTGGGAATCATCGACCGGCCGGCAAGATACAGGTGCTGGTCGTTGTCGACCTGGACGCATCGCACCGGAACCGATGGGACCGGACGCACTTCCCTGATGTAGCGCCGCCCGATACGACGCGTGTCCGAGGGCCGCTCTTCCTTGTGTAGCAGGCGTTTGCGTTCCAGTCTGAAAACATCGTCGACCGTCGAGAAGTTGAGGATGAAAGCCGTCGATGACTCCGGGCTCCTCCCATGCACCTTCTTCTCGCGCCACCCGCAGCGGTAGCCCAGCGACACGATGAGCTCGAAGACGCCCTGAGCGAGCCTACGATTGGTTACCACGAACTGACATGAACCGACACCGCGCACAACGCCGCCGTCCGTGTCCATCAGTCCAGCGAGCAACTCTCGCCGCTGCTCCTCCGAGGCGCGAAGGTAGCGATCGGGCACATGTTTGTCGCCGAGCACACCCACCTGCCGGAGCAGGGCCGTGAAGGTTCCGTGGTCGTCACGACACCTCTGACACAGGTAGCGTCCCGTGCAACGGTCACCACAATCTGGGCAGGTGCCATCGGTCGCCGGCGTCGCTTCGGGAAGTCTGATGCTGAACAGCATGTCGCCCAGCGGCGTGACGTCGTAGCCGAGCGCCTCGATGAACATGGGGATCTCAGGAGTCTCAGAGGTGATCCGGCCGCCGGCACTGTGCCCGTCGCCCAGCCAGGCACCCAAGACGTAGGGCTCAATCGGCAGATCCGCCTCGGGCAACTCCAGCGGCGCTGCATTGAGGACGGCGTGATCAGCACGCGCCTCCTTGCCCACCCGCACGGACTTCGCAATCTCTTCGGTCGTGACCACGGACGCGAACGTGCGCTGGTTCTTCGTGCGGTTGTAGTTGTTTCGCGCAGCCCATTCCGACTTGCGCGCCGCACGTGACTCCGTCAGCCACTGGTGCTCGGCGTCTGCGACGATGCGTGAACCGTCGGAGAACGCCACCTCGAAACATGGCCGGTCGACCATGACGTCCGTGGCAGCGACCACGCGGGTCGGTCGACCTTGAGCGTCGAGCAGTTCGTCACCGACGACGATCTCCCCCATCGTGGTCCAACCGGTGGGGGTCGGCAGCGGGGTGTCGAGAGCGAGGGCCTTGCCCATGGCGGGACGCGCCGCGACGATGATCATCTGCCCGGCGTGCAGGCCGTTGGTCAGCTCATCGAGATCGGCGAAGCCGGTGGGCACGCCGTAGATGCCCTCCTCCCGGTTGCCGATCGCCTCGATCTCGTCGAGGACGCCCTCCATGATGTCGGCCAGCGGGGCATAGTCCTCGGCGGCCCGCTTGTCGGTGATCTTGTAGACCTCGGCCTGCGCCTCGTCGACCAGCAGGTCGACGTCGCCCTCGCCGGCGTACCCGATCTGCACGATCCGGGTGCCGGCGTTGACCATGCGTCGCAGGATCGCCTTCTCCCGGACGATCTCCGCGTAGTACTCCGCGTTGGAGGCGATCGGCACGTTCGCCGCCAGCATGTGCAGGTACGGCGCGCCGCCGACCCCCTGCAGCTCACCGCGCCGCTGCAGCTCGGCGGCGACGGTCACCGGGTCGGCGGGCTCACCACGGCCGTAGAGATCGATGATCGCGTCGTGGATGGTCTCGTGCGCCGGCCGATAGAAGTCGGCACCGCGCATCACCTCACTGACGTCGGCGATCGCGTCCTTGCTGAGCAGCATCGCGCCCAGCACGCTCTGCTCGGCCGCGTTGTCCGAGGGCGGGGTGCGGTCGCCTGGGTCGCGGGGAGCCTGGCCGGGCTCGTAGGCGGCCGGCCCGTCGCCCCACTCCTCGTACTCCGGAGGGAGGCTGTCGACGTGATCGTCCACGCTCACCGCAGCACTCCTTCCCCAACCGTCTCGTCCCACCCAGGTGTAGCGAACACCCCCGGCACAGGGGCTCCAGGGGATGCCGTCGCGCGACAGTACGACGCCGCGCAGCTCCGGTGGAAGCAGCCTGTCCACAGGCGCCTGTGGAAAACTTCGACGAGGACGTGGACGAACGGCGTGTTGCTGTGCACAGCCTGGGGAGCAGCCTGTGGATTCTGGGCTGCGTCGAACAAGAACTCGCCTCTGACCTGCAGTAATGCCTACTCACAGCTGTGGACAAGAAGTTGTTGAAAGAAATCTCGTTCACCTGATGGTCATGGAGCGTTCGGGAGTTTCTTTGTCGACAAAGCGCCGAACAGGTGTCCGGTTCCCACAGTTACACCCAGGTTGTGCACAGGCAGCGCCGGCGACATGCGTCGCAGGAGCACCATCACTCCCGCCAATCCCTCAGGAGTCCGGCCCCGGTGCCGATCCGCACGGGTCTCCCCCGTCTCGGCGAGGGATCCTCCCACCTCGTCGAACCCTCGGACCGCCTCGTGCCGCAGCTTCTTCTTTCCCTTCTGACAACCCTCCTCGCCCTCCAGCCCACCCTCCTTCCTGCAGGCGGCCATGCGGCCGAACCGCTGCGCGTGCGGCCCGCCGACTTCCGGGTGGTCGGTCACCGCGGTGACCCCGGGCCGGGCATCACCGAGAACACCATCGAGGCACTGCGCCGCGCTGACCGAGCCGGTGCCCACGGGTCGGAGTTCGACGTACGCCTGACCGCAGACCGGCGGATCGTTCTCATGCACGATCCGTCATTGCGGCGTACCACCACTTGCACCGTCCGCGTCGACCGCGCCCGCGCTCGCTGGCTGCGGAGGCACTGCCGCGGGCGTCATCGCGAGCGCGTGCCGAGCCTCGACGACGCACTCGCCTGGATGCACCGCAACCACCAGCAGGCGGTGATCGAGATCAAGGACGGGAGAGGATGGAGGGCCGATGACCTGAGCACGCTGGCGCACCGGATCCGGCGACACGGCATGCGTCGGCAGAGCACGGTGATCTCCTTCAGCCTCTCCGCCCTGCGCCGTCTCGAGCGCCAGGACCCGACCCTGCGCACCGGCTGGATCGGCACCCGCTGGTCCCATGCCCTCAGTGCCCGACGCGCCGGCCTCGACGTCATCCACGTACCCGCCCGCGTCCTCACCCGGTCGCGAGTCACCCGCCTGCATCGTGACGGCCTCACCGTCATCGGTCGGGTGACCAACGACCCGCGGCAGTGGCGGCGGTTGCGTCGTATCGGCGCCGACGGGCTGGTCACCGACCGTCCCGGCGACGTACGGCGGCACCTGCGCTGACCCCTCCGCACCCTGTCGGTCGGGTCTGGGACCATGAGCCCGTGACGATCAGCGCCCCCACCGCCGAGCCCCGTACGCCGGCACTCACGCAGCAGCCCCGCGGGCGACTGGTGCGCTGGGCGGGCTGGGCGCTGCTGGCCTGCTGGCTGTTCGTCGTCGTGCAGTGGTTCCTGGCACCCGCGCCGGCCCGGTGGGCTGACTTCGAGTCATCGGCAGCCAAGGTCGACTCGGTGCAGATCTTCGGCGGTCACGACCGAGACGCCTCCCTCCGAACCACCGGCGAGAGCTACGCAGCCATGGTCAGGATCGTCTGGCATCAGGGATGGCGCACCTACGAGACCGCGGTCGTCGAGACCACTGCGGTGAAGCGCACCGGCATTCATTACGTGGGCAGCGAGGAGTCCGGCCTGGCTCTCGTCGCACCGTTCGCGGCTGCCGACGCCGAGGTGAAGATGCGTGACGTCCGGGCCGAGGTCGAGGCCCGCGTGCCCCACGCCACCGTCACCAGAGCCGACCTGCCCGACACGTCCTCGACCGGCTACGGGCGCAGCCTCCCCTCGTGGGTGCTCTGGCTGGGACTGATCACGGGCCTCGGCAGCCTGGCCCACCTGATCCTGGCCCCGACCCCATGGCGGGCCACCCGCTGGGCCTGGTTCTGGCTGTCCAGCTTGCCGTTGGTGGGCGTACCGATCTACCTGCTCAGCTCCGGCGCCACGCTGCAGCGGCCACCCAGCCCCTGGGCACGGCCACTGACCGGTGGCATCGCGTTCATCCTCGCGATGATCCTCGGTGCCATGTTGACCACCGCCATCTCGTGAGGATCAACGCCACCGATCGGGAGATCCTGGCGCTCGCGGTCCCCGCGTTCCTCGCCCTGGTCTCCGAACCGCTCTTCCTGCTCGCCGACGCCTCGATCATCGGTCACCTCGGCACCACCGAGCTCGCCGCCCTGGGCGTCGCCGGCGCGGTGATCACGACGGCGATCGGACTGTGCATCTTCCTTGCCTACGGCACCACCGCCTCGGTCGCTCGACGCCTCGGGGCCGGAGACCTGCGGGGGGCCCTGACCCAGGGCATCGACGGCATCTGGTTGGCGGTGCTGATCGGCACGGTGGTCACTGCGGTCGGCGTCGCCGCGGCCACCGACCTGGTCGGGCTCTTCGGCGCTGACCGCGGCATCACCGAGGACGCCGCCTCCTACCTGCGGGTGGCGTTCGTCGGCACTGTGCCGCTCCTGGTCGTCCTCGCCGCGACCGGCGTGCTCCGGGGGCTCCAGGACACCCGCACGCCGCTGATCGCCGCCGCGGCCGGCAACCTGCTCAACATCGCGTTCAACCTGGCGCTCGTCCGTGGCATCGGCCCGGTGCCGGCGCTGGGTCTGGTCGGATCCGCCTGGGGCACGGTGCTCGCCCAGACTCTGATGGCCGTCGGCCTCACCGTCGTCGTGGTGCGGGGCGCCCGTCGTCACCAGGCCACGCTCCGGCCTGACCTGGCCGGCGTCGCCGCCGCCGGGCGGGCCGCCGTACCCCTGCTGATCCGTACCCTCACCCTGCGGGCCTCCCTCCTGGTGACGACGTACGCCGTCGTGCAGGCCGGCGACGACACCTCCCTGGCCGCACACAACCTGGCCTTCGCGATCTGGTCGTTCCTGGCATTCGTCCTCGACTCGCTGGCCATCGCCGCGCAGGCGTTGACCGGTCGGGCTCTCGGGGCGGGCGACCTGGACTCGACGCGACGGCTGACCCGTCGGATGGTCTGGTGGGGCGTGTGGTCCGGGGTGGTCACCGGCATCGGCCTGGCCCTGCTGAGCCCGGTCGCCGGCCACCTCTTCTCCAGCGACACCGCCGTGGTCGACCAGCTCGCACCGGTGCTGCTGGTCGCCGCCCTCGTCCAGCCGATCGCCGGCGTCGTCTTCGTGCTCGACGGCGTGCTGATCGGCGCCGGCGACGGCACCTACCTGGCCTGGGCAGGCGGCCTGGTCTTCCTGCTCTACGCCCCGTTCGCGCTCCTGGCGACCGGCTTGGTAGCGGTGTGGGCCGCCTTCTGCGTCGCGTTCATGGGTGGTCGCTGCGTCACCTTGGTGTGGCGCGCCCGTGGCGACGCTTGGACCCGCCTCGGCGCGACCTGAGGGCCGTCGACCACTAGCCTGACCTCCGTGAGCAGCGACGAGTCCGTGGTCAAGGAGGCACTGGCCAACCGCCGTCCGATGACTCCACTGCAACGGGTGGCGATGGGCCTGGTGCTCGTCGCCCTCGACACTCTGGGGCGGGTCGACACCCTGCCCGACCCGATCGGCTGGACCTTGGTGATCTGGGGCGTCGCGGCACTGCCGCTGCCAGAGCGCCGCGCCCTCGTCGCGTCGGCGGCGCTGGCGCTGGTCACGTCTGCGGTGCTCTGGGTGCCGCAGGCGAAGGACTGGGTGGCCGACACGGAGCTGGCGCTCAAGTGGGCGACTTCGCTTCCGGACCTGCTCTTCGTCGTGCTGCTCTCACGAGCCCTGATCGCCGCCGCCCGCGGGCAGAAGCCGGTGGACCGAAAGGTCGCCGGCCGATTCGGCCTCTCCCTCACCCTCGCGGTCATCGTCACCGCGATGGTGCCCGTCGGCTATGCCGCCGACTCCGACCAGATCGTCGGCTACGCCGAGCTCGGCTTCGTGCTGCTCTGGCTCTACCTCGTGTGGAACCTCTTCGCGGTCCACTCCCGCACCTGGCTCGGCGGGACGCCGACGACCGGGTGACCCGACACCCTGCCGTGACCGAGAGGCACCCTGACCACGAGAAGCACAGCGTCCCCGGCACCACACAGGGGTGGCACCGGGGACGCGTGTCCGAGCGGGTCGAGATCAGTCGCAGGTGACGACGATCTCGAAGTCCTTCTCGACGACCTCCGTCGGCTTGGCCGAGTCGGTGCCCTGCGCCGTACCGGTGATCGTGTAGGTGTTGCCGTCGACCGCGACGTCGGCCGAGCCCATGCCCGGAGCGACGGCAAGCGTGATGCCGTCGACCAGCAGACCGAAGGACTCCACCTTCGGGGTGGCCTCGTCGGTCATCACCAGGCCCAGACCCGAGCCGGCGTCCGCGCTGCCGACGTTGATCTTGCCGCCCATCTTGGCGCACTGGATGGTGGACGTGTCCAGACCGGACACCTCCTTGCCGTCGACCTTGACGGAGATATCGCCACCGCTGCTGACCTCGGGGTCCGAGCCGTCGTCGGTCGTCGCGGTCTCCTCGTCGGTGCCCTCGTCCTCGGCAGGTGCGTCGTCCGTGGGCGCCTCCGGCGTGGTCTGGCTGCTGTCGTCCTTCTTGTCGTCCTTGGTGTCATCGCCACAGGCGGTGAGTCCACCGGCGAGGGCCAGTACTGCAACGCCCGAGACCAGGATCTTGGTGATCCGCATGAGTTCTTCCCTTCGTCGAGACAGGCTCGCTCCGAGCCCTGTGGCGGCAAGGGCTCCTGCCCCGACCTCCCGCACCCACCTTGTCCGGCCGGGGAGCCCCACAAACCAAGGCGAGCAAGGAAGCACATCGGCCAGCGACGTGGCCTTCGTCACGCGAGCGGCGCGGGCGCCGCGGGCGCGAGGTCAGAGCACGTCGCGAGCGATCAGGTGCTTCATGATCTCGGTGGTCCCGCCGTAGATCGTCGTCACCCGGGTGTCGAGATAGGCGCGGGCGATCGGGTACTCGAGCATGTAGCCGTAGCCGCCGAAGAGCTGCAGGCACCGGTCCACGGTCCGCTTGTGCATCTCGGTGGCCCACCACTTCGCCTTCGCCGCATCCACCGGCGTCAGCGCGCCCGCGTCGTGCCGCGCCACTGCCCGGTCGACGTAGGCCTGGGTCACCTCGAGCTCGGTGACCATCTCCGCGACCGCGAACTGGGTGTTCTGGAAGTCGGCGATCCGCTGGCCGAACGCCTCCCGGGTGCGCACGTGGTCGAGGGTCCAGTCGAGTGCCGCTCGCGCGCCGGCGCAGGCCGTCACGGCGATGCTGAGTCGCTCCACGGGCAGGTTGGCCATCAGGTAGTGCAAGCCGCGGCCGACCTCGCCCAGAACATTGCCGGCCGGCACCTCGACGTCGGTGAAGTTCAGCTCCGCGGTGTCCTGGCCCCGCAGGCCGACCTTCTCCAGCTTGCGACCGCGGGTGAAACCGGCCATCCCCTCCTCGACGACGAGCAGGCTGAAGGCGCGCGAGCCGGCGGCGGGATCCGGATCGGTGCGCGCCACCACGACCACGAGGCCGCTGTAGATCCCGTTGGTGATGAAGGTCTTGGCACCGTTGAGCACCCAGCCGTCGCCGGTCGGCCGGGCGGTCGTGCGGATACCGCGCAGGTCGGAGCCCGCGCCGGGCTCGGTCATCGCGATCGCGCCGATGAGCTCCCCCGAGCACATCGGCGGCATCCACCGCGCTGACTGCTCCGGCGTGGCGAGCGCCGCCAGATAGGGCAGCACGATGTCCGCATGGCACGAGGTGCCGGCGTTGAACGAGGAGGCTCCCGCCCGCGCCAGCTCCTCGATCGCCGCGACCCGGAACGCGAAGTCGCGCAACGCTCCGCCGCCGCCGTACTCCGACGGGGCGTTGACCCCGAGCAGGCCCTGATCACCAGCGCGCAGCCAGAGCTCGCGCGGGATCATGCCGTCGTCGTCCCACTGTGTGGCGTCGACGAGCTGACGATCGGCGAAGGCACGCACGGCGCCTCGATAGGCCTGGTGGTCGTCGTTGAAGAGCTCCCGCCGCTCCCACAGGTCGTAGGTCATCGCGCCTCCCTCAGGCCGCGCCGAAGCGCTCGGTCACCCATGCCGTCACCAGGTCGGCGAGCTCGTCGCGCGCGCCGTCGGTGAGGAAGTAGTGGTCGGCGTCCAGCTCGTGTGCCTGCTTGTCGCTCGCACCGATCAGGTCGTGGATAGCGGCAGCGTCGCTGGGAAAGACGCCGGTGTCGGCGTTGCCGTTGACGACGAGCGCCGGCACCGTGATCTTCGGCAGGTGGGCGTGGGCTCGGGTCTGCGAGTCCTCAAGGCTCCACAGCGACAGCCAGGTGCGCAGGGTGCAGGCCGAGGCGATCCCGAAGACCGACTTGTTGGCCCGCTCGGGCACCCCGCCGTAGCACATGTTGGGCTCACGCCTGGTCGGCTCCAACGTGGGGTCGACCATCCGCGGGTCGGCCCAGGTGCGCGCCACCGAGAAGGGCCGGTCGTGGTAGCCGGCGGCCGTCAGCCGAGCGAGCTCCTCCTTGACCCACGCGGTGATCCGGTGGTTGCGCGTGGTCTGCGCGGCGCGGTAGCGAGCCACGAACTCCTCGGAGTACGCCGGCCCGTTGGCCGGGTTGAAGAGGTCCAGGCTGGCGTCGGTCGCGACGGGGTCGGACTCGTCGACCACGGACCCGTCCATCCATGCCGTGAGCACGTCCGGACGACCGAGGTGCGCGGCGGTCGAGATGTAGGCATCACCGGCGACTAGCTCGTCGGCGCCCCGGGCGAGCCGCATCCCCTCCAGGGGCCGCACGACCGGCTCCACTGCCTGCGACTGGTACGCCGCCATCAGGGAGCCGCCTCCGGAGTTGCCCAGCAGCACGACGGTCTCCGCGCCCGCCACCTCCTTGAGCCAGCGAACGCCCACCCCGATGTCGGAGAGCGCGTGGTCGAGCAGGAAGTGCGCCTCGTCGCCGCGGAAGCGCGTGTTCCAACCGAGGAAGCCGAAACCGCGCTCCGCCAGGAACTCCGCCATGTAGTGCTCGGAGAAGTCGATCTGGTAGTGGGTCGCGATGAAGGCGATCCGGGGGTTCCTGCCGGCGGGCCGGTGGTAGACGCCCTGGCAGGGATGTCCACCGGCGCCTGCCCGCGGAAGGTTGAGCGAGGGAAGCCCCACGAAGGTGCGCTCGACGGCCATGACCACTCCGATCTATCGAATCTGATGTCAGATTCATAACAGAGCAGAGGGGTCGGCGTCCAGCGCGCCCGGCGAGCCGATCGCCCGGCGCCCGCCCTAGGGCTTCCAGTAGATGGACCGAAACCAGACGACCGCCAAGGTGTCGATGCACGCCTCGTCGTCGACCGTGGCAGCGCGGCCGTTGGCCAGCTTCTCGTAGCAGAACTGATTGAGCATGGCGACGATCGCCTCGGCCGCCAGGCGCGGGTTCTCACCCGGGCAATAGCCGCGCGCCTGCGCGCGCTCGACCGAGCGGGCGATTCCGGCGATCGGCTCCTCGCACAGGTCGTCCCAGACCTTCGCGAAGTCGTCGTTGATCATGGCCAGCTGATAGACACCGACCATCTCGGCGAGTCGCTCCCGGTAGGTCTCCCAGTGAGCGCGCGCGGCGATCTGGACCCGCGGCCAGGGCTCGGCCGGCGCCGACTCCTCCGCAACCAGGACCCGGTCGCGGGCCTCGCTCTGGAACTGGCGCGCCCAGTGCTCCAGCAGCGCTTCCTTGGAGTCGTAGTAGTTGTAGAACGACGCCGGCGACTTGCCTGCCTCTTTGACGATGTCAGCCACCGTCATCTTCAAGAAGCCCTTCTCAGCGATCACCTTCCGCGCTGCCGCGTCGATCGCCTCCAAGGTCTGGCGTCCGCGCTTGGTCGGCCTCGTGCTCTCGGTCATGCCTTGTTCCCCCTCTGCTCGCAACCTCAGACCAGAAGTGAATCTGAAGCCACTGTCGAAATCCAGTCGTACCCCTGGTTCATTTTATGAATCTGATGTTAGTCTCAGGTTTGACAGAAAGGACCCACGATGACCAACACCGAGTTCGAGCTTCGCGGCTTCAACCACGTCGCCCTCGTCAGCTCCGACATGCAGCGCACCATCGACTTCTACTCCGGCATCCTCGGCATGCCGTTGCTGAAGTCGCTGGACCTGCCCGACAACCTGGGCCAGCACTTCTTCTTCGACGCCGGCAACGGCAACTCGTTGGCGTTCTTCTGGTTCACCGAGGCCGCCGACGGCGTGCCCGGCATCTCCGCACCCGAGGAGAAGCCCGGCTTCGGCGAGTGGATCAGCGCGGTCAGCTCCCTCAACCACGTCGCCTTCGACGTACCAGCGGAGAAGTTCGCCGAGTACCGCGCCAAGCTGAAGGCTGCCGGCGTCCAGGTCGGCCCGATCGTCAACCACGACAACAGCCCGACGCAGGTCGCCTTGGAGATGAACGACGACGTCTACGTCCGCTCCTTCTACTTCCAGGACCCCGACGGGATCCTGCTCGAGTTCGCCACCTGGATGCGCGAGTTCGGCCCCGATGACGTCGGCACCAAGCCGCGCACGGAGGCCGACCGCCGCAAGCCGGTGCACGCCTGAGGATGCAGCGCCCCAGCGGGCCCGCCGCACCGAGGACCCTCTTCGCGAAGGTCTGGGACGAGCACGTCGTCGTCCCCGGTGACGGCGGGCCCGATCTGCTCTACATCGACGTGCACCTGCTGCACGAGATGACCTCGCCGCAGGCCTTCGAGGGTCTGCGGACGGCCGGACGGAAGGTACGCCGCCCCGACCTCACCATGGCGACCGAGGACCACAACGTCCCCACCTTCGCCCACGACGAGCCGATCAGCGATCCGCTCAGCCGCCAGCAGGTCGAGCTGGTCCGCCGCAACTGCGCGGAGTTCGGCGTCCCTCACCACCCGATGGGCAGCAGCGGCAACGGCATCGTCCATGTCATCGGCCCGGAGCAGGGGCTCAGCCAACCAGGCGTCACGCTCGTCTGCGGCGACTCGCACACCTCCACCCACGGCGCCTTCGGTGCCCTCGCCTTCGGCATCGGCACCTCCGAGGTCGAGCACGTGATGGCCACCCAGACCCTGTGGTTGCAGCGGCCGGAGCCGATGGCGGTGGAGATCGTCGGCACCCTCCCCGACGGCGTCACGGCCAAGGACGTCGGGCTGCACGTCATCGCCACCGTCGGCACCAACGGTGGCGCGGGCCACGTCATCGAGTACCGCGGCACGGCGGTGGAGGCGATGATGATGGAGCAGCGGATGACGCTGTGCAACCTCACCATCGAGTGCGGCGCCCGGGCAGGCATGGTCGCACCCGACGCGACCACCTTCGCGCACCTGGCCGGACGGCCGCACGCACCCTCCGGCGACCTCTGGGAGCAGGCCCTCGCCCACTGGCGGACCCTGCGTACCGACGAAGGCGCCACCTTCGCGCGCACCGTACGCATCGACGCGGCCGACATCTCGCCCCGCGTCACCTGGGGCACCGATCCCTCCCAGTCCGCGCCCCTGGACGGGCACGTCCCCGAGCCCCACCAGCAGGACGATCCGAGCGTCCGGGCCCGCATCGAGCAGGCCCTTGCCTACATGGACCTCGCCCCCGGTACGCCGATGCGCGAGATCGCGATCGACACCGTCTTCATCGGCTCCTGCACCAACGGCCGGTTCGAGGACCTGGCGGCTGCTGCCGACGTGCTGCGCGGGCGCCGGGTTGCCGACGGCGTCCACGCCCTGGTGGTTCCCGGCTCACGTCTGGTCGCCGACCAGGCCGAGGCGGCCGGGCTGGCCGACGTCTTCCGCGCAGCCGGGTTCAGCTGGCGCAGCGCGGGCTGTTCGATGTGCACGGCGATGAACCCCGACGCACTCGGCCCGGGCAACCGCTCCGCCTCCACCACGAACCGCAACTTCGAGGGACGGCAAGGCCCCGGCGCGCGCACCCACCTGGTCTCCCCCGCCGTGGCGGCCGCGACCGCCGTCGCGGGTCGCCTCTGCGCACCGGCCGATCTCTGAGCAGCTCTCATGCGCTGGCCATCAGGCGCTGCCCGAGCCGGCAGCGGGTCGCCGAGCTCCGACCGGCCAGCGCCGTACTCGCGTAGGCCCGCCGGTAGTACAGATGCGAGTCGAACTCCCAGGTGAACCCGAGCCCACCGTGCATGTGCAACGAGGAGCTGGCGGCCCGGACGTAGGCGTCGCTGGCGAACAAGAAGGCGCGCTCGGCAGCCGGAAGGTAGGCCGGCGTATTGACCGCCGCGGCTGCGGCCCGGGCTACCGCGGTGCTCGTGACCGTGTCGACTGCGAGGTCCGCGGCACGATGCTTCAGCGCTTGGAAGGAGCCGAGCGGAACACCGAACTGGTGCCGGTCCCGGAGGTGCTGCACGGCCATGTCCTTGACCCGACGCAGACCGCCTGCGCACTCGTGGGTGAGGTAGGTGAGCAGGTCGGCTCGGCACCGATCCTGCTGTTCCAGGCTCAGCGTGCCGAGTTCGATGAGCGAAGCCTCCTGGAAGTCGATGGCGCTCGTGGGCCGGGTCAGATCGATCGACGCCACCGGCTCTCGGGTGACTCCGGCCGGGTCGTGAACGCCGTACACGCGGCCGTCGTCGACAAGCAGGATCCAGTCACTATCCGTGCCGTGCAGGACAGCGGACGACGAGCCGCTGAGCCTGCCCTCGTGCCGACGCCACCCCTGGACCGGCTCGGCCGACGTCGCGGTGAGGCGTCCTTCGAGAAGCTCGCCCAGCACTTCACTGCCGGCATCGGTCCGTTCAGCTCGCAGCAACGGCAGCGTGCCCAGGACAACGGTCGACAAATAGGGCAGCGCCGCGAGACGGGCACCGAGCAACTCAGCCACCACCCAGATCGGGTCGAGATCCAAGGGACCCTCCGCGCCTTCGGCGGCATGCATCCCGGTGATGCCGAACCCAGAGGCCAACTCAGCCCACAGGGTCCTGTCGTATCCGTGGGCACTGGCGGCGTCGGCCCTGATCGCACTGGTCGGCATCGCCGCGTCGAGGACGTCCGAAAGCGCCGCTCGGATATCTCGAAGGTCGTCTCGACTACTCAACTTCATCCCTTCGGAAGGCCGAGATGGCGTTCGGCAATGACATTCTTCTGGATCTCATTGGCGCCGCCGGCGATAGCGACGCCAGGCTTGCCCAGAATGAACTCGGACCATTGCGCGTCGATGCTGGCTCCGCGCTCGAGGAGCACCTCTGCGTCGCCGATCTCCAGCACCGCCGAGGTGACTACTTCCAGCAGGTCGGTAACCATCAGTTTGGTCACCGACGCAGCGGCACCCGCCAGCTGCGGGTCCGCGGCGCCGTGCTCGACAACTGCGCGATGCGCGAAGTCGGCGACCGCTGCGTCAGCAAGACACCCCCACACCAGGGGGTCTTCGGATCGGCCACGCCGGAGAGCCATCGCGGCAAGCTTCTCGACAAGCTGCGGTGGCACCGCCTCGAACTCACCGCCGAGCGCGGCCCGCTCGCCGCTGAGGCTGGTCATCGCGACCCGCCATCCAGTCCCCTCCTCCCCGATGAGGTTCTCCTCCGGCACGAACACGTCGTTGAGGAAGACTTCGTTGAAGGCCGCTCCACCCGTCATCTGGCGCAACGGGCGGACGTCGACTCCCGGGGCATCCATGTGCATGACGAACATCGACAGACCTGCGTGCCTGCTCGACGCCGAGTCGGTCCGCACCAGCAACTCGGCCACGTCGGCGAAGTGAGCGTTGGAGGTCCAGACCTTCTGGCCCGAGACCGACCAGCCCCCGGGCACCCGAACTGCCTTCGCACGTACGCCGGCAAGGTCCGATCCGGCCTCCGGCTCGGAGAAGAGCTGGCAAGCCAAGATCTCACCGCGCAGGATCGGCGTCAGGTACCGCCGTTGCAGTGCGGCCGTCCCGTGCTCCCGCAGCGCCGGCCCCAGGATGTGCAGACCGATCAACAGCGGGCGCAGGTCGGGAAGCCGGTAGTTCGCAGCGACGCTGCGAACAACGGCGGCGTCTGCTGCTCCCAACTCGGCGTACCCCGCGTCGTACCACTCTCGCTGCCAGGCCCGAGCGGCCTCGACCACAGCGCCCTCGTCAGCGCCGGACTCCTCGATCAGAGCTACGCCGGTGTGCTGAGCATCCTGCGCAGTGTGCAGCGGCGCCCTCGCGGCGAGCCATGCATCAACGGAGGCAGCGTCGATGTCTTGCATGCGCACCATCGCTTGATCAGGCGCTGCGCTTGGCGAGGAACGCCGCAACCCGCTCGCGGTGGTCCGGGCCAGCGGCCAGCTCGTGGAGGGTCTTCTCCTCGCGAGCCAACGCCGTGCGGACGGCGTCTCGCCGGGCCTCGACCATCAGACGCTTGGTCGCCCGCAAAGCGGAGGCGGGGTGCGGAGCCATCTTCTCGGTGAGCGCCAGCGCCGCCGCGAGCGCTTCGCCGTCGGCGACGCGGGCGGTCGCCAGACCGGACTCCAACGCCTCGGCGGAGGAGAGCCAACCGCCGGTGAGGAAGAGATGGGCCGCGCGCGAGTACCCGATCCGCTGCGGCAGGAGGTGACTCATGCCTGCGTCCATCGCCAGGCCGATGCCGACGAAGGGCGCGCCCAGGCGTGCCGACTCCGCCATCACCACGAGATCGCTGTGGGCCACGAGGCCCAGGCCGAAGCCGGCGGCCACGCCGTTGACGGCGCTGATCAGGGGAAGCGGGTAGTCGATCAGCAACTCCATGACCTGGGCCGGCAGGTTCCCGTCGCCCTCGGCAACCATCGACTCCATCTCGGAGAGATCCTGGCCGGAGGTGAAGGCGCGTCCGTTCCCGGTGACGACCACGGCCTTGACCTGCGGTTCCTCCGCGGCCTCCTGCAGGGCGTCACGGAAGCGCTGCCAGAGGTCGCGGTTGAAGGCGTTGAGGTGGTCGGGACGGTCGAAGGTGAGCAGCCGGATCTGATCGCCGGAGACCACGAGGCTCATGAGAGAGCTTCCTTTCGCTTCCGCTGCCGGCCGGCATGCGGGTCGGGGTTGGGCACCGAGGCCAGGAGTTCTCGGGTGTAGGCGTGCTTGGGGGCGTCGTAGACCTGGTCGGCGTCGCCCTGCTCCACCATCACGCCGCGGCACAGCACGCCGATGCGGTCACTGATGTGGCGCACCACGTCAAGGTCGTGGGCGATGAAGAGGTAGGCCATGCCCAGCTGGTCCTGCAGGTCCTGCAGCAGGTTGATGATCTGGGCCTGGGTGGAGACGTCGAGTGCGCTGACCGCCTCGTCGCAGACCACGAGGCGGGGGCGCGGGGCGATCGCCCGGGCGATCGCGACGCGCTGGCGCTGGCCGCCGGAGATCTGGTGGGGGTAACGGTCACCCAGAGTCGGGTCGAGACCCACCATCTCCAGCAGCTCCGAAGCCCGGTGACTGCGCTCTCGAGCCGACATCGAGGTCAGCCAGCGCAACGGCTCGGCGATCGCGTCGAGGAGCTTCATGGTCGGGTTCAACGACGCCAGCGGGTCCTGGAAGACCGCCTGCACCCCGGCGTGGAACGCCTTGTCACCGCGCGAGGTGCCCTGCTCGGCGATCGGCCGACCCTCGAAGCGCGCCTCGCCGCTGGTAGCGCCCAACAGACCGAGCACAACCCGGCCGGTGGTGCTCTTGCCCGAGCCGGATTCGCCCACCAGACCGAAGGTCTCCCCCGGCTGGATGTCGAAGCTGACTCCGTCGACCGCGCGCATCTCGCGGTGCCTGAGGCCCAGGGCGCCGACCCGGCGCCTGAAGGTCACGCTGAGGTCGTCGACCTCGAGGAGCGCCGTCATCACACCGCCTCCATCTTGATCTGGTCTGTGAGCAGGCAGCGGCTGGCGGACGGGCCGCCCAGCGCCAGCAGAGGGATCTCTCCCTGACGGCACGAGTCCTGAGCGAAGGAGCATCGGGGCGCGAAGGTGCAACCGGCACCGATGTCCACCAGGTTGGGCACCCGCCCCGGCAACGTAGGCAGTCGGTCGCCGACCGCGCCTCGTGGCGTGGAGCGGAGCAGTGCGGCGGTGTAGGGGTGCCGGGGCCTGGTGAAGATGCCCACGACGTCGCCGGCCTCGACGACCTGGCCGGCGTACATGACGTACGCGCGGTCGCAGGTCTCGGCGACGATGCCCATGTCGTGCGTGATCAGCAGAACTCCGAGGTCGAACTCGTCGACCAGTTCCTGGAGGAGGTCGAGCACCTGCTTCTGCGTGGTGACGTCGAGCGCGGTGGTGGGCTCGTCGGCGATCAGGAGCTCTGGCTCGCAGGCCAGCGCCATGGCGATCACCGCCCGCTGAGCCATGCCGCCGGAGAACTGGTGGGGGAAGTCCTTGGCCCGCGCCTCGGGATCGGGCACACCGACCCGGTCGAGCAACTCGACGGCGCGGGAGAGCGCCTCCTTGCGGCTGGCCTTGGTGTGGATGCGCAGCGTCTCGGCGATCTGCGCGCCGACCGTCATCGCCGGGTTCAGCGCCGACAGCGGCTCCTGGAACACCATGCCGATCCGTTTGCCGCGGATCGAGCGCATCTGCTTGTCGCTCAGGCTCGCCAGGTCGACCTGCTGGTGCAGCACCTGGCCGCCGGTCACGGAGACGCCAGGCGCCAGCAGACCCATGATCGACAGGGCCGTCAGGCTCTTGCCCGATCCGCTCTCACCGACGACACCGACGATCTCGCCACGACGCACGTCGATGTTGACGCCGCGGACCGCGGGTAGCGGTCCACCCGGGGCGGCGACCGAGATGACCAGGTCGCGGATCCGCAGTTCCGCGCCGTCCACGGCGGCGAGCCCGGCCGTGGACGTGACCGGCACGGTCGCCTGCGCTGCAGCAGCGCGGCGCCGCGGCTTGCGTGGCGACTTCGCGTTGCCCTTGCCGAGAGAGTCGCGCAGTCCGTCGGCGACGAAGTTGAGCGCCAGCACGGTGACGGTCAGGGCGATCGCCGGGGGGAACGGCAGGAACGGTTGGTTGAACTGCTCGGCACGAGCCTCGGCCAACATGCTGCCCCAGGTGGCGTTGGGGATCTGGACGCCGACACCGAGGAAGCTGAGCATCGCCTCGATCAGCAGGGCGGCACTGAAGTAGAGCGCCGACTGCACGATCACCGGGCCCAACATGTTGGGCAGGATCGTGCGGCCCATGACGTAGAACCGCGGAGCGCCACCGAGCCGTGCCGCGTCGACGTACAACTCCTCGCGCAAGGAGAGCACGATGCCGCGCACGAGTCGGATCATCCGGACCGCGAAGAGCAGGCCCACGGCCAGCATGGCGTTGGTGAGACCGGGCCCGAGCACCGCGATGATCGCGAAGGCGATGATGAGGGCAGGCACCGCCATCAGGGCGTCGACGATGCGCATCCCGATCCGGTCCCACCAGCCACCGAAGTAGCCGACGATCAGGCCGAGCGGTACGCCGATGACCAGGGCCAGACCCACGGCCTCGCCGCCGGCCATCAGGGCGGTGCGGGAGGCGAAGAGCAACCGGCTCAGGACGTCGCGGCCGTGCTGGTCGGTGCCCAGCAGGTGTCCGGCGCCGGGGCCGAGGAGCAGGTCGCTGCTGGTGGTGTCCGGGTCCGCAGGGGCCAGCCAGGGCGCGGCCAGGGCCGCGACCAGCACCAACAACAGCAGGATCAGGCCGCCGAGGGCGAAGGGATCACGTACGAAGCGATGCCGCCAGGATTCGTTCATCACGCACGCACCTTCGGGTCGAAGAATCCATAGGCCAGGTCGATCACCAAGTTGATCGCGAGCACCGCGATCGCGGTGACCACGACGATCGCCAGCACCACTGGGAAGTCGTGCCCCAGGACTGCTGGGACCAGCAGGTCGCTCAACCCCGGCATCGCGAAGACCCGCTCGACCACCAACGAGCCACCGAGCATGGTCGCCGCCTGGAAGCCGATCACAGTGGAGACCGGCACCATCGCGTTGCGGAAGGCATGCCGGAAGAGCACCCGCAGCGGCGAGGCGCCCTTGGCGCGAGCGGTCCGGATGTAGTCCTTGCGCAGCACGTCGATCAGGGCACCGCGCATCTGGCGGCCGATCGAGCCGGCACCGGCCAGGCCCAGCGCGATGGAGGGCAGGATCAGGCACTGGAACCAGCCCACCGGGTCGGTGGCCAAGGGGATGTAGCCGGACGCGGGAAAGAGTCCGGCCTCCACGCCCAGGTAGTAGGAGAGCAGCATCGCCGCCCAGAAGGCAGGGACGGCGAGGGCCACCGAGGAGAGGAAGGTGAGCAGCCGGTCGGCCCAACCGCCGGGCCGGGCGGCGGCGACGAGACCGACGCCCAGACCCAGCAGGACGGCCACCAGGATGCCGCCGCCGGCGATGCTCAAGGTCACCGGAAGCGCTACGGAGACCGAGTCGGCCACCGCACGCTTGTCGATGTAGGAGCTGCCGAAGTCACCCTGCGCCGCGCTCACCAGCCAGTCGGCGTACTGCACCAGGAACGGCCGGTCCAGGCCGAGCTCCTTGTCCAGTGCCGCGACCCGATCGGGCGTGGCACCGTCACCGAGGATCGACTCGGAGACACTGCCCGCACCCAGGTGCATCGCTCCGAAGACGATGAACGAGACGAGCACCAGGAGGGGGACCGCGGACGCGAGGCGTCCGATGGCAATGCGTCGCATGAGTTGTCCTTCCTCACCTCGGGGTGGTGAACCCCGCGATCACTTCTTGGGTTCGAGGCCTACGACGTAGGGCGTGATCGGCACACCCGTCCAGGCCGGGACGTCGCCCACCTGGTCGGGGTCGTAGGCGATCGCGCTGCGCAGTTCCACGATGGGGATGATCAGCGCCTCTTGGTTGACCGCCCGGAAGAGGTCCTCGAAGGCGATCGTCATCTTGTCCACGTCGGGGAAGCCCGCGAGAGCGGCCTCCTCGGCAGCGGCGATCTCCGGCTTGGCGACCTTGAACGGGTTGTAGACCGCGCCCGGCAGGATGTGCTTGTTGTAGATGGTCTGGGCGCTGCGGTCGGGGATGTAGGTGTAGGTCGCCGGGAACTCGGCGGCCGCGATCTTGGCGGTCATCTCCGCGCCGGAGGCGACGGTCTCGACCTTCATCTCCACGCCGACCTTGGCCAGCATGCCCTGGAGGGCGGTGGCCCCCTTGGCGAAGAACACCGGGTCGCTCGGCACCGAGAAGGTGAGGTTCTCAGCCCCAGCCTCCTTGAGCAGGCGCTTGGCCTCGTCCGGGTTGTAGGCGTAGGGCTCGGCGTCGTCGATGTGGCCGGGCACGCCCTCGGGCAACAGCTGGTCGACCGGCTCGGCCAGGCCGCCGAAGACCGTCTTGGCGAAGGTCTCCCGGTCGATCGCCATCGCCAGGGCACGGCGTACCTGCGGGTCCGCGAAGGCGGAGACCTTGGTGCCGTCGGAGTCGAGGATCTCGAAGGTGGCGATGTTGGTCGGGGAGGTGTTGACCTTGAGACCGGAGGATTCGGCCTGAGCAACCTGCGTCGCCGCGATGTCGGCGGCATCGATCTGACCGCTCATCAAGGCGTTGAGGCGGGCCGTGGGGTCGGAGATGATCCGGAACTCGACATCGGCGAAGCGGTCAGCGTCCTTGTTCCAGTAGGACTCGTTCTGGACGAACTTCCATGCACTCTTGGGGTTGGAGTTGGCGGCGTCCACCTGGTAGGGACCGGTGCCGGCCGGGACGCCCTTCGCCACGTCGTCGGCACTGACCCCGGGACTGATCATCAGGCCCGGAATGCGGGCGAGCTGGTCGAGCAGGTCCGGCGCCGGGGAGGCGAGCTTGAGAGAGACGTGCGCGGCGTCGACGATCTCCACGGAGGCGATGGGCGCGAGTGCGGCGCCGGTCACGCCGGCCACCTTCTTGCCGGCCTCGATGTTGGCCTTGACGGCCTCTGCGTCGAACGCCGTGCCGTCCTGGAAGGTGATGCCTTCGCGGAGGGTGAGGTCGACGGCGTCAGCGCTGACCTTCCACTCGGTGGCCAGGCCCGGCTGGAGCGCCCCGCTGGCGTCGGTGGTGAGCAGGCCCTCGTAGACAAGGGTGAACCAACCCATGGCGAAGGCCCGGGTCTCGGGACGCGGGTCCCAGCTCAGGACGGGGCCGGAGACCCCGTAGGTGAAGGTGTCGTCGGCCTGCGATGCGCCGCCACCACTGCTGGTGCCGCCGCATGCGGTGACGGTCAACATCATGCCGCTGATGACTGCTGCCGAGGCCAAGCGCCAGTTGCTCTTCATCGGGTTTCCCTTTCTCACCGGAACGAACGTCCCTGAAACTAAACCTGAGGTTAGAGTCAGATTCGTTCCGTGACAACCCTCACAGGCAAAATGGTCCGGACTATTTTCCGGCGGCCGCCAGGTACGCGTCGCGTAGCGGGCGCTTCATCAGCTTCCCGGTCGGCGTACGGGGCAGTTCGGCGACGAACTCGACCCGCCGCGGAGCCTTGTAGTGGGCGATCCGTTCGCGCACGAAGTCGATGAGGACGCGGTCCAGACCAGGAGTCGGGTCCACACCCTTCACCAACTCGACCACGGCGACGACCTGCTCGCCCAGCTCGTCACAGGGCAGGCCGAAGACGGCCGCGTCATGCACCTGCGGGTGCTCCAGCAGGACGTTCTCGGTCTCCTGCGGGTAGATGTTCACCCCGCCGGACACCACCATGAAGGTCGCCCGATCGGAGAGGTAGAGGAAGCCGTCGGCGTCCAGATGACCGATGTCGCCCAAGGTCGACCAGGTCGGGTGCTGGGGGTGCAGCACACTGGCGGTCTTCTCCGGGTCGTTGTGATAGCGGAACGGGAGGTTGGGCGTCTCGAAGTAGACAACCCCCTTCTCCCCGACCGGCACCTCGGCGCCGTCCTCAGCGCAGATGTGCACGATCCCGAGTACCGGGCTACCCACCGTGCCCGGATGCGCCAACCACTGCTCGGAGTCACAGAAGGTGAGCCCATTGCCCTCGGTACCGCCGTAGTACTCATAGACCACCGGGCCCCACCACTGGATCATCTGGTGCTTGAGATGCGGTGGGCACGGTGCGGCCGTGTGCGAGGCGACCTCGAGCGAGCCGGTGTCGTAGCGGCCCCGGACCTCCTCGGGGAGCCGGAGCAGCCGGTGGAAGTGGGTAGGCACCCACTGGCTGTGGGTCACCCGGTGCCGTTCAATGAGGGCCAGCGACTGCTCGGCGTCGAAGCGCTCCATACACACCAGCGTGCCACCGGCCAGGTGCGTCGCCGTCGAGAAGATGATCGGCGCGGCGTGGTAGAGCGGAGCGGGCACCAGCGTCACCGACCGATCGCTGATGTCCAGGAGCCGCACCACGAACGGGATCACCGGGTCTCGCACATCCCGGCCCGAGAGGGGGCGTCGTACGCCCTTGGGCTGCCCGGTGGTCCCCGAGCTGTAGAGCATGAACTCGCCGCGCGGCTCCTCGGCCAACCGGGTGGCCGGCTGGTCGGCGACCGCCGCCGCATAGTCGGCGAACGCCGGGTGCGCTCCGCCCATGATGAGCCGGGACGAGCAGGTGTCGACCTCACGCAGGGCACTGGCGCCGAGCTCGGCGAGTTCCGCGGTCACCACGATGGCCTTCGCGCCGGAGTCGCGAATCACGTGCTCGATCTCCCGGGCCGAGAAGTGCCAGTTCAGCGGCGTCAGCTGCAGTCCGCTGCGCAACGCCGCCCAGAGCACCTCGAAGAAGCCGATCTGGTTCTCGGAGAGCACCGCAACGTGGTCGTCGGGACGCAGCCCGATGGAGTACCAGTACTGGGCGAGCCGCGCCGAGCGCTGGTCCAGCTCGGCGTAGGTGAGGCGATCGCCGTTGCCCATGACGACCGCAAGCCGGTCGGGGGTGGCCTCGGCGTGGGTACCTGGAAACATCTCGTTCTCTCTCCTTAGCCGAAGGTCTCGACCCGAAGCGGGTCGGGGCGACCCTCGGGAAGACTCGCGAACATGTCGTCGATCAGGTCCGAGCGCATCGCTCGGTAGGCAGGGTCGTCCCAGAGGTTGACCTGCTGGAGCGGGTCCTCGATCAGGTTGTAGAGCTCACCCTCGGTGCCGGCGTACCGGATCGGGGCGGGTGGCGTCATCCCGAGCAGGCCGTACATCTCGTTCGGCGGCAGCCCCTCGTCGGGGGCGACATCGCCGAGGTAGGCGGTGCACAGCCAGCCGTCGCGATAGATCGACTGCATCTTGAAGCCGGAGGTGAACTGGCTGTACCACTCGGTCAGCACTCGTTCCCGGCTCCCGTCGTCGGCCGTGGGGAGGAACTCACCCTCCATCCACTCCGGCACCTCGACACCGGCGATCTGGCAGAAGGTGGGCGCGAGGTCGACCTGGCCGACGGGCTGGGTGATCACCGCGGGCGTGTGTCCGGCGCTGGCGGCCGGCAACCACACCAGCGGCAGACGCATCACGGCGTCGACGTGGAAGGGGCCCTTGTAGAGCAGACCGAAGTCACCCTGCAGTTCACCGTGGTCGGTGGTGTAGATGATGTCGGTGTTCTCCCCCCAGCCCCGGCTGCGGACCCGATCGATCACCCGGCCGCACGCCTCGTCGATCAGCTCGTTCTCGATGTGGATGAGGGCGTTGATCTCGCGGAACTGGTCGTCGGTCATCTGCGCCGGCACGAAGTTGACCGGGGCACCGTCGACGTTGGGTACCCGGCCGTCGTACCAGGCCAACCAGTGCTCGGGCTTCTGGCTCAACACCTTGCGGGCGTTCTCGACCGACCTCGGGTGGCCGGCCGGCAGCTCCAGATCGCGCCAGTCGACGCGATGCCGCTCGGAGGCGGGGGGATCCCACGGGTGGTGCGGGTCGGGGAAGCTCATCCAGCAGAACCACGGGTCCTCGCCGGGCAGCGAGTCGAGCCACGCCATCACCGATTCTGCGATCCAGTCGGTGTGGTACAGGTCGCGCGGGATCTCGTTGTACGCCGTCTCGGGCGCGCCGGTCTCCCCGCTGGGGCTGGCGTCGAACATCCGGGCGAAGCCCAGCCGCGATTCCGGTGAGTTGGCCTTGAGCCACCGCGAGTAGTGGTTCATCCCGAAGCCGGTGTGCCCGGCGAAGTTGACGAACTCGAAGCCGCGGTAGGGACCATGCTGTCCCAGCGCGGCCAGCCGGTTCTCCTGCCAGCGCAACTCCCGGTCGTTCATGGGCTCGAAGTGAGCCTTGCCGATCAGTGCCGTGCGGTAGCCGGCCTCGGCCAGCACCGTGGCGATGCTGGGCGCGTCCTCGGGCAGCGGGATGCCGTTGGCCCGGACCCCGTGGGTGCGCGAGTACTGGCCGGTGAGAATGGTCGACCGCGCCGGCATGCAGGTCGTGTTCTGGCAGTGCGCGCGCTCGTAGCGGATGCCCGCCGCCGCCAGCGCATCGACAACCGGGGTACGGGCGACCTGCCCTCCGTTGCACCCGAGTGCGTCGTACCGCTGCTGGTCGGTCGTGATGAACAAGATGTTGCGCCGACGGTCCGCCATGGACATCCTCCTCGAAAACTCCTTCGGTCAACCCCATGGGCGAACCGCATATCTGATGCTAACCTCAGGTTCATATTCTGTGAAGAGGAGCCTGCTCATGCCGTTCTCGGCCCTGACCATCCCCGCAGCCTCGTTGCCGGACCTACTCGGCCAAGCAGCGCACGCCACACCTCATCAGGACTACCTGCGGTTCGCCGAACGGACTCTCACCTACCAGGGCCTGCACACCAGCGCGGCCCGGATCTGCGGCGGGTTCCAGGCCCTGGGGGTGCGCCCCGGGGACCGAGTAGCCCTGCTGGTCGACAACTGCCCGGAGTTCGTCGAGGCCGTCTTCGGGATCTTGAGCCTGGGCGCCGTCGTGGTGCCGATCAACACCGCGAACCGCGGCACGTTCCTGCGCCACCAACTCAACGACTCCGGGTCCGTGTGCATCGTCGTCGCCCCTGAGCACCTCGAACGGGTCCAGGAGATCCGCGAGGAGCTCACCACCGTGACCTCGGTCGTCGTGATCGGCGAAGCCGGCGACACCACCATCGCCTTCGAGGATCTCCGTGCCGGGGAGCCCGTCGCCCGATCCGCGCGGCCGGAGGATCTGGCCTTCATCCTCTATACCTCCGGCACCACAGGGGCCTCCAAGGGCTGCATGCTCAGCCATCGCTACCTGCAACACGCCGGCGCGTCGTTGATCGACAGCATCCAGCGCGAACCACACGAGGTGCAGTTCAGCACCCTTCCGCTCTTCCATATGCACGCTATGACGGCGGGGGTCGTCGCCACGCTGCTGCTCCACGGCACCTCGGTGATCGGAACCCGCTTCTCGCTGAGCCGCTTCTGGGACCAGATCGAGGAGAGCAAGGCGTCGATCTGCTACGTGATCGGCCCGATGGCCACCCTCGTCGCCGAAGGACCCGACAGCCCCGCCGCACAGCGGGCCTACGGCCAACTCCGACTGGTCCGCGGAGCGCCGTTCACTCCGGAGGCCACCCGCGCCTGGCGGGAGCGCTTCGGGGTCGCGGAGGCGCGTGCCGGCGGCTACGGCATGACGGAGGCATCGCCGGTCGTGACCATGCCACGCGGCGTGGAGGCACCGGCAGGCAGTTCCGGCCGGGTCGGCGACGGCTTCGAGATGCGCATCGTCGACTCCTCCGGCGCCGAGGTGCCCCCGGGCGTCCAGGGTGAGATCACCGTGCGTCCACGGGAGCCGCACATCATGTTCGAGGGCTACTGGGGCCGCCCCGAGGCGACCGCTGAGCGTTGGCAGGGCGAGTGGTTCCACACCGGCGATCTCGGCTCGGTCGATGCGGACGGCTGGTTCAGCTTCGGTGACCGGCTCAAGGACTGCCTACGGCGGCGCGGCGAGAACATCTCCAGCGTAGAGATCGAGGACGCCCTGCTGGAGCACCCCGACCTGGCCGAGGTCGCCGTACACGCGGTGCCCTCTCCGCTGACCGAGGACGACCTCAAGGTGACCGCTGTCCTGCGTCCCGGCAGTTCGCTCGTCGCCAGCGAGCTCTGGGAGTTCGCCCGGAGCCGGGTGCCGGACTTCGCCCAGCCGCGCTACATCGAGTTCCGTTCCGAACTGCCCCGCAACACCATCGGCCGGGTGCAGAAGTTCGAACTGCGCAACGACGGTGTCACTGCTACGACCTGGGACGCCGAGACCGCGAAGGTCGTCCCCACCGCTCGCTGAGCCCACCCGTCACTCACACTGAGGAAGCCGCCCCTCCCACGAGGGGCGGCTTCCTCTGTCGAAACGTCGAGAGCTTGCGGTTGAGTGGCCGATCCCAGCGTCGCGCCTGCGCACGATCATGCGCGGGCGCAGTGCCGTACGGCGACGCTCAGCCGAGCTCGACGGCGTGCACCAGCGTGGTCAGCGCGGCGTTGACGGGAGCAGTGCGGTCGACCTTCGCCGCCTCACGCGGAACGGCACCGTTGATCACACCGATCTCGCTGCGGCGGCCGGCCTCCACGTCGAGCAGCGCCGAAGGCTTCGCAGCCGGCATCTGACCGGCGAAGTCACGCACCAATGCGACGGGGTCGGACACCTGGATCCCGATGCCGAGCGCCAGCGCGGTCTCCCAGGCCTCGGTCGCGGCAGCTCGACTGACCCGACCAAGCGTGGCGTGGTCCCGCACCTCGCCGACCGTCAGGCCGCTGACCGCACACGGTCCGCTGTAGGCGACGTTGCAGATCAGCTTCTCCCATTGCATGGCGGCGATGTCGTCGACCGCGAGGGCGTCGAATCCACCCGCGCGCCACGCGGCCGCGACCGCCTCGACCCGATCGGGGGCAAGGCCCGCATGGGCGCCGAAGCGGAGGGCCCGCATGGCGTTGTGATGCACCACGCCGGGGCCGCGGAGCGACGCTCCGAAGCCGCTGGCGATCCCGACGGCCAAGCGGTCCGCACCGACGACATCGGCCACGGCGTCGGCCGAACCGAGTCCGTTCTGGATGGTCAGCACCACCGGATCGTTGGCAAGCAAGGGTGTCAACGTCGCCGCTGCCGAGCCCGCGTCCGACGCTTTGACAGCCACGACGACCAGATCGACATCTGCGGCCGGCGGAGCCTCGAAGGCGCGTACCGGAACCGTCCGGTCGCCGCCGGGGCCGGAGAGTCTCAGGCCATCGGCCGACATCGCGCGGACATGCTCGGCCCACGCGTCGACGACCAGCAGGTCGTGACCCGCCTCGGCCAATCGGGCGGCGTACACCGAGCCCATCGCCCCACAGCCGACGATCGCGATCCGCATGGTCTGCTCCCTCGTCGTCATGCCCGCCCCACCAGCGCCTCGATGTGCGGAGCGAGATCCGCCTTCTGCTCCAGCCCGAAGCCCGGGTCGTCGCTCGGCACGATCAGTCCGCCCTTCACCTCGCACCGATCGCTGTAACCGCCGAAAGGCTGGAACACACCCGGGTAGGCCTCGCAGCCACCGAGTGCCAGGCCCACGACGATATGCAGGTTGATCAGGTGACCGCCGTGCGGCATCGCCGCACGGCGGTCGAAGCCGTGGGCCTGCATGGCGTCGACCATGGCCGCATACTCCGTCAGTCCATAGCTCAGGCCGGCGTCCATCTGGAGGATGTCACGATCGGCGCGCAGGCCGCCGAACTCAAGCAGGTTGACCACGTCCGGGACCGAGAACAGGTTCTCACCGGTGGCCAGCGCCCCGGGGTACTCCGCAGCGAGGTCGGCGGTGCCGCGCAGGTCGAGCGGGTCGACCGGCTCCTCGTACCACCGAAGATCGTGGCCGGCCATCTCCTTGCCGTACTGGACGGCGGTGGCCCGGTCGAAGCGGCCGTTCGCATCCACCGCTACCCGGTGCCCTCCACCAGCCGCCGTGACCGCACCGTCGAGCCGACGCAGGTCCTCGGTGAGCGAGGCGCCGCCGATCTTGATCTTCACCGCCTCGTAGCCGGCGTCCAGGTAGGACCGGATCTCCGCACCGAGTTCGGCGACACCCTCCCCGGCGCGGTAGTAGCCGCCGGCCGCATAGACGGGCACGCCGGCGGCGAGGGGCTCCTGACCGAAGCGTCGGCCGATCGTGGCGTAGGCGGGCTCATCGGCGATCTTGGCCAGCGCGTCCCAGCACGCCAACTCGATCGCACTGGCCGCCGCGGCCCGGTCCCCGTGCCCGCCCGGCTTCTCATCGCGCATGGCGGCAGTGAGCACACGAGCGGGATCCAGCAAGCCGGAGACCGGATCCAGCAGATCCTCCGGCGACGTGCCGAGAACCCGCGGGATCATCCGTTCGCGCATGATGCCGCCTTGGGCGTGTCTGCCGATCGAGTTGAAGGCGACACCGACCACTGGTCGGCCGCTGCGTACGACGTCAGTCACGACCGCGACCAACGACACCCGGTGGTGCTCGAAGCTGACGACCGCGTTGGAGATCGCCCCCGTCAGCGGAACATCGACTTCGCGGATCTCGGTGATGCGCATGCCACTCCTATTGTCCGATCTAATTCTTTGGTACGAACCATATCGGAGGAGAGAAGATCTGTCTGCTCTGACCGCGATTAGCCGGCCGGACGCTCCATGCTCAAGGTGAAGTCGAAGCGGTCCCCGGGGTGGGTCGAGACCGTGGTCAGATGCACGCCTCCGGAGGCACCGAAGTACCGCCGCCGCACCTCCAACGCAGGCGCGCCTTCGGGGGCCGCCAGCAACTCCGCCGAGGATCCGTCCAACGCGCACGCTCTCAGCCGTTGATCGACGCGGGTCGTCAGGATGCCGGTCCGGACCTCGATCAACTCACTGATCAGCGTCGCCGCCTCCGGCAGCGCAGACACCACGCGCGCCGCGATCTCCGGATCTAGGTAGGCGTCGGTCACGCAGAGGGGCGCGCGGCCTGCGGCATCGGCGTACCGCAGCAAGCGCAAGTGCATCACCTGTTGACCGGCACGCAACCCGGTGGAGGTCGCCAGTTCCTCTCCCACCGTCACCTCGGCGCACTCCAGCACCTCGCGGCGCGTCTCCACCGAGTACTGCAGCAGCTCGTTCATCGTGCTCACCGTGCGGGCATAGCCGGTGCGCGGTCGCGTCGCCTCGACGATCGTGCCGACCCGGCGCCGGCGCGAGATCATCCCGGACGCCTCCAACGTGTCCAGCGCGGTCCGCACCGTGGCTCGCGAGACGGCGAACTCCTCGGCCAGATCGATCTCGGTAGGCAACTTCGCCCCGACCGGGTAGCGCCCGGATTCGAACTGCTGCGCCAGCGAGCGGGCGACCTCCTCGTAGCGAGCCATGCACCTCTCCTCTCCGAACAACCCGACAAGTACGAACCATAGGACACAGGCGGCCACTCGGCAGCCACCCGCACCCCGAGAACGACGAAGCCCCGGCCCGCGCGAGGCGGACCGGGGCTTCGGGAGCGTTACGTCAGGCGCTGACGACGGTGAGGGCCACCGTGGCCGACACCTCGTCGTGCAGCTTGACCGAGATCTGGTGGTTGCCCAGAGCCTTGATCGGGTTGCCCAGCACGATGGTGCGCTTGTCGACCTGCTCGCCCGAGGTCTCCGCCAGGGCGGCGGCGACGTCGGCAACGGTCACGCGGCCGAAGAGACGACCGCCCTCGCCCGAGCGGACCGCGAGCTTGACCGGCTTGGCCTCGAGCTTCGCCTTGACCTCGACCGCGTGGTCGTGGTCGCGCAGCGCGCGCGACGCACGCGCGGCCTTGATCGACTCGATGGTCTTCTCGCCGCCGCGGGTCCAACGGATCGCGTCACCACGGGGAATGAGGTAGTTGCGGCCGTAGCCGTCCTTCACCTCGACGACGTCGCCGGCGGCACCGAGGCCGTCGACTTCCTGGGTAAGGATGAGCTTCATCTTCTTCTCTCCCTCTTCCTTACTCAGCGACCGGCGGAGGTGTAGGGCAGCAGAGCGACCTCACGGGCGTTCTTGACAGCCATGGCGACGTCGCGCTGGTGCTGGACGCAGTTGCCGGTCACGCGACGGGCACGGATCTTGCCGCGGTCGGAGATGAACTTGCGGAGCAGCGTGGTGTCCTTGTAGTCGACACCGGTCGCCTTCTCCTTGCAGAACTGGCAAACCTTCTTCTTGGGCTTGCGAATCACTGCCTTGGCCATTGTGGTGCTTCCTTCCTGAAGCCCGGCATGAGCCGGAATGGGTTTGGCTGGTTAGGTTGCTGGATCAGAACGGCGGCTCTTCGGGAGCAACACCCGGCGCGGCCCACGGGTCGTTGGGGGCCTGGCCCCCGCCGCCCTGCGGAGCCGGGGTGGCCCACGGGTCGTTCGCCGGAGCAGCGTTGCCGCCGCCGGAGAAACCACCGCCGCCACCGCCGCCGGAGAACCCTCCGCCGCCGCCACCGCCGGAGTAACCGCCGCCACCGCCACCACCACGGGCGGCACGGGTGACCTTGGCCGTGGCGAACTTGAGGCTCGGGCCGATCTCGTCGACCTCGAGCTCCATCACCGTGCGCTTCTCGCCCTCGCGGGTCTCGTAGGAGCGCGCGGTGAGGCGACCCTGAGCGACGACACGCATGCCACGCTGCAGGGACTCCGCCACGTTCTCGGCGGCCTGACGCCAGATCGAGCAGCGCAGGAACAACGCCTCGCCGTCCTTCCACTCGTTCGTCTGACGATCGAACGTGCGTGGGGTCGACGCGATGGTGAAGTTCGCAACCGCGGCACCCGAGGGGGTGAACCGCAGCTCCGGGTCGCCGGTGAGGTTGCCGACCACGGTGATGACTGTCTCGCCTGCCATGTCAGGTCTCCTTGCTGATCCGTTCGAGTCTTCTCGAGCCCATCGTGCCCTGGACCGTCGACACTAGACGGCGGTGATGCACAGGCCGAGAGACTGATCTTGGCGAGCACCCAGCGGGCGCCGCCGGGTGGTCTCAGGCAGTCGCCCGAAGGACCTTGGTACGCAGGATCGACTCGTTGAGGCTGAGCTGACGGTCGAACTCCTTGACCGTGGCCGGCTCGGCCTGCAGCGAGAGCACCGCATAGATGCCCTCGGGGAACTTGTTGATCTCGTAGGCAAGACGGCGACGTCCCCAGACGTCGACCTTCTCGACGGTGCCACCATCGTTGCGGATAACGGCGAGGTACTTGTCGAGAGACGTCTCGACAACACGCTCGTCGATCTCGGGGCTGAGGATGACCATCACTTCGTAAGCACGCATAGCGGTCTCCACCTCCTCTGGACTCGGCGGCCACGGTCTCTCCGTGGCAGGAGGGCTGTGCGTTGTCTCGGGTGACCCACCATCGGGGTGAGCAGAGCCGAAAGACGCTGAAGCCTACCAGCGGGGCGCCGTACGCCGTGAATCCGGCGAGCGGTTGCCCGGCGCCGTCGTGGGTAGGGTGAGCGCGACATGAACGTGCACTCCTCACACCCGTTGGCCGGTCGTTACGTGCTGGTCGACCAGATCGGCGCCGGCGGCATGGGATCGGTCTGGCGCGCGTGGGATCTGCGCACCAGCACGTTCCTCGCCGCCAAGCTCCTCACCCAGACCGACGGCGGCATGCTGCTCCGCTTCGTACGCGAGCAGTCGGTGCGGATCCAGCACCCGCACGTCGTTGCACCGAGCGGGTGGGCGGCGGAGGACAACGTCGTCATCTTCACCATGGACCTCGTCCGCGGGGGCTCGGTGCACACGCTCCTCGGCGACCACGGCCTGCTGCCGCTCAGCTACACGATGGTGGTGCTCGACCAGACCCTGCAAGCGCTGGCCGCCGTGCACGAGGCCGGCGTCGTCCACCGGGACGTGAAGCCGGCGAACCTGCTCCTGGAGGCGACCGGCACCGGCCGGCCGTACGTGCGCCTGGGCGACTTCGGCGTCGCGGCACTGATGGACGACGTGCGACTCACGATGCATCCGGGCGCGATCGGCACCGAGGGCTACATGGCACCCGAGCAGCGGCTGGGCGCACCGCCGACACCGCAGCAGGATCTCTACGCGCTCGGCATCGTCGGCATCCAGATGCTCACAGGGCTCGGGCCGCGGCAGCAGCAGGGGGTTCCGCCCGGACCGCTCCACGACTGGCTCTCCTGGCTGACCGCCACGGAGCCGGAGAACCGGCCCGTGAGCGCGGTGGCCGCCCTCCAGGCGCTGCGGCAGCTCGGCGTGCCCACCGGCACGCCCTGGCTCCAGGACCCGGAGCCCCCCGAGGTCTTCGACCAGCTCAACGACGTCGCCCCACCCGCCGTACCCAGTGGGGCAGGCTCCGCGCCCGGCTCCGGTGGCAGCGGTCTCACTCACTTCGGCACCCGCCCGCTCTCCGGTACGCCGTCCGGCGGGTCGAACGCACCCGGCCCGTACGCCGCGTCCGGCCCTTCCGGCCAGCCCGTCGCCACTCCGGCACACCGCTCCCCGGCAACGCTCATCGCCGCCCTGCTCTGCTTCCTCGGCGCCATCGGCCTCGCCCTCGCCGCCGTCCTGCTGCTCCTCTGACAAGCCCGGTGGTCGAGCCCGGTGGTCGAGCCCGCTCAGCACCGGCAGCGGCAGGTACCGGTCAGGCGGTGGCGGGGACAGCGCGGTCGAGGATCGCGGTGAGGTCGGTGCCTGCGGGGAGGGTGCCGTAGGAATGACCCCAGTCGCCGCCGAGGCGGGTGGCGCAGAAGACCTCCGCCACGGCGGTCGGGGCGTGGCGGACCAGCAGTGAGCCCTGCAGCGCCACCGCCATCAGCTCGACGAGCCGGCGGGCGCGCAGCTCCAGCTGGTCGGTGTCGGCGAGCTCCGCCCCGAGCCGCGCGACGGCGGCGTCCAGCCGGGGGTCGGCACCGGCCGACAGCGCGAACTCGGCCATCAACGCCTCGACCGATGCGGGCTCACGCCCGAGGGCACGGAGCACGTCGAGGGCGTTGACATTGCCGGAGCCCTCCCAGACGGAGTTGAGCGGTGCCTCGCGGTAGAGCCGCGGCATGCCGGAGTCCTCGACGTAGCCGTTCCCTCCGAAGCACTCCAGCGCCTCGGCGGTGAAGCCCGCGCCCCGCTTGGTCACCCAGAACTTGCCGATCGCGGTCGCGAGCCGACGGAACGCCTGCTCCTGGGCGTCGCCGCGGATGCCGCGGTCAGCAGCCCCCGCCAACCGCAGGGCGAGGGTCGTCGCCGCCTCGGACTCGACCGCCAGATCCGCCACCACGTTGCGCATCAACGGCTGGTCGATCAGCGTCCGCCCGAACGCCGCCCGGTGCCGGACGTGGTGCGCCGCCTCGACGAGCGCCTTGCGCATCATGCCGGCCGAACCGGTCACACAGTCGAGCCGCGTGCAGGTGACCATGTCGATGATCGTCTTGACGCCGCGCCCCTCCTCGCCGACCAACCAGGCGACGGTGCCGTCGAACTCCGGCTCGGAGGAGGCGTTGGAGCGGTTGCCCAGCTTGTCTTTGAGCCGCACGATGCGGAACGAGTTGCGGGTGCCGTCCGGCAGGATCCTCGGCACCAGGAAGCAGGAGAGACCACCCGGCGCCTGCGCGAGCACGAGGAAGAGGTCGCACATCGGTGCCGAGGTGAACCACTTGTGTCCGGTCAGCGTGTAGACGCCGGACTCGGCGGTCGGGGTGGCGACCGTGGAGTTGGTGCGCACGTCGGAGCCGCCCTGCTTCTCGGTCATCCCCATGCCGGCGAGCAGGCCGCGCTTCGTGGTGGGGATCCGCAGGCCCGGGTCGTAGACACGCGAGGTGAGCAGCGGCTCGTACGTCGCGGCGAGCTCCGGGTTGTGGCGCAGCGCCGGCACGACCGCGTAGGTCATCGTGATGGGGCAGCCATGGCCGGCCTCGGTGTGCTGCCAGGCCAGCGAGGTGGCGGTGCGGGCCACGTGAGCGCCGGGGCGCGGATCCGTCCACGCAGCGCCGGCCAGCCCCTCGGCGACCGAGGTGCGCATCAGGTGATGCCACGACGCGTGGAACTCGACCTCGTCGATCCGGTTGCCGTAGCGGTCGACCGTGCGCAGCTCCGGTTCGAACCGGTTCGCATCCTCGCCCCACTGCTGGGCCTCCACCCCACCGGCCAGCAGGCCCACACGGCGCACGTCGGCCTCGGCCCACTCCGCACCTTCGCGGCGCAGGCCCTCCAACAGCGCCGGATCGGCAGCGGCGTCGTACGGCGCGTGCGGGGGCGGCTGGTTGGTGACCTCGTGGGTCGTGTAGCCGGTGGTCTCGCGGGGCAGGGTGGTGTCCATGCACCCGATATTACGTGCTGTTGCCAATTGAAGGAAGACCCGTAATAGAGTGCCGAGGTGACCAGCCTTCGCCTCCGACCGCTCAGCGCCCGATCACTCGTGCTCAGCCTGCTGCTCGGAGCGCATCCGGCGGAGATCCCGGTGCGCACCCTGGTCGCGGTCGCGGAGGAGCACGGCGTCAGCGGCGCGACCCTGCGCGTCGCCCTGAGCAGGATGGTCGGCGCCGGTGACCTGGTCACCCAGGACGCGAGCTACCGGCTCAGCGACCGGCTGCTCGTCCGGCAGGAGCGTCAGGACCGCGAGCTCGATCCGACCACCCGACCCTGGGACGGCGCGTGGCACCAGGTCGTCGTCACCACCGGCGGTCGCGAGGCCGGGCGCCGCCAGGAGCTGCGCCGCGAGCTGCTCGACGCTCGGCTCGCCGAGCTGCGCGAAGGGGTCTGGCTCCGGCCCGACAACCTGACGCGGCCCGGCTGGTCGGCAGCCACTCGAGCCGACACCACGACCTTGCTCTGCCACCCCGAGGAGGACCCGTCGGGGCTCGCCGCTCGACTGTGGCCGCTCGACGCCTGGCAGGCCCAGGCCACCCGCTTGCTGCGAGCTCTCCGCGAGGCGAGCGAGCCGGCGACACGGATCACTGTCGCTGCCGCCGCCGTCCGGCACCTGCGGACCGATCCGCTGCTGCCCGACGAGGTGCTGCCCACCGACTGGGCCGGGCCCGCGCTCCGTGCGGCGTACGCCGACTACCGGGCCGAGCTCGCCGGCCTCCTGGGCAGCAGCGCGGGGAGGAGCTGAGTCAGCAGGTCCGGTGGTCGAGCCTGTCGAGACCCCGAGCCTGTCGAGACCCCGCCCGTCAGCGTCTCGGCCAGAGCAGCAGGACGAGCCCGGCCAGGGTCAGCACGGCAGCAGCGGCCACGAGCGACCAGATCATCGGCCAGTCGCGGACGACCCACACCAGCCACGCGTTCACCGCAGCACTCCCCGCCGCCAACGCCCCAGGAGCAGGGCGCCGGCCAACGCGCACACCGCCGACCCGGTCAGCAGACCGACCGCGGCCGGCCACGGCCGATCCCCCTGCGCCGAGGCGCTGGTGCTGGCCTTCTCCGACACCGCGGCCCGCTCGTCGGCGACCGTCAGCTCCTCCCGCAGGTCGGGCAACGGCGGGGCATCCGCGTACGGCGCCTCGGCCTCCTCGTCGGTGACGACCTTGACCGCCACCTCGAAGGTCGCTCCGGCGGACTCCGCCTCGGGGCCGTCGACCTCCATGTCGAGAGCCACGTAGTAGCGGCCGGGGAAGGCTGCCGCGTTGGCCGGAGCATCTCGGTTCCGCCAGCGGATCGTCGGCGAGACCACTCCTGCCCGCGAGGCGACGCCCGTGAGCACCGACAACGCCGACCGCTCCGGCGCCGCCGTGCCCGACCGCGACGCGGTGGAGTCGGCCCAGGTCGCGGTCATCCCCAACGGATTGATCAGCCGGGGTGTGACCGCCGGGGCCTTCTCGGTGTTGCCGTCAGGCAGGCTCAGCTCGACCTGCACGTGCTGCCCCCAGTCGAGCGGTACGGCGAAGAGCGCGGGGACGCCCGGCGCGACGCTCACGGTGTAACGACCCTCGAGCTCCGGCGCCTCGGCGAAGGTGGCACCGAGCAGCACCGAGCCGACCTCGTCGACGCCCGATCCGTCCCACGCGACCGTCCGCGACGGGCCGGGCAGCTCCTTGCTGGTGGGCGCAGGCTCCTCCCAGACCGCGACCGTGACCGGAGTGTCGGCGTACTGGGCGAACCGGGAAAGTCGGTGGCGCACCCAGAGCTCGTCGCCCGAGCAGGTGCCGGAGGCCGTGCCCCCGGTGCGCAGCCGCACCTGGGCGAGGTACTCGCCGACCGAGTCCGGGCCGGTCCAGGAGCAGTCGTGGTCGGTGTCGTGGAAGGAGAGCCGGTACTCACCGTTGTTGGGGCGCGCGGTGACGACGCTCTCCCCGACCCACACGGTGCTGCCCGGATCGCGCTCCACCCGCAGCCAGCCGTCGCCCGGCAGCGACAGCAGGTGCAGGCCGGGCGTGGCCGTGGCGGCCTCCGCCCGTGCGGCGGCGACCGGGATCGGCTCACCCCCCGCGACCAGCGCCGTGGCGGCCGTGAGCCCGGGCGCCAGGACGAGCGCGGCAGCGCACACGACTCCCGAGACGGCGTACCTGCGGACCATGGAGGACACCTTCCCATGCGGGCTCGACGATCAAACGCGACAGTCGGGTGCGGCGTCGGGAGGCACGGATACGATCGGAGCACCGACCCCCAGCCGACAGGTTCCGGTGACAGAAGACGCCCTCACTCAGCAATACAGCGCCTACGGTGCGACCGTCGCAGCGGTCGCCTCCGGGGCGCAGTCGGTGTTGGGCGTGCCTGCAGGAGAGCTGCCTGGCCTGCTGGGCATCTCCGAGCCCATGCTCGCGGCGCTCGTCACCGGTACCCGGGCGCGGATCGGCAACCCGGTCGCCACGGGGCGCTTCCTGCAGCTCAAGCAGCTCATCGAGCAGGTCAGCATCGGCGCCACCGCACTCGCCGACGTACCGCTGACGCTGGCACAGATCCGGGCGTCGACGATCCCCGCGGTGCCCGGCGAGGTGACCGCTCAGGCCGTCCCGTCCCCCGTCCCGCCACCCGTGCCACCCACCGCGGCCCCGCAACCAGGTAGCGGCTCCGGCGCACCCCCGGGCGCACCCTCCGGTGCGCAGGCCGCCCCGGCGACGGCCGGTCCGCTGATCACCGCGGCCTCCCTGACGTACGCGCGCTCGGTCGTCGCCCGGCACGTGCCGGCCACGCCGACGTACCGCTGGCCGTTGCTCGAGCAGCGGCTCGGCACCGAGCTGTGGGTGAAGCACGAGAACCACACCCCGGTGGGGGCGTTCAAGGTGCGCGGCGGTCTGAACTACCTGGAGCGGCTCCGGGTGCACGGTGCGCGACCGGCCGGGCTCGTCAGTGCCACCCGCGGCAACCACGGCCAGAGCCTGGCGTACGCCGGCCGCGCCTACGGCGTGCCCGTCACCATCGTCGTCCCGGAGTGCAACAGTCCCGACAAGAGCGCCGCGATGGCCGCTCTCGGTGCCCGCGTCGTGGTGCATGGTCACGACTTCCAGGCCGCGTTGGAGCACAGCCAAGAGCTGGCGGCGGCCGAGGGGCTGACCGTGGTGCCGGCGTTCCATCCCTGGCTGGTGGAGGGCGTCGCCACGCTGGCCGCCGAGCTGCACGAGCAGGTGCAGGGCATCGACGTGGTCTATGTGCCGGTCGGGATGGGCTCCGGGATCGCTGCCCAGATCAACGTCCGTGACCTGCTCGGGCTCGCCACCGAGGTGGTCGGGGTCGTGGCCGCCGGCGCGCCCGCCCAGGCACTCTCCTTCGCCGCCGGGCGCCCGGTTGCCACCGAGCGCGCCGACACCTTCGTCGACGGTGTCGCCTGTCGGGTCCCGGACCCGGGCGCGTGCGCCGTCATCCGGGCCGGCGCCTCCCGGATCGTCGAGGTGAGCGAGGAGCAGGCGGCCGCCGCGATGCGCGAGATGTACGCCGCCACCCACAACCTCGCCGAGCCAGCGGGCTCCCTGGCGCTGGCCGGCGCGCTCGCCGAGCGCGAGCGACTCGCGGGTCGACGCGTCGCCATCGTGCACACCGGCGGCAACTGTGACGCCGAGGTCCTGCTCCGCGCCCTCGGCTGACTCCTGCTGAGCACCTTGGTCTCAGGCCCAGCGCCCGCCGGACGTCCTGCCTACTGGTGGTTCCCGCCACCGCTTCGCAGGACATCCGCCACAACGTCCTGCCTGTTGGTCGCTCTAGGCACCACATCGCAGGACGTCCGGGGAGAACACCGCGCAGCTACCTGACACGATGGGGCCATGAGCGTCGTCATCGGAGCCCACGTCGACCAGGCCGACCCGATCGCCGAGGCCGCTGCCCGCGGCACCAGCGTGATCCAGATGTTCCTGGGCAGCCCGCAGAGCTACAAGGGACCGGTCGTGGAGTACGCCGGCGGCGCGGAGGGGCTGCGCACCGACGCGGAGGCAGCGGGAGTCACCATCTATGTGCACGCTCCCTACATCATCAACGTGGCGACGACGAACAACAGGATCCGGATCCCGTCACGCAAGCTTCTCCAGCAGCACGTCGACGCCGCGGCCGAGATCGGCGCCGCCGGGCTGGTGGTGCACGGCGGTCACGTCGACAAGGCGGCCGACGATCCCGAGCTGATCGAGAAGGGCTTCGACAACTGGCGCAAGGCGATCGAGGCGACCGACCTCAAGCTGCCGGTGCTGATCGAGAACACCGCCGGTGGCGACCACGCCATGACCCGGCGGCTCGACCGGATCGCCCGCGTCTGGGAGGCGATCTCCACCGCCGAGGGTGCAGACAACGTGGGCTTCTGCCTCGACACCTGCCACGCCCATGCGGGCGGCAACGCGCTGGAGACCGTGGTCGACGACGTCCGCGCCATCACCGGCCGGATCGACCTGGTGCATGCCAACGACAGCCGCGACGACTTCGACTCGGGCGCCGACCGGCACGCCAACTTCGGCAACGGCCGCATCGACGCCGACCTCCTCGCCGCGGTGATCCGCGACGCCGGGGCGCCGGTCGTCTGCGAGACGCCCGGCGGTGCCGCAGAACACAGGGACGACTTCGCCTGGCTCCGCGAGCGGCTCTGACCCGGAGCCGGCCCGCGGGTAGCCTCGTGGCCGTGTCTTCCCCCACCACCGCCGCCCCGCTGACCGTCCGTACGGCGACGACCGCGGAGCATGAGGCGTTCCTGCGTACCCGTCGTTCGGCGAGCTTCCTGCAGACCCCGGCCTGGGCCTCGGTGAAGTCCGAGTGGCGCAGCGAGTCCCTGCTCTGGGAGCGCGACGGCGCCACGGTGGGTGCCGCACTGGTGCTCTACCGCCAACTGCCGAAGGTCAAGCGCTACCTCGCCTACCTGCCGGAGGGCCCGGTGCTGGACTGGGCCGCCGACGATCTCGCCTCGTGGCTCGACCCGATGGTCAGGCACCTGAAGCGGCGCGGTGCGTTCGCCGTACGGATGGGGCCGCCCGTGATCACCGGACGCTGGTCGGCAGCACAGGTCAAGGCCGGCATCGCCGACGAGTCGGTGCGCCGGCTCACCGAACTGCCGCCGACCGAGCGCAGCGTCGAGGGAGCGCGGGCCGTCAGTCAGCTCAACGCCCTGGGATGGCGCCACCTGGTCGCCGAGGGTGGCTTCGCCGCCGGGCAGCCGCAGTACAACTTCGTGATCCCGCTGCGGGTCTCGACAAGCTCGACCACCGGGGACAACCCGACCCCCGGAGACAACCCGCCCACCGGAGACAGCCCGACCCCCGGAGACAGCCCGACCAGCGGGGACAGCCGTCCGCGCAGCGCGGACGAGGTGCTCAAGGGCATGAACCAGCTCTGGCGTCGCAATATCAAGAAGGCCGAGAAGTCCGGCGTCGTCGTGACGGTGGGCGGCGCCGACGACCTGGCGGCGTTCCACCGTCTCTACGTCCACACCGCTGAGCGCGACCACTTCACCCCGCGCCCGCTCTCCTACTTCCAGACGATGTACGCCGCCCTCAACGGCGCCGGCGACCTGAGCGAGCTCCGGCTCTACCTGGCCCACCACGAGGGCGATCTCGTGGCGAGCACCCTGTGGATCCGCGTCGGCGGCCACGCCTGGTACTCCTACGGCGCCTCCTCCACCGAGAAGCGCGAGGTACGCGGCTCCAACGCCGTGCAGTGGCGCATGATCGTCGATGCCCTGGAGGCGGGTGCCGACGTCTACGACCTCCGCGGCATCACGGACACCCTGGATGCCGACGACGCACACGTCGGGCTGATCCAGTTCAAGGTCGGCACGGGGGGCGAGGCCGTCGAGTACGCCGGCGAGTGGGACCTGCCGATCAACCGCGCGCTCTACAAGGCGTTCACGCTCTACATGGAGCGGAGGTGACGTCACCATGAGCCTCACCCTCTACGTCGACAGCGCCCGGTTCCGCGGCAACCAGCACCTCACCTTGGGTCGGGCGCCGACCGTGGTCCCCGTCGCGAAGGGCAACGGCTACGGCCTCGGCAATGCCCGCCTCGCCGAGGAGGCGCGCCGGCTCGGCGTCGACACCCTCGCCGTCGGCACCTACGACGAGCTGCCGGCGGTCCGCGACCTCTTCCCTGGGGCGCTTCTGGTGCTCACCCCGTGGCGGCCGTTCGGCGCGGCGGCGCAGGAGCCCGATCCGCGGGTGGTGCACACCATCGGGCGCATCGACGACCTGCCAGCGCTTCTGCAGCGCGACCCCGACGCCCGCTTCGTGCTGGAGCGGATGACCTCGATGATGCGTCACGGCTTCTCCGCGGCCGGCCTGCGCGAGGCCGGGGCGACGCTCGCCGCCCATCCTGACGCCCGACTCGAGGGCGTCGCGCTGCATCTGCCGATGGGAGGCGCCTCCCATCTCTCCGAGGTGCAACGGCTGATGACGGATGTGGTTGCCGCAGACCTGCCCACGCACACGATCTGGGTCTCCCACCTCACCGACCACGAGCTCGCCGAGCTGGCCCGCTCCTGGCCGGACTACACCTTCCGGCCACGGATCGGCACCGACCTCTGGCTCGGCGACCGAGGTGCGCTCCGGGTACGGGCGACCGTGCTCGACGTCCATCCGGTGACCCGCGGCGAGGTCTTCGGCTACCGCGGTCGCTCCGCTCCCAAGGACGGCACCCTCGTCGTTGTCAGCGGCGGTACGGCGCACGGCATCGGGCTCGAGGCGCCCACCGGCGCCAGCACGATCAAGGCCCGGGCCGGCGCGATCGCCAGGGGCGGCCTGGACGCAGCGGGCTTCGTGCGCTCGCCGTTCAGCATCGGCGGCAAGCAGCGGCTCTTCGCCGAGCCACCCCACATGCAGGCTTCGATGCTCTTCCTGCCCAGCGGCTCCACCGTGCCCGTCGTCGGCGACGAGGTGGACGTGCGCGTGCGCTTCACCGCCACCACCTTCGACCGCGTCGTCTTCGACTGACCCTCGCGGCAGCACTCGACGACCGGTCGTGGTCCTCAGCCGACGATCTCGCCCCAGCTCCACCAGCCCAGCCAGACACCGGCCGCGCCGACGACGAGATAGACAAGCAGGAAGCTGTAGTCGCGCAGCACGGCGGAAGCGGCCGACGGCGGCCGTACGCCGGCAGCGGCGAGCTTGAGCGTCTCGAGGTCGGTCGGCGCGGGCTGGGGACGCCGCGCACGGACCGCTGCCTTGATGGACGGCAGACCGAGGAAGAACAGGACCGCCGGCAGCGCCATCAACCAGAACATCCCGCCCAGCAGGTAGCCGCCGATCTTGTCCCCACCGCTGCCGCGGATGCCGGAGTCGATGAAGTTCCAGCCCAGCGCACCGAAGAGGCCGCCCCACAGGAGCGAGAACAGCTCGCGGGCACCGGCGGCCATGGCGATCCCCGTACCAATGATGCAGGCGAGCAGTGAGACCGGGATCGCCACCCCGATCATCCAGGCGCCGTCCGGGCAGGGCTGCGCCGACACGTAGGGTCCGCCGTCCGCGCAGGAGCCGCCGACCGCCATCACGGCACGCATCGAGCGGAAGGCCCAGGTGATCATGGTCGCAAGCACGCAGACGCAGACGAGCACGAGCGGCAGCAGCGCCGGCTTGACCGGGCGCGGGGCCGGCAGAGTGAGGCTCACACCCTGCAGTCTTATCCGAGAACGTCCGCTTTGTGGCGATCTTGCGGAAGCTGACCGGGAGGGCAGGCAGGTTCGTAGCGGCGTACGACGTCGTGCCGGGGCCGCAGGATGTCGCGCACGACGATGCCGATCAGGTAGAGCTCACAGGCGATGCGAAGGCCGATCGCGATCCAGTAGAACCCGGGCTGGTCACCCGATCCGGGCTGGAGATAGCCACCGAGATACCACCAGACCGAGGCGAAGTAGAGGATCTCTCCCGCCTGCCAGATGAGCTGGTCGCGCCACCTCGGTCGGGCGAGCACCGCCAGCGGCAGCAGCCAGAGCACGTACTGCGGCGAGTACACCTTGTTGACCAGCAGGAACCCGGCCACGATCAGGAAGCCCAGCTGGGCCAGCCGCGGGTCCTCGGGCGCGGCGATGCCGAGGAGGAGCACGGCCAGGCACCAGCAGCCGAAGAAGATCCACGAGGCCAGGTTGATCTGATCAGCGGTGATCTGCTGCCCGGCCTGGTTGAGCACCAGCCAGATGCTGCCCAGGTCTCCACCGCGCTCGGAGTTGAAGGTCCAGAAGACCTTCCACTCCGACCAGCCGGTGACCATCGCCGGAAGGTTCACCAGCAACCAGCTCGCCGCGGCGACCAGGGTGGTGAGGGCGAAGGCCTCCCACACGTGTCGGCGTCGGCCGGCATGTGCTCGGCCCACGCCCCGGCGCAGCGCGATCACCAGGATCCCGCCGAGCAGGAACAGCGGGTAGAGCTTGGTCGCCGTACCCACTCCGATCATCAGACCGGTCAGCACGGGACGGTCCCGCGACCAGGCCCACAACGCCCCGGCGACGGTAGCGACCGCCAGCAGATCCCAGTTGATCAAGCCGTTGAGGATCAGCACCGGTGAGAGCGCGAAGAGCGCCGCGTCCCAGGGCCGTCGACGATGGGTGCGGATCAGGAACCACGTCGCGACGAGCGTCGCCGCGCCCAGCAGGACGGCAGAGACGGCCACGTAGTCGGTGCGCTCGGCGATGATGTCGGGGTCGGCGCTGAGGTCGCCGACCGCTCGCGATCCGCGTGCCACCACGTCGGGGAACCCGTGCAGGGCCTGGGTGGTCCACGCCGCCGCCCAGGCGAAGTAGGAGATCCCGACCGGGTACTCCATCACCTCGTAGCGGGCCCGGGTCTGGTCGTCGTCGGAGTAGGGCCAGCTCAGCTCCGCGAAGCCCCGCCCCACATAGAGGTAGGGCATGTCGGAGTAGCACATCCGCGCATAGCGTTGCTGGCCGTCGGACCAGTCCTCGCTCCAGCAGGGGGCCTTCTGCACCATCCCCAGGACGAAGCAGAGCGCCGCCAGCGCCAGGATCACCCGGGCCGGTGTCCACCAGCGGTGCGGCCGGGCGCGCTCGCCGACAGGCCCACCGATCGCCTCACTGAGCGAGGCGACCAGCGGATCCTCCTGGGTGGGGGCCGCCGGGCGGTCGGACGCTGCAGCCCCGGTGGTGTCAGTCACGACCCGGCGGCAGCACCTTGCGCTGGGCAGGTGTGGCGCCGCCGGTCGGCGTCGGGCAGCCGAGCAGGCCGCACGACTCGGTCGGATCCACCGTGGGCTCGTCCGTCGGGTCGACCGTGGGCTCGTCGGTCGGCTCCTCGGTCGCCGTCTCCGACGGCTCCGGCTCCTTGGAGGTCTTCGTCTCCTTCGGCGGCTTCGGCGTGTTGGTCGGAGGTGGCGGCGGCGGGACGTACTCGTGGTCCTCGTTGGGTGCCTCACCGTCGGTCCAGGCGGCGTCGGGGAGCGGGAGCACCTCCTCGCCCTCCAGCGCCTTGGACATCACCGAGGTCCACATCGCGGCTGGGTAGCGGCCACCGTAGTAGGAACCCGGCAGGACCTCCTCCAGCGACTCGTTGCCGGTGCCGCGCACCATCATCACGGCGGTGGCGAGCTGCGGGGTGTAGCCGACGAACCAGGAGCTGGAGACCTGGTCCTCGGCGTTGGTGGCGGTGCCGGTCTTGCCGCCGGCCGGGCGACCCAGCGCGCGGGCCGTCGTACCGCTTCCGGCCTTCACCACCTGCTGCAGCGCGTAGGAGACGTCGGCGTTCACGTCCTCGTCGAGCACCCGCTTGTCGGTGACCTTGTGCTGGTACTTGACCTCGCCACTGCGGTCGGTGACCCGCTCGATGACGAAGAGGTCGGCCCGTACGCCGTCGTTCGCGATCGTGGCGTAGCCGTTGGCGATGTTGATCGGGCTGACCGTCGCCGACCCCAGCGCGATGCCGGGGTTCGCGGTCAGGCCGGGCGAGGTACGCAGATTGTCGAGACCGCGGCTGCCGTCGTCACCGGGGATGCCCATGGCCTTGGCCATCTTGAGCACGTCCTTCGGTCCGTTGGGCAGCCCCATGGTGAGGTCGACGAAGGCGGTGTTGATGGAGTCTTCGGTGGCGGTGATCAGGTTGACCCGGCCGTAGTCGGTGCCGTCGCCGCCGCCCAGGTTCCGGACCGGCTTCTGCCCCGGAGCGAACTCGAAGGGCGAGTTGCCCTCGAAGGTGTCCTTGAGCGAGTAGCCCGCCGAGATGCCGGCGGCGAGTGCGAACGCCTTGAAGGTCGAGCCGGGCTGACCGCCCGAGACCGCCCAGTTGAGCTGCGACTGGAGGTAGTCCTGGCCGCCGTAGAAGCCGCGGAGCGCCCCGGTGCCCGGCTCGACGGACGCAGCGGCGATGTGCAGCCCCTTGATCCCCTCCGGCCGGCTCTCGGCGACCCCGGCAGAGGCGGCGTCCATCGCCTTCTTGGTGAGCGTGGTCGTCACCCGGAGCCCGCCGCCGTTGATCTCCTGGTCGGTGAAACCGAGGCGCAGCAGCTCCTTGCGGATCATGGTGAGGGCGTGGCCCTTCTGGCCGCCGTACGTCGTCTCCGCCTTGATGGTGGGGAACGGCGGCAGCCGCTTGGCCGCCTTCTCGGCCTGCGCGGCGCTCACGTCGCCGTTCTTGCCCATGTTGCCGAGGATCCACTGGAAGCGGCTGCGCAGCGCGTTCTTGTTCGCCTTGCCGTTGGCCGGGTCGAAGAGCGTGGGGTTGTTGATGACTGAGGCGAGCACCGCGCTCTGGCGAAGGTTCAGCTTCTTCGCGGGGACCCCGAAGTAGGCCTGGGCCGCGGCGTCGATGCCGTAGGCGCCGCGACCGAAGTAGATGGTGTTGAGGTAGCCCTCGAGGATCTGCTCCTTGCTCTGCTGCCGGTGCAGCTTGAGGGAGACGACCGCCTCGCGAATCTTCCGCTTGTAGCTCTGCTCCTGGGTCAGGTACAGGATCTTCACGTACTGCTGGGTGATCGTCGACGCACCCTGACGGTCGTTGCCCTGGGCATTGGAGAAGGCGGCGCGCAGGATGCCCTTCGGGTCGATGCCGCGGTTGGTCCAGAAGCTGCGGTCCTCGGCGGTGACCACGGCGTCCTTCACCGTGTCCGGCATCTCCGAGAGCGGGATCGAGTTGCGGTTCTGGGTGGCGTAGCGGCCGAGCTCCGTCTTGCCGTCGGCGTAGTAGACGTAGGTCGTCTCGGTCTGGAAGTCCGCGTTCGGGTCGGGGATGTCGATCGAGCGATAGAGGATGACGAAGGTGAGCACGCCGAGCAGGGTGAGCACCAGTCCGGTGATGCCGCCCCACTTGAGGGTCTTCATCAATCGGCGCTTCCAGGCCGGCTGCTCGGGCCCCTTGCTCCGGGCCGCAGAGGCCTTTCGCTTTCCGCTCAAGGTCGTGGTCCTTCGTGCGTACGCCGCGAACCGGGCCGCGGGAATAACGTGGTTTCTGCCTCGGCAAGGGTACGCGGGTCGTGACTGCGGGCGTACGACGACGAGAGACACCGCCTCGGGCACCCCGTCGACACCCCGCGTTCACCCGCGATTCACGGCCCCAGCGATATATCGGTACGATAGGTCTGTGGCAAGGCGTGGAGAGAGCATCGAGCTGGCGGTCCTCGGACTGCTGCACGAGTCACCCATGCACGGCTACGAGCTGCGCAAGCGGCTCAACCTGATGCTCGGGTGGGGGCGGCTGCTCTCCTATGGCTCGCTCTACCCGGCGTTGAAGAAGATGCTCAAGGCGAACTGGATCGAGGAGCGGACGGTCCAGAGCACCGGGTCCCTGCCCAGTCGGCGGCCCCGGATCGTCTACCAGCTCACCACGGCCGGGGAGGACGAGTTCGTCCGCCTCATGTCCGAGGTGGGGCCCAATGCTTGGGAGGACGGCAACTTCGACATCAGGTTCGCCTTCTTCGGACGAACCGACATGGAGATCCGGCTGCGGGTGCTCGAAGGGCGCCGCAGCAGGCTCCAGGAGCGGTTGGAGAAGGTGCAGTCCCAGCTGTCGATGACGCAGAAGGAGATGGACCGCTACGCGTCCGAGCTCCAGCGTCACGGTGTGGAGTCGGTCGAGCGCGAGGTCAAGTGGCTCTCCGACCTGATCAACGCCGAACGCAGTCAGCAGCCGGTGGACAAGCCCGCTCAGGGCTGAGCCACCGAGCACGAGAAGTCAGTCAGTCAGCAGGCTATACAAGGAAGAAGGGAACCCATGGGTTCGGTTCGAGTGGCAATCGCGGGGGTGGGCAACTGCGCCACCTCCCTCATCCAGGGCGTCGAGTACTACAAGGACGCTGACGCGTCGAGCACCGTCCCGGGTCTCATGCACGTCAAGTTCGGCGACTACCACGTCAAGGACGTCGAGTTCGTGGCCGCCTTCGACGTCGACGCCAAGAAGGTCGGGTTCGACCTTTCCGAGGCGATCAACGCCTCCGAGAACAACACCATCAAGATCACTGACGTCCCGCCGACCGGCGTGATCGTCCAGCGTGGTCCGACGTACGACGGTCTCGGCAAGTACTACCGGATGACGATCGACGAGTCGGACGCCGAGGCCGTGGACGTGGTCCAGGCGCTCAAGGACGCCCAGGTCGACGTGCTCGTCTCCTACCTCCCGGTGGGTTCCGAGGAGGCCGACAAGTTCTACGCCCAGTGCGCGATCGACGCCGGCGTGGCCTTTGTCAACGCCCTCCCCGTCTTCATCGCCTCCGACCCGGAGTGGGCCAAGAAGTTCGAGGACGCCGGCGTGCCGATCGTCGGCGACGACATCAAGTCGCAGGTCGGTGCCACGATCACCCACCGCGTGATGGCGAAGCTGTTCGAGGACCGCGGCGTGGTGCTCGACCGCACCTACCAGCTCAACGTCGGCGGCAACATGGACTTCAAGAACATGCTCGAGCGCGAGCGCCTGGAGTCCAAGAAGGTCTCCAAGACCCAGGCTGTCACCTCCAACCTCAACGGCCCGCTGGCCGGCAAGGTCGACGACAAGAACGTCCACATCGGCCCGTCCGACTACGTGGCCTGGCTCGACGACCGCAAGTGGGCGTACGTGCGCCTCGAGGGTCGCGCCTTCGGTGACGTCCCGCTCAACCTGGAGTACAAGCTCGAGGTCTGGGACTCCCCGAACTCGGCCGGCATCATCATCGACGCCGTCCGTGCTGCCAAGATCGCCAAGGACCGCGGCGTCGGCGGCCCGATCATCCCGGCTTCGGCCTACCTGATGAAGTCCCCGCCGGTCCAGATCGAGGACACCGAGGGTCGCGCCCAGCTCGAGGCCTTCATTCGGGGCAACTGACGTCCTGCCGCCAGGCAGGCAAGACTCAGCCTGACTGACTGAGGCGACGCCGCCACCCCCCGCCCGGGGTGGCGGCGTCGGTCATTTTCCCCCGACTCAGGGACGGAGTGCGGAGCCGAGCGCCGCAACAGCCCGGTCGAGCTCCGCCTCGGTGACGACGAGCGGCGGCGCCAACCGGACCGTCTGTCCGTGCGTGTCCTTCGCGAGTACGCCGCCTCGCATCATCCGCTCGCAGACCTCCCGCGCCGTGCCCGCCGCGGGGTCCACGTCGACGCCCGCCCAGAGCCCCACGCTGCGTACCGCGGTCAGGCCATGGCCGAGATAGGCGGTGAGCCCCTCGCGCAGGCTTTCGCCGAGCGTCTTGGCACGCAGCTGCATCTCGCCGGTGGCCAGCAGCTCGACGACGGCGAGCCCGACTGCGGCGGCCAGTGGGTTCCCGCCGAACGTCGAACCGTGCTGCCCGGGCCGCAGCACCCCGAGCACGTCGGCGTCTCCCACGACCGCACTGACCGGCACGATGCCTCCACCGAGCGCCTTGCCCAGCAGATACAGGTCCGGCGTGACCCCCACCAGGTCGCAGGCGAAGGTGGCGCCGGTGCGTCCCAGCCCCGACTGGATCTCGTCGACGATCAGCAGTACGTCGCGGGCAGCCGTCACATCGCGGACCTGCGGCAGGTAGTCGCCCGGCGGGATGATCACGCCGGCCTCGCCCTGGATCGGCTCCAGAAGCACCGCGACCGTGTCGTCGTCGATCGCCTCGGCGACCGCAGCAGCGTCGCCGTACGGCACGGAGCGGAAGCCGGGGGTGAAGGGTCCGTAGCCGGTGAAGGCGTCGGGGTCGTCGGAGAAGGAGACGATGGTGGTGGTGCGGCCGTGGAAGTTGCCGTGCGCCACCACGATGTTGGCCCGGTCGGTCGCCACGCCCTTGACCTCGTAGCCCCACTTGCGCGCGACCTTGATGCCGGACTCGACCGCCTCGGCGCCGGTGTTCATCGGCAGCACCATCTCCTTGCCGGCAAGCTCCGCGAGTGCCGAGCAGAAGGGGCCGAGAGCCGCGGAGTGGAAGGCACGACTGGTCAGGGTCAACCGGTCCAGCTGGGCATGGGCGACGGCGGTCAGTCTCGGATTGCGGTGACCGAAGTTGACTGCGGAGTACGCCGCCAGGCAGTCCAGGTAGCGGCGGCCGTCGATGTCGACGACGGTGGCGCCCTCGGCGTCGGCGATGACCACCGGAAGCGGATGGTAGTTGTGCGCGGCGTGCCGCTCGACCTCCGCGATCGCTGCGCGCTGGGCGGGGCTGATCTCCTTCTCCTCCATGAGTCGACGATACGAGCAGGAACCCGGCTTCGCCGAGAGGCGCGGACGCCCTGCAGTTCGTAGGCTGACCGCGGACCCGTTCCTTCAGGAGGACCCATGCCCACCCTCGCGATGATCACCTTCGACAGCACCGACCCACGCGCGCTCGCGGCCTGGTGGGCCACGCGCCTGGGCGGCGAGATCACGCTCGACGCCGACGGCTTCTTCTGCATCGTGACGGTGCCGGAGTGGACGACGAGCCTCGGCTTCCAACTCGTCGAGAGCCCGACGCCTGGCAAGAACCGCGCCCACCTCGACCTCGGCCGGGACGAGGGCGTCGACCGGGCGGCCAGCGTGGCCTCCTGGATCGCCGGTGGTGCCCGGCACCTGGGCGAGCGCGGCGAGGGTGACTTCCGGTGGGACACGTTCGCCGACCCGGACGGCAACGAGTTCTGCGTCAGCGGGACGCACTGACGCGGGGCTCGCCCTCGGCCGTCGCCACGCCATAGCGCCTGCCACCTTCGGTGTCGGTTCGCTCCATCCCCTATTCTGCTCCTGATAAGTAGCGAGGAAGGGGCGGGATGTCTGGTCTGCGCATCGCCGTCGTCGTCGCTCTGACGCTTGCGTTCAGCGCATGTGGACCGGAGCAGGACGGCGACCACAGCATGTCCGACCCACAAGTCCGGCAGTCGACGTCGACGGCCTCTTCAGAGAAACCGGCCGTTGATGCACCGCTCATGCCGGACGTCGTCGGGATCCGCCTGGATGTGGCCAAGAGCGACATCGAGCAAGCTGGTGTCGATGACGAGGTCGAGGTAGTCAGCGACGGCCTCTTCGGCGTGCTCAAGGAGAGCAACTGGACGGTCTGTGAGCAGCAGCCACAAGCGGGTGACCCGGTCACGACGGCCCCGCGGTTGACCGTCGATCGGTCCTGCCCGGCGCCGGAGCGGTCATCCGACCCGCCCGCCGCCGAATCAAGTCAGGCGACCCCGGAGGACGAGACCACCACGGAGCCTCCGGAGCACATCACTATCAAGAACAACAAAGAGTTCGCCACGCTCCTCACGTCGCCGACTGCGGACCGGGAGTCCTTCGCCAAGAAGTACCTCGACCGGACGGTGGAGTTCGACGCCTGGGTTCCCGAGGTCGCACCTCACGGCAACTACACAACCCGATTCGACTTCCTCCTCTACGCGGGTCGCTACCGCGGCTCGCTCGACAAGTCCGACGTCAGCGGCCCCAGCTTCAAGTTCGAGGATGTCAACTTCTCCGACCTGAACGTGAAGGGCACCGCCGACAGCGTCGGCGAGTTCGACAACCTTCGGATCGTCGCCCGGCTCGCGAGCTTCAAGTCCGAGCACGACATGTTCGTACTCGAGCCAATCTCCACTCGGGTGTATTGACCCGACTCCTACGTCTGCCCGCTCATCGATAAGGAGCCGCTATGGCCGCCAAACGTTACGGACTCGGCAACTTCCTCTTCGACATCATCATGTGCATGATCACCGCCGGCTTCTGGCTGATCTGGATCTTCATCCGCGAGATGCGCGGTCGCTGACTTCGCAGGCGCGACGAGGTCACTCGGGCACCGCGCGGTGGGCTCTGGGTGACTCTAGAGTGGCCCGATGGAGACGATCGATGGCGAGCCTGTCCTCGATCGACCGTCGGTGGCCGAGGTGGAGCGGTTCTTCGAGGAGGCTCCGCCCGAGAGCCGCGCAGTCTGGCTGCGGCTGACGCGCAAGGGCGTCACTCCCGCGTCGCTGGGCTCCGACGAACTGGTCGATGTCGGTCTCTGCTTCGGCTGGGTCTCAGCGGTACGCCGCGCGGGCGACTCCACCACCTACCTGCAGCGCTACACCCGACGTCGGCCGCGTTCGAAGTGGTCGCGGCTGAACATCGCCAAAGTAGAGCGGCTGCTAGCCGAGGGGCGGATGCGCCCAGCCGGCTTGGCAGAGGTCGCGGCGGCTCAGGCGGACGGGCGCTGGGCCAATCCTTGGACCTGATCTGGACCAGCGCAAGACATTAGGTTAGGCACCCCTTATCATCATCACATGATTAATGGGCAGGTGCGCGGCCCGGTGCTGGTCACGGGCGCAGCCTCGGGGATCGGCCGTGCGACGGCCCGGCTGCTCCGGGCGGCCGATCTCCCGGTCGCACTGGTCGACCGGGAGCCGTCGGGGATGGCAGCGGCCGCAGCGGCCGGCTCGGACTGCCTGCACCTCACCTGCGACGTCGCCGACAGCACAGGGATGGGCGCCGCCTTCGAGGAGGCGACCGGTGCCTTCGGCCCCCTGGCCGGGGTCGTCTCGGCGGCCGGCACTCTCATCCCCGGCGGCCTGGAGGACACCACCGACGACGACTTCGCGACCCACCTCGCGGTCAACGCGCGCGGCACGCTCAACGCACTCCGGGGCGCCCATCGGCACGTCCGGGACGGCGGCGCCGTCGTCGTGGTGAGCTCCAACGCGGCGCGGGTGCCACGGACCGGCATGCTGGCGTACGCCGCCTCCAAGGGCGCCGCCTCGGCACTGGCGCGTGCGGCCGGCCTGGAACTCGCCACCCGCGGTGTCCGCTGCAACGTCGTCGAGCCGGGTTCGACCGACACCCCGATGCAGCGCGCGCTGTGGCCCGACGCCGAGGCCGGACTCCGGAGTGCCCTCCACGGCGACCCCGCCCAGTTCCGCGTCGGCATCCCGCTGGGCCGTATCGCCGATCCCGGCGACGTCGCCGCCACCATCTGCTTCCTGCTCTCCCCCGCAGCGCGGCACCTGACCCTGCAGCAACTCTTCGTCGATGGAGGAGCGAGCCTGTGAACGCACCGACCCACCCGAGCGCTACGCCGCTGATGTTCGCCTCCGGCGCCAGCTCGTACGCCGCGACGCAGGTGCGCCGTACCCTCAGCTCGGCAGACGGCGAGGATCCGCGCTGGGCGGCCGCAGTGGTCGGGGCGCTGCGCCCCGGGGAGCGAGCAGTCGGGGCGCTCTCGTTCGCCGCGCACTCCCCTGGCCTCTTCCACCTGACCACCGGCGCGGTCCGCCCGCTCCCGGCTCCGAGCGGCGACCCAGGGCCCGACCGTCGCCACCAGGTCACGGAGCATCCGAGTGCGGAGCGCTACGCCACGATGGTGAACCAGGCGCTCGCCAAGATCGAGGCCGGCGAGGTGGCCAAGGTCGTGCTGGGCCGGTGCCTCGACGTGCACAGCGAGCCACCGCTCACCGCGGCGGAGGTGATCGACCGGCTGCTGGTCACCCGTCCCGGCCGCTATCTCTTCTCCGTGCCACTGTCGCCGGAGCGCGACCCCGGGCCACTGTCGCCGGAGCGCGACTCCGGGCCACTGTCGCCGGAGCGCGACCCCGGGCCACTGTCGCCGGAGCGCGACCCCGGGCCACTGTCGCCGGAGCGCGACCCCGGGCCACTGTCGCCGGAGCGGAATCCGGGGCCGGTGCTGGTGGGCGCGAGTCCGGAGCTCCTGGTGCGTCGTACCGGCGAGGCCGTCGCCTGCACCCCGTTGGCGGGCTCGATCCCGCGCTCGGCCGATCCGGAGGCGGACCGGGCGCGCGCCGCTGGGCTCCGCGAGTCGGCGAAGGACCATGCCGAGCATGCGTTCGTGGTGGAGGCGATCGTCAGGTCCCTCAAAGAGGTGTGCGTCGAGATCGAGGCACCGCCGACGCCGGAGCTGATCTCGACCGACACCCTGTGGCATCTTGCCTCGCCGATCCGCGCCCGTCTGGCTCCCGGAGTGAGTGCGCCGACCGCGCTCGACCTGGCCCAGCTGCTGCACCCGACGCCGGCGGTCGGCGGCGTCCCGCTGGGAGCGGCGTACTCAGCGATCGACGAGCTCGAGGGCGACCTGCGGGAGTGGTTCGCCGGATGCGTCGGCTGGGTCGACGCCGCCGGCGACGGCGAGTTCGCCATCACGATCCGCTCCGCGCTGCTGGAGGGCGCGCAGCTACGGCTCTTCGCCGGTGCCGGCATCGTGGCCGGCTCCGTGCCCGCGCTCGAGGTGGCCGAGACCGGCGCGAAGCTCGCCACGATGGCGAAGGTGGTGGGCCTGTGAGCGAGCGACCGAGGAGCCCGTTGGCGTCGGTGCGCTCCTGGCCTGACGAGTTCCGGCTCCGCTACCGAGCTGCCGGGCTGTGGCACGAGGAGACCTTCGCCGACTTCCTCGCCGATCGCACCGATCGGTTCGCCTCCCGCACCGCGGTGGTCGGCGTCGACGCTCACGGTGACGAGCAACGCTGGACCTACCGTGAGCTCGCTGCCCGGGCCGCGCACGCGGCGCGGGTGCTGCGCGACGCGGGAGTCCGCGAGGGCGATCGGGTGGTGCTCACCCTGCCCAACGTGGTCGAGTTCGTCGCCTTCGTCGCCGGATGCTTCCGGATGGGCGCGCTGCCGGTCTTCGCACAGCCGGGTCATCGCGAGGCGGAGCTGACCCAGTTCTGCCTGCTGAGCGACGCCGCGGCCCTGGTGCTCTGCGGCGACACCGCCGGGTACGACCACCGGGGCCTGGCCGAGCGGGTGACCGGCGAGCTCCGGCGTCGCGGTGGCACGCCTCCTGCGGTCGTCGACGTACAGGATCCAGTGACCGACGGGCCTGCGCTGGCTGGGCGCCCCGCCGCGACGACCGCACCGGTGACCGTCCGCCCGGGGGCGAGTGCCGAGGAGGTCGCGTTCCTGCAGCTCTCCGGAGGCACGACGGGCATCTCCAAGCTGATTCCCCGCACCCATGCCGACTATCTCTACTCGGTGCGCGCCTCGGCGGAGATCTGTGAGCTGGACGAGCAGTCCGTGATGCTGGTCGTGCTGCCGGCGGCGCACAACTTCGCCATGAGCTCGCCGGGCATCCTCGGCGTGCTGCATGCCGGCGGCACCGTGGTGCTCGCGCCGGACCCGAGTCCGCGGACCGCCTTCCGGCTCATCGAGCAGGAGCGGGTCACCCTGACAGCCCTGGTGCCGCCGCTGGCCCAGGCCTGGCTCTCCTCGGTCCGTCGGCGCCGCCCCGATCTCTCCAGTCTCCGCGTGCTCCAGGTGGGCGGTGCCAAGCTGGCCGACACCGTGGCCGCCCAGCTCGGGCCGGCACTCGGTGTGCGGGTGCAGCAGGTCTTCGGGATGGCCGAGGGGCTGGTGAACTACACCCGCGCCGACGACCCGGAGAGCGTGACGCTGACCAGCCAGGGGCGACCGATCAGCGACCATGACGAGATCCGGATCGTGCATCCCACCGACCCGGCGGAGCCTGAGGTCGGTGACGGCGAGGAGGGTGCGCTGCTCACCCGCGGGCCGTACACGATCCGCGGCTACTACCGCGACGAGATCGCCGACCGCGACTCGTTCACGGCCGACGGCTTCTATCGCACCGGCGACCTGGTGCGACGACTCCCTTCGGGGCACCTGGTCGTCACCGGCCGCGCGAAGGACCAGATCAACCGGGCCGGGGAGAAGGTCGCCTGCGAGGAGCTGGAGCAGCCGCTGCTGGCGCATCCCGAGGTGCTCGACGTCGTGGCCCTCGGGCTGCCCGACCCCTACCTGGGTGAGCGGATCTGCGTCGTGGTGCGTCCGGAGCCGGAGGCTGCTTCCATCGACACGCTGCCCGAGCGGCTCGTCGCGCACCTGCGCGACAGCGGGCTGGCGACCTGGAAGCTGCCCGACGACGTACGCCTTCTCGATGTCTTCCCGACCACGCACGTCGGCAAGAACAGCCGCCGCGAGCTCCGCCAACTTCTCGCCTCCCATCTCCAGGAGATCTGATGTCCGTGCTTCCCACTCCGCCCGACTCCTCCGGCAGCCTGCCGTCGGCCATCGACTACCTCCCGCCGGTGCCGCCGCATACGGATCTTCCTGCCAGTCGGGCCACCTGGACGCTGGACCGCGATCGCGCCGCTGTCCTGGTGCACGACCTGCAGCGCTACTTCGCCCGGCCGTACGGCGAGGGCACGGTGCTGCGTGACGCCGTACGCCGCACGGCCGCGGTGATCGCAGCAGCGCGGGTCGCCGGGATCCCGGTCTTCTACACCGCGCAGTGTGGCGATCAGGACCAGGTCGCCCGTGGCCTGCAGCGCGAGCTGTGGGGACCCGGGATGCGTGACCGGCCCGAGCACACGGAGATCCTGGAGGCGGTCCGGCCCGAGCCGGGCGACGTCGTCCTGACCAAGCACCGCTACAGCGCGTTCGCAGGCAATGAGTTCGCTCACCTGCTGGCGGCGCGCGGGCGCGACCAGCTGGTGATCACCGGGGTCTATGCGCATATCGGCATCACGGCGACCGCGATGGAAGCGTTCCAGCGTGAGGTGTATCCGTTCGTGGTCGCCGATGCGGTGGCCGACTTCAGCGCCGAGGAGCATGCGCTGGCACTGCGTCAGATCGCCAGCTGCTGCGGCGTCCTGGTCACCGCGCAGGGTGTGCTCGACGCGGTGGCAGCGCGACCGGCGTGGGAGGCGCTGCTGCGTGAGGAGCTGACCACCCACCTGGGTCCGGAGCTCGCCGACCAGGCGTTCGCCGACCCCGAGACCGACCTCTTCGAGCTCGGACTGGACTCGTTGCGCGCCTTCGAGGTGCTCGACCTGCTGGCCGACGACGGACCGGACGTGGACTTCGGCGAGTTCACTCGTCGCCCCACGCTCGGCTACCTGCGTGAGCAGGGCCGGGTTCTCGTCGGTGTCTCTGCGTGAGCTCGGCCGTGGCGGGAGCCGGTGACTGGCTGCCGCTGACCTCCGCCCAGCTCGGGCTCTGGTTCGCGCACACCCTGGACCCCGACAACCCCTGCCACACCACCGCCGAGGTGGTCGAGCTGGGCGGGCCGATCGATCCGGAGCGGCTCTATGCGGCGCACCTGGCGGCGTACCGGGAGTTCGAGCAGCTGCGCGTCACCTTCGCCGTCACTGCCGACGGACCGCGGCAGCGGGTGGGCGACCCGGTCGTGACCTTGCCGGTGGTGCCGGTCGCGAACGTAGCCGAGGCCGAGGCGTGGCTGCGGGCCGACCTGGCGCGGCCGTTCGCTCTCACCCCTGGCGCGCCGCCCCCGCTGCGTGCCGCGCTGCTCACGCTCCCCGACGGCCGCTGCTGGTGGTACCACGCCGCGCACCACGTCCTGCTGGACGGGTACGGCGCCCAGCAGCTGCTCCGGCGGATCGCGGAGGCGTACGCCGACCCCTCCGTCCGGTGTGCTCCCACCCTGGCCGAGGTGGTTGCCGAGGACGCCGCCGCGCCGGACCCGGAGGCCGATACCTTCTGGGAGCCACGCCTGGCCGCGATGAACGACGTGGTCGCGATCGCCGGACGCACCGCAGACCCCGCTCCGGCTGCGCTGCGGCGCCAGCTCGACGTCTCGCCGGAGCTGCAGGATCGGATCATCGCCGGCGCACGCCGCTGCGGCTACGGCTGGACCGACCTGGTCACCGCGGCGGTCGGCAGCTATCTCGCTCGGGTCGCCGGACGCACCTCGACCCGCGTAGGCCTGCCGCTGATGAACCGTGCGGTGCCCGGCCGCGGCCGACTCGCCTCGGCGAGCACCGTGTGTACGGCGATGAACGTGTTGCCGGTGACCGTGCCCGCCGCGGGAAGTGTCACCGAGGCGCTTGCGGCGGCCGCGGCCGACCAACGCGCCGTGCGCGAGCATCCCCAGCTCCGGCAAGAGGAGCTGGGCCGACGACTGCGTCGCCTCGGAGCCGGATCGGCCGGCGCTCAGCTGGTCGGGGCCCAGCTCTTCGGAGCCCAGCTGAACCTGATCCCCTTCGACCTCGAGATCGCGCTGGCCACGCCTTCCACGCCCGGCTCGCTCGATGCGGAGGCGCCCCGCGCCGAGACCCGCGGCGTGGTGCGCAACCTGACCGCCGGCCCGGTCGAGGACATGACTGTCTGCCTGCGCGGCACCCCGGGGCGCGGGCGCACCGTGCGGCTGGAGCTGGACGCGAACCCGCGCCTCTACTCGGCCGACGAGCTCGATCTCCACCTGGATCGGCTCCTGACCTGGCTGGGCACGTTCGCGGACGCGCCCGGCGCAGCCATGATCGAGACACTGCCCCTGACGACCGACGCGGAGCGCCGCCGCATCGACGCCTTCAACGACACCGCCTCGCCGCGGCGCCCGCGGACCCTCGCCGAGCGGTTCGCCACCCAGGTCGCACGGACCCCGGACGCGCTCGCGCTGCTGCATGGTGCGCAGCGACGTACCTATGCGGAGCTGGACCAGGCCTCCCGCCGGGTCGCCGCCGCGCTGCGGGCGCAGGGGGTCCGGCCGGGTGAGGTGGTGGGGGTGCGGCTGGAGCGTTCCTGCGCGCTCTTCGAGTCGATCCAGGGCATCGAGCTGATCGGCGCCGTCTACCTGCCGCTCGATCCCGACCTACCGCAGGCACGGCTGCTCGACATGCTGGAGGACGCCGGTTGCACGGTTGTCATCGCCGAGCAGCCGGGCCCGGAGCCGGTCACCATCACGCCCGCGTCCTGCGCGCAGACTCCGCCTGCGACCGACCTGACGCCGTTCGACGACCCGGCGGCGCCGGCGTACCTGCTCTTCACCTCCGGCTCGACCGGGCGGCCGAAGGGCGTCCTGGTGGGGCACGCCGCGATCGACAACCGGCTCGACTGGATGCAGGCGCACTTCGCGCTGCGTCCCGGCGAGCGGGTGCTGCACAAGACGCCGATCTCGTTCGACGTCTCGGTGTGGGAGCTCTTCTGGGCCCATCAGGTGGGGGCGTGCGTCGTGGTCGCCGACCCTGGTGCACACCGCGACCCGCGGGCGCTCGCATCCGTGATCGTCGAGCAGGAGGTGGCCGTGCTGCACTTCGTGCCCTCGATGCTGCGCGCCTTCCTCGCGGATCGATCCGGTACGGCGCGGGTGGGCTCCGCGCGGGTGCGTGCGGTGGTCTGCAGTGGTGAGGCGCTCACCACCGACCTCGTCTCCGGGTGCACAGCGGCCTTCGGTGTCGCGCCGACCAATCTCTACGGCCCGACCGAGGCCGCCGTCGACGTCACCGTCTGGGAGTGCGATCCGCACGACGAGGGCCCGGTTCCGATCGGCCGACCGCTGACCAACACCACCTGTCATGTGCTGGCACCCGACGGCTCTGTCCAGCCGATCGGTGTGCCGGGCGAGCTGTGGCTGGGCGGCGTACAGCTTGCCGACGGCTACATCGGGCAGCCGGAGCTGACCGCCGAGCGGTTCCGCGAGGTGCCCGGCATCGGCGGCCGGCTCTATCGCACCGGCGACCTGGTCGCCTGGCGCCCCGACGGTGCCCTCCGCTACCTGGGGCGGCTCGACGACCAGGTGAAGATCCGTGGGCAGCGGGTGGAGCTCGGGGAGATCGAGCAGGTCCTGGCCGGCGTCGACGGGGTGGTCGGGGTTGCGGTCGGCGTGCACGAGGGGCGCCTGGTGCTCTGGTACGCCGCGGCCGACCCGGCGGACGGTCATCGGGGATCGGGACCGCCCCGGACGGCGTGCGAAGCCGCCCTCCGCGAGCGGGCGACTCGGCACCTGCCGGCGGGCTGGGTGCCGAGCGCCTGGGTGACGGTGCCGCAGATCCCCGTCGGTAGCACTGGCAAGGCGGACCGCCGGCGACTGCTCCGTGAGCACCCGCCACGGATCGCCGTGACCGAGGAGCACGCGCCGGTCTCGTTGCTGGAGCAGCAGGTCGCCGACCTGGTCGCCGGGCTGCTCGGCATCGAGCAGGCGCCGCGAGACGCCGACTTCTTCGACCTGGGTGGTGACTCGCTCTCCGCACTCCGCCTGCTTGCCGGCATCGACGACGACTTCGGGGTCTCGGTCACCCTGGCCGATGTCTTCGAGCACCCGACCGTCGCCGAGTTGGCGACGCTGGTCGCGTCCGGCGGGTCCGGACGCACCGGGCTGGAGCCGGTGCTCACCCTGCGCCGCGGCGACCCGGAGCGCGCCCCGCTGGTCCTGCTGCCTCCTGCGGGTGGGCTCGGTTGGTGCTGGACCGGGCTGCTGCGAGCGCTCCCCGCCGACCTGCCGGTCATCGCGCTCCAGGCTCCGGGGATCGGCGCGGGAACACCGGAGCTGCCCGCAGACCTCGACGCACTCGCCCGCCGTCAGCTGGAGACGATCCGCTCGCTCGTCGGCCTGGGTGCCTTCCGGGTCGCCGGTTGGTCGCTGGGCGGGATGGCCGCCCAGGCGGTCGGCGCGCTGGCGCGCGCGGAGGGCCAGCAGGTCGACCTGGTGCTCGCCCTCGACGCCTATCCCTCCGACCAGTGGGCGCACCTCGGCGCGCCCGACGAGGCGGAGGCGCTCCGAGGCGTGCTCCGGATGGGTGGGGTGGAGCCGTTGCTGCCCGACGGCGTACCCGTGACTCGGGAGCTGGTGGCGAGGCTGCTGCGCGAGGGCGGGTCAGCGGTCGCCGCACTGCCGGAGGCCGTGCTGGCCGGCTGCATCGCCTCGGTGGTCGGCTCCGCGGCAGTGGTTCGTGACTCCGAGCACCGTCCGCTGCCGGGCGATCTACACCTGGTGGTGGCGACGGCCCCGCGCCCGGAGAGCTGGCTGCGTCCGCAAGGATGGAAGGAGCATGTCGACGGGGAGCTCGTCGTGCACGAGATCGACGTCACCCATGGCGAGCTGGTACGCCGGCCTGCTGTCGACCGCATCGGCGCTCTGATCACCGGGCTGCTTGCGGCGGCGCCGCAGGAGCCCACCCACAAGAGCGAGAGGGACGGATGGAGCGGGTAGAGGTCAGGTTCGCGCGGGTGGGCGACGTGCTCGCCGACTCGGGCGGTCGGCTGACCGAGCTCGAACTGACGCGCAACGCTCGGCTGCGGCACCCGGAGGATCGTGCCGCCCACCTCGCCGCCCACCTGTTGGTACGCCGGGTGGCCGCCACCCTCGCCGGCCGGACGGCCGACGAGCTCACCCTCGCCCAGGCCTGCACCACCTGCGGAGGCGCCGGTCACGGCCGCCCCTACCTGCCGGGCCTGCCGAGGCTCTTCGTCAGCCTCAGCCACACCCGCGCCCGGGTCGCCGCGATCGCGGCGCCCCGGCCCTGCGGCATCGACGTGGAGCGGGTCCGCCCCGTCACCGACGCGGTACGCCGGCAGGTGTTGACCGCAGCAGAACGTCTCTATGTCGACAAAGCTACAAAGCCTCATATCGCCTTCTCCCGGCTGTGGACGGCGAAGGAGGCGATGGTGAAAGCGGGCCTCGGCACGTTGGCCGACGCCGCCGACTGGCCAGCGTCTCCCGCTGCCCGGCAGTGGACCGGTGGCTCCGCCGACGAGCTGCACGTCGGCAGCTGGCTGGTCAGCTAGGACGGCCTAGGGCCTTCCCCAGGAGCTCGGAGGCCGGCGGCGGGTCGAGTCGCAACGAGGGGTGGACGAGCCTGCGAGACTGATCGGCGGCATCGACCTCATGATGCCATCGGTCAACTGATCAGAAGAGCCGTCGATCCAGCAGAGGAGAGCAACGCGTGGCGATGGGCACCGAGCGGGCGAGAGAGACCGTGCGCCGCCTTCAGGCCGACATCACCTCCGGGCGGTGGCCGATCAACGGCCGCATCCCCACCGAGGCGGAGCTGGCGAGCGAGCTCGGCGTGGGCCGCAGCACCGTCCGAGAAGCGGTGCGCAGCCTGGCCCACCTCGGCATGCTCGAGCCGGCTCCCGGTCGCGGCACGTTCGTCCGATCGCTCAACCCGGTCCGCGGCGTCCTCTCCGACTTCGCCTCCACCCACTCCTGGGCGGACATCCTCGACGTGCGCAAGGCACTGGAGGTCCAAGCAGCCGAACTGGCTGCCGCCCGGCACACCCCCGAGGGGCTGGCCCGACTCCGGGCCGCGCACGACGCGGACCTGTCCGGCGACACCGGCGCCGAGCGCGGCCGTACCCCCGGCCAGTTCCACGCGATGCTGGTCGACCTGGCCGGCAACGCCCTGCTCGCCGAGCTCTACGCGGGGCTGATGGCGGCGCTGCGGGAGGGCATCCGGCGAGGCGCACTCGACAACCGGCAGGACGACGACGCCCGGCGAGGCGAGCACGCCGCGTTGCTGGCCGCCCTGGAGACCGGGAACGTCACAGCCGCCGGCGCGATCGCCGCCAGCCACGCCTGCCACGACCTGCGCATCCGGGAGGACTGAGGCCGACGACCGGGGAGCGACCGGCGTGACCGGACTTCATCTGATGGATGTTAGGCTCGGCTTACCTAATCGCCTCACCCTGGTGGACCCATCGTGCCTCTCGACGCCCCCTTCCCCCGCCGTCGGCACCGCGCAGCGCGGCCGCTGGCTGCCCTCGTGGCGATCGCCTGTCTCGCCCTCGGGCTGAGCGCCTGCAGTGCCTCGGGCTCCGAGGCGAAGCCGGAGGGCGCAACCCGCACCGTCGTCGATGTCGAGGGCACGGAGGTCGAGGTGCCGGTACACCCCGAGCGGGTGGTCGCGCTGAGCGAGCCGACCCTCGACGGGGCGCTCGCCCTCGGCGTGACACCGGTCGGCACGATCAGCGGCCGCGGCCAGCGGGGAGTCCCGAACTACCTGGCCGACCTGGCCGGCGACATCCCGATCCTGGGCGGCGTCGCCCAGCCGAACTTCGACGTGATCGCCAACGCCGAGCCGGACCTGATCCTGGTCGACGGCACCAGCATCAACAACAACCCCGAGGCGATGACGATCCTGAGGCGGATCGCCCCCACCTTCTACGCCGGCTACGCCGGTGGCGACTGGCGGGCCACCTTCACCAAGACCGCCGACGCGCTCAACCTGAGCGACCGCGCGACGGAGGTGATCGCCGACTACGACGCGGCCGTGGTCGACGCCCGCAAGAAGCTGACGGCGTACACCGACGACACCTTCTCCATCGTCCGCTGGCAGGGCGGCTCGGCCTCCCTCATCCTCAACGAGCTCCCCGCCGGGATCGCGCTGACCGATCTCGGGCTGCACCGGCCACCGAACCAGGACCGCCGCGGTCGCGGACACAGTGAGCCGGTCTCGCTGGAGAACCTGGCCGACATCGACGCCGACCACCTCTTCTTCGGCACCCTCGGCGGCTCCTCCAACGGCAACCCCGACGCCGGGGGCAGCAGCGACGTCTCCGGCGCCGAGCAGGCACTGCGCCAGGCGGAGAAGGTGCCCGGCTTCACCGCACTGGGCGCCTACCGGGCAGAGCGCATCCTCCCGGTCGACGGCTCTCTGTGGACCTCGACCGGCGGGCCGATCCTGATGCAGCGCCTGGTGGCCGACGTGCTGAGGATCCTCTCGTGACCCCGCCGGTACGCCGCGCAGGCCGGGCCGCCGCCGCGCTCGCCCTCCTCGCCACCACCTGCGCACTCACCCCGGCCCACGCCGCCGGCAACGACGCGGAGCAGGCGACCGCCTGCGCACCGACGTCGACCACCCCGCAGGCGCGCATCCTGACGCAGACCGTGAAGCGGGCCGGCACGCTGCGTCTCTCCGGCTCCGGATGGTGCCATCCCACCGACGGGGGCTCGCGGATCGGCGTCAAGATCGACGAGGGCGGCATCCGCCGCGTCAACGGCGTGATCGAGCTGGCCAACGGCACGCCGAACCCGGAGATCTGGGCGGTGGTCGACGCGGACCCGCGCACCGGCGAGTTCACCGCCGACCTCCCGATGCCCGACGGCACCGCCAGCGGGAACCCGCACTCCTCCACCCCGGGTCTGGCGGACGGCGAGCACACGCTGCGCCTGCTCTCCGGATCGCTTCGCGAAGGCGACACCCCCCGCACACTGCAGACCGGCACGTTCACGGTGGTGGCGGACGGCGGTGCCGTGCCCACGCCACCGGCGTGGAGCCACGAGGAGGTTCGCAGCAACGGCGCCACCGCCTGGGTGGAGCGCGACATCGAACCGGGTGGCAGCCTCCGCATCAAGGGCGTCGGCTGGACCCGGGGCTCCGGCAGCGCGGCCGGCCCTTCGACCATCGCCATCAAGCTCAACCTGACCGAGGACGGCGAGCAGGCCCGCCGCACCGGCTCCGCCGTCCTGGAGGGCGACCCCACGATCTGGGCGCTCCTCGACTCCTCGGAGGTGGCGACCGACGGCTCCTTCGAGACGACGCTCGACCTCCCCGATGGCTTGCGCGCCGGCCAGTTCCTCACCGTCTCGCTCTTCTCGGGGAAGTTCGCCTCCGGCGATACCCAGCGCACAGCGACCACACCTCCCCTGGTCGTCGGGGGTGTGCCCTGGGAAGGCGAGGACGGCAGCAGTGACGTCGAATGCACGCCGACCAGCAGCACTCCGGTCGTACGGATCGAGAACCCGTCGGCCACCTTCGGGGGCACCCTCCGGGTCACCGGCACCGGCTGGTGCAACCCGAGCGGCGGCGGCTCGCGGATCGGCGTGAAGATCGACGAGGGGGCGATCAGCCGACTCGACTCGGCCGTGCACGCCAACCGCACCATCTGGACGATCCTGCAGGCGGAGCACAAGGACGGCACCTTCACTGCCGACATCACCCTCCCCGACGGCACCGCCCGCACCTCTGCGCCCGCGCTCACCTCCGGGGCACACACCCTGCGACTCCTGTCGGGGTCGCTGGCGACCGGCGACACGGTCCGCACCGTGCAGAGTGAGCCTTTCGTCGTCGGCCGCTACCGGCCCAACGGCATCCCGGAGCCGGTGACGCTCCGGCCCGGCAACCGGCACGGGCTCACCGTTGCCCAGGATGGCGACCAGGTGCGGGTCCGGGTGCCGCACGCGGCGAAGGGCGACTGGGTCTTCCTCAGCGCCTACGCCCCCGACGGCTCCCCGCGCTACCCCTGGGGCGATCGCTGGCTGCGCACGGACGCCCGCGGACGGGTCGCCGTACGGCTTCCCTCCGACGGCACGATCACCGGGAAGCACCGACTGGTGGCACAGAGCGGCGAGCTCGGCCGCACCGGCCGGCTCCTCGGCTGGGCCCCGGTGACGTTCCCGGGCGAGCCGGGCTCCACCCCGACGACGACACCGACGGTGCGGCCCACCCCGAGCGCACCGGCACCCACCCCCGCGCAGCAGGAGCGCCTGACCACTGCCCCGACCCCGCTGCCCGCCAAGCAGCTGCGTCCGCGCAACCAGCGCGCGGTCACCGGCACCCTCGACGGCACCACCCTGGTCCTCGAGGTACCGGCGGCCGAGCCGGGCCACCTCGGCTTCGTGTCGGCGTACGTCGGCACGACGGTGGTGCCGGTCGGTGGGGCGGTCTTCGACAAGCGGCGCCGACTGCTGATCGACCTGGGTGACCTCGCCGACCGCGAGTTCCGGCTGGCCGTGCAGGGCCCCGCCGGTCGCCTGCTCGGCTGGTACCAGCACGAGCCGGTGACCGCCGCCGAGGAGAGCCCGGCGACCGCGGAGACCCCAGCGGCCCCCGAGCCGACCCGTACCGGGGCCGCAGCCGTCGAGGAGCCGGCACGCGTCGGGGTGCTCGATGCCGCCCTCTCCGGAGCGGGAGTCCTCCTGCTGGCCGTCACCTGGGCCCTGTTGGCGCTGCGCCGTCGGGGGGCCGCCTCGTGACCCGCCGGTTCGCCCGCCTCGCCGCTGCCGTGCTCGTCGCCGCCGCGCTGGTCGTGGGTCCGGTACCCACTGCAGGGGCCATCCCCGACACCGGGGCAGGTGCCGACACACCCGGGACCGCCGCCAGCGTCTCGCCGAGCACCCTCCGGGCCGGGGAGACGATCCACTTCCGGGTCTCCGGCTTCCCTGCCGGCGAGGTCATCAACGTCAAGATCGACGACGGGAACTTCTGCGCCCAGGCCGGCGTCCACGGTGCGTGCGTGGTGCACCAGCAGCGGATCGCCGGCAACGGCACGGTCTCCGGCTCGCTCGTCCTGCCGGCGGACCTGAAGCCCGGCAAGCACTGGCTGCGCTTCCTGGCCAGCCAGGAGATGTACGGCGACGACGGCGGCTATCTCGGCGTGAAGGGATTCACCCTGCGCGGCAACGCGAACTTCACCGTGGTCGCGGGACGCGACCGCACCTCCGACCCCTCCAGCCCCGGTGCCGAGGAGGGGTCCGGGGATGCCGCGGGCCAGGACGCCACGGGTGGGTCCGTCGACGTCACGGCGGCCGGTCGGCCGCTGAAGCTGGAGCTCCCGGAGGGGGCGCCCGTGCCCTCGGCACCCGAGCCGGCCCCGGCACCCGAGTCACCCACTCCCGCAGCAGCGGCCGACCCACGGGACGAGGCCTCCGAGCAGCGAGCCGCGGACGACGCCTCCCAGCCCTTCCCTTGGCTGGGCGCCGGCGTGCTCACCGCGGCTGCGATCGGCTCCGGCCTGCTGGTCCGGCGTCGTCTCCGACCTCGTGGCTGAGCCGGCCGCGGCCGAGCTGCGCCGCTCCGTGCCACGGTTGGCCCCCGGGCCTGTGCTGCTGATGCTCGGGCTGACGACGTTGGTGGTCACCGCCGGGTTGAGCCTCTTCCTCGGCTCCAACGCCATCGGTGCCCAAGAAACCTGGCGACTGCTGTGGCATCCCGACGGAAGTGTCGCCTCGGGGGTCATCCACGACCAGCGGGTGCCGCGCACGGTCCTCACCGGTGCGGTGGGGGCAGCCCTCGGGCTCGCCGGTGCCCTCATGCAAGCGCTGACCCGCAACCCCCTCGCCGAACCCGGCCTCCTCGGCATCAACGCCGGCGCATCGCTCGCCGTCGTCCTCGCGGTCGCCGTGGCCGGAGTCAGCGGGCTGTGGTTCTACCTCTGGTTCGCGTTCCTGGGGGCCGCGGTCACCGCGGTCGCGGTCTATCTGCTGGCCGGTGTCGGCCACGCCTCGGCGACCCCGGTACGACTCGCCCTGGCCGGCGTCGCGGTCACGGCAGCGCTCACCGCACTGGTGCAGGCAGTGATCCTGACCGACCAGGTGGCGTTCAACGAGTTCCGGTTCTGGGTGGTCGGCTCCACCGAGGGACGCGGTTGGGACGTGCTGCAGGTGGTGGGTCCGTTCCTGCTGGCCGGCGCGGCGCTGGCGCTTCTGCTCGGTCCGGCCCTCAACGCCCTGGCCCTCGGCGACGACACCGCCCAGGCCCTCGGCGTCAGGCTGGCCCGGGTCCGCACCGCCAGCATGCTGGCCGCCACGCTCCTCTGCGGCGCGGCCACCGCCGCCGTCGGGCCGATCGCGTTCGTCGGCCTTGCGGTACCGCTGGCCGCGCGCGGGATGGTGGGGCCCGACCAGCGGTGGATCGGCGTGCTCAGCCTGGTGCTCGGGGCCGCGTGGCTGATGGTGGCCGACGTCCTCTCCCGGATCGTGATCGCCCCCCAGGAGGTGCAGGTCGGCGTGGTCGCTGCCCTGCTCGGCGCTCCGGTCTTCGTCGCCATCGTCAGCAGACGTCGAGTGGTGGCACTGTGACGCAGCACGCCAGCCCCGACGCCGCGCCCCGGCACCGCACCGTCGCCTTCTCCGGTCTCAGCCTGCGCTACCCGGCGCGCGCTGCGCGCTCCGGCCTGCTGCTCCTGCTCGCTATCGCGGTGACCACCGTCGCCGGCCTGTTGATCGGCGACTACGACATCACCGTGGGCGAGACACTGCAGGCCGCGGTGGCCCGCGGCGACGATCCACTGGCGATCTACTTCGTGCACGACGTCCGGGCACCTCGGGTGCTCACTGCCCTGGTGGTCGGCGCGGCGCTGGGGATGGCCGGATCGCTCTTCCAGAACATCACCGGCAATCCGCTGGGCAGTCCCGACATCATCGGCTTCACCACCGGCGCCGCGACCGGCGCCCTGGTGCAGATCATCGTGGTCGGTGCGAGCACCCACGCGGTCGGGATCGGTGCCCTGGTCGGGGGCTTCCTCACCGCGGCGGTGGTGCTCGGGCTGGCCTGCTCAAGCGGCCTGGACGGCGGCCGCCTGGTGCTTGTCGGCATCGGGGTGGGCGCAGCGCTGGGCGCGCTCAACTCGCTGCTGATCGTGCGCGCCTCGCTGGTGACCGCGCAGACCGCCGCCCAGTGGCTCGCCGGCTCCCTCAACGCGGTGTTGTGGCCGCGCGCGAGCCTGGTGATGATCGCCGTGGCCGTCTTGACCGTGCCGGCGCTGCTCCTCTCCCGGCCGCTCGGGATGCTCGCCCTCGGGGACGACAGCTGCGCAGCGGTGGGGATCCCGGTGCGCCGGATCCGCCTGGGCGCGGTCCTCACCGGGGTGGCACTGGTCTCGGTCGCCACCGCGGCGACCGGGCCGATCGCCTTCGTCGCGTTGGCCGCACCCCAGCTCGCCCGGCGACTGGCCGCCGTACCGACACCGGGGTTGGTCGGCTCGGCACTGATGGGAGCACTGCTGGTGCAGGTGAGCGACCTCGTCGCCCAGCGCCTCTTCGCACCGACCGAGCTTGCGGTCGGCGTGGTGACCGGCGCCGTCGGCGGCCTCTACCTGGTGGCGCTGTTGGCCGGAGAATGGAGAAGGAACCATGCCTGAAGCCGAGCTCCGCGCCGCGACGGCCGCACCCCGGCTCACCGCGGAGAGGCTCTCCCTGGGGTACGGCGCCCGCGCGGTGGTGAGCGACCTGGCGATCGCGGTGCCGACCGGCCTCATGACGGTGATCGTGGGGCCCAACGCCTGCGGCAAGTCGACGCTGCTGCGTGCCCTCGCCCGGCTCCTGCCGCCCACGGCGGGAACGGTGCAGCTGGACGGCCGCGACCTGAGCAGCTACGGCGGCAAGGAGCTCGCCCGCGAGCTGGCCCTGCTGCCGCAGAGCCCGACCGCACCCGACGGCATGACGGTCGCCGACCTGGTGGCGCGGGGCCGCTACCCGCACCAGAGCCTGCTGCGGCAGTGGTCGTCCCGAGACCAGGAGGCGGTGGACGCCGCGATGACGGCGGCGGATGTCACCGCGCTGGCCGAACGCCCGGTCCGGGAGCTCTCCGGCGGCCAGCGGCAACGGGTCTGGTTGGCCATGGCCTTGGCCCAGGACACCGACGTGCTGCTGCTGGACGAGCCCACGACCTACCTCGACATCAGCCACCAGGTGGAGGTGCTCGAGCTCGCCCGTCGGCTGCGCAAGGGCGGCCGCACCGTGGTCGCGGTCCTCCACGAGCTCAACCTCGCCTTCCGCTACGCCGATCACCTGGTCGTCATGCGCGACGGCGCCGTGGTGGCCACCGGGGATCCACGCACCGTGGTGACCGCGGAGCTGGTCGAGGAGGTCTACGACCTGCCGTGCCGGGTGATCACCGACCCGCTCTCCGGCACCCCGCTGGTGCTTCCCCTGGCCGGGACCGGGGAGGCACGATGAGCGGCCCCACGAGCTCGCCCCCGGCGCCCGGGCCGCGGCCGCCCAAGGTGCCCCGCCCCCAGCCGTTGCGGCGTGCGGAGTCGCCGCTGCTCACGGCCCTGGTCGCACGCGCGGCCGTCGATCCGGCCGCGCTCACCGAGTTCCTGGCCGGTGCCGAGCTGCCGCTGATCGAGCCCACCGGCGAGCCGGGCACGCGCCTCGTCACCTTCTGCTGGCACGATTCCGCAGCCGAGCAGGTGCTGCTCTTCGCCAACCGGATCACCGACGAGACCCGGCTCGCCGAGACGCTGCTGCACCGCCATCCGGGCACCGACCTCTGGTCGTTGAGCATCGTCATGGAGAGCGATTGGCGCGCCTCCTACTCCTTCCTCGTCCAGCGCCCCGGAGAGCCCGCCCCCTGGCGGGCAGACGGCGACCAGGTCCGGATCCGAGCGGCGCTCGACCGCGGCCTCCCCGACCCCGGCAACCCGGCACGCTGTCGCAACCGAGCGGGCGTGGAGCAGTCGGTGGTCTCGCTCCCCGACGCCCCCGCCCAGCCTTGGCTGAGCCGACGCCCGGGCGTCCCGCAGGGCATCCTTCTCGCGGCGTCGCTCCCGGGCGGGCGCGACGGGTGGAGCTGGCAGGCCGCCGGCTCGGTGCCGTCGGGGGCACCCCTGCTCCTGGTGTTGGACGGCGAGGTGTGGACCGGGCCGCAGGACCTGCCCAGCACGCTGGACAACCTGGTCGCCGACGGCGCGCTGCCACCTTGCCGAGCACTCCTGGTGGCCTCCGGCGGCCGCGAGCACCGGTGGGCCGAGCTCGGCGACGACGGCACGTCGTACCTCGTCGACGAGGTACTGCCCTGGCTCCGCGAACGAGACTGGCTGCCCACCGACCCGGGACGCGTCGCAGTGATCGGGCAGAGCCTCGGCGGCCTCACCGCACTGCGTCTCGGACTGCGCCACCCCGACCTGTGCGGCGTGGTGCTCAGCCAGTCCGCCTCCCTCTGGCTCGACGACCTCTCCACCGAGCTCGCCCACCTCGACCCCGACCGCTCCCCCCGCATCCACCTCGCCCACGGCACCCAGGAGTGGGTCCTCGCCCCACCCCACCGCGCCCTCACCACCCGCCTCCACGCCGCCCACCTCGACCTCCACCCCGTCGAGATCAACGGCGGCCACGACTACGCCTGGTGGCGCGGCACCCTCGCCGACGCCCTCGCCTGGGCCTTCGGCCCGCGCTAGATTCCCCGCCCGGGCGGGGAACTTGTCACTTGTAGGCCGTAGCTACGCACACCAAGCAACAGATTCCGTCACACAGTGTGACGGGTGAGGCGACGGCGTACGGCGGTCAGATCCAGCCGCGCCGGCGGAAGACGCCGTAGAGGCCGAGGCTGACCAAGAACATCAAGACCACGGCAAACGGGTAGCCGAGCTGCCAGTGCAGCTCAGGCATGTCGTCGAAGTTCATCCCGTAGACCGTCCCGATCAGCGTCGGGGCGAAGAGGATGGCCGCCCACGCGGAGATCCGCTTGACCTCCTCGTTCTGGTCGAGGCTCGCCTCGGTCAGTGCCTTCATCTCCTCGTTCTGCTTCTGGGCCACGAGGGTCGCGTTGACCGTGAGGATGTCGCGGAGCAGCTGGCGGAACCCGTCCACCTGCTCGATCACGACGGTCAGGTGGTCCTCGACGTCGCGGAGGTAGCGCTGCAGCTCGTCGTGGGTGCGGTACTTCGCGAAGCCGGCAGTCAACGCCCGCACCACCGCAGCCAAGGGACGGGTGGCTCGTTCGAACTCGATGACCTCACGGGTCAGCTCGTAGATACGTCGCGACACCGAGGGTGCTCCGAGGAAGACCTCGGTCTCGATCTCGTCGATGTCGTTGGCCAGTCCGGCCACCACCGGCGCGTAGCCGTCGACGACACGGTCGAGGATCGCGTAGAGCACCGCCTCCGGGCCGAGGGCCAGCAGATCGGGGTTGCTCTCCAAGCGCCGACGTACCGCGGCGAGATCCGGGGACTCGCTGTGTCGCACGCTGACCACGAAGTCGCGGCCGAGGAAGATGTGCAGCTCACCGAACTCCACCTCCTCGAGATCGTCCAGATACTGCGCCGCACGAAGAACGACGAAGAGCGTGTCGTCGTACCGCTCGATCTTGGGGCGCTGGTGGGCGACGATCGCGTCCTCGATGGCGAGCTCGTGGAGACCGAACTCGGCAGCGACGGACGCCAGGTCGTGCTGATCGGGCCGGTAGAGGCCGATCCACGCCACGCCCTGCTCATGCGCCCGCAGCGCCCGGTAGCTGTCGGCGAGCGTCGTCGGCGTCTCGACCCGATCGCCGCCGGAGTAGACCGCCGCGTCGACGAGGCTGGATTCGGCATCGGGAACGGATTCGGGCTCCGGACGGTTTGCCACAGGCATCGGCTGCGGCCGGCGACCGGTGCGGGAGAAGGCGCGCAGGGCATTGCGGAAGGAGGCGTCGGACATGTCGGGTCCTCGGGTTCAGACGCCGCGTGGAGTCGTGAGCGAGCAGATCGGCTCAGTAGCTCACAGAGTTCGTACGGCGCAGTGTCGGGTGGGTGGCGCTCTGTCGACTGGGAGGTTGACTATCCACGTCGACCACCTCCCGTCTGCGCCGGCCTTCGACCGGACCTGCTCCGTCCTGCCCAGGGTACGCCACGCTGCGGCTGCCCTACACCGGGCGTGATGCCCGAGGCGGTCGGGGCACCAGCCGCGGCACCCGATCGACGATCTCCTGGTACGACGGCCGTCGCTCCAGGCTCCGCTGCTCCATCGCCGGGATGCTGATCCCCTCGAACATGGCCGTCATCGCGACGAAGCCGACCAGCAACCACCACCAGTCACCGGGCGCGCCGGCGACGCCGAAGAGCGCGAGTGCACACCAGAAGCTGACCTCGCCGAAGTAGTTCGGGTGTCGCGACCACGACCACAGCCCACGGTCCATGGCCTGGCCGGGCTCGCGGACCCGGATGAACGCGCGCATCTGCGCATCGGCCACGAACTGCAGGACCGGCGCGCTGATCCCGATCAGGAAGGCGATCCCGTCGAGCACGTTCAGCTCCCCGCCGGGACGCGTCAACACGGCGTACGCCGGCACGAGACCGAGGAAGACGATGACGGTGGGCACCACGTGGATGCCGACCAGGTCCGCAAGCGGGGCCGCGCGGCCGGCTCGCGCCCGCACCTGTGCGTACCGCCAGTCCTCGTGGTGCAGCCCTGGCCAGTCCTGCACCCAGTTGGCGGTCAGGCGCAGCGCCCAGACCGAGACCACGACGACAACGAGCACGGCTCGCACCTCGTTGACGCCGGATCGCTCCTCCGCCAGCCACCACCACAGCACCAGGAACGGCGGCAGCACACTCCAGTAGGCGTCGTAGCAGCTGGAGTTGCGAAGCAGCCGGCTGCCGCAGAAGACCACCAGCGTCGCGAGCAGATCCGCAACGAGGGCGTCGAGCCACAGCCACCGTGTCGCCGGCCCCCAGCCCAGCCAGGTACCGGCGACGCCGAGCGCCACCACATAGACGAGGGCCACCCGCACGAGGGACGCTGATCGGGACACGCCGAGAGGCTACGCGTCGCCGAGGGCCGGCGTACGCCGAACGGCTGGGCTCGCCCGTCAGCTGAAGAGGTCGAGCGCCGAGCCCAGGGCGCTCTTGCCCTTCTGCTCCGCCTGCTGCAGCCGCGTCCACTCGTAGGCCTGGATCACCACGAAGCCGGGGCCGTGGAAGACGTACTGCACAGCCTCACCGGATCCACCACGCAGCATCGACGACATGTTCATGCTGTTGTTGATCGTCGGCGCCAGGTGCGAGGACCAGGCGACAGCGGAGTTGGGGTCCACCGCGACCGGCGCCTGCGAGCAGTCCAGCACGAGCGGCCGGCCGATGACACTGACGGCGACGGTGCCCGCGCCGGTGACCGTGGTGTTGAAGAGCCCGTTGCCGGCCATGATGCCGGCGCCCTTGATCCGGTTGATGTCCCAGGTCAGGGTCGCGTCGAAGGCCAGCAGGTTGCGGACGTTGAGGCTGATCCCCTCGTTCTCCAGGTCGAGGGTGAAGACGTAGCCCGCCTCCTGGGCGAACCAGACCTCGCCCTGCCCGGAGACCCGCATCAGCGAGACGTCCTCGCTCGTCACGATCTTCTTGGCCAGCTTGGCCATCGAGCCCGACTTCTCGTGATGGAAGTTCACGTTCCCACGGAAGGAGGTCATCGTGCCCTTGACCGCGAGCACATCCGGACCGAGACCGACCCGCACCGAATGGGCGTTCTGCTTGGCCCAGCGACGCTCGTCGTTGACCGGCTGCGTGCTTTCGAAGAGGCTGCTCTTCATCAGCGGCCCGTCGTCGCCAGCGGCGTCCACTCGAACGCCTGCACCACCACGAAGCCGGGCCCGTGGAAGACGTACTGCACAGCCTCGCCGGATCCACCACGCAGCATCGACGACATGTTCATGCTGTTGTTGATCGTCGGCGCCAGGTTGGCCGACCACAGCACCGTCGAGTTCGGGTCGACCGCCACCGGGGCCTGCGAGCAGTCGAAGACCACCGGCTTGCCGACAGAGGTCACCGCCACGGTCCCGGCGCCGCCGATGGTGGTGTTGAAGAGACCGTTGCCGGCCATGATGCCGGCGCCCTTGATCCGGTTGATGTCCCAGGTCAGGGTCGCGTCGAAGGCCAGCAGGTTGCGGACGTTGAGGCTGATCCCCTCGTTCTCCAGATCCATCGTGAACACATAGCCGGCCGAGTCGGCGAACCAGACCTCGCCCTGCCCGGAGACCCGCATCAGCGAGACGTCCTCGCTCGTCACGATCTTCTTGGCCAGCTTGGCCATCGAGCCCGACTTCTCGTGATGGAAGTTCACGTTGCCCTGATAGGCCACCATCGAGCCCTTGGACGCAAGCACATCCGGCCCGAGCCCCACGCGCAGCATCTGCTCGTTCTGCAGCGCCCACCGCTCACTGCTGGCCACCTTGAGATTGGCCTGGTCGAAAAGTTCGCTCTTCATGGCGTCATGATGCCCCGCGCTACCTCGCCTCACACGCCCCAGAAGTCGTCAAGTTTCCCCGCCCGGGCGGGGAAACCCCCGCCTGTAGGCCGCAACTACGGCAGACAGGCGGGGGTTTCCACACGTAGGTGGTCGCCGCATTGGCGGCGTACGACGAAGCCGGCGGTCAGCGCTCGGCTTCGGCCTTGATCTTCGCGAGGGTCTGCTCCATGCCCGTGCGCAGCTCGTCGGTGAAGGCCGGTACGCCGCCGAAGGCGACCTTGGTGAGCCGCACGCTGAGGTCGGAGATCCCGTCGGGGGCCTCACGCCGCTGAGTGAGCGTCGTACCGCCGTCGGCGTTGGGGGCGAGCTCGAACGACCAGACGGTCCAGTTCTCCCGGACCTTGAAGGCGAACTTCTTCTCCGGCTCGACGGTCTTGATCATCGCCTGCGTCGGCCAGACCAGGAGACCCCGACCGTTGATGTTGAACATCTTCGCACCCGGCTTCACCACGCCGCCGCGAACGATGGTCTTCTTGGTCTGCGGGCTCCAGCGGGAGTAGTTGCGCGGGTCGGAGACCAAGCCCCAGACCCTGGCCGGCGGCGCGGCGATCTCGATGCTGGCCTCGATGGGAGCGACGTCAGTGAGCGGCATGAGTTACCTCCAAGTAGCGATTGCCCGAAACGCTAGTGGGCAGCCGCGTCGGTGACCACTGTGACCTCGGGCACGTCAGAGGACGACACGGGCACCCCACGCGCCCCACTGTGTGACGTTTTCTGCTGCTTGGTGTGCGTAGCTACGCACACCAAGCAACAAGTTCCCCGCCCGGGCGGGGAATCTAGTCCTCGCCGGGCCACCAGGCGAGGAGCGCGTCGCGAGCGGCGTCCTCGGACTGGGGGCCGTGGTCCATGCGCAGCTCGAGAAGGAACTTGTAGGCGCGGCCGACGTCGCGGCCGGGGGGGATGCCGAGGATCTCCATGATCTGGGCGCCGTCGAGGTCGGGGCGGATGGCGGCGAGCTCCTCCTCTTCCGAGAGGCGCTCGATCCGGGTCTCGAGGTCGTCGTAGGTACGCCGGAGGCGGTCGGCCTTGCGCTTGTTGCGGGTGGTGCAGTCGGCACGGGTCAGGATGTGCAGGCGCTCCAGCTGGTCACCGGCGTCGCGCACGTAGCGGCGGACAGCGGAGTCGGTCCACTCGCCACTGCCGTAGCCGTGGAAGCGCAGGTGCAGCTCGACGAGCTTGCTGACCGCGTCGACCTGGTCGTTGGAGAAGCGCAGCGCCTTCATCCGCTTGCGGGTGATCTTGGCGCCGACGACGTCGTGGTGGTGGAAGGTGACGGTGCCGTCGTCGACGAACCGCCGGGTCTTCGGCTTGCCGACGTCGTGCATCAACGCGGCGAACCGTCCGACGAAGTCCGGCTCCGCGTCCTCGCCGTGGCGCGACCGCTCCAGGTCGATCGCCTGCTCGAGCACGGTGAGTGTGTGCTCGTAGACATCCTTGTGCCGGTTGTGCTCGTCGCGCTCCAGGCGCAGCGCCGGCAGCTCCGGGAGCACGTACGCCGCCAGGCCGGTCTCCACCAGCAGCTCGAGTCCGCGCCGGGGCCACGGAGCGCTCACCAGCTTCACCAGCTCGTCGCGGACCCGTTCGGCGGAGATGATCTCGATCCGGCCGGCCATGTCGGTCATCGCCGCCACCACCTCGGGGGCAGGCGTGAAGCCCAGCTGGGCGGCGAACCGGGCGGCGCGCATCATCCGCAGCGGGTCGTCGGAGAACGACTGCTCCGGCGTACCGGGCGTGCGCAGCACCCGGTTGGCGAGGTCGACGAGTCCCCCGAACGGGTCCTCGAAGCCGCGCTCGGGCACGGTGAGCGCCATCGCGTTGACAGTGAAGTCGCGCCGGGAGAGGTCCCCGACCAACGAGTCGCCGAAGTTCACCTCGGGCTTGCGGGAGGTCGGGTCGTAGGACTCGGAGCGGTAGGTGGTGATCTCCACCTGCCACCCGTCGATCTGCGCACCGATGGTGCCGAAGTCGCGGCCCATGTCCCACAGTGCGCCGGTCAGCCCGCGCAGCAGCCGCTCGGTCTCCTCCGGGCGCGCCGAGGTGGTGAAGTCGAGGTCGTTGCCGGCGCGTCCGAGCATCGCGTCACGCACCGGCCCGCCGACCAGGGCGAGGGTGTGCCCGGCCTCCGCGAACCGGCGTCCCAACGGGTCGATCACCGGCGCGAGGCGATCGAGTTCTCGGGCGACCCGCGCCTGGACCTCAGAGATCAGCACGGGCTCGGATGGGGCTCCTGACACGGGAGCCAACCTTACCGCCCGCCGCGGGCACCCCCGACCGGGCGAGCTCGTTCGGTCGGAGCAGCAGCGACGCGTCACCGTCCGTGCCGTACGACGCCGCTCGGCCCTGCGCACCTGTTGAGTAGAGTCGGCGCCGTGATTCGACCGGTGGCTGCTCTGCTCGCGCCACTGGTGGCGGTCGGCCTGTGGGCTGCTCCCGCAGCCGCCGCGCCTGCCGGGCCGGACGGCAGCTCGCCCCCTCATGCGAAGCGCCAGGAGGAGACCTCGCGGGCAGCGACCCGGATGGCGCCGGAGGACTCCTTCCTGGTGCGCATCGACCGGGTCAGTCCCGCGGTGCTGCCGACCAAGGGCGACCTGAGGCTCTCCGGCACGGTCAAGAACGTGAGCTCCACGCTGCGGACCGGCCTCAACGTGCACCCGCTCTCCTCCTACTACCCGATCACCTCCGGCGACGAGCTGACCGCGGCTGCGGAGGCCACCCCCGAGGTGCCGTTCGGCGGGGACCGGCTCCAGGATCCCGCCCTGCTCGACAACTCGATCACCGAGCTCGGCCCGGGCCGCACCGCTCGCTGGTCGCTCCGGGTGCCGGTCGACAAGCTGCGGATCAGCGGCGGCGATGGTGTCTACGTCGTGGGGGTACAAGTGCTCTCGGACGACGCCGATGGAGGGCGGGACGGTATCGCCGACGGTCGCGCCCGCACGTTCGTGCCCCGGATGCGCGCCGAGCGCGACCCCACGCCGACCTCGCTGGTCCTGCCGATCCGGGCCGCCGTCCACCGCGACGAGGACGGCACGATCCAGGACGAGGCGACCTGGCAGCGCTCTCTCGACCGCAACGGCCGGCTCGACAATCTGCTCTCCCTCCTGGAGGAGGAGCAGAGCGTTCCGGTCTCGCTGGCACTCGATCCCTCCTTGCTCGACACCACCCAGCAGCTCGCTGACGGCAACCAGCCACGGACGATCGAGCCGACGGTCGAGGTGGAGGAGGCGGACGAAGCCGGTAGCGACTCCGGCAGCCAGACGTCCGAGGGGTCGGTGAGCGCGCTGGCCCAGGTTGCCAAGAGCTGGCGGGCCCGCCTGGTCAGCACCGCGCGCAAGCACAGCGTCCTCTCCCTGCCGTACGCCGACCTGGACGTCGCCGCCGCCTCCCGCCGAGCACCCGCCCGGCTGACGGAGGCCCGGGAACTGGCCGACGCGACCTTGGGCGCGGCGGAGATCCCCTCTCGCTCGGCTGTCGTCCCGCCGAGCGGACTGCTCCCCGCCGAGGCGCTGCGGATGCTCCCCGACGAGACGCTGGTGCTGCTCTCCGGCCGCGCGGCAGCCACCACGACCGACGAGGACGCCGAGGACGACACGACAACGGAGAGCGAGGAGTCAGCGCCGTCCCCCGACGACGCTGCCGTGCGGGTGGGCGGGCACGTGGCCGTGCTGCATGCCGACATCGACGGCGGCGCGGATCCCCAGGACCCGCGCGGGGCCACCGGCATCCGGCAGCGGATTCTCGCCGAGGCGGCCGTGCGCTCCCTCGCCGGCGCGGAGCAGGACCTGGTGGTCAGCTTTCCCGCCGACTTCGATCCGGGCCGCCGGGCCACGCGACTGATGAAGGGGCTGGATGCCGACTTCATCCGCTGGCAGCCGCTCGCCTCCGCCGTACCGCCGGACGACGAGGTCCCGGAGGTCTCCCGGCTGAACTATCCGGATGCGCGGGAGCGCCTTGAGGTGCCGGAGTCGTTCTTCGCCGCGGCACAGCAGGCCATCCAACGCGGCCGGGTGCTGGACGACGTCTTGCCGCTCAACGACCAGATCGCGACAACGCTGCGCAAGGAGGCCCTGGCGGAGCTGTCGTACTTCTCGGCGGCCGAGGAGCTGGCACCGATGCTGCGGCTGGAGCGCCTGCGCGCCTGGGTCGACGGACGCTTGGGCGCGGTGGAGATGTCAGCCCCGTCGTTCGTGATCCTCTCGTCCGAGAGCGGTCCCTTCTCCATGACCGTCCGCAACGGCCTCGATCAGCCGGTCGAGTTCTCGATCCGCGCCGAGACCGGCGGTGAGGTCGAGATCCGCGCTCCCGAGAGCGTCGCACTCGATCCGCAGACCTCCCGGACGATCAACCTCGAGGCGACCTCCACCTCGGTCGGCGTCCACGAGATCGACCTGGTGCTGGTCACCGCCGAGGGTGATCCGCTCAATGCGAGCGAGCAGCTCAACATCCGCTCGAACTCGGTGGGCAAGATCATCTGGGTGATCCTGGCCGTGGGCTTCGGGATCCTCGCCGTCGCGGTGCCGATCCGGATCGTCCGGCGGGTGCGCAAGGTGCGGGCCTCGTGACGGCCGGCCGTCGGAAGGCCACCAAGGAGAGCACCATCCTCGGCAGCGGCGCCGTGATGGCCGCCGGCACCGTCTTCTCCCGGATGAGCGGCTTCGTCCGCTCCGCCCTGTTGGCGGCCGCGCTCGGCCCGGCGCTGCATGCCGACCTCTTCAACATCGCCAACACCATCCCCAACATGCTCTACATCCTGCTGGCAGGCGGCGTCTTCAACGCCGTGCTGGTTCCGCAGCTGGTGCGGGCGATGAAGCAGGACCCGGACGGCGGCGAGGCGTACGTCAACCGGGTGGTGACCCTCGCTGCTCTCTTCCTCGGCGCGGTGACGGTGCTGCTGGTGGTCTTCGCGCCGACGGTGATGTCGCTCTTCCTCGACGCCTCCTTCGACGACCCGGCCCTCGCCGCGCAGCGCGCCAGCCTCATCGACTTCGCCCGCTTCTGCCTCCCCCAGGTCTTCTTCTACGGGATGTTCGTGCTGCTGGGCCAGGTGCTCAATGCGCGCGGCAGCTTCGGTCCGATGATGTGGGCGCCGATCGCCAACAACGTCATCTCGGTCGGGATCCTGGTCGCCTACCTCATGCTGCACGGCAAGGCGGAGGACGTCTGCGGTGCCTACACCTCCAGCCAGGAGCTTCTGCTCGGTGTCGGCTCGACCCTCGGCATCGTCGCCCAGTTCCTCATCCTGATCCCGTACCTCCGCTCGGCCGGCTTCCGCTACCGGCCGCGGTTCGACTTCCGCGGCAGTGGACTCGGCCACACCTTGCACTTGGGCATCTGGACCGTGCTGTTCGTGGTGGTCAACCAGATCGCCTACACGGTGGTCGTGCGGCTCGCCTCGAGCGGAACCGCGGCCGGGGCCGGCTCCTGCGGTGGCGTCGACGCGACCGCCGCCGATGCGGGCACCGGATACACGGTCTACTCCAGCGCGTTCCTGCTCGTGATGGTGCCGCACGCGATCGTGACGGTCTCCCTGGCGACGGCGATCCTGCCGGCACTCTCGCGCCTCGCGGCCGACGGCGACCGTCGCCGACTCAGCGCGACCCTGAGCTCCACCCTGCGTACGGCGCTGGTCCTGGTGATCCCCTTCACCGCGCTGCTGCCGCTGATCGCCGGCGACCTCGGCAACATCGTGTGGGGCTGGGGAGCTGCGCGCGAGCTCGTCGACAACTACACCCCGTCGCTCGCCCTCTTCGCGCCGGGCCTCCTCTTCTTCACGGTGCACTACTTCATGCTGCGCGGCTTCTACGCCCTGGAGCAGACCCGCACGGTCTTCTGGATCCAGTGCGCGGTGGGGGGCACCAACATCGTGCTGGCGGTGATCCTGGTGCGGGCCACCGACCAGGCGTTCACCTCCCCGGCTCTGGTCCTCGCGTACGTCGGCGCCTACCTCGTGGGGGCGATGCTGTCGTTCGTCGTACTCCGGAGAAGGCTCGGCGGCCTGCAGACACCGGCGCTGGTTCGCTTCGTCGTCCGCACCGTGATCGCCGCCGTCGTCGCGGCCGGGCTGGCCCGACTGGCCTGGGAGCTCCTGACCCAGCTGCTCGGCGCGGAGCAGAGCAAGCTGGGCTCGATGCTGCTGTTGGGCGTGGTCTGCGTCGTCGACGGCGTGGTCTTCCTGGCCATCGCCCGGGTGATGCGGATCAGCGAGGTCACCGAGCTGCTCGATGTCGTAGCCCGGCGCGTTCCGGGGCTCCGCCGCCGAGGAACCTGAAGTCGCACCCGCATGAGCGCCGGTCGAGCACCTACGATGGGCAGGGAGCGAAGCGAGGAGGGGGTGTGCCGGGTTCGATGCGTCCAGGCGACGTGCTCGCCGAGCGCTACCGCCTCATCGACCTGCTCAGCGAGACCCGCGGCGGTCGGTTCTGGCGGGCGTGGGACACGGTGCTGTCCCGCCCGGTCGCGATCCACCTGATCGCGCACGACGACCCCCGTGCGGAGCCGCTGCTGTCGGCCGCGCGCGACTCTGCGCAGCTCCACGACCCGCGCCTGCTTCGGGTGCTCGACGCCGGAACCCTCGAGCCTTGGTGCTACGTCGTCAACGAGTGGGGCGAGGGCCGCTCTCTCGACATCATGCTCGCCGAGGAGCCGCTCTCCCCGCGTCGCGCGGCCTGGATCGCCGGAGAGGTCGCCGAGCTGCTCGCCACCGCTCACCGGCAGGGCATCACCCACGGCCGACTGGTGCCCGACAACGTGCTGGTCGACCAGCGTGGCTCTGTCAAGGTCATCGGCTTCGCGGTGGACGCCGCGCTCAACGGCGTCCGCCCGGCAACGCCCGCCTCGGAGCTGCTCGACCTGGTCGGCGTGCTGTACGCCGCCCTCACCGGACGCTGGCCCCGCTCCACCCCTTGCCGGGTCCCCACGGCACCGGAGCACCACGGCCTGGTGCTCCGGCCCCGACAGGTGCGCGCCGGCGTACCACGAGTGCTGGACTCCCTCTGTGACGCGGCGCTGAATCCGGGACACGTTCCCGGCGTCGTCGCACCGCGCTCGCCCGACCGGGTGGCTGCGGCGCTCTTCGACTTCGTAGGCGACCGCCACGCGATGGCCGAGGCAGAGGTGGTCCGCAACCGCGGCAACACCTCACCCAGGATCCCGGTCGTCGACGCCCTCGTCTGGGCGCCCGATCCCCCGCCCGCCGAGGACCCCGGGGAGGAGACCCAGGTGGGGCTCCCCTCCTTCGATGACGAGGTGCTCGACCCCGACTGGCGTACGCCGTCCCCCGAGCCTCCGCCACCGCCACCCCCCTTCGAGGACTCACCAGCACGCCCGCTCTTCGCCCCCGACCCGCCCGACGGCCAACCGGTCCGGGTGCCGCGTGACGACATCGCGCTCCCCGAGCCCGCCGAGTTCTGGCCGTGGGAGACCGATCCGAGCCAGGTGCCGGTGGTCGAGGAACCCGAGCCGGAGGAGCCCGTCCCCGGGCGCGGCTGGATGCGGGGAGCGGCACTGCTGGCGCTCGCGCTGGTGGTCCTGCTGGTCATGGTCTACGCCTTCAACCGGGGGCGCGACGACGCCGACCGCAACGACTCGGGCTCCGACGGCGAGCCGTCGTCCGAGACGCTGGCCCAGGTCACGCCGGCTGCGGTCTTCGACTTCGACCCCTTCGGCGACCCCCCGGAGGAGAAGCCGGAGCTCGTGCCCCTCGCCGTCGACGGCGATCCGGCTACGGCTTGGGAGACGCAGGGCTATCGCGACCCCTTCGGACCGGAAGGACTCAAACCCGGAGTCGGACTGCTCCTCGACCTGGGCGCCGAACGCCAGGTGCGCGAGGTGCGGATCCAGGTGATCGGCAACCCGACTGCGGTGACGCTGCTGGCTACCTCCACCGCGGCTCGACCCACCCGGCTGGGCGACCTGCACCAGGTCGCCGCGGGCACGTCGAAGGCGGGCCAGCTGCGCCTCGTCCCGGAGAGCACCGAGCCGCAACGGTGGTTGGCGATCTGGCTGACCTCGGTTCCCCAGGACGGCGACTACCGCGGTCGGATAGCCGAAGTGCAGGTGTTCCGATGACTGATCCCGCGCAGCAGACCGAACGCAGCGACCGCGAGCTCCTTGCCGCCCACCTCGAGGGTGACTCCGAGGCGTTCGGCGTGCTCTTCGCCCGCCATCGCGATCGCCTGTGGGCGGTCGCGCTGCGTACCTGCGGCCACCCCGAGGACGCCGCCGACGCGCTCCAGGAGGCACTGATCTCGGCCTTCCGGAGGGCCGGAAGCTTCCGCGGAGACGCCCAGGTCACCACGTGGCTGCATCGCGTCGTGGTCAACGCCTGCCTCGACCGGATCCGGGCCAACAAGGTGCGGGCCGCGGAGGCGCTGCCCGACGACCTGGAGGAGTGGGCGGGCCGCGGCAGCCTCGGCACCACCGACCCCGAGCCCCGACCGGACGAGGCGGCGGAAGCGGCCGAGCGGCGTACGGCGGTGCTCGCCGCGCTCGGCACGCTGCCCGAGGAGCAGCGCGCCGCCCTGGTGCTGGTCGACATGGAGGGGTACTCGGTGGCCGAGGTGGCCGAGATCCTCGACTGCGCACCCGGCACCGTGAAGTCACGGTGTGCGCGCGGCCGTGCCCGTCTGGCGGCGCTGCTCCTGGAGCACCGCCCCGGTGAGCGACGCCACGCGCCACCGCGGAACCAGGCCCCTGCGCCATCCGTCCCATCCATGGATCCGGCTCGTGCGCCACCGGTCGAGCCCGCCCCGTAGCTCCCACACATGCCCGCCGAAGGAGGTGACCCGATGCCCGATCAGCCCAGCGACGACGACCTCGCCGAGGTACGTCGCCTGCTCCGCGCCGCCCGTGCGGAGGGTCCCGCTCCCGACGACGTCGTGGCCCGCCTCGACGAGACGCTGGCGACGCTGGTCGCCGAGCGCAGCCCGGCGGAGCCCGTCGACGAGCTGGTTGCCCGCCGTGCCAAACGCCGCCGTGTGATCGCCGGCGCCGGACTGGTCGCGGCCGCGACTGTCGTCGCAGCCGGCTTCCTCGGCCAGCTGGTGGGCTCCGGCGATGAGGCTGACCGGGCGAGCGACGACCGTCCCGCGCTCTCCTTGGACGAGCAGGAGGCGGGGCAGGCGGAGGCGAGCACGCCTGGCGACGCAGGGATGGACAAGGGCACCCCCCTGCGTGAGGCACCCGCCGCCAGCGAATACGCCGCACGATCGGACAAGCCACTCAATCGCGACGAGCGGCGTGCGGTGCGCTACACGTTGGAGAGGCTCACCACCGGACACACACCTCAGACAGATCTGCTCGGCAGTCTCTCCACCGTGGCCTTCTGCCCCGCAGGAGTCGCCGATGACGCCGTCGTCGTGCCCATCCAGGTAGCGGGAAGTCTGCAGGCGTTGCTGCTCCGGCCCCTGGAGAGCGACGGCTCCCGCAAGGTCGAGGTGGTCGACTGCAGCGTGGACCCACCGGTCACCACGGACTCCGTGACGGTGCCGCCCAGCCCGTCGCGCAAGTAGCGGGCGACCGAGGCGTGGCCGTCGTGCGGCGCCCGGGAATGGTGTCTGCCTAGGATCGGTTGCACGAAGGCAAGCCCCGCACCGTCCAGGCCAGGAGGCCAACTCAGCATGAGCGACACCGTCCGCAACGTCATCATCATCGGCTCCGGTCCGTCCGGCTACACGGCTGCCGTCTACGCCGCGCGGGCGAGCCTGGCGCCCCTGGTCTTCGAGGGCTCCGTCACCGCAGGCGGGGCACTGATGAACACCACCGAGGTGGAGAACTTCCCGGGCTTCCGCGACGGGATCATGGGCCCGGCGCTGATGGACGAGATGCGTGCGCAGGCCGAGCGGTTCGGCGCCGAGCTCGTCCCCGACGACGTGGTCGAGGTCGACCTCACCGGCGACATCAAGGTCGTCCGTACGTCGACCGGCGAGCACCGCGCACGTGCCGTGATCCTGGCCACCGGCTCCGGCTACCGCAAGCTCGGCCTGCCGGGCGAGGACACGCTCGCCGGCCGGGGCGTCTCCTGGTGCGCGACCTGCGACGGCTTCTTCTTCCGCGACCAGAACATCGCGGTCGTCGGCGGCGGCGACTCCGCGGTCGAGGAGGCGACCTTCCTCACCCGCTTCGGGTCGAAGGTGACGCTGATCCACCGTCGCGACGAGCTTCGCGCTTCCAAGATCATGGCCGAGCGCGCCTTCGCCGACCCGAAGCTCGAGATCATCTGGAACGCCGAGGTCGCCTCGATCAACGGCACCGAGAGCCTGGAGTCGCTGACCCTGCGTGACACGGTGACCGGCGCGGAGAGCGAGCTGCCCGTGACCGGCCTCTTCATCGCCGTCGGCCACGACCCGCGCTCGGAGCTGCTCAAGGGCCAGGTCGACCTCGACCAGGATGGCTACGTCGTGGTCGAGCACCCCTCGACCAAGACGAACCTCGCGGGCGTCTTCGCCGCCGGCGACCTGGTCGACCACCACTACCGGCAGGCGATCACCGCCGCCGGCACGGGATGCGCGGCTGCCCTCGACGCGGAGCGCTACCTGGCCGACCTCGACCACGCGGCGGCCACGGCCGGAGCAGCGTCGGCCTGACGCCGTACCCGGGAATGTCCGGCGCCCGCCGGATGTTCTCTCCACAGCCGATCGCTGGAAAGAAAGGGAAGACCGTGGGCAACATCGCAGCTGTGACCGACGCCGACTTCGATGCCGAGGTACTCAAGTCCGACAAGCCCGTGCTCGTCGACTTCTGGGCCGAGTGGTGCGGACCGTGCCGCCAGGTGGCGCCGATCCTCGAGGAGATCGCCGGCGAGCACGGCGACAAGATGGGCTTCTTCAAGCTCAACGTCGACGAGAACCCTGTCACTCCGTCGAACTATCGCGTCACCGGCATCCCGACCCTCAACGTCTACCAGGGCGGCGAGGTCGTGAAGAGCATCGTCGGAGCCAAGCCGAAGGCCGCGCTGCTGCGTGAGCTCGAGGGCTTCCTCGGCTGATCAGCCGACGCCGACCCGGAGGGGCACGCCACCAGTGGTGGGGTGCCCCTCTGCGCATTTGACCACCGATGCTCCATGCTTGTGCCATGCCGGACATCAGCTACCCCGTCGTGATCGCCGCTGCCAAGACCTGGTTCAAGCTGGGTGGGATCCACATCCATATGGAGGGCACCGAGCACATCCCCGAGTCGGGCGGCGCGATACTGGCGGTCAACCACACCTCCTACATCGACTACGTCATGGCTGGCTATCCGGGCGAGATGCGGGGGCGCTACACCCGCTTCATGGCCAAGCGCGAGGTGTTCGACCACCCGATCGGAGGTCCGGTGATGCGTTCGTTCAAGCACATCAGTGTCGACCGCTCGGCAGGTCTGGAGTCGATGGAGGTCGCCGGCGATGCGCTGCGCCGCGGTGAGCTGGTCGGGATCTTCCCCGAGGCGACCATCTCCCGGAGCTTCCTGATCAAGGAGCTGAAGACGGGAGCAGTCCGCATCGCCGCCAAAGCCGAGGCACCGCTGATCCCGGTGGTCACCTGGGGATCCCACCGGATGTTCACCAAGGACCACCCGAAGGACTTCAAGCGCGGCAAGACCGTCCTCATCAAGGTCGGTGAGCCCCTGCACCCGACGGGTGCCGATCCGATCGCGGAGACGGCGGAGCTGCACGCGAGGATGACCGACCTCCTCGATCGCTGTATCCGGGAGTATCCCGCCGAGGAGCAGCCACCCGGCTCCTGGTGGCTGCCCGCCTCCTACGGCGGCTCCGCACCGACGCTGGAGGAGGCCGAGCGGATCGACGCGGAGGAGAAGCGCAAGCGGGCCGAGCGACGGCGGGAGAAGGCCGCCCAGAAGCGGGCTAAGAAGTCGTGATCGACGCATTGCTCGACGCGTCGATCTGAGCGCTCGGGAGCAGTTCGCGAGCGAATGACAACGATGTGACTCCACGAGCGCCGCTGACGGCATTCTCCGTCCCCTGAGGCACCGTTCTGCATCGAGAGGGACCAGAGCGAGATTCTGTCAGCGGGATTCTGAGCGGAGTTGATCGGCACACGGGGCCGCCCGCCCGCGCTGAAACGGGCCAGAACGCCCGGCGTTTCGGCGCGAGAATGTCCCTGCCGCGACCTCTTGTCGACTTATCTCTCTGTCGACTTGGTTAGACCGGTCGGTCGTTCCGATTTCGCGGATCCATGACGTCCACGATGCGCTGAAGGTCCTCCAAGGTCGCGAACTCGACGACGATCTTGCCCTTCGACTTCCCGAGGTCGACCTTCACGCGGGTCTCCAGACGGTCCGCCAGCCGGTTGGAGATCTCCGCGAGACCGGGTGCTGAGATGTTGCGTCGCACCGGCTTTGCCGGGCTCCGGCCCGGATCGCCGACCGCGACGATCTCTTCCAGACCCCGCACCGAGATGCCTTCGGCTACGACCCGCTGGGCAAGCCGGTCCTGGATCTCCGGGTCATCCACGGCGAGCAGCGCACGAGCGTGGCCGGCCGAGAGCACCCCGGCAGCTACCCGGCGCTGCACGGCGGGAGAGAGCCGCAACAACCGCAGGGTATTGCTGATCTGCGGACGGGATCGACCGATCCGCTGCGCGAGCTCGTCGTGGGTGCAGCCGAAGTCCTCGAGGAGCTGACCGTAGGCCGCCGCCTCCTCCAAGGGGTTCAGCTGGGAGCGGTGCAGGTTCTCCAGGAGCGCATCCCGGAGCATGTCGTCGTCCTCGGTCTGCCGAACGATCGCCGGGATGAGCTCCAGCCCCGCCTCCTGGGAGGCTCTCCATCGTCGCTCCCCCATGATCAGCTCATAGGAGTCGGCGCCGTTCTTCCGCACCACGATCGGCTGCAGGAGCCCGATCTCACGCACCGAGTGGACGAGCTCCGCCATGGCGTCCTCGTCGAAGACCTGCCGCGGCTGCCGCGCGTTCGGCACGATCTGCCGGATCGGCAGTTCGGCGAAGTATGCGGTGCCGTCGCTCGAGGGCTCCCCGAAGGCGCTCTGGGCCGCTTCGGAGCCCGACGAGTGGGTGGACTGCAACTCCCCCTCGCTCCGGCCTCCAGGGGCCGGCTGTGGGGCGTGAGAGCCAGGCGTGCTGGGCGCTGCGGCGGGTGCCTCGGGAGCGGTCGGGATCAGGGCACCCAGCCCGCGTCCGAGCCCCCGGCGCTGCGGCTTCTGGTTCATGCCGGTGCTCCCTTCGTCGCGATCTCCCTGGCCGCCTCGAGATAGCTCAGCGCACCGGGGGATCCGGGGTCGTAGGTCATCACCGTCTGCCCGTACGACGGCGCCTCGGAGACGCGGACGCTCCGCGGAATGGCCGTACGTAGGACGGTGTCGCCGAAGTGCTCGCGGACCTCCTCAGCAACGCCCTGCGAGAGCTTCGTGCGCGCGTCGTACATGGTGATCAGGATCGTGGAGACCGAGAGTCGCTGGTTGAGGTGCTGCCGCACCATCTCCACCGTCTCGAGCAGCTGCCCCAGGCCCTCCAGCGCGTAGTACTCGGCCTGGATCGGGATGACCATCTCCTGCGCCGCCACCAGCGCGTTCAACGTGAGCAGGCCCAGCGACGGCGGGCAGTCGATGAGCACGTAGTCGATCCGGTCGTCGCCGAGATCGGCCTCCGTACCGACGAGCGGGTGCGCTTGGATCGCCTTGTTCAGGCGGTTCTCGCGGGCGACGACAGAGACCAACTCGATCTCGGCACCGGCCAGGTCGATCGTCGCGGGCACCACGAGGAGGTTCGCGTGCTCCGGGCTGGAGTGCGTGACCTCTTCCAGGGGCTTGCCGTCGACCAACATGTCGTACGTCGACGGAACGCCGCGGCGATGCTCCACCGCCAGCGCCGTCGAGGCGTTGCCCTGCGGGTCCAGGTCGATCACCAGCACGCGCTGGCCCAGCTGCGCCAGACCGGTCGCCAGGTTGACGGTAGACGTGGTCTTGCCGACTCCGCCCTTCTGGTTGGCGATGACCATCACCCGGGTGGCGCGAGGACGGTCGCTGCTGATCCTCGGCGCCTGTCGAGCGAGCACCGTGTGCTCCGCAGCCCGGGCCAACGGGGTGAGGTCGTCCGCGTAGTGCTCAGGGTTCTGCGCGAGATCGCCGGCAGTCCGGACCCGGAACGCGCCTTCGGCCGATGTTTCACGTGAAACCACGCTGACCCTCTTCCTGTGGATGAACCTGGTACTTCTGTGGATGGCCCGCCTGAGAAGGCGGCCTTCCTCGGTGGATAACTCCGCGATCAGCGCCGCGGAAGCTTGCTACGAGCCCGAGAGGAGCCACGACCCCGGCCACCGGCCGGACCGCCCAAACCTACTCTGCTCGGATCCGCCCAGGAAACCCGGACGGCGTACGTCGGCCCGCCGGCAAGGGTGGAACCGAGAGTGAGCGCCTCCGGCTCCGCACAGCCCATCCGCTGCCAGACCCGCCGGTGCTCCTCGATCTCCTCCGCGACGCGCTCGCCCTTGAGGGCCACCAAGGCGCCTCCTGGCGCGACCAGGGGCATCGACCAGCGGAGCAGCCGATCCAGCGGCGCGACCGCCCGCGACGTCACCACGTCGAAGGCGTGCTTCGCCGGGAACTCCTCCGCACGGCCGCGATGTACGTCGACCTGAGCCAGGCCCAGATCTGCCACTACCTCCTCAAGGAAGGTGGTCCGCCGCAGCAGCGGCTCGATCAGCGTGATGTGGAGGTCCGGCCTGGCGATGGCCAGGACCAGACCCGGCAGGCCAGCGCCGGACCCGATGTCACAGACGGTTGCATCGGGGGGAAGGAGATCAGCCAGTACCGCACAGTTGACGAGGTGGCGCTCCCAAAGCCGGGGCACCTCGCGTGGCCCGATGAGGCCGCGTACGGTGCCGGCGCCGGCCAGCCAGGCGGCGTACCGCTCCGCCAACTCCGCGCGATCAGAAGGGAACACCCCCCGTGCCTCCGCCGTGATGGCGGGTGCGACGGGGGGTGTTTCACGTGAAACATCCGTCATGGCGACATCAGCCGGGGAGGACCACGACGAACCGCTTCGGCTCGGTGCCCTCGGACTCCGACTGGAGCCCCGCAGCGGCAACAGCGTCGTGCACGACCTTGCGCTCGAACGGCGACATGGGCGTGAGCGCGACTCGCTCGCCGGACTCCCGGACCTGCGCCACCGTCTCCGCCGCCAGCGCCACCAGGCGCTCACGCTGGGCCGCACGGTGTCCACCGATATCCAGCATCAGCCGCGAGCGTTCGCCGGTCTCGCGGTGCACCGCCAGGCGCGTGAGCTCCTGCAGCGCCTCCAGCACCTCGCCGTTGCGGCCGATCAGCTGCTTGAGGTCTCCGCCGACGACGGAGACGGACGCCCGGTCACCCTCGACGTCCATGTCGATGTCGCCGTCCAGGTCGGCGATGTCCAGCAGTTCCTCGAGGTAGTCGGCGGCGATGTCGCCTTCATTCTCGAGGCGCTCGACGCGTGAGGGGCGACGGGCCTCCTCGGTCACTTCTTCAGTCACAGGTGCACTCCCAGATGGGGTAGAACTCGACAGGGGAAAACTCAGGTCACGGGTTGTTCTTGTTCGGGCCCGTGTTCTTCTTGCGCTGGCTCTTGCTCTGCCGCTTCGGCTGCACCCGCTGGTGCGTAGGCGGCGCCTCCTCGGTGGCAGTGGCCGCGCTCGGATCGGCGCTCGGAGCGATGCCCTTGCGCTGGTCGCGCTGCTGCTTCGCCTTGAAGGCAGGCGTACCGGGCGCCGGGTTGCGGCGGATCACGTAGAACTGCTGTCCCATCGTCCAGAGGTTCGAGACCGTCCAGTAGATGAGCACACCGATCGGGAAGGCGACGCCACCGACAGCGAAGACGACAGGCAGCACGTAGAGCAGCATCTTCTGCTGTTGCGCGTAGGGGCCGGTCATCGCCGACTCCGGCATGTTCTTCGTCATCAGCTGGCGCTGCGTGGTGAAGGTGGTCACGAGCATCGCAAGGACGAAGAACGCCGCCATGATCATGACGCCGGTGTCGCCGTCCGCACCGATGAAGGTCTTGGAGATCTGGACGCCGAAGAGCTCGGAGTGCGCGAACTGGGTCGCCTTCTCGTCGCTGAGGATTCCCCGCCCGTCACCGCGCTTGGCGGCGTGGTCGAGGAGTCGGAAGAGCGCCAGGAAGATCGGCATCTGCAGCAGGATCGGCATGCAGGAGGCGAAGGGGTTCGTCCCGGCGTCCTTGTAGAGCGCCATGGTCTCCTGGGCGAGCTTCTCCCGGTCGTGCCCGTACTTCTTCTGCAGCTCCTTCACCTGCGGCTGCAGGAGCTGCATGTTGCGCGAGGCCTTGATCTGCTTGACGAAGAGCGGGATCAGCGCGGCGCGGATGACGATCGTGAGGCCCACGATCGAGAGCGCCCACGCGGCGCCCGAGGCTTCGCCGAAGAGCTTGCCGAAGACGGTGTGGAAGCCGACGAGTACCACGGAGATCGCGTAGTACAGCGGCTGCATGATGAAGCTGCCGATCGAACCGATGAAGGACACTCAGGCTCCTTGGGAGGGGGCGGGCGTGTGGCGTGAGGGTGGGACCGGGTCGTAGCCGCCGGCGGACCAGGGATGACACCGACCGAGACGACGTACGGTGAGCCAGCTACCGCGGATGCTGCCGTGCACGGTCACTGCCTCCAGGGCGTAGGCCGAGCAGCTCGGGTGATAGCGGCACACCTGCCCGTAGAGGGGACTGATCAGCATCCGGTAGAGGCGGAGCAGGCCGATCAACAACCAGCGGAGCGGGTCATACCTCATCGGCAGACTCGATCGAGTGTCTTGAGCAGATCACGCTCAAGGACCGCGCTCGGAGCACTTGCGGAGGCAGGCAGCGCACGCACCACGAGCATGCCAGAGTCCGGGAGCACCAAGAGGTGCTCCCGGACCAGATGACGGAGGCGGCGTCGCACGCGATTGCGTACCACCGCATTGCCCACCGCACGGCTCACCACGAATCCCGCGCGGCGAGGTCCTCCTGCCGGGTCCACCCACAGGTGGGCGACCAGGGTCGCTGACCCGGCACGACTACCCGCTCGCGTCACCGCCCGGAAATCGGCCCCGGTATGGATCCGGGACTCCTTGGGCAGCAAGGCCGCGCAGGCAACGTCGGTGAGCTCAGACGGCGAGCTGCTTGCGGCCCTTGCGGCGACGTGCGGACAGGATCGCGCGGCCGGCGCGGGTGCGCATGCGAAGGCGGAAACCGTGCACCTTGTGGCGGCGGCGGTTGTTCGGCTGGTACGTACGCTTGCTCACGGCTTGCTCTTTCGATGGCAGGTTGTCACGGAATGCCCACGTGCGATGCCCGAGCGGGGGCAGCAGCTTCGGCTGGCACCGCCCGTCCAGGACGCCCCTGAGGTGGGGCTTCGTGGGCATGCGGCACCGGTCGACACCGACGCAGACCTTGCAACGGTACGCGGTGGCGGAACAGGGGGTCAAACCCACGGCGGCCGAACCTGTGGATGACGGGTTGATCGAGCGGGGAGCGACGGGTTAGGTTCGGCCTGTTCACACCCTGTGGACAACGCGTCGGAGTCCGGTTCACCCGTCCTCTGTGAGGTGCCTCACAGAGGTGGGAATTTCGACTCTGACCTGCATCGATGGCGTCACGACGGGCGTTCTTCGGCGTCCGGGACGAGGTTTCCTCCACGATCTCCACCCGCCATGCACAACCTGTGGAGAAAGTTGTGGATCAAGTTTTCGGGAAGGACCCTCGTGGCGGCTCAGGACGACCAACCGGACCTCAACCAGGTGTGGCGGACGCTCGTCGACGACCTGCAGCCCAACCAGCGTGCCTGGCTGCGCGCCAGCGAGCCGGTCACGCTGCACGAGCAGACCGCGATCATCGCCGTGCCCAACGACTTCACCCGCACCCAGCTCGAGGGCCGGCTGCGGACCCGGCTCGAGGACTCGTTGAGCGACGCCTTCGGGCAGCAGATCCGGATCGCGGTCACCGTCAACCCTCAGCTGGACGACGGCGTACTGGCGGAGGAGCCGACCCCTCCGGAGCCTGAGCCCGAGCCGATCCCCGCCCCTGTAGCGACAGATCGATATGTCGATATGTCGACAACTGACAGCCAGCCGTCGGTGCTCGAGACGAGACTCAATCCGAAGTACACGTTCGAGACCTTCGTCATCGGCTCCTCCAACCGCTTCCCCCATGCGGCAGCCGTCGCGGTGGCCGAGTCACCCGGCAAGGCCTACAACCCGCTGCTCGTCTACGGCGACTCCGGCCTGGGCAAGACCCACCTCCTGCACGCAGTCGGTCACTACGTCCGCTCGCTCTTCCGAGGCATCAAGGTGCGCTACGTCTCGAGCGAGGAGTTCACCAACGAGTTCATCAACGCGATCAAGGACAAGCGACCCGAGACCTTCCAGCGCCGCTATCGCGACGTCGACGTGCTCCTGATCGACGACATCCAGTTCTTGGAGGGCAAGACGCAGACGCAGGAGGAGTTCTTCCACACGTTCAACGCGCTGCACAACGCCAACAAGCAGATCGTCCTCACCTCCGACCGAGCGCCGAAGCGACTCGAGGCGCTGGAGGACCGGCTCCGCAGCCGGTTCGAGTGGGGCCTGATCACCGACGTCCAGCCGCCCGATCTGGAGACCCGGATCGCGATCCTGCGCAAGAAGGCCGCGATCGAGCGGATGACCGCGCCGCCGGAGGTGCTCGAGTTCATCGCCTCCAAGATCCACACCAACATCCGCGAGCTCGAAGGCGCGTTGATCCGGGTGACCGCGTTCGCCAGCCTCAATCGCCAGGACGTCGACCTGACCCTGGCCGAGATCGTGCTCAAGGACCTCATCCCCGAGGGTGGCGAGCCGGAGATCACGGCGGCCTCGATCATCGCGCAGACAGCGGCGTACTTCGGCGTCTCCATCGAGGAGCTCACCGGGCCCAGCCGGGGACGCCACCTCGTGCAGGGCCGGCAGATCGCGATGTACCTGTGCCGCGAGCTCACCGACCTCTCCCTGCCGAAGATCGGCGCGCAGTTCGGCAACCGCGACCACACGACGGTGATGTACGCGCAGCGCAAGATCAACCAGCTGTTGGCCGAGCGCCGCTCCGTCTTCAACCAGGTCTCGGAGCTGACGAACCGCATCAAGATGCAGGCCCGCCAGGCTTGATGGCTGGCGTCGCCGGCCTGTGGAGGAACCGCCCCAGCAGGTGCGAATCACAAATGAGTGATCTGTGGGTACGCCGCGAACTTGTTATTCCGCCGACCCCGCCTGCACACCGGCGGCCAGCGTCGCCACAGCGGAGTGCACACCCCCTGTGGAGAGCGATTCCGGAGGGTGACCAGCAAGAACGCAGGTTGTCCACAGCATCCACAGCTCCTATGACAACGATGAACTCAATTTCTGCCCCTGATGACCGCGAACTTCCCGAACGGCCTGCCTCCTGTGGATGAGCGGGCGCTGGCGCCGGGTCCGTGGCTGACGAATGACAACTCCCGAGCCCCCGGGGCTCCCGACAGCCTGGGAGCACGTGGCAGGATGCTCAGTCCAGGCGTGTCATTCCCGGCCGTCGGTACCTGCGTGCATGGAGGAAGAGTTACGTGAAGTTCCGCGTCGATCGCGACGTGCTCGCCGATGCCGTCGCCTGGGCAGCGCGCAGCCTGCCGGTCCGTCCGAGCGCCCCCGTCCTCGCCGGCCTGCTGATCGAGGCAAGCGACGCCGGCCTGGTGCTGTCCACCTTCGACTACGAGACCTCGGCCCGTGCAGAGCTCACCGCAGAGGTCGCCGACGAGGGCAAGGTCCTGGTCAGCGGCCGCCTGCTCGCCGACATCTGCCGGAGCCTGCCCAACAAGCCGGTCGAGCTCTCCGACGAAGACACCCGGGTCTCGCTGACCTGCGGGTCGGCCCGCTTCAGCCTCCAGAAGATGCCGGTCGCTGAGTACCCCACCCTGCCCGACATGCCGGCGGCCACCGGCACCGTCGCCAGCGACGTCTTCGCACGTGCCGTGGGTCAGGCCGTGACCGCCGCCGGCCGCGACGACATGCTCCCGGTGCTCACCGGTGTCCGCATCGAGATCGAGGGCTCGGGCATCGCCCTGCTCGCCACCGACCGCTTCCGGCTCTCGCTGCGCGAGCTGCCATGGAACCCGCGCACCCCCGACGAGACCGTCGCGGCTCTGGTGCCGGCCAAGGTTCTTGCCGACACCGCCAAGTCACTCGCCTCCGGCACCGAGATCACCATTGCGCTCTCCGCGAGCGGCAGTGGCGACGGCATCATCGGGTTCGAGGGCGTCGCCCCCGGAGGCACCCGGCGTACGACGACCCGGCTGCTCGACGGTGAGTTCCCGAAGGTGCGCAGCCTCTTCCCCGCCGAGCACGGCACGATCGCGACCGTCGATCGCGAGTCGCTCATCGAGACGGTCAAGCGCGTGTCGCTGGTCGCCGACCGCAACACGGCCGTGCAGCTCGCCTTCAGCGACGGCGTGCTGACCCTCGACGCGGGCTCGGGCGACGAGGCGCAGGCCAGCGAGTCGATCGAGGCCAGCATCACGGGCGAGGACATCACCACGGGGTTCAACCCCAGTTTCCTCCTCGACGGTCTCAACGCCATCGAGGAGCCGGTGGTCGAGCTCGCCTTCACCCAGGCGTCGAAGCCCGTGGTGATGCGGGGCATCGCCACCGAGAGTGACACCACGGCCAACGGATTCCGCTACCTGTTGATGCCGCGACGCCTGCTGTCCTGATCTCCGGCGCCGCGGTCCCACCCTGGAGGTGACCAGAAGGTGACACTGCACATCGGGCTGATCGGTCTGGGCAAGATGGGCGGCAACATGCGCGAGCGGCTGCGCCGCGCGGGTCTGGCCGTCACCGGCTACGACCGCAATCCGGAGGTGAGCGACGTCGCCTCCCTCGAGGAGCTCGTCGCCGCCGTGCCCTCGCCCCGGCTGGTGTGGGTGATGGTGCCGGCAGGCGAGCCCACCCATGCGACGCTCACCGAGCTGGGTCGGCTGCTGGAGCCGGGCGACCTGGTGGTCGACGGCGGCAACTCGCGCTGGACCGACGACATCGCGCACGCCGAGCAGTTGGCACGGCACGGCATCGGCTTCGTCGACTGCGGTGTCTCCGGCGGCGTCTGGGGACTCGAGAACGGCTACGCCCTGATGTACGGCGGCACGCCCGAGCACGTCGCCAGTGCCCAGCCGGTCTTCGACGCGCTGAAGCCGGCAGGCGACTCGGGCGCGGTGCACGCCGGCAAGGTCGGCGCCGGCCATTTCGCCAAGATGGTGCACAACGGCATCGAGTACGCGCTCATGCAGGCGTACGCGGAAGGCTGGGAGCTGCTGGAGAAGGTCGATCTGGTCGACAACGTGACGGAGGTCTTCGACTCCTGGCGTGAGGGCACCGTGATCCGTTCCTGGCTGCTGGACCTCATGGTGACGGCGCTCGAGCAGGACCCGGGTCTGGCCGGGATCGCGGGCTATGCCGACGACTCCGGTGAGGGACGCTGGACGGTCGAGGCCGCGATCGACAACGCCGTGCCGGTGCCCGCGATCACTGCTGCTCTCTTCGCCCGCTTCGTCTCCCGGCAGGACGACTCCCCCGCGATGAAGGCGATCGCCGCGATGCGCCAGCAGTTCGGTGGTCATGCCGTACGCGCCGAGCGTCCGGACAGCGGCGATTGACCGGTGTACGTCTCGCACCTGACTCTGCATGACTTCCGCTCCTATCCCAGTCTCGAGCTTCCGCTGGAGCCCGGGGTCAACGTCTTCGTCGGTCGCAACGGCCAGGGCAAGACCAACCTGGTGGAGGCGATCGACTACCTGAGTCGCCTCGCCTCGCATCGCGTCGCCAGCGACGCCCCGCTCGTGCGCGCCGGTGCCGATCAGGCCGTGGTCCGGGCGGCCGTCGTACGGGATGGCCGGACGGCGGTGCTGGAGATCGAGCTGAACCCCGGCCGCGCGAACCGGGCCCGGATCAACCGCTCGGTGCTCCCCCGGACTCGAGACCTGGTCGGGTTGGTGCGGACCGTGGTCTTCTCCCCCGAGGATCTGTCGCTGGTCAAGGGCGACCCGAGCGAACGGCGACGGTTCCTCGACGACCTGATGGTGCTGCGTACGCCGCGGCTTGCCGGCACGAAGGCCGACTACGAGCGTGTGCTCAAGCAGCGCAACACCCTGTTGAAGCAAGCGCGGGCGAAGGGCGGGTCCCGGCGCGTCGAGCAGGAGATCACCGACACCCTCGTGGTGTGGGACGAGCATCTGGCGCGGGCCGGGGCAGAGATCATGGCGGCTCGCTTCGCACTGGTCGACGACCTGCGGCCGCATCTCGGTGCGGCGTACGCCGCCGTGGCCCGGGGAGCGGACCGCGAGGCGGCCGACCTGGTCCTCCAGCCGTCGTTCGAGCTCGGTGTGGTGCTGCCCGAGCCCGACCCGCTCGAAGGTGCGTTCCGGGCGGGACTGGAGGAGCGCCGCCGAGAGGAGCTGGACCGCGGGCTGACGCTGATCGGCCCGCACCGCGACGAGCTGGCGCTCAGCCTCGGGGTGGCTGACGGGTTGCGCCTCCCGGTGAAGGGATACGCCTCGCACGGTGAGTCGTGGTCGTTCGCGCTCGCCCTCAAGCTGGCCAGCCACGAGCTGCTGCGCAGCGACGGCGACGATCCGATCCTGGTGCTCGACGACGTCTTCGCCGAGCTCGACACCGAGCGGCGACTCCAGCTGGCCGAGATGGTGGCCGACGCCGAGCAGGTGCTTGTCACTGCGGCGGTGCCCGGCGACGTACCCGAGATCCTGGCAGGGACCCGCTACGCGGTCGCCGGGGGCGAGGTGACCCGTGGCTGAGGAGTCCCATCCGTCTCCGGGGGTCGATCAATCCCCGGTGATCGAGCCGTCCCCGGTGATCGAGCCTGTCGAGATCCCGGTCTCGACAAGCTCGACCTCCGATGGGGGTGGCTCGACCTCCGATGGGGGTGGCTCGACCTCGGAGGAGGGCGGCGAGGCGGAGGAGCGTGACTTCTGGGTCGACGCCGAGCACGACGAGAGCGGTCTCGACCTCGCCCGATCGGTGGCGAAGGCGATCGCGGGCGCACCCGGGGGCAAGCCGAGGCCGCTGCGGCGCCGGGCCAGGAGGCGGCGGATCACGCCGAAGGCGTCGGGGGCGCACCCGGACGAGCGGGACCCGCAGCTGCTCGACTCCAGCCTGGGCCGCCTGGTCTCGGAGCGCGGCTGGGCGCTCGACCTGCGGATGCACGGCGTCTTCGGGCGGTGGGCGGAGCTGGTCGGTGCGGAGGTGGCGCAGCACTGCACCCCGGTCTCCTTCGCCGACGGCAAGCTCACCGTGCAGACGGACTCGACCGCGTGGGCGACCCAGCTGCGGCTGTTGGCACCCCAGCTGCTGCGTCGGCTCAACGAGGAGCTCGGTCACGGATCGGTGACCGTCATCGACGTGCTCGGACCCAACCTGCCGACCTGGCGGCGGGGCCGCTTCTCGGTGCGCGACGGTCGGGGACCCCGAGACACCTACGGCTGAGGTGCTCCCAGGCCCACGAAATGCCGATCTCCGGCCCCGGCGAGCATAGGGGGACCCATCTGAGGCCCTGAACGGGCCTGCAAAGCGTGTTTTTGTGGTTCCTACGCGGTAACATGGAGCAGGGTCGTCCCCTGGATCATCGTGGACGACCCGTTGCATGTACGGATCTGCCGAGATAGAGGTATGCGTGGCCGACAACGAAGCCGTCACTCCGGAGACCAACTCCTCCAGCACGGCCCCCCCCGAGGGAAGCAGCTACGACGCATCGGCCATCCAGGTCCTCGAGGGCTTGGAAGCGGTCCGCAAGCGTCCAGGCATGTACATCGGCTCCACCGGTGAGCGCGGTCTGCACCACCTGATCTGGGAGATCGTCGACAACTCGGTCGACGAGGCACTCGCCGGCCACTGCGACCGGATCATCGTGACCCTGCAGGACGACGGCGGCATCCGCGTCGAAGACAACGGCCGCGGCATTCCCACCGGTACGGCGCCAGGCCAGGAGCTCCCGGCGGTGACGCTCGCGCTGACCGTCCTGCACGCCGGCGGCAAGTTCGGTGGCGGCGGCTACAAGGTCTCCGGCGGCCTGCACGGAGTCGGCGTCTCGGTCGTCAACGCGCTCTCCTCCAAGCTGGTCGTCGAGGTCAAGAACCGCGACCACCTCTGGCGCCAGGAGTTCAGCCTCGGTGACCCGGACTATCCGTTGCAGCAGGTGCGTCCGCTGGCCGACGGCGAGGGCACCGGCACCGCGGTGACCTTCTACGCCTCCGCCGACATCTTCGAGACCACCACCTACAACCTCGAGACGATCACCACCCGGATCCGCGAGATGGCCTTCCTCAACAAGGGCCTCGAGATCGTGGTCCGCGACGAGCGGGAGTCCGCCAACGACGTCTTGGAGGCTGTCCAGGACGAGACCGTCGCCACCGAGATCGACCAGGTCGGCAGTGACGCCGTACGCCCGGGCGAGCGTGGGGGGTTGGAGCAGGTCTTCAAGTACGACCGAGGCCTGGTCGACTACGTCGAATACCTCAACCGGCGCAAGGACAAGGCCACCCCGTCGGTGATCGACTTCGAGGCGGAGACGCCGGAGGGCGTCGAGAACCACATGAGCCTCGAAGTCGCGATGCAGTGGAACACCTCCTACCAGGAGTCGGTCCACACCTTCGCCAACACGATCAACACCCATGAGGGCGGCACCCACGAAGAGGGGTTCCGGGCCGCGCTGACCACCCTGGTCAACAACTGGGGCGAGGAGTGGGGCCTGATCAAGAAGGCCGAAGACAGGGTCAAGGGCGACGACATCCGCGAGGGCCTGACCGCGATCATCTCGCTCAAGCTGGGCGAGCCCCAGTTCGAGGGTCAGACCAAGACCAAGCTGGGCAACACCGAGGCCAAGGGCTTCGTGCAGCGCGTCGTCAACGACCAGTTCGGTGCGTGGCTCGAGCAGAACCCGACCGAGGGCAAGGACATCATCCGCAAGGCGCAGGCGGCCGCGTCGGCGCGGATGGCCGCCCGCAAGGCGCGCGACCTGGCCCGCAACCGCAAGGGCCTGCTGGGTGGCGGCGGCCTGCCGGGCAAGTTGGCCGACTGCCAGTCGACCAACCCCGCCGAGTGCGAGGTCTTCATCGTCGAGGGTGACTCCGCGGGTGGTTCGGCCAAGCAGGGCCGGGATCCGCGGATCCAGGCGATCCTGCCGATCCGCGGCAAGATTCTCAACGTCGAGAAGGCCCGCATCGACAAGGTGCTCGGCAACGCCGAGGTCCAGGCGATCATCTCCGCGGCCGGCACCGGCATCCACGAGGAGTTCGACCTCGACAAGCTGCGCTACCACAAGGTCGTGCTGATGGCCGACGCCGATGTCGACGGCCACCACATCAACACGCTGTTGCTCACGCTGCTGTTCCGCTTCATGAAGCCGCTGATCGAGCACGGCTACGTCTACATGGCGCAGCCGCCGCTCTACCGACTGCGATGGAACAAGCCGCACGAGCACGAGTTCGTCTACTCCGACGCCGAGCGCGACGCGTTGATGAAGGCTGGCATCGAGTCCGGCAAGAAGCTGCCCAAGGAGAACCCGGTGCAGCGCTACAAGGGTCTCGGTGAGATGAACGCCGACGAGCTGTGGGAGACCACGATGAACCCCGACAGCCGGCTGCTGCTCCAGGTGACCCTCGATGACGCCGCGCAGGCCGACGAGATCTTCTCCATCCTCATGGGTGAAGACGTCGAGCAGCGCCGTTCCTTCATCCAGCGCAACGCCAAGGACGTCCGATTCCTCGATATCTAGATCTCTTGCAGATTTACTAGATTCGAGTAGAAGCCTTCAGAAGGACAGAGCTCCATGAGTGAGAACCCCCCCGAGAACCCCGGCACCGACGGCACTGGTGGTGGCGGCCGGATCGACCAGATCGAGCTGCAGACCTCCATGCAGCGCTCCTACATCGACTACGCGATGGCGGTCATCGTCGGCCGGGCACTGCCCGACGTACGCGATGGCCTGAAGCCGGTGCACCGTCGTGTCCTCTATGCGATGTACGACGGCGGCTACCGTCCTGACCGCGGCTTCAGCAAGTGCTCCCGCGTCGTCGGTGACGTCATGGGTCAGTACCACCCGCACGGTGACTCGGCGATCTACGACACGATGGTGCGTCTTGCGCAGCCGTGGGTGATGCGGGCGCCGCTCATCAACGGGCAGGGCAACTTCGGCTCGCCGGGCAACGACCCCGCGGCCGCCATGCGTTACACCGAGTGCCGGATGGCACCGCTGGCCATGGAGATGGTCCGCGACATCGACGAGGAGACCGTCGACTTCCAGCCGAACTACGACGGTCGCTCCTCGGAGCCGACCATCCTGCCCGCCCGCTTCCCCAACCTGCTCGTGAACGGCTCGGCTGGCATCGCGGTCGGCATGGCCACCAACATCCCGCCGCACAACCTCGGTGAGGTCGCCGACGCCGCGACCTGGGCGCTGCAGCACCCGGACGCCACCAAGGAAGAGCTCCTCGAGGCAGCGATGGAACGGGTCAAGGGACCCGACTTCCCCAACGGCGCGCTCATCGTCGGTCGCCAGGGCATCGAGGAGGCCTACCGCACCGGTCGCGGCTCGGTCACGCAGCGAGCGGTGATGGAGATCGAGGAGGACGCCAAGGGGCGTACCTGCCTGGTGATCAGCCAGCTGCCCTACATGGTCAACCCCGACAACCTCGCGCTCAAGATCGCCGAGCTGGCCGACTCCGGCAAGGTGCAGGGCATCTCCGACGTGCGCGACGACACCTCCTCGCGCACCGGCCAGCGGCTCGTGGTGGTGCTGCGCCGCGACGCCGTGGCGCGCGTGGTGATGAACAACCTCTTCAAGCACACCGAGCTGCAGACCAACTTCTCGGCCAACATGCTGGCCCTGGTCGACGGCGTGCCGCGCACGCTTCCGCTCGACGCCTTCATCAGCAACTGGGTGACCCACCAGATCGAGGTCATCCAGCGTCGTACTGCCTTCCGCCTGCGCAAGGCGGAGGCCGACGCCCACCTCTGGCGCGGTCTGGTCAAGGCCCTCGACATGCTCGACGAGGTCATCGCCCTCATCCGCCGCTCTCCCGAGGTCGACGACGCCCGCAGCGGCCTGATGGCCTTGCTCGACATCGACGAGCTGCAGGCCAACTACATCCTCGACACCCAGCTGCGTCGTCTGGCTGCCATGGAGCGCCAGAAGATCATCGACCGGTTGGCCGAGATCGAGCTCTACATCGCCGACCTCAAGGACATCCTCGCCAACGAGACGCGCCAGCGTCAGATTGTCGCCGACGAGCTCGCTGAGATCGTCGAGAAGTACGGCAACGAGCGGCGTACCCAGATCATCGCGGCCGACGGCGATCTGTCGATGGAGGACCTGATCCCCGACGAGGAGCTGGTCGTCACCATCACCCGAGGCGGCTACGCCAAGCGCACGCGCGCAGACCAGTACCGCACCCAGAAGCGCGGCGGCAAGGGTGTGCGCGGTGCCTCGCTGCGTGGTGACGACGTGGTGGAGCACTTCATCGCCACCACCAACCACCACTGGCTGCTCTTCTTCACCACGGCCGGCCGGGTCTATCGCACCAAGGCCTACAACCTGCCGGAGGCTTCACGTGACGCCAAGGGCGGTCACGTGGCCGGTCTGCTCTCGTTCCAGCCGGACGAGTCGATCGCCCAGGTGCTGGCCATCCGCGACTACGAGCAGGCGCCGTACCTGGTGCTGGCGACCCGCAACGGTCTGGTCAAGAAGACCCGCCTGGGTGACTACAACAGCCCGCGTCAGGCCGGCGTCATCGCGATCAACTTCCGCGAGGACGACGACGAGCTGATCGGAGCCGAGCTGGTCAACTCCGAGGACCACGTGCTGCTGGTCTCCCGCAAGGGGCAGGCGATCCGCTTCCAGGCCGCTGACGACCAGCTGCGGCCGATGGGCCGGGCCACCTCAGGCGTCACCGGCATGAAGTTCCGGGACGGCGACTCGTTGCTCTCGATGTCGATCATCCGGGCCGCGCAGGTGGCGGCCGAGGAGGAGGGCGAGGGCCTGACCGAGGGCGAGGAGGCGCCGGCGGCGTCGCCGTACTTCGGGCTGCACCCGCAGTACGTCTTCACCATCACCGACGGTGGCTTCGCGAAGCGGACCCGGATCACCGAGTACCGGATCCAGTCGCGCGGCGGCCTCGGCATCAAGGCGATGGCGCTCGGCAACGAGGACCGCGGTGTGCTCGTCGGCGCGTTCATCGTGGAGGAGGGTGACGAGATCCTGTCGATCACCCAGTCCGGCCAGGTGGTCCGCTCCCCCATCAACGAGGACTTCCGGCCCACGGGCCGCTCCACGCAGGGCGTGAAGTTCGTCAGCCCCAAGCGTGGCGACGCCGTCGCCGTGGTGGCGCGCTCGGTGGAGAGTCGCGTCGACGACGAGGCCGACGAGAACGGTGAGGGCAGCGAGGCGCCGGAGGACGGCGTCGTCGAGGGTGCCGGTGTCGACGAATCGGCCGACGTGGCCGCCGATGCAACAATCGAGCCCACCACCGACGCAGCGCCCGAGGAGGGTGAGTGATGGCCGAAGACCAGAAGCAGCCACTGACGGAGCGGATCTCCACCGCGATCTCCTCGGCTGCCGACCAGTTGCGGGCCAACGCAAACCCGGAGTCCAAGTCGGCGCAGGACAAGGCGGCCGCCTCCTCGGGCGGCCGTCGTCCCCGCCGGGCGAAGCTGACACTGAGCCGGATCGACCCCTGGTCGGTGATGAAGGTGTCGTTCCTGCTCTCGGTGGCCTTCGGCGTGGTCACCGTGGTCGCCGTCGGGATCGTCTGGGGCGTGCTGGGCGCCGCAGGTGTCTGGGACTCGATCAACCAGATGGTGCTCGATGTGATCGGCGAGGACTCCAACACCTTCGACGTGGAGGACTACCTCGGTACGTCGCGGGTCATGGGCTTCACGATGCTCGTCTCGGTGATCGACGTCGTACTGATCACGGCCATCGCCACGCTCACCGCGTTCCTCTACAACATGGCGGCAGCGCTCATGGGCGGGGTCGAGCTGACCCTGAGCGAAGAGGACAAGTGAGCCTGGCCGGACCCGTTTTGGTCGCGGACCGGGGCGTGGGATAGTCTTCCCCGGTCGCAAGGGCCTATAGCTCAGACGGTTAGAGCGCTTCCCTGATAAGGAAGAGGTCACAGGTTCAAGTCCTGTTAGGCCCACCCCTGTTTGCCCCCCTCAGCCACAATGGGTCCGTTCCGCCCACGACCTAGGGAGACCCCCATGAAGAAGTTGCTGCTGATCGCGCTCGCCGCTGCGGGTGCCATCTTCGCGAAGAAGAAGCTGGACGAGTCCAAGCAGGAGCAGGCTCTCTGGGCCGCTGCCACGGACGACGTCAACAGGACGGTCTGACCGTCCACCGCCGGCCGCACGCTCCGACGAGCGGCCTCCGGGGCCTTGGCGCAATTGGTAGCGCACCTGCTTTGCAAGCAGGGGGTTAGGGGTTCGAGTCCCCTAGGCTCCACCAGCTCGGCTGTCGAGCTTGTCGAGACACCGCAGGTCGGTCTGCGGTTGCTCCTCTGAAACTGCCCGACGTTCACTAAGCTCGCGGTGACGTCAGGGGGAAGTGTGAGCAAGCAGATCGCCGTCGTCGGTGCGGTCATCGAGCGCGATGGGCTGATCCTGTGTGCCCAGCGGGGCCTCGGGGCACTGGCGGGGATGTGGGAGTTCCCGGGCGGGAAGATCGAGCCGGGAGAGTCGGCCCTCCAGGCGCTGGAGCGGGAGATCCGTGAGGAGTTGCGCTGTGCCGTCGATGTCGGTGACGAGGTGACGACGACTGCCCATGAGTACGACTTCGGCACGGTGACGCTCACGACCTTTCGTTGCCGCCTGGTTGAAGGCGTGCCGGTGCTGACCGAGCACGCCGCCATCAAGTGGCTCGCGCCGAGCGAGTTGCCCACGCTGGACTGGGCGCCGGCGGATATTCCGGCCGTGCAGATCCTGGCGGCGGCGTGACGTTGGACCCGTCCTGGCCGGACAAGTTCCAGCTCGACATCGAGTTCGGGTATCTCGCGAGCACGGCCGTCGCGCCCCGGCGATATAACCCGAAGCTGGTACTCAATGGCGACGACGCCACCGTCGAGCACGCGATCCTCGAAGAACTGCAGCGCTGCGACGCGTTCACCTTCTCGGTCGCCTTCGTGTCGCCCAGCGCGATCGCGCAGCTCAAGCAGCATCTCTACGACTTCGAGGGTCCGGGCCGCATCATCACCTCCGACTTCCTCGGATTCAACCAGCCACAGGCGTTCGCCGAACTGCTCAAGCTTCGTGAGCACGCGGACATCGACGTACGACGACACACCGCTCGCGGCTTCCACCCGAAGGGCTACATCTTCGAGCAGGGGCCGAGCGTCACGGCAATGATCGGCAGTTCGAACCTCACCAGCCAGGCCCTGTCGCGCAACCACGAATGGAACCTCAAAGTGGCGGCTGCCAAGGGTAGCGACCTCGCCGATCAGATCAGCCGCTTGCTGGAGGAGCAGGTCGCGGGATCCGAGCCGCTGACCGAAGAGTGGATCCAGGCGTACGCCGACACGTACGTCGCGCCGCCCCGACGTGGTCCCCAGCAGAGTCTTCCGGAACCCGCAGAACAGCCGGTCGACGTACAGCCGAATGCGATGCAGCAGGACGCTCTCCTGGCACTCGATCTGGCTCGTGCCGAGGGCGCGCGACGCGCAATCATCATCTCCGCCACGGGCACCGGAAAGACCATCCTTTCCGCGCTCGACGTTCGGGCGGCGGCGCCAGCGCGGATGCTGCTCGTGGTCCACCGCGAGCAGATCCTGGACCGCACGATCAAGGAGTATCGCCGCGTGCTCGGTGGGCCGGCTTCGGACTACGGCAAGCTGACGGGCTCGGCCAAGCAACACGATCGACGCTACGTCTTCGCCACGATCCAGACGCTGTCCCAACAGCACGTCCTCGACGGCATCCAGGCGGATGCATTCGACTACGTGATCATCGACGAAGCCCATCGCGCTGGCGCAGCGACGTACCAACGGGTCCTCGACCGGCTCGAACCCGACTTCCTCCTCGGCATGACGGCAACGCCCGAACGAACCGACGGGTTCAACGTCTTCGAACTCTTCGACTTCTGCGTGCCCTACGAGATCCGGCTCAACCACGCGCTCGAAGCCGAGATGCTCAGCCCGTTCCACTACTACGGCGTCTCCGACATCACGTACGACGACGGCCGTACGACGAGCGACGATTCCGACTTGGGCCTGCTGATCACCCCGGAGCGAGTCCGGTTCCTCATCGAGGTCCTCGAGAAGTACGGCCAGGCCGGCGTCGCTCCGTGCGGATTGATCTTCTGCAGCCGCAAGGAGGAGGCGCACGCGCTCTCAGCTGCGCTCAACCAACATCAGCTCAACGGGCGGCCGCTTCGTACGGTGGCACTCACCGGAGATGACGCAACCGACGTTCGCGAGCAACGCGTCGCCGAGCTCGAAGCTGGAGAACTCGACTATCTGCTGACGGGCGACATCTTCAACGAGGGTGTCGACATACCGCGGGTCAACCAGATCGTGATGCTGCGCCAGACCCAGTCCGCAATCGTGTTCGTCCAGCAGCTCGGTCGCGGGCTGCGCCTCGCCGAGGGCAAGGACTACCTCGTCGTCATCGACGTGATCGGCAACTACACCAACAACTTCCTGATCCCGATCGCACTCTTCGGCGACGAGTCCCTCAACCGCGAGTCTCTGCGGGAGAAGCTCAACGAGACCGTCGAGGGTGGCGTGCTGCCCGGCCTGTCGAGCGTGAGCTTCGACGAGGTCTCCCGCGAACGGATCCTCCGATCGATCGAGGCCGCGAGTCTCGACAGCATGAGGCGTCTCAAGTCCGCCCTAGAGGCGATGCAGCATCGCGTCGGTGGCATACCGAAGCTGTGGGACTTCCATCGCTTCGAGTCCGTCGATCCCATGCTGCTTGCCACGAGGGTCGAGCACTACCCCGCGCTGGTCCAGCGACTTCTGCGGGTGGATGCCGGTCTGTCAACGGCAGCTTCCCGAGCCCTGAGCCTCGTCTCCCACGAAGTCGTCGCCGCCAAGCGACTGCACGAGTTCGTCGTCCTCGGCCTCTTGCGCGAGCGTGGTGCCGTGAGCATCGCCGACCTGCTCTCGGCCTTCGTCGAGCGCGGGCTGGCGCACGACGAGAACAGCGTCAGGGCAGCCCTCGATACCTTTACGCTGACGGGGTACGCCGCCTCCGACCTCAAGCGGTACGCCGACCCGTTGGTCACTGTGGAGGGCCAGCAAGTCAGCATGACAGAGGCCTTCCGGGCTGAACTCGAAGGGTCGGAACGGCTGCGCGACGAGATCGACGACGCGCTGACGACAGGCGAAGCTCTCACGCGGACGCGCTACCGATCCGACGTACCGTTCACGACCGGGCTGCAGTACTCGCGACGCGACGCGGCCCGGATCATCGGCTGGCCGCGCAGCACCTCATCGACAATCTACGGCTACAAGACCGACCGCAGCCGCGACGTCTGCGCGATCTTCGTGACGCTACACAAGTCCGACACCATCGATGCGAGCACCGCCTATGAGGATGCTCTGCTCGACGAATCGAGTATGCGATGGTTCTCACGATCGCGCCGGACACTCGTCAGTGACGAGGTACGGGCCATCGTCGACCGCGACGTAGTCGTACACGTCTTTGTGAAGAAGGACGATGTTGAGTCTGATCACTACTATCTCGGAGTCGCGGTCGCACACGACGCGATCGAGACGACCATGCCTGATGGAGAAGGCAAGCCTCTGGCTGTGGTGACGATGACTCTGCGCTTCACCGAGCCGATCAAGCAAGGTCTGTTCGACTATTTCCGTCCCTAGAGAAGCCGCACGTTCTGAGCCCACCACCAGGAATCACACGGTCCGGATCACCCGGGCCGGGGTACCCGCGACCACGGTCCGGGCAGGTATGTCACGGGTGACCACGGCGCCGGCGCCTACTACCGCGTGGTCGCCGATGGTCACGCCCGGCAGCACTGTGGCGTTGCCGCCGATCCACACGTTCTCGCCGATCGTGATCGGATGAGCGCTCTCCAGTCCGCTGCGACGCACCTCGGGGTCGAGCGGATGGGTCGGGGTGAGTAGCTGCACGTGCGGGCCGATCAGGGTGTCGTCTCCGACGGTGATGGCAGCGCAGTCCAGGGCGGTCAGCCCGTAGTTCACGAACACTCGGTCGCCGAGACTGGGCTGGGTGCCGTAGTCGACGTAGAGCGGTGCCCGCACCATCACCTGGTCACCTACCCGGCCGAGCAGCTCGCGCAGCAGGGAGTCGCGCCGTACGGGATCGGTGCCGGGGGCGTTGAACTGATCGGCGAGCGCGGCGGCGCGGGTCGCGGCGGCAACGAGTTCGGGGTCCGAGGCGAGGTAGAGCTCGCCGGCGAGCATGCGCTCGCGGGCGCTCGGCTCAGTCATCGGCGTCCTCCGTCGCCGGATAGGTGACCGTGCCGTCAGGGTCGACGTGGGGCGCGGCACCCCACTGGCCGAGGCGGTGCTCACGCGGCGGCGCGGTGGTCATCAGGTGCTGCACGGACCACCCGCGGGCCGCGAGCACGTTCGAGATCAGCAGGCGGTGACAGCGCCACGGCATCGGCTCGCCACACATGATCACGACGTGCTGCTGCTCCGCGAGCCGCTCCAGTTCGGCAAGGCCGTGTTGGAACCCCTCGGTGAGCGTGTAGTCGGCGTAGTTTTTGAAGCTCGCGTTCTGCCACGCGGCGTTGACCTTGGGGTCGACCTCCTGCTTGCGCCGCCGCCCGCCGAGGTCGGTCAGGTGGAGGTAGTCGATACCCACCTCCTCGAGCCAGGCCGGCATCTCGTCGGCGTCGAACTGCGGGCTACGGCGCGAACCCGGCAGCGCACGTACGTCGGCAAGTAACTCGATCTCAGCCGCCAAGAGCGGCTCCAAGAAGACCGGCTTCGGACAGGTCCAGTGGCCGATCGTCCAGATCGTGTGCCCCGGCGTTGTCGCGTCCATAGGAGACCGGTTCCCCGAGGGCGACAGATCAACCGGACTGGTTGCATCACGTCGTGAACCCGCCGCTCGGGAGCGGGCCATCGCGGTGAGTACGTCGCGACGGCGTAGCTGGATCCGGTGCGGAAGAGAGGGCCACAGGCGGTCGGGGAGAATGGCACCCATGCGCAGCCGTCTCGGGATCCTCCTCGTGCTGCTGCTCGGCCTGCTCCTTCCACTTGGCTGCGGCGGATCGCCGGAGACGAGGCCGAAGGCGGATCCGGAGCCGACTCTCATCGCGGTGCCGCAAGACCTACAGGTGGAGCCGGACCGGCCTGCCACCGACCCGCGGCAGGCGCTCGCTCTGATCCCTGCGGATGCGACCGAGGTGACGATCACCGACTGGCGCGAGATGCGCGACCGGCTCGGCTATCCGCGCCTCACCAGCGACTCGCTGATGACGGACCGGATCGCCTTCTGGGAACGGGCCCGTCGTGAGGGGCTGGCGCTCGCCGAGGGGCTGCTGCGTCCCGAGGCGTCCCGACTCTGGCTCGACTACGACCTGAGCCAGGACGACGTGCAGTGGGAGGCTCGTTTCCGCACCCCCGCGGGCTCGGGCTTCGTGCTGCTGTTCCGTCGCGACCTCGACATGGCCCGGGTACGCCGCGCGGTGACGGACCCGGCGACGAAGCTGCGGGGCGAGGTGCTCGCCCAGCAGCATCTGCTTGTCGACGGCGTCGCCGACGAGGGCGACCCGGTGCTCGCCTCCGTCCCCGGCATCCTCGACCTGTACGAGCCGGACGTGGAGTCGAGCTACCTGCGCACCTCCTGCGTGCCGACCGACGAGGCACTCGGCGACGACGCCACCGTCGAAGATCTCGACGCGCTGCTGGCGAAGCAGGACATCCGGTTCCTCCGGCCACTCGAGGCGTTCACGGTCAGCTTCTCCGGGCCTGTGGCCACTGCGCGGCTCGGCGCAGGGAGGACCGACCTGCACGACCGGGTGGCCCTGATCGACCTCTGGCCCCAGCTCGGGCCCGTCACCTGGGCGGATGCGTTCCAGGGCATGCCCGTCGGCGACAGCACCGATGGGCGGGTCGGTCTCCAGGTGCGCAACCCGGCCGCTGCCGTCGGGCTGGTGCTGGCGGGCCGGCTGCCCTTCGCCGTCTGCAACGAAGTCGTCCCCATGGCGGTGCCGACGGGGCTCTGACCTGGTGGACGATCGAGCGTGAACCCCGTGCACTTTTGGCCGCCGAGAAGTGCACAGGACTCACACTCGATCCTCCCCGCGGTGTGAGCGCACACTATTTCTCGTCCGGGTGTCACGTGCCATGCCTCTGGAGGCGTCAGATGGGCATGAAGAGGAAGCGGAGCGTCGAGGAGTTCACGACGTTCGTGCAGGAGACAGGTGCGCAGCTGCACCGCGCCGCGCTGCTGCTGACCGGTGACCATCACCTGGCCGAGGACCTCACTCAGGCGACCTACGCGAAGACCTTCGCGGCCTGGTCGCGGGTGAGTGCCGCGGACAGTCCGCTCGCCTACGCACGCACCACGTTGCTCAACACCTATCTCTCGCACCGCAGACTGCGGCGCAACTCCGAGCAACCCGTCGACGACTCCCTCTTCAGCCACCAGGAGGTCCACGCGACCGACCCGACCACGCGGCTGGACCTGTTCGACGCCCTCGCCACGCTGGCGCCGCTCGACCGCGCGATCGTGGTCCTGCGCTACTGGGAGGACCGCAGCGTGGCCGATGCCGCGCACGACCTGGGGATCACCCAGGAGACGGTCCGCACGCGCTCGCGTCGCGCCTTGGCGCGGCTCCGGCCCCTCCTGGAGGCCCACCATCCCGGCTTCGAGAGGACCACCCCATGAACGACTTCGACACCCGACTCGGGGACGCACTGCGGGACCGCGTCCGCGGCGAGCAGCCCGACCTACGTCAGCTGACCGAAGGCTCGGTGCGCGCCGGAACCCGCATCAAGCATCGCCGTACGGCGGGCATCGGCGCGGGCGTCTTGGCCGGACTGGCAGCGGCCGCGGTGGTCGCCATCGGCCTGCCCGGCGGAGGCACAGCGGACCCCGGGCCTGAGGTCGGTCCCGCTGCCGGGAGCTCCGGAAGCAGCGCCCCCACCCTCGACGAGGAGTGTCTCGAGCGTCTCGACGACTTCCGTGTCTCGCACGGCAAGATGCCGGCCGACGACTCCGCCCTGGATGACTACGTGAACGGCCTGGGTGAGCAGGAGGGCAACCCGCCGAGCACGCGAGAGGATCAGCTGAAGGCGATGAGTCCGCGGCTCTGTGAGGAGCCGCCTGTCGAGGAAGACAGCAGCGCGTCTGTCGGAAAGCAGGATCTGCCGATCACCTTCGCCCTGGAGGGCTGGAACTGCGACTTCCCGGCCGATGACAAGTTCCCCTGCTCCGGTCCCAACGATGCCTGGTTGTCGTTCGTGGTGCGTGACGCCGCGGACCACGACTATTGGGCCGACGACGCAGACAAGGGCGGCGACCCGAACACGGTGTGGGTGAGCGAGGTGCACGACAACTACTTCGTCAGCGTGCAGGGCAAGCTCCGTGGCACTCCGCTGGACGACGTCATCGAGGGCCTCACGTTCGCACCCACCTGGGAGCGATGAGGAGCAGCCCACGACCGCGTCAGAAGCGGGCGAGCTCGACCTCGTCGTGGGCGGAGAAGACCCGCACCTCCGGATGTCCGGCGACCAGCTCTCGGAGCCGCTCCTGGTTGTGGCGTCGAGCCTTGTCGTCGGCCGCGAGCAGCTTCTGGAAGACCGTGAGCCCGGGCTTGCGGCGCACCGGGGTCTCCACCTCGCCGTGGAAGAAGTAGGAGTCACCGGCGTGCAGGAGCCAGCTGTCCGGGCCTTGCGCGGTGTCGCGCACGGCCACGCCACAGTGTCCGCGGCTGTGGCCACGCAGCGGCACCAGCAGTACGTCGTCACCCACCGCCCGCACGGACTCGAAGCCGAACCATCGATCACCGCCGCTGCTGTGGGGCACGAACTCGGGTCCGTGTGACCACTGCACGCTGCGGTAGCGGTTGCGCTCGCTCAGCTTGGGGTTGCGCGCTGCGTCGAGCTCGGCGAGATCCACGTGGATCCGGGCGTCCGGGAAGTCTCCGATGCCTCCGATGTGGTCCAGGTCCATGTGGGTGACCACGATGTCGCGCACGTCCGCGGCGGTGAAGCCGAGCGCCTCGACCTGGCGAACGGCGGTCTCCGACAGCTCGAAGGCCGGTCGCATCATGGAGACGAACGGCTGCCCGAGTCGGGCCGGGTCGGCGAGATCCGCCGTACCGAAACCGGTGTCGACCAGCAGCAGGCCGTCGCCGCGCTCGACCAACAGCACGTGGCAGACGACGCGTTCGCTCGCCCATCGACCGCCGACCGGTCGCATCGTGGCGCAGTTGAGGTGGTGCACGAGGGGAGTGGACACGGGCCACAGGCTAGCCGTTCGGAACGCCTCCGTAGAGTGGTCCGGTGTCACCTGCCTCAAGGATCCTCGCCCCGCGCTACTGGGGATTCCATCTGTTGGCGCTGGTCCTCGTCGCTATCGCGGTGGGCCTGGGCAACTGGCAGCTCGACGCCTGGCAGGCGCGGCGCCAGGCAGATGCCGTCGACCTGACCAGGATCACCCCGGTTCCCCTGGTCGACGCGATGGGACCCGACGACCCGTTCCCCGGCAAGCTGGTCGGCCACCCCGTGGTGGTGGAGGGCACCTGGCTGTCCCAGGGCACGGTGCTGATCAGCAACCGTGAGCAGGACGCCAAGGACGGCTACTGGGTCGCTACTCCCCTCACCGTCGGCGACCCCGAGGCGCCGGCCATCATGATCGTGCGCGGCTGGACGCGCAGCACCGACGAGGTGCCGCCGGCGCCGACCGGTCGCGCCGAGCTGGTGGTCAACCTGCAACCCGGCGAAGGCACGGGGGCCGTCGACGACAACCCCGACGACGACATCTTGCCGCAGCTTCGGATCGCCGACGCCCTCAACCATGTCGACCGCGACCTCTACGGCGCCTACGGCGTGGTGGCCACCGCGGCCGCCGACGGTGACTGGCCGATCGGTGCCGCAGCGGTCAACCCCGGCACCGACGGTCTCGAGCCGGCCACCTTGGACCAGCTGCCGAAGACCAAGGCGACCACGGCACTGCGGAACCTCTTCTACGCCGTCGAATGGTGGATCTTCGCGCTCTTCGCCGCCTACGTGTGGTGGCGCTGGGTCCGCGACGAGCTCCAACGCCTCGATGAGACGCAGGCCACCGACGCCGAGGGCCCCGAGGGGTCCGCTACCGAGGCTTGAGTAGATTCGCAGACGTGAGCAACCCCGCGCTGACCCGCTACCGCTTCATGGCCACCGTCGTCGGCATCCTGCTGATCGTGCTGATCCTCATCGGCGTGCCGCTGGCCAACTTCGACGGCACCGGCATGTGGCACATCTTCCCGAGCACTCCGGACCTCTGGGCGGACGGCTCCACGGCGCACAACCTCGGTGAGGCCATCACGCAGTATCTCGGCGTCGCCCACGGCTGGCTCTACATGATCTTCCTGATCACCGCGTTCTTGCTCGCCCGACAGGAGCGCTGGGAGATGTCCTACACCGTGGTCACCCTGATCTGCGGCACCATCCCGGTGCTCAGCTTCTGGGCCGAGCACCGGGCCACCCAGCGGGTGAAGGCGGAGGACGCCGCCGACGCTGCCGCAGCGGCCGAAGCCGCCGCGGAGTAGCGCCCAGGCCTGGGTGTCTCAGGTCTGGTCGCCGGGCGTCTCCGGCTGCTGGAGGTCGACCACCTCCGCCGGGTCGTCGGGCGTGGTGTCGGCCTTCGGCTCACTCTCGTCTCGAGCGTCGGAGAGGGCCTCTCCGGGGGCCGCACCGGCGGCGTCGTCGGGACCGACCACCGCAGGCGACGACGGCACCGGGGGCACCTGGTCGGCGGCAACGGCGGCAGTGGCCCCGTTCGGCGTGGGTGCGGGAGTGGGCACGCCGCGCGGCGCGGACCCGCCGCCGGACTCCCACGGCGGCTGCTCACCGCGCGACCGCAGCGCCTTGAAGACAGCGGCACCTACGCCGAGGACAGCGGCCAGCAGCACCGCCGTACGGAGTCGGCGCTTGCCGGTACGACGGGACCCGCGCCCGCGGCCGCAGCGCTTCTTCGCTTCGGACCGGGCCTCGGCGATCGCGTGCGCGGCGACCTCTCGGCCATCGGTCAGGGCCTGGGCAGCGACCTCTCGTCCGTCGGTCAGGGCGTCCTTGGCTGTCTCGTAGGCCGACTCCAAGGAACTCTCGACGACCGGCTTGATCTCCTCGACCGCATCGTGGGCCTGCTCCAGCAGGCTGGTGGACTTGCGCTTTGACATGTGTTGATCGCCTCCCGTGAATGGCTGGTTCCTTCGATCCAACCCGGCTGAGCCGACAGAACCAACCCCTGAGCGCGGGTGGATGTGCTCCGAGTTGCCCGGCCTGCGAAGATTTGGCCGACACAATCTGATGCATCTACGAGGAGAGGGCACCTATGTCCGACCTGCAGGCCGTCCTGAAGACCAACAAGGGCGACATCACCATCAATCTGCTCCCCAACCACGCTCCGGTGACGGTGGAGAACTTCGTCGGCCTGGCGGAGGGCACCAAGGAGTACAACACCGGCGACGGCCGCAGCGGACCGTTCTACGACGGTCTCGGCTTCCACCGCGTCATCGACAGCTTCATGATCCAGGGTGGCTGCCCGCTGGGCACCGGCACCGGCGGCCCCGGCTACCAGTTCAAGGACGAGTTCCACCCCGAGCTGCAGTTCGACCGTCCCTACCTGCTGGCGATGGCCAACGCCGGCCCGGGCACCAACGGCTCGCAGTTCTTCATCACCACCGTGCCGACCCCGCACCTCAACATGCGGCACACCATCTTCGGTGAGGTCGCCGACCAGGCGAGCCGCGACGTCGTCGACGCCATCGGCACCACCCGCACCGGTGCGATGGACCGCCCCGTGGAGCCGGTCGTCATCGAGTCCGTCCAGATCGTCCGGGCCTGACCGTGTCCGAGGGTCATCCCGCTCCGGGCGCCCCGGAGTGCTACCGGCACCCGGGGCGGGAGACCTGGATCGTCTGCCAGCGGTGCGCACGGGCGATCTGTCCCGACTGCATGCGGGACGCCGCGGTCGGGTTCCAGTGCCCCGAGTGCGTCAAGCAGGGGGCGAAGGAGACCCGCTCCGGCCGGACGACGTACGGCGGCACCCGCTCGGGTGATCCGCGGATCACCAGCATGGTGCTGATCGGGCTCAACGTGATCGTGTGGCTGCTGATCCGCGCGACCGGAGGCGGCGGCAGCGCCCTGGTCAACCGGATCGCGCTGATGCCCACGGGCAAGTGCGTGCCCGACAACGACCACGGCAGCTACTTCCCCGACATCGCCTCGGCTGCGACCTGCCCCCCGCCCGGGTACGCCGCCCACTGGGTCCCGGGCGTCGCCGACGGCGCGCCCTGGCAGCTGCTGACCTCGGTCTTCACCCACATCGACCCGCTGCACATCGCTTTCAACATGTTGGCGCTGTGGTTCCTCGGCCCGGCTCTCGAAGCCGCCGTCGGGCGGCTGCGCTTCCTCACGATCTACCTGGGCTCGGGCCTGGTCGGCTCGGTCGCGGTACTGCTGCTCGCCGACGCCGGCAGCATGACGGCCGGCGCCTCCGGCTCGATCTTCGGTCTGCTCGCTGCCCATCTCATCATCGGCCGCAAGGTGGGCGCGGACCTGAGCCAGCTGATGTTGTGGATCGGGCTCAACGTGCTGATCACGGTGCTCAACACGGACTCCATCTCCTGGCAGGGCCATCTCGGTGGCTTCGTCGGTGGCGCCCTGCTCACCGCAGGCATCGTGCACGCTCCGCGAGGATCCCAGCGGGGCACCTGGCAACTGGCGCTGGTGCTGCTGGTCATGATCCTCGCCGGCATCGCCGCGGTGTTGCGGATCAACGCCCTGGCTTAGAGGTTCCGCCGGCAGGGGGTGTCGAGCGGACCGCCGCGCTGCCCGAGTCGGAGTTCGTCAGGTCCTCCTGACGAACTCCGACTTCAGCTGCATCGCGCCGATCCCATCGATCTTGCAGTCGATGTCGTGGCCACCGAACCCGTCGGCCAGCCGGATGTTCTTCACCTTGGTGCCGACCTTGACGACCAGTGACGAGCCCTTGACCTTGAGGTCCTTGATCACGGTCACGGTGTCGCCGTCGGCCAGCGGCGTGCCGAAGGCGTCGGTGATCGCCGCGCCTGTCTCGGAGGCCTCCTCCTCGGCGGACCACTCGTGGCCGCACATCGGACAGACGAGCAGGGCACCCTGCTCGTAGGCCAGCTCCTCGTGGCACTCGGGACAGGGCGGCAGGGTGGCGGTCATGCAGGGTCCTCCTGGGACGTCGTGGCGGAAGGGGCGTCGGTGGGGTCGTGGGTGATGCGCGCGACATGGAGTCGTGCGTGGGCGATCGCCTCCGGTGTGGTGGCGAAGAGGTGGCGCTCGTGGGCCAGCTGCTGGGGCACACCCAGGTGGCGGAGCACCGCGAGATGCTCCGGCCGTGCACCCGAGATCAGGACCGTCACCCCACGTCGTTCCAGCCGGCCGATGACATCGGCCAGCACGTGCGCCCCAGTGGCGTCCACCGTGGTCAGATGCGACATGCGCAGCACGACGACGCGCACGGTGTCGACCTCGGCGAGCTCGAGGAGGAAGTCGTGGGCCGCGGCGAAGAAGAGCGGACCCTCGAGTCGATAGGCGACGATGTGCTCGTCGAGCAGCCGACGTTCCTCCTCGTGGTGGTCGCCCTCCTGGTGCTCGCGGTCGTCGAGCGGGATCTCCGAGAGCCGGGCGGAGGCGGCACTCTGCCGCACCGCGAAGAAGCCCGCGGCGACCAGCCCGATGATGACGGCGAGCACGAGGTCCAGGGCGATCGTCGCGGCGGCGGTGATCAGGAGGGTCGCGGCATCCCCCGGAGTGGCTCGCAGGAGCGGGGTCAGGCTGGAGACCCGGATCATCTGCACAGCGGTGGCCACGAGCACACCGGCCAGCGCTGCCAGCGGGATGTGGGCGACCCAGCGAGAGACGACGAGCACCACCGCGAGGAGCAGCACCGCATGGGTGAGGGCAGCCAGCCGCGAGCTCGCGCCGGAGCGCACGTTGACCGCCGTACGGGCGATCGCGGCAGTGGCCGGCACGCCGCCGAAGAGCGGGCTGGCGATGTTGGCCAGTCCCTGGCCGAAGAGCTCGCGGTCGGGATCGTGGCGCTCTCCGACGCTCATCGCATCGGCGACGGTGGCGGAGAGCAGACTCTCCAGGGCGCCCAGGGCAGCGACGGCGACCGCTGCCAGGAGCAGGGTGTCGAGATCGGCCCAGGGCACCGCGGGCAGGCGGGGTGCGGGCAGGCCCGAGGGGATCGAGCCGATCGTCGCCAGCGCAGGCTTGCCCCGGTCGGCGAGCAACGCGTTGCCGAGGGTCACGCCGACGACCAGCACGAGCGCTGCGGGGAACGCCGCGCGCACCCGTGCCATCGCGACGATGCCGAGCGCTACCCCGACCGCGGTGAGTGGGGCTCCCCAGGTCGGCCGCTCCGACCAGGCGTGCAGCGCCTCGCGGGTGAGGACCAGGATCTTCTCCGCATGGACGTCGACCCCGAGCGCCGCGGGCAGTTGTTGCAGCGCGATGATCGCCGCGATGCCGACGGTGAAGCCCTCGATGACCGGCACCGGCAGGTAGCGGATCGCCTGGCCGGCCCCGGTGACGGCCAGCACCAGCAGGATCACTCCGGCGAGCAGGCCCACGGTGAGGACGCCGTCCACCCCGTGCGCGGCGACGATCGGGATCAGCACCACCGTCATCGCGCCGGTAGGCCCGCTGACCTGCACCCTGCTTCCGCCGAAGACTGCGGCGACCGCACCGGCGACGATCGCCGTGACGAGACCGGCGCCGGCGCCGACCCCGGAGCTGACGCCGAAGCCGAGCGCAAGCGGCAGCGCCACAAGGGCGACCATGACACCGGCCGTCAGGTCGCGGCGCAGGTGGACGTGAGCCCAGTCCTCACGGCGCGGGAGCAGCCGGTCGCCACGGACCAGCAGCCCGGCCAGGGTGCGCCCGGAGCGGCCGGGCATCGCCGCGTTCACGTGGCTGGGTTCATCCGGCGGCGCGGTCGGGCGCCAGGGGCGAGACGACCAGCTCGTCCTCGAAGTCGCTGCGGGACTCGGCAAGGCCGACCAGGATCCGTCGTGCCGACATCAGCAGGTCGCGGACCTCGGGCGCGCTGATGGAGTAGACGACGGCCGTCCCTTCCCGGCGGGAGACGACCAGCGACGTACGCCGGAGCACGGCGAGCTGCTGGGAGAGGTTGCTGGGCTCGATCGCGATCTGCTCCAGCAGCTCGTGCACGGCGTGGTCACGCTCCGAGAGCAGCTCCAGGATCCGGATCCGGGCCGGGTGGCCCAGGGTGCGGAAGAACTCGGCCTTGGTCCGATAGAGCGGAACTCCCACCGCGCACCCCTCCCGATCTCTGCTGCCTACGTCCCTGACCGTTACAGTACAGCAATTGAAGAAGTATTCATGTCGTGATCCCTTAGGGACGAGAAGGCAGGAGTGAGTGCGTGGCTGATTGGCAGCGGGTCATGGAGAACGCGGGTCTGACGAACCACCATGTCCAGCAGTACGTCGAGACCTGGGCGGCGATCACCGGTGCCGCACGCGTCGAGGTCGTCTCCGCGGCCGACGACGCACGCTTGATCGAGGAGGCCCTGGCAGCGGGCGAGCTGTTCCCCGCCGGCGAGGGGCGCTACTACTCGCGCTCCTACTACAAGGACACCGCGCGGGCCGAGGAGCGCACCATCGTCGCTACCAGCGACGAGCACGACCAGGGCGTCTACAACAACTGGCGCCCCGCGGCCGAGATGAAGCCCAAGCTCATCGAGCTGATGACCGGCGCCTCGGCGGGCAAGACGATGTACGTCATCCCCTACCTGATGTCACCGAAGGGGTCTCCGGTCGAGCGCTTCGCGGCCGGCGTCGAGCTGACCGACAACCGCAACGTCGTGCTGCAGATGATCCGCATGGCACGGGTGGGTGCGGAGTACGTCAACGATCTCGGCGACTCCTTCGTCAAGGCCGTGCACGTGACCGGTGACCTGGAGAACCTCGGCCAGGGCACGCCCGAGGACCAGCGCTACTTCGTGACCGTCGCCGACGAGCGCACGATCCTCCACTACGGGTCGTCGTACGGGGGCAACGCGCTGCTCGGCAAGATCGCCCACGGCCTGCGCCAGGGCTCCTACGACGGCTGGAAGAACGGCTTCCTGGTGGAGCAGTTCATGCTGCTGGGCATCGCCGACAAGGAGACCGGCAAGAAGTACAACATCTGCGGCGGCTTCCCGTCGGCCTCGGGCAAGACCAACCTCGCGATGACGCTGGCCCCCGATGCGCTGGGCGACCGGTACTACGTCGAGTTCTATGGCGACGACATCGCCTGGATCTGGGTGGGTGAGGACGGCAGGCTCTATGGCATGAACCCGGAGAACGGTGTCTTCGGGGTCGCCAAGGACACCAACGAGAAGACCAACCCGACCGCGATCGACGCGATCGTCGAGGGCAGCGGGGCGATCTTCACCAACGTCGCCTACAACCCGAGGACCCAGGAGGTCTGGTGGGAGGGTCGCGGCGACAAGCCGACCGACCTCGACGGCTGGGAGGACTGGAAGGGCGAGGTCATCGCCGACCGGGCCCCCGAGGACGCCGACGCTCCCTGGGCGCACCCGAACAGCCGGTTCACCACCACGCTGGCCAACGTGCCGAACGTCGCCAAGGACTTCGAGGAGCCCCAGGGAGTTGAGATCCACGGCATCATCTTCGGTGGCCGGACCCGCGACCGGGAGCCGCTGATCCGGGCGATCACCGACGTCGCCGAGGGCGTCTACGACGGACTCACCCTGGGCGCCGAGGCCACCGCGGCGGCCGACGGCCTCGAGGGTGTGCTCCGCTACGACCCGATGTCGATGCGCCCCTTCATGTCCTACGCCGAGGCTGACTACGCCGCGCACTGGCTGGAGGTGATCGGTCGCGCGACGACCAAGCCGATCTTCGCCCACGTCAACTGGTTCCAGCGCGGCGAGGACGGCCGCTTCCTGTGGCCCGGCTACCGCGAGAACCTGCGGCCGCTGGTCTGGCTGATGCGGTACCAGAACGGCGAGGTGAGTGGCGTGGAGACCCCGGTCGGCGTCATCCCGGCTCGGGAGGAGCTGGACCTCGACGGCCTCGACGAGCAGGCGCTGACCGACCTGGACGCCGTGCTGCGCATCGACGTCGAGCGGTGGCGTCAGGAGATGGGCCACCGAGAGCAGCACCTGGCCCAGTTCGCTGGACTCCCCGAGGAGATCTGGGTGGCGCATCGCCGGGTCGCCGAGGCGCTGGAGAAGTGAGGACGGGAGTTTTCCACACTGTGGATAACTCCTGTGGAGAACTTACACACGTGTGATTCCCCAGGTCAGAAGCGAGAGAACAGCCGAGGCCCGGCCCCCTACAGGGGACCGGGCCTCGGCTGTGCAGCAGATCGGGAGCGTCACTCCCAGCGAGTGGCGAAGGTGAAGCCGACCGCCATGAAGGCGATACCCACACCCAGGTTGAGCTGCCCCAGGTCGGTCAGCAGCCAGATGTCGTGCTGGTTGTCGGCGAAGACGTAGAAGGTGCAGATCCACAGCAGCCCGACGAGGAAGCAGGCCAGCATCGAGATCACCACGCCGCGCCCTCGGCCCAGCGGCGTCGTGGGGTGCGCGGAGATCATCAGGCCGACGAACGCGGCCCCGAAGCCGATCGCCCAGTTCCAGTCGTCCAGCTTCTTCATGCCGGGGATGAGGGTGCTCGGGTCGGTGCCCTCCAGCCGCATCTCGCGGGTGTAGGTCGTCCACAGCACGACGTAGGCGGCGCCTGCCACGAACAGCAGGATCGACAGGATCAGCCGGACTGAGATGATCGGTCCCGTCGCCTGATCCATCAGGTCGATCTCGTCCTTGGACTTGGCCACCACATACTCCTCTGAATTCACGGGCGAGCGCATCCAATCGTTGCGCACCCGGTTAGCGTAGTCGTCATGAGCCCCACCTCTCACGACCACCGGCAGAAGTTGCCGGGTTGGCGCTGGGCGACGCCGGTCGCGTTCGGCTGTGCAGGGCTGCTTTTCGTCGCCAGCGCGCACTCCTCGGACGGCACCGATCTGCGACCCGGACGCAACGACAACCTGGCCAGCCTGGTCAAGAGCGAGTCCTCCCAGCTTCAGCAGATCCAGGACCGCGCCGCCGGCCTCTCCCGCGACGTCGACGACCTCTCCGCCCAGGTGCAGGACAAGGGTGTACGCCGCGCCCGCACCACCGCTGCCTCCCTCGAGGCGCCGGCCGGGTTCCGGGAGGTCGCCGGCGCCGGCATCACGGTCACCCTGGCTGACGCGCCGCGTTCGGTGCGCGAGGAGTCGGACGAAGACATCGACCTGCTCGTCGTGCACCAGCAGGACATCCAGGCTGTCGTCAACGCCATGTGGCGAGCGGGTGCCGAGGCCATCACCATCCAGGGGCAGCGCCTCATCTCGACCACCGGCATCAAGTGCGCCGGCAACTCGGTGGAGCTCCAGGGCATCCCCTACCCCCAGCCGTTCGTGATCCAGGCGGTGGGAGATCCCGATCGGCTCCAGGCTGCTATCGACGCCGACGCCTACCTCACGCTCTATCGGAGCCAGTCAGCCGATCCGGACATCTCCATCGGCTGGCAGATGGCGCACGACCTGCATGTGGTCGCACCCGCCTACGAGGGGTTGCGCACGCTGACACACGCCGTACCGCTCGCGGAGTCGTAGCGAGAACGGCCTCGGCCCCCGACCCGAACTCGGGTCGAGGGCCGAGGCCGGTGCTTCAGCGCCGGCTCGCGGGCGGCTGCGCGTCGCTCCGTGGCCGGAGCAGCGGGCTCGTGTCGTCGGTCGGCGAGGTGTCGTCACTGGGCGACTCCGACTCGGTCGGGCTCGGCTCCTCGGTCGGCTCCACGTAGGTGGAGACGGTGATCCGGATCTCGTCGCCCTGGTTCTTCGTGTCGCCCTTCTCGGTCGACTGGTCGATCACGGTTCCGGCCGGCTCCGTGGTGTCATCGGTCTCGACGACGTAGGCCTTGAAGCCGGCGTCCTCGATCGCCTGGATCGCGGCGGCGCGGTCCATCCCGACGACGTACGGCACCTCCTTGGGGCCGTTGGAGACCTTGATGGTCACCACCGTGCCCGGGGGAACGACCTCGCCAGCAGTCGGATCCTGGGAGAGCACCTTGCCCTTCTCCTCGTCGGAGTCCATCTCCTCGAAGCGCACCTTGAGGCCGGCCTTGCGCAGTGCCTTGGCGGCTTGGTCGCGTTGCATCGAGGTAACCGGCGGCACCGTCACCGGCTCCGGACCGGTCGAGACGAAGAGCTCGATCACCGAGTCCGGCGGCACCCAGGCGCCCTGTTCCGGGGTGACGTCGTAGACCTCCCCCTTCTTCGCCGTCTCGTGCGGAGTCTCGGTGATCTTCGCCGTGAAGCCGGCGTCCTCGACCGTGGCCTTCGCCTGCTCGGCCGACATGCCGATCAGCCCGGACGGCACCTGCACGTCCTTGACGTCGTCGTCACCACCGCGGTTGAGGAACCAGATGCCGCCGGCCAGCAGCGCCAGCAGCAGCACGCCGATCAGGATCCACATCCCGGCCTTGCTCTTCGGCTCCTCCTCCTCGGCCACGGCGGCAGCCGGCTGCGCGCCGGTGTTGTGCTGCGGCAGATAGGTGGTCGACTCGACGGGCGGCGGGGGGGTGAGCGGCACGGCCGGGGCGGAGACCGGGCGGCCGGCCAGGTAGCGCTCGATGTCCGAACGCATCGCCGCGGCGGACTGGTAGCGGTCCTCGAGCCGCTTGGCCAGCGCCTTCATCACGATCGCGTCGATCTCCGGGGGGAGCTCCGCGTCATGCGCCGACGGCGGTACGGCGGGCTCGCGCACATGCTGGTAGGCGACCGCGACCGGGGACTCGCCCACGAAGGGCGGCCGGCCGGTGAGGAGCTCGTAGAGCAGGCAGCCGGTCGAGTAGACGTCGGAGCGCGAGTCGACGGTCTCACCGCGGGCCTGCTCGGGCGAGAGGTACTGGGCGGTGCCGACGACGGCCGCGGTCTGGGTCATCGTGGTGGAGGCGTCGGAGACGGCCCGGGCGATGCCGAAGTCCATCACCTTCACGTCGCCGCCGGGCGTGAGCATCACGTTGGCCGGCTTGATGTCGCGGTGGATGATGCCGGCGCGGTGGGAGTAGTCGAGGGCTGAGAGCACGCCGGAGGTGATCTCGAGGGCGCGGTCGGGGAGGATCTTGCGACCCTCACGCAGGATGTCGCGCAGCGTCCGCCCGGCGACGTACTCCATGACGATGTAGGGCTGTGCCACCCCCTGCGGCGACATCTCCTCGCCGGTGTCGTAGACCGCGACGATCGAGGGATGGTTGAGCGAGGCGGAGGACTGCGCCTCGCGCCGGAAGCGGGCCTGGAAGGTGGCGTCGCTGGCGAGGTCGGTGCGCAGCCGCTTCACCGCCACCACACGCCCCAGCCGGGTGTCGGTGCCCTTGCGGACCTCCGCCATCCCGCCGCGGCCGAGCAGCTCGCCCAGCTCGTAACGGCCACCGATCAGCGTCGGCTCGTCGTTCGTCATCTCACATTCCCTCTCGAACCCGTCGAACGCTCACACACGTCGCGAAAATCCCTCACTTGACCACGGCCTCCATGATCGCCCGGGCGATCGGCCCGGCCTGTCCGCTGCCGGAGACATAGTCGGCATCCGACTTCTGCACCATCACCGCGACCGCCACGTCCTTGCCGCCGGAGGAGGCGAACGAGACGAACCACGAGTAGTTCTGGCACCCGGCACAGTTCTCCGCCGTACCCGTCTTGGCTCCCACCTCGACGCCCGGGATGGCGCCGACCGAGCCGGTGCCGCGGTCGACGACCGAGACCATCATCTTGCGCAGCTCGCTGGCAGTGTCGGAGGAGACGGCCCGGCTGTACTCCGCCGGGTCGGTCGACTCCAGCAGATCGAGGTCGGCCGACCTGACCTTGTCCACCAGGTAGGGCTTCATCACGATGCCGTCGTTGAAGATGCCGGCGACCACCATGGCCATCTGCAGCGGCGTGGCCCGCACGTCTTGCTGCCCCATGCCCGTCTTGGCGAGGAAGTCGTCGGAGATCTCCTCGGTCGGGTAGGCGCTCGGCGCCTGCTCGGAGTCGTCGAACTCGTCGAGCAGCGTCGAGTTGAAGCCGAACTTCTCGGCCTGGGCGAGCATCTTGTCCTGACCGACCTGGTTGGCCAGGGCGAGGAAGGTGGTGTTGCAGGACTGCTCCAGCGCCTGCACCAGCGGGATCTGGTCGGTCCCGCAGGCCCGGCCGCCATTGTTGATCGAGAGCCGCGTGCCCGGGAGCCGGTACGACGACCCGCCCGGAACCAGCGAGTCCGACCGGTAGCCCTCCGCCTCCATGGCGGCCGCGGCGGTGACGAGCTTGAAGGTGGAGCCGGGCGGCAGGGTGACCTGCGTGGCGCGGCTGAGACGGGGCTTGTCGGCGCGCGTCTGGAGCGCCTTGTCGTAGGCGTCGACGGCGGTCTGGTCGTGGTCGGCGTACTTGTTGGGGTTGTAGCTGGGCAGCGAGACCATCGCGAGGATCTTGCCGGTGTCGGGCTCGATCGCCACGGCACCGCCCTGGACGTCGTCGCCCAGCGCCAGCAGTCCGTCGTACGCCGCCTTCTGGGCCTTCGCGTTGATGGTCAGCTCGATGCTTCCGCCCTTGGGCGAGGCGTTGTTGACCAGGTCGACCAAGCGGGTGACGAAGAGCCGGTTGTCGTCGCCGTTGAGGAGCTTGTTCTGGCTGCGTTCGAGCAGCGTGGAGCGCACCAGCGCGAAGTAGCCGGTGATCGGGGCGTACATGAACGGCTGCAGGTAGACGCGCTGGAACTTGTAGCGGTCGTCGGACTCGATCGACTCGGCGATCTTGCGGCCGTTGACGAGGATCGAGCCGCGCTCCCGGGAGAGAGTCTCGACCTTGACCCGGGCGTTGAGCGGGTTGTCGTTGTAGTCCTCGGCCTTGATGTACTGCAGGTAGGTGACGTTGCCCAGCAGCAACAGGAGCAGCAGCATGCAGAAGAGCGACATGGTGCGGATCGGCTTGTTCACAGCTTGACCACCTGCGTCTGCTCGCTGGCGTCGGCGTCGTCGGACTCCGTGGAGAGGTCCGGGATCGGCCGCCGGGCCTGGTCCGAGATGCGCAGCAGGAGCGCGATGATCACCCAGTTTGCGACCAGGGAGGAGCCGCCGTACGACAGGAAGGGCGTGGTCAGGCCGGTCAGCGGGATCAGGCGGGTGACGCCGCCGATCACTACGAAGACCTGGAGGCAGAAGACCAGGGCGAGGCCGCTGGCCATCAGCTTGCCGAAGCCGTCGCGGCAGACCAGGGCGGCGCGCAGGCCGCGCTCCACGATGAGACCGTAGAGCAGGATGACGGCCATGACGCCGGTGAGGCCGAGCTCTTCGCCGATCGCGGAGATGATGAAGTCCGACTCGGAGATCGAGGTGAGGTCGGGCCGGCCGAGGCCGAGGCCGCGGCCGAGCAACCCGCCCCAGGCCATGCCGAAGAGGCCGTTGCCGACCTGCTGGGAGCCGGTGTCCCAGTGGGCGAAGGGGTCGAGCCAGGCGTCCACGCGCGCCTGCACGTGGCCGAAGAGTCGCCAGGCGGTGAAGGCGCCGGCGAGGAACATGGCGCTGCCCACGAAGAGCCACCCTGGTCTCTCGGTGGCGATGTAGAGCATCGTCAGGAAGAGGCCGAAGAAGAGCAGCGAGGAGCCGAGGTCGCGCTGCAGCACCAGGATGCCGAGGCTGACCGCCCACATTGCCAGGATCGGTCCGAGGTCGCGGCCGCGCGGAAGGTCGATGAAGAGGAGCCGGCGTCCGGCCAGGGCCAGGGCGTCGCGGTGCAGCACCAGGTAGCCGGCGAAGGTGATGACCAGCAGCACCTTCGCGACTTCACCTGGCTGGAAGCCGATGGGACCGATCCGGATCCAGATCCGGGCGCCGCGGATGCTGGTGCCGATCAGCGGCAGCATCGGCATGATCAGCAGCACGATCGCCGCCAGGCCGGAGGTGTAGGTGAAGCGTTGCAGGATGCGGTGATCGCGCAGCACCACGAGGGTGAGCACGAAGAGGACGACGCCGATCGTCATCCAGGTCAACTGCTGCGCGGCGAGCGAACGGTCCTTGGCGAGGTCCAGGCGGTAGATCACCGCCAACCCGAGGCCGTTGAGTGCGGTGACCACGGGGAGGAGGACGGGGTCGGCGTACGGCGCGGTCAACCGGATCGCGACGTGCCCGGCCACGGCCAGGGCGGTCAGCCACCCGCCGTACACCACGATGTCGGTAGGCACCTCGCCGTCGACGCCGAGCCCGACTGCCGCATAGGCGCCGAGGCCCACCGCGAGGGCGAGGATGAGCAGGAAGAGCTCCGCACCCCGGCGGCGCCGGTGTACGAATCCGAGGAAGGCTCCAGGGGCTGGGGTGACCACTACTGGGTGCCTTCGGAGCCTCGGTCGGTGCCGGAGCCCAGCTGGGACTCCTCGGCTGAGGGAGAGTTCGACGGCACGGCGTCGCTCGCGTCGTCGGAGCAGTCGCCGGCGGCGAGCAGTTCCTGCACCTTGCGCTGGGCGGCCTGCAGGTTGGCGGCCTCGATGCCTTCGCGGACGCTGTCGGCCTCGAACTCGCAGATGTCGTCGAGGGTCAGGTCGTAGGTCTCGACGGGAGTGTTGAGGTCGATGAGCGGCAGGTCGTAGTCGACGCCGCGGAAGATCGTGACCTTGTCGTCGTGCACCGAGACGAAGTACTGGCGCTGGGAGGCGGCCCACATGGCCGCGCCTGCTGCCCACACCATGCCGACGAGGATCGCGAGGACGCCGAGCAGCTTCAGCCAGCCGAACCGACCAGGGGCGCGGGGGGCGTAGCGGGCGACCTCGGGGTCGATCGGGTCGCTCGGGAAGGCGTGTGCCGGTACCTCGGCGGGCACCGGCTCGATCTCGCCGGTGTCTCCGGTGCGGTGGCCGAGGAAGCGGCTGGCCATCTGGCCGAACCCGCGACGGGGCAGCTCGGCGGCGGCGCCGACCAGGAGCGGCGCGGTGCTGAGGGCGCCGTCGTCTCCCGCGCCCGTGTCGGGGCCCTGCTCGGCCTCGTCGGTGCCTGGGACCACGACGTCGGCGACGACGCAGGTGACGTTGTCGGTGCTGCCGGCCTCGAGACTGGAGCGGACCAGCTCGACGGCGGCGTAGTCCGGGGTGCCGGTGCGCAGGATGTCGAGCAGGCGCTCGTCGTCGAGGACGCCGCTGGCACCGTCGCTGCAGAGCAGGATCCGGTCTCCCTCGGCGAGGTCCACGATGAAGAGGTCGGGCTCGGTGTCGCGCATGCCGTCGACGGCTTTGAGGATGAGGTTGCGGTGCGGGTGCACACGCGCCTCCTCCTCGGTGATCCGGCCCTCGTCGATCAGGGACTGCACGAAGGTGTGGTCGCGGGTGAGCTGGCTGATGGTGTCGGCGCGCACGAGGTAGGCGCGGCTGTCGCCGACGTGCCCGACCGCCAGCCGGTGACCGTCGAAGAGCGCCACGGTGGCGGTGGTGCTGGTGCCGGTGAGGCTGGAGTCGGAGTCGACGAGCTCTCCGATCCGGTCGTGGGCGCGGTGCAGGGCCCCGGCGACCAGGCCGAGCAGGTCGTCGTCGGCGGGCTGCTGGTCGAGGCGGCGGATCTGCTGGATCGCGGTGCTCGAGGCGATGTCGCCGCGGGCCGCGCCGCCCACCCCGTCACAGACGGCGAGCAGCCACGGGCCGGCGTACCCGGAGTCCTGGTTGTCCTTGCGCACCCGGCCGACGTCGGAGAGCGCGGAGAAGTGGAGGCGCAGTTCGGGAGTTGCGGGTGCGTCGCTGGAGGTCACGGGTCACTTCCTCAGTTCGAGGACCGTCTTGCCGACGCGCACCTGGATGCCCAGGGCCAGGGTGGTCGGTTGGGTGATCCGGGCCTGGCCTACGTAGGTGCCGTTGGTGGAGCCGAGGTCCTCGACGAACCACTGGTCGCCCGAGAGCGCGATCCGGGCGTGCCGCGTGGAGACGTAGTCGTCGTCGAGGCGAATGGCGGCGTCCTGGCCGCGGCCGATCAGGATCGGTGCCTGGGAGAGGTCGGCGCGTGCCCCGGCGTTGGGGCCTTCGACGACCGCCACGTGGGTGGGCGAGCCGCGGCGGCGCGGCGGCGCCTTGGGCTGGCGACCCTTCGGCGCGCGCTGCGGGGCGTTGGCGGGCACCCGGGCGCCGTACATGTCGGTGCGGATCACGCTGATCGCGGAGAGCACGAAGATCCAGAGGATCGCGACGTAGGCGAAGCGGATGAGGAAGAGGGTCAGTTCACTCAAGAGCCGGCTCCTCGGACGAGTCGCAGCGTGATCACCGTGTTGCCGACCCGGACGTGAGAGCCGTCGGAGAGCTGGATCTCGGAGACCTTGCGACCGTCGACCTGGATGCCGTTGGTGGAGCCGAGGTCGTGGACGGAGACGACGGGGCCGTTCATGGTGTGGTTGATCCGGAACTCAGCGTGGCGGCGGCTGATCCCCGGGTCGTTGATGCGCAGGCCGGCGTCGGCGCCGCGGCCGACCACGAGCCCGGGTGGGTTGAGCGGGTGCCGGACTCCGTTGACCTCGAGGAGTACGTCGGCGCGTCCGACCTGTGTGTCCGTGGCGTTGGTCTGCACCTTCGCCTCTGCGGCGCTGCGCACGCGGAAGCGACCCGTGGTCAGATCGTCGGCCTCGTCGAACTCGATGCGCACCGGGCCCGGGAAGACGTAGCTCTGCTGGTCGGCGTGGTCCCGCAGCACATTGGTGAGCTCGTGGGCGAGGGTGGAGTCGTACGGCGCCAGCCGAGCCAGGTCGGCCTGGCTCAGTTCCACGTGGAACGAGTTGGGCACGAGGCGCCGGTCGCGACTGAGGATCTGGGCGTTGTTGTCGACCTCGCGCTGGAGGGCGGCCGAGATCTCCACCGGCTGCACCGCACTACGGAACGCGCGCGCGAAGACCCCGGAGATCATCTGCTCCAACCTGTTCTCGAAGCGCTGCAAGCCCCCCACGGTGCCTCCTTCCGCTGCGGTCTGTGTGGTCGGCGAAGTGTCACGGCAGCCCGTCGGAGTCGAAGGCCACGCGGCGATGCTATCCGTGCAACCCTCGCAGACAGGTGGTCCGACGCGTGAGTTTGGGCGATTCGCTGGCGGTGGGATAGCCTTGCACCCGCTTCAAGCGCGAGTGGCGGAATAGGCAGACGCGCACGGTTCAGGTCCGTGTGCCCGAAAGGGCGTGGGGGTTCAACTCCCCCCTCGCGCACGCTTGAGAATGTGGCCCCTGACCAGCGGAAACGCCGGTCAGGGGCCCCAGTCATTTCCGCCCTTGTCCACACCGTGTCAACACGGGACTGGCGGGGCCTGCGCGACCCCCACGCCATCAGCTGTGCGGAGTCCAATGTCGTGACCTTCCGCGAAGGTGCCGCGTTCGCTCCTTTGGTTCTGGCTCGCTTGGACGAGCCCGCTCCTCGCGCCGCTGCGCGACGTCAACATCCGGCCGTGCAGGGGCTGAGCCCTCCGATGGAGTGTGCGGGCTGGCATGGAGCGGGATCTCAGCCCCTGCACTCCATCGAAGCCGCTCGGGCGCTGTGGCACCTGTCCGTCAGTCGACCGAGACGAACGCTCAGGACCGCGGTTCGCGCGTGATCAGGCGTGGTGGTCCTACGGTTCAACTCCCCCTCGCGCACGCTTGAGTGGCTGGCCCCGGGTCTTCGGATCCGGGGCCGCTCGCATTTCGGAGCTGTAGTCGCTTGTGCCGCGCTCCACTGCCACCAGGTGACAGCGGAGCGCGGCATAGAGGAGGGCCTCGGGGCGATGCCGGTGGCCCACGGTTCCGGCCTCGTCGAGGCGTGGCGCGCACTGGCTCCGATCACCGCGAGCGCGGATGCCGTCGGCGGCCGCGACTCGGTCGCCGCGACGCAGGCCGTCCTGGTGTCGAGCGGCCGCGCCGTCACGGCGTGGCGACGGGCACTCCCCAGGGCGGCTGCCACGGGGTCCTCTCTCGGCCCCATGAACTAGAAACGCGTGAAAAGTAGAACGGTTTCTATACCCCGTCGAGGTGCGAATCTCCCGCGTGAATGAGCCTAAAACAGCATTCTTGACGCACTCTCTTGACAGCATGACTGGAATCGTTAATGCTCTGTGTCCTAGAGCACACTGCGGCTGGTTTCCCGGTCGCTCATGAACCCAGAGTGAGTCGGCTGGCAAGTCTCGCGGGCAGCCCGGACCTTCCCTGCTGGGACAAGGCATGTCAGGGCCGTGAGGTCAATCGCGGCGCGGGTGCCGGCTCCAACTCCAAACCCGCTCAATGAGAAAGGCTGCCGACATGGCGCTTGGTGGAGAGTTCGACAACATCATCTTCAACACGGACAACTACAAGCACTGCCACTACCCGCTGTATCCCCCCGGCACGGAGTACGTCTCGAGCTACATCGAGTCACGGGGCGGCGACTACCCGGTCACGATGTTCATGGGCCTCCAGGCCTTCATCCGGGAGTACCTCATGCACCCGATCACGCTCGAGGACATCGACTATGCCGAGCAGGCGGTGCGCGAGCAGGGCATGCACTTCAACCGGGAGAACTGGCTCGGCATCCTCAACGACCACGGAGGCTACCTCCCGGTCGAGATCGAGGCGGTGGCCGAAGGCACCGTGCTGCCGTCCCGGAACGTCTTGGTGCAGCTGATCAACACGGACCCCAAGTACTACTGGGCCACCAGCTTCTTCGAGACGGCGCTGCTCCGGGCGGTCTGGTACCCGACGACCATCGGCACGATCAGCTGGCTGGCCAAGCAGATCATCCGCACCGCGTTGGAGCGCACCTCCGACAACACGCACCTCCTCCGTCACATGCTGCACGACTACGGCGCTCGAGGTGTCAGCTCGCAGCAGTCGGCCGCGCTCGGCGGCATGGCGCACCTGGTGAACTTCAGCCAGAGCGACACCACGCCGGGCATCATCGCCGCGAAGAAGTTCTACAACGCGGTGTCCCCGTCGAACTCAGGGCCGAACTCCGAGCACGCCGGGTTCACCGCGTGGGGCCGCGAGCACGAGGTCGATGCGCTGCGGAACATGCTCAACGTCTACCGCGACAACGGCGTGGCGCTCCTGCTCACGGATACCTATGACCACGAGAACTGCGTCAAGAACATCCTCGGCGGCGAGCTCCGCGAGGAGATCCGCAACTGGCCGGGCATGGTGGGGGCTCGGCCGGACTCCGGGGACCCGGTGCAGGTGACCGCGGACACCACGGAGTGGCTGATGGACGCCTTCGGCTACGAGACGAACTCCAAGGGCTTCAAGCTGCTGCCTCCCTTCATCCGCGTGGTTCAGGGAGACGGCGTCACCTTCGATAGCCTGCGTCGGATCTACATCGAGTTGGAGCGGCGCGGACTCGCGGCCGACAACGCCATCTTCGGCATGGGCGGCGGCCTGCTGCAGCACTGCAACCGCGACACGATGAACTTCGGCCAGAAGGCCAACGCGGTGCAGGTGAACGGTCAGTGGCGCGACATCGCGAAGTCGCCCACCGGGGCTGGGTTCAAGGTGTCCAAGGCCGGTCGGCTCGCGCTGGTCAAGGTCGACGGCGAGTTCAAGACGGTGCCGCGCGACTCGGTGAGCGCTGAGGAGAACCTGCTCAAGCCCGTCTTCCGCAACGGCCAGCTGCTCAAGAAGTGGGACTTCGCCGAGATCATCGCCAACAGCGAGTCCGAGGTTCCCGAGCAGTACTACGCAGACGTCGTCGCACCGATGTTGGCCGCCACGCGCGCGGGCGCGTTGGCCGGCGCGGTGTCCTGACCGAGCAGAGACTGCCTCCTGCCCGTAGGCCCGGCAAGTGCCGGACCTACGGGCAGGAGGCTTCGTTGCGTCGACCCGCTTCGTCGTCGGCGACAGGCGGGACCTGCGCGCGGGCCGCGACCTCGAGACTCATGCATCGCGTTCGCGGCCCGGGCAGCGTCACCGGTCGCCGAGGGTCGCGAAGAAGAGGGCGAGGACCTCGTTGTTGTGTGCAGAGGTGACGACGTCGACCAACGGGTGCTGTTCCGCCGTGGCGTGCACCGCGTCCTCGCCTGCCATCGCGCGTCGATCGACGATCGTCTGGCCGCGGGCCGGCCCGGGTGTGAGCACCACCTGCACCGGCCGACGCTCGACTCCGTACAGCTCTGGTGCGACCAGGGCGCACAGGGTGCCGGCATCGCCGATGCAGTCGTAGATCACGGTCTCGCCGTTCGACGGGTCGGCCACCTCGAAGCCGAGCAGGCGGCCGGCGGTGCGGCGGACCTGGCTCGGGGATGCGCACAGCTCGGCGACCTGATCGGCGGGGGTGCGCATGCTCCACAGGATGTCCCAGCCGTACATCGTCAGTGGTATGCCGCTGGTGAGGACGATGTGCGCGGCTTCGGGGTCGTGCCAGAAGTTGAACTCGGCGACGGGGGTTGCGTTGCCGATGGTCGCGGAGCCACCCATGAAGACGATCTGCTTGATCCGGCCGGAGACCTCGGGGTGCATGCGGAGCAGCAGGGCGATGTTGGTCAGTGGCCCCAGCGCGACCAAGGTCAGCGGCTCTGGAGCATCGCACAGGCAGCGTCGCATCAGCTCTACGGCATGTGTCGGCTCGGTCTGTCGTCCGCTTGGTGGCAGGTCTACGTCGCCCAGCCCGTGCTTGCCATGAATCCACGACGCGTCCCGCGGCGGTTCGACGAGCGGTCGACGAGCGCCCAGGGCGACAGGCACAGGTGGGGCGTCGACCAGGTCCAGGATCTTCAAGGTGTTGGAGACGACGTTCTCCAGGCTGGTGTTGCCTTCGACGCACGTGATCGCCTGGAGATCGATCTCGGGATGGAGGACGGCGAACATGATGGCCAGGGCGTCGTCCCGGCCGGTGTCGACGTCGAGAAGTATCTGGTGCCTCATGGGTGGAGGAGCCCCTCACTGGTCGGTGTTCCGGTGATATACAAGAACCGTTTCTTTAACCGTCGACGTTAGCACGTTGCGGGCCGTCAGGTTGCCGGAAAGGTGGGACATGGCCGCCTGAATCCACCGGCATCTCGGCTACGTGACGGCTCTCCCGGATCACGTCCCCTGAGGGGCGCGAATTCAGAAAAATAGAAACGTTAAAAGTATTGAGGTTTGGCCGGAGTCGACGCTAGGCTGCCAGTGGCCGCCCAGGAAGTCGGCATCCCTCGTCGGGGAGCGTGCAGGTTGCCCCCTTGACGACCAGACCGCCTGCATCCGTGGACACTAGTGAAACGTTTCGGATGCAGTGGTCATGGAGAGATGTGCGATTCCGGCGCCTCAGCCGACAGCTCAAGTGACAGCTCATCGAGGAGTACGACATGGCGCTGAAGTTCTGGGTGACCGCACCCTTCTTCTACCCGGACATGAACAGGCCCTGGTCCGAGGTTCTTGACTGCATGATCCGCATCGTCGACGCCGCGGAGGAACTGGGCTTCGAGGGCATCACGATCAACGAGAACCAGTTCCAGAACTACACGTGCAACCCGTCGGCCATGATGTTCGCGGCGGTTGCTGCACAGCGCACCAAGCGGCTCCGGATCGTCCCTGGCGTGGTCGTGCTTCCGGCCTACAACCCACTGCTGGTCGCCTCCGAGATGGCCCTGCTCGACCACCTGGCGCCGGGGCGCACCGGAATCGGCGTCGCGCGTGGCGGAAGCCGTTATGCGCTGGACCGGATCGGCGTGAAGCCCGAGAACCAGCGCCCGATGTATGAAGAGGCGCTGTCGATCATCCGCCGGCTGCTGACGGAGGAGGAGGTCTCGCACGAGGGAGACTTCTACTCCTTCCCGCCCACGACCCTGGTCCCCAAGCCGATCACCCAGCCGCATCCCGAGCTGTGGATCGCATCGCAGAGCGCAGAAGGTGCGCGCAAGGTCGCTCAGCAGGGTCTCAACCTGATCACCGCGCCGAACTTCGGCAACTTCGAGCCGCACGGCGACCTGGAAGCCTTCCTGCAGGCCTACGACGACGAGGTCAGGATCTCCGGCAAGCCGCGCGGCGAGGTGATGGTGCTGAGACACACCTGGGTCGGGCGCACCGAAGAGGAAGCCCTGGAGTACTTCGACGACATGCTGAACGAGTACAACCACTACATGGCCCTGGTGAAGGGCGAGGGATCGAACGCCACCGCCGAGGACCGCCTCACCACGCGCACGCTGGGCGAGAGCCGCGACTTCGTGACTCGCGGCCGGATGCGCCCCGAGCAGCTGTCCATGCCGAAGGAGGGGCTCTACGAGAAGTACTCCGACCCCGTCATGACGACACCCGACAAGATGATCGAGCGCTTCAAGCAGTTCGAGGCGATGGGCGTTGACCATCTGGCGTGCCTGATAGCGACAGGCATGCCCGCTGACGCCATCGTCAAGAACATGGAGCTGATGGCCGAGGAAGTCCTCCCGGCCTTCGCGGACTGACGAGGGGTGGCTGCCTTGATCTCCGAGATTCGCGAGTACGTGCCCATGCCGGGTCGTCTTCCCGATGTCGTCGCGTTCTTCCACGAGACCGTGATCCCGCTGTTCCGCAAGCACGACATGACCTTCACCCAGATGGGCTTCACGTCGTTCGGTGAGCGGTCGTTCGGCGAGTTCGTCTACACGATGCGGTTCGCCGACCTCGCAGAGCTGGAGCGCAAGTGGGCCGCTTTCCTCTCCGACCCAGCGTGGGAGCCGGCATTGGCCGAGCGCGAGCAGGACGGGCCGCTGTACCAATCCATCCGCCGGCGGGTCGTTGACTCCCGCCAGTTCGACCAGCTTCTCGGCTGAGCCCGAGTTCGCCCAGCGTCTCAAAGGAGGTAGGACAACGTGACCGGTTCGCGTCGAGTCCCCATTGCACATCTGGACAGGTTCTACATCGGCGGCCAGTGGACGGTGCCGTCGTCGACTGCCACGATCGACGTCGTCGAGTCAGCGACGGAAGAGGTCTACTACCGGATCGCCGAGGCGCGGGAGGCAGACATCTCTCGGGCTGTCGGCGCCGCTCGCCAGGCTTTCGACGAGGGACCCTGGCCGCGTATGGCCCATGCCCAGCGCGCCCAGTTCCTCCGCGCGATGGCGCAAGCGGTAGCTGAGCGCACGGATGACGTGGTCGAGCTGTGGCCCCGTGAGTCGGGCATCCTCGCCAGCGTCGTCGCGCCGGTCATGACCGAGGTACCGATGGCGTTCAACTACTACGCCGACCTGGCGGAGACCTTCCCGTTCGAGCAGGCGGTTCAGCCGACCACCTCGGGCGGTCGCTACGGCATGATCGTGAGTGAGCCGGTGGGCGTTGTCGGGGCGATCGTCCCCTGGAACGCGCCGATGACCTTGATGGCCTTCAAGCTCGCACCGGCGTTGCTCGCCGGGTGCACGGTCGTCGTCAAGGCTTCGCCCGAGGCGCCGGGGACGGCGTACCTGATGGCGGAGATCGCGGAGCAGGTCGGCTTGCCCGCTGGCGTGCTCAACGTGGTCACCGCTGATCGCGAGGCGTCAGAGGCGCTGGTGCGTGACTCTCGGGTCGACAAGATCACGTTCACCGGGTCGACCGCAGTGGGGAAGCGGATCGCCGGCATCCTGGCGGAACGGGTCGGCCGCTACACCCTCGAACTCGGCGGCAAGTCCGCGGCGGTGATCCTCGACGACATGGAGCTCACCGAGGCCGCTGACAGGCTGGCTGCCGCCGAGTGCTTCCTTTCGGGCCAGATCTGCGCATCGCTCACCCGTGTGATCCTGCCGCGCAATAGGCACGACGAGATGGTCGAGCTGCTTGCCGACCGGTTCGCCAAGGTCCGGGTCGGCGACCCGTTCGACCCCGATGTGCAGATGGGTCCCCTGGCCACCGAGCTCCAACGCGAGCGCGTGGAGGGATATATCGCGATCGGCAAGGAGGAGGGCGCTGTCCTCGCTGGCGGTGGTGGTCGACCCAAGCATCTGGACCGCGGGTGGTACGTCGAGCCGACCGTGTTCGGCAACGTCGACAACTCTTCGCGGATTGCGCAGGAAGAGATCTTCGGGCCGGTGCTGACGGTCATCCCCGCGCGTGACGAAGCGGATGCAGTGCGCCTGGCGAACGACACGATCTTCGGGCTCAACTCCTCCGTGTTCACCAACGATCCGGACCGTGCCCGCGAGGTAGCCACCCAACTGCGGTCAGGGACCGTAGGCCAGAGCAACAACCGGGCGGACTTCGGCGTCGGGTTCGGAGGGTTCAAGCAGTCAGGCATCGGCCGTGAGGGTGGGGTCGCCGGCCTCTACCCCTATCTCGAGAACAAGACGATGATCTTCGATGATCTGCCGCGTGACTTCCCGACGGCAGCGGATGGCTGAGACGTGACTGCGAATCCGGGTAGCGACGGGCCAGGCCGCCTGCTGCACGTCTTCGACATGGACGGCACGCTGCTGCAAGGCTCGGCGACCATCGAGATCGCGCGTCAACTCGGCGTGCTCGAGGTCGGCCGTGCGATCGAGGACCGTTGGGCACGTGGTGCGATCAGCGATGACGAGTTCTGGCAGACGCTGCTGGAGATATGCGCGGACGCCGACGAGGAGGACATAGACGCCGCCTTCCACTCCGCGCCGTGGATGGCTGGGATGATCGCGACCTTCGCCGACATCCGGGAGCGCGGCGAGGACGCGATCGTCATCTCGCAGTCACCGGCGTTCTTCGTGAGCAGGCTGGAGCGATGGGGCGTCACCGAGACGTACGGCTCCGCGGTGGAGATCAGGCGCCCGCTGCGCGCGAACGCCACGTTGTCGGCTGACGCCAAGCTGGTCATCACTGAGGATGCGCTGGCCCGCCGAGGACTCGAGGTGCATGAGTGCATCGCCTACGGAGACTCCTCCAGCGATCTCAGTCTGTTTGCGGCACTGCCGCACACAGTCGGGGTCAACCCGAGGCCGGCACTCGCGGCGTTGGCGGCGCGCACCTATGTAGGCGGCGATATCGGCGAGGCCTATCGCATCGGGCGCGCTTTGGTCGCGGGTGGAACCGACGGCCGCGCCGCGATGGCAAGTACTTCCTCGGAAATGGCGAGGACGTTTGAAGAACCTGGCAAGAGCGCTCCGAGCGCTGGAAGGGATGTAGTGGGATGAGCGCATCAGGATCGTCGCTGAAGGTCTTGTTCGTGGGGGAGTCCTGGATCAAGCACGTCATTCACATGAAGGGCTTCGACCAGTTCCACTCCACCGAGTACGAAGAGGGAGCGCAGGTCTTCCTCGACTGCCTGGCAGATGCCGGCCACGAAGTCACCTACGTCCGCGGCCATGAGATCTCCATGCGTTTTCCGCGTTCCGCCCAGGAGCTTGACGAGTTCGATGTCGTGGTGATCTCCGACATCGGCTCGAACTCATTCCTTCTGCCCGACGAGACCTTCCTTCGGGGGCAGGAATCACCGAACCGGCTCGAGCTGGTCGCTGACTTCGTGCGCGGGGGAGGCGGCCTGGTGAAGATCGGTGGCTATCTCTCGTTCACCGGTATCGACGGCAAGGCACGTTTCGGCAGGACCCCGTTGGCTGCGGTCCTTCCGGTCACGATGCTGGACCATGACGACCGCGTCGAGAAGCCGGAGGGGGTTGACGTCACGGTCTGTCTGCCGGAGCACCCGGTCTTGGGCGACACCCCGTCCGAGTGGCCACGACTGCTCGGATACAACCAGTTGATCGCCAAGACGGACGCCACAACGGTCGCGATGGTGGGGGACGACCCGATGCTTGTGACGGGCGAGTTCGGCAGCGGTCGGTCGGTTGCATTTGCCTCGGATCTCGCTCCACACTGGGCCCCTCAGGCCTTCCTGGACTGGGCACACTACGCCGGGCTGTGGAACTCGATCCTGGCCTGGGCTGCGCAAGTTCAGACGACCCGCGGATAAGGACCGGTCTAACGTGACAGAGCCGAGACGTAAGCCTCCCACGATGAAGGACGTCGCAGCTCACGCTCAAGTTTCCCTGAGCACGGTCAGCTATGTGCTCAACGATTCCGGGCCAGTGGCGCCGGAGCGTCGCCAGCGAGTACTTGATGCGGTTCGGGTGTTGAACTACATGCCGAACGAGTCTGCTCGCAAACTCAAGCGACGCAGCCCGTTCACGATTGGCATGATCGTTCCGGACCTGACCAACCAGTTCTTTGCGATGGTCACCGAAGGCGTGCAGAAGGCAGCCTCGGCACGCGATGTTCTCGTGGTGCTCGTCGCGCCCGCTGCGGCGGAGCAACCAGAGGAGAAGCAGGCTCAGTTGCTACGTCGTCAGCGGGTCGACGGCGTCGTCTACCTGTCCGGGACCGGGTCACTGCCGGCCGCGATCCACGAGATCGCCCGTTCTGGGCCGATCGTGCTGGTCGACGAGAAGATTCCTGGCACCGGCCTGCCGGCGATCGTGGCGGAGTCCCGCAAGGGTGCTCGCGCGGTTGCTGCCCATGTCCTCGAGCAGGGCCACCGCAACGTGGCGGTCATCGGGGGACCCATGGCTCTGTGGACGGCACGACAACGGCTGGCCGGCTACCGCGAGGCGTTCGCTGGTGCGGGACTCGACCCAGACGCGGTCCCCGTGATCGCGGGCGACTACCAGCAGGAGTCGGGGCAGCGGATCGCGGCCGAGTTGCTTGCTGCCGACCCCCGTCCGACGGCACTCATCTGTGCCAACGACCTGCTGGCGATCGGAGCAATGGAGCACTGCCGCGAGGTCGGGCTTCGAGTCCCCGAAGACGTCAGCATCGTCGGCTTCGATGACCTCCCGCTTTCTCGCCTGCTGACTCCGAGGCTGACAAGTGTGAGCCAACCTGCCCGCGAGATGGGCTACCGCGCGGCGCAAGCGCTGTTCGAGCTGCTGGATGCCGGGGAGGTCGGACCCGTCGCCGACCTGCCCACGACCGTCAACCTGCGCGACTCCGTGTGCCCGCCGCAGGAGTCGACATGACTCCGCGGGTCGTGGTCGTCGGCGCACTGAACGTCGACCTGGTGGTCAAGGTGCCCAGGTTGCCTGGTCCCGGCGAGACGGTGGTGGGGCCTGAGGTGCAGCGCCATGGCGGTGGCAAAGGCGCCAATGCGGCTGTTGCCGCTGCGCGAGCCGGTGCCGAGGTGCGCTATGTCGGTGCGGTCGGCGCCGATGACCTGGGAACTGGAGCGTTGGCGGAGCTGGTTGCCGAGAACATCGACGTGAGCGGTGTGGTCGTGGAGCCGGGGGTAGCCACGGGGACGGCCTTGATCGTTGTGGATCACGCGGGTGAGAACCAGATCGCAGTAGCCGCAGGCGCGAACGCGGTGGTCTCTCCTGAGAGCGTTCGCCAGGTGCTTGCGCGATCTCGAGGCTGGGCCACGTGCGTGCTGGTCAGTACCGAGATTCCGATGGACGCCGTCGTCGCGGCGGTTGAGACGGCGCGTGCGTACGACCTGCCCTGCGTGTTGAACCCTGCGCCAGTCGCGGCTGGGCTGGCCGGGCTCGTCAGCATGTCGCCGGTTCTCACGCCCAACCAAGGTGAGCTCCGTGACCTGTGCCGCGCTCTCGGCGAACCCGACGAGACTTCTCTCGAGGCGATGGCCAGCGCCGTCGCTCACTCTTCCAAGGCTGCCGTAGCGGTCACCCTGGGTGCCGACGGTGTCATGGTCGCCGATCCCGACGGGTCGACCTGTCACATCCCGGCAGCACCCGTGGCCGAGGTCGTCGACACCACCGGGGCCGGCGATACCTTCAATGGCGTGCTCGCGGCCGCCTTGGCCTCCGGGGAGACCATCTCGGGAGCTGTCCGGCGCGGCGTGGCGGCTGCGTCGATATCGGTCGGCAGCGCGGGAGCGCGTGCAGGGATGCCGACGGCCGAGGTCATCGACGCTGCGCTTGCGTCCCCGTAGCTACGAAGGCGGGCAGCGCCGTCTTATGGGCCAACTATAAAGGTTTCTTCTTTATCTTCCTGTCGCTCGTCAAGAGTTGCAGAACATGCCTGAACCAAGAGTCTGAATGAGGAAATGAAAGGTTTCTTTGTGAGTGACGTAATGATCGCCTTCGCCCGGGGGTTGGCACCCTCCCCGCGCTTCAAGGAAGGTGTCCGTCGATGACGGCCTCGCTGGAGTTGCGCCATTCCAAGCACTTGATGGTCTTTGCCGGCAGGGCGAATCCGTCCCTGGCCGGCGACATCGCCGGGCAGCTCGGAGTGGATCTGGGCGGCGTAACCCTCAAGACCTTCTCCAGCGGCGAGGTCTACTGCCGGTTCGAGGAGTCGATCCGTGGTGCAGATGTCTTCCTCGTCCAGCCGATGTGCGCCAATCCCGAGATGGGGATCAACGCGAATGATGCGCTCGTCGAGCTGCTCGTGATGGTCGATGCTGCGGTCGGCGCCAGCGCGCACAGGGTCGTGGCGGTCACCCCGTGGTACGGCTACTCGCGCCAGGACAAGAAGTCGGCGCCGCGCGAACCGATCTCGGCCCGCATGGTGGCCCGCACTCTCGAGGCTGCAGGCGTGGACCGTGTGCTGACGATGGATCTCCACGCGGGACAGCTGCAAGGCTTCTTCGGCGTGCCGGTCGATCACATGACGGCCCTGGGCATGCTGGCGGAACACTTCGCGGGTCTCGACGACGATCTCGTGATCGTCGCGCCCGACGCCGGTCGGGTGAAGCTCAACAAGCAGTTCGCCAACCGGATCGGCGCCGGTCTCGCGATCCTCGACAAGGAGCGCCCTCAGCAGCAGATCGCGGAGATCACCACGGTGATCGGCGACGTACGCGGCAAGACTGCCATCGTGATCGACGACATGATCGACACCGCAGGCACCCTCCGTGCCGCCGGGGACGCCGTCATGTCGGCCGGCGCCAAGCGAGTGTTCGCCGCTGCCACGCACGCCGTCTTCAGTGGCCGTGCGTTCGAGAACCTTGCCGCCTCGCCGTTCGAGCGCGTGGTCGTCACCGACACCATCCCGCTCGGGCCAGGTGCGCCCCCCACGATCGACGTGCTCTCGTGTGCCCCGCTGCTGGCGGACTCGATCCGCCGGATCTTCACCGACGAGTCGGTGAGCGAAGTCTTCGACGGACAGAACCACCCCTTCTGAGGAACCCTGACGGAGACACCGGAGTGAAGAGAGAGGCACCGTGATGAGCGCTGACGTGGCGATCGAGGGCGGACTGCTGTGGTCGGGACCCGGCCAGCACCAGCCCGACGCGCTGATCTACATCCGTGCCGGCAGCGTGGCCTACGCCGGGCCGCGGCGTCCAGGTGTGGTGCCGGATGGGACGCCTCGAATTGATGCGACGGGCTGCACCGTGCTTCCGGGCCTCATCGACGCGCACGTGCACCTGACCACTAACTCCGATCACGACGACGTCGTACCGAGCGACGTCTTCCGTGGCCAAGTGACTCCGGCTGGCAAGCTGCTGCACGGGCTGCGCAATGCGCACAGGGCGCTCGCCGCCGGCTTCACGACGCTTCGGGTGATGGGTCACCGCGGGGTCGGTGAGGCCGAGCTGCGCGACCTTGTTGCGCGCGGGCTGCTGGTCGGCCCGCGGCTGGTGCTCGCTCCCTGGTGGATCACCATGACCAACGGTCACGGTGACCTCTTCTATCCGCGCTACACCCGACGTGAGCGTCTCGACACGGCGGACGGGATCGAGGAGTGTCGCAAGATGGTCCGCCTCCAGGCGAGGGCGGGCGCCGACTTCATCAAGGTGATGGCCAGCGGCGGAATGTCGCCTGGTGAAGAGCCGCACTGGCCCAACTACTCGGTCGCGGAGCTGCGGGTCATCGTCGAGACAGCGCACGACATGGACCTGCGGGTGGCAGCGCATGCGCTGTCGCCGGAGGGTATCCGTCGCAGTCTTGCGGCTGGTGTCGACAGCATCGAGCACGGTTCGTTCCTTGATTCCGAGATGGCTTCGGAGATGGCGGAGCGCGGCACCTTCCTCGTGCCGACCATGGCCTTCAACGACTGGTGTCAGCGGGAGGGGACCAGCCGTGGCCTGACCGAGGAGGCGGTGGCCGACCTGCGCGAGGCGCATGACCGAACCATCGAGTCGTTCAACCTGGCGCGAGAGGCCGGGGTCAAGATCGTGATGGGCACCGACTCGTCAGGAACGTTGTGCCCGTTCGGTGCGCATGCTCGCGAGCTCGAGCTGTACGTCGAGCACGGAATGAGCGCCGACGAGGCGATCGCTACGGCGACGACCGTCGCCGCTGACCTTCTCGACCAACCGCTTCTCGGGTCGCTGCGTCCGGGAGCGGCTGGTGACGCCGTCGTCGTCGACGGAGACGTGGTGGGCGACATCGGCCTCCTGACGTCGCGTCACAACATCCGGCACGTCGTACGTGCCGGTACGGACGTGGGCGAGTACCTGCGCGTCGCGTCGACCGCGATGGGCCTAGAAGACGGATCGCCTTCGAACCAGCGTGGCAGCAGCTGACTGCCCGCGACTCGATCGGACAAGGCATGCAGTCACGCCTTCGTCCACTGCTGAACCCACACCCATCGATAAAGAAGGAGAGAAAGCAATGGCCCACATCGAAGCATCATTCTTCACCACCCGTTTCGAGGACGAGAAGTTCAGCCAGAAGATGGTCGAGGCACTCACCCAGGCCGTCGGCTCCGTTCTCGGCGAAGAGGCAGCGAACGACACCGCGGTCGTCCTGCATGGCATCGAGCCCTGCAACTGGGGCTACCGGGGCAAGCTGCTCGGCTGACTGCAACTGCTACCGCAACCCGCGCCGCAGAGACCTGGCCCCGGCCTCGGGCGCAAGCAACTACTGGCCGACGCTGCTGCGCCGGCCAGTAGTTGGCGTATCCCGAGAACACCCACGGCTACCTGGAGACGACCATGAGTGACACCCACTTCGAGGTGCAGGACCCCGCCACCGGTCTGGCAATCGAGACCGTTCCCGACAGCAACGTGCTGGATGCGGTGGCAGCCGTGGACGCGGCCGCCGCCGCGTTCCCCGCCTGGGCAGCAACGCCGGCGCGGACCCGGGGCGAGACGCTGCGTCGCTGCTTCGATCTGATGCTGCGCGATGCCGAGCTGCTCGTCGGCCTCATTGCCGGAGAGAACGGCAAGTCTCTTGCCGATGCCCGGGCCGAGGTCAACTACGCGGCGGAGTTCTTCCGGTGGTTCAGCGAGGAGGCGGTCCGTAGCGAGGGGACCTATGGCGATGCTCCAGCCGGAAAGGCGAAGACGCTGGTCACCCGCGCGCCCGTAGGTGTGGCGGCGCTTGTCACGCCGTGGAACTTCCCCGCCGCGATGGCGACGCGCAAGATCGCGCCCGCGTTGGCCGCCGGTTGCACGGTGGTGCTCAAGCCTGCCGCCGAGACCCCGCTGACCGCACTCGCCCTTGCCGAGATCATGCGCGAGGCGGGAGTGCCTGACGGCGTCGTCAACGTCGTCCCGACCACCGATGCCGCCGCCGTCGTGACCGCCTGGCTGGAGGATCCCCGGATCCGCAAGATCAGCTTCACGGGATCTACCGGTGTAGGCCGTGCTCTGCTGCGGCAGGCCGCCGACCGCGTTCTCAACGCCAGCATGGAGCTCGGTGGCAATGCGCCGTTCGTGATCACGGCCGACGCCGACGTGGACGCGGCTGTTGCGGGGGCGATGATCGCCAAGTTCCGGGGTGGCGGGCAGGCATGCACGGCAGCCAACCGGTTCTATGTGCACCGCGACATCGCAGCCGAGTTCGTGGAGAAGTTCGGCGACGCCGTCGCTGCCCTCCGCGTTGGCCCGGCCGCAGACGAGACGAACCAGGTCGGTCCGGTCATCAGCGAGAAGGCCCTCGGCACCTTGACCACGTTGGTCGACGCCGCGGTCGCCGACGGTGCGCGGATCGCCGTCCAGGGCACGGTCCCCGAGAAGGGCTGGTTCTTCCCGCCGACGATCCTGGTGGACGTGCCTGTCGGCGCCCCGATCCTGTCGGAGGAGATCTTTGGCCCGGTCGCTCCGATCGTTACCTGGACCGACGAGGCCGAGATGCTCGAATCCGTCAACGACACCGAGTTCGGCCTCGCGGCGTACGTCTATGCCGGGCGACTCCAGGACGCCTTGCGGCTCGGCGAGCAGATCGATGCGGGGATGGTCGGGATCAACCGCGGCATCGTCTCCGACCCAGCAGCTCCGTTCGGCGGGGTGAAGCAGAGCGGGATTGGCCGCGAGGGCGCCCACGAGGGCATGCGCGAGTATCAGGAGACGCGCTACTACAGCGTCGACTGGAGCTGATCCCACGACGCAAACCGGGCCCCCGTCGTCGTGACTGGGGCCCGGTTCTGCGACCGCTGCGCGTCAGATCTCGATCAGCGAGCCGCCGTCGTAGAACCTGGCCGCCTTGTAGACCATCGGGTCGACGTTGGAGACCTCGAGGTAGGTGACCTGGGCGACGATCAACACGTGCGTCTTCGCCCGGAACCGCTCTTTGATCTCGGCCTCGATCGAGGCGGCTGAGCCGCGAATGAGCGGAGAGCCCTCCGGCCCGGCGTGCCAGTCCAGGCCCGCGAACTTGTCGTCAGACTTGGAGGCGAACGTGTCCACGACAAGACGTTGCGTGTTCGCGATGATGTTGATGCCGAGGTGCTCGGACTCGAAGAGCGATGGATAGGTCGACGACGAGTTCTGCACGCACACCGCCACCAGCGGCGGGTCCAACGAGATCGGCATGTAGGCACTGACAGCCAGTCCGCGCGGTCGCCCAGCGGAGTCCTGCGTGGTCACCACGGTGACTCCCGTGACGAACTTCCGGTTGAACTCCTTGAGGTCCTCGATGCTGGGCATCTCGAGTGCCGTGCTCCCGCTGGCACCCGTCGAGCGCCCGAAGGCCGAGCCGAGCCCAGGAGTGCCGAGATCGGAGAGCATGTCGACGGTGGGATCCCACGCCACGCGCTCGCGGATGATCCGGCCCTCGCGGAGAGTGCCTTGGACCGCGCCCTGCGACTGCAGCACCCGTCTGGTCGGGGGCACGTCGCCGAACGCGTTCATGAATGTTCCCGTTGCCGACCAGAAGAGCGCGAAGTCGTCGCCGTCGACGACGATCTTGTCGACTGTTGTCCGGAGGTCTGGAATGGCGAGCCGCATCTCCAGCACTTGGTTCTTCAGGTCGGCGAGACCTGAGGTGCGACCCAGGCCGGCGTTCTCCAGCTCGTAGTCGGCGTGGACGATCGCGTCCAGGGCATCGCAGTCGCCGTGGTTCCAGGCAGCGTCCCAGGCCGAACGAACCAGAGTCTTGAAATCCGACATCTCTTTCCATCCCTCACTCTGCGCGCAGAAGGCAGTTGGTGTGGCGCGGCCTCCGGCAGCGCTCAGTTCCTTGAGAAGTGCGGAGTCGACATGAACGAGTATTAACGATTCCAGTTTGGGTGTCAACGGCGGCGCTGTGTGTCGAACCAGGCGGCACAAGCAGTCGTAAATCGAGGAACCGTGACGTAATAGAAACGATTCGTGAATGTCCGCTACTTCAGCCGTGGTCGCGCGCGTCGATCCCGCTGGCGGCCGGCGAGGTGCGCTGGCGTGGGTTGCGCTTCACCGGGTTCGCTGGGCCGGGGCATCGGTCTGGCGTTCGTCAGCGGCCGGTGCCGACTCGGTCCTCCGGTTCTCGATCCGATCTTCCGATGAGGTGAGCCATGGCATGGTTGTCGCTATGGCTGCCTCTGGACCGCCCGCCCGCTCCCGCGCCACCCTGAGCGGGATCAGCTCCCGTGCTTGGGAGCATCCTGCCGATCGGGGTGCGTTGGTGGCGCTGCGCAAGCTCAAGGGCTTCGACGCGCTGCTGAAGACCATGTCGGGCTTCCTCAACGAGCGCCGGGTGCGACTCCTCTTCCTCGGGTCGGGCGTCCGCGTCGACGAGCGCCAGTTCACCGAGCTGCATCGACTGCTGCTCGACGTGGCCCACGTGCTGGACGTCGACGAGATCCCGGAGATGTACGTCGTCGCCGACCCCTACCTCAACGCGGTCACCATCGGCCTCGACAAGCCGATCATCGTGCTCAACTCGGCCCTGGTCGACCTGCTCGACGCCGAGGAGCTCCGCTTCGTCATCGGCCACGAGCTGGGCCATGCCGTCTCCGGGCACGCCATCTATCGCACCATGCTGCTCTGGCTCCTCCAGTTCAGCACGGTGCTCGCCTCGATCCCTGCCGGCGGTCTGGCGGCGCGAGGCATCATCGCTGCCCTGCAGGAGTGGGCGCGCAAGTCCGAGCTCTCCGCCGACCGTGCTGGCCTGCTGGCAACACAGGACCCGGCCACCGCCTATCGGGTGCACATGCAACTGGCCAGCGGTGGACATCTGGAGGATCTGGATCCGACCGCGTTCTTCGCGCAGGGCCAGGAGTACGAGAACACCGAGAACATCCGCGACTCGGTGCTGAAGCTGCTGATCACCGAGCAGCGCAGCCATCCCTTCGCCGTGGTCCGCGCCTCGGAGCTGCGCCGCTGGGTCGACTCCGGTGAGTACGCCGCCTCCGTCGGCGGCGCCTATCCCCGCCGTTCCGATGACGCGGACGCCAAGCTCAGCGATGCGGCCAAGGAGGCAGCGAAGAGCTACACCGAGGCGTTCAGCCAGACCGGGGACATGCTCGGAAAACTGGTGCACGACGCCGCCGGCTGGCTGGGCAGCGCCAAGCTGTGGATCGATGAGCAGCTTCGCCGACGCGGCGACGCGGACGCATAGCGTCGGTGTTCAGTAGGTGGAGTCCGACTGGGGCCGCAGGGCCATCCAGACCGCGACAGCATCTTCTTTGTGAGGGTTGCGCCAGCTGTGCGGCTGCTGGGTGCGGAAGTGCAGCGATTCTCCGGCGGAGATGGTGAACACCTCGCCGCTCACCTCGAACTCCAGGCCGCCCGACACGACGTACAGCAGTTCCTCGCCGGCGTGGTACATCGGCTTCTCGCCGCTGCTGGCTCCAGGGATCACGGTCGCGAGGGCGCCGGCCAGGAGGAACTTGCCGTAGGGGCCGGTGATCCCGCCCAGGGTGATGCCGGAGTGCGAGGTGTAGATCTCCGGTCTGTCGTCGGCGGTGATCTTCACCGTTGAAGCCAGCTCTTCCTCTTCTTCGACGAAGTAGGCGACGGGCTTGTCCAGGGCGGCTGCGATCTTGAGCAGGGTGGAGATGGTCGGCACCATGCTGCTCGACTCGATCTTGTGAATCGCTGCTGCGGAGACGTCGGAGCGCTCGGCCAGAGCCTGCAGCGAGTAGCCGTGCACCTTCCGCAGGGACTTCAACTTGGGTCCGATGCTCGACACGACCTCGTTGACCCGTGACCTCATGGAACCTCCTGGCTCGCCGCTTGTTGCGGGGCCCTGGGCGCCCCCGATCTGCCTTCCGTGATTGCCCCTTGACGGTGAGCGGGTATCCAGTATGGTGAACGAAATATTCCCCATAATCAACACGGCTGGCTCAGACGTCCGAGGAGACGACTTCATGGCACGGCGAATCATAGTTGTTGGCGGCGGAGCCGCTGGCATGGGCGCGGCGGGTGCCGCACAGGGCACCGCACCAGATGCGCAGATCACCGTCTTCAGCGAGTTCGAAGATGCCGCCTACAGTCCCTGCGGCATTCCGTACGTGCACGGCAAGGAGATCGCGAGCTTCGACTCGCTCTTCATGGCCACCAAGCAGCACTACATCGACCAGGGCATCGACATCCGCTACGAGACAGTCGTTGCGAGCATCGACACCAAGGCCAAGACGGTCACCACGACCACCGGTGTCACGGAGAAGTACGACTCGCTGATCCTCGCTACCGGCTTCAACTACGCCGACCCGGCCGTACCTGGCTCCGATCTCGGCGGGCTCTACTACGTCAAGAACATCCGCCAAGCGATGGAGTGGGACAAGGTCCTCGACACGGTGAAGTCGGCCGTCGTCTGCGAGTCCACGCCGTTGGGTGCCGAGATGGTCACCGCGCTTGCGCACCGCGGTATCGAGACCCACCTCGTCGAGCCCGCCCCTTGGTCGATGTCGATGGCCACGGACCCCGACATCATGAAGCCGGTCGAGGACTCATGGCTCGAGCTCGGCGCGAAGCTCCACTTCAACACCAAGGTCACCGAGTTCAAGGGCACCAACGGTCAACTGAGCGCGGTCGCCACCAATGAAGGCGAGATCAAGGCGGACCTGGCCGTCATCGCCACCGAGAAGGTCGCCAACACCGCGCTGGCCAAGGCGGCGGGCGTCAAGCTCGGCATGAGCGGCGGCATCATCGTCGACGGACAGATGCGTACGTCGGTCCCCGACGTCTTCGCCTGCGGGGACTGCACCGAGATCCCCCATGGTGTCTCCAACGTGCCCATCCAAGGCCTGTCCGGCAGCCACGCCTACGCCCAGGGCAAGGTCGCGGGCACCAACGCTGCCGGCGGTGAGCGCGAGTACCAGGCCGTCTACGTCCCCTGGGGCATGGTCGCGGGCAAGTGGATGATCGGCGGGGTCTCCTTCAGCGAGACGCTGGCCACAGCGCTCGGCATCCCCTTCGTGGTCGGCAACGGGCAGGGCATCTCGCGAGCTCGCTACTACCCGGACGTGAAGCCGGTGAAGGTGAAGCTGCTAGCCGAGCCCGAGGGCCTGCGACTGATCGGGGCCCAGTTGGTCGGCGGCGAGGGCATCAAGGAGCGCTGCGACTTCTTGGCGATGGCGGTCCGGACCGGCATCACCCTCAGGGAGCTGGCCACCATGGAGAACGTCTACAGCCCTCCGATCGGCGCCCTCGGCGAGCCGATCGCAACCGCCGCCCAGAACGCCCTGGCGAACCTCAAGGGCTGAGCCATGGGATTCACGCGCTGGGTGCGGAGCACCTCCGAGCACTACCTGATGATCGACGCCCAGGACAAGGTGGCCCGTCGGCTCGGGACCACTCGGCCCGCTCCGCCGCGCGGAGTCGAGATCTTCTGGCGTCGCATCTACGTCCCTCTCTTCTATCTCCTTCCCGCCGGCCTGCGGAACGCGATCATCGCGAAGATGCCCGGCAGCCATCAGAAGAGGTGGGTCAAACAGGCTCCCCTCCGCGGCCCGGCGGTCACGGGCTTCGGGGAGCTGACCTCCAAGCCACCCCGCGACCGAGCCTCCTGACGCTCTCTGACTCGGCCCCACGAAGTCATCCAGCAAACCCGACCCATAGGAGTACGCACTCATGTCCAGCCAGACCGTATTCGTCGAGACTCCGAAAGAAGGAGACGTCAACTGGGACACCAGCGAGAAGGTGTTCCCCGACATTCAGGCCAACGAGGGTGAGAAGGCGACGGTCTTCATCCACTCGGTTCCCTTCGAAGGTTCGGTCTCGTTGGTCAACCTCATGACCTCCACCCGACTCCAGCGCAAGGGGTTCGAGCTCACCATCGTCCTCTACGGCCCTGCGGTGCTGCTCGCCGCTGCCGGTCGCGGCTATCCGGCGGTGGGCACGGAAGGCTTCCCCGGCAACCTCTCGGTCAACAAGCAGCTCAAGATCCTGATGGACGAGGGCGCCACCATCTACGCCTGCCGGTTCGCGATGGGTGCCTTGTACGGCATGCGCGAGAACGACCTGATCCCCGGTGTGAAGGCGTTCAACCCGCTGGACGTGCTGGACTCCGCGCTCACGGCGTGGCGTGACAAGCACTTCCAGCTCAACACCTGGACCATGTGATGGCGAAGGCTCCCAAGCGTCATGCCGACGCGCACCGGCATGTCGGAGTCCTGCCGGCGTTCCCCTTCTACGGCGGCCCACCGGTCAATCCCGACCAGAATGCCCGGGCGACGATCGCGGAGCTGATCGCCGACCTCGACGCGGAAGGCACCGAGCGCGCACTCATCATCCCGAACTACGGGGTGCCGGACCCGAAGCACTCCTTCGCCCTCAACGAGTTCGTCGTCGAGGCCGTCGGCAAGGACGATCGGCTCCGGGGTGCGCTCTGGGCCTCGCCCCGGCCGCAGGATGCGGAGTTCACCGAGAACGCACTGGCGCTTGCCGGCGAACCCGGGATCAAGGCGTTGAAGTTCAGCTTCCTGCTCGGCGGCGCGGTCGACGACCCGGAGTGTCTGGCCCAGCTGGACAAGGTCTTCGCCAAGGCCAAGGAGAAGGACCTGATCGTGCACGTCCACACCTCCCCGGGCGCGGCCTCCGACATCGACAGGATCGGTGAGCTCGTGGACCGGTACGCCGACGAGGTGCCGATCCACCTGGTGCACTTCGGTGGCGGCATGAGCGGCCACATCAAGCTCATTGGCGGCCGCTTCTTCGACTGGATCGAATCGGGCAAGAAGGTCTACACCGATCTCACCTGGGCGATCGGGTTCGCGCCGAACTGGCTGGCGAACGAGATCGACAAGCGCGGTATCGGTGGCGATCGGGTGTTGTTCGCGACGGACCAGCCGTGGGGCGACTTCGCCGGCGAGTATCACCGCATGATCGATGCCACCGGCTCGCGGGAGATCGCGGACATGATCTTCTACGACAACTTCGACAGGCTCTACAGCTGACCCGGTGAGCACACCACGTCTTCGGGGCCCGGTCGCTGCGACCGGGCCCCGAAGTCATGGGCGAGCCCCGTCGTGACAGGCAACATCCGAAGGAGAGGAACCAGCATGGCCAGGTCAGGACCATCGGCGCCGGTCGTTGCCCGCTGGGAGGGCGGCTGGCGGGCGACAGTGACCAGCGGCGACTTCGTCTTCGGCGTCGACGAGCCGGCCTCTGCCGGCGGCACCGACACGGCGCCGATGCCGACGGAGTACCTCCTCGGCGCTGCCGCCTCCTGCTACGCCCTCGCCCTCAACTGGGCAGCAGGCAAGCGCGGGATCGACCTGCCGGACCTGAGCGTCACCGCGGTGGGAGAGTACGAGGGCGCTCGCTTCTCCGAGATCAGGCTGGTGGTCGCCTCGGCCTTGCCCCGGGAGCAGTTGGAGCCGCTCCTGGAGCCGGCCAACCGGGTCTGCTACGTCTCCAACACACTGGCCCAGCGGCCCACTGTGGAGATCGCCGGCAGCTGAGCCCGAGCCGGGCCCAGCCACCGGTACCGGCTCAGGCTCCGGCGGTCAGCCGCGCGTCCAGCTCGAGCAGCGCGTCGATGAACGGCTGGATCGGCGCCTCGGCGACGCCGGCGCCGACCTGACCGCTGCCGTCCGAGACGTGCAGGATCCCGGTGGTCACGCTCGGTGTGATACCCAGCTCGACCACGCGGCGTACGTCGACCCCCACGGGCGATCCCCGCATGCCCCAGACCGGAATGGTGAACCGGCTCGAGTTGCCCACGCTGACGTTGTCGAGTGCCTCAGTCAGCTCGGCCGCGTGGGCCATCGTGCCGCCGACCATCTGTGCCACGGCGGGCGATCCGGCCGCGCATGCGCCGCCGAGACCGACCAGCTCCAGGACCGCGCTGTCCCCGATGTCGGGCGCGGCATCGGCCGCGCCGCGCCCGGGCTGGTAGAGCGCTCGGCCCACCGGCGGCGCGGCCGTCACATGCCAGGTCGACCCGGATCCGGTCAGCCAGGCCGCGAAGTCGGTGCCGTTGCGGGCCATCCCGGCCACCACCGAGCTGCCCTCCACCTGCGCCGCCCACGTCGTCAGTGATCGTGCCGCTGCCATCGCCAGCGTGAGGAAGAGCAGGTAGTTGGCGGACAGGAACGTCGCCGCCTCCACCTTGCGCGGATGCTCGCTCGCTACCAGGCCCGGCAGCAGCGTGCGCAGCAGCAGGTTCGTGGCGGCCTGCGTGCGAACGTGGACGTCGTCGCCCATCGCGACCGCCTGGGCCGCCAGCGACATCACGTCGATCGGTCCGATGGTCCGCACGGCGTCCGCCAGCACGGGCCCGGCGACCTCGCGGAGCAGGACCAGCCGCTCGATGGCTCCCGGCGAGTCCTTCCCGAACCAGGCGACGTCACCGGAGCCCTGGCCGATCGGCGCATGGGTGCGGATCCCGGCGTCCGCCAGGTCGATCACCCACATCGGCGTGGTCGGTCCCATCGAGGTGGCCATGGGCACGACGACGCCGTGCACGTTCGCGGACTCGATCCGGATCTCGCCGCTGCTCAGCATCCGGTCGGCCTCCTCCGGCGTGGCCGCCCAGCCTTCGGCGCATGCGGCCGCCCGCATCGAACGTCGCAGTGGATCGGCGGTCCGCTCGATGGTGATCGGCGGTCCGCTGTGCAGCAGGGTGCGGCCCTCGGCGAGCACGGGAACGACCTGAGCTGCGGGGAGCACGTCCACCAGCTGGGGCGCACCGCGGTCGAGGCGCCGGAAGACCTCGGCGTTGGCGGCGTCGATGCCGGCGGCGTACGGCCCGAAGGTACGCCGGAGCGCGGCGACGACGCGCGGGTCGCCGCCGCCGGGAATCCTCCAGTCCACCTGCATGACCGGGACGTCCTGCCGGGCCACTGCGTCGGCGAAGAGAGGCAGGCCCACGTTGACGACGTCCAAGGTCTGGGGCAGGGAGAGGGGAGGCAGGGTGGGTGTGGACATGTTCATCGACTTCCTTCGTTGACGATGGCCTCGGCGCGATGGATCAGCTCCAGCTCGGCCGCTGCGATGGCTTCCCGGCGACTGTGCGCGCGGGAGTGGAGTGCTCTGCTCTGGTCCAGGCAGCCGGCGGCCATCGCCGCGACGACCTCGGGTGCCGCGCCGCCGGCGAGCGTGCGGGTCTCGACGATCTTGCGGGGATCGAGGATCTCCGTGAGGTCGGTTTCCGCCAGCCCCAAGGACAAGGTCGGCGCATGCTCCCGAGCTGCCGCGTCCAGGCGGGCCCCGTCCAGATCGATTCCACGGAGTCCCTCACGGCTGGCCTGGCGTACGGCGATCCCGACGACCTGATAGGCCGTTCGGTAGTCGACGCCGCAGGTCTGCATGATGAACTCGGCCAGGTCCGTGGCCTGGCTGAACCCGGACTCGAGCGCCGCCCACATCTTGGCCTTGTTGACGGTCAGCGTGCGGATCACGCCGGTGGTGAGCCGGGTGGTGCGCAGGGCCAGGTCGATCGCCCGTGGGATCTCACCGTAGGCGTAGATGAGGTTGTCGCTGCGGGCAGAGGGGCTCTTGCTGACCGCCAGGAACCCGCTCAGCCGACCGATCAGCGTCCCGGAGGCGCCGCGGATGATCGAGAGGGCATAGGGATTCCGCTTCTGCGGCATCAAGACCGAGGAACGGCTGTAGCCGTCCGCCAGGGTCACGTAGTCGAACTCGTTGCTCGCCCAGATCTCCAGATCCTCGGCGAGCTTGCTCTGTGTGGTGAGCAGGCTCGATGCGTTCGACAGCGCGGCGATCAGTCCGTCGATCTGCCACATCGCGTCGCGGGTGTGCTCGATGACGCCGTCGAAGCCGAGGAGCTCGGCGACCCGGCCACGTTCGGCAAGCAGCCGACTGCCGTTGACGCAGCCCGCCCCGCCCGGGCTGGTGTTGATCCAGGCCATCGTCTCGAGCAGCCGATCGGCGTCTCGTAGCACCGGATACGCCCAACTCACCAGGTAATGGCCGAACGTCGACGGCTGTGCGTGCTGCAGGTACGTCTGGTCGGGCAGCCAGGTGCGGGTGTTGGCTCCGGCCAGCTCGGCGATCGCCTTCGCCAGCTCGGCCGCACTCTCCACCAGCTCCTCGAGGCCGCTGCGGATGTTGAGCCGCAGAGCGATCCGCACTGCCTCGCGCCTGGGGCGTCCGGCATGCAGCCAGCCCGCCACGTCGCCGATCTGCGCGGTGAAGTGACGCTCGCGGGAGTTGTAGGGCTCGCCGTACGCCGGGTCGTAGGGGAACTCCTCCGCGCGGGTGCGGGCGGCTACCAGGAGGGTGGAGAGCAGCTGCCGGGTCGCGTCGGTGGGGATCACCCGGCGCTCATGCAGGTCGATCACATGGGCGATGTCGGCCAGGTTGAGGCCGGCATGGAGCAATGGTGCGTCGAAGTTCTCCAGGTAGAAGCCGCTGTCGATCAGTTCCTGGGCCGGACCTCCGACGGGCGGCCCCAACCGGTCGACGCCACCGAGGTGGTGCTGCGAAGGGACGATCTCGATGTCTGTCATGCGTGCTCCCATCCGGCGACTGCATCCAGCAGACCGCCCGTGTGCCAGAAGATCGTGGTCAGTCGGGGATCTCGGATCTGCTCGCCGAGGACCGCGGGCAAGGCCCCCAGGGCCTTCGCCGTGTAGACCGGATCGAGGACGATGCCCATCGTCGTCAGCGCGACCTGCGCGGCGTGGGCCCCCAGAGTCGAGGGCTGCGCGTGGCCCGGACCTCGCGCATCGACGAGGCGGACGTCGGCGGCCTCCGGCGGGGCCGTCCCGGCGAGCTCGGCACACCCACGGGCCAGCTCCAGCACCCGGCCGCGAGCCTGCTCCGGCGCCCGGCTCACGCTCGCGCCGTGGATCTCGAAGCGGCGACCGAGTGCGACGCTGCCGGCGATCAGGCCCGCCGTGGTGCCGCCCGAGCCGGTCGCGAGCACCACGGTGGCGGGGCCATCGACCTGAGTGGCGAGCTCGGCGGCGGCCTGGTGGAAGCCGAGTGCCCCCCGCGCCGTCGAGCCACCTCGCGGTGCCACATAAGGCCGCCGCCCGGCGGCGGTGAGCTCGGCGGCGGCGTCTGTCAGGGCCGTGTCGACACTGCTGCGGTCCGGGTCGCCTGTCCACTCCACTCGGGCGCCCCAGGCCCGCGCGGCAAGATGGTTGGGATGCTGTGGTCTCTGGGCCGGGCCGGCGTAGATCAGCACGCACTCCATCCCGGCTCCGGCGGCGGCCGCGGCCGCCGCCTGGCAGAAGTTCGAGCCGGGGGTGCCGCCCGTGACGAGCACGTCGGCCCCCCTCCCGAGCGCCTCGGCGAGCAGGTACTCCAGCGGGCGCGCCTTGTTGCCGGCCACCGCGAAGCCGGTGAGGTCGTCGCGCTTGACCAGGAGACGTCCGGCCACCCCGAGTGCCTCGGCGAGGCGCGGTGCCTGCTGGACAGGGGTGGGTAGGGTCGCCAGGTTGTGCCGGGAGCGGGTCATGGCCACTGCTCCGACTCCTGGGCACGTGCGGCCCGGGCGTGACGCAGGACGCGGTCGACCATCAGCGGTGCCGCTCCTGGGTCGGCCGGGTTCTGGGTCTGCCCCAGGTGCGTCCGCAGGTTGGCCGTCATCCGGTCTTCGTCGATCTCGAGGCCGTCGACCAGGCGCCGGGTGAGGGACAGGGCGGAGCCGGTGAGCAGGCACACCTCTGGGAGCGCGACCCACTCCGCCTTCCATGCTCGCCCGTCGCGCTCGTGCTGCGAGACGACCGACTCGGACAGGACGCCGCTGCTGGAGCGGGCCAGACGAGCGAGCGTGTCGAGGTGCTCGCTGCCCTCGGGGTTGCGCTTGTGGTGCATGGTGATGCTGCCGACCACCCCGGCCGGACGCGGCTCCGCCAGTTCGCCGATCTCGGGCCGTTGCAGTTCGTAGACCTCGCCGCCGATGCGCGCCAGGGTCCCGCAGATCATCGCGAGCAGGTGGCCGAACTCGGCCGGTCGGTCGCGTGAGCTCAACCACGAGATCCGCGGTTCGTTCAGTCCCAGCTCCGCGGCGAAGCGCGCCCGGACTTCCAGGGCGCTGGGTCCAGCATCGACCAGGGTGCCGAGCCCGCCGCCGAGCTGGACCGTCAGCCAGCGGTCGCTGCCCTCCCGGAGCCGGTCGAGGTGGCGACGTACCTCGTCGGCCCAGGAGGCGACCTTCCAGCCGAAGGTGATCGGCGCGCCGGGCTGACCGTGGGTGCGCCCGCACATCAGCGTGTCGCGGTGCTGAGCGCTCAACTCCAGCAACCGGGCCTCGATGGCGCGCAGGTCACGCCAGACGATGCCGCCGACGGTCCGGACCGCCAGTGCCGTCCAGGTGTCGGTGACGTCTTGCACCGTGGTCTTGAAGTAGAGGTGCTCGCGCGCAGACTCCGGCAGCAGGGGCTGCAGCTCCCTGATGAGTCCGAGTGTGGAGTGGCCGGTCTCCCGAGTCGCCACTCCGACCTGGTCCAGGTCCAGCCGGTCCACCTTCGCGGCCTCGGCGATGGCCTCCGCGGAGCTGAGCGGGATCAGGCCGGAGGCGGCCTGTGCACGGGCCAGCGCCACCAGCACGTCGAGCCACCCCTGGACTCGGGCGGATTCGTCGAAGACCTCGCGCACCTCGGGAGTGCCCCACAGGTGGGCATACATCGCGGAATCGCTGATCCGAGCGCTCATCGCCGTCACTGCCCGGGGGTCTCGCCGGATGCGCGGAACTCGTCCGCAAGTGCTGCGGCCCGGGCGAGACCCTCGCCCACCAGCGTGAACGAGGAGCCCCACGGCACCACGACGGTAGCCCCGCGCGTCTCGACATGCTCCTCCAGGAGGCAGCACTTGGTGAGCCGTACCTCGCCGGCCGGGAGGGGGAGGGAGCGGGCGAGATGGGCCGGGCAGATGTCGACCCGCGCTACCGCGTCTGCCTGGTCGGGGTAGAAGTGGTCGTGGATCGCCTGCGACCGGGGACACCCCAGCTGGAGCCACGCCGCCGCCGGCGGCACCTCGTCGAGGTAGGAGATCCGCGCCCCGGGCACGTTCATCCCGCCACCTCGGCAGGGCAGCAGGTAGTGGTCGGCCGGGTGCTCGGCTGCCAACTCCTCCAGGTCGACGACCTGCGGCACGCAGTGCATCGCTGGCAACTCCTCACCGGTCGACAGCACGCGCTCGGCCTGGTCGAAGAGCTTGGCCGGCCACGGCGGCGCCACATCGAGCACATGCACCCGACGCGTCGGCTCGTCGAGCAGGAAGTTGACGTGCGCATAGGTGCCGCGGACCACCAGGCACCGGACCCCGGACGGCAGGTCGGCCTCCGCGCGGGCGCGAGCCAGCTGGCTGGGGACGGCGGTGTCGAGGTCCGGGCGATCGATCAGCTGGCACTCGGAGGGCGCAGCGAGCATCCGTGTCTCGGTGACGTCGACGAAGAGTCCGTCGCCGACCGTGGTGACCTCGACCAGCGCTACGTCGCCGTGCGGCGAGTGGGCGACGACGAAGCGGGTCCGTCGATAGACCTGCCGGCTCAGCAGCAGGGTTCGCAGCGCCGCGTCGGTCAGCGGCACCGCGACCTCGGTGAAGGCCACGGTCCGGTACTGATGCGGGATCATCGCTCGGCCTGACGGGTCGGGTCGTAGGCGAACGACGCGTCGAGGGTGTCCGCACGCAGCCCCAGCCGCAGTGTCTCCAGTGCCAGCGCGTCGCTGAGTGCGATGTTGCCGAGGTTGACCTCGGGTCCGAACCGGCGGATCAACCATGCCTGTTGCGCCCGCTGGGGGGCTTCGAAGAGCACGCGGGGCAGACCGATCGACGCCACGATGGCCTCCACGACGTCGGCACGGGCCTGTCCGTCGGGGGTGAAGAGTCCCACGGTGCCGCTCTCGCGGCCCTCGGCCACCACCCAGGTGGCACCGGCGGCGATGTCTGCCCGCGCATGGGTGCTCCACTCCTCGGGCGCGAGCTCGAGCGCCGGATCCTTCCGCCCGACCTCGGCCAGCACCACGAAACGCTCAGCGGCGGTGCCGATCAGGTCGTCCTTCTCTGTCCGGCTCATCGTGACGGTGCCGTTGGAGACCTCGATCGCAGGGAACCCGGCTGCCTCGGCCCAATCCAGGAACGCGGCGTACTGGCCCTGCCTCCACGCGACCTCGGCCAGGGTGCCGCCCGGGCAGGCGAGCACCTGGTGATCGGTGAGCAGACGGACCTTCTCGCTCAGGTGCGGGTCGAGATAGGCGATGCCCCAGCCGAACTTCCACAGATCGATGGTGCGGGCGGCTGCCTCCAAGCGGTCCCGGGTCTCAGAGGGGCTGATGCCGTTGTCGAGCACGTGGGAGAGCCCTCGGGCCCGAGGCTTCTGGCCTCGTGCCGGCAGCCGGAGGAAGTTCGCAGCGATGCCCACAACAGGGCTCCCTTGTTTACTATGCTGGATCAGTTCGTGCACCATCAATTTATGTCCTCATTATGGTGGGCCAGCAAGTGGGCGCCACCACTCGAAGGGAAGTGGCCGCCATCTCGACACCACGAAATCTCGCTGGGCTCGACCTCGCCGGACTCGCCCAGCACCTGCGTGATCTCCCGGGTGTGCGGGGCAAGGCCGCGATCGGCCTGGTCACCGAGGTCTTCGGTCGCAGCGACTGGCAGACCGGCCCTGGTGACGATGGTGCGGTGGTGCTGGACCGTGGCCACCAGCTGGTGGTGGGTGGCGAGGCCATGCTGCCTTCGTTCGTGGCGCGCGATCCGCGCGCCGCCGGCATCTCTGCGGTCCTGGCGAACGTCAACGACCTGGCCGCGATGGGCGCGCGACCGCTGGCGATCGTCGACACCGTGGTCGGACCCCAGGAGACCGCGCGCGAGGTCCTGGAGGGATTGAAGTGGGCCAGCGAGGCGTACGACGTCCCGATCGTCGGCGGCCATCTCACCGAGACGGACGGCCCGCCGAGCCTGTCGGCGTTCGGGCTGGGCAGCGCCGAGCGACCGCTGACGGTCGCCCGGGCGGCGGCCGGTCAGGCACTGATGCTGGTGGGCTGCTTCGAGGGCCGGATGCGTGCGGACTTCCCCTACTTCGCCTCCTTCGAGGAGCGCGGGGAGCGGCTCGCCGGCGATGTCCGGCTGATGGCCGAGGCGGCCGAGACGGGGGTCGCGGCAGCAGCCAAGGACGTGAGCATGGCCGGCATGATCGGCTCGCTGGCGATGTTGCTGGAGGCCACGGGACTGGGGGCGACGGTCGACCTGGAGGTGGTCCCGCTGCCGCATGGTGTGCAGATGGCTGACTGGCTCGGTTGCTTTCCCTGCCTGGTCTTCCTGGTGACCACGCCGCCCGAGAAGGTGCCGGCCCTCGCGGAGCTCTTCGCGACGCGTGACCTGGGCGCCGTACGGATCGGCACGCTGGACGCGAGCGGCCTGGTGCAGATCGCCGCCGGAGGTGACCGCGAGGTGGTCTTCGACCTGAGCAAGGAGACCGTGACCCACCTGTGAGCCTGACCTCACGCCAGCTCGATCCACATGTGCTGGTGCGGTGAGCCGAGGTAGTCGCTGGGCGGGCCGTCGGCGTGCCAGCCCAGCCTGGTGAAGAAGACGACGTTGGCGGGCTGGATCCAGGCGACCATCCGGTTGCCTCCGGCCTCACCGGCGGTGGTGACGGCGTGACGGACGAGGGGTCCGCCGATACCGATGTGACGGAACGCTGGGAGTACCGCGAGGCGGTCGCCCTTCCACAGCTCCTCGCCCGGGTGGGGCGTGTCGACGCGGTACAGGCGCACCGTGCCGGCAGGCTCGTCATCCGCGAAGGCGACGACGTGGATCACGTTGGGATCGGCGTCGAGCGCATCCTGGTCACTGTCGTCGAACAGGCCCTGCTCGACGACGAAGATCTGGTTGCGGATCCAGTCGTGTGCCTCCCGGTCCTCCTGGCTGATCACCTGACGGCAGGTGACCTTCACTGCGCTCATGTCACACGAACAACGGCAGTGACGGGCGACCCTCGGCGGGTACCGGGCCGAGCGAGCGCTCGAGCGCCGCCATCCCCGAGCACGCCTGGCAACGGGCGCAGCCAGCCATCACACCGGTCGCGCTCATCCCGCGGGCCAGCATGTAGGGCACCACCTGCCGGTTGATGTGCTCGACGTAGTCGGCGGTGGGTGGCTCCAGGTCTGCCATCAGGCTGCCGGGTACCGGGCGCAGCGGGACGACGAACGGGTAGACCCCGATGTCGATGGCGCGGCGGCAGGCATCCACCGTCAGCTTCGGGTCCTCGCCCATCCCGAGGATGACGTAGGTGGAGACCTGCCCGGCGCCGAAGACCTCCACCGCCCGCTCCCAGGCGGTGAAGTAGGCCTCGATGCCCCAGGCCGCCTTGCCGGGCGCGATCTCGGCGAGCACCCGCGGGTCGAAGGTCTCGACGTGGATGCCGACCGAGTCGATACCCATGTCGTGCACGCGGTTGATCACGTCGAGGTCGGACGGCGGTTCGAACTGCACCTGAACCGGCAACCCGGAGGCTTCCTTGACCGCCTGGCCGCAGGCGCCGACGTACAGCGCCCCGCGATCGGGCGTCTTGGTGCTTCCGGTGGTCAGCGTCGCATCCACTGCGCCATCGAGCTCCTTGGCGGCCACGGCGACCTCGGCCAGCATGGCTGGCGTCTTCTTCGCGATGGTCCGGCCCTGCTCGAGGGAGACGCCGATGCCGCAGAACTTGCACTGGTCGGAGTTGCCCCAGTAGGTGCAGGTCTGCAGCACCGTGCTTGCCAGGGAGTCCAGGTGCATCAGGGCGATCTGGTTGTAGGGGACGCCGTCGGCGGTGCGCATGCGGTAGAACTTCGGCTCCGGGGCGAGGGAGGCGTCGGCGAGGCGCTGCTCGCCAAGGTAGATGCCGAAGCCGTCGTCCTCCTGCCGCAGGGCGTAGGGCGAGTCGCTGACGTAGCTGGCCGTGGTCGGCACGGTGGCGGGTGCGCCGTTGACCCACAGCATTCCCGCATCGGCCGGTCCGGCCCCGCCCTTCCGCGCGCCGACGTCGATGTCGGTGCGCAGGCCGCTGGCCTGAAGCTTGACGATCAGATCCGCAGTGCTGGCCCGTCCGGCGGCGCTGAGGGGGTGCTGCTCACTCATGGATGGATCTCCTCAATAGGGAGCCTCGTGTGATCCACACGACAGGTCTTCATCCACTATAGGAAACGTTCTCGGCGAGGGGAACCCTCTCGACACATTCGGCGTCACCCGTGCGCGGCTCAGTTCGGAGAGGGCGGCGCCCCGCGCAGTTCGGTCACGTGGCGTTCGCGTTCGTCGGCCGTCGCGAACTCGCGGGCCGTGGAGCCGGGATCCTCCGCGTCGATCGGCGCAAGAGTGCCGTCGGCTCCGTCGAACCGCAGCTGCTCGACGCGATGCACGGTGGCGGTGAAGTCGTCGTTGGCGTAGGTGCTGATCGCGAGGGCCAGGCCCCGGGTTCGGTCGATCTCAAGGCGCCGGTAGGGAACGAACGGGTCGCCCTCGGGAGGTCCTGACTCCTCTGCGACCACCCAGCCGATGTCGTCGAGCGCGGCCAACGTCTCCAGGCGTCGGGCACCGGCGATCGTCTCGGCGAGCTCTCGATAGCGCATCGCGAAGGCGGCGCCCGCGAGTGCTTCGGGATCGAGTCCCTCCAGGCTGTAGCGCGGGTCGGAGTCGGCGACCGCGTGCACCAGGTCCCTGTGGCCCGCCCAGGCTGACAGCAGGTCGGTCGCTCCGTTCCCGCGGGTCCGGAGCTCCTCGACGGCGGCCGTGACGAACCGGAGCGTGCGGGCGTACGCCGCGGGATCGCTCATCCCCGAGGCGAAGGCGCGGTCGGCGATGGTGGCCCACTGCCGGGACAGGTCGCGTAGGGCGGCGACGGGGTCATCGCCTTGCGGTGACGGAATGCCGAACACGGCTTGTCCTCCCGGCTCTTTTCACTATACTCAACGAAATATTAAGCATTCGAAACATACGCAAAGGGTCGGCATGAGCAGAATCGCCGTTGTCGCGGTCGGAGGCAATGCCCTCACGCGCGAGCATGAGATCGGGACGTCGGAGCAGATCGAGGCCAACGCACACGCCATGGCCCAAGGGATCGCCCGGCTCCATGCCGACGGGTGGCGTGTCGTCGTGGTCCACGGCAACGGTCCCCAGGTCGGCAACCTCTCGATTCAGCAGGAGGAGAGCGTCGGCCTGGTTCCCCCGCAGCCACTTGCCTCGGTCAACGCGATGACGCAGGGCCAGCTCGGCAGCGTCTTGGTGCGGGCGCTCGACGCGCTCCTCGGTGCCGGCACCGCGGTGGCCGTGGTCTCGCACATGGTCGTCGACCCGGACGACCCTGCCTTCGTCGACCCGACCAAGCCCATCGGTCCCTTCTTCTCCGCAGGGCGTGCCGAGCAGCTTGCCGAGGAACGCGGTTGGGTGATGCGGGAGGACGCCGGACGGGGATTCCGTCGGGTGGTGGCTTCGCCGCGACCTGTCGAGCTGCTCGAGAGCGCTGCGATCCGCACCCTGGTCGAGCGCTCCCATGTTGTCCTGGCCTGCGGCGGTGGCGGAATCGGCGTGCTCGGCGGTGTCGATGACGGCTATCCGGGTGTGGACGCCGTCATCGACAAGGACGCCGCCGCCGCCAGTGTGGCGATCTCGTTGCGAGCCGACGGGCTGATCCTGGTCACCGGGGTTGACGCGGTCTCGATCAACTACGGCACCCCGGAGCAGACGGTCGTGCACGAGCTCGGTGTGGACGCGGCGATCCGGTACCTGGGCGACGGCCAGTTCCCGCCGGGCAGCATGGGGCCGAAGGTCCGGTCAGCCATCGACTTCGTGCAGGCAGGGGGCTCGGCCGCGGTGATCACCTCGGCCGAGCACCTCCACGACGCGATCGACCCGACGACCACCTTCGGGACCAGGATCGTCCCCTCCTCCGTGATGAGCAGCCTGTGAAGACCATGACCGGAACAGCCCGGGCCCGCGTCGTCCACGACACCTACTGCGACTCGCTCCGCCTGCTGGTGGCGACCTCGGTGATGACCGAGCAGGACGGTGTCACCTGGGCGGGAGCGGTGATGGCCACTCCGTCGGGCCTGGCCAGTCTCGAGGCTGAGGGCTTCACCGGCGTCGAGCTTGGCGCCGTGGGTGCCAACGACCTCGTGCTCGCGGTCCGAGTCGACGACGAGGCGCTGGCTGACGCGGCGTTAGACGCCGGAGAGGAGTCCGCCTTCGCCGACGCACCGGAGGCGGCGACGGGGGAGGGTGCGGCCAGGCTGACGCCTCGGACGCTCGCCGCTGCGGTCAAACAGGGTCACCCGAACGTGGCGATCATCTCGGTCTCTGGTGACTACGCCGCCCTCGAGGCTCACCAAGCACTGACCGCTGGGATGCACGTGCTTCTCTTCAGCGACAACGTCTCCTTGGCCGAAGAGGTGGAGCTCAAGGAGCGGGCCAACGAGTTGGGGCTTCTGGTGATGGGGCCGGGCGCGGGCACCGCGATCCTTGCGGGGGTCGGGCTCGGCTTCGCCAACCGGGTACGCCGCGGCCCGGTCGGGGTGGTGGCAGCCGCTGGCACGGGAGCGCAGGAGGTCTCCGCGCTGCTGGACCGGTGGGGAGTGGGCGTCTCCCACGTGATCGGGGTCGGTGGCCGGGACCTGTCGGAGGAGATCGACGGCCGGATGGCCAAGGCTGCCTTCCGGGCGCTGGAGGCGGACCCGGACACCCAGGCGATCTTGCTGGTCTCCAAGCCTCCACATCCCGCGGTCGCTCGAGCCGTCCTGGCCGAGTCCGCGACGACGCCCGCGGTCGCCACTTTCCTCGGCATCGACGCCCTGGAGGGCGACAGCGGGGTGCATCTGGCGCACACGCTGGAGGAAGGGGCACGTCTTGCGGCGCGGCTGGTGGGCTTCGAGCCCGGCGCGACCGACGCGGGCCTGCGGGCGCGGGTCGAGGCGGCGACGGCTGAGATGGCCGCGGAGCGACGTACCGTGCGTGGCTACTACTCGGGAGGCACGCTCTGCTACGAGGCCCAGGTCATCGTCGGGGAGCTGCTCGGTGACGTCTACTCCAATGAGCCGCTGGTCGCGGCCAACACGGTGCCGGCTCCGGCCGGCTCACATGTCCTGCTCGACCTGGGCGCCGAGGAGTACACCGTCGGCCGGCCGCATCCCATGATCGATCCGAGCACCCGGATCGAGATGATGCGGACCGAGGCGCGCGATCCCGAGGTCGCCGCCGTGCTGCTCGATGTCGTACTCGGGTACGGCGCCCACGACGACCCGGTCGCCGAGCTCGGACCCGTGCTGTCGGAGACCATGGCGAACGGTGGCCCGCAGGTCATCGCCTACGTGCTTGGGTCGGCCTCGGATCCGCAGGGATACGACCGCACCCGCGGTGCGTTGGAGGAGATCGGCTGCATCGTCACAGAGACTGCGGCGCGTGCGGCCTATGTTGCCGCGGCAGTTGCCGCGCGCCGTCCGGAGCTCGCGGAGGAATGATGAACGACCTGATCGAGGCGGGATCGCCGGTGGCACTGGTCACCTACAGCACGCGGCCGCGGGGTGGAGTCGCGCACACGCTCGCGCTGGCCGAGGCGCTGCATGCGCTGGGCCAGGAGGTGCTGGTGGTGGGGCTCGGGGACCCGGACGCCGGCTTCTTCCGCGAGGTGGCCGCGCCGACGCACATTGTGCGCGCGCCGACGGTCGCGGGCGGCTTGGAAGAGAAGGTGGCCGCGAACATCGATGCGCTCGAGGTCGGCCTGACCGAGGTGGCCCGCACGTTCCCGATCCTGCACACCCAGGACTGCATCTCGGCGCGCGCTGCTGCTCGCGTCCGTGACGCTGGTGCCCCGGTTCGGGTGGTGCGCACCGTGCACCACGTCGATGACTTCGAAAGCCAGGTGCTCGTCGACTGCCAGCTCCAGGCGATCCTGGAGCCGGATCAGATCCTGGTGGTGACGAAGATCTGGGAGGAGATCCTGGCGCGCGACCCCGGGGTCACCTCGCAGATCGTGCCGAACGGCGTCGATGTGGCCCGCTACCGCAACGCGGACCCCGGGCTAGCGAGCCGACTGCGGGCCCGGGTCGGTGCCACTGGCCGGCCGATGATCCTTTCGGTCGGAGGTATCGAGCCGCGCAAGGGCAGTGACACGCTGGTCGCGGCGCTGGCGATGCTGGTCAAGGGGCGTACGCCGGCGCCGGTTCTCGCCGTCGTCGGCGGCCACTCCTTCCAAGACCATCGCGCCTACCGTGAGCGGGTCCTGGCGACGCTCGCCCCCCTCGGTCTGGAGCTGGGCAAGGACATCGTCGAGGTGGGCTCGGTGCCGGAGGAGGAGATGGCTGCCTGGTACGACGCCGCTGACTTGCTCGCCTTCCCGTCGGTGAAGGAGGGCTTCGGTCTGGCGGCACTGGAGGCGATGGCTGCCGGGACGCCCGTGGTCACCAGCGACCTGCCGGTCTTCCGCGAGTGGATGGTGCCGGGACGAGACGCCTTGTTCGCGCCTGTCGGTGATGCCTGCGCGCTGGCTGCTGCGATGGCCGAGGTCCTGGACGACGGCGTCCTGCGCAGCCGCCTGGTCGCCGCCGGCCGGGGCCTGGCGGATCGCTTCAGCTGGGAGGCGAGTGCCCGCAGGCACCTCGCGGTGTATGTGCAGGCGCCGTCGGTGGTCCGTAGCCAGGTCTCGCTCTCCTGAGCGTCAGGAGCGTGTGGTCGCCACCGGCTTGGGCGCCTCGGTGGCGGCTGCGATCACCTGGAGGAGTCGGGCGTGCAGGTCGACAAGCTCCTCGACCGGCATACCCAGGGACTGGATGATGGCGGGAGGGATCGCCACCGCGTCGTTGCGCAGCAGGCGGCCACGCTCGGTGAGGTCGATGGCGAGGGCTCGGTCGTCGCGGGGGTCCCGATCGCGACGGATGTATCCGGAGGCCTCAAGCCTCTTGAGCAGTGGTGAGAGAGTGGCCGGCTGGAGCTGCAGCTTGCGGGCGATGACGTTGGCCTTGAGCGGCGCCTCCTCCCACAGTGCCAGCATCACCAGATACTGCGGATGAGTCAGGTTCATCGGCTCCAGCAACGGTCGGTAGAGGCCGATCACCGTCCGGGAGGCGACGGAGAGCGCGTAGCACACCTGTTGGTCGAGGGCCAGGAGGTCGTCGATCGCGGCTGTGCGGTCCGAAGTGACGGGCGTCGGCGCAGTGCGCTTGGTGGGCATGGCTGACAATTTAATTCATGACGCTAATAGTTGGAAATCGGAACTGTTCGTGTCGCAACTTCTGCCGGCGAACCTGCTCGCTCGTAGGCGACCGGTGCGGGGCTAGCGGCGGTGACCCTTCGCCTTCTTGACCTTGAGCACCGACGTGGCCTTCAGCGACTGACCGGCCGCAGTGATCCGCACCTTGCCCTTGGCGTTCTTGCGCGCCTTGAGCCTGACCTTCGTGGTGCCGGTCGCGACACCGGTGACCGCGTCGGTGGTGAGGCGCACCGTCACCGACCGCGGCAGCGTGACCCGCTTGTTGGACGACCTGAGGCTGACGCGGAACGAGTCGGGTCCGTCGCCCGCGGTCGCGCGCACCGTCAGCCGCACCGTGCGCTTCTTGCCGGCCTTGATCTTGCCCTTCGCCGGGCCGATCTTGAGCGCGGTAGGCACGGTGTCAGCGCACTGGCGGGCGCTGCCGTCCGGTCGGGGGACGCGCTTGATGCAGAGGAACTCGTTGAGCGCCGCCGGGTGGTCGGTGAAGAAGCCGTCCGCCCCCTGGTCGATCATCTTCTGCCAGAGTGCCGGGCCATCGACGCTCCCGTTGCCTGGCCAGACGTGGATCGCGTAGCCGTCACGGGTGGCTCGGGTACGCAGAAGCTGCACGGGCTGGACGGTGAGACCCGCGTAGTCGTAGTAGTCAGGCGGCTGGAGGGCCACCGGGGTGGGATTGATCGGGGTGCCCTGCAGTGCGTAGGGCAGGAGTACGTCCTCGCTGGCCGACAGGGCCTGATGCTCGGGCAGCAGCTCGTGAAACCGTTCCATCGCGCCCTGGAAGAACGAAGCCACGATCACGTCCTCACTGCGCTCCGGGTAGTCCGCCATGATGGCGGCCAGGACGTTGGCGGCTGCGGTGGCCATCGCAGGATTGCTGCGCGGAGCCTTCATGTCGATGTTCAGCGGAGTGTCGGGGAAGGTCTCCAGCACCTCGCGGAACGTCGTGATCCTGAAGTCGTTGCGTTCGTAGCCCTCGGGCGGCTCCGGGCCGTCGGCGAGCGCCATGCCTCGGTACGGGTGCGGGTCGGTGGGGTCGTAGTTGTAGTGCCCCTTACCCGGGCTGAACTTGTGGGCGAAGTCCAGCGTCTTGAGCTCGGCAAGCGTCATCTCGTCGACCGTCATGCCGGCGTACGCCGTTTCGGCGATGTTGGAGGTGGCGTTGGGGCTCAGGTCGTGCGTGACCACGAACTCGCCGTCCGCGGTGACGTAGCCGTCCATCTCCAGCTGGTCGGCGCCGTTCTCCACCGCCTTCTTGAAGGCGAAGAGAGTGTTCGCCGGCGCCTCGTAGGCGCCTCCGGCGTGGGCCATGTTGAGGAAGGGCTTGTGCTGCCAGAAGTCGGTCGGTGGGTCGGCACTGGCCGGGCCGGCGAGCGGCACCGCCAGGAGCCCGAGCACGACGGTCATGGCCGCAGAGATGCTGATGCGCTTGAGCATGCGATTCCCTCGTCTCGCCGCGCCGAAGCCCTCCCCGGCGCCGGTGTCCTACCCGTCTCGCGCAGTCTAGGAGTTCTCAGCGCGCGAGGCGACAGGTCGAGGTGGTGAACCCCGTTCCGGGGTCGGCATGCCAATGCGCGGGGGCTCCGTCCGGTCTTGCCGAGCCTCTTCTATCGTTTTACGATAGATACCTCTCGTTCATCAGGAGGTACTGCCATGAACCGATGGATCGTCGCGGCGCTCCGTGCCGTCATCGCGATCGCCCTGCTCGGCTCGCTGGCGGTGCAGGGTCTGATGATTCCGTTGGCCCTGCGCGACATGGACGGAACGCGGACGGAGATCCGGGTCGCCTTCGCCGTGCTCGTCTTCGTCGGTGTGCTGGGGCTGCAGCTGATCGGAGTGAGCACCTGGCGCCTCCTCACCATGGTGCGCCGCGGCACGGTCTTCTCCTTCGGCGCCTTCCGCTACGTCGATCGGATCATCGCAGCGATCTCGGTGGGCGCCGTGGTGGTCTTCGGCTTCGCGGTGCTGGGCGCCTACAGCAACCGCACCAATCCGGGAGACGAGGTGGCGCCCGGGCTGGTCGGGATGGTCTGCGTGCTTGCGCTCGTCGTCGGCGGAGTGGCTCTGCTCGTCTACGTACTGCGGACCCTGCTGACGCAGGCCGTCGCTCTCGATGACGAGACCAAGCACCTGCAGGCCGAGCTAGCCGAGGTCATCTGATGCCGATCATCGTCGACATCGACGTCATGCTCGCGCGACGGAAGATGGCCGTAGGCACGTTGGCGGAGAAGATCGGGATCACCCCCGCCAACCTCGCGGTGCTGAAGAACGGTCGGGCCAAGGCCGTGCGCTTCACCACGCTCGAGGCGCTCTGCGAGGTGCTGGACTGCCAGCCGGGGGACATCCTGCGTTGGGAGCCGGAGGAGGTCAGCGACGTACCCGCTCCAGAAACGCTCGCAGATTGAGCTCCAACCGGGCGATCCGGTCCTCGACGCTGAGCGTCTCGTGGGCGGCGCTCATCGTAGGCAGCGGACGCAGGCCACGGGTGTAGAGCGAGCACTCGAGGTCGGCACAGATATCGAGTCCCACGGTGTTGCCGTCGCGTCCCGGTTGACCGGCGCGACGGGCCACCATCAGGGAGACGCCCTGGCCGGGATGCGTGGTCAGGCACAGTGAACACATCTTGGCCCGGCGCGGTCCCGCGCCGGAGGTGTTGCGCCGCAGCTGTACGCCGACCGGCCCGGTGGGTGTGCCGGTCACCAGGATCGCCTGGAGCGGGGCTTTGGGATCGACCCAGCCGAGGAAGTCGAGGTTCTCCCAGTCGAGGTCGCGCAGGTCCGGGAGGTTCAACCGCTTCGCCTCACCCTTGGAGCAGTTGACGAACGAGCTGCGGATCTCGGACTCGGTCAGCGGCTCCATGCGCACGAGCCAATCACTCGATCGGCTGTGCTCACAACCGGATTCCGGACGGTGCCGGGTGCTGACTCCCCGACCGGGCGGGTACCGCGAGGTGCCAGCCCCGAACCGAGGAGCGAGCCCATGAACGACCAGAGCCCCACCCGCGGACTGCATGTCGTCGACTCCGGTGGCGCCGGCCGACCAGTGGTGCTGATCCACGGTTGGCCGCTCTCCGGCGAATCGTGGCAGGCGCAGCTGGACCCGATCCATGCGGCGGGCTACCGGGTGATCAGCTACGACCGCCGAGGCTTCGGCCGTTCTCGGCCGGGTGACCGCTACGACTACGACACCCTGGCGGACGACCTTGCGGGCATGCTCACCGACCTCGACCTCCAGGACGTGACGCTTGTCGGCTTCTCGATGGGCGGCGGCGAGGTGGCCAGGTACGTCGCACGGCACGGTGAGGACCGCCTGCACAGCCTGGTGTTCGCCGCCGCGGTACCGCCGTACCTGATGCGCACCTCCGACAATCCCGACGGCCCGCTGACGGCCGAGCAGGCCGAAGAGATGCGCAAGGGCCTGGAGCAGGACCGCTCGGCCTTCTTCGACGACTTCGTCCGCACCTTCTTCTCCAGCGGAGAGGAGCCGTTGGTGGACGACGACGTGCTCGCCGCGTCGAAGCGCATGTGTCACGAGTCCGATCCCGATGCGGCCCTCGCCTGCATGGACTCGTTCAGCACGACCGACTTCCGCGACGACCTCACCGCGATCACCCGTCCGACCCTGGTGATCCACGGCGACGCCGACCAGATCGTTCCGTTGGAGGGGGCGGGGCAGCGGACCCACGACGCCGTCGCAGGCAGCCGACTGCACGTCATCGCCGGTGGACCGCACGGCATCAACGCCAGCCACGTCGAGGAGTTCAACCGCGCGCTGGTGGACTTCCTCGCCGTGCGTTGAGCGTCGCCACGCGACCGAAAGTGCACAGATGTGCGGGTGTGACGGTGCCTGGCGCGGGTGCGGGCGATAGGTCGTCACAGGTGTGCACTTGGCGACCTCGGCAAGCGTTCGACCGCGTGTCGTCCTGACCGGTGGGTGGCCGCCTCTGCCGGTGCTGCCGGGCAGCGTGTAGGAATGGAGCATGGCTACCACTGCATTCAAGGGCAACCCCGTCAACACCGTCGGCACCCTCCCCGCCGTCGGCTCCGCCGCGCCGACCTACGACCTGGTGGGTGAGGGCCTCTCCGCGCTCACCTCCGCCGACCGCTCCGGCCGTACCGTGCTCAACATCTTCCCGAGCGTCGACACCGGTGTCTGCGCAGCCAGCGTGCGCAAGTTCAACGAGCTTGCTGCCGGTCTGGAGAACACCACGGTCATCAACGTCTCCAAGGACCTCCCGTTCGCCCAGGCCCGCTTCTGCGGTGCCGAGGGCATCGAGAACGTGAAGGTCGGCTCGGCCTTCCGCTCCTCCTTCGGCGAGGACTTCGGCGTGACCATGACCGATGGTCCGCTTGCCGGTCTGCTGGCGCGGTCGGTGGTCGTCCTCGACGAGGCCGGCAACGTCGTGCACAGCCAGCTGGTCGACGAGATCACCACCGAGCCGGACTACGACGCAGCCATCGCGGCGCTCGGCTGATCCGTTTTCGGCGGCGCACTCCCACCGGGTGGACTCCGGTGCCCCTGGTGGGGGTGTGACCGGTTTCACTCACTGGGAGTGTGTCCGAGCCCCGTCGCGCAGGCTGGTTTCCTTCACTTACACGGCAGCACCCACGACGCCGTGTGCTGTGTCATGGAGGAGCCACCGTTGACTCTCACCGCCAGCCGCCGCCCCGAGTCCGGAGCGCCGCTCGCCCCGACGCCCTCGCCGTCGATGATCGAGCGGATGACCGCCGTCCTCGACGCCTTCGATGCCCCCACCACGCGCTGCAGCCTCGACGAGGTCATCGCGCGTACCGGCCTGGCCCGGTCGACCGCGCACCGGATCCTGACCGCGCTCACGCACCTGTCCTGGATCGAACGCACCGCCGACGGCTATGCCCTCGGGCCGCGGGCGCTCGCGTTCGCAGACTGGGAGAACACCTCCATGGACCTGCGGCATGCCGCAGCGCCCGTGCTGCACGAGCTCCAGGTGGCCACCGGCATGGTCGTGCACCTCGGCGTGCTCAAGGGGGCCCATGTGCATGTGCTCGACAAGCTCGGCGGCCGGTTCGCCGCCTCCGTGCCCACCCGCGTCGGTGGCCGGGTGCCGGCACACGGGACCGCGCTCGGCAAGGCGATCCTGGCGTGGCTTCCCGCCGAGCAGATCGACGAGGTGGTCGGCGGACAGATGGGCCGGATGACCTCGCGCACCATCATCGACCTCAACGTGCTGCATGACGAGCTGCGCCGGGTACGCGAACGTCGGGGCCTCGCCTTCGAGCAGGGCGAGTGCTTCCCCACGGTCAACTGCGTCTCCTCGGCCGTGATGGGTGAAGCAGGGCCGGTCGGCAGCATCTCGCTGGCCATGCCGCCGCGGACCCCGTTGGAGAAGGTCGCGCCTCTGGTCGCCGACGCCACCCGGAGGGTCAGTGCGGAGCTCAACCCTCGGCGTACCACCGTGCCGACGGCGGAGAGCCACCCCCTGCACACCTGGTCGCGCGAGGCGCTCGACACCATCCTGCTGACCAGCTCCGGCCGCTGGATGTGATCCATCCCACTGACTGGGTTTGCGCTCCGTTGGCGATGACCGCTGCCTAGCGTCCCGGCCATGCGCCATGGACTCTCACTCTTCACCAGCGATCGAGGAATCAGCCCCCAGCGTGCCGCCCAAGCGGCCGAGGAGCGCGGCTTCCACACCTTCTACGTGCCCGAGCACACCCACATCCCGGTCCGTCGTACGGCGGCCCACCCGGCAACGGGCGGCGCCGACCTGCCCGACGACCGCTACCTGCGCACGCTCGATCCGTGGGCGACGCTCGGCGCGGTCGCGTCGGTCACCGAGCGGATCGAGCTCAGCACCTGCGTCGCGTTGCCGGTCGAGCACGATGTGTTCACGCTGGCCAAGGCGATCGCCACCGTCGACCACCTCTCCGGTGGCCGGGTGCTGCTCGGCGCCGGCTTCGGCTGGAACACCGACGAGCTGGCCGACCACGGTGTCCCCCCGGAGCGCCGCCGTACCGTCCTGAAGGAGTATCTCGGCGCGATGCGGGCGCTGTGGACCGAGGAGGAGGCGGAGTACCACGGCGAGTTCGTGAACTTCGACGCCTGCTGGGCCTGGCCGAAGCCTGTGCAGGAACGGGTCCGGGTGATCATCGGCGCCCAGGCCGGGCCGAGGACCTTCGCGTGGATCTCCAACCACGCCGACGGCTGGCTCACCACCCCGTTGGACCAGGACCTCCCCGCTCGGGTGGCCGAACTGCGCGAGGCCTGGGCTGCGGCGGGCCGTGAGGGCAGTCCGGAGGTGCGGGGTCTCTCAGCGCGACTCGAGCTGCTCGACTCCTGGGAGGAGGCCGGCATCGCGCAGGCGGTCTGGCCGGTGCCCGACGCCGACGAGAAGACCGTCCTGGAGCACCTCGACCGTCTCGCCGGCGACCTCGGTCTCGGGTGAGCGGCGCCGCGCTGCCCGTCCCGGGCGGCCGACCAGACGGTGCCCGGGACGCGCGCGGTGTTCCCGACTATGCCCGCGGCTACGAGCGGCACCCCGGTCGGATCGGACGGACGACCTCCGACTCCGAGCGGGCGTGGCCGCGCGGGCGGCGCGCCCGACAGGGTGCGCCGAACGTCGTGGTGGTCCTGGTCGACGACATGGGCTACTCCGACATCGGGCCGTTCGGGGCCGAGATCGAGACCCCGCACCTTGACCGGCTGGCTGCCACCGGGATCAGGATGACCCAGTACCACAGCACACCGGTCTGCTCCCCGGCGCGAGCCGCGTTGCTCACCGGCCTGAACCCGCACCGCGCCGGGTTCGGGTCGGTCGCGAACTTCGACCCCGGGTTCCCAGGCTCGCTGCTGGAGCTCGACGACGACGTCCTGACCCTCGCCGAGATCCTCCGTGACAGCGGGTACGCCACCTTCGGCGTCGGCAAATGGCACCTGAGCCGCGAGGCCCTGATGAACGACGCGGCGTCGCGGGCGTCGTGGCCGGTGCAACGGGGCTTCGAGCGGTACTACGGCACCACCGAGGCGTTGAACAGCTTCTTCCACCCCAACCGGATCGTGGTCGACAACAGCCCGCAGAGCATCGCTGAGTTCCCGGACGACTACTACCTCACCGACGACCTGACCGACCGGGCGCTGGAGATGATCACGGCGCTGCGGGCCAGCGATGCCGGCAAGCCCTTCTTCCTCTACTTCGCCCATCACGCGATGCACGGCCCGCTCGGCGCCAAGCAGGTGGACCTGGAGAAGTACCGCGGGCGGTACGCCGCCGGGTGGGACCGGATCCGAGAGGACCGACACGCCCGGCAGATCGCGGACGGGCTCTTCCCCGCCGACCTGCCGTTGCCTCCTCGCGACGGCGGCAAGGCCAGGTTCGCGGTGCCTGCGTGGGACGAGCTCAGCGCCGACCAGCAGCGGCTCTATGCCCGCTACATGGAGGTGTATGCGGCGATGGTCGACAACATCGACCAGAGCCTCGGACGGATCACCAGCACGCTCGCCGAGCTCGGCGAGCTCGACAACACCATCATCGTCTTCACCTCCGACAACGGCGGCACGATGGAGGGCGGCCCGGAGGGCACCCGCAGCTACTTCAGTCGGTTCGTCCACCTGCCGGGCCTGCCCCAGGAATGGGAGGGCGACGTCGCCCTCGACCCAGAGCTGATCGGCGGGCCTCGCACGATGGTCCACTACCCGCGCGGCTGGGCCCTGGCGTCGAACACCCCGTTCCGGCTCTACAAGGGCCAGACCTTCGCCGGCGGCGTACGTGTGCCGTTCCTGCTCTCGTGGCCGGCCGGCCTGCCTCGGCACCCTGGCGACGACGGGATCCGTCGCCAGTACCAGTACGTGACCGACCTCGCCCCGACATTGCTGGAGCTGGCCGGTGTGGAGATCCCCCACGCCAGGCACGGCCGGCCCGCGAAGACGATGGACGGACTGAGCTTCGCAGAGAGCCTGGCCGATGCGGAGGCGCCCGGCAGCCGTCGCGAGCAGTACGCCGAGTTCGGCGGCAACCGGGGCTTCTATCGGGACGGGTGGAAGATCGTCACCTCGCACCTCCCGGGCACGCCCTTCGATGACGCGGAGTGGGAGCTCTACGAGATCGCCACCGACCCCAACGAGCTGCACGACCTGGCGGCGCAGCATCCCGACAGAGTGCGCGAGCTCGCCGCCGGCTGGGAGCGGGCAGCCTGGGCGAACACCGTCTTCCCGCTCAACTCGACCGGGGCCTTGGAGCACGTGATCCGCCGGCCGGACGAGGACGCTTTCCTCCGGCCGGTGCGGATCCTGCCCGGCACGCCCACCCTGGAGCGGTATCGCGCGCAGTGCCTGGTCAGCCTGCGCTCCTTCACCGTCGACATCGAGCTGGAGCATCGGCAGCCTGCGGAGGGGATCCTCCTCGCCCACGGTGACCAGGGGGGCGGCTACCTGGTGTGGATCGAGGAGGGGCGGCCACACGTCGGCTACAACGAGTACGGACGCATGCACGTGGCTGCCGGATCCGCGCCCGTGCCCGAGGGTGCCTGCACCCTGCGGCTGAGCGCGACCGCGCGCCCGGGGTTCCGTTGGTCGTGGGCCCTCACGATCGACGGGATCGAGGTTGCCCGCATCGAAGAGGTCACCATGTTGGTGGGCATGGCGCCGTTCAGCGGCATCGATGTGGGCCTCTGCCGCGGTGGGCCGGTGTACTGGGACCTGTATCTCCGGCAGCGGAGCTTCCCCTACAGCGGTCGGCTGGTCGCCGCGACCTGGACGCCTGGTGACTCCGCCGACTACGACCCTGCCCTGGTCGCCGAGGTGGAGCGACGGAGCGCGGCTGCCTACGACTGAGCGGCCCTGTCGGGACTCCCGGTCACTGGGATCCCTGTCCTGGCAGGCCGAGCAGTGTTCAAGATCCAGTCACTCCGTGTGACCCGCACGACACATTCCGCCCCTCGGGTGGGCACCCATCAAGGAAGTGGAGAAAACCCGTGAAGCGAATCCCAGCCCTGGCCGCCCTGGCCTGTCTGGCCCTCACTGCCGCCTGCGGAAGCTCGGGCGGCAGCGGCAGCGGCGACCCTGACCCCAACGCAGTGCTGCGCTACACGACTTCGGCGGGCGCCACCTCCTTCGACCCGCACAAGACCGTCGCGGCGTCGGACTTCATCGTGCTCAACCTCGTCTACGACCGGCTCGTCCACCAGGACGCGCAGGGTCAACCGGTGCCTGGCCTCGCCGAGTCCTGGGAGTTCTCCGACGACTTCAAGACGCTGACCTTCCACCTCCGCGAGGGGCTCAGCTTCGAAGACGGCACGCCGTTCGACGCGGAGGCCGCCAAGGCGAACCTGGACCGGGCACGCGAGCCCGACTCGATCTCCGCCTCGCTCCTCTCGGCGGTCGACTCGGTCGACGTGGTGGACCCCGCCACGGTGAAGCTGAACCTGAACTCGCCCGGTGTCCACCTGGTCCTCACCCTCTCCGACCTGGCCGGCATGATGGTCAGCCCGAAGGCGTTCGCCACCCCCGACGCGGCCAAGGCCCTGGCCACCGACTCCGACGGGATCGGCCGCTTCACCCTCGCCGAGGCGGACCCGGGCTCGCACTACGTCTTCGAGGCGGTCAAGGACTACTGGGACAAGGACGCCCTGAAGCTCGGCGGCCTCGAGTTCAGTGTCGCGACCGACCCGCAGACCAACCTGAACGCCGTCTCCTCCGACCAGGCCGACTGCGCGCTGGTCTCGCCCGCCATGATCGCCCCGGCCGAGCAGATCCCCGGTGCCACCACCAGGGCGCGCACGGTGCTCACCCAGACCGTCCTCTACTTCAACCAGACCAAGAGCGAGTTCGACGACCCGCTGGTCCGCCGTGCCATCAACCTCGCCATCGACCGTGACGCCATCCTCGAGGGCGCGCAGGAGGGCAAGGGCGAGGCATCGCAGGGCCTCTTCCCGAGCGACTACTTCGTCTCCAACGACCCGGTGGCCGACCTGGTGACCTACAACCAGGACGAGGCTCGCGACCTGCTCAAGCAGGCCGGCCTGGAGAAGGGCTTCTCCTTCACGGCGGTGACGCTCACCATCCCGCAGTTCGTCACCACCGCCGAGATCATCAAGGCGCAGCTGGCCGAGATCGGCATCGACATGGAGATCAAGGCGCTCCCGCCTGCCGACATGGGAGTGAACTTCCTCAAGGGCACCGGTGACGCCGTCATCACCGCCTGGACCGGTCGGCCCGACCCGTCCATGCTCTTCTCCGCCTACTTCGACGAGGCGGCACCGCAGAACGTGAGCCACGTGGAGCCGGAGGGCTTCGACGAGGCACTGGCCGCAGCCAATGCGATCGAGGAGACCGCCGCGCGTGGCGATGCACTCGCCGCCGTGCAGAAGGTCGTGCTCGAGGCCGGTGCGGTGGTGCCGGTGACCTTCAACCAGGTCGGCACCGTCTGCAACGACCGTGTCACGGGCTACGAGCCGACCGTCGTCGGCATCAGCGAGTTCCGTGGCGTCGGAATGACGGACTGATCCGGTCCGACCGGACCGTGATCAGAGAGGGAGTGCAGTGAGTGCTGGAGTCGTGGGTCGTCGCACGTTGTCGATGCTGGGCCGTCGGCTCGTCGCCCTCGTGCCGCTGCTGGGCATCGTGACCCTGGCGACCTTCAGCCTCATCTTCCTGATCCCCGGCGATCCGGCCCACCGGATCGCCGGGGAGGGGGCCACCGCCGAACAGGTGGCCGCGGTCCGGTCGGACCTGGGCCTGGACCAACCGCTCCACCAGCAGTTTCTCACCTTCCTGGGCAATCTCCTCCAGGGAGACCTGGGCACCAGCTACACCTTCCGGACGCCCGTGTGGGACATGATCTCGGCGCGGATGCCGATCACCATCTCGTTGACGGTGGTGGCGATGGTCTTCGCGCTGCTGATCGGGATCCCCGCAGGGGTGCTTGCCGCCCGGCGGGCGGGGAAGTGGCAGGACCGGGTGGTGACGGTCGGCAGCACCCTGGGCCTGGCCACGCCGAACTTCGTGCTCGGCCTGCTCCTGACGCTGGTCATCGGCATCAAGTTCCAATGGCTGCCCGCCACCGGTTATGTGGAGATGGCAGAAGGGTTCTGGCCGTGGCTCAGCCACCTGCTGCTCCCCGGCTTCGCGCTGGGTGTGATCGCCGCTGCGGAGATCGCGCGTCAGCTGCGGGCCTCGCTCGCCGACGTACTCCGTCAGGACTACGTGCGGACCGCGGTGGCCAAGGGCATGCTGCCGGGCACCGTGGTGTGGAAGCACGGCCTCAAGAACGCCCTGATGCCGGTCATCACCGTGGTCGGCATCCAGACCGGCTACCTGCTCGGCGGCACCGCCGTCGTGGAGACCATCTTCGGCATCCAGGGGCTGGGCGACTTCGCCGTCCGCGCCGTCCTCGCCGGGGACCTGCCGGCGATCCAGGGGATGGTCGTCTTCGCGGTGATCATCACGGTCACCGCCAGCCTGGTGGTCGACCTGACCTATGGCTACCTCAACCCGAGGGGAGAGTCCCAGTGAGCGTCCTGCCCACCACGAGGACCGTGGTGGAGAGCCCGCGTCGCCGCTTCGTCCGCCGCTTCACCGGCCCCTGGGCCAACCGGTTCGCACTCCTCGTGCTCCTGGTCTGGCTGGTCGCCGCGGTCGCCGCGCCTTGGCTCGCCCCCTACGATCCGCTCGTCCAGGACATCGATGCCCGCCGCTTGGCGCCGTTGAGCGACGGACACCTGCTCGGCACGGATGCGCTCGGCCGCGACACCCTCTCCCGCCTCCTGTACGGCGCCCGGGTCGCCGGGTTGGCCGCCATCACCTCCGTGGGAGTGGGGCTCCTCGGCGGATTGGTCCCCGCACTGCTGGCCGGGCTGCTACGGGGCTGGTGGGACGCGGTCTTCTCCCGGATCGCCGATGCCCTGCTCAGCTTCCCGCCGCTGCTGCTGGCGCTGGCGATCGTCGGTGTGATGGGGCCCAACCTGACGAATGCGATGCTGGCGATCGGGGTCGTCTTCGTGCCGCGGTTCTACCGTGTGGTGCGGGCGGCGACCCTCGCGGTGCGGGAGGAGACGTTCATCGAGGCCTCGCGCAGCATCGGCACTCCCACCGCATGGATCCTGCGCAGGCACGTCCTGCCCAACGTGCTCTCACCGCTGGCGGTGCAGATCAGTCTCGCCTTCGGGTTCGCGATCCTGGCGGAGTCGTCGCTGAGCTTCCTCGGCCTCGGCGTGCAGCCGCCGGACCCGAGCTGGGGCAGCATGCTGTCGGAGGGGCGGGCGGCCTGGTTCTACACGCCGTGGCCGGTGATCGTTCCGACCGTCACGGTGGTGCTGACCGTGCTGGCCTGCAACGTCGTCGGCGACGGGCTCTCCGACTCCGTCGGCCGGGAGAAGGGAAGGGCCTGAGATGACGACTCCACTGCTCTCCGTGCGCGACCTGACCGTCGAGTTCGCTGTCCGTGGCTCCTGGCAGCCGGTGGTCACCGACGTCTCGTTCGACGTGATGCCGGGCCAGGTGGTCGCACTCGTCGGCGAGTCCGGCTCCGGCAAGAGCGTCTCCTGCTTCGCGTTGCTGCGCCTGCACGGCGACAGCGGTCGCACGTCGCGCGGCGAGGTCCTCTTCGACGGCCGCGACCTGCTGAGCCTCTCGGAGCGCGAGATGGCCGACGTGCGTGGCAACGAGATCTCGATGATCTTCCAGGAGCCGATGACCAGCCTGAACCCGGCCTTCACCGTGGGCTCGCAGATCGCCGAGGTGGTCCGCCGGCACCGCGGCGCCAGCCGCGCGGAGGCCCGGAAGCGAGCGATCGAGGTGCTCGACCTGGTCGGCATCCCGCGCGCGGCGAGCCGGATCGGGGACTATCCGCACCAGTTCTCGGGCGGCATGCGGCAGCGGGTGATGATCGCGATGGCGCTGGCCACCGACCCGCGCATGCTCATCGCCGACGAGCCCACCACCGCACTCGACGTGACGATCCAGGCGCAGATCCTCGACCTGGTCAAGGACCTCGCCCGCGACTTCGGGATGGGTGTCCTGCTGGTCACCCACGACCTCGGTGTGGTGGCGGACGCCTGCGACGAGGTGGTCGTGATGTACGCCGGCCAGGTGGTCGAGCGTGCCGAGTGCTTCGACATCTTCGCCCGACCGCGACATCCCTACACCGCAGGTCTGATGCGGTCGCTGCCACGGGTCGACGGGATGGGAGAGATCGAGATCATCCCCGGCACGCCGCCGATGCCCGACCAGTTCCCGGAGCACTGCCGCTTCGCTGCCCGCTGCCCGCACGCCGTCGCCGCCTGCGAGGCCGGCCCTGTCGCTCTGGAGCCGCGGGTGAACGGAGGCGCGGTGCGCTGCGTGCGGACGCTGGAACTCGACCTGCGGCGTACCCCGGAAGGGAGCCTGGCATGAGTGGCCCGCTGCTGCAGGTGCGCGACCTGCACGTCTCCCACCGGATCGGACGACGCTCCCTGCCGGCGGTGCGCGGCATGGATCTCGACGTGGCACCCGGTGAGGTGGTCGCGCTCGTCGGTGAGTCCGGCTCGGGCAAGTCGAGCGCGGTGCGCGGCATCACCCAGCTGATCCGGCCCGAGCGCGGCTCGGTGCTGCTCGACGGCACCGACCTCGTCGGCCTGCGCGGCAAGGCGCTGCGCCGGGCCCGTCGCGACATCCAGATGGTCTTCCAGGACCCGTACTCCTCGCTCGACCCGTCGATGTCGGTGGCTGAGCTCATCGGTGAGCCGTTGATCGTGCACACCGCTCAGGGCCGGGCCGAGCGGCGGCGTACGGCCGTGGAGATGCTGGAGATGGTGGGGCTGCGGGCCGAGCACGCGGACCGCTACCCGCACGAGTTCTCCGGCGGGCAGCGGCAGCGCATCGCGATCGCGCGGGCGCTCGTGCTGCGCCCCAAGCTGGTGGTCGCCGACGAGGCGGTGAGCGCACTCGACGTCTCGAGCCAGAACCAGGTGCTGGCACTGCTGCAGGAGCTCATCGCGGAGCTCGGCGTCGCCTGCCTCTTCATCACCCACGACCTCGCGGTGGTCCGCCAGATCGCAGACCGGGTGGCCGTGATGTACCTCGGCACCCTCGTGGAGCAGGGTCCCGCCGACGTGCTCTTCGATGCGCCTCAGCATCCCTACACCCGGGCGCTGCTCTCCGCCGCGCCGGTCGCCGATCCTGTGGTGCAGCGCTCCCGGCAACGGGTCCGGCTGACGGGTGAGCTGCCGGACCCGATGAACCCGCCGACGGGTTGCGTCTTCAGCTCCCGTTGCCCCGACGCCATTGCGCGCTGTCACGAGGAGGCGCCCGCCGACCGTCGTCCTCGCCCCGACTCCTCGGTTGCCTGCCACCTCGTCGAGGCCGACCCGGCGCTGCAACCGTCCCTACCCTGAGGTCACGATCTGTGACGTCCCGAGAAGAAGAGCGAAAGGAAGGTCCGTCGTGACCACAGTGGAAGAGCGGCTGGCCCGACTCGAAGCGGTCGAGCAGATCAAGGCGCTGAAGTACCGGTACCTGAGGGCGTGCGACGCCAAACGCCCGGAGGAGTTCCGCAACTGCTTCATCGCGCGGGGCGCCGTCGTCGACTACGGTCCGCGGATCGGCAAGTTCGAGGACGCCGACGGGATAGCCGGAGTCTTCGCCCACCTCGCACTCAAGCGGGTCGACGACAAGATCGTCATCCTCGACATGCATCACGCCATGCACCCGGTGATCGAGCTGGTCGGCGAGACCGAGGCCACCGGTGCCTGGACCTTGCGCTTCCGCCAGGTCGACCTCGAGGCCGGAGTCGAGCGGGTGAGCGCGATCGAGTACGCCGACCGCTACGTCGTCGAGGACGGCGAGTGGCGGATCGCGCGCTGCGAGGTCACGGTGCTGTGGACGATCGTGACGCCGCTGCCCGAGGGCGTGCAGATCACGGAGTCCTACTCGTGACGGCGAAGGTCGCGCTGGTTACCGGCGGCAGCAAGGGGGTCGGCCAAGGCATCGCCGTCGGCCTCGGCGAGGCCGGATGGACCGTGCATGTCTCCGGGCGCGACCCCGAGCGTCTCCAGGAGACCGTGGACCGGGTCGGCGCCGCCGGCGGCCACGGCGTCGCGCACGGGTGCGAGCACACCGACGACGGCGACGTACAGCGTCTGGTCGCCGAGGTGCACGGCAGCGCCGGACGGCTCGACCTGCTGGTCAACAACGCCTGGGCCGGCCCGGGGATGAACCACGTGAAACCGGAGCGGCTCTGGGAGCGCCCGCTCTCGGACTGGGACACCCTCATCTCGGTCGGGCTGCGTGCGCACTACGTGGCCACCCACACCGCCGCACCCCTGATGATCGACCAGGGCAGCGGCCTGATCGTCAACATCTCCTCGGTCGGCACCCGCGCCTACCTGCACTCGACGCTCTACGGCATCTCGAAGGCCGGCCTCGACAAGATGACGCATGATGCCGCGCTGGAGCTCCGGCAGTACGGCGTCACGGTGCTGTCGCTGTGGCCCGGACTGGTGCGCACCAAGCAGCTGCTCGCCAGCGGCGTCGACAACATTGCGGGCGTCCCGGTGACCGATGCCGAGACCCCGGAGCTCCAGGGCCGGGTGCTCGCCGCGATCGCCGCCGACCCCGACCTGCACAGTCACACCGGCGAGGTCTTCATCACCGCCGAGGCGGCCCAGGCCTACGGCGTCACGGAACCGGACGGTGGCAGCCCGGTCTCCCCGCGGTTGATGTTCGGCGGCGGGCCGATCTTCCCGCCCCTGCCGCCGGCCTGATCTCCGGCTCAGCCCCAGCGGATGCCGTCCCCCCAGCGCAACAGGGAGGACGGCATCGCGCTGACGGTGGCGAGTGAGGCCGGGTGACTGTCGAAGTCCACCCCGAAGGCACCGCGATAGAAGACCATCGGTCGGCCGAAGTCGGCGGTGTCGAGGCCGAGCACCCGCCCGATCACCACGTCGTGGTCGCCGGCCGCATGCACGGCCTCGACGTCGGCATGCACCCGCAGCAGCACGCCCGCCAGTGACGGCGTACCCCAGGGGGAGGGCGACCAGTCGAGACCGTCGAAGCGGGCCCCGCGGCTGGATCCGAAGCGGTCGCACAGATCCGTCTGGTGCTCGGCGAGCACGTTGACGCAGAAGCGTCCGGCGTCGCGGATCAGGGGCCAGCTCCGGCCCCGATGGTCGGCGCAGAAGAGCACCAGGGGTGGATCCAGCGAGAGGGACGCGAAGGACTGACACGCGAAGCCGACCGGGCCTTCGGCTCCGACCCCGGTCACCACGGTCACTCCCGAGGCGAAGCGCCCCATGGCAGCACGCATCTCGGCAGGGGTCGGCACTGTCATGGCCCCACCCAATCGGTCGGCCCCCGTGTCGCCGGGGCGCATCCCGCTCAGCGGGCGGGAGAACGTGCGCTGGACTTCCCGGCCCGGCTGTGAGGGTGTTCCCTCCCAGTGACCGGGAGCGGTATCTGTGCGACGTACGCCGCCCCTAGCGTGCGCGATGTGACCCAGCTGACAGAGACCTCTCACCGACATGAGCTCACCACGGAGCGCGGGGTGCTCCGCTACCACGACGTGGGCGATCCTGATGCCCCGCCGCTGGTCATGCTGCACGGGTCGGGGCCGGGCGTCTCCGCATGGCGCAACTTCCGGGGCAACCTGCCTCTCTTCGCCGAGCGTTTCCGCTGCCTGGCCCTGGAGTTCCCGGGCTTCGGGATCAGCGACGACACCGACCTGCACCCGATGGCGGCGGCCCTGCCGGCGGTGTCCGACTTCCTCGACGGTCTCGGGATCGAGCGAGCGCGGCTGCTGGGCAACTCGATGGGCGGCGTCGTCGCCACCCGGTTCGCGATCGCTCAGCCGGACCGCGTGGAGCAGCTGGTCACGATCGGTGGGATGGGCCGCAACATCTTCAGCCCGTCGCCGGGCGAGGGGATCAACCTGCTCACCGACTTCGTCGAGGATCCGAGCCGGGAGCGGCTGGTCGCCTGGCTGCGCTCGATGGTCTTCGACCAGTCGCTGGTGACCGAGGAGCTCATCGCGGAGCGGTGGGAGCTGGCGGTCGATCCGGAGGCACTTGCCTCCGCCCGGCGGATGTACGGCAGGGGCGTCCTCCAAGCCGCGGCCAAGGCGGCCGAGGCATCGGGCGAGCCGCCCTACTGGGCCATGTTGCACAAGATCACGGCTCCGACCCTGATCACCTGGGGACGCGACGACCGAGTGAGCCCGGTCGACATGGTGCTGCTGCCGATGCGCGCCGTCCCGGACGTGCAGGTGCACATCTTCCCCAACTGCGGTCACTGGACGATGATCGAGGCGAAGCACGCATGGGAGGCCACCGTCCTTGCCTTCCTCACCGGGAAGGGCGGTGCACGATGACGCACCCCGTGATGCAGGCGATCGAGGAGCGTGCCGACGAGCTCGCCGCGCTGGGCCCGGAGAACGAGGCGCTCGGGCGGCTCACCGACCGGACCGCGGAGTTGCTGCGCGAGACCGGGGTGATCCGGATGCTGCAGTCCACGAAGTACGGCGGCATGGAGGCGCACCCTGCCGAGTTCGCCGAGGCGGTCATGCGACTGGCCTCCCTGGACGGCTCCACCGGCTGGGTGGCGGGCATCGTCGGGGTGCACCCGTGGGAGATGTCGATGTGCGACCCGCGTGTCCAGGAGGAGGTGTGGGGCGAGGACCCGGATACCTGGATCGCCTCCCCCTACGCCCCGATGGGGGTGCTGCGGCCTGTCGACGGTGGCTACCTCTTCAACGGCCACTGGCAGTTCTCCTCGGGCACCGACCACTGCGACTGGATCTTCCTCGGCGCCTTCCTCGGCGACGAGGAGGGCAAGCCCCAGATGCCGCCGCAGAGCCAGCACGTGATCCTGCCGCGCAGCGACTACACGATCGTCGAGGACTCCTGGGACGTCGTCGGTCTCCGCGGCACCGGCTCCAAGGACATCGTCATCAAGGACGCCTTCGTGCCGTCCTACCGGGTGGTGCCGTTCAGCAAGTTCCTCGACGGCTCGCAGCCGCGCGAGTCCGGTCACACCAACCCGATCTTCCACGTGCCGTTCACCACGGCCTTCCCCCTCGGCATCACCTCCGCGGTGATCGGTATCGCCGAGGGTGCCCTGGCCGCGCACCTGGCCTACCAGAAGACCCGGGTGCAGATCACCGGGACCGCGGTGAAGGACGATCCCTACGTCCTCTACGCGATCAGCGCCGCCGCGGAGGAGATCAAGGCGTCGCGGGTCGCGTTGCTCGACAACGTCCGGAGGTTCCACGCGATGGCTGAACGCGGGGAGGAGGCGACCATCGCCCAGCGTGCCGCGTCGCGGCGTACCCAGGTGGCTGCGGCGTGGCGCGCGGTCCGTGCCATGGACGAGATCGTGGCCCGCTCCGGCGGCAACGGCCTGCGGATGGACAACCCGATCCAGCGGTTCTGGCGCGACGGCCACATGGGACTGGCCCATGCCGTCCACGTGACCGGGTCGGTCTTCCACGCCACCGCGCTCACCGAGCTCGGTGTGACGCCGCCGCCTGGCCCGATGCTCTCGATGATCTGACCCACGGAAGAGATTGGAAGGACGACACGATGACGCAGATCCGAGGCCTCGGCTACCTCAAGGTGCAGACCACCGACGTCCCCCGTTGGCGGGAGCTGACGGTCGACTGCCTGGCCATGCAGGAGGTGCCGGGCGCCAACGCGGAGGGTCTCTACCTGCGGATGGACGAGCGGAGCGCCCGCCTGGTCGTGCTGCCCGGCACGGTCGACAAGGTGCTGGCGGTCGGCTGGGAGGTACGCGACCAGTTCGCGCTGGCCGCCGTGGGCCGGGCGGTCGAGGCATCGGGCCGCTCCGTGCGGATCTTCGACCAGGACGAGTGCGACGAACGCCGGATCGAGGCAGGGGTCGCCTTCGAGGACCCGGCCGGCACGCCGCTCGAGGTCTTCTTCGGACCCGTGCTCGACCACAGCCCGGTGCTCACCGGCCATGGCCAGACCTTCGTGACGGGCGAGCAGGGGATGGGGCACGTGGTGCTGCCGACGACCGCACCCGAGGCCACCGTCGAGTTCTACACCGAGGTGCTCGGCTTCCTGCCCCGAGGCGCGATCCGCCTGGGCGGCATCGACTCGCCACCGCCCGTACGACGGGTGCGCTTCATGGGGGTGAACCAGCGGCACCACAGCCTGGCGATCTGCCCCGCACCGCACGGTGAGGAGCCCGGGCTGGTGCACCTGATGGTCGAGGTCGACTCGCTCGACGCGGTCGGGCGCGCACTCGACAAGGTGAACAAGGCCGGCTTCTCGCTCTCCTCGACCCTGGGCCGGCACACCAACGACAAGATGGTCTCCTTCTATGTCCGCGCGCCGGGTGGATGGGACATCGAGTACGGCTGCGAAGGCATGCTCGTCGACGAGACCTACTACACGGCCGAGGAGATCACTGCCGACTCCTACTGGGGCCACGACTGGTCCGGCTCCGAGCCCCTGGCCGCCTTCACGGTGTCGTGAGGCACGGGTACGCCGGGTCCCGCCCACCGAAGCCGGCGCCCGCCGGCACGCGCAACTGGCGGATGCTGTGGTCATGAACGACGTGCTGGCAGAGGTGCGGACGCTACTGCCGGGCTTCCGGGAGCGGGCCGCAGCGACGGAGGATGCGCGCCGCATCCCCGAGGAGAGCATCGCGGAGCTGCGCGACGCGGGGGTCTTCCGGATGCTGCAGCCGCACCGGTACGGCGGTCTCGAGGAGCACCCGACGGCCTTCTACGAAGTGGTGCGGGCGATCTCCGGTGCCTGCGGCTCCACCGGGTGGGTGGCCTCGGTGATGGGTGTGCACCCGTGGCAGCTGGCGCTCTTCCCGGAGGCGGCACAGGAAGACGTCTGGGGCGACGACCCGGACGCGCTGCTCGCCTCCTCCTACGCGCCGGTGGGCCGACTGACCGAGGTCGACGGTGGCTATCGGCTGAGTGGCCGCTGGAGCTTCTCCTCCGGGTGCGACCATGCGTCGTGGTTGCTGCTGGGTGCACTGGTCACGGGGCCGACCGGGAGCCCGGTGGACTTCATCACCACCGTGGTGCGCCGCACCGAGGCGGAGATCGTCGACGTGTGGGACACGATCGGGCTGCGCGGCACCGGCAGCAACGACCTCATCGTGCGCGACGCCTTCCTGCCCTCCTACCGGGTGCTGCGGAACTTCGAGCACTCGCAGCTGCGGGGCCCGGGCCAGCAGGTCAACACCGGTCCGCTCTATCGGATGCCCTTCGGTGCGGTCTTCACCAGCACCGTCACCGCACCGATCCTCGGCGCCGTGCAGGGATGCCTGGACGACTACGTCGCCACGATGATCGACCGGCACCGGCTCAGCTTGGGTGGGGGGCGCTTCGTGGAGGACCCGTTCGCCCATGTCGCCCTCGCCCGGGCCGCCTCCGAGATCGACGCCTCGGTCCTGCAGATGGACCGCAACATCAACGAGTTGCACGCCGCAGCCGAGGCTGGCCGCGAGATCCCCATGGAGCTGCGGCTGCGGGCACGCCGCGACCAGGTCCGCGGCACGGAGCGGGCGCTGACGGCGATCGACATGCTGTTCAAGACCGCGGGCGGCAACTCGCTGCGTTCGGACAATCCGATCGGCCGGGCGTGGCGTGATGCGCACGCAGGCTCGGTGCACGTCGCCAACGACATCGAGCGCACCCTCGCGCTCTACGGCAAGGGTTCCTTCGGCATCCCCGTCGAGGACAACCTGGTCTGAGCGCGCGGGAGCCGTGTCGCGTCAGCTCTCGTTGGTGTTGACGATGTAGACGTCGCAGGCCGCATGGTGCGCGACCGCGGCCGGTACGCTGCCGAGCACGCGCGCGATGCTGTGCAGGCGCTTGTTGCCGACCACGATCAAGGAGGCGTCGAGTCTCTCGGCCTCCTCGAGCAGCGCATCGGCCGGGCGGCCGTGGACCGCGGCGCTGGTCACGGTCGGCACAACCTCGGCAAGGCGTGCAGCGGTGCGCGACGCGATATCCGCACTCTCTTCGGCGACCGACACCGAATGCGTGCCATCGCCCACCGTGATCTGTGCGGTCTGCTCACGCACGTAGGCACACACGACGTGCAGGGCGGCATCCGTTGCCCGGGCGAGCTGGGCCGCCCGGTCAGCCGCGCGCTCGGCGCGCTCGTTGCCGTCCACTCCGACAATGATCACTTCGCTCATGGATCTCCACCTTCAGTTCCGAGGGCACTGTGCCCGTGCTGTCGAGTTCTTTGCTTCCCGAGGACGGTGGTCAGACCGTCCAGGTGTCGCCGTTGTCCAGGAGACGTTGCAGGTCGCCCGCACCCGCTGCCCTCGCCTGAGCGACTTGTGCGCGTGCCTGGTCGTCGTAGGCGGGGCGGGTGACGTCGCGGAAGATGCCGATGGGGGTTTGGTTGAGGTAGCCGGCGTCGGTGAGCCGGGAGATGGCGAAGGCGGTGGAGGGGTCGGGGTTGTGGGCGTCGTGGGTCAGGATCTCGGCTTCGGAGGTCGAGCTTGTCGAGACCACTTCGATGCCGCCGCGCGCGTTGCGGATCAGGGCGTTGGTGCCGAGGCCGGTGGCTTCGTCGCGGGCGCCGAAGGTGATCGGCTCACCGTGGACCAGCGCGATGATGGCGTCGGCTTTGGTGTCGGGGCTCTTGATGGCGTCGAAGGCGCCGTCGTTGAAGATGGGGCAGTTCTGGTAGATCTCCACGAACGAGGTGCCGCGG
>NZ_QHKZ01000003.1 GCF_003194585.1 Nocardioides daejeonensis | reverse complement strand
CCGCGTGCGTCGCCAGACACGCTCCGCCCGTCGCGACCCCCAACCCAGAACAGAGACGCCGCCGCAGCAACCAGCCGCGGCGGCGTCTCGCCATGCCTCTTGACAGACAGGGACTACATATCAGTAGCCCTCGACCACCGGGACCGCGGCGAGGGCCTGCTGGAGGTCCGCGTCGGAGAGCGGGTCGTCCTCAAGGCGACCGCCGAGGTAGGAGTCGTAGGCGCCGAGCTCGAGCAGCCCGTGGCCCGAGAGCAGGATCACGATGACCTTCTCCTCGCCCAACTCCTTGGCGGCAAGCGCCTCGCGACGGGCCTGGGCAAGAGCGTGCGAGGACTCGGGGGCGGGCACGATGCCTTCGGTACGGGCGAACTCGACCGCTGCTTCGAAGCACTCGCTCTGGTGCAGCGAGGTGGCCTCGATCAGACCCTCGTGCACGGTGTGCGAGACCAGCGGTGCCATGCCGTGGTAGCGAAGGCCGCCGGCGTGGATCGGGGATGGCACGAAGTCGTGGCCCAGCGTATACATCTTCATCAGCGGCGTCAGGCCCGCGGTGTCGCCGAAGTCGTAGCGGTACTCGCCGCGGGTCAGTGTCGGGCAGGAGGCGGGCTCGACCGCGAGGATCCGCGGGCTCTGGTTGCCCGCCAGCTTCTCCCGCAGGAACGGGAACGCCAGTCCGGCGAAGTTCGACCCGCCGCCGGCGCAACCGATCACCAGGTCGGCGCCGGACTCGCCGGCCTTCGCCAGCTGCTTGAGCGTCTCCTCGCCGGAGATCGTCTGGTGCAGCAGCACGTGGTTGAGCACGGAACCGAGGGCGTACTTCGCTCCCTCGTCCTGCGCGGCGAGCTCGACGGCCTCGGAGATCGCGATGCCCAGCGAACCTGGGTGGTCCTCGGGGAACGCCTTGCCGGACTCGGTCATCCGGCTCGGCGACCGGTGCACCTTGCCGCCGAAGACCTCGATCAGCGTGCGGCGCTGCGGCTTCGTGTCGTACGACGCCCCGACCTGCCAGACCTCGCACTCCAGGCCGAAGAGCGAGCAGGCGTAGGAGAGCGCTGTACCCCACTGGCCTGCGCCGGTCTCGGTGGTCAGCCGGGTGATGCCGTTGATCTTGTTGTAGTAGACCTGCGGCACGGAGGTGTTGACCTTGTGCGAGCCAGCCGGCGAGACGCCCTCGTACTTGTAGTAGATCCGCGCCGGTGTGCCGAGCTTCTGCTCCAGGTTGAGGGCACGGTAGAGCGGGGAGGGCCGGTACTGCTGGTAGACCTCGCGGACCGGCTCCGGGATCTCCACGTAACGCTCGGTGGTGACCTCCTGGGCGATCAGCTCCGGCGGGAAGAGCGGCGCCAGGTCGTCAGGCCCGACGGGCTGGTGGGTCGCCGGGTGCAACGGCGGCGGCGGAGGAGTCGGCAGGTCCGCGACGATGTTGTACCAATGCGTCGGCATCTCCGACTCGTCGAGAAGGATCTTGCGGGGCTCGCTCATGGGTGTCTCTCCCGGGTGGTCGCGGCTCGGATGAGCACATCCAACACCACAGGGAGGGCGCGGCGGCGGCCGGTCCTAGTGATTGCGCCAGTCGGGCAGAGGCCGGCTGGCCGCCGCCCCAGCACGCACCTGAGCACATTCTCCTCAGTCGCGGTGGCTCCGCCACGGCTCCCTCGTCGGCAGCACTCGTGCACGCACTGGAACTGCGCCCACCTCGCCAGCCCCTACTGGCGCAACACTGACAACGAGGACCGTCTACTTCAGGTGCCGGTCGATCCGCGAGCGCGACTGCCCGAGCACCTTCGCGAGGATCGGTGCCCGCAGCTTGTAGACCGCGAAGCCGACGGCGACGACCAACAGCAGGATCAAGAGCCACATGCTGTCAGCCTACGGCGCGGCAGGATGCGCTGCTCGCGACGGCCGAGCCTTCTGTGAACAGGTGCTCAGACGCGGGTGGTGGGGTCGCTGCCCTTGCTGTTGCGCTTGAAGGCGTTGCCGAAGTCGACGGTGCGCTTGGCGTTGGAGACCGCGGTGACGATCGACGTACCGAGGGGGCCCTCGCGGTCGAAGACGAGCGCGCTGCCCACCGAGACCCCGTCGTACGACGTGTGGTCGAGCGCGCAGAGCCCGATCTCGGGGCTGACCGGGCGACGGGCAAGGGTCAGAGTGACGTCGGCGTTGATGTAGTTCACGCCGGCGGTGCCCCAGTTGGTGACCAGCGTCGTCGAGTCGGCGACCGCCGCGGCGGCGGCGAAGCCGCTCGGCTGCTCACCCGAGACGATCCAGGGCACGGTGTTCCAGATCGTCTTGTGCTCGGCGTTCTGGTGCGCCAGGAAGTCGGGCGACCAGCCCTCGGCGCTGTGGAAGAGCGGTGGCCGTGGTCCCGAGGCCGGCGGGGCCACGTCGAGCGGAGGCGGCACGGGCAGGTCGGTGGGCTTCCAGACCTGGCCGGGCGGCTCCTCGGTGGGCTTGAGGAAGAGCACGGACGCACGCGCCATCAGCTCACCCTCCTGCTCGAGGCGCACGTCGACCAGTGCCAACCGGTTGCCTTCGCGGACCACGTCGGCGACCAGGTCGCAGGGAGCCATCGCCGCTGGTCGGAAGAGGTCGACCGTGTGCCGGCTGGGCACCAGGTCGTCGCGTCCCAGGCCGAGGATCGTGTGCTCGGCCGTGAGGCCGAGGGCACCGCTGATCGCGACGCCGTGCATCTGCTCCGCGGACCACAGGCTGCGGGCCACCTCGGTGGGCACGAGCTGCTCACCCTCGCGGCGGAAGAACGAGATGTCCACGGGCGCTCCTCAGTTGTAGGACCCAGCAATTGTGGCAGGTGCTGCCGGCCGGCGTACGACGCCCGCCCACTCTGCGGGCTGGCAGTCAGGCGGTGAGCGTGAGCGCTGCGAAGATCGCGACGGCACAGCCAAGCTGCGCGACACCGATCTGCTGCAGCACCGGGATCAGCGCCGGTCCGGTCTTGCCGGTCAGCACCCGGCGCAGTGGCCGACCCGCCATCGGCACCAGCACCAGCCCGGTCAGCGCCCACCAGGTCGTGGTGGCGGCCAGTCCGACCACACCGACCGCCGCCAGGAGCACCAGAGCGGCGAAGAAGAGCCGGGTCCGCTCCGCGCCCAGCCGTACGGCGAGCGTCAGCTTCCCCGACTCGGTGTCGGTCGGGATGTCACGCAGGTTGTTGGCCACCAGGACCGCGCACGCGAGGGCGCCGATCGGCACCGCGGCCCAGAGGGAGTCGAGCACCGGAGCGCGGCTGGTCGAGCCGGTCTGCACGAAGGTGGTGCCCATGACGGCGACCAGGCCGAAGAAGACGAAGACCATCACCTCGCCGAGGCCGAGGTAGCCGTAGGGCTTGGAGCCGCCGGTGTAGAACCAGGCAGCGATGACGCAGACCAGGCCGACCGCCACCAGCCACCAGGCGGTGGTGGCCGCGAGTACCAGCCCCGCGGCAGCGGCCACGCCGAAGCTGAGGAAGGCGGCGCGCTTGACCAGGGCCGGCTCGACGAGCCCGGAGCCGACCAGGCGCTGTGGGCCGACCCGGTCGGCGTCGGTGCCGCGGATCCCGTCGGAGTAGTCGTTGGCGTAGTTGACGCCGACCTGGAGGGCGAGCGAGACGACGAGGGCGAGCAGCGCCTTCCACCCCACTGCCTCGTGGTGGTGCGCGGCCACCGCGGTACCGGTGAGCACCGGTGCGAGGGCTGCGGGGAGGGTCCGGGGCCGGGCACCGGCGATCCACTGCGAGGGGGAGGCCATGGCTGACGATTCAACCGCACCGAGCCGCGCTGCGCCTACTGAGTGCGGGATGCGGGCGCGCCGCCGTCGACTCGGAGCTGCATGTCGAGGTGCGGGATGCCGTCCTCGTCGTACTCCGATCCGGTCGCGACGAACCCGAACTCCTCGTAGAACCGGCGCAGATGCGCCTGTGCGGAGATCAGCACCGGTCGCCCGGGCCAGTGGGCGAGGCAGAGGTCGATGCTGCGGGCCACCAGCTCGCGGCCCAGACCGGTGCCGCGGCCGCCCGGCGCGACGACGATGCGACCGATCCGCACGGCCGCCGGTCCGGCGAGGAACCGGCTGCAGGCAAGCAGGTTGTCGCCGTCGAGCGCGAGCAGGTGACGGGTCGTGGCTGCCAGGTCGTGTCCGTCGATGTCGGGATAGGGGCAGTCCTGCTCGACGATGAACACCTCGTTGCGCAGTCGGAGCAGGTCGTGGAGCTGGCGGGTGCTGAGGTCGGCGGGCGCGAGGTCGAGCCAGGTCGGCGTTGTGGTGGGCACAGATCCATTCAACCCGGCTGTCGGGCCGCAGACCGTGCCCGTCGCGCACGGTCCTCGCCACCGGACGCCGGTGACCGCCCCTGGAGCGATAGCGTGACCGGGTGACGTCACTGAGGCCGGTGCGGGGTGAGACGACCGACGTGGTCGCGGCCCTGAGCCGATGGCTGGCGGAGGTGGACGAACCGGCCGCGCTGATCGTCGAGACCTCCGGATCGACAGGTCGGCCGAAGCGGGTCGAGCTCTCCCGACGCGCGCTGCTCGCGTCTGCGGACGCGACCCACGAACGGTTGGGGGGCGCCGGGTGCTGGCTGCTCGCGCTCCCGGTCACCTATGTCGCCGGACTCCAGGTCGCGCTCCGCTCCCTGCGAGCCGGCCGGCCGCCGATCGTCGTCGACGGCGACTGGGTCGCCGCGGTCCAGGAGGCCGGGTCCGGGCGCTGCTACACGTCGCTGGTGCCGACCCAACTGCACCGGCTGCTGGAGGATCCCGCGACGACCGACGCGCTCGCGAGGCTTGACGCCGTACTGCTCGGGGGCGGGCCGATCGACCCGGTGCTGCGCGCTCGTGCCGAGGATGCCGGCGTGACGGTCGTGGCGACGTACGGGTCGAGCGAGACGAGCGGTGGCTGCGTCTACGACGGCGTGCCGCTGGCCGGTGTCGAGATCACCATCGACGACTCCGGCCGCCTCCTGATCGGCGGGCCGATGCTCTTCGACGGCTACGAGGGCGACCCCGAGCTCACTGCTGCCACCCTCGTCGGCGGGTGGTTGGTGACCAGCGATCTCGGCCGCTTCGAGGACGGGCGGTTGCAGGTGCTCGGCCGCGTCGACGATGTGGTGATCAGCGGCGGCGTCAACGTGCCGACCCCGGCCGTCGCAGCCAGGTTGCGCGAACACCCAGAGGTCGCGGAGTGCCACGTGATCGGCGTACCGGATGAGGAGTGGGGGCAGCGCGTGGTCGCCTTCGTGCGACCGAACGTGGCTTCTCAACCTGATGAAGCTGGCGCTTCGACCTGCCGAAGCTGGCCACTCGACCTGCCGAAGGTGGCCACTCGACCTGTTCTCGGTGACGCCTCGGCGGTAGGAGCGGTGCGGGAGTGGGTCGCGTCGGGGGCGGGGATCGATCGGCGCTGGGCGCCCCGGCAGGTGGTCGTGGTCGATGCGTTCCCGCTGCTGGAGAACGGCAAGCTCGACCGCCTCGCGCTCCGCTCCCTCGCCACGTCGAGACGCCAGCTTCAGTAGGTCGAGACGCCACCTTCGACAGGTCGAGACGCCACCTTCGGCAGGTCGAGATGCCAGCTTCAGTAGGTTGAGACGCCACCTTCATTCATCGAAGCAGTGCGAAAGGGGAGCTGTGAGTGAGCTGATCGCCTGGCGACTGCCGCTGCACACCCGCTTTCGTGGGCTGGACGTGCGTGAGGGGGCACTGATCGGCGGCCCTGGCGGTTGGGGGGAGTGGAGCCCGTTCGTCGAGTACGACGTCGCGGAGGTCGAGCCCTGGCTGCGGTGCGCCGAGGAGGCGGCAGCCGGTGACTGGCCGACGCCGGTGCGGGAGGAGGTGCCGGTCAACGTCACGGTGCCGGCGACCGATCCCGAGCGGGCCCATGCCATCACCACGTCCGGGGGCTGCCGCACCGCGAAGGTCAAGGTCGCCGAGCGGGGACAGCGGCTCGCCGACGACATAGCTCGGGTGGAGGCCGTCCGCGATGCCCTCGGCCCGGGCGGGCTGATCCGGGTCGACGCCAACGGCGGCTGGGACGTCGACACCGCGGTGGCTGCGATCGCTGCCCTCGACCGCGCCGCGCGGGGTCTGGAGTACGTCGAGCAGCCGGTCCCCGATGTCGAGTCCTTGGCCGTCGTTCGCCGCCGGGTGGCGGTGCCGATCGCGGCCGACGAGTCGATCCGACGAGCAGCGGACCCCTACCGCGTCCGTGATCTGGAGGCCGCCGACATCGCGGTGCTGAAGGTCCAGCCGCTGGGGGGCGTCCGCGCCTGCCTGCGGATCGCGGAGGAGATCGGCCTGCCGGTCGTGGTCTCCAGCGCGCTCGAGTCGAGTCTCGGTCTCGCGGCCGGAGTCGCGTTGGCCGCTGCGCTGCCGGACCTTCCGCACGCCTGCGGGCTGGCCACCGCACAGCTCATGCAAGCCGACCTCCTCGCCGAGCGGCTGCTGCCCGATCAAGGCGTCCTGCGGGTGCCGCCGACCGGCGCGCTGCGTCCCGAACCAGCGCTGCTCGCCGGTGCACGCGCCCCGGAGGAGCGTCAACGCTGGTGGCGGCGCCGGCACCAGGAGGTGCTCGACTACCGCGCTGCCGCCGGGGTGAGGGAGGATCCACCCCGATGATCCCGCCGCCCGTGAACCCGTCCACCCGCCTTGCGCGGGAGCTCGTCGAGGAGATCGTGGCCGCCGGCACTACCGACGTGGTGCTCTCGCCGGGGTCACGCAATGCGCCGCTCGGCTTCGCCGTCTGGGAGGCGGACCGGGCGGGAGCGCTGCGTCTGCACACTCGCATCGACGAGCGCTCGGCCGGGTTCCTCGCCCTCGGGCTGGGAAAGGCCGGGCGACCGACCGCGGTGGTCTGCACCTCCGGAACCGCGGTGGCCAACCTGCATCCGGCGGTGCTCGAAGCGGCGCATGCCGGGGTGCCGCTGACCCTGCTGACCGCCGACCGTCCGGCCCGCCTCCGAGGCACCGGCGCTGCGCAGACGACCGACCAGGTCGGCATCTTCGGTGCCGCTGCCCGCTGCTTCGACGTGGCCGCCGGAGATGATCGCACCGACTTGCGCAAGGCGCTCGGTGCACCCGACCGCCCGATCCACATCAACGTCCAGCTGGAGCTTCCGCTGGTGCCCGACGGTCGCTGGGAGTCGCGGGCCGAGCCCGCCCTGCCGCGCCGCCGGATGATCTGGCCGACGGTGGAGCCCGAGCCGATCGACCTCGGCCCGCGCACCGTCGTGGTCGCCGGGGACGACGCCGGTCCCGCCGTACGCCGCCTGGCCGAGCAGGCCGGTTGGCCGCTGCTGGCCGAGCCGAGCAGCGGGGCGCGCACCGGTGAGCACGCGATCCGCGCCTATCGCCTGCTGCTGGGGACCGCCCTCGGGGCAGAGATCCAGCGGGTCGTGGTCGGTGGTCACCCGACGCTGTCGCGCCCGGTGACCCGGCTGCTGGAGCGCCCCGACGTAGAGGTGGTGGCGCTCCCGGCGCCGGGAGTCTGGAGGGAGCGGCCGTTCCCGGTACGGCGGCACGCGGAGGCACTGGCACCGCAGGGAACCGCAGACCCGCACTGGTTGGCTCGATGGCAGCAGGCCGACCGGGACCTCTCCCGCAGGATCGGGCGCCTGCTGGCCCAGGAGGGTGAGCTCACGGCCTATCAGGTGGCGGCGACGGTGAGCGATGCCGTACCGCCGGGGGGTCTGCTCTTCATCGGCGCGTCCAGCCCGATCCGCGATCTTGACCTGCTCGCCCGCCCCCATCCCGTCGGGGAGCACCGGATGTATCTGTCCAACCGTGGCCTGGCTGGCATCGACGGCACCGTCTCGGCGGCGATCGGTGCCGCTCTCGGCCGCCCGCAGTCCACCCGCAGCTTCGCGCTGCTCGGCGATGTGACGTTCCTGCACGACGCGGGAGGCCTGGTGCTCGGCCCGGACGAGCCGCGACCGGACCTGACCCTCATCGTGGTGAACGACGACGGCGGCTCGATCTTCACCGTGCTCGAGCAGGGCGACCCGGCGTACGCCGAGAGCTTCGACCGGGTCTTCGGCACGCCGCACGGCGTCGACCTCGCCGCGCTGTGTGCCGCGACCCGTACGCCGCACTGGCGGGTCGAGTCGCGAGCCGAGCTGGAGCAGGCCCTGGCGTCACCCAACGGCGGGATCGAGGTGGTCGAGGTCCGCGTACGCCGCGACAACCGCCGCGAGCTCGATGCCCGGATCCGGGAGCTCGCGCAGTCGCTCACCCTGGAGTGAGCCAGCCGTCAGAGCATCGGGAGCCGCACCCACACGGTGGTGCCCACCTGCGGCTCCGAGGCGATCTCGACCTGGCCGCCGAGGTCGGCGACGAGCCGCGCGACGATGACCATCCCCAACCCCGTCCCGGGGCGCGAGCGCACCCAGGGATCGTCACTGCGCCAGAAGTCGTCCCAGATCCGCTCCAGCTCGGGTGCGCTCATCCCGATCCCGGTGTCGGTCCAGCTCAGCGTCACCTGGTGCTCGGACCGATCGACGCGGATCACCACCTTGCCGCCGCTCGGCGTGTACTTGATCGCGTTCGAGGTCAGGTTGCTCAGGACCCGGCGCAGCTCGGTCGCCGAACCGCTCACCAGTGCCTCGGAGGCGGTCGCCTCGAGGGTCAGGGTGAGGTCGGCGTTCTCGGCGCGCACGGTGTAGAGCTCGGTTGTCTCCCGCAGCAGGGCGACCACGTCGACGGGTACGTCGTCGAGGACGTCGCCGGCCTCCTCGGCGCGGTGGAAGGCATGGAGAGCCTGCGCCACCTCCTGCACCTCCGCGGTGCCGACTCGGAGGGCGTCGAGGATGCGTTGATGCAGTTGCGGGTTGTCCTGCGCGGTGGTCAACAGATCGAGGTAGTTGCGGATGGCGCCGAGCGGTGCGCCCAGGTCGTGGCGGACCCCCGCGGCGAGGCGGGAGTGCTCCTCGACGGTCTCGCGTAGCTCGTCGACCAGCTGCTGCTCCTCGCGGCGGCCGAGGTGCTGTTGGGCGGCGTGGGCGAGCTCGGCGGCGAACTCGCGCGCCCCGCGGACCTCGGCGCGCGTCCACGGCGCCCGGATGGCGCTGCGCTCCAGGGCGAGGGCACCGAGACAGGCACGGTCGGTCCCGATCGGTACGACCAGGAGGCCGGCCTGCCGGCTGCCGTCGTCACGCCGTCGCGGCGGTGTGCGCCCGACCTCGTCGTGGCTCCACCAGGCGACGACCTGGTCGCGGTCGACGACCGCGTCCGTCCAGCGAGGGCGCCCCACCATGGTGGGAGTCACGGTGCGCTGCTCGACGGTGAGGTCGGACGCGAACCACACCACCCCCACCCGGTCGGCGACGACGCCGGCCTCCAGGGCCGCGGTGGCGGCGTACATGACCTGACCGAAGGAGCTCTCGTCGCTCGGGGCGGCTGCGGCCCGCACGGCATGCAGCAGCCGGAGCCGCTGCCGGGTCTCCTCGCGCTCGATGGCGGCAAGGATGGCGCGCGAGGCCAGGGCCCCGACCTGGTTGAGGTGCTGCCGTCGCGCCGCGCCGGGCAGCTTGCCGTCGCCCGGCACGTCGACCAGCAAGCTGGCGACCAGGCGCTCCTCGGTGTCGTAGATCGGGCAGACGAGCTCGTTGCGCGGATCCCAGTCGTCCTCGCCGGTGGCGTCGGGCAGGTCTGCGATCCAGGTGTGGGCCAGCACCTCCTCCGAGACGTCCTCGGCGGAGGAGAACTTCCATAGGCCCCAGTCGCCCGACTGGCCGACACAGGCCAGCCAGAGGTCGAGGGGGATGGCTGACTCCTCCATCTGCTCGGGGCTGATCCCGGCCCCGACCTCGGCGATCATCTGGAGATGGTCGTCGTCGCGCAGCCGCGCGACGGCCGCCACCTGGAAGCCGGTCAGCTCGACCACGTCGCGCAGGATCGCCTCCAGTTCCCCGCGCAGGTGCTCGTCGACCAAGGCCAGTGCGCTCACCGCGACGCCCGCGCGCACGGCATCGAACGGCTGGAGCACCTCGACCGCGGTCGCCGACCGGGGCGGGGTACGCCGGGGGCGCCGATAGCGGGAGCCGCCAGGCGCGGAAGGGCGTGGCGACCCCTCCGCTGATCCGGCTGCTGTGGTCACGTCGCTCTCTCCGATCAGGAGACTGCTGACGCGTCTCCTGATGATGAGACGGTCGGCTCGGTGGTTCATGACGGAGGTGCGTCCTGCTCGCGGGCGCTCGAGACGTGCTGGTCGATCTCGCCTGTGGCGTGCCGCGACCTGAACCAGCGCTTCCCTCTAGGGCGTGACCTAGCATCGAGGGGTGATCTTCGGGCGAAAGCACCAGGCGGAGCGCGACGCCGCCATGGCCATGGTGCGGGAGGCAGCCGCGGCCGGCCGGATCACCGCGCTCGACCGTGACCGCAGGATCCAGGACCTGGCGCATGCGAGCTCGCTGGACGATATCGAGGTGCACCTGCGCGACCTGCGGTTGCCGGCCGGTGCGTTTCAGGAGCCGGAGGTCGTCCCGGCGCCGACGGTGGAGCCCGCGCTCGGCGCCTCCTCGCCCGCAGAAGCCGCGCCGATTCCCCGCTCCGAGCCGCCTCCTGGCGTCGGCACGACGTCGCCGAACCCGCCGCCGTGGGCGCATCCCGCCGGGCCGGCTCTGCCGGCCTCGAACGCTCCCGCGCCGTGGGCCGCGGTGGGAAGCCCGCGCCCGGGAGCCGCTCCGGCGCCGGGCCCACCCGGCTTCGCCGGTTTCCGGACGCGACCTGCGGCACCGCAGTTCCCCGTCAGGCCCGCGAACCGGAAGGGCTGCCTCTTCGCGGTGATCGCCGCGTTCGTGGGTATCTCGCTGGTCGGTCCGCTCATCGGGCTGATCGGGATCGTCTCCTCCTTCGACAGCGGTTCGGAGTCGAGCAGTCGCAGCGTTGTGGCGAAGGAGTCGCCGGAGCTGCTCACCCGCCGGGGCTGGGACCGGATGGTCGCCACACTCGCCGCAGAGGTGGGCAGTACGGAGGTGACGATGGCGACGGTCTACGACGGCTACGCGGTGCTGATGGTGCCCTCCGGCTCCAGGTCCACGCTCTATTACTACGACGGCGCGCTGGAGGCCCAGAGCCGGGGGACATCCACTGACCCGGCCTTCGACCTGGCAGACCTCTCCCCACGGCTCCTGCCCGGTCTGCTGCGCAAGGCCGGCCGAGGCGTGGACGACGTGGAGAGCCGCTATGTCGTGGTACGCCGCGACTCGGACTCGGCGCCGACGCTGTGGGTGTACGTGAACGGCGGTGGTCAGACCGGCTACGTCCAGTCGGACTTCAGCGGCCGGGTCCGCTACGACAGCCACGACCACTGACCGACCCGCCGGCCCGGCCCCGGTTCGCATCTGCGTGGTCTTGGAGGTTCCGCCACCAGGGCGAATGCCGGCAGGCCCTGACGGGTGGAGCCTCCTGTGGTGCGGCCACGGGGCTCGCGTGCGTAGGCTGGCCGGGTGCGGATCACGAAGTTCGGCCACGCATGCGTGCGGTTGGAGCACGCCGGGGTGCGCCTGGTGATCGACCCCGGCATGTTCACCGAGGTCGACGCCGTCGCCGGGGCCGACGCACTGCTGATCACCCACGAGCATCCGGACCACTACACCGCGGACCTGCTGCGCGCGAGCGATGCGCCGATCGTCACGATCGATGCGGTGGCTCGGAAGATCGCCGCCGAGGCGCCGGAGCTCGCCTCCCGGGTCCGTGTGGTGGCGCCGGGGGAGCTGCTCGATCTCGGTCTGCCGGTCACCGTCGTCGGTGAGCTGCACGCGGTGATCCACCCCGACCTGCCGCGCTTCTCCAACAGCGGCTATCTCGTCGGACTGGGCGACGCCACCGTCTACCACCCCGGCGACTCGCTGACCCTGCCGGAGGTGCGTGTCGACGTCCTCTGCGGACCGGCCAGTGCGCCGTGGCTCAAGGCCAGCGAGGCGGTCGACTTCGCCCGAGCCGTCGCGGCACCCCGCAACCTCGCGATCCACGACCGCATCTACACCGAGGCCGCTCACGGCATCCTCCAGACGCAGATGGACGCCCTCCTGCCGTCCGGTCAGAGCTGGCAGCGGATCCCGGACGGCAGCGACCTCGACCTCTGACCCGCTTGCGGCGCCGCTGAGGGCCGATGCCGATGCCGCCGTGGCGTCGTACGCCGCGTCGTTGCGTCCTGCCTTGCGGCTGCCTCGGTGACCAGGAAGCAGGACGTTGCGCGGTGCGTCCTGCGAGGTGGTCGCCCGCGCCGCCGATGGGCAGGACGTCCGCCTGAAGGCGCCCGGTTCGAGGCTGTCGGACGGCCCTCGGGAACTTTTCTGGCGGGAGGTCTTGACGGGTGACCCGGGTCACGCTTTCATATATAACTAATCCATCAGTCAAAAAAGGAGCCATGATGCGGACGAAGGCGATCTCTCTGGTGTCGACGGCGGCACTCGTGCTCTCCGTTGCAGCGTGTGGCGGTGGCGAGGACTCGGACTCAGTGACCGTCACCATGTGGGGTGGGCAGGCGCAGGAGGCGCACGTCAAGTCCTACTTCACGCCGTGGGCGAAGGAGGCGGACGTCAGCATCCGCCAGGACTCGCCGACCGACTACGCCAAGCTGGACGCCCAGGTGAAGTCGGGCAAGGTCAGCTGGGGTCTGGCCGAGGTCGAACCCAACTACGCCAAGAGCGCCTGCGACGCGGGCAAGCTCGAGAAGCTGCCGGAGCGCGTCGTCGAGGCGGCGCAGAAGGCGGAGATCGACCCCGCGCAGATGAACGACTGCGCCATCCCGATCCTCCAGTACACCTTCAGCATCGCCTACAACACCGACAAGTTCGGCGACAAGCACCCGACCAACTGGGCGGAGTTCTTCGACACGAAGGCGTTCCCCGGCAAGCGCGGCTTCTGGAAGTACGTCACCGGCGGCATCTTCGAGGCAGCGCTCCTGGCCGACGGCGTCGCGCCCGACGAGCTCTACCCGCTCGACCTCGACCGCGCCTTCCGCAAGCTCGACTCCATCAAGGACGACATCGTCTGGTACGACACCGGTGACCAGCAGATCCAGCTGGTGGCCAGCGGTGAGGCGCCCCTGGTCCAGGCCTGGAACGGTCGCGTCACGCAGGCCGCGAAGGCCGGCGAGCCGGTGGCCAACGAGTACGGCCAGAACCTGATCTCCTACGACCAGATCGTCATCCCCAAGGGATACAAGAACGCCGAGCTGGCGCAGGACTGGATGGTCTGGTTCCTCGAGAACCCGCAGGCCCAGGCCGACGACGTGACCGCGTCCGGCTACGGCCCGGCCTCGCCGCAGGCGGTGGAGCTGGTGCCCGCCGACGTCCAGCCCGACGTCGCCGGTGGTGCCGAGGTCAACGAGCAGTCCGCCGCCCTGATGAACTACGACTACTGGGCGGAGAACTACGACGAGGTCACCAAGCGCTTCAACACCTGGATCGCCAAGTGAGTCTCGCGCAGACCACCGGGCGGGGAGGGGCCGGGCGCCGCAGCGCCCGCCCCTCCCGGCTCCGGGCCTACTTCACCGTGGACGGCTGGGGTCTGCTGATCCTGCCGCTGGTGGTGTTCCTGGCCGTGATCTTCGTGGTCCCGCTGGGCATGCTCATCGCCAAGAGCTTCACCGACCCGACGCTGGGCCTGGACAACTACCGCGAGATCTTCGCGGAGTCGCTCTACCTCAAGATCCTCACCAACACCTTCGTCATCGCCCTGAGCGTGACCGCGGTGACGCTGCTGCTCGCGTACCCGTACGCCTACCTCATGACGATCGCGACGCCCGTCTGGCGCACCGTGCTGCTGCTCCTGGTGCTGGTGCCGTTCTGGACCAGTGTCCTGGTGCGGAGCTTCGCGCTGGTGCTGCTGCTGCGCGACACGGGAGTGCTCAACACGATTGCCCAGGACGTCGGTCTGATCAGTGAGCCGTTCCCGATCATGCGCACGATGAAGGGCGTCATCTTCGGCATGGTCCAGGTGGCCCTGCCCTTCGCCGTTCTCCCGATCTACGCCACGATGCGCAACATCGACACCCGGCTGACCAAGGCCGCCCAGGGTCTGGGCGACCGGCCGTCCGGTGCCTTCTGGCGGGTGTTCGTCCCGCTGAGCATGCCGGGCGTGGCCGCCGGTCTTCTGCTGACCTTCATCCAGGCGCTCGGCTACTACATCACCCCGGCGATGCTGGGCGGGCCGAAGAACACCATGATCGGCGAGCTCATCGTGCAGCAGGTGAGCACCGTGCTGCAGTTCGGCTTCGCCGCTGCCCTCGCGGTCCTCCTGCTCTCCACCACCTTCGTCCTGCTCGCCATCGCGAGCCGGTTCATGAACCTCGAACGCATGTTGATGGGGCGGTCATGACGCGTGTACTCACCCGGGCCGGCCTGATCCTGCTGGCCGCCCTGATCGGTGCCTACATCCTGCTGCCGATCCTGATCATCCTGCCGATGTCGGTCTCCGACAGCGCCTTCCTCACGTTCCCGCCGAAGGGCTTCACCTGGCAGTGGTTCGAGGAGCTCAAGCTCGACCCCACCTGGCTGGAGGCGGCAACCGCCAGCCTTCGCGTCGCTGCGCTCTCGGCCATCCTCAGCGTGGTGCTGGGCACCTTGGCGGCGCTCGCTCTGGTGCGCGGCAGGTTCCCCTTCCGGGGGCCCGTGCTCATGGTGCTGCTGGCCCCGCTGATCGTGCCGTACGTGATCGTCGGCCTTGCCGTCTATATCGCGTTCCTCGAAGTGGGACTCACCGAGACCACTCTCGGGTTCGTCCTGGTGCACACCTGTCTGGGCGTGCCCTACGTGATGATCAACGTCTGTGCCGGACTGGTCGCCGTCGACCGGCGCCTCGAGATGGCCTCGATGAACCTCGGTGCCGGACCGGTCAGCACCTTCTTCCGGATCACGCTCCCGGCGATCCTGCCCAACATGCTGGCCGGGGCGCTCTTCGCCTTCATCACCAGCTGGGACGAGGTGGTCGTCGCGATCTTCATGTCCGGCCCGACGCTCACCACCTTGCCGGTCAAGATGTGGGCCGGTATCCGGGTCCAGATCGATCCCACCCTGGCCGCCATCTCCAGCCTGGCGCTGCTCGTCATCGTCGGCTGCTTCCTGATCATCGGCCTGGGCCGACTGGTGCAACGCCTGCTCGCCCGCCGCAACCTCTCCTCCGACAGCACAGGTGCCTGACATGCCCAAGAACGCCAACACCCAGGAGCCGCTGACCGGTGCCTCGATCGAGGTGGACCGGATCCGCAAGGTCTACGGCTCCACGACGATCCTCAACGACATCGACCTCGACATCAGGGCCGGCGAGTTCCTGACCCTGCTCGGCGCCAGCGGCTCCGGCAAGTCGACGCTGCTCAACATCATCGCGGGCTTCATCAAGGCCGACGGCGGCGACGTGCGGGTCGACGGGAAAAGCATCACCTCGGTGCCCGCCCACAAGCGCGGCCTGGGGATGGTCTTCCAGCACTACGCGCTCTTCCCGCACATGTCGGTCTACGACAACGTCGCCTACGGCCTGCGGCGCCACGGTTTCCCGAAGGCAGAGATCCCGGGTCTGGTCGCCGATGCGCTGGAGATGGTGGAGATGGGCCACCTCGGCAAGCGTCGCCCGGCCGAGCTCTCCGGTGGCCAGCAGCAGCGCGTGGCCCTGGCCCGCGCGGTCGTCTTCCGCCCCCGCGTACTGCTCATGGACGAGCCGCTCGGTGCGCTCGACAAGATGCTGCGCGAGCAGCTCCAGCTGGAGATCCGCCGGCTGCACAAGGAGATGGGCATCACCTTCGTCTTCGTCACCCACGACCAGGAGGAGGCGCTCACCATGTCGGACCGCATCGCCCTCCTGGAGAAGGGCGACATCGTGCAGCTCGGCACCCCCGAGGAGCTGTACGACGCCCCGAGCTGCCGCTACGCCGCCGAGTTCATCGGCGTCTCCAACATCATGACTGGCTCCCGCGCCGGGGACGTCTTCACCGACACCCGCAACCAGACCACCCACAAGGTGTCGGGCGGGGCCGCGGACGGCACCGTCCTCATGGTTCGTCCGGAGCGCCTGCGGGTGAGTGCCGGCCAGGTGGGCCCCGCTGGACATGAGAACGCCTTGCCGGCGATCGTCTCGGACTGCGTCTACCTAGGGAGCGACCGCACCGTGCACGTGCGCACCGCCTCCGGTGAGGAGATGGTCGCGCGCACCGAGGTGCCGCGTACCGACGACGGCATCCAGCCCGGCGTGCCCGTCACCTTGACCTGGAACATCGAGGACGCGCGCGTGCTCGCCGAGGAGGCTGCGCGATGAGCGGCGCCGCGAGCACCAGCATGACCGGCGGCGAGGCGCTGGTCCGGGCCTTGGCCGACCACGGTGTCGACACCGTCTTCGGCATCCCGGGCACGCACAACCTGTCGGCGTACGCCGCCCTGGCGAGGCACGGGATCACCCACGTCTCCCCGCGGCACGAGCAGGGCGCCGGCTATGCCGCCGACGGCTACGCCCGCTCCAGCGGGCGCGTGGGCGTGGCGCTGACCACCACCGGGCCGGCGATCCTCAACGCCGCCGCGGCAGCCGCGCAGGCCTACTCCGACTCGGTCCCGGTGCTCTTCATCTCGCCGGGCATGCCGTTGCAGCATCCCGGCATGGGCAACGGCCTGCTGCACGAGATCAAGAACCAGCCGGGATCGATGGAGGCCGTCCTCGGGGTCAGCATCCGGGTCACCAGCGTCGCCGAGATCCCCTTGGCGGTCGCGCAGGCCTTCGCCACGATGCTCGAGGGGCGGCCGCGCCCGGTCCACCTGGAGATCCCGCTCGACCTCCTCGACGTCGTCGCCGAGGTCGCCGGCGTACCTCCGGTCCTCTTCGGCACGCTGCAGCCGGCTCCCGCGGCGGTGGAGGCTGCGGTCTCGCTGCTCGACGGGGCCGAGCGTGTGGTCATGGTGACCGGTGGCGGCGCCTTCCACGCCGCCGACCAGGCTCGCCGGCTCGCGGAGCGGCTCGACGCCGCCGTGCTCAGCACCGCCAACGGCAAGGGCACGGTCCCCGAGGACCACCCGCTCTTCGTCGGCACCGGCCTCCAGCACGCGGCCGCCCGTGAGCTCTGCGGCGGCGCCGACGTGGTGCTGGCGGTCGGCACCGAGTTCGCGCCCTCCGACTGGTGGGGCGGCCTGCCGGACTTCTCCGGCCGGGTGATCCGCATCGACATCGACGGCGCCGAGATCAACGCCAACGTGGTGCCCGACGTCGCGGTCGTCGGCGACGCCGCCGCCACTCTCGATCAGCTCCTCGAACGCACCCGTGTGCACGATCCTGCGGAGTGGACAGCACCGTGGCGGGCTCGGCTCCTCGAGCAGGCCGCCGTCGAGGGTGCCCCCTGGTTGGAGATGGTGCAGGCGCTCACCGAGGTCCTGCCTCGCGACACGATCGTGGCCGCCGACAACGCGATGGCCGTCTACTACGGCGCGCTCTCGAACCTGCCGCTGCACCGCCCGCACGCCTTCCTCTACCCGACGGGCGCCGGCACGCTCGGCTTCGGCCTCCCCGCGGGCATCGGGGCGAAGGTGGCGCAGCCGGAGGCGCCGGTCCTGGTGCTGCAGGGCGACGGCGGGATCATGTTCACGATCGCCGAGCTCGCGATGGCGGCCGAGGCGCGCCTTGCCCTGCCCGTCGTGATCGTCGACAACGGCGGCTACGGCGAGATCCGCAACGAGATGGAGGACCGTGGCGAGCCGATCCACGCCGTCGGGCTCGGCCACCCGGACTTCGTCCAGCTCGGTCGATCGCTGGGCTGCCACGGCATCCATGTCGAGGACGCCCTCGGCCTGGCCGCTGCGGTCAAGGAGGCGTTCGACGCCGACCGCCCCACCGTGATCCACATCCGCGAGCACAGCCGCGCCTCCGGCGACGGTGTCGACTCGAGCCGCGCCTCCGGCGACGGTGTCGACTCGAGCCGCGCCTCCGGCGACGGTGTCGACTCGAGCCGCGCCTCCGGCGACGGGGCATGACCGCCACGATGACCAGTCGCCCGATCGCGGTGTACGCCGACATCGTCGACCTCGACCCCACCCCCGGGGTGCGGCGGCTGGAGGAGGCGGGCTTCGACGTACGCATCCTCGACACCGCCGATCCGGCGGCGATCGTCGCCGGGGCCCGGGACGCCCAGGCGCTGCTGGTCGGCTACGCGCCGGTCACGGCACAGATGTTGGCCGAGCTTCCGGAGCTTCGGGTGGTCGCGACGCAGTCCGTCGGCGTCGACACCGTCGACCTGGAGGCCTGTCGCACCCGGGGCGTCGCCGTGCGCAACGTGCCGGGAGCTGCCACCGAGGAGGTGGCCGCCCACGCGCTCGCGATGTCGCTGGCACTCGTGCGTGGCCTGCCCTTCCTCGGTCGTGCCGTCGCCGGCGGCGTGTGGGACGGCACAGACGAGCGGTTGCTGCGCCCCTCCGAGCTGACCATCGGGGTGCTCGGCCTGGGTCGGATCGGCGCCGCCTACGCCCGGATGATCCGCCCGCTGGTGGCCCGCGTCGTCGGCTACGACCCGCTGGCCGCCGCGCCCGTCGGCGTCGAGCAGGGCACGCTGGACGAGGTCCTCGCGGCCAGCGACCTGATCAGCCTGCACCTGCCCTCGACCGAACAGACCCGGGGCATGTTCGACGCCGAACGCCTCGCGCAGCTGCGTCCTGGTGCCCTCCTGGTGAACGTCTCCCGTGGCGACCTGGTGGTGTCCGAGGCGTTGATCGGTGCGCTCGACGACGGACGCGTCGGCGCCGCGGCGCTCGACGTGCTCGGTCAGGAGCCGCCGGCGGCCGACGATCCGCTGGTCGCCCATCCCCGCACGCTCGTGACGCCGCACGTCGCCTATCTCTCGGCGGCGAGCGCGCGCGACTACGTGCTGCACCAGGCCGAGGCTGTGGTCGATCAGCTGGCACCGGTCGCCCCGCGCGCTCGGGACCGCGGGTGACCGCCCAGGCCGACCTCGCCCGTACCCCCACCCGCACGCTGCCCACCGCGGCGCTCGCCCTGCTGGGGGTGGCGGTCATGTGGGGATCGTCGTTCCCGATCTCGAAGGACCTCCTGGTCCACCTGCCGGTGAGCGACTACCTGGCGGTCCGCTTCGCGCTGGCGTCGCTAGCCGTCTGGGTCTTCCGGCCGCGGATCCTCTTCACCCTGACCCGGCGCCAGCTCGGGGTGGGGGTGCTGCTCGGGCTGATCTACGGCACCGGACAGTTCCTCCAGTTCGTAGGTCTGAGCCACGCAGCGGTGACCGTCTCAGCCTTCCTGGTCTCCATGTACGTCGTCGTGGTGCCGATCTTCAGCGCCGTCGTACATCGCACCCGGGTGCCGCTCGCCACGGGAGTCGCCGTACTGCTGGCCGTCACCGGCGTGATGGCGATGTCGTTGCGTGGCTGGTCCTTCGGCTATGGCGAGTCGCTCGTGCTCTCGAGCTCCCTGCTGTACGCCGCCCACATCCTCACCACCGGCCGTCTGGTCCGCACTGGCGAGGCGCATGCGATCACGCTCGTGCAGATGGTGACCATCTCCGTGGTCTGTGCTGCGGCCGGCGTGCACGACGGCATCACCCTCCCGCACGGCGCCGACTGGTGGCCGATGCTCTATCTCGCGCTCGTCTGCGGCGGCCTGGCGATGGTGGTGCAGGCCTGGTCGCAGGCGCGGATCACCGTCTCCCAGGCCTCGGTGGTGATGGTCACCGAGCCCGTCTGGGCCTCGATGTTCGCCGTCGTGATCTGGTCCGAGGCCCTCGACCTCCGCACCGTGCTCGGTGCGGGCCTGGTGCTGGCCGCCGCCGTCCTGGTGCTGACCGACCGGGGGCGGCCCGTCCCTGTGGTCGATCCCCTACCCGTTCAACCGTCCCCGACCGAGTTCCCCCATCACGAGGAGTGACCATGGCCTTCAACAACGAGTTCACCGAGACCTTCGGCATCGAGCACCCGATCGTCTGCGGCGGCATGCTCGCCGTCGGTACGGCGGAGCTGATCGCCGGCGTCGCCAACGCCGGTGCGCTGGGCTTCCTCAGTGCGCTCACCCAACCGACCCCGGAGGCTCTGGCAGCGGAGATCAGCCGCTGCCAGGAGATGACGGACAAGCCGTTCGGCGTGAACCTGACCATCCTGCCGACCATCGACCCGGTGCCCTATGACGAGTACCGCGAGGCGATCATCGAGTCCGGGATCAAGATCGTCGAGACCGCCGGCAGCAACCCGGCGCCGCACCTTCCCTCGTTCAAGGCTGCCGGAGTCAAGGTCATCCACAAGGCGGTCGCGGTGCGGCACGCGGTCAAGGCGCAGTCGCTCGGCGTGGACGCGGTGAGCATCGACGGCTTCGAGTGCGCCGGCCACCCTGGCGACGACGACATCCCTGGCCTGGTGCTCATCCCGGCCGCCGCGCGCAAGCTGGACATCCCGATCATCGCCTCGGGCGGCTTCGCCACCGGCAGCGGCCTGGTCGCCGCACTCGCGCTGGGTGCGTGCGCGATCAACATGGGCACCCGGTTCGAGGCGACCGTCGAGGCGCCGATCCACCAGAACGTGAAGGACCAGATCGTCGCCAACAGCGAACTCGACACCACGCTGGTGTTCCGCGAGTTCCGCAACACTGCCCGCGTCGCCAAGAACGCGGTCTCCGACGAGATCAAGCGGATCGGCTCCCAGCCGGATGCCACCTTCGCCGACGTCGCACACCTGGCCTCGGGTGCACGCGGCCGCAAGGAGGTGCTTGCTGGTGGCGATGTCGACGGCGGCATGTGGTGGGCCAGCCAGGCGCAGGGCCTGATCGACAGCGTCGAGACCTGCCAGGAGGTGGTGACCTCGATCATCGCCGAGGCCGAGGAGTTGATCGGCAAGCGTCTTCCGGCGCAGCTCGCCTGAGCCGTCCGCCGCCGGACGTCCTGCCCCTAGGTCGCTGGAGCAGCCAGGTGGCAGGACGTTGTGGGGAGGTCCTGCGGGGTGGTTGCTCGGGCAGCCAGGTGGCAGGACGTTGTGGGGGAGGTCCTGCGGGGTGGTTGCTGGAGCAGCCAGGTGGCAGGACGTTGTGGAGGAAGCCGGCGGGAACGGCCGGTGCCACGGGTGGAACCCAAGGTTGACCAATGGGTCAATCAACCCGGAGAGTGAGGGCGGGCGCAGCGCGCGCGTCTCGACAACGGAAAGGATCGGTGCAAGCCGACATGGCCAGACCGAGTGTGGAAGCCGAGCGCAAGGCGCAGATCCTCGGGGCCGCGTGCGCGGTGCTCGCCGACGTGGGCTTCACCGCGTTGCGCATCTCCGACGTCGCGAAGAGGGTCGGCACCAGCACCGGCACGGTGCACTACTACTTCCCCACCAAGCGCGACCTGACGACAGCGGCGTTCGAATGGAACTTCGAGCGCTCCCTGGAGCGGCGGCAGCACATCCTCGAGCTCCACGACGATCCGCGGACGGAGCTGCGCGCCTTCGTCGACTCGTACCTGCCCGGCGACGAGGTCACCGTGCAGGCCTGGCACGTGTGGGCGGAGCTCTGGGTGGAGGCCCTGCACGACGACGACCTCGCGGCGCTCAACGAGCGGGTCTACGGCGCCTGGCGCAAGATCGTCTGCCGGATCATCGAGGAGGGGCAGGCGGCCGGCCACTTCCGGGCCGGAGACGCGCTGAACCTCGCCAACGGCCTCATCGGCCTGATCGACGGGCTGAGCCTGCAGGTCCTGCTGGGCTCGAAGGAGATGGACGTCGAGCGGATGCGTGTGGTCTGCGACGAGTGGCTCGCCGCCCTCGATGTGGTGGAGCCGATCCGCTCCTAGGGCACACCTGTGCGGTAACCCCCGACGACCCCGACCGATCCCGGTCGGGGTCGTCGGGCATTTCGGCCCAGAAAGTACGACGTGACCCTTGACACGTCGCCGTTCCCGGCTCCATGCTTGATGCATAACTGATCCGTCAGTCAAAAATAAGTGCCGACCAAGGAGACGCCTCATGTCCCGTCCGATCCGCGACGCCTTCCCCCGCACCGAGGAGCAGGAGGAGTTCATCCGCCTCGCCCGTGAGTTCGCGGCCAAGGAGATCCGTCCCCGCGCCGCCGAGGTGGACGCGGCGGACACCCAGTCGCCCCTCGACCTGTGGAAGAAGGCCGCCGAGATCGGCCTCACCCACTACATGCTTCCCGAGGAGTACGGCGGCGGCGGGATCACCGACCTGACCACCCAGGCGCTGGTCCAGCAGGAGCTCTGCTACGGCGACATCTCCATCGGCAACTTCCTCACCTCCAACGGCTTCTTCTCGGGCCCGATCGAGGCGCTGGGCACCGAGGAGCAGAAGAAGAAGTGGCTCGGCCTGATCTGCTCCGACAACCCGCCGATCACCGCCCTGGCCACCACCGAGCCGGGCAGCGGCTCCGACGCCGCCAGCATCCAGACCCGCGCGGTGCTCGACGGCGACCACTACGTGCTCAACGGCCAGAAGACCTGGATCTCCAACGCGCCGTACGCCGAGTACTTCGTCGTCTTCGCCACCGTCGACCCGAGCAAGCGCTCCCGTGGCGTCACCGCGTTCATCGTGCCCCGCACCGCTGAGGGCCTCACCGTCGGTCAGCCGATGACCAAGCACGGTCAGAAGGGCATCGTCAACGCCGAGGTGTTCCTCGACAACGTGCGGGTGCCCGTCGAGGACCGGCTCGGCGAGGAGGGCCAGGGCTTCTACGGCCTGATGAGCACCTTCGACGCCTCCCGGATCCTTATCGGCTCCTCGGCGACCGGCCTCGCCCGCGCCGCCCTGGACACGGCCCTGCAGTACGCCCAGGAGCGGGAGCAGTTCGGCACCGCGATCATCAACCACCAGGCTGTGGCGTTCCGCCTCGCTGAGATGGCCACCAAGGTCGACACCTCGCACCTGCTCACCATGCGCGCCGCCCGCCTCTTCGACGAGATCGGCTCGGCCACCGAGGAAGCAGCCATCGCCAAGCTGGTGGCGTCCGAGAACGCGACCTTCGTCGCCTCCGCCGCACTGGCCACCCACGGTGGTTGGGGCTACTCCCGCGAGTTCCCGGTCGAGCGCTGGCTGCGCGACGCCAAGCTCGAGGAGATCGAGGAGGGCACCTCCGACATCCAGAAGCTCATCATCTCCCGCTCGATCGCCAAGTGATGACCACCCAGTTGACCCGTACGCCGGAGCTCGCCGGCCTCGACGGCATGTGGGACCCCGAGGTGGTCACCGTCGTCGGCGCCTCCGCCGACACCTCGAAGTGGGGCTGGTTCCTGGCCCGCGGAGCCCTCCGCGGTGCTGGGCGGCGCACCGTCCACCTCGTCAACCGGCGCGGCGTCGACGTCGAGGGCGTGCCGACCGTGCGCTCGCTGGAGGAGATCGACGGCCCGCTCGGCCTCGTGGTGCTCTCCGTGCCGGCCGCCTCGGTGCCGGAGGTCGTGGAGGAGGCGCTGCGTCGCGGAGCCACCGGCTTCCTGGGCATCACCGCGGGCATCGACCGTGCCGTCGGCCGAGTAGGCGCCGAACGCGAGCTGGCCGAGCGGATCCGCTCCGCCGGTGCGCGGATCATCGGCCCCAACTGCCTGGGCATCTTCGACGTGGAGACCGACCTGCACCTGGCCTGGGGCGAGTTCGCTCCGGGGCACATCGGTGTGGTCTCCCAGAGTGGTCAGCTGGGCTCCGAGATCGCCGGCCTGGCCGCCCAGCGTGGCCTGGGCGTCTCCCGATTCGTCTCCGTCGGCAACCAGGTCGACGTCAGTGCCGCCGAGGCGCTGGCGGCACTGGCCGACCACGACCGGACCCGGGTGGCCATCCTCTACGCCGAGAGCTTCGGGGACGGCACCGCCGTCGTCGACGCGGTGCAGAGGCTGCGTGCCGCGGGCAAGCAGACGGTCGTCCTCACGGTCGGCGCCAGCGGCGCCAGCCAGGCGGCCGCCGCCTCCCACACCGGGTCGATGACCTCCGGCATGGACATCGTCGACGCCGCCTGCCGGGCGGCTGGGGCGATCCGCGTCGCGACGCCCACCCAGGCCGTCGAGCTGGCGGCCCTGCTCAGCCAGGCGCCGCTCCCGACCGGGGGCCGGGTCGCGCTGATCGCCGACAGCGGCGGTCAGGGAGCCGTCGCTGCCGACGTCGCCGATGCCGCGGGACTCGACGTGGTGCCCTTCTCCGACGAGCGTCGTGGGCTCGTCGCCGGGCTGCTTCCGGCAGATGCCGGCGTGGGCAACCCGATCGATCTGGCCGGTGGCGGCGAGCAGGACCTCGCCACCTATGCGCGGGTCGTGGAGACCTGCCTCGAGGACACCGAGGTCGACGCGGTCGTGCTGTCGGGCTACTTCGGCAGCTACGCGGTCGATACCCCGGCACAGGCCGACCAGGAGCGAGCCGTCGTCGAGACCCTCGCCGCCGCAGTGGCCGGGCACGGCAAGCCGGTGCTGCTGCACTCGATGTGCACCGACTCGAGCAGCCTCGACCGGGCCCGCGAGCTCGGCCTGCCGGTCTTCGCGAGCATCGAGGCCGCGCTCCACGCCCTCGCCGGCGCAGCCCGGATCGGTCGTGACGCACGGCCGATCAGCGTGCCCCAGCTGCCGGTCGAGCTGCCTCGTGTGCGGCCCGGCTACCTGGCGGCGCGTGAGCTGCTGCAGACCGTCGGCATCGCCTTCCCCGGCGCCGCCGAGGTGCGTACCGTCGAGACCGTGCGTGTCGCGACCGAGCAGTTGCAGGGCCCCTGGGTGCTCAAGGCCGACTGGATCGAGCACAAGACGGAGCACGGGGCCGTCGTGATCGGGCTGCGGGACGCCGACGCCGCGGTCGCCGCGTTCGAGGAGATGCACGCCCGTCTCGGCGACGGCGCCTACGTCCTGGAGGAGATGGACCAGCGGTCGCAGACCGTCGAGGTCATCGCCGGCCTGCGCCACGACGCCGCCTTCGGGCCGGTCATCATGGTCGGCGCCGGCGGCACCGAGGCCGAGCTGTGGCGCGACACCGTGTTGGAGCTCGCCCCGGTCACCGTCGAGACCGCCCACACGATGCTGGAGCGGCTGGTCAGCTACCGGCTGCTGACCGGCTGGCGCGGCCGGCCGGGCGTCGACTTGGATGCACTGGCCCGCACCGTCTCCGCGCTCTCCCAGCTTGCCGGCGTACCCGGTGTGGGCGAGGTGGAGGTGAACCCGCTGCGTGCGGCAGCCGACGGCGTCCTCGCCGTCGACGCTCTGGTGATCCAGGAGAAGGAGCAGCCATGACGATCGTCGACCCGACCCGGGCCGAGTGGCAGCGCGACTCGGCCCTGGTCGGCGGCCGGTGGGTGGCGGTCGCCGAGACCGAAGCCGTCGAGAACCCGGCCACTGCCGAGCTCTTCGGTCGCGCGGCCCGCTGCGACGCCGTCCTGGTGGACGCGGCGGTACGCGCGGCGCGCGCCGCCTTCGACGGCTGGTCGACGCGTGACCGGGCCGACCGCTTGGCGCTGCTGCGTCGGTGGCAGGCCGAGACGGAGGCGCGACGCGACCTGATGGTCGAGGCGACCGTCTTGGAGGTCGGAGCTCCGGTCACCGTGGCCCGCGAGGCCCACGTCGACCTGGCTCTCGACATCATCCGCACCACCCTGGACGAGTTGGAGGGTCCCGAGCCGATCGAGCGGATCGGCAACTCGCTCGTCGTCCGGGAGCCGGTCGGGGTGGTCGCCTCGATCACCCCCTGGAACTACCCGCTCTACCAGCTGGTGCTCAAGGTGGTCGCCGCGATCGCAGCCGGCTGCACGGTGGTCGCCAAGCCCGCGGAGCTGACCCCGTTGTCGGCGTACCTGCTGGCCGATGCCGCGGTCGCTGCGGGTCTGCCCGACGGGGTCTTCAACCTGGTGCCGGGGCGCGGCCGCGAGGTCGGCCAGGTGCTGGCCGAGCACGAGGAGGTGGACCTCGTCTCCTTCACCGGCTCGACCGGCGTCGGTGCCGGTGTCGCTGCGACGGCGGCAACCTCCATCAAGCGGGTCTGCCTGGAGCTCGGGGGCAAGTCGGCGAGCGTCGTGCTCGACGGTGCCGACTTCGAGACCGCTGTGCGCACCACCGTCGACATGGCGATGCTCAACACCGGCCAGACCTGCAGCGCGTGGACCCGGTTGCTGGTCCCGGCCGCGCGGCTCGACGAGGCGGTGGAGCTCGCCGCCGCCCACGCGGGTGCGCTCGTGGTGGGCGACCCGACGGCCGAGGAGACCGATCTCGGCCCGCTGGCCTCGGCCCAGCAGTTGGCCACCGTCCGGTCGATGGTGGCGCGCGCCCGGGAGGCGGGTGCGCGCATCCTCGGCGATCGCCCGGTCCCCGAGCAGGGGCACTTCCACCCGCCGCTGGTCGTCGCCGACGTGGATGCCTCCGACGAGATCGTCCAGGACGAGGTCTTCGGGCCGGTGCTGGTCGTGCTGGGACACGCCGGCACCGACGACGCGGTGCGCCTGGCCAACGACAGCGACTACGGGCTGGCGGGTGCCGTCTGGGCCGCCGACACCGAGGCCGGTGTGGCTGTCGCCCGCCGCCTGCGCACCGGTCAGGTCGACGTCAACGGCGCCGACTTCAACGTGCGAGCGCCGTTCGGCGGCTTCAAGAAGTCCGGTTATGGCCGGGAGCTGGGTGCCTTCGGCATCGAGGAGTTCACCGAGATCAAGTCGATCCAGATCTGACCCTTCGCCTCACGTCCTGCCCTCCGGTCGCTCCCGCGACCGAGGCGCAGGACGTCAGCACGTGGGTGCCTCAGGACGTCCTGCGCAGCGGTTGCTCCGGCGACCACAGCGCAGGACGTCGTGCGTGGGCGGGTCAGGAGAGGGCGTCGCGCACCGGCACGAACTTGGCCTGCGACTCGGCGAGCTCGGCCTCCGGCGCGGAGTCGCCGACGATGCCGCACCCTGCGAAGAGGCGTACGGCGTTGCCCGCCACCTCGCCCGACCGCAGCGCGATGCCCCACTCGCCGTCACCCGAGGCATCCATCCAACCCACCGGGCCGGCGTACCGGCTGCGCTCCATGCCCTCGATCTCGGAGATGAGGGCGACCGCAGCAGGGGTCGGGGTGCCGCCGACCGCGGCCGAGGGGTGCAGTGCCTCGGCCAGGCGCAGCGACGAGACCGACTCCGCGGTGTGCGGCGCATCGTGCACCACGCCCGCGACATCGGTGGCCAGGTGCATCACGTTGGGCAGGTGCAGCACGAACGGGATCTCCGGCACGTTCATGCCGGAGCAGTGCGGCTCGAGCGCCTCGGCGACCGAACGGACGGCGTACTCGTGCTCCTCGAGATCCTTCGAGGAGCGGGCGAGAGCGGCGGCCAGGGCGAGGTCGCGCTCGTCGTCCCCGGTGCGTCGGATCGTGCCGGCCAGCACCCGTGAAGTGACCAGTCCGCGCTCGCGGCGGACCAGCATCTCGGGGGTCGCGCCGAACATGCCGTCCACGTGGAAGGTCCAGCACATCGGGTAGTCCTGGGCGAGTCGGCGTAGCGGCCAGCGCACGTCGATGTCGGTCTCGGCGGTGGCGAGGAGGTCGCGCGCCAGGACGACCTTCTCCAGGTCGCCTCGGTTGATGCGGGCCACCGCTTCGGCGACGACGGCCATCCACTCCTCGCCGTTGCGCGAGCCGTCGGCGAAGGTGACCACCGGGGGAGTCGGCGTCTCAGCGGCGACCAGCTCGGGTGACGGATGGTCGACGGTGGTCACCCAGGCATGCGGCCCGCGCCGTCCCACGACGATGCGCGGCAGCACCAGCACGGAGTCGCCTGGCTCGTCGGCGAAGCCGAAGGTGCCGAAGCAGATCGGCCCGGTGCCCGGCTCCCGCAGCTGGTCATGGATCTCCATCCGGGCGACGAGCTCGGCCCACCACTTGGCGGCGTCGGAGAAACGGGTCGGGCCCGAGGTGCGGACCACTGCCGCCACGCCCCAGCCCACCAGGCCCTCACCCTGGCGAACCCAGGAGACCGGGGCGTCGGCGGGCAGCAGGGCCATCAGGTCGCCGTCGGCGGGGAGGCTGTCGAGGTCGATCGGCACCGTGCGTACGACGAGACCGGCCGCGGTCGTCGCACGGGTGCTCATGACTGCTCAGCCTACGAGATCGCGCGAACAGGACGCATGCCGACCGGAGCAAGCGGTCGGTCAGTCCTCGCGGAGCAGCGGGTTGTCGCCGGGCCGTGCCTCGGGCTCCCGGGTAGGTGGCAGTCCGGCGGCGAGCCGGCGCTGGTCCTCCTCGGCGATGCCCTGGTTGACCAGCGCGGCGCGCTGCTCGGGGCTCAGGTCGGACCACTGTCGAGCGAAGGCGTCCATCCCACGGTCGAGCTCGGCGACCATCGCCGGCTCACGCACCAGCTCGCGGACGGTACGCCGCCCGTCGAGCACCTCCTGCACCAGGCGGCGTACCTCGGGCTGATCGGTCTGCTCCGCGATGCGGGTGAGATTGGCCCGGAGGGCCTCGGCGCGCAGCGGATCGCCGCGGGTGAAGGCGGCGATCGGGTCCCAGTCCTCCGGCATCATGCCGACACCTGCGGGTGGTCGTACGCGCTGCCGGGCAGCTCCAGCTTGTCGTCGACGTTCAGGAGCGCGAGCGAGCCGGCGGTGAGGCCCACCACCCCCTTGGCGATCGTCGATGCGTTGCCATGGGCCTCGACGACCTTCATCCAGGTGCTCGTCGCCTTGTAGGCGAGGTAGGCGGTCCCCGCGCCGCCGATGGCCAGCCCCACGCCGGTCCACGAGAAGGCACCCGTCGCGCACGCAGCGATGCCGATCTCGATCAGGTAGTCGAGGAGCAGGCCGAGCAGGTCGCTGATCGTCTCGCCGGTGCTCTTGATGCCGGTCGCGGTGGTGTTGAACGCGGTGGCGAGGTCGTGCAGGGGCGCGCGCAGCTCGTCGATGTCGACGGCCAGCCGCTCGAACCAGATCTGGGCGTTCTCTGCCGCATGACCGTCCCACTTCGGAGCCATCGTGAGGTTCGCGCTCTGGACCTCGGCCGCCAGCACCTCGGCGTACTCGGCGAGCTGGTCCAGCGCGGAGGCTGCCTGGGCGACCTTCTGCCAGTCGCCCGCGAGCTCCTCGGAGAGCCAGGTGGCAGGATCGGTGCCGATGACGATCTCGATGCCCTTGCGCAGATAGAACGAGGGGGAGATCCAGTCGGAGAGGCCGAGCAGCACGTCGACCCCCGACGGCATCTGGGCCTGCGGCCAGGGATAGTCCAGGGCCGCGCTCGGGAGTCCGCTCATGCCTGTACCCCCGTGCCGGAGCCGGTGCCGTAGCCGCCCGTGTAGGGGTCGAACGGTCCGGGCGCCATGATCACCCCGTCCTCGTCGTCCTCGTGCTCCTCCGGCACGTAGTCGCCCGGATCCTCGGGCGCGGTATCGACGACCGGGTCGTCGACGTAGCGCTCGTCCTTGGGGATCTTGGGCTCTGGGGGGATCTGCGCGTCCATCCGGGCCAGGCTGTTGTGGTCGCTCTGGTCGTAGTGGCGGGCGACGAGCCCCAGCTCGTTGCCGGAGTCGTGCAGCAGGCTGTCGAGCCGGCTGAGCACGTCGAGCACCTTGAGCCGGGTGTCGGTGCAGACGTTGTCGACGTGGACGAAGAGCACACCGTTGTCGGCGCCGCTGACGTCCAGGTGCTCGATGGCGTAGGAGGTGGCAACGCTGGTGTCCGACCCGAGTTCCTTCAAGCGGGTCTTCGCGGTGCGCAGGGCGGCCGTCTCGACTCGGAAGTTCATGTTTGTCTGCTCTCCCGGCGGGGGCAGGTTGAAACCCATGGAGCGAACGGAGGCCGGGATGGATGCGGCACAGGAGGCGGCTGTCCTCGCGCGTTGGCGGATCCGCCTGGGCATCGCCGTCGCTGTGATGGCAGGCATCGTCCTCGTGCACACCGCACTGGCGGTCGGCTACGGCGAGCTCTCTCTCACCACGCTGTCGTGGTGGGGCGGCCTGGCAGCCGTCGTCCTGGCCAGGCGGTCGGTGCCCCGGGGCCTGTCACCGGAGCACCGACCGCAGCTCGCGGCCTCGGCGAGATGGACGGTCCTGGCGCTGCTGCTCTTCGTCGCCGTCCCGGTGCTGATCGCTCAGCTCCAGTAGACGATCACCTTGTCGCCGACCTGCACCTGGTCGAAGAGCCACTTGATGCCCTCGTAGTCGCGCACGTTGACGCAGCCGTGCGAGGCGCCGCTGTAGCCCCGGGCAGCGAAGTCCGAGGAGTAGTGCACGGCCTGACCGCCGGAGAAGAACATCGCGAAGGGCATCTCGCTGTCGTAGAGCGAGGAGACGTGGTCGCGCGACTTGCTCTGCACGGTGAAGGCGCCCTCCCTGGTCGGGGTGGAGCTGGCGCCGAAGCGCACGTCGAACGTGGTGACCACCTTGCCGTCCACAACCCAGCGCACGGTGCGGCTGCTCTTGTCGACGCAGAGCGCGCGTCCCGTGGTGCAGCGCGGGCCCAGGGCGGCCTGGGTGGTGCCGGACGGCGGCGCGATGTTGTGCTTCTCCTCGTGCGTCGGGGCGTGCGTCATCCCGTGCAGGCGGTCCAGGGTGCGCTGGTCGACCTCCCCGGTCACCGGGATCTCGCGCTTCTCCTGGAAGCCGCGGACGGCGGTGACCGTCGTCGCGTCGTAGGTGCCGGTGATGGTGCCGCTCAGCCAGGCGATCTGCTTCAGCCGGGCCTGGAGGTCACGAACCTCCTCGCCGTCGTCGCCGCTCGCATAGAGCGCCGGCCCGGGGGTCAGCTCGGGCTTGGCAGGCTTCGTCGGCTTGGCGGGCTTGGTCGGGTCGTTGCTGGCGGAGCCGCTCGGGTCGACGCTCTCGGGGCTCGTGGTGTCACCTGGCGTCTCGTCAGCGCCTAGGGTCGGCGAGCCGTCTTCCTTCGGTGACTGGTCGTCGCGCGGCGTGACCTTCCCGGGCGTCTGGGTGGGCCTCTGCTGCGCGCTGGTCGCTGCCGGGTCATGTTCGAGGTGCGTGACGGCGTACCCCGCGCCGTAGGCGGTTGCTGTCAGCAGCACCCCCGCCGCCATGGTCAACAAGACGATTCGTAGCGCGCGCATGGTTCCTCCCCTGTGTCCCGAGTTGGTTCACTTTTCAGACGCATCGGCGGGTGGCCAGGTTGCGTCGAAACTCCAGAAATTTTTGACCGGGCGGTGGTGCGAGGGGTTCACGTGCGCGATTCGTGCCGATGATCTGCCCGGGTGATGGCATGAGGGGTTCATGTGCACGATTCGCGCCGGTAGCCCGCGCGGCTCCGTCTGCGGGGTGCCTGTGGAGAGCGCCAGCGGAGAGCGTCCAGCGCGGGCATGCTGCGGTTATGGCTGCCAAGGCCCTCATGCTGGATACACGTCTCCCGTTCACGCTACGAGAGGCGGTTGCGGCAGGCGTGCCCGCCTACGCCCTGCGGTCCAGGCGTTTCAAGCAGGTACTGCGCGGGATCTACGTCTCGAGAGAGGTGGTGGTGACCGATGAGGTGATGTGCCGCGCGGCGCTCAAGGCGGTGCCGGACCCAAGCGCCCACGTCAGCCATGTCAGCGCCGCGCGACTGCATGGCCTGCCCGTCCCTGAACTCCCCGACGAACACGTCACGGTGACCACGGCCGCCGCCCGGCGCCGGCGACGTGGCGTCGTCTGCCACGTTGGTCCTCCGGGGGCCGTGACGACGAGGCGTGGTCTGAGGGTGTCATCGCCCGAGCGGGTGTTTGCTGAACTTGCCGCCCTGGTCTCGCTGGTTGACCTTGTGGTCGTGGGCGATCACGTGGTGCGGCGTGAGCTGTGCGCCGTCGAGCGGTTGCGTGCGGCTGCGAGCAACTCGCCGCTGCCCGGTCGGGTACGAGCTAAAGAAGCGGCGGACCTCGTGCGCGAGCGGGTCGACTCGCCGGTCGAAACCCGCCTGCGGCTGCTGCTGCGCTTTGCGGGGTTGCCCGAGCCGGTGACCAACTACGAGGTCCGTGATGCTCGGGGACTTCTGTTGCGGCGTCATGACCTAGCGCTCCCGGAGCAGCGTTTGGCGTTCGAAGTGCAGGGCAGGCATCACGTCGAGGCGCAGCAGACCTGGGAGTCTGATATCGACCGGCTGGAGGAGAGCAACGCCGAAGACTGGAGAACGGTTCAGGTCCCCGGCCGGGCGACCTACCAAGCGCCGGGTCGAGTCCTTCGTACCGCGTGGCGGGCCATGCGTCAGTGTGGTGCTCCCGGCGTACCGGCTGACTTCGGGCAGTTGAGTGACCTGTGGCGCCAACACTTCCGCTCCGACTGATGTCGCCACGGGTGCATGTGCGCGATTCATGCCGATGAGCTGCGCTGGGGGTGGCATGACAGGTGCACGTGGGCGATTCGCGACACCGTAGGGTGACCACGTGACCCGTGCCGACCTCGACAAGGACCCCCGCGACGTACGCCGGATGTTCGACGCAGTGGCCAAGCGCTACGACATCACCAACGACGTGCTCTCGCTCGGGCAGGACCGGCGGTGGCGCAAGGACGTGATCGACGCGGTCGCCCCGAAGCCGGGGGAGCGGGTGCTCGATCTCGCCGCCGGCACCGGTACGTCGAGCCAGCCGTTCGCCGACCGCGGCGCGGTGGTGGTGCCCTGCGACTTCTCGCTCGGCATGCTGCAGGTGGGCAAGCGTGCGAAGCCTGCGTTGCCGTTCACCGCGGGCGACGGGACCAAGCTGCCGTTCGCCGACGCGACCTTCGACGCGGTGACCATCTCCTTCGGACTGCGCAACATCGTCGACCCGGTCGCCGGGCTGGCCGAGATGCGGCGGGTCACCAAGCCGGGCGGCCGGATCGTGGTGTGCGAGTTCAGCCACCCCACCAACGCAGCGTTCCGGACGGTCTACATCGAGTACCTGATGCGAGCGCTGCCGCCGGTCGCGCGGGCCATCTCCTCGAGCCCCGACGCCTACGTCTACCTGGCCGAGTCGATCCGGGCCTGGCCGGACCAGCAGGGCCTGGCTCGCCAGATCCACCAGGCCGGCTGGCACTCCTGCGAGATCCGCAACCTGAGCGGCGGCATCGTCGCGCTCCACCGCGCCTGGGCATGAGCCCCCGGCCTGCGACGTACCCGCCACGGTCGCTGCTCCGCGCCGCGGAGTAGAGCCAGGGCGAAGGGCACGGCGGCAGCGAGCTACCCATTTTCGGCACGTTGCCGTGCCTTAAATCCCCAGGTCAGCCCACGAATGTGAGCTGACCCACCCCCCTTCACTCCTGTGATTCACAACTCATACACTGTGAGGAGCACCACTCGTGAATGCATTCACAAGGTCACAACCAGAAGGACGGGAGGCCCCGATGAGCACCGCCGCAGCCCACTCCTTCCTGGAGGCTGATGCGCAGGTGATCGTCGTCGGTGCTGGCCCCGCTGGTGCCGCCACGGCCTATCACCTGGCGACTGCTGGTGTTGACGTGCTGCTGCTGGAGAAGGGGGCCTTCCCCCGCGACAAGATCTGCGGAGACGGGCTCACGCCGCGGGCGGTCAAGCAGCTGCTGGCGATGGGCATCGACCTCGACCAGCCGGGGTGGCAGCGCAACAAGGGCCTGCGGATCGTCGGTGCCGGGCACCGGATCGAGCTGCCCTGGCCCGAGCTCTCGGACTTCCCGTCGTTCGGCATGGCGCGGGCACGGATGGAGCTCGACGAGCTGCTCGCCCGCCATGCTCAGAAGGCCGGCGCCCGGTTGCAGGAGCAGACCGCGGTTACCGGCCCGATCGTCGACGAGCGCACCGGCCGGGTGGTCGGGGTGACGGCTCGGGCGACCGACGAACGCGGTCGGAAGGTCGGCCCGGAGCTCTCCTACCGGGCCCCTCTGGTCGTCGCCTGCGACGGCGTCAGTGCCCGGTTGGCGATGGCGTTGGGCCTGGCCCGGCGTGAAGACCGTCCGATGGCGGTCGCCTGCCGTGCCTACTACCGCACGCCGATGCACGACGACCCGTGGATGGAGTCGTGGCTGGAGCTGTGGGACGGCAAGCCGGGGGAGAGCAACAAGCTGCCCGGCTACGGCTGGATCTTCCCGCTCGGCGACGGCACCGCCAACGTGGGACTGGGAATCCTCAACTCCAGCTCCTTCTTCCAGCAGATGGACTACAAGGAGTCGATGCGCACGTGGCTCGGGCAGCTCGATCCGGGCCTGGGGTTCACCGACGACAACCTGGTAGCGCCGATCCGCTCCGCCGCGCTGCCGATGGGCTTCAACCGCAAGCCGCACTACACCCGCGGCACCCTGCTCGTCGGGGACTCTGGCGGCATGGTGAACCCGTTCAACGGCGAGGGGATCGACTACGCACTCGAGGCCGGCCACATCGCTGCCGAGGTGATCGTCCAGGCCCTCGCCCGGCCCGAGGGCCCGGCTCGGGAGCGGGTGCTGCACGGCTATCAGACGGCGCTCGACGAGGCGTACGGCGGCTACTTCACGCTGGGACGCTGGTTTGCCAAGCTCGTCGGCAGCCCCGCCTTCATGAAGTACGCGACGACGTACGGCCTGCCGCGCAAGCACCTCATGCGCTTCACCCTCAAGCTCATGGCCAACCTCACCGACGCGCGTGGTGGAGACGCCCATGACCGGATCATCAACGCGCTCGCGAAGGCGGTCCCGGATGCCTAGATTGGCGAAGGAGATCTAGATGGAGCTCTATACCCCCGTCCTGGCGCTCGCGGTCCTGGCCGCCGGATTCGCGATCTTCTCGATCGTGATGAGCGTGCTGGTCGGACCCAAGCGCTACAACCGGGCGCGACTCGACGCCTACGAGTGCGGGATCGAGCCGACGCCGCAGGCCATCGGGGGTGGCCGCTTCCCGGTGAAGTACTACATCACCGCGATGCTCTTCATCGTCTTCGACATCGAGATCATCTTCCTCTACCCGTGGGCGGTGCGCTTCGACGCGCTCGGCTTCTTCGGTCTCGCGGAGATGGTCATCTTCATCGCCACGGTCTTCGTCGCCTACGCCTACGTGTGGCGACGCGGCGGCCTGGATTGGGAATGAGAGGGGTTCACTGATGGGACTCGAGGAGAAGCTCCCCTCCGGAGTGCTGCTGACCACTGTCGAGGGCGTCGCCGGCTACATGCGCAAGGCGTCCTTCTGGCCGGCCACCTTCGGTCTCGCCTGCTGCGCCATCGAGATGATGACGACCGGCGGCCCGAAGTACGACCTCTCCCGCTTCGGCATGGAGGTCTTCCGCGCCAGCCCGCGTCAGGCCGACCTGATGATCGTCGCTGGCCGGGTGAGCCAGAAGATGGCGCCGGTGCTGCGCCAGATCTACGACCAGATGGCTGAGCCCAAGTGGGTGCTGGCGATGGGCGTCTGCGCCAGCTCCGGCGGCATGTTCAACAACTACGCGATCGTGCAGGGCGTCGACCATGTCGTGCCGGTCGACATGTACCTGCCCGGCTGCCCGCCGCGCCCGGAGATGCTGATCGACGCGATCCTCAAGCTGCACGACCAGGTGCAGCACACCAAGCTGGGCAAGAACCGCCGCGACCAGATCCTCGAGTTGGAGAGCGCTGGACTCAACGCGCTGCCGACCTCCGAGCAGAAGGGGATGCTGCGATGAGCCCGGGTCTCGACAGGCTCGACCACCGATCTGGGGTGCGACAGGCTCGCCCGCCGGTGGAGGCACCGTGGGGCTCGTCGCGAGAGGAGAACCGATGACCGAGGAGCCGCAGAACAAGGAGCTCGCCGAGGCCGGCGGCCCGGCTGCGGTCGAGAGCATCGGTCAGCGCGCCGGGATGTTCGGCGTGAAGGGGAGTGGCGACACCAGCGGCTTCGGCGGCCTCGTGCAGCCGACCCTCTATCCCGGCCCCGCGCAGCGTCCCTTCGGCCCTTCGACGAGTTCAGGAGAGTCGGGCTGGTTCGACATCGTGGCCGACGGCCTGGACGGGCTGATCGAGAGAGTGGTGATCCACCGCGGCGAGATCACCTTCCACGTGCACCGTGACCACCTGGTCGAGGCGATGCAGCGCCTCCGTGACGAGCCGAGCCTTCGCTTCGAGTTCTCCGCAGGCGTCAGTGGCGTGCACTACCCCGACGACACGGGCCGCGAGCTGCACGCTGTCTACAGCCTGGTGTCTATGACCTGGAACCGGCGGATCCGGGTCGAGGTGAGCTGCCCCGACAGCGACCCGCACCTGCCGAGCACCGTGGCCCTCTATCCCACCCACGACTGGCACGAGCGAGAGGTCTGGGACTTCTTCGGGGTGATCTTCGACGGCCATCCCGCGCTCGTGCGCATCCAGATGCCCGACGACTGGCCGGGGCATCCGCAGCGCAAGGACTACCCCCTGGGCGGCATCCCGGTGGAATACAAGGGCGCCACCGTGCCGCCGCCGGACCAGCGGAGGAGCTACAACTGATGGACGTTTCGACGAGCTCAACGCGAGCGACAGGCTCAACCGACGGCACCGAGACGACCGACGCCTACGCGGGCACCTCGGAGACCACCTCCGGGCGCGTCTACACCGTCACCGGTCAGGACTGGGACACCCTGGTGGAGGGCGTCGGCGAGCACGCCGACGAGCGGATCGTCGTCAACATGGGTCCGCAGCATCCGTCCACGCACGGTGTCCTCCGGCTCATCCTCGAGCTCGAGGGAGAGACGGTGACCGAGGCGCGCTGCGGGATCGGCTACCTGCACACCGGCATCGAGAAGAACATGGAGTTCCGCACCTGGACCCAGGGCGTGACCTTCTGCACCCGGATGGACTACCTGTCGCCGTTCTACAACGAGGCGACCTACGTGCTGGGTGTCGAGCGGCTGCTCGACATCGAGGACGACATCCCGGAGAAGGCACAGGTCATGCGGGTGCTCCTGATGGAGCTCAACCGCATCTCCAGCCACCTGGTCGCGATCGCCACCGGCGGCATGGAGATCGGTGCTCTCACCGTGATGACCGTCGGCTTCCGTGAGCGTGAGCTGGTGCTCGACCTCTTCGAGCTGATCACCGGGCTGCGGATGAACCACGCGTTCTTCCGCCCTGGCGGCGTGGCCCAGGACCTGCCGGCCGGTGCGCTCGACGAGATCCGCGACTTCGTGAAGCTCATGAAGAAGCGGCTCCCGGAGTACGCCGACCTCTGCAACGCCAACCCGATCTTCAAGGCCCGCCTCGAGGGCGTCGGCTACCTGGATCTGGCCGGCTGCCTCTCGCTGGGTCTCTCCGGCCCGGTGCTCCGGTCGACCGGGTACGCGTGGGACCTGCGCAAGACCCAGCCGTACTGCGGGTACGAGGACTACGAGTTCGACGTGCAGACCTGGGACACCTCCGACTCCTACGGCCGGTTCCGGATCCGGCTCAACGAGATGTGGGAGTCGCTGCGGATCGTCGAACAGGCCGTCGATCGACTGGCCGGCCTCGAAGGTGCGCCGGTCATGGTGGCCGACAAGAAGATCGCCTGGCCCAGCCAGCTGGCCATCGGCTCCGACGGCATGGGCAACAGCCTCGACCACATCAAGCACATCATGGGCGAGTCGATGGAGGCCCTGATCCACCACTTCAAGCTGGTGACCGAGGGCTTCCGGGTGCCGCCGGGCCAGGCCTATGTGCCGGTGGAGTCGCCCCGCGGGGAGCTCGGAGCCCACGTCGTCTCCGACGGCGGCACCCGGCCCTTCCGGGTGCACTTCCGAGACCCGTCCTTCACGAACCTTCAGGCGACCAGCGTGATGAGCGAGGGCGGCATGGTGGCTGACGTCATTGTCGCCATCGCCTCCATCGACCCGGTGATGGGAGGCGTCGACCGATGAGGTCTCGACAGGCTCGACCACCGATGGCGCGCGAGGAGAAGGGTGGGCACCGATGAGCGAGGCACTGGACAGCAAGGCGATCGAGGAGCTGCGGCAGATCGCGGGCCGCTATCCGCAGGCACGTTCCGGGCTGCTGCCGATGCTGCATCTGGTGCAGAGCGTCCAGGGGCGGATCACTCCTGAGGGCATCGAGACGTGCGCGGAGATCCTCGGGATCAGTGCCGCCGAGGTCTCCGGCGTGGCGACCTTCTACACGATGTACAAGCGGCGCCCGGTCGGTGACTACCACGTCGGCGTCTGTACCAACACGCTCTGCGCGGTGATGGGCGGCGACGCGATCTTCGAGCGGCTCAAGGATCACCTGGGCGTCGGCAACGACGAGGTGGCCGATGAGCGTGCCGGTGACAAGGCGACGGTCTCGTTGGAGCACGTCGAGTGCAACGCCGCCTGCGACTTCGCGCCGGTCGTGATGGTCAACTGGGAGTTCATGGACAACCAGACGCCGGAGTCCGCGACCCAGCTGGTCGACGATCTGCGAGCAGGCACCCCGGTGCAGTCCACCCGCGGCCCGAGACTCTGCACCTGGCGGGAGGCGGAGCGCGTGCTGGCCGGCTTCGAGGACGGCCTGGCCGACGAGGGCCCGGCAGCAGGACCGGCCTCGCTGGTCGGGTTGGAGATTGCCCGCGAGCAGGGCTGGACGGCGCCGGCCACGGCACCGGGAAAGGGTGAGTGAGATGGTCTCGACAAGCTCGACCGACGGCGGCGCAGCTCCCAGCACCCTGACCCCCGTCCTCACCGACAACTGGGACGCGGAGCGCTCCTGGACGCTGGCGGCGTACGAGGCCGGCGGCGGGTACGCAGCGCTGCGCAAGGCCCTCTCGACGCTGCAGCCCGACGAGATCATCACGATGGTCAAGGACTCCGGTCTTCGTGGCCGCGGCGGTGCCGGCTTCCCGACGGGCATGAAGTGGAGCTTCATCCCGCAGGACAACCCGAACCCGAAGTACCTCGTCGTCAACGCCGACGAGTCCGAGCCGGGCACCTGCAAAGACATCCCGCTGATGATGGCCAGCCCCCACACGCTGGTCGAGGGCGTCATCCTCAGCTCCTACGCGATCCGCGCCAACCACGCCTTCATCTACGTACGTGGCGAGGTGTTGCACGTGGTGCGGCGCTTGCGGGCCGCCGTACGGGAGGCGTACGACGCTGGGCACCTCGGCAAGGACATTCACGGATCCGGCTACGACCTCGACCTGGTGATCCACGCCGGTGCTGGTGCCTACATCTGCGGCGAGGAGACCGCCCTCCTCGACTCGCTGGAGGGGCGTCGCGGCCAACCGCGGTTGCGTCCGCCGTTCCCCGCGGTCGCGGGTCTCTATGCCAGCCCGACGGTGATCAACAACGTTGAGTCGATCAGCTCGGTGCCGAGCATCGTCGCCAACGGCGCCGACTGGTTCGCCTCGATGGGCACCGAGAAGTCCAAGGGCTACGTGATCTACAGCCTCTCGGGCCACGTGAAGCGGCCCGGCCAGTACGAGGCGCCGCTCGGCATCACCCTGCGCGAGCTGCTTGACCTTGGCGGCGGGATGCGCGACGGCCACGAGCTGAAGTTCTGGACCCCCGGTGGCTCGAGCACACCGCTGCTCACCCCCGAGCACCTCGACATGCCGCTCGACTATGAGTCGGTCGGTGCCGCGGGCTCGATGCTCGGCACCCGGGCGCTGCAGATCTTCGACGAGACCACCTGCGTAGTGCGCGCGGTGCTGCGCTGGCTCGAGTTCTACAAGCACGAGTCCTGTGGCAAGTGCACGCCGTGCCGTGAGGGCACCTGGTGGCTGGTGCAGAACCTGGCGAAGCTTGAGAAGGGTGAGTTCCGTCGTGATGAGGGCGAGCAGATCCTCGACCTGCTCCTCGACCAGTGCGACAACATCCTGGGTCGTGCGTTCTGTGCACTCGGCGACGGCGCCACCAGCCCGGTCACGTCGTCGGTGCAGTACTTCCGCGATGAGTATCTGGCCCACCTCGACGGTGGTGGCTGTCCGTTCGATCCGGCTGCCTCCACGGCATGGGCCGTGCGGGAAGGAGTCAAGCAATGAGTGAGCCGGTTGCCACCGTCACCCTCACCATCGACGGCGTCGAGGTGACGGTGCCCAGGGACACGCTGGTGATCCGGGCCGCCGAGCAGATCGGCATCCAGATCCCGCGCTTCTGCGACCACCCGCTGCTGGCCCCGGCCGGGGCCTGCCGCCAGTGCCTGGTCGAGGTTGCCCTGCCGGGCCCCGACGGGAGCCTGCGGCAGATGCAGGGGCCACCCGGTCGGATGAAGCCACAGGCCTCCTGCACCCTCGTCGCCTCGCAGGGGATGGTGGTCAACACACAGCTCACCTCCGCGGCCGCCGACAAGGCCCAGCACGGAGTCATGGAGCTGCTGCTGATCAACCATCCGCTCGACTGCCCGGTCTGCGACAAGGGTGGCGAGTGCCCCTTGCAGAACCAGGCGATGAGCAACGGCCAGGGCGAGTCGCGGTTCCACGAGACCGGCGGCATCAAGCGCACCTTCCCCAAGCCGATCAACATCTCCGAGCAGATCCTGCTCGACCGAGAGCGGTGCATCGTGTGCCAGCGTTGCACTCGCTTCGCGGCCGAGATCCCCGGCGACACCTTCATCTCGTTGCTGGAGCGTGGTGCGCAGCAGCAGATCGGCATCGCCCCGGCCGCCGACGGCGAGCACGGTCCGGGCGACCTGTCGGTCAACGGCGAGCCGTTCGCGTCGTACTTCTCCGGCAACACGATCCAGATCTGTCCGGTGGGCGCGCTCACCAGCGCCGAGTACCGGTTCCGCTCCCGCCCCTTCGACCTGGTCTCGACGCCGGGCGTCGCCGAGCACGACGCGTGCGGCTCCGCGATCCGGATCGACCACCGTCGCGGCAAGGTGATGCGCCGTCTCTCCGGGAACGACCCCGAAGTCAACGAGGAGTGGATCACCGACAAGGACCGTTTCGCCTTCCACTACGCGCGTACGCCGGACCGTCTCAAGCACCCGCTGGTACGCGACGCCGCGACAGGTGAGCTGCGGGCCGCCTCCTGGCCGGAGGCCTTCGCCGTCGCCGCCCGCGGACTGGCCGCAGCCAAGGCCGCCGGCGGTGTCGGCGTGCTCACCGGCGGGCGTCTCATCGCCGAGGACGCCTACGCCTACAGCAAGTTCGCTCGGACGGTGCTCGACACCAACGACATCGACTTCCGCGCTCGCCCGCACTCGGCCGAGGAGGCGGAGTTCCTGGCGAGCGAGGTCGTGCTCACCATGCCGGTGACGTACGCCGACCTGGAGAAGGCGGCGACCGTCGTACTCGTGGGCCTCGAGCCCGAGGACGAGGCAGGCGCGATCTTCCTGCGGCTGCGCAAGGCGACGCGAGCCGGCCGCACCAAGGTCGTGGCGATCGCGCCGTTCACCTCACGCGGGCTCGCGAAGCTCGACGCCACGGTCCTCCTCACCGCCCCCGGTGAGGAGGCCGCCGCCCTGGCTGCGCTCGCCGAGCGCGCCGGTGTCACCGTCGACGCCGACACGGTGGTGCTGGCCGGGGAGCGTCTGGCCACCTCGACCGGTGCGCTGACGGCCGCCGCCGATCTCGCCCGGAGCACCGGTGCGCGGCTCGCCTGGGTGCCACGGCGCGCCGGCGACCGGGGTGCCGTGGAGACCGGCTGCCTGCCCAACCTGCTGCCCGGTGGACGTCCCGTGGGGGACGCCGCCGCCCGGGTCGATGTGGCCACCGCCTGGGGCATCGACGCGGTGCCCGGCGCACCCGGCCGCGACGGCGACGCGATCCTTGCCGCGGCCGCCTCGGGCGAGCTCGGCGGCCTGGTCGTGGCCGGGGTCGGCCTGGAGGACCTCGCAGACCCGACGGTAGCCCGGGCGGCGATCGATGCTGCCGGCTTCGTGGTGGCGCTCGAGCTGTGCGCCACCGACGTCACCCGGGCTGCGGACGTCGTCTTCCCGGTGGCTCCGGTCACCGACAAGCCCGGCATGTTCGTCACCTGGGAGGGCCGGCCGCGCACTTTCGAGGCGGTGTTCGACGTGCCCGGATCGCTCCCCGACCTGCGTGCGCTGGCCGGCATCGCCGACGAGCTCGGCAGGCCGCTCGGCTTCCGCACGGTCACCGAGGCGCGCGCCGAGATGATGCAGGTGGGGCCCTGGGACGGTGCCCGCGCAGCGGCCGGCACGGCGCCTCCCGCCAAGCCGCGGCGCCTGGCCGCCAACCGGTTCTGGTTGGCGCACTGGAAGCTGATGCTCGACAACGGTGTGATGCAGGTCGGCGACAAGGCCCTGGCCGCGACCGCCCGCGCCGCTGTCGTGCGCGTCTCGGCCTCCACGGCCGCCGCGTTGCACGGCGCCTCCGCGGTGACCCTGACCGGTGACCGCGGTGAGATCACGCTCCCGGTGGAGGTCGCCGACGTACCGGACGACACCGTGTGGATGCCCAGCAACAGCCACGGGAGCGGGGTGCTGGCCGGACTGGCCTCGCCCGGCTCCTCCGTCACCGTGAAGGGTGCGTGAGCGGCATGACCGTGATGGCTGCGGACAGCCTGGCCGCGTTCGGCAACGACCCCGTCTGGCTCAGCTTCGTCAAGGCTGGCCTGATCTTCGTGGTGCTCGTGCTGCTGACCCTCTTCAACATCTGGTTCGAGCGCCGGGTCGTGGCGCGGATGCAGCACCGCGTCGGCCCGAACGTGCATGGGCCCTTCGGTCTCCTCCAGTCGCTGGCCGACGGCGTGAAGCTCGCGCTCAAGGAGGACCTGATCCCGAAGAACGCCGACAAGATCGTCTTCATCCTGGCGCCGGTGTTGGCGACCATCCCGGCCTTCGTCACCTTCGCGGTGATCCCCTTCGGTCCCGAGGTGAATCTCTTCGGCGAGCACACGCCGTTGCAGCTGACCGACATGCCCGTCGCGGTGCTTTTCGTGATGGCGATCGCCTCGATCGGGATCTACGGCATCGTGCTCGGCGGCTGGTCCTCCGGATCGACCTACTCCCTGCTCGGCGGGTTGCGATCGAGCGCGCAGATGATCTCCTACGAGGTTGCGATGGGTCTCGCCCTGGTCGCGGTCTTCCTCTACGCCGGGTCGATGTCGACCTCGGAGATCGTGGCAGCACAGGACGACGTCTGGTTCGCGTTCGTGCTGGTGCCGTCCTTCGTGATCTACGTGATCGCGATGGTCGGCGAGACCAACCGGGCGCCCTTCGACCTCCCCGAGGCCGAAGGCGAGCTGGTGGGCGGCTTCCACACCGAGTACTCCTCGCTGAAGTTCGCCCTCTTCTTCCTCGCCGAGTACATCAACATGGCGACCGTCTCCGCGCTGGCGACGACGCTCTTCCTCGGTGGCTGGCACGCGCCGTGGCCGATCTCCCAGCTCTGGGACGGCGCCAACGCGGGCTACTGGCCGCTGATCTGGTTCTTCGGGAAGATGTATCTCTTCATCTTCATGTTCATCTGGCTGCGCGGGTCGCTCCCTCGACTGCGCTACGACCAGTTCATGGCCTTCGGGTGGAAGCGCCTCATCCCCATTGCGTTGGTATGGATCGTCGCCGTGGCCACCATCCGAGCCGCTACCAACGACGACGGCCTCAACCGTGAGCAGCTGCTCACGGTGGTCGGTGTGCTCGCCGCCGTCTGCCTGGTGCTCTTCCTGATCCCGGAGCGCAAGAAGCCTGTCGTCGACGAGGTCGACGACGCCGACACGGCGGCGGGGGCCTTCCCGGTGCCGCCGATGCCGGCCGGGGGTGCCGTCCGCGGTGCCGCCGCCCCGCTCACCTTCCGTGAGGAGAAGTGATGGCCGACCAGCCGAGTCTCAAGGAACAGTTCTGGGACCCGATCGCCGGGTTCGGGGTCACCTTCCGGACGATGTTCCGCAAGGTGGTCACCGAGCAGTACCCCTTCGAGAAGCTGCCGACAGCGCCGCGGTTCCACGGTCGACACCAGCTCAACCGCTGGCCCGACGGCCTGGAGAAGTGTGTGGGCTGCGAGCTCTGTGCCTGGGCCTGCCCGGCCGACGCGATCTATGTCGAGGGCGCCTCCAACAGCGATGCGCCCGACGCCGAGGGGAACTCGCAGCGGTTCAGCCCCGGTGAGCGCTACGGCCGCGTCTACCAGATCAACTACCTGCGCTGCATCCTGTGCGGACTCTGCATCGAGGCCTGCCCCACCCGGGCGCTCACGATGACCAACGAGTACGAGCTCGCCGACTCCTCGCGCGAGTCGCTGATCTACGAGAAGTCCGACCTGCTCGCACCGTTGCTGCCCGGGATGGAGCAGCCGCCGCACGCGATGCTCCTGGGCGACGACGAGGGCGACTACTACCGGGGCACTCACCGGCAGCCCGAGAGCGAGGTGACCTCGTGACGGCCTTCTGGATCCTTGCGCCGATCATGGTCCTCGCGGCCCTCGGCATCCTCTTCGTGCGCAAGGCGGTGCATGCGGCGTTGCTCCTCGCCGTCGTGATGGTGTCGCTCGCCGTGCTGTATGCCGGTCTCGACGCCCCGTTCCTCTTCGCGGTGCAGATCATCGTCTACACCGGCGCGATCCTGATGCTCTTCCTCTTCGTGCTGATGCTGGTCGGGGTCGACGCCTCCGACTCGGTGGTCGAGACGATCAAGGGCCAGCGCTTCCTGGCTGCCGTCCTCGGCGTGCTCATGGTCGTCACCTTGGTGGTCGGTCTGTCGCAGGTCAGCTTCGGCACCGTGGTCGGTCTGGACTCGGCCAACGAGGGCGGCAACGTGGAGGCGCTGGCGGACCTGCTCTTCAGCAAGTACGTCTTCGCCTTCGAGGTCACCTCCGCCCTGCTCATCACCGCCGCCCTCGGCGCGATGCTGCTGGCCCACCGCGAGCGGGTCACGCCCAAGGCCGGCCAGCGAGAGCAGGCCGAGCAGCGGATGCGCGACTACGCGGCCAGCGGGAAGCACCCGGGGCCGCTCCCGGCGCCCGGTGTCTACGCGCGGCACAACGCGGTCGACACGCCTGCGCTGCTCCCCGACGGCTCGCCCTCGGAGGCGTCCATCTCGCGGGTGCTGGCCGCCCGGGGTGCGGTCCGCACCGCGCGCGCCGACCAGGTCGACGAGGTGGTGCGCCAGCTGGCAGCACCGGGCGCGCAGACCGAGGTGGTCGACGTACCGGACCTGGAAGGGGACGAAGTGACCAGCGCCAGCGACGTGGCCGTGGGGAAGAGCGACGCCTCGGAGCCCGGAAGCGACTCCACGTCGGGAGAGGGGGACCGGGCCTGATGGAGACCGAGCCCTACATCCTGCTCTCCGCCATCCTGTTCACGATCGGCGCGGTCGGGGTCCTGGTACGCCGCAACGCGATCGTGGTGTTCATGTGCGTCGAGCTGATGCTCAACGCGTCCAACCTGGCGCTCGTGACGTTCGCCAAGGCCAACGGCAACCTCGAGGGGCAGGTGGCGGCCTTCTTCGTGATGGTCGTCGCCGCTGCGGAGGTCGTGGTCGGCCTGGCGATCATCATGACCATCTTCCGCACCCGCCGCTCGGCCTCGGTCGACGACGCCAGTCTGTTGAGGTTCTGAGGTGACCGAGTTGCATCCCGCTGTCACGACGCTGATCACCTCCGCGCACGGCGAGACCGTGGTCCCGTCGGTCGCCGAGGGCATCTACTCCCTCGGCTGGCTGATCATCGCGCTGCCGCTTGCCGGCGCTGCCCTCCTGCTCGTCGGGGGCCGCCGTACCGACCGGTGGGGCCACCTGCTCGGCACCGCCACCGCGGTCGGCTCCTTCGTCATCGGCCTGGTGATGTTCATCAGCCTGCTGGGCGAGGACGAGGGGGCGCGCAGCCAGACCCAGCATCTGTGGACCTGGTTCGCCACCGACTCGCTCGACGTCGGCTTCGACCTGCTCTACGACCCGCTGTCGTCACTCTTCGTGCTGCTGATCACCGGCGTGGGCTCGCTGATCCACATCTACTCGATCGGCTACATGGCGCACGACGAGCGCCGTCGCCGTTTCTTCGCCTACCTGAACCTCTTCATCGCGGCGATGCTGATGCTGGTGCTGGCCGGCAACTACCTCGGCATCTTCCTGGGCTGGGAGGGCGTGGGCCTCGCCTCGTACCTGCTCATCGGCTTCTGGCAGCACAAGCCGTCCGCCGCTGCCGCGGCCAAGAAGGCGTTCGTGATGAACCGGGTCGGCGACGTCGGCATGTCGTTGGCGATCTACCTGATGGTGGTCACCTTCGGGAGCACCGCCTTCACGGTGATCTCTGCCAACAACCACGGCGCCAGCGAGGCCACGATGAACGCGATCGGGCTGCTGCTCCTGCTCGGTGCCTGCGGAAAGAGTGCCCAGGTGCCGCTGCAGGGTTGGTTGCTGGACGCGATGGAGGGCCCTACTCCGGTCTCCGCCCTCATCCACGCCGCCACGATGGTGACCGCCGGGGTCTACCTGATCATCCGGTCCAACTTCATCTTCGAGAACGCGCCGGTCGCACAGACCGTGGTGGTCATCGTCGCCGTTGTCACGCTGTTGTGGGGCGCGGTCATCGGTTGCGCCAAGGACGACATCAAGAAGGCCCTGGCCGGCTCGACCATGAGCCAGATCGGCTACATGATGCTGGGCGCCGGCCTCGGCGTCGCCGGCTACGCGTTTGCGATCTTCCACCTGATCACGCACGGCTTCTTCAAGGCCAACATGTTCCTGGGGGCCGGGTCGGTGATGCACGGCATGGACGACGACGTGAACATGCGCCACTACGGCGCACTCAACAAGGTCATGCCGATCACCTTCCTCACCTTCGCGATGGGCTACCTCGCCATCATCGGCTTCCCCGGCTTCTCGGGGTTCTGGTCGAAGGACAAGCTGATCGAGACCGCGTTCGTCGAGAACACCTGGGTCGGCCTGGCCGCACTCCTCGGAGCCGGCATCACCGCGTTCTACATGACGCGGCTGATGCTGATGACCTTCTTCACCCAGAAGCGGTGGAAGGATCCCGAGACCGGCCACGAGCCGCATCCGCACGAGTCGCCCGCCGTGATGACGGTGCCGTTGATCGTGCTGGGTGCGCTCTCGGTCGTCGGTGGCATCATGCTCGCCGGCAACTGGATCGTCGACTTCCTCGCACCCGTCGTCGGCCACGCGGAGCACCACGAGCCGCCGATTCCCGCCCTGGCCCTGACCGCGATCATCGTCGCCGTGGTGGCCGTCGGCGTGGCGATCGCCTGGTTCACCGTCGGCAGGCAGGAGGTCCCGCGGGTCGCCCCGCAGGATGTCTCTCCGCTGACCAAGGCGGCCCGTGCCGACCTCTACGGCGACGCGATCAACGACACGCTGGTGGTCGCCCCGACGATGTCGCTGGCGCGTACCCTCGACTCCCTCGACCGGCACGTCATCGACGGCGCGGTCGAAGGTCAGGGCAACGCGACCAGCGGCCTGGCTGAGCTCCTGCGCAAGACGCAGAACGGCTACGTCCGGTCCTATGCCCTGTCCGTGCTGGCGGGCGCAGTGATCCTCGCCCTGGCTCTCCTGGCGGTGAACTGGTGATGAGTGACTTTCCCTGGCTGACCACGCTCGGCCTGCTGCCACTGGTCGGCGCGGTGGTGACGGCGTACCTGCCCTCCGAGCCGGGTGCCGCCCTGCCGAAGCAGCTGGCGCTGGTCTTCTCCGTGCTCACCCTCGCCATCACCGTCGGGCTCGCGTTCGACTACGACGCGGGTGCGGGCATGCAGTACACGGAGTCGCACACCTGGATCGAGGCGTTCGGGGCGCACTATGCGCTCGGGCTCGATGGTCTGGCGCTCACCCTGGTGCTGCTCACGGCGCTGCTCGTTCCGGTCGTCGTCCTGGCCTCGTGGCACGACGCCGACGATCGCAACACCTCGGCGTTCTTCGCGTGGATCCTCGCCCTCGAGGGCCTGGCGATGTTCGTCTTCCTCGCGCAGGACGTCTTCCTCTTCTACATGGCCTTCGAGGCGACGCTGATCCCGGCGTACTTCCTGATCGGCTCCTTCGGGCACGGCGCGGAGCGCGCGCATGCTGCCATGAAGTTCCTGCTCTACATGCTGGCCGGCGGTCTGATCATGCTGGCATCGGTGGTGGGGCTCTATGCCGTCTCCGCAGCGAACGGCAACCCGACCTACCTCATCTCCGAGCTGGCCGCGATGGGCTTCGACAAGGAGACGGGCCGCTGGCTGTTCCTCGGTTTCTTCATCGCCTTCGCGATCAAGGCACCGCTCTTCCCGGTGCACACGTGGCTGCCGGACACCACGGCCAACGCCACCCCGGGTACGTCGGTGCTGCTGATCTGCGTGCTCGACAAGATCGGCACCTACGGGATGCTGCGCTTCTGCTTGGAGCTCTTCCCAGAGGCGTCGAAGTGGGCGACCCCGGCAGTCATCGTCATCGCGGTCATCTCGATCATCTACGGCGCCCTGCTGGCGATCGTCCAGGACGACATGCTCAAGCTCATCGGTCTGACCTCGCTGTCGCACTTCGGCCTGATCACCCTGGGCATCTTCGTGATGAACAGCAACGGCATCTCGGGCGCCATCTTCTACATGTTCAACCACGGCCTGGCGACCGCGGTGATGTTCCTGGTCGCCGGCTACCTGATGCGACGCAGCGGCTCGCAGCTGATCCCCGACCACGGTGGCGTGGAGAAGAAGGCGCCGCTCCTGGCCGGCCTCTTCCTGGTGGGCGGCCTCGGCACCTTGGGCCTGCCCGGCCTCTCGCCGTTCGTCTCAGAGTTCCTGGTGCTGCTGGGCGGCTTCGACTACCACTGGGTCGTGGGTGCCTTCTCGGTGACCGCGATCGTGCTGGCCGCGATCTACGTGCTGCGGATGTACCAGCGCCTGATGACCGGGCCGGCGTACGCCGGGGAGCTGAGCGACCTGCGACCGCGCGAGGTGCTGGCGGTCGCGCCGCTGGTGCTGGCCATGGTCGGCTTCGGCTTCTATCCGCAGCCGGTGATGGACATCGTCAACCCGGCGGTCGAGACGGTGATGGTCGCGATCGACCAGCAGGACGATCCCCCGACGGTGCCTCTGGACTGGGCCGAGCATGCCGAGCACGGTGACGGACACGGTGGTGCCGACGAGGGACATGCCGACGACGAGCAGGGTGGTGACCACCAGTGAAGGACTTCGTGAAGCCCGTCATCGACTACGCCGAGCTGTGGCCGCTCTTCGCGGTCTTCGGCGTCGCGTGCATCGGGGTGGCCGTCGAGGCGTTCGCTCCGCGCCGGGTGCGCTACCCGGTGCAGCTGGTGCTGGCCCTGGCGGGTTCGATCGCTGCTCTGGTCGGCGTCGTGCTGATCGGCCGCGACCTCAGCTCCGGCGGCTCGGTGAAGGGCGAGGTCGTCATGATGGGCGCGCTCGCCGTCGACGGGCCGACGCTCTTCGGCTGGGGACTGCTCTTGGTGGTCGCCATCGCAGGTGCGCTGCTCTTCGGTGAGCGGCGCCTCGAAGGCGGGGTCAGCGCGTTCGCCGGCCAGGCCGCCGCGCTGCCCGGCGCTGAGCCGGAGCGCGACGCCGACGCCGTGCGTCTCGACCACACCGAGGTCTTCCCCCTGCTCATGTTCGCCGTCGGCGGCATGATGGTCTTCGCGGCCGCCAACGACCTCCTGACCTTCTTCGTCGGCCTCGAAGTGCTGTCGCTGCCGCTCTACCTGCTCACTGGTCTGGCGCGTCGCCGTCGGCTGCTGAGCCAGGAGGCGGCGCTCAAGTACTTCCTGCTCGGCGCCTTCTCCTCCGGGTTCGTGATCTACGGCATCGCCTTGATCTACGGCTACGCCGGCACGATGTCGTTCGCCGGGATCCACGAGGCGATCAGCAACAACCTGGGCAACCGGACGATGCTGCTGATCGGCCTCGCGATGGTGCTGGTCGGCCTGCTCTTCAAGGTCGGCGCCGCGCCGTTCCAGGCCTGGACCCCCGACGTCTACCAGGGCGCGCCCACCCAGGTCACCGCCTTCATGGGGGCCGCGACCAAGGTCGCGGCGTTCTTCGCGATGATGCGCTTCCTCTACGTGGCGTTCGGCTCCGAGCGGTGGAGCTGGGTGCCGGTGCTCTCGGTGATCGCGGTGCTCACGATGGTGATCGGCGCGATCCTGGCCGTCGCCCAGACCGACGTGAAGCGGATGCTCGCCTACTCCTCGATCACGCACACCGGCTTCCTGATCACCGGCCTCGTCGGTGCTCGGTCGGCGGGCCTGCTGACCGACAACGAGATCACCTCCACCCAGTCGGTGCTCTTCTATCTCGTCACCTACTCCTTCATGACGCTGGGAGCCTTCGCCGTGGTCTCGCTGGTGCGCGACGCCTCCGGGGAGACCACCGACTTCTCACGGTGGGCCGGACTCGGCAAGGAGTCTCCGCTGGTGGCGGGCGTCTTCGCGCTCTTCCTCCTCGGCTTCGCCGGGATCCCGCTGACGGCCGGATTCGCCGGGAAGTGGGCAGTCTTCGCCTCGGCGATGTCCGCGGGCCTCTGGCAGGTCGTGATCGCCGCGGTGCTGACGTCGGCACTCGCCGTCTTCTTCTACGTCCGGCTGATCGTGGTCATGTACTTCCACGAGCCCGAGGGTGAGGGGCCGTCGGTCGCGTTGCCGAGCGTGATGACCGCGGTGACGATCGCCGCCGCCGCGGTGGTGACCGTCGCGCTGGGCATTCTGCCCGGCCCGGTGCTCGATCTTGCGGCGCATGCGGGAGACTTCATCAGGTGAGCCCCAGCAACTCCGCCCCCGCCCTCGCCCTGCCGATCACCGACGAGGCGCTCGCTGAGCGCCTGCGCCGCCGGATGGCGGTCGTCGAGGAAGCCTTGGCCGGACACGCCCGGAGCGAGGCGGACTTCGTCACCGAGGCGGCCCAGCACCTCATGGAGGCTGGCGGCAAGCGCTTCCGGCCGCTCCTGGTGCTCCTGGCTGCCGAGGCAGGGGACCGAGCGGACTCGGACGAGGTCATCACCGCGGCCTGCGTCGTCGAGCTCACCCACCTGGCGTCGCTCTACCACGACGACGTGATGGACGAGGCGGAACTGCGTCGTGGCGCCGACTCGGCCAACGCCCGCTGGGACAACCACGTCGCGATCCTCACCGGCGACTGGCTGTTCTCGAAGTCCTCGGAGCTGACCGCCGACCTCGGTGCCGACGCCGTGCGGATCCAGGCCCAGACCTTCACCCGGCTGGTCGAGGGCCAGATCCTGGAGACGGTGAAGCCGGGCCCGGGGGTCTCGGCGCTCGACCACTACCTGCGGGTGGTGGCCGGCAAGACCGGCTCCCTGATCGCCACCTCCGCGCTCTACGGTGCCCGATTCGGCGGCGCCAGCAACGAGGTCGAAGAGGCGCTCGCCGCCTACGGCGAGATGGTCGGCTCCGCCTTCCAGCTCTCCGACGACATCCTCGACGTCGCCTCCGAGACCGACGAGTCCGGGAAGACCCCCGGCACCGACCTGCGTGAGGGTGTGATGACCCTCCCGGTGCTGATGGCTCTCGAGTCCGAGGACCCGGCCGACGCACGTCTCCACGAACTGCTGCGCGGTGACCTCACCGACGACGCCCTCCTCGCCGAGACCCTCACCCTCCTCCGCGCCCACTCGGCGATGGACGAGGCCCGCCGCTACGTCATCGCCCGTGCCGGCGAGGCGAAGGCGCGGCTCGCCGTACTCCCCGACGGCCCCGTGCGCTCGGCCCTCGAGGCCTTCGCCGACGCCGTCGCCATCCGCTCCGCCTGAGCTGGTGTGGATTCCCCGCCCGGGCGGGGAACTTGTCGCTTGTATGCCGTAGCTACGCACACCAAGCAACAGTTTTGGGCACACAGTGTGACGGTTGTGACTCGCGTCTGACGCAAGGTCGCTGCGTGGCTCGTCTGGCGCGTGGCGTGGTGCGTCAGTCGCCCGTGTCGGCGCTGGCGTCACCCTCGGCGTCGAGGACCTTCTTGGCCAAGCCGAAGAGGGTGCCTGCGCGGAAGGCGAGGTCGGCCGCCTCCTGGATGTGCGCTTGGCACTGTGCCAGGCGCTCCGGAGTGAGCTCCGGGTACTTCTCGGGGTCGACGGAGGCGTCGAGGCTCTCGCTGAGCTCGTCGAGGACCTCGGGAAGCAGGTGACCGGCGACGTTGAGATGACCGAGCAGGGCACGCAAGGTCACCGGTGAGGTGGCGTCGGCGCTGATCTGCTTCATGGCGCGGATGGACTCGTAGAGCAGTTCCGCGTCCTGGACGACGTTGAGCTGTTCCATCTCGTTGGGCATGTGTCCTCCGCGCCGTTGGGCTGTTGAACTCACGATCGGGACTTCGCTCAGCATAGGCGCGTAGCAGCGTCCTGGGGGAGAGGTTGCGCCATCGCGGGACCGTTGCCGATTTTAACTAATATCGTTAGGCTGAACTTCGACCTATCCCAGGAGGAGTTGTGGCTGTGCAGGGTGTTGATCAAGAGGGCTTCGAGAGCGTCTATCGACGCCATGTCGACAACGTGGTCGCCGGCAACATGCGCGATGTGCTCGCCGATATGGCCCCTGGCTCCGTGCCCTCCGTCTTCGAGGGGGTGCGGACTCCCCAGGGGCCGGTGCGCTCCGCGGACGTCCTGGCGGCACGGGTCGACGGCCAACGGGCGGTCGGTGAGGCCGTCTACCGGCTCGAGGACGAGGTTGTGGGGCTGCGCTCCGGCTGGGTGTACGACGGCAGCCGGTGGGTCGCGGACCAGCTGGAGAACTTCGACGCGGAGGCGTGATGGCGCGCCCTGCTCAGTCGTCGACCACCCTGCCGCTGCCCTGTGGCCCGGCGTCCGATGAGGTCGATCGACCCTATTGGGACGGGTTGCGGGCGGGTCGCCTCCTGCTCCCGCGATGCTCCGACTGCGGTGCCTGGCGTGAGCCCGGCCGGATCCTCTGTGACGGATGTTGGTCCTTCGCGGTCGACTGGGCCGAGGTGCGAGCCGCCGGCCGGATCTTCACGTGGATCCGCAGCCGTCGCGACTTCATGGACGATCTCGACGTGCTGGCGCCGTACGAGACCGTCGTGGTGGCACTCGACGACGTGCCGGTGCGGCTGCTCGGGCTACTGAGTGACGACGCCGCACTGGAGCCGGAGATCGGGCAGGCGGTGGCCGGTTGGATCGACGAACCGGCCAATGCTGCTTGGCCGGTGCTGCGTTGGACGAGGGAGGGCGACCGATGAGTGCGTTGCGTGGAGCAACGGCCGTTGTCGGGGTCGCTGAGTTCCACTACCCCCGCGGTACGGCGCCCGTCGGCGAGCGAGCGATGGTCCTGCGCGCGATCCTCGAGGCGTGTGCCGACGCGGGAATCTCGCCGCGCGAGGTGGACGGATTCTGCTCCTATGCAGGTGGCGACAACAGCGGCCCGGTGCTCGCCTCGGAGCTCGGCATCGACGAGTTGCGATGGTCGAGCATGGTCTGGGGCGGCGGGGGCGGCGGTGCTGCAGCCGCCATCAACGCTGCGGCGGCCGCGATCGTCTCCGGCCAGGCTGAGTGTGTGGTGGCCTTCCGGGGCATGTCCCAGGCCGACTCGGGTCGCCTCGGCTATGCGAAGTACTACTTCGACAACCACTACCTGCCGCATGGCGCAGCCACCCCTGCGCACGTGTGCGCGCTGCGGACCCAGCGCCTGCTCGAGCACGATGGCGTGCCCGCCAGCGCGATGCGCAACCTGGTGCTGGCGGCGTATGCGCATGCCCAGCAGAACCCGTCGGCCGCTGCCTACGGCAAGCCGCTGGACGAGGCCGGCTATCTGGCCGGCGCGCCGATCGTGGAGCCCTTCCGGCTCTACGACTGCTCCCGCGAGAACGACGGCGCGGTCGCGCTGCTCCTGGTCTCCGCCGAGCGCGCGAAGCGACTCGGAACGCGGGCGGCGCACGTGCTTGCCGGCGTGCAGGGCGCGCCCGGTGGCTATTCGGCGCGCAACGACAGCGAGGACGCCTCGATCTACACCTCGGCCGGCTTCGGCCCAGGGCCGCGGACGGCCGGCGTCGCGGCGCGTCTGTGGAAGCAGGCCGGCGTCGCACCCAGCGAGGTGGATGTCGTGCAGGTGTACGAGAACTTCAGCGGCCCCGCCGTCGCCTCACTGATCGACCACGGCCTCTGTCCGCCGGGACCGGGCGCGGGGGAGTTCATGACCGTGGAGAACCTGACCGCACCGGCGGGCCGGCTTCCGGTCAACACGGCTGGCGGCAACGTCGCCGACTCCTTCGTCAACGGTATGGGGCTCGCGGTCGAGGCGGTCCGCCAGATCCGCGGGGAGTCGGTCAACCAGGTCACCGGTGCCGAGACGTCCCTGTTCATCGGCGGTCCGATGGCGCCGCTGGTGAGCTCCGTGCTCTTCGGCAGCGCGAGCACTCTCTGATGACGAAGCAGGACCCGAAACCGCCCCAGGAGAAGCACATGAGCGAGCAGATCGAGCGTCCCGAGGTGTACGTCGACGGCACCTGGCGCCGCCCGGCCACGGGTGGGAGCGCCGCGATGGTCGAGGCCGCCACCGGCCGCCCCTTCGGACGCGTGGGGCTCGGCGGTGTGGAGGAGATCGATGCCGCGGTGGCTGCGGCCCGTGCGGCGCTGTCCGGACCGTGGGCGGCGTACTCCCCCGAGGAACGGGCGGCGTCGATTGAGGCGTTCGCTGCAGAGCTGAAGCGGCGTGCCCGTGACACCGCGACCCTGGTGACCAGGGAGAACGGAATGCCGATCAGCCTCTCCGGCATCGTCAACGGGTTGGCGCCGTATGCGATCACCCGCTACTACGCGAGCCTTGCCGCTGGCCTGGGGGAGAGCGACGTGCGCCCCAGCCCGACCGGTGGCCGGACCATCGTGACTCGACAGCCGGTCGGCGTGGTCGCTGCGATCACCCCGTGGAACTACCCCCAGGCCTTGGCGATCATGAAGGTGGCGCCCGCGCTTGCGGCCGGATGTGCAGTGGTGCTGAAGCCGCCTCCGGAAGCTGCGCTCGACGGCCTGGTGCTCGCCGATGCAGCGGCCGCCGCCGGCCTGCCGCCAGGTGTGCTCAACGTGGTCCCCGGGGGCCGCGAGGCTGGAGCGCATCTGGTGGCGCACCCTGGCGTCGACAAGGTTGCCTTCACTGGCTCCACCGGAGCCGGCCGGGCGATCGGGGCGACGACCGGCGACCTGTTGCGTCCTACCACCCTTGAGCTCGGCGGCAAGTCGGTCTCCCTCGTTGCACCAGACGCCGACCTCGACCTCGTTGCCGCCAAGCTCTGGGAGGTCTCGTTGCCCAACAACGGCCAGACCTGCCACGCCGCCACGCGCATCCTCGCGCCGCGAGGACGCTACGACGAGGTGGTCGAGGCCGTCACGGAGACGGTCGGCGGCCTGCGCGTCGGCGATCCACTCGATCCAGGCACTCAGATCGGGCCCGTCGTCTCGTCGCTCCAGCAAGAGCGCGTCCTCGGCTATGTGGAGAAGGGGCGTGGGGAGGGCGCCCGGGTCACCACGGGCGGCGGGCGTCCGGACCGTCCGGGATGGTACGTCGAGCCGACGGTCTTCGCCGACGTCACCAACGACATGGCGGTGGCACGCGAGGAGATCTTCGGACCGGTGCTGTGCGTGATCCCCTACGCCGACGAGGCAGAGGCGATCGCGATCGCGAACGACTCCGACTACGGTCTCGGCGGTGTCGTATGGACCTCCGACGAGGAGCGGGGCATCGCCTTGGCGCAGCAGATCGAGACCGGCACCGTCGGCGTCAACCATTACGAGCTGCACATCAACGCGCCGTTCGGCGGAGTGAAGGCGAGCGGGGTGGGACGGGAGCTGGGTCCGGAAGGGCTGAGCCCGTACCTGCGCACGACCTCGATCTACCTGCCCTGAGCCGGCTAGGCCCCTGGCTGGGGGAGGCGGGTCGAGGGGCCAGGGTCCGCCGGTGCGTGTGCGCCGGCGGACCCTCGGTGTCCGGTGACGTCAGCGCAGCAGGTCCTTCGCGACGATCTCCATCATGATCTCGTTGGTCCCGCCGTAGATCCGCTGCACCCGCGCATCGATGAACGCCCGGGCGACGGGGTACTCGAGCATGTAGCCGTATCCGCCGTGCAGCTGGACGCCGGCGTCGATCACGTCATGCTGCAGCTGGGTCGCCCAGGCCTTGGCCTTGGCGGCATCGATCGCCGAGAGGTCGCCGGCATTGTGCAGGCGGACGCAGCGGTCGATGTAGGCGCGGGAGACCTCGACCGCAGTGCGCAGCTCTGCGAGCTGGTGGGCGGGTCGTTGGAAGTCGGCGATGCGCTTGCCGAAGGCGGTGCGTTCCTTCACGTAGTCGATGGTCCACGTGAGGACGGCCTCGGCGGAGGCCTGCCCGGCGATCGCGATGCCGAGGCGCTCCAGCGGCAGGCTCTGCTTGAGATAGGTGAGGCCTTGCCCGATCTCGCCGAGCACGTCAGCATCGGGCACGAAGACCTGGTCGAAGAAGAGCTCGGCGGTGTCCTGGGCATGCAGGCCCACCTTGTCGAGCTTGCGGCCGCGAGCGAAGCCCTCGGCCCCATCGGGTACGACGAAGAGGCTGAACGACTCGTCGGTGCGGGCGAAGACGATCACCAGGTCGGCCAGGATGCCCGACGTGATGAAGGTCTTCGCGCCCGAGACCCGCCAGCCTCCCTCCACGCGTGTTGCCCGGGTCGTGATGCCACGCAGGTCGGAGCCGGCGCCCGGCTCGGTCATGGCGATGGCGCCGATGGTGGCCCCCGATACGAAGCCCGGCAGCCAACGGGCCGACTGCTCGGCGGTCGCATGTCGGAGCAGGTAGTTGAGGACGATGTCGTCGTTGGTCGAGAAGCCCGACTGCAACGACGAGGCGCCGGCGCGGGCGATCTCGTACTGGAGCACGGCCCGGTACCGGTAGTCGCGCTCGCCGGGGCCGCCGTACTGCTCGGGAACCGCCAGGCCGAGCAGGCCCTGCTTGCCGGCCTCCAGCCAGGTCTCGCGGTCGATCAGCCGCTGCTCGGTCCACCGGTCGAGGTGCGGCTCGACCGAACGAGCCACGAACTCGCGGACCACGGTGCGATAGGCCTCGTGGTCCGGTTCGAAGAGATCGCTCTCCATGTCATCTCCCTTGACGCATAATCTATTGTCAATAGATTATGCGTCACGTGGGTCGCTGGCGCCAAGGGCCGCCCGGGGCGATGTCCTTCGTGTCGCGTGGCTGGTCAGGCGTCGTGGGCGCCGAAGTGCGAGACGCCGAGCAGGTAGCTGCGGATGCCGTTCTCGAAGATCTGCTTCGCGTTGAGCTGGTTCGCCTCGGCGGCCCGGGTCAGGACGGGGTGGTTCTCGGGATCGGCGTGCTCGAAGCGGACCCGTGCGCGTGACGGCGGCCGCATCGCCTCCGCGAGCGTGGCGCCGATGGAGAACTTCTCCAGTCCGTCCAGGATCTGGATCCACTGGTCCTCGGCCACGCCGCAATCCTGGAGGTACTCCGCGGCCTCCTCGTAGAGATCGGTGAGGGCGTCGCGGGGGAGCAACTGGAGCAAGATGGGCGCGGCGCGCCGGTGCTTGAGCACGGCGGTCCGGAAGTTCATGCTCAACTGGGTGAACCAGTCCTGCCAGTCGCCGCTGCGAGGCTTCGGCGGAAGGTGGGTGCCGGCGACGATGGTGCGTGCGACCTCGGCCAGGATCTCGTTCTTGTCGCTGAAGTGGTGGTAGAGCGAGGGTGCTTTGACGTTCAGCTCGCGGGCAAGGCGGGGGAGGCTGAGGGACTCGAGCCCATCCTCGTCGATGATGCGCAGGGCGGCCTGGATCGTCGCCTCCCTGCTGATCAGGGGGGTGCTCGGTCGAGCCATCGACTCCGCTCCTTGGGTGGCGGCTGCGGGGCGCAGGTAGTGAGCGATTGCTAACCGAAAGGTTCTCGGTCTGGGCACAGGTTACCGCGTGCCGTCCTGTGTCGGTGCGGGCCGCAGGGATCGAGGGCAAGAAGATACCTAATGAGGTAAGATTGATTGCCATGTCCGACGATCATGTGCTGAGCCGACCCTGGTCGGAGCGGATCGGTGTGCCCGAGTCCTTCACGGGCCGTGAGGCTCCGGTCGACCAGGAGCTGCTGCCCGGGGGCGCGCACTGGGGGCCGTTGCTGGAGGAGGCACGTCGTTGGCTCGACGCGTTGACGGAGGCCGCTCCGCCCCAGGGGCTCGGCGTCGAGATGCGGACGACCCTGGCCCGGTGGGCGTCCGAGCTCACCGAGCACCGCGTTGCGGAGATCGATCAACCCTGGGGGCATCGCGTCGACCTGGCCGCCCGTGGCCAGGCGCTGGCACCGCACTTCGAGCTGACGCGGCGTGAACCTGACCGGCTCACCGGCACGGTGACCTTCGGCCGCTTCCACCTCGGCGGCCATGGTGCTGTCCACGGTGGCGCGGTCGCGCTCTTCTTCGACGAGGTGCTCGGTCGCTTCAGCGACACTGGCGGACGCCCCGCCGCGCGCACCGTCTCGCTGGATGTCTCCTTCCGATCGATCACGCCCGTGGGACGACGACTCGACGTCCACGTGTGGTTCGACTCCGAACGCGGACGCAAGCGCACGCTGCGTGGTGAGATCCGCGATGGCGACGTGCTGTGTGCGGAGGCGACCGGGCTCTTCATCGCCCTGCTGGCGCACCAGGTCTGAGTCGGCCGCGGGGTGGGAGCCGGGGCGCCAGGCAACGTGCTGACTGACGTGTGCGTGCCCGGAGTACGCCGCTCCACAGACCGGCGCCGTAGGCGAGATCGTGCAGCCGCCGCCCGGCGACCCGCGCGAGGTACGGCGGGTCGCCGGCCTTCGTAGGCACGCAGGCGGCGAGTTCGAGGACGACTGCCGTCGCCGCCGTACGCCGGCCGGCGCGGCTGAGCAGGCCGGCAGCGGCAAGCGGCCACCAGTGACGCAGGGTCAGGTCACGCGCCTGCCCGACCGCTCCGGTGAGGGCGTGCGCCGTGATCCGTGTCGTCTCCCAGGAGCCTTCCCGGCCCGCGGGGAGTGCTGGTCGCACCTTCCGGTAGGTCGCGACGGCAGCGGCGGCCACCAGCGGTGTGGCCAGGCGTGACCGCGCGAGCACCGAGAAGGCGGCAAGGCCTTGGAGACGTGTGAACGCTGCGGGAGCCACGGTGTCGCCGTGACGCTCGGCCAGCGCTGCGCCGCTGCCGCCGTAGGTGAAGACCCGGCCGAGCCAGGTGCGTGCGCTGCCGCGGACGTCGTGCTCGGCGATGACCTCCGGGGCGTAGCGAACCCGGTGCCCGCGCCGCAGCATCCGCCAGACCAGGTCGACGTCCTCGCCTGCGCGCAGCGCAGCATCGAATCCGTCGCCGAGCGTCGCGCGCCTGGCGACCAGGCACGCGCTGGGGAGCCACGCGACCCGCGAGCCGCGGGCCACCGCGGCCGGCTGATCGCCCTGGTCCAGGGAGGAGCGAGCGGCATCGAACCGTTGGAACCAGCGGGCTTGCTGCTCCCGCGCCACTCCGCGGACCCGGGGGCCGACCAGCGCCACCTGTGGATCGGAGAGATGCCGCGTCAGGTCGAGCAGCCGGTCTGCGTCGATGACCACGTCGGAGTCGACGAAGGCCACCAGCGGGGTGTCGATGTGGGCGACACCTGCGTTGCGGGCGCCGCCGGGGCCGAGGTTCTCCGGGAGCGAGAGCAGCCGCGCGCCGTGACGTGCAGTCACCTCGGCGATGCGACCAGGCCTCAGTGACGCGTCGTCGACGACCACGCACGTCAGTGGTGCGAGGGCGCGCAGGCAGCGATCGAGCTGCTCGGGCCGATCCCGCACCGGCACGACGACGGTGAGCTCGGTGGCGTCGTGCCGCGGGAGGCAACCGACCTCGGGGTAGGCCAGGTTAGTGGCCAGCAGGCGGTCCGCGATCGTCGCCGACATCGCGCCTCGCACCTCGATCGGAGGTGCCGCGCCGACCATGCGGGCAGCGGCGGCGCTCAGGCGGAGCGTCGTCAGCGGAGTGCCGCCGACAAGGAGGCTGCCGCCGGCGAGACGCCGGACGTCGGGAGCGACGCGCACCGTGAACCCACGCGGCAGCCTCGCCGGAACCGGGCTCACCGGAAGCCGCCGTCTGCGCGCACCACACCACCGTTGAGGGCGGCACCGCCGAGCGGGGAGCAGCAGTGGGCGATCGAGGCCGCCACCTCCTCGGGTGCGAGCGGGCGGGCGAGGAGCTGGTGCGCGACGAGTTCGTCGGTGGTGACGCCGTACAACTCAGCGGTGCGGTCGAGCATCGCAGTCCGTGTGGAGCCGGGGGAGACGGCGCTGGCGGTGACGCCGGTGCCGGCGAGGTCGGCGGCGAGTCCGCGCACGATGCCGAGGGCGGCGTGCTTGCTGGCGTTGTAGGCGGCCAGATGAAAGAGGCCGGTGTGATCGGCCGCGGAGACGACCGCGACGAATCGGCAGCCGGCCGGGTCGGGTCCGGCGAGCATGGCTGGTACGGCGGCTGCGGCCAGGTGCCAGACGCCGGCCGCATTCACTGACCAGGCCAGCGCCAGGTCGCTCGCCGGTGCGTCCCACAGCGAGGTGCCGCCGGTGAGGATGCCGGCCGCCGCGACGGCGACGTCGAGCCGCCCCCAGGTCTGTATCGCCCGGTCCGTCGCGGCTCGGATCGCGGCTATGTTCCGCACGTCGGCGACGTGCCCGATCACCTGTCCCGGAGCGGAGGAGACGACCGAGGCGAGGTCGGCCTCCGTGCCCTGGGGGTAGGGCGCGTCGGCACCGGCGCACCAGTCGACGGCCAGCACGTGGCAGCCGTCGGCGACCAGGCGGCGTACGGTGGCGGCACCGATGCCGCGGGCCGCACCGGTCACCACCGCAACCCTCATGGTGAGCCCAGGCGCTGCCGGATCCGCTTGATCATCAGCTCCATGATCTGCGCTCCTTCGAGGGCGCTCGCTCCGTGCGGATCGCCGAGCACCCCGTTGGCCGAGACGGCGCGCACGCCCGCCGAGACCAGCGTGGGCAGGATCTCCCGCAGGGGCTGGCGATTGCCGGCCTCCGCCCGGTCCAGGCGCACGTGCCACGGCGCGAGATGGAGCATCAGCGACGTCTCGGTCCGACCGGCGTGAAGGTCGACCTCTTCGGTGGCACAGGGAACCCACCGCACCTCGTGCCCCTCGCTCACCAGCTGTCCGACCGCCGCATCGAGGGCGTTGACGTTGCCGCCGTGTGCGTTGACCAGCACGGTACGGCGGGCCCAGCAGTGCAGGGAGCGAACCAGCTCGACGACGACCTGGGTGAGTGCCGGCGTACCGATGGAGCAGGTGCCGGGGAACTCCTGATGCTCCCCGGAGGCTGCATAGGCGAGGGGCGGTGCCAGCCACCCGCCCGACAGCGTGCCGTCGGCGATCAGCGCCTGTGCGACGGCGACCGCGATGACCGTGTCGGTCTCCAGGGGCAGGTGTGGTCCGTGCTGCTCGATGGAGCCGACCGGCACCACGACGAGGTCGGCCGCCTCGGTGTCCGGCCACGTGGCGGAGGCGAGGGTAGCCATCTCAGGCCTCAAGGACCGCCGGACGAGGGGCACCCAAGGCGCGGTGGAAGTCGGGGGGCACCAGCAGCTGGTCGGGGCTGAGCTCGTGCACGGAGGAGAGGCCCATGCCCATCAGCGCGGAGTCGATGCCGCTGCGTAGCACGTCGAGGACGTTCTCCACGCCGGCTTGACCGTTGGCGGCCAGGCCCCAGAGATAGGCGCGCCCGATCATCACCGCCTTCGCGCCGAGTGCGACGGCCTTGACCACGTCGGAGCCCCGGCGGATCCCGCCGTCCATGAGGACGTCGATCTGGTCCCCGACCGCCGAGCTGATGGGATGCACCATCCTGATGGCGGCGGGGGTGCCGTCGAGGTTGTTGCCGCCATGGTTGGAGACCGAGATGGCCTGCACCCCGGCGTCGACCGCCCGGCGGGCATCGTCAATCCTGCAGACACCCTTGAGCATGAAGGGCTTCTCGCCGGAGATCTGCGCCCACTGCTCCCGCATCCAGGCGACGTCCTCCCAGGACGGCGGGGTGGTGGTCATCCACTCGTAGTAGGCGCCGAAGAAGGTCGGGGCTGGGCCGAGACGTCCGTCGGCGCCGCTGGGAGCCAGGTTGGGTGCGGTGAGGTCCGGGATCTGGCCGGTGCGGCCGAACTGGTAGAGCCAGCGCGGCTTGGTGGCGACCTTCGGCGCCATGCGCACCATCGTCTTGAGGTCGACCTTCTCGGGGATTTCGGGGCTGCCCCAGTCGCGGCCCATCGAGAACGACCAGTCCAGCGTCGCGATCAGGCCGAGGGCGCCGGCGTCGGCGGCGCGCTGCATGCGTTGCAGCATGACGTCCCGCTCGCCGGTCCAGTACATCTGGAAGAAGGTACGGGCTCCGGTGGCGACGACCTCCTCGATCGGCTTGGAGGCGAAGTTCGACAATCCCATCAGCGTGCCTCGTGCCGCTGCTGCGTGCGCGACGGCCACCTCGCCCTCGGGATGCACGGCCTGGACGCCGGTTGGGGAGATGAGCACGGGCAGCGAGACTTCCTGGCCCATCACCGTCGTGCGCTGGTCACGGTCCGGCAGCTGCCCGGCGACGTGCGGCGCAAAGCCGATCTCAGCGAAGGCGGTCTGGTTGCTCTGGGCGCTCTGGCCTCGTTCGGAGCCGGCGACCAGGGCGCCGTACACGGGCCGGGGGAGTCGCCTGCGGGCCCGTTCCTGCGCCACCGCGACGGACTCGAACCAGGGGTTCTGCTTCCACGGATTCTCGATCTTCATCTAGCGGCAGGCCTTTCCGGGCTCGGCGCTGCACCCGCAGCCGCCGGAGGTGGTGGGCGTGAAGCCCGCCAGTGGGCTCTCCGCGCAAGCAGAGACCGGTGGCGATGCCGGCGCGGCAGCCCTCTGGTCGGTGTCAGGGCGTCGGCTGAGCGTGAGCATCACTGGCTGGTTGCGTGGGGGTGTGGCTCTGGAGTGGTCCTGGCTGGCTGCGGGGATGGTGCGTCCGCCGGCCTCGTTGAGCCGCTCGAGGGCGGTCTCGCCGTAGCCCTGCACGCATTCGGGGTCGGGGCCGTCCATCGGCAGGCCGGTGAAGAACTTCGCGGCCATGCAGCCGCCGCGGCAGGAGTCGAAGAACGAGCACTTCGAACACGCGCCGCCGGTCTGCGGGCGACGCAGGTCGGTGAAGAGGTCGGACTCCTGCCACACCCGTCGGAAGCCACCCTCGTCGAGCAGGTTGCCGGCAAGGAAGTTGTCGTGGATGGCGAACGGGCAGGCATAGACGTCGCCGATCGGGTCGATCAGGCAGACCACCCGGCCGGCGCCGCACAGGTTCAGGCCCGGGAGTGCCTCGCCGAAGGCGGAGAGGTGGAAGAAGGAGTCTCCGGTGAGCACCTTCTCTCCGTTGGCCATCAGCCAGTCGTAGAGCTCGCGCTGCTGCTCCGGGAGCGGGTGCAGCTCGTCCCACACGTCCGCGCCGCGGCCGGAGGGACGCAGCCGGGTCAGCCGCAGCGTGGCGCCGTAACGGTCGGCGATCGCCTTGAACTCGTCGAGTTGGCTGAGGTTCTGCCGGGTGCAGACCACCGAGATCTTCGCGTCGGCGAAGCCGGCCGCCTGCAGGTTCTCCAGGGCGCGGATCGCGGTGTCGAAGGAGCCCGGGCCGCGCACGTAGTCGTTGACCTCCGCGGTGGCGCCGTCGAGGGAGATCTGTACGTCGACGTAGCCGTTGCAGGCGGGGGAGGCCAGGAACGCCGCGCGGTCGGGGGTGAGCCGGACGCCGTTGGTGGAGAACTTCACGCCGACCTGGTGGTCGATGGCGTATTGCAGCAGGTGCCAGAAGTCAGGACGGATCGTCGGCTCGCCGCCGCCGATGTTGACGTAGAAGACCTGCATCCGCTGCAGCTCGTCGATCACGGCCTCGCACTGCTCGGTGGTCAGCTCGCGCGGGTCGCGACGACCCGAGGACGACAGGCAGTGGGCGCAGGCGAGGTTGCAGGCGTAGGTGAGCTCCCAGGTCAGGCAGATCGGGGCATCGAGGCCGTACTCGAACTGCTGCACCAGGCTGCCGCCGGTGGGGCGCACCCGGGGCAGGGAGGGGGCGAGGGTCATCGGGGATCTCCGTGGTGAGCGGCGCCGGCCGGACGCGGCGCGAGCATGTCGGTGGCAACGAGCCCGGCGAGAGCCCGCTGATAGGCGGGATGGTCGGCTTCGGGCACGCCGACCATGAGCAGCGCCTCGCGCGCTGTGGGGTGCTCGCCGAGCCGGGTGACGACCTCCACCAGAAGCGGATGCTTCAAGAAGGTCAGCCGCCGGTTGCCGAAGTGGTAGGCGAGTGCGCCGAACGGCTCGGGGCGGAGCGCGACGGCGGGCGACAGTGTCCATCCCTGGTCCAGCACGGTCATCTCCGATGTGGGCTGCGTCGGCACGGCGAGCACCTCGGCGTCAGTAGACGCCGCACATCCCGTCGATCGAGACCTCTTCGATGAGCTCCTCGACGACGGGTGCAGGACTCTCCTGCTCGGGGGTGTGGGTCATGTCAGCCTCCTGACGGTCGTGCCACGGTGGTCGCCGCCACATTAAGTGCACCGATGGCAACAATGGAAGAGATTTACCGAAAATGATTAGGTAATCGCCATGACGCATGGGCGACGCTCTCCGGCGGGCCGGCCCGAGGTGACCTCGCACGCGGAGATCGAGCGCGTCGCCTTCCAGCTCTTCGCCGCGCGCGGGTTCGAGGGCACCCCCTTGGAGGCCATTGCCGAGGGTGTCGGGGTGAGCCGGCGGACACTGTTCCGCTACTTCGCCTCGAAGAACGACATCCCCTGGGGGCGGTTCGATCGGACCCTGGAGCACTTCCGTGAGCTGTTGGCGGTGATGCCCGAGGATCTCCCGCTGGAGGAGGCGGTGCATCGCGGCGTCGTCGCCTTCAATCGGTTCCCCGACGATGCCGATCCGGGGCACCGGGAGCGGATGCGGCTGATCTTGGAGACGCCGACCCTCCAGGCCCATTCGGTGCTCCGCTACCGGCAGTGGCGCCGGGTGATCCAGGAGTACGTCGCCGAGCGGCGGGCGGAGCGAGTCGACGACCTCGTCCCTCGGCTCGTCGGTCATGTCTCGCTCGGCGTCGCCATCGCGGCGTACGAGCAATGGCTCGAGGATGAGTCGCTCGGCCTGGAGCGGCTCCTGGGTGACCTGCGGGACGCCTTGCGGCTCTACCTGGCTGACCCCTGTTGTCGCGAATAGCGCGGTCCGGCAGCGTGCTCCTCGGCCCTTGCTGCCGACGCGGCACTGAGTTAATCTAATGATGTTAGATAACTGAAGGGCGGACTCGATGACACCCACGATGAGGCGGACGATCCGCTGCGCCACCGCCGGCGCAGCGGGCCTTGCTGCCGCTGGCTTCGCCTCCCGCTGCGTGACGCGGTGCCGGCAGGCGCCGGGGCCCGAGGAGTGGACGGGCTCCGATTGGAGCCAGCAGGTGCGCGACTACGCCTACGTCGAGGGTCGCATCCGCTACCTCGACCATGGCAGCGGTCCGGCGCTGGTGCTCCTGCACGGGATGGCCAGCAGTTGGCAATGGTGGTTGCCCGTCCTTCCCGAACTGGGGCGTCGCTTCCGTGTGATTGCGATCGACCTGCCGGGCTTTGGCGGATCCGATCCGCTGACGCCGGGGTGGACGATGGCCGACCAGGCCGATGCGGTCGCCGCGCTGTGCGCGCACCTCGACGTCGACCACCCGGTGGTGCTCGGTCATTCGATGGGTGGTCTTGTCGCGCTGGCGCTGGAGGCGGGATACCCCGAGCTGGTCCAGCGGCTGGTGCTGGTCGGCGCCGGAGGCGTCCCGATGAGCGAGCGACACCTCGAGATCGTGCTGGCCGGCCTGCGCTTCGCCCAGCGCCTGGTGGCCAGTCCGCGGGTGCTCAGGCTGCTCGCCCGCAGGCCGGGACTGCTCCGGGCCATGCTCGCCTCCGCCATGGTCCACCCGGGCCGCCTGTCGGATGCTCTCGCCGTCCAGGTGGCGCCCTCGCTGGCTGCGCCTGCCTTCGCCGACTCGATCGCGGCCAGCGCGGTTGCCGTCCGTCACTCGGAGCAGGAGCAGGTCCAGGCGCCCACGCTGCTTCTCTGGGGCGAGCGTGACCGGTTCGCTCCGCTGAGCAGTGCGTTCCAGATGAGGGCCCGCGTCCCCCACGCGCACCTCGAGGCGATCGCTGACGTCGGGCATCTCCCGATGATCGAGGAGCCGGAGCGATTCGCCCGCCTCCTCCATCGCTACGCCGATCCGACCCGCCCGCTGCCGGGACACAACCCTCCAGGAAGGGACCGCCATGTCCGTTGAGAACCCGTCCGAGCCGCCCTGGGGTGGCGGTCAGGAGATGACCGAGCTCGAGTCGACGATGTGGCGTGCCAACAGGCATCCGGAGAACTCCACGCAGGGTGGCGTGCTGGAGGTGCTGGACGGCACGCCGGACTGGGACGAGTTGGTCGCCTGGCATCGCTTCGGGCTCGAGCAGTACCCGCGCTTCACCCAGAAGGTCGTCGAGCCGGCGTTGCCGGTGGGGCCGCCGGTCTGGGTGGATGACCCGGAGTTCGATCTCGACCATCATCTGACGCGCGTCCGGCTCGACGGTGCCGGCACCATGGAGCAACTGCTCGACGTCGCTCGCGACGCGGCGCTGGTTCCGCTGGACGCGGCGCGTGCGCCGTGGCGCGGGGTGTTCATCGAGGGCCTGGAGGGCGGCCGGTCGGCGTACTTCCTCGTCGTCCACCACTGCCTGATGGACGGTCACGGCAGTGTGCAACTGCTCGCCGACCTGCACGGTCGCGACCGCAAGGCCGTCGAAGGAGCTACTCGGTCGACGCGTCGGGATGGCTCCGCCAACACATGGGCAGTGGCGGCCGGTCAGGTCGTCGGCAGGGCGCGGAGGGCACCCCGTCTCGCCACTCGCACGCTGGGGCTCGCCGTGCGCGCGCTGCGCGATCCGGCGGGCTCGGTCGGTTTCGTCGGCTCGGTCGGACGCGTGCTCGCGCAGCCGCAACCCAGTGAGTCGCCGCTGCTCAGCTCGGGTGCACGGACCAACTGGCAGTACGGCGTGCTCTCCTGCGACCTCGGCCGGCTCAAGGCGGCAGGGCGATCGGTCGGTGGCACCATCAACGATGCCTACGTCAGCGCCGTTCTCGGCGGCCTGCGGCGATACCACGAGGCACATGGCGAGCCCATCGGCGACGTGGTGATCAACATGCCGGTGTCGATGCGTGGCAACGACGACCCGCGTGGCGGCAACCGGTTCGCGGCTGCATTCCTCAACGCGCCGTCGTCGGTGGTCGACCCTGCCGAGCGCATGAGAGTGCTGCGGTCGCAGGTGCAACGGATCAGCAAGGAGCCGGCGCTGGACTTCTTCAGCATCGTCCTGCCGGTGCTCAACCGGGCACCGGTGCAGCTGCTCACACCGCTCTTCACCGGCATGCAGAACCGCACCGACGTCACCATCAGCAACGTCCCCGGCATTCGTCACGAGGTCAAGATGCTCGGGGTGCCCGTCTCAGGCATCTACTACTTCGGCCCGCTCCCCGGCTCGCCGGTGATGGTCGTCCTCTATTCGCTCAACGGCTCCGCCCACATCGGCATCAACTGCGACGGCGACGTCTTCGACCCGAGCGAGCTGTTCGCGCACCTGCAGGACGGGCTCGACGAGATCCTCGCCCTTGCCGGGCCCTGACCTCGTGTGTGGATTCCCCGCCCGGGCGGGGAACTTGTCGCTTGTATGCCGTAGCTACGCACACCAAGCAACAGTTTTGGGCACACAGTGTGACGCGTGGTGTCGCGTGAGCCGGAGGGCACGTGGGCGCGGTGAGTCCCTGGATGGCGATTGGGGTTACTCCAGCGTGTCGGTCCGGGGAGCCACCCACTCGATGAGAGGCCGGAGCTGTCGCCAACCGTCGCGGACGACGCCCACCAGCTCCGGGCCCTGGATCACCGAGCCGAAGCCGAGGCTGCGGGTGACCACGAGGGAGCGGTGCCGCAGCAGCTCGATCCGCGGGTGATCGGCGTCGTACCCGCGGGGTTTGGTCTTGAGTCGGTCGCCACCGACCTCCCAGTCGTCGCTGGCGAGTCGTTCGACGGTCCGGACGAGCTCCGGTCCGGTCAGGTCCGAGTCGATCGCGGCACGTACGGCGGCCAGCCGGGTGGCGCTCGCCTCGTAGAAGCCTCCGCCGATCCGGACCCCGCGCGCCGAGAGCTCGACGTACCACCCGGTTGCCGGGGCGACGCCCACGAACGCCCCCTGATGGGTCTTGTACGGTGTCTTGTCCTTCGCGAACCGTACGTCCCGGTAGGGCCGGAACACCTTGGCGGTGCCGAACTCCTCAGCCAGCGCTTCGGTCAACGTGACCATCGGAGCCTTCACACTCTCCGCGTATACGTGCTTGTTGGCCTCCCAGAAGGACTTGGTGTTGTCGACCTCGAGGTCGTCGTAGAAGTCGAGCGCCGCCTCGGGAAATCCTTGGAAACTCACGGACCGAGCCTACGGTCACGCGTCGTCGTGACGAAGGCGACCGGGACGGGTGCTCACACCCGCACCGTCACCTGGCCGTCCGAGACCTCCCAGTGCTGGTCGGTGCGCAGGTTGGCCAGCAGGCGCCGGTCATGGGTCACCACCAGCAGGGTGCCCTCGTAGCGGTCGAGAGCCTGCTCGAGCTGGAGGATCGCCGGTAGGTCGAGGTGGTTCGTCGGCTCGTCGAGCACCAGCAGGTTCACGCCGCGGGCCTGCAGCAGAGCCATCGCGGCGCGGGTCCGTTCCCCGCCGGACAGTCGATCGACCCGACTCGCCACGTGATCGGCCTTCAGGCCGAACTTGGCGAGCAGGGTGCGTACGTCGGCCGGGCTCATCTCTGGGACGACGGCCTCGAACGCATCGCCCAGAGGCCGGTCCTCGGCGAATCCGGTGCGCGCCTGATCGATGCCGCCCACCGCGATCGTGGCGCCCAGTGAGGCGCGTCCCGCGCTCGGGGACAACTCGCCGAGCAACAGGCGCAGCAGCGTCGACTTGCCCGCCCCGTTGGGCCCGGTGATCGCAACCCGGTCGCCGGCGTCGACCTGCAGCGACACCGGTCCCAGGGTGAAGTCTCCCTGCTGCACCACTGCCTGGTCCAAGGTCGCGGCCACGGTCGAGCCGCGCGGTGCTGCCGCGATCTCGAACTGCAGCACCCATTCCTTGCGCGGCTCCTCGACCTCTTCGAGCCGGGCGATCCGCGACTCCATCTGGCGGACCTTCTGCGCCTGCTTCTCGCTTGACTCGGACTGTGCTCGGCGCCGGATCTTGTCGTTGTCGGGACTCTTCTTCATCGCGTTGCGCACGCCCTGGGAGGACCACTCCCGCTGGGTGCGGGCACGCGCCACCAGGTCACCCTTCTTGGCCGCGAACTCCTCGTAGGCGTCGCGAGCGTGCTGCTTGGCGACGGCTCGTTCGTGCAGGAAAGACTCGTAACCGCCATCGTGGACCGTCACCTGGTTCTGGGCCAGGTCGAGTTCCACGATCCGCGTGGCGACCCTGGACAGGAACTCCCGATCGTGCGAGATCAGCACGACACCGGCTCGTAGGCCGGTCACGAACGCCTCCAGGCGCTCGAGGCCGGGCAGGTCCAGGTCGTTGGTGGGCTCGTCCAGCAACACCACGTCGAAGCGGCTCAGCAGCAGTGCAGCCAACGCCGCGCGCGCTGCCTGACCGCCGGAGAGCCCGGTCATCGGCGCGTCGGGGCCGACGGTGAGGCCCAGTTCGGCCAGGGTTGCGGGAATCCGGTCGTCCAGGTCTGCGGCGCCGCTGGCCATCCACCGGTCGAACGCCGCGGCATAGGCGTCGTCGGCCCCTGGCGCATCACTGCCGAGCAGGGCGGCGCTCGCCTCCATGGCCCGGGTTGCCTCGCGAGCGCCGGTACGGCGGGCGATGTAGTCCGCGATGGTCTCGCCGTCGATGCGCTCGTGCTCCTGGGGCAGGTGGCCCACGAAGGCGTCCGGAGGGGCGGTCGTGACCGAGCCGTCGAGGGGTTCGTCCAATCCGCCGAGGAGCCGCAGCAGGGTCGACTTGCCCGCGCCGTTGGCGCCGAGGATCCCGACCACCTCGCCGGGCGAGACCGTGAGGTTCAGGCCTTCGAACAGGGTGCGGTGGCCGAATCCTCCAGCGAGGTCCTTGGCCACGAGAGTGCCGGTCACGGCAACAACCGTAGTGGTGGTGCTGGGATGCCTACCGGGCGGACAGGTTGTGCACGGGAGGGTCAGTGAGATCGAACGTGATCTCGACCAGGTCCTGCCCGCCGAGCGACTGGACGCTCATCGCCTCGGTGTTCCGGGCTTCACGGGCGAGCCGGTCCGCGAGGAGCGGCGTCGGCGCGACGAGCGTCATCACCAAGCCGCGGCCGGTGACGAAGAGAGAGGTGGTGAGGGTGGTCCCACGAGGCAGCGTCCCGATGACGGAGAGGAGCGTCGGGCCCAGCTCTCCTGCCTGCTCCGTCCCGGCGTCCGTCGCGCCCGACCGCACGGTCAGACCGATGCCTCGTTCGCTCGCGGCGCTCAGTGCATGGGCGAACCAGGTGCCCATCCGGGTGAGCTGAGGGTCCAGCGTCGTCAGCTGCCGGAGGAAGTGCTCCTGGTTGCCGCAGCGGGTCTGCACGTCCGGGTCGTGGGGGCTCATCCGCCCTTCGCCGATGGCACGCAGCAGGTCGACGGATTGATCGAGCCCAGCCTGCCGCCACCGGCGCCGGGCCTCGTCGGCGGCGTCGACGGCGGCCGTCTCGACCCGGATGGCGAACCGCTCCTGGTGATCGCGGGAGGCCCGCCTGACGACGGCGGTGAGCGTACTCATGAACGCCGCGACGCCGAGGACGACGCCGACGCCCGCGGTGGCTGCTGCGACGTTGATCAGTGCTGCGTCGGTCGAGCGCGGTGCTACGGCCGCTGCCACGGCGAGCCCGGTGCCGAAGTAGGTCATCAGAGCGAGGATCCTCGTTGCTCGTGAGGCCGCGAGGAGGACCAGCGCCAGCGTCGGGCCGACCGGTGCCACCGCCTGCCAGAGCAGCGGGTCCTCCTGCCCGAAACCGACCGACCACGCAGAAGCCAGATAGGCCGCAGGCCCGGCGACAAGCAGGATCACCGCGGTCCCGCGGGGGAGTCGGGGTCGGGAGCGCACGCGCCAGGCCATCCAGCATGCCCACGCGACCAGGGGCGGCATCAGCCACTCCGGCGTGGGCCGCGCCTGGTGATTGAAGAGGGCCAGTGAGGTCGCGACCACGATGAGGCCGCCCAGGACCAGGGCGGAGGCTCGGGCTCGCACCTCCCGCAGCAGCTCCTCGGCGTCGACCGACTCGACGGCGACGGAGCTGCCGTCGGAGAGGAGGCCGCTGAGTGGATAGGTCATCCGCACCGTGGTGCCCTTGCCCGGTGCGCTGTCGAAGGATGCGGTGATCCCGACCTCGCGAGCGCGGTCGAGGATCGAGCGCTGGACGCCGCCCTCCGGTCGGAGCGCCGCGTCCGTACCTCTGCCGTCGTCGCGGATCTCCACGACGGCCAGGCCCGCGCGGCGGTCGACGGTGACGGTGACCTCCTCGCTTCCCGAGTGCTTGGCGGCGTTCTGCACGGCTTCGGCAGTCGCCCGGCCGAACGCCCGTACGACGGGGGCGGGGAGGAGCGCCTCCAGCTGTGCGATCGAGTCGTCCGGCATCCCGGAGTGCCGCACGCGGATGCCGGAGGGACGGGCGGCGTCCCGAAGGCGCTCGCGGGCCGGCGGCTCCTCCGGAGTGCTGGCGCGGAGGAGCTCCAGTGCCTCGACGTCGTCGAGGCACCGTCTGCGGACGGCATGGTGGTCGTCGAGAGCCGAGCCACCGTTGGCGATCGCCCCCAGCGTGTTGATCGCGGTGTCATGCAGGACCCGGGCGTCCTCGGCGACCTGCTTGCGTGCAGAGCCCCGCGCTTCCAGGTCAGCGAGCGCGGACTCCAGCTCCTTCGCCTCCCGGTCCACGTCGTGGGTGTAGTCGATGATGAAGGAGAGCCCTACGCGTGCCGACGGCGTGGTCGCGAGCAGGAAGACCGCGAACGAGAGGGGCAGGATGTGCGGCCAGTCAGGTCGAGTCGCCACCATGGTGGCGGGTACGACGAGCAGCGCGACCCCGGGCACCAGCCGCCACCAGCGACCATCGAGGACGTAAGCGTGCGCGAGGACCACCATCCACCACGCCGCGAACAGGAGCACGCTGTCGGTCGACGGGGCGACGTTCCAGTCGAGGAGGAAGGTGGCATAGACGCTGGCGACCACGGCGGTCCGATTCCATCCGCATCGCAGTGTCGCCAGGCTCAGAAGCAGGCAGGCCGCGTGCGCCGCAGCGACTCCGGTGGCGAGCGGGGTCCAGCCGAGCGAGGTGAAGGCGGACAGGACGAGCGCGCCCTGCCATCCCGCCATGCCCACGAGCAGAGCAGTGCGGATCGACCGCTCCAGGCTGGCCGTCGCCCATCCGTCGGTGGCCTGCTCTCCGCGGGGGTAGCGCAGGCGGCGGATCCCCTCGGCGGCCAGGGTCGTCAGGGGGATCGCAGCGAGGCGTCGGCGGTGAAGAGCCACCGGGCGATCCTAGTGAGGAGGAAGAGGAGGGATCGGGCGTTTCCCCCGGTTCTGCCGGGATGGCCGCATGTCGGCGAACGATTCTTCGTCACTTCTCAGCCGTTCGGGGTCGCGTGGCAGCCGGGGCGGGTGTGTCCTGGAAGTCCCCGTCGGTTCTCGGCGGGGTCGACACGAGAGGAGAGACCATGCACATCACGCGCATCCCCAGGCGAACGCGTCTGCGCGGACTCGGCGCCGTGCTCGCCGCGCTCATGGTGGTGGGTCTGCCGACCCCGACGCTCGCGGCGGCGAGCGCAAGGACGCCGTCCGCGGCGTCGCCGCCCGCCTGTACGGCGGCGATGACGAAGATCTCCTTCCGCGCCGGCCAGGGTGCCGCCGGATCGATCTACGGCCACGTCCGGGTGAAGAACGTGTCGAGGCAGACGTGCACGACCCATGGGTACGGCGGCATCTCCTATGTCGGCTACGGCGACGGCACGCAGGTGGGCGCCGCGGCGCAGCGGACCCGGGCGAAGGTCCGGACGGTCACGTTGGCTCCGGGGCAGCGGGCCCGGGCGCGGGTGCAGATGGTGGAGGCGGGCAACTACCCGCGGCGTACGTGTGGCCCGACGAAGGTCGACGGCTTCCGGGTGTATCTGCCCGGCGAGACGCACGCCGCCTTCGCCCGCTACCGGACAACGGGGTGTGCGAACGCCCACGTGCAGCTGCTCTACAACAAGCCCTACCGGCGCTGACCGATGCGCTGGTCGAGCACCAGTGTCGGTCGTCCGCGCGATGATTTCCCGGCACCGCGATGGTCTCCATGACAACCGAACCACTACCGAGGAGGACGTATGACCACCACGTTGAACCCGTACCTGAACTTCCGCGGCGCCGCGCGTGAGGCGCTGGCCTTCTACCAGGAGGTCTTCGGCGGCGACGTCAGCACGATGACCTACGCCGACATGGGCGGCATGGGCCTGCCGGAGGAGCACAGTGCCTGGGTCATGCACGGTCAGCTCACCACCGGCGACGGACTGACGCTGATGGGGGCCGACGTACCGCCGTCGCATCAGGAGCAGATCATCGAGGTCGCGCAGATCGCGTTGAGCGGCGGTCCGGAGGACGAGGAGCTGCTGCGGACCCGGTTCGCACGACTCTGCGAGGGCGGCCAGATGCACGTGCCGCTGGAGAAGGCGCCGTGGGGTGACTGGTTCGGCATGTGCGCCGACCGCTACGGGCAGCACTGGATGATCAACATCGCGGGGGAGGTCGCCTGACGATCGACGGGCAGGGTCCCCACCGGGATCGTATTTAGGTTAGGCTCCCCTTGGTCAATTCAGAAGGGATCCTTCCATGACCACGACCCTCGTGACTCCGCCCCGCATCCTCGACGTCGTCGAGGTGACCCGCGTCGAGTTGCTGAGCCCGACGTTCGTGAGGATCGAGCTCGGCGGTCCCGCGTTGGCCGACTTCGGTGTGGACGGGCCGCTCATGGACCAGCGGATCAAGCTGATCTTCCCCAATGACGCCGGAGTGCTGCCGCCGCTGGAGAGCGACGATCACGAGAACTGGTACGCCGCGTGGTCCGCACTTCCCGACGAGGAGCGCGGGCACATGCGCACCTACACGGCCCGGAAGGTGATCGGCGAGGGCGAGCAGACCCGGCTCGTGGTGGACTTCGTGCTGCACTTGGCGCCTGGTGCCAGCGGCCCGGCCGCACGTTGGGCCGCAGCGGCGAAGGTGGGCGACCGGCTGGCGATCGTCGCGCCGCGGCGCGGCTACGACTTCGGTGGGATCGAGTTCCTGCCGGGCACCGCTCGCTCGCTGCTGCTGGTGGGCGACGAGACCGCCGTCCCTGCTGTCTCCGCGATCCTCGAGCAGCTCCCGGCCAATGCCATCGGCACCGCCTTCCTCGAGGTGCCGGTGAGCGCAGACATCTTGCACCTGGTCGCTCCAGCCGGGGTCGAGGTGATCTGGCTACCGCGTAACGGCCAGCCGCACGGCGACCGACTGACCGTCGCTGTGCGTGATCACTTCGGGCTGGCGGAGGTCGTGGGCGAGGTCGCGACTGTCGCCGACGACGCCGTCGACCCCGACCTGTGGGAGACGCCCACCTGGTCGTCGTCGGGGGAGGAGATCGCTGCCACCCGCCTGGTGGGCCACGATCTGGCCGGGCTCTACGCCTGGATCGCGGGCGAGTCGAAGGTGGTCACGGCGCTGCGTCGTGTGCTCGTCAACGAGCTGGAGGTGGACCGCAGCCAGGTGGCCTTCATGGGCTACTGGCGCGAGGGCGTGGCCATGCGCTCCTGACGCCTGCCCCTCGGCGGAGCGCTGACCCGAAGGTGCCGCGCGCGTCCGCTGCGCTGGCTGTCGAGGCTACTGTCGGGGCAGGACGTCACGGGGGTGGAGATGAGAGGCGGCGCTCCGGGGTCGGGGCTGGTGGGGCGGCGCGCGGAGTTCGCGCAGCTGGTCCGCAGCATCGACGAGCCCGGAGGCGTTGGCGCCGTGATCGGCGAGCCAGGTATCGGCAAGACCGCTCTGGTCCACCGGCTGCTCGCCGAGGCCGGCGAGGGCCGCGGACATCTCGGCGGTGCCCTCGCCACCGTCTCCCAGATCTCCTACCTCGCCCTGCGGCGTGCCGTCGCGGCGGGTCTGCCGTCCGGCGCCTGGGTGCGCGAGCCGGCGCACGTCGCCGCTGCCGTCGCCGCTCACGTGGCTGACGGGGTGCTGGCGGTCGAGGACCTGCAGTGGGCGGACCCGGGGACCCTCGCAGTGCTGGAGCTCCTGGCGGGTCGCGTGCGCCTGGTGCTCTCCGTGCGCAGCGGTGACACAGGGAGCGAACCGGCGCTCGCGCTCGTACGCCGGATGGATGCGACCGAGGTGCTCCTCCGGCCGCTGGAGACCGCTGATGCGCTCACCTTGCTCGACAGCCGCGCGCCCGGCACGCCGCCGAACGCGGCGGCCGCGCTGCTCCACCGGGCTGCAGGGAACCCGATGCTGCTGGTGGAGCTGGCAGCGGGAGAGGAACGGGTGGCGAGCGTCGTCCTGGGGCTCCTGGCACGGCTCCGGCCGCTACCTCAGCTGGCACGGCAGTCGATGACGCTCCTGGCGCTGGCCGGGGGCGAGCTGCCTATCGAGCTCGTGGCCGGCGTCACGGAGCTGCAGGCGAGCGAGCTCGTCGAGGTCGGCGACGGCCGCGTGGTTGCACGCCACGCCCTGCTGCTCGACGCGATCGTCGAGCGGATCGACCCGGCTCGACGACGCGGCCTGCGCGCGGCGTTGGCGGCGGTGCTCGGGCCGTCGGGCGGCCCGACCCCGACGGCAGGCGACGATCGGCTTCGCGAGCTTCGGGCGGCGGTCGCGGTCTTGAGCACTGGCGCCGAGGCTGGAGACGACGCGGCTGGCGCCTCGGCTCTCGACGCTGCGACCGGGGCGGGAGCCGGCGGTCTCACAGCGCGTGAGCTCGACGTGGTGGCGTTGGTGGGCGAAGGTCTCACCGACCGGGCGATCGCAAATCGGCTCGGCCTCTCCGTACGGACCGTCGAGACCCACCTCGCCTCCGCGCGCCGCAAGCTGGGCGCGGGTAACCGGAGGCAGGCTGCGCTCCTCGCCGGAGCCGACCGGTGAGGCCCCTGATCGTCGTCGAAGGTCGCGACGAGGAGTGGGTGCACGCCGTCCACCAGGTGCGGGCGGTGGGCTGGCCGGTGAGCTCGGGACTCTGCGACCACGCGGCGTTTCCGGTCACGGGCTGCTCCGGCGTGGTGTGCAGCGCTGTGGTCAGCGACTCGGCTGGGGCGGCGCGTGCGGTCCTTGCCGGGGTAGCGGGGCACGGCTTGGTGGTCCTGGCCGGTGCCGGTCGAGACGTCAACGATCGACTCTGCGACGACCTGCGCCACCTCGGCGAGCTGGATCACCGGGTCGGGGTGAGAAGGACACCGGTTCTGACCGCCGAGCAGCATGCTCTCCTCGACGGCCTGCGGGCCGGAGAGCAGATCGGCACCCTCGCGGAGCGGCTCTTCCTCTCCCGCCGCTCCGTGGAGCGCCGGCTCGCGCTGCTGCGTGAGCTCTTCGCTGTCGACGGCAACGTGGCGCTGGCCGCGGCGTACGGCACGCAGTTGGCAGAAGTCCCGGTGCCAGGCCCGGACCAGCCGGGCCGCGGTGTCGCATTTCCCTGATGTGGGGTCGCTGGGCGGCGTCCTAGCGTCTGTGTGACGAAGACCGAGCCGGCCCCAGAGGCGTGCCAGGGCAGCCGGAGTGCTGCGTCTGTCCCTCCGGTCCGCCGGCCTTGCTGTGGCCATCGCAACGACGGTCACTGGAGAGGACACCTGCATGGGCGCCCTGCGCACTCTGACCGCTGCCATGGCACTGACCGTGTCAGCAGCATCGGCCACCATCGTTCCCACGTCGTCAGCCACGGCCGCGACGACCTACATCTGGAACCAGGGGTGGGACGATGCCGGCAACTCGATTCCCGGCTCGGACCACAGGAGTTGGGACAACGCCAAGAATTGGTCCCCGCAGGGGGTGCCGGGCCCAGGCGACAGCGTGGTCCTGGAGCAGGCACCCTTCCAAGGCGCGACGACGCTCACGGTGCCGGAGGGCATGGTCCTGGACTCGTTCGTCGTGCGTGGCAGCACGACCGGCAACGTCTACCTGCAGGGAGCCCCTCTGCGTGTCACCGGCTCGTTCGACTGGACCGGCGGGCAGATCGGCATCCCGATCGAAGTCGCCGGCACCGGTCGGCTGGCCGCCGGGCAGGTGAAGAGCCTGGCCTACCTCGCCGGCCGGGTGGGCATGCTGAAGGTGACCGGCAGCCTCCTGCTCGACGACATCGGGACGGCGGACGATCAGCGCCTGACCACGACGCCCGACGCGCAGGGTGACGAGGACGGCATCTACGTCGCCCCCGGCGGCGAGCTGCGAACCGAGGGCACCAACCTGGTCGCGGGCACGAACTGCTGCGTCGACCCGGCGCGCGTCGTCATCGACGGCACGCTCCACGTGGGCACCGGGACGACGACCGTCCGTGCGGCCGAGCTCGGTCTCCACGGCACGACCCGCATCGTCCCGGACGCGACGCTCGTCTCGACGGTGGGGCCGGTGAGACTCGGCGACGGTGCCCGCTACATCGGGGGAGGGACGCTCGACTTCACCGCGACCGCCGCGGTCGTGACGAACCCGGCTCAGGAGCGGGTGCCGGGCGGGATCCTCATGGAAGGCATGGGCGAGCTGGCAGACGGGACCCGCATCCATCTCGGCCCGGCCGCCAAGCTGACCGGCGTCGGTGGCTTCGACGGACCCGGGACGCTGGACGTCTCCGCCCCTGCCGGTAGTGGAAGCCAGGGCGCCGTCATCCATGCCGACCTCACCACCGGCGCCGCGACCCGCCTGCGTCTGGGGGGTGGGGTGCCGTCACGTCTGGAGGCGTGGAAGGCCGATCTGCCCGGCTACCAGGGAGTGCTCCGGGTCGAGGGCGAGGCCGAGCTGGCTGCCGGGTCGGCGTTCGTCACCCAGGCCAGGACGAGGACCGTGATCGCCCGTGGCGGCTCGTTGCGTCTTGAGCCGCGGACGACGTGGGGCAACGGCGACTGCTGCCTCGCGCCGGCGCGTCTGACGAACGACGGCACGCTCACCGTTGCGGCCGGAGCGGGCGCGGATCCGAAGGTCGTGCGTGTGGACCTGAGGACGACGGGCGTGCTCTCGGTTGCGGCCGGTCGGCAGCTGCGGACCGAGGATCAGCCGGTCCGGTTGGGTGGCACGTTGCAGGTCTCCGGCGGCGGTGCGCCGGACAAGGAGCGCGCCGTCGTCACCGGCCAGAAGATCATCGGCAGCTTCGCCTGCGTACGCCCTTCAGGCCAGGTTGCGACGTACACCGCCACTCGGGTGAGCGTGACCGGGGTGATCGGCAGCCTGACGGGCTGTCCCCCGCGCGGGAAGCCCGTGAGCCTCGGGACGAAGAAGGTCGCGAAGAAGAGCTCGGCCCGATTCACCGCCACCAAGGGCGTGTCGACGAAGGCGACGAAGGTGCTGGTCGCCGTCACCGTCGTCAAGGCCAAGGGCGTGGTCAAGATCGCTGTCGACGGCGCTCCTGCCTTCACCGTCGGCAAGGGCACCACGACTCGCTACGTGGTCGCCAAGCGTGTGAAGAAGAAGTTCGTCGTCGTCGGTAACGGAGGGAAGAAGCCGATCACGGTGAAGGTGACCATGCTCGGCGCCGCCTGACGGATGCCTGAGATGCGACGAGGCCCTGACTGTCATCAGTCAGGGCCTCGTCGTTGTGGAGCGGACGACGAGGTTCGAACTCGCGACATTCAGCTTGGGAAGCTGACGCTCTACCAACTGAGCTACGTCCGCACGACCACGAAAGCGGTCGGTGAGATGCTACTCGATCGGCGCCAACGTGGGCCGTTTGGGGGTGACCGTGTCGCCGGAGGAACGACCGGTCAGGCGACGGTGCACCCAGGGGAGAGCGGAGGTGCGGGCCCAGTCGAGATTCTCGCGGCGCTGCTCGCGGGCCGTGCGCAGCGGCAACGGGGGGAGGAGCGGATCGTCGATGGCGTGCGGGATCCCGAGCGTCTCCAGCACGTGCTGGGCCATCCGTTGGTGGCCGGCCGGACCCATGTGCAGGCGGTCGGTGTCCCAGTAGCGCCAGTCGCGGTACTCCCGCATGCGCCAGAAGTCGACGACCGTGGCGCCGTACCGGTCGGCTGACTCGCGGACGAGCTCGTTGTAGAGGGCGAACCGGCCGCGCAGCGAGCCGAAGATCCCATGGGGACCCGCATCGAACGCAGTCCACACCAGCAGTCGCGCTCCGGTCCCGGCGAGTCGGCCGAGGGCTTCGTCGTACGCCGCCACGGCACCGTCGAGGTCGACCTTGGGTCGGAGCATGTCGTTGCCGCCGGCGTAGATGGTGACCAGGTCGGGCTGCATCGCCAGCGCCGGCTCGATCTGCTCCTCGAGGATCGCGGGCAGCTTGCGTCCGCGGATCGCCAGGTTGGCGTACCGGAAGTCGGGGTGGTGCCTGGCGAGCTGCTCCGCGACCCGGTCCGCCCAGCCGCGCAGCCCGTTCGGGTGGCGGGGGTCGGGGTCACCGACGCCCTCGGTGAAGGAGTCGCCCAGGGCCACGTAGCGCTGGAACGACACCATCAGATCTCGGTCCGGTGGAAGTTCTGGAAGGAGCGCGACGGCGTGGGGCCGCGCTGGCCCTGGTAGCGGGAGCCGTACTTCTCCGAGCCGTAGGGGTGCTGCGCCGGCGACGAGAGCCGGAAGAAGCAGAGCTGTCCGACCTTCATGCCTGGGTAGAGCTTGATCGGCAGGGTGGCGACGTTGGCGAGCTCGAGCGTCACGTGGCCGCTGAAGCCGGGGTCGACGAATCCCGCCGTGGCATGCGTGAGGAGGCCGAGTCGGCCCAGGGAGGACTTGCCCTCCACCCGCGCAGCGATGTCGTCGGGCAGGGTCACGACCTCGTAGGTGGAGCCGAGCACGAACTCGCCCGGGTGCAGGATGAAGGGCTCGTCGCCCATCGGCTCCACCATGCGGGTCAGGTCGGACTGGTCGGCCGCGGGGTCGATGTGCGGATAGCGGTGGTTCTCGAAGACCCGGAAGAAGCGATCCAGCCGGAAGTCGATGCTGGACGGCTGCACCATGGCAGGGTCGTAGGGCTCGATGGCGATCCGTTGGGCCTCGATCTCGGCGAGGATGTCGCGGTCGGAGAGCAGCATTCTGGCAGCCTAGTGGTCCCGGTGACGTGGTGAGCGATCAGCCTCTGCGCCGCCGGGCGCGGAGTGGCAGCGTCACGTGAGGGCCGGTCGATTAGATTGGTGCGGTGAGTACGCCGCCACCTGACTCCCGCGGGACCGCGCACATTGGCCACGAGGTCGTCGTGACCGGACCCGGCGTCGACACGCGGCGGCGCTGGATCCTGCTCGGCGTCGCGATCGTGATCTTCCTGATCGTCCTCTTCCTTCTGAGCCGTGTCGGCGCGGAGCGGGGGAACGAGGTGCGCTTCGGATTCCCCGATGCCGTCGACGGGATGGCGCTGACGAAGCCCGACCGCGCTCCCGAGGCACGCAACCGGACCATCGTCGCCCACTACGACCGCCGCGGCGACGGCCTGCCGACCGTCGTCGTCGAGTGGCTGCCGCACCAGCGCCTCGACGCGGCGCTCGACGGTGGCGAGCAGGTGACGGACGGGATGCGCTGCGTACGAGCTCCGCAGCCCACCTGCGCGACCAAGGTCCGCGACGGCGTGGTGCGGGTGACCCAGGGATCCAGCGACATCAACGAGGTGCGCCACCTGACTCAGGCCTTCCTCGCCGCCCGGGTCAAGCCCGATACTCGCGACTGACCCTTCCCTCGGTCAGTTTCCCCGCCCGGGCGGGGAAACCGATGCTTGTAGGCCGTAGCTACACACGCCAGGCAAGCAATTTCCCCGGCAGGTGGGGCGGTCTAGCGCTCGAGGGCCTGGTTGTGGAGGTGGACCAGGCCGGGGGCGTCGGCGCGGAGCTGCTGGAGCAGTGCGAAGACCTCGCGGGTGCCGAGACCCCTGGAGGAGGAGGGCATGCCGGTGATCCGGTCGAGGGCGAGATCCTCGGGGAGACGGATGCCGATCTCGAAGCGGTAGTGGGTGTCCTCGAGGCTGAAGTCGATGTCGGCAACCGTGCCGGAGTGGTAGTCGCCGGAGAGGGCGTCCCACAGGACGACCCGCTCCCCGGGCTCCAGGCCGCGGTCGAGAGCCAGGTCGGAGTGGTTGAGCAGGATCGAGCGGGCGCGGCGAGTGAACTCGCTCATCTCGATGCCGATCAACTCCATGACTGCTCCTCCCGGGTGCTTCGCTGCTGCTTCAACGACGGCGACCGCCGGATGTCACGCATCATGGGCTGTGTCACATCACTGGTGCAGACCAGGGATGCAGATCTCCCTCATATCGGGGAGACCAGCAGGTGTTGTGCGGGAGGCCACACGCAACAGCGCCGCTCCTGATGCCACCAGGTGGCACCGAAGAGCGGCGCTGTCAGACGCGACGGGTCAGAGGTCGAACAACGAGCCGGCCTGGTTGATGTCGGCCTGCTTCGGGGTGTTCTCCGGCCCGGGTGCTGCCTTCGGCGCCTCCGCCTCGGGCTCGGTCTCAGCCTCGGGCTCAGCGACCTCCGCCTCGGGCTCAGCGACCTTCGTCTCGGTCTCGGGCTCGGTCTCGGACCCAGCTGCTGCCGGAGTCTCCTCCGGGACCTCGGGCTCGGCCGCCGCGGCCGGGTGGGCCGCGGGTGCGGTCGGCTCGGGCGCCACAATGTCGAAGAGCGAGCCGCCGGCGCTGAGATCGGGCACCTCGGCAGCCGGCACGGCTGCGGGAGCCGCAGGAGTGGCGACCTCCGAAGTCGCGGCTTCGGCTGGGGTCGACTCTTCAGCCTCTGGCTCGACCGCGACCTCGGTGGCCGACTCGGCCGGCCCAACCGGCTCGGGTGCAGGTGCAGCGATGTCGAAGAGCGAGCCGCTGCCCAGGTCGGCGACCGGTTCGGCAGGCTTCGACGCGGCAGGCTTGCTCTCGACGGGCTTCGCCTTGGTTGCGGGCGCCTCGGCGGGCTTCTCGGCCGCCGGCGCTTCGGCGGGCGCGGCGATGTCGAAGAGCGATCCACCGGAACCGAGGTCCGGGCTCGGTGCCGCGGCAGGTGCGGCCTTCGCCTCCGGCTCGGGGGTGGCGGCCGGAGCCGTCTCCTCAGGAGCGCCGAGGTCGAAGAGCGAGCCGCTTGCGGGCTTCTCCTCCGCGGGTGCGGGCGTATCGAAGAGAGACCCGCCCTCCTGCTTCGCCGGAGCCTCGTCGAAGAGCGAGCCGCCCGACGAGCCCTCGTCGAAGAGCGAACCGCCTGCCTGCTTGGTCGACGCTGCGGGTGCCTCCTCCGCAGGGGCATCGAAGAGCGAGCTTCCCCCGCTGGCCTTGGCGTTCGGCCCGACGTCGGCCGGCTTGGCGACGGTCTCGTCGGTGAGTGTGACGTCGCCGGCCTCCGGCTCCGCCTTGGTGGCGACCGAACCGGACTTGGCGACCGGGGCGGCGGACTGACCGGGCTTGAACTTGGTGGCGACCTCGCCCTTGACCGAGGCGAGCAGCATCTGCGCGACGTCGAGCACCTCGACCTCTTCGCGGGCGTTGCCGGCAGCCTGCTCGGCGGTGAGGCCGTCGGCCAGCATCACCCGGCAGAAGGGGCAGCCGACGGCGATCTGGTCGGCACCGGTGCCCACGGCCTCCTTGGTGCGGTTGACGTTGATCCGCTCGCCGAGCGTCTCCTCCATCCACATGCGCGCGCCACCGGCGCCGCAGCAGAACGAGCGCTCCGAGTTGCGCTCCATCTCGTGGAACTCAGCCCCGGGCAGCACCTGCAGCAGCTCGCGCGGCGGCGAGTAGACACCGTTGTGGCGACCGATGTAGCAGGGGTCGTGGTAGGTGATCGAGCGCTTGTGCGCACCCTCGCCGGTCTTGATCGGGGTCAGCTTGCCTTCGCGCACAAGGCGGTTGAGCAGCTGCGTGTGGTGCACGACCTCGAGCTCGATGCCGAAGTCCTTGTACTCGTTCTTCAGGGTGTTGAAGCAGTGCGCACAGGTCGAGACGACCTTCTTGACCTTGTACTCCTTGAAGGTCTCGACGTTCTGTGCGGCCAGGCCCTGGAAGACGAACTCGTTGCCGGCCCGGCGAGCCGGGTCGCCGGTGCAGGTCTCCCCGTTGCCCAGTACGCCGAAGCTCACCCCGGCCATGTCGAGCAGCTCGGCCACCGCGCGGGTCGTCTTCTTGGCGCGGTCCTCGTAGGCACCGGCGCAGCCGACCCAGAAGAGCCAGTCGACGGACTCGAGCGACTCCAGGTCCTCCCCGACGACCTTCACGTCGAAGGGGAGGTCCTTCGCCCAGTCCATGCGGGCGTTCGCCGACATGTTCCACGGGTTGCCCTTGTTCTCCAGGCCCTTGAAGAGCCCGTTGAGCTCGGCCGGGAAGTTGGACTCGACCAGCACCTGGTAGCGACGCATGTCGACGATGTGGTCGACGTGCTCGATATCGACCGGGCACTGCTGCACGCAGGCACCGCACGAGGTGCAGCTCCACAGGACGTCCTCGTCGATGACGTAGTCCGCGCCCTCGGGGTTGTAGAACCAGTCGTAGACCTCGGTGCCGGCGCCCTGCGCCTCGTCGCCAGCGCCGGAGCCGATCAGCGAGGTGCGGGCGGTGGCGGACTCTTCGCCGCCCACGGTCGCGTAGGCGTGCTCGCGAAGGCCCATCATCAGCAGCTTCGGGGAGAGCGGCTTCTCGGTGTTCCAGGCCGGGCACTGCGACTGGCAGCGACCGCACTCGGTGCAGGTGGTGAAGTCGAGGATGCCCTTCCAGGAGAAGTCCTGGATCGAGCCGACGCCGAGGGTGGAGTCCTCGTCGAGGTCGTCGATGTCGTCGAGCGTGATCGGCTTGCCGGCCGAGGTCAGCGGCTTCAACGCACCCAGCGCCGTGGTGAGCGGAGTCGCGTCGAGCGAGGTGCGCGGGGTGGACTCGCGCTTGAACCAGATGTTGAACCAGGCGGTGAAGCGGTGCCAGGCAACGCCCATGGTCAGGTTGGTGCTGATGACGATCAGCCAGACCATCGCGGAGACGATCTTGACCATCGCGATGAAGAAGATGATGTTCTCCAGCGTGCCGATCGAGCCGTGGCCGGTCGGGTACAGGTTGCCGAAGACCTGGGACACCGGGAAGTGGGCGCCGGTGGCGTGCTCGGCGTGCTCCCCGCCGTGCGCCTGCGCAAGGTTGTACTCCGCGCCCCGGATGAAGAGGATCGCGGAGCTCTCCAGCAGCACCATCGCCTCGACGAAGTACGCCTGCCACATGGTGGAGCCGAAGAAGCGGCTGCGACGTCCCTCGGAGTCGGGGCGGTGCTGGAGCCGGTAGACGATCAGCGGAATGATCGCCAGGGTGCCGAAGAGGCCGAGGAGTTCGGCGATCCACTCGTAGACGGCCCACTTGCCGATGATCGGGATCGTCCACTCGGGATCGAAGAGCTGGAAGAAGGCCGCGCCGACCGCTGTCGACAGCACGATGAATGCCGCGAACGCGAACCAGTGCAGCGCACCGACCCACGTCCATTGCAGCATCCGTGTGTGCAGCACGGTTTCCTTCAGCATGGTCAGCGTGCGCGCGCCCGGCTGGTCGGCGCGACCGGTGGCCGCCTGGCCGACCCGGATCGTCGCCAGCATCGCCCGCACGGCGCGGACGGTCAGGGCGATCGCCACAACGCTGACGGCGAGCGACACCACGATGGCAATGGTCTGCATGGATCAAGCTCCTGAGCCTGGTGGAGACATACGTCGACCGAGCCTATTCCGGCCAACGGTCAGCCGTCAGGTAAGGCAAGGGTGACCTCTATCTTACCGACTGGTAACTTTTCCTCTGCTGCGGCCGGGGAAGTCGGCATCACGACTTCGGCGGGGGATCGACGCAAGCTGGCCGGAAAACGCCGTGCGGCAGGATCTCGTGACCACCAGAATGGGCCGGTGACCGCCACTATCGAGCCGACGACTGCCCCGCGACGTACCGCCTCGGTCGCGGCGATCGCGGTCGCGCTGCTTCTCGTCTATGTGATCTGGGGCTCGACGTACCTGGGCATCCGTGTGGTGGTGGAAGACGTCCCGCCGATGCTCGGGATGGGCGCGCGGTTCCTCTGCGCGGCTGCACTGCTGGCGCTGGTGTTGGGGCTGCGCAAGGGCTTCGGGGCGCTTCGTGTCAGCCGCGCGGAGCTGCTTGGCTGTGGGTTCCTGGGACTGATGCTGCCGGTGCTGGGGAACGGTGTGGTCGCCCTGGGTGAGAGCAAGGGGGCGCCGTCGGGGCTGACCGCGCTGCTCGTGGCGACGGCGCCGTTGACCATCATGGTCTTCCGTGCGGCAACCGGCGATCGTCCGGGCCGTTGGTCGGTGCTGGGGGTGCTGATCGGCCTGGTCGGGGTCGCGTTCCTGGTGCTCACCAGCAACTCCTCCGAGCAGAACCGGGTGCCGTTGGTGGCGACGTTGCTGGTGCTCATGGCGGCGACCTTCTGGGCCTTCGGGTCGTGGTACCAGCCGCGCCTCACCATGCCGACGGATCCGCTGGTCGCGACGGTGCACGAGATGTGGACCGGTGGCGTGATCCTGCTGCTGTTCGGCTTCCTGCGCGGTGAGCGTGCCGGGTTCACGGGCCACCCCACGCAGGCCTGGGTCGCCTGGGTCTACCTCGTGGTCTTCGGGTCGATGGTCGGCTACACCGCCTACGTGTGGCTGCTCGCCAATGCGCCGATCTCGCTGGTGGCGACGTATGCCTACGTCAACCCGGTGGTGGCTGTCGCGCTGGGCGCTCTCATCCTCGACGAGGTGGTGACCGGCGCGATGCTCGTCGGCGGCCTCCTGATCGTGGTCGCCGTCGCCGTGGTGATCAGCGTTGAGCGACCGCGGGTGGAGAGGCCCGACGAACCCGCTCCGGTCGAGCCCTGAGCCGCTGGGTCTCGACCCTTCCACAGGATCAGGACGGCGCAGGCCCGACCGCCGGGTCTCGACCGCTGGTCAGGCGCGGCGTACGGCGGAGACCTTGCCCTTGTTGGTGAAGGTGACCTTCATCTTCACCGACTTGCCGCCGTGCCAGGCGCAGAGCACGTAGGCGTTGCCCAAGCGCTGGTAGGGCTGGCCGACCTTCTTCATCACCTTGCGGGTGGTCATGCCGCGCTTCACCAGCTTGCCCACCTTCGCCACGCTCTTGCGGAGGTTGGCGTTGCGGCAGGAGTCGGCGCGGAGGCCGTAGGCGCGCTCCCAGGTCTGCAGGTAGGCCTCCGCCCCGCGGCCCAGGTCCTTCTGGATCGCCTGGCCGCCGCCGAGGTTGACCAGGTCTTGGATCCAGTCGGGGTAGAGGCCGTAGTGCGCGACGCCGTCGACGTTGACGTCGTACACCCGCTCGCCGCTGCGCTGCTTGTTGATCTTCACGCCGTTGAGGCCGCGGATCGGGTAGGTCACCTTGTTCTTGGCGTCGGCGCCGCGCGGCATGCCCTGCTGGGCCAGGCCGTTGATGTCGGCGCCGTAGCCGAAGCCGAAGTAGTAGCGCTTGTCAGCCCAGCCGAGGTGCCGCTTCCACTTCTGCACGAAGCCGGTGGAGTCGCCGGCCATCGGGGCGATGAAGCCGCCGAGCTTGTAGATCCGCGGGTAGGCGTCGGGGGTGGACCACGAGTGGCTGGAGACGACGCCGGAGTACTTCCACTCGTCCATCAGGTCGAGGGTCGACTGTCGCGCCTTGACGCTCATGTGGTCGGGGTCGATCAGGCTGTGCTTGTCACGCAGCAGCTCGAGGACGTACTCGCCCAGGTCGGTCAGGCCGCGCCGGTTGCAGTGCATCGGCCGTCCATAGATCGGCAGCGCGATCGGCAGCTTCAGGCCGAAGGCGATGTCGGCGACCGCGCCGAAGAGTGCGTCCTGCTGCGAGCCGGCGATGTCGGGGAACGCCAGCTGCGTCTTGTCGGCGGACTCGCCGTCGCTCGGCTCGCAGTGCTTCATCGCCCAGAACGAGCCGGTCTCCAAGAAGTTCGCCACGTTGACCAGGGGGCCGACCGCGCCCTCGTCACCGGCGACGCCGGCAAGCGCGTTGTCGAACTTGTTCACCAGCTCCCACTGACGCACGCCGATCTTGTGCAGCTCATTGAGCTGCCGGGTGATGGATGCCTTGTTGCACTGCGGGATGTCGAGCTTCATGGTGCAGCCGAAGGGGATGCTCACCTCGATACCCATGATCACGGCGAGCTTGCCCTGGTTGATCACCTTCCGCGCCTGGAACGGGTCGGTGACGATGCGGTACCAACCCTTGCCCGGCCCGCCGTACTGCGCGTCGATGTAGCGCTCCATCTGGCGCATCCGCTGGGCCTGGAGACGCGCGGAGTCCATGTCGTCGCAGGAGTTGCGCTTCGACGGATAGATCTGGCAGAGCTTGCCGTTCTCGACGAGCAGGTTGACGAAGACGCGCTGCCCGCCGCGCCAAGAGCGCTCCAGCCACTTGTAGTAGGTGCCCTCGTGGGTGAGCGACTCCGGTGCCGGCCAGTCGGTGAGCTTGGGCCAGCCCGCCGGGTCGTGGCTCATCTTGCCGGAGAGCACCGACTCCAGGAGCGCGCCCTTGCCGTCGGTGAGCTTGTGATCCTTGCAGTCCTGCAGGGCGTACGGCGCGCCGTACTTGTCCCAGGGCTTTCCGCAGTGGATGTTGCCGCCGAGGAACTCGAAGGCCATGCCGTGCACGTGCGGGTCGACGTACCCCCGGACCTCCTGGAAGTCGGTGATGCCGGCGTGCGGGTTGCCGGTGACGTTGACCTGCGCCTCCGGGTACGCCGCGCAGCCCTTGGTGCGCCGCAGCTTGAACTTGGTCGGGGTCGAGCCGGTCGCGAACCCGGGGCCGGCCTTGGTCAGCCAGCTGCCGTCGCCGAGCTGGAAGGTGAACTTCTTGCCAACGGTGCGGGTCACCCACTCGCCGGCGGTGGACGGTTGCGCGGCCCAGTTCGCGGTGCCCTTGCCGCCGGTGAGGAAGGTGCGCTGCTTGGAGTAGAGGAGGTTGACGCCCAGGTCGGTCGGCTGGAACCAGACCGGCGTGCCGGCCACCGAGTAGCAGCCGCCGGCGACGGCGTAGCGGTTCTGCGGCACCTTGCGCCGGGCCGGCTGCAGGTCGACGCGCTTGAGCTTCGGGTCCGGGAGCTTGCGCTGGGAGGCGACGTAGTTGGTGTTGCGACGCGCCTGCACGGCGGTCGTCGGGTCCTCCGTGCCGGGCTCGAGGCCGGCACGAGTGATCGTGTTCTTGGTCGTCGGATCGTCGTGGCGGTGGTTGTGGCCGTCGTCGGCCAGGGCCAGGGCGATCGACTGCTCGCTGGTCGCCTGATAGAGCGACCGCACCGACTCGGTGCGGCTGAAGGAGAAGTCAGGAAGGACGACTGCGGCGCCGACGAGGGCGACTGCGACAGTCGAGGTGAGCACGAGTCGAACCGAAGAACTGCTTCTCATGGTTGCCTCAACGAGTAGGGGAGACCTGGGTCACGCTGATTCTGGGTCAGATGACCCGATCCGTCCAGAGACGCGACCGGATATGAGACGCGCGGTGCGGCGTACCTCGTCGGCGAAGCGGAGCTCGGCGGCCGGGCTGGGGAAGGTGAGTGCCACCCCCGCCACCGGATAGCCGTTGTGGTCGACCACGGCTGCCGCGACACTGGCGAAGCCGGGAGTCACCTCGCCGTCCTCGGCCGCGTGGCCGCGCTGGCGCGTCTCGCTCAGCAGGGTCCGCAGTGCACTCAGGCTGGTAGGCCCGGCGCCGTGACGGTCGACGAAGCTGGCTCGGTCCGGATGCAGTGCCCGCACCTGCGCGGCGGGGAGCCCGGCCAGGATCGCCCGACCGCTCGCGGTCAGATGAGCAGGAAGGCGGACGCCGACATCGGTGACCAGCGGCGGGCGACCGGGTGCGCGCTCCTCCAGGACGTAGAGGACGTCACGCCCGTGCAGCACCGCGAGGTGGGCGTTGTGGCCGGTGCGGTCGACCAGCTCGGCCAAGGGGCGGCGGGCGATCCGGGCCAGCGGCTCCTGGCGGCTGTAGCCGGAGCCGACCTCGAAGGCGGCCACGCCGAGCCCGTAGCGCCTCTCGTCCGGGAGATGGCTGACGAAGCCTTCGGCGGCCATCACGTTGAGGAGGTGGTAGGCCGAGGAGCGAGGCAGGTCGCAATCGCGGGCGATCCGCTCCAGCGGCACCGGCCCGGGCTGGGTCGCCAGGTAGCGCAGCACGCGAAGGGCGCGGGTGGCGGCCGGGACCTGGCTCATGACTCACTTTCTCACGTGGAGGACGTGGCAGCGCCTCGCGCTCGGCGGCTCGTGGTGCCACGGTGTGGTTCCTGCTCCGCCTGTCGACCGGGAGTGGTGCGCCGTCGTCGCCGGGCGGTCGCCATACTGGGAATCTGCAACAACTCACTGTCCAGGAGGGCGACATGGAACTCGAGACCGTGCTCAAGGAGCGCTGGAGCTGTCGTGGGTTCCGGCCCGACCCGGTGCCGGAGGAGACGCTGCGCTCCGTGCTGACGCTGGCTCAGCGGACCCCGTCGTGGTGCAACACCCAGCCGTGGCACACCCACCTGGTCAGCGGCGAGGCGCTCGCGCAGTTGGCGAAGGTGCTTACCGAGGCCGCCACCTCTGCGCCGCTCGACACCGACTTCCCGATCCCCGCCGGCTACCACGGTGCCTACGACGAGCGGCGGCGTACCGCCGGCTACGCGCTCTACGCCAGCCTCGGCATCGAGCGTTCGGACCGCCCGGCTCGTGACCTGCAGATTCTGAAGAACTTCTCCTTCTTCGGCGCTCCGCACGCCGCGATCATCACGACCGACCGCGATCTCGGCGTGTACGGCGCGATCGACTGCGGCGGCTATGTCGCCAACCTCGTCAATGCGGCGCACGACGCTGGCTTGGCGACGGTTCCGCAGGCTGCGCTGGCCTTCTACTCCAGTCACCTCAGGGAGTTCCTCGGCCTGCCCGAGGATCGTCAGGTGGTCTGCGGCGTCTCCCTCGGGTACGCCGACCCGGAGCATCCGGCGAACTCTTTCCGCACGGAGCGGGCCGAGGTGACCGACGCGGTCACCTTCGTCTCCGACGTGGCGGGTGAGGGCCGATGAGCAAGGGCGGGGTGGCGACCGGCCACGCGATCTCTCCGGACTCCGGGCGGCACTGGGCCGACGAGGGCGCCTGGAAGGTCGCCGACGGGATCTACCGGGTGCCGTTGCCGCTGCCGATGGACGCGCTGAAGGCAGTCAACGTCTATGTGATCGAGAGCGATGACGGCCTGACGCTCGTCGACGGTGGGTGGTCGATCCCGGTCGCCCGCGAGATCCTCGATCGGTCGCTCCGCTCGATCGGCTCCGGGTTCGGCGACATCAGGCGCTTCCTGGTCACGCACGTGCACCGCGACCACTACACGATGGCGGCGGTGCTCGGCGCCGAGTTCGGCGCCGAGGTCGCGCTGGGTGTCGAAGAGCGACCGGCGCTCGAACTGCTGCTCAATGTCGACGAGCTGACCGAGAGTCCCTTCGCTGCTGTCCTGCGGACCGCGGGCGCTCAGGAGATCGCCGAGGCATGGGCGGCCGGCAGCGACGGCGAGCTGCCGGATCCGGTGCAGTGGGCGCTGCCGGACCTGTGGATCGAGAGGGACCGGACCTTCGAGGTCGGAACCAGGACGCTCGACGCCGTGCACACGCCGGGGCACACGCCGGGGCACTACGTCTACGCCGACCGCTCCGAAGGGGTGCTCTTCTCCGGTGACCACGTGCTTCCGACGATCACGCCCTCGATCGGCTTCACGGTGCCGCCGGCCGACCAGCCGCTCAGCCAGTTCATGGCGTCGCTGGCGAAGGTGCGCTCGCTTCCCGACCTCCGCGTGCTGCCGGCTCACGGGCCGGTGGCGCCGTCCGCCTATGCACGGGTCGACGAGCTCCTGGCGCACCACGAGGAGCGTCTCGATCTCTGTCTGAAGTCCCTGCTGGAGCGTGGCTCGGCGACCTCGCTGGTGGTCGCCAAGGACCTCGGGTGGACGCGGCACGAACGCAGCTTCTCCGAGCTCGACATGTTCAGTCAGGGGATGGCCGCGATGGAGACCAAGGCCCACCTCGAGGTGCTGGTCGCCCGCGGCCTCGCCACCCAGGTGGACAACCCGGACGGGATCGTCTTCACTCCCACCCCCTAGCGGCCGAGTGCGCGCGAACGACACGTCGAGTACGCGCGAATGATGCGTTGAGTGCGCGCGAACGATGCGTTGAGTGCGCGAAAGTAGCGGGGCGCTTTCCGAGCGCTCTGCCCTGTCCGAGTCCTGCGCTGAGCGTTTGCGCGTGATCCCACCTAGGTGCGCGACGCCCCAAGGGCCGTGTGAGGCACGACGGTGAGTCGCAGCTCCACGTGGTCGCCGGCAACTGCCGACTCCGTACGCGATGGAGTGACTGCCACGTCGCTGGCGCTGTCCACTTGCGCTGCTCGACGCACCATTCGCGCGTACTCAACGCACCATGCGCGCGCACTCAACGCACCATTCGCGCGCACTCAACGCACCATTCGCGCGTACTCGACGCTTCATTTGCGCGTAGTCAACGGGGTTGTGGGGAGTCGTCGGCAGGGTTGGCGCGTTCGCCGGCGAGTGGCACCAGGGCGACGGCGAGCGCGGGGAAGAGGGCGGCCAGCGCGAACGCCGTGGCGTAGGAGGTCTGCGTGATCGCCCACGCGGCGACCGGAGGCACGGCGGAGGCGGCGAGGTACTGGCTGGTGTTCTGGATGCCGAGTGCCCGGCCGGACCAGTAGGCGCCGGCGCGCTCGGCGACAGCGGTGAAGGCCAGCCCGTTGTCGGCGACCGTGATGACGGTGGCCAGCACGAGCAGGAGTACGGCGACCGGCCAGTCGAGTGCGGCGGTGGCGCCGAGCGCGACCATCACTCCGGCAGCCACCACAGTGATCCATCGCAGCGGACGCATCCTGCTGCCGACGCGGTCGGAGAGGTGCCCCGCGGTGATCCGGCCGGCGGCCCCGGCGAGCTGCATGGCGGCGACGAGACCGCCGGCGGCGGCCGCCGACCAGTGCCGGTCCTCGACCAGCCACACCAGGGCGAAGGTCCAGACCAGGAACTGCGGGACGACCAGCAGCACGGAGACCGCGTGGATGCGCAGCAGGTAGTCGTCACGCCGGTAGGGGTTGGCCGACGTGGCAGCCGTCCGCGGCGGACGAGGAGGATCGGTGACCACGAGGGCCACGACCGTGGCGGCGAGCGCCGCCGCCAGCACGGGTACGCCGAGCGCTCGGGTGACGCCGTACCGCTCGGCGACGACGGCGAGGCTGATCGCCGCGACTCCGACTCCGAGGGGCTGTGCGGTCTGTCGGATGCCCATGGCGAGTCCGCGCCGTTCGGGCGGGAACCAGCCGACGACGACCCTGCCGCTGGCGGCCGCGGTGCTGGCGGCGCACGCTCCGGCGGCGAAGAGAGCAACGGCCAGCGTGACGGGATGGTGCACCGCCATCGCGACGCAGCCGGCGGCTGCGGTGCTGGTCAGCCCGGCCAGGAGCGCCAATCGTTCGCCGTAGCGGTCGGTGATCAGGCCCCAGGGCACCAGCATCAGCATCACGCCCAGTGTGGGCGCCGCTGCGACGGTGCTGGCCTCGGTCAGGGAGAGGCCGTCAGCGCGCAGCGCCGGGATGAGGAAGGCGGCGCCGTGGATGCTGACGGCGGCCGCTCCCTGTGCCAGCGTGCTGGCGCCGAGCATCGCCCAACGGCGGCGGTTGCTCGGGTGCAGCATGCGGCCAGTGAATCACGGCGTCCGATATTCAAGACGCGGCGTCTCGAAAATTGAGATCAATCGCGCAAGTGGTGCATCGCCTCTCGGAAGTCCTCGTCTGCCTCCTTGATCTCGGCCTCGATCTCAGCGACCGCCTCCGGCTTGTCGTGGAAGCGGCGGTAGGAGTAGACGATCAGCACCAGCGCCACGATGCCGGAGACGATCTGGGTGATGCCGGTGACGATGCCGCCCGGCAACCACCACTTGTCGTCGAACCACCACCAGTCGGGTGCCTCCGGGCCGGCGATCCACAGCACGCCGCAGGCGATCAGGCCGAGTGCGAGCGTCGAGGACATCACGATGCGCGGCCAGGTCTCCACGCCCTCGGCGGCGCCTTTGAGAGCGCGGTACTTGATCGGAGCCAGTCGGCGCTCTGCCCACTCGTACTGCTGGGAGAGGATCGCCATGCCGCCGAAGATCATCAGCAGCCCGGGCCCGGGAAGGACCAGCGCCGCCACGCCCGCGATCACCAGCACCCAGCCGGTGATCTCGAGGAGGATGCGTTTGGTGGTGGCGATCATGGGGTCCACTCTTCCAGACTCCGTCGACACGCAAACCCGTCCGGTCGCGGCAGCTGGGAGGCTCGGTCGGTGTCCGTCACCGCGCAGGGTGCAGGATCGGACCATGCGCAGCTACGACTTCTCCCAAGTGGACGTCTTCGCCCCCGGCCCGCTCACCGGTAACCCCGTCGCCGTCGTGCACGACGCGGAGGGGCTCGACGATGCCGAGATGGCAGCGTTCGCGCGCTGGACGAACCTCTCTGAGACGACGTTCCTGCTGCCGCCGCGGGACCCCGCCGCCGACTACCGGCTGCGGATCTTCACGCCCGGCGGAGAGCTGCCCTTCGCCGGGCATCCGACCTTGGGCAGTGCGCACGCCTGGCTGGCGTTGGGCGGTGCCGTAGCCGGCGATGCGCTGGTGCAGGAGTGCGGCATCGGCAACGTGACGCTGCGGCGTACGGGGGACCGGTTGGCGTTCCAGGCTCCCGACTTCCTGCGCGAGGGCCCGGTCGAGGACCGTGATCGTGCCCGCGCGATTGCCTCCCTCGGCCTGCCCGAGGAGGCGGCTGTCGACGCCTGGTGGCTCGACAACGGTCCGGGTTGGCTCGGGCTCCGGCTGCGCAGTGCCGACGACGTCTTGGCCATCCGGCCGGACCCGGCGCTGATGGGCGACCTCAAGATCGGTGTGATCGGGCCGCATGCTCCCGGCGGGCCAGCCGACTTCGAGGTGCGCGCGTTCGCCTCGTCGATCGGGGTGGACGAGGATCCCGTGACTGGCTCGCTCAATGCCGGCTTCGCCCGCTGGCTGATCCGTTCCGGCGTCGCCCCCGCGTCGTACGTCGCCCGGCAGGGGACCGCCCTCGGGCGCGACGGACGGGTGCACATCGACACGGACGCTGACGGTGAGCAGTGGGTGGGCGGCGAATGCCGGACCCTCATCTCCGGCTCACTCGCGCTCTGAGGTCCCGCGCCGGAGCCGTCTGGCGCTGATCGTCGAACTTGGCGTCTCGACGCACGAATCCTGGCGTTTCAACGCGCTGATCCTGGCGTTTCGACGGCTCGGTCAGCGGCGGCGGAGCCAGGTGAGGACGGCGGAGACCCGTCGATCGCTGTCGGGGTCGAGGTCGAGGGCGGCGTAGATGTTGCCGATGTGCTTGCGCACGGCGGCCTCGCTGACGACGAGCTCGTCGGCGATGGAGGCGTTCGTGCGCCCCTCCGCCATGAGGGAGAGCACTTCCCGCTCCCGGTCGGTCAGGGTCGCGAGCGGCCCGTCGTCGCGACGCCGGGCAAGGAGCTGCCGCACCACTTCGGGGTCGACCACCAGCCCGCCCCGGGCCACGCGATAGACGGAGTCCAGGAACTCCCGGACATGTCCCACGCGCTCCTTGAGCAGGTAGCCCGTGCCCGCGGTGCCCGGTGCCTCCAGCAGCGTGTCGAGATAGGCGTCGGCGACGTACTGACTCAGCACCAGGATCGCGATCTCCGGATGCGTCTCACGGATGGCGGCCGCGGCCCGGAGTCCCTCGTCGGAGTGGCCCGGCGGCATTCGCACGTCGGTGATGACCAGGTCGGGAAGCTCGTGGCGGGTGAGGGTGACGAGAGCGTCAGCATCGGCGACGGCTGCGGCGACCACGTGACCGGCCCTCTCCAGGATCCCGACCAAGCCCTCACGCAGCAACGCGAAGTCCTCCGCCACCACCACGCGCAGCGACCTCATCTGCTCGGCCATGGGCACCGCATCCTCACCTCGGTCGGCCCGCCCGGCGGGCTGCTCACCGTCAGCGTGCCACCCAGGGCCGCGAGCCGGTGAGCGAGGCCGGTCAGCCCGCTGCCGGCTGCGGGATCCGCGCCGCCGCGACCGTCGTCGCTGACCGCCAGCTCCAGCCAGCCACCTGCTCTCGTCCCCGCGACCTGGGCCCGCTGAGCGTCCGCGTGGCGCACCACGTTGGTGAGCGCTTCGCTGACCACGAAGTACGCCGCCGCCTCCGCCGGCCCCGTCGCGCGCTCGACCGTCGCCAGGTCGACGGCCACGGGGAAGGGCAGTCGGTCCGCGATCTCGCGGACGGCCGCCTCCAACCCCCGGTCGACCAGGACGCGCGGGTGGATGCCGCGCAGCGTCGCGCGCAGGTCGGCGAGCGCCTCCTCTGCTTGGGTCTGCGCAGCGCGCACCAGGTCACGTGCCGGGCCGTCCTCAAGCTCGTAGTCGGCGCTGCCCAGGGTCATGGACAGCGCGACGAGCCGCTGCTGGACGCCGTCGTGGAGATCGCGCTCGATCCGCTGCCGCTCGACCTCGAACGCGTCGACCAGATGCAGTCGGGAGCGGTTGAGCTCGCTCACGCGACGAGCCAGCTCCTCCTCCGAGGAGGCGAGGAGCAGGCGTGCGAGCGCGGCCTGGGCTCCGGCGAGAGCGGTCACCAGATAGCTGCCGACGAGCCAGAGCACGGGCAGGCCGACCAGCGTGAAGGGAACCGCCTGCCAGGCTGAGGTCAGCGTCCAGGGGCCGAGCGCCACCGCGTCGGCAGAGGCCAACGCTGGCGCGGCCGCCAGCACCACGAGAAACAGCAGCGTGTTGGCAACCACGACGAGATCGGCCAGCCAGAGGGGCAGAGCCAGCAGGACGGCGTACCCCAGCTCCCGGGCCGTAGGCAGCTCCCGGCGGCGTTGCCGCCACCGCGTGAGAGGGCCACCGGTCGCCGGTGGCCGCGCTTCCGGAAGTACGCCGGCACCCGGCTGGATCCGGGCCAGCCGACGCCGCTCGATCCGGGCCAGCGCCGTCGGGAGCATCGGTAGGGAGAGCAGCAGCGGGATGCCGAGCAGGATGGGCGCGGTGACCATGCCGGTCGCCAGCAGGAGGAGCGTGCTGCACAGGAAGGCGAGGCCGAGGAGCGCGGAGCCGGCGAGGTAGCGCCAGGAGCGGAGCGGCCACCCCGAGCACAGGAAGCGCCACGGTGGCTGGCGCATCGCTGCCCATGCGTCGGCTGGTCGCTCCATGCCGGCCAGCCTAGGGCCGCTCCGGCCTCGCTCCGGTCGCCCAGGCGCCCCGGCTGGGGTAGCGCGCACGCTACCGGGAACGGGCGTGGGCGCCAGCGCGCTCGCCGCTTGCGTTCCGGTGTGCTGGAGTCATGTCCGTTCACCTGCAGCACACTCCTCCCGCCGCCCCTGCCTCCGCACCCCGTCAGGAGCCTGCCGTGCGCCTCGATCAGGTGGCGCGCCACCACGGCACCGGGGGAAGCCGTGTCGACGCGCTCCGCGGCATCAGCCATGTCTTCGCCGCCGGCACCTTCACGGCCGTCATGGGCCCGTCGGGGTCGGGCAAGTCGACGCTGCTCCAGTGCGCGGCGGGTCTTGATCGACCCGACGCCGGATCGGTCTGGATCGGCGGCCTCGAGATCACCCGGATCTCGGAGACGATGCGGACGGCACTGCGACGCGATCGCATCGGGTTCGTCTTTCAGGCCTACAACCTGCTTCCGGCACTCACCGCCGCCGACAACGTGGCGCTGCCGCTGCGGCTGGCGGGGCGGCGCCCGGACCGGCGCTCGGTGCGGGAGGCGCTGGCGCGGGTCGGACTGACGGACCAGGCCGGCCGCCGGCCCGGGCAGCTCTCCGGTGGCCAGCAGCAGCGGGTCGCCCTGGCCCGCGCGCTGCTCACCCGCCCGGAAGTGCTCTTCGCCGACGAACCGACCGGCGCGCTGGACCGGAGCACCGGTCGGCTCGTGCTCGAGCTGCTCCGCAGGTCTGTCGACGAGGAAGGCCTGACCATCGTCATGGTGACGCACGACCCGGTGGCCGCGGCGTACGCCGACGAAGTGCTCTTCCTTGCGGATGGCGCCCTGGTGGGCCGTCTGGATGCCTCGACGCCCGACCGGATCGCGGCAGCGATGAACCACCTGGAGCCGGCATGATCGGCGTCGCCGTGCGGACTGCGCGGCACGGCGCGGGCCGGCACCTCGGCAGCTTCGTCGCCACGGGACTCGGGGTGGCGCTCATCGCCCTGGTCGGGCTGCTGATCGCCTCTGTCGAGACCTACCTCGACCGACTCGGTCCCGGGGAGCAGGAGCTGCGAACCGCCTTGCAGGACACCACGTCACTGCTGGGCGTGATGGCCGGCTTCGCGGGTTTCATGGCGATCTTCGTCGTGGCCAGCACCTGCAGCTTCGTGGTGGCTTCCCGATCCCGTGAGCTCGGGCTGCTGCGCCTGGTCGGCGCTTCGCCGCGTCAGGTGAAGCGACTGATCCGGATCGAGACCCTGGTGGTTGCCGCCGCGGCCTCCGCCGCCGGCTCGGCGCTCGGGCTGTTGCTCTTCCCCGCGGCCTCGGCCTTGCTGGCGGCGCGTGACCTCGCCCCCGGCGGACTGCCGGTGCCCGATCCCGGGCTTCCCCTGCTGGTCGCTTCCTCGATCGGCGTGATGGTGGCGTGGCTCGGAGGCTGGACCGCCTCCCGCAGAGCTGCGCGAGTCAGCCCGGCGGCGGCGCTTCAAGAAGCCGATGAGCTCGGCGCCCGCACCGGCGTACTGAGGCTGGTCGTGGGCACGCTGTGCCTGGCCGGGGGAGCGGCGATGCTCCTCGGGATCCGTGCCGGGGATCCGCTGCTGGCGATGATCCTCGCGATCTTCGTCCCCGAGGTCTGGGTGGTCGCGCTGATCTGTCTGGGGCCGCTGCTGCTGCCGCCGTTGGTCCGGGTGGCCACCTGGCCGGTGCGCCGGCACCCGCTCTGGGCGCTGGCGCGGGAGAACGCGGCTGCCCGGGCGCGTCGTACGACGTCACTCGCCGCGCCGGTGCTGGCGCTGTCGGCGATCGCGGGCTCGTTGATGGTGACGCTGGCCTTCGCCGCCGACTGGGAGTACGGCATCGCCGACGACCAGCTGCAGGTGCCCTTGGTGGTGACCACCTCCACGCCGGACCAGGTGGCACGGCTCCGGGAACTGCCGGGGCTGGAGCTGGAGCCGCGCGAGGTGACCAGCATGGACACGCTGGGGGAGATGGGCGACTCGGATGTGCAGGTCGAGGGGATCGATCCCGCGCTCAGCGCCAGGCTCCGGGGCATCCGAGCGCACCGTGGTGACCTCGCCGACCTGACCGGGCGCAGCGTCGCCGTCGCGAGGTCGGTGGCCTGGGACAGTGGCATCAAGCTCGGCGGCATGCTCCCGGTGCGGTTCGCCGACGGGCGACGGGAGTCGTTGCGCGTCGTGGCCCTGGTCGACGACGCTGCCACCCTGCAGAGCGACTACCTCGTCCCGGCGGCGTTGGCGCGCAAGCACGGCGTCCGCCCGCAGGGCACCTGGTTCGTCCGCCCCACCACCGTCGCGCCGAGCATGGTGCTCGCCGACTGGGATCCGGTGGCCGGCCGGGCGCAGAGCAAGGCGGCCTGGCTGGCCGACCGTGACGCCGAGCTGCGCGAGCAGAACCAGATCGGGCTGTGGGCAGTGCTCGGGCCGACCGGCCTCTACGCGGGGCTGGCGATCGCGAACACGCTGCTGCTCGGCAGCGTCCAGCGGCGCCAGGAGTTTCGCGCGCTGCGGCTGGTCGGAGCGACCGTGCGCCAGGTGCGACGGATGGTGGCCGCGGAGGCCATGGCTGTGGCCGCCGTCGCGCTCGTGCTCGGCGGACTGGTGACCGCGGTGACCGGCTGGCTGTTGCGGGCGCCGATGACGGCCGGCCTGGGGGAGGTGCCGCTGACGGTGCCGTGGCTCCCGCTGGCTGCCATCGCTGCCACGTGCGTGACGGTGGCGACCGCCTCAGCCCTGGGCGGTACGGCGGCGCTCGGCCGGGAAGGCACCGTGCCCGTGGCTGCCGGGTGAGGGTCGGGTCACGCGGGCTTGCGTCCACCAAGGCGATAATGTTTACTAATCCACTATATAAAGGAAATCTATGGTGAATCATCTGGAAGGAGTGGGGCGATGCGCAAGCTGCTGGTCCTCGGCTTCGTGGGTCTGTTGGCCCAACTCATCGACGGCTCGCTCGGGATGGCCTACGGCGTCACGTCGTCCACCCTGCTGCTGACCGCCGGCATCGCGCCCGCGGCGGCCTCTGCGGCGGTCCACTTCTCGGAGATCGGCACCTCACTGGTCTCCGGCATCTCCCACTCCAAGTTCGGCAACGTCGACTGGCGCACCGTGGGGATCCTGGCCGTGCCCGGCTTCGTCGGCGCTTTCGCCGGAGCGACTTTCCTGGTCAGCCTCGACGGGGACGTTGCCAAGCCCTGGGTGGCCGGCATCCTGCTCGCCCTGGGGGCCTACGTGATCTGGCGGTTTCTGGTGCTGGGCGGTCGGCGACCGGAGTTCAAGGGCCGGCCGGGCGTCGGCTTCCTCGCCCCGATGGGCCTCTTCGGTGGGGCGCTCGACGCCGTCGGCGGCGGTGGCTGGGGTCCGGTCGGCACCACCACTCTGCTCTCGTCGGGACGCCTGGAGCCGCGCAAGGTGATCGGCTCGATCGACACCTCCGAGTTCGTCGTGGCCGTCGGTGGCTCGCTCGGCTTCCTGCTCGCCCTCGGATCTGCGGGCATCGACTGGCAGATCGTCGCCGCGCTGCTGATCGGCGGCGTGATCGCCGCACCCGTGGCGGCCTGGCTGGTGCGCGTGTTGCCGGCCCGGGTCCTGGGCGTTGCTGCCGGTGGGATGATCGTGCTGACCAACTCCCGCACGCTGCTGCTCACCCTCGGTCTGGAGGAGGCGCAGGTGTGGTGGACCGTCGCCGGCCTTGCTGCGATCTGGGTCGCCGGTCTGGTCTGGGCTGTCCGTCAGGAGCGGTCCTCGCTCGCCGGTGCCGAGGAGAAGGTGCTCGTCGAGGCGTGAGTCCCGGCCGGGTCCGCACGAGTGCGTGTGAACGATTGCGGACGCAGTCGGTGGCCGCCGCCTTACTGACCGGGAGGCGGCGGCCATCGGCGTCGTGGCGCTGGCAGCATGACTGCATGTCTGAGTCTCCTGTGTTGCGGTCGGCTCCGGATCTGCGCGCCGATGCGGCGCAGCTCCTGGACGACCTCGTCGCGCTGCGGCGTGACCTCCACCAGCACCCCGAGGTCGGGCTCGACCTCCCGCGCACCCAGCAGGCGGTGCTCGAGGCGTTGGCGGGTCTCGACCTGGAGATCACCCTGGGCCGCTCGTCGACGTCGATCGTCGCGGTGCTGCGTGGCGCCGAGCCGGGGCCGACCGTGCTCCTGCGCGGCGACATGGATGCGCTGCCGATCGTCGAGCAGGTCGAGCTGCCCTATCGCGCCAACAACGGACTCATGCACGCCTGCGGCCACGACCTCCACGCGGCTGGACTGGTCGGCGCCGCCCACCTGCTTGCGGCCCGGCGCGACCAGATCGCTGGGTCGGTCGTCTTCATGTTCCAGCCCGGCGAGGAGGGGCACGATGGTGCCGGGCACATGCTGGAGGAGGGCGTCCTCGAGGCTTCGGGGCAGGCCCCCGAGGCGGCGTACGCGATCCATGTCGGGACGGGGGAGCGCGGCATGTTCTGGACGGGTGTCGGCCCGGTTCTGGCCAGCTCCAGCACGCTGCGAGTCGCCCTGACCGGGCGCGGTGGGCACGCCAGCACGCCGTCGGCCGCGCTCGACCCGGTGCCGGCGCTGGCCGAGCTGGTGCCGGCGATGCAGGTTGTGGTGACCCGCGCGGTCAACGTCAGCGACCCGGCAGTCCTGACGGTCACCCGGCTCGGCGCCGGTGACGCGGACAACGTGATTCCCGACCGGGCCTGGCTCTCGGGCACGCTGCGCACCTTCTCCGCCGCGACCCTCGACCTCCTGGAGGAACGGCTGGCCGCGCTGGTCGACGGGATCGCTGCGGCCCACGGCCTCAGTGCCGACTTCGAGCTCGAGCGCGGCTATCCGGCGACTGTCAACGACGAGGCGACGACCGTGCGGGTCGAGGAGCTGATTCGCGCGGAGTTCGGTGCCGAGCGGCACGCTCGCATCGCGACGCCTTATATGGGTTCCGAGGACTTCTCGCGGGTGCTGGAGCGGGTGCCGGGCTGCTACATCTTCCTCGGCGCCAAGCCGGATCACGTCGCCGCCGGCGCGACGTACCCACACGCGTCCGACGCGGAGTACGACGACGCGGTGCTGGCCGACCAGGCCGCGCTGCTCGCGCTCCTCGCCTGGCAGCACGTGGGTGCTGACGAGCCGCCGCCGCAGCGCTGAAGCTGGCGTCTCGACGGCTGACGCAGGCGCCTCGACGTGGGTCTCGGATCTGAGACACCGCCGAGGCGGGGCCGCTGGACGCCGGCGGTGCGGCGGATCACGCTGGAGGCATGACTTTGATCCAGATCGGCGTCGGACCGCTCAGCTTCGCCGACGTCGTCGCGGTGGCCCGTGACGGCGCCCAGGTCGCGCTCAGCCCCGAGGCGTTGCAGGCGATCGATCGGGCGCGGGCGGTGGTCGAGGAGCTAGCGGCAGGCGAGCAGCCGGCGTACGGCGTCTCCACCGGCTTCGGTGCGCTTGCGACCCGACACATCCCCACCGAGATGCGGCAGCAACTGCAGCGCAGCCTGGTGCGCAGCCACGCCGCCGGCTCCGGTCCGGAGGTGGAGCGCGAGGTGGTGCGGGCGCTGATGCTGTTGCGGCTCTCCACGCTGGCCACCGGTCACACCGGCGTGCGCCGGGAGACCGCGCAGCTGATCGCCGCGCTGCTCAACCACCAGATCACCCCGGTGGTACACGAGTTCGGCTCGCTGGGCTGCTCGGGCGACCTCGCCCCGCTGGCCCACTGCGCGCTCGCGCTGATGGGCGAAGGACCTGTGCGCGACGCGGACGGGCGGCGTACCAGTGCGGCGGAGGCGCTGGAGGCAGCGGGGTTGGCGCCCGTGCAGCTCCAGGCCAAGGAGGGACTGGCACTGATCAACGGCACCGACGGGATGCTGGGCATGCTGGTGTTGTCCCTGACCGACCTGACCGCGCTGCTCAAGGTCGCCGACGTGACTGCCGCGATGTCGGTGGAGGGTCAGCTCGGCACCGACCGGGTCTTCGCCCCGGAGCTGCAGGCCATCCGCCCGCACCCCGGGCAAGCGGCGTCGGCGGCCAACCTGCGACGGCTGCTGGCCGACTCCGGCGTCGTCGCCTCGCACCGCGGGCCCGACTGCAACCGGGTGCAGGACGCCTACTCGCTGCGCTGCTCGCCGCAGGTGCACGGAGCTGTGCGTGACACGATCGCCCACGCCGCGAGCGTCGCCGAACGCGAGTTGGCCAGCGCCGTGGACAACCCGGTGGTCCTGGTGGAGGCCGACGGCACCGGACGACTGGAGTCCAACGGCAACTTCCACGGGGCGCCGGTCGCCTATGTGCTCGACTTCCTGGCGATCGCCGTCGCCGATCTGGCCTCACTGGCCGAGCGGCGTACCGACCGGTTCCTCGACAAGGCCCGCAACCACGGGCTGCCGCCCTTCCTGGCCGACGACCCCGGCGTCGACTCCGGGCTGATGATCGCCCAATACACCCAGGCCTCGATCGTCTCGGAGCTCAAGCGCCTCGCCGCCCCGGCGTCGGCCGACTCGATCCCCTCCAGCGCCATGCAGGAGGACCACGTCTCGATGGGCTGGAACGGCGCTCGCAAGCTGCGTCGCGCCGTCGACGGCCTCTCCCGCGTGCTGGCCATCGAGATGATCGCCGGCGTTCGGGCCCTGCAACTTCGGGTCTCGACAAGCTCGACCACCGGGGGGACAGGCTCGACCACCGGGGGGACAAGCTCGACCACCGGGGGGACAGGCTCGACCACCGGGGGGACAAGCTCGACCACCGGGGGGACAGGCTCGACCACCGGGGGGACAAGCTCGACCACCGGGGGGACAAGCTCGACCACCGGGATGGAGCCGGCGCCCGCCTCGCGCGCACTCATCGACCTGCTCGGGCGCCATCACGTCGGCACGCCGGGGCCGGACCGCTTCCTGGCGCCGGAGATCGAGACCGCCCACCACCTGCTCATCGACGGCGCCGTGCTGGCAGCCGTCCAGGATGCGATCGGAGAACTGCAGTGACCAGCCAGTCGTCCCGCACCATCAAGGCGGCCACCGGGGCCGCGCTCACCGCCCGTTCCTGGCAGACCGAGGCGCCCCTGCGGATGCTGATGAACAACCTCGACCCGGAGAACGCGGAGAACCCGGCCGAGCTCGTGGTCTACGGCGGCACCGGCAAGGCGGCACGCAACTGGGAGTCGTACGACGCCCTGGTGCGGACCCTCAGCACCCTCGCCCACGACGAGACGATGCTCGTGCAGTCCGGCAAGCCGGTCGGCGTCATGCGGACCCATGAATGGGCGCCCCGGGTGCTGATCGCCAACTCCAACCTGGTCGGCGACTGGGCAAACTGGGAGGAGTTCCGGCGACTCGAGGAGCTCGGGCTCACCATGTACGGCCAGATGACGGCCGGCTCCTGGATCTATATCGGCACCCAGGGGATCCTGCAGGGCACCTTCGAGACGTTCGCCGCGGTCGCCGACAAGAGGTTCGAGGGCACGCTGGCCGGCACCATCACGCTGACCGCGGGCCTCGGTGGCATGGGCGGTGCCCAGCCGCTAGCCGTCACCATGAACGACGGCGTCGCGATCTGTGTCGACGTCGACGACTCCCGGATCAGGCGGCGCATCGAGCACCGCTACCTCGACGTACGCGCGGAGTCACTCGAGCACGCCCTCGAGTTGGCCGTCGCCGCCCGGGACGAGCGACGCCCTCTCTCGATCGGGGTGCTCGGCAACGCCGCCGAGATCTTCCCGCGCCTGCTGGAGTCGGGCGCGCCGATCGACATCGTCACCGACCAGACCTCCGCGCACGACCCGCTCTCCTACCTTCCCCTCGGGGTCCCGTTCGAGGAATGGCACGAGCGGGCCGCCGCGGATCCGGAGGGGTTCACCCGCGCGGCGCAGGCGTCGATGGCGGCGCACGTCCGCGCGATGGTCGAGTTCCAAGATGCCGGTGCCGAGGTGTTCGACTACGGCAACTCGATCCGGGACGAGGCACGCAAGGGCGGCTACGACCGTGCCTTCGCGTTCCCAGGCTTCGTGCCGGCGTACATCCGCCCGCTCTTCTGTGAGGGCAAGGGACCGTTCCGGTGGGCAGCGCTGTCGGGGGACCCGGCCGACATCGCGGCCACCGACCGCGCCATCCTCGAGCTCTTCCCCGACAACGCGCGACTTCGCAAGTGGATCACCATGGCGCAGGAGCGGGTGCACTTCCAGGGGCTGCCGGCGCGCATCTGCTGGCTCGGGTACGGCGAACGGCACTTGGCCGGACTGAAGTTCAACGAGATGGTGGCCTCGGGTGAGCTGAAGGCGCCGATCGTGATCGGCCGCGACCACCTCGACTGCGGTTCGGTCGCGTCGCCCTACCGGGAGACCGAGGCGATGCTCGACGGCTCCGACGCGATCGCCGACTGGGCACTGCTCAACGCGCTGGTCAACACCGCCTCAGGTGCCACCTGGGTCTCGATCCACCACGGTGGCGGCGTCGGCATGGGCCGCTCGATCCACGCCGGGCAGGTCTGCGTCGCCGACGGCACCGACCTCGCGGCACAGAAGATCGAGCGCGTGCTCACCAACGACCCCGGGATGGGGGTCATCCGATACGTCGACGCCGGCTACGACCGCGCGCGCGAGGTGGCGGCTGAGCGCGGGGTGCGGATCCCGATGGCGGAGGAGGGGCTCCGCCCGTAGCGAACGCGGACTGGCCGCCGCCCAGTGCCCACCGGAACAACGTCCACCTCGACAGCCCAGGACCTTCTTATGCGCGTACTAGGGTCGCTCGGGTGCGGGCGATGCAGTGGAGGCGGCCGGTGAGCGCCGTGCTTGTTGTGACCGTGCTCGTCGGCGCCTATCTCGTCCCGTCCACCTGGAGCACCGACGCGCTCACCTGGCGCGACCTGCTCCGTGCCTGGGGCGCTGTCGTCGCCGTGACTGCTGTCGTTGCCGTGGTCGTCGAGCGACTGCGATCGTGGGACTGGCCGGTGGAGGGCCTGGTGCTGGGGTCGCCGCTTCTGGGGGCCGCAGTCGGCGCGGCGCTCCTGATCGGCGGGGGCCACGAGACCTCGGGTGAGGCGACCAACGGGCTGGTGTTCATGACCGGCTTCTCCGGCATCGTGGGCCTGGTCGCAGCGCTGCTCTGCGTGGCGGCCGGGTGGCTGTTCGAGAGCCGCGCGAGGCGTCGGCGTTCCGACTGAGGGTGCACGTGCACCTGTGGTGACGGCGGCGTCGGTTACGCGTGCTGGACAGGGTGCACGTCCCCGCGGTTGCCGCCCCTCGGCACGTCGGGAGTCGGGCACCGTTCGCACGGGTCGCCCCGGCGCGGGACTCGCGTTCAGCCTTGATGGGTGCGGGGCCGCATGCCCAACCCCACTGCGATCCGGACCGCGAGCGCTACGAGTGCCGCGACCAGCCCGATGATCAGGGTGGAGCGCAGTCCGGCGACCAGGGCGTCCCAGATGGCGCCGCCGGCGTCGTTGACCTCGTCGCGGACCAAGGAGCCGGCTACCGAGAGCGCGATCAGGCTGACCCCGAGCGTGACGGCGACGGCGCCGGCGAGCTGGCCGACGGTCGCGAGTCGTCGCCGAGCGGTGGCCAGGGTGATCACGATGAGAACGAAGGCCATGATCGGCAGCCAGTAGCCGGCCGTCTCCAGGAGCTGCCATGCGGTGCGCGCCTGTTCGAGCTCCTTCGGCGCCACCATCTGCACGGTCAGGTCGGCCGCGGAGAGGTCGACGGTGACACCCTGCTTGGCGAGCTCGCCGGTGAGCTGGGCGGCCAACGGGGCGAGATCGATCTGCACGGTCTGGCCGGGGGGCAGGGTGTCGCCGGAGAGCAGCTTGACGACCTCGCGATGCAGCACCCGGTTCGCCTCGCGCCAGACGGCGGGGAACTCGGGACCGGTCACCGCCCGGGCGGCCGCCTGCCGCACCTGTGCCTGTATCTCGGCGCGGGTGTTGAGCGGTGCGCCGACGGCTTGGAGTGCCGCCCGGCTCAGGCCCGCTGCCATGGTGGTGGTCACGGCGTTGTCGGTCGCGATCGGCTCGACCGTCTCCACGTAGGCGTCGGTGTCGTCGAGCATCGTGGCCGCCCAGGCGGAGACGATGCCCAGCGGCACCAACAGGGCGCAGACGAGCACGAGCAGCCAGGTCACGAGGCGTGGGATCACGGCCCCACGCTACGGGGACGCCGGGCGTAGGTCCGGTGGTGACAGCCGCGACACGGACGCGACACGCCGCCCTGGGGGCTGAAGGGGCGACGCGCCGAAGGCACAGGGCGCCGTACGAGCAGGACGGTCGTCGGTGGCGACGGGGCAGGCCCGGGCAGAACGAACACGCAGGGGCGAGCCTCCTGTTCGTGCGGGCGCTTCATCGGCCGCCGGCGGCACTCTGCGCGCCGGTCTCGGGACGCAAGGTTTGGGGACGCAAGGTTTGCGCGGTCGGAGGCCCGGGTAGGAGAGGTCGTGGTAGCCCCGGTCACGGTGGCATCTCGGGAGTCACCGGGCCGGGGCGTTCGTGAGCCTCGCCGGAGGGTGTGTGGCGTGTTCCGCGCCCGGGTACCCACCTCCACCGGACGAGCGCGTGGCGATGGGCCTGAGAATGGTGGCATGGAGTTCCGTGAGGTCGTACGCCGTCGCCGCATGATCCGTCGCTACGCCGACCGGCCGGTCGACCCGGCTCTCATCGACCGCATGCTCGAGCACGCAGTGCGGGCCCCCAGTGCCGGGTTCAGTCAGGGCTGGGCGTTCCTGCGGCTCGACACCCCGGAGGACGTCGAGCGCTTCTGGAACGCCACCTCGCCCGACCCGGGGGCGAGCAACCGGTGGCTCGACGGCATGAGGACCGCTCCGGTCGTCCTCGTGCCGCTGTCGATCAAGGACGCCTACCTCGACCGCTACGCCGAGCCCGACAAGGGCTGGACCGACCGCGACGAGGCGCGCTGGCCGGTGCCCTACTGGCACACCGACACGGCGATGGCCGCGATGCTCGCACTGCTCACCGCGGTCGACGAGGGTCTGGGTGCCTGCTTCTTCGGCATCCCGCCCGAGCGCATCCCGGCCTTCCGCGACTCCTTCGACGTGCCGGAGAGCCACGTGCCCGTCGGCGCCATCACGGTGGGCCACCGGCTGCCCGACAGCGGGGCACCCGGGTCGGCCGTGCGGCGTACTCGACGGCCGATCGAGGAGGTCGTGCACCGGGGGCGGTTCCGCGCCTGAGCGGGACCGTGTGTCTCCGGAGTCTGGGATCCGAGACGCTGTCGGCGCGGATGCGTTGACCGCGCCGGGCGGGTTCGCTGGACTGTTCCCATGACCTTCGAGGCGATGTGGCACGACCTGGCTCCGATCGGGCGCACCGCCTCCGGCGGCTACTTCCGGCAACCGTTCACCGCGGCCGAGCGCGAATGTCACGCCTGGTTCCTCACCGAGTGCGCCCGCCGCGACCTCACCGTCCACACCGACGGCGTCGGCAACGTGGTCGCCTGGTGGCGACCGGAGGGAGCCGCCGGTCCGGGCGTGCTCACCGGGTCCCACCTCGACTCGGTCCTCGACGGCGGGGCGTACGACGGACCGCTGGGCGTGGTGTCGGCGTTGGCCGCCCTCGACCTGCTGCGCGAGCGTGGCGTCGCGCCGTCGCGCCCGCTGGGCATCGGGGTGTTCGTCGAGGAGGAGGGCTCGCGATTCGGCTCCGCCTGCCTGGGCAGCCGGCTGGCGACCGGTGCGCTCACCCCGGCCGCCGCGACGGAGCTGCGGGACCGTGACGGGGTCTGGCTTGCCGACGCGATGGCCGAGCACGGGTTGGCGCCGACGTCGTCGGACCTCCTCGACGGGGTGGGCGTCTTCCTCGAGCTGCACGTCGAGCAGGGGCGCGCGTTGATCGACCACGATGCAGCGGTCGGTGTCGCCAGTGGCATCTGGCCGCACGGTCGCTATCGGTTCGACTTCACCGGGGTGGCCGACCACGCCGGCACGACGCGCATGGAGGACCGTCACGACCCGATGCTCACGCACGCGATGACGGTGCTCGCGGCCAACAAGCAGGCGCGGTTGCAGGGAGCCCGGGCCACTTTCGGCCGGATCGAGGTGGTGCCGAACGGGACCAACGCCGTACCGTCGCGGGTCACCGGGTGGCTCGACGCCCGCGCTCGGGACGAAGAGGCGTTGACCGCGCTGGTCGCCGCCATCTCCACCCAGGCGCAGGACAGAGCCGGTCGCGACGGCACCAGCCTCCAGGTCACGCCCGAGTCGGTCTCGGCGTCCGTGCACTTCGAGCCCGAGCTGGCGGCGCGGCTCGCCACCGAGCACGACGGCGGTGCCTGGCCGGTGCTGCCTACCCAGGCGGGGCACGACGCCGGGGTGCTCTCGCTGGCCGGCATCCCGACCGCGATGCTCTTCGTCCGCAATCCCACGGGGGTCTCGCACTCGCCGCACGAGCATGCGGAGATGGCTGACTGCCTGCTCGGCGTGCACGCTCTCGCCGACTCCCTGGAACGGCTGCTCCGATGAGCCGGCTCGTGCCATGAGCCGCGCGACGAGACTCCGTCTGGAGCGGGCATTCATCGACGGCGTCGTCCGCGACGACGTCACCGTCGAGATCGCCGACGGCCGGTTCTCCGCGGTCGGCGTGGACCCGGCGGCGGACGCCGAGCGAGTCGAGGGACTCGCCGTCCCCGGCTTCGCCAACTGCCACAGCCACGTCTTCCACCGGGCGCTGCGCGGCCGGACCCAGACCGGCGGGGGAACCTTCTGGACCTGGCGCGAGCAGATGTACGCCGTCGCGCAACGCCTCGACCCCGACACGTTGCATGCCCTGGCCACCGCGACGTTCCGCGAGATGCTCGCCGCCGGCTACACCTCCGTGGGGGAGTTCCACTACCTGCACCACGCCCCTTCCGGTGCCCGCTACACCGAGGCGAACGTCATGGGGACCGCACTGCTCACCGCTGCCGCCGAGGTCGGGATCCGGATCACGCTGCTCGACACCTGCTACCTGGCGGCGGGTATCGGTCGTGATCCCGAGGGCGTCCAGCGGCGCTTCAGCGACGGCGACGCGCAGACCTGGGCCGAGCGGGTGGCCGAGCTCGACGCTCTCGACGGCCGGGCCCGCATCGGTGCTGCGATCCACTCGGTGCGAGCGGTGCCGCGGGAGCAACTGTCGATCGTGGTCGCGGCCGCGCGCAACCGGCCGCTGCACGTGCACCTCAGCGAGCAGGTTGCCGAGAACGAGCAGTGCTTGGCCGCCCACGGGATGACCCCGACCGCGCTGCTCCACGACGCGGGTGCCCTCACGCCGCTCACCTCCGCGGTCCATGCCACGCATCTCACCGAGACCGACATCGCACTGCTCGGCAGCAGCGGTACCCATGCCTGCTTCTGCCCCACCACGGAACGGGACCTCGGCGACGGGGTCGGCCCCAGCCGCGCCCTGCACGCAGCGGGCTCCTCCCTCACTCTGGGCAGCGACAGCCATGCCGTGATCGACCCGTTCGAAGAGATGCGAGCTGTAGAGCTGGACGAGCGACTGGTCAGCATGACCCGCGGGCACTGGTCGGCCACCGAGCTGCTGGACGCGGGCGGCCGCATCGGGCAGGCGAGCCTGGGCTACGCAGACGCCGGGCGGATCGCCGTCGGTCAACGCGCCGACCTCGTCGTGCTCGACCTTGGCTCGCCACGCACGGCCGGCACTGGTGCGGGTGCCGAGACGGCGGTCTTCGCCGCGAGTGCTGCGGACGTGCGTGAGGTCTGGGCCGACGGCGTTCGCCACGATGCCGGTGTCCTGCGGGAGCAGGCCGGCCTCGAGCTGGCGCGGGTGATCGGAGGGTTGTGGGGATGATGAGGGCGTGTACCGAGAGAGGTAGCGGATGAGCAGCCTGCTGGTCGACAACATCGGCGAACTCACCACCTGGGACTCCGAGCGCCCCCAGCGCCTGGACGCTGCGCTCGTGATCGAAGGCGACCGGGTGGTGTGGAGCGGGCCGGCCGGTGCCGCCCCGGCGGCGGATGCGGCGTACGACGCGGGTGGGCGGGCGGTGCTCCCGGGGTTCGTCGACAGCCACAGCCACCTGGTCTTCGCCGGCGACCGGGCTGCGGAGTTCGCCGCGCGGATGAGCGGGGAGCCGTACGCCGCGGGCGGGATCCGCACCACAGTGGCCGCCACCCGGGCCGCCAGCGACGAGATACTGAGTGCGAACGTCGCTCGGCTCGTCGCCGAGATGCGGCGCCAGGGCACCACCACGGTGGAGATCAAGAGCGGCTACGGACTCACGGTCGCGGACGAGGCGCGTTCGCTCGCCGTCGCCCGCGGCTTCACCGAGGAGACGACCTTCCTCGGTGCCCACGTGGTGCCGGAGGGGAGCGATGCCGACGAGTACGTCGCGCTGGTGACGGGGCCGATGCTGGCCGCCGCGGCGCCGTACGCCAGGTGGATCGACGTCTTCTGCGAGGCCGGTGCGTTCGATGCGGACCAGGCGCGGGCGGTGCTGGGCGCCGGGGCATCGACCGGTCTGGCGGGGCGGCTGCACGCCAACCAACTGGGCCACGGCCCGGGGGTGCTGCTGGCCTGCGAGCTGGGCCTGGCGGCGGTCGACCACTGCACCTACCTCAGCGATGCGGACGTGGCGGCGCTGGCCGAGTCGGGCACGGTCGCCACCTTGCTGCCCGGCGTGGACTTCTCCACGCGGCAGCCCTGGCCCGATGCGCGCCGGCTGCTGGACGCGGGCGCTCGGGTCGCGCTCGCCTCCGACTGCAACCCCGGCTCGTGCTACACCTCCTCGCTCCCGTTCTGCATCGCCCTGGCGGTCCGCGACCTGCGGATGACGCCGCTCGAAGCGGTCCGGGCGGCCACCCTCGGCGGAGCCGAGGCGCTGCGTCGTGCCGATGTCGGGCACCTGCGGGTCGGGGCGCGGGCTGACCTCACCGTCCTGGAGGCACCCTCCGCCGTCCACCTCGCCTACCGTCCCGGTGTCCCTCTCGTCCGGGAGGTCCTGGTCGCGGGACGCCCCACCCACTCCGCGGATCTGCGCTGAGTCGGTGGGTGTCCGCGTTGACGGGTGCGAGCGCGCCGCGACGGGGTGCGACCGCCGGGGAGCCTGAATCGGGTGCGAGCCGATGCGCGGCGTCGCGCGCCCGGGCTGCCGACGTACTGAATCTGAGGCACCTGAGCTCCGCGCCTAAGGCACCTTCCCGATGTGCGCGGCTACCTCAGACGCGCAGAGTCGACCCATCGAACGCAGCAGATGGGAGATCGCCATGGACACCACGAACTACTACTTCGCCCGGGCCGAGCTCGCCTACCGTCAGGAGCAGGCTCGCCGGGAGGTGCGCTCGGCGCGCCGCAAGCGTCGCCAGGACGCCGCACCCTCCAGCAAGCCGTGGGACCTCGAAGGCCTGCGCTGACCGTGCGAGGCGTCGCCGTCGAAACCCAGGAGCAGATGTCGGGGCCAACCGGCATCATGGGGGACGTGGCGACCACCGGCATCCGACAGACCCTGGTCGGACGCGACCGCGAACTGGCCGAGATGTGTGCCCTCCTGGGTATCACCTCCTCCCCGACACCGCGGCCCGAGATGCACGTCGTCCTGTTGTCCGGCGATGCCGGTGTAGGCAAGACGCGTCTTCTCACCGAGCTGCGCGACAGGGCGTTCGCCAAGGGCTGGCAGGTGGTGGCAGGGCACTGTCTCGACTTCGGTGACAGCGCCCTGCCCTATCTCCCCTTCTCTGAGGTGCTCGGGCGCTTGGCAGGCGACCACCCCGAGGTGGTGGCGGGGGTCGCGACCGCTCACCCCGGCCTGGCCCGACTGCAGCCCGGCAGGCGGATGCTGACCGATGCCAGCGACGAGCGCGTCTCGGTCGACAGGGCCGAGCTCTTCGATGCGTTCCATGCGCTGCTCGGCGAGGCGGGCGCGGTCCAGCCACTGCTGATGGTGATCGAGGATGCGCACTGGGCCGATCCATCGACCCGGGACCTGATCAGCTTCCTCTGCTCGCGGCCGCACCCGACGCAGGTCGCCGTGGTCGTCAGCTATCGCGGCGAGGACCTGCACCGTCGGCATCCGCTGCGCGCCAAGGCCGCCGAGTGGGCGCGGATCCAGGGCGTGGCCCGGATGCAGCTCGATCCGCTCGATGACTCGTCGGTGCGCGAGCTGGTGCGTGGCCTTCACCCCGAGCCGTTGACCGAGTCCGACCTGGCCGGCATCGTGGGGCGCGCCGAAGGCAACGCCTTCTTCGTCGAGGAGCTCGTCGGCGCCTCGCGCGGAGGTGTCCCGGTCGATCTCGCCGACCTGCTGCTCCTCCGACTCGACCGCCTCGACGAGATCGCCCGGCAGGTGGTGCGCACCATGTCCGTGGCTGGACGCCGTGTCTCGCACGACCTGTTGGCGGCAGTCAGCGGCGTCACGCCGACCGAGCTCGATCAGGCACTGCGCAACGCGGTCGAGACCCATGTCGTGATCACTGCCGGCAGCCACGGCTACGCGTTCCGTCATGCCCTCTTGGCCGAGGCCGTGTACGACGACCTGCTGCCGGGTGAGCGAGTCCGGATCCACGCGTCGTACGTCGAGGCGCTGCGGTCCGGCGTCGCCGCGGGTACCGCTGCCGAACTGGCTCGGCACGCCCGCTCCGCGCTCGACCTCTCGACCGCACTCGTGGCGAGCATCCAGGCGGGCGACGAGGCGGCCTCGGTGGGCGGACCTGACGAGGCTGCCCGACACTACGAGCACGCATTGGAGATCGCCGAGGACCCTCAGCATGCCGGTGACCTGGACGTGTCGGCGCTGGTGCTCAAGACGGCCGATGCGCTGGTCGACAGCGGCAGCGTGATCCGCGCCCAGAACCTGCTGGCCCGGCATCTTCGTGCGGTCTCGGGCACGGCCAGCCCGACGACCTCCGCCCAGTTGCATCTTCAGGTCGCCTACACCGCGTTGATGACCGACAACGACATCGACTGGCACGCCCACCTCCGCAGTGCACAGGCGCTGATCCCGGCCGAACCCTGCCGTGATCGTGCCCGGCTGTTGGCCGCCTCCGCGCGGATCATGGCGCTGCGCAAGCTGCCCGAGGCCAGGGAGACCGCGACGGAGGCGCTGGCGCTGGCCGAGACCCTGAAGATGCCACGGACGGCGAGCGACGCGACGACCACCCTGGTCGGCCTCGATCGTGAGGTGCCGATCGAGCAGCTCGCAGCGGCATTGGAGGAGAGCGCCGCCCGGGCTGTGCAGACCGGTGCGGTGGCTGCCGAGCTGCGTGCGCTCTTCCTGCTCGGACGTGCCTACCAGGATCGCGGGCTCCTGACCGAGTCGGTCGACACCTACGCACGCGCGGTGGAGCGCGCCCGCAAGCGGGGCATTCCCTGGGCGCCGTTCGCCTTCGACGCGCGGTTGCAGTGGGCTCAGGTCGCCTATCTGCTCGGTGACTGGACGGAGGTGCTCCGCCTGACCGACGTGGAGGGGCAGGCGCCGCCGCCGCTGCTCGAGGCACTCCTAGCGGTCTGGCGGAGCGCGGTGCTCTCTGCCCGCGGCGAGTCGCAGCTCGACGAGTTGCGGCGTCACCGGCGCTATTGGGAGCGCGACGGGATGGTGGCCATCGTCGGTGCTCCCGTAGAGATCGCCGAGCTCGGCAGGCAGGGGAGCGCCGAGGAGGCGTACGCCGTCGCGCAGTCGGCGCTCGAGATGCTGAGCGCCAACTGGGGGCCGATGTTCCAGGCGCGGGTGCGGCTCAGCGCCGAGACGATCGCCGCCCTAGCCACGAACGTCTCCGACGGAACAAGTGACGAGCGCTCGAAGCAGGCTGCACGCGCCGAGGAGCTCTTCGCCCAGGCGCTCACCGTGGTGCAGAACCATCAAGAGGGCTTCGGCTTCTGGGGCCCGGAGTCGCGCGCCTGGGCCTGCCGGATCGAGGCGGAGATCCTGCGGATGCGCTGGCTCTCCGGTATCGACGCCCCACCGCTGGATGCGCTGATCGATGCGTGGCAGGACGCAGCCGAGCATTTCGCCGGGCTCGGCCATCCTTTCGAGGTCGCGGTCTCCCGGCTACGTCTCGCCGAGGTGATGCGCGCATCGGGCGACACGCTCCGGGCGCGCGAGGAGGCCGATCTCGCCCGCGACGACGCGGCACGCCTCGGTGCTCAGCCCCTCCTCGGCGCGTTACGGCAGTTGGGCACGACTCCGGTGCGGCTGGTGGCAGACGAGGAGAGCTTGACGCCGCGTGAGAGCGAGATCCTGGCGCTGGTTGCGGCCGGACGGAGCAACGGCGAGATCGGTCAGCAGCTCTTCATCAGCACCAAGACGGTCTCCGTGCACGTCTCCAACATGCTGCGCAAGCTCGGCGCCTCCGGGCGCACCGAGGCAGTGGCCATCGCGAGGCGCCGCGGCATCGAGCTGTAGCTCGCCGGCTCGCGCGGCAGCCGGCACGTGCGGTAGCCGGGTCCGCGGCAGCCGGCACGCGCGACATCCGGCACGTGCGGCAGCCGGGGTCCGTGGCAGAGCGTGGCGGTCCGGCAGACTGGAGGGGTGGATGCACCCTCCGATCCGGTCGGCGATGTGCCGAGCCCGCAGCGTCGGCCTTGCGCGCTCGGGGCTGGGGCCGAGCAGCTTGCCGGCACGGCGTCGTACGACGTCACGCACCTGCTCATTGAGCACTCCGGACGTTGGGGCCGCAAAGCCTTCGCGGAGAGCGACCTGCCCGATCACGTGCGGGCGACGGTGGCAGCCCGGGCGGAGAGTGCCGGCGTACGGGTGCACCTGATCCGTCGGCACGGACGAGCCGGCACTGCGGACGGCTTCCGGATCTATGGGGCGAACACCATGCCCGGGAGCCGGTGGCTCGGCACGGCACTCCTCGCTGACCCCGACGAGCTGCTCGATCTCGACCTTCGGGCCTGGGGCCGGGGACGGATGGCTGGCTTGGACCGGGTCGGCCATCCGCTGCTCCTGGTCTGCACCAACGGAAGGCGAGACGCCTGCTGCGCCGAGTTCGGTCGGCCGATCGCCAAGGCTCTGGCACGGGACTATCCGGAGGAGACCTGGGAGGTGACGCACCTGGGGGGCCATCGCTTCGCCGGAGCGATGCTGACCTTGCCCTCCGGACTCTCCTACGGCCGGCTCGATCCGGCGGCCGCACTCGCCGTCGCCGAGAGCACGCAGCGCGGCGACCTGGTGCCGAGCCACCTGCGCGGCCGGGTCTGCTATCCGCCTGCCGCACAGGTGGCTGAGGTGCTGCTGCGGGAGCAGCACGGGTGGCGCGGGATCGATGACCTGGAGCTGGCGACGGTCACCGAGTCAGGCCAACGGGCAACGGCCACGTTCGTGCGCGAGGGCGGGCACGTGACGGTGGAGCTGGAACAGGAGGAGGGGCCCGCGGTGCGGGCGAGCTGCAGCGACCTGGCGCCGAGGCCGACCGTCCGGTGGCGCCGACTCTGACGAGGTGTGGGCTGCCGGCCCCGCGAGCGTGCCCCAGCCTGTGCCCGATCATGCGGCTGTCCCCGACGCGCCTGGCTGGAACGAGGTGGCCAGGAGCTCGAAGGTGTCGCAGAAGTCCACGTAGTCGCGATGGTCGACGGTCGCGGTGAGGGTCCAGGCGGTATCGGCCAGCAACCAGACCCAGATCTCGGTGATGACGTCACGTGAGTCGAGGCGGTGCAGCACTCGTACGTAGCAGGCATCAGTGATGCCGAGGTCGTGGATCTCCGCATCCTCCACGTCGACGTCCTGCAGAGCTTCGCGCAACTCCTCGACCCGGACCCGCAGGAGGTCGCGCAGGCTCAACGCGGAGGGTGCACTGGTGAGCGTCGCTCGTGGTCGGAAGCTGCTGTCGGGCAGGTGATCGGAGAGGAGCAGGTCGACGCCCGTCTCAAGACATCGTTCGAAGCTCCACCCTGCCGGGATGACGACACTCGGAGAAGAATCCATGCCGTCACGCTAGGCACGCCGACCGACACGCGGCGTACTCCGCAGAGCCTCTTGTGGAGAAACAGCAAGGTGCACAGCCAGTACGCCCCAGAACGGGCCACGCGTGGTCTCCCACGCCTCGCCACACGCGTCACACTGTGTGACAGAAACTGTTGCTTGGTGTGTGTAGCTACGGCCTACAAGCGTCAGTTTCCCCGCCCGGGCGGGGAAACTGACGGAGGGTTAGAAGGCAGCGCGCACCTGCTCCTCGGTGAGCCCGTAGTCGGCGAGGGAGTACTGGTGAGCGGGGCGGCGTCCGCCCTTCTTGGACTCGGCGTCCATCGCCTCGACCTCGGTGGCGACCTGCTTCGACCAGTCCAGGCCGAAGGCGTCGTAGATCGAGCGGGTGACCGAGATCGGGTTGGCGACGAACTCGCGGTAGTCGACGTCGACGAACTGCGCCGGGTCGTACTTCTTGCGAGCCTCGGCGAAGGAGGCGTGCGAGCGGGCCAGCATCTCGAGCTGGGTCTCGCCGATGCGTTCGCCGACGAAGGTCGTGGACCAGCCGGCGGTGGCCTCGGCGGAGAGCGAGCAGGCCGAGGCGATGGAGACCACCGGGTCCCGATGGGTCTGCACGACGAGCGCGTCCGGGAAGACAGCCATCAGCGCATCGAGCGCAGCCAGGTGCGACGGGTTCTTGAGCACCCAGCGGCGATCCTGGTCGTTCATGCCGATGAGCTGCAGGTTCGCCTTGTAGCGCTCGTACGCGGGGGTCCAGTCCTGCGCGGCCAGCCAGGCGGAGTAGTTGGGCACGTCAGCGAGCGACTCGTAGCTGATCGACATGCCTGCCTGACGCAGGATCCGCCAGCACTCCTCGACGGTGGTGGCGTCGATGTAGTGGATCCCCATGAACTCGGGGCTCTCGATGTGGTGCTGGGAGTAGGCGGCGTTGATCCCGGCGAAGATCGGATCTGCCTCCCAGGTCTCCCGCGGCGGACGGGGCTGCGGGTACTCGGTCAGCCACACCTCCAGCCCCTGGTGCCGTTCGTCGACGGTGAGCAGGCGGTGCAGTGCCGTGGTGCCGGTGCGCGGGAGGCCGACCACGAAGATCGGCCGCTCGATCTTGACCTCGGCGTAGCCCGGGTGGGCGCCGAAGCCGTGCTGGCTCAGCAGGCGGCCGACGAGGGCGCTCTTCACCTGAGCGCGCTGCATGTAGTTGCCGACCCCGGTCAGGCCGGCCGTCGGCGCGTTGAGGTCGTCGACGAGCAGGCGCAGGCCCGCCTCGTGCTCGGTGCCGCCGAAGTCGCTCAGCCCGGTGGTGCGTACTGCCGCAGCGGCGATGTCGTCGTAGGTGCCGACGTCGGAGCGTTCGCGGGCCATGGGGTCTCCTCGTTCGTGGGTGGTCTCGACGGGCTCGACTGCCGTCTGTCGGGCTCGACCTTCGTGGTCAGTTGTTGTGGAACTCGCCGCAGTCGACGTTGAGCATGGTGCCGGTGACGGCGCTCGACCAGTCGCTGGCGAAGAAGAGCGCGGCGCGGGCGACCTCGTCGGGTGTCGCCAGACGCTTGAGGTCGGTGGGGTCCGCCTTCTCGGCGTACACCTCCTCGTGGGTGCGCCCGGACTCGCTGGCGATCCAGTCGAAGTAGGCCTTGTTGACGTCTTCGTAGATGTACGACGGCGCGATCGAGTTGACGCGGATGCCTCGAGGCCCGAGCTCGGTAGCGAGCGACGAGGCAAGGTGGGCCAGCGTGCCCTTGGAGAGCTTGTAGCCGGAGTACTCGGGCTGGGAGGAGTGCACCACGCACGAGTTCACCATGATGATCGAGCCCTTCGACTCGGCAAGGGCGTCGGCGAAGAGCGAAGAGAGCCGGAGCGGGGCGAAGACGTTGGTCTCCTGCGCGGTCCGCAGGCTCTCGACCGTCAGTGTGCTGATCGGGTCCATTGGCGGGATGGCGAACGCGTTGTTGATCAGGCAGTCGACCCGACCGAACTCCGCCAACGTCGCCTCGACCAATGCGGCCCGCTGCTCCTCGTCGTTGATATCAGTCGGTACGACGAGCGCGCGGCGTCCGTAGGACCGGACCACCTCGGCCATCTTCTCCAGTCGACGCTCGGTCCGGGAGACGAGCACCAGATCGGCTCCTGCCTGCGCTGCCTCCTCACCCAGTGCACGGCCGAGGCCGGGGCCGACGCCGGAGAGCACGATCACCTTGTCCTGCAGCAAGTTCACCATGTCGAGAGGGTAGAACGTGTTTCAGTTCACGTCGAGTGCCGGTTTCGGTGCGCGGGCGGCTGGGCTCGCCTGGGCGGTGCCGCCATCGCAAGCGACCCCTTGGCTCAAGCCCTGCGAAGCGACCAGAACCGGGCGGTTATAGCGACGGGGGATCGAGTCAGGAGAGCATGCGGCGCGCGATGCCGACCTGGCGGGCCTCGATGCGGGTAGCCCACTCCTCGGGTGTCACCCGGTTGCACTCGACGTACGGCAGGTGCTGCTCGAGCTCGTCGAGCCAGACCACCTCGACCTGCGGGCCGTCGTCCGGGGTCAGGGCGCGGGCGGTGCGCTGCCAGCGCAGCATCATGACCCCCTGCTCGTGACCGGTCGTCTCGAGCCAGTTCGCGACGCCCGGGTTCGACTCCGAGATCACGTAGCGCAGGACGCCGTCGGGGTCGGCCTGCGACTGGGCGCGGGTCAGCGAGGTCTGGTGGTGCTCGTAGTCGGTGGAGACATACCAGCGCGATCCGATCTGGATGGCCTGGTAGGGCGCGGCGTTGCAGACGGGGACGCTGACGATCATCGCCCGTTCCCGGCCGTCGACCGGTGCGAGGTCGTAGTGGCCGATCGAGGAGAACTGGCTGGTCAGGCCGCCCGGGGTCGACTGCGGGGCGGTCAGGGTGTTGACCGGCTCCTTGTAGGTGAACCACTCGGGGAAGGCGAACCAGGTGGGGATCCGGCCGGTGAGCAGCTTGGCCGCGACGCCGAACCGCTTCGCCACCTTGGCCGGGTCGAAGGCCGCGCGGGGACGCCCGGCGGTGTCGAGCCGCTGGATCCGGATCTGGCCCCGCTCCTCGGTCGTCCAGTCGTCGTAGACCTCGCGGATGATCAGAGTGGAGCCCTTCTTCAGCCCCAGCTCCGGGCCGAAGCGCCATTCGAAGGTGCCGTCGTCGGCCACCTCCAGCTCCCGGTCGTCGAACGCCGCCAGGCTGGTCGGGCTGCCGTCAGCGGTGTAGCCGCCGTCCATGATCTGGAAGGAGAGGTCGGCGGTCGTGCCGCGCACCCCTGAGACGACGTACGACGCACCCTCGGTCAGGTAGGCGTTGAAGTAGATCGCATCGGGGTTGTCCAGGCCCTGGCGCGCGTACTGGTGGGTGGGGTTGATGAGCACCGGGTGCTCGAGGTCGTGGTCGAAGGCCATCTGCACCGCCGAGCGGATGCTGCCGGCGAGATAGTCGTAGCCCTCGGCCAGGTCCTGAGGACCGACCGGGAACGGTGGGTTGGCGATCAGCTGCTCCGCCTCGCGAACGGCGTCGGCGAAGGCCTGAGTGGCGGCGGTGAGGCCGGCCGCGGCGTCGTATCCCGTGTGCTCCCGGTCGGTCATGATCACTCCACCTTCGAGATGATGCTGTCTGCGTAGCGGTTCAGGGCCTCGATCTTCGTCTCGATCGGCTCGGGGTCCGGGCCCACGATGTAGGGCACCCGGAAGCCGACGATGCAGTCGGTGACGCCCTTGTCCTCCAGGCGCTTGATGCCGTCCAGGGTGTAGGCGTCGTAGGAGATCACGTGGATCTCGAAGTCGTCGCGAGTGTCGCCCTCTTCCTTGCGGATCTCGGCGAGACGACCGAGCAGGCGGTCGAGCTCCTCGCCGTCGCCGCCGGCGTGCATCCAGCCATCGCCCTTGCGTACGGCGCGGCGCAGCGCGGCGTCGCTGTGTCCACCGACAAGCAGGGGGATCGGCTTGGTCGGGGCGGGAGTCTGCTTCATCTCGGCGATCTCATAGAACTCGCCCGCGTAGCCGAAGAACTCACCGGAGGTGAGGCCGCGGAAGATGTCGATGCACTCGTCCATCCGCTTGCCACGCTTGGCCCACGGCACGCCCAGGGCCTCGAAGTCCTCGGGCCAGGGCGAGAGGCCCACGCCCATGGTGAGGCGGTTGTCGGAGAGGAAGGCGACCGAGGATGCCTGCTTGGCGATGAGCACGGGCGGCCGCACCGGCAGCTTGAGCACGAAGGGGGTGAGCCGCAGCGTCTTGGTGACTGCGAAGACGTGCGCGCAGAAGATCATCGTCTCGATGAACTCCTTGTCCTCGAGGAACTCGCGGTCGCCGGTGTCCGTGTACGGATAGCGGGAGTCGGACTCCCTGGGGTAGATCAGCGAGTCGGCGACGGTCATCGAGGTGTACCCGGCCGCCTCCGCAGCCTGGGCGAGCGGGGCGTAGTAGTGGGCCCGGGTCATGGCTTCGGCGTAGGTGAATCGCATGGATGCACACTAGAACTCGTTTCACTTTTCTGGAAGTGTGCATCCCGGTGGACGAACCCCGTCCCGCATGGCTGGGAGGCTTCCGTGGACCTGTCCGAGATCGGTGATCGGCTCGAGGTGACCGACGTGATCACCCGCTACACCCGCGCGATCGACACGCGCAGCTTCGCCGACCTGCCCGGCGATGTCTTCACCCCCGATGCGGTGCTCGACTACTCCTCGGTGGGCGGGCCGATCGGGCCGCCGGACGAGGTGGTGCCGTGGGTGGAGCGCGGGTTGAGCGGCTTCGCGCGCTACCAGCACATCATCGGCCAGGTCTCCATCGCCTTCGCCGGGCCGGAGCGTGCTGAGGCGCGGGTGACGGCGTACTTCACCAACCCGATGGTCGCAACGGCGCCCGACGGCACGGAGAACCTGGTCGAGGTCGGCGGTTACTACCACCACACGATGGTGCGTACGGTCGATGGCTGGCGCTCCCGGCACCTGATCGACGAGAACGTCTGGATGCGCGGGTTCTGACCCGGCTCCCGGGCCGGAGCGTCCGGGACGCGCCCCGGCGTGCGCGGACTGAGTAGGGCGGATGCGTCCGGTTGCCGCCCCGCCTGACAGCCCCTGCTGACGGAACCGCCGGCAGGAGAGGCCCGCGAGAGCGGGATATTCGCCGACCTTTGCAAGAATGGCCCCTCAACCTCCGAACCGAGCCTGTGGAGCCACCGTGTCCGAGAAGGACAGTCGAGAAGAGAACCCGGTCGTCAACGGGTTGGTCGCGCTGGCGGCCGTCGCGGTGGTCGTCGGCGTGCTCGGCGGGATCGGCGTGGTCACCGCGACCCGGGTGCTGGGCCTCAGCGACGCGAGTGACGCGGCAGCGAACTCGTCCGGCGAGGGAGGCGCCTCGCTCTACATGCCGAAGCCGTCCCGCACCACGGAGGCCTCCGGTCCGCTGGTGACCCTCGCTCCCACGGACGACGAGGCGAGCGGCAGTGGCTCCGAGTCGGCCGACCCGGAGGAGAGCGAGACCAGTGAGGATCCGACCGAGAGCGAGAGCGCCGCGGAGGGTCGGATCACGCTGAGCCAAGGTGCTTTCGAGGTCTCCCCGGGGGAGCAGCTCTACCTCTCCGGCATCTACCCGGGCGGCGAGGGCACCGTGCTCGACATCGAGTACAAGAGCGGCAACGGCGCCTGGGAGGAGTTCCCGCTCGACGTCAACGTCGCCAACGAGACCTTCTCCACCTACGTCGAGACCTACCGCAGCGGCGAGGTCTCCTGGCGTGTCGTCGACAGCGCCAAGAACGTGCGCTCCAACGAGGTCACCGTCAAGTACGCCAACTGAGCACGGCGTACGTCGGGTCGAGTGCGCGCGTACGCCGGGTCGAGTGCGCGCAAATGAGGTGTTCACTTCGCGCATACGACGCGTTGAGTGCGCGCGAATGGTGCGTTGAGTTAGCGCGAATGGCAGTGCCTGCGCAATACGCGCGCACTCAACGCGCCATATGCGCTGACTCGAACCGTGATTTGCGCGAACTCGACGCTCAGAGCACGCCGGCGGCGCGGGCAGCCTCGGCGTAGGCGCGAGCCAGCGAGTCGACGGTGTCGTGGGCGTTGAGCCCGCTGGGATTCGGCACCACCCAGACCTGGCTCGTTCCCCAGTCGTAGGGCTGCAGGCCCGCCTTCGCCTTCGGCTCCCGGAAGGCGGTGCGGTACGCCGTGATCCCGGCGACCGCCACCACCCGCGGCGCGCGCTCCTCGACCAGTCGTCGCAACCGCTCGCCGCCGGCGACCAGCTCCTGACGGCTCAGCTCGTCGGCCCGGGCGGTGGCTCGTGCCACGACGTTGGTGATGCCGATGCCGCGCGCCTTCATCGCGGCCCGGTCGGCGTCGGTCATCCCGTCGGAGGGCGAGATCGGCTCGAGGATGATCCCGGCCCTCAGCAGCGCCGGGTAGAAGCGGTTGCCGGGGTGGGCGAAGTGCGTCTGCGTGGCGGCCGTCCAGAGCCCGGGATTGATGCCGACGAAGAGGAGTCGCAGGTCCGGCCCGAGCAGGTCGGGCACCTCCTGGTCGCGGTAGCTCTCCAGCTCGGCACGGGTGAAGGACGCCATGCAGCGCAGTATCCCCGGAGCGCCGGTGCGACGCTCCGGGAGGGGGATCAGCCGATCCAGTCGAAGACGGCGGGGTTCGGTCCCATCCGGCCTTCGGCGCCCTTGTCGAGGGTCCCCAGGGCAGCCATGTCGTCCTCGGTGAGTTCGAAGTCGGTGACCGCGAAGTTGGAGCGCATCCGCCCGGGGTCGACGCTCTTGGGGAAGACGATGGCGCCGCGCTGCAGGTGCCAGCGGAGTGCGACCTGGGTCTCGCTCCGACCGAGCCGGTCGGCGATCGCCTTCACGACGGGGTCTCCGACCACCTTGCCGCGCGCGATCGGCGACCAGGCCTCCGTGAGTACGCCGTGGGCCGCGTTGGCCGCACGCACGGCGGTGTTGTCGAAGTAGGGGTGCACCTCGACCTGGTTGACGACGGGGATGATCCCGGTCTCCGCGACGATCCGGTCGAGGTGGTCGGGCTCGAAGTTCGACACGCCGACCGAGCGGGCCCGGCCGTCGGCGGTGAGCTCGGTCATCGCCCGCCAGGTGGAGACGTAGTCGCCGTCGTACTGGGTGGGCACGGGCCAGTGGATGAGGAAGAGGTCGACGTGGTCGAGGCCGAGCGCGCTGAGCGACTCGTCGAAGGAGCGCCGTACGTCGTCGGGGCGGTGGTAGCTGTTGTGCAGCTTGGTGGTGATGAAGAGCTCGTCCCGGGGCAGGCCGGACGCGCGGACGGCCTCGCCGACACCCTGCTCGTTGCCGTACATCTGGGCGGTGTCGATGTGGCGGTAGCCGACCTCGAGGGCCTGGGCGACGACGCCGGCGGTCTCGGCCGGGTCGACCTGGAAGACCCCGAAGCCGAGCTGCGGGATCGTGTGTCCGTCGTTCATGGTGAGTGCGGGAACCGTCATGGCACTCAGCCTTCCATGGTGTGCGAAATCGCCCGTGCCGCCCGGGCCGGAGAGTCCGTCGAACGCGGGACGGCTCGCCGAAGAAATGTTCGCCGGGAGGGAATGATCCGCGCAGCCTGCCCGTTGGACTGAGCAGAAACCTGAGTCGATACGACTCAACTAATGTGACTGAGTGGGCACCACCGTGGCACACTGGCCACATCCGGCCCTCGGCGGCGTACCTCGCGCCGGCGTGGCCGCCATCAGACCAACGCAATCAGCACACGACTAGGAGATCCCATGGCCCGCGCAGTCGGCATCGACCTCGGCACCACCAACTCGGTGGTCGCTGTTCTTGAGGGTGGCGAGCCCACCGTCATCGCAAACGCAGAGGGCGCTCGCACCACCCCGTCGGTGGTCGCGTTCGCCAAGTCCGGCGAGGTCCTCGTCGGCGAGGTGGCCAAGCGCCAGGCGGTCACCAACGTCGACCGCACCATCCGCTCGGTGAAGCGCCACATGGGCACCGACTGGAAGACCCAGGTCGACGACAAGTCGTTCACGCCCCAGCAGATCAGCGCGTTCGTGCTGCAGAAGCTCAAGCGGGACGCCGAGGCCTACCTGGGCGAGACCGTCACCGACGCGGTGATCACCGTTCCGGCGTACTTCTCCGACGCGCAGCGCCAGGCCACCAAGGAGGCCGGTGAGATCGCGGGCCTCAACGTCTCCCGCATCGTCAACGAGCCCACCGCGGCCGCACTGGCCTATGGCCTCGACAAGGGCGACGACCAGACGATTCTCGTCTTCGACCTCGGTGGCGGCACGTTCGACGTCTCGCTGTTGGAGATCGGCGAGGGCGTCGTGGAGGTCAAGGCCACCTCGGGTGACAACCACCTCGGTGGCGACGACTGGGACAACCGCATCGTCGACTGGATGGTCGACAAGTTCAAGGCCGGCAACGGCGTCGACCTCTCCGGCGACAAGATCGCCAAGCAGCGCCTCCAGGAGGCCGCGGAGAAGGCGAAGATCGAGCTCTCCAGCTCCAGCGAGACCACGATCCACCTGCCCTACATCACCCACGGCGAGTCCGGCCCGCTCCACTTCGAGGAGAAGCTGACCCGCGCCGAGTTCCAGAAGCTGACCGCCGACCTGCTCGAGCGCACCAAGGCGCCGTTCCAGGCGGTGCTCAAGGACGGTGGCGTGCCGATCTCCGGTATCGACCACGTCGTCCTCGTCGGTGGCTCCACCCGGATGCCTGCGGTGACCGAGGTCGTCAAGGACCTGCTCGGCGGCAAGGAGCCCAACAAGGGCGTCAACCCCGACGAGGTCGTCGCACTGGGCGCGGCCCTGCAGGCGGGCGTCCTCAAGGGCGAGGTCAAGGACGTGCTGCTCCTCGACGTCACCCCCCTGAGCCTCGGCATCGAGACCAAGGGCGGCGTGATGACCACCCTGATCGAGCGCAACACCACCATCCCGACCAAGCGTTCGGAGATCTTCACCACCGCCGACGACAACCAGCCGTCGGTGGAGATCAAGGTCGCCCAGGGCGAGCGTCAGATGTGGGGCCAGAACCAGCCGCTCGGCAACTTCGAGCTGACCGGCCTCCCGCCGGCCCCGCGCGGCGTGCCGAAGATCGAGGTCACCTTCGACATCGACGCCAACGGCATCGTGCACGTCTCCGCGAAGGACCACGCCTCGGGTCGCGAGCAGTCGATGACCATCTCCGGCGGCTCGGCACTGAGCAAGGACGAGATCGACCGGATGGTCAAGGAGGCGGAGCAGTACGCCGCCGAGGACGCCGACCGCCGCAAGGTCGTCGACGCCCGCAACCAGGCCGACAGCCTCGTCTACACGACCGAGAAGTTCCTCGCCGACAACGGTGACAAGATCCCCGACGACGTGAAGACCGAGGTCCAGGCCGACGTCGACGCGCTGAAGGCCACCCTGGAGAACGCCGAGGCGACCGCCGAGGAGCTCGAGGCCGGTGTCGCCAAGCTCGGTGAGTCCAGCCAGAAGATGGGTGCCGCGATGTACGCCGCCGCCGAGGCCGACCAGGCCGCTGCGGGTGGCAGCACCGGCAGCACCGGCGAGGCGGACGACGACGTGGTCGACGCGGAGATCGTCGACGACGCCGAGGGTGACGACAAGTGACCTCGCCCCACGAGCAGGAGTCGGCCGGGGCGTCGCAGGACGCTCCGGCCGACGCCGAGGTCATCGGTGAGGCGTCTGACATCAGCGGCGCCGCCAACATGGTCGAGGAGGGTGCCCCGTTGGAGCCCGGTGACCAGGCCATGGTCGACGGCGAGCAGTCCGCCGGTGGTGATGCAGGCCAGGTCGACGAGGTGGCTGCCGCGCGTGCCGAGGCCGCAGAGCGCACCGCTGATCTGCAGCGGCTGCAGGCGGAGTTCCTCAACTACAAGCGGCGGGTCGAGCGCGATCGCGAGCTGATCAAGGAGAACGCCACGTTCTCCGCGCTCTCCCCGATCACCGAGGTGCTCGACACTATCGATCGGGCCCGCGAGCACGGCGAACTCGATGACGGACTGCGTGCCGTCGCCGAGCAGCTCGAGCAGGTCGTCGCCCGCCAGGGCCTCGTCCGCTTCGGGGCGCCCGGGGATGCGTTCGACCCGAACCTCCACGACGCCCTCTCCCATGTGGGGGAGGACCCGGAGATCACGGTCACCACGTGCAAGGTCGTGGTGCGCGCCGGCTACCGCATCGGCGAGCGAGTGGTCCGCGCCGCCCAGGTGCTGGTGGCGGACCCGGCCGGACCTGCGCCGGCAGCAGACACGGAAGAGAGCCAGGGCTGACGCCCGGTTCGTTCAAGACGAGGGAAGGGAGGTGCGCGCATGACGACCGGTAAGGCCGACTGGGCCAACAAGGACTACTACGCCGAGCTCGGTGTCTCCAAGGACGCGAGCGCCGAGGAGATCAAGAAGGCCTACCGCAAGCTTGCGCGCGCCAACCACCCCGACTCCAATCCGGGGGACACCGCCAAGCACGACAAGTTCAAGGCGGTCGCCGAGGCCTATGACGTCGTCGGCGACGCCGACAAGCGCAAGCAGTACGACGAGATCCGCAGCATGCCGGTCGGTGGCTTCGGCGGCGCCGGCGGTTTCGACCTGAGCGACCTGCTCCGGGACCGAGCGGGCGGCTCGGGCGGCGGGTTCGGCGACATGTTCGGCGACCTCTTCGGCGGTGGCCGGCAGCGCGGCCGCCGCGCGCGCAAGGGCCCCGACGTCGAGACCGGAGCCACGATCAGCTTCACCGACGCGCTCGACGGCGTCACGATCAGCCTCCGGCTGACCAGCGACTCACCGTGTGCCACCTGCGGAGGCAGCGGCGGCAAGCCGGGCACCAAGCCGCATATCTGTCCCCAGTGCGAGGGCTCCGGCATGGTCGCCGGCTCCGTCGGTGGCGCCTTCACCCTCAACGAGACCTGCCCCGCTTGCGGTGGTCGGCAGCTCGTGTACGACGAGCCGTGCCCGACCTGCCTCGGCTCCGGCCGCGGTCAGTCGGCGCGCACGATCCAGGCGCGCATCCCTGCCGGGGTCAAGGACGGCCAGCGGATCCGGCTCCGCGGCAAGGGCGGCGCCGGCGAGAACGGTGGCCCCGCCGGGGACCTCTACGTCACGGTCAAGGTGACCCCGCACCGCCTCTTCGCACGCAAGGGCGACAACCTGACCCTCGACGTACCTGTGGGGTTCGATGAGCTGGCGCTGGGGGCCGACATCAAGGTGCCCACCTTGGGCGGCGCGCCGGTGACCCTGAAGATCCCTGCCGGCACGCCCGACGGCCGCACCTTCCGGGTGCGGGGCAAGGGCCCGAAGCGGGCCGACGGCACCCACGGCGACCTGCTGGTCGCGGTCAAGGTGCAGGTACCGGCGGTCCTCGACGAGGCGACCCGAGCCGCCGTCGAGGCCTATCGTGAGGCCACGGCAGGGAAGCCGCTGCGCGGCAATCTCTTCGAAGGGAGCTGATGGCCATGGCGTCCGTGGAGCGTCCCGACCCCGAGGTCGGCGTCTACGTGATCAGTGTCGCCGCCCAGCTCGCCGGACTGCATCCCCAGACGCTCCGCACCTACGAGCGCATGGGCCTGATCCTCCCGCAGCGCACCGGCGGCGGTGGTCGCCGCTACTCCCACCGCGACATCGAGAAGTTGCGCACCATCGCCGAGCTCACCGCCAGCGGCATCGGCATCGAAGGGGTGCGCCGCATCGTCGAGCTGGAGAACCAGGCCGCCGCCCTCGCTGCCCGCAACGAGGAGCTGATAGCCGAGCTCGAGGCCACCCGCGCGGCGCTGCGGCAGGCGCTCGCCACCCGCGGCGCCCCCCGCCCCGACAACAAGCTCCCCGTCCTCCGCACCCCCGACCCTGGCCAGTCCGTCGTCGTCTGGCGGCGCGGCCGCTGAGCGTCAGATTCCCCGCCCGGGCGGGGAATCTGACGCTTGGTGTGCGTAGCTACGGCACACAGGCAAACAATTTCGTCACACAGTCCGGCGTACGGCGCCACCACAGTCGCGGCGGGCGGGGAATGAAACGCTGTTCGGACTCCGAGTTACTCCGGTAACCTCCGCGTGGGGAGAAGAGGGACTACTCGACGCACGCGTGATCGGCGTCCGGCAACAAGGTGGTGAGTGCGACGTTCGATCGAGTCCTCGACTGGTTGGCCGACGTCGACTGGTTCCTCCAGGACCTTCACGGCACGTGGGAATGGTTCGCCTTCCTGAGCATCCCGCTCTTCACCGGGGTGATCGGTTGGCTGATCAACTGGACCGGCCTGATCATGCTCTTCTCTCCGATCAACTTCCACGGCTTCCGGGTGCCCGGCATGTCCGAGCTGGCCAGGCTCGCTCCCCGCAAGCTGCAGGAGGTTCCCGGTGTCCTGATCGGCGGCGTGGGCTGGCAGGGCATCGTCCCCGCGCGTGCAGCCAAGATGGGCAGCATCGCCGTCGACAAGGCGATCGCCAAGCTGGGAACCCCTGCCGAGTTCTACCAGCAGCTTGAGCCGGAGAAGATCGGCGAGCACATCGTCAACATGTTCGAGCCGGAGATCCCGCAGCTCGTCGACGAGGTGATGCGGCGCAGCCATCCGGCCTTCTGGCGCGACCTCCCGGCGACTGGCAAGCGGGCGATCATCGCCCGGGTGCAGGCGCAGCTGCCGAGCGTTGTCGGCACCGTGACCACCGAGATCGGCGTGCACATCGACCAGCTCCTCGACCCGAAGATCATGGTCATCGACCACTTCCGCAAGAACCCGGCGCTGGTGGTGCGGGTGTTCAAGGACATCGGGCAGAAGGAGCTCAACCTGATGGTGAACTTCGGGTTCATCTTCGGCTTCCTGCTCGGCGTCCCGGCTGCCTTCGTCTACCACTGGGTGCACCTGTGGTGGGTGTTGCCGGTGCTCGGCGTGATCATCGGGTGGATCACCAATGCCCTCGGCATGTGGCTGATCTTCGAACCCACGGAGCCAAAGCGCTATTTCGGGGTCCGCTTCCACGGTCTCTTCCTGCGCCGGCAGAACGAGGCGGCGGAGGTCTATGCCCAGATCATCGCCGACGACGTGATCACGCTGGAGCGGATCGGTGACTTCCTCATGGACGGCCCCCGCGGGGACCGTACGCGCCAGATGCTCGCCGCCGCCCTCGGTCCTGCCATCGACAAGGCCGCCGGTCCCGCTCGCGGCGCCGCTCGGATCGCGTTGGGTGGCTCGACCTACGACCGCATCAAGGACGAGTTCGCCACGGAGGCGGTCGGTCGCACCCTCACCCCCTTCAAGGACGCCGAGTTCAGCAAGCAGCAGTCGGAGAAGATCCGGACCCTGATCGCCGCGCGCACCAAGGAGCTTCCGCCGCGGGACTTCGTGGAGATGATGCGCTCCGCCATCCGCGAGGACGAGTGGATGCTCTACGCTCACGGCGCCATCATGGGAGCGGCCGGTGGTCTCATCCACGAGCTGATCTTCAAGGTCGGCGGAGCCTGATGACGGAGGAACCTGTGAGCGACGGAGCCGAGCGAGGCGCGAGCGGGCGACCGAGCAACGAACGACTGCCCGAGCGTCGCCCCGGCGCGACCCCGGCGGTGGACGCACTGCCAGGCCTGGTCCGGCTGGCGGCCACGTCGTGGCTGCGGACCGCCGAGTGGGGCGTCGTCGCCGGCGTGAAGACCGGACGCCGGATGCTCAAGGCCGCCACGAACCCGCAGACCGCCGTCGAGGTGGCGCAAGGTTTCGCAGCCGCCTCGGGCGTGATCGCCGACCTGGCCAAGGCGGTCAGCAGCGGGATGCCGGTGCCCGAAGCGGTGATCCAGGTCAGTACGTCGCTGAGCAACTCCGAGCAGCGGGCCGAGGCGCAGGAGAAGCAGGTCGAGCTGCGCCAGCTCCGCCAGCAGCAGTCGCTGCGGGAGCAGGGCGAGGCGCTGCTGGCGCGCTCCCGCGACGTCTGGAACAACGAGCAGGGCCACCCGGCGTACGCGCGGATCCTCGACGAGATGGCGCCCGACGAGGGCCGCATCCTGCTGCTGCTCCTACGCGGCGGACCTCAGCCGAGTGTCGACGTACGCACGGGGGGCGCGGTAGGGCTGGTCAGCTCGACGCTGGTGGCGCCCGGGCTCAACATGATCGGGCCGCGGGCGGGCGTTCGCTACCTCGACCAGGTGCCGTCGTACCTCAACAACCTCTTCCGGCTCGGGCTGGTCTGGTTCTCGCGCGAGCAGCTGCGCGATCCGCTGGAGTACCAGGTGGTGGAGGCGCAGCCCGACGTGCTCGCGGCGATGCACTCGGTGCGCTCCGCGAAGGTGGTGCGCCGCAGCATCCACCTGACCCCGTTCGGGGAGGACTTCTGCAGGACCTGCCTGCTTCCCGAGGGCGCCGACGTCTCCGAACTGCCCGAACACCAGGCGCCACACGATCTGGACTGAGCCCCGAGGGCAGTCTCCTGCGGTGTCAGCGACGGGAGCCGGCCGTCATAGCGGGGAGTGCGAGGCGGAGCAAAAAAGCCAGGGTTGAGCGGAATGGACTCAACTTTCCTGATGTTGTGATGAGTGAGGCCCGTCGGGTCTCGACAAGCCGCCGTACGACGCGATGGTCTTGTCACACGATGGTGGTCCAGTGACGGGCCATCCGCACCAGGAGGGAAGCTGCGTTGAGCCAGTTCGGAGCCGACAAGTTCACCACCCGCAGCCGCGAGGCGATCGAGGCTGCCCAGCTCAGCGCCACGCGCAGTGGCAACACCCAGACCGAGCCGATCCACCTGCTGGTGGCCCTGCTCGACGATGCCGAAGGCACCGCCCGCAACCTCATCGGCAAGGCGGGGGTGGACCCGCTCACCGTGCTTGCCGCCGCGCAGGCCGCGCAGGCCGCGCTGCCCAGTGCTACCGGTGCCACCGTGCAGCAGCCGGGCGCCTCCCCCGCGTTGACCCGGGTGCTGGCCGCCGCCCTCGACCTCGCGTCGTCCATGAAGGACGACTACGTCGCCTCCGAGCACCTGCTGATCGGCCTGGCGGGAGTGGAGAGCAGCGCCAGCGCTGTGCTCCGCGACGCCGGCCTCACCGAGGAGGGGCTGCGGGACGGGCTCACCGCCGTACGCGGGAACCGACGGGTGACCAGTCAGGAGGCCGAGTCGACGTACGAGAGCCTGGAGAAGTACTCCGTCGACCTCACCAGGGCCGCCGAGGAGGGACGGCTCGACCCGGTGATCGGACGGGACGCCGAGATCCGCCGCGTCATCCAGGTGCTGAGCCGCCGCACCAAGAACAACCCGGTGCTGATCGGCGAGCCCGGCGTCGGCAAGACCGCCGTCGTCGAGGGGCTCGCCCAGCGCGTGGTCGCCGGCGATGTGCCCGACTCCCTCAAGGGACGCCGGGTGCTCAGCCTCGACCTGGCGGCGATGGTCGCGGGTGCGAAGTACCGTGGCGAGTTCGAGGAGCGCCTTAAGGCCGTCCTGGAGGAGATCAAGGACGCCGGCGGCCAAGTGGTCACCTTCATCGACGAGCTGCACACCGTCGTCGGAGCGGGCGCGGGTGGCGACAGCCAGATGGACGCCGGCAACATGCTCAAGCCGATGCTCGCCCGCGGTGAGCTGCACATGATCGGCGCTACGACGCTCGACGAGTACCGGGAGTCCATCGAGAAGGACCCGGCGCTGGAGCGGCGCTTCCAGCAGGTGTACGTCGGCGAGCCGAGTGTCGAGGACACCATCCAGATCCTGCGCGGCATCCAGGAGAAGTACGAGGCCCACCACGGCGTGCGGATCACCGACGCCGCGCTGGTGGCCGCCGCCAGCCTGAGCGACCGTTACATCACCGGCCGGCAGCTCCCCGACAAGGCGATCGACCTGATCGACGAGGCCGCCTCGCGGCTGCGGATGGAGCGGGAATCCTCCCCGGAGGAGATCGACGTGCTCCGCCGTGCGGTGGACCGCCTCAAGATGGAGGAGTTCGCCCTCGCCAAGGAGAGCGACGAGGCCAGCAAGGAGCGGCTGGAGCGGTTGCGCGCAGACCTCGCCGACCGTGAGGAGCGACTCCGCGCCCTGGAGGTGCGGTGGGAGCGCGAGAAGGCGTCGCTGGAGGGTGAGGGTGAGCTGCGCCGTCGCCTCGACGCGATCAAGGTGCAGGCCGACAAGCTGATGCGCGAGGGCAAGCTCGACGAGGCCAGCGCCATCCTCTACGGCCAGATCCCGGAGCTGGAGAAGGCACTCGCCGCCTCCGCCGAGGCCGAGGCAGCCGAGGTCGAGCCACTGGTCGGCGACGAGGTCGGTGCCCAGGAGATCGCCGACGTGGTCGAGGCCTGGACCGGGATCCCCACCGGCAAGATGCTGCAGGGCGAGACCGCCAAGCTGCTCGAGATGGAGCAGGTCATCGGCGAGCGCCTGATCGGACAGGAGGCCGCGGTCAATGCCGTGAGCGACGCGGTGCGCCGTTCACGTGCGGGGGTCGCCGACCCCAACCGGCCGACCGGCTCCTTCCTCTTCCTCGGGCCTACCGGCACCGGCAAGACCGAGCTGGCCAAGTCGCTGGCCGACTTCCTCTTCGACGACGAGCGCGCGATCGTGCGCATCGACATGAGCGAGTACTCCGAGAAGCACTCGGTCGCCCGCCTCGTCGGTGCCCCTCCCGGCTATGTCGGCTACGACGAGGGCGGTCAGCTCACCGAGGCCGTGCGCCGGCGCCCGTACTCGGTGGTGTTGCTGGACGAGGTCGAGAAGGCGCACCCGGAGGTCTTCGACATCCTGCTGCAGGTGCTCGACGACGGCCGGTTGACCGACGGCCAGGGCCGCACGGTCGACTTCCGCAACACGCTGCTGATCCTCACCAGCAACCTCGGCTCGACCTACCTGGTCGACCCGTCGCTGTCGCCCGAGGCCAAGCACGAGTCGGTGATGGGGGTCGTTCGCGGGCACTTCAAGCCGGAGTTCCTCAACAGGCTCGACGAGATCGTGCTCTTCGAGGCCCTCTCGAAGGAGGCGCTCACCCACATCGTCGACCTGCAGCTGGGTCTGCTGGAGAAGCGCCTGGCCGTACGCCGCATCACCATCTCGGTGACCGACGAGGCCAAGACCTGGCTCGCCGACCATGGCTACGACCCGGCGTACGGTGCCCGGCCGCTGCGGCGCTTGATCCAGACCGCGATCGGCGACCCCCTGGCCCGGCTGCTGATCGCGGGCGCCGTGACCGATGGCGGCGAGGTGCGGGTGACGTTGGGAGCCGACGGGCTCGAGCTCAACGCCTGAGCACGTCGCTCATCGAGGTGCGCCGAGGGCTGCTGACACCGGTTCCAGCCCTCGGCGCACCGAAAGCGCTCGGTACGGCTGCTCTCCGGCATGTGCCGAACCGGTGTCGGCGGAGCACCTTCGCCGTCACCGGTTCGCGGTCGTTTCGACGTGGCTGAGAGACTGGTCGGCATGAGTGAACGCACCGTGCCGCGTCCGCCCCAGGTCACGTTCTCGGGGTGGGCGATCCTCGTCGGCTCGGTCGTGGTGCTCATCTCGGTCTACGACACCGTCGCGCGACTGCGCTCGATCGACACCCGCGAGCAGATCGAGAAGTCGCTCTCGGAGCCGCCGCTGAGCGGCACCGGACTCGACCTGCAGCGGGTCATCGACCTGATGCACGGCGCCTCCCTGGTGGCGGGCGCGTGCGCCGCCGCCATGGCGATCCTCGGCGTCTTCGTGCTGCAGCGGCACCAGCAGGCGCGTGTGGTGATCAGCGTGCTCGCTGTCCCGCTCTTCGTGAGCGGCCTGCTGGTCGGTGGGTTCGCGGCCTCCTTGGTCGCGGTCTCCGTCGTGCTGCTCTGGACGCGCCCGGCGCGGGACTGGTTCGCCGGGCGCGCACCCCAGCCGCGGACGCGCGAGGCGGGGGAGTGGCCCGCGGCGGGTGGCAGCGGCGCTTGGCCGCAGCAGACGGGCCAGGCCCCGCAGGAGACGCAGGGTCACGAGCATCTGCCCGGGTCCGGGCAGGACGCCCTGCCGACGCCTCAGGCCGAGGTGCCGCCCGCGGGGCCGGAGGGCCCTCGCCCCTGGGCGGGGTACGGCGCTGCCAACCCGGCGCTCGCTCGTCGCGCCCCGCGCCGCCCAGGCGAGCTCGTCGCGGCTTGTGTGCTGGTGTGGGTGTTCGCCGGTTTCTCGTTGGCGAGCACCCTGACCGCGATGCTCGTGCTGCCGGCCGACGACACGATCCTGCGGGACCTCTACGAGTCCGACGAGCGGTTCTCTGACAGCGGAGTCGCCCTCTCCACGCTGCGCACCATGGTCGTGGTGATGAGCGTGCTGCTCTCTGCCTGGGCGCTGGCCGCCCTGGCGATGGCCGGGTTCGCCTTCGCCGGATTCGGCTGGGCGCGCTGGATCCTCTTCGCCTCGTGCGTCGCCACCGCGCTCTTCTCGCTGCTCCTGGCCGCCGGCGCTCCGATGATGCTCGTGCTCACCGGAGCTTCGGCGTACGCCGCGGTGCTGCTCACCCGGTCGCCGGTCACCGCCTGGTACTCCAACCGGCGCGATGCGCGGCGCTGACGGGCCTCCTCAGACCTCTGCGAAGACCGGGATGCCGTCGCTTCCCACGTGGTAGTGCTCCACGCCGTCGGTCACCCGGGCCGCGTCCGCGCCGAGTGCGACCATGATCTTGTTGACGCCGTTGCGCGCCACATCGAGCACGACCTCCAGCTGCTCCTCCGGGCTCAGGTGACGCCGTACGTCGGCGAGCAGGTCGTCGGAGAGGTGAGCGGGCGACCAGATCACCGCATCGGCAAGTGCCACGGCGGCGCGGTGACGCGGCTCGAGGTCGACCTGCGCCTGCGCGTCGTCGGCGAGTCCCGACAGGACGCTCTCGTCGGCGCCGGCCGCGATCGCGGTGGTGTCCCGCAGCGACTTGCAGAGCCGGCAGTTGTGTGCCGCCGCCCCGCGTAGCCTGACCACCTCGGTGGTCACCGCATCGAGAGCCTGGAGCTGGCCCATGGCGGGGATGAGCCGGGCGACCACGTCGGTGAGCAGGTCGCTCGGGGTGCGCCACGCGATCTCGTCGTAGTCACTGTCGGCGTCCTCGGGGAAGAGCCGAGTGAGCGCGTGGTCGACCCGCGGCAGCATGTCGGCGACCCAGAGCGCCGCCACCACGTTGCCGCTCTCGGCCCCGACTGCCTCGGTGAACCGGCCCCTCAGCTCGTCGTCGACGGAGGAGACGTCGACGCAGAACTGCTCAGCGAACTCGACCACGACCGGCGCGTACTCCGGCAGGGTGGGTATGCCCGGCGGCAGCGGCAAGCCGTCCAACCCGTTGGCGGCGGCGCAGGTGCTCCGGAGCAGGCCGACGAGCGCAGCGGTCTCGCCGGTGCCGGCCTGGGCGACCAGGGCCTGCCAAGGTCGCACGACGTCGGGAGCCCAGCGGGCCAGGACGGTGGTAGTGCCTCGTGACATGGCGGCACGGTAGTGCGTTCGCGCGCGGTCGGGAAGGTCCCGGTGTCACCGACCAGGAGTCGGGTGTCACCCGGAGCGCGATCCGGGCGGCGCCCGGAGGTCGGCGCGCGCCAGCCTCTCCAGGCCCTCTGTGGTGACCGCGGCGTCCTTGCAGAAAGCCCAACGGACCAGGTGTCGCCCGGCCTCCTGATCGTCATGGAAGCCCTGGGTCGGGATCGCCACGACCCCCGCCCGCTCGGGCAGGGCGAGGCAGAAGGCGCGGCCGTCGGGCCAGCCGAGCGCGCGAACGTCGGTCAGTGCGAAGTAGGTGCCCTCGGGGATGCGCACGTCGAGGTCAAGCGCAGCAAGCCCGGAGCAGAGCAGGTCGCGCCGCAGCTGCAGATCGGCGGCGAGCTCCTCGTACGCCCGCCACTCATGGTCGAGGGCATGTGCGATGGCGGGTTGCAGGGGGCTGCCGCTGGTGAAGGAGAGCCACTGCTTCGCCGCCAGGACCGCGCCGACCAAGTCGGCCGGCCCGGTTGCCCAGCCGACCTTCCACCCGGTGAACGAGAAGGACTTGCCGGCGCTGGAGAGAGTCACGGTGCGCTCGAACATTCCCGGGAGCGTGCACAACGGCACGTGGCGGTGGCCGTCGAAGACGAGATGCTCGTAGACCTCGTCCGTGACGACCACCAGGTCGTGTTCGATCGCGAGGTCGGCGATCGCCTGCAGCTCCTCGGGGCGGAGCACGGTTCCGGTCGGGTTGTGCGGGCTGTTGAGCAGGATCACCCGGGTTCGGTCGGTGACCGCGGCCTGCAACGCAGCCACGTCGAGACGGTAGTCCGGGGCGCGCAGGGTGACCGGGCGGCGTACCCCACCGGCGAAGGCGATCATTGCGAGGTAGGAGTCGTAGTAGGGCTCCAGCACCACCACCTCGTCGCCCGGGTCGACGAGGCCCAGGAGGGCAGCCGCGATGCCCTCGGTCGCGCCGGTGGTCACGACCACCTCGGTGTCGGGATCCAGATCGAGCCCGTAGTGCCGGTGCTGGTGGCGCGCGATCGCCTCCCGCAGCTCGCGCACCCCGATGCCCGGGGCGTACTGGTTGCGTCCGTTCCGCAGCGCGGAGACCGCGGCCTCGACGACGCTCGCCGGGCCGTCGGCGTCGGGAAAGCCTTGTCCGAGGTTGATCGCCCCGGTACGTACCGCGAGCGCGGACATCTCGGAGAAGATCGTGGGAGGGATGCCGTCCAGGCGTTGCGCGTGACCAGCCATGCTGTTGAGAGTATGGCCTCGTGGGTGGGAGACGACAGCGGCCTCGCCGGCCGTGGAGCTGGTGGCTGGGCCTCGGGCTGGTGGTGGCCGGACTCGGCGTGCTCGGCTGGTTCGGCTGGCAGTTCTGGGGGACCAACTGGGTCGCCAAGCGTGCTCACGCTCGCATCATCGAGCAGGTGGAGAAGGACTGGGCCGAGCACCCGGACGGACGTGACCCGGTGCGTGTTCCGGAAGGGGACGTGGAGGCGATCATCCGGATCCCCCGCTTCGGGGGTGAGTACGCCGTCCCGGTGCTTCGTGGCACCTCGGACGCGGTGCTGGCGCGAGGTTATGGCCACTTCACGGAGAGCGTGGGTGCGGGTGAGCGCGGCAACTACGCCCTCACCGCGCATCGGGTCACACACGGGGAGCCGCTCCGCGACCTGCCCTCGCTCCGTGCCGGCGACGAGGTGCTGGTCGAGACGCGCGAGGCGACGTACACCTATCGGCTGGTGACCGGGGGCGACGACCTGGAAGTGACCTTCCGCGACACGTGGGTGGTCGACACGTTGCCGACCAACCCGGATCCCGACGGCCCGCAACCGAGGCAGAAGAAGGGCCAGCGCCTGCTCACCTTGGCCACCTGCGCCGAGCTCTTCCACACCGACAACCGGCTCGTCGTCTTCGGCGAGCTCACGGACAAGCAACTCCGCTGACCCCGTCGAGACGCCAGCTTCAGCACGTTGAGACGCCACTTTCAGCACGTTGAGGCGCCAGCTTCAGCACGTTGAGGCGCCAGCTTCAGCGCGTTGAGGCGCCAGCTTCAGCGCGTTGAGGCGCCAGCTTCAGCGCGTTGAGGCGCCACTTTCAGCACGTTGAGGCGCCACTTTCAGCACGTCGAGACGCCAACTTCAGTGCGGCGAGTCATCGTGTCAGCCTGTTGAAACTGGCTTCTCGACGTGTTGAAAGTGGCTTCTCGACAGGGTCAGGCGGAGGGCTGACGGCGGTGGCGCCACCATTCGAAGGCCATCGGCAGCACCGAGATGGCCACGATCACCAGGAGCGCGGCCTCGATGTTGTGCTGCAGGAACTCGACGCCTCCGAGGAAGTAGCCGAGCAGGGTGATTCCGACGGCCCAGAGCAGGGCGCCGACGAAGGACCAGAGGAAGAAGTGGCGCCGGTCCATCTTGCCGACGCCTGCGACGAGGGTGATGAAGGTGCGGACGATCGGCACGAAGCGGCCCAGTACCAGCGCCTTCGCGCCGTGCTTCGCGAAGAACTCCTCGGTCTTCGTGAAGTACTCGGGTCTCAGGAAGCGTCCACGCCGTTCATAGATCTTCGGTCCGAGGAAGCGCCCGATCTCGTAGCCGGTGACGTTGCCGAGGAAGGCGGCGCCCGCGAGGAGCGCACAGGCGACACCGATGTTGACGTCGATCCCGGCCTCACCTGCTCCGGCCCGGTGGATGAAGAGCCCGACGCTGAAGAGCAGCGAGTCACCCGGCAGGATCGGGAAGAGCAGCCCGCACTCGATGAAGACGATGGCCACGCTCACCCAGAACATCTCCTGGCCGAACTGGTCCAGGAGCCACTCGGGGTCCATCCACTTCATGCCGAGCAGCATCGGGGCGAGAAGGTCCGCGGTCACGGGCGAAGCGTAGCCGGGACGTCCTGCGGGAGGGTTGTTCGGGCGACTGGGGGGCAGGACGTTGGGTGGGAGGTCCTGCGGGAGGGCTGCTCGGGCGACCGGGGGGCAGGACGTTGGGCGGGAGGTACGACGGAGCATCGCCCCGGGTAGCGTGACCCGCCGTGGAGGACGAGCGCGCGCCGTACGACCCGATGCCGCACGGACCGGCCGAGGTCGGAGTGGGTCCGTGGCCGGGCGGGGACGCCGACTGGCCGGAGGATCCGCGCTTGGACCCCGAGTTGCTTCGGCACGGCGACCGCCGCAACGTCGTCGACCGTTACCGCTACTGGTCGATGGAGGCGATCGTTGCCGACCTCGACACCCGTCGGCACGATTTCCACGTCGCCATCGAGAACTGGCAGCACGACTTCAACATCGGCACCATCGTGCGCACCGCCAACGCCTTCCTCGCCGCCGAGGTGCACATCGTCGGCAACCGCCGGTGGAACAAGCGTGGCGCGATGGTGACCGACCGCTACCAGCACGTGCGCCACCACGCCACGCCCGACGACCTGGCGGCCTACCTGCACGAGCGAGACGTGCGGCTGTTGGGCATCGACAACCTGCCGGGATCGGACCACCTGGAGACCATGGCGATGCCGCGCCGGGTCTGCTTCCTCTTCGGGCAGGAGGGGCCCGGCCTCTCCGAACGGGCCCGTGAGGTCGTCGACGGCACCTTCTCGATCGCCCAGTTCGGCTCCACCCGCTCGATCAACGCCTCCGCCGCCGGCGCGATCGCCATGCACTCCTGGATCCGCCAGTACGCCGACCTCTCGGGCGAGGAGGCCTGGCGCGGGTAGGCATGGCCTGGCGCCGGTAGGGTGAGTGGCGTCGTACCGGAGCACCTGATGGAGGACCGCCCCCATGCCCATCGCCACCCCCGAGATCTACGCCGAGATGCTCGACGCGGCCAAGGCGAAGTCGTTCGCCTACCCGGCGATCAACGTCTCGTCGTCGCAGACGCTCAATGCGGCGTTGAAGGGCTTCGCGGACGCCGGCTCCGACGGCATCATCCAGATCTCCACCGGGGGCGCGGAGTATCTCTCCGGGCCGAGCGTGAAGGACATGGTGACCGGCTCGGTCGCCTTCGCCGCCTATGCCGCCGAGGTCGCCAAGAACTACCCGGTCAACATCGCGCTGCACACCGACCACTGCCCGAAGGACAAGCTCGACGGCTTCGTGCGGCCGCTGCTGGCGATCTCCGCCGAGCGGGTCGCCCGCGGTGAGGCACCGCTCTTCCAGTCGCACATGTGGGACGGCTCCGCGGTGCCGCTGGAGGAGAACCTCCAGATCGCCGAGGAGCTCCTGGCCGCCTGCGCTGCGGCCAAGATCGTCCTCGAGATCGAGGTCGGCGTGGTCGGCGGCGAGGAGGACGGCGTCGTCGCCGAGATCGACGAGAAGCTCTACACGACCCCCGAGGACGCGCTGGCGACCGTGCGCGCGCTCGGTGTCGGCGAGCGCGGCCGCTACCTGACGGCGCTGACCTTCGGCAACGTCCACGGGGTCTACAAGCCGGGCAACGTGAAGCTCCGCCCCGAGATCCTCAAGCAGGCCCAGGAGGCCGTGGTCGCCGAGCTCGGCCTGGCAGCGGGCAGCTCGCCCTTCGACCTCGTCTTCCACGGCGGCTCGGGCTCGACCCCGGAGGAGATCGCCGCCGCCGTCGACTACGGCGTGGTGAAGATGAACGTCGACACCGACACCCAGTACGCCTTCACGCGGCCCGCCGCTGCGCACATGTTCGCCAACTACGATGGTGTGCTCAAGGTCGACGGCGAGGTGGGCAACAAGAAGGCCTACGACCCGCGCGCCTGGGGCAAGGCGGCCGAGGCGGGCATGGCCGCCCGCATCGTCGAGGCCTGCGAGAACCTCCGCTCCGCCGGCACCTCCCTGAAGGGCTGATCCACCGTGAACTTTCCCGACCTGATGGCCGGACCTCCGCCCACCCACCTTCCCGTCGACCCGGCCTCGGCCGAGCTGACCGCGGGTACGACGCCCGTCGACGTGGTCCGTACGCACCCGGCCTCGCCGGCCGCATGGGCGGCGCTCGCCCAGCAGGCGGTCGAGACCGGTGCCGACGACGTCACCCTCTATGCCTACGCCCGGGTCGGCTACCACCGCAGCCTCGACCTGCTGCGTCGCAACGGCTGGAAGGGGCACGGCCCCGTCCCGTGGGAGCACGAGCCCAACCGAGGCTTCCTCACCTGCCTCGCGCTGCTGACCAAGGCCGCGCGGGCGATCGGCGAGGTCGACGAGGCGGAGCGCTGCGCGACCTTCCTGCGGGACTCCAGCCCGACGGCGTACGACGTGCTCCTCGGCTGAGTGCCGACCAGACGGCGCCTGGTGGGGTGCTGTCGGCGAGAAGGGGCGTCACCGTCCCCGTGAGGCGACCACAACCCCGCGCTACGGCGTGAGGAGGCGGCGGACCCGCTCCGCGCCGAGCGCCACGATCAGCGTCGGGAGGCGGGGCCCCCGGTCGGCGTCGACGAGCAGGTTGTAGAGCAGCTTGAAGAAGACCTTCTGGTCGGCCTTGACCTCGTCGCTCGGCTTCTCCTCGACGGCGAAGCCGCGGGCCAGCTTGGGCACGCCGTAGACCAGGGTGGTCACCTCGTCCTGGTCGAGGTCGCCGTCGAAGTCGGCGAGGCCGTCGACCAGCAGCCGCAGCCAGCCGGACTCCTGCTCGTCGAGCGCAGCGAGCCGGTCAGCGTCGGGCGCCTCGCGCACCGTTGTGCGCTCCTCGGCGGGCACGAACTCGTGGGTCCACTGCATCGCCTTGGCCAGCCGCGGCTCGAGCTCGGATACCGATGCGTGCGGGAAGCCCACGTGCGAGATCACCTGGGAGATCAGGTCGGCGGAGCCTGCGGTCACGTCGGCGACGGAGGAGAGCGTGCGGAACGGCACCCGAACCGTCGGCGTGGGCAGTGTGGTGTCGGCAGTCGCGGCGGCGCGCTCCCAGGCGAGCACCGCGACGTCGCGCTTGGCAGGGTCGGCGGCCTTCTTGGTGAGGGCGTCCCACTCGTCGTACAGGCGCACGACCTCGGGACCGAAGTCGATGTCGAAGGTCTGCTTCGGGGCGCGGCGCACGTAGAGCCAGCGCAGGATCGCCGGCTCCAGGATGCGGAGCGCGTCGGCGGCCGTGGGCACGCCGCCGGCCGACGAGGACATCTTCTGCATGCCCGCGAACCCCACGAAGCCGTAGGCGACGAACGACGGAGCGGTGGCGCCGAAGATCTTCACGACGTCCTTGCCGACGGTGTACGACGACCCGGGGGTCGCGTGGTCGGCGCCGCCGGGCTCGAAGTCGACGCCCTCGAAGGCCCAGCGCATCGGCCAGTCGACCTTCCAGACCAGCTTGCCTTCGTCCTGGGTGGCGACGTTGGTGGTGTGGGACTCGCCGCAGGCCTGGCACCGGTAGGCGAGGTCGGTGGTCGCGTCGTCGTAGGAGAGCAGGGTGACGGTGTCGCGTCCGCAGCCGCGGCAGTAGGGCTTGTAGGGGAAGCGGCTCAGGTCTTCTGCCGGCTCGGCCTCCGCCGCCTCGTCGTCGCCCTTCTTGGTGCGGTAGCGGCTCAGCACGGTCTCGACCTGCGCCCGCTCGCGGATCGCCAGCAGGATCTGGTCGCGGTAGGTGCCGGCGCGGTACTTCTCGGTCTGGGAGACCTCGACCATCTCCACGCCCATCTCGGCGAGCGCCTCGCGCAGCGGCGCCTTGTAGTGCTCGGCCCACGAGGTGTGGCACTCCCACGGGTCCGGCACCGCGGAGAGTGGCCGGCCGATGTGGTCGGCCCACTCGGCAGGGACACCGGCGGGCACCTTGCGGAAGCGGTCGTAGTCGTCCCAGCTGTGCAGATGGCGTACGTCGACGCCGCGGCGGCGCAGTTCGTCGGCGACGAAGTGCACGGTCAGGAACTCGCGCAGGTTGCCGAGGTGGACCGGCCCGCTGGGGGAGGCCCCGGACGCACAGGTCACCGGCTTGCCCTCGCCGGCGTGACGGACCGCCTCGTCGGCGGCCCGGGTCACCCAGTCGGTGGGAACCTGCGAGGCGTTTCGGGCCATGGATCGATGCTCCTGAGCTCAGAGGTCACGCGGGCGCGTGACTGATCCCAGGCTACTGGTGGCGACCGCTGGCCTGCGGACGAGGGCCAGGGCCGGGAACGAGGAAGGACGACGGAACAGTCCCCCGCCCTGTTCCGCCGTCCTTCGGGTGGATTTTTGCAAAGCCGCGCGACCGCATGCTGTCGCCAATCGGACGTTGGCAGTAACCTGCCAGCAATGCTGATCACACCGCTGCTCCGCGAACTAGGTCTGGATTCCGGGGAGCAGGCGCTCTACCTGCGTCTCCGCCCCTGTTCCGGCATGTCGCTGGACGCGCTCGCACGGGACTGGTCGACCACCGAGGACGAACTGGCCGAGATCGTGCGCCCGCTGGTCGGATGCGGGCTGGTCGCCTGGGGTGATCCCCTGATCGTCCGGAGCCCGGCCCAGGCGCTCGCCGCCGGTCTCGAGGTGGAGCTCGCCGCTGCTCGCCGGGCGCTGACCGGGTTGGGCCGGGTGCGGGAGCTGGTCGAGCTGCTGCCGACGCTTCCGGCGGAGGACCCTTCCGTCCCCGGCCCCCGGCCCCTCCTCGGAGAGACGGTCGAGGAGGAGTCCGTCGAGCAGGTCCTGGTGTCGTGGTTGGGTCGGGCCGAGGGTGAGCTGCTGTGGTTCCGCCCCGGGCCCTGGCATCTCTACGACCAGGGCCTGGTCGCGCAGGCTGTCGCTGCCGCCGTCGCCCGGGGTGTGCGCTCACGAGCCGTCTACCCCGCGCGGGTGCTGGTGGAGGAGCCGCAGATCGTCCTGGCCCGTGCCGAGGCGGGGGAGGAGGTCCGTCTGGTCGCCGACCTGCCCAGCCCGCTGGGGATCGTTGGCGGAGTAGGTGCGATGCTCCCCGAGCCGTTCGGCGTTCCGCGCTCGGGACTGCCGGGCCACCCCGGCAACCGGCGGGTCCAGGTCCGGCAGCCGGCTCTGGTCGCCGCCCTCACCGGCTACGCGGAGGAGGTCTGGGAGCGGGCCGTCTCGCTGCCGGGCTCCGCTCGCGACCGTGCCGCGGCCGGGCGACACCGGCTCCTGCTGGAGCAGTTGGTCGACGGGGCCAAGGACGAGCAGATCGCACGAGCGCTGGGCCTCTCGCTGCGCACCGTCCGGCGGCGGATCGCTGCCCTGATGGAGGAGCTGGCCGTCGAAAGCCGCTTCCAGGCAGGGGTGGAGGCGGTCCGCCGGGGCTGGATCTGAGCCGTGGCGCGTGCTTCATGCTCAATGGCCGAGATGGGGTGTCGTGGGGCACACACGCACTCCACGACACCCCTAATCCTTTTGGGTGGACTTCTCCACCGATCAGCGGATGGTGACTCTGCCCTTGCGGAGCTGATGGCCGGCGTACCGGACGGTGACGTTGTATCTGCCGCGGGCCCGTGGCGCCTTGAGTACCAACTTCTTGCTCTTGACCGTCACCGTCGTCGTGATCTTCTTCTTGCCGCTCTTCCAGATGACCTGCAGTGACTGCTTGGCGGCGATTCCGGAGGTAGCGACCTTGGCCTTCGGATGCTTGCGCTTCCACGTCATCTTCTTGGGCAGTTTACCGACCTTCGCGAGCAGCGCCGGATAGGCGCCGTTGAGCGATCGGACGAACACCTGGCCCCAGCCGCCCGTGCCGACGGGGGTGAGGTTGCCGCCATGAGTCTCGAAGAGCACGTGTTGCCCGTCGCCGCTGATCGCCGACCTGCGGCTGCTCAGTGCGTTCTGACCGCCGTTCCTGCGCACGCTGACCCGGGTCGTTTGACCGGTCACGGCGTCGTGACGGAAGACGTCGGCCTGTCCGTTAGTGTCGCCAGCGACCAGATTGCTCGCGCTTGAGGTGAAGCTGATGTAGCGGCCATCAGCACTGATGGCCGGTGCCGTGCTGTGGGCATTGCCCCAAGCGCCAGTTGAGCTGCGGCTAACCGCGGCTGTGGTGCCGTTCACCAGGTTGTGCACATAGACGACGTCGATTGCCGCCGGGGCACCGGCGACCAATGCAGGCGTGTTCCGAGCCACGAACGCAATGCGCGTCCCGTCGGCGCTGAGTGCGGGTTGCCCGCTTCCATCTTCGCCGACCGGCACCATGGCTGTCGTTCCTGCGGTCCGGTCGCGGATGAAGATGTCCGGATCGCTGTTGGTGTCGCCCGGGACTACCGTCGAGCTGCCGGAGTGGAAGGCGACCCGCCTAGCGTGACGGCTGATGCCAAGCGAGGATGCAGGTAGGACGCTTTCTGCAAGCCCGTGCTGTCCCCGGCTGACCATCTCAAGTTCTCCGGTCACGGTGTCTTTGAGGTAGGCCTCTGTCGCCGTGCTGTCGCCGCTGACCAAGCCGGAGGCGCCGCTGACGAAGCCAACGTAGCGACCCTCGGGGCTGATCGCCGGCGACCCGGCGCCATAGGTGGACGGGCCGGGGATTGTCAACTGGGCGCCGTTGGTGCTGGTGCTGACCCGCGTTGTGGTCCTCGCCTTGAGGTCGCGTACGAAGATGTCTGACTTGCCGTTGGTATCGTCGGGAACCAGGTTAGTTGCGTAGGACTGGAAGGCAACGTACCGCGCATCGTCGCTCATGACAGGGTCAAAGCTGCCTTGGTTCGCCAGTTGGCCCCGGTGGCCTACGGACACCAGCGTGGTCGTCCCTAGCTTGCGGTCGCGCAGAAAGACTTGGACGTTTAGTGTGTGGTGCGTCTTCCCTGTCAGCGGGGCTGCCGACTCAATGAGCGCGTAGCGTCCATCTTTGCTCAGCGAGTCCCTCTGGATAGGTCGGTCGCCGAGCGTGCTTCCTCCGTGCCCGCCGTGAAAGCCGCCGGTGGTGACGCTGACACGGTCGGTGAAGGGCTTGGTGGTCGCGGCGGCGCTGGGGCTCGCGAGTGCGCTGCCGACGATCGCCGTCGCACTGAGCAGTGCGACGGCAGACATGCGGCGGAGGGTGCCTGGAGTACTAGTCTCGAGGGGACGCAAGAGATGGCCTTTCGATCAAGAGAGCGAAGGGCCACCATCGCCGGGGGTCTTACAGGTTTCTTAAAGCGCGCCATGAGCGTACGCGCAGCTGCTGAGTCGGCGACCATTGTTGGCGCTCAGCTCGTCGTGGGGGAGACGCGCGGCCGGAGCAGGCGGTAGGCGCCCTCCTCCACGTGCCAGGTGCGGCGGCGTACGGGACCGTCGATCTCGCCGTCGGCACTGCACCAGAACTTCTCACCCGAGACGCTCACCCGACTGCCGCGGACGGTGGTCACGTCGTGTCGCTCGGTGTGCTCCCCCCGCCCCAGACGTACGACGTACCCCAGCTGGGCGCGCCGGCTCACCGCCCGCGAGACCATCACGTCGGCCCGGCCGTCCGAAGGGTCGGCGTCCGGAGTCAGGGTGGTGCCGCCGCCGACATCGGAGCCGATCCCGACCGACACCATGAGCACCCGCTGGCCGGGCGGGTTGACGACCTCGCCGTCGACCTCCACCCGGAGCCGGAGCACCCGCGGGTTGATCGCCGACAGCACCGCGCCGATCGGGTAGCCGACCCGACCGAGTCCTACCTTGCCGAGCACCGACTTCACCCCAGCGCCGAGCCGGCCGGCTTCCGCGGAGACGCCGAGATGGACGTGGTTGACCACGACGTTGCCCGCGTCGTCGACCAGCAGGTCGGTCGGCGTGGGCGTGCCGGTGAGCACCGCCTCCGCCGCCTCCGCCGGGTCCAGGGGCAGCCCGGTCCCGCGGGCGAAGTCGTTGCCAGTGCCGAGCGGGATCAGGCCGAGGGTGTGGTCCCCCAGCTCACGCCGCCGGTGCAGGGTGGAGACCACGGCGTGGAGGCTGCCGTCGCCGCCCGCGACGACCAGGGTGCGACTGCCGGCGCGATGCAGGACACCGTCGAGCTCCCCGGGATTGCTGGTCTCCGCAACTTCCACGGAGCTCTTCGCACGGAGCACGTCCAAGGCGCGCTCCAGCTCTGCCGGATCGCCGCCGGCGCCCGGGTTGGTGATGACGAGAATCGGCTTCACCCGGAGAGCGTGCCATGAGTTCGCGAATCGTGGTCGGCCTGGGCCGAGGTGGTAGCGTGCGGGCGCAAGAGCCCCGTGCATTGCATCGGGGCTGTTTCTTTGTCTAAGGGGTGACTCCCAGATGCCCGCAGTTGTTGTTCTCGGTGCCCAGTGGGGCGATGAAGGCAAGGGCAAGGCCACCGACCTGTTGGCGACCTCCAGCCCGATCGACTACGTGGTGCGGACCAGTGGCGGCCACAACGCCGGTCACACCATCGTGGTGAACGGTGAGAAGTACGCCACCCATCTCCTGCCGAGCGGCATCCTCACGCCGGGAGCGACCAGCGTCATCGCGAACGGCGTCGTGGTCTCTCCCGAGGCGCTCTTCCGGGAGCTCGACGGGCTGATCGAGCGCGGCGTCGAGGTGGCGGATCTCGTGGTCAGCGCCAATGCACACATCATCGCCTCCTACCACTCGACGATCGACAAGGTCTCCGAGCGGTTCCTCGGGAAGAACCAGATCGGCACGACCGGGCGGGGCATCGGGCCTGCGTACGGCGACAAGGTCAACCGGGTCGGTGTGCGGGTCGCGGACCTCTTCGACGAAGACGTGCTGCGCACCAAGATCGAGGCAGCGCTCGACATCCGCAACCACGTGCTCACCAAGGTCTACAACCGCCGTGCGATCCAGGTCGACGCGGTCGTGGAGGAGCTGACGGCGTACGTCGATCGGCTGCGCCCGATGGTCGCCGACACCTCGCTGCTGCTCAACCGGGCGCTCGACGAGGGTAAGACGGTGCTCTTCGAGGGCGCCCAGGCGACCATGCTCGACGTCGACCACGGCACTTACCCGTTCGTGACCTCCTCCTCGCCGATCGCGGGCGGGGTGTGCACCGGTGCCGGCATCGGCCCGACCCGGATCGACCGCGTCATCGGCGTGATCAAGGCCTACACGACGCGGGTGGGCTCCGGCCCGTTCCCGACCGAGCTCTTCGACGAGGACGGCGAGAACCTGCAGCGGATCGGCGGCGAGATCGGCGTCTCCACCGGCCGGACCCGGCGCTGCGGCTGGTACGACGCGGTGATCGCCCGCTACGCCGCGCGCATCAACGGCCTCACTGAGTTCTTCCTCACCAAGCTCGACGTGCTCGACTCGTGGGCGCGGATCCCGGTCTGCGTCGCCTACGAGATCGACGGCGTGCGGGTCGAGGAGATGCCGATGACCCAGCCGGAGTTCGAGCGGGCGACGCCCGTCTACGAGTACTTCGAGGGCTGGCAGACCGACATCTCCGGGTGCCGTACCTTCGCCGACCTGCCGCCGAACGCGCAGGTCTATGTGAAGGCGCTCGAGGAGCTGAGCGGCGCGAAGTTCTGGGGGATCGGCGTCGGCCCCGGCCGTGAGCAGACCATCGTCGTCCACGACTGACCTTCGGATCGATCGGATCGTGGCACCCTGCTGGGGTTCTTCGGGAATGTCCTGAACGCGTCGCTTGTCTGGGCTAGGGTCTGGATCTCAGTCAGGTGGAGGGGGTTCGGGACGTGCTGGCCGCAGGCGTGCCCTGGGTCGGTAGGACCCGAGAACTGGAGCAGCTGGGCAAGGCGTGGGAGCGCGCGCCGTACGGCCTGCGGGTCATCACGATCACCGGCGAGCCGGGGATCGGAAAGACTCGCCTCGCCGCCGAGTTCCTCGCCGAGCTGAGCGGGCAAGGAGCCCGGGTGCTTCGGGGTCGCTGCCCCGAGTTCCTCGGCAGCGCCTTCACGCCCCTCGTGGAGGCACTGCGTGCGGATCTCGCTGGCCGTGGTCCCGCGGACCTGGTGCAACGTCTCGGCTCCGGAGCGGGCGAGCTCGTCCGACTGGTCCCGGAGCTCTCCGAGGCCGTCCCGCTGGCGAGGACGGAAGTGAGCGCCGACCCGGCGCTGGCGCGGATGCGGATCCTGGAGGCGCTGGCCGCTTGGCTCCGTTCCGCCGCGGCGACGGATCGGGTCTGTCTCTTCCTTGACGACGTGCATTGGGCAGACCCGGAGACGATGAGCGTCATCGAGTACCTCGTCGGCGCCTGCCGGGAGCTGCCACTGCTGGTGTTGCTGACATCGCGCGAACTCGAGTCGGCGCAGGCCGACGCCTTCCTGGCCGGCCCTCTGCAGCCCTCGGGAACGGTCGCCAGGATTCCGCTGACCGGGCTCAGCGATGACGAGGTCGACCGGCTCATCGGGGCCGAACTGCTGCTCGGTGGCGCGGCGCCGCAACGGTCCAAAGAGTTCGTGGGGCGGGTCCGTGACGTGGCAGGCGGCAACCCGCTCTTCGTGCGGGAACTCGCCCGTCAACGGGGCGACGGGCATGGGGGGTCGCGGGCGGGGGACGAAGCGTCCGCCGTGGTGCCAGCAGCGCTTGCTGACGTGATCCGTCAGCGGGCCGCTCGACTACCTGACCCGGTTCGCCTCAGCCTGCAGACGGCGGCCGTGATCGGTCGCGAGTTCGACCCCGCGGTGCTTGCCGAGGCGGTCGAGTTGCCCGTCAGCGAGGTCGACCGGCACCTCACGGCGGCGACAGCGGCGTCGTTGGTGGAGGAGCATTCGGCCGCCCCGCTGCGCTATCGCTTCTGCCACGACGCGGTACGGACCGCCTTGTACGACGGGCATGGTCCGTTGCAACGCGCCGACCTGCACCGCCGGGTCGGCGGGGTGCTGCAGAAGCGGGTGCCGGCCGCTGCCTCCGAGAGCCACCATCGCGCGCTCGGTCACCACCTCGGTCGCTCCGGTGAGCCCGAGCTGGAGCGGCGCGCGAGCATGCACCTGCGCCGGGCGGCCGAGCTCAGCAGCGACCGCCGCGGGCACGCGGCCGCGGCGCAGCTCTACTCTCGCGCTGAGTCTCTGCTTGGTGAAGGTGCGCCGGCTGCGGAGCGGTGCGACTTGATGATCGCCCGCGGCACGGTCGAGTTCTACGCCGGCATCCCGGCGTTCCGCGACACGTTGCTCGACGCAGCCCGCGAGGCCGCCAGGACGGACCAGGTCGACCAACTGGTGCGCGCCGTCGTCGCGAACCATCGTGGGTGGTACTCGAGCACGACCGGCGTCGACAGGGAGCGCGTCGAGCTCATCGAGCTGGCGCTGCTGCGCTGCCCGCGCGAGGACTCGGAGGCGTTGGCCAGGCTCAACGCGATGTGGGCGATGGAGAACGTCCGCGATCCAGGGGAGCGAGCAAGGGTGTTGGAGCGCAGCATCGCGGCTGCGACGATCGCCGAGGAGGTCGCCGACCCCGACCTGCTCATCAGCATCCTGTGTGACCGCTTCTCGGTGATGTACGCCAGCTTCGAGAACCCGCGTGGATGCGTCGAGCTGGCCAAGCGGATCGAGCAGCTGGCGCGCACCAGCGGCGACGAGGGGCACCTGCTCAACGCCGCAGTCGCTGTCGCACAGTCCACGATGATGACCGGCGACTTCGCCACCTCCGATGACGCGCTGGCGTTGGCCGAAGTCCTGGCAGCCCGGGTTCACCGACCGGTCCGGCTCTGGTTGGCCCAGGTCTGGATCGCTACGCGGACGGCGATGCGCGGCGACCTGGAACGCGGCGAGAGCCTCGCCGGTGCGGCCCTCGAGTACGGCGTCTCGTTGGACCAGCCGGACGCCTTCACCTGGTATGCAGGGCAGCTGTTCAGCCTGCGGTTCCTCGGGAACCGGATCGCGGAGCTGGTCGACGCCATCGAGGAACAGGTCGCCGAGCACGCCGCTGCGGTACCCGCCTGGCAGGCGGGCCTCGCCTATGCGTTCGCCGTCGTCGGCCGTACCGAGGAGGCGAAGCAGATCGTCTCGGAGTTCGCCGCCCAGGAGCTCGGGCAGCTGCCGTACGACATGATCCGGCTCCCCGGCTTGGCCTTCTTGGCCAGCGCGGTCGCAGCCCTGGAAGATCGCGGGACCGCGCGGATGGTCTACGACGCCCTCGCCCCGTACACGACGATGTTCGCCCACAACGGCACCGTCGACGCCGGACCGATCGACCTCCATCTCGGCGCTCTGGCAGTCACCCTCGAGGACCCGGCGCTGGCCCGGGTCCATCTCGCCGACGCCGCCTGGCAGTGTGAGTCCGTCGGAGCTGCCGCGTGGCAGCCACACGTGGACCACTGGCTCCGCGCTGCCGAAGCACTCACCGCTCGTCGCGCCTCGCACTATCTTGCGCAGGGCCAACGCCACTGGTTCGTCGGAGAGCAGCTTGCGGCGTACGGGGCCTATGACCACGCTTGGGAGATCGCCGCCGCGGAAGGCGCCCACACCGAGGCGGCGCGAGCGGCGGTCGGACCAGAGCTCGACCACGAGTCGACGGGGCAGCGCGCGATGGAATCCGCCCGGCGCTGCGCTGCTGTGCTTCCGCACCTTGCCCCGCACGAGACGGCGCTCCGCAGGCAGGTGCTGCTGACGATGGCGCTGGCCGAGTTCGCCACCGATCCAACCCGCGGCCGGGAGTCGGTGCAGCGCGTTCGACGCTCCGCCGATCAGAGTGCCACGGGCGATCCGGTCGCCGAGCTGACGCAGCTCGTGGCGGAGGCACTTGCCGCAGGTCCCTTCGAGCCGAGGGCCGACCGGCTCGTGACGGCACAACGGATCCTGACCGAGGTGGAGACCCAGAACATCCGGTGGCTGGCCAACGCCGCGTACTTCCTGCTGCTCTCCGCGTTGTTGGAAGCCGGTGAGACCCCCGCCCTCGACGCCGCGTTGAGCTGGCGCAGCAGCTTCCTCACCAGGATGCCGCATCTGATGACCGGCCGGATCCGGGGCCGGTTCCGGTGTGCTCGCGCGCTCCTCGACGGGGACACGGACCGGGCCGCCGCGATCGCGGCGGAGCTGCTCGCCGACACGGAGGCGGTCGATGACGGCGGAAGGAGCGGGGCATGGCTCGCCCAGAGCGCGGTCATCGCCTGGCAGCGAGGTGACAGCGCAGCCCTCGAGTCCCTCTTCCTGCGGGCTCGACAGGAGGAGCCCCACGAGCCGCTGTGGCCGACCTCGCTGGCCTGGCTCTGGCAGAGCCAAGGTCGCGCGGATGCTGCTGCCGCGCTGGTGGCGCTGCTGCCGGAGCCGGCCACGCTCCTGCAGGGTCGCAACGGACTTGCGACCCTGACGGTGTGGGCAGAGCTCGCCCGCGTGACAGGCGATCGCGGACGCATGACGGAGCTCCTCGAACTGCTTGTCCCTCACGCCGGTCGTGTCGTCACGATCGGTTCTGGTCTCGTGTTCTGGGGCACGGTCGATCGACCCCTCGGGCTGGTGCACGAGTGCCTGGGTCGGCCAGCGCAGGCACGTCGTCATCTCGAGGCGGCACGGGACCTGTGCCTACGGGTCGGCGCCCAGCCGTGGCTCGTCGAGGCCCAGCTGACGCTTGCGGAGTTCGGCGACCGTAACGCCGATCCCGACCTCGACGTCGCGGGGCTGGCAAGCCAGGCACTCGCCGGAGCGCGGCGGATGGGAATGCCAGCCCTCGCCGCGTCGGCCCAGCGCCTCCTCGACGCTCGGGCGACCGCCGAGGCGCACGAGGGACGCCTTCCGGCCGTGGCGACGAACCTTGTGGAGAACGCAGCCGAGGGTCGGACGCAGATCCGTGTGCTCGGAGGATTCGCGGTGGTGGGTGCTGACGGCAGCCACGTGCGGTGGACCTCGCGCAAGGCACGGACCCTGCTGAAGTACCTGGTCGCCAGCCGTGGCGCCGCCGTACACAGGGAGTCGGCCATGCACCTGCTGTGGCCGGACGAGGAGCCTGAGAATCTCGCCAATCGGTTCTCGGTCGCCCTCGCGACCGTGCGGCGGGCACTGGATCCGGCGCGGGCCGCCGCGACCCAGCACCATGTCCAGCTGCACGACGATCTGCTTCGGCTCAATCTCGAACACCTCGACATCGATCTCGACGAGTTCCATGCGCTGGCGGTCTCGGGCGATCGTGCCGCGTTGAGGAAGGCGCTGAAGCTCTACCGGGGTGACCCGTTTGCCGACGAGGCCGATGCGGAGTGGACGCTCGGGGTCCGTGCGCAGGCGCAGTTGGCAGTGCGGCACGCCACCACCAGGTTGGCGAGACTGGAGGCGGAGCGCGGCGATCTGATCGGTGCGGCGGGACTCTTCCGGAAGGTGTTGGCGGACGACCCCCACTCCGAGGCGGCGGGACGGGGACTTGCCGGCGTCCTCAGGGCGCTGGGAGCTCACGCGGAGGCGGACCAGGTTGAGGCTGGCATGGCCGAGTTCGCGCCGGGCTGACGCTGTCGCATCGGTGGCGCAGGTGCCGACTAGACTCCGCGCACGTGAAGACCTTGGTGATCGGCACTGGCGGCCGCGAGCACGCGTTGGCGCTCGCCCTCTCCCGGGATCCCGCGGTGAGCGAGGTGCATGCGGCACCCGGCAACCCGGGGATCGGCGCCTTCGCCACGCTCCACCCGGTCGACCCGATGGACGGCGCCGCTGTGGCTGCTCTCGCGGTGGAGGTGGGTGCCGAGCTGGTCGTGGTCGGCCCCGAGGCGCCGCTCGTCGCCGGTGTCGCCGACGCGGTCACCGCAGCCGGGATCGCCTGCTTCGGCCCCTCGTCCGCCGCCGCTCAGCTCGAGGGCTCCAAGGCCTTCTCGAAGGAGGTCATGGCAGCCGCGGGGGTGCCCACGGCGGGCTCGCGCGTCTGCACCACTCCTGACGAGGTCGCGGCTGCGCTCGACGCCTTCGGGGCGCCGTACGTCGTGAAGGACGATGCGCTCGCCGCAGGCAAGGGCGTCGTGGTCACGACCGACCGCGCTGAGGCACTTGCGCACGCCGCGGGTTGCGGCCGCGTGGTCGTGGAGGAGTTCCTCGACGGTCCGGAGGTCTCCCTCTTCGCGGTCTGCGACGGTCACGCGGCCTACCCGCTGCAGCCGGCTCAGGACTTCAAGCGGATCTTCGACGGTGGCCGCGGGCCCAACACCGGCGGGATGGGCTCCTACTCGCCACTCCCGTGGGCGCCGGACGACCTGGCCGCCACCGTGATGGCGCAGGTGGTCGACCCCACGCTCGCCGAGATGGAGCGCCGGGGCGCGCCGTTCGTCGGCTGCCTCTACGTCGGACTCGCCCTGACCGACGACGGGCCCAAGGTCATCGAGTTCAACTGCCGCTTCGGTGATCCCGACATTCAGCCGGTCCTGGCGGTCCTGGAGTCGCCGCTCGGCGAGCTGCTGCTGGCTGCTGCCCGAGGCAGGCTGCCCGAGATCGCTCCGCCCCGCTTCCGTGACGGCGCCTCCGTGACCGTCGTGTTGGCTTCGGCCGGCTACCCCGAGTCGTCCTCGAAGGGCGACGTCATCACCGGCGTCGGCCGTGCCAACGGGGTCGCCGACGTCGACGTGATCCACGCCGGCACCGCCGTCACCGGATCCGGCGGTGAGCAGGCGCTGGTCACCGCCGGCGGCCGGGTGCTCGCCGTCCGTGCGCTCGGGTACGACGTCGCCGACGCCCGCGCCCGGGCCTACGCAGCCGCCGACCTGATCTCGTTCGACGGCATGCAGCGGCGCAGCGACATCGCCGCCGAGCCGCTCGGCGTGACCGAAGGCGCCTCCCTCCGCGACTGAGCTGCCGCTCTGACGCACCCCCATGCGTCGGAGGTGCTTGCCAGCCTTCCTTTGAGCCCGATCGCGGGTGATCATGGAGAGGAGTCTGGATGTGTCGAGGGGCGCTGGGAGTTGCTGGCGAGTTTCGATGCGCGGGATCCGACCGGGGAGGTCGAGGTGCCCGGCTATGGCGCCGTGGTGATCCGGCTCGACGATGTGCTGCCCGACTGACGTCTCGTCAGCGGAGGCGGTGATCTCCTCGGGCGGGTGCGGGTGAGATCATGGGCACCGTGACTGTGCCCAACGTGCTTGCCACCCGCTACGCCGCTGCCGACCTCGCCGAGATCTGGTCTCCCGAGCACAAGATCGTCCTGGAGCGACAGCTGTGGATCGCGGTGCTGAAGGCGCAGCGCGACCTGGGGATCGACGTACCGGACGGGGTCGTGGAGGCCTACGAAGCGGTCGTCGACCAAGTCGACCTCGCCTCGATCGCCGCGCGAGAGCGGGTCACCCGACACGACGTGAAGGCGCGCATCGAGGAGTTCTGCGCGCTCGCCGGGCACGAGCACATCCACAAGGGCATGACTTCGCGCGACCTCACCGAGAACGTCGAGCAGCTGCAGGTACGCCGCTCGCTCGAGGTGGTCCGCGACCGCGCTGTCGCAACACTCGCCCGGCTGGCTCGCCTGGCCGCCGAGCACGAGGCGACGGTCATGGCGGGCCGCTCCCACAACGTCGCCGCACAGGCGACCACGCTGGGCAAGCGGTTCGCCACCGTTGCCGACGAGATGCTGGTTGCGGTGCAGCGCGTCGAGGAGCTGTTGGCCCGCTACCCGCTGCGCGGCATCAAGGGTCCGGTGGGCACCGCGCAGGACATGCTCGACCTGCTCGACGGCGACGCCACCAAGCTCGCCGAGCTCGAGCACCGGGTCGCGGTGCACCTGGGCTTCGAGGCCGTGCTGACCTCGGTCGGTCAGGTCTATCCGCGCTCGCTCGACTTCGAGGTCGTCTCGGCGCTGGTGCAGTTGGTCGCCGGCCCCTCCAACCTCGCCACCACGATCCGGCTGATGGCCGGCATCGAACTGGTCACCGAGGGTTTCAAGGAGGGCCAGGTCGGCTCGTCGGCGATGCCGCACAAGATGAACACCCGCTCCTGCGAGCGGGTCAACGGTCTCGCCGTGATCCTGCGCGGTCACCTCTCCATGGTCGGCGAGCTCGCCGGTGACCAGTGGAACGAGGGCGACGTCTCCTGCTCGGTCGTGCGCCGGGTCGCCCTGCCCGACGCCTTCTTCGCGGCCGACGGCCTCTTCCAGACCTTCCTCACCGTGCTCGACGAGTTCGGTGCTTTCCCTGCCGTCATCCAGCGTGAGCTCGACCGCTACCTGCCGTTCCTGGCCACCACGAAGGTGCTCATGTCGGCGGTGCGCAACGGAGTCGGACGCGAGGCCGCGCACGAGGCGATCAAGGAGCACGCGGTCGGTGTGGCCCTGGAGATGCGCCAGGGCCTCGCGGTCAACGATCTCTTCGACCGGCTGGCAGCCGACACGCGGCTCGGCCTCACCCGCGAGCAGATCGGTGCGCTGGTCGCGGAGCCGATCGATTTCACCGGTGCCGCCGTCGACCAGGTGCGCGCCGTGGTGAGCGCCGTCGAGACGCTGGCTGCGCGTTACCCGGAGGCTGCGTCGTACGCCCCGGGTGAGATCCTCTGACCCGCCGAAACGCCACGTGTAGACAGTTGACTAGCCACTTTCAGACACTTGAGACGCCAGTTTCACGGCGTCGTGCAAGGAAACTGGCGTCTCAAGTGTCTGAAAGTGGCGTCTCAACACGCTGAACTTGGCGTTTCGACGCAGGCTCTGGACGTGTCGAGTAGCGCTTCGAGGATTCGGGTTTGTCGGGCGGTTTGCCGGGTATGGTCAGTTGGTCTTGTGACCCGATCCCGTGAGGAGGAGGCGCGGACCGCGCCTGCGAATCGTGACTCAGAACAATGCGCCAGACCCTACCGAACAGACCGAGACCGACAGCGCTTCCACTGCACCACCCAGCAACGCAGCATCACGTAGCAGCTCAGGACCCAGCAGCTCAGCAGCACCCAAGAACGCCACCACCCTGATCGGCACCGGCCCTGGTGCCGACCATGCCGCGACCCAGGTCCACCCTGCCCTCGACTTCCCTGTGGAGGTCGAGGAGGCCCAGGACACCAGCAAGCTCGACCGCGTCGTCTTCGGCATCACCGCCGGCCTGGCGATCGGCTTCCTCGTCTGGGGCTTCGTGAGCACCAACTCGCTCAGCAACGCCTCGGGCGATGCGCTCGGGTGGGCGATGGAGTACCTCGGCTGGTTCTTCGTGCTGACCGCCTCCGGGTTCGTGGTCTTCGCGATCTGGCTGGCCCTCGGCAAGTACGGCGGCATCCCGCTCGGGCGTGACGACGACGAGCCGGAGTTCCGCACCTCCTCGTGGATCGCCATGATGTTCTCCGCTGGCATGGGCATCGGGCTGATGTTCTACGGCGTGAGCGAGCCGCTCACCTTCTTCGCCGGTGATGCGACCGATCCGGACCTGCCTGCCGGCATTCCCGGAACCGACGGGATGGACCAGGTGGAGCTGGCCCGGCAGGCGATGGCCCAGACACTCTTCCACTGGACGCTGCACCCCTGGGCGATCTACGCGGTCGTCGGTCTCGCCATCGCCTACGGCGTCTTCCGCAAGGGTCGGCTCCAGCTGGTCAGCTCGGCGTTCGAGTCGCTGCTGGGCAAGCGGGTGCATGGTCCGGTCGGCAAGGTCATCGACATGCTGGCGATCTTCGCGACGCTCTTCGGCTCCGCTGCCTCACTGGGCCTGGGTGCGCTGCAGATCAAGGAAGGCGTGCAGATCTTCGGTGGCGCGGGCGAGATCGGCAACGGGGTCCTGGTCGGCATCATCACCTTCCTCACGATCTGCTTCATCCTGTCGGCGGTCTCCGGGGTCTCCCGGGGCATCCAGTACCTGTCGAACATCAACATGGTGTTGGCGCTGCTGCTGGCGCTCTTCGTCTTCATCGTGGGGCCGACGATGTTCATCCTGAACTTCCTGCCCAGCGTGATGACCGAGTACGTCGGCCTGATGCCGGAAATGGCCGGCCGGGTCAACGGCCAAGGCGCCTACACCGAGTCCTGGCTGACCTACTACACCGTCTTCTACTGGGCCTGGTGGATCTCTTGGACGCCCTTCGTCGGCATGTTCATCGCTCGGATCTCCAAGGGCCGCACCATCCGCCAGTTCGTCACAGGGGTGCTGCTGGTGCCGAGCCTGGTCAGCCTGGTCTGGTTCGCCATCTTCGGCGGTGCCGCCATCAAGTTCGAGATGGACGGCAAGGGCGTCTACGACGGCGGCGCCGAGGCGCAGCTCTTCAACACGCTCGACCAGCTGCCGTGGGCCTCGATCGCGACCGTGCTGGTGATCATCCTGGTGGGCATCTTCTTCGTCTCGGGCGCCGACGCGGCCTCGATCGTGATGGGTTCGCTCTCCCAGCACGGGGCGCTTGAGCCGAAGCGCGCACCGGTCATCTTCTGGGGTGTCGCCACCGGCGCCGTGGCCGCGGTGATGCTGCTGATCGGTGGGCAGACCGCGTTGGACGGACTCAAGAACATCACCATCGTGGCGGCCGTGCCCTTCGTCTTCGTGATGGTGGGTCTCTGCGTCGCCCTGGTGAAGGACCTCGCCCACGACCCGCTCGTCGTCCGCCGTCAGTACGCCGTCGAGGCGGTCCATCAGGCGGTAGTCACCGGCGTCACGGAGCACGGCGACGACTTCATGCTCTCCGTGGAGCGAGACGAGTCCGTCGAGGAGCCGGAGGAGACATCCGCGGACGATCCGGAGGCGACGGACGGGAAGGCCGCAGGCCCGGCCACCGGGTGAAATTCCTTCTGGGCCATGCCGGCTGTCCGATCGGTCGGTTTTAGGGGCATCCCCTCCCCATGTCCGGGTGACCGAGCGCACACTCGTGAGCGGTATCCGTGACATGGGGAGGAAACCCGATGAGTAGTGCATTGAAGCGAGTCCTGGTCGCCATCACGATGGTGGCGCTGGCACTCGGTCTGACCGCGTTGCCGGCCGGCACCGCCAACGCCGCGCCGGGCGATCCGGGGTGCGTTGCCGCTCAGCAGTCGGCGAGCACCGCCAAGACCGCTGTCGCGAAGGCGAAGCAGAAGGTCAAGAAGGCCAAGCAGAAGGTCAAGAAGGCCAAGGCCACCCACCAGAAGGCCAAGGTCAAGAAGGCCAAGAAGAAGGTCACCAAGGCGAAGAAGAACCTCGCCAACAAGAAGGCCGCCCTCTCGCGGGCGAAGTCGAACGCCGCGGCGAAGTGTGCGGCACCGGCAGCGGACCCGACCGACGCCTTCAGCCAGCTGCTCGCCCTCTTCATGCAGGGGGCCGGGGGGCTCCCGGGCGGCGGTCTGCCCGACGGCTTCGACCTCGACGCCTTCACCGAGCTGCTCAACGGCTTCGGCGGCGGCACCGGCGGCCTGCCGATCCCGGACGGCTTCGACCCGACCCAGCTGGCTGGCATGTTCGAGATGTTCACGCAGTACCTGGACCCGTCGATGCTCGACCCTGAGATGCTGACCGGCCTGTTGGGCGGCATGGACCCGGCGATGCTGACCGACCTGCTCGGTGGGCTTGCCGGAGGCGGCATCCCGACCGACATGGACCCGGCTGCGTTGCTGGAGATCTTCACCGCGATGGCGGGCCAGTTCGGCTCGATCCCGGGGGCCGGCGACCTGCCGATCCCCACCGACCCGGGCGCGCTCATCGAGCTGCTCACCGGTCTCGGTGACCTGCTCGGCGGACTGGGCCTGGACCTGGGTGGGCTGTTGGGTGGCGGTGGCCTCCCGATCCCGCTGCCCTTTCCCTGAGTAGCGAACACGACAAGGACCGCGGTCCTCGCCTTCCGGGGCGGGGGCCGCGGTCTTCTTGCGTGGCACTCAACCCGGTCGGCAGCCTTCCGGAGCGCCGGCGTACGACGCATGGCCCGTCCGGGTGATGCCGGTCTGGCTGTTCGGTGCGGTTTTTCCGATTAGGCAGGGAGAGCGCTGCCGGCGCCCCCAGACTTGTCGCGGTATCACCGATGGGGAGGGAGACCCTGGATGATCAAGCTGAAGCGCCTGCTCGTGTCCACCACGCTGGTGGCCGTCACGGCCGGATTGATGGCGTTGCCGATGACCGCGGCGGAGGCCGCTCCCGCCGACCAGGCAGCGTGCGTCGCCGCGCAGCGTGCAGAGGGCGCGCGGGCAGCCGAGGTGCATGCGGCCAAGGCGAAGGTGGCCAAGGCCAAGAAGTTGGTCAAGAAGGCGAAGAAGTCCGCTCGGCCCGCGACGGTCAAGAAGGCCAAGGTGCGCAAGGCCAAGAAGGCCGTGACCAAGGCAAAGAGCAAGCTGCACCGGGCCAAGGCGGCGCACGCCACTGCCCGGCAGAAGACGGCCAAGGCCTGCGCTGAGGTTCCTGCCAGCCCAGCCGGCAACCAGCTCGGCCAGCTGCTCGCACTGCTGAGCCAGAGTGGCGCGAAGAGCCCCTCGCTGCCGGGTGGCATCGGTGGCGCGAACGGTGCGCCGGTCGATGCGGCGCAGCTCACCAACCTGCTCGCGGTGCTCGGCGGTGGCCAGCTGCCGGCTCTCGACGCCGGCCTGCTCGCTGGGATCACCGAGGGCTTCGGCATGCCGCTCGACGCAGGCCTCCTCTCGGAGCTGCTCGGCGGCGCTCTGGACCCGGCACAGATCACCTCGCTCCTCAGCGGTGGAGCCGACCCTGCGATGCTGCTGGAGGTCTTCAAGGGGATCGCCGGACAGTTCGGCGCGCTCGGCGGCGGTGCGCTTCCCATCCCGACCGACCCGATGGCGTTGTTCACCCTCTTCCGTACCGGTCTGGACGCTCTCGTCGGTCACCTCGATCCCGCCGCGCTCGGATCGGTGCTCCGGCTCTTCACCCAGTTCGCCCAACTGGCCGGTGGCGACACCAGCACGTTGCCGACGCTCGGCGTCGAGCAGCTCAAGCAGCTGCTCACCGGGTTCCTTCCGGCAGAGGTGATCGGCGCTCTCGACCCGACGGACCTGCTGAGCCTGCTGGGTGGCTTCAACAACCTGCCGACCAGCCCGGAGCAGGTGCTGGCGCTCTTCGGAGGTCTGCTCTCGCCAGCTCAGCTCGAGGCACTCCTCACCGGGAGCGCCGATGCCAGCACCATGGCGGTCGCCTTCGGTGACCTGCTGAAGAACTTCTCCGTGCTCACCGACCTGGAGCTGCCCGGTGGCGTCGACCTCGGTGTGTTGACCGGCCTGATCGACAACGTCGTCAGCCTTGTCACGGACCTGCTCGGTGGACTACTCGGTGGCGGCCCCACGCTGCCGATCCCGGAGATCCCGATCGTCTGCGACATCCTGCCGCTGCCGATCCTCTGCAAGTGACGCGCTGAGCAGCACGACGGCCCCGGGACCGCTCGGTCCCGGGGCCGTCGTCCTGCTCTGGACTCGAAGGAGTCAGGAGCCCGGGCGCACCTCCAACACCACGTCGAACTCCAGCAGCTGGGCACCTGTGGCGACCGGCTTGCCGTGCTCCCCGGCGTGGGCGGCCCGGGCCGACCCGTCGCGCCAGGCGGCGTACGACTCCTCGTCCTCCCACTCGGTCAGCACGAAGTACCGGTCCTCACCTGCCGTCGGGCGGAGCAGCTGGAAGCCGAGGAACCCCGGAGAGTCCTCGACGGTGCCGGCGCGCGCTGCGAAGCGGCGCTCCAACTCGGCGTGGGCCTGCGGAGGGACGGCGATGGCGTTGATCTTCACGACAGACATGTCCGCAGACTATCGGCGTGACCCCGGTCCGTGCCCCCAGCTGTCCGACGTACCAACGGAAGGTGGCTCCCATCATCACGATGAGAGCCACCTTCCGTTGGTACGTCGGGAGCGGTGCGTCGGCTGTCTAGCCGTGTCGCGGCACCATCATCCTCATGACCTTCTCGGTGCCGAGCACCAGCTTCGCCCGGTCGGGGATGGAGCGCATCTCGACGACCTTGGCGCCGGTGGAGATGACCTGCACCGGCCCGTCGGCGATGGCGTCGAGCGCTTCACGAGCGGCGTCCGCCGGCTCCGTCACGGCAACACCGGGCACGTCGAAGTTGAGGCCGGCGCGCACCATCGCGGGGGTGCGGGTGAGGCCGAGGACGAACTCGAGCACATCGACGCCGTACTCGCGCAGCTCCGACCAGAGTCCCTCCGCGAAGATACGGCTGAACGCCTTCACGCCACCGTAGATGCTCTCGGAGGTGCAGCCGACGTAGCCTGCCAGCGAGCCGATGAGGATGATTCCGCCGCGACCGCGCTCCTTCATCTGCCGGCCGTAGTGGTGGGTCAGCGCCAGCATCGCGGTGAGGTTGAGGTCGATGACGCCCTGGAACCCCTCCAGCTCGCCCTGCAGGAACGGCCCGCCGTAGCTGTTGGCGCCGGCGTTGTAGATCAGCAGACCGACCTCGACGTCAGCGGTGGCGCCGGTGATCCGGGTGATGGCGGCCGGATCGGTGAGGTCTGCGGACAAGGTACGCACCTCGACCCCGTGGGTCGACCGCACCTTCTCTGCCGTCTCCTCCAGGGGGCCGGGCTTGCGAGCGACGAGCAACAGGTGGAAGCCGTCCGCAGCGAGCTGGTCGGCGAACTCGGCGCCCACCCCCTCGGAGCCGCCGGCGATGACGGCCCACGGGCCGTACTTGGCGAGGTCGGTCACTGATGTCCTTCCGGGTTGGTCTTCAGGGGATCCTGGTCCTGGATCTCGAGGGAGCCGCGCACAGCGGCCTCGCGGATCGACTCCTTGAGGGCCGAACAGCCCAGGAACGCGTTCCGGTTCGGCCGCTCCTGCGGCGGCAGCGTCTGACGCCGTTCGTTGCAGGCGGCCAGGGCCTGCTCCGTCCACTGCACCGAGGTCTGGTCCCAACTGCTCTTGCGAGCCAGCACCTGGGCCGCGCACGCGGTGCAGGTGACCGACTGCATCGGCCCGTCGTCGAGGCGTACGTCGGGCCGTGGCGCCGGCGTACCCATCAGCTCGTGGCCGCGCGGGCCGCCAGGTTCGCCTCGACCTCGGTGCGCCACGCCTCGTTGGGTCGGGTGGTGTCGATCTCGAACTCGAACCGGTCGGTCATCTCCGGCGTCACCTCGGCGGCGTCGACGTAGAACTGCTCGTACCAGCGGCGCAGCTGGTAGACCGGGCCGTCCTCCTCGCAGAGCAGCGGGTTGTCGATCTTCGTCTTGCTCTTCCAGATAGCGACGTCCTGCTCGAAGCCGTACTTGATGAACTTGCCGGTGGTGGCGGCGAGCTGCTCGGCCTCGTCGTCGGAGACGCCCTCCTTCTTCTCCACGATGATCCCGTACTGCAGCACGAAGGAGTTGGAGTCGATGGGGTAGTGGCAGTTGATCAGGATCGTGTCGACGTCCATGTCCTCGTAGTGGTACGTGACCTCGTCGATCATGAACGACGGTCCGTGGTACGCCGCCACGGAGGTGGTGCCGAGCACCACCGGGCTGCTGCCACCCCGGGCCGCGCGGATGTCCTCACGCCCGGTGCCGTTCATGTACTGGTAGGCGCTGGTGCCCTCGAAGACGTTCTTGAAGTACGTCGGGAAGGAGTAGTGGATGTAGAAGAAGTGGGCCATGTCGACGACGTTGTCCACGATCTCGCGGCAGTTGGCGCCCTCGATGACGGTCTCGTACCAGAGCCAGTCGGTCCAGCGGTCGCTGTCGACCTGCGGGATCCGGGGGATCGTCACGTCGGCGGGGGGCGGGTTGCCCTCCGGGTCGTTCCAGACGAAGACCATGCCGTCCTGGATCATCGTCGGCCAGGCGGCGGTGCGGGCCCGCAGCGGGACGCGGCGCGCGTAGGGGATCTGCTTGCAGCGACCGTCGCCGCCCCAGCGCCAGTCGTGGAACGGGCAGGCGATCTCGTTGCCCTTGACGGTGCCCTGGGAGAGGTCACCGCCCATGTGCCGGCAGTAGGCGTCCAGCACGTTGACCGCGCCGTCCTCGCCGGCGAACACGACGAGCTTCTGCCCGAACGCGTTGATCTGATGGGGCTTTCCGTCGCTGAGATCGCGCTCGAGCCCCAAGCAGTGCCAGCCCCGGGCGAACCGCGTGGGCGCGGCGTCAACCTCGATCCGGCGTACGGCAGTGTCCTCGGTCATCTGGCACCCTCCTGAAAGCATCTGCTGACTTCCCCTGAGTGTGGCCGCCTTCCGCGATTCGAGCCCCCTGGCATTCCCACTCAGCGGTAAGGCAAAGTCGGGGCGATCGGACGGTGGGAAACACTGGACGTGCTGTGAGCCGAGCCACACCCCCGGTGTGGGCGGATCGAACAAGGGGGAAGACAGTGCCGCGAATCGCGGAGAACAGGGCGCCGGCCGAGCCGGTGTCGGCCGACCAGAAGGAGCGCTACCAACGCATCCTCCGGGCGGCTGCGCGGCTGGGCACCCAGCACGGCCACGAACGGATGCAGATGACCGACGTGGCCAAGGAGGCCGGCGTCGCCATCGCCACCCTCTACCGCTACTTCCCCTCCAAGAACGACCTGTTCCTCGGTCTGCTCCGCAGCCAGGTGAACACGCTGGTGCCGGTGACGGTCGATGCCGGCGCGCTGCCGTCGCAGGCAGTCGCCGAGACCCTGCTCATCGCCAGCCGTCGGCTCCTGGAGCGGCCTCTCCTCGCGACGGCGATGCTGCAGGCGAACAACGCGGCGCAGCTCAAGATCGGGCCTGAAGGCTCCGACGTCACCAACTCGTTCCACGTCGTGCTCTTCCGGGCGCTCGGGATCACCGATGCCACCGCCCAGGACGAGCGCATGGTGCGGTTGGTCGAGCAGGCCTGGTACGGCGTCCTGATCTCCGTGCTCAACAGCGTGATCACCGCCGAGGAGAGTGAGGACGACATCCGCCTCACCTGTGAGCTGCTTCTCGGCCCCACCTATGACCGATCCCGCGGCGACGCGGAGAACCAGGAGTGAAGATGAGTCGCAAGGTCGCCCTGACCGGATCCGCCGCCGGCATCGGCGCCGCCACCGCCGCGCTGTTGCGCGAGCGCGGTGACGAGGTGATCGGGGTCGACATCCGGGACGCCGACGTGGTTGCCGACCTCTCCACCCCGGAGGGGCGCCAGGCCGCTATTGCCGGGGTGCTGGAGCGTTGCGGAGGCGAGCTGGACGGGCTGATCACCGTGGCCGGCCTCAGCCAGGCAGGACCGCCCCAGGTGAGTGTCAACTACTTCGGCACCGTCGACCTGGTCACCGGGCTGCAGCCTGCGCTTGCCGCCGCCCGCGGCAAGGTGGCACTGGTCGGCTCGATCGCGGGCACCCAGCCGAACTCCCCGGACATCGTGGCCGCATGCCTGGCAGGCGATGAGGCGGCGGCCCTGGAGGCTGCGGCAGCCGCGAGCCATCCCACCGCGATCTACCCCTCGACCAAGAGCGCAGTCGCCCAGTGGATGCGCAGCGTGGCAGCCACCCCGGAGTTCGCCGGCGCAGGCATCCCGATCAACGCGGTCGCGCCTGGCGTGGTGCTCACCGCCATGTCCGCCGGGCTGATCAGCGACCCGGAGTGGAAGAAGATCATGGATCAGGCCGTCCCGATGCCGCTCAACGGGTACTCGGAGCCCGAGGTGATCGGCAACGCCCTGCTGTGGCTCATCGCGCCGGAGAACACCCACATGACCGGGCAGGTCATCTACGTCGACGGTGGCGCCGAGGTCAGCCTCCGGCCGCATGACCTCTTCTGAGCCTGGCCTCGCCTGAGCCTGGGTCTCGACAGGCTCGACCGCCGGTGGACGGGTCTCGACAGGCTCGACCACCGGTGGATGGGTCAACCACCGGCGGTCGAGAGGGCCGGTCAGCCGAAGTGGGCCTGGCCGCCGTCAAGGGGGATGGTGGCACCGGTGAGGTAGCGCATGTCCTGGCCGCAGAGGGCGACCACGGCGCGGCCGATGTCGGTCTCGGGATCGCCGACGTACTTCATCGGGATCGAGGCGATGAACTCCTCCGCCTCCTCCGGGTTGTTCTCGATCCACCACTTCAGGCCGGGGGAGAGGGCGTGCGGCGCGATGCTGTTGACCCGGATCCCGTCACTCGCCCACTCGACGGCCGCGGTGCGGCTGACCGAGCGGAGCGCGGACTTCGCGGCGGCGTACGCGCCGTAGTTCGAGAGGTCCCAGCGGACCATCGCGGCGGTCACCAGGTTGATGATCGAGCCACCGCCCGCCGCCTTGAGGTGCGGGTGCGCTGCGGTCATGAACGCGAAGGCAGCGAAGGGGCCGCTGACGAAGCCCTTCGTGAACTGCTTGAGGTTGGTCTGCAGCAGCGGGCCGAGGGTGCCCGAGTAGGCGTTGTTGACGAGGATGTCGAGCCTGCCCATCTCCTCGGCGACCTGGTCGACCAGGCCGGGGATCGACTCAGTGTCCATGACGTCGGCGGTGTAGATCTCGGCGCGCACGCCGCGGGCCCGCAGTTGCTCGGCAGTGTCGGCCAGCTTGGCCTCGGTACGGCCCACGACCGCCACGTCCACGCCCTCGGTGGCGAGCGCCAGCGCGATGCCCTGGCCCACGCCCTGGCCGGCGCCGGTCACCAGCGCCACCTTGCCCTTGAACTCGCTCATCGCCTGTCTCCTGCCTCGTCGCGTCACCGGGGGACGGGGTCGTCCCTACCTGTCGGGGAACATCGTGGTGGGACCCGCCGACGGCACGCGATGGGTTCCCGGTCATCGGGAACCTCGGAACCCCGCAGGTGAGCCCGCACACATACTTCCTGATGCGTCGACGCCGGGGGAGCGTCGGCGGCCGACGCATCCGAGTGGAGGAACGATGACGCAGACCGACGCAGCGCTCGCGGCCCAGCAGCTTCTGGCAGGGCTGAGCGGCCCGGGCGGCCAGTGGGAGCTGGAGCCGGCTGAGATCCTCGGCGTCGAGGTGCCGGTCTTCAAGAACCGCTTCCGCTCCCTCCACGAGATGCTCGCCAGTTCGCAGCAGTGGGGCGACAGCCCCTACGTCGTCTCCCTCGACGGCACCTTGACGTACGCCGAGCACCTGGCTCGTGTCTCCTCCCTCGCCCGGGCGCTCCGTGAGGAGCACGGCATCGGCAAGGGCGACCGCGTGGCGATCGCCTCGGCCAACAACGTCGGGTGGATCCAGGCGTTCTGGGCGACGGTCTCGATCGGCGCGATCGCCGTCGGCTACAACGCCTGGTGGTCGCCGCGGGAGCTCGCCTACGGTCTTGAGCACGCCACCCCCAAGCTGATCTTCGCCGACGGCAAGCGACAAGCGGCGTACGCCTCCCTGGGGGTGACGGTGCCGGTCCTCGACATCGAGGCAGACCTGGACCGGATGGCGACCGCCCACCCCGACGCGCCGCCGCCGAGCGAGGACGTGGCCGAGGACGACCCGGCCGTCATCCTCTACACCTCGGGCACGTCGGGCCGGCCGAAGGGCGCCGTGCACTCGCACCGCAACGTGGCCGCTGTCGTGGAGTACCACCGCTACTCCGACGCGCTCGCTGCTGCGTTCGGCGACCCGACCGACCCGCGCCAGAAGACCTACCTGCTTGCCATGCCGCTCTTCCACGTCGGCAGCCTCCACAACCTGATCGCTCCGCGGCTCGCCACCGGCAGCAAGGTCGCCCTGCACCTGGGCGCCTTCGACGTGGCGAAGGTGCTGGAGCTGGTCGAGAAGGCACACGTCACCCACTGGGGCGCCGTGCCCACGATGGCCAACAGGCTGCTCGCCTTCGACCGTGTCGGCGACTACGACACCTCGTCGCTCTACGCCTTCTCGCTGGCCTCGGCGCCGTCATCGGTGGAGTTCAAGCAGCGGCTGCGTGAGGGGCTGCCCTTCGCGTCGGCGCTGGTCGACTCCTACGGCATGACCGAGACCTGCACCGCGATCTGCGTGGCGACGCCGATCGATCTGGCCGAGGCCCCGGGGTCCCTCGGGCGGCCGATCATCGGTGTGGAGATGCAGGTGCGGGACGTGAACGGCCGAGTGCTCCCTCCCGGCGAGGAGGGCGAGGTGCACACTCGTTCGTGCTTCACGATGCTCGGCTACTGGAACAACCCCGAGGCCACCGCCGCGGCATTCACGGAGGACCGCTGGCTGCGTACCGGCGACCTCGGTACGCTCGACGAGCAGGGCCGGCTGCGGCTCTCCAGTCGGCGCTCCGACCTCATCATCCGCGGTGGCGAGAACGTCTACCCGGCCGAGGTCGAGGGAGTGCTGGCCGAGCACCCCTCGGTCGCCGAGTGCGTCGTGCTCGGCGTCCCGCACTCCGACCTGGGCCAGGAGGTCGGGGCGGTGGTTGTCGCGCAGGGTGCCGACGATCCGGGCGCGCTGGAGCTCGAGCTGCGCAGGCACGCCGCGGAGAACCTGGCCCACTACAAGGTGCCGACGCACTGGAAGATCGTCGACTCCCCGCTGCCGCGCAACGCCACCGGCAAGGTGATCCGCACCGCCGTCAGCCTGGCGCCGTGACCGCCTCGCCGCCCCGCTGAACCTCGTCCCGCCGACCCGAGCGACCGCTACGCCCCTCACCGTTCGAACTGCCGCCGCGCAGGGCTTCCGGTGAGTGGGACAGGTCACATCCCGGGTCTCGACCCGATGGGAAATTCACTCCTGTGTTGCGTCAATTCGTGTTGCGAGTCCTGGAGCTCCTGGCAGTCCTGCTGCTGGTGAGCTTCGGCGTCTTCGCGCTTCTCTCCCTGGTGCCGGGCGATCCGGCGGTCGCCGTCCTGGGTGAAGGCCGGGAACCGTCGGAGTACGCCGCCCTCCGGGACGAGATGGGTCTCAACGACCCCTTCTTCACCCGCTACTTCGACTGGTTCGGCGGCGTACTGCACGGCGACCTCGGCAGCTCGCTGATCCCGCCGGTGGTGCCGGTCTGGGATCGTCTCGTGGCAGCCATGCCGGTGAGCCTGGAGCTCGCCGGGCTCGGCCTGCTGATCGCGCTGGTCGTCTCCGTGCCGCTGGCGATGTGGTCGGCCTACAACGAGGGCGGCCGGATCGACCGGGCCATCGGCGCCTTCACCTTCGGGCTGCTGTCGTTGCCTTCGTTCCTCGTCGGCCTGGTGCTCATCGCGGTCCTGGTCAACTCGATGGGCTGGTTCCCGCGGACAGGCTGGGTGCGGATCACCGACGACTTCGGTGGCAATCTGAGCCATGTCTTCCTGCCGGCGCTGACGATCGCCCTGATGGAGATGGCGATGTTCACCCGGATCCTGCGCAACGACCTGGTGACCACGCTCAACGAGGACTTCATCCTCGCTGCCCGGGCCAAGGGCATGCCGCCGCTGCGGATCATGGTGAGCGACGCGCTCCGCCCCTCCTCGTTCTCGTTGGTGACCATCCTGGGGCTGAGCATCGGCCGCCTGGTCGGGTCCACGGTGATCGTGGAGTATCTCTTCTCCTTGCCGGGCATGGGCCGTCTCGTGATCGAGGCCGCCAGCACCGGCAACTACCCGATGGTGCAGGGCGCCGTGTTGCTGATCGCCGTGGTCTACGTCCTCAGCAGCGCTCTCATCGACCTCTCCTATGGCTATCTCGACCCGAGGACGCGCCGTGCCCGAGCCTGACATCAACCACACCGGTGACCCCGTGGACGCACCGGTCCCTGCCGCCGCTGCGGGCACCGCGCTGCTCGATCCGGGTGAGGAGACCGCTGCCAAGCCGCGGGTCTCCCGCAGGACGCAGCTGCTCGTCGGCGCACCCATGCTCGTCGGCGGTCTGGCCCTGGCCGGCTTCGCCGCCACCACCGCGTTGCTGATCACGCTGGCGAAGGTGCTGCTCCTGGTGGTCGGCCTGCTGGTCGCGATGAACGGCCTCGGCCGGATCGCCGAGGCCGTCCGCGGCAAGTCGGTCGACATCGTCTTCGTGCTCGGCATGACCTGGCTGACCGTGCTCATCGGCCTTGCGGTGCTGGCGCCGCTGCTGCCGTTGGGCAACCACAACGACGCGACCCAGGGCCTGTACGCTCCGATCTTCGCCGAGCCGGAGCTCGGCTCGGAGTACCCGCTGGGCACCAACAACTACGGTCTGGACATGCTCGCCCGGGCCATCTACGGCGCCCGTACGTCGTTGGTCGTCTCGCTCTTCGCGATCCTGATCGGCACCACCGTGGGCGGTCTGATCGGCATGGTTGCGGGCTTCCTGCGCGGTGCGACCGACCGAGTGGTCGGCATCCTCGCCAACGCACTGCTCGCGGTGCCGCCGCTGGTCTTGCTCATCGCGCTCGGCACGGTGCTGTCGCCGAACCTGCGCAACCTGTCGATCGCCCTCTCGCTGTTGACCATCCCGAGCATGGTGCGCGTCGCCCGCGCCAACACGATCACCTTCGCCCAGCGCGAGTTCGTGCTGGCCGCCCAGGCGATCGGCGCCACCCGCATGCGCCTGCTGCGCAAGGAGCTGCTGCCCAACGTGGTGCTTCCGGTCGCGTCGATGGGCGTCGTGATGGTCTCGATGCTGATCGTCGCGGAGGCGTCGCTCTCCTACCTGGGCCTTGGCATCCGTGCGCCCGAGCCGACCTGGGGCAACATGATCGCCGAGGGTGAGGGCGGGGTCATGGAGGCCCACCCGTTCATCGTGATCGTCCCGGGCCTGTGCCTCTTCCTGACCGTCTTCTCCTTCAACCTGCTGGGCGAGAAGGTCCAGAAGCGCTGGGACCCGAGGAGTGCCAAGCTGTGACCAGTGAATCCAAGAGCCCCATCCTGGTGGTGGAGAACCTCCGCACCGTCTTCCATACCCCACGGGGCGACGTACGGGCGGTCGACGGGGTCTCCTTCGAGCTGCGACCGGGCGAGACGCTCGGCCTGGTGGGTGAGTCCGGCTCCGGCAAGTCGGTGCTGGGCCGCACCGTCATGGGTCTCATCTCGAACGACGCCCGCACCACCGTCACCGGCAAGGTGACGCTGGGCGGGGTCGACGTGCACGGGGTGAAGCGCGCCGTACGCCGCAAGCTGTGGGGCACCGAGGTCGCGATGGTCTTCCAGGACCCGATGACCTCTCTCAACCCGGTCAAGCGGATCGGCACCCACCTCACCGAGACCTTGCGCTTCCACCTGCGCTGCACGCGCAAGGAGGCGGAGGAGCGCGCCGTTGAGCTGCTTACGCAGGTCGGCATCCCCGAGCCGAAGCGCCGGATGCGGCAGTACCCGCACGAGATGTCGGGTGGCATGCGGCAGCGGGTCGTCATCGCGATGGCACTGGCCTGCGACCCGCGCCTGCTGATCGCCGACGAGCCCACCACTGCCCTCGACGTGACCGTGCAGAAGCAGATCCTCGACCTGCTCGGCAATCTCACCACCGAGCGGGACATGGCCACGGTGCTGGTCAGCCACGATCTCGGCGCCGTCGCCGGGCGGACCGACCGGGTGCAGGTGATGTACGCCGGCCGAACCGTCGAACAGGGCCGGACCAGCGAGGTCTTCGCGGCGCCGACGCACCCCTACACCGATGCGCTGCTCGCCTCGATCCCGCAGATCGAGAACGCACCGCACAGCCTGCTGCGTGCGATCGAGGGCAACCCGCCCGACATGGCGAACCCGCCCGGCGGATGCCGCTTCGCTCCGCGCTGTGGGTACGCCGACACGACCTGCACGAGCGACCTCCCGCTCCTTCAGCCGCTCGCCGGCCCCGGTCGGTCGGTCGCCTGCCACCATCCGCTTCTGGCCGGTGCGGCCCCCGTAGGAAGTGAGCACACCCATGGCCGGTAGCGGCATCGCGCACCTGCGCGCAGACGAGAAGCGCGCCTTGACCGTCGAGAACCTCGTGGTCGAGTTCCCGGTGACCGGCGGCGTCGTGCATGCCGTCTCCGACCTGAGCATCGACGTACTCCCGGGGGAGACGCTCGGGATCCTGGGTGAGTCCGGCTGCGGCAAGTCCAGCGCCGGCCGAGCCCTGATGCAGCTGCCGGCGCCCACCTCGGGGCGGGTGCTGCTCGGTGACGCCGAGCTGACTGCGCTCAAGAAGAACGACATGCGTCGGGCGCGCGCCAAGATGCAGATGATCATGCAGGATCCGGTCTCTGCGCTGAACCCGCGGCGCAAGGTCAAGGACCTGGTCGCCGAGGGTCTCGAGGTCTGGGGCTTCGAGGGCAAGGACCGCGCGAAGTTCGTCGACGACCTGCTCTCCTCCGTCGGCCTGGACCCGGCTGTGGTCCGGGACCGGCGTCCCCACGAGCTCTCTGGTGGCCAGTGCCAGCGTGTCTGCATCGCCCGCTCGCTCGCCTTGGACCCCGACGTGCTCATCTGCGACGAGCCGGTCTCCAGTCTGGATGTCTCGGTCCAGGCGCAGGTCCTCAACCTGCTCGAGGAGACGCGCGAGCGCTACGACCTGAGCATGATCTTCATCGCCCACGACGTAGCCGTGGTGAAGAACATCAGCGACCGGGTCATGGTCATGTATCTCGGCAAGACCTGCGAGGTCATTCCGTCCGACGACATGCAGAACAAGGCCCTGCACCCCTACACGCGGCTGCTCCTCGCCTCCGTCCCCAGCGCTGCCGATGCGCAGGCTCGGGCCGCCGGCGAGGCCACCGCCGAAGCTCCGGTCAAGGACGTCGAGCTGCCGTCGCCGCTCAACCCCCCGAGCGGCTGCCGGTTCCGGACCCGCTGCCCCTTGGCCACCGAGCAGTGTGCTGCCGAGGAGCCCGTGCTCCGCGAGATGCGCCCGGGCCAGTTCGTGGCCTGCCACAACGTCAGCGCCTGACCTGACGCCGTCGCGTCGAGACGCCAGCTTCGACACGTTGAGTCGCCAGCTTCGACACGTTGAGTCGCCAAGATTTGCGCGAACACCGCGCACTAAAGCTGGCGCCTCAACTCACTGAAGCTGGCGTTTCGACGTGCTGAAGGTGGCGTGTCGACGAAGCGGGCCGGCGTCCCCTCCTGGGGGATGCCGGCCCGCTTCTTGGTGCTGTTCCGTCGGTTCGAGCGTTGACCCGTCGGTTCGAGCGTTGACCCGTCGGTTCGAGCGTGGCCCGTCGGACGGAGGTGGCGCTGGGGAGGGTCAGCTCTTCCAGGCCTGGTGGTAGAGCATCAGGAACTCGCTGCTGGGCAGGATGCCGTGGACGTTCTCGTTCCAGGGGAAGAAGAAGCCGCCGGGAGCGATGGCGATGCCGGGGACCGTCTCCTGCCACAGCTCGTTGATCTGGGTGAGGATCGAGGTCGCCTCCTCGCCGGTGGCCGCCTGCAGGCTGCCGATCAGCTTGTCCATCTCGGGGTTGCTGTAGCCGGACGGGTTGGCGGGCGAGGCTCCGATGAGCTGGCTGGAGAAGCGCGAATAGGGGTCGTCGACCGGGATGCTCATCGACGACGACGCGATGTCGTAGTCATGCGTGACATAGATGCGGCTGGTCTGGTCGGCGATGTTGTTGAGCAGCTCGACCTGGACCGTGAAGCCGGCCGCCTCGAGCATCGCCTGGATGGTCACGGCGGCGGTCTTGGAGGTCTGGTCGGACTGACCCAGGTAGACGAGCTTGGTGCTCACGCCGTCGGCCTTGGCCTCCTCGACGAGCTTCTTCGCCTCCGCGATGTTGGTCTCCGGGGTGGTCACCTCGGTGTAGTACGGCGCCGAGGGCGTGTAGATGTTGCGGCTCGCGATGCCGTGGCCGTCGGCCGTGCGCTCAAGGAACGCCTCCGGGTCGAAGGCGAGGTCCATCGCCTTGCGGAGCCGCTCGTCGGCACCGGGGCGCCCCTCGCGGTTGTTGATCCAGACCATCGAGCCCAGGCCGACCGGCACCAGCGCCCCGGCGGTGCCGCTGGTGCGCGCCTCCTCGACAACACCCGGAGTGCGGACGGAGGCCTGGTCGATGTCACCGCGCTTCAGGGAGTCCATCCGCGCCTGGTCGGAGGCAGGCCAGACGAAACGAAGCTTGTCGAGGTGGGGACGCTCGCCGAAGTAGTCGTCGTTGCGGGTCAGCACGAGCTCCTCGCTCGGCTTGTAGTCCTCGAAGACGAACGGACCGGCGCCGATCGGCTTGAACTTGTCCTTGCCGCCGGCGATCGCCTTCGGCGCGACGATCATGCCGGGACCGGTAGCGAGCATGGCCGGGAAGCTCGCCCACGGTGCCTTCATGACGAAGTCGATGGTGGTGGCGTCGACCGGCTTCATCTCGCTGAGGTTGGTGTAGAGCAGCAGCGTGTTGAAGCCCTGGTTGGACATGTAGTAGCCGATGCTGCCCATCACCGCGGCGGCGTCCACGGGGGTGCCGTCGGAGAACTTCACACCCTTGCGCAGGGTAAGTCGCCAGGTGGTGTTGTCGTCGCTGGTGAGGGATTCGGCCAACTGCGGCACGTAGGCGCCGGCCTCGTCGTCCCAGCGCATCAGCACGTCGTAGATCGCCGCCATCGCGGAGGCTCCTACAGCCCCGTTGGGAATGGTCACGGTGGGGTCGAGGGAGCGAGGCTCGCCGTAGTCGCCAACCGTGAGGGTGCCGCCGTCCTTCGGGGTGCCGCCGTCGTCGGCACCGTAGACGCCACCGGCCCAGATCTCGTCCTTGCTCATGGACGATTTCTCGCTCTTGTCCTTGTCGTTGTCCTTGTCACCGCCCGAGTCGGCACATCCCGTGACGAGCAGGGTGCTCGCCAGGAAGGCGGCACCGACGCGCGTCAGTGTTGTGGTGCGAATCCTCACTGGGTCCTCCATCTCAACGGCGCAGGAAGGCGCCCCTCCCGCTGATGTGTCGGCGGTCACAGTAGGTGTGAGGAACGCCACTGCTGACGAGGCGTCCCGTTGAGTGGGAGGCTCGCTCCGGCGGGGGTGGTTCATGCGATCAGGTGGGGCGGCCAGAGCGTAGGTACGCCGGAAGTGGAGTTTCTCGTGGAAGTGGCCGGCCTGCTTGCCCTGGGGGCGGTCGTCTACCTCTTGGCGTCGGCGGCCCAGGCGATCACCGGCTTCGGCATGGCGCTGCTCGCCGTCCCGGTGCTGATCCCCGTGGTGGGTCCGGTCCCAGCTGTCGTCTCGAGCGTCCTGGTGAGCGTGGTGCTGTGTGCGCGGGCCTGGTGGCGCGAGCGCGACGAGGTCGACGTCCGCCTGGCCATGCGGGTCTCGGTGGCCGCCGCCTTCGGGCTGCCGTTGGGCCTGGTGCTGCTCCTGCTCTTGACCGAGGTGCAACTCTCCCTTGCGGTCGCTGTGTCGGTCGTCCTCGGGGTGCTGGTGCTTGCCCTGGTCAAGCTGCCGCCGGTGGGACGGGTCGGCGAGGTCGCCGGAGGCTTCGTGAGCGGGGCGCTGCTCACCTCGACCGGGCTCAACGGGCCGCCGTTGGTCATCACCTTCCAGGCCGCAGGGCTGGAGCCGCGCCGTTTCCGGGCGACGCTGCAGGCAGCGTTCCTCGCTCAGGACGTGGTGGCCGTGATCGGATTCCTGGTCGTCGCCAAGATCGACCTGACTGCCGGACTCGTCGCGCTCGGCGGCATCGCGGGAGTCCCTGCCGGATGGGCGCTGGGAGACAAGGTGTTCGGCGCCTTGCGCCCCGAGACGTTCCGCAAGGTCGTCCTGGCCGGACTCGTGATGACCGCATGCGCGTCGGTCGCCCTGGTGCTGCGTTGAGTGCGCGCCACCCCGCGGGGTGACGTTCCGCTGCCGTGCGGGGAGATGGCGAAGGCGGGGAGGCGGCGTGTTCTCCGTCCTCCCCGCCTTCGGCGGGCCGACCATGCGTCGGTCTGTGACCGGGATCGGGTCACTTGCTGAGCTTGGCCAGCTTGCGAGCCTGCTTGCCGATCTCCTCGATCTGCTCACGGATGCCGTCCACGTCCTTCTTGGACGGACGGACCGCGTCGGCGGTGCGCTTGGCGCCCTTGCGCGCCTTCTTCTCGACCTTGCCGGCGACGTCGATGATGTCGTCGAGGATCTCCAAGGTGTCGTCGATCAGCGACCCGAGGCAGTTGGCCGCCGGGGCGTCCTTGCGCTTCTTCTTGCTGGGGGACTTCTTGGCGGCCTTGGCGGGCGCAGAGGTCTCGACGGTGGGGGCCTCGGGTGCCGCGGGCGCCTTCTTGGCCGGGGTGCGCTTGGCCGGGGTGCGCTTGGCCGGCGCGCGCTTCGTCGCGCTCGCCGCGGCGGGCGACGCGGTGGCGGTGGTCACTTGCCTACCTTGGCGAGCTTCTTGGTCTGCTTGCCCAGGTCCTCGATCTGGTTGCGCAGCGCCTTGACGTCCTTCTTGGAGGGGCGGGCGGCCTTCAGTGCCTTCTTGGAGCCCTTGCGGCTCTTCTTCTCAATGTCGCCGGCGGTGTCGACCAGGTCGTCGAGCAGGTCCTTGGTGGCGTCGATCATGCCGCTGAGGTAGTTGCTGACCTGCTTGTTCTTGTTCTTCGCCATCGTTCTCACTCCTTGGTGTGGGTTGTTCGATGACGTGAACTTTACGCAGTGCGTAGGTTATTACGCAACGCATTATGACGCACGTCACGCACCGCTGGCTCAGTCGGCCAGGAAGCCCTGAAGGAAGAGGCGCACCATCTGCTCGGTGAACTCGGTGCGCGAGTGCTGCTCGCGCACCGGCCAGTGGCGGCTGGCCCACAGTGCGTCGCGCACGGTGCGGTAGAAGGTCTCCACAGGTACGTCGTCGCGGAAGGTGCCCTCCGACACGCCCGCCTTGATCGCCGTGATCCAGTAGTTGCGCATCTCGCGCGAAGCGTCGTCGACGGCGTCCAGTAGGCCGTGGGCGCGCAGGTACTGCCGATCCTGCTGGTAGATCGCGGTGGGCTGCGGGTGCTCCTCGATGATCGCCAGAGTGGCTGCGATCAGTCGCTCCACCGTCTCTCGAGGAGTCGCCGCCTCGGCGCTCGCGGCCGCGAACCGGCGCTGGATGTCGGCCATGTAGTCCGCCATCAGCTCGGCGACGATCGCATCCTTGGAGCGGAACCAGTGATAGAGGCTGCCGGAGTGCACGCCTGCCCGGTCGCCGATCTCGCGGACGGTGGTCGCGCCGACGCCGCGGCTGGCGAAGAGGTCGGCGGCGACCTCGAGGATCTCGGAGCGGGTGTCGCGTGCCATGGCATTCCTTCGCTGGTCGCTGCGGTCCGACTGAGTGAGACCTCCGTATACCGGAGTCCCGGTGTGGAGCATTCTTGCACCAAGCGCTTGCTCAAATCCGAAGGAGTGGCCGGTGAGTGGACCAGAGACCGACGCCCTGCATGCACAGTTGACGGCTTTCGTCGGCCAACAGGCCGAGCCAGACCGGGTCTCCCGGTACGCCGTCAACGAGGCGATGATCCGCAACTGGGTCGAGGCCCATGAGGACGAGAACCCCATCTATGTCGACGCCGGGGCCGCCGCTGCGACCGGCCGCGCCTCGGTGATCTGCCCGCCTGCCATGGCCTCCACGTGGGTGATGAGCGGGCTCAAGCGTTACCGCGAGGTGCAGCGGCTTCGAGCAGAGGGGGTCCAGGAGGACTTCGCCTACTCTCGGATGCTCGCGTTGCTCGACGAGCACGGCTACACCTCCGTCGTCGCCACCGACCTCGAGCAGAGCTACCTGCGCGAGATGGTGCCCGGCGACCGGATCCGCTGTGAGTTCACGATCGAGGCGGTCTCCCCGTTCAAGCAGACGGGCTTGGGGCACGGCTGCTGGATCACCCTGCTCAAGCGGTACGTCAACCAGCACGACGAGCTCCTCGTCGAGGAGCGGTTCAAGTTGCTGCGCTTCGACCCGACCCAGAAGAAGGCGGTGGCCTCGTGACCGGCATCCCCCATCTGATCCGTACCCAGGACAACAGCTTCTTCTTCGACGCGGCCGCCGCCGGCCGGTTGGAGATCCAGCGCTGCGTCACCTGCGGCGCCCTGCGCCACCCGCCCGGCCCGGCCTGTCCGGCCTGCCGCTCGTTCGCGTGGGACACGGTCGTCTCCAGTCGGCTGGGCACGCTCCACTCCTGGACGGTGCTGCACCACCCCAAGGACGACGCCTTCACCTATCCGCTCGGCGTCGCGCTGGTCGACCTCGAGGAGGGCACCCGGTTCGTCGCCGACATGAGTGGCTTCGACCTCGACGCCCTCGAGATCGGCATGGAGGTCGAGATCGGGTTCGGCGAGCATGCGCACGGCGAGATCCTGCCGCGCGTCTTCCCGCGAGGTGCCGCCGAGGGCGTGGCGACCGAGGCCGGGGGTGCGCAGTGAGCGACTTCCCGGCGTACGACGTGGGCACTGTGCTGCCCACGTTGGAGATCCCGCTCGACCGGACCACCATCGTGGCCACGGCGATCGCCTCTCAGGACTTCGAGGATGTGCATCACGATCCCGGCAAGGCCCAGGGTCGCGGGACCCCCGACATCTTCATGAGCATCAACTCCACCAACGGCTTCATCGACCGTTATGTCACCGACTGGGCCGGCCCGAACGGTCAGATCCGCAAGGTGTCGCTGCGGTTGGGGGTGCCGAACTTCCCCGGTGACGTGATGACGATGACCGGCGAGGTCGTCGCCGTTCGCCAGGCAGAGGCGCCGGGAGGGGCCGACGAGGTCGAGATCAAGGTCGTGGGCCGCAACTCCCAGGGGCCGCACGTGACAGCCACGGTCGTCGTGGCGCCGTACCGTCGAGAAGGAGCAGCACGATGAGCGGATTCGCCCGCCAGACCGCGATCGCCGGCATCGGCGCCACCGACTTCTCCAAGGACTCCGGGCGCAGCGAGTGGCAGCTCGCCTGTGAGGCGACCCTCGCCGCCCTCCAGGATGCGCAGATCGGCGTGGAGGAGGTTGACGGCTTCGCGCTCTTCACCATGGAGACCAACCCGGAGATCGCCGTCGCCCGCGCACTCGGCATCCCGGAGCTGAAGTTCTTCAGCCGGATCCCGCACGGTGGCGGAGGGGCCTGCGCGCCGGTCCAGCAGGCAGCGCTGGCGGTCTCCAGCGGTGTCGCCGACGTGGTCGTCGTCTACCGCGCGTTCAACGAGCGCTCCGGGCACCGCTTCGGTGCCGGACCGCCGCCGTTCGCCTACACCGCGAACACGGACCAGGAGTACCGGAACTGGATCAACCCCTACGGGCTGCTCACCCCGGCCCAGCAGGAGGCGTTCCTGGCCCGCCGCTACATGCATGAGTACGGCGCCACCTCCGAGGACTTCGGCCGCATCAGCGTGTTGTCACGCAAGCATGCGGCCAAGAACCCGAAGGCCTGGTTCTACGAGCGCCCGATCACGTTGGAGGACCACCAGAACTCCCGCATGATCGCCGACCCGATGCGACTGCTCGACTGCTGCCAGGAGAGCGACGGCGGGGTGGCGTTGGTCATCGTCAGTGCCGAGCGAGCCCGCGACCTGCCGCACCCACCGGCGATCATCGCCGGCGCGGCGCAGGGTGTCGGGCCGCAGCAGATCTCGATGAGCTCCTACTACCGCGACGACATCGACGCGATGCCGGAGGTCGAGCTCGTCGCCCGTCAGCTGTGGGCGCAGGCCGGCATCCGCCCCGACGACGTCGACGCAGCGATCCTCTACGACGCCTTCACGCCGATGGTGCTGCTCCAGCTGGAGGAGTACGGCTTCTGTGGCCGTGGCGAGGCTCCGGCCTTCATCCGCGACGGCCATCTCGAGCTCGACGGACGACTCCCGATCAACACGCACGGGGGCCAGCTCGGCGAGGGCTACATCCACGGCGTCAACGGCATCGCCGAGGGTGTCCGCCTGATCCGCGGCACCTCGGTCAACCAGCCCGGCAAGCAGCTCGACCACGTGCTCGTCACCGGCGGATCGCCGGTGCCGCACTCCGCGATCGTGCTTGCCACCGACCACTGAGCGGTCACTCCGCCCATCCCACCCAGCAAGGAGAGACATCCGTGACTGCAGAAGCCGCCGCGACCCCCGACGTGCTCACTGAGCGCATCACCTATGCCCGCGCCACCCACGGCCAGGCCGAGATCGACGCCGTCCTCGAGGTGCTGCACCGAGGCCATCAAGGCCTGCGCATCGGCCCGTCCGTCTTCGAGCTGGAGCGCCGCGTCCCCGAGCTCTCGGGCAAGAAGTACGGCGTGATGTGCAACTCGGGCTCGTCCGGGCTCTACCTGGCGGTCGAGCTGCTCGACCTGCCGAAGGGGAGCGAGGTGATCACCTCGCCGCTCACCTTCTCGACCGACGTCGCGCCGATCGTGCGGGCCGGGCTGGTGCCGGTCTTCGTCGACGTGCGGCCCAACACGTTCAACATCGACGAGGACAAGATCGAGGCGATGGTCACCGAGAACACCTCGGCGATCCTGGTGCCGAACCTGGCCGGCAACTGCCCCGACTGGGACAAGATCCGCGAGGTCGCGGACCGACACGGTCTCAAGGTCATCGAGGATTCGTGCGACGCCCTCGGTGCGACCCTGCGGGGCACCCCGACCGGAGCCCGCGCGGACATCTCGGTGACCAGCTTCTCGATGGCGCACATCATCACCTGCGCCGGCACCGGCGGCATGGTGATGATGGACGACGTGGAGACCCGTGACCGTGCGCTGCTGCTGCGTCGCTGGGGACGGCGCTCGGAGCCGAACCTCTTCGGCTCCGCTGCCGAGAACGGTGGCGGCCGGGTCTTCCGCGAGGATCTCGACGGCGTCGACTACGACAACGACTTCATCTTCGACGAGCTCTCCTGGAACTTCGAGCCGCAGGAGCTGGGGGCGGCGTACGGCGTCGTGCAGCTCAACAAGCTCGCGGAGAACTACCGAATCCGCAAGGCGACCTGGCAGGCCTACACCGATGCCTATGGCCGGTTCCCGCAGTTCTTCACCACGCCGGTGGAGACCGAGGGGCTCGACACCGCCTGGCTCTGCTACCCGGTGATGGTCAACGCCGACGCTCCCTTCACCCGTAGTGACCTGCAGGAGCACCTCGATGCGTGTGGCATCGACACGCGCACCGTCTGGAGCGGCAACATCGTCCGGCACCCGATGATGGCCGGCATCACGCACCGCGTGCCGGAGGAGGGTCTTCCGGAGGCGGACGCCGTCTTCGAGCGCGGCATGACGCTCGGCATGAGCCACGGGCTGCCTCCGGAGCACGTGCAGCGGATCGCGGACGCGATCGCGTCGATGGCGGAGAAGCACCTCTGATGGCCGGCGCTCGCTTCGCCGGCCGCCGGGCACTCGTCTCCGGAGCCAGCCGGGGGATCGGGGCCGCAGCCGTCGAGCGTCTGGCGGCCGAGGGTGCCGACGTCGTTGCGGTCGCGCGCACCTGGGAGCGCCACGACCACCTCGACGGCAACCTGAAGGAGGTTGTCGAGGGAGCGCGCCGGTACGGCACCACGGTCGAGGCGATCATGGCCGACCTCGCGTCGCCGGAGAGCCGCGCCGGGCTGGTCGGCCGTGCCGCCGAGGCGCTCGGAGGGCCGATCGACCTCCTGATCAACAACGCTGCGGCAGCGATGTACCAGCCGCTGGTCGACTACCCGTCGAAGCGCAGCCACCTGACGTTCGAGGTCAACGTGCATGCGCCGCTCGACCTGGCACAGCAGGCGATCCCGGCGATGGTGGAGCGCGGCGAGGGGTGGATCGTCAACGTCTCCAGTGCCACCGCCAACCTGCGTCCCGGCCCCCCCTTCCACCTGCCGCCGCCCGGGAGCCACATGGCCGTGTACGGCGCCTCGAAGGCCGCGCTCAACCGGCTCACCAACGGCCTCGGCGCCGAGCTCTACGGCACCGGAGTGCGCGTCAACACGGTGGAGCCGCGCTTCGGCGTGCTCACCGAGGGTGCTGCCGAGCTCGTCGGGGACAAGTTCGAGGCGGATGTCTTCGAGTCGATGGAGGAGATGGTCGAGGGGATGCTGGTGCTCTGCGACTGCGCTCCCGACCTGACCGGCGGGGTCCGGGTCAGCCTGGATCTCCTGGAGGAGCGCGACATCACCGCCCTGGGTCTGGACGCCCGCCCACGAGAAGGAGCAGGACGATGAGCACGCCGGTGCTGGTGGACATGGTCCGCACCCCGTTCGGCAAGCGAGAGGGATGGGTCTCCGGGCTGCATGCCACCGAGCTGCTCGGGCACGTGCAGCGTGGAGTGCTGGACCGCAACGGCGTGGACCCGACCGTGGTCGACCAGGCCATCGGCGGCTGCGTCACGCCCATCGGTGAGCAGTTCGGCAACATCACCCGCACCTCCTGGATGCATGCCGGGCTGCCCGCCGAGGTCGGATGCACCACCATCGACGCCCAGTGCGGGACCTCCTCGCAGGCGGTCCAGCTGCTGCTCGGCCAGGTCGCCTTCGGCGCCGTCGACGCTGGTGTCGCCTGCGGCGTCGAGGTGATGAGCAGGGTGCCGTTGACCTACAAGCAGGGCAGCGGACTCGGCACGCCGCGACCTGCCGACTGGTCGCTGAACACCCCCGACCAGTACACGGCCGCCGACCGGATCGCCGTACGTCGCGGCTTCGGTCGCGAGGATCTCGACGCCTTCGGGGTGCGCTCCCAGGAGCGGGCTGCCGCAGCCTGGGCCGCGGGGCGCTTCGACCGCCAGGTGCTGCCGGTGGAGGTGCCGCAGGCCGACGGCTCGACGATGCGGATCGAGCGCGACCAGGGGCTGCGCGCCAGCACGCTCGAAGGATTGGCCGGGCTGAAGCCGGTCAAGGAAGGCGGCCTGCACACCGCCGGCACTTCTTCGCAGGTCTCCGACGGGGCCAGCGCTGCCCTGATCACCTCGGCTGCCCGCGCGGCCGAGCTGGGCCTGACGCCGCGAGCCCGGGTGCTCGGCCAGACGGTCGTCGGCGGCGATCTGGAGTACATGCTCGACAACCCGATTCTCGCGGCTCGCAAGGTGCTCGACCGGGCCGGTGTCGCTCTCGCCGACATCGACGTCTTCGAGGTCAACGAGGCGTTCGCCTCGGTTCCGATGTCGTTCGCCCAGGTGCTGGAGATCGACCCGGAGCGCTTGAACGTCAACGGCGGGGCCATCGCACTGGGGCATCCCGCGGGCGCCACCGGCATCCGCCTGCTGGCCACCGCCGTGGAGGAGCTGGAGCGTCGCGACGCCGCGCTGGCCCTCGTCGCCATCTGCGCCTCCGCCGCCACAACCTGCGTCTTGCTCGAACGACTCTGAAAGGACGCTGCCATGCATCCCGAACTCTCCGCCGCCTCCCGGCGGCTGCGCCAGGAGCTGCGCGACTACTTCTCCTCGGTCATCAACGACGAGGACCGCGCCGCCCTGGTCGACCAGACCGAGGGTGGCCCCGTCTTCGACCGGATCTACCGGCAGATGGGCGCCGACGGCTGGCTCGGGTTGGGCTGGCCCGAGGAGTACGGCGGCCGGGGCGAGGACCCCGAGGCGCTCTACGTCTTCTACGACGAGGCACTGCGCGCGGGCGCGCCGCTGTCGCTGGTCACGCTCAACACCGTGGCACCGACCCTGATGGCCCACGGCACGGCCGAGCAGAAGGACTACTTCCTGCCCCGGATCCTCTCCGGCGAGCTCGTCTTCGCGATCGGCTACACCGAGCCCTCGGCCGGCACCGACCTCGCATCGCTCCAGACGCGCGCGGTGGTCGATGGTGACGACCTGGTGATCAACGGCAACAAGATCTTCACCAGTGCCGGCGTCTTCGCCGACTGGATCTGGCTGGCGGTACGCACCGATCCCGATGCGCCGCGCCACCAGGGCATCTCGGTGGTCCTGGTGCCGACCTCCTCGCCCGGCTTCTCGGTGACGGAGATCCACACGGTCGGCGGCATCTCCACCTCCGCGACCTACTACGAGGACGTGCGGGTGCCGCGCACCAACCTCGTGGGGGAGATGAACCAGGGGTGGGGTCTGGTGACCAACCAGCTCAACCACGAGCGGGTGGCCCTGGCCGCCCGCAACGGCATCGCCAACGAGCTGCTCGACGAGACGATCGCCTGGGCACGCTCACAGCCCCTCGGCTCCGGCACCCTGTACGACGTCCCGTGGGTCCGCTCGACCCTCGCCGAGGTCTACGCGCTGCTGAGCGCCGCGGACCTGCTCAGCCTGCGGCTGGTCTCCGACGTGGCCGCCAACACGCTGGCCGGTGGCGACTCCGCGGCCGCGAAGGTGTTCGGCACCGAGGCCGTCGTCACCAGCTACGGCCGCCTGCAGGACGTGCTCGGCGCCTACGGCCTGCTGCGTCCCGGCTCGCCGGGCGCTGCGGTCGCGGGCCGGGTGGAGACCCTGGCCCGCCGGGCGCAGAACAACACCTTCGGCGGCGGCACCAACGAGGTCATGCGCGAGATCGTCGCCGGCAAGACCCTCGGCATGACCCTCTCCGCCCGCCGCCGCTGACCCCCCACGTCGAGACGCCAACTTCAGCACGTCGAGACGCCAACTTCAGCGTCGCACCGTCACCCACACATGAGGTTTCCTGATGGACAGCACCATTGAAGAGATGAGCTTCACTCTCCCCGAGGACCACGCGGCGCTGGCGGCGTTGGCCGAGGAGATCTTCGCCGACCAGGCGTCCACCGAGCGCGTTGTGGAGGTGGAGCGCGCCGAGGGCGGGTTCGACCGCCGCCTGTGGAAGCTGTTGGCCGACTCCGGACTGCTCGCCGCCTGCCTGCCCGAATCCACCGGCGGTGGCGGGATGGGCGTACTCGGCCTGGTGACCATCGCCGAGCAGCAGGGGCGCAGGGTCGCGCCGGTGCCGTTCTGGTCGGTGGTGGCCGCGGCGGCCTGGCCGATCGCGGAGTTCGGCTCCGTGACGCTGAAGGAGCGGTTGCTCGACCGGATCCTGAGCGGGGACGCTCTCGTCGTCGGTGCCTTCGACGGTGTGGCCGGCGAGGTTGGCGTGACCGGGGTGCGTGACGCGGACGCGGTCGTCGTCGAGGGCACGGCCGTGGGCGTTCCGGCGGCGGCCGAGGCGGAGGCTGTCGTCGTTCCGGTGCGACTGGCCGACGGCACGACGAACGTGGTGGTCGTGGCCACGGGCGCCTCGGGAGTGACCGTGACGCCTGTTGCCGCGACTGGCCAGGGAAGCGCCGCGACGGTGCGCTTCCAGGGCGTCCGGGTGAGCAACGAGGACGTGCTCGACGGAGGCGACGTCGACGTGGCCGCCTGGACCCTGCAGCGCGCCCGACTCGCCCTCTGCGGCGTGCAGCTCGGCACCTGCGCCGAGGCACTGACGGCGACGGCGGCGTACGTCTCGCAGCGGGAGCAGTTCGGCCGCCCGATCTCGACCAACCAGGCGGTGGCGGTGCGCGCCGCCGATGCGCACCTGGACACGGAGGCGATCCGGCTGACCACGCTGCGTGCCGCCTGGCTGCTCGACTCCGGACGCGACCAGGAGGCGGAGTCCGCGGTGCTGGTCGCGAAGTTCTGGGCCGCACGCGGGGGACTGCGCGTGGTCCACGCGACCCAGCACCTCCACGGCGGCATCGGCGCCGACATCGACTACCCCATCCATCGCTACTTCCTCTGGGGGCGGCAGGCGGCCTTCAGCCTGGGTGGCTCCGACCAGCTCGCGGCTGAGCTGGGGGCCGTCCTCGAGTCGGCGCCTCCGATCGGCGCGCCGGCGTGACCGACCACGTCGCCGTCGTCACCGGTGCCGCCCGCGGCATCGGCCGTGCGATCGCGCGGCGGCTGGCTGCCGAGGGCATCGCGGTGGCTGCGGTCTCCCGCACCCGGCGCGGGGGCGACGGCGCGCTCGCCGGCTCGTTGGAAGAGACCGTGGCGCTGATCCGTGGAGCCGGCGGCAGGGCCGACGCCTTCGTCGTCGATCTGGGACGCCCCGATCTGGACCGGCCCGCGCTCATCGGGGAGGTCGAGCAGAAGCTGGGCGGCACCGTCGACATCCTCGTCAACAACGTCGCCGCGACCCGGCGCTACGACGTGCCGTTCGAGGAGATGACGCGCGCCTGGTTCCAGGACTCGGTGGAGACGAACGTCTGGAACACCTGGGACCTGATGCGGGCGGTGGTTCCCGGCATGCGACGCCGGGGTGCCGGCTGGGTGCTCAACATCTCCTCCCGTCAGGCCGGTCCTCGGGTCGGTCCACCCTTCGCCTTCCACCCGCTCGCCGGCTCGGTGCTGTACGGCGGCACGAAGGCGATGCTCGACCGGCTGACGACCGGGGCGGCGATGGAGCTGCATCCGCACGGGATCGCGGTCAACGCGCTCTCCCCCAACCGCGGGGTGGCGACCGAGCACGCCGCAGGGGTCGTGCCGGGGTGGCCCTCGGAGCCGGAAGAGACCATGGCCGAGGCGGCGCTGCTGCTGTGCACCGGCGACCCGGCGACACTCACCGGCCGGGTCGCCTACAGCCTGCCGCTGCTGCACGAGTTCCGGCGCCCGGTCCGCTCGGTCGACGGCTCCGACCTCGTCGCAGGCTGGCAGCCCGATGACCTCGACCCCTCGGGCTTCCTGCCCGACTACCTCCGCTTCGCCCCCGCGCCGCCGGTGCCGGAGAGCCTCCGCGAGGCTGTGCCCAGCGCTTGAGCGCGTTGGAGAAGGTCATGGCCTGCTGCGCACATGGGATGTGCTGCTTGCGACGGCCGATTCTTCTCCACCACGTACTGAGCCGACTGTGCTGGGGTCCCACTCAGCAACACTTTGCAACCACCCGCGACGGGGCGGCTGGATCATCGGGGCGGACGCCGTCATGCGCCGCCCTAGGCCCCCGGGCGACGTGCGGCCGTGCGCGGCCGACACGATCCGCTGCCACACGCTGTCGCTTCGAGTCCAGGAAGTCAGGACCCTCATGCCCATCGCCCTAGACGAAGACCTCCGCGCCCTCGCCGACTCGGTCGGTGGCCTCGCCGCTCGGCACGCCGCCACCGAAGACACGCGTGGACGCTTCGCCGACCTCGCTGCCGGCGTACGGCCGCCGGTGTGGCAGGTCCTGCTCGACAACGGCCTGCACGCCTTGCACCTCCCGGAGGAGGTCGGGGGAGCAGGCGTCGGACTGCCTGAGCTGGCGGTCGTCGCCGAGCAGTCCGGCACCGCGTTGCTTCCCGGCCCCTGGCTGCCCACGGTGACTGCGAGCGCCGCCCTGCTCCGCCTGGACCCGGCCCACGAGCTGGTGGCCGACTTCGCCGGAGGAGCCACCGGCGCCCTGGTGCGCGGCGGATTGACGGCTGAACCGGCCGGCGACGCCTGGAGGCTGCACGGCACCTCGGCTCCCGCGCTCGGGCTCGTCGGTGCGGACCACGCGCTCGTGGGCGCGCGGTCCGCGGCGGGCGAGACCCGCTGGTTCGTCCTGTCCGGCAGCGAGCTCGCCGACCGCGTCGAGGCAGGCGACGCCGTCGACCTCACCCGCTCCATCGGCCGGCTGCGGGCCGACGGACTCACGCTGCTCCCGCTGGCGACGACCGGCGACGTGGCGGTCGACCTCGTGATGGCCGCCCTGTACGGCGCCGAGGCGGCCGGAGTGTCGGCGTGGGCGCTGCGCACCGCCGTCGACTACGTGAAGACCCGGGTTCAGTTCGGGCAGCCGGTCGGTGCCTTCCAGGCGGTGCAGCACAAGGCGGCGATGATGCTGGTGCGCGCCGAGGTGGCAGCCGCCTCTGCCTGGGATGCGGCGCGAGCCGGTGGGGACGCCGCGGAGCAGCAGCAGCTCGCCGCGGCCCAGGCGGCCCTCAACGCCGTGGCACCGTCGGTCGACCTCACGCTCGACCTGGTCTCGCTGCTGGGTGGCATCGGCTTCACCTGGGAGCACGACGCGCATCTCTACCAACGCCGTGCGCTGTCGCTCGCCGCGCTCATCGGCACCACCGACTCGTGGGCCCAGCGGTTGGGCGAGCGCGCCATCGAGGTACGGCGCGACTTCTCGTTCCTCGACCCCTCGACGCTTCCGGAGCTGCGCGCGGAGGTCGGTCCGGTGCTCGACCGGGTCGCTGCCCTCACCGGCGCGGACGCCAACCAGACGTGGGCCCGGATCACGCCCGGGCCGATCGCCGACCTGCTCACCGAGGCGCGCCTGGTCTCACCGCACTACCCCGCGCCGTACGGACGGGATGCGGGGGTGCAGGAACAGGCGGTCATCGCCGACGAGTTCGAGGCGCGTGGGCTGACTCCGCCAAGCACCGTGATCGGCGAGTGGGTGCTGCCGACGCTGCTGGTGCACGGCAGCGCTGCGCAGCAGGAGCGCTTCATCGCGCCATCGCTGCGTGGCGAGATCATCTGGTGCCAGCTCTTCAGCGAGCCCGGCGCAGGCTCCGACCTGGCCTCGCTCAGCACCAAGGCCACCAAGGTCGACGGAGGCTGGCTGCTCAACGGCCAGAAGGTGTGGAACTCCGGTGCTCACGAGGCCCACTGGGGGGTCTGCCTGGCGCGGTCGGACGCCTCGGCGCCCAAGCACAAGGGCATCTCCTACTTCCTCGTCGACATGAGCTCGCCCGGTGTCGACGTGCGTCCCCTGAAGCAGTCGACCGGACGAGCGGAGTTCAACGAGGTCTTCCTCGACGACGTCTTCGTGCCCGACGACTGCCTGGTCGGCGCGCGTGAGCAGGGCTGGCGCCTGGCCGTCACCACGCTCGGCAACGAGCGGCTCAGCATGGGCGGGCGCCTGACCCACGGAAGCGCTGACCGCTTCCTGGAACTGCTCCAGGAGGAGCGCACCGACGTCGACCGTGCCGAGGTGCTGCGCGCCTTCGGGCGTTCGACCGCGCGCGAGATCGCCCTCTCGGCGCTCAACCTGCGCAGCATCCTGGCCCGGCTCTCGGGCCTCGAGATCGGTGCCGAGACGAGCGTGCAGAAGGTCTTCAACACGCTTGCTCAGAAGGACGGCTCCTTCGACCTGCTCCGCGTGCTCGGCCCGGAGGGTGCGGTGCTCGAAGGCGGCCACGCGATCGACCACATCGGCCTGCCGGCCGTTCTCTTCGGGGGAGGCACCACCGAGATCCAGCTCAACGTCATCGCCCAGCGCGTGTTGGGTCTGCCACGCTGAGCGAGACTGCGCCCATGGACCTGCGCACCCTTCGGTACGACGTCACGGACGGCATCGCCACGATCACGCTGGACCGCCCGGCCCGCCGCAACGCCTTCGGCAGCGGCATGGGTCGTGAGCTGGCCGAGGCGTACCGCCGGTGCGACCTCGACGATGACGTCAGGGTCGTCGTACTCACCGGGGCCCCGCCGGCGTTCTGCGCAGGTGCGGACCTGGAGGCCGGTACGGAGACGTTCGCCGGCACGGGGGAGGGCTTCAGCGCTGCGGGCGTACGCTTTCCCGCCTTCCGGGTGCGCAAGCCCGTGCTGGCCGCGGTCAACGGTCATGCGATCGGCATCGGCCTGACGCTGGCGCTCCAGTGCGACGTGCGGGTGATGGCAGCGGACGCGAAGTACGGCGTCGTGCAGGCTCGACTCGGACTGCTCGGCGACGCCTACGTGCACTGGGTGCTGCCGCGTCTCGTCGGGGTCTCCCGGGCCGCGGAGCTTCTCTTCACGGGCCGCACCTTCGACGGCCGCCAGGCCGAGGCATGGGGGCTGTGCAGCCAGGTCCAGCCGGCCGCCGAGGTGCTCCCGGCGACGTTGGCGATCGCGACGGAGATGGCTGAGGCCGCGCCGATGTCGTTGGCGGCCAGCAAGCAGACGCTGTGGGCCTCGCTCGCTCGTGACGCCGCCGAGGTGGAGCGGCTGGAGACGCATTGGCACGAGGTGCTGATGGCGCACGACGACGTGCGCGAGGGCATGCGGGCGGCGCTGGAGCGCCGCCCGGCTCGGTGGACCGGGCGGGTCAGCGACCTGCCCTGACGGTCACGGCCTCGGCGCCCGGATCCGCGGCGACGTTTGTCGGCCACCGGTGACAGCGGCCCCGCAACGCGCAGACGGTGCCGCTGCGCGAGGCAGCGGCACCGTCGACGGAGACGAGGGTCAGCTCTTCCAGGTCTTGGAGTAGAGCACCATCGAGTTGGCGGCACCGGTCACCGCGCGGACGTTCTCGTTCCAGACCACCGTCTCGGCGTAGGGACCGAAGACGAGGAACGGCACATCGGCGTTGACCTGCTGCTGGATGCGGTCCATCACCGCCTTCTGCTCCTCGTAGCTGGGCGCTACCTGGAACTCCTCGAGCAGCGCGTCCATCGCCTTGCTGGTGTAGGAGCCGTAGAGCTGGTTGCCGGTGCTGTGCATGATCGCGAACATCTTGGGGATCGGGTCGGACTCGCGGAAGGAGTGTCCCCATGCCGAGACGTCGTAGTCCCGGTCGATGACGACCTTGTTGATCAGATCGGCGACGGTGCGCATGAGGTCGATCTCGACCTCGAAGCCGACCGCCTCCAGGAGCGCCTTCACGGCCAGAGCGGTGTCGCGCGAGGCAGGGTCGGAGCCGTCGACGTAGTGGATCTTGCCGTCGAAGCCGTCGGCCTTGGCCTGCTCCAGCAACTCCTTGGCGGCGTCCGGGTCGTAGGCAAGCCCCTCGGTGTCGCCGTGCCAGCGCGAGTACCCCGGGAAGATCGTCGGGCTGCCGCCGCCCGCGCCCTTGAAGGCGCGCTCGGTGAGCAGCTGCGTGTCGATCGCCAGCTGCATCGCCTTGCGGACCCGCGGGTCCTCGCCGGGGCGCCCTTCGGAGGCGTTGATGAGTGCGCTGTTCTGCGCGGCGGTCATGTTGACGTAGGCATGCGGCTTCGACTTGAGCACGTCCTCGACCTGGTCGGGCTCACGCACGAAGGCGACGTCGATCTCGCCCTTGCGCTGCGACTCCAGTGCGGTCAGTGCGCTGGGCAGGTAGACGAACTTCACGGAGTCCAGGTGCGGCTTGCCGTCCCAGTAGTCGGCGCGGGCGTTGAGCGTCAGTGACTCCTGAGGTGCCCACGGGCCGAGGGTGAACGGCCCCGCCCCGATCGGCTTGAAGCTCTCTCCCTCGCCGGACTTCTCTCCGACGACCATCCCCGGACCGGTGGAGAGGATGCCCGGGAACTGTGCCCACGGCTTCGCCAGGGTGTAGACCACCGTGCTCGGATCCGGCGTCTCGACCTTCGTCACGTTCGCCTTCCACAGGGCCGACTCGGGCCCGGACAGCGCGACGTACCGCTCCTGGCTGCGCTTGACGGCGGCTGAGTCGAGGGTGCTGCCGTCAGAGAAGAGGACGCCGTCGCGCAGTCGGAGGGTCCAGGTGACGTTGTCGTCGGACTCCAGCGACTCCGCGAGCTGCGGCACGAAGGTGGTGTCGCTCGCCTCGTAGCGCATCAGGGTGTCGTAGATGTTCAGCATCTCCGAGCCGCCGGTGGTGAGCGCGGCGATGGTGACGGCAGGATCGAGCGAGCGCGGCTCGGCGAAGGAGGCCATAGTCAATGTGCCGCCGTCGACGGGGTCCCCGGCCTTGTCGGTGCCGATGTAGCCCTCGGTGATCGAGCTGAGATCGACCGCCTCGCGCTTCGGGCCACCGCCCGAGGTCGCCGACGAGCAGCCGGCCACCAGCAACGTGGCGAGCCCGGCAGCGAGCAGCGCCTGGACTCTCTTGGTTCTGCGTCGGATCATCCGACTCTCCTGTCGTGTCGCCCCGAGGGGCCGGTTTGTTGTTGATCTGCACGGCCGTGTGCCGTGCGGTGCCCGAGACGTTGGGTGGGTCAGGAGACCCGGTCGAGTGGAGCCTCGGCGGGGTACGCCGTCGGTGCGACCGCGTACGCCGTGGCGAGGGTCTTGACGAACTCGTCGTCGTGCAGGGGGTCGCTCGGCTCGGTGAAGCGGATGCCGCGAGCCCGGAGATCGCGGATCAACAGGTTGAAGACGGTCTCGAGGTCCAGGTCGTCGGTGTGGTCGTAGTAGCGCGACACCTCTGCCAGGTCCCGGAAGACCCGGGCGCCGTAGTGGAAGAGGAAGCGCATGTCCCGCACCGGATGCCGCGCGATCACCTGGTCGCCGTTGCGGATCACCCAGTGCTGGGGGTCCTCCGCCGCGATCACGCTGTCGAGCCGGAACTCGGGCGGGTTCGCACGGCGCTGGACGGGTCCGCTGGCTTCGCCGCGGTGGAACATCCGCGGGTTGTGGACGACGACCGCGTCGTTCCAGAAGGGCGCGGCGATGCGCTGTGGGGGTGCTGCGGGGCCCTCGGGCCAGTAGGTGAACCCGCCGTCGACCTCTGAGCGGTAGAAGTAGGTGATCACCTGGCCGGTGGGGACCTCCCAGCGATCGAAGAGGCCGGACTTGGCCATCACGGCGCTCAGCCACACGGGCACCTTCATCATGTCCATGCCACGCCACACCTGTGGATCGAAGTGACCGGCGTCGAGGCTGTGCGCCGGAGCCCTGAGGTTGAAGAAGAACTGCGCCGGGATCGCATACGGCGCACCGAACATCTCCTTCACGAGGTTCAGCAGCCTGGTGCTGTAGAAGACGTCCTGGATCTCCTCGTGCAGCGCCACCGCCTGCTGGGCGAAGTAGCCCCGGAAGGTGGGCGTGATGAGGTCGCTCAACGAGAGCTCGGTAGCGGGCCGGCCTGCGCCGGCGACCGCGAGGAACTCCTCCGCGCTGGAGAAGGTCTGAGCGGCGATCGACTGCCACGGGCCCTTCTCCTGGAGGACGCCGAAGAGCCGGTCGAGCTCGTCGGGTGTGTAGAGGTCGGGGACCAGGCGCGGGGCGGCGACCGGCGTGAAGGCCTGCTGGGCGCGAGCGATGTCCATCAACGCTCCTCTCGATAACTGAAACAAGGTTCTAGTTAGTGGCGCGTGTCACGGTAGTTGCGAGGTCCGTTGGCTGTCGCTTCGGTTCCACTGGGCTGGAGTGAGAGGTGCGGTAGCGGTTGCAGGATGCATGGGCAGTAGCACGGAGAATCCGAGAACCACGTTCCGGTTGTGTTGCTAGGGTGCGCGCCATGCCCTCCACTGCCGACCGCCCGCTCGATATCGAGCCGTTGACCGCCAGTCAGCGCTTGCGACGGACGGCGGTGACCCGTGCGGTGCTCGACCTGCTCGAGGGCCTGCCGTCGGAGCAGATCCAGATGCGTGAGGTCTCCGCGCGCTCCGGCGTCGCACTGGCGACGGTCTACCGCTACTTCCCGACGAAGGAGCAGCTCCTTGCGGCCGCCATGGCGGCATGGAACGACCACCACGTCGAGCGCTTCAAGAAGCGCCGTGCGGCGATCGACTTCAGCACGCCTGCGGCGGAGCGGGCGCTGGTGCTGGCCAGCGCCAACCTCGGCGTCTATCGCCACCGGCCGCACCACGCCCGCTTGGAGATCGAGCTGCACGCCTCAGCGGATCCCTACGTCATCGAGACGCTGGAGCAGCGTGCGGTCAACAACCGGGCCACTCTCTTCGAGCTCATTCCCGACGTCAGCCCCGACGTGGCCCGGGTGGCGTCGCTGGCGATCGGCGGCACCCTCTTCACCGCGTTGGCGCTCTGGACGACGGGTCGGATCAGCTTCGCCCGCGCGCAGGCCAACATCACCGATGTCGTGCGGCTGACGCTGGCGCCACGCCTGACGACCTAGGAGGTCGCCTGGGCGTCGACAGCGCCCCCTGGCGGAACCTCCAGGCGTGGCCCGAGGTTTCGGTGGGCTCCTGCGAGGCTTTCCAGCCCGGACCGGTTCAGGTCCATTGGGGCGTACGCCGCTCCAGGAAGGCCTGCGCACCCTCGCGGGCGTCGGGTCCGGCGAGGACCTCGGTCACCGCGGCATCGACGTGGCTCCATGCCTCGGCCGCGGAGAGGTCGGTGGCGTCGCGGAGCAGGCCACGGGTGAGCCGCACCGCATGGGGGCTGTTGGCGGCGATGGTGGTGGCGAGCGCCAGTGCTCGGGGCAGCACCTCGTCTGCCGGGACGACGTGGTTGACCAGGCCCAGCGCGTGGGCCCGCGTCGCGTCGATCGCCTCGGCGGTCAGCGCCAGCTCGAAGGCCACCGCGCGGGGGATGCGCAAGGGCAGGAACGTCCCGCCCGCCCCCGCGACCAGGCCTCGGGCCACCTCCGGCAGGCCGAAGCGAGCGTGGGGGGCGGAGATCACCAGGTCGCACGCCAGCATGAGCTCGAAGCCCCCGGCGACCGCGGTGCCGTTGACGGCCGCGATGAGCGGCTTGGTGCTGCCGTCGGTCAGCAGCCGCTTGTAGGTGGAGGTCTCGGGTCGCGTCGTCGGCGCGCCGGGCTCGCTGCTGCTGACCCGGGTGAGGTCCATGCCCGCGCAGAAGGCACGGTCGCCGGTGCCGGTGAGGACGATGGCCCGCACGGCAGGGTCCGCCTCGTGAGCCTCGAGGGCGTGCACGATGCCGTCGATCATCGCGGCATTCAGCGCGTTGCGCTTCTCCGGCCGATCCAAGGTGATGAGGCCGACCGGGCCGTCGGTGTGGGCAGTGACAGTCACGAGGTGACCTCCAGAAACTCGATCCAGTTGCGGTCCGGGTCCTCGACTGCGGCAGCGCGCATGCCGGGACCTACGGGGGTGGGTCTCATCGCCACGCGGTGGCCGGCCTGCCGGCAGGCCTCCGCGAGGTCATCGAGGGCGTGCACGTTCAGGGTGAGGTAGCGCATGCCGGTCACGCCGGCACGGAGCCCGCCCGCGGGTGAGGCGCCGGTGGGCGGGCGCAGGGGCGCCACCAGCTTGAGGGTGCTCGCGCCGAGGTCGAGCAGCAGCAGGCGGCCGACCTCGGGCACCTCGAGATCGCCGCGCACCGGGAGGCCGAGCAGGTCGCGATAGAAGCCGAGCGAGGCGTCGAGGTCGGAGACGACCAGGCCGATGTCGAGGTGGGGACGGGCCAGCTGCATCATCGGGCCGCCTCCCGCGCTGCGAGACGGGCATCGCGGATGGCGGAGCGTCGTACCTTGCCGGCGTCGTCGCGCAGCTGGTCGGTGACGAACTCGAACCGGCGGGGGACCTTCACCCGGGCGAGACGCTCGCGCAGGTAGGCCCGCAGCTCCTGGTCGGGATCCTGCGCCTCCCACTCCGGCGCCAGTTGTACGACGGCATGGACGTACTGCCCGAGGTCTTCGTCGGGGAGCCCGATCACCACGGCGCCCACCACGTGGGGGTGGGCCTCCAAGGCGCCCTCGATCTCCGCCGGATAGACGTTGACGCCACCGGAGACGATCATGTCGGTGCGGCGATCGGTCAGGTGCACGTAGCCGGTATCGTCGATGAAGGCCAGGTCGCCGTAGCCTCGCCACTCCCCGGCCGGGTCCGGTTGGCCGATGTAGGCATGATGACCGGTGCCGCGAGTGCGGAAGACGAGCTCGCCGATCTCGCCGGCGGGCACGTCGCGGCCCTCCGCGTCGATCACCCGCACGTCGTCGTCGGCACGGCCGATGGCACCCGGGTGGGCCACCGCCTCGTCGCCGGTGATCCGCAGGCCGCCCTGCTCCTCCGTGCCGCCGTACCACTCCAGGACGCGGTCGGAGCCGAGCCAGGCCATCCACTCCTGCTTGAGCCAGGTCGGCCAGGGGGCGCCGGTGCTGAAGAGCAGGCGCAGCCGGCTCAGGTCCGTGCTCGCTCGTGCTTCGTCGCCGAGGCGCCAGATCCGGTGGGTCATCGTCGGGACGAGGAAGGTCCAGGTGACCTGCTGCTCCTCCAGGAGGAGGAGCGCCTCAGCGGCGTCGAACCGCTCCGCGATGACGACGGAGGCGCCGGTGATCAGGCCAGCGGTGGTGAAGATGAACGGGCCCTGGTGATACAGCGGACCGGGCACGAAGACGGTGTCGGAGCCGCGGATCGTGTAGCGCTCGGTGGCCGGGTCTGCGGCGGCGGGCACGCCGGCCAGGATCAGCTTCGGCCGACCGGTGCTGCCGCCGGAGCCGATCAGCTTCCACGGGTGCGTACCGGTCGGTGCGTCGAGGTCGATGGCCGGGTCGGTCTCGGCGGCGAGCGCGGTGGGGGCCAGGGAGCGCCACCTCGGGTCGGGGTCGCCGACGACGAGCGCGGGGGAGGCAAGCTCGAGAAGTGCGCTGCGTTCGGCGTCCGGCAGGTGGCTGGCGAGCGGGAACGGGACCGCGTCCAGACGCCAGGCGGCGAAGGTGGTGACCAGGAAGGCGATGCCGTTGGGCAGGGCGATCGCGACCGTGTCGCCGGCCCGCACTCCGCTTGCCTGCAGGTGTCGTGCGGCGCGCTCCACGGCATCGGCGAACTCGCGACGGGTCAGCGACGTGGCTCCGCACCGAAGCGCGAGCCGGTCGGGATCCGCGGCGGCGTGATGGGCCGGGATCAGTCCGAGAGGAAGTGCGGTCACCGGCCGAACACCGTCCCGCCGTTGAGGTGGATGACCTGGCCGTTGACCAGGCCGCCGTCGTCGGAGGCGAGCCACGTCACGGCTGCGCCGACCTCCTCGGGCCGGCCGAGCCGCTTGATCGGTACCGAGTTGATGAGCCGGTCGACGCTCGGGTCGCCAGCGCGGGCGACGCCCTCCATCAGGCCGAGCGCCAGCGAGTTGGCGGTGATCCCGGCCGGGCCGTACTCGACCGCGAGATGTCGCACCAGGCTCTCGCCCCCGGCCTTCGCTGCGCCGTACGCCGCGACGCCGATGGCGAGGCCCCGACTCGAAGCGCCCGAAGAGATCTGGACGATCCGGCCCCAGCCGGCCTCGACCTGGCCGGGCAGCACCAGCTGGGACAGGTGCATGAAGGCGGCAAGGTTGAGGGAGAGCTGCAGCTGCCAGTCCGCCTCGGGCATCTCGGCGAAGCGGTTCGGGCGACCTCCGCCGGGCGGGACCCCCGCGTTGTTGACCAGGATGTCGACCCGACGGTCCTGCAGGGCGGCTGCGACCGCCCCGCGGTCGGTGACGTCGAAGGGCAGCGCCTCGGCGTGCTCGATCTCCTCTGCCGTCTGGCGAGCGCGGTCGGCGTCCAGGTCGTTGACGAGGACCCGGGCGCCGGCGGCCGAGAGACGCGCGGCGATGCCGCGGCCGACACCTTGGCCGGCGCCGGTGACGAGGGCGGTTCTGCCTTGCAGGACTGGGGGATGGGCGGCCATCGGTGCGGCAACCTCCGTCGGATCGGTGGCGGGACGCAGGGGAGCGTCTTGGCGATAGCGGCGATCATGCGCAGCAAACTGGAACCGGGTTCTCGTTGTTCCCGTCAGGCGGGAGCAGTCCGCCAGGCCCCGGAGGTGGTTCGCCGCTCAGCTCTCGTGGATCGCCGTGGCCAGGTCGGCGATGGCGGGCAGCGGTGGTACGCCGCCCGTGAAGTAGGCGCAGACCCGGTCCGAGAGCGCGCCGAAGCGGGCCGCGATCTTGGCCGCGCACTCCTCGGGCGTGCCGCGCACCGCGATGGCGTCGAGCAGGTCGTCGTCGATAGCGGCCGCCATCTCCTGGAGCCTGCCCTCACGCTGCAGCCCCTGCAGGTAGGGCTGGAGATCGCCGATCCCCTCCGCGTCGAGCACCGGCGCGTAGGCCGGGGTGGAGGCGTAGAACGCGAGGAGCGACCGGGCGCCCGCCACCGCCGCCTGGTACTGCTCGTCGGTCGTGCCCATCGCGGTGATCACCTCGGGCACCAGGGCGACCTCGTCCGGCGCGCGGCCGGCCCGCTCCAAGCCCTCGCGCAGCGCCGGCAACGTGCGCTCCTCGATGTGCCGGATCGTGTTGAAGGGCATCACCAGCAGCCCGTCGGAGACTTCGCCTGCAGTACGCGTCATCAACGGGCCCAAGGCGCCCATCATCACGGGAGGCGGGCCCCAGGGCAGTGGCTCGGGCGTGAAGGTGGGCGGCATGAAGTCGTGCCGGGTGAACTCGCCGCGGAACTCCGGCCGACGTCCCTCCGCCCAGGCTGCGAGGATCTCGCGGGTGGCGGCGACGGCCTCCCGCATCCGCTTGGCGGGCTGCGACCAGGTGCTGCCGTAGCGCCGCTCGATGTGGGTCTTCACCTGCGAGCCCAGTCCGAGGGTGAACTGCCCCCCGGAGAGGGCATGCAGATCGTGGGCGAGGTGCGCCAGGTGCATCGGGCTGCGGGGCAGTGCGACCGCGATGTTGGTCATGATGGGCAGGTCGGTGGCCTGAGCTGCGAGAGCAAGGGGCAGGAAGACGTCATGCTGGCCCTCGAAGGTGAAGAGGCCGTCGATGCCGGTGGCGGCGAGCTCGACGGCACGCGCGGCGGCGTCGGTGGGGGCGGCGTCGAGCCGGAGGTCGATGCGCATCTGCAGTGTCCTTCCAGGGTCAGCCGAGCAGTCGCGTCCGCAGCCGCTCGATCGGGTCCGTGCCGTCCCGTCGTGCCAGTGTGCCGGCGGGGGCGCTCAGCCGGCCGGCGTCCTGTCGGGTCCACTCCCGCACCGCCCAGCGTTCGACGATCCCCCACCGGTCGTCGCGCCGCTCGAGGTGGTCGACGTAGCGGACGCCGGTGGTGAAGAAGCGCGACGGCGGATCCTCAGGTCCGCCCCAGTGCGTGGCGTGCGCGTAGGTCTCCGCCACCGCGACGTCGCCGCGGACCTCGGCCAGATGGTTGCCGACCATGTGGTGGGTGCCGCCGGCCGAACGACCCAGCAGCGGACGCAGCCACTCGACGTACTCCTCGACGGGGCCGTCGAAGCCGGTGTGATGGTCGATCCCACCCGGGTGATAGCAGCTGCGCACCAGCTCGAGGTCGATCCGATCGATGCCTCGGCAGTAGCGCAGCACCAGGTCGTGTATCGCCCGCCGGTCGGCCTCCATGGACGCTCCGCTCACGGGTGGTCGGGCATGTTGGTCCAGCCCTTGCCGTCGACGCGTCCGTACCAGCCCGATGCGGCCAGGGTGCCCCCGTCGACCGGCACCGTGTGGCCGGTGACGAAGCGGGCCTGGTCCGAGGCGAGGAAGGCGACCACGGAGGCATAGTCGGCGACCTCGCCGTAGTGCCCCAGCGGGATCCAGTGCTTCACCAGCTCGGGGTCGCGACCGCGCAGCATCGCTTCCCGCGAGGTCTGCGGGGTGTCGGCCAGGTCGGGGGCGATCGCGTTGACCCGCACGCCATACCGGCCGACCTCGACGGCCAGGCTCCTGGTGAAGGCCGAGACGCCTGCGTTGTAGGCCGAGTAGGCCGCATGGCCCGGGATGCCTCGGAACGCCTCGACCGTGGAGTTGTTGACGATCGCTCCGGCGCCCTGCGCCACCATCGTGGGCAGCAGCGCGTGCGTCACCTTGAGCACGTGCAGCAGGTTGAGCTCGTAGAGCCGCTGCCACTGCTCCGGCTTGGAGTGCAGGAACGTCTTCGACGCGGGCCGGAAGTCCCCGACGTTGTTGACCAGGACGTCGACCCGGCCGTGCCGCTCGACCGCCGCGGCGATCTCAGCCACCGTCTCGTCGGTCGACACGTCGCCCACGACGGTCTCGACTCGTCCGCCGGCCGCCGTGATCTCCGCGGCCGTGGTGGCCGCTGCCTGGGCGTCGATGTCGACCAGAAGCACATGGTCTCCGTCGGCCGCCAGACGGCGGCTGATCGCTCCGCCGATGCCCAGAGCCCCTCCCGTGACGACGCTGGTCCGGCTCATCTGGTGTCCTCCTGGGGATTGTGGGTGGGCCCGACGGCCCGGGGGCTCCGGGACTCGATGGAGACGATCCGCAGCTCCCGTCGAGCGAAGCGCCACCCGGCGTCGGTGCGGCGATAGGCATCGCGGTAGACCAGATGCCAGACCAGGTCGCGCGCATCGCGCCCGGCAGTGGGTGCGCTCAGGTGATGGGCGGTGCAGGTGACCCGCCCGGCGGCGGTCCGCTCGTCGAGCGCATCGACCACGACCCCGTGCACGGCATGGAAGGTGGCGGTGAAGCCGCCGAGGGCGGCCATCGCCGCCGCGAGCGCTGGACGGCCCTCGTGCACCACCGTCGGCCCGAGCTCGTGCGGGGGAGCGGGGGCGACCAGCACGCCGTCGGCAACGAAGAGCTGCGCGGCCTCCGCCGGCCGATGGTCGTCGACCTCGGCGGCGTAGCGATCGACGAGGGCGCGGATCGCCTCGCGATCTGTGGCCGCGTCGCTCACGGCGCGGTCAGCTCCAGACGCTCCGCGCACGCGCTGAGCTCGTCCTTGGCCTGCCGCAGGTCCGCAGTGGGCGTCATCGCCAGCACGATCCGGTCGGCCCCCTGAGCGGCCAGCTTCTCGGCGCGTGCGAGGTCGATCTTCGCTACCAGGTGACCCAGCGACAGTTCCAGGGCGTCGGCGTCGCGACCCGCCTCGTCGGCGGTCCGGCGCATCAGGTCGACGATCTCGGCGAGCTGCTCACCCATGACGCCGAGCGGCTGCAACCCGTCGCCGTACCGGCCCGCGCGTCGCGCCGCCGCCTTGGAGTGACCGCCGATGTGCAGCGGCACACCGCCGCGCTGCACCGGCTTGGGGTAGCTCATTGCGTTGTCGAAGCGGAAGAACTCCCCGTCGAAGTCAGCGCCCTCGGGCGAGGTGTCGGCCCACAGCGCTCGCAGCACCTGCAACTGCTCGTCCGCACGCCGGCCGCGCGTGGCGAAGTCGACGCCGCTGGCCTCGATCTCCTCCTTCATCCACCCCATGCCAGCACACACGCGGAGCCGGCCGCCGGAGAGGACGTCGATGGTGGCGAGCCGCTTGGCGAGCACCACCGGGTGGTGGTGGGGAAGCACCAGGACGCCGGTCGCCAGGCCCAGCGTCGTCGTCTTGGCGGCCAGGAAGGCCATCAGGTCGAGCGGGTCGGGGATGACCTGGTCGTCGGCGAGCTCCATCTTGCCGGAGGCGTCGTAGGGGTACTCGCTGGAGTACCTGCTGACCACGACGGCGTGCTCGACCGCGACGAGCGACTCGAAGCCGCACGCCTCGACGTGCTGGGCGAAGGCCGTCATCCACTCTGGGTCGGCGGTGACGTTGGCAGCGACGGGTGCGATGACGGCGTACTTCATGCACGCGACCCTAGGGAGCCGCTCGGCCTGCCCCGGTTGCGTTCCCGGTAGCCGGAACCGGGCAGTTTCACCTGCCGGGATCGCGCTCAGAGGCGGCCTCGGCCACTCCCTACGGTGCGGAGGCACCAGCCCCACCGTCCCAGGAGTTCCCATGTCGCACCCGGTGATCGTCGATGCCGCTCGTACCCCCTACGGCAAGAGGGGTGGAGCGTTGGCCGACATCCACGCGGTCGACCTTCTGGCCCACACCCAGCGGGCCGCACTCGACCGGGTCGGCCTCGACCCGACCGCTGTGGAGCAGGTGATCGGCGGCTGTGTGACGCAAGCAGGGGAGCAGTCCGGAAACGTGGCGCGCTTCGCCTGGCTGCATGCCGGGCTGCCGGAGGAGACCGGCGTGACCACGATCGACGTGCAGTGCGGCTCCGCCCAGCACTCCGTCACCCTGCTCGCGGCGCAGATCGCGGCCGGCCAGATCGAGGTCGGCCTGGCGTGCGGTGTCGAGGCGATGACCCGGGTGCCGCTGCTCTCCAACCTCGGCGAGGTCGGCAAGCCGCGCCCGGAGAGCTGGGAGGTCGACCTGCCCGCCCAGTTCGAGGGCGCCGATCGGATCGCGGAGCGCCGTGGTCTCAGCCGGTCCGATCTCGACGCCTTCGGTCTCCGCTCCCAGCAGCGTGCCCGGGATGCGTGGGACGCCGGCCGGCTGGACCGCCAGATCCTGCCCGTCACCCTGCCCGACGGCCGGACCTTCGATCGTGATGAGGGGCTGCGCGAGACCAGCCTCGATGCGCTGGCCGGTCTGCGTACGATCCGCGAGGGCGGACTGCACACCGCCGGCACCTCCTCACAGATCTCCGACGGCGCGACGGCCGCGGTGCTGATGAGCGAGGAGAAGGCGCACGCGCTCGGCCTGCGTCCGCGGGCTCGCATGGTGGCGCAGACCTTGGTCGGCGGCGAGCCGCGCTACTTGCTCGACGGTCCGGTGCGGGCCGGGGAGCGGCTCTTCGCCAGGAGCGGGTTGACGGTGAAGGACATCGAGGTCTTCGAGGTCAACGAGGCGTTCGCGGCCGTGCCGATGTCGTTCGCGCAGGTGCACGGCGTCGACCCGGAGCGCCTCAACGTCAACGGCGGAGCCATCGCGATCGGCCACCCGGTCGGATCGACCGGCATCCGCCTGATCGCCAACGTGATCGACGAACTGGAGCGCCGCGATGCGCAGTTCGGTCTGGTCGCCATCTGCACTGGTGGCGCTCAGGCCACCGGCGCCATCATCGAGAGGATCTGACATGGACGACGAGGCTCAGCGGGCCGCGGTGGGAGAGCTGGTGCTCTCGACCCGGGACCTGATGCTTGCCGTGGGCACCACGGAGCTCCCACCTGAGGAGGTCGCTGCGGCCCGTGCCGAGATCGACGCGCTGGCAGCTCGTCTCGGGGTCGGCCGCCGGGACCGCGTGCTTCGCGCCGGCTTCGACGGCCCGGCCAAGGCCAAGGCGAACGGCGTCCCCTGGCGCTCCTTCGCCTACAACCCGATGGCGATCCCCTTCGACATGACGTTCGAGGGCACCACCGCTCGCGGTCGGCTGGAGGCGAACGCCATCCACGAGGGCCCGGCCGACTCGCTGCACGGGGGCTACGCCGCACACCTCATGGACTGTGTGCTCGGCACGATGATGCAGGCCAACGGCTACCGGGCCGTCACCGGAACCCTGGAGATCCGCTACGTGCGTCGTACGCCGCTCGACCAGCCGCTCGAGCTCTTCGGCGAGATCGTCCGCTCGGCCGGGCGCAAGCACACCGCACGCGGATGGATCAGCCATGACGGTGAACCCACCGTAGAAGCAACGGGACTCTTCGTGGAGGTAGCTCGATGACCTATGCACTCACCGGACTGGACGGCAAGGTGGCAGTGGTCACCGGAGCCGGGCGGATGCGCTCGATCGGGCGCTCGATCGCGGTCGAGCTGGCACGCGCCGGCTGCGACGTGGTGCTCACCGGCACCGGACGCGACCCGTCGACGTACCCCGCCGACGAGCAGGAGGTGGGCTGGCGCGACATCGAGCAGGTCGCCGAGGAGGTGCGGGCGCTCGGGCGCCGTGCGCTCCCGGTGATCTCGGACGTCTCCGACGCCGAGGCGGTAGAGACGCTGCGCGACCGTACGCTCGCCGAGTTCGGCCGCGTCGACGTGCTGGTCAACAACGCCGCTGCCTCCCGCGGCGGCGACCGCGTGCCTGTGCTGGACCTCGACATCGAGGCGTGGGACCGGGTGATCCGGATCAACCTGCGGGGTCCGTTCCTGATGACGCGCGCCTTCGGCCGGGTGATGGCCGACAGCGGGAACGGCGGCGCGATCATCAACATCTCCTCGATCGGCGGGAAGCTGGGCGGCCCGGGCACCGGGGCGTACTCCGCCTCGAAGGCCGGCCTGCAGTCGCTCACGTCGTCGACGGCGAAGGAACTCGGCCCGTCCGGCGTTCGCGTCAACGCGCTCTGCCCGGGAGTCACCGGCACGAGTCGTCTCGACGACTGGGACCACGACACCTGGCAGGCCTACGTGCGCGCCAACCTGCCTCTGCAGCGTGTCGGCGAGCCGACCGAGGTGGCCCATGCGGCTGTCTTCCTCGCCAGCGACCAGGCGGCGTGGGTGACCGGCCAGGCGTGGAACATCGACGGCGGTCAGCTCACTATCCGCTGATGGCCATCGAACCGAGAACGCAAGGAAAGAGCCCCATGACCACACGAGACGAAGTCGTTGCTCGGCTGACCGCGCTCGGTGCCCCCTTCGAGATCGGTCTGGAGGACGTGCTCGGCCACGACCTCGAGGTCTTCTCCCACCGTGAGCGTTCCGTGGGCGAGCTGCTACGTCGCTCGCTGGAGTTCGGTGACCGTGAGTACCTGGTGACGCCGCGGTTGCGGCTCACCTTCGCCGAGCACCTCTCCCGGGTGGCCGCGCTGGCCACCGCACTTCGGGACCGGTACGGCGTGCAACCTGGCGACCGCGTCGCGATCTGCGCCGCCAACTCGCCCGAGTGGGTGATGGTCTTCTGGGCGACCACGGCGCTCGGTGCCGTGACGGTCGGCATGAACGCGATGGGCGCTGCTCCGGAGCTCGCCCATGCGCTCGACCTCACCGAGCCGGCCGTGGTCATCGCCGATGACCCGCGCCGCCGCGTGCTCGGCGAGTCGGAGGTGCCGCTGCTCGCCATCGAGGACGACGTGCCGCGGCTGATCGAGGAGTTCCGGGGCGCTGACCTGCCCGAGGTGAAGGTGGCCGAGGACGATCCTGCGGTCATCTTCTTCACCTCCGGCACCACGGGGCGACCGAAGGGCGCCACCCACTCGCACCGCAACGTCGTGGCGGCAGTCTGGTTCCACCTGCTCAACGACGCGGTGGCGGCCGAGCTCGGTCACCCGCAGACGGATCGTCGCTACCTGCTGGTGACGCCGCTCTTCCACATCGCGGCGCTGCACAACCTCGCCGTCGTGCGGATGGCGGTCGGTGACACCGCCGTGATCCACGAGGGGAAGTTCGACATCGACCGTGTGCTGCGGCTGATCGAGCAGGAGCGGGTGACCAACTGGGGAGCCGTGCCGACGATGCTGTCGCGGCTCGTCGAGGCCGACCTGTCGGCGTACGACCTCTCCTCGTTGCGCACCATCTCGGTAGGCAGCGCACCGTCTTCGCCGAGTCTCAAGCAGCGGTTGCGGGAGGCCCTCCCGGCTGCCGGCCAGTCGCTGGGCACGACGTACGGGCTCACCGAATCGTCGACGGCGGCGACCCTCGCGACCGCGGCCGAACTGGCTGCCGACCCGGAGACGGTGGGCCGTCCCGTGCCCACCCAGCAGGTGCAGGTGCGCGACGCCGACGGGAACCCGGTGGCCGACGGCGTGGAAGGGGAGATCCATCTGCGCGGCGTCCACATGATGCTCGGCTACTGGCGTGACCCGGGGGCCACGATGGAGGCGCACACCGATGACGGCTGGTTCCGTACTGGGGACCTCGGCAGCATGCGCGACGGCCAGCTGCGCATCGCGTCGCGTCGGTCCGACCTGATCATCCGGGGCGGGGAGAACGTCTATCCCGCTGAGGTGGAGGCGCAGCTGGTCACACACCCGTCGGTGCGGGAGTGCATCGTGCTCGGCGTCCCGGATGCCGACTTCGGCCAGGCGGTCAGTGCGGTCGTCGTGGTCGACCCGGACGGTGCCTGCAGCGAGGAGGAGCTGCGCGAGTTCCTGCGGGAGCGGCTGGCACGCTACAAGGTGCCGACACGATGGCGAGTCACGACCGAGGAGCTGCCGCGCAATGCCACCGGCAAGGTGAACCGGCGTCAGGTGGTGCTCCCGTGAGTGAGCGTCAGCGAGCGAGCCAACCCGTGCCGAGTGAGCGTCAGCGAGCGAGCCAACCCGTGCCGAGCGAGCGTCAGCGAGCGAGCCAGACGGGGTCGAGCGAGCACCGGGACGCCTGGGAGCCGCTGCTGGCAGGCCTGGAGCGGCGCCGTGAGCAGGCCCGCCGGATGGGTGGGCCCGAGAAGCTCGACAAGGTACGCCGCAGCGGCCGTCTCGACGCGCGTGCCCGGATCGCCGCGTTGCTGGATGTGGGCAGCTTCACCGAGCTCGGCCTGCTTGCCGGTGACGCCGACACTCCGGCCGACGCGTTCGTAGCCGGCTCGGGCACCATCGACGGCCGACCGGTGCTGGTCGGGTCGGAGGACTTCACGGTTGCCGGCGGGTCCATCGGAGTGGCTGCGGCGAGCAAGCGCGCCCGGCTCGCCGAGCTGGCCCGTCGCGAGCTGTGTCCGCTGGTGCTCTTCCTTGAGGGTGCCGGCCACCGGGCCACGAACCAGCTGCATCCGCATCGGCCCGCCCCCAACGACCTGCAGGCGCTGGTGGAGCTTTCGGGGCTGGTGCCGACCGTGGCGATCGTGACCGGACCGTCGGCCGGCCACGGCGCCCTCGCTGCGCCGCTCTCCGACCTGACGGTGATGGTGCGCGGCGACGCCTCGCTCTTCACCGCCGGTCCGCCGCTGGTGAAGGCCGCGCTGGGCGAGACGGTGACGAAGGAGCAGCTGGGGGGCGTCGACGTACATGCCGGGGCCAGTGGGCTGGCCCAGCTGGTGGTCGACGATCAGGCGCAGGCCGTTGCCGTGGTTCGGCGCTGGCTCGGCCACCTTCCCTCCAACGCATGGCAGCGACCGCCGGTGCAGGCGGGGGCGCCCGGGCGCCGGCTCCTCGAGGGGATCCTCGACGTCGTGCCGCCGAACGACCGGCAGCCCTACGACATGCGCCTGGTCCTTGCGGACCTCGTCGACGCGGACAGCCTGTTGGAGCTCTCCCCGGACTATGGGCGCTCCCTGATCACCGCAGTGGGCCGCATCCAGGGCGAGCCGGTCGCGATCGTCGCCAACCAGCCGTCGGTGCTGGCCGGCGCCATCGACGTGGCGGCGGCGGAGAAGGGGGCACGGTTCGTCGAGCACGTCACCGCCTTCCACCTGCCGTTGCTGCAGTTGGCCGACAATCCCGGCGTCCTTGCGGGAAGCGTCTCCGAACGTGCCGGGATCCTCCGCTCCGCGGCCCGCTTCTTCGCGGCGCAGCACCGCACGACCGTGCCCAAGATCCATGTCACGCTGCGCAAGGCCTTCGGCTTCGGCAGCTCGGTGATGGGACAGAACGCCTACGGCGGGCAGACCGTCTCGCTTGCCTTCCCCGGCGCCACGCTCGGTGGCATCCCGGCCGCGGTCGGCGGCGCCACCTCCGGGGCCGACGAGCAGACCAAGCAGGCGCTGGTCGCCAACGAGGCTGCGGGACCATGGCGACTCGCCTCCTCGGCGACGTACGACGACGTGATCGATCCGCGGGAGCTGCGCAACGCCGTGATCGACGCGCTGCGTCTGGCTCGGGGGCGCCAGGCGGAGCCGGTCGCGCCGGTCGCTCACGTCGGTGGGCTGCCGTGAGCTCGCTCGATCCGGCGCTCGTTCGGCTGTTGGACGGTGTCGACCTCACCGGCCGGACCGTGGTGGTCACCGGTGCCACCACCGGCATGGGCCTGGAGACGGCGTACGCACTTGCCGCGGCTGGGGCCTCGACGGTCCTGGCCGGTCGCGATGCGGAGCGTCTGTCGGCGGCGCGGGCGCGGGTGGCCGAGGTGGCGACCGCCCTGGTGCACACGGTGGAGCTGGACCTCGCCGACCTCGTCTCTGTCGGCCGGGGTGCCGTCGAGCTCGCCGGGCTCGTGGAGCGGATCGACGTGCTGATCAACAACGCCGGGGTGATGTTCACGCCGCTGTTGCGCACGGCTCAGGGGCACGAGCTTCAGTTCGGCACCAACCACCTCGGCCACTTCGCGCTCACCACCGCCCTGCGCCCCCTGCTGGGCGACGGCTCGCGGATCGTCAACCTCTCCTCCGCAGGTCACCGCCTGGGCGAGGTGGAGCTGGGCGACGTCGACTGGCGCCGACGCGACTACGACAAGTTCGCGGCGTATGGCGCAGCGAAGAGCGCCAACATCCTCTTCACGGTCGAGGCCGACCGGCGCTGGCGGGCCGCTGGGGTCCGCTCCTTCGCTGTGCACCCCGGCACCGTCGCCACCGACCTCGCCCGCCACATGGACCGCGACGACTTCAAGGAGATGGTGCGGCTCGCGAGCTCCGCCTCCACGGCGCCCTCTGGCTCCTCGTCGGTGTCGGTCGAGGAGCCGCCGCGGAGGATGACCTTCGCGACCCCCGCCCAGGGTGCCGCGACCAGCGTGTGGGCAGCCACCACCCCCGAACTCGACGGCCGCGGCGGGCTCTACCTCGCCGACTGTGCCGTCTCCTCCGACGTTCGTCCCTCCGCCACCGACCCCGAGCGCGCCACCGCGCTCTGGGCGCTCAGCGAGGAGCTCGTCTCGGCCGCCTCCTCCGCCTCCACAGACGGGCGGTAACGCGGGGTTCGGGTCGCTTCGCCAGGCTGTGACGCGTCTTTCGACACCAGCGCCGCACCAGGCAGCGGTGTGCTCACGGCAGCCTGGACGACGCGGCAGCCCCGGAGCACGCGGCAGTCTGGACGACGGTGCAGCCCGGAGCACGCGGCAGTCTGGACGACGCGGCAGCCCGGAGCTCAGCCGCGCAGCACCTTCCCCATCGCCTTGCCCCGAGCGAGCTCGTCGACCAGCTTGTCGAGGTAGCGGATCTGCTGCATCAACGGGTCCTCGACCTCCTCGACGCGGATCCCGCAGACGACACCCTTGATCAGGCTGACGTTCGGGTGGATCCGGGCAGCGGCGAAGAACTCCTCGAACGTCGTGCCGGCGGCAAGGCGCCGCGCCAGCTCAGTCTCGTCGTACCCGGTCAGCCAGCAGATCACCTCGTCCAACTCAGCCTTCGTCCGTCCCTTCCGCTCCACCTTCGCCAGGTAGTGCGGATAGACCGACGCGACGCTCGTGGTGAAGATCCGGTGCACCTGCCCGAGCCTAGCCGCGCTCGTCAGTTTCCCCGCCCGGGCGGGGAAACTCACGCTTGTGTGCTGTAGCTACGGCCTACAAGCGACAAGTTCCCCGCTTGGGCGGGGAATCTTGAGGCGTATGGGGCTGGTGGGGTCAACGCCCGCGGCGGCGGGTGGTGGGCGGGGTCCAGTTGGGGAAGAGGATCTGGGAGGTACGGCGAGCGGCGTGGGCGACGAGGGGGGCGATCTGGTCGATGCGTGGGCCGCCGCGGAGGGCGACGGAGATGGCGGCGACCGGGCCCTGGGGGCCGAGGACCGGGGCGGCGACGGTGCCGATGCCGAGACGGCAGACCTCGGGGCGGGTGATGGAGAGGCCGTGCTGCTGGCGCACCCGGACCAGCATCCGGTGCAGGGCGGAGAGCTCGCCAGGGGGAGTGGAGAAGCGGGTGAACATCGCGTCGACGCTCTCGGGCTCGATGCCCGCGAGCAGCGCGCGGCCGCTGGCGGTGGTGTCGGCGCGGAGGCGAGACCCGACTGCGGAGGGGATGCTTGCCAACGCCTGGCCGCCGACCTTGTCGAGGTAGTGGACGCTCGATCCCTCGAGGACGGAGAGGTGCGCGACGCCGCCGGTGCGCAGCTGCAGCACGTTGAGCTGGTCGGCGGCGGCCGCGCGTACGTTGGAGTGATCATGGCCGCGCATCCCGATCCGCAGGGCACGCGCGCCGAGCTGGTAGCCGGCGACGTCGTGCTCCAGCCAGTCGAGCTCGACCATCTGCGTCAGCAGCCGGAAGGCCGTGGAGCGAGGCAGCCCGGTGGCGTCGGTGATGTCGTCGAGCAGGAGCCGATCGGTGGCGTGGGTGAAGACATCAAGGATCTGGGTGAGGCGTTCCACCACACCGGGCCGCGGCGACCGATCGTCCGCGGCACCCCTGGTGATCGCCGTCGTGGACAGGTCTACCGGCATCGTCGTCATGGCGCGTCGTCCTCCGTTCCCGGAACAGTTGCTGTTCACAACCTAGCATTTGCTTGGGTGACCCGAGTCTCATTCTGCTGGATTGATCCTGGCGAGACCAGAGTACGGCCTGTTATTACTGTTCGAAATAGTTCGAATCGACGGACGGTTGGTGTGATGCAGTTCGAGTTGGACGACGACCAGCGGGCCTGGCTGGCGGAGGTGCGGGAGTTCCTCAGTGCCCACGTGACGCCGGCCTTGAAGGCCGAGCTCGCCGAGCACGATCTCGAGTTCAAGGGCGGCGAGGTTGCGGCGTTCCGGCGGGCCATCGGGGAGAAGGGCTGGTTCGGGCTCAACTGGCCGGTGGAGTACGGCGGACTCGGCCTCAGCGCCGTGCACCAACACCTGCTGGTGAGCGAGTTCGAGTACTGGGGCGTGCCGGGCCCGGACCTCACGGTCACCTCGGTGGCACCGATGATCATGCGGCACGGCACCGAGCAGAACAAGGCCGAGTTCCTGCCGCCCATCGCCCGTGGCGAGATGATCTGCGCGGTCGGCTACTCCGAGCCGGACGCCGGCACCGACCTCGCCTCGCTGCGCACCCGGGCGGTGCTCGACGAGAGCACGGGCGAGTGGGTGATCAACGGCTCCAAGATCTGGAACAGCGGCGCGCAGCGCTCCACGCACGAGTGGCTCTGCGTGCGTACCGACCCGGACGCTCCGCGTCACAAGGGCATCTCGGTGATCATCGTGCCGATCGACCACCCCGGAGTGCAGATCCGCCCGCTCATCGCCTGGTCGGGCTACCGCACCAACGAGGCCTTCTTCGACGACGTGCGGGTGCCTGCCACGAACCTGATCGGCGAGGTCAACCAGGGCTGGCGCTACATCACCGGTGCTCTCGACCTCGAGCGCGGCGCGCTCACCAACGCCGGAGACCTGCGTCGTTCCGTCGAGGACCTGGTCGAGCTCGCTCGCCAGCCTCAGGCCGACGGCACCGTCCCCGCCGACGATCCGGTCGCCGTACGCCGTCTCGCGGGCCTGGTCGCCGACGTGGAAGCCGCCACCCTGATGGGCTACGAGGCGGCTTCGCTGCTGGCGGAGGGAACCATCCCCACGGTGCAGGTGAGCACCGAGAAGATCTTCACCAGCGAGCTGCGGCAGCGGATCGCCGACACGGCGATGGATCTGCTCGGGCCCGCGGGTCTGCTGGCGCACCGCAACCCCGAGGCTCCGCTGGCCGGCGCCTACGAGCGCCTCTACCGCACTGCGCCGCTGCTCCGCTTCGGCGCCGGCACCAACGAGGTGCTGCGCGACGTCATCGCGCAACGCGGCCACGCCCTGCCCAGCTATGGACGCTGACCGAGACCAGGAGGAAGCATGAAACTCGTCGCGAGCCCGGAGGAACGAGACCTCCGCGCGATGTTGCACGACCTGTTGGCGGCCGAGTGCCCGACCACCCTGGTGCGGTCGCTGCGCGAACCCGGCGCCGACCGGTTCCCCGCCACGCTGTGGAAGTCGTTGACCGCCGCCGGGGTGCTCGGCCTCCCCTTCGCCGAGGAGTACGGCGGCATGGGAGGTCGTCTCGACGACGTCGCCACCTACGTGCTCGAGGCCGGACGTGCGCTGGCGCCCTCGGTGGTGACCAGCACGCTGGCGTTCGGCATCGCCGTCGATCGCCTCGGCGGAGACGACCTGCGGGCCCGCCACCTACCCGCGCTGAGTGCCGGCGAGCTGCGCGGCACGATCGCCCTGGCCGCCCCCGGCAACGCCCACGACGCCCGCCCAGCCTTCACGGCGCAGCGCGACGGCGCGAGGTGGCGGATCTCCGGGCAGGCCGAGTACGTTCCCGATCTCGACCTTGCTGACCGGGTGCTGGTCACCGCGGACGCGGAGGGGGAGACGATCGGAGTCGTCCTCGCCGCGCGGGCCGACGGTGTCCGGTCGGAGCCGCTCGACGTCATGGGCGGGCCCGGGCAGTTCCGGCTCGTTCTCGACGGGGTCGGTGTCGAGGATGCCGACGTGACGGCTCCGCTGGGCGCGCCGCAGCTGCGGGCCGTCTCCCACGCCGTGGCCGCGCTGCACTGCGTCGAGCTGGTCGGCGTGGCCGAGGAGGCACTGCGCCGGGCGGTCGAGCACGTGCGCGAGCGCCACCAGTTCGGGCGGCCCCTCGGCTCCTTCCAGGCGGCCCAGCACCTGGTCGCCGACATGCACATCGGCATCCAGGCAGCACGGCTCTCCGCGCTCGCCGCGGTAGCCGCGCTGGGCCGCGGCGAGTCGGGAGTGCGTGAGTCGGCCGTGGCCCGGATGCACGCCACCAAGGCGGCGAAGGTCGCCACCCTCGATGCCCATCAGTTGCACGGAGGCATGGGCTACGTGCTCGAGACCGACCTGCACCTGTGGTCCGAGCGGGCCCGGGTGCTCGCCACGCTCGACGGCACCGCCGACACCGCCGCTTCCTGGCTCGCCGAGGAGGTCGGCCTTGACTCCTGACTCCACTGCACAGCAGGGCCGCCAGGTGCTCTCCGACATTCGGGTGCTCGACCTCTCTCGGTGGGTCGCCGGCGAGTTCGCCACCAAGACGTTCGCCGACTTCGGCGCCGACGTGATCAAGGTCGAGAAGCCAGGGGAGGGCAGCTTCACTCGTGCCTGGGGACCATTTCCCGAGGACCGTCCCGACCCGGAGCGGAGCGCGCTCTTCCTGCACCTCAACACCAACAAGCGCTCGGTCGTGCTCGACCTGCGCGACGACGCCGACCGCGAGGTGCTGCTCGCCCTGGTGCGACGCTCGCATGCCGTGGTGGAGTCGTTCCGCCCCGGCCACCTCGAAGATCTCGGCCTCGGCCCCGACGTGCTGCGGGCCGTCAATCCGGGTCTCGTCCTCACCCGGATCAGTGCCTTCGGCCAGACCGGGCCCTATCGGGACCGGGAGGCCAGTGGCCTCGTGCTGCAGGCCACCGGCGGGCCGATGAACGCGACCGGCCAGGCCGACCGTGCTCCGCTGCGCAAGCCCGGCCTGCTCGAGCACTACACGGTGGGCCGTTCGGCAGCGCAGGCGACGATGGCCGCCGTGCTGCGGGCGCGGCGTACCGGCAAGGGCGCGACGCTGGACGTCTCCGGCCAGGAGGTGCTGCTTGCCGGTGCCGACCGGAGGGCGTCCTACCTGCTCTCGGCGGCGTACTCGGGCATGACCGCACCGCGCGGCGCGCGCAGTCCGCACCGGCACGGGGCGACGTTCACCGGGCCTTTCCGCGCCAGCGACGGCTTCGTCATGGTCTATGTGACCAACCAGGTCTTCTGGAACCGTTTCGTGGAGCTCGTCGGTGCCGACGACCCCGGCTTCCGGGAGCGCTACCTGGACAGACAGACCGTCGCCGGGCAGGACCGTGAGGAGTTCCTCGCCTACGTTGCGGACTGGATCGCGCAGCGTCCCAAGGTCGAGGTGATGGAGGCCGCGGAGGCGCGCCGCATCCCGGTGACGGCGTACCTGTCCGTCTCCGAGGTGATGGACCACGAGCACTTCCGGCAGCGCGGTGTCTTCGTCGCCGCCGACCACCCGGTTGCCGGGCGTCTGGAGTACGCCGGAGCCCCCTGGCGCATGGAGCGTGGCTTCGCGCTGCGCACCACCGCGCCCCTGCTGGACCAGCACGGCGCGGAGATCCGCGCGGAGCTCGCAGAAGAGGGAGTTGCCTGATGACGGACGCGACCGATCTGCCGCTGAGCGGCATCCGCGTGGTCGATCTGACCGTGGTCTGGTCCGGGCCGGGGGCAGCGGCGCTGCTCGGCGACCTGGGCGCCGAGGTCATCCGGGTCGAGGGCAACGACCGGATGAGCCGCCAGGTCTCGGCCCGCACGACCAAGGAGTCGATCGCCGCCACGGGCTACCACGGGGGCACCTATCCCGACAAGGATCCGGGTGCGCGCCCCTACGATCGGTCCGCGGTCTTCAACTGGCACGCACGCAACAAGCTCGCCGTCAGCATGAACCTGGACACCCCCGAGGGGCACGAGGCATTCCTCGATCTGGTCCGGATCAGCGACGTCCTTCTCGAGAACAACACCAATGGCGTGTTGGAGAAGCTCGGCATCGGCCACGAGCGGCTGCTGGAGGTGAATCCGCGCCTCGTCGTCGCCCGGATGCCCCCCTTGGGCATGACCGGTCCGATGAGCGGTTACCTCGGCTACGGACCGAACTTCAACTCGCTCGTCGGGATCGCCGCGATGGACGGCTACGAGGGCGAGGAGCCCGACTCCGCCGGCGAGAACTACCACATGGACGAGGCCGCACCGGCCGGCGTCGCCTTTGCGGTGGAGGCCGCTTTGTGGGACCGGGAGAACACCGGACGCGGCGGACTCGTCGAGATCGCCCAGGCCGAGAACGTACTGGTCGAGATCGGCGAGTACTTCCTCGACCGGCAGTTCAACGACCGCGACCCCGAGGTGCTCGGCAACACCGACCCGCATGCCCTGCAGGACGTCTTCGCCACCGCGGACGCCGACCGCTGGGTCGCGGTCTCGGTACGCGACGACCGCGACTGGGCGGCCCTGAACGGCGTCCTGGACGACGACGAGCTGCGTGCGCTGGGGGCGGATGCGGCCGGGCGGCGTACGCACAGCGCGGCCGTCCGGCAGCGGATCGGCACTTGGTGCGCAGCCCGGCCTGTGGACGCGGTGGTGGCGGAGCTGGTCGCCGCGGGTGTCCCGGTGGCCGAGGTGATGTCTGAGCCACGGCTGCTCGAAGACCCGCACCTGGCCGCCCGCGGCTGGTTCCGAGAGCGGAGCCACCCGTCGATCGGCACCCACCGCTACCCGGGGCACCCGTGGCGCAGCGACGACTTCGAGCTCGCCTGGGGACGGCCGGTGCCGGGCTTCGGCGAGGACAACGAGTACGTCTACCTCACCCTCCTGGGCATGCCCCGTGAGAAGTACGACGACCTGGTCGCACGCGGCCTGGTCACCGATCACCAACTGGTCTGAGACCCGAGACCAGCCTGAGTTCCGAGAGGCAACGATGACCGAGCTTTCGCTGATCCCCGACGAGGTGGCCGCCCGCGTGGGCACCGAGGCCGCCCGCGCCACCGGCGAGGTGAACCGCCGTGACTGGCAGCGCTGGGCGGTCGCGGTCGGCGACGAGAACCCGCTGTGGTTCGACGCCGAACACGCCCGAGCCCACGGGTACGACGACGTGATCTGCCCGCCGCTCTACCTGCAGTACGCGGTGCTCGGGGTGACCCCGATGTCCGCGCTGCGCGCCGACGGCTCCTCGGGTGCGGCCAGCGGCAACCTGCAGTTCCCCGATGCTCCCAAGCGGATGGCCGGTGGCGAGTCGACGACGTTCCACCTGCCGGCCTATCACCGCGACGAGCTGACCATGGTGCGCGTCATCGATTCGATCGTGGAGAAGCATGGCCGCTCGGGCCGCTTCGTGCTGGTCACCTGGCGCACCACCTACACCAACCAACGCGACGAGCTGGTGGCCGAGGCCACCACCTCGATGATCGCCCGACCCTGAGCGAGGGATGACGATGAGCGAGCAGGTCTGCTTCGAAGACGTCGCGATCGGCGACGTCCTGCCGACGCTGGAGGTGGTGGTCGACGAGACCCAGATGTTCCTCTTCTCGGCGGCCACCTACAACGCGCACCGGATCCACTACGACAAGGACTGGGCGCGTGACAAGGAGGGCTACGACAACGTCCTGGTGCAGGGGCCGCTCCAGGCGGCCCTGTTGGCCCGCGCGGTGACCGACTGGGTAGGCGCCTCGGGCCGCCTAGTCACCTTCTCGGTGCAGAACCGCGCCACGGCACTGCCCGGCGAGACGCTGCTCTTCGGCGGCACCGTCACCGCGGTGCGCGGCCAGGGCGACGGCACCGGCCTGGTCGACTTGGAGATCGCCGGTCGACGTGGGGAGACCGTGCTGATGCCGGGCACTGCGATCGTTTCGCTTCCGGCCCGGGCCGTCATCGGGGCTGGTGCCTGATGGGGCTGCGCGGAGAGGCCGCGATCGTCGGCATCGCCGAGCTCCCGGCGCTGAAGCTCAAGGATGCCCAGCCCGCGTTCACGATCGACCAGTACGCACGGCTGGCGCAGCAGGTCTGTGCCGACGCAGGCCTCGAGCCGACGCTGGTCAATGGCCTGGTCACGCATGGGATCGGCGAGTCGGCGATGTTCGCGCCGGCCACGCTCTCGGAGTACCTGGGACTTCCGCTCGACTTCGGTGAGCGGGTGGACCTGGGCGGCGCGACCGCGGCCGGCATGGTGTGGCGCGCCGCTGCCGCCGTCGAGCTCGGCATCTGTGACGCCGTACTCGCGGTGGTTCCGGGGTCGCTGGCCGTCCCCCGCTCGCAGCGCCGTCCTGCGGTCGACCCCGGCTGGTACGGCGCTTCCAGCAACAACTACGGCTCGCCCCAGGCTGAGTTCGAGATTCCCTACGGCAACGTCGGCCAGAACGGCCCGTACGCCCAGATCGCCCAGCGGTACGCCGCCGAGTTCGGCTACGACCCGGAGGCGACGGCGGCGATCGCGGTCGCCCAGCGCACCAACGCGTGCGCGCACCCCGGTGCGATCTTCCACGGCAAGCCGATCACGACCCAGGACGTGCTGGACTCGCCGATGATCGCCGACCCGATCCACATGCTCGAGGTCGTGATGCGGGTGCACGGCGGGGCCGGCGTGCTGATCGTCAACGCCGATCTCGCCAAGCGAGCACGCAACCGTCCGGTGTGGGTCAAGGGCTTCGGCGAGCACGTCGCCTTCAAGACCCCGACGTACGCCGACGACCTGGTGCGCACGCCCATCGCACGTGCCGCGGACCGGGCGTTCACGATGGCCGGGCTCGAGCGGACGGACGTCGACATGGCGTCGATCTACGACTGCTACACGATCACCGTGCTGATGAGTCTCGAGGACGCCGGATTCTGCGCCAAGGGCACCGGCATGTCCTGGGTGCGCGAGCACGACCTGACCTTCCGCGGCGACTTCCCGGTGAACACGGCGGGTGGCCAGCTCTCCTTCGGCCAGGCGGGGATGGCCGGCGGCATGCACCACGTCGTCGACGGTGCCCGCCAGGTGATGGGTCGCGCGGGTGACGCTCAGGTCGCCGACTGTCATACCGCCTTCGTCACCGGCAACGGCGGAATCATGAGCGAGCAGGTCGCCCTGCTCCTGCAGGGAGAGTGACGATGAACGCCCCGACGACGCAACCCAAGCCGATGCCCGAGCCGACGCCGGTGTCCCAGCCGTTCTGGGATGCGCTTGCGGAGGGCCGGGTGCTCATCCAGTACTCGCCCTCGGCGGGGGAGTACGTCTTCTACCCGCGCACACTGGCGCCTCGCACGCTTGCGGACGACCTGGAGTGGCGGGAGATCTCCGGCCGCGGCACCGTCTACACCTTCACCGTCGCCGACCGTCCGACCGCACCTCCGTGGGTCGACGCGGTGCCTCAGTTGCTGGCCGTCGTGGAGTGGGACGAGGGACCGCGGGTGAGCACCGAACTCGTCGGCGTCGAGCCGGCCGACATCCGCATCGGCATGCGGGTCGAGCCGGTCTTCGACCGCGACCCCGACTCCGGCACGACCCTGCTCCGCTACCGACCCGACACCACTTCCTGACCGCGCAACCTGACCAGGTGCAGCGCCTCCGAGAGGAACCAAGAGCATGAGTGAGTTCGATCTGATCGTTCGCGGCGGCACGCTGGTGGACGGCACCGGTGAGCCGCGCCGTACCGCCGACGTCGCCGTGAGGGACGGCATCGTCGTCGAGGTCGGCCAGGTGAGTGGCCGCGCCAGCCAGGAGATCGATGCCGACGGCGCGATCGTCGCGCCCGGCTTCGTCGACGTGCACACGCACTACGACGGACAGGCGACCTGGGACAGCTACCTGCAGCCTTCCTCCTGGCACGGCGTGACCACCGTGGTGATGGGCAACTGCGGCGTCGGGTTCGCGCCGGTGCAGCCGCAGGACCGCAACCGGCTGGTGGAGCTGATGGAGGGCGTCGAGGACATCCCCGGCGTCGCCCTCACCGAGGGGCTGCCGTGGACCTGGCAGTCCTTCCCCGAGTACCTGGACGCGCTGGAGACCCGCGCTCACGACCTCGACTTCGCCGCCCAGGTGCCGCACGCGGCGCTGCGGGTCCGGGTGATGGGGGAGCGCGCCGCGGCGCACACGCTCTCCACCGAGGAGGAGTCGCAGCTGATGGCGAAGCTCGCGGTCGAGGCGATCGAGGCCGGTGCGGTGGGCTTCAGCACGTCGCGGACGCTCAACCACAAGTCGATCTCGGGGGAGCTCACGCCGTCGTACGCCGCCGGGCGGGACGAGCTCACCACCATCTCCCGTGCCATCGGTGCGTCGGGCAAGGGTGTGCTGCAGCTCGTCACCGACTGGGACGACGAGTCGATCGAGACCGACTTCGACCTGATCCGGTCGATGGTCGCCGCGGCCGGTCGGCCGATGTCCTTCTCGCTCTCGCAGACGGCTGCCCACCCGGACCGCTTCCGCAAGGCTCTTGCCTTCCTCGAGGAGGCGAACGCGGAGGGGCATCGGCTCCGTGCCCAGGTCGCCGTCCGCGGCATCGGCATCCTGCTCGGCCTGGACCTCACCCTCAACCCGTTCGTCTCCAACCCGGCGTACCAGCGCATCGCCGACCTGCCGTTGGCTGAGCGGGCGCGGCGGATGGCGGATCCCGAGGTACGGCGGGAGATCCTCGAGATCGGGATCGTCAAGAACCCGAACCTGATCGGCGGTCAGTTCCTGGACCGGATCGAGGTGATGTTCGAGCTGGAGAACCAGCCGAACTACGAGCCGGACGCCAGCCAGACCCTCGCCCGCAGGGCGGCTGCTGCGGGTGTCGACCCGACCGAACTGATCTACGACATCCTGGTCAGTGACGGCGGCCGCGGCATGATCTACCAGCCCTTCACGAACTACGTCGACGGATCGTTGAACGGGGCACGCGAGCAGCTCGTGCACCCGTTCACCATCCCGGGACTCTCCGACGGCGGTGCCCACGTCGGCACGATCTGCGACGGCAGCTTCCCGACCACCCTGCTGCAGCACTGGGTGCGGGATCGGGCAGCGGACCGGTTGGCTCTGGAGTTCGTGGTGGCTCGTCAGGCGCGCGCGACCGCGGAGGCTGTGGGCTTCTTCGACAGGGGCCTGCTGGCGCCCGGCTACAAGGCGGACCTCAACGTCATCGACTTCGAGGGGCTGCTTCTTCACAAGCCTGAGGTCCACCACGACCTTCCTGCCGGCGGTCGGCGGCTGCTGCAGCGGGCCGACGGCTATCTCCACACGGTCGTCTCGGGCCAGGAGACCTACCGCAACGGCGAGGCGACCGGTGCGCTGCCTGGCCGCCTCGTGCGAGGCGCGCAGCCCACCCCGCGTTGAGTGCGCGCAAGTGGTGGGTTGAGTGCGCGCAAGTGGTGGGTTGAGTGCGCGCAAGTAGCGCGTTGAGTGCGCGCAAGTGGTGGGTTGAGTGCGCGCAAGTGGTGCGTTGAGTTCGCGCAAGTGGTGGGTTGAGTGCGCGCAAGTGGTGCGTTGAGTGGGAGGCAGGCGCCGCGCAAGCCCCAGTCTCACTGATATGAAATAGGGCTGGTCGATGTATGTCTAATAGGTATAGCGTCGCTGAGAGCAATCCCGAGATCCAAACAAGGAGAACAGTCATGCGCAGGTTCCCAGTGCTTCGCACCGCGGTGGCAGCGGTGGCAGCGACCGCCCTGCTGGCGGCCTGCAGCGAGTCGGAGGGTGTCGACTCCGGCCCCAAGGAGCGTACGTACCAGGAGGGCATGGTGGGGGACTCCTCCACGGGCACTCCCACGAAGGGCGGTACCTTCACCTGGGCCTCGTTCAGCGAGCCCCGCTCGCTGGACCCGGCCGTGACCATCGCCGCGGCCACCACTGGTGGCGTGGAGATGGCGGCCATCTACGACACGCTGATGCGGTACGACCCGGAGAAGACCGACTTCGTGCCGAAGCTCGCCGAGTCGCTGGAGAGCAACGCCGAGGGCACGGAGTGGACCCTCAAGCTGCGTGAGGGCATCACCTTCAGCGACGGCACCGCGCTCGATGCTGAGGCGGTCAAGTGGAGCCAGGAGCGCTACGCGACCAACAAGGGTCCCGAGGCCGCGCTGTGGGCGGGCAACGTCCAGGAGGTCCAGGTCGTCGACCCGCAGACCATCGTCTACAAGCTCGGCAACCCCTGGTTCCTCTTCCCGAGCATCCTCAGCACGGGACCCGGCATGATCGTGGCGAAGTCCGCGGACAAGGGCGCGGAGTTCGCGCCGGTCGGTGCCGGTGCCTACGCGCTGGACAAGTGGGCGCCGCAGGAGTCGATCACCCTCAAGGCTCGCTCGGACTACTGGGACGGTGCGCCGAACCTCGACTCGTTCAAGATCGTCTACCTTCCGGACCAGAAGACCGGCATCGACTCGATGGAGAAGGGCGACATCGACAGCGTGCTGCTGCGTGACCCCGACCTGGTCGACGCCATGCTCGACACCGACCCCAACGGCTACATGAACGTGGTGGCCGCCAGCAACGTGGCGCTGATCAACGCCACGGAGGGTCACCCTGGTGCCGACGCGCGGGTGCGCAAGGCGCTTGCCATGGGCATCGACCCGGACCTGGTGCGCGAGCGCGCCTACAGCGGCCACGGCCTGGCCGGCTCGTCCATGTTCATGGACTACTCGCGCTGGCACACCGACACCGAGGGTCTCGCCTACGACCCGGACGAGGCGAAGAAGCTCCTCGAGGAGGCCAAGGCCGACGGCTACGACGGCAAGATCAACTACCTCGACGCCTCCGACCCCGGCTCGCGCAACACCGCGCTCGCGGTCAAGGCGAACCTGGAGGCGATCGGCTTCGAGGTCACGCTCGACCTCAAGCGCACCGTCGCCGAGCAGATCAACGCCATCGCGGTCAACCGCGACTACGACGTCGCTGCCTGGGGCCTGAGCTTCCGTGAGGCCGACCCGTTCTCCAAGATGTACTCCACCCTGCACAGCTCCGGCACCCAGACCTACGGCATGGTCACCAGCCCGGAGATGGACGCGGCGATCCAGGAGTTCCAGGAGGCTGGCGACCAGGACGCCCAGCTCGCCGCGATGGACAAGGCCCAGCAGATCATCAACGAGGACGTCCCCTTCCTCAACTGGAGCCCCATGCCCGAGATCACCGTGTGGAACGACAACGTCCACGGCGTCGTCCCTGGCTCCTCCTCGATCTTCTTCGTTGAGGACGCCTGGATCTCCTGATCCCTTCCAGAGAGGGTGATTCCCCGCCCGGGCGGGGAATCACCCTCTTGGTGTGTGTAGCTACGGCACACAAGCATGCAATAACGTCACACAGTCCCAGGTGAGCTGCCGATCAGTAGCCCGATCTTGGTGCGGCTTCCTGTGGAGGCGGACGCTCTTCCACAGGCGGTGATGGTGCCGGATCGGCGCGTTCTCCGCGGCGGAAGCATCGCCGCATGACAACACTGTGGACACCACGGACAGAGGACACCGGCTACATCTCTCGCACGGAGCTCCTGGCCCTCGGGTACGACGACGCTTTCATCCAGCGACGCCTCCGGGGAGGGGTGTGGACCCGGATCCGGAACGGCGCCTACGCCGTCACGGAGGCCTGGGAGCGGAAGACCCCGGTTGAGCAGCACTTGATCCGCGCGCGATCGGTTCAACGACATGCGCGCAGCCCGGTCCTCCTCTCGCATGTCACCGCCCTTCTTGCGCACGACCTACCCGTTTGGGAGGCCGATCTCCGCGACGTCCACATCACCGGGCGCCGTACGGCGGGCCGCAAGGAAGCGGGGATATGTCACCACCGCGGGATGTTGGTCGACAGTGACGGCGTCGACGTCGGCCAAGACCGCGCCACCCACCCCGCCCGGGCCGTGCTCGAGTACGCCACGATGACCGACCTCGAGCACGGCTTGGTTGCTGCCGATGGCGCCTTGCACAAGCGGCTCGTCACGGCGGAGCAGATGCATCGGCAAGCGCAGCGGATGACGCATTGGCCGGGTGCGCACTGTTTGCGACTTCTGCTCTCGCTCATGGATCCGCGCATCGAGTCGCCCGGCGAGAGTCGGGTGCGCCATCTGTGCTGGGTCTTCGGGATCCCGATGCCCGTGCCCCAGTTCGAGGTACGTGACGCCTGGGGTCGTGTGATCGCTTTTTTGGACCTTGCCTGGCCGGAGTACGGCGTGTTCCTCGAGTTCGACGGACGGGTGAAGTACGCGCAGCTTGCTCGGCCCGGGGAGGACGCGGTCGACGTCGTGATGCGCGAGAAGAGACGTGAGCAGCGGATCGATGACCGGCTCGGTTGGGATCGGATGCGCGTGGTCTGGGCCGAGCTCGACAGCCGGGCTCGGCTTGCGCGGCGGATCACCGGACGCCTGGAGCGCGCCGCAGGTGGCTCGCTTTGAGCCGGTCCTGGTCCCGCCGCGGCACCTGTCGTGGCGCCGTATGTCGCCTCACGCGTCACACTGCGTACAGGAATTGTGTGCTTGGTTTGCGTAGCTACGGCCTACAAGCGACAAGTTCCCCGCCCGGGCGGGGAAACTTGTCGCCTGCCGGTCAGCGCAGGAGGAGGCCCGGGTAGCCCCGGGCGGCGAGGTCGTCGCAGTGAGCGCGGTAGGCGCCGACGCCGCCGATGTAGGGGAGGAAGACGCGGGGCTTGCCGGGGATGTTGGCGCCCATGTACCAGGAGTCGGTCTGCGGGTAGAGGGTGGCGTTGCCGGCGGCCTGGACATGATCGGTCCACTCCTTCTCGGCGACCTCGTCGGCCTCGACGAGAGTCCGGCCGGTGGCCCGCAGGTGGGCGATGAGGTCGCTGAGCCATTCGACGTGCTGCTCGATGGAGACCACTGCGTTGCTGAGTGCCGAGGGGCTGCCCGGGCCGGTGACGGTGAAGAGGTTCGGGAAGCCGGCGACGCTGATGCCGAGGTAGCTGCGCGGCCCTTCGGCCCAGGCCTCGCGCAGGGACCGGCCGCCACGGCCGACGATGTCGAGGGCGAGCAGGGGGCCGGTCATGGCGTCGTACCCGGTGGCGAAGATGAGCATGTCGAGGGGGTACTCCGCCTCGCTCGTCCGCACGCCGGAGGCGGTGATCCGCTCGATCGGCGTACGCCGGAGGTTGACCAGCTCGACGTCTTCGCGGTTGAAGGTGGCGTAGTAGCCGGTGTCGAGGCAGGGTCGCTTGGTCCCGAACGCGTAGCCGCGCGGCGTCAGGTCCTGCGCGGTCTGCGGGTCGTCGACCAGCTCGACGATCCGCTCGCGCACGAAGTCGGCTGCGGTGTCGTTGGACTCCTGGTTGCGCACGAGATCGTTGTAGGCCTGCAGGATCCCGGTCAGCGTGCCCTCGGCCCAGCGCTCCCGGTACGTCGCGATCCGCTCCTCCTCGCTGACTTCCAGTGCACTCTGGGTCGGGGGGTCGAGCAGGATGCCGTAGGAGCTGGTGCGCACCTGCTCGCGCACCTCGGGGTAGCGGGCCTTCAGATCGGCGATGTGCTCGGGATCCGGGGTGTGGTTGTGTGCCGGCAGGCTGAAGTTGGGCGTGCGCTGGAAGACGGTGAGGTGGGCGGCCTGCTGCGCCACGATCGGGATCGTCTGGATGCCGGAGGAGCCGGTCCCGATCACCCCGACGCGCAGCCCGCTGAAGTCGACCGGCTCGTGCGGCCACCGCCCGGTGTGCAGCACCGGCCCGGCGAAGTCGTCGCGGCCGGGGATGTCGGGCAGGTTGGCCGACGAGAGCAGGCCCACCCCCAGGACGACGTACGTCGCCTCGACCTGTACGCCGTCCTCTGTCGTCACGGTCCAGCGTCCGGTCGGTTCGTCGAACCGCAGGCTGCTCACCCGGGTCTCGAAGGCGATGTCGCGCCGCAGGTCGAACCGGTCGGCGACATGCTCGAGGTAGCGCAGGATCTCCGGCTGGGCGGCGTACTTCTCGCTCCACTCCCATTCGCGGGCGAGGTCGTCGTCGAAGGAGTAGCTGTAGTAGATGCTCTCGATGTCGCAGCGAGCACCGGGATAGCGGTTCCAGTACCAGGTGCCGCCGACATCGGAGCCGGCCTCGTAGACCTGGACGTCGAGTCCGAGGCCGCGGAGCCGGTGCAGCGCATAGAGGCCGGCGAAACCGGCTCCGACCACAACGGCGTCGACAGTGCGGGTGCTCATCGAATTGCCCCTTCCTGGGCGAGGTGTAGGTCGATCAGTTGGGCGACGTGAGCCAGAGCCTCGCCCTGTGCGGGCAACAGCCCGACCATGGTGAAGAAGCCGTGCATCTGCCCTGCGAAGTCGCGGTGGTCGACGGCGACGCCGGCGGCGCGGAGGCGCTCGGCGTAGGCGTGGCCCTCGTCGCGCAGGACGTCGTGCTCGGCGGTCACCACGACGGCCGGTGGCAGCCCGGCGAGGTCCTCGGCACGGAGCGGGGAGACGTCGGCATGGTCCCGGTGCTCGGCCGCCACGTAGTGGTCCCAGAACCAGCGCAGGGTGTCCCGGTTGAGGGCGAGCTGGTTGGCCGGATCGGTGTAGGAGGCGTTGTCGAAGTCGTGGTCGGTGACCGGGTAGACCAGCACCTGCAGTGCGATCGCCGGCCCGGAGTCCTCGCGGGCCCGGCGCGCCAGGATCGTGGCGAGGTTGCCGCCGGCACTGTCCCCGGCGACGACCAGGGGCGCACCGGTGACGGCGAGCTCCGAGCGGTGTGCGTCGACCCAGGTCAATGCCGCCCAGGCGTCGTCGACCGCGGCCGGCCAGGGTGCCTCCGGGGCGAGCCGATACGAGGCGAGGACGACCGTGCAGCGGGTCGCCTCGGCGAGCTGACGCCCCAACGCCTCGTGTTCGGCGATGGAGCCGACCACCCAGCCGCCGCCGTGCAGGTAGAGCAGGATGCCGCGCGGGTTCGACGGCACCAGCACGCGTGCGGGCAACTCGCCGCCCGGCCCCGAGATGAGCACGTCCTCGCTCCGGTCCGGTTCGGGACCAGGTGGGTAGAGCTGGGCGAGTCCGGCTATGCGGGCGCGCGCCTCGACCGGCGTCACCTCATGCATCGGCGGCCCACCGGCGGCGGCCAGCTGGGCGAGGAGCGTGGCAGTGGCGTCGTCGAGGGTCACCGGGGCTCACCTCCGAACGTGATGAGCTGCCGGGCGACTCCGCCTTCGCCGAGCCGCCGGTAGGCATCGTTGATGCCGTCGAGACCGGTGCTGCGCGAGACCAGGCTGTCGAGCCGCAGCTTGCCGGCCAGGTAGAGGTCGACGTAGCGGGGGATGTCGGTGATGAACTGGTTGGAGCCGATCTGGGAGCCTTGCAGCCTCTTCTCGACCAGCAGCTCGATCCCGGAGATGCTGACCTGCTCGCCGGGCGCCATCATGCCGACGACGGTGGCGGTGCCGCCGCGCCGGGCCATGGAGAAGGCCTGCTGCGTGGTGCGCGCCAGGCCGACGGCCTCGAAGGCATGGTGCACACCGCCGTCGGTGAGGTCGCGGACCGCCTCGACGGCGTCCACCTGGGAGGCGTCTACGACATCGGTTGCCCCGAAGCTCTTCGCGAGCTCCAGCTTCGCCGGGTCCGTGTCGACCGCGACGATCTTCGCGGCGCTCACCAGCTCGGCGCCATGGATCGCGCTGAGCCCGACTCCGCCGCAGCCGATCACTGCGACCGTCTCTCCGGGCCGTACGCCGGCCGTGCGGAAGACCGCGCCGAGTCCGGTGAGCACGCCGCAGCCGAGCAGTGCGGCGACGTCGAGCGGCATCCGGTCGTCGATGCGCACGAGCGCATTGCGGTGCACCAGGGCGAGCTCGGAGAAGCTGGAGAGGTGCAGGAACTGAGTGATCGGCTGGTCGTCCAGTCGCAGCCGCGGCGGCGCGCCGGCGGGTCGGCCGAGCCCTGCCTTGGTGCAGATCGCCGGACGGCCCGAGAGGCAGAACTCGCAGCGGCCGCAGAAGACCGACAGGCATTCGACGACGTGGTCGCCCGGTGCGAGGTCGTGGACGGCGCTGCCCACGGCCTCGACGACCCCTGCGGCCTCGTGTCCGAGGACGGTCGGCACGGGATGCGGCATCACGCCGCGCATGAAGTGCAGATCGGAGTGGCAGACGCCGGCAGCGACGGTGCGCACGAGCACCTCGTCGGGGGCGGGATCGTCGACGACGACGTCGCGCAGGACGAGGTCTCCGGGGCTGGACTCGAGGACGGCGGCACGGCTGACGGGCATCAGTTCTCCTGGGGTGCGGGCGGCTGGATGGACTTGACCTCGAGGAACTCCTCGAGGCCGAGGCGGCCGTACTCGCGGCCGTTGCCGGACTGGCGGTAGCCGCCGAACGGTGCCAGGCGGTTGCTGTTGAGGCCGTTGACGTGGACGGTCCCGGAGCGGATCCGACGGGCGACCGCGACAGCGCGCTCGGCGTCGCCGCCGAAGACGCCGGCACTCAGGCCGTACGGCGTCGCGTTGGCCAGTGCGACGGCGTCGTCGTCGCCGCGATGGGTGCTGAGCGCGAGCACGGGCCCGAAGACCTCGTTGCGGGCGACGCGCATCTCCTGCGTGACGCCGCCGAGCAGCACCGGTTCCATCCGGTAGCCGGCCTCCGGCAGGGATGGCTCGGCGGTGCCGTGCAGCACTTGGGCCCCATCCTCGACCGCCTCACGCAGGTGCCCGGCGACTCGCTGCCACTGCGTCTCGGAGACGAGCGGGCCGAGGGTCGGACCGACGGCGGCCGCGGTCGCGGTGGCGATGGCGACAGCCTCGTCGTACCGCTCCTCGGGGACGATGAGCCTGGTCCAGGCGGCGCAGGTCTGCCCGGTGTTCATGAGGCCGAAGCCGACCGAGGTCTGCACGGCACGTGCGAACTCTTCGGTGCTCAGGTCGTCGAGCAGCACGCTGGGCGACTTGCCGCCGAGCTCGAGGGTGACCCGCTTGACGGTCTCGGCGGCGAGGGCGCCGATCCGGCGCCCGACAGCGGTCGAGCCGGTGAAGGTGACCATGTCGACGTCCGGGTGCCGGGCCAGTGCCTCACCCACCACCGGCCCGCGGCCGGCCAGCACGTTCAGCCAGCCGGCGGGCACCCCCACCTCGTGGGCGACCTCCGCCAGCAGGTACGACGACAGAGGAGTGAGCTCCGCCGGCTTCAGCACCACTGGGCAACCGGCGGCGAGGGCGGAGCCGATCTTGGCCATCGCCTGGTGGAGGGGGAAGTTCCAGGGCGTGATGGCAGCGACGACGCCGATCGGCTCGCGGGCGAGGAAGGACGGCCCGAGCGGCTCGTCGAAGTCGTAGCTCTCGGCGACCTCGATGGTCGTGGCGAGGGTGCCGAGCGGCATGCCGACCTGCACCTGGCGTGAGAACTGGTCGGGCGAGCCCATCTCGGCGGAGATCAGGTCTGCGAACTCGTCTGTCCGCTCGGCGATCCGGTCATGCAGAGCGCGCAGGGCGCGGAGCCGGTCGGGCAGGGGCCAGGCAGCGCCCTCGAACGCGCGTCGGGCGGCGGCGACCGCACGGTCGACGTCCTGCTCGTCGGCCAGACGGACGGAGGCGGTCGGCGTCCCGGTCCGCGGATCGATGACGTCGTGCCACTCGTCGCCGTGCGGCAGCACCCAGGTGCCGTCCAGATAGATGTTCTCGTGCTTGTCCATGGCCCGCTCGCTGCTCCTCGTTCGGTCGGTAGCATTCCAACTTTCACTATGTCTAAATGAAATAGTTGCGGCTCGCAAGCGATCGCTCCCATTTGATGGCAGGGGAGAAGTGACAGCCGCTCGCTGTGTCCGTAATATTCGAGTTGCCAATATGCCGACTAGTCATATCGATGAGTTGGTGGGCTGCCGACGTGACGAAGTGCTCCCGCGCGATGGGAGTGACGCTCGCCGAGGCCGCTCTCGGTGATTGGCTCACCGCTGGACTTGTGGAAGGAGGAGACGTTGACCAAAGTGCTGAAGCGCGTCGCGGAGCTCGTGGCTGTGCTGTTCATCGTCAGCCTGGGAACGTTCTGGTTGGTCTCCAAGATGGACACCGACCCGGCGGTGACCATGCTGGGCGAGGGGCGCACGGAGGCGGAGTACGCCGCGGTGCGCGACGACCTCGGCCTCAACGATCCGCTGCTCGTCCGCTACTGGGACTGGCTGAGCCACGCCGTCACCGGTGACCTCGGCAAGTCGGTGGTGCCGCCGTACAACGGGATCTCCGACCGGATCGCCGGCGCGCTGCCGGTCAGCGTCGAGCTCGCCGTGCTCGGCATGGGCATGGCGCTGCTCTTCTGCATCCCGCTGGCGATGTGGTCGGCGTACCGACCTGGGGGCCGTGTCGACCGGCTTGTCGGCGCGGGGGCGCTCGGTGTCCTCTCCATCCCGAGCTTCCTGGCGGGTCTGCTCATCATCATGGTGCTCGCCAATGGGCTCGGCTGGTTCCCGCGGGCGCAATGGACCCGGCTAGGAGACGGGATCGGGCAGAACCTCTATCACGCCTTCCTGCCCGCCTTGACGATCGCGCTCGCCGAGACCGCGATGTTCACCCGGATCCTGCGCAACGACCTGGTGACCACGTTGCAGGACGACTTCATCATGTCGGCCAAGGCGAAGGGCATGGGGCCGGTGCACATCATGGTGAGCGATGCCCTGCGGCCGTCCTCGTTCTCGCTGATGACGCTCATGGGCATCGGTCTCGGCCGCCTCATCGGCAGCACGGTGATCGTCGAGTATCTCTTCGCGCTGCCCGGCATGGGCTCGTTGGTGATCGGTGCCGCCAACACCGGGGACTTCGTGACCGTGCAAGGTGCGGTGCTCGTCATCGCCGTCATATACGTGCTGACCAATGCCTTGATCGACGCCTCGTACGGCTACCTCGACCCGCGGATCAGGAGGGCTCATGTCTGACCTCGCCCAGACCACGGATCCGGCCGGCGCCATGGATCCGGCGGCTGCCGCCGTCACCGTCGTCTCGGCGGAGGATGCTGCCGCCGTCCGGCTCGGGACGCCGGGACTGCTGCGCTGCTGGCTACCCCTGCTTGCCGGTGTGGCTGCCTTCGTCGTCGCGCTGGTTGCCCTGCGCGGCCAGGGCTGGCTGACCGCCGCAGTGGCGCTGCTCGGCCTGATCCTCATGCATGCCGGCGGCGCCGCCCTCGGCCGCCGTCGCAAGGGTCCGGAGTTCGACCTGACTGCCTGGCTCTGCGCGATCTGGCTGGCCATCATCATCCTGGCCGCCGTCTTCGCGCCGATGCTTCCGCTGGCCGAGGAGCAGAACCTCTCGCTCACGCTCGACCAGCCCGTGATGGCCCGGCCGGACCTGCTGACCGACCATCCGCTGGGCACCAACAACTTCGGCCTCGACCTTCTGGCGCGTGTCATCTACGGCGCCCGCGCCTCCCTGGTCGTCTCCATCGGCGCCGTCGTCATCGCCCTCGTGGTGGGGGGTTCCATCGGGATCGCCGCCGGCTACTTCCGCAAGCTGACCGACGCGACCGTCGGCATCCTCACCAACTCGCTCCTCGCGATCCCGCCGCTCATCCTGCTGATCGCGCTGGCCACCGTGCTCGACCCGACACTGCCCAACATCGCGTTCGCGCTCTCGCTGATGGCGCTGCCCAGCATGGTGCGGATGGCCCGTGCCAGCACGCTCACGTTCGTGCAGCGCGAGTTCGTGCTCGCCGGCAAGGCGATGGGTGCCAGCCACCTGCGGCTGATGATGCGAGAGCTGCTGCCCAACGTGATCCTGCCGTTGCTCTCCTACGGCATGATCATCGTCTCCGTGCTGATCGTCGCGGAGTCGTCGCTCAGCTTCCTGGGCCTGGGCATCCAGGCGCCTGAGCCGTCCTGGGGCAACATGATCGCCGAGGGCGAGGGCAACACCTTCGAGGAGCACCCGCACATCGTGCTGGTGCCTGGCGCCGCGGTCTTCCTGACCGTGTTCGCGTTCAACATGCTCGGGGAGAAGGCGCGCAAGCGCTTCGATCCCCGCCAGGCGAAGATCTGAGGTGCCGACGGTGACCAGCAACGCCACCCGCGAGTCGACCCGCCCCGCAGAGCGGCCGCGAAGCGGCACCCTGCTCGCGGTCGAAGACCTACGGACCGTGATCCACACCGCCCGCGGCGACCTCAAGGCCGTCGACGGGGTGAGCTTCACCCTCGACCGCGGCGAGACGATCGGCATCGTCGGCGAGTCAGGATCCGGCAAGTCGGTGCTCGGCCGCACGATCATGGGCCTGCACACCACGGGGCCGACCACGACGATCTCGGGCCGCGTGATGTTCGACGGCCGCGACGTCCAGTCGCTGGGCCCCAAGGATCTTCGCTCCCTCTGGGGTTCGCAGATCGGCATGGTCTTCCAGGACCCGATGACTGCGCTCAACCCGGTCAAGAAGATCGGGGTGCACCTCACCGAGACGCTGCGCAAGCACCAGGGGCTCGGGCGTACGCCGGCCCGGGAGCGGGCTGTCGAACTGCTCGATCTCGTCGGCATCCCGGATCCGCGGCGACGGATCGACCAGTTTCCGCACGAGATGTCGGGCGGCATGCGCCAGCGTGTCGTGATCGCCATGGCGTTGGCCAACGAGCCGGCCCTGCTCATCGCCGACGAGCCCACGACGGCTCTCGACGTCACCGTGCAGCGGCAGATCCTCGACCTGCTCGGCAACCTCCAGGCCGAGATGGGCATGGCGATCATCCTGATCAGCCACAACCTGGGCGTCGTCGCAGGCCGCGCCGACCGGGTCGCGGTGATGTACGCCGGCCGGGTCGCCGAGACCGCCGACGCCAAGACCCTGTTCGCAGATCCGCGGCACCCCTACTCCGAGGCCCTGCTCCGCGCGATCCCACGCCTGCACGAGCCGCCGCACGTACGGCTCGCGGCCATCGACGGCGCGCCGCCCAACATGGTGCAGCCGCCGGTCGGCTGCCGCTTCGCGCCGCGGTGTGCCTATGCCCAGGAGGACTGCCGCACGGTGCTGCCCGAGCTGGAGCCCGCCGCCACCGGTCACCTTTTCGCCTGCCACCACCCCGTGAACCGAGGAGAGAACTGATGTCCGGCACGCTCGCGACGCAGCCCCCCGCCGTACCCGAGGAGCGGGGCGATGAGCGGGTGCTGGTGGTCGACGACCTGGTCGTGGAGTTCCCGGCCAAGGGCGGCGGTACCGTGCACGCGGTCTCCGGTATCAGCTTCGAGCTCCGCGACGGAGAGACGCTCGGCATCCTCGGCGAGTCCGGCTGTGGCAAGTCGAGCGCGGGCCGCGCGCTGATGCAGCTGCCCCCGCCGACCTCCGGCTCGGTGCTGCTCAACGACGTCGAGCTGGTCGGGCACACCGGCCGGACGCTGCGACGCAAGCGCGCCAAGATGCAGATGATCTTCCAGGACCCGGTCTCGTCGCTGAACCCGCGGCGCAAGGTGAAGGACCTGGTGGCCGAGGGGCCGCGGATCTGGGGGCGGAAGGTCACCGAGGACCAGATCCGCGAGCTGCTGCTCGCGGTCGGCCTCGACCCCGAGTCGGTCTGGGACCGTCGCCCCCACGAGCTCTCCGGTGGCCAGTGCCAGCGGCTCTGCATCGCACGAGCGCTCATGCTCGATCCGCAGGTGCTGATCTGCGACGAGCCCGTCTCGAGCCTCGACGTCTCGGTGCAGGCGCAGATCCTCAACCTGCTCGAGGACACTAAGCAGCGCTACCGGTTGAGCATGATCTTCATCGCGCACGATCTCGCCGTGGTGAAGAACATCAGCGACCGGATCATGGTGATGTACCTCGGCCGGATCTGCGAGGTGATCCCCGCCGACCGGCTCGCTGAGCACGCGTTGCACCCCTACACGAAGCTGCTGCTCGAGTCGGTGCCCGAAGCCCAGCTGCCCGACGCCGAGCTTGAGGTGGAGGAGGTCGGCGTCACCAACGCCGAGCTGCCCTCGCCGCTGGACCCGCCCAGCGGATGTCGGTTCCGGACCCGTTGCCCCCTGGCCACCGAGATCTGCGCGACCGAGGCACCGCCGCTGCGGGAGTCGGTCAGCGGTCACCTGGTCGCCTGCCACCACGCGGAGGTGTGATCGTGGAGACGTTTGCTGATGTGGTCCGTGCCCGATGGGGTGACCAGGGCCGCGGCCTGGTCTTCGAGGACAGCACCTGGACCTGGGACGAGGTGGTCCGTGAGGGTGCGCAGCGCGCCGCGGCGCTGAGTGCCGCCGTACCGGTCCCGGAGGGGCGGCAGATCCATGTCGGGGTGCTGCTCGACAACGTCCCCGACTTCGTCTTCTGGATCTGTGGCGGTGCGCTCGCCGGAGCTGTCGTCGTGGGCATCAACTCCAGTCGGAGCGGTCCGGAGCTGGCCCACGACATCCGGCACGCCGACGTCGACTTCGTCGTCACCGAGAGCCGGCTCGCGCATCTGCTGGAGGGGACCGACCACGGGATCCCCGCCGAGCGGATCGTCAACGTGGACGACCCGGCGTACCTCGACTTCCTGGCGCCGTTCAAGGGCGCGGAGCTCCCGGAGAGCAGGCCGGGGCCCGAGGAGATCGCGCTGCTGCTCTTCAGCTCCGGTTCGACCGGAGCGCCGAAGGCCGTCATCGTCGGTCAGGGCCGGCTCGGCCGACTGCTTGAGGCGATGGTCGTGCGGGCGCGGCTGAGTCGGAGCTCGGTGACCTACCTGTGCATGCCGCTCTTCCACGGCAACGCGCTGATGCTCAACCTGGGTGCGGCGATGCATGCGGGAGCCACCGTCACGATGGTTCGCAAGTTCTCGGCGAGCGCCTTCGCTCCCGACATCCACCGGCACGGCGTCACCTTCGTCAACTACGTCGGGCGTGCGCTCTCCTACGTCCTCAGCCGGCCGGAGCTCCCGCAGGACCGGGAGAGCACGCTGGAGCTGGCCTTCGGCACCGAAGCGTCTGAAGTGGACGTCGCTCGCTTCACCGAGCGGTTCGGCTGCGAGGTGATGGAGGGGTACGGCCTCAGCGAAGGCGTGCTCCGCATCAACCGCACCCCCGACTCACCGTCGGGCTCCCTGGGGCTGCCGGTCGGTGGTGCCGACGTACGGGTGCTCGACGAGGCGACGGGGGAGGAGTGCCCGCGTGCCCGGTTCGACGAGGCCGGCCGGCTGGTCAACAGCGAGGCAGTGGGCCAGATCGTCGGGGTGGGCCTCGCGCACACCTTCGAGGGCTACTACAAGAACCCGGGCGCCATGGCTGACCGGATCAACGGAGAAGACTTCTGGACGGGCGACCTCGCCTACCGCGACGAGGCGGGCTTCTTCTACTTCGCCGGCCGGTCGTCGGACTGGCTCCGTGTCGACAGTGAGAACTTCGCCGCGGCGCCGGTGGAGCGGGTGATCCAGCGGCTTCCCGGCGTCCTCTCCGCGCCCGTGTACGCCGTCCCCGACGCCAGCACCGGCGATCAGGTGATGTGTGCGATCGAGCTGGAGCCGGGCGCCGAGTTCGACGCTGCCTCCTTCGGCCGCCACCTCGCCGAACAGCCGGAGATGTCGGCCAAGTGGTGGCCTCGCTACGTGCGGATCGTCGACCAGATCCCGCTGACGGGAAGCAACAAGGTCAACAAGGCGCCACTGCGAGCCGCCGCCTGGTGCACCACCGACCCCGTCTGGATGCGCGTCGGCCGCACCGAGGAGTACGTCCTCCTCGACGACGCCTCCCGCGCTGCCATCGCCGCCGACTTCACCGCCCACAGCCGCCAGGCCCTCCTCCCCCCGCCTAGCGTCGACTTCGCGCAAGTGCGGGGTTGAGTGCGCGCGAATGACGCGTTGAGTGCGCGCGAATGCGGGGTTGAGTGCGCGCAAGTGACGCGTTGAGTGCGCGCAGATGCGGGGTTGAGATGTCAGGCCCAGGCGAGGCGCACCATCACGTTTAGGGCGAGAAGTGCGAGAAGTCGCTTTCTATGCACCGAACGTGGCGACTCGACGTGCTGAACCTGGCTTCTCAACGCTGCGTTTGAGCGCACTCAACGCGGCGTTTGCGCGAAGTCGGCGTCAGGAGGAGTGGCTGCGGAGCTCGTCAGAGGTACGACGGGCGCTGGAGGTACGACGGGAGCTGCGGCTGCGGCCCTGCTTGCGGGCGAGCTTGTCGAGGTCGGCGAGCATGGCGTCGGCGCGGTCGCGCTCGTCCTCGTAGTACTTCGTTGACCAGTTGAGGACCATCAGCGGGAACGCCCAGCCGGGTTCGTGGGCGGCGCCCTCGGCATCGGCGATGGCACGGACCCGCATCTTCTCGGCATGGTCGCGGTGCTCGACCAGCACCTCGCGCAGGTGGGCGGGGTCTCCGGCGTGGCCGAGCCACATCCGCAGCATCACGCCGTGCTTGAGCACGGCCGGCTCGACCGGCGCCTCGTTGGCCCAGCGGGACATCGCCTCCTCGCCGGCCGGCGTGATCCGGTAGAGCCGCTTGCCGCGGACATCGTCCTTGTTGACGACGCGTGAGGTGGCGTAGCCGATCTCCTCGAGCTTGCGCAGCTCGCTGTAGATCTGGCTGTAGGACGGTGCCCAGTAGAAGAAGCGCAGGCTCCAGTCGGCCCACTTCTTCAGGTCGTAGCCCGACAGTTCCTCCCCGAAGGAGAGCAGTCCCAGCGTCGCCCAGCTCGTCGGCCGGAGGCTGGGCAGGTCTGTCGGTTCCTCGTTCGGCATGCCCGCACTCTACTGGAATCCTGCACCGATAACTGTGTCGGGCAGTCATATTTCTGTTCGGACCTCCAGCCGGTTGGGACCGCCGCTTGCGTCGGCCGAGTATTTCTAATAGGAATACTGCTAACGATAGTGGTAGGAGGCGATATGCTGGACGAGGTCGATCAGATGCTCGCCGTGCTGGACGGCGGATTCCCGCCGGTGCACGAGATGACCGGAGCCGAGGCGCGTGCGGCGGTAGCGGCGCGACGCCAGCCGGTCGCCAACATCGATGACGTGAGGGCGGCTGAGGACCTCGTCCTCGACGGCGTGCCGGTGCGGCGCTATCTCCCGCACGGAACGCAGGAGCAGCCTCGCCCGGTCGTCGTCTTCGCACACGGAGGCGGCTTCGTCTTCTGCGACATCGAGACGCATGACGGTTTCTGTCGCATGCTCGCCAAGCACACGGGCGCGGTGGTCGTCTCCGTCGACTACCGCCTGGCTCCCGAGCACCGCGCACCGGCCGCCGCCGACGACATGTCGACCGTGGTCGAGCACGTCGTGGCGCACGCCGAGGCGTGGGGTGTCGACCCGGCCGCCGTGCTGGTTGCGGGTGACAGCGCGGGTGGCAACCTCGCCGCGGTCGCGGCACTGCGGGCCCGCGCTGCGGGGATCGACCTCGCCGGGCAGGTGTTGCTCTACCCCGTGATCGAGCCCGACTTCGAGACGGAGAGCTACCGCCGCTTCGGCACCGGCCACTTCAACACCCGCGCTGCGATGGAGTGGTACTGGGAGCAGTACCTCGGGGGTGCCGCGCTCCCCGAGCCCGCCTGGCAGGTTGCGCCGCTGCGCGCCGACGACCACGGCGACCTTGCCCCGGCAGTCGTGGTGACCGCCGGTCGCGACCCACTCAGCTCGGAGGGAGAGCGGTACGCCGCAACCCTCCGCAGTGCCGGCGTACCCGTGCGTCACCGGCACTACCCCGACCTGTTCCACGGCTTCGCCACCATCGGCCCGTTCGCCCCGGCAGCCTCCGCGCGCTCGCTGCTGTGGCGCGACATCGCCGCGCTGCTGGCGACCGCCCCGACTCCCAGGAGTACATCGTGACCAGTCCTCAAGAGACGACAGCCGACCACGACGTCGTGGTGATCGGGGCCGGATTCGCCGGCCTCTATGCCGTGCATCGCGCGAACGAGCGCGGTCATCGGGTGCTCGGCATCGAAGCTGCCCACGGCCCCGGTGGCACTTGGTACTGGAACCGGTACCCAGGGGCTCGTTGCGACGTCGAGAGCCTCGACTACTCCTACTCGTTCGACGAGCAGCTTCAACAGGAGTGGCGCTGGTCGGAGCGCTATGCGACCCAGCCGGAGATCCTCCGCTACATCGAGCACGTTGCCGATCGCTTCGATCTGCGTCGGCACTACCGTTTCGGCGAGCGAGTGCTTGCGGCCAGCTTCGACGAGGCGTCGGCGCAGTGGACCGTCCGCACCGATGCGGGCACCGTCGCCACCACCCGCCACCTGATCTGCGCGACAGGCAGCCTCTCGGCCCCGCACCGCCCCGACATCCCTGGCCTCGACGACTTCGAGGGCGACGTGCTGATGACCGCCAACTGGCCGCACGAAGGGGTTGACCTCACCGGCCGACGGGTCGCCGTGATCGGCACCGGGTCGAGTGGCGTCCAGTCGGTGCCGCTGCTCGCCGAGCAGGCCGAGTCGCTCGTCGTCTTCCAGCGGTCGCCGAACTTCAGCGTGCCGGCGTTCAACCGCTCGATCCCCGACGACGAGTACGCCGAGGCGTTGCGCACCTACGCCGAGCGGCGGGCGAAGTCGTGGGCCAGCACGGCTGGCTCGCCGCATGTCGGCTACGACCGGGAGGCGCTCGACCTCACCCCGGAGGAGCGCCGCGCGGTCTTCGACGAGTGGTGGCAGCGGGGCGGGGTGCTCTTCGCCAAAGCGTTCCCGCGGCAGACCATCGACCCCGAGATCAACGACCTGGCCCGCGAGTACGCCGCCGAGCAGGTACGGAGCCGGGTGCACGATGCGCAGGTCGCCGAGGACCTCATCCCGAACGACCACCCGATCGGCACCAAGCGGATCTGCACCGACTCCGGTTACTTCGAGACCTTCAACCGCGACAACGTCTCGCTGGTGAACCTGCGTCGGGAGCCGATCGAGACGTTCGTGAAGTGGGGTGCGAAGACCGCGACGAGCTCCTACGAGTTCGACACCCTGGTGCTGGCCACCGGCTTCGATGCGCTGACCGGTGCCCTCACGCGCATGGACGTGCGCGGGACGGATGGCGTGACGATGGCCGAGAGATGGGCGGACGGGCCGTTGACGCTGCTCGGTCTCTCGGTGCCGGGCTTCCCGAACCTGTACAACATCTCGGGTGCAGGCAGCCCGTCGGTGCTGGCCAACATGGTGCTGACCGCCGAGCAGCATGTCGACTGGGTGCTCGACCTGATCGCCCATCTCGACGAACGAGGCTTCCGTGCTGCCGAAGCCCGCGAGGACGCCGCCGTCGCGTGGACCAAGCACGTTGACGAGGTTGCCAACGGCACGCTCTTCACGAAGGCGAACTCCTGGTACATGGGCGCCAACATCGAGGGCAAGGCGCGCGGCTTCATCCCCTACATCGGCGGTTTCAAGACCTATATCGACCACTGCGAGTCGGTGCGTGACGGCGGCTACCGCGGCTACGTGCTGAGCTCCTGAGAGGACCATCACCCACCATGACACTCGTGCGCTGTGACGACCGCGTCGTCCTCATCACCGGGGCCGCCCGAGGCCAGGGTGCCGCGGAGGCGGAGCTCTTCGCCGAGCTCGGGGCCACCGTCGTGCTGACCGATGTCGACGCCGTCGAGGTCGAGTCCACCGCTGCCGGAGTCGGTGCTTCCTGGCACCACCACGACACCGCCTCCCGCGACGACTGGGCACGGGTGGTCGCGGCGGTGGTGGAGCAGCACGGGCGTATCGACGTGCTCGTCAACAACGCCGGCATCTATCGCACCGGTGACATCACCACCTGGCCGCAGGACGACCTTGAGCGACTCCTCTCCATCAATCTCCTCGGCCCGGTGCTGGGCATGCAGACCGTCGCGCCCGTGATGCCGTCGGGTGGCTCGATCGTCAACGTCGCCTCGATCTCCGGCCTGCGCGGCCATGCCGGCGCCCTCCCGTACGCCGCCTCGAAGTGGGGGCTGCGCGGGGCGAGCCGGTCTGCGGCCCGGGAGTTCGCTCCCCGGGGCATCCGGGTCAACTGTGTCTGCCCAGGGTCCGTGGACACGCCGATGATCGCGGAGAGCACGATGGATCTGAGCCATCTGCCGATCCCGCGGCGCGGTACGGCCGACGAGGTGGCAGCGCTGGTCGCCTTCCTCGCGTCGGACGCCAGCTCCTACACCACCGGTGCCGACTTCGTCGTCGATGGTGGAGCCACCGCCTAGTGCGACACGAGAGGTCGGGCGATCTCGTGAACGGAACCGATGCCGCAGCTCCGACACCTGGCTGGTTCAATCGCAGGCATGTCCTCGGTCGCCCCGCCGCGCACGCTCGTTGAGCTGTGCACGTCCCGCGCGCGCTCCCACGGCAACGCCGTGGCACTGGATGACGGACATCGTGTGCTGACCTATGCCGGCTTCGCCGAGCACGTCGTCGTCGCCGCCCGTCTGCTGCGATCGCGCGGGGTGGGCCCCGGCGACCGCGTGCTGCTGGTCGGCCGCAACTCGACCGCGTGGGTGGTTGCGGCCTTCGGCGTCTTCCACCTGGGCGCCACGGTGGTGCCACTGGGGCACGGTGTGCCCGCGGTGGACCGACGCCGCGCCGTCGAGCGGCTGCGCCCGGTCGCTGTCGTGGCCGACCCCGGTGCGTGGAGCAGCGGCGATCCGGAGCTGCCGCTCCTCAGCACGGAGGAGCTCCTCGAGGCGAACGGCAGCGAGCGGCTCGGGGAGCTTCCCGACGTCGTACCGACGACGCCGGCGATCGTGCTCGCGACCTCGGGCACCACGGGTTCGGTGAAGTACGTGCCGATGACCCACGGGCAGCTCACCACCCTCTACACAGGCATCGCCTCCCGCCTCGGCCTCAGGGCCGAGGACCGGCTGCTCTGCGTCGTACCGCTGGCGCACTCCTTCGGCTTCAACGGGGTGCTGCTGATCGCACTCTGCGTGGGCGCTGCGGTCCGCCTCGTCGGGCAGTACGACGCCGCGCGGCTGCCCGAGCTGGTGGCGGCCGAGCGGCTCACCGTGCTGGCCGGGCCGCCGACGATCTACTACGACCTGCATCTCGCGAAGGCCCGGTTCGCCGAGGTCCGGCTCGCGATCACCGGCAGCACCGAGGTCGAGACCGTGCGGATGCGGGCGATCTGCGACGACCTGGGCATCGCGGAGCTGGTCTCCGGCTACGGCATGACTGAGACCTGCGGCTCGGTGGCGATCGGCAGGATCGGCCCGGAGCCGGGGGAGCACGCATGGCTGGAGCTGCTGGAGGGGATCGAGGCCCGTGCGGAGGCGGGGCCTGGGAGCAGCGGTGGCCCTGGGCGACTCCGGGTGCGTGGCTACAACGTGCTCGAGAGCTATGCCGACAGCCCGGAGCGGGTCGTCGACGCCGACGGGTGGTTCGACACCGGCGATCTGGCGCTGATCGATGACCAGGGCCGGTTGGCGATCGTGTCGCGGCTCAAGGACACCGTGATCGTGAGTGGGTTCAACGTCCTCCCGCAGGAGGTGGAGCGGGTGCTGGTCGATCACCCGGCTGTGGCTCACGCGGTGGTGGTCGGCGTTCCGGACCAACGGCAGGGCGAGCGGCTGGTGGCGTGTGTCGTGGTGGAGGGCGTCCGGCCCACCGAGGAGTCACTGCGCGTGCACCTGCGAGAGCATCTCGCGGCCTACAAGGTTCCTGGCACGATCGTCTACGTCGATGAGCTGCCGACCACCAGCACCGGCAAGGTGTTGCGCGCGGTGGTGCGTGAACGACTGATGGTGGCGAGGGGTTGACCGGCCCGACCGATCGCGCGGTGACAGCTCCGGCGGTCGACGAGCCGCCCCGTCTGCTGGTGGCCGGCCTGATCACCCTGACGACCGTGATCGGGGTGATCGGCAGCCTGGGGGCGCCCCTCGTTCCCGAGATCGCCAAGTCCGAGGGTGTCTCACTCGGCGCCGCCCAGTGGTCGTTGACCGCGACCCTGTTCGTTGGAGCGCTGAGTCCGCCGTTGGTCGGCCGACTCGGCGGCGGCACCCGGCGGCGTACGGCCGCGTTGGTGTGCCTGGCAGCGGTCTGCTTCGGCACCTTGATCGCCGCTCTCCCGTTGGGGTTCGGTGCACTGGTGGCGGGCCGCGCCCTGCAGGGGCTGGGTTTCGGGATCGTCCCGTTGGCCTTCGCAGTCGCACGTGATCGGCTCCCGGAGGAGAGGGCGCGCCGCGCGCTGGCGTCGATCTCGATCGCCAACGTGGTCAGCGCGGGCCTCGGCTTCCCGATCGCGGCGCTGGCTGCCGACGTGCTCGGGGTGAAGGGGGCCTTCTGGGGCGCCTTCGTGTTCACGGTCGTGGCGCTGGTGGTCGGCTGGCGCGTCGTGCCCCCCGGGGATCCGTCTGGGGACGGCCCGACCGACTACGTCGGCACCCTCCTGCTGGGTGGCGCGACCTTCTGCATCCTGCTGGCGATCAGCCGTGCGGAGGCGTGGGGGTACACCTCCGCCAGGATCGTCGGGCTGGTGGCCGCGGCCCTCCTGGTGCTGTCGCTCAGCGTGTTCTGGCTGCTACGCCATCCCACGCCACTGGTCGATCTGCGTGTCGCCGCACTCCCGGGTGTGCTCGGCGCACACGTCGCCTCGTTGCTGGGCGGCGTCGGGATGTATCTGATGATGGCCACCGTGATGGTGCTGGTGCAGGCCGACCCGGGCATCGGCGACGGGTTGGGCCGTTCGGTCACCTGGGCGGGTCTCATGCTCACGCCGTACGCCGTCGCCAGCGTGCTGGGCAACCGGATCGCCTTGGCCATGGGACCGGTGATCGGTGCCGACCTGCTGTTGCCGCTGGGCTGCCTGGCCTTCGGCGTCTCCAACCTCATGTTGGCGCTGTGGCATGACCAGCTCTGGCAGATCGCACTGGTGATGCTGGTCGGCGGCATCGGCAGCGGCACTACCTTCAACTCGATCCCCTGGTTGATGGTCCGCGTCGTGCCGGCCACGGAGACGGGCAGTGCCCTGGCGCTCAACCTGGTCGTGCGGATGCTCGGCTTCGCCACCGGCAGTGCGCTCTCGGTCGCGGTGCTCCAGCATCTTGCCCGCGGTGGTCATCCCACGGATGCGGGCTACAGCGCGGCGGGCTGGCTCGGTCTCGCCTTCTGCCTTGTCGCCGCCACCGTCTGCGGCGTCCAGGCGCGCACCGCTCGCCGTGTGCTGGCTGCCACGCCCTGACGCCGGAGCGCCCTGACGCCGGAGCGCCCTGACGCCGGAGCGCCCTGATGTCCAGAGCTCCCGGGGCGCCCTGACGTCCGGCGCGTTCAGTCGCCCAGGTCGAGGATGCTGTTGATCGTGAATCGCTCGCCCGGATGCGTGTGGATGCTGACTGCCAGCAGCATGTCGTCATGCCCCAGGTGCCGGCGGCTGATCTCGAGCCCGGGGGAGCGGGGGGCGACGCCGAGTGCGGTGGCGATCCGCCGGGGGAGTGAGACCGCACGGACCGTCTGCTCGATCCGCCGTGCGCCGAGTGCACCGGCGTTGGCAGCCGTCCCGTCGGGCGTGATGTCCTCGGGCACCTGGTCGGGCCGGACGAACTGCTCGGTCCAGCCCACCGGCGGCGCATCCGGGTCGCTACGCAGCAGGCGCGCTCCCTGCACCAGCACCCAGGCGGCCCCCACCTCGGTGCCGAGTCGGTCCGCTAGTGCGGCGTCGGCGACGACCTCGCTGACCTCCGGCGACGGCACCTGCGTGGTGCGGTAGAACGCGATCAGTTCGTCGCGGTCGGCTACGAACGGGACGTAGCGCGTGGCCGGATGCCTGCTCACCACCGTGCTGCCGACGCCGGCGCGGCGGGTGATCAGGCCGAGGTCCTCCAGTTGCCGCAGTGCCTGCCGCACGGTGCCGCGGCTCAGTCCATGGCTGCTGCACAGCTCGGCCTCGGTCGGCAGGCGGCTGCCGACCGGATGCTCGCCGCGTCCGACGGCGGCGACCAGGTCGGCAGCGAGCCGGGCGTGCCGGGGCGGCCGGCGGCCAGGTCCTGAAGCATCGATGGCAGGCATTCCTCACAGTCTGCGCCGGGGAGTCCGGATGAGTGGCATCCGTGGTTGACAGGCCACCGGCAGGGCTTGCATGTTGTCCCGGTCACAGTCGATTTGTCTAGTCAAAGTGGGTTGTCCCGTGGAGATTCTGCTGGAAGAGGCGGAGCCCGGCCTGTTCGTGCTCACCATGAACCGCCCGGAGACCCTCAACTCGCTGGGACTGGGCATGGTCGCCGAGATGCGCGCGGCGCTGCTCGACCTCAACCGAAGTGACGGCGTACGCGCGGTGGTGCTGACGGGCGCGGGGCGCGGCTTCAGCTCGGGTGCCGAGGTGAAGTCGACCGAGCGTCGTCATCAGCCGGACGAACGGCAGAACCCGGTCTCCCACCTCCTGCAACAGCAGGAGACCTTGGTCGAGATCCATGAGCTGATCCACCGGATGCGGGTGCCGGTGCTGGCCGCCGTGAACGGTGTCGCGGTCGGCGGCGGTCTCTCGCTCAGCCTGGCCTGCGACGTGCGGTTCGCTTCGGAGAGCGCCCGGTTCGGTGCGATCTTCATCCGCCATGGCATCTCGGCCGCCGACATGGGCACCAGCTATTTCCTGCCCCGTCTGGTCGGTGCCTCCCGAGCCGCTGAGCTGATGCTGACCGGCCGGATCTTCGATGCCGCGGAGGCGGAGCGGATCGGGCTGGTGCTCGACGTCGTACCCGATGGTGAGGTGGTCGACCGGGCCCTCGCCACGGCGCGACAGATCGCAGAGAACGCGCCGCTGGGCGTGTGGATGACCAAGGAGACCATGTGGCAGACCATCGACGCCCCGTCGTTGCGCCATGCCCTCGACATGGAGAACCGCACCCAGATCATGTGCGTGGGCAGCGGGGAGCTGGAACGTGCCTTCAACGGATTCGGTGACCGGTCCCGTCCGGACTGGCTGCATCTGTGAGGCCGACGGAGGGCGCGGGCGGGCCGCGCCGCCGAGGAGAGAGGAATGGCATGACCACACGTAGGACCGGCCGCTGGATGGCCGCCGTACTGGCTGTCGGGCTGGTGCTCACCGGCTGTGCCAGCGGTGACGACAAGGACGACGACAACAAGGTCGTCGCGGAGGTGCCGGCAGGCTTCGCCAACGGCTTCGTGGGCGAGCAGGACGACAGCGGAGAGGCCAAGGAGGGCGGTACTTTCCAGGTCGCCACCTACTCCGAGGCCCGCAGCCTCGATCCGACGGTCACCATCGCGAACGGCAGCAGCGGCGGCACCGAGATGGCGGCCGTCTACGACCTCCTGGTGCGGCAGGACGGCGAGACCGGTGACTTCGTGCCGCAGATGGCCGAGGCCATCGAGCCGAACGACGACAACTCGGTCTGGACCCTCACGCTGCGCGAGGGCGTCGAGTTCAGCGACGGCACGCCGCTCGATGCCGACGCTGTGGTCTGGAGCCAGCAGCGGTACGTCGAGAAGCGCGGCGGCCAGGCCTCCATCTGGGCCGCGATGGTCAAGGACGCGAAGGCGGTCGACGCACGCACGGTCGAGTACACGCTCAGCCAGTCGTGGCCGGGCTTCCCGTATCTGCTCGCCACCGGGCCTGGGATGATCGTGGCGAAGGCCTCGGATGCAGGTGAGCAGTTCACGCCCATCGGCGCCGGACCCTTCACCTATGAGAAGTACGCACCCAACGAGGAGCTGCTGCTCGCCGCGCGGGCCGACTACTGGGGCGGCAAGCCGCACCTGGAGAAGCTCCGCTTCTACTACACGCCGATCGAGCAGGGACGTCTCGACGTGCTGCGCAACGGCGAGGCCGACATGGCCTACCTGCGTGAGCCGATCACCGCGAAGGCAGCGCTGGACGACGGCTTCGGCGGCTTCATGGAGATCGGCAGCATGTCCCGTGGTCTGCTGCTCAACCACCGCGAGGGCGCTGCCACTGCCGACGTGCGGATCCGGCAGGCGATCGTGCACGCCATCGACCTCGACCTGCTCAACAAGCGCACCACCGAGGGCAAGGGCATCGTCACCGCCGGCCTCTTCCCGGAGCTCTCCGACTGGGACCTGACCACCGAGCCGCTGCAGTTCGACGCGGCCAAGGCGAAGGAGCTGCTGGACGCCGCCAAGGCCGACGGGTACGACGGCAAGATCAGCTTCAAGGGCGTCGCCAAGGTCTCGGAGGCGACCGGCGTGACGCTCAAGGGTCTGCTCGAGGCGGTCGGCTTCAAGGTCAGCCTCGATTACGTGCCCTCGATCACCGACCTGGTCAACGACATCTATGTCACCAACGACTTCGACATGGTGATCTGGGGCTTCGGCATGCCGGACCGCGCTGTCTATCCCGAGCTCTACGAGAAGGTGCACAGCAACTCGGGCAGCAACGCCGGTGCGTCGAAGGACGCCGAGATGGACGTGCTCATCGAGGAGCTGGGCGCCGCGCCGACCGTTGCGGAGCAGACGGCTGCGCTGGAGAAGATCCAGGCTCGGTGGAACGAGACCGTGCCCTACGCCCCGCTCGGTGCCACACCGGAGTGGAGCGCCTGGGGCGACAAGGTGCACGGCGTGGTGCCGAGCATCGACAGCATCATGCTGCTCGGAGATGCCTGGAAGGCCTGAGGCGCGCCCCCGGTGGTCGAGCCTGTCGAGACCCGGTGGTCGGGCACCTTAACCCGGTGGTCGAGCCTGTCGAGACCCGGTGGTCGGGCACCTCAACCCGGTGGTCGAGCCCCAATCCGGTGGTCGAGCCTGTCGAGACCACTACGCAACGTTGGAGAGGTACGTCGATGAATGATCTTGCTGGCCAGGTAGCCCTGGTGACGGGGGCGGGGACCGGCCTCGGTCGCCGGTTCGCCCGCACCTTGGCCGCGGCGGGAGCCGCCGTGGCGGTCTGCGGCCGTCGTCACGCACCCCTCGCAACGTTGGTGGCCGAGATCGAGCAGGAGGGCGGGCGCGCGCTCGCCCTCCCGCTCGATGTGCGGGACGCAGCGGCGATCGTGGCCGCCGTCGACCAGGTCGAGACCGATCTCGGGCCGGTCTCGATCCTGGTCAACAACGCCGGCATCCCCGACGCACGCCGGGCGCACAAGATGCCACTCGAGTTGGTGGACGCCGTCTTGGAGACCAACCTGCGCGGCCCGTGGCTGCTAGCGACCGAGATCGGTCGCCGGCTGATCGAGACCGAGCGTCCGGGCCGGATCGTCAACGTCTCCTCGATGTCCGGCTACTACACCGCCGGTGGCGGCGCCGCGCTGTACGCCGTCACGAAGGCGGGGGTGAACCGGATGACGGAGGCGCTGGCCGTGGAGTGGGCGCGGTATCCGATCAACGTCAACGGCATCGCGCCCGGCTCCTTCAGCTCTGAGATGATGGACGGCCTGATCGAGCGCGTCGGCGACATCTCGGGCTCCTTCCCGCGCAAGCGTCTCGGCGATCCGGCCCAACTCGACAGCACCCTGCTCTATCTGGTCTCTCCTGCCTCGGAGTTTGTGACCGGCACGGTGATCAAGGTCGACGACGGGCAGATGCCACGCTGAGTGATGCGCGGCGGCGGCGCGGGCCGCTTCGCGCATACTCGTCGTCATGAAGCCCTCGAACCGGGAGCGCGCCTCAGCGCTACTCAGGTCTCTTTACTGAACCGCCCCGGAGTTTCCGGAGGCTTTGGTGTGTGGCTTGCAGAGGAGCCTCCTTCGTGACACTGAGCGATCCAGAGCTGAGTCGCCTGTTCACCCCCCGCCGCCCTCGCCCAGCCCCGCCTCGCGGGCTCGGACGATGAGGTCGGAGCGGTCGCGCGCGTGCAGCTTGGTGATGATGCCGTAGACGTAGTTGCGCACGGTCTTGCTGCTCAGCACGAGGCGGCGGGCGATGGTGGAGTTGTCGTAGCCGAGGGCGACCAGCTCCAGCACCTCGCGTTCACGTCCGGTCAGTTCGGGGAAGACGCTGGCACCGCGCGTACGAGCCCCGGAGAGGTAGGTGGCCGCGCGGCGGGCGACCTCGGGGCCGAGCAGCATCTCGCCGTTCGCGACCGCCCGTACGGCGCGTTCCACCTCGGGAGCCGCCGCTCCCTTGAGCAGGTAGCCCCGGGCTCCGGCCCGGATGGCGGCGAAGAGCGAGTCGTCGTCGCCGAGCATGGTGACCACCAGGACGGCCGTGTCGGGCATGGAGGTGGTGATCCGCCGGGTCGCCTCGATGCCGGCGCCTGCGCCGTCGGGGTCCGCCGCCGCGCCGCCGGCGGTCAGGTCGAGGTCCATCAGCACGACGTCGGGGCGGTGCTCCTCCACGACGGCGACCGCGCCGTCGCCGTCGCTGGCCCGGCCGACGACCTCGATCCCCGCTAACGAGTCGAGCAGCGCGGCCATGCCGATCAGGAAGACCGGATGGTCGTCGACCACCACCACACGGATACTCACGGCAGCACCACCGTCACTTTCGCTCCTCCGTCATCGCTGACCAGGTCGAACGACCCGCCCAACTCCATCGCGCGTTCCCGCATCGAACTCAGCCCGATGCCCGGCGTCGCCTGTGGATCGACCCCGTTGCCGTCGTCCTCGACCTCCAGCACTGCCGCTCCGTCGTCGTCGACGTCGAGCCGCACCAGGCAACGACGTGCTCCCGCATGCCGATGTGCGTTGCGGACCCCCTCCGCCGCGATGTGGTACGCCGCCACCTGGTGCTGCTCGGGCAGCCGGTCCGCGCCACTCACCGCGACGCTCACCCGGAAGCGGTCGTCGGTGAACCGCGCCGCGAGGCCCTGCAGCGCTTCGTCCAGGCGGCCGACTTCCAGGGCCGGAGGCAGCAGCACCCGCGCCATCTGTCGCACGTCGTCGGCCCGCCGGTTCAGTTCCACGCAGACCTGTTCGAGCAGGGCGGCATCCGCCGGCCGCAGGGTCGAGGTGTTGGCGATGGCCGCCAAGGCAAGGGTGACACCGGAGAGTGACGGACCCAGGCCGTCGTGGAGCTCACGGCGCAGCAGACGACGCTCCTCCTGACGTACCTCCAGGAGGCGACGTCTGGTCTGCTCCAGCACCGTGTTGACACCGGCGAGCTCGACGGCGATCGCGACCAGGCCGGAGAGCTGGGTGGTCACCCGGACCGTCCGCGGGTCCAGGCGGCGACCGAGCGGAGCGGCGAGGCCGAGGCGCCCGACCTCGACACCGCGACTGTGCAGGGGCAGCGTGAGTGCGATCGGGGCGGGCCCTCCCGACTCGACGCGGGCGCCAGCGTCGCCGGTGACCGGGTCGAGGGCGGTGAGCTCGACCCTGCGCAGACCCAGTCCGCTGCGCAGGCCTGCTGCCAGGTCGGTGAGCAGGTCCTCGCCGGAATCCGCGGTGCCGAGGTGGCGGCCGAGATCGGCGAGCAGATGGGCGATGTCGGCGCCCGGACCGAAGACGAGGTCGTCGACCCGCCGCTGCACCCAGGTGCGCAACGGAGTGACGCCGAGAGCGACGACGACGACGGAGATCAGGCTGACCGCGTCGTCGGTCAGAGGCAGCGCTCGGCCGCCGAGCCAGACCAGCACGATGTAGCTCGCCACGACCAGGCCGCCGAGCAGGGCTGCCACGATCGAGCGTGAGATGGCGAGGTCGACGGTCCAGGACTCGTCCTGCACTACGAGGGCGAAGGTTCCGGCCAGCAGCATCATCTGAGCGACGAACATCGTCGGCGCTGCCGCCGTCAGGGAGGTGCCGCCGAGCGCGAGGCCGATCTCGAAGAACACGTAGGAGAGCGCGAGCACCACCACGGAGGAGAGCACCCAGGTCAGCGCTCGCCGCTCGGCACCGCCCGACCGGGCCATCCGGCGTACCAGGTGCACGATGCCGGGTACCGCCAGCAGGAGGTAGAGCGACACCAGCCAGGTGTCGGCGGTCGAGGCCGCCGAGCTGACCCGGTGGGGCGCGAAGGCGTGCTCCGGCGGACCGCCTTCGGCGGGCTCGAGGAACTTGACCAGGCCGCCGGCGACCGCGACGCCGAGTCCGATCCGCCCGGCGAGCAAGGGCAGTCGAGAGTCCGACCGACCGGCGACGATCAGCCACGGCAGGGCGAGCAGCGCGCTCAGCGCTCCCACCAGCCATGCCGACGCGGCGAGCGACGCAGCGAGCGCCTCTCCCGGTACTCGGCCCTCGGCGGCGAGCAGTGTCCACTGGATGCCCAGGCCGGAGAGGGCGAAGCCGAGGCCGACGAGGGCGAGCGCCCAGCCGGCGAGCTGGCGGCTGCGGAGGGCGACGTACGCGCCGAAGGGTCCGTAGACGAGACCGAGCAGCAGATCGAGCACGAAGAACTCGGGGTGGATGTAGTCCCCGGCCTCAGCGCGGAAGTTGAACGGAGCGATCAGGATCGAGGCCAGGCAGGCCGCCAGCACCGAGGCGCCGAGCGCGCCCGCGCCGAGTCGCCACGTGCGGGACGCGGGCTCTCGTGCTCCGGTCACCGCCGCTCCTCTCACGCGCTCCGTCAGGGGATCATCGTGCCCGCTCCGGCCCGGTTGCGAGGGGGATTTGTCCCGGTAACCCGGGCCGTGTACACCGCGTGTGACTTCTGTGCGGAATTCCGCGCTTGGGTTCAAGGGGCCAGCGCAACACTCGATGAAGTGGATGGACCTGCAGCGCTGAGCGAGCCCGTGCAGCGATCCGTCCACCGAGGTCGTCCAGTTCGTCGAGCAGGTCAGCGGCCCCCAGATCTGGTTCCGGGTGCGTTGGGTGAGCGGACGAATCACGCCTGCGCGGGAGAGTCGGTCGATGGCACGGTAGGCAGAGGCAGTCGACAGATTCAGGCGGTCCTCGATCTCGGCTGCGGTGAAGATCGGCGAGGTAGGCAGCGAGGCGAGGACCGCAGCGGGTGCACTTCCGGCGCGGGGGCCTCCTGCTTGCGCGTGCCAGCGTTCGGGCAGCGCGGCAAGTCGGTCAGCCGTGGTGGATGCCTCTTGCGCGGCAACGATCGAAGAGCGCGCGAAGGCACGGGTGATGGGGCCCCAGGTGGGCCGTCACTCATGATTCCAGCAGACTGTCTATTATCAATTGGCCTTCATAAGTGAGAACAACGACACCAGTCTTCTCGCTTACGCGCGGACGTTCCTTGCGATGCGCTCAGGGCAGCAGCCGCTGGGTGGCCTCGGTCAGGATGTCGCTGACCTCGTCGGGGTCGCGGCCGGAGGCGACGCCGATCATCGCGCCGAGGAACATCATGGAGAGCATCCGGGCGGCGGCCTCGATCTCCTCCTCGGTATGCCCGGAGGTGTCGCCGGCCCGGAGGGTCTGGCCGATCCAGGCGGCCTGCTCCGGACCGAAGCCGATGACGCCCTGCTCGGTCGCCAGGGCGGGCGCGCTGGCGACGTAACCGCGGTAGAGCGCCTGATAGAGCAGGGGCTTCTCGCCGGCCTCACGCAGGATCCGGCGGAAGACCTCGGCCAGGCGAGCGGCCGGGGTACGACCGCGCGGGGTGCGCTGCTTGACGCTCTCGCTGGAGCGTTCGCCCAGTGACATCAGCGCCTCGAGGAGGAGCTGGTCCTTGGAACTCGCGTGCTGGTAGGCGGTCGGCACGGAGACACCGGCGGCCGCGGCGACCGGGCGGATGCCGACGGCGTCGTACCCGCCCTCGGTGGCGAGCTCGATGACGGCGGTCAGGAGCTTGGCCCGGGTCGCGGCGCGTGCCGGGGAGAGCACCGTCTGAACGACGCGGGGAGCGGACATGCGCACCACCCTACCGCCCGCACTGCCGCCTGAATAGACACTTGGTTGACACATGTCTACTCGGATGACAACCTGATCCGGCAGCGGCCGTGGTGGCCGCCGGATCGAGGAGTGTCATGGACCTGCGAGAGACCCCCGCGCAGCAGGCGCTGCGTCAGGAGCTGCGCGAGTACTTCGCCCAGCTGCTGCCCGACGACGAGCGTCGCGAGGTCGGCGAGACCGGCGCCGGAGGCCCGCGGTTCCGCGAGGTCGTGAAGATGATGGGTCGCGACGGCTGGCTCGGCGTCGGCTGGCCCAAGGAGTACGGCGGCCGCGGGATGGGCGCCGAGGAGCAGTTCATCTTCTACGACGAGATCCAGCGCGCTGGCGTGCCGTTCCCGCTGGTCACCATCAACACGGTCGGGCCGACGCTGATGCAGTTCGGCACCGAGGAGCAGAAGCAGAAGTACCTGCCCGGCATGCTCACCGGCGACATCGTCTTCGCGATCGGCTACACCGAGCCTGAGGCCGGCACCGACCTCGCGTCGCTGAAGACGCGAGCAGTCGTCGACGGCGACGACTTCGTCGTCAACGGCTCCAAGGTCTTCACCACCGGTGGCAACACCTCCGACTACGTGTGGCTGGCCACCCGGACCGACCCGGACGCCCCCAAGCACAAGGGCATCTCGATCCTGATCGTCCCGTGCGACGACCCCGGCTACTCCTGGAGCCAGATCACCTCGGTCGGCGGCATCCACCCCTGCGCCACCTACTACCAAGACATCCGCGTCAACAAGAGCGAGCTGGTCGGCGAGCTCAACGGCGGCTGGTCCCTGATCACCGCGCAGCTCAACCATGAGCGGGTCGCGCTCGCGGCGCTCGGCGGCCGGATGATCCAGCTCTGGGAGCAGACGTTGGCATGGGCCAAGGAGACCGGCGTCATCGACAAGCCCTGGGTGCGCAGCGAGTTCGCCCGCACCTACGCGAAGCTTGAGGCGATGCGGCTGATGAACTGGAAGCTCGCCGCCGCCGTCGGCGACCACACGTTGCGCGGCGAGCAGGCCGGCGCCGCGAAGGCCTACGGCACCGAGACCCACATCGATCTGCAACGCACCCTCTTCCAGATCCTGGGCGCGGCCGGCCGGATCCGCCCGAACTCGCATGCCGCCGTCCTGCACGGCCAGGTCGAGCAGCTCTCCCGCCAGGGCCTGGTCAACACCTTCGGTGGCGGCGTCAACGAGGTGCTCCGCGACATGATCGCGACCATGGGCCTCGGCATGCCGAGGAGCAAGCGATGAGCGCAACGTACGAAGAGCGACTGAACGCCTGGGTGGGCAAGCAGCTCGTCCGGCCCACGCCGGCGGCTGATCCGGTCAACGTGCCGATGATCCGACACTGGGTCGAGGCGCTCGACGTCGCCAACCCGGTGCACCTCGACGTCGAGGCAGCCCACGCGACCGGGCGGGGAGACGTCGTCGCTCCGGCGTCGATGATCCAGGCGTGGATCATGCGCGGCTACGCCAAGACGGTGCGCCCGCAGGCAGGCGCCGACGACCCCTACGCCGAGTTCATCGCGCTGCTCAACGAGGGCGGCTACACCTCGGTGGTGGCTACCGACTCCGACTTCGAGTTCATGCGCGAGCTGGTGCCTGGCGACCACGTCAGCGCCGACGAGTCCGTCGAATCGATCAGCCCCGAGAAGACCACCGGGTTGGGCGCCGGTCGCTTCGTCACCACGGTGAAGACCTACCGCGACGCCTCCGGCGAGGTGCTGGCCACCCAGAAGTGGCGCACCCTGCGTTTCAAGCCGAAGGCCGCTGCGCAGGCGGAGCCCGAGAAGCCGCAGGCGCTGCGCCCCCGCGCCGCGATCAACCTCGACAACCAGTTCTGGTTCGAGGCAGCCAAGGAGCACCGCCTGGTGATCCAGCGCTGCACCGCCTGCCAGACCCTGCGCCACCCGGTCGGGCCCCAGTGCCCGCACTGCCAGTCCTTCGACTGGGACACCGTCGAGGCTTCGGGGCGCGCCACGCTCTACTCGTTCACGGTGGCCCACCACCCCCGGCACCCCGCCTTCGACTACCCGCTCGTCATCGCGGTCGTCGAGCTCGAGGAGGGGACCCGCCTCATCACCAACCTGGTCGGCATCGCGCCCGAGGACGCGGTCATCGGCATGCCCCTCGAGCTCGAGTGGTTGGACGCCGACGCCGACCTGACCCTGCCCGTCTTCCGGGCCGCCAGCGCAGCTGGGGAGGAGAACTGATGGACTTCCAGATCGACGAGGACATCCAGGCCCTGGCGGGCCTGGCCAAGGAGATCTTCGACGACCGCGCCGACACGGATCGGGTGCGCGCTGTCGAGGGCTCCGAGAGCCGGGTCGACGACGCACTGTGGGCCTCGCTCGCACAGGCCGGACTGCTCGGACTCACCATCGCCGAGGAGCACGGCGGCGCCGGCCTCGGGCTCGACGCACTCGCCGTCGTACTCGAGGAGCAGGGGCGTCACGTCGCTCCGGTGCCGTTGTGGTCGGCTGCCGTCTCGGCCGAGGCGATCGCCCGCTTCGGCAGTGACGCCCAGCAGGCCGACCTGCTCCCGGGCATCGCCTCCGGGGAGGCGCGGATCGCGCTGGCGCTGGAGGAGTACGACGGAGCCGAGCCCGAGGCGCCGCGCACCCGTGCCGTCGCCGAAGGAGGCGGTTTCCGGCTCACCGGTGTCAAGGCCGTCGTGCCGACCCTCGCCGGCGCCGACCGGGTGCTCGTGTCGGCCTCCGCGGAGGCAGGCCCGGGGCTTTTCCTGGTCGCCCTCGATGCCGAGGGTGTGTCGGTCGAGCTCTCCGACACCACCATGTACGACCTCGCCGGCGAGCTCACCCTCGACGGCGCCCCCGCCGTCGCGGTCGGGGAGCCCGGTGGCCAGGCGCTTTCGGTTGCGCTGCGTCTCGGCGCACTTGCGCTCGCCGCGCTGCAGGTCGGCGTCACCGACGGCGCGATGCGACTCGCCGCCTCCTACCTGAGTGGTCGCGAGCAGTTCGGTCGCCCGCTGGGGAGCTTCCAGGCGGTGCAGCACCAGGTCGCTGACTGCTGGATCGACATCGACGGCATGCGGGTCACCTTGTGGCAGGCGCTGGCCGCCGACGCCGACGATCCCACCGGCAACGACCCGCTGCGCGCCGCCGAGCGGGCCGGCTGGGTCGCCAAGTGGTGGTGTGACCAGGCCGGTCTCGACGTCGTCCATCGCGCGCAGCACGTGCACGGCGGCATGGGCGTCGACACCGACTACCCGGTGCATCGGCACTTCCTGTGGGGCAAGCAGATCTCCTCCACCCTCGGCGGTGCCTCGGCTGCGCTGGCTGCGCTCGGTGGCCTGATCGCAACCACGGAGGTGCGGTCATGACCGTCGCGCCCACCCGGGTCGCCTCGCAGGTCACGGTGGGGGAGGCCCTGCCGGAGCACCCGATCCCGCTCACCCGCACCTTCATCGTCGCGACAGCCATCGCCAGCCGCGACTACCAGGACGTCCACCACGACCCGGCCCTCGCGGTCGAGCGTGGGTCCAAGGACATCTTCATGAACATCCTCACCAGCAACGGCCTGGTCGAGTCCTACGTCGCCGCCTGGGCGGGCCCGGCAGCCGTGATCAAGCGGATCAAGATCCGGCTCGGCGCACCCAACTACCCCGGCGACACCATGACCATGACCGGCACCGTCAGCGCGGTCGAGGGTCGCCTGGTCACCGTCGAGGTCAAGGGCGTCAACAGCCTCGGCCCGCACGCCAGCGGCAGCGTCGTGGTCGAGCTTCCGGAGGAGCGAGCATGAGCAGCCTGTCCGGCGCCACCGCCATCGTCGGCATCGGTGCGACCGAGTTCTCCAAGGAGTCCGGCCGCTCGGAGCTTCAACTCGGGTGCGAGGCGGTCACAGCGGCGATCGCCGACGCCGGCCTGGAGCCCGGCGACGTCGACGGGCTGGTCACCTTCACGGCCGAGTCCAGCTCGGAGATCCACATCGCCCGCAACGTCGGCATCGGCGACCTGACCTTCTTCTCGCGGGTCGGCTACGGCGGTGGCGCGGCAGCTGGCACGGTGGCGCACGCCGCAGCAGCCATCCACGCCGGACTGGCCGACGTGGTGGTCTGCTGGCGTTCCTTCAACGAGCGCTCCGGCGAGCGCTATGGCCTCGGCCAGGCCAACCGGCCGATGGACACCAATGCCGACCGGGCGGCGTACTCGTGGATGACGCCGTTCGGCCTCTCCACCCCCGCGCAGTGGGTGGCGATGTTCGCGCAGCGCTACATGCACGAGTACGGCGCGACCTCGGAGGACTTCGGCCGGATCTCGGTGATCGACCGGGCCCGGGCGGCGACCAACCCGAAGGCGCACTTCTACGGTCGTCCCATCACCCTCGAGGAGCACCAGGCCTCGCGCTGGATCGCCGAGCCGCTGCACCTGCTGGACTGCTGCCAGGAGACAGACGGCGGCCAGGCGCTGGTGTTGGTCTCCGCCGAGCGCGCCAAGGATCTGCCGCAGAAGCCGGCGTACGTCGTCGGTGCGGCTCAGGGATCCGGGGAAGACCAGCACATGATGACCTCCTACTACCGTCCCGATATCTCGGGCATCCCGGAGATGGGCCTGGTCGGTCGTCAGCTGTGGGAGCAGAGCGGACTGAGCGCTGCCGACATGGATGCGGCGATCCTCTACGACCACTTCACTCCGTTCGTCCTTGCGCAGTTGGAGGAGCTCGGCTTCTGCGGTCGTGGCGAGGCGTCGGACTTCATCAGGTCAGGGGCACTCGAGCTTGACGGCGCGGTGCCGCTCAACACCCACGGCGGCCAGCTCGGCGAGGCCTATCTGCACGGCATGAACGGCATCGCCGAGGCGGTGCGTCTCGTCCGAGGCACGTCGGTCAACCAGCCGAAGGCGGTTGACAACGTCGTCGTCACCGCCGGCACCGGCGTGCCGACCTCCGGGGTGGTGCTCGGCGCCCGCTGAGCCCGCCCACCCTGAGTTTCCGCGTCTCGCCCGGCGATCCCGGGCGGGGCGCGGAGCCCATTTCGGCCGGCGGAGATGAGTATCCGCACTCGGGTACGGAGCACCAGATCTCCCTAGGGTCGAGTCATCGGTCGCCGCGCGGGTGACCCACGGAGAGGAACTCGGATGAGGACCGGACAGATGATGAAGAAGACAGTCTCGGCAGGGGCTGCGGCGACGGTGCTGCTGGGGCTAGGTGTCCTGGCGCCTGCCGGGGCGGACGCAACCACCCCCGTTGCGCGGCCGACGGGCTCCTCGGTGACGGCGAAGCAGTTGCCGGGGCTCGCGCAGGTCGCGAAGATCGCGCCGGAGTTGGCGAACGGACTCCGCGTCGTCGATCGGGCGAAGCGGGTCGAGGGGCCGGGCAAGACCTGTCGCGCCGAGTCGTCCACGAAGGCCGCCAGCGGGCGGAGCGCGCTCTACATGCCGAAGGACTTCACCGGTGAGGGCGCCACCGACATGCTTGTCTATCTCGAGGTCTTCGAGATGAAGACGAAGAAGGACGCCACCAAGGTCGCCGGCAGCTACCGCCGCTTCGCCAAGTTGTGCTCCGGCAAGCAACTCGACGGTGCCACGATCTCGCGCCTGGCCCTGCCCAAGATCGGCCAGCAGCGCGCGGCGATGCGGATGACCGCGGACGACGGCTACGAAGGGGCGCTGACGATCGTGCGGCGCGGTCGGACGGTGGTGATCACCACGGTCGGGGACGGCCAGGTGGTCAAGCGGGCCGATGCCGTCGCGCTGACCCGGCTGGCCTTCCGCACGGCGACGACGTGACCGACGGCCGCTGACGAGAAGAACAGTGCCGTGGTCTGCTGTCACCAGGTGACAGCAGACCACGGCACTGTGCATGCTCCGACTCTTCCGTTCTCCGGGATCCCGCCGGGGGAGTGGTGCCGGTCACGCCTAGCCTGACGGGCGTCGTACCTGCCGAGGAGGAGCCGTATCCATGAGTGACGCCCGCATGACGCTGCCCGACACCGACGCCGTCGGGATGGCGGAGCTGGTCCGCACGGGAGAGGTGAGTGCGCGCGAGCTCACGGAGGCCGCGATCGCTCGGATCGAGGCGGAGAACCCGCGTCTCAACGCCGTCGTGGCGACTCGCTTCGAGGAGGCGTTGGCAGAGGTCGACGCCGGCCTGCCCGACGGGCCGCTGACCGGCGTTCCGGTGTTGATCAAGGATCTCAGCATGCAGGTCGCCGGCCTGCCCAACACCAACGGCAGCCGGCTCTTCGCCGACAACGTCGCCCAGCAGGACGCCGAGCTCGTCGCCCGCTACAAGCGCGCCGGCATGGTCGTGCTCGGCACGACCAACACCCCCGAGTTCGGCCTGAACCCCAGCACCGAGCCGCTCCTCTTCGGGGCCACGCACAACCCGCGCAACCTCGGTCGCTCCGCCGGTGGATCCAGCGGCGGCTCGGCCGCCGCAGTCGCCGCCGGGATGGTGCCGGTCGCCCACGCGAGCGACGGGGGCGGGTCGATCCGCATCCCCGCCTCCATGAACGGTCTCGTCGGCCTCAAACCCAGCCGTGGCCGCGTGACGCCGTACCCCCGCCCCTCGCTCCTGAGCGGCCCGGCTTCTTGCCACCACGTCGTCACCACCTCGGTGCGCGACACCGCGGTCATGCTCGACATCTCCTCGCCGTGGATCCCGGGCACGGTGATCGGCCTTCCACAGCCCAGCGTTCCCTTCGCGACCAGCGCCGGTACGCCGCCGCGGCCGTTGCGGATCGCCGTGGCGACGAGCCTGGGTGAGGGCAACCCGGAGACGCAGGCCGACATCGTTGCCGTCGTCGAGGCCACCGCCGCGTTGTGCGAGTCCCTCGGACACACCGTCGTCCCGGTGCCGGCGCCCCACGATCCGTCCACCCTGGGCGGAGAGGCCGCGCCGTTGATGGGCGTCGCCTTCACCGCGATGGTGCAGGCGCGGCTGGCCGAGCTGGGCCGCGAGCTCGCCGACGACGACCTCGAGCCGTTCACCCGCCTCCTCTTCGAGCACTACTCCAAGCTGCCCGCCACCGCGCTCGCAGCCGCCCTCTCCGCCTCGCAGCGCGTGGGTTGGGAGGTGGGACGACTCTTCAACGACTACGACCTGCTGCTCACCCCCACGCTTGCCGCCTCGCCGCCGGAGCTGGGTATGCTCGACCCCACGAACATCGAGGTCATGTATGCCAAGGCCGGTGTCTACGCCGCCTGGACGGCCGTCTTCAACGCCACCGGCATGCCGGCCATCTCGCTGCCGATGGGCACCGACGAGCTCGGCCTCCCGGTCGGTGTGCAGTTTGCCGCCGACCTCGGCCAGGAGGCGCTGCTCCTCTCCCTCGCCGGGCAGCTCGAGACAGCCCAGCCCTGGCAGCGCCTCGCCTGATGCCCAGCCTCGCCACCTGTCGCCGCGCCTTCTTCTCCTTCCCGCACGTCACCGACGCGGCGCGGGCGGAGGACTACCACGCCTGGCACCTGCTCGATCACCAGCCGCAGAACCTGGCTCTGCCCGGGGTGCTCCACGGCGACCGTTGGGTCCGTACGCCGGAGTGTCGGGAGGCGAGCGAGGTCGACCGGGAGCCGGCACTCGGCATCGCGGATCACGTCGCGATCTACTGGTTCGCCGATCCGGTCCGCGAGTCGGTCGCCGAGTGGTTCGAGCTCGGGCGCACCACCGGTGAGGAGGGGCGGCGTCCTGACCTGGCCTGGACCGAACGGCGGGCCACCGGCTTCTTCCGGCCGCTCGGCGGCGTCGTCTCCGACGGCGTCAGCATCACCGCCGAGGCGCTGCCCTACCGCCAGCACGCTGGTGTGATCCTCGAGGTGCTGCGAGTGGACGCCCCAGGAAGCGTCGCCGCGGACGAGCAGGCCCGGAGCTGGCACCGCGACGCCCTCCCCGCCGTACGACGCCACCCCGGTGTCGCCGGCACCTGGGCCTTCGCGAGCCGCGACGTCACCCTGCGGTCCGCTGCGGGCGAGGTGACGCAACCCGCTGCGGGAGCCCTGCAGGTGGCGCTGCACTTCTGCCTGACCGACCCGGTCGAGGTCGCCGGGGCGCTGCCACCCGCCGACCCCCACGTCGTGCTGCGTAGTCCGCTGATCTCGGCACGCGCCGTGCCCGTGCGCGGTTGAGGGTCGGCGACTCCCGACCCGCTGAAAGTGGCGTCTCGACCCGCTGAAAGTGGCGTCTCGACCCGCTGAAAGTGGCGTCTCAACCCGCTGAAAGTGGCGTCTCGACGGCTTAGCTGGCACCGGGCAGGCCGTCGGTCGGTAGTGTCGACTCATGGGAGCGCAGGACAACACGCGTGAGCTGGAGGAGTCGGTGGTTACCGACTTCTCCGACCGGATGAGCTACGGGGGCTATCTCGATCTAGGCACGCTGCTGTCGGCGCAGCGCCCGCTCAGCGATCCGGAGCACCACGACGAGCTGCTCTTCATCGTGCAGCACCAGACCACCGAGCTGTGGCTCAAGCTCGTCCTGCACGAGCTCACCGCCGCCTGCCGCTGGCTCCAGCAGGACGAGCTCGGGCATGCGCTGAAGGCCATCGCGCGGGTCAAGCACGTGCAGAAGACCCTCGCCGACCAGTGGTCGGTGCTGGCCACGCTGACACCGAGCGAGTATGTCGAGTTCCGCGGTGTCCTGGGCAACTCCAGCGGCTTCCAGTCCTGGCAGTACCGCGCGGTCGAGTTCACCCTGGGCAACAAGAACGCCGCGATGCTCAAGGTCTTCGACGCCGATCCGGCCGCCCAGACGATGGTCCGCGCCGCTCTCGAGGCTCCGTCGCTCTACGACGAGTTTCTCCGTCACTTGGGCCGCCGTGGCTACCCGGTGCCCGAGGAGATCCGGAGTCGCGACGTGACTCGCGCCTGGACGTTCCGGCCGGACCTGGTGCCGGTCTTCACCGCGATCTATGCCGACGCGCAGACGCACTGGTCGGCGTACGAGACCTGCGAGGAGCTGGTCGACCTGGAGGACAACTTCCAGCTGTGGAGGTTCCGGCACCTCAAGACGGTCGAACGGATCATCGGCATGAAGGGTGGCACCGGCGGATCCAGCGGGGCGCCGTTCCTACGGCGTGCGCTCGACCTCACCTTCTTCCCCGAGCTCTACGCCGTGCGGACCCAGCTCTGACCGGTCTCTCTGTGAACCGGATGAACCCTGCCCCGGGCCGGATCTCCATCGGTCGACTCGTGAGGGAGGAGGCAACGTCAGTGAGGGACGAGATCCGGGCCGGGGCAGGGGCGGCGGTGCGGCCCGTGGGCGGGCCGCACCGACTCAGCGGTTGAGCCGTGTCAGGGCCCGCTGCGCGGCGTTGTACCCGCACATTCCGTGTGCGCCGGCCCCGGGCGGGGTGGCCGCTGAGCAGATGTAGACGCCGGGAACCCCGGTGTCGTAGGGCTGCGTGGTGGCGCGCGGCCGGAACACGAGTTGCAGCGCGTCGTTGGCGCCCGTGGTCACGTCACCACCCACGTAGTTCTCGTTGTGCTGGGACATCTCGGTGGTGCTGCGGACGGCCACCGCGCGGATCCGATCGCGGAAGCCGGGGGCGTAGTGCTCGATCCGCCGGATGATCGTCTCCGTTGCATCGCCCGTCCATCCGGCGGGCACATGCGCGTAGGAGTACAGCGGATGCAGGTCACCACGAGAGCGAGTGGGGTCGGCCACGAACTGCTGGCCGACCAGGACGAACGGGTGCTCCGGCATCTCCCCGCGGGCCACCGCCCGCTCAGCCGCGACGGTCTCGGCAGGCGAGCCGGTCACGTGCACCGTGCCGGCGCGCCTGCTCTCCTCATGCGTCCACGGCACGCCACCTTCGACCGCGAAGTCCACCTTGAAGGTGCCCGGCCCATGCCGATAGCGGGTGTAGGCACGTCGAACCCGCCCGGGGAGCCGCGCCCCCAGGATCGAGGCCGCACCCCCGGGTGTGGTGTCCAGCATGACGACATCGGCCTCGCCGATCTCATCGATCGTGTTCACCCGCCGTCCGGTCTCGAACCGGACGCCGTGCTCGGCGCAGCGCTTGAGGATCGCGTCCCGGATCGACGCCGATCCGCCCTCGGCTGCTGGCCATCCGTAGCGGTGCGCGGCGGTGCCGAGGGCCACGCCGATCGCTGAGGAGGCGATCGTGCCGAGCGGACGGAAGGCGTGGGCTGCGACCCCCAGATAGAGCGCGGCCGCCTCCTCGGAGCGCAGCGTCTTGGCGACCATGGTCGCCGGAGCTCCGGACCAGAGCCCGAACCTGGCCAGGTGGAGGGGGTGCTTCGGCACGTGCAGCATCGGCTGGAAGAACTCGCCGACGATGGTGTCGAACCTCTCCGTGAGAGGTCCGAAGATCCGCTCCCACCCGCGACCACCGCGGCCGAGCCCGGCCGCGGTGGCCGCGACGGAGCGGGTGGCGACCGCGCCCCGGCCACCCTCGAGAGGGTGGGCGTACTCGTGCTCGGCCCAGCGCCAGGTGAGCCCCGCGCCCGCCAGGTCGAAGCGCTCCGCGAACGGCGAGCCGAGCCCGAAGGGATGCAGCGCCGAGCACTCGTCGTGGATCAGGCCGGGCAGGGTCAGCTCGCTGGACCGCGTGCCACCTCCCAAGGTCTCCGCCGCCTCGATCACCGTCACCTGCATCCCGGCGGCGGCGAGGGTGAGGGCGGCAGCGAGCCCGTTGGGCCCGCTGCCGACCACGGTGGCGTTGGTCATGCCTGGGCGCCTGCTGCGTCGCCGGCCGGCACCTCGGCACGCCAGTCGACGGTGAACGGAGCCGGGCCGTTGGGCAGCCACGGCTGCTCCTTGACGACGTCCTTGACAACCCAGCTGCCGGTCTCCACGATGCCCAGCGCGAGGTCGTAGACCATGTACTCCTGGACCCCCGACGCGATCGGGATCGGCTGTGACTCCACCCAGACCACGATGGCTTCGCCGGGCTTGAACTGGAGGCGCCGCTGGATCTCCTCGAGCAGCTGGTCGTCGTGGAGGTGACCGTCGCCGAAGTTCCAACCGATCACCGCGTTGCAGAGGAACTCCGCCTCGCGGATGCTGTAGTCGTTGTATCGCTCACCCAGATAGGTCTGCATCACGGAGAAGAGACCGCGGCCCTGGCTGTGCATCGAGCGCCAGCCGAGCGTGAGCTGCAGGGTCATCTCGGCAATGTCCGGGTCGTAGCCCATGCCGTCGACCAGTTGGTCGATCTGGTTCTTCGCCGGGTTGCCCAGCTCGTTGAGCCGCGCTTCCGCACCGGGCTGGAACGCCCAGATCGCGGAGGCCCAGTTGCCGGCGTACTGGCGCATCGACGGCAGGAAGGAGACCAGGTCGGGGCGGAGGTTGCCCAGGATCGGGAAGAAGACCAGGCCCACGAGCAGGACCGGCAGCATCCAGGCCGCGCTGAAGTCGGTGACGGCGAAGCCCTCCTCGGCAGGGAAGCCGACGAAGAGGTGCACCGCGATGAACGCGAAGAGCACGTTCCACTCCAGCGGCACCGCCAGGGGGAAGGTCGAGATGATGAAGACGTGGAACAGCACCATGCAGCACGCGGCGATGATGGTCAGCTCGTGCGAGGGGCTGAAGAGCAGCACCAACGGAACTGCCAGCTCGGCCAAGGTGCCCATGATGTGCGCCATGAACCAGGCGAGGCCGGAGGGCTGCAGGTCGTTCGGGAAGTTCTTGTAGTGCTTGAGCTTGAGTGCCTTCGGCATCCAGGGGGTGTTGGAGACCATCGGCGGTACGACGCGCTCGAAGTGCTGGTTCATCTTGGAGATCGCGGCACCGACCCAGATGGCGACGATGATCATCTTGGCGGCGATGACGAAGTCCGAGAACTCCATGTCGAGGGCGCCCCAGCCGAGCGCGGCCGAGACGATCAGGACCGGCAGGTGCTGCTCGCCGCGGCTGGCGAGGAAGAGGATCTTGTCACGCAGGCCGCACAGGATGAGCAGGACGATCGGCGCGACGAAGTACTTCGGGTCCACCAGGTCGTAGCTGGCGCTGCCATAGCCGGTGGGGTTCGCGACTGCGACGCCATCGGTGAAGAGCGGGAACGCGTAGGCAGCCAGGCAGCCAAGGTAGAGGACGACGTCGAGGGGGCTGCGGGTGGCGCCGGCGGTTCCGGGCACCTTGTCGGGCCACGGCGGCAGCTTGATGGTGCCGGGCCTGGCCCAGTAGAGGATGCCTCCGGTCATCGGCTTGAAGTGGGCTGCCAGCGGGCCCCAGGTGCCGCCCAGCCCGAAGAGCTCCAGGAAGAGCGTCCACAAGATGAGCTTCTGGTAGACGATCGGCTCGTTCCACCACGCCCCGTAGTCGAAGTACCCACCGACGTCGGAGGTCAGGACCGAGACGGCGATGCCGCCGCCGATGTAGAGGACGAGCAGCTTAACGATGTAGATGCAGTGCACCATCTTCTGCGTGCCGAAGCCGTTCTCCGCCCAGAACTGGGAGAGGAACTTGATGCGCTCTTGGTGGGGACGTTGGAGGAACTCCTGGGGGTCCACGTCCGGGACCACAGGGGTGAGGAAGGGCATGGTGTTCTCCTGATGTGACGGGCGATGCGGGATGTGCTTGCGGCCGGTCAGCCGACCGGAGCGGACGCCTCTCGACGCAGGGTCGGCTTGTCGATCTTGCCGACGGGGTTCTTCGGGAGCGCCTCGACGATGTGGATCGCCGCAGGCACCTTGACCTTGGTGAGGCCTGCTCGACAGGTCTCGAGCAGCGCCTCCTCGGTGACGTCAGAGCCGGGGTAGGGGGCGATGTACGCGACGACGATCTCGCCGTACACGGGATCGGGCTGACCCACGACGGCGGCCTCGAGCACACCGGGGTGGGTGTGCAGGACCTCCTCGATCTCCTTCGGGTAGAGGTTCTCCCCGCCCCGGATGATGAGGTCCTTGATGCGGTCGACGATGCGCAGGTAGCCGTCCTCGTCGAGGATGCCGACGTCGCCGGTGTGCAACCAGCCGTCACGCAGTGTCTCCGCGGTCGCCTCGGGCCGGTTCAGGTAGCCGACCATCACGTTGGCTCCCTGGATGACGACCTCGCCGCGCTCTCCGGCCGGCAGCAGCTCGCCGGTCGGCCCCATGATCTCGACCCGCTGGCCAGGCATGGCCGGTCCGACGGTGCCGATCTTGCGTACGCCGTTGACCGGGTTGACGCACGAGGCGCAGCTGCCCTCGGTCAAGCCGTAGCCCTCGACGAGTCCGAAGCCGAACCGCTGCTCGACCGCCGTCAAGAGCTCCTGCGAGGCGGGTGCCGCGCCGCAGACACCGAACCGGATCGAGCTGAAGTCGGTCGTCCCCGACTGGGCGACCAGCATCGAGTAGATCGTCGGTACGGCGGAGAAGTAGGTCGGTCGGAACATCTCGACAGCCTCGAAGAAGCCCTCGACGGAGAAGCGGCCCATCACCCGGGTCTCAGCGCCCACCCTGGCCGGGCTGAGGAAGCTCACGAAGAGCGCGTTGGAGTGGAAGAGCGGCAGGAAGAGGAGGCACCGGTCGGTGTCCGTGAGCTCCATGCGCTCGACCATGCCGGCCGACATCGCGTCGAGATTGGCGTGGCTGAGCATCACGCCCTTGGGTCTGCCTGTGGAGCCACTGGTGTAGATCAGCAGCGCGATCTCGTCGGGAGACGTCGTCGGCTCGAAGTGGAGCTCCCGGGTGGGGATCCGGCGGAGGTTCTCGACCCAGATCACGGGCCGACCGGCATGAGGCGCGTCGGGACCGATGTTGATCACGAGCGCGGACTGGGCGTCGTCGATCTGGTAGTCGCCCTCCCGAGCGGTGAACGCCGGATTGATCGGGGTCGCGGCAGCGCCGAGCCGCCAGGCCGCGACCAGGCAGACCAGCAGCTCGACTCGGTTCGGGAGCATGATCGCGACGACGTCGCCGGCGCCGATGCCCTGCTCAGCGAACTGCTCGGCCACCGCCACGGTCCACTCGTCGAACTCTTGCCGGGTGAGGCTCAGACGGTCGTCGCTCATGAACCTCCGGTCAGGCTCGAAGCCGGCCTGACGCCAAGGCAGGTGACCCAGATCCGCCATTTCCACTCCTCAAGTCGGTGTCGGAGAGAGCCCGATCTCTCAGCAGCACCGTAGGAAGCGGTGTGGCGCCGATCACTGGTCGTCGATCACAAACCTCGGGGTCCGGCTCGGTCGTCGAGCACTGAGGACTGTGAGCCGCGAACAAAAGAAGGCCGATTGCTTGGTCTTTCGAGCCAGTATTCGGCCGGCTGGGGAGTGGTTACGTGACTCTGCTGGCATCTCGTCGTTGACCGGCTCATCATGCAGATATGAATCGACTGTGTGTCCCCGCTTCGGGGAGCACCGGCTCCACCGCATCCGGGGAGCCCGTCCTCAGGGAGGCATTCATGACCGTGACCCAGGCCGTGCCCGGCCAACGGAGTCATGCGGAGCTGGTCCGCGACCATGTGGCGCAGGTTGCCGGAGCGCTGACCGGTCGGCTCAACCAGGTGACGTCGCAGATGAGCGATCTCCTGGCGAGCAAGATCGAGGAGCTGGACCTGGAGCCGTTGCTCCTCGACATGCTGCACGCCAGCGTGGAGGGCAACGTCGTCACCATCCTCCGCGCCCTGGAGTACCAGATCCCTCCCGACCGGCTGGAGCCGCCGAGCGCGGCGGTGGAGTACGCGCGGCGGCTGGCCCAGCGCGGGATCTCCATGAACGCCCTCGTCCGTGCCTATCGGCTCGGCCAGCAGGACCTGATGCGGGAGGCGTTCGCGGCCTCCGAGGCGGTCGGCTCGGCTGAGGCGGTCCGCGCGGACGCCTTCGAGGAGGTGGTGCAGACCTGCTTCGACTACATCGACTGGATCAGCCAGCGCGTCATCGTCGTCTACGAGGCCGAGCGCGAGTCCTGGCTCGCCAACCAGAGCAATGCGCGCGACGCGAAGGTGCGCGAGATCCTGGCCGGCGCGGAGGTCGAGGTGACCGCGGCCGAGGACGTGCTCGGGTTCCGCTTGCGCGGTCATCACGTGGCCGTCGTCGCGTGGACCAGCGAGGCCGGCCTGCGCGACGACCAGTTCAGCCGCTCGACGAAGGCGATGCGCGAGCTGGCAGCGCGGATCGGCGGTGGGCGCCCCCTGGTCGTCGGCTGCGACCGGGCCACCGTCTGGGGATGGATCCCCTTGCCGAGGGAGTGGCGCTTCGATCGCGAGCTGACCCGCTGGCGAGACGCCGATCGCCCGGGGCCGGTCATGGCGCTGGGCAGCCGTGGAGCGGGGGTCGAGGGGTTCCGCCGGAGCCACAACGAGGCGCTCCAGGTGCACCGGGTGGCCTCGCTCGGTGGGCAGCCGGAGCGGATGGTGCTCTCTCACGACGAGCCGGGAATGGCGGCGACCGCGCTGCTCTCCCACAACCTGACCGCGTCGCGCGACTGGGTGCGCAGCGTGCTGGGTGAGCTGGTCCGCGACGACGACGTGTCGGCGCGCCACCGGTTGACCTTGCTGGAGTTCCTGCGACACGACATGAACTACACCGCCACGGCCGAGGCCATGATGATGCACAAGAACTCGATCAAGTACCGGCTCACCGCGGCCGAGGCCGCGTTGCCGGTGCCGCTGCTCGACAACCGCCTCGACATCGAGCTGGCCCTCACCGCATGTGCCTGGCTCGGCCCGGCGATGATCGGCTGAGGCGATGGGTGTGAGCCGAGCCGACCGATCCGATCGGAAGCCCAGCAGTCCGACGGCAGGTGCCGCGGGTCGGGTCGACGTACCCAACGCGGTACGCGGCGCATCGACCGGCTTCAGCATCCTCGTCATCGGGGGGCTGCTTGCGCCTTTCGCGGCCATGGTCTCGGCCCCGGCCGGCGCGATCTGGTTGGCCGGGGTGGCGGTGACCGCGTTCGCTGTCGCCGCCCGACGCAGCGCCCTGGCCGGCAACCCCTTCGTGCACGGTGCGGTGGCGGCGCTGATCTCCTACCTGCTGGTGCTGCCGCTCATCCTGCCCTTCGAGGCCGGCCGGAACGTGACGCAGATTCTGCTGACGGCAGCCACGGCGCTGGTCGTCGGACCCCTGAGCGCCTGGTACGCCGCCCGGCGCGCCTGAGCACGTGGCGGGGAGGAACGTCCTTCCCCGCCACGTACGGACACCCGGAGCGTCAGGCCCGGCCGGACGACACCGGGTTCGGTCCTCGACCCGGCGGAACCTCTCAGCCGCGCAGCGCGGAGGCGAACACGCCCGGCAGCTTGCGCCACCGCGGTGCGGCCGAGAAGCGCACCAGCCGCTCGCCGGTGGTGGCGGCGGTCCGGTTGTGCACGAACCAGGGCGGCAACGGCGTCAGCGCCGCGCTCCCCGTGGCCCAGGAGCGCGGGAAGGGACGGAAGGGACCGCGGACGATCGTCCGTTCAGGCTGTGCCAGGAGCAGGCCGTTGTGCACCACCCCGTGTCCGGACTGGATGTCGTCGGCCGTGTGCCCGGGGAAGGCGCCCCAGGTCGCGTACGGCGAGAGGTAGCCCACCGCGGTCCAGGCATTGATCGCGATGGTCCCGTAGCGCAGGTCGGCGAGGAGCTGGTCGAGCCGGTCGCCGCCGAGCGCACGCAGATCTCGTGGATGAGCCAGGAGATTGGCACCGAGCGTGCCGCGGAGCTGGTCGTTCGCGAAGTCGATCGCGGTGCGCAGGTACTCCGCACCCTCGCCGGGCAGCTCGGTGACGCCGAGGACGGGCCCGAAGAACTCGTTCGAGAACGCGGGGTCGGCGCTCCCCGCCTCCAGGCACGGCAGCAGCGTCCGCTCCGGAGTGCCGCCCACCTCCTCGTGCGGCGTCGCACTGCTCCGCGCAGCCGCGATCCGGGAGGGAGTCCCCGGGTACCAGGCCGGTCGAGCGGGAGCCGTCGCCAACGCGCGGCGTACGGCGTCAAGGAAGTCGGCCTTCTGGGGCCAGTCCGCGCTGACCACCAGGACCTGCCCGGCGACGCAGTTCGAGCCGGAGTTGTGCAGCCGCATAGTGGCCACGTGCTTCGCCTGGAACTCCAGGTCTCGCCGCGACCATCGGCCGGGCACCACGATCACCGGCGAGACACCACCGAGCTCGCTCGTGATGGGCTTCCGGAGCTTCGGCGTACCGGCGGCTCGGTTGGCGTCGCCCTCGGAGCCCGCGCCCCAGACGATGGCATCGTGGGTCGCCTCGGAGCCGGTCATGTGCACGGCGTCGATGGCGTCGTGCGCGATGACGGCGGCGCCGAGCTCCACGTCGCTGGAGAAGACCTGGACCGCCCCGATCCTGATGAACGGCTCGAAGATCGCTTCGAAGACCGGGAGCAGCGCATCGGTGACGGGGTTGAGCTTGAGGGCCACCGACCGGTTGTCGGCGTAGAGCACATAGAGCGCGTCGAGCGGTGCGATCGAGAAGATGTTGCCCGCGCCGAGGACGACACAGGAGCCGCGCACCGCACGGGGATCACGCAGCCCGAGTCCCGCCGTGCGCCGCACCTCCTCCGCACTCACGCCCGGCCGGCACCAGACCTCGGCGGAGAACCCCGAGAGGAGCAGCCGGTCCCACACGCTGTGCGGCAGGATGTCGATCGCCACCCGATCGCCCGGTGCGCGGCGGGTGGCGAAGCCGTCGACAGGGGAGTCGCCCTGCTCGAGCTTCGCCAGGCTCTGGATGAGGTGACCGGTGTAGTAGAGCGTCGCCCACGGACCGGAGATCCACTCCTCGCCCACGGCGGCGGAGTCCGGCGCGAGCCCCTTGATCTCGGCGGCGATGCGCACCCACTCGGCAGCATGCCTGTCGATCAGGCCGGCCAGCTGCTCCAGGAGTCGGCGGCGTCCCTGCAGGTCGATGCCTGCCCATGCCTCGGCGCCAGCACGGGCGGTCTCCGCGATCTGGTCTGCTCGCTGGCTGGTTGCCTCGACGGTCATCTCAGGCTCCGCTCGTGATCAGGTCGGCGGCCTTCTCGCCGATCAGCATGGTCGGTGCATGGGTGTTGCCGTGGGTGACGCGGGGCATCGCCGAGGTGTCGGCGACCCGCAGGCCGGTGACACCGTGCACACGCAGGGCGGGGTCCAGCACCCCCTCGCTCTCCCGTCCCATCCGCGCTGTGCAGCTGGGGTGATAGGTGTGCTCGACGCCTTGCCGCACGGCCTCCTCGAGCTCGGTGCGGCTGGTGCCGAACGTCGGGCCGGGGTGGATCTCGTGGTTGGCGAACCCGTGGAGGGCCTTCGTGGCCATCACCTCCCGCGCCCGTTCGATCCCCTCGACCATCGAGGTCATGTCGTCGGGATGGGAGAAGTAGTTGTTGCAGATCCGCACCTTGGCCTCCGGGTCCGCCGAGGCGAGCCGGACCGTGCCCTCCGACTTCGCGCCCACCATCGAGAGTCCGATCGCGATCGCCTGCCCGTCGTACTCGGCGGCACCGTGTTCCCAGAAGTACGCCGGCGCCCCGATCATCTGCATGGACGGCGCCTCGTCGGCCACGCTGGTGTGGAAGAACGCGCCGGCCTCACCGATGTTGGAGGTGAGCATTCCCTTGCGCTGCAGGAAGAACTTGAGCAGCTGCGCCGGCTTTTCGGCGAACGCGAGGTTGTCGGGATGGCTGCTGTCCCAGTTCACCAGGTACATCGGGTGATCCATCAGGTGCGCGCCCACATGCGGGTTGTCGACGACGGTCGCGATCCCGTGCTCAGCGAGGTGGTCGGCAGGGCCGATGCCGGAGAGCATCAGCAGCTGCGGTGTGTTGTAGGCCCCGGCGCAGAGGATGACCTCCCGGCGGGCGCGCAGCGTCTGCAGCTCCTTGCCGACCCGGGCGGAGACGCCGACAGCACGACCCGACTCGATCAGCACCCTGTGCACGAGGGCACGTGAGGTGATGGTGAGGTTGGGGCGCTTGCGGTGCGGGGCGAGGTAGCCGTCCCACACGGTCCAGCGCTGGCCGCGGCGGGTGAAGCGCTGATAGAGGGAGGCGCCCTCCTGCTGCGCGCCGTTGAAGTCGTCGGTCCGGCCGATCCCGGCCTCCACCATCGCCTCGACGAGCCGGCGCGAGCCTTCGCGCGGATCCGGTGCGTCCTCGACGTACTGCGGGCCGTGTGCTCCGTGGAACTCGCTCGCGCCGCGGCTGTTCGTCTCCATCCGCCGGAAGAGCGGTAGCACCTCGTCGTAGGACCAGCCGGTGGCGCCTGCCTTGGCCCAGCCGTCGTAGTCGGCACGGTTGCCGCGGATGTAGATCATGGCGTTCATGCCGCTGGTGCCGCCGAGCATCTTGCCGCGCGGTTGGTAGATGCGCCGGCCGCCGAGCTGCGGCTCCGGCTCGGACTCGTAGTCCCAGTCCAGGGCGGTATGGAACTGCTTGGCGAAGGCGGCGGGGATCTGGACGTTCAGATTCGGCCGGCTGCGGCCACCGGCCTCCAGCACGAGCACGGAGACCCCGGGGTCCTCGGTCAGGCGGCTGGCGAGCACTGCGCCTCCCGAGCCGCTGCCCACCACGATGTAGTCGTACTCGCGCATCATCTGTCCTCTCGTCGTGCAGCTGCACCGTGCTTCGCACGGTGCAGCCAGCGTGGTGGGAGACGCCCGTCGCGCGCTTGTGAGGCAGGCCACATCGACCTCGTCGTTTTGTGACACACTCCAAGCCGCGACGTCCGTGCGCCACTTCTACTGCTCGCAGGCGTTGGAGACACCAAAGGAGGTCGAGATGGCGAGCAGGCGCGACGATGCTCCGACAGTCAAGGTGTGGCTGCAGGGGTTCGTGGAGGCGGCCCTGCATCCCGACGAGGTCGACCAGTTCGTGCGGAGCGTGGACGACGAGATCCTGGGTGCGATCCCCGAGATCGCCGGCGACCCGACGCTGGTCGAGGAGCTGCACGCGTCCACGCGCGCCCACTGGCGCAACTTCCTGGTGGTGGGCCTCTCCGAGGAGTACCGGCTGGCCCTCCCGCCCGCCGCTGTGGCCCTGAGCCTGTCGATCGCCCGTAGGCACCTGGACATCGGCGTTCTGCTCAAGGTCTACCGCGTCGCCAACAAGAGCACGTTCCGCTACCTCACCGAACACACCCAACCCGAGATGCTGCCGCCGGGCCTGCCGCGCGACGAGGCGCTGCTGACGCTCTGGCAGCGGGCCGAGCTGTGGATCGACGACTCCGTCGAGTCGTTGATCATCCACTTCACCGAGGAGCGATCGGCGCTCACCGAAGGCACCCAGGCCCGCCGCGGGGAGCTGATCGGCTCGCTGATCGCCGGTGCCCGCCCCAGCGCGCTCGCGGAGCGGATCCTGGGTCACAGGTTCGGGCTCTGGCAGACCGCCTTCGTGCTCTCCGCCACCTCGCCGTCCCAGCAGGAGATCGAGGCGCCGTTCTACGATCTCGCGGTCCGGGTCTGCACCCTGCTCGGACTGCCACAGCCGCTGACCACGCTGGCAGCGAGTCGGGAGATCTGGGGCTGGGTGGCCACGCCGGAGCCGCCCGTGCTCGCGCTGGAGCCGGCCGCCGAGCTGATGACGTCGCTGGAGCTTCACCTGGCCTTCGGGCGTCCCTGTCAGGGAGCGGAGGCATTCCGCCTCAGTCATCTGCAGGCGATCGCCGCCCAGCGGGTGGGCGTGCACGCGCCGGCTGCATGCCATGCGTACGGCGAGGTCGAACTCGTCAGCCTCGTCGGCGACAGCGAGCTCACCCGGGAGATGATCCGCCGTGAGCTGGGTCCCCTGCTCGGTCCGGTCCGGGGTTACGACGTGCTCCGGCGAACCGCCCTCGTCTATCTCCAGGCGGGTCAGAGCTTCGACCTGGCTGCCGAGCGACTGTTCGTCCACCCCAACACGGTCCGCTACCGGATCGGCAGGATCGAGGAGCAGCTCGGCTGCCGCATCGCCCAGCGGGCCGCGGTGCTGGAGACCGCGCTGAGCTGGCTCGACGTCTACGGCAGCGACGCGCTCGGCCGCCCCTGAGGCCGGTCGCAGCCGGGCTGCTCGGCGCTCACAAAGCCCCTGAGGGTTTTTGTAACCGGTGACTATGACGTTCATCACGCATCGCTGAAAAGGTGGTTCGCGACTCCCACCCGAGCTAGGCGGTGACCCTTTCCATGGCGAATGCGACGCGTGCTGCGGCGCCGAGATCGCGCAAGACGGCTCCCAAGCCAGGCACCCTCGCTGCCGGTGTCGCCGAGCTGGGTGACATGACCAAGCTCGGCGGCACCGTCACCTGGATGGCGGTCCGCGGACCGTGGGACTACTGGCGCGATGCGGTCGACCAGATGTTCCTGATCCTCAAGCAGTGCTGGATCCCGATGGCCATCTCCTGCACGTTCTTCGGCCTCGGCGCCCCCGGCCTGCAGGGCGGCAACATCTACTCCATGTTCGGCATGCCCGAGCGCCTCGGCTCGTTCTTCATCATGGCGAGCATCCGCGAGTTCGCCCCTTGGGTGAACGCGATGGTCGTCGCCGGCGTGGTCGGATCGGCGATCACCGCAGACCTCGGGGCACGCCGGATCAGAGACGAGATCGACGCGATGGAGGTGCTGGGTCTCGACCCGGTGCGGGTCCTCGCACTGCCGCGGATCGTCGCGGTCACGATCATCACCGGCCTGCTGGACATCGTGGCGCTCTGCTTCGGGCTGCTCGGAGGCTTCATCGCCGCCGTACCGCTGCTGGGGGCCAACCCGTGGGCGTTCTACGAGAGCCTCTTCGCCAACCTCACCACGCCCGACATCTGGGGCAGCGTCGTCAAGACCACGCTCTTCGGCCTGATCATCGGCGTCGTCTGCTGCTACAAGGGCATGTACGCCAAGGGCGGCGCGATCGGCGTTGGCCGTGCGGTCAACCAGGCCGTGGTCATCGCGTTCGCGCTGATCTGGATCGTCAACGTGGTCTTCACCAACATCCTGCTCGGGCTCAACCCCGAGATCCAGGTCTTCAAGTGAGAGGGCTGTATCGATGACGATCGCCCCCGAGGGCCGCAAACGCCCCGAAGCGCCCACCCCTGCCGACAGCGAGTTCTCGCTGGCGAGCATGGGCAACTCCGTCCGTGGCGCACTCACCACGGGCGGCGAGATCCTTCGCTTCTCCGGCGAGGTGATCCGCAGCCTTCCCGAGGTCCGGATCCACTGGACCGAGATCGTCCGACAGGCGGGCATCCTGGTGCTCTCCAGCGGCCTGATCATCTGGGCGATGCAGTTCGTGATGGGCACGATGTGCGGCACCGAAGCCATCTACACCCTCAAACAGGTGGGCGCCCCGATCTACTCCGGGATCTTCAACGCCTGGTGCGCCGTACGCGAGCTGGTGCCCTACATGTGGGGCTACATCCTGGCCGCCAAGGTGGGCTGCGGCCTGGTCGCGGAGATCGGGTCGATGCGGATCGCCGAGGAGGTCGACGCCCTCGAGGTCATGGGCGTCGACTCCCGCAGCTACCTCGTCGGCACCCGGGTGGTCGCAGCCTGGCTTGCGATGCCGTTCCTCTACGCGGTCAGCCTGGGCATGATGTCGCTGGGCGAGATCCTGGTGACCGTCTACTACATCGGCGGCGTCTCCCCAGGCGGCCACATGTCGATCTTCTGGCTCTACCAGAACCCGTTCGACTACCTCTACTCGATGATCAAGGGCATGACGATGGGCACCTGCATCGTCTTCGTGGCCTGCTACTACGGCTACACCGTGCGTGGTGGCTCGGTCGAAGTCGGGAAGAACACTGCGAAGTCCATGGTGCTCAACATGGTGCTCATCCATCTCATCGGAGCGCTCGGCACCCAGCTCTTCTGGGGTCTGTCACCCAACGCGCCCATCGGCAACTAGCCGCCGGCCGTCCCGCCGTCTCTGCAAGAGGAAGAAACTGATGACTCTCGATCTCGCTCGTCCCGGTGACACGATCGCGCGCGGCCTCGCCCCGGTGAGGCAGCACTCGATGGAGGTGCGCAACGTCCACAAGAGCTTCGGTCCCTACGACATCTTGACCGGGATGAACCTCAACTTCGTCGACAACGCGATCACCACCATCCTGGGGCCCTCCGGCACCGGCAAGAGCGTGCTGATCAAGCACCTGGTGGGACTCCTGGAGCCGGACCAGGGCGAGGTCGTGATCTTCGGCCAGGACATCTGGAAGATCAGCAAGCAGGAGCGCTATGACCTGCGCAAGCGCTTCGGGGTGCTCTTCCAGGACGGCGCGCTCTTCGGCTCGATGAACATCTTCGACAACGTCTGCTTCCCGTTGCGCAAGCACACCGACATGCGCGAGAAGGAGATCCGCGACCTCGTCATGGACAGGCTCCAGGAGGTGGGCCTCGAGGGGGCGGCGGCCAAGCTCCCCAGCGAGGTCTCCGGTGGCATGCGCAAGCGCGCCGGATTCGCACGCGCCCTGATCCTCGACCCCGACATCGTCATGTTCGACGAGCCCGACTCCGGCCTCGACCCGGTGCGCACCAGCCTGCTCAACGACGTCATCCTCGACATGCACGAGCGACACAAGGGCACCTACATGGTCGTCACCCACGACATGGCGACCGCGCGCAAGGTGAGCGACTACATCGGGGTGGTCTGGAAGGGCAAGTGCATCCACTACAGCGAAGCACAGGCCGCCTTCGACTCCGACAGCCCCTTCGTGCGCCAGTTCCTGGCCGGCTCGTCGGCCGGCCCCCTGGGGATGGACTGATGGCTCGGGGCATCGTCGCCGGGATCGCGGGCCTGGCACTGGTCGGCGGCCTCGCCGTCTGGGCCGTGGACGGCGACGACTACACCGTGCGGGCCGTCCTGCCGAACGCCAACAACCTCTTCGTCGGCAGCTCGGTGATGCAGGACGGCTACAAGGCCGGCTCGGTCAAGAGCATCGAGGTCGAGGACGGCAAGGCGCTGGTGGAGCTGTCGGTCGACGACGACTTCGGACCACTCCACGACGGCGCCACCGTCGAGGTGGTCTGGAAGGCTGCCCTGGGCGAGCGCCTGGTGCGGATCGTCGACGGCGATGAGGGAAGCCCCGAGCTTCCGGACGGCGCCCTGCTGAGCGGCGTCCAGCGGGAGCCGATCGAGCTCGATGCGGTGCTCTCCTCGCTCGACGCCCCCACCCGCAAGCACCTCGCCTCGCTGGTCAGCCAGCTCGAGGGGACACTGGCCGGCCGGGAGCAGGACGCGAACGCGAGCCTGGAGGCGGCCGGGCCCGCCCTTCGCGAGCTGGGCGCGGTGCTCCGTGAGGTCGGCACCGACGGACAGGCGATCGAGCAGATCGGCCGGCAGTTCAACGAGACTCTTGAGATCCTCGCCTCGCGCAGCGACAAGATCGACGGCATCGTGCGCAGCCTCGCCGCCACCACCGACACCGTTGCCCGGCAGGAGGACGAGCTCGGCACCACGCTCGAGCGACTGCCGCCGGTGCTGCGTTCCGCAACCCGGACCCTCGGCCGGGTCCCGGAGACCGTGGACGTCTCGCTTCCGATGCTCGAGGAGCTGGCCCCGGCGACCGCCAACCTGCGCCCGGTGGCGGCCAACCTGCGGCCGCTACTCCGTGATCTGCGGCCGACGGTCGCCGACCTCGTCCCGACGCTTGAGAGCCTCTCGGAGCTGCTGGGTCTCACGCCCGATCTGCTCGACGTCGGCACCGCGACGGTGCCCGACGCCGACAACGCACTGCAGCAGCTGACCCCGGCCCTGGACTTCCTCCGGCCCTACACGCCTGAGCTGGTGGGCTGGGCGTCGCAGTGGGGAGCGGCCGGTGGTAACTACGACCGCAACGGGAAGTACGTGCGGTTCCACATCATGGCGGGCGCCGAAAGTGTCGTGCCCGCACTCGGGCCCGGTCCCGGCGTGACCCAGAACCTCACGCCCGCGCCCGGCTCCCCGGTCGGACAGCCATGGACCGATGCCTACGGAAGCGAGATGCGATGAAGGCCCTGGCAGACGTCGGCAAGGCGGGCCTGGCGGCCGTGGTCCTGGCCGGCTCGGTGACGCTGCTGGCCCACCAGCTCGACGGCGACGACGACGCGATGTTCAAGGCCCGCTTCGTCTCGGCCGCCCCGCTCGTCGAGGGCAGCCAGGTGAAGATCGACGGCGTGGTCGTGGGGACGGTCGGCGACTTCACGGTCCGCGACGGCCTGGCCGAGGTCAGCCTCGACCTCGACGACGTCGCGCTGCCGCTTCACGAGGACGCCCGGCTCACCATCCGGCCGGTCAGCCTGCTCGGCGAGCGGTACGTCGACCTCGACCGGGGGAGTGCCGATGCTCCCGTCCTGGACCGCGGCGGCGTCATCCCCGAGAGCCAGACCGCGACGTCGGTAGGGCTCGACGAGGTGCTGAACACGGTGGACGACCCAACCGGGGCTGGCCTTCAGGCGTTGGTGACCACGCTCGGCGAGGGCATGCAGGGCAACGGCGCCAACGTCGCCGAGGTGATCAAGGCACTCTCGCCGAGCATGCGCGAGACCCGCGCGCTCGCCCAGGTCCTCGACGAGCACAACGAGCTGCTCGGCAGGCTCGTCGACAACTTCGAGCCGGTGGCCGGTGCGCTGGCGGCCCGCGACGGCAAGGCGATGGACCGCCTGGTGGGGGCCTCCGACGAGGTGCTGGCCGTCGTGCAGCGACGGCAGGAGCGCCTCGATGCCACGCTCGAGAAGCTGCCCTCGACCCTGTCGGTGCTGCGCAGCACACTGGCCAACCTGCGGACCGCGGCCGACAACACCGCACCCACGCTGGCCGAGCTCCGACCACTGACCGACAAGCTCCCCGAGTTCTCAGCGGAGCTGCGCGAGTTCAGCGAGGTGCTCGACCCGGCGCTGGCCTCCTCCGAGCCGGTGCTGAAGCGGGCCGATGAGCTGCTGCGCTCGGCCGCGCCGGTGGCGGCGGACCTGCGCCGCTCCGGGCCCGACCTGGCCAAGACGCTCGATGGCGCGGAGGAAGTGGTGGACCGGCTCACCAAGAACCGGGACGACCTCTTCAAGTGGGTGCGCTACTGGGCGCTCACCACCAACGGTCGCGATGGCCTGTCGCACTACTTCCGGGTGAGCGCGACGGTCAACCCGCAGATGCTCACCGGGTTGCTGCCGGCCACGCCCACCCGCGACAAGACGAAGCCGACGCAGTCCCAGCAGGAGCAGCCGAAGGAGTCGCGCAAGGACCCGCTGGGCCTACAGGACACCCTCGACGGGCTGCTCGGCGATCTGCTGGGCCCGCTGACCGGCAAGGACAAGCGCAACCCGACCGGCTTGACCCAGACGCAGGAGTCCGGGCTGTTGGGTCTGCTCCTGGGAGGACGATGAGATGGGCGACAACACACTGGGCCGGTGGCTCCGCGGACCGCTGGGGATCGGCACGCTGGTGGTCGGCCTCTTCGCCGGTGCCGTCGTCTTCGGCCTCAACGCCACCAACGGCATGCCGTTGGCGGAACGGCGCGAGGTCAAGGTGGAGTTCGCCGATCTCAGCGGCCTCAACCGGGGTGACGACGTACGCATCGCCGGGAGTCGGGTCGGGTACGTCGACCGGATGGCCCTGGAGGACGGGCGTGCGATCGCGGTGCTCAAGCTCGACGATCCCGACACCGAGGTCTATGCCAACAGCACCGCGCGGGTCTCCGACCGCTCGGGCCTGGGGCAGAAGTACGTGAACCTCGATCCGGGCGACGACACCGCCCCGCAGCTCGCGGAGTCCGAGGTCATCCCAGCGGAGCGGACGATGCGCTCGGAGGACATCAACGTGCTCCTCGACGTCTTCGACGAGAAGACCCGTGACCAGGCGTCCAAGGCCCTGCGCAACCTGGGCGGCGGCATGATCGGCCACGGTGAGGACGCACATGCGTTCCTCCGCAAGGCACCGGAGATCGTCCGTTCGACGGGCAAGGTGGCGGGCGCGCTCGCCGCCGATCGGGGGGAGCCGCTCGAGGCGATGCTGGAGTCCGCCGACCAGCTCAGCGCCCGGTTCGCCGGTCGCCAGGACGAGCTGGCTGCGCTCATCGACGAGTTCGGCACCACGATCGACTCGCTCGCCGTCGATGACGGTGCGGCGGTGGACGCCTCGCTGGACCAAGCGCCCGACACGCTCGACGCGGCTCGCGGTGCGTTGCAGAGTCTCGACCGCCCGCTCGCCGATCTCGCTGTCGCGACCCGGCAGCTCCGTCCGGGAGCGAGCGCTCTCGGCGCGGCGACCCCCGATCTGCGTGCCTTCCTGCGCGACGGGGTCGGTCCCGTCGGCAAGGTGCCGTCGGTGAACAAGGCCGCCGAGCCGGGGGTGAAGGCGATCGACGACCTGGTGATCGACGCGCGTCCGCTGGCTCGCCAGCTGGTCTCCACCGGGCGGTCGGGCGCGCCGCTGGGAGGCGTCCTCGGGGCCTATGCGGGGGACATCTCGCACTACTACTCGGCGGCCGTCGGCTCCCTGGCCCAGGGAGACAGCGCCGGCAACTGGCTCCGGATCATGCTGCTGCCGAGCGCGGAGGTCGTCGGCCTCCCCGTCGCCGTCAACCGCGACCCCTACCCGGCTCCGAGGAACTGAGGACTCGCCGTGACCAGAAGGACACCCCAGAACGGGAGCTCCCGGACGCCGCGGTCGGCGTCACGTGCCGCGACGCCAGCACCCAGCACCCACGCCAGGAAGAAGGTCAGCACTCCGTTCCGGCTCGGCGTGATCTTCGTGTCCGTCGCGGGCGTCGCAGCCGTGCTGCTCTTCCAGAAGGCACAGCTCAGCGCCGCACTGCGTCCGGGCGAGGCGCTGGAGATCCAGTTCGCCGAGGCGCATCGGCTCCGCCCGGCCGTCTCCGACGTCAAGATCGCGGGCGTGTCGGTCGGCGTTGTGCGCTCCGTGGATCGAGGCGACGACCGCACCACCGTCGAGGTCAAGGTCGATGAGGAGGCGCTGGAGGCGATGGGCACGGCGCCGTCGGCACGTATCCGCCCGGCCACCCTGCTCGGCGGCAACTACTACGTCGAGATCATCCCCGGCGGCCGTCGCGGGACCTTCGCGGGCACGATCCCGGTAGAGCGCACCGAACTGCCCGTCGAGCTCGACGGAGTCAGCTCCGCCTTCCCCGCCGAGGCGCGACGGGGCGTGCAGTCCTCCACGAAGGCCCTGGACCAGACCCTGGATCGCGGCGGAGCCGACTCGCTGCGCGCTCTGGTCAGGAGTGCGCCGGCGCCATTGCGCTCCACCGGCGAGGTGCTTGCCGGTCTGCAGGGCACCCAGCCACGTCGCGATCTCAGCCGGCTGGTGTCGGGCCTCGAGAACGCCTCGACCGTGCTCTCCTCCCGCAATGCCGACCTGGGCAACAGCGTGACCGATCTCGCGGCAGTGACGCGTGTGCTGGAGAGCCGCCGCGACGACCTGGCCTCGGTGACCCGGAGCATGCCGGGCACGTTGGAGGAGACCAGCCAGATGCTCGACGAGCTCGACGGGGTGCTGACCACGCTGGAGGAGACTGCGGAGCCGGCACGGCCCGCGGTGCACGAGCTGGCACGCGTGCTCGACCGAGCAGCCCCGGTGCTTGCCAAGGCGCGGCCGGTGGTCGGTGACCTCCGCGGCGTCCTGCGCGATGCGCGGCCGCTGGTGCACACGCTGGTTCCCACCGCGCGCGATCTCGACGCCACCGTCGACAACGTCCGCGGCCCGGTGCTCGACCGGGTCAACGGGCCGATCATCGGCCAGCTGATGTCGCCCTGGCACGGCACGGACGAGTACGCGAAGGGCGGCGCGGACCGCCCGCTCTACAAGGAGCTCGGCTACATGCTGTCGAACCTCGCCGCGGCGAACTCGGCCGATGTCAACGGTTCCATGATCTCCTTCCAGCCCGCGGTCGGGCCTGCCTCGTTGGCGGGGCTGCCGATCAGCCTGGAGCAGCTCTTCTCCGCCTACGCCACGGGAGTCCAGCAATGAGTCGATCCCTTGCGCGCCTCTGGGAGCGCACGCTCAGCGAACCAGGTCTCGGGCGCAACCTGACGGCCATCGGCGTGCTGGTCGTGCTGGGCACCCTCTTCGCCGGCTACTTCCTCGCCCACCAGCGCTTCAACCCGCCGTGGGAGGACCGCTACACGGTCTACGCCGTCTTCGACGAGGCGGCGGCGATCAGTCCGGGCAACGGCCAGGAGGTGCGCATCGCCGGCGTCGAGGTCGGTGACATCCGCTCGGCCGAGGTGACCCGCGACGGCAAGGCTCGGCTGGAGCTGCGGATCGACTCGGACCAGGTGGTGCGCGAGGACGCAACCCTGTTGCTGCGACCCAAGAGCCCGCTCAACGACATGTACATCGAGATCAGTCCAGGCTCCACTGACGCGGCGAAGCTCGGCGACGGTGACACGGTGCCGGTCGAGCAGACGGTCTCCCCGGTGCAGGTCGACGACGTCTTGTCCCACCTCGACTCCAACGCGCAGGCAGCGCTGAGCAGCCTGCTCTCCGAGTCTGACGTCGCGCTCGTCAACGCGAAGCGGCAACTGCCGGACGGGCTGGCGCAGACGCGCCGGCTGCTTGAGGAGCTGCAGCCCGTGATGACCCGGCTGGAGACCCGCCGCGAGACGTTGGCCAGGCTGGTCAACGCCCTCGCCGACGTCTCCGAGGCCGCCGGTGCCAACGATGAGCGGCTGGCCCGGATGGCGCGCTCGCTGAGCACCACCCTGCACACGGTGGCAGGGCGCAGCGGCGATCTGGACGCGACCATCGCGCAGCTGCCGGAGCTCTCCGCGGACCTGCGCACGACGTCGGTCGCGGTCACGAAGCTGGCCGGCGAGCTGAACCCGACACTGGCCAACGTGCACGAGGCCAGCGACGAGCTGCCCGGCGCGCTGCGACGCTTCGGTGACAGCGTGGACGAGCTCGACGACTTCCTCGACGACGCCCGGCCGGTGCTCGACAAGGCCGGCCCGGTGGTGGGCGACCTGAGGCAGGCTGCTCCCAGCGTGCGGGCGATCGCGGGTGACCTGCGACCGTTGAGCCGCAACGCACAACCGTTGACCGCTCACGCTGTGCCGCGGCTCGACGACGTGGCGGCGTTCGTCTACAACACCAACTCGGTAGCAAGCCTGCGCGATGCCAACCGCGGCATCCTGCGTGGCCTGTTCACCGTCTCGGCGACCCAGTCGCTCCCGTTGGGTTCAGGAGGCCAGCGATGAGGATCCCCCACGCCGTGGCGCCCAAGCTTCGGGCCCTGACGGTCGTCGCGTTCGTCGCACTGTGCGCCACGATCTTCAGCTTCCTTTGGCTGCAGGCCGGTGGAAAGCTCCCGGTGGTCTCGCGCGCCGGTTACCAGGTGACCGTCCCGGTCGCCGACCTCGACAACCTGGTCTTCCAGTCCGACGTGCGCATCGCCGGAGTCGAGGTCGGCCAGATCGAGAAGATCGACGTCCAGGGCCGCACCGCGATGGTCACGCTCGAGCTCGACGACGACATCGCGCCGCTCCACGAGGGTGCCACGGTCACCGTGCGCAACAAGACGATGATCGAGGAGACCTATCTCGAGATCACCGATGGTGAGGGCCGCGAGTACGCCAACGGAGACACGCTCCCTGCCGAGGCGGTCCAGGGCAGCGTGCAGCTCAACGACGTCTTGAGCAGCCTGGACGACGAGACGCGTGCGGACCTCACACAGCTGGTGCGCTCGGGCGGCCGATCGACCGCGGGACGCCAGGACGACGTGGACGCCGTGCTCACGGGCCTGGGTGACCTGGGTGGGAGCGCGGGTGCGCTGAAGGCGCTCGCCGCACAGTCGGAGGACCTGCGCAAGCTCGTCGGGTCGGCGACGCAGGTGCTCGACGCCCTGGACACGCAGCAGGGCCGGATCGTCGACATGGTGCGGGATGCGCAGCGGTTGACCAAGGTCACCAGCGGGCAGCGTGCCGACGTCGAGGCCGTCGTCCGGGAGCTGCCCCCGCTGCTGGCCCGCACCGAGGCGGCCAGCCACAGCCTGGACGAGCTCGCCGACCCACTGGGGCGGGTCTCGGCCAACCTGCGTGCCTCGGCGCCGGACCTCGACCGCGCGTTGCGGGAGCTGCCGGCCACCACGCGTGACCTACGCGGCGCGCTGCCCTCCCTGGACCGCACCCTCACCCGGGCGCCGGCGACGCTGACCCGGCTGAGCCCGTTCCAGGAGGCCGCGTCGCCGCTCTGGGACACGCTCGAGGTGAACCTCGCGGACCTGAACCCGATGCTCGCGTACATGTCGCCGTACGGGCGCGACATGGTCTCGTACTGGTCGAACTTCATCGAGTTCGCCGGCGGCCACGACCAGAACGGCCCGATCGCACGGGTCAAGCCGGTCTTCAGCGCCAACACGCTCAACCTCCCGGTGCCGCTCAAGGTCGGCACGATGTACAACCCCTACCCGGATCCGGGCGCGCACCTGCGCCCGCGCAACTTCCAGGGTGAGTACCCGCGGATCGAGGAGGAGCCGATCCCGCGATGAGGATGCCGAACCTGAGCTCCCTGCGCCGTCCCCTCGGGGGCGGCGCAGGGAGACGGCTGCTCCTCCTCGCCGGTGCTCCGGTGCTGCTCACCGGCATAGTGCTCGGACTGGCCAGGGTCGAGGTCGAGACGGGCGTCGAGGAGTTCGTGCCGCGCGACGCGGACTCGGTCTCCGCCACCATCGAGGTGGCGGAGGAGTTCGGCGGCGATCCCATCGTGGTGCTGCTGGAGTCCGCCCAGCCGGGAACACTGGTGGGCAAGGAGAGCCTGCCTGTGCTGCTCCGCCTGGAAGGTGAGCTTGCCGCACTGCCCGACGTGGCGCGGGTCTACGGGCCGGGTACGGTGCTCAACCAGATCGCCGGTCAGGCGCAGGTCTTCCTCGCCGAGCTCAGCGGCTATCGCGACGGGCTGATCGGCCGCGCGGAACAGCGGGCACGGAGCCGTGGTGCCAGCGAGGCCGAGATCAGGTCCGCCGGCAAAGCAGCCACACGGCGGTTCGACGAGCGGTACGCCGCGCTCCTCTCGCAGGGTCTCCCCGGCGGGCTGCCCACCCTGCACAACCAGGCATTCGTAGACCGCGTGATCTTCAACGACGAGGGCGATCCCCGGCCGCAGTGGGACTTCCTGGTGCCGCGCGCGGACGCGCTTGCGATCCTGGTGCGGCCCGATGCCTCGCTGCGCCAGAGCGAGACCGAGGCGCTGGTCGAGGCCGTGCGCCAGACCGTCGACGACAGTGACATCGCGGCCAGTCGCACGTCGGTCACCGGCGTCCCGGCCGTCGTCGCGGCGCTCGGTGAGCAGATGCGTCACGAGATCCCGGTGCTCGGCGCTGCCGCCGCTGTGGCAGTCGGCCTCTGGTTCCTGTTGACCAGCTGGACCCGGCGTCGCTGGAGGCTGCTGCCGCTGGGCGCCAGCCTGCTCGGCACCGCCTGCACGCTGTCCCTCGCCGGATGGGTCGGTCGCCCGCTGGCGCTGACTGCGGTCGCGTTCCTGCCCGTCCTGCTGGGGATCGGCTCCGACTTCATGACCTATCTCCACCGGGGCGTCGGCGTACGGACCGTGCTGGCTGCGGCGCTCGCATCGGCGGCCGGCTTCGCGGCTCTGGCCATCTCACCGGTCCCCGCCGTGGCCGACCTCGGCATCAGCCTCGGGATCGGGCTCCTGGTCACCGTGCTGGTCTCGGTCCTTGCGCAGCGCTGGCTGCCCGCCGCCGCATCCGAGGCGCACCCGGAGCAGGGGGAGTCCGCGCCCGGTGCGACGGCGACGACCGCCGCGCAGGCATCCCGCGGCGTGCGCCTCGTCATCCTGGCGGTTCCGACGCTTGCGGCGGCGGTGGGCTGGGTGCTCTTCCCGACGCTGAGCATCCAATCCGACTTCCGCTCGCTCGCCTCCGGGCTCGACGAGTTCGACAAGGCGCGCAGCGTCGAGCGTGTGATGGGTGCGTCCGGCGAGGTCAGCGTGGCGATCTCCGGCGAGGACGTGCTGGCTCCCGACGCGATCGGTTGGATGACCACCGCGCGTCGCGACATCATCGCGACCCACGGAGACGCACTCACGCCGGTGCTCTCCCCGCCGGACGTGCTCTCGTTCCTCGGCTCCGACCCCACACCCGAGCAGGTGAGCGCCGCGCTGCGGCTCCTCCCCGGCTACCTAGCCTCCAGCGTGGTCTCGACCGATCGGGATCTCGCGGTCATGGTGTACGGCGTCTCCCTCGACGACGTCGACGCGTTGCGAGAGCTGCGGCACTACCTGGACGGTGTGGCGAGGTCCGCCCCGGCCGGAGTCGACGTCCGGCTGGCGGGGTTGCCGGTGATCGCCGTCGACGCACACGCGGCGATGCAGGACGACCGGCTGCTCACGGCCGCCCTGGGGATCGTCGCCGCGGGCCTCGCGCTGCTGCTGGTGCTCAGCAGGCGTCGCGACGCCCTGCTTGCCGTGGTGACGGCCGTGATCGCCTCCGGTCTCGTGATGGCGGTCATGGTGCTGGCCGACGTCGCGCTCACCCCGATGACTGCCGGACTCGGCTCGCTCACGGCGGCAGTTGCCTGCGAGTTCGCGGTGGTGCTGGCGCACGGGGCACGGGTCGGCGACCGCCGGATCATGCGATCGGTGGATCTCGCCGCCGCCGCGACGGCGACCGGCTATGCCGTGCTTGCCCTCTCCGACCTCGGCCTGATCCGCGGCTTCGGCCTGCTTCTCGCCGGCACCGTCATCGTCTCCCTCGGCACCGCGCGCCTCGTCGTATGGGCCGTCGCCGCGCCAGCATCGCCTTCGCGCGGCGGCGCCACCGAGCCCGAGCCCGAGCCCGTTCGATCCCAGCCCCTGGAGGTGGTCCGATGAACCGCGTCGTTGCCGGTGGTGCAGCGCTGGTGCTCCTGGTCGCGGGAGTGCTGATGATCTGGCGACCCTGGCAGGACGACCTGCCTGATGATGCGGCACTCCGGGTGGGGGAGCAGATCGTCACGGTCGACGCCCTGGACGCGCGCAACGATTCACTGCGCGCCCTCTACGGGATCCAGGAGCCGAGCGACGAGAAGGGTCGTGACGGTTTCCGTCGGCAGGCGGCCAAGTCCATGGCGATCGGCATCGTGCTCGAGAAGGCGGTCGAGGAGGAGGGGGTCGAGGTCGCCGACAAGGAGGTCGACCGGGCGCTCGCCGACTTCGTCGCTGCCCAGTTCGGTGACGACCGCGAGGCGTTCCTCGACTCGCTCGGCAACGTCAACACCTCGGAGACCGCGGTGCGCAACGAGATCCGCCGGCAGCTGGAGCTGCGCCTGCTGCTGGAGGTCATCGCCGGTGACGTGACCGTGTCGAAGGAGGAGCTCCGTGCCGCCTTCGAGGAGCGGCGCGCCCAGCTGGACCTGCCCGAGCGCCGCGACGTCAACAACATCGTGGTCTCCGAGCGCCGGGAGGCGAAGCAGCTGCGCAGCGAGCTCGACGGCGGTGCGCGGGTCGCGGAGCTGGCCCGGGCTCGCAGCATCGACGGCGCCACCCGAGACCTGGGCGGCGCGCTCGGTCCGGTCAGCCGGTCGGACCTGGTTCCCGCGGTCGCCAAGGTGGTCTTCTCGACCGCGGCCGGCGGCGCCTACGGACCGGTCCAGGGCCCGCAGGGGTGGAACGTCGGCGTCGTCGCGGAGGTGCTGCCGCCGAGGAAGGCCACCTTCGCCGGCGTGCGCAGCGAACTGCGCAAGACGCTGGCCGCGGAGAAGGCGCAGGCGGCGTGGAGCGGGTGGCTGTCGGCCCGGCTCCGCAAGGCCGACATCGAGTACGCCGACTCCTACCGTCCCGATGACCCGGACGCGGTGACGACCTGGCAGGAGTACGACGGGCAGGGGACGGGGGCCGACCGATGATGGGCTACCTCGACGTCGCCACCTGCCTGTTGGTCGCCTGCATCCTGCTTCCGCTCGGTGCCTGGGGGAGGGCACAGGCCGACTCGCTGGTGGTCGATGCGATCCAGGGCCAGGAGCGCGACGAGCGGATCGCCGTCCTGCGCCGAGGAGCACTGACCTGTCAGGTGCTCTCGGTCGTCTTCTTCCTGGCCGCCTTCGTGCTGCTCGTCGTCAACTGAACGCCCGTCCCGCGAAAGGTCCTTCATGCCCCTCGATCCCCACGCTGCTGCCTGGCTCCAGAGCATCGCCGATGCCGGTGTGCCGCCGCTCAACGAGATGTCCGTGGCCGACGCCCGGGCCACCTATCAGGCAGTGGTGCAGCAGTGCGGCCTGCCACCCGAGCCGGTCGCCGACGTACGGGATCTCACCGTTCCCGGCGCGGCAGGCGAGATCCCGGTGCGGGTCTACACGCCTGAGGGCGAGGGACCCTTCCCCGCGTTGGTGTACTTCCACGGCGGCGGATGGGTGCTCGGTGACCTCACCGTCGTGGACGGGCCCTGCACCTTGTTGGCCAACCGGGCGAAGGCTGTCGTGGTCTCGGTCGACTACCGGCTGGCGCCCGAGCATCCGTTCCCCGCCGCGGTCGAGGACTGCGTTGCTGTGACCCGCTGGGTGGCTGCGGAGGCAGACCGGCTCGACATCGATCCCGCCAACGTCGCCGTCGCCGGGGACAGCGCCGGTGGCAACCTCGCTGCTGTCGTCGCCCTCGACGCGCGGGCGGCCGGTGGGCCGGATCTCGTCGGCCAGGTGCTGCTCTACCCGGTGACGGTCTTCGAGCGGGACACGCCGTCATCCCGCGAGAACGGTGCCGGGTACTTCCTCACCACCGAGCTGATGGACTGGTTCAGCGACCACTACGCCGCCGACGCGAAGGACGTCCGCGTCTCGCCCCTGCTCGCCGAGGAGCTCGCCGGCCTGCCTGCCGCCTACGTGGTCACCGCAGAGTTCGACCCGCTGCGCGACGAGGGTGAGGCCTATGCGGAGCGACTGCGTGAGGCCGGCGTGCCCGTGGAGGTACGCCGCCACGACGGTCAGATCCACGCGTTCGCCGCCAATCTGGCCGGCGTGATGGGGCAGGGACGCGTCGCGCTCGAGGAGGCCGGCGCGTATCTGCACGAGCTCTTCACCAGCTGACCACCCCTCGGTAGGAACAGCCGTGGGCGCCGAGCGGATTGCTCGGCGCCCACGGCTCACCGGGACCTGATGGCGGTTATCTGCGGAGGAGTCGGCTCAGCAGTCCAGGCCCCTTCGGGTCGTTCTCGTGGCCGGCGCAGCGCGCAGCCTTCGGCACGTTGCGCATGACCTGATCGACGTGCATGCCGCAGCCGGCCCACGTGGTCAGGCCGCACTTCTTGCAGGTGACGGGACGACACATGATGGTTCTCGCTTCCGTGGAGTCAGGCGTTGAAGGCGCATCCGTCGCGGACGCCGAGGCGCCGGAAGACGTAGGCCGCGGGGCAGAAGCCGGTGATGCTGGACTGCAGCAGGTTGGCGCCGACGAAAGCGGTCAGCAGCAGCCACCAGGCAGAGAGCGTCGCGGCGAGCAGGGCGCTGAGCAGCACCATGGTGCCGGCGAGGGCGAGGACGGCTCGGTCGAGGTTCACGGTATTTCCTTCCGTTCGATCAGTCGTGGGCGAAGGTGATGGTGGGCAGCACCTTCCGGAGCCAGGCGGGGCACCACCAGGCGGCATCGCCGGTGAGCCGGAGCAGCACCGGAAGCAAGACCAGACGCACCAGGAACGCGTCGAGCAGGACGGCGATGCCGAGGATGACGCCCATCTCCTTCGGCGGCAGCGGGCCGGAGAGTGCGAAGGTGAAGAAGACCGCGACCATCACCGCACCCGCCGCGAAGATCACCCGGCCGGAGTGGGCCAGCGAGCCGACCATCGCCTCGTGTGGGTCGCCGCTGCGCTCGAAGTGCTCCTTGGCCGAGGCGAGCAGGAAGACGGTGTAGTCCATCGCGATCGCGAAGATCATCGCGAAGAAGAAGACCGGTGCCCACGCGTCGAGGAACCCCTGGCTCTCGAAGCCGAGCAACCCCGCGCCGTACCCCTCCTGGAAGACGAGCCGGGCCACGCCGAAGGCCGCCGCCGTCGAGAGCAGCGAAGCGACGGTGCCGAGCAGCGAGATCAACGGCGCCTGCAGGGCGAAGAGCAGCAGCAGGAAGCCGAGAGCGAGGATCACGCCGAGCACCAGCGGGGTGGAGGCGTCCAACTGACTCTTCAGGTCCAGGTTCTCGACGGCAGCGCCGCCGACGAGGGCGTCGTGGGGCAGTGCGTCGCGGAGTCGGTCGACAGTCTCGGCCAGCGCCGGGTCGGACGGGTCGACGGTCGGGATCGCCTGGACCATCACCAGGTCGGTCTCCTCTCCCACCTGGGCGGGCATGCTCATCGCGACGCCGGGGTCCGCGGCCAGCGTGCTGGCGACGGTGTCGGCATCTGCGGCGGCGGCCACGATCTGCAAGGCCCCGGGAGCTCCCTCCCCGAACGCCTTCTGGACCAGGTCGTAGCCGATCCGCGCGCTGGCATCCTCAGGCAGCACCTTGATGGAGGGCATGGCGGTCTTCAAGCCGATCAGGGGGAGGGCGAGCAGCACCAGGGCCAGCAGCGCGGCCGTGCCGTAGGTCCAGGGACGGCGCCACAGGCGCTCTCCCCAGGCGGCGAACCTGGGTGAGCGGTGCTCGCCCGTCCGCACCCACGGCAGGGCCAGCTTGTTGATGCGGTGGTCGAGCTTGGCGAGCACGAGGGGAAGCAGGGTCAGGGTGGCGCCCAGGATGAAGACGACGGAGAGCATGATGCCCCCGGCCATCGACCGGAACGAGGGAGAGGGGACGAGCATCACGGCCGACAGGGAGACGAGGACGGTGACGCCGGAGAGCAGCACCGCCTTGCCGGCGGTGTCCATCATCTCGGCGATCGCCTCGGGCACCGAGCGGCCGGTGCCCATCCGGGCGGCGCGGTAGCGCACGACGAGGAAGAGGGCATAGTCGATGCCCAGCGCGAGCGCGAACATCATCGCGAAGTTCATCGCCCAGATCGAGACCGGCACGAGCTCGTTGATCAGCACCAGCGATCCGGCAGAGGCGACGAGGCCGGCGAGGGTGAGCAGCAACGGGAGACCCGCTGCCACCAGAGCGCCGAAGGCCAGCACCAGGATCGCCAGGGTCACCGGCCACGACACCATCTCCGACTTCAGCATCGCGTCGAGATTGGCCTCGTTGAAGTCCGACCAGAGCTGGGATGAGCCGGTCGGATCGACGGTGACGCCATCGCGGGAGAGGGAGCGCAGTTCGTCCTTGAGGTCGTCGGCGACCCGCACCATCTCGTTGGTGTCGACGCCTGCCCCGGCCATGACGATCGCGGTCCGGCCGTCCTCGCTCAAGGTGGCGCCGGGTGTCGGCGGCACGACGCCGGCAAGCCGCTTCTCGTCCTCGAGCGTGGCGATGACGTCGGCCACGATCTCGGCTCCGGCACCGTCGGTGAGCGTGCCGTCCTCGCTGTGCACGACGATCTGCAGCGCCGAGCTGGCGTTGCCGCCGAAGTGGTCCTCGGCCAGGGTGCGCACCGCCACCGACTCCGAGCCGTCGGCCTGCCACCCGGCGCCGGAGAGCTCGGCTTCCACCCGGGGAGCGAAGAGGCCGAGCCCGACCACCAGGAGCACCCAGATCAGGGCGGTGGTGCGGGGCCGGGCGAGCGCGCCGAGGCCGAGACGGCCGAGTGGGCCAGGACGTCGTTCGGTCGAGGGTGGTGCGGAGGAGGTGGGGGGCATGACGGTTCCTTCGTGAGGTGAGAGGGAGGGATCAGGTGGATCGATCAGGTGGTGGACCAGGCGCCGGCGCCGGCGATCGCGAGCAGGATCCCGGCGAAGCCGGGCACCAGCAGTCGACGCGGGACGCGCGCGGCCTGACGAGCCGCGACCGGAGCACTCAACGCCGCGGCCGCGGTCAGCAGCAGTACCGGCAGCCAGGCGACCTCGAAGCCGAGCGCGAGACGGACAGCCAGCGCGCCGGTGCTGGTGACTGCGATGGCGACCAGCGAGGTGCCGACCGCGATGGCTGCCGGGACGCCCAGGGCGAGCACCAGCGCAGGGGCGGCCAGGAAGCCCGCGCCGACGCCGAAGAGCCCGGTCACCGTGCCGACTCCGGTGGCGGTGACGGGTATCTTGAGCGCCCGTGGGCAGGCGCAGCCGAGCCGGGGCGAGAGGGTGAGGATCGGCTCGGCCCAGTCGCCGCTCGGCTCACCACCGCGGGGACCGGCCAACAACGCCAGTGCCACGACCACGAGCAGCCCGGAGAACGCCCAGGTCAGCTGTTCCTCCGGTAGGCGATGGGCCAGCGAGGAGCCCACGAACGAGCCTGCGGTCGCCACCGTGCCGAAGGCCAGTCCGCGGGCGAGCAGGACCGTCCCCTGGCGCCGGGCGGCAGCAGCGCCGATCGCGGCCGCCACGGCGACGACCACGAGCGATCCTGTGGTCGCGGTGTGTGCGTCCTGGCCGAAGAGGTGGGCGAGCACAGGCACCGCCAGGATCGAGCCGCCGGCACCCAGCAGGCCCAGCAGGGTGCCGATCGCCAGCCCGGCAGCGACGCCGAGAAGGAGGGTCATCGCTCGACGAGACCCAGGGTGTGGGCCTCGTCGAAGGCGTCGTCGACGGCGATCGGCCGACGGCCCGCGGCCGCCAGGATCGAGGCCGCGATCGACGCTCGGTAGCCACCGGCACAGTGCACCCAGACCTCCCCGGCCGGCACCTCGTCGATGCGGTCGACGAGCGAGTGCAGGGGGACGTTCTGCGCGTCCGGGAGGTGAGCCTCGGCGTACTCGAGCTCGCGGCGGACGTCGAGGACGTGCACGGCGCGGTGGTGGCGCACCTGCGCAAGGTCGGCGAAGGTCGCGCGAGGGAAGCTCTCCAGCGGCCGGTCGGACCAGGTCGCCGGGTCGCCGGTCGCCTGCCCGCGGATCCCCTCGATCCCGATGCGACTCAACTCGCGCTGGGCCTCAGCCACCTGCTCGACGCTCTCGCCGACGAGAGTGAGCGGCGTTCCCCACGGGATGATCCACCCCAGGTACGTCGCCAAGGAACCGTCGGCTCCCACGTTGAAGGTGCCGGGCGCATGCGCCGCGGCGAAGGCGGTACGGGTGCGCAGGTCGACCACCCACTCTCCGGCTTCCAAGCGTCGCCGGACCTCGGCGGCATCGACCTCTGCCGGGGCGGTGAGGTCCGCAGCGGGCTGACCCGAGGCGTTGAGCGGGCCCATGTGTGCGTAGTAGGCGGGCCACGAGTCGAGAGCGGCGAGCATCTGGTCGACGTACGTCGCGACGTCCTGGGTCAGAGCGGGGTTGGTCGTGCGCTCGATGCCGACAGTGGAGTTGAGGGCCTGGGTCGGGGTGGCTGAGCAGAAGGAGCCGAAGCCGTGCGTCGGGTAGACCTCGGTGTCGTCGGGCAGCAGGTCGGCGAGCCGGTTCACCGAGTCGTGCTGGTGGTGGGCCAGGGCGTGAGTGTGGTCGGGGCCGAGCAGGTCGGGCCGGCCGGTGGCGCCGAAGAGCATGGAGCCGCCGGAGAAGACCGCCTCGGACTGGTCGGCGCCCTGCCCTGCCTCGTGCAGCGCGTAGGAGAGGTGGGTGAAGGTGTGCCCGGGAGTGGAGACCGCCGTGATCCGCATCCGGCTCCCGATCGCCACGGTCTCGCCGTCGCTGATCGGCTCGCGATCGAAGGACACCTCGTCGGCGCCGTTGACGTAGTACGCCGCCCCGTGCTTCGCGGCCAGCGCGTGGCCGCCGCTGACGTAGTCGTTGTGGAGGTGGGTCTCGAAGACCGCCTGCAGGCGCACGTCCTGCTCGACGAGCAGGGCCTCGATCCGGTCGAGGTCGCGCTGCGGATCGATGACGAATGCCAGCTCTCCGTCGTGCACCAAGTAGCTGCGGTCGCCCAGTGTGGGCGTCTCCAGCGTCACGACAGTGAAGCCGCGTGCCGTCGTGCTGCTCTCCTGCGTGTCCATCCGACACCTCCTTAATACCCCTAGGGGTATATCTCGATGCGGCTACGTTAACACCCCCGGGGGTATAGTCAAATGTGGGACTGCGTCCCCAGGCGGGAAGCTGGCGAAGGAGGAGTCATGGAGTTGGATCCGCAGCAGATGGGTCCGGTGATCAACCGGATCAAGCGCGCTCAGGGTCAGCTGGCCGGCGTGCTGCGCATGCTGGAGGAGGGACGCGAGTGCGAAGACGTCGTCACGCAGTTGGCTGCGGTCTCCAAGGCGCTCGACCGGGCCGGCTTCGCGATCGTGGCCACCGGCATGCAGCACTGCCTCGCCGAAGGGGGAGCGGACTCGCTCGACGTGAAGAAGATGGAGAAGCTCTTCCTCTCCCTGGCGTGAGTCGGCTGGCATGATCGGGCGTGATGGTGGCGAAGGTCGATCTCAAGCGGGCGCTGGACCGGTATCGCGCTCCCGTGGGGAGCTTCCGCCTGCTCGACCTTCCCGTCCAGCGCTACCTGATGATCGACGGCCACGGCGACCCGAACGTCACGTCCGCCCCCGGGGCGCCGGGGCCTGCGGCCTACCCGGAGGCCCTGGCTGCGCTCTATCCCGTCGCCTACGCCCTCAAGTTCGCTAGTCGGCTGGTGACGGGCCGCGACTACGTCGTGCCGCCACTCGAAGGCCTGTGGTGGGCCGACGATCTCAGCCTCTTCACCACCGCCCGCGACAAGAGCCGCTGGGACTGGACGATGATGATCCTCGTGCCCGACTGGGTGGACGCCTCGCTCGCCGATGCTGCCATCGCGCAGGTGGGTGCCAAGCGCACCGGCCGGCCCGAGCGCCTCGACGACCTCCGGCTCGAGGCGCTCGACGAGGGCCGATGCGTCCAGACCCTCCACGTCGGCAGCTACGACGACGAGGCCGCGATCCTGGCGCGCATGCACCATGAGTTCATCCCCGCCCACGGCCTCGAGATGACCGGCAAGCACCACGAGATCTACCTCAGCGACCCACGCCGGACCGCGCCGGAGAAGCTGCGCACCCTGCTCCGGCAGCCCGTCCGCCCGGGCTGTTGAGGCGGCGTACCGCTGGGCACTTGGCGTGGAAATTGTGTGCTTGGTGTGCGTAGCTACGGCCTACAAGCGACAAGTTCCCCGCCCGGGCGGGGAAACTGAGCGCGTGGCTACTCCGCGGGGAGGATGGTGCCGGTGACCTCGCCGAGTGCGATCCGGCCGCCGAGGGCGCCGGGGGCGGTGTAGCGGAGGGTGACGGTGTCGCCGTCCTCCAGGGCGAGCCGCCGCTGGGGGCCGAAGGGGGTGCTCCAGCCGTGGGAGAGCTCGAGGAGGGAGCCCTCCTGGCCGGGCTCGGGGCCGGAGACGGTGCCGGAGGCGTAGAGGTCGCCGGTGCGGACCGATGCGCCGTTGACGGTCAGGTGGGCGAGCATCTGGGCCGGGCTCCAATACATGGAGCGGTACGGCGGCCGCGAGACCACGTGGCCGTTCAACTCCACCTCGATCGCGATGTCGAGTGCCATGGCCCGGTCGGGGTCGAGGTAGTCCAGCGGGCGCGGGACCTGCCTGGGCATCGGCACCCAGGCCGCCTCGAGCGCGGCCAGGGGGGTGACCCAGTGGGAGATCGACGTGGCGAAGGACTTGGCGAGGAAGGGGCCGAGCGGAACGTATTCCCAGGCCTGGATGTCCCGTGCCGACCAGTCGTTGACGCCGACCACTCCGAAGACGTGGGCCTGGAAGTGCCGCATCGGCACCGGCGAGCCGTGCTGGCTCGGCCGACCGACGACGAATCCCAGCTCCGCCTCGATGTCCAGCCGGGTCGAGGGGCCGAAGACCGGACCGGTCTCGCCGCGGCGCTGGCCGGAGGGACGTCGTACGCCGGTATCGCTGGCAACGATGGTGCCGGAGCGACCGTGGTAGCCGACCGGGAGGTGCTTCCAGTTGGGCAGCAGTGGCTCCTGGTCCGGGCGGAAGATCCGGCCGACGTTGCTGGCGTGATGCTCCGAAGCGTAGAAGTCGACGTAGTCGCCCACGTCGATCGGCAGGTGCAGCTCGACCTCGCTCAGCGGCGTCAGGTACGGCGCCACCTCGGGCTGCCAGGCCAGATCGGTGAGCGCATGACGGAGCCAGTTCCGCAGCCCGGTGAGCTGGTCCTGGCCGCACGCCATCAGCGGGTTGAGGTTGGTGGCGGCGAGCGCGGAGGCGGTGTCGAGTCGCTGGCGGCGGGCCAACGGCGCGAGGTCGAGCACGTGCTCGCCGATGCGGACGCCGACGTGCCGCTGGCCGTCCGCCCGGCTGAAGACTCCGTAGGGCAGGTTGTCGACGTCCCACGCCGAGCCCGCGGCTCCAGGTGCCCACGTGTCCATTCAGATCTCCATCAGGCCGAGGTCGAGCAGATCGTCGTGCGGTTCGGTCACATCACAGCAGCCGAAGGAGGTGAACCAGCGTCGGGCACGCGCGAGATCGTCGCCGAGTTCTCGACAGCTCTCGGCCAGGGCGTCGGCGCTGTGCTCGCCGAGCACGCCGGCGACGCTCTGGAGGTCGGCGCCGTCCCAGGCTGCCGCGGTCGCGAGCAGGATGTTGAGGAATCCGTGGTGCGTCCAGTCGCCGTCCCGGCTCTCGTGGCGCACGGCGTGATGCAGCCCTGCGGTGCACTTGAACGGGGTCTCGCGGTCGAGTGCGGCGTCGATGCAGGCGGCCAGGTCGGCGCTGGCGGGGAAGGCGGAGGCGTCGAGGCCGCCGGTGCGGAACTTGAGGCGTTGCTCGACCGCGGCGACCTCGTCGGCGGCAGCCAGCCAGCCGGCGCTGGGCCTGGTCACGGGAAGCTCGACATGCAGGCGGACGTCGCGGCCGGTCGCGTCCAGTGCTGCGGTGACACGGCGGGCGTTGCCGGCCAGGTCGTCGAGGTCGCGCAAGGCGATCTCGACGGCTGCCACCTCGATGCCGAGACGTTCGGCCAGGTCGAGCGGGCCGGCGATCTGCCCTGCCCCGCCGGTGATCACCACGGCCACGGGGCCGTCGAAGTCGCGCAGTCGAGGAAGGTCGGCGTCCTTCACGACGAAGCTGCCGACGAGGCCGCGCCAGGGGAGCGAGCGCCGGGCTTCGTAGGCCGTTGCCGCCTCGCCCAGGTCGGCATCGCCCGGCGGGAAGGTGGCGGCGTCGTCGACCAGGCCATGCCAGGTCGGCGCCAGGTCGGCGGCCTCGGGGGCTAGCGGTGTGGAGCTCACGGGTCCTACTCTAGGGATTCAGATAGCGAACGCAAGTGTTCGATAAACGAACAACAGGAGTGCGCCATGGTCCACTACCGCGCCGCCGGTCTCCTGCCTCGGCAGCGGCACACGCAGCTTCGTGACGAGCTCGGTCGGCTGCTCGTCGAGGAGCTGATGGGGGAGGAGGGTTTCTCCTCCGACTCCTCGCTGCTGCATCACCGCGGCGTCCCCTCCGCCATCGTCGGCGCGGAGGAGTGGCGACTGCCCGACCAGGCCCTCGTGCCCAACCATCCGCTCCGGCCGCGGCACCTGCGACTGCATGACGTGGCCTTCGCGGCCGATGCCAACGCGGTGGAGCACCGGCGCCTGGTGCTCGGCAATGCCGATGTCCGGATCAGCAGTGTCGTCGCGGTCGAGCCCTCGCCGCTCACGCGCAACGCGATCGGCGACGAGTGCGTCTACGTCGAGGCGGGGCGCGGGACGGTCGAGACCGTGTTCGGCATCCTCGACTACCGAGCGGGCGACTATGTCGTGATCCCGCGCGCTAGCACCCATCGCTGGATCCCGGCGGTCCCCAGCCGGCTCTACTGCATCGAGGCGGCCAGTCACATCGCCCCGCCACGGCGCTACCTCTCGCGCTACGGGCAGCTCCTCGAGCACGCGCCGTACTGCGAGCGCGACCAGCACGGTCCGCGCGATCTCGAGGCTCTCACCGAGACCTACGCCGGGCAGACCGAGGTGCCGGTGCTGGTCAAGCACCGCGTGCGTACGGCGCCCGGCGGCGTCGGGGGCACCGTGATGACGGCCGCCACGCACCCCTTCGATGTGGTGGGCTGGGACGGCTGCCTCTATCCCTGGACTCTGAACATCGAGGACTACATGCCGATCACCGGCAAGGTGCACCAGCCGCCGCCAGTGCACCAGGTGCTGGAGGGGCACAACTTCGTGATCTGCAACTTCCTGCCTCGCAAGGTCGACTACCACCCGCTCGCGGTGCCGGTGCCCTACTACCACTCCAACGTCGACTCCGACGAGGTCATGCTCTACGTCGCGGGCGACTACGAGGCGCGCAAGGGATCGGGGATCGGCATCGGCTCGGTCTCGCTGCATCCGGGTGGGCATGCCCATGGACCGCAGCCGTCGGCGATCGAGGCTGCCCTGGGTACCGACCGCTTCGAGGAGACCGCCGTCATGGTCGACACCTTCGCTCCGCTCGAGCTGGGCGAGGCCGGGCTGGCTGTCGAGGATCCGGAGTACGCGTGGAGCTGGGCGCGCGAGGGGTGATTCGGGGCCGGTAGCCTCGGGGAATGCGTGGACGTTCGGTGCTTTTCGCTCTCGTTCTCGTCGTGTCCGTGATGGCATTCGGGGCAGGACCGGCTGCGGCTGCTCCGCCCGTCTTGACCAACCCGCCGACAGTGACCGGGACGCCGGTCTTCCGTGGTGTCCTGGAGGCGTCTCCGGGGACGTGGTTGCCGGAGCCCGCCTCTGTCAGCGTGGTGTGGCTTCGAGACGGCGTGCCGATCGCCGATGCCACGGGAGTCCGATACCGGCTCGAGCTCGACGACGTCGGTCGGTCGCTCTCGGTTCGGGTAACCGCGCATCATGAGGAGGGCGTTACCGTGGCGGAGTCCCATGCGGTCAAGGTGCGCAAGGCGCGCCTGCGCGTCGTACGACGTCCCGAGGTCCGGGGCAGCGGGCGCCTCGGCAGCACGCTTGTCGCCACCAAGCCCGCTTTCGACCACCGGCCGAGGCGCGTGAGCCGACAGTGGCTGCGCGACGGCAGGCCCATCAAGCGAGCCACAGGCAAGCGCTATGTGGTGACGCACCGAGACGTCGGCCACCGGATCCGGGTGCGGTGGACCGCTCGGACGGACGGTTTCCAGAAGAAGCAGGTGCGCAGCCGCGGCGTCGCGGCGCGGCACCGAGTCGCGGTACGCCGTACCGTCACCTACTCGGTGGAGACCCGGGGGCTCATCACTGCGTCTCTCCCGAGGTTCCGCAAGCTCGCGCAACGCAGCTACGAGGACGCTCGCGGGTGGCGGGCGGCGGGGATCCGGTTTCGTCGTGTGGCGCGGGGCGGGAACTTCACCCTGGTCCTGGCGGAGCCTTCCTGGCTGCCACGCTTCTCCCCGGTGTGCAGTGTCCAGTGGAGCTGCCGGGTGGGGCGCTACGTGGTGATCAACCAGACCCGTTGGCAACAGGCGTCGCCTGCCTGGAACGCTGCGGGCGGGTCGCTGCGCGACTACCGGCACATGGTGGTCAACCACGAGACGGGTCACTGGCTCGGGCACGGCCACCGCAGTTGCCCCGGGCCAGGGGCGGCGGCGCCCGTGATGCAGCAGCAGTCGAAGGGCCTTTCTGGCTGCCGATTCAACCCCTTCCCGACGCGGGCAGAGCTCGGTGCTACTCGCTGAGCTCGCGAGCGAGGCAGACTGGGTGCCATGAGCAACCAGGAGCGCCATCCCGACGAAGTGGTCTGCGCCGAAGGCGCCTCGGTGCCCGGCGTCGAGGTGATCGGCCCGCGCGAGGTTCCGCTGGGCGGCCCGCGGGCGATGTTGGTGCGCCGGACCCTCCCGTCGCGCGAGCGATCGCTGATCGGCGCCTGGTGCTTCGTCGACCACTACGGCCCCGATCTGGTCTCCGACTCGGGCGGGATGGTCGTCGCTGCGCACCCGCACACCGGTCTGGCCACGGTGAGCTGGCTCTTCACCGGCGAGATCGAGCACCGGGACAGTGCCGGCAACGTCGCGATGGTCCGGCCCGGCGAGGTGAACCTGATGACGGCCGGCCACGGGATCAGTCACTCCGAGGTGTCGACGCCGGAGACCACCACCCTGCACGGAGCCCAGCTCTGGGTCGCCTTGCCGGCCGACGCCCGTGACGTGGCCCCCGGCTTCGAGCACTACGCGCCTCCGCCGCGCACCGGGCCGGGCTGGACCGCCCGGGTCTTCCTCGGCTCGCTGCTGGGCGACGCCTCGCCGGTGCGCACGCACACCGAGCTGCTCGGGGCCGAGCTGCTCCTGGAGGCCGGCGCGGAGATCGTCGTCGACGTGGCCGAGGGCTTCGAGCACGGCGTGCTCCTCGACCAGGGCGCGATCCAGGTCGACGGCACCGGTCTCGCCGCAGGTGAGCTCGGCTACCTGGCCCCCGGCTGCGCCACCATCACCCTCGCCGCACAGCGCGACTCGCGTCTGCTTCTGCTGGGCGGCCCGCCCTTCGGTGAGTCGATCATCATGTGGTGGAACTTCGTCGGGCGCAGTCATGAGGAGATCGTGGAGTTCCGCGAGCGGTGGCAGGAGCAGATCACCAGGGACGGAGAGGTCGTCGACTCAGGCCTCGAGGTGGGCGGTGGTCGGTTCGGGCAGGTGCCCGGTCAGCCGCTGCCGCCGATCCCGGCTCCTCCGATGCCCAACGCCCGGCTGCGCGAGCGGCGCTGAGGGTCTGGCGGATTGAGATTCTGAACGTCCTATTGATCAGAAACAAAGTCTTTCTCTTGAATCAATAGCCCGTCCTACGCTGACTGCACACGTTGTGATGCACGTCATGAGGAGCACGGGTGAAGATCAGCAAGGTCGAGGCGATCCCCTTCGCCATCCCCTACCGCAAGCCCCTGGTGTTCGCCAGTGGCGAGGTGCGGGTGGCCGAGCATGTGCTGGTCCGGGTACACACCGACGACGGCCTGGTCGGGACGGCCGAGGCGCCCCCGCGCCCCTTCACCTACGGGGAGACGCAGGCCTCGATCATCGCGGTCGTCGACGGCATCCTCGGCCCGGCGATGGCCGGCGCCTCGCCGCTCGACCGTGAAGCCATCCATGCCCGGCTCAACAAGACCGTCGGCAACCCGACGGCCAAGGCCGCCCTCGACATGGCGTTGTGGGACCTCATCGGCCAGGCCGTGGGTGTGCCCGTGACCCAGCTCCTCGGCGGGTTCACCGATCGGATGCGGGTCTCGCACATGCTCGGCTTCGACGAGCCGGGAGCGATGGCCGACGAGGCGGAGCGGATGCTCGACGTCTTCGGGATCCGCACCTTCAAGGTGAAGGTGGGGCGCTCTCCGGTCGAGCTCGACGTCGCGGTCTGCCGGGCGATCCGGGAACGGCTCGGGGACCGGGTGGAGCTCTACGTCGACGGCAACCGTGGGTGGAGCGCCTCCCAGTCCCTGCGTGCGCTGCGTCAGATGGCCGACCTCGATCTCACCATGGCCGAGGAGCTCTGCCCTGCCGACGACGTACTGGGCCGGCGGTGGCTCGTCGAGCACAGCCCGCTGCCCTTCGTCGCCGACGAGTCGGTCTCCACCCCCGCCGAGGTGACCAGGGAGATCCTCGGCGGCAGTGCCACCATGGTGAGCATCAAGACCGCGCGCACCGGCTTCACCGGTTCCCAGCGCGTGCACCACCTCTGCGAGTCGCTGGGCGTCGAGGTCGTCATGGGCAACCAGATCGACGGCCAGCTCGGCTCGCTCTGCTCGGCCGCCTTCGGGGCCGCCTATCGAAGCACCTCCGCCCGGGCGGGCGAACTCTCGAACTTCCTCGACATGAGCGACGACCTCCTTGCCGACCCGCTGGAGATCCGGGAGGGCGAGCTGCTCGTCCGCGAGCTGCCCGGCCTCGGCATCGAGATCGACGAAGACAAGCTGGCGCACTACCGCCAGGACACCTGAACCGCACCAAGAAGGAGATGACATCGATGAGCATTGCCACTGCTGCCGCGTCCGGAGCCTCGGCCACCGAGCGATTCCAGGCCGACAAGCTGCTCGGTGTGGGGGAGACCCCTCCCGAGCGGGTGAGCGAACTCGCCGGCGAGGTGATCGCCGCGATCCACGAGACGGTCCGCAAGCACCAGGTCACCTACGACGAGTACAACGCGCTGAAGGCGTGGCTGATCGGAGTCGGACAGGACGGCGAGTGGCCGCTCTTCCTCGACGTGTGGATCGAGCACGTGGTCGAGGAGGTCGCCAACGCCGACCGATCCGGTTCGAAGGGCACGATCGAGGGGCCGTACTACGTGCCCAACGCCCCCAAGCAGGGCGCGCGCGCACGGATGCCCATGCGCGCGGACGAGGCGGGGACGCCGTTGCTCTTCCAGGGGCAGGTCACCGACCTCTCCGGGGCTCCGGTGCCCGGCGCCAAGATCGAGCTCTGGCAGGCGGACGCCGCCGGCTTCTACTCGCAGTTCGCCCCCGGCATCCCCGAGTGGAACCTGCGCATCACCGCCATCGCCGACGAGGAGGGCCGCTACTGGATCGAGACGATCCAGCCCGCGCCCTACCAGATCCCCACTGACGGCTCCTGCGGCAAGCTGATCGCGGCCGCCGGCTGGCACGCATGGCGCCCGGCCCACCTGCACCTGAAGGTCTCCGCGCCGGGCCGCCAGCTGATCACCACCCAGCTCTACTTCCCCGGGGATCCCCACAACGGCGACGACATCGCCTCCGCTGTGAAGCCCGAGCTGATGCTCGACGTGGTGGAGGGCGAGGCGGGCAACGTGACGACGTACGACTTCGTGCTGGACCCCGCCTGATGCTCTTCCACGCCCGCATGGACGTCCGGATCCCCCACGACATGGATCCGGACGTCCGTGCCGACCTCGTCGCCCGTGAACGTGCCTACTCCCAGGAGCTGCAGCGTGCCGGCAAGTGGCCGCACCTGTGGCGGATCGTGGGGGAGTACGCCAACGTCTCGGTCTTCGACGTCGCCGACAACAACGAACTGCACGACCTCCTCGCGGGCCTGCCGCTCTTCCCCTACATGGAGATCGTGGTCACGCCGCTGGCCACGCACCCCTCCGACATCGACGCCTGAGCGCGGTCCAACGTCCTGCGCCCTGGTTGCTCCGGCGACCAGGGCGCAGGACGTTGTGGTGGGTGTCCTGCGTGCTGGTTGCTCCGACGACCAGGGCGCAGGACGTACGGCGTCACTCCGGGGGCGCGCCGAGGAGGTGGGCGAGGACCGCATCGCCGATTGTCTCGGGCTGCTCGTCGTTCGCCAGGTGCGCTGCGTCCGGCACCACGAGCAGGGAGCCGTCGACGACGCTCTCGGCGATCGCCTGCAGGTGCGCAGGCCCGGTGGCCGGGTCATCGGCACCGGCGATCGCCAGGGTGGGGGCGGTGATCGAGGACAGTTGGTCGCGCAGGTCCATCGTGGCGATCGCCTCGCAGCTGGCGGCGTACCCCTCGGGCGGGGTGGCGGCCACCATCTGTCGCGCACGCGCCACGCGCTCGTGCTCGCGGGCGAGGAAACCGGGTGAGTACCACCGATCCACGACTGCCTCCGCCACCGCGCTGGTGCCCGTCGACCGCACCAGCGCGGCGCGGTCGAGCCAGTTGGCCGCCGGTCCCAGGTAGGGCGAGGTGCACAGCGTCACCAGCCGATCGATCCGCGCCGGCTCGCGTGCGGCGAGCCGCATGCCGGTCATGCCGCCCAAGGAGAGTCCGACGAGGTGCACCCGCTCCAGACCGAGATGGTCGAGCAGCGCGATCACGTCGTCGGCGAGGTCGTCGATGGTGGCGGGGCCGGGCACCACGGCCGAGTCGCCGTGCCCCCGGGTGTCGTAGCGGACGACCGTCAGGTGCCGCTGCCACAGTTCGATGTTGCGGTCCCACATGTGCCGGGTGGAGCCCAGCGAGTTCGAGAGCACGACCGCCGGGGCGTCGGCAGGTCCTGGCAGGACGTCGTAGTCGACCAGCGGCGTGCTCATCGCACAGCCTCGAAGACCGCGGCCAGGCCCTGGCCGCCGCCGATGCACATGGTCTCCAGCCCGAAGCGTGCCTCGCGACGCCGCAGCTCGCGGGCGAGGGTGGCCAGGATCCGGGCGCCGGTCGCGCCGACGGGATGGCCGAGGGAGATGCCGGAGCCGTTCACGTTGACCCGGGCATCGTCGTCGGCCATCCCGAGTTCGCGAAGGCAGGCGAGGACCTGGGCTGCAAAGGCCTCGTTGAGCTCGATCAGGTCGAGCTGTGCCAGGTCGATCCCGGCGCGGGAGAGTGCCAGCGCCGTGGCGGGCACCGGTCCGATGCCCATCGTTGCCGGTGGTACGCCGGCCACCGCCCAGGCGCGCAGCGTGACGAAGGCGTCGAGCCCGCGTCGATCGGCCTCGGCCCGGGTGGTCACGATGCACATCGCGGCACCGTCGTTCTGGCCACTGGCGTTGCCGGCCGTGACCGTGGCCTCGTCGTCGACCGCCAACCGGACCGGACGCAGCGCGGCCAGCGCCTCCGCGGTCGTCTCTGGCCGTGGATGCTCGTCGACCTCGATGTGCGTGTCCGGTCGGCCACGGCGACCGGGCACGACCACGGGCACGATCTCGTCGTCGAAGCGGCCCGCGCCCTGGGCCTCCGCCCAACGTTGCTGGGAGGCGAGCGCGAGGGCGTCCTGGTCCTCCCGGCTGATGCGGTAGTCGCGGCGCAGGTTCTCCGCCGTCTCGATCATGCCGCCGGGCACCGGATGGTTGCGGCCGCCCGCGGTGACCCGGCCCCTCGCGAGGCGGTCCATCAGCCGGGTGCCGTCGCCACGGATGCCGGTCCGCAGGCCGAGGGCGTAGTGCTCGGCCTGCGACATCGACTCCGCGCCACCGGCGACGACCATGCGAGAGGCGCCGGTGGCGACCTGCATCGCCGCGTTGAGGACGGCTTGCAGGCCCGAGCCGCAGCGGCGGTCGATCTGCTGGCCGGGGACCCTGACGTCGAGCCCGGCGTCGAGCGCGGCGACCCGGCCGAGTGCCGGAGCCTCGCCGTTGGGATAGCACTGGCCGAGGATCACGTCGTCGATGTCACCGCCGTCCAGACCGGTGCGGTCGACAAGCTCGGCCAGGACCGTCGCGGCCAGCGTCGTCACCGGAACATCGGCGAAGACTCCGCCGTAGGCACCTACCGGGGTGCGCAGTGGCTCGCAGATGACGATGTCAGTCGCTTCGGTGGCCATGAAGCCAATCTAGGGAGGTCGGGGCGCAGCTTCTATAGGTGAGATATACGCATTCCCCGGATTCTCATATGCTCTGCATATGGAACTGCGTCACCTGCGCTACTTCGTGGCCGTCGCGGAGGAGTTGCACTTCGGTCGGGCTGCCGAACGGCTCCACATGGCCCAGCCTCCGCTCTCCCAACAGATCAAGCAGCTCGAGGCCGAGCTGGGCTTCGCGCTCTTCGAGCGGACGACGCGCCAGGTCGCCCTGACGCCGGCCGGCGAGCGCTACCTGGAGCGGACCCGGGCGGTCCTGCTTGCCGTCGACCAGGCAGGCGCGGAGGCCAAGCGCGTCTCGACCGGAGAGGTCGGCAGGGTCGCGCTGGGCTTCATCGGCTCGGCGACGTACTCGCTGTTGCCGGAGCTGGCCCGGGGGCTCCGGGACTCCTTCGCCGACATCGAGTTCGACTTCAAGGGCGAGATGCTGACGCCCGACCAGGAGGCGGCGCTGCGCGACGGCTCGATCGACGTCGCGATCCTGCGCACGCCGGTCACCGACGGCGCGCTCGAGGTCGAGGTGGTACGCCGCGAGTCTCTGGTGGTTGCGCTGCCTGTCGGCCATCGGCTGGCGGAGCAGGAGAGCGTCCGGGTCAAGGAACTGAAGGGCGAGCCCTTCATCAGCTACCCGTCCGAGCATCGCTCCGTCCTTCACGACGCGGTCCAGGCGCTCTGCAGGCGGGCCGGCTTCCGGCCCCGCAAGGTCGCGCAGGTCGCCGAGACCTCCACGATGGTCGTCTTCGTGGCTGCCGGCCTCGGGGTCGCGGTGCTGCCTGAGTCCGTGACGGCGCTGAGCCTGCCCGGCGTCGCCTTCCGGCCCGTGGCGGACCGGGTGACGGTCGACCTCGCGATCGGTTGGCATCCGGAGCGGCTCACCCCGGCCGCCGAGCTCGTCGTCGACCATCTGCGGGCCGTCTTCGGCGAGCGCGAGGGCTGAGCGGCGTCGCCATCGCCCGACGGTTCAGAAGAACCCGTCGCGATCCCCGGGGCGCACCCGCCTGCCTGCGGTGGCGAGGGTGGAGAGGTCCTCCTCGATGGCTGCGGCGATCTCCAACAGCTGGGGCACGACGCCGGTCTGGATCTGCTTGGTGCTGCTGCGCAGCCGGGTCGTCGAGTGCGAGAGTGCTGCGACGACCTCGCCCTGGACGTCGCGCACCGGCACCGCCGCAGCGAGGAACCCCTCCTCCAGCTCACTGTCGACGATCGCCCACCCGTCGATGCGCACCTGGTGCAGCAGGTCACGCAGCGCCACGGGGTCGGTCACGGTGCGCGGGGTGAGCTGGCGCAGCGGGACGGAGGCCAGGGCATGCTCCACTGCGCGCTCCTCTGCCCAGGCCAGGAGCACCCGGCCCATGGCGGTGGCGTGGGTCGGGAGCCGTGTGCCGATGTCCACGCTGGTGGCCATCACGCGGCGTACGTGCACGCGTCCGACGTAGATCACGTGGGGCCCGTCCAGCTGTCCCAGTGACGCGGACTCGTGTGTCAGCTCCGCCAGTCGCTGCAGGTGCGGTTGGGCGATCTCCACGATGCTGTGCGTGGCCGCGAAGTGCTGCCCGATGGTGAGCACCCGCGGGGTCAGCGTCCAGTGGCCCTGCTCGGGGCGCACGTACCCGAGGTGCTGCAGGGTGAGCAGGATCCGTCGTACGGCGGGGCGCGAGAGCCCGGTCCGCGCGGCCAGCTCGGCCGAGGTGGGTGTCGGCATCTCCTCGTCGAAGGCCAGGAGCACCGCGAAGCCCCGTTCGATGCTCTGCACCAGGTCGCGCTGGTTGATCTCATTCATATTCAGATCCGCTCAATCGGGCGTAATTGAGTATGGCGATTCCCGGCTGCTGCCCTTGACGGGCCGATGTGAGGTGGGCCACTGTCGATGTGAACGCACTGCGTGCACATTGTACGCACACCGTACCAGAAGAGGTGAGACGGATGGATCAGCGACTCCTGCGCGACGCCTTCGGCCAGTTCGCCACGGGCGTGACGGTGGTGACCTGCACGAACGCCGATGGTGAGCCGCACGGCGCGACGGTCAACGCCTTCACCGCCGTCTCCCTGGACCCGCCCTTGGCCCAGGTGACCCTCGGCAGGAGTTCACGGGCCTGCGAGTTCCTTGCCGACCGTGAGTTCGGGATCAACATCCTCGCCGCCGACCAGGTCGACGTCGCCTGGCACTTCGCGGGCCGTCCGGCCGCGGTCAGCCCCGCGTGGCTCGACGACGGTCCGGTACCGGTGCTCGCGGGTACGGCCGCGACCATCCGCTGCCGGCCGTGGCGTACCTACGACGGCGGAGACCACCTGATCGTGATCGGTGAGGTGGAGCAGGTGCGGATCGCCGGTGTCGACCCGCTGCTCTTCCACGCCGGTGCCTTCCGCCACCTCGGCACCGTCGAGAGCACCTGCCACTGGCACGGCTCGATCGACAACCCCGACCACGGCTGGTTCGACTCGACCGCCGCCTTCACCCCGCTCGCCGCCTCGGCGGCGTCCTGACCCCCATCCCATCCCCCGGAGGAACCGAGAAGATGACTGCTACCCAGGAACGAAAGACCAGCTCCGTCGAAGACGGCCCCAACGACGTCCGGCCGATGACCGGTGCGGAGTACATCGAGTCGCTGCGCGACGACCGCGAGATCTGGATCTACGGAGAGCGGGTCAAGGACGTCACCGAGCACCCGGCGTTCCGCAACCCGGTGCGGATGACCGCGCGGCTCTACGACTCGCTGCACGACGACGCCACGAAGGGCGTCATGACGGTGCCGACAGACACCGGCAACGGCGGTTTCACGCACCCGTTCTTCCGCGCCCCGCGCAGCAGTGCCGATCTGCTCGCCGACAAGGCCGCCATCGAGCACTGGGCGCGCCAGACCTGGGGCTGGATGGGACGCAGCCCCGACTACAAGGCCAGCTTCCTCGGCACCCTCGGCGGGAACACGGAGTTCTATCAGCCGTTCGAGGAGAACGCGAAGCGCTGGTACAAGGAGAGCCAGGAGCGGGTCCTCTACTGGAACCACGCCATCATCAACCCGCCGGTCGACCGCGACCTTCCGCCCGACGAGGCCGGTGAGGTCTTCATGCGCGTGGAGAAGGAGACCGACGCCGGGGTCATCGTCTCCGGCGCCAAGGTGGTCGCCACCGGATCCGCGATCACCAACTACAACTTCATCGCGCACTACGGCCTGCCGATCCGGAAGAAGGAGTACGCGATCGTCTGCACCGTGCCGATGGATGCGCCGGGTGTGAAGCTGATCTGCCGCCCGTCGTACACGATGCAGGCCGACGTGATGGGCAGCCCGTTCGACTACCCGCTGTCGAGCCGGATGGACGAGAACGACACCATCTTCGTCTTCGACAAGGTGCTGGTGCCCTGGGAGAACATCTTCGTCTACGGCGACGTCGAGAAGATCAACGGCTTCTTCCCGCAGTCCGGGTTCATCCCGCGGTTCACCTTCCACGGCTGCGTCCGGCTCTCCGTGAAGCTCGACTTCATCGCCGGCCTGTTGCTCAAGGCGCTCGAGGCGACCGGCAGCAAGGACTTCCGCGGCGTGCAGACGCGGGTCGGCGAGGTCATCGGCTGGCGCAACCTCTTCCGGGCGATCGCCGACGCGATGGCGATGAACCCCGATGAAGGCCCCAACGGCACGGTCCTGCCGAAGCTCGACTACGGCCTCATCTACCGGCTCTTCATGATCCAGGGCTACCCCCGCGTCAAGGAGATCATCCAGCAGGACGTCGCCTCGGGACTGATCTACCTGAACTCCAACGCGATCGACTTCAAGACGCCGGAGGTCCGTCCCTACCTCGACAAGTACGTGCGTGGCTCCAACGGCTACGACGCCGTCGACCGGGTCAAGGTGATGAAGGCGCTGTGGGACTCGGTCGGATCGGAGTTCGGAGGCCGCCACGAGCTGTACGAGCGCAACTACTCGGGCAACCACGAGAACGTGCGGGCCGAGATCCTCTTCGCGGCGGAGGCCCAGGGTCAGACCGACGCGATGAAGGGCTTCGCCGAGTCGATGATGGCCGAGTACGACCTGGACGGCTGGACCGTTCCTGACCTGGTCAACCCCGGCGACATCAGCCGGATCCTCAAGAAGTGACCCGACGCTGAGTACCCGGACCGGGCCGCGGCGTCGCTGCGGCCCGGTCCCTCGACCGGGAGGTCGCCATGCACACGCAGACATCCGTGCTCGCCCCGATGCGCGGGTGGGGTCAGCCCGCAGCCGGCCCGGCCGTAGTGACCGCGGGCGTCTTCGACGGCTTCCACCGCGGGCATGAGGCACTGGTACGCCGCGCTGTCGGCCATGCCTCCCGGCTCCGGCTCCCGACGGTGCTGGTCACCTTCGACCCGCATCCGTTGGCAGTGCTTGCTCCCGGGGCGGCGCCGCGTCAGCTGCTGTCGATCGCCGACCGCGTCGATCATGCGACCAGCCTGGGTGTCGATCGCGTGGTGGTGCTTCCCTTCACGGCGGAGCTCGCGGTGCAGCCGGCAGCCGGCTTCGTGGCTGACCTGGTCGACCACGTGCGGCCGGTCCGCCTGGTCGTCGGCTCGAACTTCCGCTGCGGCCGAGGTGGCGAGGGCGACGTCGCACGGCTGCGCGAGCTCGGCCGCGAGGCGGGATTCAGTGTCGAGGCAGTCGACCTGGTGGAGGCGCGCGGGCGCACCTGCTCCTCCACCGAGATCCGTCGCTGCCTCGCCGACGGCGACGTCACAACAGCCCGGGAGCTCCTCGGCCGCAACGACCCGCGACTGCTCGTCTCCACCTGATCGGGGATGCTCGAAGCATGAGCGACCGCGTGCTGCTCGACGTCGACGACGCCGAGGTCCATCCCTACCGTCTGCTGACCGCCCTGGTGGTCCCGCGGCCGATCGCCTGGATCTCGACGGTCTCTGCAGCTGGTGTCGGCAACCTCGCCCCGCATTCGTTCTTCACCGTGGTGAGCGCCAGCCCGCCGATGGTGCAGTTCACGTCCGTCGGCGCCAAGGACACCCTCCGCAACGTGCAGGAGACCGGCGAATTCGTCGTCAACGTGGCCGACCTGCCCGAGGTCGACCACGTGAACGCCAGCAGCGCCCGGTTCGCGCCCGAGGTCGACGAAGCAGAGCAGCTGGGCATCGCGATGGAGCCGTCGTACCGGGTGCGGCCGCCGCGCGTCGCGGAGTCGCCGGCGGCGATCGAGTGCCGGTTGCACCGGACCCTTCCCATCGGGGACTCCACCATCGTCATCGGCGAGGTGCGCTGCTTCGCGGTACGCCGCGACGTGCTCCTCGACGGGCATCCGACGATGGCGCGACTCCAGCCGCTCTCACGCCTCGGCCGCGACGAGTGGGGTCTGCCGCCCGAGGTGGTCCACCTCACGCGTCCGCGTTGACCGCCCCCTCCTGACCTACCCACCGAACGGGCTGCGGCACGGGCGCTTGCTCAGCCCTCTCGGTGGGGACGTCGGGCGCGGCACGGGCGACCAGTCGCTGGACGGCCGGATCCGCTCCCAGCGCCTGCCGAGCTCGGTGCAGACGCACCCGCGCCGTGCCGGGACGCACGCCGAGAGCCATCGCCAGCTCGGCCGGCGTCAGCCCCTCCCAGCCGACCAGTTGGAGCACCTCGCGGTCGGCTGGGCGCAGCCGGGCGAGCGCTGCGGCGACTTCGCCGGCCAGCCGTTCCTTCTCGGCCGACTCGGGCGTGGTGGGTTCGGCGTCCGCTCCCGCCGTGCCCGAGCCCACGCCCTCACCTGGCCAGAAGCGCCTGCTTCGCTGCTCCCGCTCGTGCGCCACAAGCAGCCGCCGAGCCACGCCGAAGAGCCAAGCCCGGCGGAAGACCGGTGCCGGCAGGTCGGACCGCCTTCGCCACGCCACGGCGTAGGTCTCGGCCACCAGGTCTTCGGCGTCGCTGCTGGTGCGGCGGCGTACGTAGGAGAAGAGGTCGGGGGCGGTCTGGCGATAGAGCTCCTCGAACTCCTCCGAGGTGATGCTGCGCGGCATGTCAGCGCTCGACGTGGCGCAGCCGGTCGAGGTGCTTCAGCATCTCCTGGACCTCTGGGTCGTCGAGGTTGCCCGGTCGAGCGACCGTCGTGGACCGTTGCAGCGCCCGGTCGCTCGACGGGTGCTGGGACTGCCTGGCCTCTCGCTTCTCGTGGAAGATCGGCCATGAGGCATCGGGCAGGTCGGGCACCAGCGACGCGTCGCATCCACTGCCGTTGTCGACCAGAGCCTTCGCGACCGCACGCTGGTCCCGGCCCTCGACCGCTGTGCTCAACACGTCGAGGTAGGCGTATTCGTCGCTGCCGTCCGCGCGGAACAAGGCGTCCGCGACGGTGATCGCGGGCCAGGTGTCGGCCGACTGGATCTGCTTGATCGCCGCATTCCGCGCGGGCTCGTCGCCGCTCCGGGTCGACACCGCCCACTGATTCGCCCAGGCGCAGACCGCGTCGGCCGCGATCCACGAGCGCACCGCGCCGGTCGACACCAGGACTCTCTCGCTCCCGGGTGTGGTCGCCAGCGACTTGACCTGCCAGTCCAGCGAGGCCTGTCGCGCCTCGTCACTGGGGAACGGCACGTCGGCGGACTCTGCCGCGAAGACCTCGCGAAGGTCCGGTGCCGAGGTGTCGAGCCGCTCGCCGGCGCCGCCGAGGCGGAGATCCTCCTCGTCGACCGGGCCCGCGCCGGTCCGGGCGGTGTTGAGGTCGGCGACCGCGATCCCGGAGAACCCGGTCACTGCCACGGCAGCCGCCACGCCGACCAGGATCCGACCGCGCCGCGCCCGCGGGCGGGTGGGAGTCGCCGCGGCGTCGATCCGGTTCCAGGTCCGGTCGACCTCCGCCTGCGTCGGCTCCGGCAGGTCGGGCGCCGAGCGGGCAAGCAGGGCATCGTGCTCGTCGCTCCATGAAGGGGTGGGCATGGGTTCCTCCAGCAGGGTCGGTCCAGTCTCACCTCTACCTGTTGCCGCGTTACAGAACCGTGCCGGGTGCACGAACCGCACGTGTCGACTCCCGGCGCTTCCGCGGCCGGTGCGCTGGGTGCGGCGGTGCGCGGCAGCGTCGCCCGGCTTCGGCCTGCGCGCGAGCCGGTGGACAATGGCGGTCATGGTCGACGACACCGGGATCGATGAGGACGGAGTCCCCCGCTGCCCCTGGGCCGGCCCTCCGGGCACCATGCGCACCTACCACGACACCGAGTGGGGGATGCCGATCCACGGCGAGAGCGCGCTCTTCGAGCGCCTCACCCTCGAGGCCTTCCAGTCGGGGCTCTCCTGGCGGGTGATCCTCGACAAGCGCGACGGCTTCCGTCGCGCCTTCGCCGACTTCGACGCCGAGCAGGTCGCCGAGTTCGACCCGCCGCGGTGCGACGCGCTCATGCAGGACGCCTCGATCGTCCGCAACCGACGCAAGATCGAGGCCTGTGTCGTCAACGCCCGGGCGATCCTCGAGCTGCGTGAGCGCGGAGGGCTGGAGGCGTTGGTGCACTCCTTCCGCCCGGCCCGCACCGCGGTGCCCCGCACGCCGGAGGAGGCGCCGACCGTCTCGCCCGAGAGCACAGCCCTGAGCAAGGAGCTGAAGCGACGGGGGTTCGCCTTCGTCGGGCCGACCACCATGCATGCGCTCATGGAGGCCATCGGCCTGGTCGACAACCACCTCGCCAGCTGTCACCGGCGCGGAGCGAGCGGGCTCTGGACCGCGGAGGGGGAGCCGTGCTGAACGGGATCATGTGGCTGCTGGTCTTCCAGTTCGTGGGCGAGCTCCTCGCGCGCGGGCTCGACCTGCCGGTGCCCGGCCCGGTCATCGGCATGCTGCTGCTCTTCATCGCGCTCCAGGTCCGCCGCCCGCCCGAGCAGGCCGGGGTCCTCCGCGGCTCCGATCGGCTGCTGCGGCACCTGCAGCTGCTCTTCGTGCCTCCCGCTGTCGGCGTGATCACCTACGGTGCCGTGCTCCGCGAGGACTGGCTGCCGATCACCGGCGGCCTGCTGCTCTCCTGGCTGGCCGGGCTGGCGGTCACCGGCCTGCTGGTCACCCTGATGCTGCGCCTGCGCAACCGCGGGGCCGGGCCGGTGGGGGAGCAGCCGTCGTGAGCGACGTGCAGGACCTGCTGCGCACGTCGCCGCTGACTGGCGTGCTGCTCACGTTGGTGGGCTACCGGATCGGCCTGGAGGTCAAGCGCTGGTCGGGCAACCACCCGCTGGCGCAGCCGGTGTTGATCGCGGTGCTCGTGATCGGGCCGCTGCTGTGGCTGCTCGACCTCGACTACGAGGAGTACCTCAACGGAGGGGCGATCATCGCCTTCTTCCTCGGGCCTGCCACCGTCGCTCTCGCCGTACCGCTCTATCGGCAGGCGCACCACCTGCGCGAGCTGCTGGTGCCGATGCTGGTGGCGCTGCCGATCGGCACCTTGGTTTCGGTGGTCAGCGGCATGGTGCTGGTGCGGGCGCTCGGCGGCGACCGGGCGCTGGAGCTGACGATGGCACCGAAGTCTGCGACCACGCCGATCGCCATCCAGATCACCGACCAGGTAGGGGGTATCCCCTCACTGGTCGCCGCCTTCACCATCGCGGCCGGGATCATCGGTGCCATCTGCGCCCCTGCCGTCATGGATCTGCTCGGCATCCGCGACCGCCGGGCACGTGGTTTGGCGATGGGCGCGGTCTCCCACGGGGTCGGAACCTCCCGCTCGCTCCATGACAACCCCACCGAAGGTGCCTTCTCCGGCCTCTCGATGGGACTCACCGCGCTCGCCACCAGCCTCGTCGTGCCGTTGGTCGTTCACTTCCTGCGGTAGCCCCCGAGTGCGCGCAAATCCCCCGCCGAGTGCGCGCAAATGACGCGCCGAGTGCGCGCAATTCCCTCGCCGAGTGCGCGCAAATGACGCGTTGAGGACGCGCGTACGGCGGATCGGGGGTTCGCGCCAGGCTTCAGTCGACTCTGAGACGACCGTCCTACCGAGCGGTAGCCTTCGGGCCATGAGTCGCATCCATGCGTTCGCCGACGACGCCCTCGGTGACCACGACGCCGTTGCCCTGACCGAGATGATCGCCCGTGGCGAGGTCTCCGCGCCCGAGCTCGTCGAGGCGGCGATCACCCGGATCGACCAGGTCGATCCCGCCCTCGGCGCGGTCGCCTATCGGGACTGGGACCGGGCCCGGCGGGAGGCCAAGCGTCCGCTCCCCGGCTTCTTCTCCGGCGTACCGACCCTGGTCAAGGACAACTCCGATGTCGCGGGGATGCCCTCACGGCACGGCTGCGACGCCTTCGTCGCCGGCCCGGCCCGGCAGGACGGCGACTTCGCCGCGATGTACCGACGCACCGGCCTGCTGGTGATGGGCAAGAGCCAGCTCTCCGAGTTCGGCTTCAGCGCCTCGGCCGAGCACCCGCGTCTGGGGCCGGTGCGCAACCCGTGGGACACCGAGCGTACCGCCGGCGCGTCCTCCTCTGGTGCTGCGGCGCTGGTCGCCGCGGGGGCACTGCCGATCGCTCACGCCAACGACGGTGGCGGGTCGATCCGGATCCCGGCATCGGTCAACGGTCTGGTCGGCTTCAAGCCCACGCGCAACCGGATCGCCCAGGACAAGATGACCCGCGACATGCCTGTGCGCATCGTCGCCGACGGCGTCGTGACCCGCTCCGTGCGCGACACGGCCGCCTTCCTGCGTGAGGCGGAGAAGGTGCACCGCAACCTGAAGCTGGCTCCTGTCGGTGACATCCAGCGCCCCGGGCGACGCCGGCTCAAGGTGGCGTTGGTCACCACTTCGGTCGGCCGCTCCGCCTCGCCCGAGGTGGCCGAGCTGACCCGGGCGACCGGACGCCTCCTGGAGCAGCTCGGACACCATGTCGAGGAGGTTGAGCCGCCGGTGCCGGCGTACTTCCCGGCGGACTTCCAACTCTACTGGTCGCTGCTCGCCTCCTTCATGGTGCTCAACGGCAAGCGGACTTTCAACGGCACCTGGGACCGGAGCAGGCTCGACAACCTGACGCTGGGGCTCTTCAGGCACTTCAAGAAGAACGTGCACCGACTGCCGCTGGCGACGACGCGCCTGGCCGCCTCCGGCGCCGTCTCCCAGCGGTTCTTCGCCGGGTACGACGTGGTGCTCACCCCGACGCTCGCTCACGAGACGCCGCGGATCGGCCACCTCGACCCGACCCAGGAGTTCGAGGTGATCATGGACCGTCTGCTCGACTGGGTCGCCTTCACGCCGCTGCAGAACGCGACCGGCGATCCGGCGATCTCGCTGCCCTTGGCGGCGACTGCCAACGGCCTCCCGCAGGGCATGATGTTCGGGGCCGCTCGGGGGCAGGAAGCGACCCTTCTGGAGCTTGCTTTCGAGCTCGAGGAGGCCCGCCCGTTCGCCCGAATTCAGGGGGTCGTGAACGCCTGAGACCCTCGATTTTGGTGGGGGAGGATGTCTGTGTAGTGTTCTCTCTCGCTTGCCCCTTTAGCTCAGTCGGCAGAGCGTCTCCATGGTAAGGAGAAGGTCTACGGTTCGATTCCGTAAAGGGGCTCTGGGTTGGGGCCCGGCCGGTTCACGCCGGTCGGGCACCCCGTCCCGGTGGCGGGGTAGCTCAGGTGGTTAGAGCACACGACTCATAATCGTGGTGTCGCGGGTTCGAGTCCCGCCCTCGCTACTCAGTACGACGCAACGCACCGAACCAGGTGCACAACCTGTGGAGAAGGATTCCCGTGGCCAGCAAGAGCTCTGACGTTCGCCCGAAGATCACGCTTGCGTGCGTCGACTGCAAGGAGCGGAACTACATCACCAAGAAGAACCGGCGGAACGACCCCGACCGGCTCGAGCTGAAGAAGTTCTGCCCGCGTTGCCGCACCCACACGGCGCACCGCGAGACCCGCTGAGGCTCCGCGCCCAGCACTTCGAGATCTGACGATCGAGGGCGACACCCCCGCCGGGGGTGTCGCCCTCGACGCCATTTCCCGGGAACGCCGCGAGCCCGACGCCCGGATCTCGAGTGTGCGATGCGTCGACGAGGGTGAGCGCGGGCGTTGGTAGCGTTCCCGTCATGCCGATCGACGCCACCCTGGTAGGCCGGAAGTTCCCGCCCACCGCGCCGTACGAGGTCACGCAGGTCAAGGTGCGGGAGTTCGCCGAAGCGATCGGCGCGACGCCCGCGGACGGAGTGGTGCCGCCGACGTTCCCGATCGTCGTCGCCTTCGCCGCGATGAACGACTTCCTCGCCGAGGTCGAGGCTGACCTCTTCCGGATCGTCCACGGCGAGCAGCGGTTCGCGTACGAGCGCCCCGTCCGGATCGGCGACGTGCTCAGCGCCACGCTAGTCGTCGACTCGCTGCGGCAGATCGGCGGCAACGACATCCTCGGCACCACGAGCCTGATCACCGCTGCCGACGGCTCGGTGGTGTGCCGCACCAAGTCCACGCTGATCCACCGGGCGGAGGCCTGATGACCGAGCTCGCCGCCCAACAGTTCACCGTGACCCGTGCCGACCTGGTCCGCTACGCGGGCGCCAGCGGCGACTTCAACCCCATCCACTGGTCCGAGCGGGTGGCCACCTCGGTCGGCCTGCCGGGCGTGATCGCGCACGGGATGCTCACCCTGGCGCTGGCCGCCCGGGCGGTCGAGGAGTGGGCCGGTGGCGCCGACCGGATCGTCGAGTTCGGCGCCAAGTTCACCAAGCCGGTCGTCGTCCCCGACGACGACCGGGGCGTCGTGGTGGAGGTGACCGGCAGCGTCTCCGCCGAGGACGACGACCGGCGCACCATCGCCGTCAAGGTCACCTGCGAGGGCGTCGGCGTGCTCGGCGCCATGAAGGCGGTCGTGCGTGCCTGACGGCGGCATCCGTCTGGCGGAGCTCACCACGCTCCGTGTGGGAGGCGCGGCCGCTCGCTTCGTACGCGCCACGACCGCTGCGGAGCTGGTGGCTGCGGTCTCCGACGCCGACGCCGCACAGGAGCCGGTGCTCCTCGTCGGCGGCGGCAGCAACCTGCTGGTCGCTGACGACGGCTTCGCCGGCGTGGTGGTGCAGATCGCCTCCGACGGCCTGGAGGTAGCCGACGACGGAGACAGCGTGCTGGTCACCGTGCAGGCGGGTATGGCCTGGGACGACTTGGTCGCGCGGGCCGTGGCAGCGGGGTGGAGCGGCATCGAGGCGCTCTCCGGGATCCCCGGCTCGGTTGGCGCCACGCCGATCCAGAACGTGGGCGCGTACGGCCAGGAGGTTGCCACGACGATCGACGAGGTCGAGGTCTGGGACCGCCGCCTGCGCGGTGTACGCCGCTTCGCCGGTCGCGAGTGCTCCTTCGGCTATCGGCACAGTCGGTTCAAGGCCGATCCCAGCCGGTTCGTGGTGCTCGCCGTGACCTTCCGGCTGGTCGTGGAGCCGCTGGGACAGCCGGTCCGCTACGCGGAGCTGGGGCGCCGACTCGGGGTGGAGCCGGGGGAGCGGGCGCCGCTGGCCGCCGTGCGGGCCGCGGTCCTGGCCCTGCGCGCGGGCAAGGGCATGGTCCTCGACCCCGCCGACCACGACACCTGGAGTGCCGGCTCCTTCTTCACCAACCCGGTGCTCGACAGCGCAGCCGCGGCCCGGCTCCCTGAGGACGCGCCGCGCTATGACCAGCCCGACGGCACGGTGAAGACCAGCGCTGCTTGGCTGATCGAGCACGCCGGCTTCGGCAAGGGCTTCGCGCTGACGCCGGCGGCCCCGGCCAGCCTCTCCACCAAGCACACCCTGGCGCTGACCAACCGCGGCGCCGCTCGGGCGAGCGACCTCCTGGCTCTCGCCCGGCAGGTCCGTGACGGCGTCGAGACGCGCTTCGGCGTACGGCTGGTCAACGAGCCGGTGCTCGTCAACTGCTCCCTCTGACCGATCGTCCCTAACAGATTCGTGGTCAAAACGGGAAACGACCACGAATCTGTTAGGGACGATCCAGGTCGGTGGGGGAGGTGAGCCAGGCGTCGATGTCGGCGAGGGCGCGGGCGATGACGTCGGAGGGGGCGCGCGAGGCCCGGAAGGACATCCGGGCGAGCTCCGCGAGCTGGGCGTCGGAGAGTTCGTGAGCGGCGCGCATGGTGGCGTACTGGCCCTCCAGGCGGGAGCCGAAGAGGAGCGGGTCGTCGGCGCCCAGGGCGACGGTGGCCCCCGCGTCGAGAAGCTGTGGCAACGGCACGGAAGTGAGGTCGGAGTAGACACCGAGGGCGACGTTGGAGACCGGGCAGACCTCGAGGGCGACGCCCGTGGAGACGATCCGCTCGAGAAGTGCCGGGTCCTCCGCGGAACGCACCCCGTGCCCGAGGCGCTGCGCATGCAGATGGTCGAGGCAGAGCCGGACATGATCGGGGCCGCGCAGCTCGCCGCCGTGCGGCGCCAGCATCAGGCCGGCCCGCTCGGCGATGGCGAAGGCATGGGCGAAGTCCGCGGTCGCGCCCCGGCGCTCGTCGTTGGAGAGCCCGAAGCCGACCACGCCGCGACCGGCGTACTGGGCGGCCAGGCGGGCCAGGATGCGTGCGTCGAGGGGATGCCGGGTCCGGTTGGCCGCGATCACCACAGCCATGCCCAGTCCGGTGCGCTCGGAGGCGTCCCGGACGCAGTCGAGCACGAGGTCCGTGAAGGCGGTGATGCCGCCGAAGAGATGCGCGTAGCCGCTGGGGTCGACCTGGATCTCCAGCCAGCGCCCGCCTTCTCGCACATCGTCCTCGGCCGCTTCCAGGACGAGGCGCCGCACGTCCTCGGGCGTGCGCAGCACCGAGCGCGCCACGTCGTACAGGCGCTGGAACCGGAACCAGCCCTTCTCGTCGGCCGCCGAGAGCTGCGGTGGCCACTCCTCGACCAACGCCTCCGGCAGGTGTACGCCGTCGCGCTGGGCCAGCTCGACCAGGGTCGCGTGCCGCATCGACCCAGTGAAGTGCAGGTGCAGGTGCGCCTTCGGGAGGCTGGCGAGGTCGCGCGCCGGCAACGTCATGCCGCCGTTCAGCCGGCGAGCTTCTCCGCGGCCGCCAGCAGCACGCAGGTCGCCACGGCCTCCATCGCCTCGGTCACCGCGTCGGGTGCCGGGAAGGTGGGTGCGAGGCGGATGTTGCGGTCGCGTGGGTCGTCGCCGTGGGGGAAGGAGGAGCCGGCTGGGGTGAGCGCGATGCCCGCCTCCTTGGCGAGCTGAACCACCCGCGAAGCGGTGCCGTCGAGCACGTCGAGGCTGACGAAGTAGCCACCGCTGGGCCGGGTCCACTCCGCCACGCCGAGACCGCCCAGCCGGGAGTCCAGCACCCGCTCCACCTCGGCGAACTTCGGCGCGATGATGGCGCGGTGCTTCTGCATGTGGTCACGCACACCCTGCGCGCTGCCGAAGAACTGGGAGTGCCGCAGCTGGTTGAGCTTGTCGGGACCGATCGCGCCCTTGCCGAGGTGGCCGACGTACCAGCGCACGGTCTCCACGGAGCCGGCCAGGAAGGCGACGCCGGCACCGGCGTAAGTGATCTTCGAGGTCGAGGCGAACATGATCGGCCGGTGCGGGTGGCCCGCCTCGGCCGCAAGGGTGAGGATGTCGGCGCTCTTCGCCTCGTCCTCGGTGAGGTGGTGGAACGCATAGGCGTTGTCCCACAGGATCTTGAAGTCCGGCGCGGCCGTCTTCATGCTCGCCAGGCGTCGGGCGACCTCGTCGGAGACGATCGAGCCGCTCGGGTTGGCGTAGGTGGGCACCACCCACATGCCCTTGAAGCTGGGGTCGTCGGCGACGAGCGCCTCGACGGCGTCGACGTCGGGACCGTCGTCGTTCATCGGCACGGTCACCATCTCGATGCCGAACCACTCCAGCAGCGTGAAGTGCCGGTCATAGCCGGGCACCGGGCAGACGAAGCGGACCTTCTGCTCCTTGCCCCACGGGCGCTCTCCATCGACGGCTCCCTTGAGCCAGAGGTCGACGAGCACCTCGCGCATCATCACCAGGCTCGAGTTGCCTCCGGCGACGACCTGCTCGGGCTCGATCCACAGCAGGTCGGCGAACATCGCCCGGAGCTCCGCGATGCCCTCCAGGCCGCCGTAGTTGCGGACGTCGACCCCGGCCTTGTCCTTCGTGCCGGTCGGCAACGCGAGCAGCGCGTCGGAGAGGTCGAGCTGCGACGGTGCAGGCTTGCCGCGCGTGAGGTCGAGCGAGAGGTTGCGACCCTGCAGGTCGGCGTAGGCGCCACGCTGCTCGTCGCGGAAGGCGGCGAGCTCTGCGGGGGATCGGTCGGCCAGGGGCATGGTGTTCTGGGGCGCGCTCACGGGCACCATGGTTCCACGCGGCGTACTCGCGATGCCACGTGGTTCCGAGTGTCGACCACGCAGGTACGGCGTAGCCCCGGTCCGACGCCCCTCTCCAGTCTCATTTGGACTCACCCTTGGGCTTGCGCATAGACTCCTTCCTTGGTGTCTCTCGCCAGGATCGGTCACGCCCTCAACGGGTGTCAGCGGTCGGAGACATCGGAGGGCACTAGCTCAACTGGCAGAGCATCGGTCTCCAAAACCGAAGGTTGGGGGTTCAAGTCCCTCGTGCCCTGCAAGAGAAGTCGGAGTTGCTCCGGTTCGCTGAGGCGGTCCGGGCAGCCATGGGAAGTCAGCGGAAGGTGGAGGACGTGGCCAAGAGCGACGCGGAGCGTGGGTCGTCGGACAAGACCCAGCGCACCGGCCCGGTCACCTTCACGAAGCAGTCGGTGGCGGAGCTGCGCAAGGTCGTCTGGCCGACGCAGGAGCAGCTGATCACCTACTTCATCGTGGTGATGGTCTTCGTGATCGTCCTCATGGCGTTCGTGTCGCTGCTCGACCTCGGGCTCGGCAAGCTGGTCTTCCAGATCTTCGGCGACGCCGGCACCCAGTAGGCGTCCGCCGCACCCGTGGCCCCAGGGCCACAGTGACAATTCATCAACCATGACGGAGCAACACGTGTCGGACCAGTACGACGAAGCAGCAGCTGACGAGGCGCTCGAGCAGGGCGTCGACCCTGTTGCCGCGGACGCTGACCTCGACGCCGAGGAGTCGGTGTCCGAGGAGACCGCCGAGGTCGTCGAGGGCGCGGAAGCCGACGAGGCAGACGACGCCGCCGAGGAGTCCGAGATCGCCGAGCAGGCCGTGACGGACCCGCTTGAGGCGTGGCGCAACGAGCTTTGGGCGAAGCCCGGCGACTGGTACGTCATCCACACCTACTCCGGCATGGAGAAGCGGGTGAAGGCGAACCTCGAGAACCGCGTGATCTCGCTCAACATGGAGGACTACATCCACGAGGTCGTGGTCCCCACCGAGGATGTCGCGGAGATCAAGAACGGTCAGCGCAAGACCGTCAACCGCACCCGCTTCCCGGGCTACGTGCTGGTCCGCATGGACCTCACCGACGAGTCCTGGGCCGCCGTCCGGCACACGCCGTCGGTCACCGGCTTCGTGGGCAACGCCCACCAGCCGATGCCGCTGAGCCTGGCCGAGGTGGAGAACTGGCTCGCCCCGACCATCGAGGCCGAGGTGGAGACCGAGGTCGCCGCTGCGGGTGGCGAGGCGACGTCCGCGCAGCCCGCGCGCAAGCCGATCGAGGTCGCGGACTTCGACGTCTCCGACTCCGTGATGGTGGTCGACGGTCCGTTCGCCACGCTGCACGCGACGATCACCGAGATCAACGCGGAGGCACAGAGGGTCAAGGCCCTCGTCGAGATCTTCGGCCGGGAGACCCCGGTCGAGCTGAGCTTCAACCAGATCCAGCGGGTCTGAGGCTCACCAGCAACACACAGGTGGCAGAGGGCCGCGACCGGCTCTCGACACGACCACGAAACCGCAAGTCAAAAGGACGCGATTAGACAATGCCTCCCAAGAAGAAGATCGCTGCCCTGGTCAAGGTGCAGCTGCAGGCTGGCTCCGCCACGCCGGCGCCGCCGGTGGGTACCGCTCTCGGTCCCCACGGTGTGAACATCATGGACTTCTGCAAGGCCTACAACGCCCAGACGGAGTCCATGCGTGGCAACGTGATCCCGGTCGAGATCACCATCTACGAGGACCGCAGCTTCACCTTCATCACCAAGACGCCTCCGGCGGCTGAGCTGATCAAGAAGGCTGCTGGCCTGAGCAAGGGCTCGAGCGTCCCCAACAAGGACAAGGTCGCCAAGCTGACCAAGGACCAGGTGCGCGAGATCGCCCAGACCAAGCTCCCGGACCTCAACGCCAACGACATCGACGCCGCGATGAAGATCGTCGAGGGCACCGCCCGCTCGATGGGCGTGACGACCGACTGATTCCGCCTCGCCGGAGTCCGTCCTCACGCACAGCCTGAAATCCGTGGCAGAGCCGCGCTGGCTCGTCGACCACATCTTCCGAAAGTAGGAACAACCCATGCAGCGCAGCAAGACCTACCGCGCGGCCGCCGAGACCTTCGACAAGAACGAGGTCTACGCACCGCTCGCCGCGATCAAGATCGCGAAGAACTCCAGCAAGAAGAAGTTCGACGAGACCGTCGACGTGGTCATGCGCCTCGGCGTCGACCCCCGCAAGGCCGACCAGATGGTGCGCGGCACCGTCAACCTCCCGCACGGCACCGGCAAGACCGCTCGGGTCCTGGTGTTCGCCAACGCCGACAAGGCGGAGGCGGCTCGTGAGGCCGGCGCCGACTTCGTCGGTGGCGACGAGCTCATCGAGAAGGTCAACGGCGGCTGGCTGGACTTCGACGCCGTCGTGGCCACGCCCGACATGATGGGCAAGGTCGGCCGCCTCGGTCGCGTCCTCGGCCCCCGCTCGCTGATGCCGAACCCGAAGACCGGCACCGTCACCCCCGACGTGGCCAAGGCCGTCGCCGACATCAAGGGCGGCAAGATCGAGTTCCGCGTCGACCGCCACGCCAACCTGCACTTCATCATCGGCAAGGCGTCCTTCACCGAGGCCCAGCTCGCGGAGAACTACGCCGCGGCGCTGGAGGAGGTGCTTCGTCTGAAGCCGGCCAGCTCCAAGGGCCGCTACATCAAGAAGATCACCGTCTCCACCACGATGGGCCCCGGCATCCTCATCGACCCCAACCGCACGCGCAACGTTGCGGGTGAGGACGAGGCCTGAGCCTCTCGCGTCTCACGAACGCCCCGGTCACCCTCGGTGACCGGGGCGTTCTGCATCCGGCCGCTGCTCGCCTCGGTGACGTGGCCACGCCGCATCGTGGACGCCCAGAGACGCCCGCTGACCGCGGGCGTGCTTGACTTCGCACCATGTCCAGCCAGTTCCCGCGCTCCACCGCCCTCACCGCCGGCGTCGCCGGTCTCGTCGCCCTCGGGGCGCTGCTCGGCTGGGGCTACCTGGGCGACAAGGACGACGACACGCGTCCCGCGGCGGGCTCCTCCGCCGAGGCGCTCCCGGAGCTTCCCGGCGACTTCCAGGCGATCCCCGCCAAGGAGCTCTTCGCCACGGTCGCCTCCGCCCAGCGCGCTGCCGGTGGCTGGGAGGTCTCCTCCGTGGCCGAGATGGCCGGGGAGAAGACGCCGACCACGCTGCAGCAAGTGGCGATCACCGACAACGGGGCTGACTTCCGGATCGAGATGACGATCGACGGCACGCTGGTCGAGGGACTGTGGATCGACCAGGTCTTCTATCTCCAGGGCTTCAACCCGAAGAAGTGGGCGGAGAGCTGGTACCGGGTGCCCGACGACGAGGCTCAGCAGTCGCAGTTCGCCACGATGGTGGAGGCCAGCAGCGCCGCGAGCCTCACCGCTTTCGGAGAGCCCGCGACGTACGACGTGGTGGGCGTCGAGCAGGTGAGCGAGCTCGACGACGACGTGGTGGAGGCGGTCCACTACCGGGTCACGGTCGACCCGTCGTCGCTCTCCGGCCAGCAGGGTGCGGCCGCCGGTGAGGCGTTCACGATCGACCTGTGGGTCGATGCCGAGGACCGGCCCGTCCAGGTCGACAGCACGCTGAGCAGCGGCGGCCAGGACTACCGCACCACGCTCTTCTACTCCGACTACGGCAAGGATTTCGGCCTGGCCGCCCCGGCTCGCGGCGACGTCACCGAGCGGACCCCGCCGGCGATGCGACGCAGCGCCTCCTGACGGACCGTCGCGACGCCACCCCGCGATTTGGCACCGGCCCGACCGGGTCGGTAGTGTTCCGTGCTGTAACCAGAGACCGCCGGTCGCTGTGCCTCCCTCCGGGGCGGTACGCCGAAGGTCCCCTTGTAAGGGGCGGCCCGCGCAGGTGACAGAGCAGCTCTCCTCGAGAGATCACGCCCTGGCCCTGCGCCGGGGCGTTTCGCATTTCGACCAGGGATGCGGAGCCGTGGGGGTCTCGACGACGAAGTAGTTCGGAAGGAGACCCATGGCGCGGCCAGACAAGGCAGCAGCTGTGGCCGAGGTCGTTGACCAGTTCAACGCCTCTGCCGGTGCTGTGCTGACCGAGTACCGCGGTCTCACCGTTGCGGAGCTGCAGCAGCTGCGGCGCTCCCTCGGCGAGAACGCCAACTACGCCGTGGTCAAGAACACGCTCGCCCAGATCGCCGCCAAGGAGGCGGGGATCGAGGGCTTCGACGACCTGTTGGTCGGGCCGACCGCCATCGCGTTCATCAACGGTGACGTGGTCGAGGCCGCCAAGGGTCTGCGTGACTTTGCCAAGGCAAACCCCGCCCTTGTGATCAAGGGTGGTGTCCTGGACGGAAACCTCCTCGACGCGAACGAGATCGCCAAGCTGGCCGATCTCGAGTCGCGCGAGGTGCTGCTGGGCAAGCTCGCCGGCGCGATGCTGGCGTCGCTCTCCCAGGCCGTCTACCTGCTCAACGCCCCGCTCTCCCAGGCTGCCCGGCTCGCCGGCGCCCTGGAGGCCAAGGCGCAGCAGGACCCCTCGATCCTCGCAGGTGGTGCCGGTACTCCGGTCGACGCCGCCGAGGACGCCCCGGCCGAGGAGGCTGCCGAGCCGGCAGCCGAGACCGAAGCCGAGTCCACCGAGGCCTGATCGGGCCGACGTACCACCGCATATACCAGGCCCTTCGCCTGACCGACGAGGGCCACAAACGGAAGGAAGCGCCATCATGGCGAAGCTCAGCACTGACGAGCTGCTCGACGCGTTCAAGGAAATGACCCTGATCGAGCTCTCCGAGTTCGTGAAGCAGTTCGAGGAGACCTTCGGCGTGACCGCCGCGGCTCCGGTTGCCGTTGCCGCTGCTCCGGCCGCGGGTGGCGCCGGTGGCGACGCCGGTGCGGCCGAGGAGAAGGACTCGTTCGACGTCGTTCTCGAGGCCGCCGGTGAGAAGAAGATCAACGTCATCAAGGAGGTGCGCGCCCTGACCTCCCTCGGCCTGAAGGAGGCCAAGGAGCTTGTCGAGGGTGCCCCCAAGGCCATCCTCGAGGGCGTTGACAAGGCTGCCGCCGAGAAGGCCAAGGAGGCCCTCGAGGGCGCCGGAGCCACCGTCACCCTCAAGTGATCTCACGGCTCCGGAACTGCTCCGGAGCCACTGCGAAGGACAGTCTCTCCTCCGGGAGGGACTGTCCTTCGGCACATTTGCGAGGCCCCGATTTGGCGATGTGACTCAAACCTCAGGACAGGGGTGACCTGCACCGCAAAAGGCCGTAACCTCTGGCCCGACACAAGCGTTGTTACTGAGAAGTCGCCTGGGGCAGGCAGAGGCGTGTCCCGCTGGTCGACTCGGGTGTGAGCACGAGGAGAGGACGCCATGGGCGTTGAGATCAAGATCCAGGAGCTGACCAAGTCCTTTGGTAAGCAGCTGATCTGGGGTGATGTGACGCTGGATATCCCTGCCGGGGAGATCTGCGTGATGCTCGGCCCGTCGGGTACGGGCAAGTCGGTGCTCCTCAAGACTCTCATCGGTCTGCTCAAGCCCGACAAGGGCTCGGTCATCATCGAAGGCACCGACATCGCGTCGTGCTCCGAGAAGGATCTCTACGAGATCCGCAAGCTCTTCGGCGTCCTGTTCCAGGACGGGGCCATGTTCGGCTCGATGAACCTCTACGACAACGTCGCCTTCCCGCTGCGCGAGCACACGAAGAAGTCGGAGTCGGAGATCCGTGACATCGTCATGGAGAAGATGGACCTGGTGGGTCTGATCGGTGCGGAGACGAAGCTCCCCGGTGAGATCTCCGGTGGTATGCGCAAGCGGGCCGGCCTGGCCCGCGCGCTGGTGCTCGACCCCGAGATCGTGCTCTTCGACGAGCCGGACTCCGGTCTCGACCCGGTGCGTACGGCGTTCCTCAACCAGCTGATCGTCGACCTGAACGCTCAGATCGACGCCACGTTCCTGATCGTGACCCACGACATCAACACCGCGCGTACGGTTCCGGACAACATCGGTCTGCTGTACCACAAGCACCTGGCGATGTTCGGTCCCCGCGAGATGCTGCTGAGCTCGGAAGAGCCGGTGGTGCGCCAGTTCCTGAACGCCCAGCGGGTGGGGCCGATCGGCATGTCCGAGGAGAAGGACGCCGACGACCTGGCCGCCGAGGCAGACCAGGAACTGCCCCCGCTGCCGCCGATCCCGCTGCAGCTGGAGCCGTCCAACGGCATTCCGCGACGCAGCCAGCGGCCGCCGGGCGAGTGGTGCCGGCTCAACGGCATCACGCCTCCTCCGGGTTCCTTCGCGAGCGCCAACGCCGGCCTCACGCCGGGCGTCTGAGCCTGCCGGACAACGATGGCCATCACCTCAGCACGGGTCCTCCGCCCCGTCGGGACTGCAGGCAACCTGTTTGCCTTCGGTCTCGACGTCGGCCGGGGCCTCTTCCGGCGCCCCTTCCAGTTGCGGGAGTTCATCCAGCAGGCCTGGTTCATTGCGTCGGTGACGATCATTCCGACTGCACTCGTCGCCATCCCCTTCGGCGCGGTCATCGCGCTGCAGGTCGGTGGACTGATCAAGCAGTTCGGCGCCCAGTCCTTCACCGGATCCGCCTCGGTCCTGGCGGTGGTCCGGGAGGCCGGGCCGATCGCCACCTCGCTGTTGATCGCCGGCGCCGGCGGGTCGGCCATCGCGGCCGACCTGGGTGCGCGGAAGATCCGCGAGGAGCTCGACGCCATGATGGTGCTGGGCATCGACCCGATCCAGCGCCTGGTCGTGCCCCGGGTGCTGGCCTGCATGCTCGTCGCGGTCTTCCTCAACGGGTTGGTCTCGGTCGTCGGAGTCGCTGGTGGCTACGTCTTCAACGTCGTGCTGCAAGACGGCACACCAGGGGCCTATTTATCGAGCTTCACAGCCTTAGCCCAACTGGCCGACCTCTGGCAGGGCATGATCAAGGCGCTCGTCTTCGGCCTCATTGCCGCGATCGTGGCGTGCTACAAGGGCATGAACGCCGGCGGGGGCCCGAAGGGCGTCGGTGACGCGGTGAACGAGTCGGTCGTCATCACCTTCATGCTTCTGTTCGTCGTCAACTTCGTCATGAGCGCGATCTACTTCCAGCTCGTGCCGCCGAAGACAGGGTGACGCCGATGTCAGGCATGCGTTCGGTCATCGACCGACCCGTCAAGCTCCTCGACACGATGGGGGAGCAGCTCGCCTTCTATCTCCGCGCGCTCGCGTGGACGCCGCGTACCGTGCGCCGCTACAAGAAGGAGGTGCTGCGGATCCTGGCCGAGGTGACCCTCGGCTCCGGCTCCCTGGCCGTCATCGGCGGCACCGTCGGCGTCATCACCGCGATGTGCTTCTTCACCGGCACCGAGGTGGGCCTGCAGGGCTACGCAGCTCTCAACCAGATCGGCACCGCGGCCTTCTCCGGCTTCGTCTCCGCCTACTTCAACACCCGGGAGATCGCGCCCCTGGTCGCCGGCATCGCGCTGGCGGCCACCGTCGGGTGCGGCTTCACGGCACAGCTGGGTGCCATGCGCATCTCCGAGGAGATCGACGCCCTCGAGGTGATGGCGATCCCGTCACTGCCGTTCCTCGTCACCACCCGCATCATCGGTGGCCTGATCGCGGTCATCCCGCTCTACGTCGTCGGCCTGCTCTCGTCCTACTTCGCCACCCGACTCACGGTGACGATGTTCTTCGGCCAGAGCTCCGGCACCTACGACCACTACTTCCAGCAGTTCCTGCCGCCCGGCGACGTGCTGTGGTCCTTCGGCAAGGTGCTGGTCTTCGCGGTCACCGTGATCCTGATCCACTGCTACCACGGCTACAACGCCAGCGGCGGGCCTGCCGGCGTCGGCGTGGCCGTAGGCCGGGCCGTGCGTACCTCGATCGTCGCCATCAATGTCGTCGATCTCTTCCTGTCGATGGCGATCTGGGGCACCACGACCACCGTCAGATTGGCGGGTTGAGGCATGAACCGCATCCTGGGCAGCCACAAGCTGATCGGCCTGGTCTTCCTGGCTCTCATCGCCTCCGGAATCTGGCTTACCGGCGCCATCTTCACCAAGAAGTTCACCGCCTACGACAAGGTCACCCTCGAGACCTCCACCATCGGTCTCTCGCTGCCCGCACGGGCGGACGTCAAGATCCGTGGCGTCCAGGTCGGCGAGGTGCTGGATTCGAAGGTCGTCAGCGACGGCACCGGCGCCGAGCTGGTGCTCGGCATCTACCCCGACAAGATCGGGATCATCCCGCGCAACGTCACGGCGCGGATCGAGCCCAAGACGCTCTTCGGTGAGAAGTACGTCGCCCTGCAGGTCCCGGACCAGCCCGAGTCGCGCTCGATCAAGGCGGGCGACCGGATCACCCAGACGGTGGTGGCCACCGAGGTGGAGGAGGCGCTCAACGACCTCTACCCGCTGCTCCGCACCGTGCAGCCGGCCGACCTCAGCCACACCTTGAGCGCCGTGGCGACCGCACTCTCCGGCCGGGGCGAGGCCGTGGGCCGCAGCCTCGAGACCCTCGACGGCTATCTGCGCAAGATGAACCCGCAGCTCCCGCAGCTGATCGAGGACATCAAGCTGACCAGCAAGGTGGCTGGCGTCTACGAGGAGGTCATGCCCGAGCTGGCCGACATCCTGCGGGGCACGGTCACCACCGGCAACACGCTGCTGGAGCGCGAGAAGGACGTGAACAAGCTCTTCACCGACGTCGCCCGCTTCTCCGATGTGACCGGGGCCTTCCTGGCCAAGAACGAGACCAATCTGGTCCGCGTCGGTGAGCTGAGCGCCCAGCAGCTCCGGGTTCTCGGGAAGTACGCTCCGCAGTTCCCCTGCCTGGTCAGCGGCGTCGTCAATGCCGGCAAGGCGCAGGCGGAGGCATTCCGCGGATTCGTCCTGCACATCAACCTCGAGGTGATCCCGAACCAGCCCCGGGCCTACGACCAGGGTGACCGCCCCGTGCTGCGCGAGAAGCGCGGTCCGCATTGCGGCGCGCTGCCGAACCCGCCCTACACGCAGGCGAACCCGTTCCGCGACATTCCGAACTTCGACGACGGGGTCAACCGTCCGACCGGCAAGGGGACCATGCGCACCGTGCCCGGCTTCGAGATGAGCAGCGAGGCAGGCTCGGCCGACGAGGCCGACCTGGCGCGCGGCCTGCTCGCCGCTCAGCTCGGCCAGAGCTCCGGCGAGGTCTCCGACCTCGGCGTCCTGCTCTTCGCCCCGATGCTGCGCGGCACGGAGGTGACGTTGCGATGAGCCACCTCCCCCCCTCCGCTGCACTCCTCGGTCGCACGTTCGATCGGGGGCCTCGATGAGCATCCTCGACAAGAAGACCAGTCTCGACCTCGTCAAGCTCGTCGTCTTCATGGTGATCACGGCGATCTTCACGAGTGCGCTGGTGCTGGTGATCGGCAACATCACCGGTGGCTCGGCACGGGAGTTCCGCGCCGACTTCGTGGACGCGACCGGTGTGGTGAAGGGCGACGACGTCCGGATCGCCGGTGTGAAGGTCGGCACCGTCAAGGACGTCGAGATCGTCGACCGCACGCGGGCCAGGGTGACCTTCAGCGTCGCCGACGAAGCGCGCGTCACCGAGGGCACCCAGGTGGCGATCCGCTACCGCAACCTCGTCGGCCAGCGCTACCTGTCGCTCAGCGAGTCCGGGGAGAGCGCCGACAAGCAGGCGACCAACAAGGTCATCCCGGTCGACCGGACCTCGCCGGCGCTCGACCTGACGGTGCTCTTCAACGGCTTCAAGCCGCTCTTCCAGGCGCTCTCGCCCCAGGACCTCGACCAGCTCTCCTACGAGATCATCCAGGTGTTCCAGAACGAGGGCGGCACCGTCGAGGGGCTGTTGGGCCACACCGCCGAGATCACCCAGACGCTCTCGGAGCGGGACGCCGTCATCGGCGACCTGATCCTCAACCTCAACGAGGTCCTGGTGACGGTCGGTGACCGCGACGACCAGCTCAGCGGGCTGATCGTGAACCTCCGCGACCTGGTCAGCGGTCTGGTGGACGACAAGGACGCGATCCTCGACTCGCTCGACGACATCTCCGCCCTGGCCGTGCAGACCGCCGACCTCGCGAAGGGTGTCCGCGCGCCGTTGGTCAACGACGTGAAGGCGCTGCGCCAGGTCGCCGGCAATCTGGCACGCAACCGGGCCGAGATCGATCGCGCCCTTCAGGTCCTTCCCATCAAGCTGACGAAGATCGGCCGCACCGCGACGTACGGCTCCTACTTCAACTTCTTCCTGTGCTCCTTCACCGGGCAGGTGAAGGTCGGGCCGCTGCCCCCGCTGGCCGTGACCTACCCGCCGACGGAGAGCCTGACTCCGAAGAGGTGTTTCCTGAAGTGAGCAAGCCATTCCGTGAGCGCAACCCGGTCGTGATCGGGGCGATCAGCCTGGCCGTGATCGTCGCGGCCGTGCTGATGGCGTTCCGCGCCGACGACCTGCCCCTGATCGGTGGCGGCGACACCTACTACGCCTCCTTCAGCGAGGCCGGCGGCCTCAAGGCCAACGACGAGGTCCGGATCGCCGGCGTGCGCGTCGGCAAGGTCAAGAAGGTCGAGCTCGACGGCGACCACGTCAAGGTCACCTTCAAGATCGACGAGGGGGCCGAGTTCGGGCCCGACTCCCGCGCCGAGATCAAGGTGAAGACGATCCTCGGCGCGATGTTCCTCGCGATCGAGCCGATCGGCTCCGGCCAGATGAAGCAGGGCTCGACGATCCCGGTCGCCCGGACGAGCTCGCCGTACGACGTCGTCGACGCCTTCACCGGCCTCGCCGAGCGGTCGGGCGAGATCAACACCGATCAGCTGGCGAAGTCCTTCCGGACGCTCTCCGCGCTGGCCGAGAACACGCCGGAGGAGTTCCAGGCGGCGCTCAAGGGAGTCTCCTCCCTCTCCCGCAACCTGGCTGCACGAGACGAGCAGATCAACACGCTGCTGCAGAACCTGCGCAAGGTCTCCGGTGTGCTCGGCGACCGCGACGACGACATCATCACGTTGATGAAGCAGGCCGACGTGCTCTTCAAGGCGCTCACCGGACGGCGTGAGGCGATCCACAACCTGTTGGTCTCCACGACCACGATGTCGCAGGAGCTGCAGGCGCTGGTGCGGGACACGAAGGCCGATCTGAAGCCGGCTCTCACCGAGCTCGACACGGTGGTCAAGGTGCTGTTGAAGAACCAGGACAACCTCGACGAGTCGTTGCGCACGATGGCGCCGTTCTACCGCCTGTTTGCGAGCACGCTCGGCAACGGACCGTGGTTCGACACCTGGATCACCAACATTCCGCCTCCGCCACAGCTGGGAGGGGGACGCTGACATGAAGAGGCTCATCATTCCCGGGATCATCGTGGTGCTGCTCGCCGTGGCCGCCTTCACGATGTTCCGCAGCGAGGACCGCAAGTACCTCACCGCCAGCTTCGACCGCACCGTGGCGGTCTACGAGGGCTCGGAGGTCCGGATCCTCGGCGTCCGAGTGGGCGAGGTGGAGTCGGTCGAGCCGGCCGGCACCTCGGTCAAGGTCAAGCTCTGGTACGACGCCGACATCAACCTGCCCGCCGATGCTCAGGCCGTGATCGTGACCCCGAACGTGGTGGGGGACCGGTTCGTCCAGCTCACCCCGGTCTACACGGGCGGCGACACGCTCCCTGACAACGCCACCCTGACGATGGAGGACACCTCCTCGCCGCTCGAGCTCGACGAGATCTACGAGAGCATCGACACCCTGGTCGTGGCGCTGGGACCGGACGGCGCCAACAGCGAGGGCGCGCTCTCCGAGCTGCTCCAGGTCGGTGCCGACAACCTCGAGGGTCAGGGCGAGGAGATCAACCGCACCCTGAAGGACCTCGGTCGCTTCACCGGCACGCTGGAGAACAACAAGGAGGAGCTCTTCGGAGCCGCAGAGGAGCTGCAACGCTTCATCTCGACACTGGCCGACAACGATCAGCTGGTGCGCGACTTCAACCACTCGATCGCCTCGGTCTCCGAGATGCTCGCCGGCGAGCGCCAGGAACTGGCCGCCTCGCTCCAGAACCTCGGGGGCGCTCTCGGGTCCGTCCGTGACTTCGTCAAGGACAACGAGGAGCTGCTGGGCAAGAACATCCGTGGCCTCGACAAGGTGGCGAAGGTGCTGGTGAAGCGCCGTGCGGAGCTCGACGAGATCCTCACCGCGGGCCCGGTGGCGCTCAACAACCTCGCGCTCACCTACAACCCGCAGGCCGGAACCCTCGACGTCTCGGCCAACCTGGAGAACGCCGGGCACGTGCTGGCGACCAACCCCTCACTCTTCCTGTGCTCGGTGGTCGGCACCGCCGACCCGACCGGGGTGGTCTGCAACCTGCTCGACGCACTGCTCGGCAAGAAGCGTGCCGCGACGTCGGCGGACGAGCCCGTCGAGCCCACGCTCGCGGCAGCGATGGGAGTGGCGCGATGAAGCTCCGGGGAATCTCACGCGCCGGCCTGGCCGCCGCGACCGCACTGCTGGTCTCCTCCTGCGGCTTCTCGATCTACGACATGCCGCTGCCCGGCGGTACTGACACCGGCGCCGACCCCATCGAGGTCACGGTGACGTTCCCGGACGTGCTGGACCTGGTGCCGCAGTCGACCGTCAAGGTCAACGACGTCAGCGTCGGCAAGGTGAAGAAGGTCGAGCTCGTCGACAACCAGGCGAAGGTCACGCTGGAGGTCCGCAAGGACGTCAACCTGCCCGCCAACGCCGAGGCCTCGATCCGCCAGACCAGCCTGCTCGGTGAGAAATTCGTCTCGCTCAGCGCTCCGTCCGACCCCTCGCCGGAGCGTCTCAAGGACCACAGCCAGATCGCGGTCGAGCGGACCAACCGCAACCCCGAGGTCGAAGAGGTCCTGGGTGCCCTGAGCCTGGTGCTCAACGGCGGTGGCGTCGACCAGCTGAAGACGATCACCACGGAGCTCAACAAGGCGTTCGACGGACGTGAGGGTGCCGCCAAGTCGGTGCTCACCCAGCTGCAGACCTTCATGGGCGAGCTGGACGACAACAAGGACGCCATCGTCACCGCCATCGAGCGGCTCAACGCTCTCTCCATCAGCGCCAACGAGCAGAAGGACGCCATCACGTCCGCGCTTGACGAGCTGCCGGCCGCGCTGACCTCGATCGACCAGCAGCGCGGCGACCTGGTGAAGATGCTCAAGGCGCTCAACAAGCTGGGCGACGTGGGCACCCGGGTGATCAAGGCGTCGAAGACCGCCACGATCGATGCGCTCTCGGAGCTGCAGCCGGTGCTCTTCAGCCTTGCCAAGACCGGTGACGACTTCGCCAAGTCCTTCCACGTGCTGCTCACCTACCCCTTCGTCGACGAAGCCGTCGGCCGAGACCCGCAGCAGGCACGCAACCTGCACATGGGTGACTTCGTGAACCTGGCGATCAAGCTCGACGTGCGGCTGCTGGGGGAGAAGGGCGAGGGTGGCCTGCCGGAGATCCTTCCCAACGTCAACAGCCCGGCCGACCTGCTCACCTACTGCAAGGACGGCAAGAACCAGCAGAACCTGATCTGTGCCCTCCTGAGTGGCGGCGGGTTGTTGCCCAAGCCACGGCGTACCGCGGAGACCGACGCTACTCAGACCGGCCTGAACCGGAGCGCGCCCGGCACGATCAGCGTGCCGCTCTCGGAGCTCATGAAGGACAACGACCCGGCCCTGGTCGGTCTGCTGCTGCGGGGGGTGGCCCAGTGATCACACGCCGTACCAAGATCCAGCTGGTGATCTTCGTGGTCATCACGCTCCTCGGCGTCTCTTTCGTGGGGGCCAAGTACGCCCGCCTCGACCGGCTCTTCTTCGATGACAGCTACACGGTCGTCGCGCACTTCCCCGACTCCGGTGGCATCTTCGAGGGTGCCGAGGTCAGCTACCGCGGCACCACCGTGGGGCGTGTCGGCGAGATGAAGCTGACCGATCAGGGCGTCGACGTCCATCTCGACATCGACAACAAGTGGGACCGGATCCCGGCCGACACGCTTGCGGTCGTCGCCAACCGGTCCGCGGTCGGTGAGCAATATGTCGACATCCAGCCGCAGGCGAACGAGGGTCCGTACCTGAAGGACCGCTCGCAGATCGCGCAGGAGAACACCCAGACGCCGATCCCGACCTCCAAGCTGATCGCCGACGTCGCGACCACGGTCGGCGGCGTCGATCGGGACGCGCTGCGCACTGTCGTGCACGAGCTCGGCACGGCGTTCCAGGACACCGGCGAGGACCTGGGGCAGATCATCGACACGACGACCTCGTTCATCGAGACGGCGAACGCCAACTTCGACCTCACCACGGCGCTGATCCGCTCGAGCAACACGGTGCTCACCTCGCAGGTCGACCTGGCCGGCTCGATCCGCAGCTTCGCTCGCGACCTCAGCCTCTTCAGCACCACGCTGGCCGGCTCGGACGCCGACCTGCGCACGGTGATCGACAACGGGTCGGCGGCTGCCAACACCCTGCGTCGGTTCATCGAGGAGAACGACGTCGCGATCACCTCGCTGCTCAACAACGTGCGGACCACCAGTGAGGTCGTCGTGGCGAACCTCGACGGCCTCGAGCACCTTCTGGTCGTCTACCCGTACGCCGTCGAGGGCGGCTTCACGGTGGCCGCCAAGGACCCCGACACGGGTCTGTACGACGCGCACTTCGGCCTCGTCCTGACTCCCCACCAGTTGTGCCGCAGCAACTACCAGGCCACCGACCAGCGCAACCCCAACAACGGTGAGTGGCGTGACCTGCCGACCCAGGTGGGCTGTCGTGAGCCGGCGAACAAGTCCAACGCGCGGGGTGCTCAGAACGTGCTCAAGCGCGCGCCCGTCGTCGCTACCTGGGACCCGGAGACCGACGACCTGGTCTGGTCGACCGGCGTGGACGGTCAGGCCGACATGGCGGGAACGGGTAGCCTGACCGCTCCCGGCGCTACCCCCAGCCTCTCCTGGCTGCTGCTGCGCAACGCTGCCTCATCGACGGAGTGATCGTGTCTGGAACCGATGGCGAGACCGGCCCCCGGTCCCGCGTGGCGAGGAGCGCCCTCGCGGCGGTCCTGACGCTGCTGCTGGTCGCCTCCTTCGTATGGCTGATCCTGGGCTTGCGGTCGGACGATGACTCCGGCGAGGGTGGCGCCGACGATCGGGCTGCCGCGATGCTGGCTGCTCGGAGCTACGTCGAGGCAGCCTCGAACTTCGGTCCCTCGGACCTCGACGAGCAGAAGCTGCTCACGGCCTACCGGGACCGGGTGACGCCGCTGATCTCGACCTCCTATCGCGAGGAGTTCGACAAGCAGGTCGACAACGTCACCCCGCTCGCGGTCCAGGGCTTCGCCACGACCACGACGGTCGATCGGGTGGGTGTTGTGGAGATCTCGGCGGACCGCGCGACGGTCCTCGTCGGCGGTGAGACGGCCCGAGCCATCCAGAACAAGACCGAGCAGCCCCAGGGCTACACGCTCGAGCTGACCTTGGTGAAGGTCGGCGGCAACTGGCTCATCGACCAGACCCCCTGCAACGTCGCCCAGAACCCGGAGTGCACCACCGCGCCGGCTCCCAGCGCGACCGAGACGCCCACGGGCCAGCCCGAGCCCGACGAGCAGCCCACGACGAAGAAGTCATCGAAGGGCGAAGAGAAGGACCAGCGTCGATGAGCGCCAGTTGGTACGACGTCCTGGGGGTCGCTCCCGAGGCGAGCGAGGAAGAGATCCGCGCGGCCTGGCGCGAGGCGACGGCAGACCTGGAACCTACCGACCGGCGCTTCGACCTCTACAACCAGGCCGCCAAGGTCCTCCTCGACACCCAGGCGCGCGCCGCCTACGACCGCGAGCAAGACGCCCCGGTGGTCGAGCCTGTCGAGACCGAGTCGGCTGCGGTGGTCGAGCCTGTCGAGACCGGGGCGACTTCGGTGGTCGAGCCTGTCGAGACGGAGTCGGCGCCCCACGCGCGTGGCGGCGTACCCACGTGGCTGCTGGCAGCGCTCGCCCTGGCCGTCCTGCTGGTCGGCGGCTTCGCCGGCTACGTGCAGACCCGCGACACGGACGCTGACACGCCGAGCAACGAGGCGGCGGTGCGCGAGGCGAAGTCGGTCCTGGAGCAGAGCTTCGGCAACGTGCTCACCTACCGGTGGGACGACCTGGAGACCGCGCACCAGCGGGCGGTAGCGGTGCTGACGCCGCAGTACCGTTGCGAGTTCGACAAGGTCTGGGCCGTGGTGCTGGAGAAGGCGGAGCAGGTCAAGGCTGTGGTGCGCACCGACGTGCTGCGCAGCGGCGTGACAGCCGTCAGCGACGACGGCGATCGTGTGCAGCTGGTCGCGGTCATCCGCAACCAGGCCAGCAACGCGGGCGGCGACCAGGGCGTCGGCACGTTGATGCTCGGCGTCACGATGGTGCACCGGGACGGTACCTGGCTGATCGACGACGTCGATGGTCTCGAAGGTGGGGACGAGGCGGCTGCGGGCGACCCGTGTGGCTCGGCCGCGCCCTCGGAGAGCCCGTCCGAGTAGGAGGCTGCGACCGCCCCGCGCGGCGTGACCTCCGGCGCCGCGCCGGACGGCTGCTTGACCTGATCGTGTCGGAGAGTCATGCTTTCGGGCAGTGGCACACGAGGCGTCAGGCCGGACCGTATCGCGCCTTGCGTGGACCCCTTGTGGCGGTGTAAGGTCGATCCTTGCGCCTGCCCTCAAATGCTTCCTGCCTGTCCGGTGGCCGGTTTGTGGTGGGCTGGCGCCTCCCAGAGCGAACCTCCTCTAAGGACAACTCTTGGCCGCGCGCGCAGAAGCCAGCAACAACCCCCGTCGGATCTCCTTCGCGAAGATCACCGAGCCCCTCGAAATCCCGCGCCTCCTCGCCCTCCAGACCGACAGCTTCGACTGGCTGATCGGCAACGAGCGTTGGCAGCAGGACGTCGAGCGTCGGCTCGAAGCTGGTGAGGATGTCTCCCGCAAGTCGGGCCTCACCGAGATCTTCGAAGAGATCTCGCCGATCGAGGACTTCTCCGAGACGATGTCGCTCTCGTTCGAGAACCCTCTCTTCTACGACCCGAAGTACACCGTGGACGAGTGCAAGGAGAAGGACTTCACCTACTCCGCGCCCCTCTACGTCTCCGCCGAGTTCACCAACAACGACACCGGCGAGATCAAGGGCCAGACGGTCTTCATGGGCGAGTTCCCGCTGATGACCGACAAGGGCACCTTCGTGATCAACGGCACCGAGCGTGTCGTCGTCTCCCAGCTGGTCCGCTCCCCGGGCGTCTACTTCGAGCGCACCGCCGACAAGACCTCCGACAAGGACATCTACACCTCCAAGGTGATCCCGTCGCGGGGTGCCTGGCTGGAGTTCGAGATCGACAAGCGCGACATGGTCGGCGTTCGTCTCGACCGCAAGCGCAAGCAGAACGTCACCGTGCTGCTCAAGGCCCTGGTCGCCGTCGCCGAGGAGATCGGCGAGGAGTACGACTACGAGGCGACGATGGAGGAGCTGCGTCAGTACGAGTCGATCCAGCTCACCCTCGAGAAGGACAACACGCAGGGTCCCGACGACGCTCTGCTCGACATCTACCGCAAGCTTCGCCCGGGTGAGCCGCCGACGCGCGAGGCCGCGCTGACCCTGCTGAAGAACTACTACTTCAACGGCAAGCGCTACGACCTGGCCAAGGTCGGTCGCTACAAGATCAACAAGAAGCTCGGCCAGCACGAGGCCTTCGACCACCAGACGCTGACCATCGCCGACGTGGTGGCCACCATCCGCTACGTCGTCCGCCTGCACAACGGCGACGACGTGATGGTCGACGGTCAGGGCAACGAGCTCGTCGACGCCGACGGCAAGCCGCTCGAGGTGCGCGCCGACGACATCGACCACTTCGGCAACCGTCGCATGCGCACCGTGGGCGAGCTGATCCAGAACCAGCTCCGCACCGGTCTGGCACGCATGGAGCGGGTGGTCCGCGAGCGGATGACGACCCAGGACGTCGAGGCGATCACGCCGCAGTCGCTGATCAACATCCGCCCGGTCGTCGCGGCGCTGAAGGAGTTCTTCGGGACCTCGCAGCTGTCGCAGTTCATGGACCAGACCAACCCGATCGCCGGGTTGACCCACAAGCGCCGCCTCTCGGCGCTCGGCCCGGGTGGTCTCTCTCGTGACCGCGCCGGCATGGAGGTCCGTGACGTCCACACCTCGCACTACGGCCGCATGTGCCCGATCGAGACGCCGGAAGGCCCCAACATCGGTCTGATCGGCTCGCTCGCCTCCTACGGGCGGATCAACCCGTTCGGTTTCGTGGAGACGCCGTACCGGAAGGTCGTCGACGGCCAGGTCACCGACCAGATCGACTACCTGACTGCCGACGACGAGGACAAGTACGTCATCGCGCAGGCCAACGCCAAGCTCGACGCCGCCGGTCGCTTCGCCGAGGAGCGGGTGCTGGTCCGCCAGCGCCAGGGCGAGGTCTCCGAGATCCTGGCCGCCGAGGTGGACTACATGGACGTCTCGCCGCGCCAGATGGTGTCGGTCGCGACCGCCCTCATTCCGTTCCTCGAGCATGACGACGCCAACCGTGCCCTCATGGGTGCCAACATGCAGCGCCAGGCCGTGCCGCTGATCCGCAGCGACTCGCCGCTGGTCGGCACCGGCATGGAGCTGCGCGCCGCGGTCGACGCGGGCGATGTGGTCACCGCTGACCAGGCGGGTGTGGTCAAGTCGGTCTCCGCCGACCTGATCGAGACCATGAACGACGACGGCACCTACTCGTCGTACCGGCTGGCCAAGTTCCGCCGCTCCAACCAGGGCACCTGCATCAACCAGCGTCCGCTGGTGACCGAGGGTGACCGGGTCGAGGTCGGCAGCCCGATCGCTGACGGTCCCTGCACCGACGACGCGGAGATGGCGCTCGGCGCCAACCTGCTCGTCGCGTTCATGCCGTGGCAGGGTCACAACTACGAGGACGCCATCATCCTCAGCCAGCGTCTCGTCCAGGAGGACATGCTCACCTCGATCCACATCGAGGAGCACGAGGTCGACGCTCGCGACACCAAGCTGGGCCCCGAGGAGATCACCCGGGACATCCCGAACGTCTCCGACGAGAACCTGGCCGACCTCGACGAGCGCGGCATCATCCGGATCGGCGCCGAGGTCACCACCGGCGACATCCTCGTCGGCAAGGTGACGCCGAAGGGCGAGACCGAGCTGACCCCGGAGGAGCGGCTGCTCCGCGCCATCTTCGGTGAGAAGGCGCGCGAGGTCCGCGACACCTCCATGAAGGTGCCCCACGGTGAGTCCGGCACGGTCATCGGCGTTCGCGTCTTCGATCGTGAGGAGGGCGACGAGCTGCCCCCGGGCGTCAACCAGCTGGTGCGGGTCTACGTCGCCCAGAAGCGCAAGATCTCCGTCGGTGACAAGCTGGCCGGCCGCCACGGCAACAAGGGCGTCATCGCCAAGATCCTGCCGATCGAGGACATGCCCTTCATGGAGGACGGCACGCCCGTCGACGTCGTGCTCAACCCGCTGGGTGTGCCGCGTCGTATGAACATCGGCCAGATCCTCGAGCTCCACCTCGGCTGGTTGGCCAAGCAGGGCTGGGACCTCAACCTCACCGACAACGAGGGGGAGTGGAAGCAGCGCCTGATCGACATCCACGCCGACAAGGCCACCGCCAACACGAAGGTCGCCACGCCGGTCTTCGACGGTGCGCGTGAGGACGAGATCACCGGTCTGCTGAGCGCGACCCTGCCCAACCGTGACGGTGAGCGGATGGTCAAGGAGAACGGCAAGGCGAGCCTGTTCGACGGGCGTACCGGCGAGCCGTTCCCGGACCCGGTCGCGGTGGGCTACATGTACATCCTCAAGCTCCACCACCTGGTCGACGACAAGATCCACGCACGCAGCACCGGCCCCTACTCGATGATCACGCAGCAGCCGCTGGGCGGTAAGGCCCAGTTCGGTGGCCAGCGGTTCGGTGAGATGGAGGTCTGGGCGATGGAGGCGTACGGCGCCGCCTACGCCCTGCAGGAGCTGCTCACGATCAAGTCCGACGACGTTCCCGGCCGGGTCAAGGTCTACGAGGCGATCGTCAAGGGCGAGAACATCCCCGACTCCGGCATCCCCGAGTCGTTCAAGGTCCTCGTCAAGGAGATGCAGTCGCTCTGCCTCAACGTCGAGGTGCTGTCGCAGGACGGCTCCACGATCGAGATGCGCGACGCGGAGGAGGACGTCTTCCGTGCCGCCGAGGAGCTCGGCATCGACCTGTCCCGTCGCGAGCCCAGCTCGGTCGAAGAAGTCTGATGATCTCGACAGGCTCGATCACCGCCGCGGCGGTCGTCACCGCTCCGGTGGCTTCGGTGGTCGAGCTTGTCGAGACCCAGTCCACACAAATCTTTCATTCCAGAACTAACGAAGGACAGCAGCCAACGTGCTCGACGTGAACTTCTTCGACCAGCTTCGGATCGGCCTGGCCACTGCGGACGACATCCGCACGTGGAGCCACGGCGAGGTCAAGAAGCCGGAAACCATCAACTACCGCACGCTCAAGCCCGAGCGTGACGGCCTCTTCTGCGAGAAGATCTTCGGTCCCACCCGGGACTGGGAGTGCTACTGCGGCAAGTACAAGCGCGTGCGCTTCAAGGGCATCATCTGTGAGCGTTGCGGCGTCGAGGTGACCCGCTCCAAGGTCCGCCGTGAGCGGATGGGCCACATCGAGCTGGCCGCCCCGGTCACCCACATCTGGTACTTCAAGGGTGTCCCGAGCCGGCTCGGCTACCTGCTCGACCTGGCGCCGAAGGACCTTGAGAAGGTCATCTACTTCGCGGCCTACATGATCACCTCGGTCGATGAGGACGCCCGGCACCGCGACCTGACCCAGCTCGAGGGCAAGATCGACCTGGAGCGCAAGCGGCTCGAGGGCCGTCGCGACTCCGCGATCGAGGACCGCGCCCGCAAGCTGGAGGAGGACCTTGCCACTCTCGAGGCCGAGGGTGCCAAGGCGGACGCCCGGCGCAAGGTCAAGGACGGCGCCGAGCGCGAGATGGCGCAGCTGCGTAAGCGCTCCGACGCCGAGCTCGCCCGCCTCGAGGAGGTCTGGGACACCTTCAAGAGCCTGAAGGTCCAGGACCTCATGGGCGACGAGATGCTCTACCGCGAGATGCAGGCCTGGTTCGGCAAGTACTTCGAGGGCCACATGGGCGCCACGGCGATCCAGAAGCGCCTGCAGACGTTCGACATCGAGGCCGAGGTGGAGTCGCTGCGCGAGACCATCGCCACCGGCAAGGGCCAGCGCAAGGTCCGTGCCCTCAAGCGTCTCAAGGTGGTCGACGCCTTCCGCAAGACCGGCAACAGCCCGCTGGGCATGGTGTTGGACGCCGTCCCGGTGATCCCGCCGGACCTGCGGCCGATGGTCCAGCTCGACGGTGGCCGCTTCGCCACCTCCGACCTGAACGACCTCTACCGTCGCGTGATCAACCGGAACAACCGCCTCAAGCGGCTGCTCGATCTCGGCGCGCCGGAGATCATCGTCAACAACGAGAAGCGGATGCTCCAGGAGGCCGTCGACTCGCTCTTCGACAACGGCCGTCGTGGTCGCCCCGTCACCGGCCCGGGCAACCGGCCGCTGAAGTCGCTCTCCGACATGCTCAAGGGCAAGCAGGGTCGCTTCCGTCAGAACCTGCTCGGCAAGCGCGTGGACTACTCGGGTCGTTCGGTGATCGTCTCCGGCCCGACGCTGAAGCTGCACCAGTGCGGTCTGCCCAAGCAGATGGCCCTGGAGCTCTTCAAGCCGTTCGTGATGAAGCGCCTGGTCGACCTGTCGCACGCGCAGAACATCAAGTCCGCCAAGCGGATGGTGGAGCGCGGCGTCCGGGCCGAGGTCTGGGACGTGCTCGAAGAGGTCATCACCGAGCACCCGGTGCTGCTCAACCGTGCACCCACGCTGCACCGACTCGGCATCCAGGCGTTCGAGCCGCAGCTCATCGAGGGCAAGGCCATCCAGCTGCACCCGCTCGTCTGTGGCGCGTTCAACGCCGACTTCGACGGTGACCAGATGGCCGTCCACCTGCCGCTGTCGGCCGAGGCTCAGGCCGAGGCCCGGATCCTGATGCTGTCGACCAACAACATCTTGAAGCCGTCCGACGGCCGGCCGGTCACCATGCCGAGCCAGGACATGATCATCGGTCTGTTCTTCCTCACCACCGACCGTGAGGGCGAGCCGGGCGAGGGCCGTGCCTTCGCGTCCCAGGCCGAGGCGATCATGGCCTTCGACCGGGGCGAGATCTCGCTGCAGAGCCGGATCAAGCTGCGGATCGACGGCGAGACGGTGGAGACCACGCTGGGTCGCACGTACTTCAACGACACCCTTCCCGCCGACTACCGCTTCGTGAACTACGAGGTCGGCAAGAAGCAGCTGGGTGCCATCGTCAACGACCTGGCCGAGCGCTACTCCAAGGTCGAGGTCGCGGCGTCGCTGGACGCGTTGAAGGACACCGGCTTCCACTGGGCCACCCGCTCGGGTGTCACCGTCTCCATCGACGATGTGACCACCCCGGCGTCGAAGGCCGACATCCTGTCGGGCTTCGAGGAGCAGGCGGCGAAGGTCCAGAAGCAGTTCGAGCGCGGTCTGGTCACCGACGAGGAGCGCCGTCAGGAGCTCATCGAGATCTGGACCCAGGCGGCTGCCGAGGTCGGCAAGGCCATGGAGACCAACTTCGACAAGGCCAACCCGATCTACATGATGGTCGACTCGGGTGCGTCCGGAAACATGAACCAGATCCGTCAGGTCGCGGCCATGCGTGGTCTGGTGGCGAACCCCAAGGGCGAGATCATCCCGCGGCCGATCAAGTCGAACTTCCGGGAGGGCCTGACCGTCCTGGAGTACTTCATCGCCACGCACGGTGCCCGCAAGGGTCTGGCCGACACCGCGCTGCGTACCGCCGACTCGGGCTACCTGACCCGTCGTCTGGTGGACGTCTCGCAGGACGTCATCATCCGTGAGGACGACTGTGGCACCGAGCGTGGTCTGCCCAAGGTGATCGGCGTGGCCGGTCCCGACGGCGTGGTGCGCAAGGACGAGAACGCCGAGACCGCCGCCTACGCGCGCACCTCGGCCGTCGACGTGGCCCACCCGACGTCCGGCGAGGTCCTCGTCGGCGCCGGTGAGGACCTCGGCGACGTCAAGATCGCCGAGCTCATCGAGGCCGGCGTGACCGAGGTCAAGGTGCGCTCCGTGCTCACCTGCGAGGCCAGCACCGGGACCTGTGCCAAGTGCTACGGCCGCTCGCTGGCCACCGGCAAGCTGGTCGACATCGGTGAGGCCGTCGGCATCATCGCCGCCCAGTCGATCGGTGAGCCCGGCACGCAGCTGACCATGCGTACCTTCCACACCGGTGGCGTGGCCTCCGCCGACGACATCACGCAGGGTCTGCCCCGCGTGGTGGAGCTCTTCGAGGCCCGGACCCCCAAGGGTCTGGCCCCGATCTCGGAGGCGGCCGGTCGTGTGGAGATCGAGGAGGGTGACAAGGCCCGCAAGGTCCTGGTCACCCCCGACGACGGCTCCGAGGTCGTGGAGTACCCGGTCAGCCGGCGTTCGCGTCTGCTGGTCCAGGACGGTGACCACGTGGAGGTCGGTGACAAGTTCACCCAGGGCACGGAGGACCCCAAGGAGGTCCTGCGGATCCTCGGTGTGCGTCGCGCCCAGCAGCACCTGGTGGACGAGGTCCAGGCGGTGTACCGCAGCCAGGGTGTGTCGATCCACGACAAGCACATCGAGATCATCGTGCGGCAGATGCTGCGCCGGATCACGGTGATCGAGTCGGGCGACACCAACCTGCTGCCCTCCGACCTGGTCGACCGGACCCGCTTCGAGCAGGAGAACAAGCGGGTGCTGGCCGAGGGCGGCAAGCCGGCCTCGGGTCGTCCGGAGCTCATGGGTATCACCAAGGCATCGCTGGCCACCGAGTCGTGGCTCTCGGCGGCCTCCTTCCAGGAGACCACCCGGGTGCTCACGGACGCCGCGATCAACGGCCGCAGCGACTCGCTGCTCGGTCTGAAGGAGAACGTGATCATCGGAAAGCTGATCCCGGCGGGTACCGGCCTCGAGCGGTACCGCAACATCCGGGTGGAGCCGACCGAGGAGGCCCGTGCCGCGGCGTACTCGGTCACCGGCTACGACTCCTACGACTACGGGTTCGGAGGCACCGGCCAGGCCGTCGCCCTCGACGACTTCGACTTCGGCACCTACCAGAACTGAGGTAGCCCGGTCGGACTCACGGCCCCGACCTCCCCACGGGGAGGCCGGGGCCGCTCCCATCTCCAGGAGCGACCCGGTGCGGGCGGGGGCGCCTGGGTCGTCCCTAACAGATTCGTGGTCAGAACGCGATCTGACCACGAATCTGTTAGGGACGATCGGGTTCTGTTAGGGGCGGGCGGTGCGGCGGCGCTTGCGGAGCTGAGCGACGGGGTCGACGAGCCAGACGAGGCGTGAGGCGACCGGGGGAGAGGCCAGGACCGTGGAGACGGCGATGGCGCCGGCGAGGGTCAGCCAGAGCACCCAGTCACCCTGCGCCTGGGCCCATTCGGGGAAGCCGAGTCGCCAGGCGGCACGGATGACGAACCCGTGGAAGAGGTAGACGACGAGCGTGGCCGATCCGAGGGCGGTGAACCAGTGCCGTCCACGCGGCACCAGGCTGAAGACCGCGAGCGCAGCCGCGAAGCCCACTGCCATCACGCCCAGACGGAGCAGCATGCCGGTGGTGTCGTCGACGTAGACGCCGTCAGCGCGGAGCGATGAATAGGGGAAGGAGTACCAGAGCCAGCGGGTGCTGATCCAGTCGTCGGTGCGCGCGGCCAGCTGCCACGCCCCCACCAGTACGACGGCACCCGCGAGAGCTGCCCACCTCGACTTGAGCATGGCGAGGTGCTCCGGCCGGACCAAGAGGCCGAACGTGAAGAAGGGGAGCAGCCCGACGACTCGGGACAGGTCGAACCACTCGGTCCAGTCCGCGGTGATCGTGCCGAACCAGAGGCTTGCGGCGACACTCACCGGGAACATCAGCCAGTGCCGACCCAGGATCGGGCTCGCCAGGCGCCACAGGATGGTGGCGACGAGGTACCACATCGGCCAGCCCGGATTGATCAGGTAGGGACCAGCGACGGTGACGTCGTTCCAGTGGTAGTTGGCCTGGCGCATGACGGTCTCGAAGACCAGGTAGGGGAGCAGCAGGCCCGTGGCCAGTGCGCTGAGGTGGCGCCGCGACCAGGTGAAGCTCCGTGAGAAGTAGCCCGTGACCAGCACGAACGCTGGAATGTGCCACGCGTAGATGAAGTCGTAGAGCTGCGCGTCGAGAGCCGTGTCGAGATGGGCCAGCGGCAGCGCGTGCCCCATGACGACGAAGGTCACCAGCACGTACTTGACGTTGTCCAACCACGGATCCCGCACCGGAGCACGCTAACGGATGGCGTCGTCCGTCCCGGCAGCCGTCTCCGCCGCGGGCGCGTCTTCGGCCCCGTTTCCCGCCCCGTCTCCCGAGGGTGCGGTGGCCCGGCGGCGTCGCCACGACCCGACGGGATCCACTGCCCAGATCAGCCAGCGGGAGACCCACGGGTTGGTCAGCAGCACGGTGAGCGCGAGAGCGGAGCCGGCGGCGGTCCAGAGCGCGGCGGTCGGGTGCTCCGGAGCCCAGTCGAAGATCTCCGCGGTCTGTGCCCACCGCACGACGAAGCCGTGTCCGAGGTAGCCGACCAGCGACGCCGCGCCCAGGTTCGTGAACCACGTCGCGCGCCGCGGCACGAGGGAGAGCGCGGCGAGTGCGCCGGCGATGCTCATCCCCAGGAGTCGGAGTCGGATCTCGTACGACTCCACCCGGTCGAAGCCGAGGACGTCGTAGCTGCGGTCCCACCACAGGAAGGCGATCCGGGCCCAATCGCCGATGTCGGCGGCGCTGTGCCACAGCCAGAGCATCACACCGACGGCGGGGATGCGCACCCACCAGGAGGTCAGATAGGTCAGCCAGCTCTTCCGGGCGTGGAGGCCGATCACGAAGAACGGCAGCATCGCGAAGGCCTTGGGAATGTCGAAGAGGGTCCGCTCCCAGGTTCCCGCCCAGAGACTCAGCGGGACGGAGAGCGGGATCACCAGCCAGTGCTTGCGCAGCAGCGGGGTGGCCAGCCGCCACATGGCGAGGACGACCAGGTACCACATGCTCCAGTGCGGCTCGAGCCAGAGCGCCCCGGTCTGTGGCTGGTCCAGGTGCTGGCGCCAGTAGTACATCGCCGCGTCGAAGATGAGATAGGGCAGCAGCAGGGTCGTCGCCAGGGCGAGGAGATGGGTGCGATCCCAGCGGAAGCTCTTGGAGAGATAGCCCGAGATCAGGACGAACGCCGGCATGTGCCAGAAGTAGACGAAGGTGTAGGTCTGGATGTTGCGCTCGTCGACCAGCGCCAGCCCCAGAGTGTGGCCGAAGACGACGAACGCGATCAGCGCGAACTTCGCGTTGTCCAACCATGGATCCCTCGCCATGTCGCTCCACGGTAGCCGCCGCCTGGTTGTCCCGCGGGGTTGCTGTCGCTTCACAAGCGTCGGGAGGCCGTCTCTCGACAGCAGCACCGCTCCGCGGGAGCCGGCTGGCCACCCCGCCCCTACCCAACCTCTAGGATCGGTGCGTGGCACGGGTACCGAAGCGGCAGCGGGTGGCGGCGTACGCCGTGATCCTGCGGGATGCGGAGATCCTGCTCTCGCGCTTGGCGCCCCGGATCTCCCGCTCACCGCTGTGGACCCTGCCGGGCGGCGGCCTCGACCACGGCGAGGACCCGCGGGCCGCGGTGCTGCGCGAGATCGTGGAGGAGACCGGGCTCGACGCCCACATCGGCGACGTCGCTCGCGTCTACTCGATGCACAACCCGAAGGCAGGCCCGGCCGAACCGGGGCGCGGAGGCCGCTCGGACTACCACGCGCTGCGCATCGTGTACGAGGGTTGGGTGGCGCCCAACGCGCCGGAGCCGCGCGTGATCGAGGTCGACGGTTCCACGGTCGAGGCCGCGTGGCACCCGCTTGCCGAGGTCCTTGCCGGCAAGGTCCCGGTCACCAGCCTGGTCACCGAGGCGCTCGCCGACCACGTGAAGCACCGACTGCAGCGCGTCGCCGCCTATGCACTGGTACGCCGCGACGATCGTGTCCTGCTCACCCGGATCTCGGCTCTGGGCCACCACAGCGGGAGCTGGACGCTGCCGGGCGGCGGCGTCGAGCACGGGGAGTCGCCGGCCGGCGCGCTGGAGCGGGAGCTGCAGGAGGAGTGCGGGGTGCGCGGTGTCGTGGGGCAGTTGCTCACGGTGCACGACGTCCACTTCGAGGGCACCGCCCCCAGCGGACGTCTCGAGGACTTCCACGGCATCCATCTCGTCTATGCGGTCGACCTTCCGGCCACCGCCGAGCCGCGGGTGGTGGAGCAGGAGGGTACGACCGACGAGGTCGCCTGGGTGCCGGTCGCCGACATCGAGACGGGCCGGATCCCGGTGCTCGACGTGGTCCGGCACGCGCTCGCGGCGCCGGTAGTCTGAGCTGCATGAATCCCCGCCACCGCCGCCTGATCATCCCGCTGGCGCTGATCGCCCTGCTCGTGATCGTCGTCGTGGCCGCGGTGATCTGATGGGCGCGGAGCCGGTCCTGCGGGTGCTCTCTCGGATCCGCCAGATGATCCTCGACGACGCCACCTTGGTACGTGCGGTGGGCTCCGGCCGGATCCGGGGGCAGCAGACCACCTGGCGGCGCGTGGAACTGCGCTGGGTCGACCTCAAGGGCGGTCGCCATCTCCAGGTGACGGCGTACGACGAGACGCAGGCCTTCACTCACAACCACACGCAGGGCGACGCGGCCCGGGACGCGGTCGACGCGCTGCTTGACGAGCCGTTCGCCAACTGGCACGTCGAGACGGCCACCGAGCAGCACCAGGTGAAGGTCACCCGCAAGCACGAGGCGTTCCTGCACACCACGGAGCGCAGTGCGCCTGCGGAGCCGCAGCGCTCCCATGACTTGCCCAAGAACCGGCTACTGCCCGAGGACGACCCGGTGCTGGTGGCGCTCGGTATCTCCGACCGCGACGGCAGGATCAAGCCCAGTCGGCAGGCGAAGTATCGCCAGGTCGAGGAGTTCCTGCGGTTGCTCGACGCCGCGATCAGCGAGGCGATCGCGGGCGGGCACCTGCGCAAGGCGACGACGGACGACCCCCTGCGCCTGGTCGATCTGGGCTGCGGCAACGCCTACCTGACCTTCGCTGCCCAGCGCTATCTCTCCCATGTCCGCGGACTGCCGGTGCATCTCACCGGGGTCGACGTGAAGGAGCAGTCCGCCCGGCACAACGGCGAGGTGGCGGCATCGCTCGGCCTTGCCGGCGAGACCAGCTTCGTGGTGGGTGGGATCGGGGACGTCGTGCTTGATCCGGCGCCCGAAGTGGTGCTGGCCCTCCATGCCTGCGACACCGCGACCGACGACGCGTTGGCCCGCGCTGTGGGGTGGGAAGCACCGCTCGTGCTCGCGGCCCCGTGCTGCCACCACGACCTCGCGGCCCAGATGCGGCGTACGCCGACCCCGGCGCCGTACGCGATGGTGACGCGGCACGGCATCCTCAGGGAACGGTTCGCCGACACGATGACCGACGCGATCCGCGCGGCCCTGCTGCGCTTGCAGGGCTACAAGGTCGACGTGGTGGAGTTCGTCGAGAGCCAGCACACGCCGCGCAACACCCTGGTCCGTGCGGTGCGCGCGGGCAAGCGGGTCAGTGGCGGCAGTGCCCGCAAGGAGTACACCGACCTCGTGGAGAGCTGGGCGATCCGGCCGCGGTTGGCCGTGCTGCTCGATGAGGCGTGACGTGGCCCTCGGAGCTGCCGCCCTGGTCGCGCCCCTGACGATCGCCCTGCTGGTGGCGCCTGCCGCGGCGCCCGGAGAGGTTGAGCTCACCTTCACCGACCCCGACATCATCGAGTCCAGTGGCCTGGTGATGACCGAGCGGTTCGCCGTGACGGTCAACGACTCGGGTGACCGCGCGCGCATCTTCACGGTGGACCGCCGCACCGGGCGCACCGTCGGCACCACTACCTGGGACGCCGAGCCTGTCGACATCGAGGCTCTGGCCCCGGCCGGCGCCGACGAGGTGTGGGTCGGCGACATCGGCGACAACCTCGGTCGTCGCGAAACGGTGACGGTCACCCGGGTGCCGTTCGGCGAGGGCGACCGGACAGTGCCGGGCGACTCCTACGAGCTGGTCTATCCGGACGGCCCGCGGGACGCCGAGGCGTTGGCCGCCGACCCGCGCACCGGGCGTCTCGTCGTGTTCAGCAAGGCAGTGCTGGGCGGCACCGTCTACCTGGCGCCCAAACGCCTCGACCCGACACAGCCGAACCGGCTCGAGGCGGTCGCCGACGCCCCGGGACTGATCACCGACGCCGCGTTCTGGCCGGACGGCTCCCGGATCGTCGTGCGCAACTACGGACGCGCCGTCGTGCTGGCGGCGGACGACTACCAGGAGCTGGGCGACGTCCGCTTGCCACCTCAACGGCAGGGCGAGGGGATCGCCGTGGATCCCGAGGGCGGGGTCTTCCTGAGCTCGGAGGGGGTGCGCTCCGACGTGCTCCGGGTGACACTGCCGGCCGAGCTGCTCGGTGGCGCCTCGTCGAATCCTGAGGAGACCGACGAGGACGCTGCTCCGGGCGATCCTGCCGAGAGTCGGGACGCGGATTCCAGCTCCAGTGACTCGGAGCCCGACCGGTGGCCGTGGCTCCTGGGCACTGGCCTGGGCGTGATCGCGTTGGTGGCACTGGTGCGATCGCTGCGTCCTCGATGAGCGCCGGTCACGAGTTCACGGCCACGCTGTGGCGATGGCTGGACAAGGAGGGACGGCCGGGCGCCTGGTACTTCATCAGCCTGCCCTTCGACCTGGCAGATGAGATCGAGGCGAGCCGCGTCCCTGGACCGGGGTTCGGCAGCGTGCGCGTCGAGGTCGTGATCGGCAGTAGCCGCTGGCAGACCTCCCTCTTTCCCAGCGCCGAGCAGAAGACCTACGTGCTGCCGGTCAAGAAGCAGGTGCGCACCGCGCAGGGACTCGACGAGGGGAGCCCCTGCACCGTGGGGATCACCCTGCTCTGAGCAGATCGCGCGCGGCCGGACGTGCCTGCGCTCTTCTGGTGCCCGAAGACGCTCGCGTGGCGGGAACCTCGCCGTGAGTCTGGGCGTCGCACTGAGCGAAAGGTGGGCGTGGAGGCTGGCTGTAGAGCCGGGGGCAGTCGTCGCAGGCATTGAGACAGTCGCCGAGTTCCGAGCATCAGCCGAGCAGTAAGCGATCGCGAAAAGCGCTGTGCCGCGCTGCACTGTCATCAGGTGACAGTGCAGCGCGGCACAGTGCTGCTACGCGCTGAAGACGGGCCAGTAGGTCAGCTCAGCGCCTCGACGACGTGGTCGATGCAGGCGGTCAGGGCCTCGATGTCGGCCGGGTCGATCGCCGGATACATCGCGATCCGCAGCTGGTTGCGTCCGAGCTTGCGGTAGGGCTCGGTGTCGACGATGCCGTTGGCGCGCAGCACCTTGGCCACCTGGGCGGCGTCGATGCTGTCGTCGAAGTCGACGGTGCCGATCACCAGGGAGCGGTGGTCGGGGTTGGCGACGTACGGCGTGGTGTAGCTGGTCTTCTCCGCCCAGCCGTAGAGGGCGTCGGAGGAGGCGGTGGTGCGCTCCACCATCCCGGTCAGCCCGCCGTTGGCGTTCATCCAGTCCAACTGCTCGGCCATCAGGAAGAGCGTGGCGACCGAGGGCGTGTTGTAGGTCTGGTTCTTCTTCGAGTTGTCGATCGCCGTAGGCAGGCTGAAGAACGGCGGGATGTAGCGGTCGGTCGCCGCGATCTCCTCGGCGCGAGCGAGGGCGCGCGGAGACATGGCAGCGATCCAGAGGCCGCCGTCGGAGGCGAAGCACTTCTGCGGTGCGAAGTAGTAGGCGTCGACCTGGTTGAGGTCGACCGGCAGTCCACCGGCGCCGGAGGTGGCGTCGACCAGCACGAGGGCGTCGTCGGCGACACCCGCAGGGCGCAGCACCGGTGCCATCACGGCGGTCGAGGTCTCGTTGTGCGCCCACGCGTAGGCGTCGACACCGTCCTCGGCGACCGCGTCGGGGCGCGAGCCCGGGTCGGAGGAGATGACCGACGGCTCGGCCAGCCAAGGAGCCTTCTTGGTCGAGGTGGCGAACTTCGAGGAGAACTCACCGAAGGTCAGGTGCTGGCTCTTGTTGCGGATCAGGCCGAAGGCGGCGATGTCCCAGAACGCCGTCGCGCCACCGTTGCCCAGCACGATCTCGTAGCCCTCGGGCAGGTTGAAGAGTGCAGCGAGGCCCTCGCGAACCCGACCCACCGTGTCCTTGACGGGCGCCTGCCGGTGGGAGGTGCCGAGCAGCTTGTCACCGGTGGCGGCCAGCGCGTCGAGGTGGGAGGTCTGGATCTTGGAGGGACCAGCGCCGAACCGACCGTCGGCGGGCTTGATGCTGGCAGGGATCTGGACGTCGGTCACGACCGGCTTCCTTTCGGTGTGGACGCGGGGCCGAGGCGCGTCGCCCCGGCACGCCTATTCTGGCATCCACCTCCCACCCCACCCCAAGGAGTCCGCATGACGCAGCCCGGGCTGCCCCGTCAGGCCCAGATCCGCTCCGGCTCGCGGGTCGCGGGCCTGATCCTCACCACGCTCGGCGCGGTCCTCTTCGTCGGTGGATTCATCGGGTTCGTCGTGACCGGCTTCCTGGAGGTCTCCGGTGACGCCGACCCGTTCGAGCAGGAGGGCCTCCCCACGCCCGTCTACTGGTTCCTGGGTGTCTTCGCCGGGATCATCTGCCTGGCGATCGGCCGGCCCCTGCTGGCTGCGGGCTTCGGCGGTACGGTGCTCCGGTACGGCGCCGGTGAGGCGATGCCGGTCCTGAAGGAGTCGCTCGCCTACCTCCAGGGTGACGCATCCGGAGCGGAGAAGACCGGACCCTTCTGCCGGGCGTGCGGGGTGCGCAACGACGCGGAGGCACGCTTCTGCGACGCCTGTGGCCAGCCGTTGGCCTGACGGCACCCGCGCCGTACGTCCAGGTGAAGGACAGGCCGCCGCAGACCACCGCAGGGCCGCAGGCAGCCACCCGATCGGAGGCGGCGTACCGGGAGACTGGGTAGGTTGGGTGGATGGGGATCTTCAGTGGAGGCGAAGTCTCGCGCGACGAGTTCGAGCGGCTGGCGCGCAGGGTGGAGCAGTTGGAGCGCACGGTGGCGGCCCTGAGCCTGCAGCAGGGCGGCGGCTACGCAGGTGGCTCGACCGCCGCGGCGGGGAGCTCCTCCGCACCGGGCGGCCCGGACCTCACCGAGGTGATGGCGTTGAAGCAGCAGGGGAAGCTGATCCATGCGATCAAGCTCTACCGCGAGTTGACGGGGCTCGGCCTCAAGGAGGCCAAGGAAGCTGTCGAACGGCTCTGATGTCGCGCGCCGAGGAGCAGCGCTGGACCATCGAGCGCGTCGCGATCGACCATCCTGATGCGGTGACGCTGGTAGCTGCGGTCCAGGCGGAGTACGTCGAGCGTTACGGTGGCCCGGACGACTCGCCCGTCGACGTGGCGGAGTTCGAGGTGCCGCAGGGCGCCTTCTTCGTCGGCAGCCTGGAGGGCGTGCCGGTGGCCACGGGGGCGTGGCGTCGCAGTGGGGTGAGCGCTCTGGGCTCGACCGCGACTGCGGAGGTCAAGCGGATGTACGTCGTCCCAGCTGCGCGGCGCCGAGGGCTCTCACGCCGGATGCTCGCCCACCTGGAGCGCACGGCCGCCGAGGCCGGCGCGGCGGTGCTCGTCCTGGAGACCGGCACCCGGCAGCCGGAGGCGATCGCACTCTACGAGTCCTCCGGCTACCGACCGGTGCCCGGCTTCGGTCACTACCGCGACTCGCCCTTGTCGAGGTGCTTCGCCAAGGCGCTGCGACCGGACGCCGGCGCGTCTGCGTCGAGCTCGTAGGGATCCGGTTCAGGCGACGTCGCGCCGGCGTACCAGCCACAGCGCGAGGGCCGGCAGGACCACGACGTAGGCGAGCACGGTCCAGCCGGCTTGGGTGCCGGAGATCGCGTCCAGGACCCCGGGCGTGCTGTCGCCGCCTTGATCGACGCCGACCAGCGCGCCGATCAAGGAGCCCGCAGCGGTACCGGGCAGCACGGCGGTCGCTGCCTCGACCGGGCCCAGCAGGGTGCCCACACCACGCAGCAGGTTCTCCACCACCAGTGCCCAGACCAGTCCGAGACCGACGGAGAGCGCGGGCCCACGGGCAAGGGTGCCGAGCAGGTAGCCGGCGAGCGTCCACATCTCCAGCACCAGGAACCCGGCGCCGAACGCCTCCAGGACCGCGCTCAGGGACGGCCAGACGAGCGGCTGGGACTCGGCCGCCGCGATCGCCAGGGCACAGGCCAGGTCGAAGGCGAAGGAGACCACCAGGATCCCGACCACGAACATGGTGAGGGCGGTGATCGAGCCACCCGTGACGGCCGTGCGGGAGGGCCCCTGGGTGTAGATGGTCTTCCAGGTGCCCCAGCCGTAGCCGTTGCCGGCCACGATCGCGCCCAGCACCATGAGCAGGGCGCCACCGAACATCGGCATGCCCTGCACGAAGACGTGTGGCACGTTGGCCGGCATCATCTCGGCCAGGAGCGCCGTACGCGTGCTGCCCTCGTTGGCGAAGCTGGTGTCGCCGCTCGTGTAGGCGAGCAGGTTGAACAGGTAGCCGAACATCAGGCTCAGCGCCAGCCATGCGCCGACGGTCACCCAGACCGCAGGCCAGCGACGCAACCGCAGGAGCTCGGCCCGGGTGCAGGCGATCAGGGTGCTCATGACGTCTCCTCCAACTGTCGGTGTGCTCCGGAGCGTGGCTCTGTCATCTCGAAGAACACGTCCTCGAGGCTGCGTTCGGTGCGGCGTACCTCCTGGACGTCGACTCCTGCGGAGACCAGGGCACGGACCAGGGCAGGTGTTGCAGCGTTCGGGAGGTCGAGCTCGACGCGGTCTCCGTCCAGCCGGACGCCGTCCTCCCCGCCGAGCCGCATCGCCACCGCCAGCGTGATGTCGAGCGGGGAACCGAGCACGCTGAGCCGCGAGTCGCCACGCAGCTCCTGCACCGGGGCCTCACGCAGCAGCCGGCCCCGACTGATCACGCCGACCCGGTCGCAGATCTCCTCGACCTCGTCGAGGAGGTGGCTGGAGAGCAGCACCGTCTGGCCACCACGGGCCAACGCGACGATCAGGGATCGCATGTCGGCCATCCCGGCAGGGTCGAGCCCGTTCGTGGGCTCGTCGAGCACGACCAGCTCCGGCGCTCCCAGGAGCGCCGAGGCGACACCGAGTCGCTGCTTCATGCCGAGCGAGTAGGACCGGAACCGGTCGTCACCGCGGTCGCTGAGGTCGACCCGTTCGAGTGCCGCGTCCACCTCGGTCTCCGGAAGCTGTCGGTAGCGCGCCATCACCCGCAGGTTGTCGCGCCCGGAGAGATACGGATAGAAGCCCGGGCCCTCGATCAGCGCGCCGACCTTCGCGGTGACCCCGGGACTCCCTGCCGTCCGACCCAGCACGTGGGCGGTGCCCGAGGTTGCTCGGACCAGGCCGAGCAGCATGCGCAGGGTCGTCGTCTTGCCGGCGCCGTTGGGACCCAGGAACCCGTAGACCTCCCCGCGTCGGACCGTGAGGTCGACACGGTCGACGGCCAGCCGGGCGCCGTACCTCTTGGTCAGTGCGTGGGTCTGCACCACGTTCTCGTTCATGTCGCCGAGACTGCCGCCGACCGCGCGCCCGTGCATCCGTCGGTGAGAGGCGTCCTCCTACGCAGGATCGCGTAGGAGGAAGTCGCTCGTCGCCGTACTCCTGTGAGCGCCCGACGGCCTAGCGTCGAGGGCATGCAGAAGAACGTATGGATCGCGAAGCGCTGGTGGCTGCTCCCCGTCATGGTCATCATCGGGGCCGGCTCCGTCGGCACCAACCTCGCAGGCGAGGGGCAGTACGACGCCGGCTACGGCGCCCGGGTCGCTGCGGTGGCGTGCGCGCTGCTTGCCGCCGCCACGCTCGTGGCGATCGACAGGCAGCCCGCGGTCCTGGTGGTGACCGGTGCGCTGTGCGGCGGCTACTTCGCCCTCGGCGGAGAGAACGGGCCGATCTTCTTCGTGTTGATCGTCGCCGCCTTCCTGCTGGCGTTGCGCCGTCCTGTCCGGGTCTGGCTCCCGGCGCTGTTGGCCGCTGCCGTACTGCTGTGGCTGGGCCTGCTGGTCCGTGGCCTGCGCTGGGACGAGCTGGTGATCGGCACCTGGCAGTCGATCGGCGTGGGTGCCCTGGTGGCCGCGGCCACCGCCATCGGGACGTCGGTGCGTCACGGACGCGCCGCCGGGCGCGACCGGGTCTCCCGGGTCGCCGCTGAGGAGCGGCTGCGGATGGCACAGGACCTGCACGACGGCGTCGGACACGGGCTCGCAGTGATCGCCATGCAGGCGGGCGTCGGGCTGCATGTGCTGGATCGCGACACCGAGGCGGTTCGTGACGCCCTGACGGCCATCCGCGAGACAAGCAGAGAGGCACTGACCGCCTTGCGCAGCGAGCTCTCCCAGCTCACCGGTGAGGCGGCTCCCCGCGCGCCGCGTCGTGGACTCTCCGACCTCGGTGCGCTGGTCGCTCGGATGCGCTCGGCGGGCGTCGAGGTGCGGGTGGTCGGCGAGCCTCCGGTGGCCGGCGAGGAGGTCGGCGCGGTCGCCTATGCGGTGGTCCAGGAGTCGCTGACCAACGTGCTACGGCATGCAGCCGCTCGCACCGCGACCGTGGAGATCGGTCAGCAGGACGGCCGGATGAGCATCACCATCACCGATGACGGGGTCGGTGCGATGGGGCACGATGAGGGCATGGGTCTGTCGGGCATGCGGTCGCGGGTCACGGCGGTGGGCGGTGCGTTCACGGCCGGACCGGCCACGGGCGGCGGCTTCTGCGTGCGGGCGGTACTCCCGCTCACCCCATGAGCGCTCCGGTCCGGGTGGTCCTCGTCGACGATCAGGCGCTGGTCCGGATGGGGTTGCGCACGCTCCTCGGCAGCGAGCCCGACCTCGAGGTGGTGGGCGAGGCGCAAGACGGTCGTAGCGGCATGATGACGATCCGTCGGGAGCGGCCCGACGTGGTGCTGTGCGACATTCGCATGCCCGGAGGCGACGGTCTCGAGCTGTTGCGCGCGGTCGGCGAGGACGCGGACCTGGAGCAGGTGCGGGTGGTCATGCTGACCACGTTCGAGCTCGACGAGTACGTCTTCGAAGCGCTGCGCCTGGGCGCCAGCGGCTTCCTGCTGAAGGACGCCGAGCCGACCGCGTTGCTCGACGCGGTCCGGGTCGTCGCCGCCGGAGGCTCACTGCTCGCGCCGTCGGTGACGCGCCGGGTGATCGAGCACTTCGGAGCCGCGGCGCCACGTCGGTCGCCGCACCCCGAGCTGGCGCGGCTCACCGAGCGGGAGCGCGAGATGGTCGCCTGGGTGGCGACCGGGTGGTCGAACCAGGAGATCGCCGACCAGCTGGTGGTCAGCCCCGACACGGTCCGCACCCACGTGTCCCGCGCGATGGTGAAGCTCGGCGCGCGGGACCGTGCGCAGTTGGTGGTCTTCGCGATCGAGTCCGGACTCGAGCCGCCCGCGCGGTGATCGAGCCGACCCGGTGATCGAGCTTGTCGAGATCCGGTCTCGGCAGGCTCGACCTCCGGGGTTGGCTGCCGGTCTCGGCAGGCTCGACCTCCGGAGGCGGGCGTCAGTTGGCCCAGTCGGGGTTCCAGCCGTCGACGGCGTCGGCGGGGCGGCTGCTCGGGCCGGCGTAGAGGGCGGACGGCCGGATCAGGCGACCGGTCTTCTTCTGCTCCAGGATGTGCGCCGACCAGCCGCCGGTGCGGGCGCAGGTGAACATCGAGGTGAACATGTTGGCCGGCACCTCGGCGAAGTCGAGGACGATCGCCGCCCAGAACTCCACGTTGGTCTCCAGGACGCGGTCGGGACGACGCTCACGCAGCTCGGCGAGGGCCGCCTTCTCCAGGGCCTCGGCGACCTCGTAGCGGGGCGCGTCGAGCTCCTTGGCCGTACGACGCAGCACACGGGCGCGAGGGTCCTCGGCGCGGTAGACACGGTGGCCGAAGCCCATCAGGCGCTCGCCGGCGTCCAGCAGCTCCTTCACGTACGCCGCGGCGTCCCCGCGCTCCTCGACGTCGCGGATCATGCCGAGCACCCGGGAGGGCGCGCCGCCGTGCAGCGGGCCCGACATGGCACCGATCGCTCCGGAGAAGGCGGCTGCCACGTCGGCGCCGGTGGAGGTGATGACGCGTGCGGTGAAGGTGGAGGCGTTCATGCCGTGCTCGGCGGCGGAGCTCCAGTAGGCGTCGATCGCCTTGACGTGCGCCGGGTCGGCCTCGCCCTTCCAGCGGATCAGGAACTTCTCGGCGAGGGTCTTGCCTTCGTCGACGGTGCGCTGGGAGACGACCGGCTTGTGCAGACCGCGTGCCGACTGGGCGGCGTACGAGAGCACCATGACCGCGACCCGGGCGAGGTCGTCGCGGGCCTGCTCGTCGCTGATGTCGTAGGTCTGCCCGAAGCCGAAGGCAGGCGCGAGCATCGCGACCGCGGCCTGCACGTCGACACGCACGTCACCGGTGTGCACGGGAAGGTTGTAGGGCTCGGCGGGAGGCAGGCCCGGCGTATAGCTGCCGTCGATCAGCAGCCCCCAGACGTTCTCGAACGGCACCCGGCCGACGATGTCCTCGATGTCGACTCCGCGATAGCGCAGTGCCGACCCCTCCTTGTCCGGTTCGGCGATCTCGGTCTTGAACGCGACTACGCCTTCCAGGCCCTCGTGCACCTCAGTCATTCCGGGCGACTCCTCTGCTGCCACTCTGCCTCGCGTCCCGGCCAGACGGCCGAGCCCTCACGCATTCTGCCCCGTCCCCCCGGAGCGGACCAGCAGCGGGCTCTGGGGAGCGCCGAACGGGGACGATCGGAGGTTGCCTAGAGTCGGCATCGTGAGCGCATCCGACAACCCCTGGGCGGCCCGCCGGATCGAGTACGCGACGGCCGGACTGGCCGAGTCGGACCTCGCCGCCGATCCGGTCGCGATGTTCCGCCGTTGGTACGACGACGCGGCTGACCTGCCGGAGCCCAACGCCGTGGTCGTGGCCACCGTCTCCGCGGACGGATGGCCTTCCGCGCGCACGGTGCTGTTGAAGGGGATGGACGCCGACGGCGCACGCTTCTTCACCAATCAGGCTTCGCGCAAGGGCACCGACCTCGCTGCCCAGCCGCGCTGCGCCCTCCTCTTCCCCTGGCACCCGCTGGAGCGGCAGGTACGGGTCGAGGGAGTCGCCGAGCCGCTGTCGAGGGCGGAGGTGGCGGCGTACTTCCACTCACGACCGCGCGGCTCCCAGCTCGGCGCCTGGGCCTCGCACCAGTCGCAGCCCACGACGACGGACGAGCTGGAGCGCGCCTTCGCTGCTGCCGAGGCGGCGTACCCGGTCGAGGTGCCGGTGCCCGACGACTGGGGTGGCTACCTGGTGCGCCCGGTGCGCTGGGAGTTCTGGCAGGGCCGGCGGAACCGACTCCACGACCGGCTCTGCTACGTGCGTGAAGGTGCCTCCTGGCGGATTGAGAGACTCGCCCCCTGACACCGGTGGCCTTCCGCCGAGCGCGGGGCTGCGGCCACGCCAAACCGCTGACGTGCCGGGATCCGCGGCACTAGGCTCGGCGGTGTGGCGACGACCGATACCCAGACTCCCGACGACGCGGCGCTGCTGCTCGACGCGGTGGTCGCCATCGGCTCCGACCTCGACCTGACCAGCGTGCTGCGCCGGATCATCGAGACGTCATGCGCGATCACCGAGGCGAAGTACGGCTTCCTTGCGATTCTCGGCGAGGACGGCAGCATCATGGACTTCGTCACCCACGGGCTCAGCGCCCGGGAGATCGAGCACATCCGGCGCCTGCCCCAGGCGGTGGGACTGCTCGGCGTGATCACGCATGCCGACCGCCCCGTGCGCCTCGACGAGGTCTCCCAGCATCCGCAGGCTGCCGGGTTCCCGCAGCATCACCCCGACATGCACACGTTCCTCGGAGTGCCGGTGCGGATCGGCGACCAGGTCTTCGGCAACCTCTATCTCACCGAGAAGCGGGGTGGCCGTCCGTTCAGCCCGGCCGACGAGGCGCGGGTCGAGGCGTTGGCGGGCGCGGCCGGCTACGTCATCGACAACGCCCGGGCCTACGCTCTCTCCGAGGTACGCCGCAGGTGGGTGCGTGCGTCGGCGCGGGTCACCGAGCGCCTGCAGTCGGGGGAGGTCGGCGCGGCCGTCGATCTCGTGGTGCGCGGCGCCCGCGAGGCGTGCGACGGCAGCCTGGCCGTCCTGGTGAGCCCCAGCCTCGACGGGTGCCCTGAGGTGCTGGCTGCCGACGTGCCCGAAGAGACGGACGTAGCCCAGTGGCTGGCCACTTGGGCCGACGACATCGCGAGGGTCGGCGACCAGGAGCGGATCCTGGTGCGGCCGGGCCAGGGCACCAGCACCGTCGTGCTGGTGTGGATGCGCACCATGCTCGCCCGCCGCGGCGTGCTGGTGCTCAGGCTGCCGAGCGGCCGCGGCTCGATCGACGAGGGCACCGCCGAGATGATCAGCGTCTTCGCCGACCAGGCCTCCCTCGCCTTCGACCGCGCCCAGTCGATCAGCGACCGTCAGGAGCTGCTACTCATCGCCGAGCGAGAGCGGATCGCACGTGATCTCCACGATGTGGTGATCCAGCGGATCTTCGCCACCGGCCTGCAACTGCAGGGCCTGCGGGGTCGCATGACCGACCCCGAGATGCAGGCGCGGCTGACCGACGCGGTGGCCGACCTCGACGCAACCATCCGTGACGTTCGCACCAGCATCTTCGAGCTCAAGCAGCGCCGTCGCGGGAGCCTTCGCGGGGAGCTGGCCGACCTCGCCGTCGGCTACACGCCGATCCTGGGCTACGCCCCGAAGCTGCGGACCTCCGGCCCGGTCGACACCCTGATACCCGAGGCGGTCGGCCAGCAGATGCTCTCCGTGCTCCGCGAGGCGCTCAGCAATGTCGCCCAGCACTCCGCCGCCACCTCCTGCGACGTGCGGGTCGACACCGACGGCGAACGGGCGACGCTCGTGGTCGACGACGACGGTCGCGGCGTGCCGGCGGAGCGCCTGGAGAGCGGCCTACGCAATGCCCGGCTACGGGCACAGGAGCTCGGCGGCGCCATGACGGTGACGCCGCGCGAGGAGGGCAGCGGCACCCGCGTCACCTGGCAGGTGCCCTTGCTCAGCCACCGATAGCGGGCTCGACCGGATCCTGGCGTCGGGCCGGGCGTCGGCGGATCAGCAGCCACACCGGCGCCAGCAGGAGTGCGAGGACGGCGCCGAACGGAAGCACCATGCCCGCGCCGGTGGCCAGCGTCACCACGACCGAGGTGAGGCCGGACCAGCCGTCCTTGAGTCCGGCGACGAAGCCACTCTCGTCGTCCTTCTTCTCGGGATCCTTCGCTTCCTCTTCCACCGTGGCGAGGGAGAGGGTGATGGTCGAGAGCTCGCTCTGGTCGCTGAGATAGGCCAGCTTCGCCTTCTGCGACTCGAGGTCGGCCTGGCGTCGGGCCAGCTGGGACTCGATGGAGATCACCTGGTTGAGGTTCTCCGCCCGGGCCAGCAGGCTCTGGATGCGCTCGATGCTGCGCTCCTGGCTGCGGATCCGGGTCTCGAAGTCGATCACCTTCGTCGTGACGTCCTCCGCGCTGCGTGAGGAGGAGCGCAGGTGCCCGAGCTCGGCCAGTGCCTCCATCAGCTTGTCGAACGACTTCTGCGGCACCCGGATCTCCATGCGCACGCGGTTCACCGCATCGTCCTCGGTGCCGGTCTCCTCGCTGGCCACCTCGCCGTCGAACTGGTCGACCAGCGCCTTGGCGTCGAAGCGGGTCGCCCCGACATCCTCGCTGGCAAGGGAGACGTTGCCCTTCTGGATGACGGCACGGTCGGTCGGCGCGGCCCGGCGGAGCTCGCGGGTCGGCGCCTCCACCGTGAGCGCACTGAGGGTGTCGGCCGCCTCGGCCCGACCGGACTGCGGGCTATAGGGCTCTCCGTCCGCGCTCGCCGCATCGAGTTCGCCCACCGCGTTCGGAGCATCTACGGAGGCGGCGGTCGGTTCGGCGCTCGCGGCCGCCGCGTCGCCGCCACCACCGTCGTCCGCTCCGGCGCAGGCGGCGGCCCCGGCGAGAAGCCCGAGGGTGGCGACCAGGAGTCCGATCCGTCGGGTGTGCAGTCGAGGAAGAGTACGCATGGAGGTGGGACGCGGGCTGGCCACCGCCGGTTCCCTCCTGCTGCCACGCGCCCTTCGGTCGAGCGCGGCTAGCCTTGGCGCCATGACGCGCGTGGTGGTGGTCGGTGGCGGCATCTCCGGCCTGGTCGCTGCCCGTGCGGTCGGCCGCCGACCGGGCATCGAGGCGCTGGTGCTGGAGGGAGCGTCGCGGACCGGCGGCAAGCTGCGCCGGGAGACGGTGGCGGGAGTCGCTGTCGATGTCGGAGCGGAGGCGATGCTGCACCGCCGTCCCGAAGGGGGTGCGCTCGCAGCGGAGCTGGGCGTGCCGCTGGTGCATCCGACCGGAGCCACCTCGCGGGTCTGGTGGGGCGATGAGCTGCGCCCGCTACCGCGCAGCCTGATGGGCGTGCCGATGGACCTGTCCGCCCTGGAGAGCTCTGGACTGCTCACCCCGGCGGGCCTTGCCGCGGTGCGTGCCGAGCCGCGGTTGCCGACCACGACGCTCGATGCTGATGTCTCGGTAGCCGAGCTGGTCGGAGGACGACTGGGGCCGGAGGTGGTCGACCGCCTGGTCGAGCCCCTGCTCGGTGGGGTGTACGCCGGCCATGCGGCCGAGATCTCGGTCCGGGCCGCCGTGCCGCAGCTTGTGGCGATGGCGAACCGCGGCTCGCTGCTCGAGCAGGCCCTGGCGCTGCCGACGTCTACCACGCCGGTCTTCGCTGGCTTGGAGGGCGGCATGGGGCGGCTGCCGGCCCTGATCGAGGAGGCCGGAGACTTCGCGGTACGCCGCGACGCGATGGTGCGCGGGTTGCGTCGGTCGGGCAGCGGCTACCGGCTCGTGGTCGGTTCGGCGGACCGGCCCGAGGAGATCGCTGCGGACGCGGTCATCCTGGCGGTGCCCGCGGCGCCGGCCGCACGACTGCTCGGTGACCTCGCTCCGGAGGCGGCGCGACGCCTCTCCGGCATCGACACGGCATCGGTCGTGGTGGTGACCTTCGCCTTCCGCGTCGCGGACCTCGCCGGGCACCCCAGCCTCGACGGGGGCGTGTCGGGCTTCTTGGTGCCGCCCTCCCAAGGCCGCCGGGTCAAGGCGGCGACCTTCTCCTTCGCCAAGTGGGCGTGGGTACGCGCCGCGGGCGGTGGTGACGTCGTACACCTGAGGACGTCGTTGGGGCGTCACGGGGAGGCGACCGCCCTCCAGGCCACCGATGAGGAGCTGGTGGCCTGGTCGCTGCAGGACCTCGCTGCTGCCACGGGCCTGGTCGCCGAGCCGGTCGACGTGCACGTGCAGCGCTGGGGCGGTGCGCTACCCCAGTACGCCGTGGGTCACCTCGAGCGTGTGGCCGCCATTCGCGCGGACGTCGGCGCGATACCCGGCCTCGCGGTCTGCGGCGCCAGCTACGACGGCGTCGGGATCCCGGCCTGCATCGGCTCCGCGCTCCGTGCCGCTGCCGACGTGCTGCGCTGATCTGCGCGACGTCAGGCGTTCAGCGAGTCGGAACTCCTCCGACGCAGGTCGACCGGGCGGGGCTCAGGGGAGTCGGTCGAGGAGGTCGCCGATGGAGGTGCGGGCGCCGGTGTAGAACGGCACCTCCTCGCGTACGTGTCGGCGGGCATCGGAGGCGCGCAGGTGCCGCATCAGGTCGACGATCCGGTCGAGCTCGTCGGCCTCGAAGGCGAGCATCCACTCGTAGTCGCCGAGTGCGAAGCTGGCCACCGTGTTGGCACGCACGTCGGGGTAGTCGCGGGCCTGCTTGCCGTGCTCGGCCAGCATCCGACGGCGCTCGGAGTCTTCGAGCAGGTACCACTCGTAGGACCGCACGAACGGGTAGACACAGACGTGGGCGCGCGGCTCCTCGTCGGCGAGGAAGGCGGGGATGTGGCTCTTGTTGAACTCCGCCGGGCGGTGCAGCGCCATCTGCGACCAGACCGGCTCCAGCCGGCGCCCGAAGGCGGTCCGCCGCAGCCGGTTGTAGGCCGACTGCAGCTGCTCCGACTTCGCGGCATGCCACCACACCATCAGGTCGGCGTCCGCGCGCAGGCCCGAGACGTCGTAGATCCCGCGGACCGTGACGTCCTCGCCAGCCAGCTCGTCCAACAGCGCCTGGACCTCCCCGGCCTCACTGGCCCGGTCGGTGTCGCCGAGGACGTCGCGCAGCTTGAAGACCGACCACATCGTGTAGCGGATCGTGTCGTTGAGTTCGCGGGCCCGGGCAGCGTTGGAGGTCATGTTGGCATTCTGCCGCGCCCGCAATGCGGGCGGAGGACGGGGTCAGGCGGACTCGCGGGGCGCGAGCGTGAGGCTGATGGAGTTGATGCAGTAGCGATCACCGGTCGGGGTGCCGTAGCCGTCGGGGAAGACGTGCCCCAGGTGGGAGCCGCAGTTGGCGCACCGCACCTCGACCCGGCGCATGCCGAGGGAGTTGTCCTCCAGGTATTCGATGGTGTCGGTGATCGGCTGGTAGAAGGAGGGCCAGCCGCAACCGGAGTGGAACTTGGTGTCGCTGGTGAAGAGCTCGGCCTGGCAGGCGCGGCAGTGATAGACCCCAGTGGTCTCGGTGTCGGTGTACTCCCCGACGAACGGTCGCTCGGTGCCGGCCTGACGGAGTACCTGGTACTCCTCGGAGCTCAGCTGGTCGCGCCACTCCTGGTCGCTCTTCTCCACGTTGTAGGCCATGCACCCAATCTAGCCCCGCTCTGGGTGCCGGTGTCGTCCCCCGACGGAGGTACGCCGACCGGCTAGCGTTCAGTCATGGCGAAGGCAGCGGCAGCGATGGTCGAGGCAGGCGGGCGCGAGGTCCGGGTGAGCAGCCCGGACCGGATCATCTACGAGGCCACCGACCGCACACCCGAGGTGACCAAGCTGATGGTTGCGGAGTACTTCGCCTCCGTCGGTGGGCCCTTCATGCAGGCCAACGGCGACCGCCCGGTGGCGCTCGAGCGCTGGCCCGGTGGGTGGCGCGAAGGGATGCGGCTGTCGGTCGGCCCCATGGGTCAGCAGCAGGGCGACGGCTTCTACTCGAAGCGGCTGCCGAAGGGTGCGCCTGACTGGATCGAGACGCGCCGGGTGACGACGCCGAACGGACGCCCGATCGACGAGCTCTGCCTGACCGAGCCGGCAGCCGCGGTCTGGGCCGCACATATGGGCACCTTGACGTTTCATCCGTGGGCGGTGCGCGCCGCCGACGTCGATCATCCCGACGAGCTCCGCATCGACCTCGACCCGCAGCCGGCGGCGACCTTCGCCGATGTGAAGCGGATCGCCGCGCTGGCCCGTGAGCTCTTCGACGAGCTCGGGCTCCGCGCGTTCGTGAAGACCTCGGGCAACCGGGGGATCCACGTCTACGTGCGGATCAGGCCGGCGTGGTCCTTCGAGGAGGTGCGGCACGCCGCGATCGGCTTCGGCCGGGAGCTGGAGCGTCGTGACGGCGGCGTCACCACGAACTGGTGGCGGGAGGAGCGCGCGGAGGACGCGGTCTTCCTCGACTTCAACCAGAACCTGCGTGATCGCACCGTCGCCGGCGCTTGGTCGCTGCGTCCGAAGGCGGGCGCGCCGGTGAGCACGCCGATGAGCTGGTCGCAGCTGGCCGACGTCGCGGACCCTGGGGAGTTCAACCTCTTCACGGTGCGTGACTTCCTCGCGGACGGCGACCCGTGGGCGGAGATGGACGCGGTGCAGCACAGCCTGGACCCGCTGCTCGAGCTGTGGGAGAGCCTGCCGGGCGGCGAGCTGAACTTCCCTCCCGACCACCCGAAGATGCCCGGAGAGCCTCCTCGTGTGCAGCCGTCGAAGAAGGTCGCGGAGCACTGGGATGCCGAAGGCAACCGGATCGAGCCGTAGCGCTACGGGTGCTTCTTGCTCGCGAGGAGCTTCGGGACCCGAGACATGGCTGAGATGCGATTGCGCAGACGGCGAAGGCCAGCGAACCCCCGGGGCCTTGTCGTATCCAGGCGAGGGGCGGCGTGCTGAGGCTCCATGCCTTCTCGCTGGCGCCCATGGACGGGGACACCTTCATGTGGGTGGACCTCAAGCCGACATCGCGAAGAAGGTCGCCGAGTGCTGGGACGCCGAAGGTATCCGGAGCGCCCCCTCACCCCCGCGCTGTGTCACCGAGCGAGGTCGCACGTTGCGACGTACGGGCGCGGCACGGTCGACGGCCGCGAGGCTAGACCCCGGTCTCGCCCTGCTCGTCGAAGGTCTCCTTCTCCAGCAGGTGGAGCACCGGGACGCCGAGCTTGCGGCGTGCCTTGGAGGTCCAGTCGACGTGGAAGAACTCCGCGACGACGTGCGGGCGGGTGAGGATGATCGCTTCGCGACCGTCCGCCTTCGACACCGCTTCGGCGAGCGCGTCGACGGGGGCGCCGCGTACGACCTCGCCGTCGGCCGTGGCGCCGGCCTCCTGCAGCTGTCGCAACGACTCGGCGAGTGCCTCCTGGGAGCGCTCCTCGCAGTCGCGGCGTACCTCGGCGAGGTCGACCTCGCTGATCGCGATGGCGGGCGCGGCCATGACCTCGCCGGCGGCGAGCGAGCCCATGGCGGCCTCCACGCGGGCGGCGGCGTCCTCGACGGGCAGCAGCACGTGGTAGCGCACCTGCTGGCCCTCGTCGCGCAGCTCCTGGTGGAGCGAGGTCACCTGCTGGGCGTCGAGCCGGGTGAGGGCTTCCTCGCACAACAGCACCACGTTGTAGGTCTCGGTCTGCTCTGGATTCTGCGCGGTCATGGGAGGCCTCCTGACACTCATCCGTTACCCAAGATCGTAGCCAAGTCATAGCGAGCCGGCTGCTCCAGTTGGTCGTACCCGCACGACTCCGGGTCGCGGTCGGGGCGCCAGCGCTTGAACTGGGCGGTGTGTCGGAAGCGGCGGCCCTCCATGTGGTCGTAGCCCACTTCCAGCACCCGCTCGGGGCGCAGCGGGGTGAACGAGAGGTCCTTGCCCGCCGACCAACGGCTCTGCGTGCCCGGGACCCGGTCGGGATTGGCGATCATCCACTCACCCCACGGGTGGTCGGCGATGTCGCAGACCAACGGTCGGAGCTCGGTGATGAGCTCCGCGCGACGAGCGGCCGTGAAGCTGGCGCTGACGCCGATGTGCTGGAGCCGACCCTCGTCGTACAGGCCGAGGAGGAGCGAACCGAGCAGCGGGTTCTCCGGGGTGGACGTCTTGTGCTCGCGGTAGCCGGCGACGACGACGTCGGCGGTCCGGGCGTGCTTCACCTTGAGCATCGTGCGCTGGTTGGGCTGGTACGCCGCGTCGAGCGGCTTCGCGATCACCCCGTCGAAGCCTGCACCCTCGAACTCGGTGAACCAGGCGTGCGCCTCGTCGGGGTTCTCGGTGGTGCGGGTGAGGTGGCAGGGGCCGTCGACTCCGGCCAACGCCTCCGCCAACGCTGTACGGCGCTCCCGCAGCGGCCGCTCGACCCAGGCGGTGTCGCCGAGCGCGAGCAGGTCGAACGCGACGAACCCGGCCGGGGTCTGCTCGGAGAGCAGGTTGATCCGCGATTCTGCCGGGTGGATCCGCTCCTGCAGCACCTCGAACTCCAGCCGTTGCTGCCCCGGCTCGCCGCGGGCCACGAACAGCTCGCCGTCGAGCACACAGCGGTCGGGCAGCTGCTCCCGTGCGGCCGCGACGATCTCGGGGAAGTAGCGGGTCAGCGGCTTGGTGTTGCGCGAGGCCAGCTCCACCTCGTCGCCGTCCTTGAAGACGATGCAGCGGAAGCCGTCCCACTTGGGCTCGAAGAGCATGCTGCCCTTCGTGGCCGCGGCTGCCACGCTCGCGACCGGCTTGGCCAGCATGGGCAGGACGGGAGGCATCACGGGGAGGTCCACCTGCTCACCGTAGGGGATCGTGGGGGAGGGGAGGGCTCACAGCGCGGTGGGGGGGCGCTTGGATGGAGCGCACGGGTCGCGATTTCGGCCGGGCACGACCCTCCCGCTCCATCGAGCGCGCCGTGGTGGGGGAGCAGATGCGACGTCCGGGGCGGCGTACGCCTAGACTCACTGCCCATCTGCGACAACCGATCCCCGGTTGGTCTGCCGGCAGGGCCCGCCTGACTTTGAATCAGGATTAGCGACGTAGGTTCGACTCCTACCCGGGGAGCCAAGTGGCCCGAGAGCGTCGGGTCAGGAGAGTGCGGCGATGACCTCCAGGGTCCGTCGCAGGTGCGGCTCGGAGCGGCCGGCCAGGTGGGCGACAGCCAGCTCGACGCTGCGCGCCGGTCGGACCAGGGGGCGGAAGGCGACGCCGTCCAGCGAGAGCGCGGTGACCGGCTCGGGGACCACCGCCGCACCGAGGCCGCCAGCCACGAGCGTGACCAGGGTCGAGGACTCGTCCACCTCGTGGCGGATCCTCGGAGTGAGACCGGCGTCGGCGAAGAGGCGGCGCACCACCTCGTACATCGCCGACCGTCGGTCCGCGGAGTGCACGATGAGGTCCACGCCCTCAAGATCGGCCACGCGGATCTGGCGACGGGCGGCGAGCGGGTGGCTGTCGGGGACGGCGACCACGAGCCGCTCGGTACGCAGCGGCGTGACGGTCAGCATCCCGTCGGCCACCGGAGGCCGGAGCAGGGCGATGTCGATCGTCCCGCGACGCAGTGCCTCGACCTGGTCGGAGACCAGCATCTCGCCACGGAAGGCGAAGTCGACCCCGGGCAGTTCCTCGGCCAGGCGTCGGGAGAGCGCCGGCAGCAGGCTGTAGGTCGCGGAGCCGACGCAGCCGATCGCAAGCCTGCCCACGACGCCCGCGGCGACGCGACGCGCCTCGTCTGCCGCCGCATCGACGGACGCCAGTATCGTCCGCGCCCGCAGCAGGTACGCCGCGCCGGCCGCGGTCAGGTCGACCCGCCGGGTCGTGCGCACGAACAGCTCGACGCCCACCTCCGCCTCGAGTCGTCGGATCTGCTGGGAGAGGGGTGGCTGGGCCATATGCAGGCGCTCGGCGGCCCTGCCGAAGTGGCGCTCCTCGGCGACGACGACGAAGTAGCGGAGGTGACGCAGGAGATCCATATCAGAATCCGTCTCAAACGTGTCTCATATTGGTACTTCACAATATCAACCGGGCTGCCTACCGTCAGGAGCTGTGAGCTCCTACGTCTATGCAGCAGTGCGGACGCCGTTCGGCAGGTTCAACGGCGGCCTGGCGAGCGCGCGCCCCGACGATCTCGGTGCCGCGGTGATCCGGTCGGTGCTGGCCCGGGTCCCCGCCCTCGACCCGACGGCCATCGGCGACGTCGTCTGGGGCAACGCCAACGGCGCCGGGGAGGACAACCGCAACGTCGGCCGGATGGCAGCGTTGCTCGGCGGCCTGCCGGTCAGCGTCCCGGCGACGACCGTCAACCGGCTCTGCGGCTCCAGCCTCGACGCGGTCATGGCCGGTGCGCGCACCATCGAGACCGGCGATGCGGAGATCGTGCTGACCGGCGGCGTCGAGTCGATGACCCGCGCCCCGTGGGTGCTGCCGAAGCCGGACCGTGCGTTCCCGATCAGCGATGCGACCGCGGTCTCCACGGCGCTCGGTTGGCGGTTGGTCAACCCGCGGATGCCGGCAGAGTGGACGGTCGGTCTCGGCGAGGCCAACGAGCAACTGCAGGAGCGCTTCGGCATCTCCCGGGAGCGGCAGGATGCGTTCGCGGCCCGCTCCCACCGTCTTGCCCACCAGGCGTGGGAGGACGGCTTCTACGACGACCTGGTAGCTCCGGTCGAGGGCACCGGGCTGCTCCGTGACGAGGGCATCCGCCCGGCCAGCACCCCGGAGTCGCTGGCCGGGCTGAGGCCGGCGTTCCGCCCGGACGGCACCATCACCGCCGGCAACGCCTCCCCGCTCAGCGACGGCGCCTCGGCGGTGCTGCTCGGATCGGAGCGTGCCGCCGACCTTCTCGGTACGCCGCCGCTGGCGCGGGTGGCCGGGCGGGCGGCGTACGCCCTGGAGCCGCAGGCATTCGGCTACGCGCCCGTCGAAGCGGCGAACGCGGCGCTCGCACGAGCGGGCATCGGCTGGGGCGAGGTGGGGGCGGTGGAGCTCAACGAGGCGTTCGCCGTGCAGTCGCTGGCGTGTGTCGATGCGTGGCCGATCGATCCCGAGATCGTCAACCGCAAGGGTGGCGCCATCGCACTCGGTCACCCGCTCGGTGCGTCAGGCGGCCGGCTGATCGGCACGCTGGCGAAGGTGCTGCGCGAGGGCGGCCTGCGCTGGGGCGTCGCCGCCATCTGTATCGGCGTCGGTCAAGGGCTGGCCGTCGTCTTGGAGAACGAGGAGGCGCGCTGATGGCGCGAACGCAGCTGCTGGAGACGGCCGACGAGGCCGTGGCGGGGATCGAGGACGGCTCGACGGTGCTCGTTGGGGGCTTCGGGTTGGCCGGGATGCCCTTCGACCTGATCGATGCACTGATCAGGCAGGGAGCCACCGACCTGACGATCGTCTCCAACAACGCAGGGAACGGCGAGGTCGGCCTCGCCGCCCTGCTCAAGGCTGGGCGGGTGCGGAAGGTGCTCTGCTCCTTCCCACGGCAGTCGGACTCCTACGTCTTCGACGAGCTCTATCTCGCCGGACGGATCGAGCTCGAGGTGGTCCCGCAGGGCAACCTGGCGGAGCGGATGCGGGCAGCGGGCGCGGGGATCGGCGCCTTCTACGGTCCGACCGCCGTCGGCACGTCGTTGGCCGAGGGGAAGGAGTCGCGGGTGATCGACGGCCGCGAGTACCTGCTCGAGTACCCGATCCGGGGTGACTACGCCTTGATCTCGGCCCACCACGCCGACCGGCTCGGCAACCTGGTCTATCGCAAGACCGCTCGCAACTTCGGGCCCGTGATGGCCGCTGCCGCCAGCACCACGATCGTCCAGGTGAACGGCGTCGTCGAGACCGGCAGCCTCGATCCGGAAGCGGTGGTCACGCCGTCCATCTACGTCGACCGCGTCGTTGCGGTCGAGGAGCGCCACTACACCGTCCAGGGGGCACGATGACCGACCTGTTCCACGCCGGCACTGCGGAGGACCACCCTGTCGAGACCGGCACCGTCGAGCACCTCGACCGCGGTCCGCTCACGATGGACGAGCTCGCCGAGGTGATCGCGCGCGACATCCCCGAGGGCTCCTTCCTCAACCTCGGGATCGGCCAGCCGACGAAGATCGCCGACCACCTGCCTGCGGAGCTGGGCGTCATCCTGCACACCGAGAACGGGATGCTCGGGATGGGGCCGGCCGCGGACGGCGACCAGATCGATCCCGACCTGACCAACGCGGGCAAGGTGCCGGTGACCGAACTGCCCGGCGCCTCCTATTTCCACCACGCGGACTCGTTCGCGATGATGCGCGGCGGTCACCTCGACGTGTGCGTGCTCGGCGCCTACCAGGTGGCGGCCAACGGCGACCTCGCCAACTGGCACACCGGCAAGCCCGATGCGATCCCTGCCGTCGGCGGGGCCATGGATCTCGCGATCGGTGCCAAGGACGTCCTGGTGATGATGACCCTCTTCGGCAAGGACGGCACGCCCAAGCTGGTGCGCTCGTGCTCGTATCCGTTGACCGGGGTCGGCTGCGTGAGTCGTGTCTACACCGACCACGGGATCTTCGAGGTGGGCGGCGAGAGCGTGGTCGTCCGCGCCACCTGGGGGATCAGCGTCGCCGACCTGGAAGAGCGGCTCGGGATGCCGCTGGCCACGGTCGCCTGACACCCGGCGACCGTCGTCAGCCCGTGATGAGCACGGTGGTGGCGACGAGCGAGACGCTCACCGCGATGAACGTGGCGACCGACGCCAGCGCGAGCGCCCGCAGGTTGAGGGGCAGCAGCTTGCGGAGATCGAGCCCCAGTCCCAGTCCGAACATCGCCGCGGCCAGCAGCACGGTCGCCACCGCGTTCAGCGGCGCCACCGATGCCTGGGGGAGCAGACCCGCAGTGCGGATCGCAGCGGCGAGAAGGAACCCGACGACGAACCAGGGGACGAGCTGCTGGCGGGCTGCGACCGCGGTCTCGACGCCTCTCGTCCGGAAGCGTGCTCCGGCGAGGGCATAGATGGGTGCGAGCAACGCCACGCGACCGAGCTTCACGCTCATGGCGACCGCAGCCGCAACGCCGCCGGCGATCGCGGATGCCGCAACCACCTGAGCAACCTCATGGATCGATGCGCCGATCCAGACCGCGGTCTGCAGGTCGCCGAGCCCCAGTGTCTGGGCGAGTACGGGGACGGCGAGCAGGGTGCCGGTGCCGAAGAGAGTGATCAGGGCGACGGCAAGCGCGACGTCCTCCGTACGGCGTCGGATCCCGCTCTCGACGGCGGCGATCGCCGCGGCGCCGCAGACCGCGCATCCAGCGGCGATCATGGTGACCAGTCCGCGGTCCATCCCCATCCGGTCGCCGATCGCGCAACTGGCGAAGTAGGTCACGGCGACGACCAGCAGGATCACCGTGACGCCGCGCAGCCCCACCTCTGCGAGATCGCTCGCCTCGAGCCGGAAGCCCAACAGGACGACTCCCCAGCGCAACAGCAGCTTGGTGGCGGCCTCCGGGTCAGCAGGGATCAGGCGACGTGCGGCGGAGATGTTGACCGCGGCTGCCCCGAGCGCCATCGCGATCAGCAAGGGGCTGACCAGCGGTACGGCGAGGCCGAGGGCGAGCGCAAGGCCGCCGGCTGCGAGCAGCGCGCCGTGGGCGCGCGACACCTGGTGGCTGCGGGTCGGGAGGGGCATGAGTCGAGCCTGACCGCCCGGAGCGGCCCGGAGTAGGCCCCGGATCCGTCTTAGGTCATCATGGTTGTTTATGAGCTGGGATCTGGTCTCACTGCAGCTGCTGGTCGCGGTCCGGCAGCACGGCAGCCTCGGCCGTGCAGCACGAGAGCTCGGCATGACGCAACCGGCAGCCAGCGCCCGGCTCCGGGCCCTGGAAGGGCAGTGCGGACTCAATCTGGTGACCCGCTCGCCGCGCGGTTCGGCGCTCACCGAGGACGGTGCGGTCGTCTGCGACGCGGCGCGACGGGTGCTTCGGGAGGCCGACCGCTTCGAGAGCACCCTGGCCACGTTGCGCCACGAGAGCCAACGGTCACTGAGCATCGCGGCGAGCATGACGATCGCCGAGCATCTGGTGCCTATCTGGGTGGGGCAGCTGCGGGTCGAGCTGCCCGACGTGGTCACCGGGCTGGTCGTGGCGAACAGCGACGACGTGATCCAGATGGTGCGTGAGGGGCGGGTCGAGATGGGGTTCGTGGAGAGCCCCGTCGAGGCACGTGACCTGCGGATGCGGACGGTGCGCTGGGACGAGGTGCAGGTGCTGGTGGCCCCCGGGCACCCGTGGGCGGATCGCAGCACTCCTGTCACCCGAGTCGAGCTGCGCCGTACGCCGCTGGTCCAGCGCGAGCCGGGGAGCGGCACCCGCAGCACCTTCGAACGGGCGTTGGGAGGCGAGGCACCCGTCGCGCTGCAGGCAAGCTCGACCCATGCGATCCTCAGCGCCGCGCGGACCGGCATCGGCCCTGCGGTGGTCTCGGCCATCGCCGCGCACGACGATCGGGCCGCCGGGCATCTGGTGCCGGTCCGGACGGAGCTCGACCTCCGCCGTCCGCTGCGCGCCGCGTGGCGTCCCCACACCCGCCTCCGCTCCCCGCTGAGCGACTTCCTCAAGGTGGCCGCTGCGGGCGACGGATGACCCGAACGGCTGGGCAACCGTGCTGTGCCCACCTTGCCCGGCCTCGGCGTACCGCCGCGGCTTCGGGGGGTACGCCGTCCGGCCCCTGGCCGCGGGGCGAGAGTTAGGGTCGGAGCGTGATGACCAAGGAGCTGACCGTCGTCGTCCTCGCTGCCGGGGGCGGCACCCGGATGAAGAGCAAGACCATGAAGGTGCTGCACCGCATCGGAGGGCGCAGCATGGTCGGTCACGTCCTCACCGCCGTCCAGGCGATGGAACCGCACCGGGTCGTCGCCGTGGTCGGCACCCAGCGCGAGCAGGTCGGGCCGCACATCCTCGAGCACGTGCCCGACGCCGTGCTTGCCGTCCAGGAGTCCCTCGACGGCACGGGCGACGCGGTCCGGGTGGCGCTGGCCGCGGTCGGCGCGCAGGTGACCGGCACCGTCGTGGTGGTCACCGGCGACACTCCGTTGCTGCAGGGGGAGAGCCTGCGGGCCTTCGCGGAGGAGCACGACGCGGCCGAGCGCGCGGTGAGCATCCTCACCGGTCGGGTGCCCAACCCCTTCGGGTACGGCCGCATCATCCGCAACGCCGAGGGCGACGTCGAGGGCATCGTTGAGGAGAAGGACGCCACGCCGGCGCAGCGTGAGATCGACGAGATCAACTCCGGGATCCTGGCCTTCGACGCGGCCTTCCTGCGCGACGCGCTCGGGGGCCTGACCAACGACAACGCCGGCGGCGAGTACTACCTGACCGACACCGTGCGCATCGCCCGCGACGCCGGCCTCACCGTCGGTGCCCACGTCCTCGACGACGTACGCCAGACGGAGGGCGCGAACGACCGGGTGCAGCTTGCGGCGCTCGGCCGTGAGCTCAACCGGCGCATCGTGGAGGAGTGGATGCGGGCCGGCGTCACCGTCATGGATCCGGCGACCACCTGGATCGAGGCCGACGTGGTGCTCGAGCCCGACGTCACCATCCTGCCCGGCTGCCAGCTGCTCGGCGCCACGCTGGTCCGGGAGGACGCGGTGGTCGGCCCGGACTCGACGCTCAAAGACTGCGAGATCGGCGCGGGTGCCCGGGTGGTGCGCACCCACGGTGAGCTCGCCGTGGTCGGCGACGAGGCGACGGTCGGGCCCTTCTCCTACCTGCGACCCGGCACCACCGTGGGCACGCAGGGCAAGATCGGCGCCTTCGTCGAGACCAAGAACGCCCAGATCGGCGATCGCTCCAAAGTGCCGCATCTCTCCTACGTCGGCGACGCCGAGATCGGCACCGATGCCAACATCGGCGCCGGCACGATCTTCGCCAACTACGACGGCGAGCGGAAGCACCGCACGACGGTGGGAGACCGGGCCAAGACGGGCTCCAACAACACCTTCATCGCTCCGGTGGCCATCGGCGACGACGCGATGACGGGAGGTGGCACGACGGTACGACGTGACGTGCCGGACGGTGCGTTGGCGGTCTCCGCCTCGCCCCAGCGCAACCTGCCGGACTGGAAGAAGCGTCGCGCGGCGCTGCAGGAGGGCACGGGCGCGTGAGCGGAGTCTCATCCGGGGGACCCGTGATTTCCAACCACGGATCCCGGGGGCAGAATCGGACGCGGCGGCAATGACCGAGCAACCAACAGGGAGCACCAGCGTGACCGGAGTGAAGCGAGCCACCGAGAAGAACCTCATGGTCTTCAGCGGCCGGGCCCATCCAGCCCTTGCCGAGGAGGTCGCCCGGCAGCTCGACACCCGCCTGGTGCCGACGTCGGCCTATGAATTCGCCAACGGCGAGATCTACGTGCGCTACGAGGAGTCGGTGCGCGGCTGCGACGCCTTCGTGATCCAGAGCCACACCGCGCCGATCAACGAGTGGATCATGGAGCACCTGATCATGGTCGACGCGCTCAAGCGCGCCTCGGCCAAGCGGATCACCGTGGTGATGCCGTTCTGGGGATACAGCCGCCAGGACAAGAAGCACCGTGGGCGCGAGCCGATCTCGGCCCGCCTTATGGCGGACCTCTTCAAGACCGCGGGCGCCAATCGGATCATCACCGTCGACCTGCACGCCGATCAGCTCCAGGGCTTCTTCGACGGTCCGGTGGACCACCTGATGGCGCTCCCGGTGCTCACCGACTACATCAAGGCCAAGTACGGCGACCAGCCGCTCGCCGTGGTCTCGCCGGACGCGGGCCGAATCAAGGTCGCCGAGCGCTGGTCTGCCCGGCTGGGGGGTGCGCCGCTGGCGTTCATCCACAAGACCCGTCGTACCGACGTAGCCAACGAGGTCGTCGCCAACCGTGTCGTCGGCGACATCACGGGCCGGATCTGCGTGCTGGCCGACGACATGATCGACACCGGCGGCACCATCGTGAAGGCCGCCGAGGCGCTCATGGCCGACGGTGCCGCGGGTGTTGTGCTGGCCGCGACCCACGCCATCCTCTCGGACCCCGCCGTCGACCGGCTCAAGAACAGTCCGGCGCTGGAGGTGGTCATCACCGACACGCTTCCGGTGCCGGAGGAGAAGCAGTTCGACAAGCTCACCACCCTGTCGATCGCGCCGTTGCTGGCACGGGCGATCCGTGCGGTCTTCGAGGACGGCTCCGTCACGTCGATGTTCGACGGACACGCCTGAGTACGTGCGGGGCGGCGCGCAACGCTCAGGATGGTGACTCCTTCTCGGGGTGGCTGCGGAGCCGTCCGACTCGACTAGGCTGCGCTGGTGAGTCTTCGAGCCATCACCACTGCAGGCCTGGGTCTGGTCACCGCGCTGACGCTCGCGGTCGTCCCCGCCGAGGCGTCCCCCGACCGATCCGCCACCAGCGCTCCGGAGCGCGCTGAGGCGACGCAAGCCCTCGACGCGGTCGAGAGGCTCTTCGCGCCGAGCTCCGCGCGGGCCCGCAAGGTCGCCGACGGTGTCCGTCCGGACGTCACCCTGGCGTTGCGTGAGCTCTGGCGTACCAAGGGCGCGCTGGCGCCTGCGCAGCGTCGGGTCGCCGAGCGCTACCTGGCCCGCCCGGTCGCCGGGGAGCTTGCGCCGGACGAGCGCGTCATCAACGGCACCATCGCGACCGACTGCACGCTTGCGACCATGTGCGTGCACTACACCGGCGACGGCACCCAGGACCAGGTCACGCCCTCCTACCTGGCCACCGTCAAGACGGTCCTGGCAGAGGTGGACGGCAAGTACGCCAGCGCCGGCTACCGGTCGCCCCTTCCCGACTCGGGTCAGGGAGGAAACGCGAAGCTCGACGTCTACCTGATGGACCTGCGCCCCGACGGCATGTACGGGTACTGCGCCAACGACGGCGATCTCGTCGAAGGTCAGTACACCTACCCGGTCTACTGCGTGCTCGACAACGACTTCGTCAACTACGCCCTTCCGGCGACCGAATCGCTCAAGGTCACCGTCGCGCACGAGTACTTCCACGCCGTGCAGGGGGCGTACGACTGGCTCGAGGACGCCTGGTTCATGGAGGGTGGCGCGGCCTGGGCCGAGGACGAGGTCTACACCGCGATCAACGACAACCGGCAGTACCTGGCCGACAGCCAGCTGACCGCGCCGTGGGTGCCGCTCGACCTCGGGAGCAACGACGCCAACGTCTACGGCCCGTGGATCTTCTTCCGCTACCTCTCCGAGCGCTGGAAGGCCAAGGGCGGTGGCCAGCCCCTGGTGATGATGCGCAAGATGCTCGAGCGGGTCGACGCCTCCACGCCGGCCAAGCCGGACGACTACTCGACGCTGGCGGTCTCCAACGTCGTCCAGGCGAACCCGAAGATCTACCCCGGCGGTCTGGCCCGCGTCTACAACGAGTTCGCGGCCGCCAACCGGCTGCCGAAGAAGTACTACGCCGAGGGCAGTGCCTACCCGACAGCCAAGCCTGCCGCCTTCACGTTCGGCAAGCGCACCAAGTCGATCGCCACCAAGACGGCTCTCGACAAGCTCGACCACCTGACCAGCTACACGAGCCGGTTGACGCCGCACAAGTCCTTCAAGGCGAAGAAGACGAAGCTGAAGTTCTCCTTCAACCTGCCGAGTCGGCCGGCCAACCCCGGCGTCACGGTGCGGACCTTCCTCAAGAACGGCAAGGTGACCACCAGCTACGTGGCACTCGACAAGTCGGGCGGCGCGAAGAAGGCGTTCGGCTTCTCTGCCAAGAAGGTGAAGTACCTGGAGGTCACGGTCAGCAACGGCAGCGTAGCCACGCAGTGCTGGTATTCGGTGGCCTCGCCGTTCGCCTGCTACGGCCGTCCGTCGCACGACGGTCTGCGACACGCGTTCAGCGCCAAGCTGAAGCGCTGATCCGACTGGCACCTCGGAGCGATCCAGCCCTCAGTCTCTCCGGAGCAGGTCCACGCCTGCCCCGGAGAGGCTCTCTGCTATCCGGGCACGTCCGCACAGCACCAGCAGCAGCTCCTGGGTCGGTCCGGTCACCTCCGCCGCACCGCGCCCGCAGCTCCAGTCGCTGTCGTTCGCCCGCAGGCGTACGGCGCGCAGCAGCTTCCCCGCCCCCATCAAGCGGGCCAGGGGACGCGCTTGGTCGGCCGCCGCGGCTGCGACCTCCGGGGGCGTCTGCCAGGGCACGCCGAGCGCCCTCGTGACGTCGAAGGTGTGCACGACCGTGTCGATCAGGGGGTAGCTCCCGGGCAGCTTGTGCCGGGAGCTCGCATGCGCAGCCAGGAGCGCGACGATCTGCTCGGGCCTCGCCCGACCCCGGGCGATCCCGTCGAGCAGGATCATCCGGTCGAAGTCACCGCGACCGCGCCACAGCATTCCGGGTACCTCCCGCATTCGCAGCGTGGGTGCTGCCGCGACATGGGCGACGACCTCCTGGACCCGCCACCCGGCACAGACCGAGGGTTGTTGCCACTGCTCAGGGGTGAGGTCGGCGACCAGCTCCCGGAAGCGACGCCGTTCGGCATGGATCGCCTGCCAGCGTCGGTCGTCGTCCCCGGTGTCGGGGTGGGCTTCGGCAACCATGGCGCCTCCCGTGTCTCGTTGCGAGCTCGCTCCCCGCGAGCCTAGGGAGCGGTCGCCCATCGAGGGAAGCGCCCGATTTGGCCAGCCCTCGGAGCAGGGCCTAAGATCGTCAGGTTGCCTCGGCGAGGGAGCAGTTGCACCAGCAGCAGACTCCGTGATCGACAGGGCCGGCCTTCACTGCGCCGCGCGCCGATCATGGGAGCGCGGCGCTTCGTGTCTCTCCTCGTCCGCCGGCCCGCCAATCCGAGAAGCAGTACCGATGAGGAGCACACGCATGTCCGCCGAGAAGATCGCCGCCGAGACCCGCACCGAGTTCGGCAAGGGCGCCGCCCGCCGCCTGCGTCGTGAGGGCAAGATCCCCGCGGTCGTCTACGAGCACGGCGACACGCCGGCCCACGTCGCCCTGCCGTCGCACGCCACCACGATGGCGCTCCGCAACGGTGGCGCCAACGCGCTCCTCGAGCTCGAGATCGACGGCAAGGACCAGCTCGCGCTCACCAAGGCGATTCAGGTCGACCCGCTGCGCCGCGTCATCGAGCACATCGACTTCATCGCGGTCAAGCGCGGCGAGAAGGTCGTCGTCGACATCCCCGTCGTGCTGGTCGGCGAGGCCGTGCGCAACACCCTCGTGGTCACCGACGCCACCACGGTGCAGGTCGAGGCCGAGGCCACGCACATCCCCGAGTCGATCGAGGTCTCGATCGAGGGCGCCGAGCCGGGCCTGATGATCCACGTCGGCGACCTCACGCTGCCGTCCGGCGTCGTGCTGCTCTCGGAGACCGATGTCCTGCTCGTCAACGTGACCGAGGCTGCTGCTCAGGACCTGGGCGACGAGACTGCCTCCGAGGGCGACGCCGCTGAGGGCGAGGCCGACGCCGCCGAGTGACGCTCTTCCGTCGCTGGAGGACCGGGAGGAACGAGGAGACGATGACCGACGCACAGGAGGTGTGGTTGGTGGTCGGACTCGGGAACCCCGGTCCTTCCTATTCCGGTCACCGGCACAACATCGGCTATCTCGTCAACGATGAGCTCGCCAAGCGTCTCGGTGGGGGCTTCCGGGCCCACAAGTCCGGTCGTGCCGACGTCGTCGAGGGACGCATCGGCGTACCGGGGCCACGGGTGGTGCTGGTGCGTCCACGCAGCTACATGAACGAGGTCGGCGGGCCGGTCAAGGCGGTCGCCTCCTTCTACAAGGTGCCACCGGAGCGGATCGTGGTGATCCACGACGAGCTCGACATCGACTTCGGCACGTTGCGCACCAAGCTCGGTGGTGGCGACAACGGGCACAACGGGCTGAAGTCGCTGCGCTCCTCCTTCGGCACCGGCGACTTCTACCGGGTGCGTGCCGGCATCGGTCGACCGCCCGGCCGTCAGGAGGTCGCCGACTTCGTGCTCTCCAACTACTCCAGCGCGGAGCGCAAGGAGCTGCCCTTCCAGATCGACGACGCCGCCGACGCCGTCGAGTGCCTGATCACCGAGGGGCTGGAGCGCACCCAGCAGCGGTTCAACCGCTGAGGAGGTCCGCGGGTAGGGTCGGGGCCGTGACTGAGTTCCCCGCCGCTGCGGCCACCGATGACCACGTTCTTGCCGTCTGGCTCGCCGAGCAGGCCGGCGCCCGCCTCCTCGAGATCCGCACCCAGGGACTCGAGGGCAAGGAGCTGAAGGACGCCGGCGACCGCGCCGCCCAGGAGGTGCTTGCCCGGCTGCTTGCCGAGCACCGGCCCGACGACGCCGTCCTCTCGGAGGAGGCCACCGACGACGCAGCCCGGCTGAAGGCACCCCGGGTGTGGATCATCGACCCCCTCGACGGCACCCGGGAGTTCTCCGAGCCGCCGCGTGACGACTGGGCCGTGCACGTCGCCCTGTGGCAGGACGGCGAGCTGACCGTGGGCGCCGTTGCCCAGCCTGCGCTCGGCGAGACGTTCAACACCGGCACGCCGTCGGTGGTGCCGCCGCGCACGTCGCAGCGGCCCCGCATCGCCGTCTCCCGCAGCCGCCCGCCGGCGTTCGTGCAGGCGTTGGCGGAGGCGCTCGACGCCGAGCTGGTGCCGATGGGCTCCGCAGGAGTCAAGGTGATGTCGGTGGTCCGCGACATCGCCGACGCCTACGTGCACGCAGGCGGGCAGTACCAGTGGGACAACGCAGCTCCGGTCGCCGTGGCCCGCGCCGCCGGCCTGTTCTGCTCGCGGGTCGACGGGTCTCCGCTGGTCTACAACGGGGCCGACACCTCGCTGCCCGACCTGATCGTGTGCCGGCCCGAGCTCGCCGAGCAGATCGTCGACTTCGTGCGTCAGCACGGCACGGAGTGACCCGACTCCACCTCCTCCTCGACGCCGACGGAGTCCTGCAGCACCGTCCGGGCGGGTGGGACGGCGCCCTCGCCGCCTACACGGACGACCCAGCAGGGCTCTTCGGCGACCTCGTGATCGAGGAGGCGCCGACCGTCCGAGGCGGCGGCCCCTTCCTGCCGGTGCTCGCCAAGGCGCTGCGCAAGCGCGGGATCCGGGTCGACCCGGAGCAGGTGTACGCCGACGTGTGGGCCGCGATCCGACCGCATCAGGCAGTGCTCGACTGGGTAGCCGAGCTGCGGGCTTCGGGGGTGGGCGTGCACCTGGCCAGCAATCAGCATCCGGAGCGGGCGCGGCTGATGCGCGAGCAACTCGACTACGCCACCCACTTCGACACCTGCTTCTTCTCCTGCGAGCTCGGGGCAGCGAAGCCCACTCCCGAGTTCTTCGACCGCGTCGGCACCACGCTCGGTGCCGCCCCAGGGGCGATGGTGCTGGTCGACGACTCCGTCACCAACACGCGCGCGGCCCGTGCCGCAGGGTTGCGTGCCGCCACCTGGCACCACCGGCAGGGCATCGCCCGTCTCCGCCGCCAGGTCGAGCCCGTCCTCCTCGCCCGTTGAAGCGCCAGCTTCGTCACGTTGAGACGCCAGCTTCAGCGGGTTGAGACGCCAGCTTCGTCACGTTGAGACGCCAGCTTCTCCTCGTCTGCGGTGAACTGGGAGCGATCTTCTATCCTTGCCCGCGTGAACCGGGGGAGCGCGATCGCGGCGAGCGCACTGGCCGGGCTGTTGGTCGTGGGAGCGCTCATCATCGTCGGTGCCATGGCCGTCTGGACGTTGCGCGGCGGCGCGCCCTCTCCACCGTCTGCTGTGGTTGCGCGGGAGGTGCCGCCGACCGTCGCTCCTGTTGCTCCGGCGTACGGGCGGGGGAGCGAGGTGGTGCAACCCGACGCTGCGTGGGTGACCGCGACCAGCAAGAGGACCGGCATCCCCGAGCCCGCGATGCGTGCCTACGGCCGCGCCGCGATCCTGGCGGGCCGGGACCTCCCCGGCTGCCGGATCGGCTGGAACACGTTGGCCGGGGTGGGCTGGAACGAGTCGCACCACGGCACCATCGGCGGCCGCAGTCTCGGCACCGACGGGCGCCCGAACCGGCGCATCCTCGGCCCGGTCCTCGACGGCAGCGGTGCCTTCGCCGCGATCCCGGCCACTCCGGCGTCCCGCCAATGGCACGACAACGCCCGGTGGGATCGCGCGGTAGGGCCCATGCAGTTCATCAGCGAGACCTGGGAGCGTTGGGGCACCGACGCCGACGGCGACGGCGTGGCGGACCCGCACGACCTCGACGATGCGGCCTGGACCGCCGCCCGCTATCTCTGCGCCTCCGGCCGCGACCTGACCACGGGCGACGGCTGGCGGGCGGCGGTGCTCTCCTACAACCGCTCTCTCGAGTACGCCGACGCGGTCTTCCGCGCTGCCACGACGTACGCCGACCGGGTGGGTTGAGCTCGCCGGCCGCGGCCGACGAAGCTGGCGTCTCAACCCGCTGAAGCTGGCGCCCCGACCCGCTGAAGCTGGCGTCTCGACGTGCTGAAGTTGGCGTCTCGACCCGCTGAAGTTGGCGTCTCGACGTGCTGAAGTTGGCGTCTCGACCCGCTGAAGCTGGCGTTTCGACGCTGAGGGTGGCGGGCGGGGAGGTTCGTTCCCGGAACCCATGAGCGCCGTTCGTCGGGCGTTCACTCAGGAAAGCCGCGTCGTTCTCCTGGCCCGTCCACGGTATGTCCGCCGTCGTTCGGGCGCCGGCACCACCGGCCGTGCCGACGGATCGTCGGTCGGCGAACGACGAGCAGTGAGTCCGAACGCTTGACCACCACCCTTCCTGAGCCAGCCGCGGCCGAGATCGCGCCGCGACGGCTCGCCCGCCGCGCGACGGGCACTGATCGCCTCTTCGAGCTGAGCGCTACCGCGGTCGGTGCCGCAGTGCTCGCCATCACCGGCGGCATCGGCGTCTTCCTGGCCTGGCAGGCGGTGCCCACACTCAAGCGCTACGGCTGGTCGTTCTTCACCGAGACCGCCTGGCAGCCCGAGGCGAACGTGCTCGGCATCGGAGCGGTGCTGGCCGGCACCGTCTCGATCGCGCTCGTCGCCCTGGCCATCGCGTTCCCTCTCGCCCTGGCCACTGCCCTCTACATCAGCGAGTACGCGCCGTTCAGGGTCCGACCCACACTGATCTCGCTGGTCGACCTGATGGCCGCGGTGCCGAGCATCGTCTACGGCCTGTGGGGCGCGCTGCTGGTGATGCCGCATGCAGCCGAGCTGGCGCTCTGGATGCACCAGCACCTCGGCTGGCTGCCCTTCTTCGACGTGGACGCCGATCCGAACGCGGCCATGTGGGACCGCAGCCGCTACGTGTCGAGCGCCTTCTGCGCGGGCATCGCCGTCGCGATGATGGTGATGCCGATGGCCTGCGCCGTCATGCGTGAGGTCTTCTCCCAGACCCCGCCCGGCGAGAAGGAGGCTGCACTCGCCCTCGGCGCCACCCGCTGGGGCGTCGTTCGCGCCGTGGTGTTGCCCTTCGGTCGCGGCGGCATCATCGGCGGCACCATGCTCGGCCTCGGCCGGGCGCTCGGCGAGACCATCGCTGTGCTGCTGATCATCTCGCCGGCCTTCGACGTGAAGCTGCGCGTGCTCGAGGTCGGCAGCAACTCGATCAGTGCGCTGATCGCCGGTCGATTCGGCGACGCCAGCCCGGCCCAGCTCTCCGCACTGCTCGCCGCCGGCTTCGTCCTCTTCGTGATCACACTGGTCATCAACACCCTCGCCTCGATCATCGTCAACCGCAGCCGTTCAGGTGCCGGGGCGGAGGCGTGATGGCACAGGCAGCTCCCGAGCTCCAGCGTCCGTACGCCGGCGAGACGGTCCTCCCCGTCCGTGACGAGAGCGCTCCGCGACCGGTCGCCCGCCGCGGACTCGGTGCCGCGAACCCTGACGAGCGTCTGCTCCAGTGGGGCGTCTGGGTCGCTGCTCTCGCGCTGGCCTGGTTGGTGACCCAGCGCCTGCTGCCGCTGGCGGGTCTGCCGTGGTTCCTGATCGTCTGGTTCCTCTGCGGGTTGGTGATGATCGGTGTCACCTCCGTGTTGACCGCTCGACGCGTCGATCTCGTGGACCGACTCGCGCGGACCGTGATCACCGGTGCCGCGGGCCTGGTGGGTCTCGCTCTGGTCAGCGTCGTCGTCTACACGGTGCGGCGCGGCTGGGAGCCGTTGCTGCACGGGAACTTCTTCACCCAGGACATGTCCGGGATCGGCCCCCGCGACCCGTTCACCAGAGGCGGTGTCGCGCACGCGATCGTCGGATCCCTGATCCAGATCGGCATCGCCATCGCGGTCACGGTGCCGCTGGGGATCGGCACGGCCGTCTACATGACCGAGGTCGGTGGCCGGTTCGCCCGGGTGGTGCGCACCATCGTCGAGGCGATGACGGCGCTGCCCTCGATCGTTGCCGGCCTGTTCATCTACACCGTGCTGATCGTCGCCCTCGGGGTACCCAAGTCCGGCATCGCCGCGGCACTGGCGATCGCCGTGATGATGCTGCCGATCATCGCCCGCGCCTCCGACGTGGTCCTGCGCGTGGTGCCGGGCAACCTGCGCGAGGCCAGCCTCGCGCTGGGCGCCAGCCGTTGGCGCACCGTGTGGCACGTGGTGTTGCCGACCGCGCGTCCGGGCCTGGCGACCGCGCTGATCCTCGGCATTGCGCGCGGCATCGGTGAGACCTCGCCGGTGCTGCTCACCTCGGGCGCAGCCACCTTCATGGTGACCGACCCGACGTCCGGCGTCATGAACTCACTGCCGCTCTACATCTTCAGCACCGTGCGCAGTGGTGAGCCGATGGCCGAGTCCCGCGCGTTCGCCGCCGCCACCGTGCTGCTCGGCCTCGTGCTCGTGCTCTTCGTGGTGGCGCGCCTGGCCGCCCGGCCGCGCTCGGCGAAACCGAAGCTCCGGCACCGTCTGCGTGCCGCCGTACCTGTGCTGCGCGGCGGCGTACCCACCCCTTGGAGGAAGCGTTGATCCGCCCGTTCGCCACCACTCTCACGGCCAGAGGTGCCCGCGTGCGCCTCGCCGCCGCCCTGACCTTCGGCCTCGCGATCCTCGTCCCGGCCGCCGCGCTCGGGGCCTCCGGGCCGGCGGCCCGCCCGAGCTACGCCCAGATCGAGGGCTCCGGCTCCACCTGGTCCGAGGTGATCGTGCAGCAGTGGATCGCGGACGTCGACGCCAGCGGCATGAAGGTGACCTACAGCGGCGGCGGCTCCTCGATGGGCCGGAAGAACTTCGCGCAGGGTGTCACCGACTTCGGCATCAGCGAGATCCCGTATCCGGGCGTCGACGAGTTCGGCAACCCCGACAACGCCAACGGCCGCGAGTACGCCTACCTGCCGATCGTCGCCGGCGGCACCGCGTTCACCTACCAGATCAAGGTCGGCGGGAAGATGATCAAGAACCTGCGGCTCTCGGGCGAGACGTTGGCGAAGATCTTCACCAACAAGATCACCAACTGGAACGATCCGGCGATCACCAAGGACAACAACGGCCGCGCGCTGCCCAGTCTCGACATCACTCCGGTGGTGCGCTCCGACGGCTCCGGCACGACGGCGCAGTTCACCACCTGGCTCGACAAGGAGTACCCGTCGCTGTGGCGCCCCTTCTTCGGGCGCTCCGGCTTCACCTCCTACTACCCGCGCAAGGGACGGGCGCTTGCTCAGTCGGGCTCCGACCAGGTGATGAACACCGTTGCCGGGTTCGCGGGCAACGGCACGATCGCGTACGTCGAATACAGCTACCCGGTCAACAAGCACTTTCCGGTCGTGAAGGTGCTCAACAAGGGTGGCTACTACGTCGAGCCGACCCAGTACAACGTCGCGGTGGCGCTGACGAAGGCGCGGATCAACCAGGACAAGAACAGCCAGATGTACCTGACCCAGATCCTCGACGGCGTCTATCGGGCCACGGATCCGCGGGCCTATCCGTTGTCCTCGTACTCCTACATGATCCTGCCGATCGGCGCCGACGACCGCCGGATGACGACGGCGAAGCGACAGACGCTGATGGACTTCATGTACTACTCGTTGTGCGAGGGTCAGTCGAAGGCAGGCCCCTACGGCTATTCGCCGCTGCCGCTCAACCTCGTGAAGGCGGGCTTCGACCAGCTGGGCCGGCTGGCCAAGGCCGACAGCGGGGTGGACGCCTCGAATCGTGACGTGACCCGCTGCAACAACCCCACCTTCGTCGCCGGCAATCTGAACGAGAACAAGCTCGCCAAGACCGCCCCGATGCCGGCTGCCTGCGACAAGGCCGGGGCCGGGCCCTGCGGCACCGAGACCGGCACCGGCAAGCCTTCGACCGATGACAGTGACGGTGACGGTACGCCGGACACGACCGACAGCTCCGGCCCCGGCGGACCGGATGCGCCGGGCAGCGACCCGGACGCTCCCCCCGCGGTCGACCCGGAGACCGGGCAGCCGGTCGTCGACGACGGCACGGCTGCCGCCGCGGAGGTGTTCGCCAATCCGACGGAGGTGAGCGCTGATCGGCGGGCCGAGCGCACGGCCTTCGGATGGCTCGCTGTTGCCGAGCTCTTCGCCCTGATTCTGCTGCCCGGGCTCGGTGCGGCGTGGCTTCGGCGCCGTCGGCCCGGCAAGGTCGGCCTCTGATGAGCGCGCTCCTCCGTGGTCTTGCGGTCGTCCTCGTCGGCTGCCTCAGCATGGTCGGCCTGCTTGTCACCGGACCCAGCTCCGGGGCCACGTCGGCACCGCGTGCCGACTCCGGTGCGGTCACCCAGACCAAGCAGCTCCAGCGGGTCTTCGGCGAGGGCGACGCGGCCGAGGTGATCGATGAGCGCGACGTCTCCGTCTCGGTCAGCCAGACCAGGCAGCTGCGCGGCCGCGAGCGGGTGCGGGTCAGCTGGTCGGGTGCGCGTCCGAGCGGAGCCCGCGCTGCGGATCCCTACGGGGAGAACGGGATGACGCAGGAGTACCCCGTCGTCGTGCTCCAGTGTCGCGGCGTGGACGACCCGTCGGCCCCGGCTGCCCGGCAGCTCAGCCCTGAGACGTGCTGGACGTCCACCCGGCAGCAGCGCAGTCTTGTCGTGCCCGACCGTACGGCGGTCTGGCGCCACGACCTCTACGCCTCCGAGACCGAGCGCGCGGCCAAGTCCGGCCGGGAGCCGTTCCCGAGCAGCGAGTGCGAGGACCCCGCCACGTTCTCCTCGAGGGTCACGCCCTTCCGGACCGCCGACGGCAAGGAGTACCTCGCCTGCACCGCGGCGACAATGCCTCCCGAGGCAGCGGTCGGGGCGGCGTACCCACCCGCCGAGGTGGCCGGTTTCACCGACGCGAACGGTGACGGCACGGTGAGCTTCGAGCTCCGCAGTGAGGTCGAGAACGAGTCCCTGGGCTGCTCCGCAACCACTGCGTGCGCCATCGTGGTCATCCCGATCATGGGCATCAGCTGCGTGGACGAGGACCTCGAGTGTCGCCGGGCCGGGCGCTGGCTGCCGGGCTCGAGCAACTTCGCCAAGCAGGGCATCGACCTGGCCGTCTCGCCCGAACTCTGGTGGTCGGCGTCCAACTGGCGCAACCGCTTCACGTTCCCGGTGACGTTCGGTCTGCCTGCGGATACCTGCGACATCCAGGACACACGTCCGCCGACCGGCTTCTACGGCTCGGAGCTGCTCTCGCAGGCGGCGCTGCAGTGGTCTCCGGCGTACTGCCTGGACAAGAGCCGCTTCAAGTTCCAGCACAACCGGATGCCCGACGAGGCCGGCTTCAAGATCATGGAGACCGGCCAGGGTGCGGCCGCCCTCGTCTCCGGGCAGCGCGAGACGGAGGGGTCGGATCCCGTCGGCTACGCGCCCACCGCGGTGACCGGTTTCGCGATCGGCTACTCGATCGACCGCCCCGACAATGCCGGTGAGTACGCCGACCTGCGGCTCACCCCGCGTCTGGTGGCGAAGCTGCTCACCCAGTCCTATCTCGGCTCGGACCTGGGCCGTGGCCATCCCGGGATGGCCGGCAACCCGCTCGCGATCAACAACGATCCCGAGTTCCGTGAGCTCAACCCGGGACTCGACGAGATCTCCCGGGAGGCGGCGGCGACCGTGCTGTCGCTCTCGGAGTCCTCGGACGTGATCGAGACGTTGACCTCCTGGATCGCCGCGGATCCCGAGGCGCGGGCCTTCGTCGCCGGCAAGCCGGACCGGTGGGGGATGGTGGTGAACCCGTCGTACAAGGGGATCGCGCTGCCCACCCGGGAGTGGCCGATGCTCGACAGCTACGTGCCCGCCAGCGAGCGGGAGTGCCTCAAGCTCAACCCCGCGCCGTACTTCACGCAGCTGGCGGCCCCGGTCTCGACGCTGCGCAAGATCGCCGAGGCGCTCCTCGACGCCTGGCCCAACGTGCAGACCAAGTGCGAGCGAGCCACCGTGGACGACCCGTGGAAGCTCGGCCGCATCGATCGGCAGGGCGTGGGCACGCGGTTCGTGCTCGGCATCGTGAGCCTCGGTGACTCCGCGCGCTTCGGACTGCGCAACGCGTCGCTGCAGACCGCCCCCGGGCGGTTCGTGGCGCCGACCCAGGAGAGCCTCGCAGCAGCCGTGCGGTTGGGCAGGCAGCCGGGCACGATGCTGCCCTTCGTCATCAAGCAGGCAGCGGTCCGCAAGGCAGGCCGCGCCTACCCGGGCACGATGGTCGTCTACACCGCGGCCCGGACCTCGGGGATGGACCGGGCCGAGGCTGCGAAGGTCGCTCAGTTCATCCGGGTGTCGACGCGTGAGGGGCAGCGGCCCGGCCGCGGCAACGGTCAGCTCCCCGCCGGCTACCTGCCGATCCGGGACACCGGCGCGACCGCTCCGCTGTTCCGGTCCGCGCAGTCCGTCGCCACCGCCGTGGCAGCGCAGCGGGAGTCGTCACCTCCGAAGCCGGAGCCGACCGACACCGCGACACCGACGGGCGATCCGGCACCGGAGACCGCACCGACGGCCGACGATGCCCCCGGCGCGGAGGAACCGGGGGACGAGAAGCCGGTCGACGCGAACGTCGTGCCTACCGGTGCGACCACCGCAACGCCGGATGCCGGCTCCGGGCTCGGTCGGGTCGCGCTGCCGCTGGTGTTGTTGCTGGCGGTGCTCGGCGGCATGCTCTCGGGCGCCGCACGCCTCACCCTCCGACTGCGGAGGGCGCGATGACCACGGCCACGCCGGTGCGCGCCGGCAGCCGGCGCCGGCCGGCCGCGCAGCTGACGCAGCCCCCTTCGACCCACGAGGAGCAGCTGCGGCTGTTCTCCACCGCACTCACCGTGGTCGGGATCCTCGCGCTCTGGTTCGCCGCGCAGGTGCTCTTCCTCGGCTCGCTCTCGCAGGACCGGGAGCAGGCGTTGCTGCACGACCGATTCCGGAGCGACCTGGCCACGGCGGTCGCACCGGTCGGTCCGGTGGTGCCGGAACGGACGCCGGTCAGCCTGCTCACCGTCCCCGGCCTGGGCCTCGAGCAGGTCGTCGTCGAGGGCACGTCCTCCGGCGCGCTCCTGAGCGGCCCCGGTCACCGTCGGGACACACCCCTGCCGGGCCAGGTAGGCACGTCGGTGATCTACGGCAAGGGTGCGACGTACGGTGCGCCGTTCGGCCGGATCGCCGAGCTGACGGCCGGCGACCGGATCGAGGTGGTCGCGGGTCAGGGCACCCAGGTGTTCACCGTGACCGGAATCCGGCGCGCCGGCGATCCGCTACCGGCCCGGCCGGTCGAGCAGGAGGCGCGGCTGACCCTGGTCTCCGCCGAGGGCACCGGCCGACTCGCCGCGCTGAGCCGCGGGGAGGTCGTCTACGTCGACGCCTCCGCCAAGGAGGGCTTCCCGGCGCCCGCGGGCCGGTTGGGCGCCGTGCCCGAGGAGGAGCGGGCGATGGCCGTCGACCAGGCGATCCTGCCTCGGTTGGCGTTGCTCCTCGGCCTGCTGGTGGGTGCGACCGCCCTCATCGTGCTGCTCCGGCAGCGCTGGTCCGGCGTCCTCACCTGGGTCATGGCGACGCCCGTCGTCCTGGCGCTCTCGTGGGCCACGACGGACGCCGCGATGCGCCTGCTGCCCAACCTCGTATGACCCCCGAACTCCCTCGGGCCGACCGGCCCAGGGCCCTGGAAACACAACGCAGCACCAACCGATGAGGAGTGTTTGATGTCTGCACGCAGGTACGCCGCAGGTCTGGCGACCGCCGCCGTCGTGGTGGCTTCGTTCGCGGCGGCCCCGGCCGCCTCGGCCGACCCGACCTTCGTCCCGCAGTCCACCGACCTGGTCGGTGTCGGCTCCGACACCAGCCAGTTCGCGCTCGGCTACCTGGCGGACGGGCACACCGTGAACGGTGTCGCCGTCCCCGGATACAACGCCGGCAAGAGCACGAACCGCCTGGTCTCCTTCGACGCCACCGGTGGCGGCAACGTCACCCTGGTCCAGGGCGCCACGCCGATCACCCGGCCCAACGGCTCCGGCGCCGGCAAGGGCCGGCTCTACGGCACCGCCAACGACGCCGACGTCGACTACGCTCGCTCCTCCTCCGCGCTGAACAGCGCCGAGAAGGAGGCGGGGCTCCAGGCGTTCCCGTTCGCCGTCGACGTGCTCGAGATGGCCATCGCCAAGGGCAGCAACGCCCCGGCCTCGGTCTCCGAGGCCGACCTGCTGAAGATCTACACCGGGCAGGTCACCAACTGGAGCCAGATCGGCGGCAAGTCCGGCGTCATCGTGCCGATGATTCCCCAGTCGGGCTCCGGAACCCGCTCCTTCTTCGAGGGCGAGCTCAAGCGGATCAACGGCGGCAACGCGCCGACCCTGGCCGGCAGCGTCGTCGAGGTGCAGGAGCACGACGACACCCCGATCAAGGCCAACCCCCATGCCATCGCCCCCTTCTCGGCCGGCCGGGCGAAGCTGGACGGCACCCTGAACCTGGTCGCCGGTGGCCTGAGCGCCAAGCGGGCGCTCTACAACGTGGTGCGCCAGGCCGACGTCGCCAAGGCCGACATCCTGGGCGTCTTCGGCTCCGACGGCTTCATCTGCTCCGACGCCGCCCGCCCGTTGATCGAGGCTGCCGGGTTCGACCAGATGGCGCGCCCGACCAACGGCGGTGTCTGCGGCGAGGCCACGCAGGGTGCCTCGTCGAACTTCGCCACCAACGTCGCCCAGGCCACCCAGACCGCACTGACCGCCACCTCACCCGCAGGCGGCACCGTGGCGCTGAGCGCCACCGTGAGCGCGGGCGGCAACGCGCCCGACGGCAAGGTGCAGTTCCTCGAGGGCGAGACCGTCGTCGGTGAGGCGAGCATCGCGCAAGGCACTGCCAAGAAGACGTTGACCGGCGTCGCTGCGGGAGCGCACAACTACACTGCACGCTTCCTGCCGACCGGAGTCGCCTACCAGGGCTCTGTCTCCGCGCCGGTCGCCGTCACGGTCAAGGCTGCTGCGCAGGTCGCTGCCGTGGTCGCCCCGGTCAGCACCAGCTACGGCAAGGCGGCGAAGGTCACGGTCACTGTCACCGGGGCGGCCGGCGAGGTGACCGGTCAGGTCACCGCGACCGCCGGTGGCAAGAAGGTCACTGGCAGCCTGGCGTCCGGTACGGCGACCCTCACCCTCCCTGCCGACGTGGCGGTGGGCACCCAGACCGTGGCGGTCGCCTATGCGGGCAACGCGACGTACGGCACGGGGACGGCGACCGCGGAGCTCGCGGTGAGCAAGGGCATCACCAGCCTGAAGTCCGCGTTCGCGAAGAAGATCAAGAAGAACAAGAAGGCGTCGGGCAAGGTCACCGTCACCATCCCGGGCAGCGCGCTGAAGGCGTCCGGCAAGGTGACGGTCAAGGAGGGCAAGAAGGTCCTCGGCACCGGCACGCTCAAGGCGGGTGTCGCGAAGGTGACGCTCAAGTCCCTGAAGAAGGGCAAGCACAAGCTGACCGTCAGCTTCGCCGGCAACGGCAACCTCAAGGCCGCCTCGGCCACCGTCACGGTCACGCAGAAGTGACCTGACGGGCACCCTCGGCGGGCCGGCTCCGGTCGGCCCGCCGATCCCGTCCCACACCAGGAGCATCACGTGAGCAGTCCGGCCGTCACCAACGACGAGACCACCACCATCCCGGCGGTGCCGCCCGGCGCCGGCGTCCCGCGCGAGATCGATCAGCTGCGGGGCCTCCGGCACCGGCGCACAGACGGCCTGGCGACCCTCGAGGCGCGAGAGATCACGGCCTGGTTCGGCGACCGCAGGGTGCTCGACCGGGTGTCGTTGACGATGCCGGCAGGCGGCATCACCGCCCTGATCGGGCCGTCCGGCTGTGGCAAGTCGACGTTCCTGCGCATCCTCAACCGGATGCACGAGCTGGTGCCCTCGGCGGCCCTGGCCGGCGAGGTGCTCCTGGACGGCTCCGACATCTACGCCCCTGACAAGCGGCTGATCGACGCGCGCCGTGAGATCGGGATGGTCTTCCAGAAGCCCAACCCGTTCCCGGCGATGTCCATCCGCGAGAACGTGCTGGCCGGTCTCAAGCTCACCGGCACCCGGGCCTCCCGCGCCACGAAGGAGGAGCTCGTGGAGAGCTGTCTGATCCGCGGGGGGCTCTGGAACGAGGTCAAGGACCGCCTCGACGCCCCCGGAGGTGGCCTCTCCGGTGGTCAGCAGCAGCGCCTGTGCATCGCCCGCTCGCTCGCGATCCGCCCTCGGGTGCTGCTCATGGACGAGCCCTGCTCAGCCCTCGACCCCACCTCCACCCGGGTGATCGAGGAGACGATGCTCGAGCTCGCCGAAGAGGTCACCATCGTCATCGTCACCCACAACATGCAACAGGCTGCCCGCGTCTCCGACCGCTGCGCCTTCTTCCTCGCCGAGCAGGGCACCCCCGGCGTCATCGTCGAGCACGGCGACACCGAAGCCATGTTCCAACACCCCCGCGACCGCCGTACCGAGGACTACGTCAACGGTCGGTTTGGCTGACCCGCCCTCGATCAGTTTCCCCGCCCGGGCGGGGAAACTGGTGCTTGTCGGCCGTAGCTACACACACCAAGCAACAGTTTTCGTCACACAGTGGGACGTGTGGGGCGTACGCCGTCGTGGCGTGGAGATGCCGGGGAGTGCGGCTGAGGCACACCTCACATCCCGCTGCGGGCGCTGAACGGAACAAGAGACCGGCCCGGCCCGTCGATGCGGCACAATCCGTGTGTTCCGACGTCGACGAGGACAGGCGAGGCGAATGACCGAGACACCTGCGGTGGAGGGCTGGTTCACCACCGGCTCCGAGCCCGCGCTGATCGCGAGCAAGTGCGAGGCCTGCGGCACGCTGGCCTTCCCGAAGGGAGTCGACTTCTGTCGCAACCCTGCGTGCGACGGCGAGACGTTCGTCGACGCCGAGCTCTCCCGCACCGGCGTGGTCTGGTCCTACACCGATGCGCAGTACCAGCCGCCGGCGCCGTACACGCCGACCTCCGACCCCTACCAGCCCTTCGCGCTGGCTGCCGTCGAACTGCCCGAGGGCATCGTCGTCCTCGGACAGCTGGCCAGCGGCTTCGGTGTCGACTCGGTGAAGGTCGGTGCCCCGGTCGAGCTCGTGGTCGAGCCGGCCTGGACCGAGGAGGACGGCACCGTGAAGACCATGTGGAAGTGGCGCCCGACCGCCGCAGCCGAGGGAGGCAACTGATGAGCAACGACGTCGCCATCCTGGGTGTCGGCATGCACCCCTGGGGCAAGTGGGGCCACTCGTTCGTCAAGTACGGCGTCAAGGCGGCCCGCGCCGCGCTGGCCGACGCCGGCGTGCCGTGGCAGGACGTCGACCTGATCGTCGGCGGCGAGACCGTGCGCAACGGGTACGGCGGCTACGTCGCCGGTTCGACCTTCGCCCAGGCGCTCGGCTGGAACGGCGCGCGCGTCGCCACGTCGTACGCCGCCTGTGCGACCGGCGCGCAGGCGCTCGACACCGCGCGCTCCCGGATCCTCGCCGGTCAGGCCGAGGTGGCTCTGGTCGTCGGCGCCGACACGACTCCGAAGGGCTTCCTGGCGCCCAACGCGGGGGAGCGCTGGGACGACCCTGACTGGCTGCGCTTCAAGCTCATGGGCATGACCAACCCGGGGTACTTCGCGCTCTATGCGCGACGCCGGATGGACCTGTACGGCGCCACGTCCGAGGACTTCGCCGCGGTCAAGGTCAAGAACGCGCGTCATGGGCTCAACAACCCCTATGCCCGCTACCGCAAGGAGGTCAGCGTCGCGGACGTGGTGAACTCCGCTGTGGTCGCCGACCCGCTGCACCTGCTCGACATCTGTGCGACCTCCGACGGTGGTGCCGCAGTGCTCGTGACGTCGGTCGAATATGCGCGCAAGCACGGCATCGCCGACCCGGTGAAGATCAAGGCCATCTCGACGGTCACGCCGACCTTCCCCAACACGATCATCGACATGCCGCTCTTCTCGACCGAGTCGACGGCTGCGGTGGCCGCCCCGGAGCTGACCTTCAAGGAGTCGATCGGTCACGCGGCGTACGAGGAGGCCGGGATCGCGCCCGAGGACGTCTCGGTCGCCGAGGTCTACGACCTGTCGACGGCACTCGAGCTCGACTGGATCGAGGACCTGCAGCTTGCCAAGCGCGGCGAGGCGGAGGCGCTGCTGCGCGCCGGCGACACCACCATCGGCGGTCGCATCCCGGTCAACCCGTCCGGGGGGCTGGCCTGCTTCGGCGAGGCCGTTCCGGCCCAGGCGCTGGCCCAGGTCTGCGAGCTCACCTGGCAGCTGCGCGGCCAGGCCGAAGGACGCCAGGTCGAGGGCGCGCGGGTGGGCATCACCGCCAACCAGGGCCTCTTCGGCCACGGCTCCTCGGTGATCGTGGCCAGGTAGCACCCCCGCACGAGCGATCGTCCCTAACAGTTTCGTGGTCCCGAGCCGGATCGACCACGAAACTGTTAGGGACGATCGCCTTTGAGGCGCGAAGGTAACGACCGGGACGAGTGCCCCAGAAATGGGGAGAACGAATTCTGGGCGGGGAGGTTACACGGCGCCGGGGCCCGGTCCAGACCACCGTTGAGACCTGCAACACGTTCCTGCTTGACTCCGCGCGTCGCTGGTTCGTGGTGGGCCATGGGAGGGCGACACGTTCGAGAGATGAAGACATGCGTGTGGCAACTCGTGATCCCCTCGTATCCCCGCCCAGGTCGCCCCGGAGAGTACGGCGCCCGCTGACGTTCGCGAGCGTGCTCGCGCTCTGTCTGGGCGTGCTCGTCGGCGTTGCCGGCGGCAGCCCGGCCAACGCGGCCCAGGCCACCGGCGAAGACGTCGCGGCCTGGAACACAGGCTGGTCGTGGACCTACGCCACCTCGTTCCGCTACCAGGCCGAGGGCACCGACGTCACGATCAACGAGAACCTCGTCTACACGGTCGCCGGTGTCGAGACCTTCGCGGGCCAGGAGGCCTACAAGCTCAACATCAGCGGCAACATCACCGGTGGTTCCGGCTCCGTCGCGGTGCCCAGCGTGGGCAACGCCTCGCTCTCGGGCTTCAGCGGCTCAGTCACCGGCACCCGGTTCGTGCGGACCTCCGACCTGGCGGTCCTGCAGGAGACCCAGAAGCAGAACCTGAACGCCACCGCGAAGGTCAGCATCATCAGCCAGGGGATCACTGCCGTGATCAACCTGAAGCTCGACCCGAGCCCGTCGTGGAAGACGCACGACTTCCCGCTCAACGCAGGCGACACCTGGCAGATGAACCAGGAGATCACCTACGAAGGCGGCTTCAGCTACGACGCCGGCTCCCTCGGCGGCACCGGTGCGGACACCTTCGAGGGCGTGCTCCCGTTCCAGGCCCCGGTCTCGGTGGTCAACGAGAACATCACCCAGAACGGCATCGGCACCGTCGCCACCAAGAAGATCTCGGCGGCCTCGGCCGACGGGCAGACCAGCAACAACATCTGGTGGTCCCAGGCCCACAAGAACGACGCACGCGACGTACTCGTGCTGCCGCTCGACGGCGCCAAGCTCACGATGACCAAGAACCTCTCCTCGGCGAGCACGCCGAGCGCCGGCACGACCGTGAGTGCGACCGCGACGCCTTCGTTGACCTGTGCGGGCGGCACCGTCACGGTTGCCGGGACGCTCAGCAGCTTCGCCGCCGGGGTGCCGGTGAACGTCGCGCTCGACAAGTCCCAGATCAACCCCGGACAGCGGGTCACGGCGACCACCACCACCGGTGCCGGTGGCGCCTACAGCGCCACGATCACCGTGCCGTCGGAGAGCGACCAGCTGAGCAAGAACGGTTCGCGGGCCAACTGGGGCGTGACCGTCACGGCCGGGGCCGCGCGGGCGGCCACCAGCGTCGTGGTCACGCACCAGAACTGCACCAGCCTCACCTACACCGGCGACACCGGCGCCCAGCACGGCACCAACGCGACCGTGAAGGCGAAGCTGACCGACCTCACCGGGGCGAGCGCCGCGGGCCGGCAGCTCACGTTCGCGCTCTCCGGCGGCGGCACGGTCTCCGCGACCACCGACGCCGCGGGCGTCGCCACCGCTCAGCTCCCCGTCGGCCTGCCGGTCCGCAACGCGACGGTCAGCGCCAGTTTCGCGGGCACGAGCACGCTGGTGGCGGCTACGGCAAGCAGCCCCTTCGCCGTCGACAAGATCACCACCACCACGACGGTCACGCCGTCCGAGTCCCCGGCGACCCACGGCGAGAACGTCTCCTTCACCGCGTACGTGAACGGAGCCGGTCAGCCCTCCGGGTCGGTGCAGTTCGCCATCGACGGGGCGAACTTCGGTGCGCCGGTCGCGCTCTCCGGCGGCCAGGCCACCAGCGCCGCCATCGACTCGCTCGGACTCGGCAACCACACCGTGACCGCGACGTACCTCGGCAGCGCCGAGCACGCGGGCAGCGACTCCGGTGCGGTCACCTTCCTGGTGCGCCCGCCGCTCCTGGTCACCACCACGACCAGCTCGGCGACGCCCTCGGCGGTGCACTACGGCCAGCAGGTCGTCCTCGGCGCGGTCGTCTCCAGCACTGCCGGTGGCGTCCCGACCGGGCAGGTCACCTTCACCTCCGGTGGCACGGTGCTCGGCACGGTCGGCCTGGACGGCTCGGGCGAGGCCAGCCTCGCCCTCGACGACCTCGCGGCCGGTACCCACAATGTCGTCGCCACCTACTCCGGCGATGACGTCTACCGGGCCAGCTCCGCCAACCCGCGCACGGTCACGGTCACCAAGGCCGGGACGGAGGTCACGTTGACCTCGTCGAGCCCCTCGACCGTCTCCGGCGAGGCCGTGACCTTCACCGCCGACGTGGCGGTGCTCTCGCCGGGCGTCGGTACGCCGATCGGCACGGTGCAGCTGCGGATCGACGGAGCCAACGTCGGCTCGCCGGTCACCCTGGTGGGCGGGACCGCAGTGTTCCCCGCGGTCGGCTCGTTGCTGGCCGGCGGTCACACGGTGACCGCTGTCTATGCCGGCACCGGGAACTTCGACGGCAGCCAGGCCAGTGTGCAGCAGCAGGTCGCCCAGGCCGACACCACCACGACCGTGCTGGTCAGCCCCTCGCCGTCCGCGGAGGGCCAGAACATCACGATCACCGCGGCGGTCACGCCGGTCGCACCGGGCTCCGGCACCCCGACCGGACTGGTCAGCTTCACCGCGAACGGCGACCTCATCGGCGCGACGTCGGTCCAGCCCTCCCCGGGCGGTGCGCAGGCCACCATGGCACTCGCGGACCTCGAGGCGGGCGACCACCAGATCGTGGCGACGTACGTCGGCGACGCGGGCTATGCGACCAGCGTCTCCCAGCAGGTGCAGCACACGGTGATCGCCGGCGCGGCGATCGTCCCGACCACCACGGTGGTGACGTCGTCGGCCAACCCGTCGACCTTCGGCGAGCTGATCTCCTTCAGCGCGCAGGTGGAGGCCGAGGACGGCACCGTGCCCACGGGCATGATCCGGTTCAGCGTCGACGGCGCGCCGTTGGGCGGCCAGGTGGTGCTGGACGGCAACGGACGTGCGGAGAGCACCACGATCGCCTCGCCCGACCCGGGCGACCACACGGTCATCGCGGCCTTCGTGCCCGACGCCGGGTACGGCGGCAGCGGCGACATCCTCGCCCAGACCGTCGCCGCGGCCACCGTCTCCCTCGACCTGACCTCGAGCGACGACAGCAGCGACCACGGCCAGGCCGTCCGGTTCACTGCCACCATCGCCTCGGAGCAGGCCGGCACCGGCGCCCCGACCGGGTTCATCCAGTTCGAGGTCGACGGCCAGCCGCTGGGCGACGCCATCGAGATCGAGGACGGCGCGGCACAGAGCCCGGCGATCTCCTCGCTCTCGCCGGGCGACCACCTGGTCACCGCCGTCTACTCCGGCGACGCCCACTTCGCGCCGACGCTGACGTCGTTGACGCAGCAGGTGGCCAAGGTCGGCACCAGCACCGCGCTGACCGCCTCGAAGACGTCGACCACGTACGGCGACCAGGTCACCTTCACTGCGAAGGTCAACCCTGCAGCCGGCGGGCTGGGCGCCCCGACGGGCACGGTGAAGTTCATGGACGGCGCCACCACGCTGGCGACGGTCGCCGTGGCGGCCGGGCCGGGCAACACCGGCACCGCCAGCTACAGCACGGCGGACCTGGGCGCCGGGAGCCACAACGTGAAGGCCGTCTACTCGGGCTCGGACGCCTTCGCAGGAAGCACCTCGGGACAGGTCGGGGTGAGCGTCGCCAAGCGAGCCACCAGCCTGACTGCCGACGCGGCCGTGGTGAAGCTGCTCCCGCTGGGCCTGCCGCTGGGCTCGCTCCGGGTGACCCTCCGCTCGGGCAGCACGCCGCTGGCCGGACTTCCGCTGCAGTTCAAGATCGGCAACACCGTCGTGTGCACCCTCAACACGGACGCGGCGGGTGTGGCCATCTGCAACGCGGCACCGCAACTGGTGACGCTCATCCTCAGCGGTGGTTACAAGGTCTCCTTCGCGGGTGACGCCAACCACCTCGCCTCCAACGCGAACGGAGTGCTGCTCAAGTGACCACGCGTAGAAGGAACACGCTCATGCGACGATTGCTCGCTCCCGTCGCCTCACTCGCCCTGGCGGCCGGCGTGCTGGTGGTCACCGCGACCCCGGCCTCTGCCACGGTGACCTCGCCCGGCAACGGGTCGACGATCCGAGGCACGGTGACCCTGTCCTCCAGCGGCGCCTCCGGCGGTACGGCCTGTATCACCGGAAGCGGCCACCGGACGATCCTCAGCATGCTCAACTCCGCCAACCAGACGGTGGTGAGCCAGACCAAGGAGAGCTCGGGCTCGTTCAGCTACGACATCAACACCCACAACTACCCGAACGGTGCCTACACCGTGCGCTCGGAGGAGCGGAACCGCACCGGCGCCGTCTTCTGTGGCACGAGCACCAGCACCTACAACAACGCCGTCACGATCGACAACTACGTCGACGTCGTCTACACCGGTGCGTTGACGGCTCCGCAGAACACCAGTGTCGCGGTCTCGGCCAGCCTGGCCGACCCGACCTTGAGCGGTGGCCTGGCCAATCAGCCGATCGTGTTCAGCCTCTCCGGCGGCACGTCGGTCACGGCCAACACCAACGCCCAGGGCGTCGCGACGGCCAACCTGCCGATCAGCGGCCCGCCGCGCTCGGCGACAGTGTCGGCGGCGTTCGTCACCACGGCGTACTACCGCGGTGACAGCGCCAGCGCCCCGTTCACGGTCACCAAGAACGCCAGCAAGGTGACCCTGGCAGCACCCGCCGCCGTGGTGCACGGCCAGACGACGTCATTCACCGCGACGGTGCAGGCGACGAACGGCACCAGCACGCCGACGGGGACCGTCCAGTTCACCGTCGACGGCGCCGACTTCGGCGCCCCGGTGCCGGTCGGCTCCGGCACGGTGACCTCGGCGCCGACGAGCAGCCTCAGCACCGGGAACCACACGGTCGGTGCGGTCTACAGCGGCGACGCGAACATCAACGGCAGCTCCGCCGCCACGGTCACCCAGACCGTCGGAAAGGCGGCGACCGCCACGACGTTGACCAAAGACCAGGCAGGCACGGTCTCCGGCCAGGCCGTCACCTTCACCGCCGAGGTCGACGTGCTCGCTCCCGGCGTCGGTACGCCGGCCGGTGGTGTCCAGTTCACCGTCGACGGTCAGCCGCGGGGCACCGCGGTGCCGCTGTCGGGTGACTCGGCGTCGATCACGATCAGCAACCTGGCCCCGGGCAACCACGACGTCGAGGCGACCTACAACGGCAACGCTGACTTCGCCGCCAGCACCTCTGCCACCGTCACGCACGGCGTCAACAAGGCCGACTCGGCGCTCGAGCTGACCTCCTCGGTCGCGAACCCGGTCTCCGGCCAGGCGGTGAACTTCACGGCCGAGGTCGAGGCCGTCGGCCCCGGCGCAGGTACGCCGACCGGCGAGGTCCAGTTCTTCGTCGACGGCGACCCGCTCGGTGCGCCTGTCGCCCTGAGCAACGGCTCCGCCACCTCGCCCGACGCCCATCTCGACGCGGGCAGCCACGTGGTGAGCGCCAACTACGCCGGTGATGCCAGCTTCGGCGGCGCCAGCGACAACCTCACCCAGAACGTCGCCGCCGCTCAGACCAAGACCACGGTGACCGCCTCGCCGTCGCCGTCGGTCGTCGGCCAGCAGGTGACGCTGCGGGCAGAGGTCGAGCCGGTCGCCCCCGCCAGCGGTGACCCCGTGGGGGCGGTGCAGTTCTTCATCGACGGTCAGTCGCAGGGCACGATCGTCGAGCTGGAGAACGGTGTCGCGGAGTACGTGACGAGCACCCTGGCCAAGGGCAGCCACACGGTGAAGGCCCGCTACCTGAGCGGCACTGCCAACTTCGTGACCAGCACCTCGCCCGAGATCACTCACCAGGTGAACAAGGCCTCCACGACGACCACGGTCGAAAGCTCGGCCCAGGTGTCGGTCTTCGGGCAGAGTGTGACGCTCTCGGCCACGGTCGACGTCACGGCTCCGGGTGCCGGCGCGCCCAGCGGCACCTTGACCTTCAAGGACGGCTCGACCGTGCTGGGCACGGTCAACGTCGACTCGGCGAGCAACTTCCGCGGCTCGATCACCGTCGACGACCTGAGCGTCGGTCAGCACGTCATCAACGTCGTCTACTCCGGTGACGACGACTTCAACGGCAGTGACGGCGTACTCGTGCAGAAGGTGCAGCGCGCTCAGACCTCCGTGGTGGTGACCTCGTCGCTCAACCCGGCACCGTCCGGGAGCCCGGTCTCCTTCACGGCGGCCGTCGCCCCCGTCGCTCCGGGCGCGGGTACGCCGGGCGGCACGGTCCGCTTCACTATCAACGGCGCCAACCTCGGTGCGCCCGTGACGGTGGTCGACGGCCAGGCGACGAGCATTGAGTTCTCGACGCTCTCCCCGGGCACCTACCAGGTGGAGGCCAGCTACAGCGGCGACGCCAACTTCGTGGCCAGCAGCGGCGTCCTCGACCAGGGCACCGGGCAGCAGGTGGCCAAGGCCGACACCGAGATCGAGGTCAGCACCTCGCCGGGGACGTCCGCGCACGGCGAGGCCGTCACGGTGACGACGACGGTCAAGGCCAAGGCCCCGGCCACGGGCCGGCCTACTGGAGCCGTGCAGATCTGGGAGGGCAACCGCCTCCTCGGGGCGACCAGCCTCGTGGCGGGCGCGCCGAAGACCGGCGTCGCGACGTTCGTCACCACGAACCTCACGCCGGGCACCCACACGCTGCGGGCGACCTACGTCGGCAACTTCAACTTCCTGGGCAACGTCGCCGAGACCACGCACACCGTGGGACTGGCGGCAACCGTGACGGGCATCGAGTCGAGCCGCAACCCGGCGACGTACGGCGATGCGGTCACCTTCACCGCCGTCGTGGGCTCGGTCCTTCCCGGCGCAGGTACGCCGACGGGGTCGGTCACCTTCAAGCGCGGCAACCAGGTGCTCGGCACCGCCGCACTGGAGGACGACGGCAACCGTCGGGTGGCGCGCTTCGAGGCCACCGGCCTGGGTGGTGGAACCCACCAGGTCACGGCCGTCTACTCGGGTGACAGCGCCTACGCGTCGAGCGCTTCGGCGAGCTACGCACAGGTCGTGGAGCGCGCGGCGAGCCACCTGGACGCCGAGATCTTCATCAAGCAGCTCGGCGACAACGGCGGCCGGGTCCGGGCGACGCTCACGGGCGCCAACGGCGAGCCGCTGGCCGGCCGGACGCTCACCTTCACCACGACGCAGTCGACGGACCACTCCACGATCCAGATCTGCGACGCGGTGACCAACGCCCAGGGCTACGCCTGGTGCGATGCCACCACCCTGGTCCCGGCGATCATCCTGGACGGCGGCTACGACGTCCGGTACGCCGGCTCGGACGATCACCTGCCGAGCTCGGACCGGGGCACCTACTTCGTCGGGGGACCGGTCTCCAATCCCTGAGTCCACCGATGAATGAGAGAAGGGGCGTCTTCCAGCCGGAGGGCGCCCCTTCTGGTGATCGTCCCTAACAGATTCGTGGTCGAAGCGGCATTTGACCACGAATCTGTTAGGGACGATCGTCTCGTTAGCCGAGTTCGGGCACGGAGCGCAGGATGCAGAACTCGTTGCCCTCGGGGTCGGCGAAGACCACCCAGCCGGAGCCGGGGCCGTACTGGCCGCGGTGGTCGGAGAGCTCGGTGGCGCCCAGTGCGCGGACGCGCTCGATCTCCTCGTCGCGAGTGCCTTCGCGGGGACGCAGGTCGAGGTGGATCCGGTTCTTCGCGACCTTCTCGTCGGGCACCTCGATGAAGAGGAGCTGATGGCCGGTCTGCGGGTCGCGGATCATGCACTCCTCGTGTCCCGGCTCGTTCGGGTCGTCGGGAATGTCCTCGTAGCCGAGCAGGCGCTTCCACCACTCGGAGAGCTCGTAGGCGTTGTGGGCGTCGATCGTGGTGTGGCTGACGAAGCAGGTCATCCCTGCACGCTAGACCCTGCCGCTGGTCCCCCGGCCACCCATTTTCCCCGCCCCGCCCCGGCACCCGGTGTACGCCGCCGACGGCTTCCACGTCGGCCGTAGGATGGACGCGCCACCCCCACCCGGTTCCGGATGGGGGTTGTCCGGCGTCCGAGGAGGGACGCCCGCCCGCTCCATCACGCGAAGGAAACCCCGTGCGTCTCACCGGACTCGTCCGCACCGTCCTCGCCGATCCGACCCTGGCCGCCTCGATGGCCGAGGTCGGGGTCGTCGACGCGCTCGACCTGACCGGGCCGCCCGGGCTGCGTCCATTCCTGGTCGCCGGCCTGCTCGAGCGCGGTCGCACGGTCCTGGTGGTGACGGCGACCCAGCGTGAGGCCGAGGACCTGGTCGACTCGCTGACCGATCTGGTGCCGGCCGAGACGGTCGGCTACTTCCCCAACTGGGAGACGCTGCCGCACGAACGGCTGAGCCCGCGCAGCGACACCGTCGGCAAGCGCCTTGCCGTGCTCCGGCGGATCTGCCACCCCGACGAGGGTGAGCTCAAGGTGATCGTGGCGCCGGTCCGGAGCGTGCTGCAGCCGCAGGTCAAGGGGCTGGGCGACCTCGAACCGGTCGAGTTGAGCGTCGGCGCGAGCGTCGACATCGACGACGTGGGCCAGCGGCTCACCGACGCGGCGTACACCCGGGTCGACCTCGTGGAGAAGCGGGGCGAGTACGCCGTCCGGGGTGGCATCCTCGACGTCTTCCCGCCGACCGAGGAGCACCCGGTCCGCGTGGAGTTCTTCGGCGACGACGTGGAGGAGATCCGCAGCTTCAGCGTCGCCGACCAGCGCACCCTGGAACCGATGGATCGGCTGTGGGCGCCGCCGTGCCGGGAGCTGCTGCTGACTCCGGAGGTGCGTCGCCGGGCCGCCGAGCTCGGTGAGCAGCACCCCCAGCTGCGCGAGCTGACCGAGAAGATCGCCGAGGGCATCGCCGTGGAGGGCATGGAGTCGCTGGCGCCGGTCCTCGTCGACGAGCTGGAGCTGCTGGTGGACCTGATGCCGGCTGACACGCAGGTGCTGGTGCTGGACCCCGAGCGGGCCCGGTCCCGCGCACAGGATCTCGTTGCGACCAGCGAGGAGTTCCTGGCAGCCAGCTGGGCGGCGGCTGCCAGCGGGGGACAGGCGCCGATCGATCTCCAGTCCGCCTCCTACCGCAGCCTCGGCGAGGTGCGGGAGCACGCCCTCGGACTCGGCCTGGCCTGGTGGACGCTGAGTCCCTTCGGCCTCGACGACGAGGCCGCCTCCCTGGCGCCCGAGGCCGGTGCGCCCGAGACGCGGACGGTGGCCGTCGAGCCCGCCGACTCCTACCGGGGTGACGTGGCGGCGGCGATCCGCGACGTACGCGAGTGGGTGGCACAAGGTCGCAACGTCGTGGTCGTCCGGGAGGGCCACGGATCGGCTGAGCGCACCGCGGAGGTGCTCGGGGAGAACGAGCAGCCGGCGCGCTACCTCGAGGAGCTCGTCGAGGCCCCGAGCGCGAAGGGCGTCGTCACGGTGACCACCGGACGCCTGCGCGATGGTCTGGTCGGCGCCGGGTTCGCCGTGCTCACCGACGAGGACATCACCGGCCAGCAGGCCTCCACCCGCGACATGCGCAAGATGCCCGTCCGGCGCAAGAAGCAGATCGACCCGCTCGAGCTCAGCCCGGGCGACTACATCGTGCACGAGCAGCACGGTGTGGGTCGCTTCGTGGAGATGAAGCAGCGGGAGCTGCAGGGGGCCGTGCGCGAGTACCTCGTCCTCGAGTACGGCGCCTCGAAGCGCGGAGCCCCGCCGGACCGTCTCTACGTGCCCGCCGACTCGCTCGACCAGGTGACCCGCTACGTGGGGGGCGAGTCGCCGAGCCTGGACCGGCTGGGCGGCCAGGACTGGACCAAGCGCAAGAACAAGGCACGCCGTGCCGTCCGTGAGATCGCCGCCGAACTGATCAAGCTCTATGCGGCCCGGCAGGCGACCCGAGGCCACGCCTTCGGCCCGGACACCCCGTGGCAGCGCGAGATGGAGGATGCCTTCCCGTTCCAGGAGACACCCGACCAGCTCGCCGTCGTCGACGAGGTCAAGGCCGACATGCGCCAGGTGGTGCCGATGGACCGGCTGGTCTGTGGCGATGTCGGCTACGGCAAGACCGAGATCGCGGTCCGCGCGGCGTTCAAGGCGGTGCAGGACGGCAAGCAGGTGGCGGTGCTGGTGCCCACCACGCTGCTCGTCACCCAGCACCACTCGACCTTCGCGGAACGGATGAGCGGCTTCCCGGTCGTGCTGGAGCAGCTGAGCCGCTTCCAGACCGACAAGGAGGCGAAGGCGGTGATGGAGGGGGTCGCCGCAGGCAGCGTCGACATCGTGATCGGCACCCACCGGTTGCTCAACCCCGACATCAGGTTCAAGGATCTCGGCCTGATCATCGTCGACGAGGAGCAGCGGTTCGGTGTCGAGCACAAGGAGCAGATGAAGCGGCTCCGCACCTCCGTCGATGTGCTCTCGATGTCAGCCACCCCGATCCCGCGCACGCTGGAGATGGCGATCACCGGCATCCGTGAGATGTCGACGATCGCCACGCCTCCGGAGGAGCGGCACCCCGTGCTGACCTACGTCGGTGCCTATGAGGACCGTCAGGTCGTGGCGGCGATCCGGCGCGAACTCCTGCGCGACGGTCAGGTCTTCTACATCCATAACCGGGTCAACTCCATCGAGAAGGCGGCGGGTCGGCTCAAGGAACTGGTGCCCGAGGCGCGGGTCGCCACCGCACACGGGCAGATGAACGAGAAGCAGCTCGAGCAGGTCATGCTCGACTTCTGGGAGAAGCGCTTCGACGTCCTGGTCTGTACGACGCTGGTCGAGTCGGGTCTCGACGTCTCCAACGCCAACACCATGATCATCGAACGGTCCGACACGCTCGGCCTCTCGCAGCTGCACCAGCTCCGCGGCCGGGTGGGCCGGTCGCGCGAGCGGGCCTACGCCTACTTCCTCTACCCGGGGGAGAAGCCGCTGACCGAGACCGCCCACGAGCGCCTGGCCACCCTGGCCCAGCACTCCGACCTGGGCGGCGGCATGGCGATCGCGATGAAGGACCTGGAGATCCGCGGAGCGGGCAACCTGCTCGGCGGCGAGCAGTCCGGCCACATCGCCGACGTCGGCTTCGACCTCTACGTGCGCCTGGTGGGGGAGGCGGTTGCCGAGTTCAAGGGCGACGACGAGCCCGACTTGGGCGAGGTGCGGATCGAGATCCCGATCGAGGCCCATCTGCCTCACGACTACATCGGCACCGAGCGACTGCGTCTGGAGATGTACAAGCGGCTGGCCGAGGTGCGTGCCTACGAGGATGTCGAGGCGCTCGCCGAGGAGATGAAGGACCGCTACGGCAATCCGCCGGCACCGGTGAAGAGCCTGCTCGAGGTCGCTCGGTTCCGGGTCCGTGCACGCCAGGCCGGGATCACCGAGGTCACGATGGCGGGACGCAACGTGCGGTTCGCCCCGGTCGACCTACCCGACTCCCGGGTGGTCCGCCTGAACCGTCTCTATCCCAAGAGCCTGGTCAAGTCGGCCGCCTCGTCGGTGCTGGTGCCACGGCCGCTCCACAAGCCGACCGAGCCGCTGCGCGACGAGGAGCTGCTCAACTGGGCACGCGGCGTGATCGACGCGGTGATCGACCCGGCACCGGCGCCTGCTTGAATGGCATCGTCACGTGTGGCGCCCGCCACATCGCCCACACCGCCGACCGAGCTCCGAGGAGACCCGACGTGACCGTGCGTCCCACCCGCGCCACGCGCGCCGTACTCGCCCTGGCGGCGGCAGCCGCCCTCTCCGTGACCGCAGGATGCGGGGCGGAGCCGCTGCAGAGCGACGTGCATCCGGGGGCTGCCGCAGTGATCGACGGCGAGTCGATCAGCATCGGCGACGTCGACGACCTGACCGAGCGCTACTGCGACTTCGCGGCGGCGCAGCTCAGGTCGCAGGGGCAGCAGGTGCCGATGAGCCTGGTCCGCAACGCCTCCCTCAACCTGCTGGTGCAGCGGCAGATCGCCGAGGACTACGCGGCGGCCCACGACCTCGATCTGGCCCCGGCCCGGCGGCTCATGGAGCAGCAGGCCGACCAGCAGGCCGACCAGCAGCAGGTGCCCGAGAAGGACCGGGCGATCTTCAACCAGGTGCAGCTGCAGCTCGACGCGAGCATCGTCTATCTGGCCGCTGGCGGTGCCGATGCGTTCGCCACCGGACAGATGCCGAGCCAGGACGCGCTCAACGCTGGTTACGCCCTGGTCACGGACTGGGCGAAGGAGCTCAAGGTCAGCTACGACCCGCGCTTCTCCGACATCGCAGCCGAGAAGTACGACGTCAACACGACCACGCTCTCCAGCCCGGCGAGCGAGCTGGCGAAGCTGTCCGCGGCCTTCGATCCCAACCAGCAGGCCGAGGCCGCCTACCTCGACTCCCTCCCCACCGACCAGAAGTGCGGCTGACGCCGCCGAGACGCCAGCTCCAGCATGTCGAAACGCCAGTTCCGCTCCGTTGAAACGCCAGCTTCAGCATGGCGAGTGAGCGCGGATCGCCTGACATGACCTCCGAGCCAGCCCCGTCAATCGAGCCAGCGCCGCTGGCCGAGCCAGTCCCGCTGGCCGAGTCGAATCCGTTGATCGAGCTTGTCGAGATCATGCGCAGGCTGCGCGCCGAGTGCGCCTGGAAGGCCGAGCAGACGCACGAGTCGCTGCTGCCTTACCTCCGCGAGGAGGCGGCGGAGGTCGAGGAGGCGGTCCACGAGAGCGACGACGCGCATCTCTGCGAGGAGCTGGGCGATCTGCTGCTCCAGGTCGTCTTCCATGCAGCTGTCGCCGAGGAGCGGGGCGCCTTCACGATGGACGACGTCGCGGCTGGCATCACGGCCAAGCTCCGCCGTCGCAATCCGCACGTCTTCGACCCGGCCTCCCTCGGCCGGGCACCCGACGACCCGCCCCTGACGGCTGCCGAGGTCAACGCGATCTGGGAACAGGTCAAGGCGACCGAGCGCTAGCCCCACTCGCTGCAACGCTGAGTTGCTGTCGTGGTCGCTTCACAGCCCTTGCGAAGCGACCACGACCCGCGTTACAGCGAGCGGAGGGGAGCGGCTACTTTCGGCGGATCGCGACCTTCACGGGCTTGCTGGTGCTGGCTCCGGAGGTGGAGGTGCCGGCGTACGTCGCCGCGAGCTTGATCGCCTTCTTCTTGCCGATCAGCTTCTTGGTCAGCTTGACCCGGACGACGGCCCTACCGTGCTTCAGCGTGGCCTTGCCGAGCGTGCGCTTGCCCAGGGTGACGGTGACCTTGCCGGTCGTGGTGCCGAGGCGACCGGCCGTGACGGTGACGGAGACCTTCACCTTCTTGCCGGGCTTCGCCTTGGCCTTGTTGGCCTTGACCGTGGTCCGCGTCGCGTAGAGGGCGGGCAGCGCCTTGGCGGCGGTGCCGAGCCGGATCAGCTGGGTCTCTCCGGTGGCGTCGGCCAGGCCGTCGTTGTCGGTGATCGCGTAGAGCCGGCCGTCACCGGCGATGCCGAAGCCTTCGACCTTCTCCTGTGTCCAACCCTGCTGCGCCTGCAGGTGCGGCAGCAGGTCGAGGGCCAGGGTCTTGGCGACCGGCCGCGCGGGCGCGGCACCTGGAGCGGAGGAGGCAGCGGGAGTCGATCCCGCCTTGGCGAGGTCGACGGTGTAGACGCGCTTGACCCGTGCCCGGGGGCCGTTGAGCTTGTCGCGTTCGATCACGCTGACCAGGTCGGGCCCGAGCGCGGTGATCTCGGAGAGGCCGAGCCAGTCGCCCGCCACGTCGGTCTTCTCCAGCGAGTAGGCGAACCAGGTCCACTCGCCGGTGGCGACGGCGTACCGGCCGATCCGCACGAACTCCTCGCCAGCGACCTCCCGCTGCAGGGTCACGAAGACCGTCTCCTGCCCGCCGGTGCCCCAGGCGCTGACCCCCTCGAGTCCCTGCTTGGCCAGGCCATCGGTGATCGCGGCGGGCAGGTCGACCGTCTGCTTGATGACGCCGTCGGAGTCGGTGCGGACGAGCTTGTTCTCCGCGCCCGTCGCGCCCTCCAGCGCAAGCCAGAAGCCGCCCTCGGCACGGGCGTGCAGGCCCTCGATGTCGATGGCCGGCTTGGCGCCGGTGCCGTCGGTCACCTCGATCACCTCGTCGATGACGGCGGGAGTCTGCGTGGTGTCGAGTCCGTAGATCCGCCCCGTCTTGTACGCCGCGTCGCTGGCTGTCCACATCCGTCCGGCGTTGCCCGGGTCGGCACTCAACGCACCCAGGGCGCCCCAGCCGATGGGCTGGCCGTCGACGTCCGCGGAGTAGACGCTCGGGAAGGCGGGGGCACCCGGCCCGAAGGCGAAGAGGCTGACCGTCGCGCGGACGCCCTTCGCCGCCTCGTCGGTCTCGGAGGAGACAGCGATGAGATTGCGGCCCGGGATGGGCAGCAGACCCTCGGGACCGTTGGTGGTGGGCAGGATCTGCACGAACTCCGGGGCGGTCGGGATGCTCATGTCGTAGACGGCGACGAAGTTGCTGCGCTCGGCGCCGACGAACGCGTAGGGCACACCGTCGAAGGTGTCGAAGGCCAGGCCTTCGGGCTCGGGGCCCTTCTTGGCCGCGCGGTCCTCGGTGTGCAGGCCGTGCCGCGTGGCGATCTTCTCGAACGAGTTGCCAGCATCCCAGCGGACCTCCCCGGTGGCGGCGTCGAAGACCGTCCAGCCACGGGTGCCGCCCTTCCAGTCGCCCTCGTTGGCGGTCGCCACCAGGCCGTCGCCGACCCACTGGATCGAGTCGGGCTCGCGCGGAGCGGTGATCGACCCGGTCGGGTCGAAGAGCCCGTCCTTCTTGGTGTCGATGCCGTTGACGGTCACCGAGCCGGCGGAGAAGACCTTGTCGATCGACCTCGAGGCCAGGTCGACGATCACGACGCCGTTGTTCTCCTGCAGCGTCACAGCGACCTTGTTGGCCGCGTTGACGTCCACGTACTCCGGCTCCGGGTCCTCCGGGGTGTCGATCCCGGCCGCGACGAAGGAGTCGAGTGCCGATCCGTCCGCGTTCGTGAACGGCACGGTGCTGGCGGTCCAGCCGGTGGGAGCACCGGCCAGGTCGAGCACCACCAGACCGCCGGCGGGAAGCTGCGGGAGATCGCCCTCGTCGCCGCCGTCGGGCGTGAACTCCTCGTCGCGCTGGTTCTCGATCGCGATGGCGGCATACTTCTTGTCCGGGCTGATCGCGATGGAGTCCGGCTGGCCGCCGAGGTCGATGGTGGTGACGAGGCTGCGGTCGGAGATGCGGAGTACGTCGACGCGACCGCTCGGATGGCCGAAGTCGCCGCCGGTGCTGTCGATCACGACGAGCACGTAGTCACCGACGACCGCGACGCTGGTGGGCTGGTCGTCCGCGTGCCCGGCGGCGAGGTCGATGGTGCCAAGGCCGCGAGGTGCTCGGGGGTCGGCGATGTCGAGGAAGCCGATCCGTTTGCCCAGCGCGTCGGTGTGGATGAGCGTCTTCCCGTCCTCGGAGACTGCGGAGATCTCGGCGACGGTGGGGCTGCTCGGGTCGACGCCGGACGGCAGGTTCTCGTAGACCGGGAAGGTCGCGGTGCGGTGGAACGCCGACGACGCTGGAGCGGGCGCGCCCGCTGCGACGCCCGGTGCGCTCGCTCCGGCGACGGCAAGGAGAGACAGGGGAAGGACGGCGACCGCGGCTGCGGCGACGCTTCGACGGGGGGACATGCGCTGCCTTTCGTTCAACGTCCCCCGTACGACGGGGGCTCGCGCGCACCATCGAAGGCGGCGTTGGCCATGCCATAGCGGGCAAGTGAACAGCGGGCGGCGGGCAAGCGAAAGCGCGCAGGAAAATGCGTCAGAGCGGTCCGGTTGTGTCGCTGGATGACATAACCGGACCGCCCAAGCGCGCGGTGATCAGGGTGTTTGGTCGAGGCACACGACGTAGACGGTCCCGCTGCCCGTGGCGTCCGTGCTGGCATAGGTGGAGGACCATGCCTGTGGTGCGGTGGTCGTGGGCACGCCTGCTGTGGTGCTCGGGAACGAGTCATACCAGCCGACGTTGACGTGGGTGGTGGAGCCGTATTGCCCACCACCCACTGCGAGGTCGCCCGCTTGGCAGGCAGCGGTGATGAGATCGCCGGTGACGCTGCTGACGCCTGTCGTGATGGTGCTGTTGAAGTAGTAGGAGACCGATCCCGCCGGCCCCGGGATGCCCTGAGGGCCCGCCGGCCCCGGGATGCCCTGAGGGCCCTCCGGGCCCTGCGGACCGGGGTCGCCCGGGGGGCCGACCGGGCCAGGATCACCCTGCACGCCCTGCATGCCGGGGGCACCTGGCGAGCCTGGGGTGCCGGGGATGCCCTGGATCCCCTGTGCACCGTCGGAGCCAGTTTCACCGGTCAGACCTTGCGGACCGATGGGACCAGCGACTCCCTGCGGTCCCTGGGGGCCGATCTGACCCTGCGGGCCGACAGGGCCGAGGTCGCCGGCCGGGCCTTGCGTGCCCGGAAGCCCGGGCAGTCCCTGGACACCCTGCGGTCCCTGGGGTCCGGCCGCTCCCGCGGGTCCGGTGTTACCCGTAGCGCCCGCCGGTCCGGCGATGCCCTGCGGTCCCGCCTCGCCCTGCGGTCCCTGGGGGCCGACGGCGCCCGTGGCGCCCTGGGGGCCGGTGGCACCGGTCGCGCCGCGGTCGCCCTTGGCGCCGCGCTGACCGGCGGTGCGCCAGGAGATCTTGGTCTCGCCGGCGTCACAGCTGCGATGCCCCGGCTTGTTGAAGAGCAGGGTCAGGTTGCCCGTGCTGCGGTCGAAGCAGGCACGCAGCGTCGAAGGCGTGTCGTCCTTCGCCGCGGCTGCCGAGGCGCTTCCCCCGACGGGGGCGAGCACTGCCGCGATGGCCAGGGAGGCAGCTGCGGCGCTGATGCCGTGCGTGCGTCGGAGGGTCGAATTCATACGCGAGAGCGTAGAAGTCCGCGGCGGCAGTTGGCGCGCTGAAGTGGCCTGTTCGGGTGAGAAATGGCCGAAGGGTCAGTCAGTCGTAGTCCGGTGCGACTACGTCCTTCATCGACGGGTCGAGCTTGAGGCCTCGAGCGAGGTGCTTCTCGCCCTCCTCCACACGGCCGAGGTGCACGAGCGCGAAGCCGAGGCGCATCTGGGTAGGAGCGAACTCGGGCTGCGCCTCGGCGGCGAGCTGGTAGAGGGCGACCGCCTCCTCGAGGTCGGTCTTCTCGAGGAGGATCGCCTTGTTGAACAGCGCCGGCCCGTACGCCGGGTCGGTGGCGAGCGCGGCGTCGTACTCCTTGATCGCGGTGGCGGTGTCGCCGTCCTGCTGCGCGATCAACCCCAGGTTGTAGTGGGCAAGCAGGTTGCTGGGGTCGAGGGTCAGCACGCTGGCGAACGTGCCGCGGGCCGCCTCCACCTCGCCGGCCGCGAGCTGGTTCGCGCCGGTGCTGACGAGTGTCTCCACTGCGGATGCGGAGACCGGCGCCGGGCCGTCCTTCGCCTCCTTGTCGTCACCGGAGCAGCCCGACGCAACCAGGGCCACGCTCAGGACGACGGCGAGCAGGCGGAGCGAGGTGGAACGAAGCGACGACATGGGTGCTGAGTATGGACCCCTGGCGCGCGCCTGCCAATCCGGTGGCCGTCCGGGGCGGCGCGGGCGCGCTCAGGGCAGAGCAGCGACGTGGGCGTAGAGATCCACTCGCGGCTCAGCGAGGTTGGAGATGTCACCTGCGATCAGCCAGCTGCCCGAGACCCGCCGGAAGAGCGTGCACAGGGCGCCGTTGCCGACGACGCCCTTCGTGCCGTGCACCATCTCGAAGGTCTGCCACTGCCAAGCCAGGTCGCCGGAGACGACGACCGGCCCCAGGGGGACGTCCTCGACCCGAAGGTCCGCGCCGGCGGCGAGCTCGATCCGAGCCCGGAAGAAGTCGGCGATCGCCCCGCGGCCCTGCAGATGGGGCATGCCGGGCACGCTGAGCACGGCGTCGTCGTTGTAGAGCGCGGCAACCGCCTCCACGTCCCGCGCGTTGTAGGCGGCTTTCCAGGCCAGGCTCACTGCGGCGACAGCTGACTGCTCGGTGTCGGGGAGGTCGTTCATGGGCGTCTCCAGATTCGTCGTGGTGCCGTGCTGCCGGCCACGGCGCGGAGCAACGACGCCGGGTTGCGTCGGCGAACGCCATGGCCTGCTGCGCGCGGCCCCACGGGCACCTGGACTTCGTTGTCGTCACTCAACGATGCTGGCGCATCGCTTCGCTCCTCCGCCTTGCCATGCACTCCGCGGATGCCACGCTCGCGACGGGCGAGCGTTTGCCAACGCAACCTAGTGCGCGACCAACGCGTTCCGGTGCGACTCCCAATCATCGGGAACGCGCGTCCTGCGCTCACGGCGCGGCACGTCGTACCGCCAGGGAGCGTGCCTCCCGGCATGGCGGAGGCTGGCGATTAGGCTGGACCCGCACGTCATCCCTCCCTCGACATCAGGAGCACCACCCGCATGGCCGCAATCGAAGCAGTAGGCGCGCGCGAGATCCTCGACTCGCGTGGCAACCCCACCGTCGAGGTGGAGGTCCAGCTGGAGGACGGCAGCTTCGGGCGCGCCGCCGTGCCGAGCGGTGCCTCCACCGGCGCCTTCGAGGCGGTGGAGCTGCGCGACGGCGGCGACCGCTACGTCGGCAAGGGTGTGCAGGAGGCGGTTGAGGTGGTCCTCGACAAGATCGCCCCCGCCATCATCGGGATCCAGGCCGACGACCAGCGTCAGCTCGACCAGACGATGATCGACCTCGACGCCACGCCCAACAAGGGCGCGCTGGGCGCCAACGCGATCCTCGGTGTCTCGCTGGCCGTGGCCCGCGCCGCTGCCGAGTCGGCCGCGCTTCCGCTCTTCCGCTACGTCGGGGGACCCAACGCTCACCTGCTTCCGGTGCCGATGATGAACATCCTGAACGGTGGTGCGCACGCCGACACCAACGTCGACATCCAGGAGTTCATGATCGCGCCGATCGGCGCCGCCTCCTTCCGTGAGGCACTGCGCATGGGCGCCGAGGTCTACCACGCGCTCAAGTCCGTCCTGAAGGAGCGTGGCCTCTCCACCGGCGTCGGCGACGAGGGCGGCTTCGCGCCCGACCTCGAGTCCAACCGCGCCGCTCTCGACCTGATCGCCGAGGCCATCGAGAAGGCCGGCTACGTGCTCGGCAGCGACGTGGTGCTCGCGCTCGACGTGGCCGCCACGGAGTTCTGCGAGAACCGCAGCTACACCTTCGAAGGCGCGCAGAAGACGGCGGAGGAGATGATCGCCTACTACGCCGACCTGGTCGCGAACTACCCGATCGTCTCCATCGAGGACCCGCTCGACGAGGAGGACTGGGATGGCTGGAAGGCGATCACCGAGACCCTCGGCGACAAGACCCAGCTGGTCGGAGACGACCTCTTCGTCACCAACGTCGAGCGCCTGCAGCGCGGCATCGAGGGCGGCCAGGCCAACGCCCTGCTGGTCAAGGTCAACCAGATCGGCTCGTTGACCGAGACGATGGACGCCGTCGAGCTCGCTCACCGCAACGGCTACCGCTCGATGATGAGCCACCGCTCTGGCGAGACCGAGGACACCACCATCGCCGATCTCGCGGTGGCCACCAACTGCGGCCAGATCAAGACCGGTGCCCCGGCCCGGTCCGAGCGGGTGGCGAAGTACAACCAGCTGCTCCGTATCGAGGACGAGCTCGGCGACGCGGCACGCTACGCCGGCGCTGGCGCCTTCCCGCGCTACCGCCAGGGCTGATCCGTGGCAGACCGTCGTCCCGCCCGGAGCCAGGGCCCTCGCGGCAGCCGCCGACCGGCGGCCTCGCGCGGTGCCGGCCGGCGTCCGGGCGCGACGGCGGCAGCACGGGCCCCACGTACGCGCCCCCGGCTCACCGGGCGCGCGACGGTGCTCTTCGTCGTGGTCGCCGTGCTCACCGTCTCCTATGCCTCCAGCCTCAAGACCTGGCTCCAGCAGCGCGAGCACATCGCCGACCTGAAGGCCCAGATCGCGCAGAGCGAGCAGGAGATCTCGGTGCTGGAGCGCGAGAAGCGGCGCTGGGACGACGACGCGTACGCCGAGCAGCAGGCGCGCGAGCGCTTCAACTTCGTGATGCCGGGGGAGCGGGCCTACCGGGTCCTGGACAAGAACGGACGGCCGCTCGACGTCGACCAGCCGCTCAGCGCGCCGGCCGGCACGGAGGAGGCGCCGACCCCCGCCTGGTGGGACGTCGCCTGGGAGTCGGTGCTTCTGGCCGGAGACCCACCCACCGCAGCAGAGACCAAGCAGGATGCTCCTGCAGACAAGCTGGAGGCACCGCAGCAGTGATCAGCCCCGACGACGAGGCCGCGATCGAGGCTCAGCTGGGCCGGGCGCCACGAGGGATCGCCGGCGTCGGGCACCGCTGCCCGTGCGGCAATCCCGATGTGGTGACCACCAGACCGCGCCTGGAGAACGGGACGCCGTTCCCGACGACCTTCTATCTGACCTGCCCCAAGGCGGCGTCGCGGATCGGCACCCTCGAGGCCTCTGGCCTGATGAAGGAGATGCAGGCGCGCCTGGCCGACGACCAGGAGCTGGCAGCCGCCTATCGAGGGGCCCACGAGGCCTACCTCGCAGCGCGTGAGGCGATCGGCCAGGTGCCGGAGATCGAGGGCATCTCGGCCGGGGGGATGCCGGACCGGGTGAAGTGCCTGCACGTGCTTGCCGGCCAGTCGCTCGCTCAGGGGCGTGGAGTGAACCCGCTCGGCGACGAGGTGCTGGACCTGCTCGGTGAGTGGTGGGCCTCCGGGTCCTGCGTCTCCGTCGACGACGGGAACGGTGCCGACGCCGGGGTCGACGCGGGATGAGTGCATGACCACCGTCGCCGCGGTCGATTGCGGCACCAACACCATCAAGCTGATGGTTGCCGACCTGGACCGGGAGACCGGGCGGGCCGACGTACGGGTGCGGGAGTCGCGGATGGTCCGGTTGGGCCAGGGCGTGGACCGCACGGGCGAGCTGGCCCCAGAAGCCTTGGAGAGGACCTTCGCCGCGATCGACGAGTACGCCGCGCTGGTCGCGCAGCACCCGGTGGAGCGGGTCCGGTTCTGTGCCACCTCGGCGGCCCGGGACGCCCGCAACGGTGAGGAGTTCGCAGCAGGTGTCGCCGCCCGGCTCGGGGTGCGCCCCGATGTGGTCGCCGGCACTGAGGAGGCGCGGCTCTCCTTCGACGGCGCGGTCCGCAACCTGCGCGCGAGCCACCCCGAGCCGTTGCTCGTGGTCGACATCGGTGGCGGGTCGACGGAGCTCATCCTCGGCGACCTCGCCTCGGGGGTCCGGCAGGCACACTCGATGGACATCGGGTCGGTGCGGATGCACGAACGTCACCTGGGCGGTGACCCGCCGACCCCGGCGCAGGTGGCGGCCGCCGCCTCGGACATCGACGCCGCGCTCGACGCCTGCCCGGTCGATCCTTCCGAGGCTGCGACGGTGGTCGGCGTCGCCGGCACGATCCTCACCGTCGCGGCAGGCGTGCTCGGCCTGGACCGCTACGACCGGGAGCGGATCGACCAGTCGGTGCTGCCGCGCGACGCCGTCCATCTGCAGGCGGCGGCGTACCTCGGGATGACCGTCGAGGAGCGGCTCGCCCTGCCCTACATGCACCCCGGCCGCGCCGACGTGATCGGTGCCGGTGCGCTGGTGCTCGATCGGGTGCTGGAGCGGACCGGGGTCGGCTCGATCGTGGTCTCCGAGGCCGACATCCTCGACGGCATCGCCTGGTCGTTGGTCTGATCGTGCCCGGGGAGGAGCTCCTGCCGCACCCGGTCACGGGTGCGCCATTCCCCTCCCCGGTGCCCGCCGCCACCGGCTGGCCCGACGACCTGGCGCATCCCGACACTCCGGTTGCCCGCTCCGCTCCAGGCGTACGCCGCCTCGCCGCCGGGGCACGGGACCTGGAGACCCTGGGCGCACGGATCAGTCGCTGCGGGGCGTGTCCGCGGCTGGTCGCCTGGCGGGAGCAGGTGGCGGGTGAGAAGCGGGCCGCCTTCCGTGACGAGCCCTATTGGGGCCGGCCGGTGCCTGGCTGGGGGGACCCGGAGCCGCGGGTGGCGGTGGTCGGGCTGGCCCCGGCAGCCCACGGCGCCAACCGCACCGGGCGCAACTTCACCGGCGACTCCTCGGGCGACTGGCTCTTCGCCAGCCTGCACCGCACCGGCTTCGCCGCGTTGCCGACCAGTCGTCATGCCGGCGACGGGCAGCGGCTGATCGGTGCGCGGCTGATCTCGCCGGTGCGTTGCGCTCCACCAGCCAACAAGCCCACGCCGGAGGAACGGGACACGTGCGCGCCCTGGATCTCCCGGGAGCTCCAGCTCCTGCTGCCGCAGTTGCGGGTGCTGGTGGCCCTCGGGGCCTTCGGCTGGGCGGCGACGTTGCGAGCGCTGGCCGACGCCGGCTTCGAGCTGCCGGCCCCGGCGCCGAAGTTCGGTCACGCCGCTGAGGTCACCTTGACCCGGCCGCTGCGCACCGATGAGGTGACCCTGCTCGGCTGCTACCACCCCAGTCAGCACAACACCCACACGGGCCGCCTCACCCCCGACATGCTCGACGACGTCCTGCGCCGCGCTGCCGACCTCTCCCTGCCCGCCCCCTGAGGTGCGCGAGTTCGCGCAAATGGCGGGTCGAGTTCGCGCAAATGGCGGGTTGAGTTCGCGCGTATGGCGGGTCGAGTTCGCGCAAATGGCGGGTCGAGTTCGCGCAGAACAAGCGTCGAGTTCGCGCAGATGGTGGCCGTTTGCGCGAACTCAACCGGTGATTTGGGCGAAGTCGACGGGGGCCGTGGTCCGGTGGGGGAGGGGTGGGCGAGCGCGGATCTCCTAGACTGCCCCGGTGACTCTCCACGCCATCACCGTCCTGGGCCACGACCGGCCCGGCATCATCGCCCAGTCGACCGCCATCCTCGGCTCCCTCGGGCTGAACCTCGAAGACTCCACGATGACGCTGCTCCGGGGGCGCTTCGCGATGGTGCTGATCAGCGAGGGCGCGGCCGACACCGCGTCGATCGAGGCGGCGCTGGCCCCGCTCGGCAGCAGCGGCGACCTGACGGTGACGGTGCGTGAGCTGCCCGACGACCAGCAGACCGAGCGGCGTACGACGCCGTGGGTGCTGACGGTGCACGGCGGCGATCGTCCGGGGATCGTCTCCTCCGTCGTCGCACAGGTGGCAGCGGTGGGCGGCAACATCACCGACCTGACCACGCGCCTCTCGGGTGAGCTCTACCTGCTCGTTGCCGAAGTGGACCTGCCGGTCGACGTCGACGTCGACGCAGTCCGCGCGGCCCTCAACGCGACCGCCGACCGGCTCGGTGTGGGCGCGACCCTCTCGCCGGTCGAGGCCGACGAGCTGTGAGCGACGTCAACGAACGGGTGGTGGCCTGGACCGCAGACGAGCTCGGCGTCGAAGGCCGGCTGCTCGACGTGGTCAAGGCTCCGGCCCGCGTGCTCTCCGAGCACGGGGCCCAGGTCGATCCGACCGATCCCGAGATCGTGCAGCTCGCCGCCGATCTGGTCGCGACGATGCGGATCTCTCCTGGCTGCGTCGGCCTGGCCGCACCGCAGGTCGGGCGCGGTGTGAAGGTCTTCTCGGTCGACGTCTCGGAGCATCCGAAGACCCGCGACCACCACGGCACCTTCGTGTTGTGCAACGCGGAGGTCGTCGAGTCCTCGCGCAACGAGAAGGCGCGTGAAGGCTGCATGAGCGTTCCTGACTTCACCGGTGACGTGAAGCGCGCCTCCCGGGTGCTGGTGCGTGGCCAGCTGCCGGGGACCGGCGAGGTGGTGGAGGTGCGCGCCAACGCGTTCGAGGCGCGCGCCCTGCAGCACGAGATCGACCACTGCGACGGCTACCTCTTCCTCGACCGCGTCGCCGGCGCGCACGCCATCCACCCGCGTAAGACCTATCTGTAGCCTCGGCACCAGCATCGGCGCACGGCCGAGTCGCCCCCGTATCCCAACGGCAGAGGAAGTCGCCTTAAAAGCGACCGAGTGTGGGTTCGACTCCCACCGGGGGCACGGTGCGCAACCGGACCCTACGGCGAGCGCAGCAGGGTGAGCGCGAGCGTCGGCCCGTCGGCGAGGGGGCGGGCGACCAGGGTGCTGTCGCCGTGCCGGGGCAGCGCGGGCACCAGGGCGATCCCGACCCCGGCCCGCACGGCGCCTTCGGCCACGGCATCCTGACCGCATCGCCAGGCCGTCTCGAGGGGGAGGCTGCCGAGGGGGAGCGCCGAGACCAGCGGCCGGTCGGCGAGCTCGGCCACGCTGACCTTCTGCTGGGTGGCGAGGGAGCAGTCGCCGCGCATCAGGACGTCGACGCCGCCGCGCCATACCTCGACTGCCTCGAGCCCGGTCGGCTCCTGCTCCGTCGCGACATGCAGGAGCAGACAGGCATCGAGCTCTGCGTCGAGCGCGGCGATCGCCTGCGCAGCCGTGCCCAGCGGAACGATCTCCAGTGCGCGCGGCTCGCCGGTGCCGGCCAACGATCTCAGGGCATCGATCGCAACGCCGCCAGTGTCGACGTACGTCACGGCCACCCGCAGGGGCGCGGCAGGACCGGGAACGTCGGCGGCGAGCCGGAGCCGGCGTGCAGCGTCGATGACCTCCATCACCGGCCTCAGCAGTCGTTCTCCGTCCGGCGTCACGCGGGTGCCGGTACGCCGTCGCTCCAGGAGCTGAACGCCCAGCTCGCGTTCGAGATTGCGCACCGACTCGCTCAGGGCGGGCTGCGAGAGGTGCACGTGCTCGCTGGCGCGGCGGAACGAGCCGTGGCGGGTGACTGCCGCGAGGTGTTCCAACTGCTCGATCCGCATCGTGTCTCCTCGTTCGGTGATCGGGGTTCCCGGCAGGGATCCCGTGGCTTCCGTGATGGCGGTCCTTGAACCGCCTTCCGCAATTCTATACAAACTTAGGTGACTTAAACGAATAAGCGAACGGAGGCTCCCGTGACCACCGCCCTTCCCCTGCGCGGCCCCGATCCACGCCCCCCAGAACCGCCGCACCGGCGCTCCGACGAGTCGGACCGCCTGGCCGAGGCGCGGCAGCGACTCGACCCCGTCTTCGAACGCATTGCCGCAGGCACCGTCGACCGCGAGCGCGCCGGCCAGCTGCCGCGCCGTCAGGTCGTCTGGCTCAAGGAGGCCGGCTTCGGCGCCCTCCGGGTTCCCCGTGAGTACGGCGGCGCGGGGCTCGACCTGGTCGAGCTGAGTCGTGTGTGGATCGACCTCGCTGCGGTCGACGCCAACCTCGCCCAGGCGTTCCGTGGGCACTTCGCCTACGTCGAGGACCGGCTCCACCGACAGCGCCACGGCCAGGACCAGCGGCACTGGTGGCGCCGCTTCGTCGCCGGTGAGATGGTCGGCAACGCCTGGGCGGACGGTCCCGACGGGCCAGGAGCACGGCTGGTGCGCGGTGCCGACGGCCTCCGTCTCACCGGGCGCAAGAGCTACACCACGGGCAGCATCTTCGCGGAATGGATGGACGTGCAGGCGCGCGACCTCAAGGGGGAGGTGGTGCAGGTGATCGCCTCCACTGCCCATCCGGGGGTCCGGGTCAGTGACGACTGGCAGGGGTTCGGCCAGCGTGGCACCGGCAGCGGCACCGCGGTCCTCACGGATGTGCCGGTGGATCCCGAGCACATCGCCCCGTTGGCAGAGCGCCCGCCGCATCAGAGCGCGCTCTTCCAGCTCAACCTGCTCGCCACGCTGGTCGGCATCGGTCGCGCGGCGCTGCGCGACACCGTGCTGCAGGTGCGTCGTCGCCACCGCAACTTCTCTCACGCCAACGCTGCTTGGGTGCGCGACGATCCGCAGGTCCTCGGCCTGGTGGGCGAGCTCGCCGCGGCGATCGGCGCATCGGAGGCGATCACCCTGCGTGCCGCCGAGGCGGTCGACCGGGCGGCGAGCGTTGCCGCTGCCGACCTCGATGCCCAGCGCCGACTCGAAGAGGCGGAGATCGCGACGAGCACCGCACAGGTCGCTGCGTCGGAGCTGGTGCTGCGTGCGACCAGCGATCTCTTCGACACGCTGGGCGCCTCCGCCACGACCTCAGCTCTCGACCTCGACCGGCACTGGCGCAATGCCCGCACGGTCGCCTCCCACAACCCGCGGATCCTCAAGGCCCGCGTCGTCGGCGCTCATCTCGTGAACGCCACCCCACCGCCGTACGCGTGGACCGTCGGCACCACCTCCCGTCAGACAGGAACCGTCGCCCGATGACTGCCCTTCAATCCCGTCCCGCCACTGTGCCACTCCTGACCGACACGACTGCGACGGCGACGGCTCGCGACATCGCCACCGAGCTCGCTGAGCAGGCCGCGTGGCGCGATCGCGGGCGATGTCTGCCTCACGAGCAGATCACCCGCCTGGGCGCCTCTGGCCTGCTCGCACTCACCGTGCCTCGTGCCTACGGCGGACCTGGCCTCGGCGCGGTCACCGTCGCCGAGGTCTTCCGCCTGCTTGCCACCGGCGATCCCTCGGTGGCGCAGATCCCGCACAGCCACTTCGTCTACGTCAACGCGCTGCGGGAGAACGGCACCGACGCACAACGGCAGCTGCTCTTCGGCGAGGTGCTTGCTGGGCGCAGCTTCGGCAACGCGCAGTCCGAGACCGGCACGGCCAACGTCCGGGAGCACCGGACGACACTGCATCCCGACGGCCCCGGACGCTGGCGTCTGACCGGCGAGAAGGGCTACTGCACGGGGGCGCTCTTCGCTGATTGGATCCCGGTGCTCGCCCATCTGGGGCCGGACGGCCCCAAGCACGTCGCCTGGGTGCGCCGTGACGCTCCGGGGGTGACGGTGATCGACGACTGGGACGGCCTCGGCCAGCGCACCACTGCCTCCGGCACCGTGCGGCTCGAGCGCGTCGCGGTGGACGACGACCTGGTGACCCCTTACCACCTGACCTTCGACCACCCGCAGGTGTACGGCGCGTGGGCGCAGCTGCTGCATGCCGCGATCGATACCGGCATCGCCAGGGCGGCGCTCACCGAGGCGGCGGCGTTCGTCGCCACCCGGAGTCGGCCCTACCCGGACGCCGGGGTGGCGAGGGCTGCCGAGGATCCCCTCGTCGTGCAGGCCTTCGGCCGTTTCGAGGTCGCGACGAGAGCTGCCGAGGCGTTGCTCCGCGTGGCTGCGGAGCGGGTCGACGCGGCCGAGGCCGATCTCGACGACGAGTCCGCAGCCGCGGCCAGCCTCGCCGTGGCCGCGGCCCGTGCAGCCAGCACGACGGCGGCGCTTGACGTCAGCAACGGTCTCTTCGAGGTCGCCGGCACGCGTGCCGCACTGCGCTCGCTCAACCTCGACCGGCACTGGCGCAACGCGCGTACCCACACCCTCCACGACCCGGTCGCCTGGAAGTACCAGCACCTGGGCCGGTTCGCGGTCGACGGCACGCTGCCGCCGCGCCACGGCCAACTCTGATCACGACAGGAAGATGACATGTCAGACCTCACGTTCCACTGGTTCCTGCCCACCAACGGCGGAGACGGTCGCCACGTGGTCGGTGGCGGCCACGGGGTCCAGGCCGGCTCGTCCGGCCGTCCCGGCGACGTCGGCTACCTGACCCAGGTGGCGCGAGCCGCGGAGGACAACGGCTTCGAGGCCGCGCTGACGCCGGCCGGTGCCTGGTGCCAGGACGCCTGGGTGACCACGGCGATGCTCACCCAGACGACCGAGCGCCTCAAGTACCTGGTCGCCTTCCGCCCGGGCCTGGTGTCGCCGTACCTGGCTGCGCAGATGGCGGCGACCTACGTCAACCTCAGCGGCGGGCGGCTGCTGCTCAACGTCGTCACCGGGGGTGAGAACCACGAGCAGCAGATGTACGGCGACTTCCTCGACAAGGAGGAGCGCTACCAGCGCTGCGACGAGTTCCTCACGATCGTGCGCCGGCTGTGGGCGGGGGAGGAGGTCGACTGGGTCGGTGACCACCTTGCGTTGCGTGGCGCTCGGCTCAACCCGCTGCCGATCGAGCCGCCGGAGATCTACTTCGGAGGATCGTCGCTGGCTGCGGTCGAGGTGGCGGCGCGGCACGCCGACGTCTACCTGACCTGGGGCGAGTCTCCGGACGCGGTGGCGAAGAAGATCGCTCACGTGCGGGCGCGCGCCGCGGTGCACGGCCGGACGGTGCGGTTCGGCATCCGGATGCACACCATCACGCGCGAGACCGAGGCCGAGGCCTGGGCGGAGGCCGACCGCTTGTTGGCGCAGATGACTCCCGAGGCGGTCGCTGCCGTCCAGTCCGGCCTGGCGCGCAGCGAGTCCGAAGGTCAGCGACGGATGCGGGAGCTGCACGCCGGCAGAACCGATCGCCTCGAGATCCATCCGAACGTGTGGGCAGGGATCGGGCTGGTCCGCGGCGGTGCCGGCACCGCCCTGGTCGGCAGTCACGAGCAGGTAGCCGACCGCATCGAGGAGTACGCCGGTCTCGGGATCGACGAGTTCGTGCTCTCGGCGTACCCCCACCTGGAGGGCGCCTACTGGTTCGGCGAGGGAGTCCTGCCGATCCTGGAGGAGCGCGGTCGTTGGAAGTCGCCGGTCCCGCGCGTCGTACGACCGAGCGCCGTCCCCTTCGCGCTCGCCGGGCGACCGCTCGAGTCCGCCGTGCCCGGCTCGGCCGTCTCCAGCAAGGGCGGTGCCGCATGACCGTGCCCGCCCGTGCGCTGCCGCTTCCCCTGACGACCAACCAGGATCTCGACCCGGCGCGACTCCGCGCCGCCTTCGGCGAGTTCCCCAGCGGAGTCGTTGCCGTGGCCGCCCAGGTCGATGGGGCGCCGGTCGGTCTGGCTGCCAGCTCCTTCACCTCGGTGAGCCTGGACCCTCCGCTCGTCTCCATCTCGGTGGCCAACACCTCGGCGACCTGGCCGACGCTACGGCGGGCCGACCACCTCGGTGTGACGGTGCTCGCCGAGCATCACGGCCTGGTGTGCCGGCAGCTCGCCGGTCCGGTGGCGAGCCGTTTCGACGGCGTCGCGCTCTCGGTCAGCAGCCGGGGCGCACTGACTTTGGACGACGGGCTCGTGCAGTTCACCTGCTCGGTGCATCGCGAGGTGGAGGCGGGCGACCACACCCTGATCCTCCTCGAGCTGCACGGTGTCGACCGGACCGCGACCGGCGGTCCGCTGGTCTTCCACAACAGCGCCTTCACCCAGCTCCCGAGCGTCAAACCGGTGGTGAGCGCCGCAAACGGGAACGAACCGACGGCGTGACGCGTTGTCGAGATGTGGGCTTTGCCTACACTTGACGCAACAAGACCGCCGAGCGGTGGTCGCCATCGGCCTCTGAGGAGAGACCAACCATGCAGAGCAACAACCCGGTGTTCAACAGGTCCGAAGGGTTCAACGGCCAGAGTGCGCACCAGGCCACCCTCGGCTACGACTCCGACCCGTCCCAGTGGGGCGTCGGTGTCCCGGGGGCGACCGGCCTGAACGACTACCGCCCGATGACGATCGACTCGGCGGTCCAGAAGACGGCGATCTCGCTCGGCATCGTGATCGTGACCGCGTTCGCGACGTGGATGCTCACCCCGGAGATCTCCGACGCCGACAAGCTGTCGCAGATCTACATGATCGCGATGCTCGGTGCGGGTGCCGCGTTCATCCTCTCGTTGGTGAACTCCTTCAAGAAGGTGATCAGCCCGGCGCTGGTCATGCTGTTCGCGGCTGCCGAGGGTGTCGCCCTGGGTGGCATCAGCAAGTCCTTCGAGGCGATGTTCTACGAGGGCATCGTGATGAACGCCGTCCTCGGCACCTTCGCTGCGTTCGCCGGCACCCTGGCGGCCTACAAGTTCCTCAACATCCAGGTGGGCGACAAGTTCCGCCGCGGCGTGATCGCCGGCATGTTCGGCATGGTGGGCCTCGGTCTGCTGACGCTCGTGCTCAGCCTCTTCGGCATCGACACCGGCCTCTTCGGCATGGGTGCTCTCGGGTTGGTCATGGCGGTCGTGGGCCTGGTGCTCGGTGTCTTCATGCTGATCCTCGACTTCGACTTCGTCGAGCGCGGTGTCGCCGCAGGCCTGCCCGAGGCCGAGTCGTGGCGCGCGGCCTTCGGCCTCACCGTGAGCCTGGTCTGGATCTACACCAACCTGCTCCGCATCCTGGCGATCCTCAACCAGGACTGACACAGCTCTCCAGGAGGCCCGACCGGTGCACCGGTCGGGCCTCCTGCATTGCGGAGCGCTCCCCGCCCACGCGGGCGTGACGCAGTGCTGGTTCGCGGGTGACGCAGTGCTGGTTCGCGTCAGGCGGGAGAGCCCTCTTCGGCGGGGGCTTCGTGCTCGGGTGCCTGCGGCTGGGAGCGCGGGCCCTGGCGACGGTGTCGCAGGGCCACCAGGCGCCCACGTACGCCGCGCAGTGCGCCGCCGGCCTCCGAGCCATCGAGCTCGGTACCAGGCGTCTGCGCAGCCCGTACGGCGGCCCGGGCGATCGGCAGCACGCCCTCGCCGCGCAGGGCCTCGGGAGTCGCCTGCTCTGCGGGGATGAGGTCGAGGGCGGCGAGCGCTGAGGGAAGCAGCACGGCAGCCAGCGACGCGTAGCCTTCCGCGGAGGGATGGAACTGGTCGGGCCCGAAGAGCAGCGCCGGAGCAGCATCGAACTCGGGCCCCAGGATCGAGCCGAGCGAGACGCTTCGGCCGCCGGCCTCGACCACCGCGATGGCCTGGGCCGCGGCGAGGCGTCGCGACCAGGCGCGGGCCACCTGCTTGAGCGGTGGCGGGATCGGCTTGATGGTGCCGAGATCGGGGCAGGTGCCGACGACCACGGTCACGTTGTGGGAGCGCAGTCGGCGCACGGCTTCGGAGAGCAGGTGCACCGAGGTGCTGGGCAGCACGCGATGGGTGACGTCGTTGGCGCCGATCAGGATGATCGCCACGTCGGGCTCGACCGGCAGTGCCGCATCGATCTGGGTGGCGAGGTCGCTGCTCTGGGCGCCGACCACGGCAAAGGAGCGGAAGTAGACGCGGCGTCCGGTCCGCTCGGCCAGCCCGGTGCCGAGTGAGGCGCCCGGAGTCTGCTCGACGTGCTGCACGCCGTACCCGGCGGCGCTCGAGTCACCCAGCAGCGCGACCTTCAGGGCGGGGCCGGGCAGGCCGCGGCCGTACCAACCGGTGGGGTCGGGCGGTGTGCCGGTCGCATTGCCGATCCGGCGCCGGGCCAAGGCCGCCTCGAAGCGGAGGAGTCCATAGAGACTGCCTCCGGCCACGGTCAGGCCGCCGCCGCCGAACGCGGCGGCGGCTGCCAACTTGCGTGCTGCTGCTGCCTTCCCCACGCCGTCGAGGGTACCTACGACCCCTATCCAGCGCCTCGAGGTTGGCTTGTCTTGCCGCTCTTCGGCACTTTCCGAGCTTGTTTCGTCGAGTGCGTCTCGCTTCGTAGTAGGTGTGCGATGAACGATCTCTCCGCGAGGGCGCCGAAGCTGGACCGACGGTAGGGCGAGGAAGGATCGCGGACTGGGTAGCCTGAGCCTCGTGGACTACGTGAACTCGCTGCTGGACCTCATCGGCAATACTCCGCTGCTCCGGCTCAACCGGGCGCTCGACCGGGCCGACGACCACCAAGGTGGGCCGCTGGTGCTGGCCAAGGTCGAATACCTCAACCCGGGCGGCTCGGTGAAGGACCGGATCGCGACGCGGATGATCGAGGCCGCCGAGGCGAGCGGTGCGCTGCAGCCGGGCGGCACGATTGTCGAGCCGACCTCGGGCAACACCGGCGTCGGGCTCGCGATGGTCGCGCAGGCGAAGGGATACAAGTGCATCTTCGTGTGCCCCGACAAGGTCAGCGAAGACAAGCGCAACGTGCTCAAGGCGTACGGCGCCGAGGTGGTCGTCTGTCCCACCGCCGTCGCGCCGGAGCACCCCGACTCCTACTACAACGTCTCCGATCGCCTCGCCTCGCAGCCGGGCGCGTGGAAGCCCGACCAGTACTCCAACCCGCACAACCCGCGCTCCCACTACGAGACCACGGGGCCGGAGATCTGGCGCCAGACCGAAGGGCGCATCACCCACTTCGTGGCGGGCGTCGGTACCGGCGGCACCATCTCCGGGATCGGCCGCTACCTCAAGGAGCAGGCTGCTGCGGTGGGGCGCACCGTCCAGGTAGTCGGCGCCGACCCCGCCGGTTCCGTCTACTCCGGCGGGACTGGCCGCCCGTACCTCGTCGAGGGGGTCGGTGAGGACTTCTGGCCCGAGACCTACGACCGCGACATCGCCGACCGGATCATCGAGGTCTCCGACGCCGACTCGTTCGCCTTCACCCGCCGCCTGGCGCGCGAGGAGGCGCTGCTGGTCGGCGGCTCCTCGGGGATGGCCGCCTTCGCGGCCGCCCAGCTCGCGAAGGAGCTCGAGGGCACGCCAGAAGGAGAGGACGCGGTGATCGTCGTGCTGCTGCCGGACTCCGGTCGTGGCTACCTCACCAAGGTCTTCAACGACGACTGGCTCTCCACCTACGGCTTCCCGACAGGCGCTCCGGCCGAGAGCGAGCGCACCGTCGGCGACGTGTTGCGCGGCAAGTCCGGGCAGCTCCCCGACCTGGTGCACACGCACCCGGCGGAGACGATCGCTGAGGCGGTCCACATCCTGCAGGAGTACGGCGTCTCCCAGATGCCCGTCGTCCGTGCCGAGCCGCCCATCGTGGCAGCGGAGGTGGCTGGCTCCGTCTCCGAGCGCACGCTGCTGGACGCGCTCTTCACCGGCTCCGCGATGCTGACCGACTCCGTCGAGCAGCACATGTCGCCCGCGTTGCCGACGATCGGCTCGACCGAACCGGCGAGTGCCGCGGTCGAGTCCCTCCAGCACGCCGACGCACTGCTGGTGCAGGAGGACGGCAAGCCGGTGGGCGTGCTCACCCGTCAGGACCTGCTCTCGGCGCTCGCCACGCGCTGACAACCGGGACCCCGGCGCGAGGGGTCCCGGTTTCCATAGTCCGGATGGGCCATTTTGGTTGACGATCGCCCGGAATCCGCGGGATTTGGCGGAGCCGGTCGGCGGCGTAGGTGATCATCGTTGCGGCCAAGCGGACGAGCACCCACTCGGGGTGGGCGCCGGGCCAGTAACTGAAAAAGGGGGATGTGCTGTGCACATTCGCAAGAACGTTGCCGCTGTTGCGGCAGGCGCACTGATCATCGTCGGCCTGGGTGCCACGGGCGCTGTCGCCGGCCAGATGGTCGGCAGCAAGCAGATCAAGGACGACGCCGTGAAGTCGCGCCACATCAACGATGGCGCGGTCAAGGAGAAGGACCTCAGCAAGAGCGTCCAGTCCAAGCTCGCCGCGACCGGCGAGAAGGGTGACAAGGGCGACAAGGGTGACGCCGGCGAGCAGGGTCCTGCCGGCCCGGCCGGCCAGGTGGAGATCGTCACCGCGAAGCTCGATGGTGCGAAGTTGATCAACGCCATCGGCGGCTCGATCAACGCCAACTACACGGACCTGGAGACCGGCATCGAGCTTGAGGCCGGTACCTACCTCGTGACGGTCGACGGCTCCTTCTTCAACAAGGCTGGCGATCTCGGCGCTGACGTCTACCCGCAGATCTCGGTGTGGGTCGAGAACAACGACGTCGCCGGATTCCAGTGGCAGACCGATGGTGACATCAGCCCGAACGCGCTCCTGCCGCAGGTGAAGGACCGCCACATCGCAGTCAGCGGCAACACCGTCATCACGCTGAGCAAGAAGACGCGGGTCGGCCTGATCGCTCACGGCTACACCTCCACCCAGGGTGCTGAGGGCTCGGGCAACATCGAGGTCGACAAGGCGCTGATCACCGCCACCAAGATCTCCTGACCCAGGAGTCTCTTCGACCGGAGGCCGGCACCCGCTTGGGTGCCGGCCTCCGGCGTTCTCGGGGCGTGACAGGATGCCAGGCGTGGGAGAGCGAAGCACGACCGAGATCCAAGCGCGGATGCGCGACATCAACGCGGGCGGACACGTCGACAACGTCGAGGCGATCCGGGTGATCGATGAGGCACGACTGCGTTTCTTCCTGCGCTCCGAGGGCGGCGTGCTGCGGCGGCTTCCGGCGGGTGTGACCAACCTGGTCGCCTCGCAGCGGGTCGACTTCCGAGCCGAGATGCGGTTCGCCGACTTCCAGAACTTCCAGGTGACCCAGTGGATCGGCCACCTGGGCAACTCCTCCTTCACCGTGCAGTCCGAGCTCCGGCTGCCCGGTTCGCCCGACGCCGCCGTCGTTGCCGAGTCGGTGGTGGTGCTCTTCTCCACGAGCGCCGGATCGTCGTGGCAGCTCAGCCCGGAGGTGCGCGCAGACCTGACGGCCTACCTGGGTGATCCGGTCGCGTTGCGCGGCCGATCTTCCTGAGCCGATGCCCGGCTACCTCACCGTGGCTCGCGACGGCGAGGCCGAGATCGAGGTGAAGCGCAGCCGCTTCCTCTGCACGCTGGTGCGGGTGGAGGAGGAGGCCGCCGCCCGTGCGGTGGTCGAGCGACTCCGCAAGGAGCACTGGGACGCACGGCACCACTGCTCGGCCTTCCAGCTGGGGCCCCGGGCCGAGGTGCAGCGCTCCTCCGACGACGGGGAGCCGGCCGGCACAGCGGGCGCTCCCATGCTCGACGTGCTCCGCGGCCACGAGGTGAGCGACGTCGTCGCGGTCGTCACACGCTGGTTCGGTGGCGTGCTGCTCGGCGCCGGCGGCCTGGTGCGGGCCTACGGTGACGCCGTACGCGCGGGGTTGGCGGAGGTGGGCACCCTGCGGCGTTCCCTGCTCACGCTGCACGACCTCGAGGTCGCCCACGCCGACGCCGGGCGCGTCGAGACCGATCTGCGGGCCCGCGGGATCACGGTGCTGGGTGCCGACTACACCGCCGCCGTCACCATGCACGTCGCGCTCACCGGCGACCAGGTGGCGCACTGGCCCGGCCTCGTCGCCGAGCTCACCTCCGGAGCCGGCCGGAGCGTCGAGGTCGGCACGCGATGGGTCGACCTCGGCCAGGCAAGTCGCTGAGCGATCGGTCCTGTTGCCTGCTGGGGGGGAGCAGGCAACAGGCCAGGCCAGGGACTTCCTTAGGAGCGGAGCAGCCGCAGGACGCAGTACACGCCGAGCAGCCAAGCACCCAGCGCGACCAGATCGTCGCGGTGCACACCGTGAGTCGCGCTGACCGTGAAGAGCAGCGGGCCCGACAGGGCAGAGCTGCCGGCGACGCTGTAGATCAACAGAAGCGTCATCGCCAGCAGGAGCAGTAGCGCGGACACTCCACGGGACACGGCAGTAGTCTCGGCGAGCCGACCGGGCGTGCAGCGGAGCCACGCCCAGAGGCCGGATCGACAACGTCGAGGGTGCCTGTTTTTTGCAGCTGCTCCTCCGTTTTGCAAGAACGGGCGAAAACGAAGACAAGCGCGCCGATCTCGGGGAGACTGCTCCTCAGAACCGCTGGAGACCCGAGACTCCGGCGGTTCTTCCATTTCTCCGCGCCGCGCTGCTAGCCCACGTCGCCATCGACGTAGAGCCAGCGGCCGGCCCGCCGCGCGAAACGACTGCGCTCACGAAGGACGCCGTGCTCCGGCGTACTGCCGACGGTCAGCTCCCAGGAGGCGGCGAACTCGACCACCCCCGTGTCGTCCTCCGGCCCGCCGGCCCCGCGATCCAGGATCGTCAATCCGGTCCACTGCAGGGCCGGGTCCGGTGCGACGTCGGTCGGCCGGGTGCGCGGGTGCCAGGTGCGGAAGAGGTGGTCGGCGTCGCCGACCGCATGGGCGGTGTAGCGCGAGCGCATCAGCTCCTCGGCCGTGCTTGCCGGCTCGCCGCGCAGCAGCCGGCCACAGCAGGCGTCGAGCGTCGCGCCGCTGCCGCAGGGGCACGGGCGTGAGAAGACGGGCGAGGTCACGGGCCGAGAGTACGTCGCCGGCGGATCGAGAGCGGAGGCGCCGTTGTCGTACCCCAGCGCTAGCGTGTGTCTCGTGACCCTGACTGATCGCCCCGCCCCCACCACCGTCGGCGCGCTCCGCGCCTCCGGCCACGAGTTCCGCACGCTGCGCGAGGAGCTGCGCGCCAACCTGCTCACGGCGCTGGCCGAGGGCCGCGACCCGTGGCCCGGCCTGCACGGCTTCGAGTCGACGGTGTTGCCGCAGTTCGAGCGCGCGCTCATCGCCGGCCACGACGTCGTCCTGCTCGGGGAGCGAGGGCAGGGCAAGACCCGGTTGCTGCGCACCCTGGTCGGGCTCCTCGACGAGTGGACCCCGGTGATCGACGGCTCCGAGCTCGGCGAGCATCCCTACCAGCCGGTGATCCCCGCGTCGGTGCGGCGAGCGGCGGAGCTCGGCGACGGGCTGCCCGTCGCCTGGCGGCACCGCTCGGAGCGCTACGCCGAGAAGCTGGCCACCCCCGACACCTCGGTGGCCGACCTGATCGGTGACGTCGACCCGATGAAGGTGGCCGAGGGCCGCAGCCTCGGTGACCCGGAGACGATCCACTTCGGCCTGATCCCTCGCTCCCACCGGGGAATCGTGGCGATCAACGAGCTGCCCGACCTCGCCGAGCGGATCCAGGTGGCGATGCTCAACGTGATGGAGGAGCGCGACATCCAGATCCGCGGCTACGTGCTGCGGCTCGACCTCGACCTGCTGGTGCTGGCCTCGGCCAACCCCGAGGACTACACGAACCGGGGTCGCATCATCACGCCGCTCAAGGACCGGTTCGGCGCCGAGATCCGCACCCACTATCCCCTGGAGCTCGACGCCGAGGTCGCCGTCATCCGGCAGGAGGCGCATCTCACCGCCGAGGTGCCCGACTTCCTGGTCGAGATCCTGGCCCGCTTCACGCGGGCCTTGCGCGAGTCGCAGTCGGTCGACCAGCGCTCCGGTGTCTCCGCGCGCTTCTCGATCGCCGGAGCCGAGACCGTCGCGGCCGCCGCGCTGCACCGCGCGACCGTACGTGGCGAGGCGGAGGCGGTAGCGCGGGTCGTCGATCTGGCGACGGCCGTCGACGTCCTCGGCGGCAAGATCGAGTTCGAGACCGGTGAGGAGGGCCGCGAGAGTCAGATCCTCGAGCACCTGCTGCGCACGGCGACTGCCGAGACGGTCCGCACTCATCTGCGCGGCATCGACTTCGCGCCGCTGATCGACGCCATCGACGCCGGCGGGTCGGTCACGACCGGTGAACAGGTCTCGGCAGCCGACCTCACCGCCGCTCTGCCCGAGCTGCCTCCCAGCGAGCGTGGCGAGGCCGACCTCTACGACCTCATCGCCGACCGGCTCTCCGCACGGACACCGGGAGAGCGGGCCAGCGCGATCGAGCTCGCGCTCGAAGGCCTCTTCCTGGCGCGCAAGATCTCCAAGGAGACGGCCGAGACCGGAGAGACCGTCTACTCGTGACCCGCCGCCCCGACCGCCACCGCGCCCGCTACGGCAGCTACGTCGACGGGCCGGACCCGCTTGCGCCCCCGGTCGACCTGGCCGAGGCGTTGGACGCGATCGGCGAAGACGTGATGGCCGGCTACAGCCCGGAGCGAGCGATGCGCGAGTTCCTGCGCCGGGGCAGCAGCGAGCGGGAGGGGTTGGAGGACCTGGCTCGCCGGGTGGCGGAGAAGCGCCGGGAGATCCTGCAGCGACACAACCTCGACGGCACCATGCAGGAGGTCCGGGAGCTGCTCGACCGTGCGGTCCTGGAGGAGCGCAAGCAGCTAGCCCGAGACGTCGAGCTGGACGACACCGATCGGGCGTTCGCCGAGATGCAGTTGGAGAACCTGCCGGCCTCCACGGCTGCCGCGGTCTCCGAGCTGGGCGGCTACGACTGGAAGTCCCGGCAGGCACGGGAGGACTTCGAGAAGATCAAGGACCTCCTCGGCCGCGAGCTCCTCGACCAGCGCTTCCAGGGCATGAAGCAGGCCATGGAGGGCGCCACCGACGAAGACAAGACGCGCATCAACGAGATGCTCTCCGACCTCAACGAGCTGCTGGAGAAGCGCAACCGAGGGGAAGACACCGACGTGGACTTCGCCGACTTCATGGAGAAGCACGGCGACTTCTTCCCCGAGAACCCCAGGGATCTCGACGAGCTCCTCGACGCACTCGCCCAGCGCTCCGCGGCCGCCCAGCGGATGCTGAACTCGATGACCCCCGAGCAGCGCAGGGAGCTGATGGAGCTCTCCGCGCAGGCATTCGGCTCGCCGGAGCTCGCGCAGCAGCTCGACCGGCTCGACGGCAACCTCCAGGCCGCCCGGCCCGACCTCGACTGGGGCGGCTCCGCTGAGTTCTCCGGTGAGGAAGGGCTCGGACTCGGCGACGGCACCGGCGCGCTCCAGGATCTGGCCGACCTCGACCAGCTGGCCGAGCAGCTGCAGCAGTCCTACAACGGCGCGCGGATGGACGACGTCGACCTCGACAAGCTGGCTCGGCAGCTTGGCGACCAGGCCGCCGTCGATGCACGCAAGCTGGCCGAGCTCGAGAAGGCGCTGCGCGAGTCCGGCTACCTCAAGCGCGGCTCCGACGGGCAGTTCCGGCTCTCACCCAAGGCGATGCGTCAGCTCGGCCGCGCCCTGCTGCGCGACGTGGCCGACCGCATCTCGGGCCGGCGGGGGAACCGCGACGTACGTCGCTCCGGCGCCGGCGGGGAGCTCTCCGGAGCGACCCGCCCCTGGGAGTACGGCGACACCGAGCCCTGGGACGTCACGCGCAGCGTCCTCAACGCGGTGATCCGCGAGTCCGGCTCGTCGGTGCTGGGTCCGTCGTCCTCGGTGGTCGAGCCGTCGTCCTCGGTGGTCGAGCCTGTCGAGACCCGCCCTCGCGTCCGCCTCACGATCGACGACGTGGAGGTCAGCGAGACGGAGTCGCGCACCCAGGCGGCTGTCGCGCTGTTGGTCGACACCTCGTTCTCCATGGCGATGGACGGCCGTTGGGTGCCGATGAAGAAGACCGCTCTGGCTCTCCACCAGCTCGTCCGTACCCGCTTCCGGGGCGACCACCTGCAGCTGATCTCCTTCGGCCGCTACGCCGAGGTGATGGAGATCGAGGAGCTCACCGCGCTCGATGCGATGTGGTCGAAGGGCACCAACCTGCATCACGGGCTGCTGCTGGCCAACCGACACTTCCGCAAGCACCCGAACGCGCAGCCGGTGTTGCTCATCGTCACCGACGGTGAGCCGACCGCCCACCTCGCGCCCGACGGCGAGGTGTGGTTCTCCTACCCGCCGCATCCGCTGACGTTGGCGAGCACGGTGCAGGAGCTCGACAACGCTCGGCGGCTCGGCGCCCACACGTCGATCTTCCGCCTGGGGGACGACCCGGGGCTGGCGCGTTTCGTCGACTCGCTCGCCAAGCGCGTCGACGGCACCGTGATGGCACCGGAGCTCGAGGACCTCGGTGTCGAGGTCGTCGAGTCCTATCTCGGCACCCGCAACGCCCGCCGGGGAGCGAGCGACGGCGGTTCGACGCCGGGGCAGAACCCTTCGCGAGGCGGCGGCATGGGCGGTTGGTTCGGCAGCCGAGGATTCTGGGTCGACGGCTGACCTGGTCGAGGCAAGACCGCGCTACCGCAATGCAGCTCCGGTGTACGTGGGCAGTTGCGACGGGAACATCGGGGTCCCTCGCTGCTGGAGTGGTGCACGTGTGCGGCGGGGTCGGCACGAGCGAGGGGGATTGAGGTCGTGGCGTCTGGGGGAGAGGGATCCCGTGAAGCGGTGGATGAGCGGGATCGCGGCGGTCGCCCTGGCGGCGACGTTGTTGGCGGCATGTAGCAACGATGAGCCGTCGGCGAAGCCGAGCGGTGACGCGTCGACAACCGTTGAGCCGGCGTTCCCGCCGCTCCAGGAGGTGTGGCGGCAGCGCCTCTCCGATCGCCCGCAGCTCACCGCCGCTCCACTCCGCGTGGACGGTGTCCTCGTGCTGCAGTCCGGTCCCACGCTCGTCGGTGTCGACGAGACGACCGGGGAGGAGGTCTGGCGCAAGCGGCTCCGTGAGATCTGCAGTGTGGCCGAAGGCGTCCATGACCAGAAGCTGGTGCTGACCCGTTCTGTTCGAGGCCGCGACGGTGCTTGCGCCGAGTTGCTGGCGCTCGACCCGGCCACCGGCAAGGTCGCATGGCGTCGGGCGGTCCCCGGGGGTCTCGGTAGCGGAGATCCCGACGACATCGACTATCTCGCCGTCGGCGAGCGGGTGATCACCGGCCGCCACCATATCTGCGGCGGTGTCGAGCGCTTCCGGCTCAGCGACGGCAAACGCCTCCCGGGCATCCGGCCGATGGGCAGTGACGATATCGCCTGCGACGACTTCGCGCTGAAAGGTCGCTGGATCGCCCAGGTCGCGAGTGACGACAACCAGGACTCCGTCGCCTTCCGCCTGATCAACGGGGACACCGGTAGGACGGTCTTCGACCGACCGATCCGCCTGATGAGCCTCTCCGGCATCGTGAGCATCGCCCCGCTGGTGATGGACCTGACCGTCAAGGGGCATCGACTGCTGTGGGCGGTCGATCCCAAGACCGGTGAACTGGAGACTCCGATCAGTCGGCAGGTGTCGTCGTACGGCGGTGGCTCGATCCTCGCCGAACCCCACGGTGACACGCTCGCCGTCAGCTCGGCGCGCGGTGCCGGCCTCATGACCGGACGGCTCACCGGTCTCTCCGGCTACGGCCTCGACGGCACCGAGCGCTGGAGCGACTTCCCGAAGTTCGGGGTGCTCCTCGGCGGCGACGACCGAGGTGCGGTAGTCGCCACCTACGGGGTGGTCGGCGACCGCTACCGCGAACAGGGGGTGCCGATCACCCGCCACTCCTGGGCGGATGTCGACGACTACGAGGTCCTCGGCACGATCCCGTCCGGTCCCCAGGCGCAGCAGGTCGTGGGTGATCTGATGCTCGCCATGCTGGACGGCCTGGTCGTCGCCTATCGACTGCCTGAGGCCGGCCAGGAGTCGACGGTCGAACTGACCACGTTCGAAGGGCTCTACGGCATGCCGACACCCGAGGAGGCCTGGGCACCCGAGGACATCCGGCCAGAGGCGGACCCGGGGTGCGTGGTCTCCGACAAGACGCTGAAGTCGCTGGGCTTCCATCAGCTCGACCTTCCGCGTCCGGTCGGATGCTTCTGGCAGGAGGGGGCGGAGCCGGAGAACTTCCGGCGCGAACTCGACGTCCAGACGTTCGTCGGCACGCCCGTCGCGGCGCCGACCACGTCGAGTGAGGACCCCGACGCTGCGGTCACGCCGGCGTCCGTCGCCGCCGAGGAACGGTTGGACGCCGTGCGCAAGGCCTGGGCTAGCGACGCCGGGCTCGATGGACTCCAGGCAAAGGTGCGGGACCTGCCCGGAGTCGGCGATGAGGCCATCATCGTCGAGGCAGTCGGCGTCGGGGCGCGTCAGGCCCGGATCGGGATCGCGGTCCGCGTCCGCAACGTCGTGGTCTGGGCCTCGATGGAGGGCATCGCCGCCTCCGGTGAAGCGACCGCGCTGGCCTCGCCCAACAGCTACGGCGAGGGGGTCTGGTCGGCGGTGCGCGAGACGTTGGCCGCGTTGGGTGCGCCGGTCACTGCACCTACCGTCGCGGGCAGGTCAGTGCCGCGACTGCGGAAGGGGACCGATCTGTGTGCCGCGGTCGACGCGCAACTGAGCCAGTTGGTGCCGGGCAGCGTCGGAGTGCCGCGGCGTGCGCTGGCCGAGCCGGCCTCCGCGAGTTGTGCCTGGCGCCCTCGTCCCGGTGACCATGACGGCGCTCAGGTCAGCTTGGTGCGGATGGCCGACAGCACCTTCAGCGGGCGGAGCGGCAAGCAGCTGGCCGCCGACGGCATGGCCGGTGTGCGGGCCGACCTCCGTGAGTCGTCGTACGAGCCGGAGACGCGTCCCGTCGCGGTGCCGGGCCTGGGCGACGAGGCGTGGGCGCGGGTGGCCCGCGGCTGGTTCCATCGCAGCCCGGAGCAGACCATCACGTGGTGGGTCGCGACCGTCGTGGTCCGTCAGGGAGACCTCAGCGTTGCGGTGCACGTGCAGGTCGACGGCTGGGATCCGGTCGCGCTGCGTGAACGCGCAGTCGAGATCGCCCGAGTCACCCTCGCGACCCAGGACGGCTAGGGAAGTGCTGATCGATGGCGCCGTAGGCGGGATTGATCAGCGGTTTCCCTAGGAGCAGCGGAGCGCCGCCTCGATCAGGTGGTCGGGGCGCGGTGCCGTCGACCGACCTACTCGGCGTCCTGCTGGCGCAGCGCGGCGGTCCGGTTGGCACGGCGGACCAGGGCGCCGCCGAGATAGATGAGACCGCCGAGAAGGGTGACGAGCCCGCCCCGGAACGTCCAGGGGTCGAGTCCGGCGAAGAGGATCAGTCGTGGCGCCGGCTCGGCGTAGACGACCAGCTCGTCGCTGCCGCCGGCGCTCGGCTGACAGGTGACCAGAGCGGTGTCCTCATAGCTGTTGAACTCCATCCGGGACACGTAGTCGCCGAGCTTGCCGGGCCGCTTGACCCGTTCGCGGAGTGCCTGGACGCGGATCGGGGAGCCGTCGGTCATCGTGGCAGTGCACGTCGAGGCGTCGGCGCCATCGGCCTCGTTGCTCCAGATCCACACCGAGCCATTGGTCGTGCGCACCTCGTGCGGCTTTCCGTCGGCGGTCACCGACGTGTCGTCGGGCCACGCATACTCTCCCGCGGAGCGTGAGATCCCGAAGCCGATCATCGTGATCCCCACCAACGCGACCAACAACGCGACAACGATGCTCCCAGGCGGCTTCCGCATACCCCGACCCTACTGGGCGAGGCGCTCCGTCCCCGTCCCCCGGGGCCCCACGGAACCGCTGATCGAGCTTGCCTCCTGCGCGTCGCGCAGCGGGGCGAGGTCGTAGAGGACGATGCCGTCGATGGTGCGGGACTCCGCGTGGAGCGCGACCCAGGTGGTGATCTGCTCGGCGGCGTCCGAGCCGCCGCGGCGTGGGCCGAGGAGACCGCCGCCGATGAACCAACGCACCTGGCCAGTGGCGACCAGGTCTCGGAACTCGGTGAGGGTCGGGGTCGGATCGGTGCCGTTGAACCCGCCGATCGCCATCACCGGCAGGCGCGTCGCAAGCTGGAAGCCGGCAGCCGCGTTGGCCCCCACCGTCGCAGCCGCCCAGCGTGCCCGTGCCGACGTCTCCCGAAGCAGCGCGACGACCCGACGCGACGGCAGGCTGGCGTAGAGCAGGCTGCCTGCCGGCCCATAGGTCGGGCGGAGCACGTCGAGACGCAGCGCCCGGGCTACCTCGACGAACTCCACCCTGAGCGGGTCCTCGGGGGAGCCACGTTCAGGGAAGGACCCGTGCATCCGTGTCGTCGCCGGACGGGCCGGATCCGGTACGACGCCGGGCGGCATCAGCAGCCTGAGGAGCGGGTGCGGGGGCTCAGACAGCGTGACGATCCGGGTGCCCCGCCCCTCCGGCCCCGCAGTGATCACCGCACCCTGGTGCGGAAGGGCTGCCGTCGCGACCGAGTACGCCGCCGGTCCGGCCAGCGCGACCAGCAGGGTGAGTACCAGGGCCACCGGGGAGGTGCGGCGTACCCACCGGGGGTGCTGCTTGGTGCCGAGCAGGAGGGTGAGCCCGGCGACCAGACCGGCGGCGGCGACGAGCCAGCGCAGCCACGGCACGAAGTCGGAGGTACGGGCCAGAAGAGCGAACGACCAGAGTCCGGTGCCGAGGACGGTGGCACCCAGCACCAGGTTGGAGAGCGGCTCCTGTCGTGACCGCCAGAGGAGCGCGCCCGCGACCGCGAAGACGACCGCGATCGCCGGTGCCAACGCCACGGCGTAGTAGGCGTGGAAGATGCCGCGCATCAGACTGAAGACGATGGTGGTGACGACCAGCCAGGTGCCGAAGAGCGTGAGGACCGCGCGCAGCTCCGTCGAGCGTTCCGCTCGCCGGGCCGCCAACAGGAGACCAGCCACCAGCAGGACCAGGGAGGTCGGCAGCAGCCAGCCGGCCTGGCCGCCGTTGCTCGGAGTGAGCAGGCGCACGAGTGAGGCGCCTCCCCAGTGCCCGGAGCCGATCGATCCCTCCTCGTCTCCGTTCAACCGGCCCAGGCCGTTGTAGCCGAGTGTCAGGTCGAGCACCGAGTTGTGCTGGGAACCGCCGATGAACGGGCGGGAGTCCACTGGCCACAGTGCCACCGCGACCACCCACCACCCGGCTGCCGCGACCAGCGCACCCGCCGCGGCCAGGAGGTGCAGCAGCCTGCGTGAGAGCGGAACGGCGGCGAAGAGCAGGTAGGTCAGCCCCAGGGCAGGCAGCACGAGAAAGGCCTGCAGCATCTTCGCGAGGTAGGCGAGCCCGACCAGTACGCCGCCCAGCACCACCCAACGCAGCGGCCTTCCCTCCCCTCGGTGACTCTCCTCGACCGCCCTCAAGGTCGCGCCGGCGGCCGCGGTGAGCAGGAGCACCAGGAGGGCGTCAGGGTTGTTGAAGCGGAACATCAGCGCGGCGACCGGGGTGAGCGCCAAGGTGGCGCCGGCCAGCAGTGCCACGGGGTGCGAGCCGGTGCTCCGCCGTACGATCCGGACCGTCAGCCAGACCGTGGCCACGCCGAAGAGAGCTTGCGGGACCAGGATGCTCCAGCTCGAGAGCCCGAAGAGCCGCACGGAGAGCGCCATAGGCCAGAGCGCCAGCGGCGTCTTGTCGACGGTGATCGCGTTGGCCGCGTCGAGACTGCCGAAGAAGAAAGCCTTCCACGACTCTGCCCCCGCCTGGGCAGCCGCGGAGTAGTAGGCGTTGGCCCAGCCGGACCGGTCGAGACCCCAGGTGTAGAGCAGCAGGGTCAGCGCCAGCAGCATGCCGGTGCCGAGGCCGTCTCGGCGGAACCAGGGGGGAACAGCTCGCTCCATGGTGGCACCGTGGCCCGGGTGGACGACCCGGGGTTGAACGAAGGGCGATCGTCGACCGCACCGCCGGGAAACGTTGATCGACCCGTCGATGCCGGGCCACGACGCCGGCGGCCCCGGGAGGTCCCGCCAGGAGGGCGGAGGTCGGCGGCAGCCCCTACGGGCGGGAACCTCTGAGGGCACGCGGGGTTGAGATGCCTCGCCGCGGGGGATCTCAACCCTATGAAACGTTGGCTGAGTCTCCTGCTGGCCGTCCTGGTGGCCGCGACGATGCTGTCGGCATGCACGGACGACGACGCCTCGGACTCGCAGTCCTCCACGGGTGACGCCGCCACGGTGCCGGCGCTCGCCAAGGCGTGGAGCACCCCTGTCGAGCCCTTGGACGTGGACCGGGACCCGCTCGTCGGCGACGGCGTCGTGGTGCTGGACTCCGATGGCCAGATCAGCGGGATCGACCAGGCCACCGGGAGACTGCTCTGGGAGCGCCGGCTCCGCGGGGTCTGCAACGTGGCCGAGGAGGTCCACGACGGGCTGCTCGTCGTCAGCCGCAGGAAGCGGCGCGACGCCTGCAACGAGCTGCTCGCGGTCGAGGTGTCGACCGGTGAGGTGCGCTGGCGCCGCGATGTGCCTGACGGGGTAGGCAGCGACCTGCCGGAGTGGCGGCGCTACATCGCCGTGGGGGAGCGTGCCGTCTCCACGCGACCGGATGTGTGCGGCGGCGTACGACGCTTCCGGCTGCGCGACGGCAAGCCGCTCGGGGAGATCTCCCCTGTGGAGCGCGACGCCATTGACTGCGACGAGTTCGCCCTTGCCGGCCACTGGATCGCGCAGTTGGAGTCCACCGACACCGGCGTAGGCAACCACCTCACGCTCTTCGACGCCGACACCGGCAAGGTGGCCTTTCGCCGTGCCGCCGACGGAATCGACCTCCACCAGATCCACTCGGTGGATCCGTTGGTGATGGAGCTCAGCGTGCGGGGGCACCGCCTACTGTGGTCGGTCGATCCCGAGACCGGCGAGCTCGGTGCACCGACCGGCGCGCAGTGGCAGGCGGACTCGCGCGACCGGTTCCCGATGGGGGAGCGCAACGGCACGTTGGTGGTGGGGGAGAACCGCGCGGCGGCGTACCGCCCCGGCACCGCGGGCATGAGCGGCTACTCCCTCGATGGCAGCACGCTCTGGCGCGACTTCCCGCAGCGGGGCGCGTACGCCGGCGACGACGGCCGCGGAGCAGTGGTGGTCGTCGACGACCTGCCCGCGGAGATCGCCGACGGGCTGCCGGAGCACGCTCGGCTGGTCGTCAGGCACGACTGGGCGGACGTCGACCGTCGGGTGGTCCTGGGCACCGTGGGCTGGGGGCCGCGCTACCTCGGGGTGGCCGGTGACCTGCTGCTGGTCGGCGGCGATGGGGAGGTCTCCGCCTACCGGCTGCCGGCCGAGGCACCCGAGACCGAGCTTGACCTGCCGGAGGGGGCGATCCCCCTGGGAAGCGAGCCGCCGCTGGCGTGGGCGGAGAACGAGGTCCGTCCCGGCGAGGTCGCTGACTGCCCGATCAGCGACGAGACGTTGACGTCGCTCGGCTTCCACCGACTGGCGTTGCCCGGCCCCGACGACTGCACCTGGTTGGAGCGGCAGGAGCCGGTGAACCTCACCCGCGAGCTGAGCGTCAGCACCGACGTGGCGGAGCCGAGCCCCTTCGAGGAGATGACCGCGACCGAGGTCGCTCAGCGCCGGATGAAGGACCGTCGGCGTGCGCTGAGGAGCGACCGGCTCGACACCGGACGCAGCACGCGGGTCATCGAGCTCGACGGCGTGGGCGATGAGGCGTATCTGACCCAGACGTCCGGGGTCGGTGGCCGACACGGGGTCGTCGACCTCGCCGTGCGTGTGCGCAACGTGGTCGTCTCGGTGACGATGTCGGGTGCGGTCCGTTTCGGCGAGCCGTCGGGTCTGGTCGCTCCGCACGCGTTCGAGGCCGGCGCGTGGGCGGCGCTCGAGGAGACCCTTGCGGGCGCGGGTCTGAGCGTCGAGAAGCCGGCTCCCCGGGTGCGTCGTACGCCGGCACTGCGGAAGGGGACGGATCTCTGCGCTGCCGTCGAGGCACAGGTCGCGGTCCTGGTTCCGGAGAGTCGGCCCCAGCGGCAGGCACCCGACCCCGAGCGAGTCGTCGGCTGCACCTGGGCTCCACAGCCGGGCGACCACGACGGGGTCCAGGTGGGTATCCAGGCGACCCCGGACAGCACGCTGACCGGGGTCGCCGGGGAGCGGCTCGCTCGTGACGGACTGGCCGGGATGCTGCGCGTCGAGCGACGGTACGCCGACTACGGGGAGCGCGGGCCGGCGCGTGTCGAGGGGCTCGGCGACGAGGCGTGGGTCTCCAGCGGGGACGGCTGGCTCTATCGCTCGCAGGAGGCCTCGATCACCTGGAAGCGCGCGACGGTCCTGGTCCGGCGCGGCAACGTCACAGTCGCCGTGCTCCTGCAGCTCAAGAACGTCGACGAGGCAGGTATGCGGGACCGCGCGATCGCCATCGCCCGTGCCGTCCTGGCGACCCAGCCGAGGAGCTGAGACCAAGCGCCTGCTGTGCGTGCCGGTTCAGTGGAAGGTGAGGAGCTCCTCCAGCGGCAGTCGTCCGGCCGGGACGGCGAGGGTCCCGCCGGTCGGTCGAGGGCCGGGACGGCCGAGCGCGATCGCATGGCGCGCCGTCCAGCCGTCGTCCGCGTCCACGAGGTCGGCGGCGTCCCGGGAGTGCTCCTCGGGGTAGAGGCTCACCACGCCGCAGCCGAGACCGGCGTCGGTCGCTGCGAGGAAGATCGACTGGACGACGCGGCCGACGTCGAACTCCGTATCCAGCCGGCGCTCCACCGGGCTGAGCACCAGCAGGACGACGGGTGCGGTGGCCAGGTGACCGGCGTACGCGCCGAGGCGCGCAAGCGCCTGTTTCGTCGGGGCGTCTCGCACCGCGACGAAGCGCCACGGTTGCCGATTGCGGGCCGAGCCGGTCCAACGGGCGACGTCGACGACCTGCCTGAGGGAGTCGTCGGTGACGGGGTCGTCGAGGTACGTGCGCACGGTGCGGTGAGCGATCAGCCGGGGGAGGTCCACGGGGTCACTCTGGCACCTCCGTCGCCTGCCGGGGACCGCCGCTCCTCAGTCGAGTCGGGCCCGGCGGGGGAGGAAGGTCGGTGCGCCGCGCTCGCCCACGGCGACGTCGAGGATCGCGTGGTGTGAGGTGTCGCCGAAGATCGCCGACTGGTTCGCGACCAGCACCCGACGCCCGAGGAAGGTGGCGTTCGAGGGCGAGTCGAACGGGATCGGCGAGCCGTTGCTGCCGAGCACGGCGGTGCCGTACCTGCGCAGCACCCGACCCGACGGTGAGAGCTTCACCAGTTGGTTGGTGCCGAGCAGCGAGACGTAGAGGTTGCCCGAGCGGGCCAGGCCGAAGCCGTCGGGGAGATCCATCACGCCCGAGGTCCACACGGTCGCCAAGCGCCCGGGCCGCCCGTCGCGACGGATCGGCAGGCGGTAGAGGTGACCGCGCATCAGGTCGGCGGGATCGGCGGTGGTCTGCTGGGTGATGAGCAGGGAACGGTCCGTACGTCGGTAGACGAGCCCGGTCGTGCCGAACCCGGCGCCGGCCAGCGCGGGTGAGGTGTACCAGGCGCGCGGGGTACCTCCTCCGGCCGGGATCCGCCACAGCACTGCCTGCCCGTAGTCGGTCACGTACAGGTCGCCGCCGGGGCCCCACGCTGCGTAGTTCGGGATCGCGTGCTTGCCGCCGCGGTCGGGGATGCGGGCCTGGGTGCGGAAGCGCCCGGTCCGTACGTCGAGTGTGAGCACCCGCGCGGTCGACTTCTCCAGGAGCACCAGGCGACCGTCGGCGTCCGAGGTCGCCACCTGGACGCCGTGTGGTTTCGCCAGGTCTTGACCTGGCACGGTCCAGGAGCGGAGCAGGGTCCCCGAGCGGGTCCACTCGAAGACCCGGGACGGTGTCGAGTCGCCGTTCGGGTTCGTGTACGTGCCGGCGTACACCCGGCCGTTGGGATGCGCGTAGACGTAGGCCGGGAAGCCGGGGCTGGGCACGTGGGCGAAGACGCGCGTCTCGCCGGCCGGTCGGCCGGGGGCGCCGTCGGCGGTGGGCAGGGTCAAGAAGGTCAGGGCGAGCAGCGCCGCCAGGAAGCGCGTCACAGCAGCTCCTGCACCTCGAGGGCGGCTCGCTCGCCGGCCCGGACCGCGCCGTCCATGTAGCCGGTCCAGTACGTCGACGTCTCGGTGCCGGCCCAATGCACGCGCCGGTACGGCGTGCGGATGTGCTGCCCGAACCGCGCCATCACGCCGGGGCCGTAGATCGCGACCGGACCGCCGCCGGTCCAGCGCTCCTTGGTCCAGTCCTGCTCGGTGTACTCGATCGGTCGCAGGGCCTGGTCGCCGAACATCGCGGCGAAGCCCTGCAGCACCGCCTTGCGGCGGCGGGCCCGGCTCATCGGGCCGAACTCGCGCCAGGTGGAGCCGCCGACGAAGGCGAGCAGGATGCCGTGGTCGGTGCCGGGAACGCCGTTGTCGAAGGCTGCGCGGACGGCGCCGGAGTCGGCGATGCCGAAGCCGGAGAGGCCTGCCTCGCGCCAGAACGGCTTCTCGTAGACGGCGTCGCACTTCATCAACTGACCCATCTCGAGCCTGCGCAGCAAGGCACGACGCCCCGTGGGCAGGCCGGGGGAGAAGTCGATCCCGAGCACCTGCTCGGGAGGTGCGGCCACAATGACGCGGCGGGCGCTGACGGTGCCACGGGCGGTGTGCACCCGCACCCGGCTGCCGTGATGCTCGATGCGGCGCACCGCGGCGCCCAAGGCGACACGACGTCCCAGCTGTTTGGCGAGCAGCAGCGGGATCCGTTGCGACCCGCCGACGAAGCGACTCTCCTGTGCCCCGCCTGCAGTGTCGGAGCTTCGTGCGAAGGTGCCCGGAGTGCGTTCGTCGCCGGAGCAGGCGAGGTAGTGGATCACGAAGAGGAAGGAGAGCTGGTCGGGGTCCGCGCCGAAGGTCGGTTGGGTCCAGGCCTTGATCAGGTTGCTGATCCCGGCCTTGTTGATCGTGTTGCGGCGGATCCAGTCGCCCAGAGTCATCGCATCCCAGGCTGCCGCCTGCGGGTGCGTCCAGGGTGCATCGACGGGCATCGAAGCCGCGTACTGGTCGAGCTGCCCCAGCGCGATCGCGGCGTCGAGCAGGATCGTCGGGTCGGGCGGGATGGTGCCGGTGAACTCGTTGCGGCCGAGCGTGGAGGAGAGGTAGACGTTCTTGCCGGCCACGTACTCGTCGAAGGTACGGACGCCGAGTTGCGCAGCGAGCCTCTTGATGTGGTTCTGCGTCGGCCCCACGAAGGCGCCTCCGGCCTCAATGGTGCCGCCGGTGCGGAGGTCATGGTTGAGCAGCCGTCCGCCGACCCGCTTGCGTGCCTCGACGACGAGGACCGAGTGCTTCGTTCGCGCGAGCCTGCGGGCCGCGACCAGGCCGGAGAGGCCGCCGCCGACGACCACCACGTCGACCTTCGCAGGCAGTGCTCCCTGCCGGGTCGCAGCGGTCGCCTCGGCCTCCAACGCGTCGGTCGTCATCGCCGCCAGCAGGCCGGCGCCGCCGAGCAGGAGACCGCGCCGACCGAGGCCGTGCGTGTCGAGGTCGTGTGGGTGCATCGATCTCCCCTGAGCAGAACATGAACATGTGTCAGATTCAGGATCGGAGGCTACTATGCGCCTCATGCCTTCCGCTACCGTCGACGACCCGACTTCTCCCCTCGCGGTGGTCGGCGGTCGCGGACGGCGAACCCCGACCCAGGCCCGATCCCGGGCGCGGGTGGCGCGCATCCTCGACGCCGCCTCACGCCTGGTCGCGGAGTTGGGCGTCGACGGACTCACCACGCGCTCGATCGCCGACGAAGCCGAGCTCCCCGTCGCGTCGCTCTACCAGTACTTCTCCGACAAGGAGGACGTGCTGCTGGCGATCTGCGAACGCGACATGGCCGAGATGGACGAGCAGGTCGCCAGCGACCTGGCGAACATCGACGACCTGACGATCCCGGAGCTGGTCCGCGTCGCCATGGGTGCCTTCGTCAGCGTCTACCACCGGCGCCCGGCGTTCATGCAGGTCTGGATGCGCGGACGGGCCAACCCGGCGATCGAGGGCTACGGCCGCCACCACAATCGGCGCATCGCCGAGAACCTGCTGGCGGTCGCCCTCGACGCCGACCTGGTCGACAGCGCGACGCACTCGCCCGCCGAGCTGAAAGTGATCGCCGAGCTCGCCGTCGAGGTCGGCGACCGTGCCTTCCAGCTCGCGTTCGAGCAGGATCCGCGCGGTGACGCCTTCCTCCTGGAGCAGGCGGTCCTGCTGGTCACCGGCTACCTCCAGCGGATCGCGCGGTGACCGACCCGCTCCGGGCCGCGGTCGCCGACGCCGCCCGACGCCTCGCGGCCGCCGGTCTGCTGATCGGCACGGCCGGCAACGTCAGCGCGCGCGAGGGGGATCGCATCGCGGTCACCGCGACCGGGGTGACCCTGGCGGACGCCACACCGGGTGAGGTGACCGTCGTCGGCATCGACGGCCGGTTGATCGAGGGGGAGCTGGAGCCGACCTCCGAGATCGAGCTCCATCTCGGCATCTATGCCGACCAGCCCGCCTGCGCGGTCGTGCATACCCACGCCCCCTATGCGACCGCGCTCGCCTGCGTGCTCGACGAGCTGCCGGTCCTGCACTATCAGCAACTGGCGTTGGGCGGCGAGATCCGCGTGGCGCCGTACGCGACCTTCGGCTCCGCCGAGCTCGCTGCCGGGGTGCGCACCGCCCTGGCCGGCCGGCAAGCGGCGCTGCTCGCGAACCACGGCTCGGTGACCGTGGGCGGCACTCTGGCGCAGGCCGTCGACCACGCCCTGCTTCTGGAGTGGCTCTGTCAGCTCCACCACCGGGCCAGCCGGCTCGGCACCCCGCGGGTGCTCAGCGCCCAGCAGCAGGAGGAGGTCGTGCTCGCCGCGCTCTCGCGCGGGTACGGCGCCACCCGACCGATCCGTGAGGAGCAACCGTGACCCAGTCCATGCAGGTCGCCGTCGTCGGCGTCCACGTCCTCGACACCCACGTCGTCGGGATCGAGTCGATCCCGGAGGGATCGGCAGGACAGCTGGTCGACACGATCCGGATGTCGGCTGCCGGCACCGCGGGCGGCACCGGCCTGGTGCTGAGTCGGCTCGGTGCTCAGGTGCACAGCTACGGCGCGATCGGCTCCGACCCGATCGGCGACGTGCTGTTGCGCCTCCTCGAGAAGGAGGGTGTCGATACCCGGGGCCTGGTGCGCCGCGACGACGTCGCCTCGTCCGCCTCCGTGCTTCCGGTGCGACCGAACGGTGATCGGCCGGCGTGGCACTGCATCGGCGCCAACGGCACCTTCACCGTCGCCGACCTGCCCGAGCAAGCGCTCGACGGCCTCACCCACCTGCACCTCGGCGGCCCGGAGTTCCTCGGCGGCGACGCGGCCGGCGAACTGCTGGCCCGTGCGCGGGAACGCGGGATCACCACGTCGATGGACATCCTCGCGCCGGGTGATCCGGACCTGCTGGCGTGGATCGCCGCGGCGCTGCCGCACACCGACTACCTGCTGCCCAACGACGAGCAGGTGCTCGGCTTCACCGGTGCCACCGATCTCGCCGACGGGGCGCGCGCGCTGCTCGAGCACGGCACCGGGTGCGTGGCGGTGACGCAGGGGAGTCGTGGCGCCCTCGTCGCGGATGCCGACGGCGTCACGGAGGTGCCGGCGTACGCCATCGAGGTGGTGGACACGACCGGTTGCGGCGACGCCTTCTCGGCCGGCTTCCTGCGTGGTCTGGCGCTGGGCGCGACCCCTCCCGAAGCGGCTGCGCTCGGCTGTGCGACTGCCGCTCAGGTGGCGCAGGGCCTCGGCACCGACGCGGGCCGCTACGACCTGCCGGACGTGCTCGAGTTCATGGTGACTGCCGCCAAGCGCTGAGCCGAGGGCTCAGGCGGGGAAGGGCACCCCGGTGTTGGCGTGGCAGCGGTAGCCGTTGGGGTTCTTCGCCAGGTACTGCTGGTGCACGTCCTCCGCGTACCAGTAGTCGCCGACAGGCTTGATCTCCGTGGTGATCGTGCCCAGTCCGCGGCGCTCGAGCTCCGCGCCGTAGCGTGCGGTGAGCTCGGCGGCGATCTCTGCCTGTTCGGGGGTCGTCGTGTAGATGCCGGAGCGGTACTGGGTGCCGATGTCGTTGCCCTGACGCATCCCCTGCGTCGGATCGTGCACCTCGAAGAAGGTCTTCACGAGGTCGGCGTAGTCGATCGTTGCGGGGTCGAAGACGATCCGCACGGCCTCGGTGTGCCCGGTCATCCCGCTGCACACCTCCTCGTAGGACGGGTGCGGTGTCGAGCCGCCGGTGTAGCCCACCGACGTCGACCAGACGCCCGGCTTCTGCCAGTAGATCTCCTCGGCGCCCCAGAAGCAGCCGAGTCCGAAGACCGCCGCCTCGAGCCCGTCGGGCACCTCGTCGGTCACCACCGGCGCATCCAGCACGAGGTGCCGGTCTCGCAGCTGGAACCACGCTGCCTCGCGGCCCGGCAGGGCCTGGTCGGCTGTGGGGACGGTGGCGGGCTTGCGACCGAACACGACTACCTCCTGATGCTGGGTTCGACTCCATCCAACACCTGCCTTCAACACGCGTCCCCCCGCATTCCTTCCCGTTGAGACGCCAGCTTCAACCGGTTGAGACGCCAACTTCAACCGGTTGAGACGCCAGCTCCAGCGGGTCGAGACGCTGCCTTCACCCCCACCGGGGTACGCCGCCCCGAGAGTCGTGTCCAAACTTCCGGTTCCCGCACCGCGTGGCTCGTCGCGCGCCTACGATGCCGCTATGTCTCGGGTGGTGCGGCTGCTTGCTGTCGTGTTGGCGCTGGGTCTCGTCGGGTGCTCCGACGATCCGCAGCCGAAGGACACGGTTATCGAAGGCCTGACGCAGGAGGAGTTCGGGCCCCAGGTCCGGAATGCGACGTTGGCTGCGGAGACCGCCGCGCTGGCTTTCGCTGCGATGGGGCGGCACGCGACCGGACAGGTGCGCTTCGGCTCCGAGAGGGCGCTCCACATCGCCTCCGGAAATGGGCTGGCCCGCAGCGAGATCGTGATCGTCGGCGAGGCCGGGTACCGGCGGAAGGGGTACGCGAAGTTCGACCCGATGGGTGCCGACGAGGTGAAATCAGTGGCGGAGGCGATGCCCTCGGCGATCCTCATGCGCTTGCTCGACGCCGGCGCGGATGAGATCGAGCGGTTCCGCCACGTCGGCGAGGACTGGATCGGGCAGACCCGCTTTCAGCGCTACGACCTCGTGTATCAGCGCAGTTTCGTGGCGAAGGCTCTTGAGTTGCAGGAGAAGCGCACGCCCTTGATGAGCTTCCGTTACTGGCTCGACGATGAGCTACGGGTGCGACGGCTCGCCTTCACTATGGCCGGCGAGGAGAGCGTCCTGGATCTGACCGCCTGGGGCGACCCGGTCAGCCTGGCCGAGCCTGCGGCATCCGAGATCTATGGCATGACGGCAGGCGAGAAGCCTGGGACGGGCGCGTACGTGCCGCTCACCCGCGTAGAGCTACCGGATCGCATGAACGCCGCCTACGGGCGTGAGCGCACCGTCCACACGGTGATGGCCATCAACGGTGAGACCACGATGGATGCAGACATGCAGTTCAACGAGATCGGCGACCTCGTGGCGGTGCGCGGCGAGCTCAGTGAGGGGGGCGATGCCTACGAGATGGTCTACGTCGACGGCGCTGCCTACTTCCGCTTCGAGGGTGAGCGAAAGTACGTCGCTCTCACCGGAGCCGACGCGGAGCGCCTCGTTGACGAGATGTCGAAGAGCAACCCACGAGAGCTCGCAGCGATGCTCAGAGAGAGCTCGAAGGCCGTCGACTATCGGGGAGTCGAGACGATCGACGGCGCGAAGTTCCATCGCTACGACCTCTCCATCGATCCGAAATGGCTGGTGGAGCAGGGCGGGGTCAAGCCCGGCGTGGCGGAGGAGGTCGCGACGTTCACCTACCGCCTCTTCCTCGACGATCTGCATCGCTTGCGGCGGATGACTCTGGACGCCGACGGTCAGTCGATGCAGGCCGACCTCACCGCCTGGGGGAAGCCGGCCTCCATCGAGGCGCCTAGCGGCAAGGAGTTGCAGAGCCGCCGCCGCACCTGAGGACTACTCTCAGCCCTGCCCGTGTACGGCGCACCACGCGTCGCGCTTGCGTCCCCTGTCGCCGGCTACGAAGGTGGAGCGGATCAGCTGGGCCTGGGTGGCGGCGTACCCCTCGATGAGTGTCTGGACCGCCCGGCGTTGCGCGGGCGTCTTCGCGGCGACCAGCAGCTCCGCGTTGCGCCAGACCATCTCGCGCCAGCCGCGCATGATCGCGCCGACGCCGAGCTCGTCGAGCATCGCGACGTCCAGGTCGTCGAAGGTCGGGTCGAAGCGCGCGGCCTCCTCGGCGAAGACCGGGTGGTAGAGGCCGTCGAGCCGCGGGTTGTAGGCGTTGTGGTCGGCCTTGTGCGAGCGCCCGGAGGCGTCGGTGAGCCCTGCCTCGGCGAGCACGTAGGAAAAGTCGCGGTTGATGTGGGCGTTCATGGCGAGCAGGAAGTTCCCGAGCCCGGTCATCCGCTTCTCGTCGGCGGCCTGCAACGCGATCCGCCACGCCTTCGGCACCTGTGCGGTGCGCCCGGCATGCCAGTCGTCCATCGTCTCGAAGTAGTAGCGAGCGAAGATCGCATCGACCTGGCCGAGCCAGACCCGGTCGGAGAAGTGCCCGGCGTCGACGGCGCGCCGTACGTCCTCGGTCACGCGCAGGTAGGCCAGGTCGAAGATCGCGTCGTGGTCGCACCGGGCTGCGGAGTCGGCCAGGCGTCGCTCCATCTCCGCGATCGTGGCATCGATGCAGCTGGGCGCTCCGTCGGGGCAGGTGCTTCCGGTGTACGGCGTGTGCTTGGTGGGAAGCGGGCCCAGCAGGTTGATCACCGGGTCGAGTGCGCCCGGGCCCAGGTCAGCGCTCGCCGGACTCGCTGGGCCGAAGGTCAGCAAGGTGGCGGCCGCGACGGCGCTGGCCAGCAAACTGCGAGGCGAAGAAAGCTTCATAGGAAGGTCAACGGAGATCGGTGACGGGGGTCACGAAAACACCTCGAAGAAGCGGTACCACACTGGTATCGACCACGTCGTAGTCGTGGCCATGACCTTGCGCACCGACGCTGAACTTGATGAGGCCCTTGCAGCTCTGGCTGCCGAAGAGGGGATCTCCAAGCAAGAGGCCGTGCGACGGGCGGTCATGGAGAAGCGGGATCGTCAGGTGCGTCGGCAGCGAGTGGACCTGATCGCTAGCGAGTTGATTGTCGAGTACGACGACGCCCTACGCCGGCTGGGCACCGTGTGAACATCGAGTTCCTCGACGTCGAGGATCTGCTTCGACTGACCGAGTTGCTCGGCGCCGGTCCCGTCCGTGATCTCGGTCTGCTCGACTCGGCTGCAGCGCGCGCTCGCTCCACCGTCTTCGGGCAGGACGTCTACCCGACGCTGCAGGAGAAGGCGGCAGCGCTTCTGCACTCGTTGGTGAGTAACCGCGCTCTCGTCGATGGCAACAAGCGGCTGAGTCTGCTCGCGACCTCGACTTTCCTGCGCCTTAGCGGTGCGCCCTTCACCCTCAGTCAAGATGAGGCTTTCGATCTGGTGATGTCGGTGGCAGAGGGACGGCTCGAACTCCGACAGATCGCGTTGCTGTTGCACTAGTTGGTGGCCTCTCAACGGGCAGCGGCGGACGAGTAGGCTCGGCCTCGTGAGCACTCAGGAGCACCGCAACAAGTCGGGTTTCGAGACCCGGGCGATCCACGCCGGCTATGAGCCGGACCCGACCACGGGCGCGGTGATCCCCCCGATCTATGCCACCAGCACCTACAAGCAGGATGGCGTCGGCGGGCTGCGCGGCGGCTACGAGTACAGCCGTTCCGCCAACCCGACCCGCACCGCCTTCGAAGGCGCGATCGCGGCACTTGAGGAGGGCGAGCGAGGGTTCGCCTTCGCCTCCGGGCTGGCGGCCGAGGACACCCTGATCCGAGCGCTCTGCCGTCCGGGCCAGCACGCGGTGATCCCCGACGACGCGTACGGCGGCACGTTCCGGCTCTTCGACAAGGTCGAGAAGGTCTGGGGCCTGGACCACTCGCCGGCCGCCGTCTCCGACCCGGAGGCTGTTCGGGCCGCCGTCCGCCCGGGGGAGACGAAGCTGGTCTGGGTCGAGACACCGACCAACCCGCTGCTCAACATCGCCGACATCGAGGCGCTGGCGAGCGTCGCCCACGAGGCGGGTGCGTTGCTGGTGGTCGACAACACCTTCGCGTCGCCGTACCTGCAGCAGCCGTTGACGCTGGGCGCCGACGTGGTGGTGCACTCCACCACCAAGTACGTCGGCGGCCACTCCGACGTGGTCGGCGGTGCCTTGGTCGTGCGCGACCTGGAGCTGGCCGAGCAGATCACCTTCCACCAGAACTCGATGGGCGCGGTCGCGGGTCCCTTCGACTCCTTCCTCGCCCACCGCGGGCTGAAGACCCTGGCGGTGAGGATGGACCGGCACTGCGACAACGCTGAGCGGCTCGTGGCCTTCCTGCAGGCCCACCCCGCGGTCAGCCAGGTGATCTATCCGGGTCTCCCGGAGCACCCGGGGCACGACGTGGCCGCTCGCCAGATGCGTCGCTACGGAGGCATGCTCTCCTTCCGGGTCGCGGGTGGCGAGGCGAAGGCGCTCGACGTCTGCGCCCGCGCCGAGGTCTTCACCCTCGGTGAGTCCCTGGGCGGCGTCGAGTCGCTGATCGAGCACCCGGGCCGGATGACCCATGCCTCCGTCGCCGGCACCGAGCTCGAGGTCCCCGCCGACCTCATCCGTCTCAGCGTGGGCATCGAGAGCGCCGAGGACCTCATCGCCGACCTGGAGCGCGCCCTCTCCTGACCGTCGAGTAGCCACTTCCAGCACGTCGAAACGCCAACTTCAGCACCGCGAGTAGCCACTTTCGTGCCGGCGTACCCAGGAGAATCGGCTGGAAGTGGCGCCTCAACGTGCTGGAAGTGGCGTCTCAACGTGCTGGAAGTGGCGCCTCGGCGCGCTAGATCCAGCGGGAGAACCAGATCCGGTCGAGCCACTCGGAGTGGGTGAGGAGGCCGTTGGTCCAGATCGGCCAGAACCAGGCGAAGTTCAAGGTGACCAGCACCAGGAACGAGCCGGCGACGATGGTGCCGATCGTCCGCCGGGTCGAGGGCTCGCGGTCCGGGCCCAGCAGGGCGCCGGCGAGGAGCGTCAGCGCGATCACCAGGAACGGCAGGATCGCGGAGGCATAGAAGCTGAAGATGGGTCGCGTGTCGTTGAGCTCCCAGGGCCACCACATCGCGAGTGCTCCCACCACGGCCAACCCGTAGCGCCAGTCCCGGCGGCCGATCCACAGCACTACGGCGGCGATAAGCGCAATCGCCCCTCCCCACCAGAGCAGCGGGGTGCCGATCAACAGCACCTCGCGCAGGCAGTGTGAGTCGGGGTCTGCCTGGCACCCCTGCGTGCCCGGCTTGATGTCGTTCTCGACGTTGACGCCGACCGGACGGTTCACCAGCAGCCACCCCCGCGGGTCGGACTGGTAGGTGTGCGTCGAGCAGTTCAGGTAGTGGGTGTGGAACGTGTAGAGGTCCTGGTGGTAGTACCAGAGCGACCTCAGGGACTGCACGATCTCGGCCGGCCCGTGCGCATCCGGCTCCTTCGCCGTCGGCCAGGTCGCATCGTCGTCGGTCACGTGCTTGCAGTCCGGCGCCTCCTTCACGAAGCCCGTGTACTGCGTGGAGGAGAGGTGTTTCTCGTACTGTCCGACGTTGGCCAGCCACCCTCCCCACGACGCCACGTAGACGAGCGCCGCGACCACCACGAGATGGACGAACGCGGGCGCCGCGTCCACCAGCGCCGACCGCCAGACGGCGTTCCGCACGCCCAGCCGGCGGCGCGCGCCGGCGTCCCAGAACCAGACCAGCAGCCCGAAGGCCGCGAGCGGGTACGCCGCGCTCCACTTCGTCGCGATGGCCAGCCCGAAGCAGATCCCGGCCACCAGCCGCCAGGGCCGGAACCACAGCCCCCGCAGCGGCCCCCACGCCCCGTCGTACGCCGCCCCCGCCATCCGCCGCCTGGTCCAGTCCCGGTCGCTCACCAGAGCGGCCACCGCGCAGACCAGCCAGAACGCCACGAAGATGTCGAGCAACGCGAGCCGGGAGAGCACCAGCTGCATGCCGTCGAAGGTCAGCAGCAGCGAGCCGAAGATCGCCAGCAGCAGTGAGCCGGTCAGGCGCAGCAGCAGCCGGAACATCACCAGCACCATCAGTGAGCCGACCACCGCGGCGGAGATCCGCCACCCGAAGGGCGTCATCCCGAAGAAGTGCTCGCCGAGCGCGATCAGCCACTTGCCGGCCTCGGGGTGGACGACCATCGACGGGTCGTCGGTCCAGATCCCGGTGACCTTGCCGTCGAGGATCTTGTCGTTGGCGTCCTCGACGTACTTGCGGACGTAGCCGTGGTTGAGCATCGACCAGGCGTCCTTGGCGTAGTACGTCTCGTCGAACTCGAACTCGGCGGGCCTGCCGAGCTTCCACACCCGCAGGAAGAACGCGAAGAGGGTGAGGCCGATGCCGACGCCCCAGGCGACGAGGGCGTCACGTGGCGCGGCCCGGTCAGGATCGACTCCCAGCCGGGCCGCGCGCTCGCGTGTCCTCAGGTCCGCTCCCACGTCGGCACCCTATAGAAGGAGGCCAACGGGGCTGTGGGCACGTCGCTGCCCGACGACGTTGCTACCGGAAGATCCGCCAGATCTGGCCGGAGGCGCTCGCCTCGCCCGCGAACCCGGTGGAGGGAGAGACCGAGAACGCGTTGACGTAGACCTTCTTGCCCTGCACAGCGACGCCGGCCGGGAACGGCACCGCGATGCTGGTGCGCTTGCCGTTGGGCTTGACCCGGACCACGCGTCCCGGGAAGCAGGTGGGGATCTGATCGAAGCTGCAGTCCCCGCCGAAGAGCTCGGAGACATACAGCGTGCCGTCCTTGGCCACCGCGACACCAGTGACGGTGGTGAACCCCTTCCAGGACCTCAGCGGCTTGCCCGTGCGGCTGTAACGCCAGACCCGGGCCTTGCCGGGCAGCTCCGAGTGCAGCTCGCCGACGTAGACCTTCCCGTCCGGGCCCTCGGTGAGCGTGGTGGGTACGGCGTCGACCTTCTTTCCGTACTCCTTCATCTTCGCCCAGACCCGCACTTTGCCCTTGCGGTCGACCTTGGCGATGTAGTCGCCGGCAGCGTCGGCCACCAGGAGCCTGTCCTTGCCGAGGGCGAGCACGGCGTAGGGGTTGCTCTCGACGCCCTCGCCGTCGACGTCGTGCGCGAACTCGTAGGCGGAGACGTCGGCCAGGACCTTCGTGCCTCCGCTCCTGGTCGTGCGCAGCAGCTTGCCGGACTGCTTGCCCGAGACGCCGTCGGGGAACATCTCCGGCGGGCCCCAGGTGATGATCGAGTAGACGGTCGAGCCGACCTTCGCCGCACCGTCGCTGCCGACGGCGAACGAGCCGTCAGGCCCGGCCGCGGAGAGCAGGTCGCTCATCACGGTGCGCCGCCTGCCCCGGGCGTCCACCACGCTGACCCGTCCGGTGTTGCCCACGCACTGCACCTCCTCGCCCTCGCCGACGCAGGCCGAGGGGTCGCTCGCGCCGTGGCCAGCTTCGGCGACCAGCAGCTTGCCGCCGGGCAGCGCCGTGAGCTGGCGCGGGTTGTCGAGCCCGGACACCACCACGCTGTGCCGGGGTCGCGCCGCGGATGCTGCCGACGGATCGCCGGGTGCCGCCGTACTCTGGGTCGACAGGGCGAGCGCACCGGCCAAGCCGACGGCCACGACGCCCACAGGACCGCTGCGGGTCCACTGCTTCTTCTTCACTTCTCCACCTCCAACCGGGCCCGGATCGGCCCTGCCCGTCGACGCTAGGCGCGCGGGCCGGCGGCCAACATGCCCTCTCTTGGGGATCCTGCGTCGGGACCGCGCCCAACCATGCCGGGGCACGTGTCCCAGGCTGTCCTGGCCGTCACGGCCCGGAGTTCGGGCCGTCCGGTCCGCCTCGGCTGCGGTAGCCGGCTCGACCCACCGTGCGTTCTGCGATGATCGGCGGGTGACTACCACCGAGCCCGGCGTCCTGGTGTTGGCCGCCACCCCGATCGGGCGGGTCGAGGACGCCTCCGCGCGTCTGGCCGCGGAGCTTGCGTCGGCCGACCTGGTGGCCGCGGAGGACACCCGCCGCCTCCGCCGGCTCTGCGGTGAGCTGGGGGTGACCCCGACTGGTCGCGTGGTCTCCTACTTCGAGGGCAACGAGTCCGCCCGTACGCCGTCGCTCGTCGAGGCGCTCCTGGAGGGCGAGCGGGTGCTGCTGGTCACCGATGCGGGGATGCCCAGCGTCTCGGACCCGGGCTTCAGGCTGGTCGCGGCCGCGGTCGTCCACGACATCACGGTCACCTCGGTGCCCGGTCCCAGCGCGGTGCTGTCTGCCCTGGCTGTCAGTGGCCTTCCGGTCGACCGCTTCTGCTTCGAGGGCTTCTTGCCGCGCAAGCAGGGTGAGCGGGCCCGCCGGCTCGCGGAGCTGGTGAAGGAGCTGCGCACGATGGTCTTCTTCGAGGCGCCGCACCGCACGGAGGCGACGCTCGCCGCGATGGCGGAGGCGTTCGGCGGCGGGCGCCAGGGCGCCGTCTGCCGCGAGCTCACGAAGACCCACGAAGAGGTACGCCGCGGCACGCTGAGCGAGCTCACCGCGTGGGCGGGCGACGGCGTACGCGGTGAGGTCACCCTCGTTGTCAGCGGCGCCGAGCCCGTCGCGGAGGTGGGAGACGACCCTGAGGAGTGGCGCCGCCTGGTCGCCGAGCTCACCGAGGACGGCCTGCGCAGCAAGGACGCGATCGCCGAGGTGGCACGTCGCGCGGGTGTGCCCAAGCGCGAGGTCTACGACGCCGTACACAAGGATAGGTAGTGACGACATGACTGATCGGATCGACAGCTTCACCCGTGCCGGCCTCACGTTCGGCGTGATCGACGCGGGTCCGGTCGACGGCGCCCCGGTGGTGCTCCTGCACGGCTTCCCGCAGCGGGCGACCTCGTGGAGCAAGGTCTCCGAGCACCTGCACGCGGCCGGGATGCGCACCTATGCCCCCGACCAGCGCGGCTACTCGCCCGGAGCCAGGCCTCGGGGACGGCGTCCTTACCGCGTCGAGGAACTGCGCGACGACATCGTCGCACTGGTGGAGCGGATCGGCAGCCCCGTCCACCTCGTCGGGCACGACTGGGGATCGGTGGTCGCCTGGGCGGTCGCGGCCGAGCGCCCTGACCTCGTCAGCTCGCTGACCGCCGTCTCGGTGCCGCATCCCGGTGCCTTCCTGGCTTCGATGGTGCGCAGCACCCAGGCGCTGAAGTCCTGGTACATGCTGCTCTTCAACGTCCCCAAGGTCGTCGAGACGGCGGCGGTGCGACGCCCCGCGCTCATGGAGGGGGCGTTGCGCCGTGCCGGGATGACGCGCGAGATGGTTGCCACCTTCCGTGAGGAGATCGTCGCGGACGGAGCGCTGCGCGGTGGGCTGGGGTGGTATCGCGCACTGCCGCTCAGCGATCTGCGGACCGGCAGCCGGAAGGTGAAGGTGCCGACCACCCTGGTCTGGAGCACGGGGGACATCGCGCTGGGCCGCAAGGGCGCCGAGCTCACGGAGCGCTACGTCACCGGTCCTTACCGGCTGGAGGTCCTGGAGGGAGTCAGCCACTGGATCCCCGACGAGGAGCCGGCGCGACTCGCACAGGCCATCATCGCCCGGGCCGGCGGCGCGTGACCGCTCCACGGCGGCGCTCGGAGGTGGCGGAGAACGGCGGCCGGCGCGACCTGTCCCGACCCCCCACGCCCGAGCCGCTTCCGCATCCGGTGACCGACAACCACTGCCACCTCGACATCGGCGACGGTGACGGCGAGGTCGGTGTCGCTGAAGCCCTCGCCGCCGCGACGGCAGTGGGCGTGCACCGGATCGTGCAGGTCGGATGTGACCTGCCCGGTGCCCGCTGGGCGGTGCAGGCGGCCGAGCGGCATCCGGAGCTTGTCGCCGCCGTTGCGCTGCACCCCAACGAGGCGCCGCGCCTCGCCGCTACCGGCGAGCTGGATGCGGCACTGGCCGAGATCGAGGAGCTCGCCGGACGGGACGTCGTACGCGCGGTGGGGGAGACCGGCCTCGACTACTTCAGGACCGGCCCCGAGGGTCGTGGCGTGCAGGAGGAGTCGTTCCGCGAGCACATCGGGATCGCGAAGAGGCTGGGCAAGACGCTGACCATCCACGACCGCGACGCGCATGAGGACGTGCTGCGGATCGTGCTCGACGAAGGCGCCCCGGAGCACTGGGTGATGCACTGCTTCAGCGGCGACGCCGACTTCGCGCGCCGGTGTCTCGACGCTGGAGCCCACCTGAGCTTCGCCGGCACCGTCACCTTCAAGAACGCCGCCCCGTTGCGGGAGGCGCTGGCGATCACCCCGGTCGACCGGATGCTGGTCGAGACCGATGCGCCGTTCCTGACTCCGCACCCTTTCCGCGGCCGCCCCAACGCGCCCTACCTGGTGCCGCTGACCGTGCGGGTGATGAGCGACGTCGCCGGGGTCGACCTGGCCGAGCTCTGTCGGGCGATCGAGGCGAACACCACGCGCGTCTACGGCAACTGGTAGCCGCCCCGCCGCCGAGTTCGCGCAAACGAAGGGTCGAGTTCGCGCAAACGACAGGTTGAGTTGCGCTCGAGGTGCAATATGCGCGCACTCGGGGTGCAATATGCGCGCACTCGGGGTGCAATATGCGCGCACTCGGGGTGCAATATGCGCGTACTCGAGGTGTGAAACGCGCGTAGTCGACGGGGTGGGGCTCGTGCCTGCTTGCGGGCGCTCACCAACCCCGATCTGCTTGCTTTTGCAAGCAGATTAGCTAGCAAGTGAGCGTGAGCCCGATCTCGTCGGCTTGCACGGAGCAAGCAGGCCCGCCTAGGGTCGACGACTGTTGGCCGGGATCGGCATGCTTCACCTGCCTCCAGCACCGCCCCTACCGGGGTGCCGCTGAAGGCCCCGAGGCCCGGGAATTTCTACGTCTGGAGACTTGTGCGCGCACAACTCGCACGCCTCACCAAGAGCAAGCCCCTTCTCTTCACCCTCGTCGCAGCAGTCCTGCTGGCCGTGGTCGGCACGACCGCCGGGTACGCCTCGCTCAACAAAGAGGTCAACCTGAGCGTTGACGGCGAGTCGCGCACGGTCTCGACGATGGGATCCACGGTCGGCGACGTGCTGGAGAGCGAAGGCATCGATGTCACGGAGCGTGACATCGTCCTCCCGGGCCTGGACGAGAAGATCAGCGACGGCACCAGGATCGCCGTGAAGTTCGCGCGTCCCCTGGAGTTGACGGTCGACGGCAAGCAGGCCACCTACTGGGTGACCTCGACCGACGTGAACAGTGCGCTCGCCGAGGTGGGCCGCCGTTACGCCGGTGCCGACCTCTCCACGAGCCGCAGCACGAGCATCGGTCGTGACGGCCTGGCGCTCGAGGTGGCCACTCCGAAGAAGCTGACCATCAAGTTCGGCGCCCGCGACAAGGTGGTCAAGGAGGTCGCGGGTCTCACCGTGGCCGACGTGCTCGAGAAGCTCGAGCTGGAGGTCGACAAGGACGACATCGTCAAGCCCAGGCTCGGCGCCACTCTCGAAGAGGGCGACAGCATCACCGTCACGAAGGTGCGGATCGTGAAGCGGGATGTTGCCGGCGAGCAGGTCCCGTTCCAGACGGTCGAGCGGAAGGACGCGTCGATGTACACCGATGAGTCCACGACGCTCACCGAGGGACGCACGGGCCTGCGCGATGTGACCTACCGCCTCGTCTTCCACAACGGCGAGCTGCAGGTGCGCAAGGTCGTCGACCAGACGGTGCGGCGCAAGTCGGTCGACAAGGTCGTCAAGGTAGGCACCAAGGAGCGTCCGGCGACGACCAACTACGCACCGGGCAACACCGTGTGGGACCGGCTCGCACAGTGCGAGTCCGGCGGCAACTGGGCAGCCAACACCGGCAACGGCTACTACGGCGGTCTCCAGTTCAGTGCCTCCACCTGGCGCGCGGTCGGCGGCAGTGGGCTGCCGCACCAGGCGAGCCGCGCCGAGCAGATCAAGCGTGGCTCGATCCTGCAGCAGCGCTCGGGCTGGGGCCAGTGGCCTGCTTGCTCCGCGGCCCTCGGCCTGCGCTGACCTCTCACCCCTCGCGACGTCCTGCCACTTGGCTGCTCCGGCAGCCAGTTGGCAGGACGTCGTGCGTTGGGGAGGTGAGCGCCACCGAATCGGGGCAGTCGGCGTCGGCCCGATACCCTGAGCCCATGCCCGAGACGTCTGCCGAGCCCCGACTCCTGGGGCCGGCAGACGTCCGTGCCCTGGCAGCCGAGCTCGACCTGCGTCCCACCAAGCAGCGGGGGCAGAACTTCGTCATCGATCCCAACACCGTCCGCCGCATCGTGCGCGACTCGGGAATCGGCCCGGCGGACGTCGTGGTCGAGGTGGGGCCGGGGCTCGGCTCGCTCACGCTGGCGCTGCTGGGGGCGGCCGCACAGGTGGTGGCGATCGAGATCGACGAGACCCTTGCCTCGCGCTTGCCGCGCACCATCGGCGAGTACGCCGGCGCCCGGGCCGACCAATTCTCTCTCGTTCGTGCCGACGCGCTGCGCGTCACCGAGGTCCCCGGCCCGCCGCCGACCGCCCTGGTCGCCAACCTGCCCTACAACGTCTCGGTCCCGGTGCTGTTGCACCTGCTCGCCCTGCTGCCCTCGCTGGAGCGGGGACTGGTGATGGTGCAGGCCGAGGTCGCCGACCGGCTCGCCGCCCGCCCCGGCTCCAAGGTGTACGGCGTCCCTTCGGTCAAGGCTGCCTGGTTCGCCGACGTGCGCCGCGCGGGCGCGGTCGGTCGCAACGTCTTCTGGCCGGCGCCCAACGTCGACTCGGGGCTGGTGGCGTGGACACGGCGTACCTCCGTGCCGTCGGAGCGGGTGAGCCGGGAGCAGGTGTTCGCCGTGGTCGACGCGGCCTTCGCGCAGCGGCGCAAGACGCTGCGAGCCACGCTCAGGCCGCTGGCCGGCGGCACCGAGGCGATCGAGTCGGCGCTGAGCGCGGCCGGCGTGGATCCGCAGCTGCGTGGCGAGGCCCTGGGTCTGGACGCGTTCGTGGCGATCACCGAGGGGCTCGTCGCCGGTGGCTGGGGTGCCGATGGCTGAGGTGACCGTGCAGGCGCCCGCCAAGATCAATCTGCACCTCGGGGTCGGTCCGGTGCGCGCCGACGGCTTCCACCCGCTGGCGACCGCCTATCAGGCGATCTCGCTGACCTCGCGGGTCACCGCGCGCGATGCCTCGGCATGGAGCCTGACCTGCGTCGGACACGACGGGGTCGACGTCGCCGAGGTGCCGCTCGACGACTCTAACCTGGCACTGCGCGCCGCCCGCCTGTTGGGGGAGCGGGTCGGTACGGGCCGGCCGGTCGCCCTCCACCTCGACAAGGGCATTCCGGTGGCCGGTGGCTTGGCCGGCGGTTCGGCCGATGCCGCTGCGACCCTGCTTGCCTGCGCCACGCTGTGGCAGGTCGACGCCGATGCCGCGGACCTGATCGGCCTGGCCGGTGAGCTGGGCTCCGATGTGCCCTTCGGGCTCGTCGGCGGTACGGCGGCTGGCCATGGGCGCGGCGAGCTGGTGACGCCGATCCACGACACGGGTCGCTATGACTGGGTGGTGCTCACCTTCGACTTCGGTGTGTCGACACCGGCCGCCTACGCCGAGTTCGACCGGGTCCATGCCGGGGCCGAGATCGCCGATCCGGAGATCCCGGCTGCCCTCACCCGGGCCCTGGAGCATGGATCGGCTCCCGAGCTGGCTGCGGCGTTGGGCAACGATCTGCACCCGGCAACGCTGCGGTTGCGGCCCGAACTGGGCGAGCCACTGCGGGCCGGGCTCGACGCCTCCGCCCTGGCGGCCCTCATCTCCGGCTCCGGACCCACCTGTCTCTTCCTGGCCGAGGACCCCGACCATGCCGAGCGGGTGGCGGCCGCACTGACGTCGTACGGTCGGGCCCGCATCGCCTATGGCCCCGTCCCTGGAGCTGAACTGATCTGATGGTCAACCTGGTCAACCTGGAGAAGGTGTCGAAGTCCTACGGCATCCGTCCGTTGCTCAGCGAGGTGTCGTTGGGCATCGCGGTGGGGGAGCGGATCGGCATCGTCGGGCGTAACGGCGACGGCAAGACGACCCTGCTGGAGGTGCTGACCGGCATCGAGGAGCCCGACAGCGGGCGGGTCTCGCGCACCCGCGACCTGCGGGTCGGCTACCTGCACCAGGGCGACGAGCTGGTCGACAGTCACTCGGTGCGCGAGGCCGTGCTGCGCGGCAAGGCCGACCACGAGTGGGCCGGTGAGCAGTCCACGCGTGAGATCGTCGAGGAGCTGCTGACCGGGATCGACCTCGACCGTCCGGTGCTCGGTCTCTCCGGCGGCGAGCGGCGGCGCTGCTCACTGGCCGCACTGCTGCTCGACGAGCACGATCTGGTGATCCTCGATGAGCCCACGAACCACCTCGATGTGGAGGCGGTCACCTGGCTGGCGAGCCACCTGGTCGGGCTCTCGTCCGCGCTGGTCGTGGTGACCCACGATCGCTGGTTCCTCGATGCGGTCTGCCATCGCACGTGGGAGGTGCACGACGGACTCGTGGACTCCTACGACGGCGGCTACGCGGCGTTCGTGCTGGCCAAGGCCGAGCGGCAGCGCCAGGCAGCCGCCTCGGAGGTACGCCGCCAGAACCTGGTGCGCAAGGAGCTCGCCTGGCTCCGCCGCGGTGCTCCGGCGCGGACGTCGAAACCCAAGTTCCGCATCGACGCCGCCAACGCCTTGATCGAGGACGTGCCGCCGCCGCGAGACCGGATGGAGCTGCAGAAGTTCGCCACTCAGCGTCTGGGCAAGGACGTGCTCGATGTCGAGGACGTCGACCTGAGCCGTGGCGAGCGGCAGCTGCTCGATCACGCCACCTGGCGGATCGGCCCGGGCGATCGGATCGGGATCGTCGGTGTCAACGGGGCCGGCAAGTCCTCGGTGCTCAACCTGCTCGCCCATCGGATCGAGCCCGACCACGGGCGGGTCAAGCACGGCCGCACGGTCGCTCTCGCCCACCTGACGCAGCAGATCGACGAGGTGGACCCGCAAGCACGGGTGCTGGCCACGATCGAGTCGATCAGCCGGATCACCCGCACCGCGGACGGCGACATCAGCGCCACGTCGATGCTGGAGCGGTTCGGCTTCACGGGTGACCGACTGACCGCCCGACTCGGTGACCTCTCCGGTGGCGAGCGGCGACGATTCCAGCTGCTGAAGCTGTTGCTGGAGGAGCCGAACGTGCTCCTCCTCGACGAGCCCACCAACGACCTCGACATCGAGACGCTCAACGTGCTCGAGGACTTCCTCGATGCCTGGCCCGGCACCCTGATCGTGGTCTCGCACGACCGCTACTTCCTGGAGCGGGTCACCGACTCGGTGTGGGCGCTGCTCGGCGACGGGCAGATCTCCATGCTCCCCGGCGGCGTCGACGAGTACCTCGTCCGGCGGGAGCGCTCGAGGAGCGAGCCGGAGCCTGTCTCCGGGTCAGGTGGTCCGGGCCTCCCTGCGCCCGATGCCGACTCGCGCGACGCCGGTGCGCCCGCACAGGCCACGAGGGCCAAGCCTGGCTCCGCCGAGGAGCGCGCGGCGAAGAAGGCGGTCAACCGCATCGACAAGCGTCTGGCGAAGATCGCCGAGCAGGTCGAGGCGATCAATGCCGAGATCGCCCTCCACGCCCAGGACTACGAGCGGCTCGCCGAGCTGTCGGCACGGCTCGAACCGCTGCAGGCCGAGCGTGACGAGCTGGAGCTGGAGTGGCTCGAGGCCGCCGAGCTCCTGGAGTAAGCGCTCGCTCCAGGGGCGGCGGGCCGCCGGGGTGGTCGCGCTCCGCGCGTGCCGGCGTACGGCGCCAGGTCAGGTCGAGCCGCGGCTGCGAAGACCAAGACGGCCACGAGCGGGAAAACTCGCTGGCCCCGTCGCGGCGCGCGGCGGAGACTGGAGAGGTGAAGCTGACCGAGGACTCGTTCCGCGCCCTGGCCCGATCGTCGCCGTGGCGTTGGCGGAGCGTGCACTTCACCCGTAGGGGAGGCGAGGAGGAGACGGTCGAGGCATGGGTCACCCGCCCGGGACGGATGGTGGTGGTCGATGCCGGCGGTCGGCGCCACGAGGTCGTCGAGAACGCCGGTGAGGGGCGAGCGATCTTCGTCAGCGGACCGGGTCCGGTGCCGCAGCCGCAGTGGCTGACCCCCCAGCAGACCGAGCCCGTACGCCGCCTCGATGGCCTGGTCGCCCACCGCCCGGACGACCTGACGGTCTGCTACGACGATCCGATGTGGCAGGACTACCAATGGGTGGCGATGCTCGATCCGGTCGAGCTCAGCGAGCACACGATCGTCACGGACCTGCGCGACGGCGAGCATCGTGGCCGCCCGGCCTGGCGCGCCGTGGTGGCGGCGGCCGACGGCTACGAACCTCGCTGTGGCTGCTGCCCTCTGCTCTGGGGCGAGATCTCCGAGCGTGACGAGGCAGCGGGGGGTGGGACGACCTGGCGTGACCACGATCCGCAGGTCGTCTACCCGATCGCCTACGAGGTCGCCCTCGACCTGCAGACCGGGATCGTCGTCGAGCTCACGCCGATCGGCGGCTCGCGCTCCTCCCACACGCTTGACGTGGAGGTGCACGACGCGCGCTGATGACGCCCGTTCGAGCGGGTCAGCGACTCACCGCGTGCACAGGAAGCGCGGCGAGAGCAGGGCGGGCCGCGCATCGACCGTGGTGTCGGTGCGGCTCAGCTCGACCCGCATCCGCTGGACGTTCCTGAGACTCAGGTTGACCTTTGCCGTGGTGAACAACGCGGAGAGGTCTCTCGTGTAGGCGACAGCGCCATCGAGCGTGATCCGCACCTGACCCGTGGCACCGGTTGCGGACTCGTCGTCCAAGCCGACGCGTCCCTCGAGCTTCCGGCACTGGCGGTAGAGGTTGAACTCGCCAACGGTGGTCACGTAGTCGGAGTAGAACCGCGAGCTGAGCATCGAGCCCGGGTAGGCCACGTTGTCGACCTTGGCGGAGGTGTTGCGCCAGCGGTAGTCGGTCGAGGCGACCCGGCCCTTCGAGAAGGTGGTGAAGTCCTCCCATGCGTTCACCGCCACCGCCACCTTGGGCGAGGTGATCGTGCCGTGCTTCTTCGTCTTCTTGATCACGGCACGGTAGGTGCGGGCGGTGGCCGTGGTGGGCTTGTCCTTGAAGGCGAAGGCACCCTTCTTGGTGACCTTCGTCGTCGCTTCGGTCTTCCAAGCCCTTGTGCCGATCCGCTTCTGAAGGGCGACGGTGTCGCCCTTGGCGACCTTCGCCGGCTTCACCTTGCCCTTGAAGGTGATCTTCTTGCCGAGGTTGACGTCGCTCTTGTCCACCTTGAGGGTGAGTGCAGGCTTCGCTCGCTCTTGCGCGGGTGCGCCGGGCGGGGCGGTCGCCGCTGGACCGGCGCTCACCAGGATCGGTGCGGCGAGCACCGAGAAACTGACCAGGAACGTTCCGAGGCGACGCATGCGGATCCCCCTGACGATGAAGTCGACGCCAACCTTCAGTGTCACATGGCCGGGTGAGAACGTCAGGAGAACGGCGTCATCAGCCGGCGCAGGAGGCCTGCCAGCTGCCGGCGGTCCTTGGCGGGAAGCTCGGCAAGGAGGTCACGCTCCGCGGCGACCAGGGCCTCGAACGCGCCGTCGACAGCCTCGCGGCCGTCGGGGGTCAGGCGCACGAGCACGCCTCGCCGGTCGTTCGGGTCGGGGAGGCGCTCCACGAAGCCACGGCCGGTGAGCCGGTCGACTCGGTTGGTCATCGTGCCCGAGGTCACCAGCGTCTCCCTGATCAGCCGGCCGGGGGAGAGCTCGTAGTCTCCGCCGGCCCGGCGCAGGGCGGCCAGCACGTCGAACTCCCACAGCTCGATGTCGTGGTCGGCGAAGGCCTTGCGGCGGGCAAGGTCGAGCAGCCGGGCAAGGCGGGAGATCCTGCTGAACACCTCGACCGGGGCGAGGTCGAGGTCGGAACGTTCCCGGGTCCATGCCTCGACGAGATCATCGACTTCGTCACGCACAGGCACATGCTAGCGGATCCGTCGAGAATCTTGACATCGAGACAATGCCTTGAGACCGTTATCTTGATATCAAGATAATTAGGGAGAGTGATGAAGATGCACACCTGGGACCCCCGTCACTACCTCGGCTACGCGGACGAGCGCGGCCGCCCCTTCTTCGACCTTCTGGCCCGGGTCGGCTGCGAGGCGCCGGAGCGGATCGCCGATCTCGGCTGCGGTCCGGGCAACCTCACGGTGGCGCTCGCCGAGCGGTGGCCCCGAGCGGAGGTGCTCGGCGTGGACAGCAGCGCCGAGATGATCGCCGCTGCGCCGAGCCACCCACGTGTCCGCTTCGAGGTCGGCGACCTCCGGGCGTGGGCCGCGGCGTCCGACTCGGTCGACCTCCTGGTGAGCAACGCGACCCTGCAATGGGTGCCGGGCCACCTCGCCCTCCTGCCCGAGTTGGCGCGGCGGGTGCGCGCCGGCGGATGGCTTGCGATGCAGGTGCCGGGCAACTTCTCCGAACCCAGCCATGCGCTGCGCAGTGAGCTGGCCGCGGAGGCGCCGTACGCCGAGCACGTGAGGGAGGTCGCCGTGCCGAGCGCGCACGATCCGGTGGACTACCTGAGGGTGTTGGCGCCGCTCGGCTTCGAGGTCGATGCCTGGGAGACCACCTACCTGCATGTGCTGCGCGGCCGTGACGCGGTCTTCGACTGGGTGACCGGCACGGGGGCCCGGCCCACTCTCCAGGCGCTTCCGGAGGGCTTGCGCGAGCAGTTCGCAGCCGAGTTCCGCGTGCGGTTGGCGCAGGCCTACCCGGAGACCGACCTCGGGGTGCTGCTGCCGTTCCGCCGCGTCTTCGTCGTCGCGAGGAGGGGCTGATGCGGCTCCACCACGTGCAGGTCTCCTGCCCTCCTGGCGGTGAGGAGATCGCCCGACGCTTCTGGGTCGACGGGATGGGGCTCGTCGAGGTCACCAAGCCGGCGGCGCTCGCGTCCCGAGGCGGGGTGTGGTTCCGCGCTTCCGATGGTGCGGAGATCCATGTAGGGGTCGAGGCCGACTTCCGGCCGGCAACCAAGGCGCACCCGGCGCTGGTGGTGGACGACCGCGCGACGCTCGCCGCGATCGCGGATCGACTGGAGTCGCTGGGCTTCTCGCCGGATCAGCGAGAGCGGCGCACCTTCGAGGGGCACCTGCGCTTCCATGTCGCAGACGGTCACGGCAACCGGGTCGAGGTGCTCGCTCCGGCCGGTTGAGCGACTTCTGCGGTGGTGTTGTCGGAAGCCTGCGTCACCGCACGTCCCTAGAGCTGCGGCTTCTGCTCCAGACCGGAGAGGCCGTTCCAGGCGAGGTTGACGATGTGGGCCGCGACCATCTCGCGCGCCGGCCGGCGGTTGGCGCTGAGCCACCACTGGCCCGTGGTGCCGACCATGCCTACCAGCATCTGGGCATACATCGGCGCGGCCTTCGGGTCGAAGCCGCGTGACTTGAACTGGTCGACCAGGATGCCCTCGACGCGGCGGGTGGTGTCTCCGATGATCGACTGGAAGCTGGCGCCCTGGCTGCCGATCGGGGAGTCGCGCACCAGGATCCGGAAGCCCTCGGGGTGCTCCTCGATGTAGCCCAGGAGGGCCAGTGCGGCCTGCTCGAGCAGCTGACGTGAGGTCCCCTCGGTGAGCGCCCCGCGGATGAGGGAGAGCAGGAGGGTGACCTCGCGGTCGACCACGACGGCGTACAGGCCCTCCTTGCCGCCGAAGTGCTCGTAGACGACGGGCTTGGAGACCTCTGCGCGATTGGCGATCTCCTCGACCGCCGTGCCGTCGAAGCCGCGCTCGGCGAAGAGATGGCGCGCGATCTCGATCAGCTGCTCGCGGCGCTCGGCCGCGGTCATCCGGCTGCGTCCGGGGCTCCGCTTCTGGTTGCTGGCCACGGCGCGACCCTCTCCGGTCCTGGTCAGGAGCCGGGCTGGTTGGCGACCAGTCGGCTCTGGATCCGCTCCTGCACGGGCCAGCGGACGTCCTTGGCCCACCCGGCCTTCTCGAAGAGCCAGATCAGGCGTGCCGAGGTGTCCAGCTGCCCGCGGAGTACGCCGTGGCGTGCGCAGGTGGGGTCGGCGTGGTGGAGGTTGTGCCAGGACTCGCCCATCGACGGGATCGCCAGCCACCAGACGTTGGAGGACTTGTCGCGCGAGACGAAGGGCCGCTCGCCGATGGTGTGGCAGATCGAGTTGATCGACCAGGTCACGTGGTGCAGCAGGCCGATCCGCACGATCGAGCCCCAGAAGAAGGCCGTCAAAGCGCCCTGCCACGACCAGGTGACGAGCGCGCCGAGCACGGCCGGGAGGAGCAGGGAGATCAGCGTCCACAGCCAGAAGAGCCGGCTGATCCGCACGATGTCCTTGTCCTTGAGCAGGTCGGGGGCGTACTTGTGCTGAGGGGTCTGCTCCGGGTCGAAGAGCCACATCATGTGGGCGTGCAGCATCCCCTTGGCCAGGTCGCGCATGCGCGTGCCGTACTTCCAGGGCGAATGCGGGTCGCCGTCGCGGTCGGAGAACTTGTGGTGCTTGCGATGGTCGGCGACCCAGCGCACGACCGGGCCCTCGATCGCCATCGATCCGGCGATCGCGAGACCGATCTTCACGCCGCGGTTCGGCTTGAACGACTTGTGCGTGAAGAGCCGGTGGTAGCCGACGGTGATGCCGTGGCCGGTGAGGAAGTACATGACCGTCGCGATGACGACATCGCTCCAACCGAGCCAGCCGCCCCAGGCGATCGGGATCGCGGCGAAGAAGGCCAGGAACGGCACCAGGATGAAGAGAGCGAGCGCGAAGCGTTCCATCCCCGACTGGGTCTCCCCGCCGCGGGTTCCGCTCAGCACCGGCTCGTCCAGGGTCGCTGTCATCAGGCTCCTTGCCACTCGATCCGGCGCCGTACTCCACCGGGTTCCTACCGAACCGTAGGTTACGGCACCGTAGGTGGGCCAGTCCGTGATGCCGGACACGTGGGTGGGCAACGTGGTTACTCGCCGGTAGCATCTACCCATGTCAACGATCCTGAACCTCTGGACCAAGGCCAACCTGGTGCCCTTCGGCAACAAGGCCTTCTCGCTGGCGTTCTCGCAGAAGGCGCCGTACTTCGCCACGATCCGCCCCACCTTCACCGAGCTGCGGCCCAACTACGCCGAGCTGGTCATCCCGAAGCGACGTGCGGTTCACAACCACATCGGCACCGTGCATGCGATCGCGCTCTGCAACGGGCTCGAGGCCGCGATGGGTGCCCTGGCCGAAGTGACGATCCCGTCCGACAAGCGGTGGATCCCCAAGGGGATGGACATCTCCTACACCGCCAAGGCCACTAGTGACATCACCTGCATAGCCGAGACCGACCAGGCGCAGTGGGACGGCGACGATCCCGATCTGCACGTGCGGGTGAAGGGCGTCCGTGATGACGGCACCGTCGTCATCGAGGGTGTCATCAAGCTGTGGGTGACGCCGAAGCCCGCTCGCTCCTGACGGCCGTCACCCGGCGCGTGCTCCAAGCGCAGCTGTTGTGCTGAGCTGCGTGCGATACTCGCGCCGTGGTGCGCAGGCGAGCAGGGTCGACGGTGCGGGAGGTCGCTGCTGTCGAGCTCGTCACGCGCGACCTCGTCGGGGTGGCTCTGCGCAGCGTCGAGGACCTTGAGGTCTCGCTGCCGCAGCTCCGGTTGCTGCGTCTGCTGTACGAGGCCGGCGAGCTCGGTGCGACCAGATGTGCCCAGGAGCTCGGCATCGCTGCCTCGTCGGTGACGCGCCTGGCCGACCGCCTTGCCGCTTCCGGGCATCTTGCCCGCGAGACCGACCCGGGCAACCGGAGTGCGGTCGTGTTGTCGCTGACCGAAGCCGGCCGGACGCTTGTGCGCGAGGTTGCCGAGCGGCGTCGCGGCCTGCTTGGCGACGCCCTCGACCGCCTCGACCCTGGGTTGCGCAGCCGGTGCGTGGAGGCGCTGGAGGTGCTGCACGACGTACTCGCCGTCGCCGAGGATCCCCGGGTCCCGTTCTAGGGGGCCGCTGATCGGTCTCGCCTGCCGCGCGCTGCGACGCGGCACGTCGCCTGTGCCGCGACCTCGGGTCCGTCCGATGCGGCGGAGCCCAGAATTGCCAAGGGCAAGACTTGCATTGCGCAAGACAAGGGCGCACCATGTTCTTGACTTTCTCAAGAAACGGGGGCGGCAGTGCGCGACGTGGAGGACCGGTTGCGTGCTGGTGGTCTGCGTGTGACGAAGCCCCGTCTCGCGGTCTGGGAGGAGTTGGTCGAGCGGCCGCACGCGGACGTCGAAGAGCTCGCCACCGGCGTACGACGGCGGATCGGTGCCGTCTCGACGCAGGCGATCTACGACGTCGTGCACGCCCTGACGGACGCTGGGCTGCTGCGCCGCGTCGAGCCAGCCGGTTCTCCGGCCCGCTTCGAGATCGAGACCGGCGACAACCACCACCACCTGGTGTGCCGTGCCTGCGCGGCCATCGTCGACGTGCCCTGCGCCATCGGCACCGCGCCGTGTCTCGAGGCCAGGAGCGATGAGGGCTATGCCATCGATGAGGCAGAGGTCACCTACTGGGGACTCTGCGCCTCCTGTCGGACGACGCCCCCGGGCTGAGTCACGAACCGCCCACGCCACCTGTTGATCGACCAGAAACGGAGCAGATATGTCCATCGCCACGCCCGACCGCGCCAGCATCCAGGGCCCGCAGAAGCTCGGCCCGCTGACCTGGCTCGTCGGCGACTGGGAGGGTGACCTCGGAGTCGACCTCTCGTACCACAACCAGGACGACGAGACGGGTCATACGACCTACTTCGAGAAGGCCAGCTTCAAGCCGATCCCGGTGCAGGAGAACGGTCAGCAGACGCTGTGGGGGCTCAACTACTCGATGACCGCCTGGCGCCACGGTGAGGAGGCGATGGACCCCTTCCACGACGAGATCGGCTTCCTGCTCTGGGACAAGATCAACAGCCAGGTCATCCGCACCGTGGTCTTCGGTCGCGGCATCGCCATCCAGGCCGGCAGCACCGCGAGCATCGGCGACCGCACCCTGCACTTCAACGCGAGGCCCGGTGACCCGTGCTACGGCATCCTGCAGAACAAGTACTTGATGGAGCGGGCCGAGATCAAGGACTTCACCAGCAGTTTCACCCTCAACGACGACGGCACCCTCGGCTACACCTCCGACCTGCTGCTGCGACTTGCCGCCACCGGTACCGAGATGCACCACACCGACATCAACACGCTGAGCCGGGTCAAGCGGTACCACCCCGGCGCCGAGCACGCCTGAGACGTCGGTCGCGGGGAGCGACGCCTGCTCAGCGCCCCAGCTGCCGGACCATCCACGCGGCAGCGGCCGTGCTGGCGAAGGCCGCGGAGTTGGTCGGGGAGTGGTTGGCCGGCCAGCGTCCGACCGTCACCGGGTTGCCCTGCCGGCGGTACGTCGTCGCCAGCTCCTCCGTGAACGGGAACGGAGCGACGGTGTCCAGCACGCCGAGGTCCAGTCGGACCGGGAGTGCCGGGCGGAGATGGAGCCGTCGTACGTCGTGCTGGGCCAGCCAGGTCGCCAGCTCTCGCACCGTACGCCGCCCCGCCGCGCCGGGCGCCGTCACCTGAGCGGGCGCCAGGCCGCCCCAGGAGTCGGTTCGGGAGAGCTCGGCGAGGCAGCGCCGCTCGAGATGCGGCCAGAGGGCGCGGGCGGCCGGGGAGAGACCCTCGGTCAGGAGGCGCTTCTCGAACTCCGGATCGGTCGCGCTCATCCCTTTGAGCATCAGTGCGGCCAGTGCCACGAGCTCGCCGATCACCGGGCCGCCCAGGGGAGTCGGCGACAGCAGGTTCAGCAGCGTCTCCATCCGGGTCACCGGTGTGAAGGCGGAGACGCCCATCAACCGCATGCCCGGGACCAGGCGTGACTGTGCTGCCACGTGCAGGGCGCCTACCGCACCCTCGCTGTGACCGGAGACGACCCAGCGGTCGCCGACGAGGCGGGGGCGGTCGGTGCGCAGGGCGCGCAGCATGTCGACCATGGCACGTGCCAGCGACGGGCCGTGCAGGTAGGGATGTGGCCCGGGTGCGCCCAGTCCCTCGTAGTCCGGCCGCAGCACGAGCACGCCCGCGGCGAGAAGCGCGCGGGTGGTGTCGTCGCCCTGCTCCAGCTTCTGCTTCTCGGGATGATCCGGCGTGCCTCGCGTCGGGGCGCAGCTGTCGGCCGCGCCGGTGGTCATGTGGCCGTAGACCACCACGGGCCAGCCGCCTTGCGGACGCCTTCCCTTCGGGACCAGCACCAGGCCGGTCGCGGGCCGGACGCGAGCGTCGACGGTTCGGGTGCTGTAGCGCAGCACGAACGCCCGCCGGGCGCCCGCCAGCTGGCTGGTCTCGCCGGCGGCGGAGATCTTGATGGTGCGCCCCGGCTGCTTCGGCCGGGCCGCGTCCGCCGGGTCGATCGCGGTGACGCTGACGGTGAGGGAGGCGACCAGTGCGGCCGCGACCAGGCGGGCGACGGTGCCCATCACAGCAGTCCGGGCAGCGGAGGTAGGAAGCCGATGCCGGAGGACCGGGTGGCCTCGAAGGCGTCGATGAGGTCGCGCTGGGCGAGCAACATCGGTCGCAGCTCGGGACGGTCGATGGCGCGCAGGTCGTCGATCTCGTCGTACAGGTAGACGGGGCCTGCGATCAGACTGATCGTCGGAACGCCCGCGCTCTGGACGAACGAGGCGTCGGTAGGCAGCGTGAGCGGCTGGAAGAGGGTGCCGTTGAGGATCGTCGTCCCTCGCAGGTCTCGGGCGAGGATGATCCGGGCCAGCTCGGCCTTGAGTGGCAGCGAGACGTTCTCGAAGAAGCCCCGCGGCTCGGTCTGCTTGGTGAAGACCAGCTCGCCGTTCTTCACCACCGCCTTCTTGGCGATGTGCTCGATCGTGGTGTTGGCGACGATCCGGTAGGGCGACCTCGGGTTCTTGACGTACTTGTCGACGAAGCCCATATGGGCCTGGTAGCCGGTGAAGTGGGTGTCGAAGGTGGTGAACATCAGTGTCTTGCTGCGTCGCTGACCGGTCCGGGCGAGGGCGCCGTAGTAGTCGGCGAGTGCGACTACCTCGGCGACGCCGCTGGCATCCTCGACCGCACCCGGGCCGAGCGAGTCGTGGTGGCTCTGGACCTGGATCGTGTCCGGGGACCGGCCGTTCAGGACGCCCATGGGGGTCCGCGCGACCACCTTCTTGCGGACTGTCGTGAGTCGCATCGTGGCGCGCGGGGTGCGCGCCAGCAGCGTACGCAAGCGGACCGCCTCGCGCTTGGTGATCCACATGCCCGGGATCTTCATCGGCGTCCGGCGGTAGTACTCGTTGTAGTACTTGTTGGAGTCGAAGTAGTCGGCCAGTACGCCGATCATGCCGACCGCACCCTTGGCCTGCAGTGACTTGATGCTGCTCGACAGCGACGTGATGTAGGGGTTCTTCGTCAACATGGTCTGAGCGTCGAGCGTCTCCCGATCGGGATCGTGGACGAACTCGATGAACGGCACCATCGCTGCCAGCGGCATCTGGAACTTCAGGTCGACGACCGCGATCTTGCCGCGGACGTCGGCGTTCGGGTCCTTGGTGAGGTCGACGACCGGAGCGGTGAGCCCTTGGGTGCCCAGCGTCCGGGTGCCGGTGGCGGTCGGCCCGTCGATCATCGAGAAGCCGATCGGATGGACGTCGAGCGCGGTCCCCGCTACGGAGAGCCCGTGTCCCTTGGCGCGCCACGAGTACGAGACGTTCTTCTCGATCCAGACCTTGTCGAGCCCGGCCGCGCGGAAGCGTCGAGCGACGTACCGGGCCGCTCGCTTGCCGCCCTTGGTGCCGGTGGCGCGTGGCGCCATGCCGACGAGATCCTTGATCGTGCGCATCATCTGCCCGCGGCTCTGCAGCAGGTCGTCGCGGGCGTTGACGGAGCCGGCGATGCGCGTCGAGCCCGGTGTGATCTGGGGAGACGTCTCCAGGGAGCGGGCGGCACCGAGGGCGCCGGGACCGAGCGTGCAGAGCAGGCCGAGGGCAAGGGCGGCGGCCACGCGGCCGAGGTGGGGGGAGCGGGTGTGCGGCATCGGTGACCTCCTCGAGTCATAGAAGTAACGTTCGTTACGGGGATCGGTTACGCCGCCCGCTAGGCTGCCGCCGTGAAGCGCGGTGGGCAGGTGGCGAGGGTCCGCGAGGGCGTCTTCTTCGCGACTCCGGAGCCGTTGCCGCGCGGTCGCCACGGCCTCACCCGCGACCAGGTGAGGGAGTCGCAGCGAGAGCGCCTGCTTATCGCGATGACCGAGCTGCTTGCCGACGCCGGCGTCGGAGGAGTGGGGCCGGCGGAGGTGGCACGCCGGGCCGGCGTCTCCCTGGCTGCCTTCTACGACTGCTTCCCGGGCAAGGAGGACTGCGTCTTCGCCGGCTACGACCGCTTCATCGCGGTCCTGCTCCAGCAGATGCTGGCGGTCGACGCAAGCGGCCTTGATCGGCCGGCGCTGGTCCGGTCGATGCTGGGCGCCTATCTCGACACCTTGCGCTCGGACCTGGTCGTCGCTCGTGCCTATCAGGTGGAGATCGACGGGCTCGGCGCGCGTGCCCGCGCGCAGCGCAGGGAGTCGCTCCTGCTCTTCGCCCGCCACATCCGTGAGGTCGCCGATGGCTTGGAGGGCGGCTCCGCACGCGCGCTTCCCGAGAGTGCCTACATCGGCATGGTGTACGCCGCCCGCCAGCTCGCCTCCGACGCGCTCGACGTGGAGCCAGCCCCGGACTTCGCCACCCTCACGGCTGAGCTGACGGTCTGGCTCGCCGATACCTTCCGGGAGCAATGAGTCCGGGGGTCAGCTGGCCGGCGGCCAGCGCGGTCAGCGCCAGGGCGAAGCCGGTGACCTGCAGTGCGTCGAGCCGCTCGCCCGCGAAGGCGACGCCCAGGATCGCGGCGACCAGGGGTGAGAGGAGCACCAGGAGCGCGGTCGCGGTGACCGGTAGACGCCGGAGGCCGTCGAACCAGAGCGTGTAGGCCACCAAGCCGCCCGCCAGCCCCAGCCAGGTGTATCCGGCCAGCGCTGCCGTGTCGACGCGCCCCGGCGCTCCCTCGAAGAGCAGGGCGAGCGGAAGAAGGAAGAGCCCGCCGGCGGTGAGCTGCCAGCCGGCGAAGCCGACCGGCCCGACCTCGGCCGGCCGGCCCCAGCGCTTGGTGAGCACGATGCCGAGGCCGACCACCGAGGTGCCGAGCACGCCTGTGGCGAGGCCGACGGCGTCGAAGCCTGCGCCCGGGCCGAGGGTGACCAGGCCGACGCCGACCACGCCGACCAGTCCCCAGGCGAGCCGCCAGTGCGAGGGGCGCTCGGCCAGCAGCGCGACGGCGAGGAGGGCAACGACGATCGGCTGGACGGCGCCCAGCGTCGCGGCCACGCCCCCGGGAAGACGTTGAGCGGTGACGAACAGCAGCGGGAAGAAGAGCCCGATGTTGAGGATCCCCAGCACGGCCGCCTTCCACCACCACCCGCCGCGGGGCAGGGTCCGGGCGATCAGCAGCGCCACGAGACCCGCAGGAAGCGCTCGCAGCAGGGCGGCGAAGAGCGGGTGCCCGGGTGGAAGGAGCTCGGTGGTGACGAGGTACGTCGTCCCCCAGGTCGCCGGCGCCAGGGCGGTGAGCAGCGTGTGCGCCGGCCGATGTGCGGCTGCGCTGGGTCGGAGAGGGCGGTTGATGGTCACGAGTCCACTGTGGGGTCGCGAGAACCATGAGTCCAACGCATGGTTTTCATAGCATTGATCGTGATGCACGATTGATAGATGGAACTGCGACAGCTCAGGTACGTGCTGGCCGTTGCCGAGACCCGGAGCTTCACGCGGGCTGCCGAGCGGTGCTTCGTCGTGCAGTCGGCGCTCAGCCACCAGGTGCAGGCGCTCGAACGGGAGCTGGGCGTCCGGCTCTTCGCCCGCACCAGCAGGCGGGTGGAGCTCACTGCCGCGGGTGCGGCGTTCCTGCCCGCTGCCCGGGCGAGCGTCGAGGCAGCCGCCCGCGCGGCTGCCGACGCGCATGCGGCGGCCGGCCGGATCAGCGGCACCCTGACGATCGGCCTCATCCCCACCGTCACGGCGCTCGACGTGCCCGCCACGCTGAGGAGCTTCCTCCACCGCCATCCGGAGGTCAGGATCTCGGTGCGCAGCGGTGGCAGCCTCGAGTTCACCGAGGCGATCGGTGCCGGGGAGGTCGACGTCGCCGTGCTCGGGTTGCACGAGTCCCAGCCACCCCGGCACGTCGCGACCACCGAGCTGGCCCGCGGCCGCCACGTCGCGGTCCTGGGGCGGCGCCACCGCCTCGCCCGGCGCCGCAGACTGGACCTTGCGGAGCTCGCCGCCGAGCCTTTCGCCGACTTCCCCGCCCGGCTGCCGGGGCGCCTGCAGAGCGATGTCGCCTTCGAAGCGGCCGGTCTCACCCGCGAGGTGCGCTTCGAGGCGATGACCGCGAGCCTGATGCTGGATCTGGTCCGGGCCGGGCTGGCGGTCGCACTCCTGCCCAAGGCCGTCGTGCCGGAGGACCCCGAGCTCGTGACGGTCGCCGTCCGCGGCGGCCCCACGAGGATCGAGTACCTGGCGTGGAGTCCGTTCAACCCCTCGCCGGCGACCACCGCCCTCCTCGAGGTCGTCCACGAGCGGCTGGACGCCCGTCCTCGGCAAGGCGACGGTCCGGGACCGTCCGGCTCGCCGGCGTAGCAGCGGCCCGCCCGTAGCCGCGTGGTTGCGGACAATCCTGCGTGCCGCCGTACTCTTGGGTGGTCATGAGCACCGCACGCACGTATGAAGTCCGCACCCATGGGTGCCAGATGAACGTCCACGACTCCGAGCGCCTGGCCGGGTTGTTGGAAGACGCCGGCTACGTCTCCGCCCCGGAGGGCGAGCAGGCGGACGTCGTGGTCTTCAACACCTGCGCGGTTCGTGAGAACGCCGACAACAAGCTCTACGGCAACCTCGGCCACCTGGCGCCGGTCAAGGCGAAGAAGCCGGATCTGCAGATCGCTGTCGGCGGCTGCATGGCACAGAAGGATCGCGACACCATCGTCAAGAAGGCGCCGTGGGTCGACGTCGTCTTCGGTACCCACAACATCGGCTCGCTGCCGGCGCTCCTGGACCGGGCGCGCTCGCAGGCCGAGGCCCAGGTGGAGATCCTCGAGTCGCTCGAGGTCTTCCCCTCCACGCTGCCCACCCGCCGGGAGTCGGCGTACGCCGCCTGGGTCTCCATCTCGGTCGGCTGCAACAACACGTGCACCTTCTGCATCGTGCCGAGCCTGCGCGGCAAGGAGAAGGACCGCCGCCCCGGCGAGATCCTGGCCGAGATCGAGGCACTGGTCGCCGAGGGCGTCACCGAAGTGACCCTGCTCGGCCAGAACGTCAATGCCTACGGCGTCGAGTTCGGCGACCGGCAGGCGTTCTCCAAACTGCTGCGCGCCTGCGGTGAGATCGACGGCCTGGAGCGGGTCCGCTTCACCAGCCCGCACCCGGCCGAGTTCACCGACGACGTGATCGAGGCGATGGCCGAGACACCCAACGTGATGCCGAGCCTGCACATGCCGCTGCAGTCCGGCTCCGACAAGGTGCTGCGGGACATGCGCCGGTCTTATCGGCAGGCGAAGTTCCTCGGCATCATCGAGCGGGTCCGCGCCGCGATCCCGGACGCGGCGATCACCACCGACATCATCGTCGGCTTCCCCGGCGAGACCGAGGAGGACTTCCTCGAGACGATGCACGTGGTCCGTGAGGCCCGCTTCTCCGGCGCGTTCACCTTCCAATACTCCAAGCGCCCCGGCACCCCCGCGGCTGTCCTGGACGATCAGATCGACCCGGCCGTGGTGAAGGACCGCTACCAGCGGCTCGCCGCGCTGGTCAACGAGATCACCTGGGCGGAGAACCAGAAGCTGGTCGGTCGCACCGTCGAGCTGATGGTCGCCGAGGGCGAGGGGCGCAAGGACGCCGAGACGCACCGCCTCTCCGGTCGCGCTCCCGACAACCGCCTCGTGCACTTCGAGGCGGACTTCTCCCAGGTCGAGGGCGAGCCGCGTCCCGGCGACATGGTCACCGTCGAGGTCACCTACGCCGCCCCGCACCACCTGGTCGCCGACGGTCCCGTCCGGGCGCTGCGGCGTACCCGTGCCGGGGACGCCTGGGAGCGCCGGGTCTCGCCCAGTTCGCCCACCGGCGCAGGCAAGGGTGTCGGCCTCGGCATGCCCGGCGTCGGTGTTCCCGCGCCGCTGCCGGACGCCCCTGCCTGCGGCTGACCTCCGCTCGCAGGCCGGCTGGCGCTGAGGAGCGCCCACACGAACAGGACGCTCACGTCGAGAGCTCGGCGGTCGCGCGTACGTCGTCACGCAGTCGAGCGTGCGTCCTGTCGGGGCGGCAGGGAGGGGCAGTCAGCTGTCACACTCAGCGCCGCGGGTCGCGGCCGGTCCGGGCGAGGATCCGCTCCTGGGGGCTGGCGTCGGAACCGACGGGGAGCGCGGGGCTGCAAGCGCCGTGGGCGTAGAGGTTCTCTCCCAGCTCGTCCAGGCATGCCTCGACGTGCAAGACCTCGTCGGGTGTGAAGGCGGTGTCGCTGCCGAAGGCGCGGGCCAGGTCCCAACGGTGGATGATCAGGTCGAGGTTGTAGAAGGTCGCGATGGTCGCGCCGATGGTGCTGGGGCCGAAGTAGCTCTCGAACTCGCGGTCGAGCACGGTGCCGTCGCCGAGTCGTTCCAGCGCCCCGGAGGCGTGGGCGGCCCAGGCTTCCTCCGGTGAGCCTTCCGGGCGCGGGCCGAGCGAGAGCTCCTGGCGCGCCAGGAAGTCACGCTGCGAGTCGATGACGTGGTCGAGTACGTCGCGCGCCGCCCAGCCCTCGCACGGACTGGACGCGTCCCAATCGGTGGCGGAGCCGACGATCGTGCCGAAGCGCTCGATGAGGGTGGTGAACTGGTCGAGGGTCGTGTTCATGGAGTCCAGTCTGGCGGTGCCGTGACGGAGGCGATTGAAGAAATCCGACAGAATCCAGGTGTGCCCCGAGAACGCATCGATCCCGACGAACCGGCGCACCTGCGCGATGCCGCCGGCACGACTCCGCCGATCGATCGTTATCTTCCTGCCGACGACCTGCGGGGGCTGGTCCGGCGCCACTGGGTGCCGGTCTGGTCCCTCCCGGAGGGAAAGGTCAGCGTGCAGCGGGTGCTGCAGTACCCGGTCTGTCTGCTCACGGTCGACGCCACCCGTGCGATGGTGGTCGGGCCGACCGCGGGCCTGGGCACTCGCGAGCTCAGCGGGAGCGGGTGGACGGTAGGCACGCTGCTGCAGCCAGCAGCCGGGTGGCTGCTCCTCGGTCGCCCCGTCGCCGAGGTCGTCGACGCCGCGGTGCCCTGGGAGGCGTTGGGCGTCGATGCCGGCTTCGTCGGAGAGATAGTCGGCCTGATGGCGCCCGATCCCACCGACGAGGAGGCGCAGCGCGCGGCGATCGTCCTGGTGGAGGAGCAGGTGCGCCGCCTGCTGCCGCTCGACGAGGAAGGGGAGCTGGTGAACCGGATCGTCGACTTCACCGAGACCCGCCCCGACGTACGCCGCGTGGCTCAGGTCTGTGCGGAGTTCGCGCTGAGCGAGCGCACCCTGCAGCGGCTCACCGCCCGCCGCCTGGGTCTCACGCCGAAGTGGCTGATCCAGCGGCGCCGGCTCCACGAGGCAGCCGACCGGCTCCGGAGCCGGTCCACCGCCTACGACCTGGCCGCGGTCGCAACAGACCTCGGCTACGCGGATCAGGCGCACTTCATCCGGGACTTCGCAGCGGTCACCGGCATGACGCCGGGACAGTTCGCCGCCGAGCCCCGGCCTACTGCCGAGTAGGCGAGGTCGGCCTTGTTCACCGCCCGGCCCGCCGTGAACCGGCCGGTCGAGCGCGCCTACGATTTACCCATGAGTGAGCAGAAGATCGTCATCGTCGACGGTGCCCGGACGCCGATCGGCAGTTTCGGCGGGGTGCTGAAGGATGTCCCCGCGCACGAGCTCGGCGCGGTCGCCGTCACCGAGGCGCTCAGCCGAGCCGGTGTGCGCGGCGAGCAGATCCGTGAGGTCGTCATGGGCCAGATCGGTCAGGTCGGCCCCGACGCCTACAACGCCCGCCGGGTCGCGCTTGCCGCCGGGCTGCCGCAGAGCGTTCCCGCCTACACGGTCAACCGGCTCTGCGGGTCCGGACTGCAGGCGATCTGGTCGGCGGCGATGGAGATGCGTTGGAACAACCTCGACTTCGCCATCGGCGGCGGCGACGAGTCGATGAGCCGGATGCCGTTCCTCGACTTCGGTGCCCGCAACGGCTACAAGCTCGGTGACCGCGCCCTGGTCGACGGCACGGTCGGCATGCTCACCGACCCGTTCAGCAACAAGCACATGGGTGTGACCGCCGAGAACGTGGCCGCCAAGTACGGCGTGGACCGGGTCCAGCAGGACGAGTTCGCGGTCGAGTCGCAGCGCCGCGCCGCCACCGACGAGGCGAAGGCCGCGTTCGCCGAGGAGATCGTCCCGGTCGAGGTCGCCGGCCGCAAGCCCTACACCGTCGAGGTCGACGAGCACCCCAAGCCGGGCACCACGATGGAGACGTTGGGCAAGCTTCGTGCCGCGTTCGTCAAGGACGGCTCGGTGACTGCCGGCAACGCTTCCGGCATCAACGACGGCGCTGGCGCTGTCGTGCTGGCGACCGAGGCCGCGGCTGCCGAGCACGGGCTGTCGCCTCTGGTCTCGATCGAGGCCGTCTCGACGGGGGCGATGGAGCCCGAGCTCATGGGCTACGCACCGGTGCTCGCACTCAAGGACCTCTTCGAGCGCACCGGGCTGACCCCGAAGGACATCGGCACCATCGAGCTCAACGAGGCGTTCGCCTCCCAGGCGGTCGCCGTCAGCCGCGATGCTGGGCTGGACCCGGCGCAGGTCAACCCGTACGGCGGCGCCATCGCACTGGGCCACCCCGTCGGCGCAACCGGCGCGATCCTCTCGGTCCGCGCGGCCAAGACGATGGTGCGCAACGACCTCGAGTTCGGCATCGTCACCATGTGCATCGGCGGCGGCCAGGCTCTGGCTGCCCTCTTCAAGAGGATCTGAGCATGACGCTGGTGAACTACTCGGTTGCCGACGGCGTCGCCCATATCGAGATCAACCGTCCAGACGTCTCCAACGCGTTCGACGTGCCGACCTCGCACGCCTTCGACGAGGCGATCGGCCGCGCCGAGGCAGACGACGAGGTGCGCGCGGTGCTGCTGACCGGTGCCGGCAAGCGCTTCTCGGCCGGGGGTGACGTGGCCGCCATGGTGGCTGCCGACGACCCGTCCGGGTTCCTCCTCGAGTTGGCGGAGGCGCTCGACGTCGCCGCCCGCCGTCTGGACGCCCTGGCCAAGCCGGTGGTCTGCGCGGTGCAGGGTGCCGTCGCCGGCGCCGGCAACTCCGTCATGCTGGCTGCCGACGTGATCGTGGCGGCCGAGTCGACCAAGTTCGTGATGGCCTACCCCGGCGTCGGGCTCACCCCCGACATCGGCGTCTCCTGGCTGCTGCCGCGTGCGGTCGGCCAGGTCCGTGCTCTGGAGTACGCGCTCACCGGCCGGACCCTGAGTGCCGCGGAGGCCCGCGACTGGGGCCTGGTGACCACGGTCGTCGCCGACGAGGAGGTGCAGACCGCTGCCCGGGAGCTGGCGGTGCGCATCGCCGCGGGGCCGGTCTTCGCACTCGGCCAGGCGCGCCGCCTGATCCGTGACTCCTGGGACCGCACCCGTGAGGAGTCCGGGGCGGTCGAGTCGCGCACCATCGCAGAGGCCGTGCGGACCGCCGACGCGCAGCAGCGCCTGGCGGCCTTCACCAAGAAGTGAGCTGAGCCGCGTGCCCGCTCCGACCCGGTCCATGACGTACGACGTCGCGGTGGTCGGGGCGGGCATCGTCGGTCTCGCGGTGGCCCGTGAGGTGCTGCTCCGCCGCCCGGGCGCTCGCGTCGTCGTGGTCGAGCAGGAGCAGGAGGTGGCAGCCCACCAGACCGGCCACAACTCCGGTGTCATCCACGGAGGCATCTACTACCAGCCCGGGTCACTGAAGGCCCGGCTGTGCGTCGAAGGTGCTCGGCTCATGTATGACTACTGCGCCGAGCACGCCATCCCCCATGAGCGCTCCGGCAAGCTCATCGTGGCGCGACACGACGGTGAGCTGGGCCGGCTCGACGAGCTGCATCGGCGCGGCATCGTCAACCAGGTGCCGGGACTGCGCCGGCTGCGGGCCGAGGAGATCGCCGAGATCGAGCCGCACGCCGTCGGCGTCGCGGCCCTGCACGCGCCGAACACCGGCGTCGTCGACTACGCCCGGGTCGCTCGCGCTGTCCGAGACGAGCTGACGGCCCAGGGGGTGGTGTTCCGCTTCGGCGAACGGGTCGAGGCGATCGACCAGCACGGCGGTGTGAGCACCTCGCGCGAACGGTTCCGGGCCCGTCAGGTGATCGCCTGCGCCGGGCTCTGGTCGGATCGCCTGGCCCGAGTGGCGGGTGCCGGCGCGGACCCGCGGATCGTGCCGTTCCGCGGCGGGTACCTGACGCTGCGGCCGTCGGCAGAGCCGTGGGTGCGCGGGATGATCTACCCGGTGCCGGATCCCCGGCTGCCGTTCCTCGGCGTGCATCTGACCCGGCATGTCGACGGCGAGGTATCGCTCGGCCCGACGGCCCTCCTGGTCGGAGCCCGCGATGCCTACCGCATCCGACGCGTCCGAGCTCGGGATCTCGGCGAGACCCTGGCCTGGCCCGGGACCTGGCGGGTGGCGCGCGCCCACTGGCGTGCCGGCGTCAACGAGCTCCGCACCGCCGTCAGCCGTCGCCGCTTCGTGGCCCTGGCTGCCGACTACGTGCCTGGGCTCACCGTCGCGGACCTGTCTCCCGGGACGCACGCCGGTGTGCGGGCACAGGCGGTCGGTCGCGACGGCACGCTCGTCGACGACTTCGTCATCTCCCGCTCTGGGGTCACCAGCTTCGTGCGCAACGCGCCCTCGCCGGCGGCGACCTCGGCCTTCGCGCTGGCCCGGGAGCTGGTCGACCGGGTAGGTCCTGTCACGTAGGCCCATGGCCTGCTGCGCGTCGCCGCGACCTTCGCAACAGGACCTAGCCACCACCCTCAGGCGCCACCACGCTCAGGCGGGACGTCGTGCCTCTCGGGGCTCCGGCCCTGGCGGCGCATGACTGGGAACCGCGGCGATCTTGATCGGCACTTCCCTAGGCAGGCGGCTCGTCCGGGAGGTCGTCCTCGCCCGAGACGCCCTGACTCGGCTCCTGGTCCTTGTCGTCGGGCTCCTTGACCTCTTCCGGCGCCTCGTCGTCGACCGCAGGGTTGTCGTCGGGGTCGAGATCGCGGGGCACCGGATCACCCGGGGTGTCGCCGTACTTGGGGTCATCGAGGGAGTCCGCGCCGCCGGGCAGCAGCTGGGGCTCTTGGGTGGCCGGCGGCGGTGCCGGTGCATCCACGCCGTCGGGTCGGGACTGTTCGTCGCTCATCTGTGCCTGCCTCCCGCGAAGAGAGGGGCCGCGTGCGCAGGCCCGCGGCCCCCATGACTCACTTGATGTCGTCGTTCTTTCCGTCGAGCTTGTCGAGCGCGTCCTTCGCCTTGTCTGCGGCCGACTTCGCCTGGTCGCCGAACTTCGTCTTGTCGCCGACGAAGTCCGCGGCCTTGTCGATGCCGGAGGCGATCTTGTCTCCGTGCTTGTCGACGGCGTCGGAGGCCTTCTCCTTGAACTCGTCGCCCTTGCCCTTCAGCTTGTCCATGAAGCTCATCAGGTACCCCTTGCTAGGCGGGGTCGCGTCCGATCGCGACCCGTGACGTTTGAAACACTAACCCCATGGCCCGATCCGACCACGACGCGAAGACGCCGCCGGTGGTGGCGGTGGTCGGGGCGACGGCGGCGGGGAAGACCGGACTCTCCCTCGAGCTCGCAGAGCGATGGGGCGGCGAGATCGTCAACACCGATGCGATGCAGGTCTACCGAGGGATGGACATCGGCACCGCGAAGCTCCCGCTCGACCAGCGCCGCGGGATCCCGCACCACCTGCTCGATCTGCTCGACATCCACGAGACGGCCAGCGTCGCCGAGTTCCAGGGCCTGGCGCGGGCCCAGATCGACCGCCTGCGGTCGCGGGGCCGGGTGCCTGTGCTCGTCGGCGGCTCCGCGCTCTACACCCGGGCGGTCCTCGACCGCTTCGAGTTCCCGGGCACCGACCCCGTCCTCCGCGCCCGCATCGAGGCCGAGCTGGAGCAGCAGGGCTCGGCCGCCCTGCACCGCCGTCTCGCCGATCTCGACCCTCAGGCGGCTAGGGGCATCCTGACGTCGAACGGCCGCCGGATCGTGCGGGCGCTGGAGGTCATCGAGCTCACCGGGCGCCCGTTCTCCGCCAGCCTGCCGACCCTGGAGTACGCCGTCCCCCGGGCGATACAGATCGGCGTCAGCATCGACCGGGAGGAGCTGCTCGCCCGCATCGAGATCCGCGTCGGGCAGATGTTCGACGACGGGTTCGTCGATGAGGTGCGCGCGCTGGCGGCCCGCGGGCTGGCCGAGACGCGGACGGCCTCACGCGCGATCGGCTACCCCGAGGTGCTGGCCCACCTCGACGGTCGGCTGACGGAGGCGCAGGCCCGGGAGCGCACGGTGATCGCGACCCGACGGTTCGCCCGGCGTCAGGAGCAGTGGTTCCGTCGGGATCCGCGGATCCACTGGTTCGAGGCGGGTGCCCACGATCTGGTCGAGCAGGTCCTGGCGCTCGTCGAGCGCTCCTGATCCGTCCGGCGCAGGTGAGCAAGAACGGTCGGGCGCCCAGGTGCTGGTCGCGGGCAGACTGGGGTCATGGGCAGGGATCGACTCCGGGAGCTGCTGGAGGCCGCACTCGGGGAGCAGCACGACTCCCTGGAGGCGATGGCGCAGGAGGCCCACAGCTCGCCCTTCCACTTCAGCCGGCAGATCCGCCGTGGTGCGGGAGAGGCGCCCGTGGCGCTGCGTCGCCGGGTGCTCCTCGAGCGAGCCGCCTGGCGGCTGGCAGGTGGCGCGACCGTCACCGTGGTCGCTCACGAGGCCGGCTACGAGTCGGTCGACGGATTCGCGCGTGCGTTCGCCCGGGCGTGGGGTCATCCGCCCTCCGCGACCCCGCGGCACGCCGGCGACCTCACCCGGCACTGGCTGCCGGCCCCCAACGGCATCCACTTCCACCCGCCCACCAACCTGTGGGTCGACGAGCGCCGACGGGAGGCCCCGGGGATGCAGCTCACCTTGCACCTGGTCCATCACGACCTGGACGACACCCGCCTGCTGCTGAGGGCGGCCGCCGAGCTGCCACCCGACCGGATCGACGCCGTCGAGCTGCCCGGGATGCAGGTGCTCGGCTTCAACGGGCCGGAGGAGTCGCTGGCCGCCGTACTGACCCATCTGGTGCACGGCAAGGAGGTCTGGCTCGCTGCCCTGATCGGGCGTGACTCCCCGCCCCTGGGCACGACGACGCCGCGTTCGCTGCTCGCCCGTCACGAGGCGGTGGCCGAGGAGTGGGCAGCGTTGATCCGCGACATCGAGCGCAGGGGAGCGTGGGACGACCAGGTGATCGACGCGCTCTGCGACCCGCCGGAGAGCTTCGTGCTGAGCAGCGTCGTCGCGCATGTGCTCACCTACTCCGCCCAGCGCCGCCTGCTGGCCCGTCACCTGCTGCGGCGCCAAGGCGTCGACGTCGACGACGGCGACCCGATTCTCTGGCTCCGCCAACCCCCGGCTGATACGTCTCAGCCGGTCGATACGTCTCAGGAGGGACGATGACCCGCACCCGCTACTTCACCGCTATGACCCTGGACGGCTTCCTTGCCACCGAGGATCACTCGCTCGACTGGCTGTTGACCCGTGATGCGGGCGATCAGTCCGGTCCACTGGGCATCGACGCCTTCCTGACCGAGATCGGAGCCATCGCGATGGGAGCCTCCACCTACGAGTGGATCCTGCGCCACCACCCCGACGATCCCTGGTTCTACTCCCAGCCGTGCTGGGTCTTCACCCATCGCGACCTGCCCGCGAAGGAGGGCGCCGACCTCACCTTCACCCAGGCGCCGGTCGACGAGGTGTGGCAGGAGATGGCTGCGGCGGCGGGTGAGGCGGACATCTGGCTGGTCGGCGGCGGTGACCTGGTCGGCCAGTTCCATGACGCCGGCCACCTCGACGAGCTGCTCGTGTCGATCGCCCCGGTCACCATCGGGGCGGGCAGGCCGTTGCTGCCCCGGCACGTCGAGCTGAGACTCACCGAGCTCGACCGTCTCGGGGAGCTTGCGGTCGCGCGCTACGCCGTCCTGCGTTGACGCGCCTCCGGGGGCAGGGGCTCAGCCCGCCAGTGCCTCCGCGTGCATCGCGCTGATCCGTTCGTAGCCCAGGCCGTTGAGGCGCAGGCCCTCGATCTCGCTCTCCGTGAGCTCGCGTCGTACCTTCGCGGGTACGCCGGCCACGAGGCTTCGCGGCGGCACCTGCATGCCCTCGGGCACCACGGCGCCGCCGGCGACGAGCGTCTCGGAGCCGATCCGGGCGCCGTTCATCACGGTGGCGTTCATGCCGACCAGCGCGTGGTCCTCGACGGTGGCGCCGTGCACGACGGCGGCGTGGCCGATGGTGACGCCCTCGCCGAGCACGATCGGGAAGCCGCGGTCGACGTGGAAGACCGCGTTGTCCTGCACGTTGCTTCCGGCGCCGATAGTGATCGAGTCGAACTCGGCACGCAGCACCGCACCGTAGAAGACCGAGCACCGCTCGGCGATCCGCACGTCTCCGACCAGGGTCGCGTTGGGTGCCACCCAGGCCGAGTCGTGTACGTCGGGGATGAGGTCTCCCAGGCTGATCCGCATGACTGCAGAGCCTAGGAGGTCCGGTCGGCGGCCTGGGTCGTGGGTGCCGCTCAGTGCGGCGCCTCACTCGTCGGGACGACCGGTCACGTGGGGGATGGGAGAATGGTTTCGTGAGCTATCCCTTCCTGGTCGGCCATGGCACCGAGAACGACTTCGTGCTGCTCCCCGACCATGACGGCGCCCGCCACGGCGCGCTGGCCGCGGAGCGGGTTGCCGCGCTCTGCGACCGGCGAGCCGGGATCGGGGGCGACGGCGTGATGCGGGTGATCCGCACGGTGGCTGCACGGTCGCTCGGGCTGATCGGCGGGGGCCAGGGGGAGGACACCGAGGCGGAGTGGTTCATGGACTACCGCAACTCCGACGGCTCGGTCTCCGAGATGTGTGGCAACGGCGTGCGGGTCTTCGGTCGTCATCTCGCGGAGGCCGGGCTCGTCGACCCGTCAGCGCCGGTTCCGGTGCTGACCCGCGGCGGTGTGAAGGTGCTGACCTTCGAGGAGGACGACACCATCACCGTCGACATGGGACGCCCGGAGGTGCTCGGCGAGAGCGTGGTCACCGTCGGGCACCGCGGCTGGTCGGCCCGCCACGTCGACATGGGCAACCCACACGCGGTCGCGTTCGTCGACTCGCTGGACGACGCCGGCCCCCTCCTCAAGTCACCGGGGCACGACGCCGGCGTCTATCCCCACGGGGTCAACGTCGAGTTCGTCGTCGACCGGGGTCCCCGCCACGTAGGCATGCGGGTGCACGAACGCGGCTCGGGGGAGACGCGCAGCTGCGGCACCGGCGCCTGCGCGGTGATGGTCGCCGCAGCGCTCCGCGATGGCGCCGCCCGCCCACCGGGCAGCGACCTCACCTATCGGGTCGACGTACCGGGAGGGACCCTGTGGGTCACCTGGACCGCCGCCGACCGCAGCCTGCTTCGGGGGCCCGCGGTCCTCGTCGCCGAAGGTGTCACCGACCTCTGAGGCGACGTTGCCGTCCGATCGACGGCCTGCCCAGGTTTGGCGAGGTCCGGATCGGGTGAAACGACAGGGAGTCAGCCGTATCTCGAGGAGTCGCACCCATGTCTGAGCAGTTCCCACCCTCCGACGAACCCACGCGCATGGGGCCTCCGCAGGGGCAGGACGTGCCGCCCACGGCTCCCGGCTCCTGGCCCGCGCCGCAGCCGACGCAGCCGCCGGCGCAGGCCCCCGGGTGGGCGCCGCCACAGCCGTCGCCCTACGGCGACCCCTACGGTCAGCCGCCCGCTGGTGACCCCTACGGTCAGCCGCCCGCCGGCGGTCCCTCGTGGGGAGCGCCCGCGCCTCAGCCCGGCTACGGCGGTCCGGGCGGCCCTGGGGGTCCCGGATACGGCGGACCTGGCGGACCTGGCGGACCGCAGGGTCCGTGGGACCAGGGCCCGACCCCACCCGGTGGGGGTGGTCGCAAGGGCCTGATCATCGGGGCAGTCGTCCTCACGCTGGCTCTCGTCGGTGGCGGCATCGCTGCGGCCGTGGCGTTGAGCGGCGACGACGGGGACGACGACGCGAAGGGGAAGGACGACACCAGCCAGGCCGCGCAGCCGACCGAGTCGACGGCCGCCCCGACCGAGTCGACGACCGCCGCGCCGACTTTCGAGGCCGCGAACTTCGACGAGGTCAGCCGGGTCTGTCAGGGCGAGGCGATGAGCAACGCCGCTGCCTGGGATCCAGCGAGCCCCGTCGGGATGCCCTTCATGACGCCGTACGCCGGCTCCTCCGGCTGGGGCTTCATGCCCGGCGCCTCCACGAAGTCGTGGAACCTCAGCGACTACGGCGCGTTCGAGACCGTCAACTTCGTGGTCTGCGTCGAGGGCACGCCGGCTGCCGCAGCCTCTCCCCAGCAGTGCACCACCGACGGTGAGAGCTATGAGTGGACCCCGCTGGACTATGCGGTGACGATCCGCGAGGCGGCGACGTCCGAGGTGCTCAAGGAGTTCGAGGCCGACCCGGAGACCAGCACGGGGTGCCCGTCGTTCGCTGCCGTGCGGGACGGCAAGGCCAGTACCCTGCCCGACACCGACGCGATCACCGGCTCCGTCGACGCCTGGCTGGTTGAGGCGGGAGCGGGCGGCAGCGGCGACGGGTCGGACGACGGTACTGGCGACAGTGGTGACACCGGCACGGGAGGCGCGTCGTTCGAGGCGACCTCCTACTTCGACCTGCCCCGGGTCTGCATGGGCGGCGCGGCCACCAACCTCCCCGCGTTCGACGCCGCGTCGGCCAAGGGCATCGGAGCGCTGACCAGCCCGAAGGAGCCCAACTACGGCGGCAACCTCACGGTCGGACTCAACGAGAAGTGGGGGATCGACGTGCCGCAGTGGGCGAAGACCTCCTTCGTCGTCTGTGCCGAGGGGACACCGAGTGCCTCCGTGAAGCCGCGCAAGTGCAAGGCCTCCCAGGAGAAGAAGAAGGGCCCGTTCATGCTCGTCCAGTACGACTACGCGCTCACCGTGCGCGAAGCATCGACCGGGAAGGTGCTCACCGAGCTCGAGACACTGAAGCCGGAGTTCGACACCTGCCCGATGTTCGCCTTCATCGACGAGTCGGGCGAGTACACCCCGACTCCGGACACCCGTGAGATCGACGACCGGGTGAACGCGTGGCTCGCCAAGGAGGCAGGGAAGAAGTGACGCCCGCGCACACCTGAGCGCGACACACGCGGGGCCACGATCCGATCGTGGTCCCGCGCGGTGTTCCATGGGGAGAGCGCCGTGACCGCGGCTCCGGACACACCTCTTATGCTGCGCTGCATGGACATCACAGGAGCAAGTGCAATCGTCACCGGCGGTGCCTCGGGCATCGGTGCCGCGGCGGCGCGCCAGCTGGCGGCCAAGGGCGCCAAGGTGGTCGTGGCCGACCTCAACGCGGAGAAGGGCGAGGCCCTCGCCCAGGAGATCGGCGGCGTGTTCGTCGCGGTCGACGTCACCCAGACCGAGCAGATCCAGGCCGCCGTCGACAAGGCCGGCGAGCTCGGGCCGCTGCGGGTACTGATCAACTCGGCCGGCATCGGCTGGGCGCAGCGGACCATCGGCAAGGACGGCGACCCCGCCTCGGCCCACGACCTGGGCGCCTACTCCAAGGTGATTGCGATCAACCTGATCGGCACCTTCGACGCCATTCGCCTTGCCGCCACGGCGATGAGCCGCAGCGAGCCCACCGAGTCCGGCGACCGCGGCGCCATCGTCAACATGGCCTCCGTGGCCGCGTTCGACGGCCAGATCGGCCAGGCGGCGTACTCCTCCTCCAAGGGCGGCGTCGTCGGCATGACCCTGCCGGTCGCCCGTGACCTGTCGGCTGCGGCGATCCGCGTCAACACCGTGGCCCCCGGGCTCATCGACACCCCCATCTACGGCGAGGGCGAGGCCTCGGAGCAGTTCAAGGCCCACCTCGGCCAGAACGTGCTCTTCCCCAAGCGCCTCGGTCAGCCCGACGAGCTCGCCTCGATGGCGGTGGAACTGGTCACCAACTCCTACATGAACGCCGAGGTCGTGCGTGTCGACGGCGGCATCCGGATGCCCCCGAAGTGAGCTGACTCGGTCTGCGCCACGCTTCTCGCGTCAAGCGGACGTCCTGCCACCTGGTTGCTCCAGCGACCGGAGGGCAGGACGTTCTGCGTTGGGTCGTCGCGGCTCAGCCCTGGCACATGAGCCGGCCGTACGGACCGACCGTGGCACGACGCTCGGTGACCTTGCCCTCGACGCTGATCGTGCAGGTGATGGGATCGCCCGTGGCGCCGGCCTGCAGGAAGACGCGCGCGTAGTCCGGTCGGCCGTAGACGACCGTCGACAGGGACCAGGAGCCGCCGGAGACGGTCGTGCGCCCCGATGAGTTGTTCGGGCTGGTCGGGATGGTCCAGCCGACGATGCCGATGGGGGAGCGAGAGGTGAGGGTGATCCGGAGGTCGAGCGGCGGTACGTCGCCACTCAGGCTGCCGCCCGGCAGGCCCGGGATGTCGAGGCTGGTCAGCTCGCGCGGCAGGTCGGTGTGCTTGCGGCTGTTGAAGGTGCGCGGCTTCTTCTTCGGCTTCTTCGTCTTCTCCTTGACGGGCGTGGCCGGATCGCTGGTCGTGACGGGTGCGCGGCTCTGCGGTCGATCTGTCCCCGCGTCGGGGCGAGTGACCCACCACATGCCTGCTACCAGCACCGCCGCGATGACGGCGGCGACGAGGTAACGGCGGCGGTCTCGGCGGCGAGGCATGCCTCCTCAACGACCGGGGCCGGTGGGGGTGACGCGGCGACCGTCCGGCGAGGTGCCTGATAACGGTTCGCCCGGGTGGCGCTCCCGGCCTACGCTGGTAGCCATATGACGAACCATGCTGAGCGCTTCTCCCTCGACGCCGCCCTCGAGGAGACCCAGGGGTGGGACGACCCCGACGCTGATCTCGAGGCCGATGACTTCGAGTCCGGCTATGCCGACGAACTGGTCTCGGCAGACGGCCCCGATCCCGAGGAGCTGACCACGGGTGATCAGGACCTGGCCGCGCGACATGCGCTGCGCCGGGTGGCCGGTCTGCGTACCGAGCTCGAGGACATCACCGAGGTCGAGTACCGCCAGCTTCGCCTGGAGCGGGTGGTGTTGGTCGGGGTCTGGCTTGAAGGCACCATCGAGGACGCCGAGAACTCGATGGCCGAGCTCGCCCTGCTGGCCGAGACCGCCGGGTCCGAGGTGCTCGAGGCCATCTACCAACGGCGTTCCAAGCCCGACCCGGCGACCTACATCGGGCGCGGCAAGGTCGATGGCGTGCGCGAGATCGTGCAGGCGACCGGTGCGGACACCGTGATCCTGGACGGTGACCTGGCCCCGTCGCAGCTGCGTAACCTGGAAGACAAGCTCAAGGTCAAGGCGGTCGACCGGACCGCGCTGATCCTCGACATCTTCGCGCAGCACGCGAAGTCCAAGGAGGGGCAGGCGCAGGTCGAGCTCGCCCAGCTGCAGTACATGAAGCAACGGCTCCGCGGCTGGGGTGGGAACCTCTCCCGCCAGGCCGGTGGCCGGGTCGCCGGCGGCGAGGGCATCGGCGGCCGCGGTCCTGGAGAGACCAAGATCGAGACCGATCGGCGGCGGATCAACACCAAGATCGCCAAGCTCCGCCGCGAGCTCAAGGCGATGAAGGGGACCCGTGACACGAAGCGGGCGGAGCGGCGCCGCAACGCGGTGCCCTCGGTGGCGATCGCGGGCTACACCAACGCCGGCAAGTCCTCGCTGCTGAACCGACTCACCGATGCCGGCGTGCTGGTCGAGAACGCCCTGTTCGCGACGCTCGACCCGACCACGCGGCGTACCACGGCGGCCGACGGGCGTGTCTACACGATGAGCGACACGGTCGGGTTCGTGCGGCACCTGCCGCACCAGCTGGTCGAGGCGTTCCGCTCGACCTTGGAGGAGGTCGCCGACGCCGACCTGATCCTGCATGTCGTCGACGGCTCGCACCCCGACCCCGAGGGCCAGATCTCCGCGGTCCGCGAGGTCTTCGCCGAGATCGAGGCGACCCACGTGCCCGAGCTGATCGTGATCAACAAGGCCGACGCGGCCGATCCGATGGTGCTAGCCCGGCTGCGCGCCCGCGAACCGCACTCCGTGGTCGTCTCGGCGCGCACCGGGGAGGGTATCGCCGAGGCGCGTGCGCTGATCGAGGCAGAGCTGCCCCGCCCCGCCGTCGAGTTCGACGCGCTGGTGCCCTACGCCCGTGGGGACCTGCTCGATCGACTGCACCGCGCCGGCGAGATCCTCAGCCTCGAGCACACCGCCGAAGGCACCCGCGTGCACGGTCGCGCCGACGAGTCGCTCGCTGGCGAGCTGGCGGCGTACGCCGTCTGACCGGTCGTCTGCTCTCAGTCGGCGACGGCGGGCACGGGCTCGGTCGCGGCGCCGACCGCTGCGCGGGCCGGGATGGCCAGCGAGATAGCTGCTCCGACGAAGGCGGCGATGGCGCCGATCACGAAGCACCAGCGGAAGGTGCCCTCCGTCGGGATCGCGGCAGTGCCGGGGGCAAGGGTGAAGGTGTGGCTGGTGAGTACGGCCGCCATCGCCGCGCCGGCCAGGGTGGTGCCGACCGAGCGCATCAGGTTGTTGAAGCCGACGCTGGATCCGGCCTCGTACATCGGCACGTTCTCCAGGATCAGGGTGGGCATAGCGGCGTAGCCGATGCCGACTCCGATCGAGCAGACACACATGACGACGAGCATCTGCCATGGCTCGGTCATGAGGAACAGGCCGACCAGGTAGCCGAGGCCCAGGAAGACCGCGCCGACCGCGAGTGTGATCCGGGCGCCGATCCCTTGGATGAGTCGGCTCGACACCGGCGCCAGGAGCATCATGACGATGCCGCCAGGAGCCATCCACAGGCCGGCTTGGAGCAGGGTCTGGTCGAGTCCGAAGCCGGTCGCAGCCGGCATGGTCAGCAGCTGCGGCACCACGATCGACTGCGCCATCATCCCGAAGCCGATGAGGACGGCGGCCAGGTTGGTGAGCAGCACGGGGCGCGCCGCAGTGGTCCGCAGATCGACCAGTGGGTTGGCGTGGGCGAGCTGGTGGCGCCCCCAGAGCGCGAAGGCGACGACTCCGACGCCGAGGAAGAGCCAGGTGCGCCCGGCCATCCAGCCCCAGTCGGACCCCTTGGAGATGCCCACGAGCGTGCCGACCAGGCCGGCGGCGAGGCCGAGTGCGCCGACGCCGTCGAAGCGGCCGGGGTTGAGAGCGGGTCGGGACGGCACCAGCAGCGCCGTGGAGACGAGCACGACCAGTCCGAGCGCCGCAGAGATCCAGAAGAGGGCGTGCCAGTCGTGCTCCTGCGCGATCCAAGCAGCCAGCGGCATGCCGATGGCGCCGCCGACGCCGAGCGTGGCGCTGAGGGTCGCGATGGCCGACGTGGCCATGGCCGGAGGGGTGACCTCGCGCACCAGGGCGATCGCCACGGGGAGGTACCCCATCGCCATGCCCTGGAGGACGCGGCCGACGAGCATCGGCCCGATGCTGTCGGCGAGCGCGCAGACCATGGAGCCGAGCAGGAGGACGCCGGCGCTGACGATCAGGACCCGCTTCTTCCCGAAGAGGTCGCCGAGCCGGCCGGCGACCGGCATGGCCACCGCGGCACCCAGCAGGGTCGCGGTCACCACCCAGGAGGCGTTGCTGATGGACGTGTCCAACAGTGCGGGGAGATCCCGCTGGATCGGCATGACGAGGGTCTGCATCAGGGCGCCGCTGAGGCCGCCGAGGCAGAGGACGACGACCACCAGGCGCGCCGCGAGAGGGGAGAGATCGGCGGGAGCCGAGTGGCCGGGGGACTGCACGGACGGTGCCTTTCGGATCGGGTGTCCGCACGGTGTGCGCACCGGGGACCGCAGCAGTTTGCCGGGTGAATGTGTAGGACGCAACCAAATCCGGCAGTGACCCGGAGCACGTTCGCGGGGCGGGTCAGTTTCGGTGAGGTTGGGTCCGTGGTGGATGATTCCTCTCATGTCCCGTGGTGCATTTGTTCGCCTGCTGCTGGTCCTCGGACTGCTGGCCGGCTGTCTCTGGCTCTCTCTCGAGAAGAAGCCGACGCTGGGAATCGACCTCAAGGGCGGTTCTCAACTCATGTACCAGGCGCAGGATCCCAACAATCCTGACCGGGACGTCACCGCTGCACAGGTCGACAAGACCATCGAGGTCATGCGGGACCGCGTCGACGCGATCGGCGTCTCCGAGCCGACCCTGGTCCGGGTCGGCACCGACCGGGTGCTGGTCGAGCTCCCGGACGTGCAGGACCCCGATCAGGCCAAGGAGGTCATCGGCAAGACCGCGCAGCTCTCGGTGCACCCGGTCGTCGCGGCAGCCGCAGGTCCCGACGCCAAGCCCTCCAAGGAGGGCAACGTCATCGTCCCGGACGAGGACGGCACGTCGTTCCTCGAGCTCGGTCCGTCGGTCATCTCCGGCAACGAGATCAAGAGCGCCGACGCGGTGCAGCCCCAGCAGAGCATCGGCTGGTCGGTGCAGATCGAGTTCGACGGCAAGGCCGGCGACGCCTACCAGAAGATCACGGCAGACGCAGCCTGTTTCCCCACCGGTGACCCCCAGCGGCGTACGGCCTTCGTCCTCGACGACAAGGTCATCTCGTCGCCGCAGGCAGCTGAGAACGTCCAGTGCAACGTAGGTATCGGCGGAGGCTCGACCGAGATCACCGGCAACTTCACCCAGCGGTCCGCCAAGGATCTCGCACTGCTGATCGAAGCCGGTGCGCTGCCGCTGGCCCTCGGCTCGTTCGATGACGACGGCAAGTTCGTCAACGGCGTCCCGATGCAGGACTCGGTCATCGGGCCCACCCTCGGTGACGCGGCCATCAAGGCCTCCGCCGAGGCCGCGGTCATCGGTGTGATCCTCACCGGACTGTTCATCATCATCGTCTACCGACTCGTCGGTGCCCTGGCGGCGGTGGCGCTGACGTCGTACGCGCTGCTCGCCTATGCCATGACCGTGGGGGTGGGAGCGACGCTCACCTTGCCGGGTCTGGCCGGCTTCGTGCTGGCCATCGGTCTTGCCATCGACGCCAACGTGCTCGTCTTCGAAAGAGCGAGAGAGGAGTACGCCGACAATCCGAAGGCAGGGATGCGGCGCGCGCTCCAGATCGGCTTCAACAAGGCGTGGACCGCGATCATCGACTCCAACGTCACCACGCTCCTCGCCGCCCTGCTGCTCTTCCTCTTCGCCTCGGGCACGGTCAAGGGCTTCGGCGTCACGCTCTCCATCGGTGTCGTGGCCTCGATGATCTCCGCGCTGGTGATTGCGCGCGTCCTCACCGAGATCGGCGTCAGCACCAAGTTCATCGCCCGCCGACCGGCGATCACCGGCCTGTCCAACGTCGGGCGCGTGCGCACGTGGCTGATGCGCAAGAACCCGCAGATCATGAAGCGCAGCAAGATCTGGCTCGGAGCCGCCGGCGCCCTGACCGTCTTCTCGTTGCTCGGGATCTTCGTCCACGGCATGAACCTCGGTCTCGAGTTCACCGGTGGCCGCACCCTGGTCTACGAGACCACGAAGGTGATCAAGGCGGACGACGCCCGCGAGATCGTCTCCGACATCGGCATCCCCGAGGCGGTCGTGCAGAACGTCAAGGGCAGTGACGGGACCGAGCGGATCTCTATCCGGGCCGGCAAGATCTCGGACGACGAGCGCGACCAGATCGAGAACGCGCTCGACGACAAGGTCGGCATCGAGGAGAAGATCTCCGACGACACCGTGGCGCCCAGCCTCGGTGACGAGCTGAAGCGGAAGGCGATGATCGCCTTCGGCATCGCCCTGATCGCTCAGATGCTCTACCTGGCGTTCCGGTTCCACTGGACCTTCGCGCTCTCTGCCGTCGTCTCGATGTTCCACGACGTGCTGCTAGTGACCGGTATCTACGCCTGGCTCGACAAGCCGATCGACGGCGTGTTCCTGGCGGCTGCCCTGACGATCGTCGGTCTCTCCGCCAACGACACCGTGGTCGTCTTCGACCGCATCCGAGAACGCTGGCTGGGGACCAAGACCGGCACCTTCGACGAGGTCTCCAACACGGCGATCCTCGAGACGATGCCGCGTACGGTCAATACCGGTCTCGGTGCGATGTTCATCCTGGCCGCTCTGGTCTTCATGGCCGGCGACTCGCTCACCGACTTCGCGCTGGCCCTGCTGCTCGGCCTCATCATCGGTACGGCGTCGACCGTCTTCGTCGCCAGCCCGATGGCGAGCTTCCTGCAGCGCTTCCAGGCGTTCCCGCGAGATGCGAAGGTCAAGAAGGTGCGCGACCCGGAGGACTCTGGCGCCGTCGTCTGACACCTTCATGGGCGCGAACCATTTGCGCGAACCATTTGCGCCATCTCAACGCGCCGTTTGCGCGAACTCAACGCTTACTTTGCGCGCACTCGCCGTCGAAGTAGCGCGTATGAGCCGTCGAGTTCGCGCAAAGGACGCGTTGAGATGCCAAGAACAGGGCGGGCGGTGCCCCCGGATAGGGTGCTCTGGTGTCTGACTCCGCTGCTGCCGATCGCCCGGTGACCCGCCTGCTGGCTGAGGCGGTGGCGGCGCTCGGTGGCCAGGAGCGTGCCGGTCAGGTGCTGATGGCGGAGGCGGTCGGCGACGCTCTCGCGGGCGAGCAGCACCTGCTCGTCCAGGCCGGCACCGGCACTGGAAAGTCGCTTGCCTATCTGGTCCCGTCGCTGCTCCACCGGGAACGCGTGGTGATCGCGACGGCCACCTTGGCGCTCCAGCATCAGCTCGTCGAGCGCGACATCCCCCGTCTGGTCAAGGCGGTCGAGAGGCCCGGACTCGACACGTCGTACGCCGTGCTGAAGGGACGTTCCAACTATGCGTGCCTGCACCGGGTTCGCGAGGGTGCGCCGGACGACCAGGGCGTCCTGATCGAGGCCCCGACCGGATCGATGGGCGCCGAGGTGCTCAAGCTCCGCGAGTGGGTCGAGGAGGAGGCAGAGTCGGGCGGCACGGGAGAGAAGGACAACGCTCCCCGCCACACCGAGAAGGTCTGGCGTCAGGTCTCGGTCAGCGCTCGTGAATGCCTGGGTCGTGCCCGCTGCGTCTACGGCGAGGAGTGCTTCGCCGAGCAGGCAAAGGAGAAGGCCGCCCGGTCCAAGCTGGTGATCACCAACCACAGCCTGCTTGCGATCGACGCCATCGAGGGCATCCCGATGATCCCGGAGTACGACGCGGTGGTGATCGACGAGGCACACGAGCTCACCGCGCGGATCACCCAGGCGGCGACCGACGAGCTCAGCGTGAGTGAGGTAGAGCGGGCCGCTCGACGGGCTCAGCGCTACGTCGACGGTGACCAGGCGACCGAGTTGGCCGACGCAGCGGACGCCTTGAGTGACGCGATCGCTGCGGCACCCGAGGGCCGCATCGACCAGGTGCCGGCGCAGCTTGCCGAGGCGCTGGTGCTGGTCCGTGATGCCGCCCGGGCCGCGCTGGGCGCGTTCCCGAAGGAGTCTGACGGCGATGTCGATCCCGGCCGTACGCAGGCGAAGGGTGGGGTTCAGGAAGTCTTCAACACCAGCGAGCGGATGGCAGCCGGCTCCGACGCCGATGTGCTTTGGCTCAACGGCCGGGAGGTGTCGCGCGGCGGTCCGCAGCTGTGCATCGCGCCCCTGCAGGTCTGGGGTCAGATGCGCGACAAGCTGCTCACGGACAAGACGGTCATCTTCACCTCCGCGACGCTGATGCTCGGCGGCAACTTCGACTCCGTCGCGGGGAGCCTCGGGCTCAAGCCGGCAGAGCGAGCCGCCGACGACCTGCCCACGCCCAGCGACGCTCCGAGCGACGCTCTCCCGTGGCGAGCAGTGGATGTCGGCTCGCCGTTCGACTATCGCAAGCAGGCGATCCTGTACGTCGCCCGGCACCTTCCGCCGCCAGGTCGCGACGGGCTTGGCAAGGCGCAGCTCGATGAGATCGTCGACCTGGTGGATGCCGCTGGCGGCCGCACTCTCGGCCTCTTCTCGTCGCGTCGTGCGGCGGAGGCTGCCGCGGAGGAGGTGCGTGCCCGGTTGCCGCATCTGACCACGCTGGCGCAGGGGGAGGCGCAGCTCCCCGAGCTGGCTCGCCAGTTCGTCGAGGACCCCTACACCTGCCTCTTCGGCACCCTCACGCTCTGGCAGGGGCTTGACGTCCCCGGCGACACCTGTCAGTTGGTGCTCATCGACCGGATCCCTTTCCCGCGTCCTGACGATCCCCTGATGTCGGCGCGCCAGCGGGCCGCCGACCAGGCCGGTGGCAACGGCTTCATGCAGGTCGCCGCCACCCACGCCGCCCTGCTGATGGCGCAGGGGGCCGGCCGGCTGATCCGCACCACCAGCGACAAGGGCGTGGTCGCGGTGTTGGACCCACGCCTGGCGACGGCCCGCTACGGCGGGTTCCTACGCGCCAGCCTCCCGCCCATGTGGCCGACCGAGGACCGCGAACTGGTCAGGGGTGCCCTCAAGCGGCTGGCGGCCGGCTGAGGGCACCGGTGAGGGGCCGGCAGCCGCTGAGACGTCCCGACTCGCCCTCAGCGGCGTACGCACCTACCGGAGGCCTTCAGCGTGAACTGCCCGAGACTGCCGTAGCGGGAGTAGCCCGTGCTGCCCGGGTCTCGGGCCCCGGTACCGGCCAGGGTGACCAACCAGGTGCCGGGTCGTGCCTTGCCGCGCCAGGTGGCGTCGAGGCCTCCGGCCTTGCCCGAGGCGGAGGAGAGTGGGTCGATGACCTGGGCGCGGCGGGCACCGGGGCGCCGGATGGTCATGCGGATGTCGAGGTTCGGGCCGAGGGCGGCGTTGCGTGCGCGCAGGACGACCCGGGACCGACAGGTGGTGCGCAGGGTGAAGGCGTCGGTGTCGGTCGAACTCGTGATCACGCCATGTGCCGTCTGGCCGCGCTTGAGGCGGGAGGCGCCGCGGCGTCCGTCGGCGTGGTCGTCGCGGATCCGCTGCACTCCGTGCTTGGCGATGACCGCGAGATCGTCCTGACGCTGGGACGCTCCGGCGTACTCGCCTCGGCTCCACTGGGTCAGGTGGCGATCGCCGGAGCCCATGATCGGCCCCCAGATGCCATGTCCGCCGTAGTACTCGCCATCGCCCCCGCCACCGTCGTGCAGGAGGCCGAGGGTGTGGCCCGCCTCATGAGAGAGGACGTCGGCCAGCCGACGCGGGTTGTTGCCGATCTCTTCGGAGAAGGCCCAGAGGATCCGCTGGTCGTTGGCGTGAGCGTCGGGGAAGACTCCGACGTAGGCGACGCCGGCGCAGCCTGGGCCGCCGCAGGTGGCGTTGCGGGCTCGCGTGCTCGCCGTGACTACGGCGTGGACGCCGAAGCGGTCGTCGCCGGAGCCGGCGCGCTCGATCGCGCTGTGCTTCGGCCGCTGTGTGGTGACATCGATGTCGAAAGGTGCGAAATCCTCACTGACCCGCGCCCAGACCTCTTGGATCGCCTTCAGGTCGGCGGAGGGGAGCCGGTGCGAGGTGGCGCCTTTGAATCCTTCGTAGTCGCCGCACGGCAGTGTCGGGGTCAGCAGGCCGCCGAGGATGCCTCCGTCGCCGCGGTTCCATCCGGTGTTGCAGACCCGCTCGCCGTCGAAGTCGAGGTAGAGGACCCGCTTCGACCGCGGCCGACTGTGGAGGGAGAAGGTCTCGTTCAACGGCGCGACGGCGCGGGCAGGTGCCTCGGGGCCAACGAGTCGCGCCGTGTGCCGGTCGGCGAAGAAGAGCCGGCCGGCAGCATCGAGGCGCGCCGTCGGGTCGCTCTGGAGAAGCCGTTGCACCACGTCTCGGGAGAGGTCGGGCGGGTCGGCGGCGACGGGTGCTGCCCCGACCGTCGTCGCGGCGAGGCAGCAGGCGGTCAGGGCGAGGAACGGACCCTGCAGGTGCCGTGCCCAGGCGGAGATCCACATGCACCCTCAACGACCGGTCGGGGCAAGGGACACGCCTCTCAGACGCGTCGCAGTACGGCAGTGACGACGCCGAGGATGGTGGCGTGGGTGCCGTCGATCGGCTCGAAGACCGGGTTGTGGGGGAGCAGCCAGACGTGGCCGTCCTTGCGCTGGAAGGTCTTGACGGTGGCCTCGCCGTCGATCATCGCGGCGACGATCTCGCCGTTGTTGGCCGTCGGCTGCTGGCGCACGACGACGTAGTCACCGTCGCAGATGGCGGCTTCGATCATCGACTCGCCCGAGACCTCGAGCATGAAGAGGGTGCCGTCGCCGACGAGGGACTTCGGAAGCGGGAAGACCTCCTCGACGCGCTCCTCGGCGAGGATCGGGCCACCGGCTGCGATGCGGCCGACCATCGGCACGTAGGTGGCCGGGGGAGCGGTGTCGCCGATCCCGGTCACGTCGATCCCGGAGTCGTCGGCCGAGCTGATCGCTCGGCGCGCGGCGAGCACCTCAGGCAGGAAGACCTCGATCGCGCGCGGCCGGTTGGGGTCGCGCTTGATGAAGCCCTTCGACTCGAGCACCTTGAGCTGATGGGCCACCGAGGAGGACGAGGTGAGCCCGACGATCTCTCCGATCTCACGCATGCTCGGCGGGTAACCCCGCTGTTCGAGGGCGTCGCGGATCGCGGTGAGGATGCGCTGCTGTCGTGGAGTGAGCCCGGTCGCATCAGGCGGTCCGTCGGGCAGTTCGGAGACCTTGCCGGACTCGTTGCGGGGTGTCATCGGCGCTCTGCCTTTCCGGGCTGGCACGGGTGGTGAGGACGTCGTCGCTGTGCACTGTCACTGTGCCTCACCGTGCGCCTGCTCTCAAACATTTGTTCGATTGGCGTGTCGGTCGCGTCAGGCCGGAACGTGCAGCTCCTGGCCCACCTGGAGCGCCGCGGAGTCGAGGGCGTTGAGTCGCTTGATGGCGTCGATCATCTGCTGCACCTTGCCGTCGTCAGCCAGATCGGAGGCGATCGCCCACAAGGTGTCGCCCTCGTCGACCATGATGACGCGGGTCTGCGTGACCGAACCGGCGTCATCGGTCGCGACCGAGGCGGCGCCCAGGAAGATCGCAGCCAGCAGCACCAGGGCGGTGGCGGCCAGGAAGACGACCACGCGACCACGGCGGGTCAGCTGCAGCGCGGGACGGACGGGGTGCAGGGCGACAGTGCTCATCGGGAACCTCCGAGGGGGAAGGAGAGGCGGGTGTGTCGACCGAGTTCTATCGACACCCTCCGACACAACCTCTCGGCCCGGCGTCGATCACCTGTTCGATCGAGCACGTGTTCGAAGATAGAGCATGTGTTCGAACAACGCAAGACCCCGGTCGAAGAGATGTTCGACCGGGGTCTTGCGGGGGTAGGTGGCGCCGCGGGTGCTACTTGAGCTTGAAGTTCTTCGACTTCTTCTCGGCGCAGGCATAGCCCTGGACGCTGTTCGGCTTCTGCACGAGCAGCGGGACGATCACGCGCAGCTTGCCGGAGTACTTTCCGCGGCGGATCGTGAACTTGCCCTTCTTGTTGGTGAAGGCGCCGGCGACGTGCTTCGTCCCCCGGTAGAGGCGCACCGGGGTGCCGGCCTGGCAGGTGCTCTTGTTGGAGCTCGCCTTGACCTTGCCGACGAAGACCCGCTTGCCGGGCTTGTACTTGACGGTCAGTTTCCGCTTGACCTCCGGGCACCCCGAGTCGGTGTCTCCCGCCGACAGCGGGCACTTGTCGCCCTTGTAGAAGCCGTCGTTGTCGGCGTCGGGGTCGCAGGCGTCGCCGATCCCGTCCCCGTCCAGGTCCTCCTGGCCCGGGTTCGCGGCCGTCGGGCAGTTGTCGGTCGCGTTGGGGATGCCGTCATTGTCGGCGTCGGGGTCGCAGGCGTCGCCGATCCCGTCCCGATCGGCGTCGGCCTGGTCGCGGTTCGGGGTGGTCGGGCAGTTGTCCTTCAGGTTCGGGACGAAGTCCTTGTCGAGATCGCAGTCGTAGGTGACCTCGATGCTCCAGGCGACGACGGAGCCGGTCTCGGTGGTGAGGCCGTTCGCGTTGCTGACGGTGAGGGTCCACGCTCCGGTGGCGTCCCGCCCGTCGAAGGTGGAGAGCTTGGAGGAGGGCTTGTACGCGCCCGGTCCGGCGGCGCTGAGGACGTCCGCCGTCGCCTCGTCGTCGAGGACGAGGCCGGCCAGCGGGATGTGCTTGGCGCCGATTCCCAACAGCCCGGGAGCGGCGTCCTTCAACGTCGAGGACCTGCCGTCGTGGCCCAGCGAGATCTTCCAGTTGCCACTCTTGTTCTTGGCCGCGGTCGCATCGAGACGCACGTTGACGTCGGTGATGGGAGCCGCCTCCGGGGTCGCCATGGTGGCGGTGAAGGAGGCGGGCGCCGCGCCGGTGGTACCGGTCGCCTTCAGGCTGCAGGTCGCGCCGGGAGCGGGCGCTGCTGCGCCCTGGGCGGTCGTGCTGGTGGCCACGGTGAGGCCGACGGTGGTCAGTGCCGTTGCCAGGCCGACGAGCCCGACCATGGTCGTTCGCAAACGTGCATGCATGGTGCTGAATTCCCCTCCGAGGTTCCTCCGGCGGGCACCAGCGCGCGCTGCTGACTCCGCCCCCTTGTCGGTATAACGGCGCCAGCACTCGAAAGTGACGCCGCGCCGCGCCCGTTCAGGCGCCTGTCCACGCCGCCCAGAACTCAGCGTACCGTCCGCCGGCGGCGGCCAGCTCCTCGTGGGTGCCGGTCTCGACGACCGCGCCGTCGGCCATCACTACGACGCGGTCGGCCTGGGCCGACTGGCTCAGGCGGTGTGCGATGACGAGGGCGCCGCGGCCCTGGGTGACGGCCGTGGCGGCCGCGTCGAGGTCGCGGGCCCCGGCGGAGCCTGCCTCTGCGGTGGCCTCGTCGAGCACGACGAACCACGGCGCGAGCAACTCGACCCGGGCCAGGGCAAGCTGCTGGGCGCGGGCCGGCGTGAGAGTCATGCCGCCGTCGCCGACGACGGTGTCGAGGCGGTCGGGAAGGGTGTCGAGCCAGGCCTTCAGCCCCACCGTCTCCAATGCCGCTTCCACCTCCGGCAGGGAGGCGTCGGGACGACCGAGGGTGAGGTTCTCCAACACGGTGCCGGCGAAGACGTGTCCTTCCTGGCTGACCATCACGACGCGGGAGCGGACACCGCGGCGCCCGAGATCCTCGTAGGAGTGACCTGCCAGGAAGGCCTGGCCGGTGGTCGGCGGCAGCAGTCCCGCGGCGATCCGGCCCAGCGTGGACTTGCCGGCGCCGGTGGCGCCGACGACGGCCACGCGTTCGCCGGGCGCGACCCGGAGATCGGTGGGCTGGAGGACCGGGCGCCCCGCGACGTACGCGTGGCTGATCCCGCGGAGCTCGAGTGCCCCGTGTTGCTCGGGTGGTACGGCCGGTGCGGCCGGCGCGGTCTCGGCCAGACCGACCAGGCGAGCCAGGGAGGCGCCGGCCGACTGCAACTTGTCGAAGACGAACAGCAGCGCGCTGACCGGGTCGAAGAGCCGGTGGAAGTAGAGCGCCGCGGCGGTCACCGCGCCGACGGTGACCTGACCCTCGTGGACCAGCCAGAAGCCGGTGCCGAGCACCGCGCAGAGGCCGACGACCTCGGCTCGGTTGGCGGCGGCGAAGAACTTGGTGAGCAGGACGAACACGCCGAGGGTGATGTCGCGGGCGCGGCCCGAGCGCTGATCCACCCGCTCCAGCTGCTGCTCCTGCAGGCCGAGAGCGCGTACGGTCTCCGCTCCGTTGAGCGCTCCGACCATGGCCTGGGCCCGCTGGCCCTGGGCGATCCTCTCTTCGCGGTAGCGCGGACCCGAGCGGGGGAGGTACCACCACAGGCCGCGGGCGTAGAAGGGCGCGGCCAGCAGGCCGGCCAGTGCCAGGCGCCAATCGAGGGCCGCGAGTCCGCCGAGCGTGAAGCAGATCAGCACGACGGAGTTGATCAGTGACGGCACGAAGTCCCGGACCGAGTCGGCGACGAGACGCGCGTCGTCACCGACCCGGGCGAGCAGGTCGCCGGTACCGGATGCCTCGAGCGCCGAGGCTTCGACGTGAAGTGCGCGGTCGAGCACCTCCTCCCGCAGCTCGGCCACCGCCGGCTCGGCTGCGCGGGCCAGGAGCGCGACAGACAGGGCCGTGAAGAGTGCGCTGCCGACCGCAGCGAGGACGATCGCCACGATGGGCCGTGTGATCGAGGAGCCGCCCTCGGTCACGATGTCGACGATGCGTCCCAGCATCCAGGGCGGCACGAGAGCGCAGGCTCCCACGCACAGGAAGGAGAGCGCGGCGCCGAGGAGCGGCCAGCGTCGCGTGGCGACCAGGCGTAGCGACGCGCGGGTCGTCGTCCGCAGGTCGGCGGTGGGAAAGAGCGGGGTCATCGCAGGACCGCCTCACGATAGGTGGGGTGCTCGGCCAGCTCGTGGTGCGTGCCGGTCGCGACCGTGCCCTCCGCATCGACCAGCACCACCCGGTCGGCGACCGCCAGCAGCGCGGGCGAGGTGGTGACCAGCCACGTCGTACGGTCGCTTCCCCGGGCGTGCCGGTGGGCTCGCAGTCCTTCGGCGATCCGGTGCTCGGTGACGGCGTCGACGGCGCTGGTCGGCTCGTGCAGCACCAGGAGCGGAGGGTCGGCCAGCAGGGCTCGCGCGAGGCCGATGCGCTGGCGTTGGCCACCGGAGTGGGTGGCGCCGTCCGGGTGCACGCGCTGCGCCAGGCCGTCGGGGGAGAGTGCCACCACATCGGTTGCGGCCGACGCCTCGAGGGCGGCGGAGAGGGCCTCCGCCGAGGATCCTCCCGGCGGGCTGATCGCCTCCGCGAGGGTGCCTTCGAAGAGGTCGACCCGGTGCGGGTTGACGACGAGCAGGTCGCGCCGCGCCTCGTGGCTCAGCCGATCCAGCGGTACGCCGCCGGCGAGGATGTCGGGATCGCCCTCAGCCAGCCGTGCGATCAGGGCGTCGGCCCGGCCCGCATCGGCGACCACGATGCCGAGCAGCTCTCCGGGCTCGGACTGCAGCTCGGGGGTGGTGCAGCGCCAGGTGAGGGCGCCGTGCGCCTGCGCTTCGCCGGTGGCTACCCGGCGCTCGGACTGCAGGTGGTCGACGATGCGCTGCGCTGAGGCCAGGGCCTGGGCGACCTGGGCGCTGATCGCACCGATCACCTGGATCGGGCCCGTCAGATAGGTGCTGAGGCCCACGACCACCACCAGCTCGCCGATGGTGATCCGGCCTTCCAGCGCCAGGTTGCCTGCCAGCAGCGCGACCAGGGCGAGGAAGAGACCCCCGGCGAGCGAGGTCACCGCGACCATCGCCCCGAACGCCTCGGCGTTGCGTACCCCCGCGACCCACGCGTGCCGGCTGGTGCGGCGGTAGCGAGTGCTGGCCTCGTCCTCGGCGGAGAGCCCCTGCACGACCCGGATCCCGCGCACCAGGTCGGTGGCCACGCCCGAGGCGGCCGCGACCGCCTGCTCCTGCCGGGTGGTACGCCGTGCGATGACGGGGGTGAGCGCCTGGAGTGCCACCAGCACGAGGGGGACGCCGAAGAGCACCGTCAGGCCGAGGGCGATGTCGATGCGCAGCAGCACCACGGCGCTGATGGCCAACGAGGCGACGGCGGAGAGGCTGTAGCCCAGTGAGCGCAGGGCGAAGCCCACGTTGTCGGTGTCGGAGGTGGCCAGCGAGAGCGTCTCGCCGGTGCGGGCGGCGTCGACGACGCCGCCGGGATCCAGGGAGCGAGCGGTGATCTCCAGTCGCAGCCGGTGGGTCTCCCACTGCACGGCGGCGAACCCCAGCCGGGCGCCGAAGCGGTAGGAGCAGGAGAGGACGAGGAAGAGGACGCAGATGCCGACTCCCGACCAGAGCAGAGCGTCGAGGTCGGAGGTGGCGACCGCCTTGTCGATGACCAGTCCGATCGCCACCGGCACGAGCGTCTCGCACACCTGCCACAGCGAGAGCAGGAACAGGAAGCCGCTCATCCGGCCAGGGTTGCGGCGTACGCCGCGCCGAAGGAGAGCCCAGGCGGTGCGCGGAGCCGCGCTCGCGACCTCAGCCATGACCGACCGGCACTACGACCGGACGACCCTCGACCGGATCGTCGAAGACGTGGGCGCGCAGCCCGAAGGTGTCCAGCAGCAGTTCGGGGGTCAGCACCTCGCGCGGTGCGCCTGCGGTGACCAGGCGTCCGTCCTTGAGCACGACGAGATGATCGCTGTAGCGGGCGGCAAGACTGAGGTCGTGGAGCACGGCGACCACGGTCCTGCCGGTGTCGTCGCGCAGTCGGCACACCAGGTCGAGCACCTCGACGGCGTGGGCGAGATCGAGGTGGGTCGTGGGCTCGTCGAGCAGCAGCAGTTCGGTCTGCTGTGCCAGGGTCATGGCGATCCAGGCACGCTGGCGCTGTCCTCCGGAGAGCTCGTCGAGCGGGCGCTCGGCGAGATCGGCGATGGCCGTTGCCGCCATCGCCTCTGCGACGATCCGGTCGTCCTCGGCGCTCCAGGCGCGCCACCACGGCTGGTGAGGCTGACGGCCCATGGCGACGAGGTCCTCGACCGTCATCCCCTCCGGCGCGACCGGGACCTGCGGCAGCATCGCGAGTTGCGTCGCCAGCTCCCGCGGCTTGAGGTCCGCGACCGGGCGCCCGTGCCAGAGCACGTCGCCGGAGTCGGGTGAGAGAAGCCGTGCCATGACGCGCAGGGTCGTCGACTTGCCGCAGCCGTTGGGGCCGATCACCGAGGTGAACCGGCCGACGGGCACCTCGATGTCGAGGCCGTGGAGGATCGTGCGCGAGCCGTAGCCGGCGGTCACCTCACGGAGGCGCAGAGGAGTCGAGACGTTCACTGGTGTCAGGGTGTCAGACACGGGTCCTCCGTGTGGTTCGCAGGAGCAGGTTGAGCAGGAAGATCGCGCCGATGATGCCGGTCGGTACGCCGACCGGCAGGTCGCCGGGGAGGCGTTGGACGGCGAGGTCGGCGCCGAGCACCAGGGTCGCGCCGACAAGACCGGCCGCGAGCGGTGGCGGCCCGGCGGTGCCGAAGAGCCGCATCGCACCCTGTGCGGCGACGAAGGCCACGAAGGCGACCGGTCCGGCCACCGCGCAGGCAGCGGCAACCAGTGCCACGGCTACCACCAGGGAGATGCCCTCGGCTGCGGCGGGGCGGCCACCGAGCAGCAGGCTCAGATCACGGCCCATCCGGAGCCGGGCCAGGGCCTGATGCAGTGCGAGGCACACAACGGCGCCGACGACCACGACGGGCAGCAGGCGCTGTACGTCGGGCATCCGGGCGGGCGCCAGGGAGCCGGTCAGCCAGCGCATTGCCAAGGCTGCGTTGTAGTCCTCGGTGCGGGTCAGGGCGAAGCTGACGCCGGCCATGGCGATCGCGTTGATGCTGAGCCCGACCAGGATGAGGCGCAGCCCGTCGAAGCCGGCGCGCCAGGAGAGCGCCAGGATCAGCGCGGTGGTGAGCAGACCGCCGATGAAGGCAGCCAGCGACACCGCCTGACCTGCCGGAAGGCCACCGAAGAGCCGGCGGATGCTGGGCTGGGTGGCAACCAGGACCGCGCACAGGCTGGCGCCCGAGATCACGCCCAGGATGTCGGGGCTTGCGATCGGGTTGCGGGTGATGGACTGGGTCAGGGCGCCGGCGCAGCCGAGGGCGAAGCCGACGAGGATCCCGGCCAGGGCCCGGGAGAGGCGATGGTCGATGAGCACCAGCTCCTCGACCTTGGTGCCGTCGCCGACGAGCGTGGCGAGCACACGTTCCGGGGTGAAGTGGAGGGTGCCGGTGAAGACCGACGCGGCGAGGAGGGCGACCAGCAGCAGCGACGTACCGGCTCCGACCAGCAGCGCCCGCCTACGCACCCGTAGGGCGACCGGCCCGATCGCGATGCCGCGGCGCCGCGGCCGCTCGGCCTGGGCGAGGGCGGCGCTCACAGGCTCACCAGCCTGCGGTGGCGGGTGATCGCGAGCAGCACGGGAGCGCCGACGAGGGCCAAGACGATGCCGACCTGGAGCTCGCCGGTCTCGGGCAGGACGCGGCCGAGCGTGTCGGCCAACAGCACGAGTGCCGCGCCGACGAGGCCCGCACACGGGACCAGCCAGCGCTGGTCATGGCCGGTGACGACGCGGGCCGCATGGGGCGCGACCAGGCCGAGGAAGGCGATCGGCCCGCACAGGGCCGTGACGGGGCCGACCAGGAGCGTGATCGCCAGGATGCCGACCACGCGAGTGGTGCGGACCCGGGTGCCGAGCGACTGCGCGACCTCGTCCCCCAGTCCGAGGGTGTTGAGCGAGAAGGCGTTTGCCATGGCCAGTGCGACGCCGAGCACCAGGAGCGGCGTCAGCCAGAGGGCCAGGTCCTGGTTGCGATTGGCGATCGATCCGACCTCCCAGAAGCGCATCACCTCGAGGGTCTGCCGGTCGAGCAGGATGAGGGCCGAGGTCAGGGAGGTCAGGAGCACGGCGACCGTCGTGCCGATGATCGCCAGCATCGCCAAGCCGTTGGTGTGCTGGCCGCGCAGTCCGAGGACGAAGACCAGGGTGGTCACGACGGCGGCGCCGAGCAGTGCCGCGACGACGTTGGCCGCGCTGCCGGTCACCGAGAGGCCGAAGGAGAGCGCCGCGACCGCGAAGGTGGCGCCGGCGTTGACTCCGAAGAGCCCGGGGTCGGCGAGCGGGTTCCGAGTATGCCCCTGCATCAACGCGCCGGCCATGCCCAGCGCCAGGCCTGCGCCGAGGCCGAGCAGCGTGCGGGGGAGCCGTTGGCTGGTGATCACGGTGGCGTTGTCGGAGTCGACGTCGCGGAAGAGGGCGGCGACCACCTCGGCGAACGGGATGGATCGGCTGCCGAAGGCCAGGCTGATCAGCACCGAGAACGCCAGGGCGGCGAGCAGGGCGAGGAGGAAGGCACCCGAGATGCGGGCCGACCTCGGGTGACCGGTAAGCATGTAGTTAGGTTAGCCTCACCTCTGCCTTTCCCTGATCACAGGGCCCGTCATCGTCCTCGAGGAGTTCCTCATGCATGTCGTTCGCCGTCCCCGTCTGCTCGGGGTCGCCCTCGCCGCCTTCGCCCTGTTCCCCCTCGCCGCCTGCGGAGGCGACGACGGCGAGACTGCCAAGGAGTCCGCGCCGCGGGTGGCCGAGGGGTGCGCGGATGCGCCTGAGGACGTCGCCGAGGACGGCACGCGCACCGTCGCCGACACCTTCCTCGGCGACGTCGAAGGTGTGCCCACGAACCCGAAGCGCATCGTCGCGCTGTGGCGGGTCGGATCGGAGCTGGCGGATCTGTGCGTGGTGCCGGTCGGCCAGCTCGACGCGGAGCTGGTGGAGGAGGAGATCGATCCCGCGATCTGGCCGAGCTATGCGGACGTCCCGACCGTCGGCAACTACGACGGGCTCGATGTGGAGAAGCTGATCGAGCTCGACCCCGATCTGGTGATCGGCATGGACCACGGCGGGCTCGGGCTCAAGTACGACGAGATCGCCGAGCTCTTCCCGACCGTGATCCTTCCTATCGAAGAGCCCACGGACGTCTGGGACAACTACCCGAAGATCGCGGAGCTGGTGGGGCGCAGCACGGACTACGCCACCAAGACGGCGGCCGTCGACGCGCAGCTGGCCGAGATCGCGGAGGAGCACGGCGAGGTGATCGGCGACCTGGAGGTCACCTCGCTCAACGTCGCCGACCAGCTCTACGCGGACACCTCCAAGGCGCTGACCTACCGGCGGCTCGTCGCGGCAGGCTTCGGCTACAACGAGACCTACACCGATGACCCGGAGCGCTACGTGGAGCCGCTGGCGACCGAGAACCTGGCCGACCTCTCCGACCAGGATGTGATCTTCTTCGAGGCCGACGCCGAGGGTGAGCCGATGCCGGAGATCCGGGACATCCTCGACTCGGCGTCGTTCAAGCGGCTGCCCGCGGTGAAGGCGGGCAACGTCTTCCCGCTGGCCTCGGGGACGGTCTACACGTTCGCGGCAGCGCAGGCGCAGGTCGACGACCTGCGCGCCGCAGCCGAGGGATACCGGGCGCCCTGATGGTCGAGCTGTCGAGCCCGCGACCGAAGGCGGAGTACGCCGAGTGGCCGATCAAGATCCGCGAGCTCACCGTCCTGGCACGCGCCATGGTGACGCCGCGGATGCTCCGGCTGACCTTGGGCGGAGCCCAGATGGAGGGCTTCGAGTCCCACCTCCCCGACGAGCACGTGAAGCTGGTCTTTCCGGATCCGGAGACCGGCGTCACCCGTGCTCCGGTGCCCGACGGCGACCACCTCGACTGGCCCAGGCCCTTCCCGCCGGCGCGTGAGTACACGATCCGGCGCTACGACCGCCGCGCCGGGACGGTGGAGCTGGACTTCGTCGTCCATAGCGGTGGACTCGCCTCGACCTGGGCTCAGGAGTGTGCGATCGGCAGCACCATCTGGGTAGCCGGCCCGCGTCCCTCGATCGAGGTGCCCCGCGCGTTCGGCTTCCTGGTGCTGCTGGCCGACGAGACGGGGCTGCCGGCGGTCGGTCGCTGGCTGGAGGAGTGGCCGGCGGGCACCCGCGGGGTCGTTGCGGTCGAGATCGAGGACGCCGACGACGAGCAGGACCTCCCGGTGCCGGACGGGGTCACGCTGACGTGGCTGCACCGCAGTGCCGCGCCGGGTGACACCGAGCTCCTGGCTCGCTTCGCGGAGGCGATCGAGCTACCCTCCGATGTGCACACCTATGTGTGGGCCGGTGCGGAGGCGATCAGCCTCAAGCCGGTGCGCAGGTGGGCTCGCGGGCGCGGGCACACGAAGTACCAGTCCGACATCTCCGGCTACTGGCGCCGCGGTCTCTCCCACGACGACCTGGAGCGACCCTCGCTGCTCGATCACGCCCGGCACGCGATCGACCACCTGCTGCGCCGCGAGCACTAGAGAACCGCTGATCTGTCTCGCCTCGCGACGCTCGCGACGGCGATATCGATCAGCACTTCCCTGGCTCGCGGCGCCGTACGGCGTCCGTCCGCGGCACGGCGCGAGCGGACGCCGGTCCTCAGCGGGCCATCCGCTTGCCCCGGTAGGGAGCCGGGGGCGGAGCGTAGGTCGGGGAGTCCTCCCCGGTGGGGGACGGTCGGGTCTGCTCGGCGACCGCGGGGTCGACCTCAGGCGCCCCGACGGCTGCGCTCTCGGTAAGGATGCCGAGACTGCGCAGCAGGCGGACGCCGATGATCAGGCCGGTGAACAGGCAGGCCGCCGCGCCCACGCAGGCGAGTCCGAGGAACGCCCAGGCGGCATGCTCGCCGTCGCGAGCAGCGGTGCCGAAGTCGATGGCGGCCTTGACCAGGAAGCCCCAGGCGACCACGCAGAGCGTGATGCCCAGACTGTGCAGAAGGCTCGAACGACTGGGCAGGGTGCGCTTGCGCGCAGCCCGCCGCGTCCCGATCCGCTTCCCCTTGGCCATTGCTTCGACATTGTGTCATCCGGATCCAGATCGCGGGGTCGATTCGAGGCCCGGCCGGTCGTGGGCCGGGGTGTCGACGGGCCCGGCCGCGGCGCCGCCGCGCGTGTTCTGTCGGGTCTCTCGGGCAAGATCGGAAACGCCACGCCGAGGGACTTGCACCCGCTCCGCTCGCGACGTACGGTTACCACTACATCTAGTAGTTACACCGTTGTGGTTCTCCACATATAGTTCACAGATCGCCACCCTTTCCTCCACAGGAGGAGGGTGGCGGATACACAGGGATCGACGGGTTCTCCACAGGCTGGCCGGTCTCCTTCACAGATCACCACGTTGGGCTCCTCGGCGAGGAGCCTCTCTCGGGGCGCGCTTCGGCATGCCTTTACGCGATCACCAGGGCCAGGAAGGATCCGGAATGCACTGCCCCTACTGCCGCAGCACCGACACCCGGGTCCTCGACTCGCGCGTCGCGGACGACGGCAGCGCGATCCGGCGGCGGCGCAGCTGCCCGTCCTGCGAGAAGCGCTTCACCACGGTGGAGCAGATGCAGCTGACCGTGTTGAAGCGCTCGGGTGCGACCGAGCCCTTCACTCGCGAGAAGGCGGTGCGCGGCGTACGCAAGGCATGCAAGGGCCGGCCCGTCACCGAAGACCAGCTCGCCTGCCTGGGGCAGGCCGTCGAGGACGCGCTACGCACCGAGGGGTGGGCCGAGGTGCCCGCTCACGAGATCGGACTCGCCATCCTGGGACCGCTGCGTGCGCTGGACGAGGTCGCTTACCTGCGCTTCGCCTCCGTCTATCGCGCGTTCGAGTCGGCCGAGGACTTCGAGTCCGAGATCGCGATGCTCCGGATGGAGCGCGCCAACCAGCCCGCGCCGACGGGCTGACCAGACCACCCGGCACGTAGTGGGGAAGCTGCGTGCCGGGTGCACATCGTCGGGTGACCGGGGTCGAGGTCACCACAGCACCACAGCAACAACGACAACGCAGCACGACACCAGCAGATGAAGTAACGGCCAGAGAAGGGGATTGGGCAGGATGACGGAGACCGTGAACAACGGCCAGCAGACCTCCGGCGGGTTGAAGATCGAGCGGATCTTCAGCACCGAGGGAGTGCACCCCTACGACGAGATCACGTGGGAGCGCCGTGATGTCGTCCAGACGAACTGGAAGACCGGCGAGTCGGTCTTCGAGCAGCGTGGTGTCGAGTTCCCCGACTTCTGGTCGGTCAACGCCTCCACGATCGTCACCACCAAGTACTTCCGTGGTGCGGTCGGCACAGATGTCCGCGAGTGGAGTCTCAAGCAGCTCATCGACCGGGTGGTGAAGACCTACACCGACGCCGGCCAGGAGCACGGCTACTTCGCTACCGAGGCCGACGCCGAGGTCTTCGAGCACGAGCTCACCTGGCTGCTGGTGCACCAGTACTTCTCGTTCAACAGCCCCGTCTGGTTCAACGTCGGCACCCAGTCCCCGCAGCAGGTGTCGGCCTGCTTCATCCTCTCGGTCGACGACTCGATGGACTCGATCCTCAACTGGTACAAGGAAGAGGGCTTCATCTTCAAGGGCGGCTCCGGCGCCGGCCTGAACCTCTCCCGGATCCGCTCCTCCAAGGAGCTGCTGAGCAGCGGCGGCACGGCGTCGGGCCCGGTCTCCTTCATGCGTGGCGCCGACGCCTCGGCGGGCACCATCAAGTCCGGTGGCGCGACCCGCCGGGCCGCGAAGATGGTCGTCCTCGACGTCGACCACCCCGACATCGAGGAGTTCGTGGCGACCAAGGCGCGCGAGGAGGACAAGATCCGCGCCCTGCGCGACGCCGGCTTCGACATGGACCTCGGTGGCGCCGACATCACCTCCGTGCAGTACCAGAACGCCAACAACTCGGTGCGCGTCACCGACGAGTTCATGCGTGCGGTCGAGGACGGCACCGAGTTCGGCCTGCGCTCCCGCGGCACCGGTGAGGTCATCGAGACCGTCGAGGCCCGCGAGCTCTTCAAGAAGATCGCCCAGGCCGCCTGGGAGTGCGCCGACCCGGGTCTGCAGTACGACGACACGATCAACGACTGGCACACCAACCCCGAGACCGGCCGGATCACCGCCTCCAACCCGTGCTCGGAGTACATGTCCCTCGACAACTCCTCGTGCAACCTCGCCTCGCTCAACCTGCTGAAGTTCCTCAGGGACGACGACACCTTCGACGCGGCGCTCTTCGCCAAGGCCGTCGAGCTGATCATCACCGCGATGGACATCTCGATCTGCTTCGCCGACTTCCCGACCGAGGCGATCGGCAAGACCACCGTCGACTACCGCCAGCTCGGTATCGGCTACGCGAACCTCGGTGCGCTGCTCATGGCGATGGGCCTGGGCTACGACTCCGACGGTGGCCGCTCCATGGCTGCCGCGATCACCTCCCTGATGACCGGCACCTCCTACCGCCGCTCGGCCGAGCTCGCTGCGGTGGTCGGGGCCTACGCCGGCTACGCCCGCAATGCCGAGGCCCACAAGCGGGTGATGCGCAAGCACCAGGCCGCCAACGACGCGGTGCGCACCCTGCACACCGAGGACCTCGCGGTGCACAAGCTGGCCACTGTCGAGTGGGCCCGCGTGCAGGAGCTGGGGGCGACCAACGGCTTCCGCAACGCCCAGGCGTCCGTGCTCGCCCCGACCGGCACCATCGGCTTCATGATGGACTGCGACACGACCGGCATCGAGCCGGACTTCTCGCTGGTCAAGTTCAAGAAGCTGGTCGGTGGCGGCTCGATGCAGATCGTCAACCAGACGATCCCGCGGGCGCTGAAGAAGCTCGGCTACCAGCCGGAGCAGGTCGAGGCGATCGTTGCCTACATCGCCGAGCACGGGCACGTCGTCGACGCGCCCGGCCTGCGTGCCGAGCACTACGAGGTCTTCGACACCGCGATGGGCGAGCGCGCCCTGAAGCCGATGGGCCACGTGCGGATGATGGCTGCCGCGCAGCCGTTCCTCTCCGGGGCGATCAGCAAGACCGTCAACCTGCCGGAGTCGGCCACGGTCGAGGAGATCGAGGACATCTACCTGCAGTCGTGGAAGCTGGGCCTCAAGGCCACCGCGATCTACCGCGACAACTGCAAGGTCGGTCAGCCGCTCTCGTCGGGCAAGGGCGACAACAAGGGCACCGACGCCAACGCCTCGGTCGCGGCGGCCCCGGCCGCTGAGGCGGAGAAGGTCGTCGAGAAGATCGTCTACCGGCCGACCCGCAAGCGGCTGCCGAAGAGCCGGGTCTCCCGCACGACGTCCTTCACCGTCGGCGGCGCCGAGGGCTACATGACCTCGGGTGCGCACGAGGACGGCGAGCTCGGCGAGGTGTTCCTCAAGCTCGGCAAGCAGGGCTCCACGCTCGCCGGTGTCATGGACGCCTTCTCGATCGCTGTCTCGATCGGCCTGCAGTACGGCGTTCCGCTGGAGACCTACGTCTCCAAGTTCACCAACCTGCGCTTCGAGCCGGCCGGCATGACCGACGACCCGGACGTGCGGATGGCGCAGTCGATCATGGACTACATCTTCCGCCGCCTGGCCCTGGACTACCTGTCCTTCGAGGACCGCTCGATGCTCGGCATCTATTCAGCCGAGGAGCGGCAGCGTCACCTCGAGACCGGCTCCTACGAGCTGGTGGAGGCCAGTGAGCTGGAGTCGCTGAAGTCCGACCCGGTCGACGCCGCTCCTGTGGTGGCACCGGTCGAGGACGTCGTCGAGGCGACCGTCGTGGACGACAAGCAGGCCCGGACCACCGCTGAGCTGCTGGAGAAGATCTCCGGTACGGCGGTCGACAGCCCGCTCTGCTTCACCTGCGGAACCAAGATGCGCCCCGCCGGCTCCTGCCACGTCTGTGAGGGTTGCGGCAGCACCAGCGGTTGCAGCTGAAACTGAGCGGCAGGCGCGATAGAGCGGCAGGGGTGGCCACCTGGAAGGGTGGCCACCCCTGCCGTATTCAGCCCCGTCCGGTCGACCGGACTCTCGGCAGGGTGACGCACGTCTGCTGAGCCGACCTTTCGGCGGCGGACCGTTGCCGTTCCGTCGTTTTCGGTTTCTGCGGCGGTCTGGGGTGGCAGGCTGCAGGGTGATGATCCCGGACGAGAACAGATTCGAGAGCACGCCCGACCACGCCCTGCAGGAGGGGGTGGACCTGCCTCACGCGTGGCGGGTGGAGCCGCCAGACGGGAGCGACGAGCGCGAGGTCCTGCGGCTCCGGGAGCTGCTGCGAGGTCACCAGGCCGACGGCCGTGGGTGGCCCACGGCATCGATCGAGGACGTCCTGGTCGAGGTAGGTGCGCCGGGGCTGCGGATGCGGGAGAACGTCGTCGTCCGCGACCGCGCGGGCACCATCCGGGCCTGGGGGAGCGTCCACGACCGTGCCGCGGGCCGGATGCTGTTCCAGCCCGTGGTCGATCGAGACCTTGCTGATGCCGACGCCGATGCCTGCGCAGCGATGTTGCTTGCCTGGGCGGAGGCGCAAGCCCAGGTCGTCGGTGTCGCTCGCGGGCTCGAGGTACAGCAGATCGACGTCGAGGCCTACGCCGAGGACCAGCGCCAGCACAAGTGGCTGGAGAACGCCGGCTTCCATCGAGTCCGCCGCTGGTGGCAGATGAGTCGTCCGGTTGCGCCTGCGGAGGTCGAGCTGGTGCCGTCGCCTGCCCTCTGGGAGCGCGACGACATCCGGTTCCGCCTGGTGCGGCGTACCGGAGCCGGGGTGCCGGACGTCGAGGACCTGCGGGCGGTTCACGACGTCTTGGAGGAGGCGTTCACCGATCACTTCAACTCGAAGGCGGAGACCTTCGACGAGTTCCTCTTCCGGCTCCGGGAGGACCCGGGCCATCGCTGGGACCATTGGTGGCTTGCGGAGCTGGAGGACGGCACGCCGGTCGGAGCCCTCGTCGGGAGTGAGCTGCCGGGGGAGACGCCCGGCTCCTACGTCGCCTACATCGGCGTGCGCTCGCTCGCGCGCGGCCGGGGCGTCGCCAAAGGGCTGTTGCACACGATCGTGGCCGACGCGGCCATGCGTGGTCGGGTCAGGGTCGGACTCGAGGTGGACGCGGACTCGCCGACCGGAGCGGAGGGGCTCTACACGTCGTTGGGCTGGGTGACGAAGTACGTCACGGAGTCGTGGCACAAGGACGTGCCTGTCACTCGCTGAGGCGCACCCGATCGAGGCTGACCTCGAAGCCCCGGCCGGCGTCGTCCTGGCAGTGCACACCGACGGCGAGCCCGGTGCAGCTGATCGCTCCGAGCACGATCCTGTTGCCCGGCCCGAGCCCGGCGGCCTGCTGACCCAGGAACTCCACGGTCGGGTTGGCAGCCGGATCGAACCAGTTGATGTCGCCGGTGGCCGTCACGGCATCGGCGGGGTAGAGCACCGGAAGCAGGGCCGCGTCGCCGACGCACGCATAGTCGGCACCGTTCCGGTCGAGGCGGACGACCGGCCCCCAGGCCGCCTGGCACGAGGCTGGCTTCGGCGGTGGGCTGTAGCGCGGCTCGTAGACGTCGCACCGCACCTCGCCCGGGATCAGGTTGCACACCACCTCGCCGTCGGCGGAGACGAAGGCGGCACCGCCGAACGAGCGGACGTCGTACGTCGTCCCGGACGGTGGGCTGGAGGGCGTCGGGTCGGCGGGTGCGGTCGTGGGCGGGCTGGTCGTGCCCGTTCCGGAGGCCGGCGGCTGTGGATCGCCGTCTCCGACGGTCGTCAGCCAGGCCACGCCGGCCCCGACCAGCAGGCCGACCGCGAGCGCCGCGACAGCGGAGAGCACAGCGCGGCGCCGGCCAGGCGGAGGCGTGGGAGTCGGAGCCGATGGCGGCGCGCTGCCCCAGTCGTCCAGTCCCGGCGTCCGGTCCGGCATGAGCCACCTCCGTCGTCTTGAGCAAGCGTGTCCGACAGATCACGAATACCCGAAGCAACGGCGTTCTGAACCCGCGGCGTACAGTTTCGATCGATGAACGGCGATGACTACTGCGAATTGTGTGATCTCCCTCTGAGCCAGTGCCCGCACGGACGCCCCGCGCCCGCGCCGGCACCGCCGCCGGCCAAGAAGGCCCCGGCGCCCCGGACGCGCACTCCGAAGGAGCCCGCGACGCCCCGAGCGCGGAAGTCGCCCGAGCCGCCGGTGCGCACCTCCGCCGCGGTGCGGAAGTGGACCCCGTCGGATCAGCTCGAGCCGGTCATCATCCAGATCCTCGAGCAGGCCGGCGGAGAACTCGACAACGATGGTGCGCTGGCGGCCATCGAGGAGCGTCTGGGCGAGCACTTCCGCTCGGGCGACCGCGACCGTACGCCGACCGGCGAGTTGCGCTGGCAGCTCGCGGCGCGCAAGGCACGGCAGAGCCTGATCCGTCAGGGCCTCATGACGAAGGAGCGCCCCGGGATCTGGACGTTGTCCTGACCCCGAGGCGTCCCTCGCTCTTCGCTGCGATCTGGGTCAGCGCTTGACCTTCTTGCTCTTGGCGCTGGTGACCTTCGCCGTGGCGAAGTCGCCCTTCTTGCCCGTCACGCGCACCTGGATGCGCTTGCCCTTGTCTTTCTTGGTCAAGCGGTAGGACCTGCCGGTGGCGCGCTTGATCACCTTGCCGTTGCGCAGCCACTGGTAGCTCAGCTTGACCTCTCCCGGGCCCCAGGGCCCTGCCTTGACCTTGAGCTTCTTGCCCACCTTGGTCTTCCCGGTGATCCTCGGCTTGCTCGTCGAGAGCACGCCAACAACGGCGCCGGTCTCTGCCGAGGTCGCGACAGCGGTGCGGTCGTCGATCGTGCCGGTCACGCGCACGGAGATGCGCTGGCCCGCTACGGCATTGCTCACCACATACGTCGCTTCCGCGGCCCCGGCGATCACGACGCCGTCGGCCAGCCACGCATAGGTCAGCTCGACCTCGGAGGGTGTCCAGGTGCCAGGGTCGGCGGTCAGGATCTTGCCGGCTCGCGGCGTGCCGGAGATCGTGACCTCGCCCGTCTGGATCTCCTCCACCGGAGCCGCGGTGACCGCGGCGGTCGGCGTCGAGGTGCGGGTGGTGCTGGTGTGGCCGGTCTTGGTGCCGGTGACGGTGACGGTGATCGTCTTGCCGAGGTCGGCGTCGGTGGGCCGATAGGTGGGCTGGTCGCTGCCGACGATGGCGCCGCCGGCCTTCCAGGTGTAGGTGAGGTCGACGTCGCCGGGGCCCCAGGTGCCCGGGATCGCGGTGAGGGTCTGGCCGACCTGCGCGGTGCCGGTGATGGTCGGCGTACTCGCGGTGACGGCGGGAGCCTCCAGCTGCACGGTGAAGCGGCGCATGAGTGGCTCACCCTCCCAGCTCAGAACCGCCGCGTCCTCGGGTGCGGAAGAGCCGGCGCCCTCCGGACCGTCCCAGTATTCGGGGACCGCCGTGCCGACGTACCCCTGCGGGAGCAGGAACCGGATCTTGTAGTTGATGCCTTCGGTGAAGCGGAAGTGACCCTCGTCATCGGTCTCGATCGGGCCGTATTGCGGCGCCTCCCACGGCCCGCCGGGGGTGCGCTGGAGGAGAAGCTCCAGGGGTGCCCGTCGGAGCGGGGAGCCGTCGGTGTCGAGCACGGTGAAGACCGCCGTCTGCAAGGGCTGGATGACCAGGTCTTGGGTCGCACCCTGCTTGGCGCTCACCTGCACCGTCGCGAGCGCGCGGTCGTAGGCCTGCTCGCCTTGCCCAGTGAAGACACTGGCCTCGACCTGGTAGGAGCCGGGGATCGTGTTGCCGGTGTAGTCGCCGGTGCGGCTGTCGTAGCGACCGTTGGCGTCGGTCTGCACGCTGTAGCCACCGCTCATGGCGCTGTCGCTCACCGAGACCCAGATGTTGGGGAGGGGCGTGCCCTGTGCGTCACGCACCGTGCCAGTGATCCAGCCGACCTGCTGCAACGTGATGTCGGGCAGGGCCACCTGGCCACCCGAGACCGTGATCAGGGTCACGTCGTAAGGACTCCACTTGTCGTCGTAGTACTCGTAGCCCAGGCCACCGACCTCGCGCCCCTCGGGGCTCGGGAGGATCCGCGCCCTATAGGTCCCGTTCTCCAGGCCGAGGAGCGAGAAGGTCCCGCCGGTGCCGGTCCAGTCGCCCACTTCGGCGCCGACGGGCTGACCGTCCGCATCGACCGGAGTCAGCCCGACGTAGGCACCCTCGTGTGGCGCGGTGACACCGTCGATGCTGGAGAGCACCTTGCCGATGACACTGCCCGTGCCGGCTGCTTGGGCAGGCGTCGACAGAAACATCCCGCCGAGCAGTGCGAGGACGACGACCAGCGTCGCCCAGGGGCGTGACAGCACGCGCATGGGTGTGAACCTCCCGAGACAGTCCCCGCCCCACGCGGGGTGACCAGGCTCGTCGTACCCGGTGTCGCTGGGCCGAAACCCCTCCCAGCCGGTCGGTGGGTGCGTCACGAGCCCGTTGCCGAGTCGTCACCGACTCGTCGGGCGCGGGCTGCCGCCAGGTCGCTCGACTCCGGTTGCGTCTGGTCCAGACCACCGAAGGAAGGAACAACGTCGATGCATCGACGCAAGCGCTTCATGCTGGCTGCCAGCGCCACGGCCGGCCTCGTCCTCGCCGGGACCATCGCGGCCCAGGCGGAACTCACGCAGTACCCGCAGGGAAACACCCTGGAGAAGTCGGCCGACCTGGCCGCTCAGATCGACTCGTCGAAGCCGCGCAACGTCATCTTGATCATCGGTGACGGCATGGATGACTCCATGATCACGGCTGCTCGCGACTACGAGCACGGAGCCAGCGGCCGCTTTCCGGCCCTCGATGCGCTGCCGTTCACCGGCGCTATGACCACGCACGGCTACAAGGTCGGAGAGGGACCGGACTACCCGATCGCCTACGTCTCCGACTCGGCCCCCACCGCCTCAGCCTGGTCCACCGGCAAGAAGACCGTCGACGGCCGGATCTCGCAGGGGCCGAGCACCGCGGCCACCGTTCCGGGTGAGGACTACGAGACCGTCCTGGAGCAGTACAAGGCCGACGGCAAGCTGGTCGGCAACGTCTCCACCGCGGAGATCACCGACGCCACCCCGGCTGCGGCTGGGGCGCACATCAACGCGCGTGCCTGCCAGGGACCGGCCGACATGAGCAACTGCGTGGCGGCCAAGAAGTCCGAGGGCGGCAAGGGCTCCATCGCCGAGCAGCTGGTCGACAATGAGATCGACGTGCTCCTCGGTGGTGGCCTCAATCGCTTCAACCAGGCGACCGACGCTGGCCCGAGCGTCAAGGACTACGCGACGAGCACCCACGACTACCGGTTGGTGCAGGACAAGGCGGCGCTTGAGGCCGTCACCTCGCTTGAGGACGGACCGGTGCTCGGCCTCTTCAGCGGCGGGAACATGACGCCGATGTACCAGCCGCTGGTGGCCCAGGCCGGCGGCGCAGGTGGCCAGGACACCCGCTGCGAACCGGCGGAGCGGGGCGCGCAGCCCTCGATCGCCGAGATGACGAAGAAGGCCATCGAGCTCCTCGACAACGAGAAGGGCTTCTTCCTCCAGGCCGAGAGCGCCATGATCGACAAGCAGGAGCACGCCTCCGACATCTGCGGGGCGATCGGCGACCTCACCTCGCTCGACGAGACCGTGCAGGTCGCCCTCGACTACCAGGCGCAGCACCCGGACACCCTCATCATCGTGACCGGCGACCACGGGCACTCCACGCAGATCGTCGGCGGTCCGAACGAAGGTCGCCAGACCGCGACCGTGAAGACCGCCGACGGCGACCCGCTGACGGTCGCCTACTCGACCGCGGTCTCCGGCTCCAACCACACCGGCACCCAGATCCGGGTCGCCGCCTCCGGCCCGCAAGCCGCCAACGTCACCGGCGTCATCGACCAGACCGATCTCTACCTGACCATGCTCGGTCGCACGCCCAGCGAGGTCGGCGGCACGCCGACTGCAGCCAAGCCTGCCGCCTCGATCGCGACGGCGAAGAAAGTCGGCCGGAAGGTGCTCGCCACGAAGGGCGTCCAGATCGTCACCGCGGCGTCGGCCGCCGCTACGGTCAAGGTCACGCTCGTCCAGGGAGGCAAGACCCTCGCCAAGAAGTCGGTCACGGCCAAGGGCGGCGTCGTCACTCTCAAGGGCAAGGCCAAGAAGGGGAAGGTGACGGTCGTCGTCACTGCCTCCGGCGCGGGCGGATCGGCCACCGCCAAGCAGAGCGTGAAGGTCGCCAAGTAGCCAGGAGCCGCTGGGGTGCCCACGTCCTCGTGACGTGGGCACGTCGCTCCTGTCGGGCCCGGAGCAGCGGCACCCCGTCTCAGCGGGTCAGCTGGCGCGGGGCAGCGGGGTTCCGCAGGTCGAGTGCGGCGAGCCGCGGGCCGCCCTTGGCATGATCCCCGAGCCGCCGGAACTGGCCGACCCAGACCAGTTGGTCCTCGTGGAGCACCGGCTGAGCAAGAGGGATGTACTGCCCCCGCCAGGTGCGCTTGGCCAACGTGCGCCCGTGACCGTCCAGCAGCCAGTAGGCGGTCTTGTTGCGCCGCCGGTAGTAGTCGGTGTTGCGGTCGGCACTGCCGGTGCTGATGTTGGCCATCAGCACCAGGCGGTCGGCGGAGAGGCGTACCAGCCGCGGCTGGCCGACGATGGCGCTGGTGCGCGCGGGGGACTTGTTGGTGAGCCAGCGGAAGGTGGTGCGCTCGGTACCCAGGTCGGTGACAGCCAGGTAGAGGTTGGGGCGCTGCTTGGTCGAGCGACCGGTCTGACCCTTCACCGCGCGCGCATGCGGCACCGAGACCCCTGCCGCCAGTGCTCGCTCGCCGGCGAGCTCGAAGCCGTTGAGCGTAGTGCCGGTGAAGTTGTCGCCGGCACCACCGCGGGCGCCGAACAGCGTCCACGACGAGCTGTCCCACTCCGGTACGCCGTCCACGACGACCTCGCGCATCCGTTCGACCCCGACCCCGCGCGGGGATCCATCGCCGTGCGATCCCACCACGAGCGCGTCGTCAGTGGCCCGCACGAACTGTGCGAACGAGTGGGAGGCCGGGCTGGTGACGAACCTGGTGCGCATCGTGGCGGTGTCGGTCTCGGTCACGATGCTCCATTGGTGGTGGGTGCCACCCACGTCCGCGTAGCCCTCCTGAGGCAGGTGCACGAACAGGCGTCCCCGCCACACCGCCATGTCGGCGCTGCCCGAGACGCCCGGACGGTAGGTCTGAGCCGTGCCCCCGCTCAGCGAACCCTCGCCGAGGAGCCGCAACCTGTCGTCGTACCGACGGATGCGGAGCACTGCGCGCCCGTCTTGCTCCTTGAGGTTGGCGCGCATCAGCAGCAGGTACCACGCGTCGTCGGAGCCGAAGTGGAAGCCGCCGACGGACCAGCCCCGCGGAGCCTTGATTCCGCTCACGGCTACCGCCGATCGCTTGACCGAAGTGAACCGGCGCAGCGTCACGCCGTCCTCGCGCACCTGGGCGACGACCAGGCGGCCCTGGGAGTCGTCGCCGAGCTCGTAGGGGTCCGGCGAGGTCCAGTTCTCATAGGGATAGCGCTTGCAGAAGAAGCAGAAGCCGGAGAAGTCCTGGTAGCCCCAGCCGAGCCACGGGTCGGCGGGGCCAGCCTTGGCCAGTGCCTCTGGCGGCGGGCGCCATTCCGCTCCTGCCGCGGCGACGCCCACGGGAGCTCCTGCTGCGAGGAGCAGGCCGAGAAGAGCGATGAGCGCGGCGCGGACGAGACTGGGCATGGCGTGACCTTCGGGTCGGGGCGCCCCGAGACGCCGAGCGGACGCTTGATGGTAGGGCGTCGTTTGCCCCTCGCACGCGCTTTTCGGCGCTACCCTCTGGTCCATGTCCGGAACGTCCTCGGCCGGGTTCACCGGCACCGATCTCGTCCACCTCCGGCGTTGCGTGGAACTCGCGCGGGAGGCGCTTGCTGCGGGGGAGGAGCCCTTCGGCTCACTCCTCGTCGACGGTGCCGGGGAGGTGCGTGCCGAGGACATCAACCGCACCTCTGGCGGCGACCACACCCGGCACCCCGAGTTCGAGCTCGCCCGCTGGGCTGCCGCCAACCTCACGACGGCGGAGCGCGCCGGGGCCACGGTCTACACCTCGGGGGAGCACTGCCCGATGTGCGCCGCGGCCCACGGCTGGGTCGGCCTCGGCCGGATCGTGTACGCCGCCTCCGCGGCCCAGCTCACCGCGTGGCGTCGCGAGTTCGGCTGGCCGGACGGCCCGGTCGCCGCGATCCCGGCCCAGGAGGTCGCCCCGCTGGTGGAGGTGCTCGGCCCGGAGCCGGAGCTCGCCGAGGTGATGCGCGGGGTCCATCGCGAGCACGCCCGCTTGGTCCTGGGCTGAGCGCTGGCCCAGGCCAGGACCGCTGAAGCTGGCGACTCGACGTGTTGAAGTTGGCACTTCGACGTGTTGAAGGTGGCGACTCGACGGCACCGAGTCGGCGCAAATCACACCCACGCCGTGTGGTCGGGTAGCATGATTTCGTTGCCGGATCCTGATCGACCTCGCTGGGCTCCTCGTTGAGCCTTCTCGGAGGCGGTCACCGTGATCGCACTGTCGCTAGCGAGCAGTCCTCGCGGGTCCGGGCAGTTCGGTGCTCACCCTCGTGGTGGGCCGCGGTCGCATGAGCGACGTACGAGGAGAGTCGATTGGCACAGCGACGCCAGGCCCGCCAGGGGCAGCGTGGACAGCGCAAGCAGCGAGACAACGAGGGCATCCTGCCCGTGCTCGCCAAAGCCGTCCGCGAGGTCGAGCACGACGTCCAGCGTCGTCAGATCAGCAACGGCACGCACACCAAGTTCCAGGTGATCGCGCTGCTGGCCCGCGACGAGCGCCAGCGGGTCAAGAGCGACGCGGGACTCACCGACGCCCAGCGTGACGGTCAGCTGAAGCGGCTCGACGGCATCGCCACGATCCTCGCTCAGACCGCGGCACGCGAGCCGCAGTTCTTCCACCTGCTCGCCGACGAGGCCGAGATCTCCGACTCCGCGAAGCGGCTGATGCGGGAGATGCAGGTGGCTGGGGGCATGGAGCCGGCTCCCGAGCCGGAGCCGGCCGCGGAGGACCCCGAGCTGGCTGCACGACATGAGCGCCAGGTGACCCCGCGCAGCGTTCTCGCCGCCCAGCTCTCCCGGCCGTTCCAGATGCCGGAGTACGTGCCGCCCGTGGAGATGCCGCAGGAGCGGCGGCTGATCGGCTGGGAGCTGATCGAGCCGTTGCTCAACGCCTTCGAGCAGTCGAAGGCGGGGGCGCGTTCCTCGATGGAGCTGCCCGAGCCGCTCACCACCAAGACCGCAGGCGGCCGCGAGCTGATGCTCCACCAGGCTCAGGTGATCACCTCCGCGGCGAAGGGGCACCGCACCTACCTGCTCGCCGACGAGCCGGGTCTGGGCAAGACCGCCCAGGCGCTGCTGGCGGCCGAGGCGGCCGGTGCCTACCCGCTGCTGTGTGTCGTTCCCAACGTGGTGAAGACCAACTGGGCACGTGAGGCCAAGGCGTGGACGCCGAACCGTTCCGTCACCGTCATCCACGGCGATGGCGAGTCGATGGACGGATTCGCCGACATCGTCGTCATCAACTACGAGGTGCTGGACAGGCACGTCGACTGGATGGGCAACCACGGCTTCCGCGGCATGGTGGTCGACGAGGCCCACTTCATCAAGAACCGCAAGTCGCAGCGCTCGCGCAACGTGCTCGACATCGCCGACCGGATCCGGCGCCGTACCGGCAACCCGTTGATGATGGCGCTGACCGGTACGCCGCTGATCAACGACATCGACGACTTCCGTGCCGTGTGGGAGTTCCTCGGCTGGATCGACCAGAAGGTGCCGACCCGGCCCCTGATGGCGGCCCTCGAGCGCACCGGCCTCACGCCGATCGACCACGCCTTCTATCCGGCGGCCCGTTCGGCGGTGGTCGACATGGGCATCGTGCGTCGCCGCAAGGTCGACGTCGCCTCCGACATCCCGGCCCGCCGGATTGCCGACCTGCCCGTCGAGCTGGAGGGCGCACTCGGCCGTTCGATCCGCGACGCTGAGCGGGAGCTGGCCACCCGCCTCATGCAGCGCTACGACGCCGCAATGGCCACCCGCGCCGCCAAGGCGGGGGAGCAGGTCGACCGGACCGTCGTCGACGTCGACCTGGTCCGCCGGGTGGCGAGCTGGGAGGTCAACGACGCCAACGACGCCAGCAGCGGTGCCAATGTGTTCGCGATGGTTCGCGAGATCGGCCGTGCCAAGGTGACCATGGCAGCCGACTACGCCGCGCAGTTGGCGCACAGCACCGGCAAGGTGGTCTTCTTCGCCAAGCACATCGACGTCATGGACGCCGCCCAGGAGTACTTCGCCCAGCGCGGCATCCGCTACGCGAGTGTGCGCGGTGACCAGTCGAGCACCACGCGCCAGAACCAGATCGACGCCTTCACCTCCGACCCCGACGTCAAGGTGATCGTCTGCTCGCTGACCGCTGCCGGCGTGGGCCTCAACCTGCAGGTCTCCTCCAACGTGGTGCTCGCCGAGCTCTCCTGGACCAACGCCGAGCAGACGCAGGCCATCGACCGGGTGCACCGGATCGGGCAGACCGAGCCGGTCACCGCCTGGCGCTTGATCGCTGCCCAGACGATCGACGCGCGCATCGCCCAGCTGATCGACTCGAAGGCGAGCCTCGCGGCCCGCGCGCTGGACGGATCGGACGAGGAGATCGTCGCCTCCGCCGACATCCAGGTAGAGGCACTGGCTGGCCTGCTGGAGGACGCCCTGAGGCAGCGCGCCGCCCGCAGCTGAGCGAACGTGTCCGGAGTCACGTTGGCTCCGGAGTTAAATTAGGTAAGGCTTACCTTGGTTAGTTCGATCCAAGGGAGTCTCGTATGCGTTCGATCCGCGCTGCCGTCATCGGTGCCGGCCCCGCCGGCATCTATGCCGCCGACATCTTGACCAAGGAGTATGCGGCGGCCGAGGTCGACATCATCGAGCGGCTGCCCGCGCCATACGGGCTGGTCCGTTACGGCGTGGCGCCCGACCACCCCCGGATCAAGGAGATCATCAAGGCTCTCGGGCGGGTGCTCGCCAACCCGCGTATCCGCTTCCTGGGCAACGTCGACTACGGCACCGACCTCAAGCTCGCCGATCTCCAGCACTACTACGACGCGGTGATCGTCGCCACCGGCGCCGTCGCCGACCGGCCTCTCGAGATCCCCGGCATCGACCTGCCCGGGAGCCACGGGGCCGCTGACTTCGTCTCGTGGTATGCCGGACACCCCGACGTTCCACGTGACTGGCCGCTGGAGGCGGAGTCCGTGGCGGTGATCGGCGCCGGCAACGTCGGCCTCGACGTCGCCCGGATGCTGGCCAAGCCGGTCGAGGAGCAGCTCACCACGGAGATCGCCGACAACGTCCGCCGCGGTTTGGCGGCGAACCGGGCGAAGGACGTCCACGTGTTCGCACGGCGCGGACCGGCGCAGGTGAAGTTCTCGCCGATGGAGCTGCGCGAGCTCTCCCACTCCCCGAGCGTGGATGTGCTCGTGGAGGAGGACGGCTTCCAGGTCGACGAGGCCAGTCAGTCCACGATCAGCTCGAACAAGGGCGTTCGGCTGGTCGTGGACACCCTCTTGAAGTACCTCGAGGCGACGCCGACCGAGGCACCGCACCGGATCCACATCCACCTCTGCCACGCGCCGATCGAGCTGCTCGGTGACGGTCGGGTCGAAGCGATCCGGACAGAACGGACGCGGCTCGACGGCACCGGCAACGCCGTCGGCACCGGCGAGTACGTCGTGACGCCGGTCCAGGCCGTCTACCGGGCGGTGGGCTACCTCTCGACGCACCTGCCGGACCTGCCCTTCGACCACGCTGCTGGGGTGGTGCCCAACGAGGCCGGACGGGTGCTCGACCTCGACGGTGTCGCGGTGCCGGGCGTCTACGCGACGGGCTGGATCAAGCGGGGGCCGGTCGGGCTCATCGGTCACACCAAGTCCGACGCGGCCGAGACGATCCGAAGCCTGCTCGACGACCTCGACGGCATCCCGGCACCGGAGCACCCGAGTCGCGACGGCATCATCGACCACTTGGTCTCACGCGGCGTCGACGTGGTGACCTACGAGGACTGGCTGCGCCTCGACGCCCACGAGCTCGGCCTGGGCGAGGCCGAGGGACGCGAGCGGATCAAGGTCGTGCCGCGTGGCGAGATGCTTCGCGCTGCTCGCGGCTGAGGCAGTCAGGGAGTATCGCCTTCGGAGGCGGTGAAGCGGCGCCGAGCACGGGCCCCGAGCCAGGCGAGAAGAAGCAGGCCGGCGGCGACGGCGACGGGCACCCAGGCCCGGCCGCCCCAGATCGCCTCGACGACGGCGAAGCCGATGGTCACGTAGATCGTCGCCCACGCCACCGCTCCGATCGCCAACACTGGAAGGAAGCGGCGCAGCGGCATGCGCAGCGACCCTGCGGCGGCCAGCACCGCCGTCTGTAGCCCGACGGTCAGGAAGCAGACGGCGACCGCGGGCGCGCCGTACCTGCGCACGATGACCTCGCCGCGCAGCACCTTCGGGTTCTCGGCTAGGTGGGTGCGGCGGTCGGCGGCCCCCCGGACCCCGCGGCCGACGGCGTACGTCGCTCCTCCCCGCACGCACGCGAGTGCGAACAGGAAGCCGAAGAGCGGGACAACGGGCCAGTCAGGCACGCACCTATCGTCCAGGGTCCAGCCAAGGCATCAGGACCCGGGGTTGCCCTACTGGGTGCGGTGCCGTCGTCGGAGCTCGACGTCACAACGCTGCCGAATCGACCACGACCCCGCGCTACAGCAGGCTGGCGCGGGGTCGTGGTCGGTTCGGGTCAGCGGATCGGGTCCACCTCGGCGTGGTCGGCGACGGTGACGGCCAGAGCGCCGAGGTGGTGGGAGCCGGTGCCCAGCCACTGCTCGAGCGCCACCAGGTGGGCAGTGTGTGCGCCGATCGCGTACTCCGCCGTCATGCCGATGCCACCGTGCAGCTGGATCGCCTCCTGGCCGATCAGGCGCCCGGCGCGGCAGACCTGGAGCGAGGCACGGGTGGCGGCGTCAGCCAGGCTGTCGGGATCCTCCGCCTCGACCATCGTGGCCCACCCGACCAGGCTCTTGGTCAGTTCGAGTGCCACATAGAGGTCGGCAGCCCGGAAGGTCAGCGCCTGGAAGGTGTTGAGGGTGACTCCGAACTGCTTGCGGCTCGTCAGGTAGCCGGCGGTGATCCGCAGCGCGGACTCCATGGTGCCGACCGCCTGGTTGCCGGCTGCGACCCGCGTCGCGTGCAGGGCCCGCTCGATCGCGGCAGTGGCGTCACCGCCTGCACCCAGCGGCTGAGCCGGGCACCGCTCGAGGTCGACCCGAGCGCTGCGCCCGCCGTCGATCGTGCGGCTTGTGGTGCGGCTCAGTCCTTCGGCGTCCCCGGTCACCCAGAAGAGTCCGGTGCCGCCGTCCGGGAGCGCGGCGGAGACCAGGAGCTGGTCGGCTCGGACACCGTGCGGCACCGGCTCCTTGGTGCCGGTCAGCCGCCAGCCGTCGCCGTCGCGCTCGGCGCGCACGGCCTGCGCGGTCGGCTGCCAACGGCTACCGGCCTCGGCATGCGCGAAGGTGAGCAGCGTCTCGCCCGCGGCGAGCGGGCCGATCAGCGCGGACCGCTGCTCCGGCGTACCGAGCTCGGCGGCCAGGCCACCGGCGAGCACCACCGCCGCCACGTAGGGCTCGGGCGCGAGCACGCGGCCCAGCTCCTCGGCGACGATGCCGACCTCGACCGGACCGGCTCCGACGCCACCGTCCTCCTCGGCGAAGGGAAGGCCGAGCACGCCCATCTCCGCGAGCCGCTGCCAGAGCTCCTCGTCGAAGCCGGGCTCCCCAGCGACGGTGCGGCGCCGCGTCTCGTAGTCGCCGTACCGCTTGCCCACCAGTCCTCGCACGGCCTCGCGCAGGGCCTGCTGCTCGTCATCGAATGTGAAGTCCATGTCGTCGCCTTTCAGAGTCCGAGGATCGTGCGGGCGATGATCTGCCTCTGCACTTCGTTGGAGCCGCCGTAGATGGAGGCCTTGCGGAGGTTGAGGTAGACCGGCGTCGAGCGACGCGACCATTCCGGCGCCAGGGCGCCCTCACCGGCGAAGCAGGAGAGTCCTGCCGGCCCGGCGAGATCGAGCGCGAGCTCGCTGACCGCCTGCTGCAACTCGGTGCCGCGCAGCTTGAGCACCGAGGAGGCGGGGTGCGGCTTGCCGTCGGCCGAGTTGGCGGCGACCCGCACCGCGGTGAGCTCCAGGGCGAGCAGGTCGTTCTCCAGCTCGGCGATCCGGGCCGCCGTCAGCGGATCGTCCAGCTGCCCCACCTCGGCTGCCCACTTCTTCGCCTCGGCCAGCACTCGCTTGGTGGCGCCGACGGGCGCCACGCCCACGCGTTCGTTGCCGAGGAGGAACTTCGCGTAGTCCCAGCCCTTGTTGAGTTCGCCCACGAGGTTCTCCGCCGGCACCCGGACGTCGGTGAACCACACCTCGTTGACCTCGTGGCCGCCGTCGATCAGCTCGATGGGGCGCACTTCCAGCCCCGGACTGGTCATGTCGATGAGCAGGAAGGAGATGCCAGCCTGCTTGCGGACTTCCGCGTCGGTGCGCACCAGGCAGAAGATCCAGTCGCCGTACTGTCCCAGCGTGGTCCAGGTCTTCTGGCCGTTCACCACGAAGTGGTCGCCGTCGCGGACCGCGGTGGTGCGCAACGAGGCCAGGTCGGAGCCGGCGTCGGGCTCGGAGAAGCCCTGACTCCACCAGATGTCGAGGTTGGCGGTCGCTGGCAGGAAGCGCTCCTTGATCTCCTGGCTGCCGAAGGCAGCGATCACCGGCCCGACCATCGAGGCGTTGAACGCCAACGGCGCCGGTACGCCGGCTCGCTGCATCTCCTCGTGCCACAGATGGCGCTGCAGCTCGGTCCAGTTGCGGCCACCCCACTCGACAGGCCAGTGCGGCACGGCGTAGCCGGCGGCGTTGAGGATCCGCTGACTCTGCACGAACTGGTCCTTGGTCAGTTCTCTGCGGGCCAGCACCGCCTCCCGGATCTCCGCAGGGACCTGCGTGGTGAAGAACGTGCGGAGCTCCTCGCGGAACGCCGCGTCCTCTGCCGACAGCTTCAGTTGCATGGGGCACCTTTCCTGGTCGCGTGTGCCCATCTTGGCGGATATACGCTGTGCCCGAAATGGACTGCGTGCATTACTTCTCCGGCCGGTGCCGCTCCTGCGCCCTCATGGGTCAGCCGTACGCCGCCCAGGTCAGCGAGAAGGAACGGTCGGTGCGCGCGCTGCTTCCCGCGAGCGTCACTTGGGCGCCGAGCATCACCGGCCCCGAACACGGCTTCCGCAACAAGGCGAAGATGGTCGTCACCGGCACCGTCGCCGCCCCGGTGCTGGGCATCGCGGACCGCGCGGGGGTCGGCGTCGACCTGCGCGACTGCGGTCTCTACGAGCCCGACCTCGGCAACTCCTTCGATGTGCTGGCCCGCTTCGTGACGCTCGCCGGAGTGACGCCGTACGACGTGGGGGAGCGCCGGGGCGAGCTCAAGTACCTGCTGGTGACCGTGGCGCCCGGCGGGGCGCTGATGGCCCGGTTCGTGCTGCGCTCGACTGAGTCGCTGCTCCGGATCCGCAAGCACCTGCCCGCGCTGCTGGCCTGGCTGCCGCAGCTCGCCGTGGTGTCGGTCAACCTGCAGCCCGAGCACAAGGCGGTGCTGGAGGGCCCGGAGGAGATCGTCCTGCACGGGGAGTCGCTCACGATGCGCGTCAACGGGCTCGACCTGCATCTGCGACCGCAGAGCTTCTTCCAGACCAACACCGAGATTGCGGCCGCTCTCTACCGCCAGGTGGCGGACTGGGTCGCCGAGGCCGCGCCCAATCGGATGTGGGACCTCTACTGCGGGGTGGGCGGCTTCGCTCTGCACTGCGCTGCTCCCGACCGCGAGGTGGTCGGCGTGGAGGTGAGTGCCGAGGCGATCGCCTCTGCGCGGCTCTCGGCCGCTGCGTTGCCGGGCGCCCTCGAGTTCGTGGCCGCTGACGCCACGGCGTGGGCACAGAGGCAGGTCACGGCGGCTGAGCTGGTCGTGGTGAACCCGCCTCGACGAGGGACCGGGACGGAGTTGGCGGGCTGGCTCGAGTGCTCCGGCGTCGAGACCGTCGTCTACTCCTCCTGCAACGCCACCACCCTGGCCCGCGACCTCGAGCAGATGCCTTCGCTCGTGCCGATGAGGGCGCGGCTGCTCGACATGTTTCCGCAGACCCCGCACTACGAGGTCGTCACGCTGCTGCGCCGGCGCTGAGCTCTGCAGGTGCGGGACCGCCGAGCTGGCGATGGGGCGAGAGCAGGGCAGACAACGCTGTCGATATCCGTCACAGTGACGCCATGGTCGAGACACGCGAGATTGCGCTCCCCACAGGCGTCCAGGTCAGCGCCCAAGTCGCCGGCGAAGGTCCGCTCTGCCTGCTGGTGCACGGCTTCCCGGGATCATCGTGGAGCTGGCGCCACCAGATGGCGCCGCTGGCTGCCGCGGGCTGGACCGTCGTCGCCCTCGACACCCGCGGCTACGGTGGCTCCGATCGCCCAAGCGGGCCCTACACGACCGAGGCGATCGAGCAGGACCTGCTGGCGGTCATCGACGCCCTCGCCAGTGAGCCGGCGGTCGTGATCGGGCAGGACTTCGGCGCGAAGTACGCCTGGAACCTCGCGCGACACCACCCCGACCGGGTGCGCGCGGTGGCTGGCACCGTGCCCTTCGCCGATCTCCCTCAGGAAGCGCCGCCGTCACGAGTGTGGGCGAGCCTGGGCTCGCAGCACTTCCTGCACCTGCACTACTTCCAGGCCCCCGGTGTGGCCGAGCGCGACCTCGGCGGCGGGAACGCCGAGGAGTTCCTCCGGCGCCTGCTCTGGGCGCTCTCGGCCGAGGGTGACTACTTCTCCGTCTTCGGCGCCGCTGGCACAGCCAGCTACCTCGAAGCGCTCGCCCCGGCGCCGCCGCTGCCCTGGCGGTGGCTCGGCGAGGCCGACTTCGCGGCGTACGTCGAGGGGTTCCGGCGCGGCGGCGTCGGCCGGGAGTTCGCGGGCGGCTTCGGTGCCTACCGGGCCGCCGATGCCGACTGGGCGTTCGAGGCACGATGGCTGGGGGTGCCGATCACGCAACCGGCGCTGCTGTTCATCGGCGAGCACGACCCGGTGCGCAAGTTCACCCAGGTCGATCGCGCCCTGTTTGCGCAGCTCACCGAGGTGGTGGTTCCCGGGGCCGGTCACCACGTGCAGCAGGAGCAGCCCGACGTCACCAACCAGGTGCTGCTGGACTGGCTCGGTCGCCTCTAGCGGGGCAAGGCCACGGAGGCCTCCGCGCCCTGTCGCCTTGCTGAAGTTCAGGCGAAGATCTCCTGGCCGCGACCCCTGAACGCTACTCTGCGTTGACATGGCCACGCCTGACTGGTTCATGGGGTCGACAGATGTCTCGCTCAGCGACTCGCGGCCAGCGCCCGTGCTTCCACCGGGCACCTCCCTACGGCTCACGATTCACGCTGGTGGCTCGCTGCCGGCGTGGCCGCGGCACCTCCGTGTTTTGACCGACGGCACCCGACTTCGTGTGTCGACTGCTGCTGGCCTGCTCTATCTCCAGACCGCGAGCACGGTCCACCATCACCGGACCCCATGGTGAACAGGCGGTTGCCATGATTGATCCTGAACTTGGATTCACCAGGAGCGCTTCGGGAACGCTGAGGACGGGCGGACGCTTCGCGCTAACAACGACCAGCGCAAAGACGGTGCCGTTCAACGTCGGTGACTACGCAGGCGATTGACACCGTGTGGGGCCGCGCGCGTTGAGCGCGGCGGCTCCGGACGCCGATCTCTAGGCATCCCGAGTCTCGGCCAACGCCCCGAGGAAGGTGGAGGCCCACTGCGACACATCGTTGTCGCGCAAGGTGCGGCGCAGCGCCCGCATCCGTCGCGACCGTTCCTTCTCGTCGGCGCCGGCTGCCTCCAGGATCGTCGCCTTCATCCCGTTGATGTCGTAGGGATTGACCAGCCAGGCCTGTTTGAACTCGTCGGCGGCGCCGGCGAACTCGGAGAGCACCAGGGCGCCGTCCCCCTCGAGCCGGCAGGCGACGTACTCCTTCGCGACCAGGTTCATGCCGTCGCGGAACGGGGTCACAACCATGATGTCGGCGGCCCGGTAGAGCGCTGCCATCTCGTGTTGGGGGAAGGAGGCGTGCAGGTAGGAGATGGCCGGACGGCCGATCACTCCCAGGTCGCCGTTGACCCTGCCGACGAGCTGGTCGACCCGGTCGCGCAGCACCTGGTACTGCTGCACCCGTTCGCGGGAGGGCGTCGCGACCTGCACGAAGATGCTCTCCCCGATCCGGAAGTGTCCCTCGGCGACGAGCTCGGCGTACGCGCGGAGCCGGGGGTGGATCCCCTTGGTGTAGTCGAGCCGGTCGATGCCCAGCAGGATCCGCTCCGGGTTGCCGAGCGCCTGGCGGATCTGCGCGGCTCGCTGCACGACCGAGTCGCTGCCGGCGAGCGTCTCGAAGTGCTGCACGTCGATCGAGATCGGGAAGGCGGCGGCCCGCACGAACCGTCCGTCGTCGGTCTGCACCAGGGTCCGGTGGGTGCGCAGGCCGACCAGGGACTTGACCATGCGGACGAAGTTGGCGGCGGCACCGGCGCGCTGGAAGCCGACGAGGTCGGCCCCGAGCAGGCCCTCCAGCAGCTCTCGACGCCAGGGCAGCTGGCTGAAGAGCTCCTGCGGTGGGAACGGGATGTGCAGGAAGAAGCCGATTGCCACGTCCGGCCGCAGCTCGCGCAGCATCTGGGGTACCAGCTGCAGTTGGTAGTCGTGTACCCAGACCGTGGCTCCCGGGGCGGCGATCTCTGCGGCGCGCTCGGCGAACCGCCGGTTGACCTGCCGGTAACTGTCCCACCATTCGCGGTGGAACTCCGGTGGCGCCACGACGTCGTGGTAGAGCGGCCACAGGGTGGCGTTGCAGAAGCCCTCGTAGAACTCCTCGACCTCCTGCTCGCTGAGCCCGACAGGTACGAGAGTCAGTCCGTCCTCGACGAACGGCGCCAGCGGCGTCCCGTTGTCAGCGACACCGGGCCAGCCGATCCAGGCACCGTCGTGGGTGCGCATCACCGGGTCCAGCGCGCTGACCAGGCCGCCGGGGGAGCGGCGCCAGCCGATCTCGCCGGTCGACGTCTGCACCTGGTCGACCGGGAGACGATTGGCGAGGATGACGAGGTCCGCGGCTCCGGTCACACCTGTGAGCGTAGCGACTCGATCAGGCCGTGCTCCCGCGGCGCCTTCGGCCGCTTCACGGCCCAGGCCTCCAGTCGCGAGTACCCCTTGACCGGAACGATGCGCCACCAGCGCACCCGGAACTCCTCGGAGTGCCGCAACACGTCGGCAAGGCCGCGATCGCACAGCACCCGGCCGGGGCGGGCGAGGGAGGTGAGCCGGGAGGCGATGTTGACCGGCTCGCCGAAGACGTCGCCGAAGCGGCTCAGCACCTCGCCATGGCCGAGCCCTACCCGGACCTTGGGGAACTCCTCGTCGAGGCCGTGCATCTCGGCCAGGGTGAGGGCGATCCGCGCGGCTGCCGCGGGGTCGTCGGCGACGAAGAGCACTTCGTCGCCGATCGTCTTGATGATGCGCCCGCCCGCATCGGCGACGGTCGTGGTGGCGACCTGCTCGAAACGCTCGACCATCGCGGCGAGCTCCTCGGTGGTCATGCTCCGGGTCCGGCGGGTCCAGCCCACCACGTCGGCGAAGCCGACCGTCAGGCCGACCGTCTCCTCGTTCTCGACCCGCAGCAGCAGCCGGCCCGCTGCGCTCGCCAGATGCCGCCGCCAGACGTAGTTCTGCAGCTGTTCCATCGCCGGGAGCGCCTGGTCGGCGACCGTGTCGACCAGGGCCGGGTCGACATCGCCCAGCTCGCTGAGCACGTTGTCGGCGATCTCGGCGACCTCCCACTCGGCCAGCCGGGCGAAGCTGCGGCCCATGCTGCGGCTCAGGGCGATCTCCTTCTGCTCATCGAGCAGGCCGCTGTCGACCAGTAACTGCAGTGTCTGCAGCGCTTCGACATCGGTGTCTACGAAGGCGATCTCGTCGTCGGTGGTGGGCGGGAAGCCGAGCGAGCGCCACAGCTCGTGTGCGCGCTCCATGCTGACGCCACTGCGCTCTGCGACCTGCACCCGAGTCAGGTACGGGCGCTGACCGAGCAGGTTGACCTCCAAGGCGCTGTAGAGATCCTCGTCCCCGGCCAGGCGCTCCGTCATGTGCTCAGCCGATCGGCTCAGCCGTTGCCGAGGCGCTCACGCGTGGTCTCCTCGAGCGCGTCGCGGAACTTGGGTACGCCGTCGAGCAGCTCGCGGACCGCCTCCGAGGTGAAGTGCAGCACCTTCAACGGGGTGAGGGAGACGACGGACGCGCTCCGCAGCTTGTGGCCCACGATCGCGGCCTCGCCCACGGTGTCGCCGGCGCCGAGCCGAGCGATCTCCTCGCCCTGCCGGCGTACCGACACCTCGCCCTCGAGGATCAGGTAGGCCTTGTCGGCCGGCGTCTTCTCCCAGATCAACGACCAGTCCGCCGGGATGTTCACGGCAGTGCCGCGCTCCGCGATCAGGCGCACCTCGTCGTCGGTCAGCGTGGCGAACCGGTCGATGCTGCGCAAACGCTCCGTGTTCGTCTTGTCACTCATGTACGGATCCTTCCGATGGGGCCCTGGTGGCCCGGCTGATCCTCCCGGGGGAATCTTCGTCCGGGCCTGCGCAGGTGTCCAGTGATTCCAGGGATCGGCCGGCGCGATCTGGGACACGCCAGCGTCGAATCACATCGATGTGGTTCGACGTCGTAGACTGCCGGGCGGAAGCCAATTGCCGCGCAGTGTTTGAGGGGTCGAACAGATGGACGCCGCAGAGTCGATCGCCACCGGTGACGCCGCCTTCGAGGGCGAGCTCTCCGCTCGTGACGCCGAGATCCTGGAGTTCGAGCGCCACTGGTGGAAGTACGCCGGCGCCAAGGAGCAGGCTGTCCGGGAGAAGTTCGACATGTCCTCCACGCGCTACTACCAGGTGCTGAACGCCCTGATCGACAAGCCCGAGGCCCTCGCGGCCGACCCGCTCCTGGTGCGCCGGCTGCGTCGACTGCGCTCGGCTCGCCAGCGGCAGCGCTCGGCGCGCCGACTCGGCTTCGAGATCTGAGTCCTCCGATGGCCCTGCCTTCCCCGCTGGTCATGCTGAGCGTCGCGGCTGTCGCGATCGCCGGTGTGGCGTTCGTGGCCACCCACGACGACGAGCCGCAGGGGCGTGCGGAGACGGTTGGCCAGACGGTGGAGACGCCGCCTGCCACGCCGGACCCCGAGCCCACGCAGAAGCCGCGCAAGACCAAGCCGCCGGTGAAGCGTGGCTCGATCTATGTCGAGGTCTACAACAACTCCAACGTCGCCGGCCTCGCCGGGCGCACCGCCAAGACCGCGACCGATGCCGGGTGGCAGGTCGTCGGCTCCGACAACTGGCGCGGGACCATCCCCGCCTCCACGGTCTACTTCCCGCCGCGCCTCGAGCGCGCCGCCCGCCTTCTCGGCAAGGACCTCGGCATCACGCGCCTGATGCCTGCGGTCGCGCCCATGCGCTTCGACCGCCTCACGGTCATCCTCACTCCCGACTTCACCAGCTAGCCGGCGAGACGCCAGCTTCAGCACGTCGAGTAGCCAGTTTCGGCAGGTCGAGTAGCCAGTTTCGGTGTGTCGAGACGCCAGTTTCGGTTGTAGGCCCGGCGAGGATGCGCGGCTGCCCTCGTGACGCCGTACGAGGTGGGCTGCGTCGTGCGCGTGGGAGTGCGACCCTCGCTGTTCAACGTGTTGAAAGTGGCTACTCAACGTGTTGAAAGTGGCTACTCGACGGCTAGGACGTGAGGGAGCGGAGGAAGGCGATGACGCCGGGGACGCCGGGGACGGCGACGTCGGAGACGGAGCGGAGACGGTCCTCCTCGGTGGAGGCGGCGCAGACGATCAAGGTGGGGAGGCCGGCGGCGCGGAGCTCGGCGACGGCGGCGGCTGCGGCGAGATCCCCGAGATCGTCGCCGGCGAAGAGGTAGCCGGCGGCGGCGCTCTCAACCGCATGCCGACGTACGGCGTCACCCTTGTCGAGCCCGGGGGCGCGGACCTCGATGACCTGCCGGCCGGGAGTGACGTCGAGGCCGTGGTCGGCCGCTAGATCGGCGAGTGGGTCCAGCAGGCGCTCGAAGGCAGCCTCCGGATCTGCCGAGCGGCGGGTGTGCACCGCGATTCCCAGCGGCTTCGTCTCCACGTGGGCGTCGGAGACCGACGCTGCGTCGAGTGCCTCCGGCAACTCCTGCACGAACTCCCCGAGCGAGGCGGGCGGCACGGGGCGGCGCAGGTGCCCTCCGGTGGAGGTCCAGTGCTCGTTGCCGTACTGACCGTAGACCTCCAGCACGCGGCCCTCCTCGGCGAGCCGTGCGCCCAGCGCGACCAGGTCGCCCAGGCCCAGCACCTGCTCGACCGGTCGACCCGTGACCAGCGCCAGGCTGCGCACCCGGCCGGCGAGCGCGGCCAGTGCCGCAGGCGCGTCGGGATGGATGCGAGCCTGCGCCGGATCCGCGACGATCGGTGCCAGCGTGCCGTCGAAGTCCAGCCCGACCGCCACCTCGGGCAGGGCCCGGACCAGGGCGGCGTACCGCGCGGAGGCTTCAGGGGAGAGGAACTCCATGCACCCACCCTGTCACGTCACCTGGCGATGCCCCGCTGCACCCGCCCCTCCTGCGTCCCGTATGGCGGACCCGATGTGCGCATCGTGAGACGCAGGTCGTAAAGTGGGCGCTGCTCATCGAGAGGGACAGAGGGAACGGCCCTGTGAAGTCCCGGCAACCGCCACGAGTCTCCTGACGGCCCCGGCCGCCAGTCGTGGAAACGGTGCCAATTCCGGCCCGAGGCGACAGTCGCCCGGGGAAGATGAGGAGGAGGGTACTCATGAGCATTTTGTCCGAGCCCACGGCCGTCGAGGCCAGCACCGGTCTTCGCGAAGGCGCCTTCGGCAACGCCGTCGCCCTCTCCTGTCGCGAATGCGGTCACCAGCTCGCCCTGGGTCCGCACTACGCGTGTCCGGAGTGCTTCGGTCCGCTCGAGATCGCCTACGACTTCCCGGCGATCACTCGTGCGCAGATCGAGGCCGGCCCCGCGAACATCTGGCGCTACCAGGCGCTGCTGCCGGTGCCTGCCGACATCGCAGCCAGCCCCAACATGGAGCCCGGCTTCACCCGGCTGCTGCAGGCCGACAACCTCGCTGCGGCGCTGGGGATCGAGAGGCTCTGGGTCAAGGACGACTCCACCAACCCGACCAACTCCTTCAAGGACCGGGTCGTGGCGTGCGCGCTGAGCGCGGCACGTGAGTTCGGCTCCCGGGTCTTCGCCTGCCCCTCCACCGGCAACCTCGCCAACGCGGTCGCGGCGGCCGGTGCTCGCGCCGGGATGAAGACCGTCGTCTTCATCCCGAGCAACCTGGAGAAGCCGAAGCAGGTCAACTCCGCCGTCTACACCGACTCACTGGTCGCCGTCGACGGCAACTACGACGACGTCAACAAGCTCGCCCAGGAGATCGCTGCCGAGGAGGAGGGCTGGGCGTTCGTCAACGTCAACGTGCGGCCCTACTACGCCGAGGGCTCCAAGACGCTGGGCTACGAGATCGCTGAGCAGCTCGGCTGGCGGCTGCCGGACCAGGTGGTCATCCCGGTCGCCTCGGGCTCGCAGCTGACCAAGGTGCACAAGGCGTTCCAGGAGCTGGTCAAGCTTGGCCTCGTCGAGGACAAGCCGGTGAAGATCTTCGGTGCGCAGGCAACCGGCTGCTCGCCGGTCTCGGTCGCCTACAAGGCGGGCGTGGACGCGATCCGGCCGGTCAAGCCCGACACCATCGCCAAGAGCCTCGCGATCGGCAACCCCGCCGACGGCATCTATGTGCTCGACATCTGCCGGGCCACCGGCGGTGCCGTCGAGGACATCACCGACGACGAGGTCCGGGAGGGCATCCTGCTGCTCGCTCGCACCGAGGGCATCTTCACCGAGACCGCGGGCGGTACGACGGTCGGCGTGCTCAAGAAGCTCGTCGAGACCGGGCAGCTCGACCCCACGCTCGAGACGGTGGTCATCAACACGGGCATGGGCCTGAAGACCCTCGACGCGGTCTCAGACCAGGTCGGTCCGGCGGCGACGATCGCGCCGTCGTACGACGCCTTCGCGGCCTCGGGGCTCGGAAGCTGAAATCCCGCTAGTCGACCCGATGCCACCCCTGTGGCATCGGGTCGCCCTTGCGGAGACAGTCGGTCTCGCGTCGGTCCGGATGCGGGTCATCGGCTCGGACCTCCGTCCATCCCCACCTGTCCTCGCAGACGAATGGGCGGTTGCCGAGCGGGTCCCACCGGTGGCCCGGTGGCAGCTCGCTGTCGTCCTCGTCCTGGCAGTAGCTCCCGCCCTCGGGGGTGAGCACGGGACGCTCTCCGTCGACGCACTGCCACTCGTCGATGAGCGGGGTTCCGCTGAGCCAGAGGTAGGCGACGGGGGAGAGCATGCCGAGGACGATGAGGGCGGCGAGGCCGCCCCAGAGCCAGGGCATGCGCCGGCCGGGGCGGTCCTTGGGGTTACGGGTCTGAGCGGGGAACGGGTCCATAGAGGCCATGGCTCATATGCTCGCCGCCGCGGGCTCAGAAGCGCATGAGTCGGCGTACTCAGACGTGGCGGGGTCGGCGAGACTGCCCGGGGTGCGGCCGAGTTCGCGTGTGAACGCCGCCACGAACGAGGATGCGCTCGCATAGCCCACCAGGTGCGCCGTCTCGGTGACCGACCGGTCGTGAAGCAGAGCGACCGCTGCCTTCAGCCGGATCTGGGTGCGCAGCGCGGTGAAGGTGAGGTCGAACTCGCGTTGCAGATCGCGTTGGAGGGTCTTGGGGCTCACGTGCAGCCGTTCGGCCCAGGCGGAGAGCCCGGTGGCATCGGCGGGATCGGCTAGAAGAGCCCGCGCGACGGTCTGAGCGCGGGTGTCGCCGACCGCTTCGTGCTCGATCCCCACGGCCGGTGCTTCGGTGAGCAGGTCCAGGATGTCGGCGCGGGCTCGGAGCCCGGCCGCCTCGTCCACCCCGGGCTGTGCGATCGCCAGCAGCCGTGCCCCCGCCGTGCCCTCGGGAGTGAGCGCTGCGGCAGGCAGCGAGGTCAGTGCGGGTGGCGCGCTGCGCAGGCACATCCGGAGCACCGTCTGGGAGCCGAGTCCCTGCACCTCGGCGACGACGCCGCGGCGTATCCACAACATCTCGCCGGAGGAGACGAAGCGGGAGGCGCCGCCGCGGCGCACTCGCAGTACGCCGTCGGGCGACCAGAGCACCTGGTGCAGGAAGTCGTCGCGGCTCTCCGGGAAGTCGGGGGTGGTGCGGGCGCGCGGATAGCGCAAGACCAGCAGCCCGCTCGGCGGACCGAGGCCGTAGCCATAGCTCTCCACCGTGATCTCGCCCACGGTGCTTGCCCGTGGCGGGGCGAGCGTCGGCGTCGACGGACCTCTCAGCGACACCATCTGACTTCTGCGCGACACAGCAGGCAGTGTAACTAAGGCTAGCCTCACCTAGGGGATGTGCGGGTCGACCGCTTCCCCCTGCTCATTCGTCTAGGGAAAGAACCTCCATGTCTTCACGCCTCCGTGCCCGTCGCATCGCCGCAGCGATGGTGACTGCTTGTCTCGGGCTCTCGCTCACGGCCTGCTGGGCCGACGACAGCGAAGCCAAGCCCGAGGGAGAGACGATCACCTTCACCGCCGACAACGGCGAGGTGGAGATCCCCGCGAAGCCGGAGCGCGTGGTCGCCACCGGCTATGCCGTGCCGGTCCTGTTGGAGGCCGACGCGCCGCTCGTGGGCATCTCGGAGTGGGGCCGCGGCACCGCGATGATGACCGAGGAGGACCTCGCCGCCTACGAGAAGACCCAGAAGATCATGGGAGAGACGGCCGCCTCCATCAACTACGACGCCGTCGAGAAGGTCGACCCCGACGTCATCATTCTCGGTGTGCCGCTGCCGGTGCTCGGTGATGTGAACCTGGACCGCCTCGGCAAGATCGCGCCGGTCGTCGTCCTCGGCCCCAGCGTCCCGGACTCCTGGAAGGAGCTCAGCGCACGCCAGGCGGAGGCCGCCGGTGTGCAGGGCAGCCTGGAGAAGCAGCGGGACGCCTACTACGCCCGGGCCGATGAGCTGAAGGCGAAGTACGCCGGGGTCCTCGACGGGGTCTCCTTCGGTCACGTGGGCGCGTACGGCGACCTGTCGGCCGGTGAGTTCCAGCGCGAGTTCGCCGGATCGTGGGGCACGAACATCGCCGGCGACGTCGGCGTGAACTACCCGGGCGAGGTCAAGGACGCCAGCGCGGGCGGCTCCAGCACGGTGAGCGAGTACCCGTCGATCGAGGAGCTTCCGGCCAGCTTCGCCGACTCCGACTACATCACCTACACCGTCGGCCCGGACGGCAAGGTCGCGCCGTCGGTGCAGTACGTCTTCGACTCGCCGTTGTGGAAGAACCTGGCGCCGGTCAAGGCGGGCAAGGTGATCCCGATCCGCTACAGCGAGGCCGCCACCTACTCCTCGGCGATGACCACCCTGGACGCCATCGATGAGGCCTTCGAGAAGGCCTTCGCCGAGGAGCTCGAGCAAGGATGATCGACCGCAGCAACCCCGGTCCTCGCGTCCATGCCCATCAGGCCACCGGTCGGGGAACCGCCCGGATCCCGTACCCGACGGAGATCCGGACGGTCCGGATCACCGCGCGCACCGAAGTGACGCCGTACCTGTTGCGGCTGACGGTGGCCGGGCCCGAGCTGGCCGACCTGCACTCCTACGCCTGCGACGACCACGTCGGCATCGTCTTCCCGCTGCCCGACGGCACCCGCAGCGACCCGGTCTTCAACCCGGAGCGGCAGGCACTCGACTGGCCGTCGCCGAGTCCGTCGATGCGCAAGTACACCATCCGGCGGCACGATCGCGGGGCCGCCGAGCTCGACCTCGACATCGTGCTGCACCCTGGCGGTCTCGCCTCGGACTGGGCCACCACGGCGCAGGTGGGCGACGAGGCGGTGCTGGCTGGACCGCCCGGATCGCTGGTGTTCAGCCACACCTACGCTCGCTATCTCTTCGCGCTCGACAGCACCGCGGTGCCTGCCTTCGCCCGCTGGCTCGACGAGGGCGACTGGATCGAAGAACGCGGAGTCACCGTGCATGCGGTGATCGACCACGACCATCCAGCAGAGGTCGCCTACCCGCTGCACGTCCGGGACGGCGTCACCGTCGAGTGGCACCTGCGTGACCGGGGCTCCCGGCTCGCCGACGTCGTGTCGGGTCTCGATATCGGGCGAGACCCGGCCGACGTCTTCCTCTTCGCCGCAGGCGAGGCCAACGACATCAAGCCGTTGCGCCGGTGGGCGAAGGAGCAGGGGATCGACGCGCTGGTCACGGGCTACTGGAAGCGGGGGGAGGTCGAGTTCGACCGGGAGGACCACGACCACGACGGCCACGACCACGACGGCCACGACCACGAGCAGGCGTGAGCGCGACCACTCACCGGATCCCTGCACGCGCCCTTGCCGTCGGGTCGGTGCTGCTCGGCGCCGCCGTCCTGGTCAGCCTGACCGTCGGCAAGGGCGGGGTCGGCAGCGCGGATGCGCTTCGCGCGCTCCTCGATCCCGAGCCGGGCAACGCGGCTCACCTGACGGTCCGCTCGGTCCGGCTGCCGCGCGCCCTCCTTGCCGTGCTCGTCGGGGCCGCGCTCGCCCTCTCGGGTGCGTTGGTGCAGACCCTGACCCGCAACGCACTGGCCGAGCCGGGCCTCCTCGGCGTGACCGCCGGCGCGTCGTTCGCCGTGGTTCTGGGCACCCGGTTCCTCGGAGTCTCCGGGCAGGCGCCGACCCTGCTGATCGCCTTCGTCGGCGCAGCGGTGGCCGCCGTTGCCGTGCAGGCGGTCGGCCGGGCTGACCCGCTGCGCCTGGTGCTGGCGGGCGTGGCACTCACCGCGGTGCTTGCCGGGCTGTCGATCGGCATCCGGCTCACCGACCCCGAGACGTTCGACAAGTACAGGTTCTGGTCGGTCGGCTCGCTGGCCGGCCGCGAGCAGTTGCCGCTGCTGCTGCCGTGCCTGGTGTTGACCCTCGCCCTCGCCGCCGCGTTGCTGCTGGGCAGGCCGTTGGGCGCGCTGATGCTCGGCGACGACGTCGCCCAGGGGCTGGGGGTGCCCGTGGCCCGGGTGCGGGGGCTGACCCTGGTGGTGGCCACCGTCCTCGCCGCGACTGCGACCGCCGTGGCCGGACCGATCATGTTCGTCGGCCTGATCGTGCCGCACCTCGTACGCCGCTTCGCCCAGGCGTCGATCACCTGGCTGATGGTGCTGTGCCTGGTGGTCGGCCCCTTGCTGATGGTCGTCGCCGACACGCTCGCCAGAGTGCTGCTGCAGACCGGCGAGGTGCCGGTAGCGGTGCTGACCGCGGTGCTCGGTGGAGCGATGCTGATCTGGGTGGTCCGACGACACGGAGCGATGGAGCTATGAGCCTCACTCTTCCGGTCGCTCCCGGCCGGCGTCTCCGCCTCGACGTACGCACGGCTCTCGTCTGTCTCGTCCTGGCGCTGCTGTCGTTGGCGATCGGCCTCGTGTCGCTGTGCTGGGGGAGCGGGTGGGACCCGCCCGGCGACGTACTCGCGGCATTGCGCGGGGAGGGACCGATCCAGATCTCGGTGACCCAGTGGCGGATGCCGCGCATCGTCGCCGCCCTGGTCTTCGGGGTGGCGCTCGGCCTGGCGGGCGCGATCTTCCAGAACCTGACGCGCAACCCGCTCGGGGCGCCGGACATCATCGGCCTCGATGCCGGCGCCTACACCGGCGTGCTGCTGGTCTTCACGTTGACCGCGGCGTCGGAGGCAACGATCATGTTGGCCGCCCTCGCGGGTGGTCTCTCGGCGGCGCTGGTGGTCTATCTGCTCTCCAGCGGCACCGGCTTCTCGGGGCTGCGCCTGGTCGTGATCGGCATCGGCGTGCAGGCGATCCTCACCGCAGTGAACTCGTGGATCATCCTCCGGGCGGAGCTGGACGTCGCGATCGCTGCCAGCGTCTGGCAGGCCGGATCGCTCAACGGGCTGGACTGGGTCGACATCGACACCCCCGTGACCGTCATCGCTGTCCTGACCGTGGCGCTGGTGCTCCTCGCTCGGCCCTTGCACCAGGCGGCCCTTGGGGACGACCTGGCGATCACCTCCGGGGTCCGCCTGGAGCGACTCCGGGTGCTGTTGGTGCTGCTCGGCGTCGGTCTCTCGGCCACCGTCACCGCCGTCGCGGGGCCGATCGTCTTCATCGCCCTGGCTGCTCCGCAGATCGGGCGACGCCTGGCAGGCGCGGCCGGCGTACCGCTGTTGCCGGCAGCCCTCGCTGGTGCGCTGCTGCTGACCGGCTCGGACCTGCTGTCCCAGTGGATCCTGGCGCCGACCGTCATGCCGGTCGGCGTGGTGACCACCGGGGTCGGCGGCCTCTACCTCTTGTGGCTCTTGACGAAGGAGATCCGCCGATGAACCGCTTGCGTGCCCAAGGCCTGGGGTTGGGGTACGGCGACCGGCTGGTCGTCGAGGGACTCGATCTGGAGGTGCCGACCGGGGCGTTCACCGCCATCATCGGCCCCAACGCCTGCGGCAAGTCGACGCTGCTCCGTTCGTTGGTGAGGCTGCAGCCGGTTCGCGAAGGGCGCGTCGAGCTCGACGGGCGGCGCCTGGCGGAGTGGAAGGGCAAGGAGGTTGCGAAGGAGCTGGGCTTCCTGCCGCAGTCGAGCACCGCTCCGGAGGGGATCCGAGTCGAGGGCCTGGTGCGCCGTGGACGCTACGCGCATCAGTCGGTACTCGGCTCGTGGAGCCCCGCCGACGAGGTGGCGGTCGCGGAGGCGATGCAGGCGGCAGGGGTGGCGGAGCTGGCGCACCGGCTGCTCAGCGAGCTCTCCGGCGGGCAACGGCAGCGGGTCTGGATCGCCATGGTGCTGGCCCAGCAGACGCCGATCCTGCTGTTGGACGAGCCGACAACCTTCCTCGACATCGCACACCAGTACGAGCTGCTCCGGCTGCTGCACGGCCTCGTCGCTGCTGGCCGCACCGTCGTCGCGGTGCTGCACGACCTCAACCAGGCCTGCCGCTTCGCCGATCACCTGGTGGCGATGCGCGAGGGCTGCGTCATCGCCCGCGGCACTCCCGTGGAGGTGATCACCGCCGAGACCGTCCAGCGAGTCTTCGGCATGGCAGCGGTCGTGGTGCCCGATCCGGTCACGGGAACGCCGATGGTCGTGCCCGAGCGCTGAGTGCCGGAGCCGCGGAGGTCATGCGCGACGGACCGGGGCCCGTCGGACGCATGACCTCCGCGATCCCTACCCGACGAGCTGCTTGGCGAGCTCGGCGCTGGCCGGGTAGTCGACCTTGCTGACCGGGGTTCGCGGCACCTTGTCGACGAAGAAGATCTGCTTCGGCACCTTGTAGTTGGAGATCAGCGACCGGCAGTGCTCGCGCAGCTGCTCCTCGGTGGTGGCGACTCCCTCGCGCAGCTGCACCAGCGCGGTCACCTGCTGACCCCAGCGCTCGTGGGCGGTGCCGACGACCACTGCGTCGAAGACGTCGTCGTGACGCAGCAGTACCGCCTCCACCTCCTCGGGGTGCACCTTCTCGCCGCCGGTGTTGATGCAGACCGAGCCGCGACCGAGGACGGTGACCGAGCCGTCCTCCTCGCGGCGGGCGAAGTCGCCCGGGATCACCCAGCGGACACCGTCGATCTCCTTGAAGGTCGCGGCCGTCTTCACCGGGTCCTTGTAGTAGCCCAGGGGTACGGCGCCGGAGCGGCCGAGCAGCCCGTCCGCGCCGACCGGGCACGGCCTGAACTCCGCATCGAAGACCTCCACGTCGGGACCGACTCCGAACTTCGGTGCTCCGGCAGGTCCCTCCTTGCCCTCGTCCATCCGGGAGCCGGTGGCGCCCGACTCGGAGGCGCCGTACGAGTCGAGGATGTAGCGGCCGGGCAGGGCCTTGCGGATCTCGTCGCGGACCCCGTCGGAGAGCGGCGCGGCTCCGTTGGAGACGGCGACCAGCGAGCTCAGGTCCCAGCGATCCGGCTCGGCCAGGATCGCCTCGGCGACCGGGCGACCCATGGCGTCGCCGAGGAAGGTCAGGGAGTTCACCCCGGCCTTCTGCACGAGGTCGAGGATGCCCTCGGGTGAGAAGTTCGGCTCGGTGTAGAGCGCGACGGTGAAGCCGGCGACGTGGCCGTTGCCGAGGATCCACTGGCTTCCGCCGTGCATCATCGGACCGCAGGCGAGCAGCGTCAGGAAGCCCTCGTTCGCGGCTGCCTCGGCTGCCAGCGCCTCCACCGACTCGATCGGTGCCCCGAAGCGACTGGCGTTGAGCGCCGCCTTGACCACATCCTCGTTGCGCCAGACGACGCCCTTCGGGTTGCCGGTCGTCCCACCGGTGTAGAGCACGTAGTGATCGTCGGCGGAGCGGCCGGTGACCTGACGCACCGGAGAGGCTGCGGCCAGCTCGGTCTCGTAGCTGTCGTCGAGCACGAGCAGCTGCCTCAGGTCGGGCAGGTCGAGGGCCTGCACCATCTCGACGAACTCGGGAGCGATGATCGCCGCCACGCAGTCGGCGTTGCCGTAGAGGTAGGCCAGCTCGTCGTGCTTGTACTTGTAGTTGATGTTGATCGGCACGGCGCGCGCCTTCAAGCAGCCGTAGAAGGCGTCGATCCACTCGATCCGGTTGGGTGCGTGCACCGCCACGTGGTCGCCCGGCTCCACGCCGAGCGCGACCAGGCGGTTGGCCAGGCGCGTGGCTCGTTCGTCGATCTCGGCGAAGGTGTAGGACCGATCGATCGTCTGGACGGCGATCCGGTCGGGGATGGTGTCGGCCATCGCCTCGAGGATGTCGGCGATGGTGAGGGGACGGGGCGCGGCTGTGGTCTCGGTCACAGGGACAGGGTGGCAAATCAGAACACGTTCTCGCAAAGGAACTCCCGAGAATCGGGACCCAGGGCACCGGCACAGGACCTTCGTCCCCTACCGATCGGCTCTCGACAGGGTGCTGCCGATCCGACATGGTGGGTGACATGAGCGGTCTGGGAGGACGTGTTCAAGAAGGCTCGGCGACTCGCTCGCCGAACATGATGCTGGCTGTCGCCACGCTCGGCTTCGCGGTCAACTTCTGGGCCTGGGCGCTGCTCAGTCCGTTGGGCCCGAAGTACCGCGACTCCGGGGAGCTCGGCGCGCTGACGGAGTCCGACGTGGCACTGCTGGTCGCGGTGCCGGTGATCGTCGGCTCCCTCGGCCGGATCGTGATGGGCGCCCTGACCGATCGGTTCGGCGGACGGGTGATGTTCCCCGCGGTGTCGGCGGCGACGGTCATCCCGGTGCTCTTCCTCGCCTTCTTTGCGCTCGACTCCTACGACCTGCTGTTGGTCGGCGGCTTCTTCCTCGGCCTCGGCGGCACCACGTTCGCAGTCGGCGTCCCCTTCGTGAACGCCTGGTTCCCGCCCGAGAAGCGCGGCCTGGCCACGGGCATCTTCGGTGCCGGCATGGTGGGCACCGCCGTCAGTGCGCTGACCACGGTCGCGATCTGGGACGGCGTGGGCCGCCGGGCACCGTTCCTGTTCGCCGCCGCGGCACTTGCGGCGTACGCGGTCCTGGCGTGGGTGGTGCTACGCGACGCTCCGGGCCGGCAGGTGCCGACCACCAGCATGCTGACCCGGATGCGCGCCACCGTCCAGCTGCCGATCACCTGGCAGGCGGGCGTGCTGTACGCCGTCGCGTTCGGTGGGTACGTCGCGTTCTCCGTCTACCTGCCCGCCTACCTGAAGACCGCACACGGGCTGACGGCGGCGGATGCGAGCAACCGGATGGCGGGCTTCGTGGCCGTCGCGGTCATCATGCGGCCACTCGGCGGTTGGCTCTGCGACAGGTTCTCCACCGTGCGTGTGCTCGCCGGCTGCTTCGCTGTGATCGCCGTCTGCGCGGGCGTCGCGGCCACCAATCCGCCGATGGACATCCGTGGCACCGCCGCCTTCTTGGTGATGGCCGCCGCGCTGGGTGCCGGGAGCGGCGCCACCTTCGCTCTCATCGCGCAGGCGACCGACCCGGCCCAAGTGGGCAGCGTGACCGGTCTGGTCGGCGCGGCCGGTGGGCTGGGCGGCTTCGCCCCGCCGTTGCTCATGGGCTACATCTACGGCCGGACCGAGTCCTATGCGATCGGCCTGTGGATGCTGGCGATCACCGCCGCCCTCACTCTGCTGCTGACGCTGACCCGCGTCCGCCATCTGATCGACGACCGTGAGGAGAGTGTCGCGTGAGCAAGGCCGGTCTGGACAGCGCCCTCAGCGACGTGCTGGTCGGGTCCCGCCGCTTCTTCACCCGGGCGGAGGTGAGCAGCGACCTGCGCAGCCTGCATCGTAAGGGCGGCCGTGAGGCCGACGACTTCTATCGGGATCGCTGGAGCCACGACCTCGTGGTGCGCTCCACCCACGGCGTGAACTGCACCGGCTCCTGCTCGTGGAAGGTCTACGTCAAGGACGGGATCATCACCTGGGAGACGCAGCAGACCGACTACCCCTCGACCGGCCCCGACCGCCCCGAGTACGAGCCGCGCGGCTGTCCCCGCGGTGCCGCCTTCTCCTGGTACACCTACTCGCCGACCCGGATCCGCTACCCGTACGTCCGCGGAGTGCTGCTGGAGCTCTATCGGGAGGGCAAGCGCCAGCACGGTGGTGACCCGCTCCAGGCGTGGTCGTACGTCGTCGACCACCCGGAGCGCGCGGCGGCGTACAAGAGCGCCCGCGGCAAGGGTGGCCTGGTGCGTGCCACCTGGGAGGAGGCGGTCGAGATCGTCGCCGCCGCCCACGTGCACACGATCGGAAGGTGGGGGCCGGACCGGATCGCGGGCTTCTCGCCGATCCCGGCGATGTCGATGGTCTCGCACGCCTCGGGGGCGCGCTTCATGCACCTCATCGGCGGCTCGATGCTCAGCTTCTACGACTGGTACGCCGACCTGCCGGTCGCCTCGCCGCAGGTCTTCGGGGACCAGACCGATGTGCCCGAGTCCGGCGACTGGTGGGATGCCGGATACCTCGTGATGTGGGGCTCCAACGTGCCGGTCACCCGGACGCCGGACGCCCACTGGATGACCGAGGCTCGCTATCGCGGCCAGAAGGTGGTCGCGGTCTCTCCTGACTACGCCGACAACGTGAAGTTCGCCGACGACTGGCTGGCAGTCCGGCCCGGCACCGACGGAGCGCTGGCGCTGGCGATGGGGCACGTGATCCTGCAGCGGTTCTTCCTCGACCGGCAGGTGCCGTACTTCGTCGACTACGTGAAGCGCTTCACCGATCTGCCGTACCTGGTGAAGGTGGACGGTGGCAGACCGGGGAAGTTCTTGACTGCGGAGGACTTGATCTCGACAAGCTCGATCGCCGGGGAGGGCTCGGTCGCCGGGGAGGGCTCGGTCACCGGGGAGGGCTCGATCACCGGGGAGGGTTCGGCTCCGTGGGCGGAGCACCGGGAGAACGCCGCGTTCCGCACCGTGTTGCTCGACTCCGCCACCGGCGAGCCGGTGGTGCCCAACGGGTCGCTGGGTCACCGCTTCGGGGAGTCCGGCAAAGGCGCGTGGAACCTCGACCTCGAGGGGGTGGATCCGTTGCTGCGCCTGGACGGCGAGACCGTCGAGGTGGAGCTCCCGCTCTTCGGGGACCTCGACGGCGCTCCCACCAGCCGGACGGCCTCGGTGCCGACCCGGATGGTCGGCGGGCATCGGGTGACGACCGTCTTCGAGCTGCTGCTGGCCCAGTACGCCGACTTCACCCCCGAGTGGCAGGAGCCGATCACCGGCGTGCCGGCGGCCGCGGCGACTCGGATCGCGACGGAGTTCGCACGCAACGCCGAGGAGTCCCGAGGCCGGTCGATGATCCTGATGGGAGCCGGCACCAACCACTGGTTCCACTCCGACACGATCTACCGCGCCTTCCTCGCCCTCACCACCCTGACCGGTTGCCAGGGTGTCAACGGCGGCGGCTGGGCACACTACGTCGGCCAGGAGAAGGTGCGGCCGATCACCGGCTACAACCAGGTCGCCAACGCACTGGACTGGTCGCGGCCACCGCGCAACATGAACCAGACGGTCTACTGGTACCTGCACACCGACCAGTTCCGCTACGACCAGTTCAGCGCCGACACCCTCGCCGCTCATGACGCGAGCAGCTTCGCCGGCCTGGCCACCGCCGACGTGATCGCCAAGGCCGCGCGGATGGGCTGGGCGCCGTCGTACCCGACCTTCGACCGCAACCCCCTGGCACTCACCGAGGAGGCCGAGGCCGCCGGCCGCCCGGTCGGCGAGTACGTCGTCGAGCAGCTGCGGGCGGGCACCCTCGGTTTCGCCGGCGAGGATCCGGATGCCCCGGAGAACTTCCCTCGTGTGCTCTCGATCTGGCGGGCCAACCTGCTCGGCTCCTCCTCGAAGGGCAACGAGTACTTCCTCAAGCACCTGCTCGGCACCGACTCCTCGGTCCGGGCCACCGAGGCTCCGGAGGGCATGCGACCGCGTGACGTGCGCTGGCACGACGAGGCGCCGGTCGGCAAGCTCGACCTGCTGCTCACCCTCGACTTCCGGCAGACGTCCACGACCCTCTTCTCCGACGTGGTGCTGCCGGCCGCGACCTGGTACGAGAAGCACGACCTCTCCAGCACCGACATGCACCCCTTCGTGCACTCCTTCAATCCGGCCATCGCGCCGCCGTGGCAGTGCCGCACCGACTGGGACGCGTGGAAGGCGATCGCGGCGAAGTTCTCCGAGCTCGCCGCGCCACGCCTAGGGATCAGGCGGGACGTGGTGGCGGTGCCGCTCTCGCACGACACCCCCGACGCGATGGCCAACCCGCACGGTCTCGTCAGGGACTGGCGCACCGGCGAGTGCGACCCGGTGCCGGGCACGACGATGCCCAAGCTTGTCGAGGTGACCCGCGACTACGGCGCCATCGCAGCGAAGATGACGTCGCTCGGCCCTCTGGTCGACACGTTGGGCGCGACGACGAAGGGCGTGACCTTCGACCTCAGCGGTCCGGTCTCCCACCTGCGTGCCAAGAACGGGGAGACCCGTGGCGGCGCCGGCGACGGCCGCCCCAAGCTGGAGACCGACGTCCACATGTGCGAGGCGATCCTGGCCATGTCGGGCACCACCAACGGCCATCTCGCCACGGCGGGCTTCAAGCAGCTGGAGGAGCGGGTCGGCAAGCAGTTGCACGACCTGGCCGCGGAGCACGAGGGCAAGCAGGTCACGTTCGCCGACACCCAAGCCGCGCCCGTCCCGGTGATCACCTCGCCGGAGTGGTCCGGCTCGGAGTCGGGGGGACGCCGCTACTCGCCCTTCACCGTCAACGTCGAGCGGCTCAAGCCCTGGCACACGCTCACCGGTCGCCAGCACTTCTACCTCGACCACGATTGGATGCAGGAGCTGGGCGAGGTGCTGCCGGTCTACCGGCCCCCACTCAACATGGCGGCGCTCTTCGCGGAGCCGGAGCTGGGCTCGGTCTCGCCGCCGGGCAGTGCGGCCGAGGGACTCACCGTGCGCTATCTGACACCGCACAACAAGTGGTCGATCCACTCGGAGTACCAGGACAACCTGTTCATGCTCTCGCTCTCCCGCGGCGGCCAGTCGATCTGGATGAGCGAGGCCGACGCCACCCGCATCGGCGTGGCCGACAACGACTGGATCGAGGCGGTCAACCGCAACGGCGTCGTGGTGGCGAGGGCGATCGTCAGCCACCGCATGCCGGAAGGCACGGTCTACATGCACCACGCGCAGGACCGACTGATCGACGTACCGCTGGCCGAGAGCTCGGGGAAGCGTGGTGGCATCCACAACTCGCTGACCCGTCTGCTGATCAAGCCGTCGCACCTGATCGGCGGGTACGCGCAGCTGTCGTGGGCGTTCAACTACATCGGACCGACCGGCAATCAGCGTGACGAGGTGACGGTGATCCGGAAACGGTCGCAGGAGGTGACCTACTGATGCGCGTGATGGCCCAGATGGCGATGGTGATGAACCTCGACAAGTGCATCGGCTGCCACACCTGCTCGGTCACCTGCAAGCAGACGTGGACCAACCGGGCCGGCACCGAGTACGTCTGGTTCAACAACGTCGAGACGAGGCCCGGGCAGGGCTACCCCCGCCGCTACGAGGACCAGGAGCGGTGGCGTGGCGGCTGGACGCTCACCAAGCGTGGACGACTCACGTTGCGCGGCGGGGGGCGGCTCAAGAAGCTGGCCACCATCTTCAGCAACCCGCTGCTGCCCTCGATCGACGACTACTACGAGCCGTGGACCTACGACTACGCGACCCTGACCAACGCCCCTGCCCAGGAGCACACCCCGGTGGCTCGGCCGCGCTCGTTGATCAGCGGACGCACCATGAAGGTCTCCTGGTCGGCCAACTGGGACGACAACCTCGGCGGCTCGGTGGCCACCTGGGCGGGAGACCCGGTGCTGGCCAAGGTCTCTGGAGAGGTCAAGCGCTCCTTCGAGGACGCCTTCATGTTCTACCTGCCACGCATCTGCGAGCACTGCCTCAACCCGTCGTGCGCGGCGTCCTGCCCGAGCGGCGCCATCTACAAGCGCGAGGAGGACGGCATCGTCCTCGTCGACCAGGACCGGTGCCGCGGGTGGCGGATGTGCGTCTCCGGGTGCCCCTACAAGAAGGTCTACTTCAACCACCGCACCGGCAAGGCGGAGAAGTGCACCTTCTGCTTCCCGCGGATCGAGGTGGGACTGCCGACCGTGTGCTCCGAGACCTGCGTCGGTCGGCTGCGCTACCTCGGCCTCGTGCTGTACGACGCCGACCGCGTGCTCGACGCCGCCTCGACGCCCGACGAGAAGGATCTCTACGCCGCGCAGCGCTCGGTGCTGCTCGACCCCCACGACCCCGAGGTGATCAGGGCTGCCACGCGCGACGGGATCCCGCACGACTGGATCGAGGCGGCGCAACGCTCGCCGATCCACGCGCTGATCAGCACCTTCGAGGTCGCACTCCCGTTGCATCCGGAGTACCGCACCATGCCGATGGTCTGGTACATCCCGCCGCTCTCGCCGGTGGTCGACGTGGTGCGCGACACCGGGTCGGACGCCGAGGACTCCGACAACCTCTTCGCAGCCATCGAGGCGCTGCGGATCCCGATCGAGTATCTCGCCGAGCTCTTCACTGCCGGCGACGTCTCGCTCGTCGACGGCGTGCTGCGCAAGCTGGCCGCGATGCGCTCCTACATGCGCGACATCAACCTCGGCCGGGAGCCGAACGCCGCCATCCCGGCGGCGGTGGGCATGAGCGAGGAGGCGATGTACGACATGTACCGGCTGCTCGCGCTGGCCAAGTACGACGAGCGCTACGTGATCCCCAAGGCTCACGTCGAGCAGGCACACGCACTGGAGGAGCTCGCCACGGAGTGCTCGCTCGACTACGACGGCGGACCCGGCATGGGCGGCTCTGGCCCGTTCGGGGAGGGCTCGGGGGCACAGGCGGTGCCGATCGCAGTGGAGAACTTCGCGGTGCTGCAGGCTCGGCAGACCTCCGACGACGTGCAGTCGATGGGCAGCGGTCGGGTCAACCTGCTGAACTGGGACGGCAAGGGTGCGCCCCCGGGCCTCTTCCCGCCACGGCCCGACGGCCAGGCGCCGGGGGAGGAGCGGTGAGGCGGCGGCGTACTCCCGACGACCGCGTGGTGGCAGCGACCTGGCAGTGCGCGTCCTTGCTGCTCGACTATCCGGGGGCGGTCGACCTCGACCCGGTGGCGCGCACCGTGCCCGAGCTTCCGGCGACCTTCGCCGAACCGCTGGGCGCGGTGCTCGAGCACCTGCGTTCGGGCGACCCGACCGAGCTCCAGGCGTCGTACGTCGACACGTTCGACACACGCCGCCGTCACAACCTGTTCCTCACCTACTTCCAGCACGGCGACACCCGCAAGCGCGGCATGGCGCTGCTGCGGTTCAAGCAGGCCTACCTCGCGGCCGGCGTGCAGCTGGGCGACGAGGAGCTCCCCGACCACCTGTGCGTCGTGCTGGAGTTCGGGGCATGCGTGGATCTCGCAGTCGGACGACAGCTGCTCCTCGATCATCGTGCCGGGCTCGAGCTGTTGCGGATGGCGCTGGTCGAGGCCGAGTCGCCGTGGGCCGGGGCGGTCGTAGCCGTGACGGCGACGCTGCCCGCACTGCGCGGGGATGAGCAGGAGGCGGTGCGCCGGCTGGCCGAGCAGGGACCGCCCGACGAGGAGGTGGGGCTGACGCCGTACGGCACCCCGGCCTTCGACGCGAGGCTGGCCGAGGCACGAGGGCCGGTCGACCTGCCGATGCCTACCCTCGCCGCGCGCGGCCCGGGGCGGGTGGAGAGCCCGAGGAGGCTTCGATGACCGACTTCTGGTGGGTCGTGGTTCCCTACGTCTGTCTGACCGTCTTCGTGGTGGGCCACGTCTGGCGCTACCGCTACGACAAGTTCGGCTGGACGACGCGCTCCTCGCAGCTCTACGAGGACAGGTGGCTGCGCCTGGGCAGCCCTCTCTTCCACTTCGGGATGATCGGCGTCTTCTTCGGGCACGTCCTCGGCCTGGGGATCCCGGAGTCGTGGACCGAGGAGCTCGGGATCAGCGACGAGGCCTACCACGTGGTCGCCGTCGGTGGGGGCGTGCTGGCCGGCGCGGCCGCAGTCGCGGGGCTGGTGATCCTGGTGCTGCGCCGTCGACTGGTCGGCCCGGTCTTCTCAGCGACCACGCGCATGGACAAGGTCATGTATGCCGTGTTGGGAGTGGTGATCTGCCTCGGCATCTGGAACACGATCGCCGGCTCCATCCTCAACCTCGGTGGGGAGTACGACTACCGCGAGGGCGTCTCGGTCTGGTTCCGCGGCATCTTCCGCGGCGACCTGCACCCGGAGCTCATGGCGGAGGCACCGTTCGGTTTCCAGGCCCATGGCCTGGCCGCGATGCTGCTTTTCGCGCTCTGGCCGTTCACTCGGCTGGTGCACGTCTTCAGCGCACCGCTCGGCTATCTCACCCGGCCCTACATCGTCTACCGGTCCCGCGACGGGCGCCCGACCGCGCAGCCCGGCTCCCGGCGCCCACGCCGAGGCTGGGACCAGGCTTCCTGACCGTTCCCGGGTTTCCTCGCAGGTAGACCCTCCGGGTGCCGATGAGGTAGCCGGAGGGAGAGGGCATGGACCGATCAGGTGCGGGTCGCGAGCGTGGCGCCGCTGCTCTGGAGTTCGCCCTCGTCGTGCCGATCCTGATGGGCCTGGTGATGGGCATCGTCGACTTCGGGATCGCGATCAATCGCGACACGCTCGTCAACAACGCGGTCCGTGAGGGAGCCCGGGAGGCGAGCCTCAATCCCGACGCCACGCAGGTCGAGGCAGTGGTACGCCGCGTGCTCACCTCGCTGCCCGCCGATGCGGTGACCGTGACCGTGGGCTGTCGCACGCCGGCCGGGACCGCCTGCGCCTCCTTCGCGGCCGGCGCGGCCTCCGGGGGCACGGCGATCGTCACCGTCACCTACCGGCACGAGCTGGTCACGCCGATCTCCAGTCTCGTCGGCGACAGCCTGACGCTGTCGGAGACCGCGGAGATGAGGATCGAATGAGGCGGCTCGCCGTCGGGACGACGCGCTCCGAGGTGCCCGGCGCCTCCCGCGGTCGGGACGCAGGTGCCACGACGCTGTTGGTGGCGGTGCTCATGTCGCTGCTGATGATGGCTGCTGCGCTCTCCATCGACATCTCCCAGCTGGTGAACGAGCGACAGGAGCTGCACGACACCCTGGACGCTGCCGCGCATGCCGGTGCCTACCACCTCCCCGGCGACGGGGTTGCGGCCGAGGACGCGGCCCGCCGGTTCGCGACTGCGAACGATCCCGACGTGCGGCCGACGATCGACTTCTGGTGTGTGGTGGCACCGACGCCTGCCGGTCTCGTGGACGCCACCCAGGTGCCGTCGACCTGCGATCCCGGGCCGCCGCCGTACACGAACGGGACCTATCCCGCGTTGCGCTGCAACACCCGCTACTGCGCGATCCCCTGCGATCCGCGCGAGGGCGACCGCTGCAACACGATCCGCGTGGCGGACAGCAAGGTCGTGCCCTTCGTCTTCGCGCCGGTGAGCGACATCAGGGAGGGCAGCACCGGCTCGATGGTCTCGGTCGCCTGCAAGGGAGCGTGCGGGACAGTGGCGCCGAACCCGCTGGACATCGCGATCGTCGCCGACCGCACCGGCAGCATGAGCGCCGCGGACGTGAGCGCCATGACGACGGGGATCCTGGCGACCCTGCGCACCATGACGCCCGCTCAGCAGTACGTCGCCCTCGGCACGATCGGCAGAAGCCGCACCGGCACGCCCTCGTGCGCGGTGGCCCCGAGCACCAGCGCGACGAGCGGTCCCTGGGTCCCCGTGCCGTTCACCGCCGACTACGTCACCGGGGCCGGCGCGACCCTCAATGTCAGCAGTCCGCTGGTCAGGGCGGTCAACTGCCTCGGCAGCTCCTCCTCAAGCACCGGCACCCATCTCGCCGCGCCGATGAAGGCGGCCGCCCGCTACCTGCTCGGGCTCGACCCCAACAACCTCCGGAGCTTGCCGCCACGGGCCGGGACGCCCCGCAAGGTGCTGCTCTTCGAGACCGATGGGCAGCCCAACGAGACGCTCAACAGCGCGGCTGTCGACCTTGCCAGCTCCGGTGAGCCCGGTGGAGGCAGCAACGGCAACACCGCGTGCTCGCGTTTTCTCGACGTGGCCACGCGCGCCAAGGCGGCCGGCATCCTGGTGGTGACCGTCGCCTACAACCTCGGCACCTTGGAGTGCGACGGCGACAAGCGCTCGGGCAACGCGCGTCGAGTGACCGCGGTGCTGGCCGAGGCCGCCTCGGTCGACTCCACCGGGGCGGCCAGCGATGCCGACAACGCCTGCACCACGGTCGCCCTCCGCGCGGCCGAGAACAGCGACGGCGACCACTTCTACTGTGCCGCGAGCGGTGACGACATGGCGAGCCTCTTCACCTCGGCCATCAGCGCGGCCGGGCAGGGGATCCGGCTGCTCCGACTGCCCTGAGCACGGGTTCACGAAGGTCATGGCCTGACCGAGCCTTCACGTGCTGAGGTGGGCTGCCCGGATTCCGCCGCGCACTGATCATCTGTTCGCCACCCGGCGGACGGATGCGGGTCGCCCGACCGTGATGGAACGAAAGACATGGGTCGGACGCGTGTTTTCCTGGCGGTGCTCGGCAGTGCGGCGGTGGGCTTCGTCGTCGGCTCCCGTGAGCTCCTGCGCCACCAGGCGCGGGTCGCCCGCACGGCCATCGGCAAACCGCTGGGGGAGGAGGCGCCGTACGCCGACCAAGTCTTCAAGCCGTCCTACGGGCAGCCCGTGGAGCTCCTCCTGCTCGGTGACTCCATCGCCGCCGGGCTCGGGGCCGAGACGCCCAAGGGCACCCTGGGAGCGCGCTTGGCGAAGGGGCTCGCCAAGGCCAGCCTGCGCTCGGTGCGGCTGACTACGGGCGCCGTCGTCGGCGCCGAGTCGTCGATGGTGGCCGACCAGATCGCCGTGCTGCCGCCGGACTATCGGGCAGACGTGGCCGTGATCGTCGTCGGCGGCAACGACGTCACCCATCGCGTCCCCGTGGCCGAGTCGCTGCAGCATCTGCGGGAGGCGATCACCGCCCTCCAGAAGCGCGGCACCGCCGTGGTCGTCGGCACCTGCCCGGATCTCGGCATGCTCCGTCCGGTGCCGCAGCCGCTGCGCTCCCTCGGCGCCCGTGCTTCCAGGCAGCTGGCCGCCGCGCAGCGCGAGCTCGCGCTCGACTGCGGCGCCTATGCGGTGTCGTTGGCAGACGTGGTGGGACCGTTCTTCATCACCAACCCGGACGAGATGTTCAGCCTCGACCGCTTCCACCCCTCCGCGCTGGGCTACAAGCGGACGGCGAAGGCGATGCTGCCGTCCGTGCTGGCCGCGCTCGGGCTGCGTGACGCCGTACCCTTCGGGCATCACGCGCCAGTAGGGTTCCTCAGGTGACCGAGATCCTGCTGGTGACCTGTGCCGCCCTGCCCGACGGCGAGCCTGAGGGGCAGCTGCTGGTCGACGCCTTCGCCCGCCGTGGCGCGTCGGCGCGCTGGGTCGCCTGGGACGCAGACGACGTCGACTGGGCGGCCGCTGACCTGGTGGCGGTCCGGGCCACCTGGGACTACGACGCGCGCGTGGAGGAGTTCCTCGGCTGGGCGGAGCGGATCGAGGCCGCCGGCGCCCGAGTGCTCAACGGCGCCGGAGTCTTCACCTGGAACACCGACAAGGCCTATCTGGCGGCGCTGGCCGAGGCGGGCGTCCCGGTGGTGCCGACGGTCGTCGTCGACGGCGAGGAGTCGCTGCCTGCGGCCGTTGCGGAGTTCGGTCGCGCCGTCGTGAAGCCGCGTACGGCCGCGGGTGGTCGAGGTGTCGTGGTCTTCGATCTCGAGGCCGGTGGGCCGTCCGACCTCGACGAGTCGGCGCTGGAGATGGGGCCGTGGGTGGTGCAGCCCCTGGTGGAGTCGATCCATACCGAGGGTGAGTGGTCGGTCTATGTGCTCGGCGGTCACGTCGTCTCGGCGGCCCGCAAGATGCCCGCTCCGGGCGACATCCGGGTGCACGAGCAGTACGGCGGCCACACCGTTGCTGCCGAGGTGACGGCCGGGCACGGCGCTCTGGCGCTCGCCTGCGTCGAGGTCGCCCAGGAGCTGCTCGGTCGCCGGCTGCCCTACGCCCGCGTCGACCAGATGCGGCTGGCGGACGGCACCCTCGCGGTCAGCGAACTCGAGGTCACCGAGCCGGGGCTCTATCTCGACCAGCTGCCCGGCAACGCTGACGCGTTCGCCGACCTGGCGCTCGGAGAGCTCAGCTCGCCCGGATGATGCGCTGCTCGATCGCCTTCGCGACCGCCCCGGCCCGGGAGTCGACGCCCAGCTTCGTATAGATGTGGGCGAGGTGGCTCTTGACCGTCGCCTCGCTCACGAGGAGCTCGCGCGCCAGCTGCTTGTTGGCCAGCCCGGCCGCCAACAGCCGGAGGACCTCCACCTCGCGCTCGGTGAGCGCGTCGGCGGGACGGGTGGAGCGTCGTACCAGGGTGGCGGCGACCGACGGCGCCAGCACCGTCTCGCCGGCGGCGATCCCGCGTACCGCCCGGAAGAGATCCTCGGGCGGCGCGTCCTTGAGCAGGTAGCCGCCCGCGCCGGCGTCGATGGAGGCCAGGACATCGGCCTCCGTGTCGTAGGTGGTGAGCACCAGCACGGCCGGCGGCTCGGGGAGGGCACGGACCTGGCGGGTCACCTCAGCGCCGCCCTCACGACCGGCCAGGTTGAGATCCATCAGCACCACGTCGGGATGCGTGGCGCCGATCGTCGCGAGCGCGGAGGGGAGGTCGACGGCCTCTCCGACCACTGTCAGGTCGGGCTGCCCCTCCAGGAGCGCGCGTACGCCGGCACGCACGACGGGATGGTCGTCGACGAGGACGATGCGAACGATCCGGTCGGTGGTCACGCGATCTCCTGGGGCAAGGGAAGGGAGACGGCGACGGCGGTGCCGTCGCCGGGGGCCGACTCCACGGTGAAGTGGCCGCCGAGACGGGTGATCCGCTCCTGCATGCCGTGGATCCCGTGTCCACGGCGTGGCACCAGACGCCGCTCGGGGCGGGCTCGCGGGTCGAAGCCGCGGCCGTGGTCGCCGACGTCGAGGAGCACCTGGCCATCGTCCCAGGTGAGCGTCACGAAGGCGCGGTCCGTGGCGGCGTGGTCGCGCACGTTGGCGAGCGCTCCCCGCACGGTGTGCACCAGCGCCTGCGCCACCTCGGTAGGTACGGCGCGGGGCGCGGTGCCGTGCTCGGCGAGATCGACACGGAGCCCCGGCTGCGCGGCGACGACCTCGTCGAGGAGGCGACGGAGGTGTGCGCTCGGCTCCACCCCGTCGGGTGCCAGGTCGCTGACCACCCGCCGTACGTCGGCCAGCGAGTCCCGGCTCGAGACCGCCGCCTGCGCGACGTGGGCGCGCGCTGACGCGGGGCGGGGCACCCAGTCCTGCTCGGCGGCCTGCAAGAGGAGGTTGATGCTGGTCAGGTGTTGGGCGACCGAGTCGTGCAGGTCGCGGGAGAGCCGAGCCCGCTCGGCGAGTGCGCCGGCCCGGCGCTCGACGGCGACGAGATCGGCCTGGGCGTCGCGCAGCTCGTCCAGGAGCATCTGGCGAGCCCGCGCCTCGGCAGCCAGGGTGCGGTAGCAGACGACGGTGAGCACCGTCAGGCACAACGGCCCGACCAGGACCGTGGGGTCGAGATCGCCGCGCACCCGCGTCCAGCTGGCGGAGACGGCGACGACCATGAGCGTGAGCGAACCCGTCGCCCAGCCCAGACTGAGATCCCTCATCACCAGGAAGGCGACCGGAGCGGCCAGCCAGGAGAAGGAGGGGGCGAGGAGGGCCAACGCGATGAAGAGGACGACCACCAGGATCGCCCGTGCCGGCGTCCAGCGGCCCGGGAGGCGGGCGAACCAGACCACCAGGAACGCGGCCGCGGTCAGCAGGATGGGCGCACCCAGGTCACCCAGGCCGTGCGCGGTCAGGTAGCGCACGGTCGAGGCGAGGAGCAGGGCGAGCACCGAGACGTGCAGCCACAGCTCGAGCGAGGCGGCCCGGGGCAGCAGACGATCGGCGGTCACGGTCACCGAGCGTAGTGCCGGGCGGCCGCGCGACGCGTCATCCGTTTGGCTATCCAGAGGTGGCCGGTTGCCCGTCGTGCGCGGGGCCTCTACCTGGCGAAGGTAGTGGCATCGCCGGTTCGGAACGTCCGAGCCGCACGCTGAGGAGGAACCTCGTGAGCACTCGCACCACCGCCCGTCTGGCCGTCACCACCCTCGCCGGGGCGCTGACGCTTTCGGCCCTTGCTCTCACGCCGACGCAGGCCGCCCCTGCTGCGAAGCGGGTCAGCCAGCCGGTCAGCTACCAGCTGCCCGGCGACCCCGAGGGCTCCAAGTTCGAGGGCATCGGAGTGAACCCCAACGAGAAGCGCTACTACGTCACCGAGGTGACCGGCGGCGAGATCCACCGCGGCAAGGTGGGCGGCACGTCGGCTCGCGAGTGGAAGCCCGCGGGGGCAGACGGGCGCACCACCGCGCGCGGCATCACGACCGACGCCAAGGGCCGTGTCTACGTCGCCGGCGGCCCGAACGGCATCGGCAACGACAACCCCGACCTGTGGGTCTACAACAAGCGCGGCAAGCTGCTTGCCGCCATGAAGACCGGCGTGGAGAACTCGTTCCTCAACGACGTGGTGGTCGGTCCGGACGGCGCGGCCTACTTCACCAACTCCAACGCTGCCCAGATCTTCCGCGTCGCGAAGAACAGGTCGGGCGACTGGAAGGTCCGCACCTGGGCCGACGCCAGTGACACGATCGCGACGACCGAGGGCTTCAACCTCGGCGGCATCGTGGTCAGCCAGGACCAGCGCAGCCTGATCGTGGCGCAGGGCAACGTAGGCAAGCTGTGGCGCTTCAAGCTCGCTGACCGCTCCGTGAAGCGGATCCGGCTCGGTGGCACCAGCGTCGACAACGCCGACGGCCTGGTGCGGCGTGGCAACAAGCTCCTCGTCGTCCGCAACTTCGACAAGGTGCTCACCACCTTCCAGCTGAACAAGCACAGCGGTCGCGCCACGGTGGTCTCCGAGCGCCCGAGCGATGCAGACCGGGTGTTCACCACGGCCAAGATGGCGCAGGGCCGACTGCTGCTGGTCGACTCGAAGTTCGACGAGCAGACCGCGACGCCGCCCTACGAGGTCGTCGTCCGGCGCTGGCAGCGCTGACACCATGACCGGTGTGCGCACCGCGACCGCCCTCGCCCTGGCCGGCGTCCTCGTGACGCTGGCCGGGTGCGCGGGCGGCTCTCCGGCAGACCGATCCGACGCGCCGCCGACCGTGGTGCCCAGCGCGGCGCCCTCGGAGAGCCCGGAATCCGTCACGACCAAGCAGAAGGAAGTGGAGAACCCCTTGTCCGAACTGAGCCAGGCCGAGCTCGACCGCCGGCTGTTGGACGCCGCCTGGGCCGACGACGTACCTCGGGCGCGCCGGCTGATCGAGGCCGGCGCCGACGTCGACTGGCGCGACGACACGCTGCAGAGTGCGCACCTGGTCGCGGCCAGCGAAGGCTATCTGGAGCTGGTCCGGCTCACTCTTCGCAACGGCGCCGACGTCGACGTGCACGACTCGTTCGACGGCACCGGCCTGATCAGGGCCGCCGAGCGCGGCCACGACCTCGTCGTGGGCCGCCTGCTCCAGACCGAGACGCCGGTCGACCATGTCAACAATCTCGGGTGGACCGCGCTCCACGAGTCGATCACCCTGGGCGCGGGGACCCCGACCTACCAGGCCACCGTCCGGGCTCTCGTCGCCCGCGGTGCCGACATCGCGAGACCGGCCGAGCGGAACGGGCAGACGCCGCTGCAGATGGCGCGTGCCCGGGGGCAGGACCGCGTTGCGAAGATCCTGACGATCGCTGGCGAGCCGGCGCCTGCCGACCCCGACGCTGCGCTGCTCGCGGCCGCCGAAGCGGGCGACCCGGACCGCGCCGCCCTGGCGCTGCGTGCGGGAGCCGACCTGGAGGCGCGCGATGCGGCCCGCCGTACGCCGTTGCTGCTTGCGGTGGCCGGCGATCACGACGTCACCGCACGCCTTCTTGTCGCCCTGGGCGCCGATCCGGATGCGCTCGACGAGCGCTCGGACACGCCCTGGCTGGTGACCGGGGTGACGGGCTCGGTGCCGATGGCCCAGCTGCTCCTGCGGTTCCAGCCTGACCTCACCGTCCGCAATCGGTACGGCGGGATCTCGGTGATCCCGGCAGCCGAGCGCGGGCATGCCGACTACGTGCAGCTGATGACGACCACGGCCATGGACCTGGACCACGTCAACGACCTCGGGTGGACCGCTCTTCTCGAGGCGGTCATCCTGGGTGACGGCGGCCCGGCGCACCAGCGCATCGTCCGGACCCTGCTGGAGGCGGGAGCCGATCCCGCCCTCGCCGACCGTGAGGGCGTCACCGCGCTGCAGCATGCCCGACAGAAGGGGCAGGCGGAGGTCGCGCGGATCCTGCGTCGGCACGGGTGACGAGAGGGGGTTTTCTTGCACTCTCACCAGGCGAGTGCTAAACATGAGGCTGGCACTCTCGATAGGAGAGTGACAACACATGCGGACCGGCGAGTTGAGGTCTGAAGCGTCGGCGGGAAAGGGTCCGCCGAGTCAGCCAGATCGGCCGTCGCGGGCAGCGAGCCGGGCCGTCCACGAACTCTGAAGCGTGAGGAATCGCAGGAGTCATGGCAAAGCTGATTGCTTTCAATGAAGAGGCCCGCCGCGGGCTTGAGCGGGGTATGAACACCCTCGCCGACGCGGTCAAGGTGACCCTCGGCCCCAAGGGCCGCAACGTCGTCCTGGAGAAGAAGTGGGGCGCCCCCACGATCACCAACGACGGTGTGTCGATCGCCAAGGAGATCGAGCTCGAGGACCCGTACGAGAAGATCGGTGCGGAGCTCGTCAAGGAGGTCGCCAAGAAGACCGACGACGTCGCCGGTGACGGCACCACCACCGCCACCGTCCTGGCCCAGGCGATGGTCCGCGAGGGCCTGCGCAACGTCGCCGCCGGTGCCAACCCGATGGGTCTCAAGCGCGGCATCGAGGCCGCCGTCTCCGCCGTCTCCGAGCAGCTGCTCGGCATGGCGAAGGACGTCGAGACCAAGGAGCAGATCGCGTCCACCGCGAGCATCTCCGCTGCTGACACCACGGTCGGCGAGATCATCGCCGAGGCGATGGACAAGGTCGGCAAGGAAGGCGTCATCACCGTCGAGGAGTCCAACACCTTCGGGCTCGACCTCGAGCTGACCGAGGGCATGCGCTTCGACAAGGGCTACATCTCGGCCTACTTCGCCACCGACCTGGAGCGGATGGAAGCGGTCCTGGAGGACCCCTACATCCTGATCGCCAACTCGAAGATCTCCAGCGTCAAGGACATCCTGCCGCTGCTGGAGAAGGTCATGCAGTCCGGCAAGCCGCTGCTGATCCTCTCCGAGGACGTCGACGGCGAGGCCCTCTCGACCCTCGTGGTCAACAAGATCAAGGGCACCTTCAAGTCCGCCGCCGTCAAGGCTCCGGGCTTCGGTGACCGCCGCAAGGCCATGCTGCAGGACATCGCGATCCTGACCGGTGGCCAGGTCATCTCCGAGGAGGTCGGCCTCAAGCTGGAGACCGCTGGTCTCGAGCTGCTCGGCCAGGCCCGCAAGGTCGTCATCACCAAGGACGAGACCACCATCGTCGAGGGTGCCGGCGACCAGGCCCAGATCGAGGGCCGGGTCAACCAGATCCGCGCCGAGATCGAGAAGTCGGACTCCGACTACGACCGCGAGAAGCTGCAGGAGCGCCTCGCCAAGCTGGCCGGCGGCGTGGCCGTCATCAAGGTCGGCGCGGCCACCGAGGTGGAGCTCAAGGAGCGCAAGCACCGCATCGAGGACGCCGTCCGCAACGCGAAGGCTGCCGTCGAGGAGGGCATCGTCGCCGGTGGTGGCGTGGCGCTGGTCCAGGCCGCCGCGACCGCCTTCGACAAGCTCGAGCTCGAGGGTGACGAGGCCACCGGCGCGGCGATCGTTCGCCTCGCCACCGAGGCCCCGCTCAAGCAGATCGCCATCAACGCCGGCCTCGAGGGCGGCGTCGTGGCGGAGAAGGTGCGCAACCTCGAGGCCGGCCACGGCCTCAACGCTGCCACTGGCGAGTACGTCGACATGATCGGCTCCGGCATCATCGACCCGGCCAAGGTGACCCGCTCGGCGCTGCAGAACGCAGCCTCGATCGCGGCCCTGTTCCTCACCACCGAGGCCGTTGTCGCCGACAAGCCCGAGAAGGCCCCGGCCATGCCGGGTGGCGACATGGGCGGCATGGGCGGTATGGACTTCTGATCCGCCCCTGAAGCACTGCTTCACCCGCTGCGCGGTAGGCCCGACCTTGGGCCTACCGCGCAGTGTCATTTCGGCGCAATGTTGTACCGGCCTGTGGAGGTCCTGGCACGACACCCGCTCCTGTGGCACAAGTCACTTGGAAAGCCCAAGGAAATTGTTGCGGCTGGCTGACTGAAGTCGGAAGGATGTGCGTTTTGCGTGGGCTTCGGGAGGTTGCCCACCCTGCGGGACTCTGGGAGGGGTGCAGTGCAGGCTGCCTTGAAGAGGACGGCGATCGTTGCGATTGCCGGTCTGGTGTTGTTGGCGGGACTGGTCGGCGGTGGTGTGGGCGCCTTGGTCGCGCAGGACGCCGCTCTGGAGCCGACCGGAGCGTCGGCCGCGCCGCGCGGAGTGGCGGGAGAGCCCGGGCCCGCTGGGGCGGAAGGTCCGGCCGGGGCTGAAGGTCTGGCCGGCACGCCCGGTGTCAGTGGCGAGCAGGGCGCTGCCGGTCCGGCGGGCGCCCCGGGGGCACCCGGTGCAGCCGGGCCGGACGGGGCTCGTGGGGCGATCGGCCTTCCGGGGGAGCGGGGTCTCGCCGGACCAGCAGGCGCACCTGGTGTGATCGGGCCACAGGGCCCGCAAGGCACGGCGGGCGCGGAAGGGCCGCAGGGCCCCGACGGTCCGGCTGGGATCGCTGGACCTTCCGGGGAGCCCGGACCGAAGGGAGCGACCGGGGACGCAGGCCCGCCCGGACCGGCGGGGCCTCCCGGGCCTGCGGGCGCGCCGGGCCCGAGCGCCTGGTTCTTCGCCACGGCTGAGGGCACGGGTGATGGCGTCGTACCGTGGCAGGACGAGGTCGGGACGCCGCAGGCGTTCGAGCTCAACAACGGGGTCGTCACCGTGGCCGACGCCGGCCTGTATCGGGTCACGTACTCGGTGCAGTTCCAGCCGATCAAGGTGTCGACCATGTCGGTCTCGCAGAGTCAAGGGCCGTCGATGGTCCTCGGTGTTGCGGGCCAGGTCGAAGAGGCGAGTCGTCGCTACCGTCCGACGCTGAACGTCAACATCGCGCTGATCTTGACCTTGCGTGTGCTGCTCGAGGGGGTCGGTCTCGACCACTCAGGCGTCTATGCGCTGCCAGCGGGTGGTGAGGTCGATCTGCGACAGGTGGGGTCGAGCCCCGGAGTGGGCGATGAGCATTACGTCGCCTCGCTGATGATGGAGCGACTCTCGTGAGGAACGGACGCTCGGCCTAGGCTCGCTGCATGCGACGGGGTCGGTGGGTACGAGTGGGTGTGGCGCTGGCGCTCTCCTTGGCACTCGCGGGTTGCGGCAGTGATGACGAGAGCAGCAGTAAGCCGACGAGGGAACCATCCACGCCCGTGAGCAGTGAGGCGACGGAGCCGACTCCCACGCCGACGCCGACGCCGACGACCGTGACCACGGCGGAGTTCTGCGAGTTGATCCGCGACATCGCCTCGGGCGACCGCGCCCAGCGGTCGGCGGCCACGCTGGAACTCCTCCAGCGTGGCCTCCCCCATGACCTCGACGGCGACGCCAAGCAAGGGCTACAGGTCTTCCTCGACCATGCACCCGACCTGGGCTCGGTCCGCGGGTCGTGGCGTGTCTACCGCGATCTGGGCGGAGCGGAGCGCTCAGACCTGCGCTCCCTCACCTGGTGGGTCACGAAGTCATGCGGCTCCGGGTACCTGAAGGATCTGCTGCCGGAGCTTCCGTCCCTTCCGGACGGTCTGCCGGGACTGGGCTGACCTCCTCCGGTACGGCGCACGCGTCCTCGTCGGGCGTCTCCTCCGGCTCGCTCTCGGCGGTCGACGTGTCGTCGGGGGCCGGGGCGTTCGTCGTCGGCGCCTCGTCTGGTGGAGTCGTCTCGTCGGCGGGCGGTAGGCACGGGGTCGTCGGCTCAGAGGGCTCAGTGGGCTCGGGCTGAGGCGTGCTCGGCTCCTCGGGCGTCGTCGGCGTCTCCGGGAGGGCCGGCTCCGTCGGGAGCTCCTCCGAACCCGCCGTCTCCGGTGCTCGTCCGTGGCCGCCGCTGGGGCGGGGTGGCGTGAACGAGCTGCCTCCGCCGGCTCGTCGCTCGGTGCGGGCGGCTGCCGGGGCCACCGGACGCGGAGCGACGAGGCTGGTCGCGGTGAGTCCGGCGGAGAGTCGGCCTGGCATCGCGTAGGCGGCGGTCAGCTCCAGTACGAGGTCGGCGTAGTCGCGGTCCCGGTTGTGCCCCTGGAGGGCGGCCCGGCGGCCAGGATCGGTGGAGAGATCCTCACCGGTGCTGCAGAGCAACACGGCCAGGCCGAGGGCGGCATCGTCGAGATCGTGCAGATCGCGGGTCCCGTCGCCGTCCGCATCGACGGCCACCGCCGCCCAGGTGACCGGGGCGATCTGGAACGGGCCGGAGAGAAGGTCGCGCTCTGGCGTGCCGTCGTACATGCCTGCGTCGGTGTCGGGCCCCGCGTCGGCGGCCGGTGGGGTACGCCGGCCGTGGTCGGTCTCGACCTGTGCGATCGCCGCCAGGAACTGCCAGGAGAGTGCGCAGCCGGGGGAGGAGGCGTTGATGACGCTCTCCGCCCGCTGGTAGGCGGCCAGGGCGGTGGCAGGCAGGTCGCTGCTCGGTACGGCGGAGCGGAAGGCAGCCGGTGCCGTGCGGGCTGTGCTTGCCACATCGGTCGGCGCCACGGGGACGGGATCCGGGGTCGCGGCGCGCGCGACGGGCGGCTGAAGGACAGGGGAGCCCAGCTGCAGCGGCGTGGACTCGGCGAGTGCCGCCAGGGGGATGACCAGGCCGAGAGCGAACGCACGCCGAAGTCTGGTCCGGCCGGCTGGGGTGCCGGTGACTGCCCGGGATGCTCGACGTCGTTCTCTCACCTCCCCAGTGAGCCACCGATCGGTGTCCGAACGCAATCCTCCAGGTGGGTTATCCGATGAACGAGCGAAGAACTTGTCACGTAGGTGACAACTTCTGCAGTTGGTTCTCACGAGTTCGCTCCAGGGGGCGGCGCCGGAGCTGTGGTCGGTGCTACTAATCGAGAGCGAGCGAAGGAGGTTGCGATGGCTGAAGGAAGCCTGCTCGTCGCTGTGGGCGGCGTGGCCTGCGCGATGATGGCGCCAACGTTGGCGATCGTGGCCGCGCGCAGGCGGCGCTCCGGTCACGCGGACTCGGCGTCGAGCGTCGAGGGGGAGCAACCCCAACTGGAGGCGGGCTCCGAGGCCCTGGTCGTCGCCGACCCGGACTGGCTGGAGTGCTCGGTCCGGAGCGATGCCCCGGTGGCGGAGGCGCTCAGGCGGAGCGGTCTGGCAATGCGCGTGGAGGACGCGAGTTGAGCCAGGCGGCGACGGCGACGATCGCCGACGCGCCGAGTGCGCTGGCGCCGGCTCCATAGGCGCCCAACGGTGCGACGGCGCCCGCGAGCGCTCCTGCGCAGGAGAGCGCCAGGGCGACGCCCTCGACCTGGTGTATCCGTTTGGGGCCGGCCAGCACACGACGGAGTGCATCGTCGGCGGTGGCCAGGTCGAACTCATCGAGTGTGATCACTCCGGGTGCTGCTGGCGTTGCCGCATCGGTGACCGCGATGTCGGCCGCGTGCAGGGCATCCTCGTTGTGGGGTTGTCGCGGTGCGATCATGGCCACGCGGCCTCCGTCGGCGTGGGCTTTCTGCACCTGCTCCAGTCGGGCTACGGCGTCTGCCTCGGCGACGAGCTCGTCGACTCCGACGAGAGTGCCCAGGGCGGAGGTGTTGCCGGGTGTGTCGTCGGAGAGCAGCACGAGGGGAGCGAGCTCTTCGATCCGGCGTACGTCCTCACGCGCGTGAGGCCGCACGGTGTCTTCCAAGGTGATGGTGCCGAGGGTGCGCTGGTCGACCTCGACGCCGACCGTCAGGCCGCGTCCGGTCGAGCTGGTCATGCCGACGGTTGCGGGAGGGCCGAGCCGCACGGGATGTCGGTCGACGGAGCCGGAGAGGGTGTTCGGGTCGGACTCGCGGTAGTCGCTGACACGCCCTCCGCCGGCCCGACGGGCGAGGGCGACCGCGAAGGGCGCCGTGCTGCGCCGTGAGAGTGCCCCGGCGAAGAAGAGCAGGTTGGTGCGGTGCTCCGGATCGAGGGGATCGACCGAGCTGATCTGCATCTCGCCGGTGGTGACGGTCCGATGCTTGTCGAGCACGATTCGAGCGAGAGTGGCCTCGTCGCGGACGACGTAGAAGGGTGGGAGGCCGATGCCTGCCCGCCGCGCCCGCACCCTTGTCCATCGCGCGGTCAGTGGCCGCGCCGCGACGACGCAGGCAGGCGAGGCGGCGACGATCGTCAAGGCTGCCTGGGAGAGGGCCGAGGAGGGGCCGGACCGTGCTTCGAGCGCGGCGCCTGCCGCGGTGAGGCAGGCGAGCGCGAGAAGCCACCAGGGCGGTGGCAGCGCCGGCGTCGGCTCCGCCCGGCGCAGCAGCAGCCCGCCGATCATCAGGCAGGTGGTGAGGACGAGCAGGAGCAGGAGGATGGTCATGAGGCTCGGTTGCTGGCGAGATAGCGGTCGACGTCGCTGGTGTCGCCCGCCTTCCACATCGGGACAGTCGCCTTGAGCAGCATGGTCACGGTGATCACGAACTCCGGGTCGTGCAGCAGGTCGCCGAACAGCTCGTTGATGCGCTTCCAGCGGTAGCGCACTGTCTGCGGGTGCACGTTGAGTCGAGCGGCGATCGCCGGAGCGCTGTCTCGCGACTCGAGCCACGCCAACATCGTCTCGGCGAGGATCTCCCGGGAGTTGTTCGTCTCGTTGAGCAGGGGCGGAAGGAGCTGCAGCACGAGGCTGCGGCGCAGCAGGGGCTCGGAGTGCAGCCAGAGCTGGGTCATGTGCTCGACGCAGCGGACGACGAGCTGCGGTTCGATCACGCCGGCCGCAACAAGATCCAGGGTGCGGCGCGCCCATCGGTCGGCGGCGGCCGCTCCGGTGGGCGCGACGGGCCAGCTGACGGCGACGCGGACCCCGGGGCCGCCGCGGCTCACCCGCTCGGCGACCGCCGACGCCTCGCTGGGGGACACGACCAGCACTGCGGGGTTGAGACGCTGGTCGACGAGCACGCTGTCTTCGAGGGGCACGGTGGGGAAGTGGCCGTGGTAGCTGACGCGCATCACCACCACCTGATCAGGCAGCGGCCACTCCGCGTGCGCTGCCTCGGCTGCGATCTCGGTGGTGCGCGCGTCGGACTCGGGGGAGTCGTCCAACAGCACGGCGAGGAGGCGGTCGCGCGACGGTTCGTCCGCCCGTTCGGCTGTGGTGAGGCCGGTGACGTGGCCCCGGGCGACCTCCTGGTCGAGGAGATCGAGGTAGGCGAAGAGGGCGTCACCGAGCCGACCGAGGAAGGCGGTGTCGAGCGCGTGTGCGGTGACGACACGGTGGATGAGACGCCAGGAGTGACGGGTCGCGATGCGCAGTGCGCGACGCATCGGCTCCAGGGTGTTGCCGTCCTGTGCCTCCCCGTAGCCCATGTCGCGGAAGAGGCGGAAGACGTTCGGGTCGTGCTTGGTGGGGCCGAGCAGGGTGTCGAGGAACTGGTGAGCCGCCGCGGTCACGGCCATGGCGATCACCCGTTGACGCTCGCCGTGCTCCCGGCCCGCGTACGCCGGCACCTCGACCCGGATATCCGTGACGATCTGCGCCACCAGCGACGGCACGGCGTCGCGAGCGTCGGCCACCATCTCTGCGAGGTGGGCAGGCTGTGCTGAGGGCTCGGCAAGCTCGCTCATCAGGTCCCGCCACCGCATCGTGCGCGATCGGCCCACATGCCGACCCCCTCCCCTCGTCCGGTCATGGTGATCCACATCACTACCGCTTCCCGTGCCCGGCGTCAAAGGTCTGTCGCTGCTCATTCACTCAGCAGGCCCCGACAGCCGCAACGAGTTCAGGAGAGCCGAGACGGATTAGTAGCGGAATTTGTCATCTGCGACACAACTTTTCTTGGCGGCCGCGCGAGCTCCCCTGCTCTGGTGGCTACGCCGACCATCGGGAGATCGGACACGCCGCGTGCTCACCGCGAGGTGTTCCCCGCTGGTTCCTCGCTCGCTTCCCCCTTTCCGGATGTGCGCGTTCTAGCATGACTGTGCCGCCAGCCACGGGGGTGCGATTGCTGCCTCGGAGGCCGACTTTCACGAGAAAGACCGGAAACTTGTCACGTAGGTGACAAATTTACCGCGCGGGATGATGCCCGGACCCCTAGGAACCGCGGGATCCGGACATCGGTCCCGAACGCCTCGTGCCTATCGAGTGTGGCAATCGGGGGCGCAGATCGCGCACCCATCGACCTGGATGAAGTACCGCCGTGCGGCTTGGACCGCACCGGAACACGATGAGTGGTAGCCAAGGTCTTGACGGTTGGTGGCCGCGGGCAGACATGGCTGGCGCGCCGTCACATCGTGGACTTCGTGGTCGCCGTTAGGCTGCGCGTCCTTGTTGACGCAGTAGTTCGGCATCTCTGAATCTCCTCTCTGTTGGGGGTGGTGCATTCGCGCTCGGGCGCGAAGTTCAGCGCACGCGCAGTGCCGTCTTGGCCTTCGACTTCCTCGCCGCCGCGTCGCCTGGATAGCGGGCGACGATCGTGTAGCGGCCCGCGTGCAGGCGCCTGACAGTGGTTGCCGTGGTGCCTCGACGGAGGCGTTGGACGGACTTGAAGACCACACGCTTGCCCTGCTTGACGCGGATCGTGACGTTGCCGGTCGGTGTGGCGTTCTCGGCAGTGACGCTGATCCGCAGCCTTGCCCTGCCGCTCGCCTTGCCATTCCGGCTCTCTTGGACCTTGACCTTCTTGATCGCCGTACGCGTGGGGGAGCCGGTGGGCCAGAGGTTCGAAGGGGGTACCTGCAGCGGGTCGGAGTCTGCGTGTCCGGACGGGAAGCCCGGATGCGAGGCAGTGACTCGGACGCTGAGTCGGGCGCCTTGGTCTGCTGCGGTCACGACGTAGTCCCGGCCGAGTGGGTGAGCGTCGTCCCCGCCGATGATGGGCTGGCCGTCGCGTAGCCAGAGATAGCTGTACTCCCAGCTGGTACGTCGCTCGTTCCAGCGCCCGGGTGTGGCGTGCAGCGTCGTGCCCACACTGACCTCGTCGCCGACGGCGGTGACGGTGGGGGCCGCGAGGTTGGTCGCGACGCAGGGGGAGTCCAGTGAGTCGATCCAGCCCGCCCCGTTGATGCATGCTCGGTCATCAGCGATGGTGGGCTTCTGCGCGAAGAAGTCACGAGGGACGAGCTGGAAACGCTGCCAGTGCATGTGCATCGGGCTCTGGTCCTCGTCGCGGTCGATGTGGTGGAAGCCGACGTTGACCCATGCGACCGGGTCGTCGAGTTCCCCTTCCGCGTCCGTGACGTAGTCGAGCACCGACTCGCCGGGACATCCGGCGTGCAGGTTCATCGATGCGTACTCCTGGCAGGGATGCACGTTGGTGAAGCTCATGAGGGGGGCGAAGACGTCGATCTCCCGGTGCGGGAGATTGCGGTTGACGATCTCGTACGAGCGGGGGTGCCCATCGGCGTTGAGCGAGTCCGGGTTGAGCACCCGGAACCAGGTGTCGTGTTCCATCGTCTTGCCGGGCACGGCGTGGAAAGCCCGCTGTTTGCGGAGGCTTGTGCCGGTGAGCTTGGGGACGGCACCGGGCTCGGCGACGTTGTCGTAGTCCCACTGCTCGACGTACTGCCGTTCGCCCCGGTCGATACCGAAATCGACGCGCCAGATCGCGTTGTGCCAGTGCGAGGCGGCATGGGTCGGCTCGCCCTGCTCAGTGCGCTGGCCACCCAGTTGCCATCCATAGGCGGGGTCGGTGCCGAACATGGCGCCGCCGACGCCTCCGGGCGCGACATCGCCCGTGGCGCCGAGCGCTACGTCGATCTCGCCGTGATCGTCGAAGGTGATCTTCTGCTGGTACTCGTACCACGAGATCTTCGCGAGGGAGCTGACCTCGAGAGCCGAACCCTGCTCCGCGATGCGGAACTCCTTGGTGCCGATCGCCTCCAGGGAGTGGGTGGCGAGCCCGGTCGGCACCTCTTGCACGCAGATCCCTGGAACGGCGCGGGTGACCAAGATGCCCTCCAACAACTTGGTCTGCGCTACCTCCAGTGCGTTGCCCGGACACGTGACATCCGTCTGGGGGATCAGGTGGTCGCCCCCGAACCCGAACGAGGTGATGTCGTCGTACTGCACCAGGCCGTTGTCGTAGGGCACGTTGAGTTGCGCGAGCCAGAGCTGGTCCAGCACCCGCTTGTAGCCGGCGTACTCGCGGTCAGTCGGTGGCTTGAACTCGATCTGCTCGAGGACCAATCCCTTCATCGGATGGATACGCGCGCACATCCGCCACGAGGCGCCGTTGGCGAGGTCACGCTCCACGAGGTCCGCGGAGCAGTCCAAGTCGGTCGGTGCGGCTTGCACTGTTCGGCCCGTCGCGGTTGTGGCAGGGGGAGTGGCGAGTGCGACCGAAGTCGTCGCGGTTGTGCTTGCCACGAGAACCAGGGCGAGGAGTCCGAGCGGCTTCACGATGTGGCCTCGTCGTGGGGATGAACGTGGTGGCTCGCTCCGAAGGTGATGACTTGCCTGGCGGTGAGGTCGACAACGAAGTCCCACGCCGCGAGGTAGACGCCCGACGGGCCCTGGATCATCAGCTGGACGCACCGATGCCGTCCGCATTCGGTGGTTGCGGCCTGGCTGCCGTCGTGCCGGTAGACGCCGGCCACCGAGGTGACCTGGTCGGGGGAGAGGAGCGGTACGCCTTGGGCAGTCTCGAACTGCCGAGCAAAGGTCAAGGTGGGGGTGTGGTCGATGGCGAGGTGCAGTGCAGCCTCGGCCTCAGCGGCCGAGATCCGGCCTTGCAGGAGTGGTGATCGTTCGGCGCGCACGCGACCGGTGCTGAGGTCGACGGTCAGCTGATAGCCGACGTCATCGGTGTAGTCGTGAAGGTCCACGACCGCGACCCGATGATCTCCGCTGAGCTCGGACGGGACCTCGATCTGCAGCACCTCGGCACCGGACTCGCCCACGACGTTCGTCGCAGAGCCGGGTACGACGCCGTCGGCGAGGGCGAGGTGGAGTGCGTAGCTGCTCTCCTCGGCACTGAGCTCGTCGCGGGGGGAACGCAAGGCGGGCCGTCGGGTCAGAGGATCTCCGTCGCCGACGACACGGTAGGTATGGTCGTCAGGCTCGGCCGCCACGCCGGACGCAGTTGGGCTACTGACCGGAGCAACATTGAGCAGTGCGGCACCCAGCAGCGCGATGACGGCGACCAACGCCAACACCCACACCTCGCGTGCACCGCGTCGTCCCACCTCAGCCCTCCTGGTCCAGTCACGACCGAGCATGGACACGCGCGGCCCAGCAGGGAAGGAGAACGGCGCAACCAACAGCCTGGGAGGAGAAGATTGCGCCGGATCTTGTCACCCAGGTGACAAGATCCGCCGTCCGTCGGTGCTTGAGTTCCGGCGATCGCTTGTTGGCGCTGGGACTTCGAGCGGTTAGCCGAGGTGGGACCGGCGCGCGTCCTACCGCCCAGATAGACGCAGATCGGATTCGCTCATGAGGATGCATACGGCAAGCGCACCGAGGAACGGGTCACCGAACGCAACTGTCACCGGCCACCGATGCTGATCACGCAGTACCATCGGCGCGCGACCTGACGCGGCAGGCCGAAGGAAATTAGCGCGCGGCAGCCAACACGTGTTGGGCGGTTCATCGGCGGCCGCGGTACAAACTCCGTAGGCTCCAATCGTGTTGTACCAACCCCAAGCTCTCGGTTCCCCGCCAGGCACCGTCGCCGCGCATCTCGCCGCGCGAGCGCACGACGGGAGGCTGACAATTTATGCTGGCGCCGGAATCTCGCAAGCGTCTCCGACAGACCTTCCGGGTGCCGCCGCCCTCGCCGACTTGATTGTCACGCGCTTGTCGGGCGTCATGTCCTTCGAGGGTGTCGATCGTTGGGACCTGCTCGCCGTCGCGGATCACATTGCAGCGCATGAGATGGGCGGAGCGCTGTTGCGCGAAACAGCGCTTTCGGTCGCAGATTTCGTCGGCGCACCGTACAACTACGCCCACGAGGTATTGGCAGTACTACTTTGTGAGGGCGCAGCAACCATCTTCGAGACGAACTATGACGATTGCATCGAACGAGCCTCGCGGCATGAACATCCGCCCGTTGCGCGTACGGCGTCTGAGCTCCTCAATGGCCCTTCAGGCCCACTCATCAAGGCCCACGGTTGCGTGACGTTGCCGCCGACGATGCTATTCACGACTGAAGAACTCGACAACGTAGATCTCTGGGCCAGTGCTTCTGTAGCCGCGAAACTCGCTCACGACACTGTGGCGTTCATCGGCATCGGAAGCGTCGCGGATTACGTGCGGACGTCAATCGCCACAGTCCTGGCCGCGACCGGAGTTGAGCACCTCTTGCTCGTGGGACCGGGCCTCGGGGAGTGGGATGACGACCCCAACCTCGACTGGCGGCAGCTGCTGCCAGACCTCCCGCTTGGGCAACGCGTCGCACTCTCCGCGGAGGAGTTCTGCGATGCGCTGCTGCGTGCCTACCTCGTCCGCTTTCGTTCGGAGCTCCAAGATCTCGTTGCTGATTTAGCCCCGATGCATGGCCAACGAGTGGGGATGGACAAGCTACTCGCGGCATTCGATTCCAAGCCAGCAGTGCCAGTCATGCTGTGGCTTCGGCACTCGTCGTGGAGACTGCGCTTCGGACAATCAGTAGCTTCTACCCCGTCGGCCACGACAGGGCTGGTGGCGCTTTCCTCGTTGCTCGGAGCGGATTGGTCGGTTCACTGCCTCCGGCCTTGCTGGATCACCGTGGAGTCGCAAGCCGGAGACCTAGTTCATATTGCAGTGCTCTTCGCAGCGGAGCCGAAGGCAGGTGCACGAGCGGCCCGTGAGATCGAAAGAAGAGTGCAGATCGCCCGAACTGAAGGCACGATCGGAGCAGACGCGCGAATACTGGCGCTCTCCGCCGGCCACGTGGGAGGTCTAGGGGCGCACGAACTTATCCTTTCCCGCGAGAGTCGGCTCGCGGAGGCCCTTGAGCAGGCCGAGCAGCTTGCGTCCGGCCTGCCCTCCGACGTGATCGGAGATGTCGAAAAAGATCACATCATCGACGGCACATCGGCGGGAGCGGTTTATCTGATCAACGCAGCGAGTTTGGGAGTCGCCTCGTGAGTGAGCAGCAAGCTCCAACGGCGGACCTTGGGCTTCTCGAACTGGCCGAACTCGTACTGACTGAGAGCGGCTATAGCGTCTTCTATGACACCGTCGACGGAGAAGCCGTTCTTCTAGCCGAGAATCAGGACAACATCGCCGCAGTCGCCGCGCCAGTTGCCATCGACGGCTTAATAGACGTTCATCCGTCAGTAAGCCGGCTCCTCAGTACTCGCGTCGCAGAGGCGGGACCCGCAAGCAAGCGTTGGGACACTTTCGCGGTCCTGCTATGCGCGCAGGGTGCCGCGCGAGAGCAGACCGAGGCACTCGCGAACATTACGAACAACCTCCGCCAAGTTCGGCGACTTGTGCGCGTCGAGGTTGAACCGACGAAGGCCGCGCTTTCGAGAGCGCTTCGGCCACTCCTTCCGCTTCCAGAACCTCCGCATTACGGCGCCCTACGTGAGCCGCTCAAGGAACTCGAAAATCTGCTCCGCGCGGACGGGATCGAGCAAGACTTAATCACTTCAGTTCTTACCGACTTCGCGTTGGGCCTCGGCCGAGACGAATCATCTGATGACGGCTCTAAGGAAGACGACGAGCGATGAACAATTACGAGGTCCTACCTCGATATCAGCGTCCGCGGTTGCTCAGGATGACAATCTCCAACTTCCGCGGGTTCAACCGCCCCGTGACTCTCGACTTTGATGCCTCCGCTGTCCTGTTGCATGGCCCGAACGGAAGCGGCAAGACGAGCATCTTCGATGCTGTCCAGTGGCTCCTAACCGATGATCTGCCTCGACTCGGCACCTACAGATTGCGCAAAGCCGACCTGTACCTGACCAATGCCTTTGGGGGCACCCGGCCAGCGTCGGTGGAGGCCACCCTAGAAACCGCCACCGGCATCGTTCGCGTGACGCGACAGGGAGACGGCCGTAGCTCCGTCCTCGAGCTAGAGCGCGACGAGGTCCGTCTAGAGGGCCCCGCGGCCTACCAAGACCTTCAAGGCCTTCTCGCCCCAGGGCCGCTAGCGCTCGAAGAAGTGCTGCACACGAGTGGCCTCCTCCAACAAGATGACCTTCGCCAGCTTCTCCAGACTAAACCCGACGAGCGTTACCGCCAGTTGATGCGCCTCCTCGGGCTCGATGCGCTTGATCAGGTCGAACGCGTTGTTCAGGCCCGACGCAACCTGACCCGCGACGACGTGAAACGCGCAACGGCCGACCTCGAGAGCGCAACCAGGCAACGAGACTCCCTGGCTGAGCAGTTAGAGACTGCCCGCGCGCAAGTGGACCGTGCAGTCGAGACGTCCGACTTGCACAGCCTCACGACGGCCCTTTGTGCACAGTACCCAGGAACTCTCGTGCCGGCGGCCGCAGATGCTAGTTGGAATGAACGACTCCTTACCGCCGAGATTGCAAGGTTCCGCAACTTGGAGGTACAGCTTCGAGCTGAGATCTCAGGCCTGGCTGGATCGATTTTGGATGCCGCGGAAGGCGAGGTTGCCGCTGCAGAATCGCTTCTGGCCGAAGCTGAGGCCGCTTTTCAAAACGCGAGCCATCTCGCTTCTTCGGCAGAACAAACCCGTGACCGGGTCTTGGCAACCAGTGACGCACTTGCCCGCCTCAGCGCATCGGCGATTCCCTTCTTGTCTCATACCGAGGAGTCGGTCCCCTGTCCGGTCTGCGAGACCCTGGTCGACCCGCGCGTAGTTCGGAGCGGACTCGAGGCAAGGGCCGCAAACTCCGCGGCGTTGGCAGACGCGGACACAGCAGTTCTGTTCTCAACCAACCATCGTGACGCGGCGTCCGAGAAGCTGGCTGCAGCGCGTCGAAGGTTGGCGGAAGCTCGGCAGCAGGCAAGCAAAAAGGCCAGGGACCTGGCGAGCGTTGAGAAGCTGCAAGCTGAAGCTGCGGCTCTCTGGAAGGCACAACTTGTGAGACCCGCCGCAGCGGGGAATGTGAGGCGAGTCAACGGCCGCTCAAGCGCCGCCGAGTATGAGACGGCCCTGAACGACCTTCGATCCGTCCTCGAACTTGTCACCCACCTGCAGCCGGTATGCACCGCGCTTGACGCTGCAGTCGAGGAGTTTGCACGGCACCAAGCCTCCAATCGTCTGGTTGCTGAGCGCGCCAACGCGATCCCTCGGCTTGAGGAAAGCCTGTCGGCAGCGTCGCTCCGCGTCGAACAAGCAAGATCCGCCAGCGAGCGCGCACGTCGCGCTGCAACCGCCAGCGTTACACTCCACGAAGCCACGAAGTCAGCCAACGAAGACATCTTCCGGCGCCGGTTCGCCGCATTGGAACCGCTGATGAACGACGTGTACGCGCGCTTGGATCCTCATCCTGCGTTCACGAATCTGAGTTTCACCGTCGAGTCGTTCCGCTCGCGAGGAACGGCCACCGCAACAGTTACCGACGCCGATCGCAACGTCAGCGTCAACCCGATGCTGATCTTCTCCTCGGCTCAGGCGAATATCGTCGTCCTGTCCGCGTTCCTCGCCCTCGGGTGGGCGGCAGGCCCGAACGGACTTCCATTCGTCCTTCTCGACGATCCCCTTCAAGCAATGGATGACGTAAATGTCCTTGGGTTCGCAGACCTAGCGCGACACCTCCGGCGCGATCGGCAACTGGTGCTCGGGACCCACGATGCGCGCTTCGCCGGACTCTTGGAGAGGAAGCTGGCGGGTCGAGCCGTTGGCGAAGACTTGATCGTTCACGAGTTCGTTGGCTGGAGTCGAAGCGGACCCGAGATTGAATCCAGGACAGTGCCAATCGTGCTAGATCAAGCTCGGCGGATCCTTAGCGCCTAGGGGTAGATCCCAAACGGTTTGCGAACACCGAGGCGCAGAGGAATAGCGAAAGAGTTGGGGCTGCTGCGTTTGCCGGAGCTGTGTTGATGCGGTTGTCAGCGGGTCCTAGGATCGGCCAAGCTAGGACGACCAGGTCGTCGCGGTGGCGTCAAGACGCCCTGCCCCATTCCCCCGCCAGTGACGCTGCCCAGTGCCTCTGGCCTTGTGAGTGACACTGGCTTCGCCAGCAGCTGTGTGACGACAGCGAGGCTCAGATGCCGCCATGGCGGAGGTGTTGCTGCGTCTCCTTCGGATTGACAGGTGTGGGGTAGGTGCGCCGAAGGCACCTACCCCACACCGTCAGAACGACGCGATCACTTCACGCGGAACTTGCCCTTCGCGTTGGATGCCTTGTGAGCCTTGGAGCCGGCGTACTTCGCGGTGATCTTGTACTTGCCCTTCTTGAGCTTCTTGAGCACCACCTTTGCGCCGCCGTTCTTGAGCTTGACGTTCTTGGAGAAGACCTTCTTCTTCCCCTTCTTCACCTCGACCTTGACCTTGCCGGTCGGGGTGCCGGTGCTGCTGGTGACCTTCAGCTTGATGGTCGCCTTGCTCTTCTTGACCTTGACCTTGTTGATAGCGGTCTTCGAGGCGCTGATGAGCGCAGCCACAGCAGCAGTGGGGGTGGAGTCGGAGACGACGTCGCCTTCGGGGGTGCTAGCGGTGGTGCGGAAGGTGATCTTCTTGCCGACGTGAGCCGCGGTGAGGACGAGGGTGGTGCCCTCAGCGACTGATGTGCCGTCGGCGAGCCACTCGGTGCTGACACCGTCGGGGGTGCCAGAGAAGGTCGCCGGTGTTCCGGTCAGGGTCTGACCCTGCTTCGCGGTACCGGAGACAGTGGAGTTGGTGATCGGCATGACCGCGGGCTGGATTGCCACGGCCAGTTGGGAGCTGACTGCTACCTCGGCGATGGTGCCGCCGTCGAGGTCCGCAGGCACGTCATCTGGCCGCGTCGAACCCCATGTCGTGATGGCGCCGGTGTCGTCGATGGCCAGGTTTGCCCCCGTGTTGCTCGCAGCAATCCTGGTGACGTTCTTGTCAGCCAGCGATGCCGGCGGGAGGTTGTACTTCGCGCCGAACCCGACCGTGGCCTGCTGGCCCCAGGAGACCAAACTGCCGTCGCTCATCAGAGCCAAGCCTCCGGCGCCACGTGCGGCGATGTCAACGACACTGCCAGGCTCGCCGACCGCCGCCGGCATAGTGACCTGCTGGAACTGGTTGCGTCCCCAGCCCACAACGGTGCCGTCCGCGCGGAGGGCGTAGGAGTGCTCGTCGCCGGCAACGACCTTGACCACGTCGTCGAGGTCCCCGGGCACGTCGGTCTGGCCGTCGGCGTTGGCTCCCCATGCCACCACGGTGCCGTCGGCTTTGAGCCCCACCCCGTGGTGCTGGCCGAGGGCGATCTGGGTGAGCTCGTTCACTGGAGTCGATCCCACATCTGTGCTGGGGCTTGCGACGTTGCCCCAGAAGATCAGCTTGCCGCTCTCGGTGAGTGCCGCGTAGGCACTGCTAGCCGCGATCGAGATGACCTTCTCTCCGGCGAGCTCTTCGGGCACCTCGTCCGCTGGGTTGTCGTCGTACACCTCACGCATGATCACTTCGCCAGTGGCAGTGAGGAAGACGGCTTGATCAGCGAAGACGGCGACGTCTGCGATCGCTGTCGAGCCGAGCTCCGTAGGTAGTGAGATCGGGTCGGCACCGGTCTGACCCCAGGAGACAACCTGGCCGGCGTCGACCGGGTCGGGCGCCGCGTGGGCGATTCCGCCGAGCAACCCGGCAGTCAGAGCCAGTACACCCGCGGCAGCGATGCTGCGGATGAGGGGTTTGGTGGACATGTTCTCTCCTTTGATGGTTGCGGTGCGTGTGAGTTGGATCAGAACTGCTGAGGCGGGATGGTCAGCTCGGTGGTTGGAAGGTTCGAGGCATCGCAGTGCTTGCGAGCGTCGTATCCGCCCAACGGAGGCAGAGGGCACAGGGGTGTGCCTACGGTGAGGACAACTTCGTTACCGGGGCCGGAGACAGTGGAGGAGAGGAGCGGCGAGATGTCTTCGCCACTTGGAGTCCGGCATGAGCTGAAAGACGGGATGTCGATCGTGCCGGTTATCACGCCGCCCGAACCAGCTGCGTAGTGGCCTGAGGCGCCGGGATCGTCTTCGTCGACCGGGTCGTTCGGGTCGCCTCGAAACCAGCCTTTGCCGACTAGGTCGAGGGTGGCATGCGTCGCGGTGCGGCAGCCGGGGCGCAACCTAAGATCGACTCCGTCGATACGCACCGTCTCAATGACGAGATCTATCTCGTCCTGCAACTGTGCGTCGTAGTAGCGGTGCGCGGTGACCCACCCAGCCGGCTTGAGCGGCTCGGGCCACCCTTCGTCGTAAGTCACTACGTCGAAGGGGACGGGCAGGTCGGCGGCAGTGCGACGTTGGGCCAGGCGCAAAGTCGCAACAACAGGTATAGAACCGAAGGCGACGGTGCGCACGGTGAATGGAGCAGTTTGTCCATAGGTGTCCGCAGCGCCCGCCTCGGCGATCAGGTAGAGCTTGTTGCGCGTCTCGAAGTACCGATACCGAGGATCACCAGGCTCGCGTAGCTCCCGATTGATCGAATAGGCGGCTGTCGCCTGCAACGGCACCCGCGCCCACTGCTTGAGTCTCTTCGTCTCCGCGACGCCAGCCTGTGGCACGGCGGTCCAACGGCCGCCGGCCTCAGTGTGCCGCGGCAAACCGGGCCGCGGACCATCCGCTGGCGCGCTGTCGGCAGTGCCACTGCCTAGCAAGCTGACACCGAGTAGGACGCAGCCGAGCAATGTAGAGAACGGGTGACGACGCATGGCTGGACGGTGACACCCATCGGTGGTGCACCACAATCGCTTCAAGCGGATTGGTGCACGCTGAGCCGAATAAGTGGCAAAAGTTGTGAGCTGGGTGACAAGTTTTCGCGATGGCGAGTCTGCGCCGCGCCCTCGTGCGAGGACAGGCATGGCGCAAAAGTTGTCACCTACCTAACAAATTCCGCATCCAATCTGCGTCCAGCGGTGATTTGTGGGGCTCCTGCTCTGGACGCGCTACTCGGTGGTAGGGCCACCATGTCCGCGTGGCGTGAAGTTCGTCACGTCCGTCGAGTAGGAATGAGGAACCAATGAGAAGCAAGGTAATCGGCCTGGCCGCAGCTGGTGCGACCGTGGCCACCCTCGGCCTGGCAGCCGCCGCGCACGCGTCGCCTGCCACCGTTGAAGTGGCGGGATCGTCCGCGGATGCGGACTACCCGTTCTACGCCCTCGCAGCTGACCCCAACCCGTCGGACCCGACGGCGATGGCGATCCAGTTCAGTGTCAGGAACGCCAGCAACAACATCATCAACATGGGGTGCAAGCAGGTGCACGCAGAAGGCAACGTGCATGGTGGTCCGGTCGACCTGGATGGTGACGCGATCGCGACGATCCAGGCCGTGAGCCGCGCCAACACTCCGGAGGGCTTCAGCCACTCCGAGTGGAAGGGTTGCAAGGGTCCGGTCAACCTCGACATGACCGTCGTGCCGCTCAACGACTGGGAGATCCACGGCTATCCGCCTGTCAGCTCCGGCAACGATGTGATCCCCGGCTACATCAGCGGGCCCGCCGGTGCTCCGCTGCGAGCAAACGTGTACGCGACGACGGGTTCGTCGGGCTGCAGCTTCGAGGTTGAAGGCTACGCGAACGGTTCCTTCGACGAAGGCAACCAGACGTTGTCGGTCAATGAGACCGGCTACACCGGGAACCTGAAGGTGGTCGTTGCTGGTGGCGGGAGCACGTGCCTTGGGCTGGTTGGCGATGGCAACGCCGCCAACTTCGAAGGTGACTTCGTGGTCGGTGACGACAACGCCGCGAACACGAAGAGTGGGATCACCCACTTCTTCCCGATCAACGTCTACTGAGTTGATCGCTGAGTGACGCCCGGGGCACCGGATTCCTAGAAATGTCCGGTGCCCCGGTTGTCGCGGGGTCATCTGCGACAACCGTGGGCCACCTACAGCCTGTGGCATCCCGGGGGATGCCAGAGAACCGCTCCCAGATCTGGAGAAGATCAATGAAACTTGGAATGAAGACTCGCCTCGGCGTGGCCGCGGTGAGCGCTGCTGCCGTGGCGACGACCATCGCCGCGGCACCGGCCTCGGCAGAACCGATCCTGCCCATCGACTACGACGCCAGTGGTTCGTCGTACATCGCGAGCACCGACTCCACGGTGTCGCTCGGCCCGACCACCTTGAGCACGAACGTGGACTACGCGACCTTCGAGTTCACGGGCAGCATGCCGCTGCCGGGGACGCGGACCAAGTTCAACCTGATTGGTTTCCTGCCGGTCACCGCGGACGTCGCCTTCGTTGAGGCTGCGCCGATCACGGGAAACCTGAGCGCAGGGCAGGTCGAGAGTCGTGTGGACGCGGTCGCGACCTACCACCTCAAGCTCTCCAACATCAAGATCGCCGGATTCCCGACGTTCACCGGCTCGCACTGCCGCACCGTCAACCCGATCACCATCCCGATCGAGTCGCCGCCGGAAGGTGGTTTCAACCTCTTTGTCGGCGGTCACGTCAGTGGCGAGTTCAACATCGGCAAGTTCCAGAACTGCGGGCTGAACACCTGGTTGATCAACGCTGTCGTTCCCGGCTCGGGAAACACCGTCGACATCGATATCTCCAACGCGCGCGTCAGGCCGTGAGGCACGCGGCCGCCGTAGGAGTGCTCGATCCGAACAGAACCAGCTGACGGCTAAAGGACCGAGGTGGGTTTGCTGAGCCCTAGAAACGCCCAGCACGCCCACCTCGGAGTCTGCTCTCGGGCACCGTGTCGTGCGCGCGACGGCTACCCTGAGTACCCAACGGGGGATGCCCGGTTCGGTTACGCCAATGCTACCTATGGGTAGCCAGAGGTGCAAGCGTCTGTTGCCGGGGGCCGGGGTCTACTTGTGGCCCTTGCTGCACAGCAGTTGGTCGAGCGTCACGTCGAGTAACCGCGCGAGGCGGGAGATCACTTGCAGGCTGGGGTTGCGCTCGCCGCGCTCCAGGGAGCCCACGTAGGTGCGGTGCAGGCCGATCTCTTGAGCGAGCTTCTCCTGGCTGATGCCCTTTGCGGTTCGGATCTCCCGGATCCGCTCGCCGACCTGGCGCTGTAGTGCGAGATCTGCTTCGTTTGCCTTGGTCATGTCTTGGATCCTGGCCAGAGTGCTCCGGATTCGTCTACAGCCATATAAGTCTCTCCTTGTCGGTGGTTCACCGCTCATCCCTCGCGGGCGGGCTGGCCTGGGCGGAGGCGAAGTGATGCGGGCAGATCAGCTCCAGGGTGGTCAGGTTCAACTGCTTGGCAAGTGCGGCAATGGAGAGCACGGTCAGGTTCGTCCCGCCTCGTTCGATCAGGCCGTAACGCTTGGGGTCCATGTTGAGCTGCTCGGCGAACTTGATCTGAGTCATGCCCCAGTCGGTCCGGAGGGAGCGGAGGTGGTCGCCGATCAGTCTCAGGGTCTCGTCCTTGGGCATGTCCCGATTTTCTCGTGCTGCTACTCATACGTCGACAGACTGATAAGTACCTATTTCGCGCCTGTGTTGGCAACCGCCAGGAGGGTGCGGCCCAGGGCTCGTGCACCCTCGGGGCTCAGGGTGAGGCCCGGGCCGCTGCCTTCGCCGGTCATCAGGTGCAGCCAGTCTTCGTCGTCATCGACTTCGCGGAAGCGGACCAGGAGCAGCTCGACCGCGGCCGTGCGTGACGGCGTGGAGATGTCACGGGTCGTCACCGTGAGGCTCGTGGCGACGCTGTCGTGGACGCGGTCGTCGGGCAGGTCGTCCTCTCGGTGCTCCGTGACGCACCAAGCCGGGCACTCATCGGTCTGCCAACTAGGGCGCTGTGGCTTGTTCACTCATGTCTCCTTCGACTGAGATTCCTCCACGCTAGGAGGTGGCTCCGACGGTTGGTTGCGCGTGGCCGTACCGGCGTACGTGGCTCAGACGGCGAGGATACGGATGAGTAGCGAAGTGAGGGAAGGGCGATTCTTGTCACCTGCGTGACAAGTCTTGGACCTATTTCGGTCGCTCCGCCGATTGGTGGGTGCCAAACCGGCGCTCGTGTCGGCGATCACGCCTACGGTCATCTCACGCACCACCTCGGGAGTGACTGCCCCGAGGGCAACTGAGAGGGCAACGATGGGCGGACTTGTCGAGGTCTCGGGACTCAGCAAGAGCTTCGGGAGACAGAACATCTGGCATGACGTGAGCATCACCCTCCCTCCGGGGGAGATCACCGCCCTGCTCGGGCCGTCGGGCACCGGCAAGTCGGTCTTCCTCAAGGCGCTCATCGGGCTGCTTGAGCCGGAGGAGGGGCAGATCCTCATCGACGGAGTCGACATGGTCTCCGCGCGGGAGTCCAAGAGGCTGGAGCTGCGCAAGAAGTTCGGCGTGCTCTTCCAAGACGGTGCGCTCTTCGGGTCGCTCAGCGTCTACGACAACGTCGCCTTCCCGCTGCGTGAGCACACGCGCAAGCCGGAGAAGGAGATCCGCGAGATCGTGCTCACCAACCTCGAGCTGGTGGGTCTGCTGGGCCAGGAGCACAAGCTGCCCGGTGAGATCTCCGGTGGCATGAAGAAGCGTGCCGGCCTGGCTCGCGCGCTGGTCATCGATCCCGAGATCATCCTCATCGACGAGCCCGACTCGGGACTCGACCCGGTGCGCACCTCCAACCTCGCCCAGCTGCTGATGGAGGTCAACGCCGCAACCGACGCCACGATGCTTCTGGTCACCCACAACATCGAGCTCGCGCGCACTCTCCCTGACAACCTCGGCATGCTCTATCGCCGCGAGCTCGTCATGTACGGCCCGCGCGAGGAGTTCCTGCTCACCGATCACTCGGTCGTCAGCCAGTTCATGAGCGGTGATCCCGACGGGCCGATCGGCATGAGCGAGGAGACCGACCATGGCTCGCACCATCACGTCGACTACGAGCAGGAGCTCGGGGGTGGAGACACGGCGCTGCTGACCCGGCATGCGGGCGCCCGGCCGATCGAGGTGCTTCCCCGCCAGCTCGTGCCGCGCACCGGGAGCACGCGGGCCGGTGCGACCCGCCACAAGGAGCGGATCGCTCGCGGCGAGGCACGGCTCTACGTCGCCGACGACGAGGAGGACGACCGAGCGCGGTCCGTTCCTACTCGTGGCCTCGCCACCCGCGCGCTGACCAACATCGGCGCGCTCTTCGCCCTAGGGCTCGACACGATGCGCGCCGTCTTCCGGCGGCCGTTCTCCGCACGAGAGGTGCTCGAGCAGTTCTGGTTCGTCGTCAGCGTCTCCTGGATCCCGGCGATGCTGGTGTCGATCCCGTTCGGGGCTGTGATCGCGCTTCAGCTCGGCACCCTGACCGTGCAGATCGGAGCCCAGTCCTTCACGGGCGCGGCGAGCGTCCTCGCCGTTGTCCAGCAGGCAGCGCCCATCGTGACCACGCTGGTCATCGCCGGCGCGGGCGGCGCAGCCATCTGCGCCGAGCTCGGCGCACGGAGGATCCGCGACGAGATCGACGCCATGCGCGTGATCGGCATCGACCCGGTGCAGCGCCTGGTCGTGCCGCGCGTCCTCGCCTGCGTCTTCGCCGCGGTGCTGCTCAACGGCCTGGTCTCGGTCGTTGGAGTGCTCGGTGGCTACTTCTTCAACGTCGTCGTCCAGGGCGGCACGCCGGGGGCCTACCTCGCGAGCTTCACCGCGCTGGCACAGATCCAGGATCTCTGGGTGGGCGAGCTCAAGGCGGTCGTCTTCGGCTTCGTAGCCGGAATCGTCGCCTGCTACCGCGGCCTCAACACGCCGCCCGGCCCCAAGGGCGTCGGTGACGCGGTCAACCAGTCCGTGGTGATCACGTTCCTGCTGCTCTTCTTCGTCAACTTCGTCATCACCACGCTCTATCTGCAGCTGGTGCCCGGAAAGGGGGCCTGACATGGCAGACGTCCAACCTCGCTTCAGCCCCCTGGACGGGCAGGTCGACAAGCTGGCGGGTGTCGGCCGCAGCCTGCGCTTCCACGCCGCGGTGCTGGTGCGGATCCCGACCACGATCGTGCGGTACCCCAAGGAGGTGCTCCGGCTCCTCTCCGAGGTGAGCTTCGGCTCCGGTGCCCTGGCCGTCATCGGCGGCACCATCGGCGTGATGCTCGGCATGACCCTCTTCGTGGGCACCGTCGTGGGCATGCAGGGCTATGCCGCACTCGATCAGGTCGGCACGGCGACGCTCAACGGCTTCATCTCCGCCTACTTCAACACCCGCGAGATCGCTCCGCTCGTCGCCGCTCTGGCTCTCTCCGCCACTGTCGGCTCCGGTTTCACCGCGCAGTTGGGTGCGATGCAGATCAACGAGGAGGTCGACGCTCTCACGGCTATGGCGGTGCCGAGCGTCCCCTACCTGGTCACCACGCGGGTGGTCGCTGGCTTCATCGCGATCATCCCGCTCTACGTGGTCGGACTGCTCACGTCGTACGCCGGCTCCCGCTTCATCACTGTCTACTTCTACGGCCAGTCGGCCGGCACCTACGACCACTACTTCAACTTGTTCCTGCCGCCGATCGACATCCTGCTCTCGTTCGCGAAGGTGCTGGTCTTCGCCGTACTGATCATCCTGATCCACTGCCGACTCGGATTCACCGCGAGCGGGGGGCCGGCGGGTGTGGGCGTCGCGGTCGGCACTGCCGTACGCCGGAGCATCGTGACGGTCGCTGTCCTCGACCTCGTGCTCTCGATGGCGCTGTGGGGGACGACCACGACCGTGAGGATCGCCGGATGAGCGCGCGAAGGCTCCCGGTGCCACGGGAACGTCGTTGGCCCGACCTGCTGCTGGCCGTCGGCTACGGCCTGGTGATCGTCGCCCTGCTCGCGGGTGCCCTGGCGGCCTACAACCAGTCGTACGTCGATCGCGTCGAGATCACCCTGCAGACGACCAAGGTCGGCAACGCCCTGCAAGGCGGCTCGGACGTGAAGCTCCACGGGGTGCCGGTGGGCCGAGTGACGGCTATCAAGGCGACGGCCGACGGTGCTGACGTGACGCTCGCCCTCGATCCCGACGCCGCGGCGCGGCTGTCGCCGGCCACCGTCGCGCGGCTCTTGCCGAAGACGCTCTTCGGCGAGCGCTACGTCTCCCTGCACCCGCCGCAGGGCGGTGGCGACGGGCTCAGCGATGGCGATGTCATCCAGGAGGACGCCTCGAGCGAGGCCGTGGAGCTCCAGGAGGTGTTCGACGAGCTTCTGCCGACCCTGCAGGCGATCCGCCCGGAGAAGCTCTCGGCGGCTCTCGGCGCCACGGTGCAGATGCTCCGCGGCCAGGGCGAGGAGCTCGGCGACACGATGGTCGCCTGGAAGACCTACCTCGCCAAGCTGGGTCCACTCGTGCCCGAGATGACCCGCAACCTCGGAAAGTTCGCCGAGGTCACCCAGGTGTACGCCGACGCCGCGCCCGACCTACTGGATGCGGTCGAGTCGCTGGCCGTCACCAACCGCACGCTGGTCGACGAGCGCGACACCCTCTCGACGCTCTTCGCGTCGGTGGTCGCGAGCGCAGACGACGCAACCGGCTGGGTGCGCGACAACCAGCAGACGATCGTCGTGCTCTCGAAGGAGAGCCGACGGGCTCTGCAAGCGGTGGCGCCCTACGCGACAGAGTTCCCCTGCCTCTTGGAGTCCGCGCGCCGCTACATCCCGGAGATGGAGAAGGTGCTCGGGGCGGGCACTGACGAGCCGGGCGTCCATGTGCGGCTGAACGTCGTGCCGTCACGCGGCAAGTACGTGCCGGGCAAGGACACGCCCCGCTTCGCCACCGACGGGAAGCCCAGCTGCCCTTACGTGACAGGCAAGAGTGGCGCCCGAGGCAGCATCGCGGACCAGCAGGTCGCTCCTCGCGCCGAGGCTCCGGCTCCTATCGCCCCGCCCCCGACCCGCTTCCTCCGTGACCAGCTCGCGGCGGCCGGCCTCGGGCAGGCGAACTCACCTTCGGAGAACCGCTTGATAGCCGAGCTCATGGCCCCGACCGTCGGCCTGCCGCCGAGTGACTACCCGGCCTGGGGCAGCCTTCTCGTCGGACCGATCCTGCGCAATGCGGAGGTGACGGTGCGATGAGCCGGATGTCACCCCTGGTCTGGCTCACCGCGAAGAGCCTCGTCTTCACGCTGGTCACCATCGTCGCGACCGCCGCGTTGGCGGCGACCATCCTCAACAGCAAGGGCGACGCCCACCGTGAGTTCACCGCGATCTTCACCGACGCGACCAGCCTCAACAAGGGCGACGACGTCCGGATGAGCGGTGTCCGGGTCGGAACGGTCAACGAGATCCGGGTGCGCGACGACCGGGAGGCCGAGGTCGTCTTCACCGTGGGGGAGGAGGTGCCCATGGAGGAGGGCACCGTCGCCGAGCTCCGGTTCCGCAACATGGTCGGACAGCGCTACCTCTCCCTGGAGCCTCCGGCGCAGGCGGGGCCGCCCCTCAAGGAGGGACACACCTTCGAGGTGGAGGAGACCCGTCCGGCGCTCGACCTGACCGTGCTCTTCAACGGGTTCCAGCCGCTGCTGCGCATGCTCGACGCCGACGACGTCAATGCCCTGAGCGCCCAGGTCATCGCCGTGTTCCAGGGCGAGGACGCGACCGTCGAGGGCCTGCTCAGCAGTACCGCCAGCCTCACCTCGACACTGGCCGATCGAGATCAGGTGATCGGAGACCTGATCGCCTCGCTCAGCACGGTGCTGGACACGATCGACACCCGCTCCGGCGAGCTGTCCACCACGCTCACCACCATGCAGCAGCTGGTCAGTGGGCTGGCCGAGGACAGGGAGGTGATCGGCTCCACGCTTGAGGGCCTGGGTTCGCTCACCAGCAGCGTCTCCTCGCTTCTCGCCGACAGCCGCGCGCCCCTGAAGGGCAGCATCGACGCGCTTGGTGATCTCGCGGGCAACCTGGCCGACGCCGAGGGCCTGCTCGACACGTTCTTCTCCACTCTGCCGGTGAAGCTCGACCGGATCGGCCGCACCGCGAGCTACGGCTCGTGGCTCAACTTCTATCTCTGCTCGATCGAAGGACGGATTCCCATGCCGGAGGGCTACATGGGCGAACTCGGGGTCAAGCCGGTCGCCGGGAGGTGCCGCTGATGGCGCGCTACCCACTCTCATTCGCCGAGCGCAACCGTGTGCTCATCGCCCTCGGCGGGATCGCCGCGATGGTGCTGGTCTTCTTCCTCACCTTCAACGCCGCCTCGCTCCCGGTGATCGGCAACGGTGACACCTATACGGCCGAGTTCGCCGAGTCGGGCGGGCTGCGGGCCGGCAACGAGGTGCGCGTCGCTGGTGTGAAGGTCGGAGAGGTAACGGACGTACGGCTGGAGAAGGACACCGTCGTCGTCAGCTTCCAGATCAAGGGCGTCCACCTCGGCGACCAGACCACTGCGTCGGTCAAGGTGCGCACGCTGCTCGGGCGCAAGTACCTCGCGCTCGTCCCTCAAGGCAGCGACGACCTGGACGGACGGATCCCGCTGGAGCGCACCACCACGCCGTACGACGTGAATGCGGCCTTCTCCGACCTCTCGGACGAGATCACCGAGATCGACACCGCCAAGCTCGAGAAGAGCCTCGACGTGCTCGCCGCCGCCTTCGAGGAGACGCCGGAGTCGGTACGCGAGATGGTGTCGGGCCTGAGCGCACTCTCGCGCACCATCAGCAGTCGAGACGAGGAGCTGGCCAGTCTGCTGTCCTCGACGAGCTCGGTCACCGGAACGTTGGCGGAGCGCAACGACGAGTTCGCCAAGATCATGCAGGACGGCGCGGACCTCTTCGCCGAACTCGCGAACCGCCGCGAGGCGGTCCACGACATGCTCACCGGCACCGCCGCGCTGGGCACGCAGCTGCGCGGTCTGGTGGCCGACAACGAGAAGACGCTCGCGCCGGCGTTGGCCAAGCTCGACAAGGTCTCCGCGATCCTGCAGCGCAACCAGGGGAACCTGGAGGAGGCCTTGCTCAAGCTGGGGCCGTACTACCGGGTGCTGAGCTCGGCGACCGGCAACGGCCACTGGATCGATTCCTATCTGTGTGGTCTCTTCGACGACCAGCACGCACCGCTGCTGGAGAACGACGTGCTGCGCAACTGCAAGCCGCAGAAGGGAGGTGGCCGATGAGGTCCCGGATCCTTCGCCTCGCTGTCATCGGCGCACTCGTCGTCGGGGTGGGTGGACTCGCTGCCAGCCGGACCGTCCTGGCCGAGGAAGGCACCGAGATCTCGGCGCTCTTCTCCGAGACGGTCGGCCTCTATCCCGGCAACGACGTGCAGATCCTCGGCGTACCGGTAGGAAAGGTGACCGAGGTCGAGCCGTCCGGCAGCCAGGTCCGGGTCGTCATGGAGCTCGATCCCGGCCAGAAGGTCGATCCCGACACCGCTGCGGTGATCGTGGCTCCGACCGTGGTGAGTGACCGCTTCGTGCAGCTCACCGAGCCGTGGACCGGTGGCCCGTCGATCGCCGACGGCACCGAGATCGCCGCGGCGAAGACCGCCGTACCCGTCGAGATCGACGATCTCTACCGCAGCATGATCGACGTCAGCGAGAAGCTCGGGCCGCGCGGTGCCAACAAGAACGGCGCCCTCTCCCGGCTGCTCAGCGTCGCGGCCGACAACCTCGACGGTCAGGGGGCCGGGCTCAACCAGATGCTTCGGGAGTTCGGCAAGGCGTCGGCGACCCTGTCGGGCATCGACGACGACTTCTTCGCGACCCTGGCCAACCTCGACTCGTTCAACAGCATGCTCAAGGCGAATGACGCCGACGTCGCCGCGATGAACCGCAACTTCGCCTCCGTCACCGAATACCTCGCGGCGGATCGTGAGGAGCTGGCTGAAGCGACCGCCAACCTCGCCGATGCGTTCGCCGTGCTCGACGACTTCATTGCAGACAACCGCGATCACCTGCGCACCAGCGTGCGCAAGCTCAACGGGCCGACGAAGGTACTCGTCCGGCAGCGCAAGTCACTCGAGGAGGCGGTGCGCCTGGTGCCACTGCTCCTGCAGAACTTCATCCGCGCCTACAACGGTGACAGCAACACGGTGGACGGCCGCGGCGACCTCAACGAGATCACGCTCTGGAGCAAGGACGGCCTGAGTGCGCGCACCTCGCCGGACGCGCCGCCCGTGCTGCTTGACGCCGGAGGTGAGCGATGAGACGCGTCAAGGCGTGGGTCGGCGGCCTCGGACTGTCGCTGACCCTCACAGGATGTGGGCTGCTCGGCAACGGCGTCTACGAGACGGACCTGCCCGGCGGCGCCGACCTCGGCAAGGACCCGATCACCATCACCGCCGACTTCACCGACGTGCTCGACCTGGTGCCGCAGTCCAGTGTCAAGGTCGACAACGTCGAGGTCGGCCAGGTCAGCCGGATCACCCTCAACAAGGACGGTCGCAGTGCTCGGGTCGAGCTGACGCTGAATCGCTCGGCCGAGCTTCCCGAGGGCACGACGGCGCGACTGCAGCAGACCTCGCTCCTCGGCGAGAAGTACGTCGCGCTGCTACGTCCCGCCTCGACCGGAGCCGCACCGCTGGAGGACGGTGAGCACCTCGGCGTCGCCGCCACGTCGCAGGCCGCCGAGGTCGAGCAGGTTCTCGGCTCGCTGTCGCTCGTCCTCAACGGGGGCGGGGTGGAGCAGTTCCAGACCATCTCCCGCGAGCTCCAGGCGGTGTCAGCGGGGCGTCCGGAGCAGATCAAGGGCTTCCTGCGGCAGCTCAACACCTTCGTCGGCGGTCTCGATGATCGGAAGGAGGCGCTCACGGCGACCCTGGACGGACTTGACCGGCTCGGCGCCACCCTGGTGGCCGACAAGGACAAGATCATCACCGCTCTCGAGGAGCTATCACCGGGCATGCAGGTGCTGGTCGATCAGCGGGAGGACCTGGTGAAGATGCTCTCGGCCCTGGACCGCCTCTCCGATGTCACCGTCGACACCTTGAACGCAGCACAGGCCGACATCGTCGCGGACTTCGAGGCGCTCCGCCCGATTCTCGACCAGCTTGCGGAGGCCGGAGACGACCTCCCGCAAGCACTGCAGATCCTGCTCACCTATCCCTTCCCGGACGCAGTGCTCGGGGCGATTCGAGGGGACTACTTCAACGTGTTCGTGACGACCAACTTCTCAACCCCCGCCAACTGCGGCGGCTTCGCCTGCAACTGGCCGCAGCCGGCAGATGGGCCGGGTGCCAACAGCGTGACCCCGCGGGTGCCTCGGGTTGCGCCCGGGCTGGAGTGGGACGACCATCCGGAGCTCGGGCCGGACCCAGGACCGTCCCAGAGCCCGACGGGACCCACCTCGAGCACGCCGTCGCCGACGCTTCTGCGTCCCACCGACACCGCGGTCCCCGGTCTGCCCTCGCCGACGCTTGTCGTGCCCACTCGGCCCTCAGACTCCCCGACGTCGTCGCCGACTCTCCCTTCAGCCGCATCGTCGGCGACCGCACAGGGGGGTGAGTAGGCGTGTTGAGTCGCACGGTTCGGTTCAAGCTGTGTGCCTTTGTGGTCATCGCGCTGCTCGCCACCGGCTACCTGGCGGTTCGGTATCTCGGTGTCGGCACCTTCGGCGGCGACTACCGGGTCTCGGTCTCCCTCACCGAGACCGGTGGCCTCTTCAAGAACGGCGAGGTCACCTACCGAGGTGTGCCCGTAGGTCGCATCGCCGACCTGCGGGCCACCTCGGACGGGGTGGAGGTGAGTCTCCGCATCGAGGGTGATGCGCCGCCGATCCCGGCCGACGTCCAGGTCGTCGTCGCCAACCGCTCAGCCATCGGCGAGCAGTACCTGGACCTGCGGGGTGAGGACTCCGAGGAGCACCTGGAGGACGGCGACCACATCGATGGCACCGCTGCGCAGCTTCCGCCACCGATCGACCTGCTCCTGCGCAGCGGCCGCGACTTTGTCGCCTCGGTGCCGAAGGACGACCTCGCCACCGTCATCGACGAGACCTACGACTGGACCAGGGACGGCGCGGAGCCGCTGCGGCAGATGAACACGACGCTGCAGCAGTTCGCCGAGGCGGCGGAGGCGAACTTCCTCACCACCTCGTCGCTGATCCGCAACTCCGGCCAGGTCCTCGACACCCAGCTCGCCTCCCAGGAGAGCATCCGGGGCTTCAGCCGCGATCTCTCCGCCCTCGCCTCCACGCTGCGTTCGTCAGACGGCGACCTGCGCGAGCTGATCCGCAACACGCCGGCGACCGCACGAGAGTTCCAGCGGGTGATCCAGGAGGTCGGTGGACCGCTGGGCTCCCTGATGGCCAACCTGGTCACCCCCGCCCAAGTGTTCGGGATCAACGCCTCCGGAGTGGAGGACGCGATGATCAGGCTGCCCGAAGCGTTCAGCATCGGTTGGGCGGTCACCTCGTCGCAGGGCTACAACCTCGGCCTCGCGCAGACCTACTTCGACCCGCTGCCCTGCACCACGGGCTACGGCGGCACCACGGTCCGGCCGGGGCTGGAGGAGTCGGGTGGAAAGCCCTTCAACCTGGAAGCCGGCTGCTCGCTCTCACCCTCCAGCGGCGCCAACGTGAGGGGCCCGAAGAGCGTGAAGTCCGCCCCGCCGGTGCGGATGCGTGTGGCGACCTCCTTGGGTGAGTTGATGGGACAATGAGCGCCGAACCTGACGATCGGGCGACAGGAGACGACGTGGCCGACGCGTCCACCCAGGCCGGAGATGTGGTCGCCGAGGCACACGGCGGCATGCCGCGATGGGCGACGTGGGGCCTGCTGGCCGCCGCGCTCGTCGTGATGGTGACCGGATTCCTCGCTTGGCGCGGCGGTGGCAACGCGGACGCGGAGCTCGCCGAGCGGCGTGACAGCGCGCTCATCGACGGGCGTCGCCTGGTGGAGACGATGCAGACCATGGACTACCGCGCCGCCGACGAGCACCTGGACCGATGGCGCGACGCCACTGCCGGCGTACTCCACGACCAGCTGGAGAACCTGACCGAGGAGGATCGGCAGGTGGTCGTCGACGGTAAGAAGCGCAGTACTGCGCGGGTCGTCGACGCAGCCCTCACCAAGATCGGCGACGACTCCGCGGTGATGCTGGCCGCGGTCGAGGTGACGACGATCGATGACGCGTCCCCCGAGGCGAAGCCGGCAGTGAAGCGCAACCGGTTCGCTGCCGACCTGGTGCTGCGCAACGGCACCTGGAAGCTCGAGAACCTGCAGCAGGTGGCGGTGAACGTCTCATGACGACCTGGCTCGACCGGCTCCGGCGGCACGGAGTGCTGGCCCTCGCGGTACTGCTCCTGGTCGCCGGCGGGGCGCTCTGGCTCCGTGCCCATCAGCTCGACAACCCACCGGCGCTCGACAACGCGGCGCTGGTCGACACCGGAGCCACCGCCCAGGCACGCACCGAGCTCGCCGCTGCCCTCGTGGGTGTCTTCAGCTATGACTACGCCGACCCGAGTGCGTCCCAGGAGGCAGCCGACACGTTCCTGGCCGACCGTGCCCGCAAGGAGTACGACGTGCTGGTCGGCGCGCTGCTCGAGCAGGCGCCCGGCCAGAAGCTGATCCTGAGCGCGACCGTGCAGGACATCGGCATCAAGGAGCTGCGCGACGACTCTGTGACGGCCGTGGCCTTCCTTGACCAGCGCAGCGAACGTGAAGGCGAGAAGGAAGCGACCGTCTCGGCGGCGCAGCTCGACGTCACGGCCCGCAGGATCGGCGGAGCTTGGGTGATCGTCGACTTCGAGGTCCTCTGATCGCCTGGCCGGCTCCTGACCTCCTACTGGCCCAGGCCGCCGAGCGGAGCCACCTCGGTGCCGGAGCGCTCACAGACCCAGACCGGGTCGGGGCCGCCGAGCTCGGGATGGATGTAGAGCGCGTGCACGTCGTCGTCGGCACATCGCCGACAGAGCGGCCATCGTCCGACCCGTTCCAAGAGCGCGTCCTGCACGTCCTGGGCGACCAACCCGTCGACGTACGACACCCCCGCCGGCCACTGCTCTGCCCACCAACGTCGTTCGCTGACGGCGTCCTCCAACAGCGAGACCACCTCGGCCGTCGCCACTCCGGTGGCCATCAGGTCGCGCATCACCAGGGCTCGGGTGGAGAGGAGGGGGTCAGCCATTCCTCCATTGTGCGTCGGGTGCGGTGATGAGAGGTTGGCGCCATGACCGTGCTCGGACTACTGCTTGCCGCCGGCGCCGGGAGCCGGATGGGGCAGCCGAAGGCGCTGGTGCGCGACGCGGACGGCGCCTCCTGGCTCCTGCGCTCTGTCGACGTGCTGCTCGACGGCGGGTGCGACCAGGTGCGGGTCGTCCTCGGCGCCTCGTACGACGACGCTGCTGCGCTGCTCGCCACGCTCGATGACCACCGGGTCACCCACGTGCGCGCGAGCGAGTGGGCGGAGGGGATGAGCGCATCGCTGCGTGCCGGCCTCGATGCTCCGCCGACGACTGTCTCGTGTGCGGTGGTGCATCTGGTGGATCTGCCTGACGTCGGCCCCGAGGTGGTGCGCGCGCTGCTTGCTGGTGGAGCCGCGCCGTCGCGTCTGGCGCGGGCCACCTACGGAGGTCGGTCCGGCCACCCGGTGCTGATCGGGCGGCAGCATTGGCCGGGGGTACGGGCGGCACTCGGAGGCGACCAGGGGGCGAAGGGCTACCTGCAGGAGCACCCGCACGAGCGGATCGAGTGCGGCGCGCTCGCCTCGGGGAACGACGTGGACTCACGACCGCCAACCTCGGGCCAACGTCCGGGTGGCTAGCCTGCGCCCATGGAACCCACTGCACACGGTCTCGACGTCGCATCGGTCGAGGAGGTGACCACGCGGATCGCCGCGACCGGCTACATCAGCGACGAGGAGCTGGCGACCGTGGTGTTCCTTGCCATGCGGATGCAGCGGCCGCTCCTGCTCGAGGGTGAGCCGGGGACCGGAAAGACCGCGCTCGCCGAGGCGCTGGCGGACAGCTTCGACGTACCGCTTGTGCGGCTCCAGTGCTACGAAGGCATCGACGCCTCGCAGGCGCTCTACGACTGGGACTTCCCGCGGCAGATCCTGCACCTGCGCGCTCTGGAGGCGGTCGCCGGCACCACCGACGTCGAAGAGGCGGAGAAGGGCCTCTTCGACGAACGGTTCCTGCTTGCCAGGCCGGTGCTGTCGGCGCTCCGGCAGGCGCCGGCAGTGCTCCTGGTCGACGAGGTCGATCGCGCGGACGACGAGTTCGAGGCGTTTCTGCTCGAGGTGCTCTCCACCTACTCCGTCAGCATCCCCGAGGTGGGCACGGTCAGCGCTCCCACGCCGCCGCTGGTCGTGCTGACCTCCAACCGCACCAGGGAACTCCACGACGCGCTCAAGCGTCGTTGTCTCTACCACTGGATCGAGCACCCGGGTCTGGAGAGAGAGGTGCAGATCCTGCGCAGCCGGGCGCCGGAGGTCTCCGCGCACCTGGCCGAGCAGGTCGTGACCGTGGTGCAGCAGCTGCGCAGCGACGCGGGACTGCTGAAGCCGCCGGGGGTGGCCGAGACCATCGACTGGGCGCGAGCGTTGCATCTGCTCGGCTCCGACGAGCTCGACCTCTGCCGCGCCGCGGCGACCCTCGGCGCACTGGTGAAGTACCGCGAGGACGACGACCGGGTACGGCACGCCCTGGACCGGATGCTGGCGGTCTGATCCGTGACCCACGCCGCCGACGAGATCCTCCTCGGCTTCACGCGCGCACTGCGGGCCGCCGGGCTACCGGTCACCCAGGACCGCAGCCTTGCCTTCCTTGCGGCAGCGGCCGAGCTGGGCGCGGGCCGACCCGCCTCCGTCCGCTCGGCCGGCCACGCCACCCTGTGCGCCGCCCCGGAGGACGTCACGCGCTTCGACCGGGTCTTCGAGGCGTGGTTCAACCACAAGGAGCCCGTGCAGGCAGCGGCGGACGCGCCCCCGGCGACGCGCACCGCGCTCTCGCAGCTCCCCGACAGTGAGGACGGCGGCGAGGGCGAAGGTGAGAGCGACACGATCACGGTCGCGGCAAGCGACGCCGAGGTGCTGCGTCAGCGAGACGTGGCCGGGCTCAGCGCGGGGGAGAAGCGTCGGCTCGCCCGGATGTTCGCGACCCTCCGTCCGCGCCCGCCGATGCGACGCACGGCGCGACACCGGCGCTGGCATCGAGGCGAGCTCGACGCGCGCCGTACCCTGCGGGCCACGCTGCGGCGGATGGGGGAGCCCGGCGAGATCGCCAGGCGACGTCCGGCGCAGCGGCCCAGGCGGGTCGTGCTGCTGCTCGACATCTCTGGCTCCATGGCGTCGTACGCCGAAGCGCACCTGAGGCTGGCTCACCGGATCGTGAGCGGGTCGGGCTCGGCCCCGGTCGAGGTCTTCACGATCGGCACCCGACTCACCCGGATCACCCGCGCGCTCCGACTGCGCGACCCCGAGCGAGCCATCGCCGCGGCTGGCGACACGGTGCCCGACTGGTCCGGTGGCACGCGCCTGGGGGAGTCCCTCCAGGCCTTCCTCGACCGCTTCGGCGCCCGTGGCATGGCACGGGGTGCGGTGATGGTGCTGATCAGCGACGGCTGGGAGCGCGGCGAGACCACCTTGCTGGCCGACCAGATGGCGCGGATGCAACGTCTCGCGCATCGGGTGATCTGGGTCAACCCGCACCGTGGCAAGGTGGGCTATGAGCCCGTGCAACAGGGGGTGCTCGCCGCGCTGCCCCATGTCGACGACTTCCTGGCCGGACATTCCTTGGCGACCTTCGCCGAACTGATGGAGGTGGTGGGTGATGCGTGAGGTGCTCCCGCAGTTGCTGGAGTGGTGGGACCGCGGTGACCCGGTCGGGATGGGCACCGTGGTGGCCACCTTCCGGTCTGCGCCGCGTCCACCAGGCGCCTCGATGCTGGTCGGTCCGGGTGGCGAGGCAGTCGGCTCCGTCTCGGGCGGCTGCGTCGAGGGTGCCGTCTACGAGCTGGCACAGGAGACCGTCGACTCCGGTCGCGCACGGCTGCAGCGCTACGGCATCTCGGACGACGACGCGTTCGAGGTGGGCCTCACCTGTGGCGGCATCCTCGACGTCTTCGTCGAGAAGGTCGACCGGCAGAGCTTCCCGGAGCTCGGCGACATCGCTGCCGACATCGAGGCGGGGCGCCCGGTCGCGGTAGCCACCGTCGTCGAGCACCCCGACCCCGAGGTGTTGGGGGCGCGCGTCGTGCTGCGGCCCGACGATGCCTCCGGGCCGCCTCCGCGCGGCTTCAGCGCTCGCATGGTCGATGCGATCCGCGACGACGCGCTCGGCCTGCTGGCGAACGGCCGCAACGAGACCCTCACCTACGGTCCCGACGGCGAACGCCGCGGCGAAGGCATGCGGGTCTTCGTCTGGGGATTCGCGCCGCGGCCACGCATGCTCGTCTTCGGTGCGATCGACTTCGCGGCGGCGGTGGCCCGCATCGGCAACTTCCTGGGCTACCACGTGACGGTCTGCGACGCCCGGCCCGTCTTCGCGACCCACTCCCGCTTCCCTCACGCCGACGAGGTCGTCAACGAGTGGCCGCACCGCTACCTCGCTGCCGAGCAGGAAGCGGGAAGGATCGATCGGCGCACCGTCATCTGCGTGCTCACCCACGACCCGAAGTTCGACGTGCCGCTGCTCGAGGTGGCGCTGCGCCTCCCCGAGGTCGCGTACGTCGGCGCGATGGGGTCGCGGCGTACCCATGACGACCGGCTCGATCGCCTCGTCGAGGCAGGCCTGTCCGAGGCGGAGCTGGCTCGGCTGCGCAGCCCCATCGGCCTCGACCTCGGAGCCCGTACGCCGGAGGAGACGGCGGTGAGCGTGGCTGCCGAGATCATCGCCGGACAGTGGGGCGGGAGCGGGGAGCCGCTGGCCACGCGCGCGGGTCGCATCCACGGGTAGTGTGAGGAGCGTCACCCGCTGGCGGAAGGAGGGTCATGGCCGACCCGTTGGACCTGAGGAGCCGTCGCGGTGATGCGGTGCGTGCCTGGAGCGCCTTCGTCGAGCACGGAGACGCCGTGCAGCAGGCCGTCCGCCCGGAGATCCTGCGCAGCTGGCAGCGCTCCCAGGCAGCGGGCACCGCGCACGCCACCGAGGCGCCGCTCTCCGACGAGGCCGAGACGCTTGCCTACTGGCAGGGCTCGGCGCTCCAGGTGGCGGTGGAGCGGGTGCAGGCGGAGCTGCGCCGCACTGCCGAGGACGGCGACCTGGTCCTGGCGGTGACCGATCCGGAGTCGCGGATCCTGTGGACCTACGGGGGCCGGGTGATGCGCCGCAAGGCCGAGTCGGTCAACTTCGTGGCAGGTGGTCGCTGGGACGACGAGTCGATCGGTACCAACGCGCTCGACCTCGCCAACCGTCATGCCGCACCCAGCATGGTCTTCTCTGCGGAGCACTACTCGGCGGCGGTGCACAACTGGGTCTGCTGGGCGGCGCCGCTGCACGATCCCACGACCGGCGAGCACCTCGGAGTGGTCGACCTCTCCACGACCTGGGACCGCACCCACCCCATCGGCCTCGCCACCGCGCGCGTGCTGGCGAGACTCATCGAGACCGCGCTTCCGCTCCGCGGTCACGCGGCGCCGTACGACCCGTTCGAGACGGCGACCCCCGGACTCGAGCTGAAGCTCCTCGGCAAGGTCGACGCCCGGCTCGACGGCGCCCGCCTGCTGCTCAGCCGGCGCCAGACCGAGATCCTCGCGCTCCTCGCACTCCACCCCGAGGGCCTCAGCGTCGACCAGCTCCACGCGATGCTGTACGGCGACGCGCAGGTCACTCTCTCCACCCTCAAGGCCGAGGTCTCCCACCTGCGCAGTGCGCTCGCGGGCCAGCTCGCCTCGCGGCCCTACCGGTTGACGATGCCGGTGCGCACCGACGTCGAAGCGGTGCTCGAGCTACTGCGTCGCGGCCAGGTCGGCCAGGCCGTCGAGGAGTACGGCGGCGACCTGCTGCCCGGCACCGACTCGCCGGCGCTGATCGAGCTCGCCGACTACGTGGCGGTCGCCGTCCGCGAGGCGTTGTTGGCCAACCCGCTGCCGTCGGCGGTGGCTCGCTACAGCGAGCTGGCGCCGTACGACGTGGAGGTGATGGAGGTGTGCCTGGCCAGTCTTGCCGGGGAACCGCACCCCGTCGCGCCGTTGCTCAAGGGCAGGTTGGCCGCCGCCGGACGGGCCTGAGGGTGCCCTTGCCTGGGCGACCAACCTGATCCCAACCTGCGGATCACTAGCGTGACCAACGTCACGTTCCCGTCCCAGGAGTCGTCCATGACCAGGATCAAGCTGACCGTCGACGGGGCCTCCGTCGCCGATGACGTCGAACCCCGCATGCTGCTTGTGCAGTACCTCCGAGAGAAGCTCGGCAAGACCGGCACCGTCATCGGGTGCGACACCAGCAACTGTGGCGCCTGCACCGTTCATGTGAACGGCCGGAGCGTGAAGAGCTGCAACATGCTCGCCGTCCAGGCCGACGGCGCCGAGGTCACCACGATCGAGGGCCTCGCGAAGGACGGTGAGCTGCACCCGGTCCAAGAGGCGTTCCGGGAGTGCCACGGTCTGCAGTGCGGCTTCTGCACACCGGGGATGATCATGCGGTCGGTCGACCTGCTGCAGGAGAACCCCAAGCCGACCGAGGAAGAGATCCGGATCGGCTTGGAGGGCAACCTCTGCCGGTGCACCGGCTACCACAACATCGTGCGTGCCGTGCAGCACGCGGCTGGTGGGGAGGTGACGGCATGACCGCGACGCAGGACGAGGTCTCGACAGGCTCGACCACCGAAGCGACAGGCTCGACCACCGAAGCGACAGGCTCGACCACCGGGCGGGAGATCGGTCGCGAGCGGCGCCGCAAGGAGGACGCTCGGCTGATCACCGGCCGGACCCGGTGGACCGACAACATCGTGCTTCCGGGGATGCTGCACATGGCGATGGTGCGCAGTCCCTTCGCGCACGCCAAGATCACCCGCATCGACACCAGCGAGGCCAAGGCGGCGACCAACGTGGTCGCGGTGTTCACGGGGGCCGACCTGGCCGACGAGCAGGGTGCTCTGCCCAACGCGTGGCCGATCACCCCCGACCAGGTGGCGCCTGCGCATCCGCCGATGCCGGCCGACCGGGTCACCTTCGCCGGCGAGATCGTCGCGGTGATCGTCGCCCGGAGCGCTGCCGAGGCACGCGACGCGGCCGAGCTCGTCGACGTGGACTACGAAGAGCTGCCCGCCGCACTCGATCTGAAGGAGGCTGCTGAAGACAAGGTGCTCGCCCACCCGGAGCTCGGCACCAACAAGTCGGCGCTCTGGGTCTTCGACTCGGCCGAGGCCGGCACCGGCGGCAACGTGGAGGAGGCCATCGCCGCCGCGCGCACCGATGGCATCGTGATCGAGCGTGAGTTCCGCCAGCAGCGACTCATCCCGGCGTTCATGGAGCCGCGCTCCGTCGTGGTGGACCCGACCGGCGAGCAGATCACCATGTGGTCGGCCACCCAGATCCCGCACATCCTGCGGTTCCTGCTGGCCGCCGTGCTCGGCGTGCCGGAGTCGAAGGTCCGGGTCATCGCGCCCGATGTCGGAGGTGGCTTCGGTGGCAAGCTGCAGACCACCCCGGAGGAGTTCCTGGCGATGGTCATCGCCCGCAGGCTGGGCAAGCCGGTCAAGTACACCGAGACCCGCTCGGAGTCCCTGATGGCCGGGCACCACGGCCGTGACCAGTGGCAGCGGCTCACCCTGTCGGCGACCAAGGAGGGCGTCGTCACCGGGTTCAAGGTCGACCTGCTGGCCGACCTCGGCTCCTACGTCTCCCTGATCGGCGGCGGCGTGCCGGTGCTCGGCGCCTTCATGTTCAACGCGATCTACAAGTTCCCCGCCTACCACTTCCAGGTGCAGACGGTGCTCACCAACAAGACCTGGACCGACGCCTACCGCGGCGCCGGCAGGCCGGAGGCGACCTTCGGCATCGAGCGCATGATGGACGAGCTCGCCGCGGAGCTGGGCGAGGACCCGATCAAGGTGAGGGAGAGGAACTGGATCAAGCACGAGGAGTTCCCGTTCACCACCGTTGCCGGGCTGGAGTACGACTCCGGCAACTACGAGGCGGCGACGGCGCAGGCGATGGCCAGCTTCGGGTACGACGAGCTGCGGGCCGAGCAGGCCCGCCGCCGTGACTCCGGGGACCGGGTGCAGCTCGGCATCGGGGTCTCGACCTTCACGGAGATGTGCGGTCTCGCGCCGTCGCGGGTGCTCGGTTCGCTCGACTACGGGGCGGGCGGCTGGGAGCACGCGTCGGTGCGGATGCTCCCGACCGGCAAGGTGGAGGTGATCACCGGAGCCTCGGCCCACGGCCAGGGCCACGAGACGGCGTTCAGCCAGATCGTCGCCGACCGGCTGGGCATCGCCTTCGAGGACGTGGAGGTGCTGCACGGTGACACGGCGATCTCCCACAAGGGTCTGGACACCTACGGATCACGCTCGCTGGTCGTCGGGGGCGAGGCGCTGGTGCGCGCTGTCGACAAGGTGATCGAGAAGGCCAAGCCGATCGCGGCACACCTGATGGAGGCGTCGGTCGACGACCTCGAGTTCTCCGGCGGCCGCTTCACGGTGCGTGGCACCGACCAGGGCCTGGCGATCGGCGAGATCGCCTTGGCCACGTTCGCGGCCCACAACCTGCCCGACGGGGTGGAGCCGTCGCTGGACTCCGACGCCACCTACGACCCGGTGAACTTCAACTACCCCCACGGCACCCACTTGTGTGCCGTGGAGATCGACACGGAGACCGGCGCGATCAAGATGCGCAAGTACACCTGTGTCGATGACATCGGCAACGTGATCAACCCGCTGATCGCTGCCGGTCAGGTGCACGGTGGCCTGGTGCAGGGCATCGCCCAAGCGCTGTGGGAGGAGGCGGTGTACGACGACGCCGGCACCCTGGTCTCGGCGTCCTTCGTCGACTACCTGGTGCCGACCTCGGCCGACACGATCTCCTTCGACGTCGGCCACACCACGACCCCGGCACTCACCAACACCCTGGGCACGAAGGGGGTCGGTGAGGCGGGCACCATCGCCTCGACTCCCGCGGTCGTCAACGCCGTGGTCGATGCGCTGCGTCCCTTCGGCGTCACCGACATCCAGATGCCCTGCACCCCCGAGCGGGTGTGGAAGGCGATCCAGGGCGCCGGAGCAGCGTCCACCGAAGGGGCTGCCGCCCCGCACTTCTCGGCGGAGACCGGCATGTCCGGCACTGCCGACCGCACGGAAGGAGCCGGCCAGTGATCCCCGCACAGTTCGACTACGTCGCCCCGACCAGCGTGGAGGAGGCGCTCGCACTGCTTGCCCAGCACGGCGACGACGCCAAGATCATCGCCGGTGGCCAGAGCCTGCTGCCGGTGCTGCGGATGCGTCTGAACGCGCCGGAGCTGGTCGTCGATCTCGGGCGCATCGACACGCTGCGCGGCGTACGCGATGACGGTGACGCCCTCGTGATCGGCGCCATGACCACGCACGACGACGTCAGCAAGGACCCGATGGTCGCCGAGCATGCGGCGTTGGTCAGCCGAGCCATGGAGCACCTCGCGGACGCGCAGGTGCGGCACCGTGGCACCTTCGGCGGTGCGTTGGCGCACGCTGACCCGGCCGGCGACCTCGGCGCTCCGGCCATGGCGCTGGGTGCGGAGTTCGTCATCAGCGGGGCTGGGGGCGAGCGGCGCGTGGGCGCCGACGACTTCTTCGAGGACCTCTTCACCACCGCGATCGGCGACGACGAGATCCTCACCGCGGTGCGCATCCCCAAGCACACCGGTTGGGGAGCGCACTACGAGAAGTTCGTGCGGGTCGCCCACCAGTGGCCGATCGTCGCGGTCGCGGCGACGGTCCGCACCGAGGGAGGAGCCATTGCGGAGGCGCGCATCGGCCTGACCAACATGGGCTCGACGCCGTTGCGCGCCCGGGCTGTCGAAGCCGCGCTCGTCGGGCAACCGGCGACCGAGGAGGCGGTGGCCGCGGCTGCTGCGGCAGCCGCGGAGGGCACCAACCCGCCGTCGGACCTCAACGGCGACGCCGACTATCGCCGTCACCTCGCGACGGTGCTGACTCGGCGAGCGGTGCTCGCCGCGGCTGGAGTGTGAGCCCGTGGACCTGACCCATGAGTTCACCGTCCCCGCCGGTGTCGCGGAGACGTGGGATGCCATCACCGACATCGCCTCCGTCGCCCAGTGTTTCCCGGGTGCGGTGGTGACCGGTGTCGAGGGCGACTCGTTCGAGGGATCGGTCAAGGTCAAGCTCGGCCCGATCGCGCTCGTCTACAACGGTGCGGGTCACTTCACCGAGAAGGACGAGGCGTCTCGGACGATGAAGATCGAGGCGAAGGGCAAAGACAAGCGCGGCAACGGGACCGCGGGGGCCAACGTCGACCTCACCATGACCGAGGTCGAGGGCGGCACCACGGTGCGTGTGGTCACCGACCTGGCGATCACCGGCAAGCCGGCGCAGTTCGGTCGCGGAGTGATCCAGGACGTCAGCGACAAGCTGCTGGGCCAGTTCGTCGACTGCCTGCGTCAGCGGATGACCGCGCCCGTCCAGGTGGAGACCGCCGACTCCACGACGGAGCCGGTGGCGGAGGCCGCCGGGGCGATCGCCCCGGTGGTGACCGGCTCTGCCGCCGGCGACGCGGGTCCGACCCCGGCGCCGCCGCGTGCGACCCCTGCGCCCGCGCCCGCGCCCGCGGACGACAGCCTCGATCTCGGCGCGACCGTCCTGCCGATCCTGCTGAAGACCTACGGCAAGCAGGTGGCTGCGGGCCTGGGCGTCCTCGCGCTCCTCCTCTGGATCCTCCGCCGCAGGCGTTCCTAGCGCGCGGGCCTGGATCCAGGTCACCGGCGAGCCGGCGGGGAGCCTTCTCCCCGCCGGGTCGTCGGAGTCTGGGCGTCGTCGTACGCCGGGGCTACCGTAGGAGCATGAGCATCCCGGTGGCCCCCGCCGACCTCCGCGCCGCCTGCGCCGACTTCGGCTCCGCCTACCTCCTCAGTACGTCGTCCCCGCGGGTCAAGGTCGTCACTGTCGATCCCGAGGTGGCTGAGGATGGCTCGGTTCGCGTTGTCGGCCCAGGCCGCGGCACGCTGGCGAACCTCGCCGTCAACGCAGCCGTGACGCTGGTCTTCCCGCCGCACGAGCACCACGGCTACAGCCTGCTCGTAGACGGCCAGGCCGACGTCGAAGGCGACGATGTGGTGATCACCGTCGAGCACGCCGTCCTGCACCGGCCGGCGGCCCATGCGGAAGGGCCGGTGGGCGGCGACGGCTGCGGTCAGGACTGCGCGCCGGTCGGCTAGGGCCCGCAGAGCGCCGTACGCCGAAGTCGGCAGGTGGCCGGCGCGTACGGTGCTGTCGGTGTGGGCCGGTCGCCGACCGGGTCAGAAGACGTGGAGCGGGCGGAACTGGACCGAGATCCGTTGTCCAGCACCGGCCGCCTTCGGGACGGCATGCTCCCAGGTGCGTTGGCAGGACCCGCCCATCACCAGCAGGTCGCCGTGACCCATCGTGAAGCCGATCGAAGCGCCGCCACCGCGGGGCCGGAGGGCGAGCCGGCGTGGATTGCCGAAGCTGACGATCGCCACCATCGTGTCGTGATGGCGACCTCGGCCGAGCGTGTCGCCGTGCCAGGCGACGGAGTCGTTGCCGTCGCGGTAGTTGCAGCATCCTGCGCTCACGAACGGCTCGCCGAGCTCGGGCAGGTAGTGGCGGCTGAGCGCGTCCCGGGCCTCGGCCAGTGCGGGGTGGGGGAGCGCGTCGCCCGGATGGTAGGTGTGCACGAGCCGCGGCACGTCGACCTCGCGCTCCCACATCGTGCGTCGCTCGGCCCGCCACGGCACGTCCCGGACCAGTGCCGAGAGCAGCTCGTCGGCGCCACCCAGCCAGTTGGGTCGGACATCGACCCAGGCTCCCGAGCCGAGCTCGGTCCGTCGCGTGGGCGTCAGGTCGCCCACCGTCGGGGCATCGGCCTGGTCGAAGAGGGACGCCTGGAGGTCGAGGGCCATACGGCCATGCTAGCGAACGAATCGAACAGGTGTTCGTATCCCGCGGCGCGGCGCGTCAGGCCGTCGGCGCGGCGGATCGCGGGCAGTGGGCACGAGTCAGGGGCGCGCCAGGGGGAACCCGGGTGTGGGTGTCGCAGGGCACGGCTAGCGTGAGCCCATGACGAGCGAAGCAGCCGCCCGGGTGGTCCACCTGACGAAGACCTACGGTGCCGGCAACGCCCAGGTCCGTGCCCTCGACGACGTCACCGTCGAGTTCGCGGCGGGCGAGTTCACGGCGGTGATGGGCCCGAGTGGTTCGGGGAAGTCGACGTTGATGCACTGCTGTGCGGCGCTCGACACTGCCGACAGCGGGGAGGTCCGGCTCGGCAGCACGGTGCTCAACGGTCTGTCCGACAACGAGCTGACCCGGCTCCGCCGTGACGAGATCGGTTTCATCTTCCAGTCGTTCAACCTGGTGCCGACCCTGACGGCACGGGAGAACATCCTGCTGCCGCTCAGCATCGCCGGCCGGAGCCCGGAGAAGGCGTGGTTCGACTCGGTGATCGAGACCGTGGGCCTCGGGGACCGACTGCATCACAAGCCCAAGGAGCTCTCCGGCGGCCAACAGCAGCGGGTAGCGGTGGCCCGGGCGCTGGTCAGCCGCCCCTCGATCGTCTTCGCCGACGAGCCCACGGGCAACCTCGACTCGCAGTCCGGGGCAGAGGTGCTCAACCTGCTGCGCCGGAGCGTCGACCAGCATGGGCAGACGATCGTCATGGTGACCCATGACCCCGTGGCGGCAGCCCATACCGACCGGGTGCTCTTCCTTGCTGACGGCACGGTGGTCGACGAGCTGCGACATCCCGACCGCGAGCAGGTGCTCGAGGTGATGACGGCGATGACCGCCGCCCAGGTGGCGCGTGCCGCGGAGTCCGACTGATGTTGAGGGCCGCTCTCAAGTCGCTGCTGGGACGCAAGCTGCGTCTGTTGATGAGCACGTTCGCGATCGTTCTCGGCGTCGGTTTCGTCAGCGGCTCACTCATCTTCGGCGACACGCTGAACCGTTCGTTCACGGCTCTCTTCGCCAGCACCGTCGGCGATGTCGTGGTGCGTCCGGCCGGCTCCGGTGATGCCATGGCACCGTCCACGGTCACGATCCCGGCCAGCCTGCAGGAGGAGCTGGCGGCCGTCGACGGTGCGGCCCGGGCCGACGGCAACATCACCACGGTCGGCGTCTACGTCATCGGTGAGAACGGGCAGCCGGTCGGCGGCAGCGGGCCACCCGCGCTCGGTGGCAACTACTCGGATGCCCCGGCCGGTCATGGCCTCGAAGGGCTCGAGCTCCTCGAGGGAAGGATGCCGGAGAAGGCGGGCGAGGTCGCGCTGGACGATCTCACCGCAGAGAAGGCGGGCTACTCCATCGGCGACACCGTCCCGCTGGTCACCACCACGAAGACCCCCGAGCTCGAGGTCACGGTGGTCGGAATCCTGGGCTTCGGGCATGGCGGCTCGCTCAACGGGGCCACCTTCACCGCCTTCGACACCCGCACCGCCCAGGAGCTCTTCCTCGACGGCAAGGACGCCTACAACGACTATTGGGTGACCGCGGAGCCGGGGGTCACCCAGGAGGAGCTGCGCGAGCGGGTCGCGGAGGTGCTCCCGCCAGGTCTGGAGGCGGTGACCGGTGACGTCGCGGCCGACGAGGCCGCCTCCGCGCTCCTCGACCAACTCAGCTTCATCACGACCTTCCTGCTGATCTTCGCGGTGATCGCGCTCGTGGTGGGCTCCTTCCTCATCGTCAACACCTTCTCGATCCTCGTCGCCCAGCGCAGCCGCGAGCTGGCGCTGTTGCGCGCGCTCGGTGCCTCACGCCGCCAGGTGAAGTGGATGGTGCTCGTGGAGGCCGCGGTCCTCGGCCTCGTCGGAGCCGGACTCGGCCTGGGGCTCGGTGTGCTGCTCTTCCTGGGGATCCGGCTCGTCTTCGCGCAGTTCGGGCTCGATCTCTCCACCACCCCGATGGTCTTCGACCTGACCACGGTCCTCGCTGCCCTCGCCATCGGGGTGGGCGTCACGATGGTCGCGGCGTGGCTTCCGGCGCGTCGTACCGGCAAGATCCCGCCGGTCGCGGCCCTGCGCGACGACATCGCCCTGCCTGAGACGACCCTGCGGCGACGCTTCCTGATCGGCACGCTCGCGGTGGTGCTGGGTGGGGTCGGGATCGGCCTCGCGCTCTTCGGGAGCCCGCCGTTCGCCGGCTACCTGCTCGGGGTCGGCGCACTGGCCGTCCTGCTTGGCGTGGCTGCGGCGAGTCCCGTGCTGGCGCGACCGGTGCTGGGTGGAGCCCACGCGCTCTTCCGGCGCACCCACGGGATGGTCGGCCAGTTGGCTGGTCAGAACCTGCAGCGGAACCCCCGGCGTACGGCGGCCACCGCGTCCGCGCTGATGATCGGCTTGGCGCTGTGCACGACGATGGCGATCGTCGGGTCGTCGGCGAAGGCAAGTGTCGATCGCGCGGTATCGGAGAACTTCGTCGGCGACTACGTGATCTCCAATGTCTTCGCGCTGGGGTTCTCGCCGAGCATCGCCGACCGCGCTGCGGAGCTCGACGGCGTCGACTCGGTCACGCGGATCCGGTTCCAGTACGCCGAGCGAGGCGGCGACCTGCTGCTGGTGCAGGGAGTCGACCCGGCGACCCTGACCGACACTCTCGACGTCCAGTTGAAGCAGGGCGAGCTGTCTTCGCTGACGACCAAGCGCAACCTCCTGATCTCCGAGAGCGTCGCCGACGACGAGGGTCTCGCGCTCGGCGACCGGGTGCGGATCGACGTGCCGGCCGGCACGGTCGCCTTCACGGTGTCGGGGATCTATGCAGACAACCCGCTGCTCGACGGCGGGTACCTCATGGGGATGGAGACGTTCGCGAAGGCCGGCTACCAGCCGGTCGACAACTTCGTCTTCGTCGGCCTCGCCGACGGCGCGGATCGGCAGGCGGTGCGCTCCGGCCTCGACCGGCTGGTGGAGAAGCAGAAGATGCTCTCGGTCAAGGACCAGGAGGGGCTGGCCGAGGAGGCCCGTGGGCCCATCGACCAACTGCTCACGCTCATCTACGGCCTGCTCGCCCTCGCACTGGTGATCGCCGTGCTCGGGATCGTCAACACCCTGGCGCTCTCGGTGATCGAGCGGACCCGGGAGATCGGGCTGCTCCGGGCGATCGGGCTCTCGCGCCGGCAGCTGCGTCGGATGATCCGTCTGGAGTCGATGGTCATCTCCTTCCTCGGGGCGCTCCTGGGAGTGGTGCTCGGCCTGGTCTTCGGCTGGGTCCTGCTCACCGATCTCGCCGACGAGGGGCTCGAGGTCATCTCGATCCCGGTCGTGCAGCTCGGCGGCTTCTTGGTGGTCTCCCTGCTGGTCGGGGTCTTGGCCGCGGTGCTTCCGGCGCGTCGCGCTGCGAAGCTCGACGTGCTGCAGGCCATCGCTGACGAGTAGCGGCCGACGCACGGGGCGGCCATATGGGTCGGGACGTCCCTAGGCCGTGTTGCTCAACGCCGTGGCCTGCTGCGCGCGGCCCCACGGGCGCCTGGACTGCGTTGTCGTCACTCAACGATGCTGGCGCATCGCCTCCCTCCTCCGCCTTGCCAGCCACGCCGTGGATGCCGCGCTCGCGACGGCCGAGCGTTGACTAGCGGCATAGCCTCCCCGTGCGCAAGGACCCGATGGTCCGGACCGGTCTAGTCAGGTTGGGCCATATCTGGAACTGCGGCATGTGTGTCCCTCTTGTCCTCCCTACACTCGGCGAGGTGGACGATGCGGGGGTGTTGACACACGTGGGCGGTCTCAAACACGTGGCCGTGCGCGAGTATGTGCGCGAGCTGATCATGGATGCCGAGCCGGGCGCTCCGGCTCCGTCCGAGCGGGAGCTCGTGCAGCGCTTCGGCGTTGCTCGGATGACGGTGCGTCAGGCGATCGACGCGCTGGTCGCCGAGGGACTGTTGCAGCGCATCCCTGGCAAGGGGACCTTCGTCACCCAGCCGCGCAGCCGCGTCGGGGCGCTCGTCGGCTTCTCCGAGGAGATGCGGGCTCGCGGGTGGCTGCCCGAGTCGCAGACGCTGCTGGCCCGTATCGAACGCGCGGGTCCCGGCATCGCCCGGGTGCTCAACTTGACCGAGGGTGACCCGGTCATCCACTGGAAGCGCCTGCGGCGCGCGGATGGCACTCCCATCTGCGTCGAAGACGCCTACCTGGCCGAGGTGCTGCTTCCCGGGTTCCTCCAGGGGGGTACGCCGACCAGCCTGTACGAGGCGCTCCGCTCCCGGGGTCTGCGTCCGACCTGGGCCGAGGACTCGATCCAGGCCGATCTGGCTTCACGCGAGGAGGCGGACCTGCTCGACGTCTCGGCCGGCTCGGCCGTGCTCCGGGTCGCCCGGAGGGCGACCTGCGGAGACAAGATCGTCGAGGTCTCGCGCTCCACCTACCGTGCCGACCGCTACACGCTCTGGGTCCAGTTCGCAACGGAACAGCGCGACCGGTAGGCGCGACGCAGCACGACCTGCAGTCCGGCGCATCGCGATCGGCGGGCCGAAAGCCTCTAGGGTGTCGGCATGCTCCTGGAGATCGAGGTGCTGCAACCGCGCGACGTCGCCGGCGCGCTCGAGGGCGGAGCCGATCGGCTCTACCTGACCACCGCCAGCGGCCTCTCGCCCGACCTGCGCGAGGCTTCCGCCGTGCTTCGTGAGGCCGAGGTGGCGGTCCGGGTGCAGCTACGGCTCAACGACGGCCGCACGACCACGGGCGGCGAGTTCGCCCGGTTGGTCGGACTCGCCGAGGAGTACGTCGCCCTGGGAGCGGAGGGCGTGGTCTTCGGCTTCCTCGACGCCGACACCCGGGTCGACGTGGAGCTCTCGCGCGCCTTGGCCGACGGTCTTCGCGGCGTGCCCTGGACCTTCAGCGACGCCATCGACGAGTGCCTCGAGCCGGCTCGGGCGTGGCGTGCGGTCGAGAGCCTGCCCGGGTGTGACGCCGTCCTCGCCGCCGGCTCGCCCCGGGGGATGGCTTCGGGCTACGAGGAGCTGCTGGCTCAGGCCGAGACGCGTTCCGAGTCAGCGGAGCTGATGCTGCCCGGGCCCGGGCTCCTCGCCGAGCATGTTCCGTGGCTCAAGCGTGCCGGGGTCCGCCAGTTCCATGTCGGGCGCCAGGTCCGGCCAGGCGGCTCGTTGAAGGCGTACGTCGATGCCGGGCTCGTCCGGTCGTGGCGCTTGCTGCTCGACTCCTGAGCCGCCGGCTCCGGCCGGTGCGCCGATCAGCCCATGCAGCCGGTCATCATCTTGATCATGCGCGCCTGGAGATCGGCCGCTGCATCCGCCTCCACCGAGGTCAGCTCCTCCAGAGTGAACTCCTCGATGGCAGCCGAACCGACGCACTGAGCTGCCTCGACGGGCATGCCTGGCTGGGTCGCCAGCATCGCGCCGAGCGCGGCACGGGTCGCGACCAGGGTCAGCGCCTCCTCGGAGGAGTCCGAGCCGGCGTCGGCCTTCGCACCGGGGTCGCAGGCACGAAGGTGCACGCCGTCCTTCTCGATCCGCACCTGGGCCGACGCTGGACTGCTCTTCGCCCAAGTGGTGAGCGCCTCGCCGAGCTCGACGGTGTCGCTCGCGGTGTCACCCACGAAGGTTGCCTTCATGCAGCTGGTGCCGCCGCTCTCGTAGGCGACGTACTGGTCTCCACCCCAGCCGTCCGCGGCGGCCAGCGCCGCCTTCGGGCCGAGTCGCTCGGCAAGCACGAGGAAGAGCGTGAGCGCGCCGAACTCCCCGGAGTCGAACTCCTTCTCGCCCTTCTCCAGCTCCGGCTGCTCGACGTCCCGGACCTCCCCTGCGGACGTACCCCAGACGAAGGGGTCCAGCAGCACCTCCTCGCTCCGTGGCGCGGAGCGGAGAAGTCGGTCGACGGCGTCGTTCCCTCCCGCAGCGACCAAGCTGACCAGCGGCTCCCCCAAGGCGTAGGGCGCGCTCATCTGGGTGACCAGGATCGAGGGAATGCCGGTCAGGTCCTTGCGACCCTGCTCGGCTTCCTCGAGCTGGGCGCGCTGGAGCTCCTGCTGCTCAGCAGCCGGGAGCTCCTGGGCCCAGGAGGTGGCGATGCGCGAGGCGTCGCCCTCGACGACCGCGCGGAAGACCATCGCTGCGGTGCCTTCATCGTCATCGAACGCGTCCAGCTTCTGCTCCAGGCCGAAGTGCTGGTCCTGAAGGGCGTGGGTCAGCTCGTGCACGAGGGTGGACGTGATGGCCGGGGTGAGTTCCTTGCCCCGGATCCGAATGCGTTCCTTCTCGGGCGTGTAGTAGGCCAGGGTGCCGCCGGAGGAGAGGTCCTGGAGGGTCGCGAAGAGATCGAGGTCGCCCGTGATCAGGCCGAGGGCCCGGAGCAGCTCGACGCCCTGTTCCAGCTCCTCCCGGTCCTCGTCGGTGAGGTCGTCCTGCTCGACGCGAACGTCCTTCTTGAACTCCTTGACGGAGAGGAAGTCGACGTAGACGGGCTCCTTGAACGTGAGGCCGCGGAGCTTCTCGACGCTCTTCACCAACGGGAGGACGCGCTCGTCCCACGCGTCAGGGTGCGGAGGCCCGTCGTCGGCTGGGTCGACCAGGACCTTGACACCGACAGCGGTGCCGAGAAGCGCAAGGAGGGTAAGTACGGCGACGCGCGCCAGCCACCGGCCGGCTGTAGGGCTGCTCACCGCAGTGAGCGTAGCGACTGTGCCCAGCCCTCCCTTCCCCGGCCGTTCTCGGCTAGCCTGCTCCAAACTAGAACGTGTTCTCACTTGAGGAGTGAAGATGGCGAAGTCGGTGGCGGAGCGTCACGAGATCGTGGAGCGCTACCTGGGCCTGGTGGCGAGCGGCACCGCGGCACAGATCATGGAGCTCTATGCGGCCGAGCCCACGTTGGAGGACCCGGTGGGCAGCGCCCCGCGGGTCGGCCGGGCGGCTGTCGAGGAGTTCTACGAGAGCATCCAGGACCTCGAGACCGAGACGACCCTGCGCGAGTTCCACGGCTCCGGCGACAACGCCGCTGCCTTCGCCTTCGACGTGGTCACCAAGACCGGCGACCTGTCCGTCGCCGTCTCGGCCATCGAGGTCATGGAGTTCGACGACGCCGGCAAGATCACCCACATGCGCGCCTACTGGCACGCCGACACCGACATGACCATGAGCTGACCCTCGCCGAAGCGCCAGCTTCAGCACGTCGAGACGCCAGCTTCGACACGTCGAGACGCCAGCTTCAGCACGTTGAGGCGCCAGCTTCAGCACGTTGGCGGCTCGCACCTGGCCATCTCGTGAGGACGAGGCCGGCACCTCGACGGCCTAGGCGTCGTCGGCGTCGATGATCCGGTAGGCGTAGCCTTGCTCGGCGAGGAAACGCTGCCGATTCTGGGCGAAGTCGGCGTCCACGGTGTCGCGGGAGACGATCGTGTAGAAGTGGGCGATCTTGCGCTCGCCGTCCGGGCCCGGGTCGCCCGGGCGGAGCAGCCGGCCGAGGCGCTGTGCCTCCTCCTGCCGGGACCCGAAGGAGCCGGAGACCTGGATCGCCACCTCGGCCGAGGGCAGGTCGATGGAGAAGTTGGCGACCTTGGAGACGACCAGCAGGTTGATCTCGCCGGAGCGGAAGGCATCGAACAGCTTCTGTCGCTGGGCCACGGTCGTCTCGCCCTTGATCACCGGAGCGTCGAGCTCGGCACCCAGCTCGTCGAGCTGGTCGATGTACTGACCGATCACCAACGTGGGCTGCCCGGCGTGTTTGCGCACGAGGCGGCGTACGACGTCGGTCTTGTGCGGGGTGCACGCCGCCAGCCGGTAGCGCTCCTCGGGTTCGGCGGTTGCGTAGAGCATCCGTTCCGACTGCGGCAGTGTCACGCGGACCTCGACGCAGTCCGCTGGAGCGATCCAGCCCTGCGCCTCGATGTCCTTCCACGGCGCGTCGTACCGCTTGGGACCGATCAGGGAGAAGACGTCACCCTCCCGGCCGTCCTCGCGCACCAAGGTGGCGGTCAGGCCCAGCCGACGTCGCGCCTGGAGATCGGCGGTCATCCGGAAGATCGGCGCCGGAAGCAGGTGCACCTCGTCGTAGACGATGAGGCCCCAGTCGCGGGCGTCCAGCAGCTCGAGGTGGGGATAGGTGCCCTTACGCCGCAGTGTCAGCACCTGGTAGGTGGCGATCGTGACCGGCCGGATCTCTTTGACCGCTCCCGAGTACTCGCCGATCTCGTCCGCGGTCAGCGAGGTACGCCGGATCAGCTCGTCCTTCCACTGCCGGGCGGAGACGGTGTTGGTCACCAGGATCAGGGTTGTCGCCCGAGCATGGCCCATGGCGGCCGCGCCGACGATCGTCTTGCCGGCGCCGCAGGGCAGCACCACCACGCCGGAGCCACCGTGCCAGAACGCCTCGGCCGCCTCCTTCTGGTAGCCACGCAGGGACCAGCCGTCCTGGGCGAGGTCGATCGGATGCGCCTCGCCGTCGACGTAGCCGGCGAAGTCCTCGGCGGGCCAGCCGAGCTTCAGCAGCGCCTGCTTGAGGTTCCCCCGTTCGGAGGCGTGCACGACGACGGTGTCGTCGTCGAGCTTCTCGCCCAGCATGCCCTGCACCTTCTTGGCTCGCCGCACCTCGGCCAGGACGGCCCGGTCGGTGGAGGAGAGCACCAGTCCGTGGGTCGGATGCTTCTCCAGGCGGAGCCGGCCGTAGCGCGCCATCGTCTCGGCGACATCGACGAGGAGCGCATGCGGCACGGGGTAGCGCGAGTAGCGAAGCAGCGTGTCCACCACCTGCTCGGCATCGTGGCCGGCGGCGCGGGCGTTCCACAGCCCGAGCGGGGTGAGCCGGTAGGTGTGCACGTGTTCGGGGGAGCGCTCCAGCTCGGCGAACGGCGCGATCTCGAGGCGACACTCGGCGGCCTGTGGGTGGTCCACCTCCAGCAGCAGGGTCTTGTCGCTCTGGACGATCAACGGGCCATCAGTCACCGAGCCAGCCTACTCAGCACCTCCCTAGGGAGAGACCGGTGTCACCGAAGTGATCCGGTGCACGGCGAAGCCGCGCAGGTCCTCCGCTCGATGGTCGTAGGCCGAGAGCTGACCGCCCTCGAGCCTGCGCGGATCCACCACCCGCTGCGAGGAGGTGCCGTGGTTGTCGACATAGCCGATGAGGACGGCGCTCCCCGTCTCGATCGCCTGGCGCAGCGCGGCGAGTGCTTCGGCCGGGGAAGTGCTGCTGGGCCGCGCGGGCCGCTGCTCCTGCACCCGGTCGCCGGCTCGGATCGCGGCCACCGCGGCGCTGGTGGTGGCCGCCTCCCGTGAGGCGTCCCGCCCCGCAGACGTACGCCGCGGGGTGCGGGCGCGCCGTACTCGTGGCGTGGCGAGATGGACGGTGCCGTCGTCGGCCTCGACGACCGGGGAGACGCCCATCGCTCGCAGACCGGCAAGGAGCTCCTCGACCGGGGCCGTGCTGATCACGACCGTCGGTGCGATCCGGCGCAGTCCCAGCCGTCCGGCGTCGCGGTGCGCCATCAGCGTGGTGAGCGCGGCCTCGTCCTCACTGCGTAGGAACGCCTCGGCCCAGCCGATCCGGAGAGTGCCGTGGGTTCGAGCGGTGTCGTCCACCAGGTAGCTCAGGGGCTGTGGGACCGGCGTGCGCGAGACGTCGTCGAGGAACAGGTGCAGGTCGGCGCGGGTCCAGCCGATATCGAGGGCGCGGCGGATCGATGCGCCGGTGAACCGGAAGACCGTGGCGCCGCCTCGCGACTCGACGTCGGCCACCTGCTGTAGCCGGCCGGCGACCTCGGGCACCAGCGGCCCCGGCGCGATCGCCGTCAGGTCCCCCTGCACCAGGACGTGGTCGACCGGTTCGGGAAGACGGGCAGCCAGATCGCTGGCGGCCGCCTCGGACCGCCCTTCCAGCAGGGCGCGGCCGAAGCCGGTGAGTGCGCCGAGACCGAGGATGCCGAGGTCGCCGGCCTCCTGGAGTGCCCACCCGACGAGTCGGACCTGGTTGCCGCCGCGACGCGGGCGCAGCCAGCGCACCCTGGCGACCACCGACGGAACACCAGTGCCGCTCGCCAGCGCGGCGTCGGCGGGCAGCGCAGCCACCTGCTGCAGGGCCACGTGGCGGGTATCGACGAGATGGGGGTCGACGAGCCCCGGGGCGAGGGCGTTGATCGCCTTGCCCTGTGCGTCCCGGCTGCCGACGAGCGCCGGGAGCCGGGAGGACTCCAGCCACGCTGCGGCCAGGTGTACCCAGCGTTCGGCGAGCGGACGGCGTACCCAGGCGTCGAATCCGTCGGTAGGCAACCACCAGTCCACGCCTTCGGGGGCGCCGGTGGCCAGGAGCCCTGCCTCCGCGGCGAGCTCGGCGATCCAGGCCGCCTGGGGCTCGGACACATGCAGCAGATGTGCGGCCGCCTTCAGATCGCGCACCCCGAGTCCACCGGAGCGCAGCACCGTGGGTGGCACCCGGCCCCACTCCTCGAGCAGCACCTCCACGCGGCGTACGACGTCGAAGGCGGCTCCGGTCGCGATCGCCGCGCATCGCTCGGGGTCGACCGCGCTGGTGGCGAGCTCCGGGGGAGTGGTCTCCGGCTCGCCCGGTTGCCTCCCCAGCAGCTCGCTCACGACGCTGAGCGGGCGAGGCCCGGTCGGCGAGCTCCACACCAGAGCCAGGTCGGCCAGTCGCTGCAGCGAGACGGGGTCCGCCTCGCGTGTTTGACTCTCGTCGCCGAGGGCATGAAGGCACCAGAGATCGGCCTGGGTGAGCAGGTCGAGGGCACGCAGGACCGAGGCGCGGGTGGCCGCGCGCGAGGCGAGGGACGACGAGTCGGAGGGGGCTGGGGTGGCGAGATCGGGCCGGGCACGCAGCAACTGCGCCAGCCGTTGGTCCGGCCAGGCGCGCAGCTCGTCGGCGAGCGACCTGAAGGTCGCGGTCGTGTCGTCACCCATCGGGCCCAAACTACAAGCGTCGGTGCCGCCGATGACACTCGTGGGGTGTCGCTAGCAATGGTTCACCTCAATGCGGGAGCCGCCACGGATATGGGTCTGGTGCGCGCCGCCAACCAGGATGCCTACCTCGCCTCGCCTCCTGTCTTCGTCGTCGCCGACGGCATGGGCGGCCACGACGGCGGTGAGGTGGCCAGCGGCATCGTGGTCGAGGAGTTCGCCCGCCTCGCGGGAGTCGGCTTCGACCCGCTCGCCGCGGTACCCGCGGTCGAGGAGGTGCTGGCCAAGGCGCGGGAGCGGATCGTCGCGCACGTGCAGCACCGCCGGGAGGAGGGCTCGATCGGCTACTGGTCCGGGACGACGGTGGTCGCAGCGCTGCTCGCCGCGGACGCGGAGGGGCCGAAGTGGTTGCTCGTCAACCTCGGCGACTCGCGCATCTACAAGCTGCACGAGGACCGGCTGGAGCAGGTCTCGGTCGACCACTCCGTGGTGCAGCAGCTGATCGACCGTGGCGAGATCACGCCGGATGCTGCTGCCCACCACCCGGAACGCCATGTGATCACCCGGGCGCTCGGCCCGGGTGGGGACGCCGAGCCGGACCTCTTCGTGGTGCCGCTCGGGTCGGCGGGACGCCTGCTGCTCTGCTCGGACGGCGTCAGCGGCATGGTGCCGGACGCCGAGGTCGAACGGATCCTGCGCGAGGTCGCCGACCCTCGCGATGCGGCGGAGAGGTTGATCGCGCAGGCACTGGCCGCCGGTGGCGAGGACAACGCCACGGCTGTCGTGATCGATGTGGTGGGATGGTCCGGGTCGAGCCACGCCGCGCAGGTGCGGTCCGAGCCCGTCAGCCTGGAGGAGAAGTTGGGAGCATTGCCATGAACGACACTCACGGCGCGGCGCAGGCCGTGGCCTCCGCGTTCCGGCCGGGCACCTGGTTCGGCATTGTCGGGCCCCACGCCTCGGTCTTCCTGCCGCCCAGTGAGAAGGGGCGGGTCGGTGCGCTGTGGGCATTGGTCGACGACGGCGCGGAGTTCGACGAGGTGCTCGATGCGCTCATCGCCTCGGGGCTGCGCTCCCTCCCGGCGTTCCTGCTGCTCAGCGGCGAGGGCCTGCGGACCCGGGTCGTGGTGCGAGGTGCGGTGCGCGCGACCTTCGACGTCGGTGACGAGCAGGTCGCCGTCGACGGAGTCGACGCCTCCACCTGGCTGGAGCGCACGCTGGACGACGTCACTCGCGTGCACGTGGTGATGGACGAGGAGGGCGACCTCGGCACCGAGCACACGCTGGAGGGCGGCCTGGTTCGCCTCGGGAGCCTGACCCGGCCCGCCCCCGCTCCTGCGCCGTTGCCCGCCGTGGAGCCGATGGTCGTGACGGCCCCCGAGCCGGCGGCTGTGCCTTTCGCGAACGTCGACGCAGCCCCACCGCAACCGGACGCACGCAGCGGCCCCCTGCCTGGACTCGACGTGCAGGCGGATGCTGTCGTCGTGGAGCCCGAGCCGCTCCTTGAGGCTGAGCCGGTCGTTCCGTCCTGGCCCGCTCCTGCCGTGGAGCCCGAGCCGGTCGTGGAGCCTGAGCCGGTCGTGGAGCCTGAGCCGGTCGTGGAGCCTGAGCCGGTCCTTGAGCCTGAGGCGGTCGCCGAGCCCGAGCCGGTCGCTGAGCCCGAGCCGACTCCCGCCGTACCCTCCTGGCCGGCCCCGGCAGCGCCCGCACCGCCGACGCCGCTGGTCGCGGACCTTCCCTCGCTCTCGGAGCCGTCGGGCCCCGACACGCTGGAGCCACCCCTGTCGATCGGATCGTGGGTACGCGACGAGGAGGAGCCCGGGGCTGAGACCGCCGGCGGTGCGGAGACCGAGGTCTTCGACGTGGCCGCCATCGCCGCGGCCGGTGAGGTGACGGAGGAGCCGCAGTCCTGGCCCGCGCCTTCCGCCGACCCTGCTGCGGAGGCGCCCACGGGCGCCTGGGAGGCGCCGAGCTGGGGCCCTCCGGCCCCGGTTGAGACGCCGGCCCCCGTCGAGACGCCCGAGCACGATGGCCAGACGGTCTCCGGAGGGTGGGACGCGGGGGAGTTCGCCCGCTCGCAGCCGGGCATCCCCGGTCAACCGCCCGCGCCCAGTGTCACGGCGCAGCCGGTGGCGACGTTGACCTTCGCGCACGGCGAGATCGTGGCAGTCGACCGCGCGATCCTCGTCGGGCGTGCGCCCGAGGCGCGGCGCTTCACCTCGACCGACCAGCCGCGACTGGTCACGGTTCCCAGCCCCAACCAGGAGATCTCTTCGACGCACCTCGAGGTGCGTCCGGGGTCCGGCGCCGACCATGGGTCCGCCGTCGTCACCGACATGGGGTCCACCAACGGCACCGTGCTGGTCCAGCCCGGCCTCGGGCCCGAGACCCTGAAGCCCGGCATGCCGGTGCAGTTGCTGCCCGGCGCGCTCATCGACCTTGGTGACGGCATGACCATCCAGGTCACCGGGCCCTGAGCCACGTGGTCGGCTCCGAGCATCTCCTGGAACCTCCGGTCGCTTCCGTCGACCGGAGGTTCCATGCGCTGCTCGTCGACCGCCTGCTGACGTGGGGGATCTTCGCCGGCAGTGCCTTCGCCGCGTGGTGGCTCTTCTGGCGCGAGGACGAGGTGTGGCCCGGAGTGGCGTTGCTGGCCGCTGTCGTCCTCGTCGTCTCGCTCGTCTCCGCCGTGGCGCTCGGGGTCACCGGGGGCAGCCCCGGCAAGGCCCTCCTGGGGCTGCGGGTCGTCGATGCCGACACGGGGGCGCCGATCGGCTTCTCCAGGGCCCTTCTCCGCATCGCGATCGTCGGTCTGGCCAGCCTGCCCACCTGCGGACTCGGGCTCGCCGTGATGGCATGGACCGCTATCGAGGACCCGGAGGGCCGCCGCCGCGGGTGGCATGACCGGCTCGTCGGCTCGTTGGTGATCGACCGACGTACGGCGCCCGCTCCCGCCCCCGAAGCGGCAGACGGCCCCCGCCCGCTGGTGAACCTCACCGCGATGCGGCTCGCCCCCGTCCCGACGCCGGCCGCACCGGCGCCCACGCCACCACCACCCGCCCCGCCTGCCGTCCCCGCGCCGCCGCCTCCGCCGCGACCTGGACGGCCCCCGGCTCCGGAGGCCACTCCTCGCCCGCCAGCAGGCAGCCCGGCAGTCGACAGCCCGGCAGCAGGCAGCCCGGCTCCCGCCGCTCCGGCGCCGCCGCCGGCGGCACGCCCGACCCACGCGCCGGCCGCCCGTCCGGAGCATCCGGCCACGGTCGGTCGGCACCTCGGCCCGCCCAGCCGGTGGCGTCTCACCGCCGACACCGGGGAGTCGATCGTGCTGGACGGCCTGGTCCTGCTCGGTCGCAACCCCGAGGGAAGGCCGGGCGAGCCGGTACGGCACCTCCTCCCTCTGCAATCGAGTGACATGTCGGTCTCCAAGACCCACCTGCAGGTGCACCTCGCCCCCGACGGCACCCTCGTCGTCGTCGACCGGGGCTCGACCAACGGCTCCTTCCTGCTGCGCCAGGGCGTGTCTCGCGACCTGACCTCGGGGCGAGCCGTCACGCTGTTGCCCGGCGACCGGATCCGGCTCGGAGACCGCGAGCTCACCGTCACCAAGGAGGACTGAAGATGCACCAATGGGGAAGGAGCCCGCGATGGCAGTGATCGAGGCGCGAGGCCTCAACAAGACCTACAAGGGCAAGACAGCCGTCGCCAACCTGTCGTTCGACGTGCACCCGGGCACCGTGACGGGCTTCCTCGGACCCAACGGGTCGGGCAAGTCCACCACGATGCGGCTGATGCTCGCACTCGACAACGGTGGCGGCACCTGCACCTTCGACGGACGGCCGTTCGCCTCCTACACGCAGCCGATGCGTGAAGTGGGCGCGCTGCTCGAGGCGAAGCCCTTCCACCCGACCCGGACGGCGCGAAACCACCTGCGCATGCTCGCGGCCGCCAACGGGATCCCGGACGGACGGGTGGACGAGGTGCTCGGCATCGTCGGACTCGCCGACGTCGCCCAGAAGCACCCCAGCACCTTCTCCCTGGGCATGGGGCAACGGCTCGGTCTCGCGGCGGCGCTGCTCGGCAACCCGCACACGCTCATCCTCGACGAGCCGGCCAACGGCCTCGACCCGCAGGGCATCCGCTGGATGCGCGACCTGCTCAAGGCGCTGGCTGCCGAGGGGCGTTCGATCTTCGTCTCCAGCCACCTGCTCTCGGAGATGGCGCTCATGGCCGACGAGCTGGTCGTCATCGGACGCGGCCGGATGATCGCCAACGGCCCAGTCGCCGAGTTCACCAACCGGTCCCGCGGCAACCACGTGACGGTGCGTACGCCGCAGGGCCACGACCTCGCCGCCCTGATCGGCCACCGCCTCGCGGGTCAGGGCTCGGTCCAGGCCGTCGAGCCGGGCGTCCTCCAGGTCGTCGGCCTCGACGCCCAGGCGATCGGTGACCTGGCCTTCGACAACCAGATCCGCATCCATGAGCTCGCCACTCAGCAGGCCAGCCTGGAGGATGCCTTCTTGGAGATGACCGGCGGCGCCGAGGAGTACCAGGCCCAGACTCCGGTCGCCCCCTGGCGCCAGGGCCCGCCGCCCGGCGGACCGCAGCAGGGACCCCCACCTGGCTGGATGCCGCCCGGGGGAGCGCCACCGCCTGCCCCGCCGTACGCCGGACCCCCGCAGGGGCCGCCCGCCACCGGAGGGTGGCCCGACAGCAGAGGAGGCCAGCCGTGACGTCGGCGCTCAAGTACGAATGGACCCGGCTGACCACCCTCCGCTCCACCTGGTGGATCAGCGGTGGCTCGATCCTGGTCGGCGTCGGCTTCACCTTCTTCGTGGCGATGGTCATCCAGCTCAACACGCCTACGGAGCTGGTCGACGACGTCAACGCCGACTACTCGCGCTTCATCCTCGACGGCGCGATGACCCAGTTCTCCAACATCGACCCGAGCTTCTATCTGCTGGCCTACGTGGTGGCGATCCTCGGTGTGCTCACCTGGGGACACGAGTATCGCCACGGCATGATCCGAGCGACGCTCACCGCCGTCCCGAACCGCACCGCGGTCTGGTCAGCCAAGATGGTCGTCGTCGGAGCCTGGGTCGGCGTCGTGGTCGTGGTCAGCTGCGTGCTCTCGCTGCTGGTGACCCTGGTCTGGTTCAGCGGGCTCTCGTTCGAGTTCGACCTGGGCTATCTCCTGCTGGCCGTCCTCAAGCGGGTCGCCTTCACGGTGCTGCTGACGTGGCTGGCGATGGCGACCACGGTGTTGATCCGGCACCAGACCTTCTCGCTGGTGATGCTCTACCTCTGGCCGCTCGGCGTCGAGACGATGATCCGGCTGCTGATGCTCGCGATGAGCGGTGTCACCGGCAACAAGGACCTCTACGACACGACCAGGTTCCTGCCGTTCAACGCGGGTGGGCGGATCATGCAGAACTGGCAGGGCGACTTCCAGGAGAACCTGAGCACCTTCGGCGAGCCGTTGAACGCTCTGGGCGGCCTGGTCGTCTTCGGCGGCTTCACCCTGGCTGTGATGGGCGTCAGCCTGGCCGCCTTCCTCAAGCGCGACGCCTGACGCATCGACACGCGACCGCCAGCCGAGCGCGGCTGGCGGTCGCGTGTCGTCAGCGCACCTGCAGCGGCATCCGCAACAACCGACCGGCGTCGTCGCGCCAGACGACGAACCCCTGCTCGGCCGGACCTCGGCCGCTGATCCGGATCCTGACGCGATGGGACTCGCCGGGGGCGAGGCGCACGGCGCGGGGGAAGACCTCGACGGTGTGGTGCCGGAAGCCGTGCGCCTGCACCGACCAGTAGCCCGCGCGCGAGCCGGCGTTGGTGAGCGAACGACGCAGCACGGAGACGCCACCGCCGGAGGCCGCTCCGGAGGTCGTGTTGAGCTGGCTGCGCTCGCCGTCGAGAAACGCGCGGTAGTGAGTGGCCGGCAGGTCCTGCACCAGTGTCGTCCGGGCCGCCGCCCGCGCGTCCAGCAGTCCGGAGCCCGCGCGTGTGAGATCGCCGCCGATCGGCCGGGTGGAGGTCGTGAGAGCCGACCGGATCCGCGCCGCCGGCCACCCCTGGTGTCGCTGACGGAGCGCCGCGGCGACTCCGCTGGTCAGGGCGGCGGAGGCGGAGGTGCCGCTCAGCAGATCCCACGAGCCACGCTCGGCAGAGGGGGAGGAGGCCGCGATCAGGCCGAGTCCGGGAGCCACCAGGTCGGGCTTGATCGCCTCGGCGGTACGCCGTCCCCGGTCTGACCAGGGCAGTACCCGCGGCCGGTCCTCCTGTCCGTTCGCGTCGATCAGCCGGGCACGTACGGGACCCTCGGCCAGCGCTCGCCGAAGCTGGCGCCCGGTCTTCGCCGACACGTTGACCGTCGGGATGGCATGCAGGTCGACCGTCAGCGCGTCGCGAGGACCGTTGACCAGCACCATGCCGTTGCCCCCGGCAAGCCGGACGGTGGTCGACTTCTCCAGCCGGGCGCCCTCGCCGCGTTGGCACACCACGATCCGGCCGTCGGTGCGCGCGGCGTCGAGCGTGCCCTGCCGGCATTGCGCGGCCGCGTCACGCGAGGCACCCGGCGCCGCAAGGTCGCGGGCGAGGGTCACCGGCGCCGCCTCGGCCAGCGGGCGGGGGCTGAGCGTGCCGGGAAGTCGTGCGCCTCCGGACAGGTGCACGGAGCCGGCGCTGTTACCGATCCGGGCCGCGCCGACCGTCGTGACCCAGGGCACGTCGTGGCCGGTGGGCCGGCCGTCGTTGCCTGCAGCGGCGATGACGACGACGTCGCTCTCGGCGGCGCCGAGGGTGGCCAGATCGACGGTGTCCAGGCCGGGCGAGCCGGCGACGGAGAGGTTCAGCACATCGACCCCGTCGGCGACGGCGGCATCGATCGCACTCACGACATCGGCCGTGGCGCAGCCGTCGTCCTCCGGGTCGGGCGCCTCCCAGCACGCCTTGTAGACCGCGACCCGGGCATCAGGCGCGGCACCGGCGAAGCGACGGGAGACATGACGAGCCGGCCCGGTCGGCGTCGCGCGGTTGCCTGCGGCGAGCGAGGCGACCATCGTCCCGTGGCCCTGGTCGTCCTGCGGCCCGAGCGAGGAGCCGGAGCGCAGCCGATCGGCGCCGAATGCCTCAACGAAGGCACGCGCAGCGACGACCTTCCGGTTGCACATCGCCTCGGCTTCCGGGCACGAGCCGGTGAAGCGGCGGGGCATCCGGCCCAGCGTGGGGGAGTCGGCGAACACCGGACCACGGGTGTGGAGGCCGCTGTCGACGAAGCCGATCACCACGCCCCGGCCACCGTCACCGCCCGTGCCGCGGCCCAACGTGGGGGCGGTGGGCGCGGCAGCCGCGAGGCGGCGTACGACGTCACGCTCGACCAGCTGCACCCCCGGCAGGCTGCGGAGCCGGTCGGCGGCGAGCGGATCGAGGTGCACGGCGAAGCCGCTGAGGGCGGTGGTCCAGCGCTGCACCGGCTCGGCGCCCACGACCGCGAGGGCGGCGTCCTGGCGCTGCAGCAGGCCGGTGCGGTAGTCGGCCGCGCTGTAGTCACCCTGGTAGCCAGCGGTGCCGGGACCGACCATCGTCACCAGATAGAGTTGCTCGCCGAACGTCGCGTCGGAGCTGGGAGCAGCCACGGCAGAGACCGCCGGGAGGGCAGCGGCGAGCGCCGCCCCCATCAGGGCAAGCTTGCGCAACACACCACGCATCGTCTTGAACCTTCGTCCACCCGTTCTGATTCTCGTGAAGGTGCCATCGTCCCAGGGAACCGGCGACGCATCAATTCGTTGTTCCACATAGGCTGCTTCTTCGCAGCGTGTGGTGAGGCCACATGCCGGTCCGAGCAAGGAAGGTCAGTCAAGTGCCCGCTGGCAAGGTGAAGTGGTACGACGCCGAGAAGGGTTTCGGCTTCCTCTCTCAGGAGGGCGGGGAGGACGTCTACGTGCGCTCCGACGCCCTGCCCGAGGGCGTGACGACGCTGAAGCCGGGCACCCGCGTCGAGTTCGGGATCGCCCAGGGGCGCCGCGGCGAGCAGGCGCTGCAGGTGCGGATCCTCGAGGGCCGCGCTTCCGTTGCTCGCAACCAGTCCCGGGCCCAGCGCAAGGCGCCGGAGACGATGGTCGGCATCGTCGAGGACCTGATCCGGCTGCTCGACGACGTGGGCGAGACCTACCGGCGCGGGCGCCATCCCGACGCGCGCACCGCCAAGCCCACCGCGAAGCTGCTCCGCGCCCTCGCCGACGAACTGGAGCTCTGACCTCGTCCTCTTCTCCGCTGTAGCGCGGGGTCGTGGTCGCACCACCCGTGCGGTGAAGCGGAGAGCCGGCCACACGAACGCAGAGGTCGAGACCGGTCCCTCACGCCTCCGGCGGCACCGTCCGCGTGGCGGCAGGCGGCCCGGCGAGGCGCTTGCGCACCCGGTCGCCGAGGAGGAACACGGTCCACGCGGCCAGCACGACGAAGGCGACGCCGAGGCCGAGGCGGGGATTCAGCGGCATCGCCACGCCGGCGAAGCCGCCGACCACCCAGGCCAGCTGGAGCATGGTGTCGGAGCGCCCGAACGCGCTGGTCTGCACGCGTTCGTGGACGTGGGTCTGGATCGTGGAGTCCAAGGAGAGCTTGCCGAGCGACTGACACATGCCCGCGCACAGGCCGAGGGCGATCAGCGGGAGGAAGCCGTAGAACAGGGCCGCCACCAGCACCATGCCGGCGTCGATCAGCAGCACCAGGACGACCGTCACCGCCGGGTTGATCTTCTTGAGGATCGAGGCGAGGGCCACGCCGATCGTGTTGCCGGCTCCGGCAGCGCCGATCACTGCGCCGAGGAGCAGCTCCGGCTTGTCCTCCCAGCCGGAGATGGGATGCTCGCGCAGCAGGAAGGCCATGAACATCGTCAGGAAGCCGACCAGGAACTTCGGGCCGCAGTTGGCGCGCAGCGCGAACGCGACCTGACGGGGGATGCCGGTGGAGATCCGCTGGGGGTGCCCCTGAGCGGAGGGGCCGGGCATCAGCTCGAGCCGTACCTCTCCGGCCGAGGAGTCGACGCGGGCGGGGAGCAGGATGGCGAGGATCGTGGCGCCGATGAAGACCGCGAACCCGTAGCGCAGCACCCATTCCGGGCCGAGCAGGGAGAAGAGCCCGGCGATCGGGGCTGAGACTGTCGCGCCGACCACACCGGAGAGCGAGATCCGTGCGTTCGCCTTCACCAGGGTGAAGCCCTCCGGCACCAGGCGCGGAGCCGCGGCGGCCTTCGTGATGCCGTACGCCTTGGAGGAGACGAGGACCCCGAGTGCGGCCGGGAAGAGCCAGGTCGACTCGGTGACGACCGCCGAGGCGAGGATCCAGCAGAGGAACCCGCGGATCGCCATGGTCGCGCCGATCGCCCAGCGCCGACCGTGGCTGAACCGGTCGAGGAACGGACCGATCAACGGTGCGACGATCGCGAAGGGGAGCATGGTGAGACCGAGGAAGAGCGCGACCTGTCCCCGTGCGTCGCTCGTGGCGCCGGCGAAGAAGAGGGTGTTGGCGAGCGCGATGGCCACCGCAGTGTCGCCCGCGGTGTTGACCGCGTGAAGCTCGATCAGCCGGAACATGCCCGAGTCGCCGGCGCCCTGGGCGTGGGAGGCACGTCGGGCGATGCGCACCGTCGCCCGGGAGAATCGGGCGCTCCCGCGTGCGACTGCCTTGGCGCCGGTGCCGGTCGCCTTGGCGAACCGGAGGGCGTTCTCGCCGGCGGATCTGTGGTTCTCCGGGTCGTCCTCCCACAGCGACTGAGTGGGCTGCTCCCGGGTCGGGTCGTCGGGCGGCTGCGTGCTCATGCCCGCACTCGCAGCGCCTCGTACGTGCAGGAGACACGAACGAGCTGCGTTGCATGATTCGCTCGATGACGCTCGCTCATGACCCCATCCTCCCCTGGTCCCTCCCAGATGCCCACGGGCGTCCCGTGTCCACCGGCCCCCCGAGAGAGGGCCCGGCAAGACAATACGTGGGCCGATGGGACACAATCACGCTGTGATCGCTACCCGCAGCAAGTCGGACCCAACCCTCGCCGCTGCCCACGACCTTGCGCACGCCGCGCTCGTCGAGGAGGCCGGTGCGGCGGACGTAGGCGACCACTTGGGCTTCGAGGTGGAGGGCGAGCGTGTCGGGTCGCACCTCTTCGCCTGCACTCGCGCGGGCTACCGAGGCTGGCGCTGGTCGGTGACCGTCGTACGCGCGGCACGCCAACGTGCGGCGACGGTAGCCGAGGTGGTGCTCATCCCGGGCCCGGACTCGATCGTCGCCCCGGAGTGGGTCCCCTATCGGGAGCGGATCCGCCCCGGTGACCTGTCCCCGGGTGACTTGCTGCCGGTCGACGACGACGACCCGCGACTGGTGCCGACTTGGTCTTTCGGCGACGACCCGCTCGACGACGAGGCCCAGGCGCAGGTACGCCGCGTCGCCGGTGATCTCGGCCTCGGCCGGGTCCGCACCCTCTCGCCCGAGGGGCTCGACCTCGCTGCCGAGCGTTGGTACGAAGGCGCCGGGGGACCGGCGACACCGCTCGCCCAGTCCGCCCCCGGCCGGTGCTGGTCGTGCGGCTTCCTCGTGCGCATCTCCGGTCATCTTGCGGAGTCCTTCGGCGTCTGTGCCAACGGCGACGCCAACGACGACGGCCGGGTGGTCTCGGTCAACCACGGTTGCGGGGCGCACTCCGAGGTGAAGCTGACCAAGAAGCAGCAGCCGCTGCCGCTGCCCGAGCCGGTGCTCGACACGATCACGCACGACGTCGAGCAGATCTGACTCTGACCCCGCCCCTCCCGCCGACAACGCGCAAATGCCGCGTTGAGTGCGCGCAAAGCGCGGGTTGAGTTCGCGCAAATGTCAGGCTGATTGGCCGCGAACGGCGTCACGCAACGCGCCTTTCCGCGAACTCAACGCGTCACTTGCGCGCACTCAACGCGTCACTTGCGCGAACTCGGCGGGAGGGGAGCGTCAGCGGCGGGTGCGTGCGGCGCGGCGGCGCCGGCAGTACTCGAGCCCGATGAGGCCGAGCCCGAAGCCGGCCAGGCAGGTCCACAGCCACCAGAGCCTGCCGTCGTCCTCGAGGCTCCGGTAGAAGGGCAGCAGGGCGACGAAGGCGACCAGCCAGAGGACGGTGCCGACCTCGAGGGTGCGTACGCCGTCGACGTCGAGTGGCGGCACATCGGCGACCAAGAAGGTGCGCTTGCCGATCTCGTGCTCGGTGGGAGGTTCCTCGGGCGGCTGCACCCGGCAACCGTATCGCGCGGCGCCGCGCTGCTCCGAGCCCCTCGACACGCCCCTCGACGCGCCCCTCCCCGGAGTTCGGGCGGGCGCGCAGGGCGGGACCGCCTTGCCCGAGATGACCACTTGGTGGAGGGGGAGTGCCGCGCCGGGGAAGGATCTGGGAAAGTACATGTTTCGTGAGTACAAAGACCTCGGCGGCGCCGTCCCGGCTTGACGCCTTCTTCAAGATCTCCGAGCGCGGCTCGACCGTGGCCCGTGAGTTGCGCGGTGGTCTCGTCACCTTCCTGACGATGGCCTACATCCTCGTGCTGAACCCGCTCATCCTCATCGGTGCGCCCGACAAGGAGGGCAACTTCCTGGCTGGCGGCGACACCGCGGTCATCGCGGCGTGCACCGCGCTGGTCGCGGGTGTGCTGTGCATCGTGATGGGCCTGGTCGCCAACTTCCCGCTGGCGCTCGCCGCCGGGTTGGGCCTGAACGCCTTCGTCACCTACTCGGTCGCCAACCAGATGACCTGGGCTGACGCGATGGGCCTGGTGGTGATCGAAGGCCTGGTGATCCTCGCCCTGGTGCTGACGGGCTTCCGGGAGGCGGTCTTCAACGCCGTACCGGCCCAGCTCAAGATCGCCATCTCGGTCGGGATCGGCCTGTTCATCACGCTCATCGGCCTGGTCGACGCCGGCTTCATCCGCCGTGGCGGCGGTACGCCGGTGGAGATGGGCATCGGCGGTCAGCTGCAGGGCTGGCCGGTGCTGGTCTTCGCGCTGGGCCTGGTGCTGCTGATCACCCTCTACACGCGCGGCGTCCGCGGCGCGATCCTGATCTCCATCATCGCCGCCACCGTGCTGGCCATCATCGTCGAGAAGATCGCCGAGGTCGGCCCGACGGTGACCGGCTTCGACCAGGACGGTGCTCCGATCGTCAACCCGACCGGATGGAACCTCAACGTTCCCGCCTGGCCGGACAAGATCGTCGACAAGCCGGACTTCGGCCTCCTCGGCGAGTTCAGCCTGCTCGGCTCGTGGGAGAACGTCGGCGTCGTCACCGTCTTCCTTCTCATCTTCACGCTGCTGCTGACCGACTTCTTCGACACGATGGGCACCATGACCGCAGTGGGCGCCGAGGCGGGCCTGCTGGACGAGGACGGCAACCCGCCGCGTACCAAGCAGATCCTGATCGTTGACTCCATTGCCGCCGCCGCCGGTGGCGCGGCATCGGTCTCCAGCAACACCTCCTACATCGAGTCGACCTCGGGTGTCGCCGACGGCGCCCGGACGGGCCTTGCAGCCATCTCGACCGGCGTCCTCTTCTTGCTGGCGACCTTCCTCGCGCCGATCGTCAAGATCGTCCCGAACGAGGCCGCCGTTCCGGCGCTGGTGCTGGTCGGCTTCCTGATGATGCAGCAGGTGAAGGGGATCGACTGGGACGACCTCGAGATCGCGATCCCGGCGTTCCTCACGATCGTGCTGATGCCGTTCGCCTACTCGATCTCCGCTGGCATCGGCGCGGGCTTCCTGGCCTACGTCCTCATCAAGGTGGTGCGTGGCAAGGCGAGCGAGATCCACGCGCTCATGTGGATCATCGCGGTCCTCTTCGTGGTCTACTTCGCCATCCACCCGCTCACCGCCTGGCTCACCTGACCCGCGCCAAGGCAACCTGGCTGTTCTCCGGAGCGTCGGCTCCCTCCGCAGGAGGGGCCGGCGCTCCGTCGTCTCCGTGGTGCGTCCCCACCCGCTGCGACGGGAATGATTACTCCAGGTAATGAGTTAAGGTAACGAAATGCCCACGATGGAGACAGTTGCCAGCACGGACGCCGGCCTGGCCGCGGAGTTGCGCGTGGCCGTGATGCGCCTACGTCGCAGGCTGGTCACGGAGCGGCATCCCGACAACGAGCTCAGCATCAGTGCGATGGCGGTCCTGGCCTGCCTCTACCGCAACGGTGAGCAGTCCGCGGCCGATCTCGCCCGGCACGAGCGGGTGCAGCCGCCCACCATGACCCGCACGGTCAAGTGGATGGCGGAGGCGGGATACGTGACCAAGCGTCCCCATGAGAGCGACGGACGCCAGCTCCTCGTGTCGTTGACCGAGCGTGGCCGCGAGGTCGTCCGGGAGGACCGGCTTCGTCGCGATGCCTGGCTCGCTCGCAGGCTGACTGCGCTCGCTCCCGAGGAGCGCGCCGTGCTCCGGCAGGCCGCCCCCGTCCTCGCCCGCCTCGCCCAAGGAGACTGACCCGACCACTTGAGCCCTACCTTCCGATCGCTCTACAACCCGAACTACCGGCGCTACGCGCTCGGGAGTCTCATCTCCAACGTCGGCACCTGGATGCAGCGCATGGCCCAGGACTGGCTGGTCCTGGTGCTCACCGGCAGTGGCACCGCGCTCGGCATCACGACCGGCCTTCAGTTCCTGCCGGTGCTCCTCCTGTCGCCGTACGCCGGGGTGCTCGCCGACCGCATGTCCAAGCGACGCCTGCTCCAGATCACCCAGGGGGCGATGGGACTGGCCTCCTTGGTCCTGGGGCTGCTGGCGGTCACCGGGACGGTCCAGGTCTGGCACGTCTATGCGATCGCCTTCCTCTTCGGCATCGGTGCGGCGTTCGATGCTCCGGCGCGGCAGTCGTTCGTCTCCGAGCTGGTCGATGCCGACGACATCAGCAACGCGGTCGGTCTCAACTCCGCAACGTTCAACGTGGCGAGGATCCTGGGGCCCGGCCTGGCGGGGCTCCTGGTAGGAGCACTCGGCGGAGGAGCGCAGGCGACCGGTTGGGCGATCCTGATCAACGCCGTCTCCTACGTGGCAGTCATCTGGCAGCTCGAGCGGATGGACACCGCGCTCCTGCACTCGCCCAAGCCGGCGGCTCGGGAGCGCGGCATGCTGCGTGCGGGCCTGAGCTACCTCCGCGGCCAGCCGCGGATGGTGATGATCCTGGTGATCGTCTTCTTCGCCGGCACGTTCGGCATGAACTTCCAGATCACGTCGGCGCTCATGGCGACTGAGGTGTACGGCAAGGGGGCGGGCGAGTTCGGTCTTCTGGGGTCGGTGGTCGCCATCGGCTCGCTGGCCGGCGCGCTGCTCGCGGCGCGCCGGGTCCGGGTCCGGATGCGGCTGCTCGTCGGCGCCGGTATGGGTTTCGGCCTGGCCAACATGGTCTCCGCCCTGCTGCCGACGTACGCCGCGTTCGTGCTCTTCGCGCCCGTCGTCGGCTTCTGCATGATCACGCTGCTGAACTCGGCCAACGCGGTGCTGCAGCTCGAGTCGGCGCCGCTCCTTCGAGGTCGGGTGATGGCCATCTACATGACGATCGTGATGGGCGGAACGCCCCTCGGGTCCCCGCTCATCGGCTGGGTCGGCGAGACGTTCGGAGCGCGGTGGACACTGCTTGCCGGTGGCGCGCTGACGCTTCTCGGAGTGGCATTCGCGGTCGTCCTCCACGCACGGATGACACGGACCCAGGAACAGGGTGCGCGGGCGATTTTGACCGCCCCATTTCGAGCGAGTACCGTTGGTCCCCGTGTCTGGGCCAGCCAGGTCGTTGCGCGTGCGCGGAAATAGCCGTCCGGCTAGAGCCCGTCCGTTCCCCATCCGGGGTGAACGCAACGCCGAGTCTGAAACGCACCACCCAGTCACGCAGGTTCGTCGTGCTCGGCAGGTCGCCGAGTTCTGAGAGTAGAGAAGAAGGGGAACCACCAGGTGCCCACCATTCAGCAGTTGGTCCGCAAGGGCCGTCAGGACAAGGTGTCGAAGAACAAGACGCCTGCCCTCAAGGGATCGCCCCAGCGACGCGGTGTCTGCACCCGCGTCTACACCACCACCCCCAAGAAGCCGAACTCCGCGCTGCGGAAGGTCGCCCGTGTGCGCCTCTCCAGCCAGGTCGAGGTCACGGCCTACATCCCGGGTGTGGGGCACAACCTGCAGGAGCACTCGATCGTGCTCGTCCGTGGTGGGCGTGTGAAGGACCTCCCCGGTGTTCGCTACAAGATCATCCGCGGCTCCCTCGACACCCAGGGTGTGAAGAACCGCAAGCAGGCTCGTAGCCGCTACGGCGCGAAGAAGGAGAAGAGCTGATGCCACGCAAGGGTCCCGCTCCTAAGCGCCCGATCGACGTCGACCCGGTCTTCGGGTCCCCGCTCGTCTCCCAGCTGGTCAGCAAGGTGCTGGTCGACGGGAAGAAGCAGGTTGCTCAGCGCATCGTCTACACCGCCCTGGAGGGCTGCCGCGAGAAGACCGGCACCGACCCGGTCGTCACGCTGAAGCGCGCTCTCGACAACGTGCGTCCCGCCATCGAGGTCAAGTCCCGCCGTGTCGGTGGTGCGACCTACCAGGTGCCGATCGAGGTCAAGCCGGGCCGCAGCACCACGCTGGCGCTCCGCTGGCTCGTGGGCTACGCCAAGGACCGTCGCGAGAAGACGATGTCCGAGCGGCTGATGAACGAGATCCTCGACGCGAGCAACGGCCTCGGCGCCGCTGTGAAGAAGCGCGAGGACACGCACAAGATGGCCGAGTCCAACAAGGCCTTCGCCCACTACCGCTGGTGATCCTGGCAGCTCTGCCTGGAATCACTTCCGCAACTTCTGGAAGGGACGACACCTAAGTGGCTGTCGACATCACCACTGACCTCAACGTGGTCCGCAACATCGGCATCATGGCGCACATCGACGCCGGCAAGACCACCACGACCGAGCGCATCCTGTTCTACACCGGCATCAACTACAAGATCGGCGACACCCACGAGGGTTCGGCGACGATGGACTGGATGGAGCAGGAGCAGGAGCGTGGCATCACGATCACCTCCGCCGCCACCACCTGCTGGTGGAAGAAGCACCAGATCAACATCATCGACACCCCCGGCCACGTCGACTTCACCGCCGAGGTGGAGCGCTCGTTGCGCGTCCTCGACGGCGCTGTCGCTGTCTTCGACGGTGTCGCCGGCGTCGAGCCGCAGTCGATGACGGTGTGGCGTCAGGCCAACAAGTACTCCGTCCCGCGGATGTGCTTCGTCAACAAGATGGACCGCACCGGTGCGGACTTCTTCCGTTGCGTCGACATGATCGTCAGCAAGCTCAACAGCACGCCCGCCGTGCTGCAGATCCCGATCGGTGCCGAGCAGGACTTCCTCGGGGTCATCGACCTCGTCGGCATGCGTGCCCTGACCTGGCGTGGCGAGACCACGATGGGTGAGGACTACGAGGTCGAGGAGATCCCGGCCGAGCTCGCCGACCAGGCCGCGGAGTGGCGCGAGAAGCTGATCGAGACCGTCGCCGAGACCGACGACGCGATCATGGAGCGCTACCTCGAGGACGGTGACGTCTTCACCGTCGAGGAGCTCGAGGCCGCGATCCGTCGCGCGACCCTCGCCGACAAGATCAACCCGGTGCTCACCGGCACGGCGTTCAAGAACAAGGGTGTGCAGCCCCTGCTCGACGCGGTCGTCAAGTACCTGCCTTCGCCGCTGGACATCGACGGCATCGTCGGTCACGACCCGCGCGACGAGGAGAAGGAGATCACCCGGCAGCCGTCCGACGACGAGCCGTTCTCCGGTCTCGCCTACAAGATCGCTGCGGACCCGCACCTGGGCAAGCTGATCTACGTTCGCGTCTACTCGGGCAAGCTCGAGTCGGGCTCCAGCGTGCTCAACTCGGTGAGCGGCCGCAAGGAGCGGATCGGCAAGATCTACCAGATGCACGCCAACAAGCGTGAGGAGATCGCCTCCGTCGGCGCCGGCCAGATCGTCGCCGTGATGGGTCTGAAGGACACCAAGACGGGTCACACCCTGTGCGACCAGCAGGCGCCCGTCGTCCTGGAGTCGATGACCTTCCCGGCCCCGGTGATCGAGGTCGCCATCGAGCCGAAGACGAAGAGCGACCAGGAGAAGCTGGGTGTCGCCATCCAGCGTCTCTCCGACGAGGACCCGACCTTCACCGTCAAGACGGACGAAGAGACCGGACAGACCATCATCGCGGGCATGGGCGAGCTCCACCTGGAGATCCTCGTCGACCGGATGAAGCGCGAGTTCAACGTCGAGGCCACCGTCGGCAAGCCGCAGGTCGCCTACCGCGAGACCATTCGCCAGAAGGTCGCGAACCACTCCTACACCCACAAGAAGCAGACGGGTGGTTCGGGTCAGTTCGCCAAGGTCGTCATCTCCCTCGAGCCGAGCATCGACCCGGAGACCGGCCAGGGTGCTGGCTACGAGTTCGCCAACAACGTCACCGGTGGTCGCGTTCCGCGCGAATACATCCCGTCGGTCGACCAGGGTGCTCAGGCTGCCATGGAGTTCGGCGTGCTCGCCGGCTACCCGATGGTGGACGTCAAGGTCAGCCTCGAGGACGGCGCCTACCACGACGTCGACTCCTCGGAGCTGGCGTTCAAGATCGCCGGTCAGCAGGCCTTCAAGGAGGCCGCGCGGATGGCGAAGCCCGTGCTGCTGGAGCCGATGTTCGCCGTCGAGGTGACCACGCCCGAGGACTTCCTCGGCACGGTCATCGGTGACATCAACAGCCGCCGCGGTCAGATCCAGGCGCAGGAGGAGCGGCACGGCGACCTGGTCGTCAACGCCCTCGTGCCGCTGTCCGAGATGTTCGGGTACGTTGGCGACCTGAGGTCCAAGACCTCCGGTCAGGCGTCGTACTCGATGGAGTTCGACTCGTACGCCGAGGTTCCCACGAACGTCGCCGACGAGATCATCAAGAAGGTTCGCGGCGAGTAGTCGACCGACTGCTCGTCGAGGACCCTCGGCGTAACACCCAGCACCACCCATACGAGTCAAGTAACAACAACCCAGGAGGAGCCCCAGTGGCTAAGGCGAAGTTCGAGCGGACCAAGCCGCACGTCAACATCGGCACGATCGGTCACATCGACCACGGCAAGACGACGCTGACCGCGGCGATCACCAAGGTGCTGCACGACAAGTACCCGGACCTCAACGAGGCGTCGGCGTTCGAGGACGTCGACAAGGCGCCCGAGGAGCGTCAGCGCGGTATCACGATCTCGATCTCGCACGTCGAGTACCAGACCGAGAGCCGCCACTACGCGCACGTCGACTGCCCGGGTCACGCTGACTACATCAAGAACATGATCACCGGCGCGGCTCAGATGGACGGCGCGATCCTCGTGGTCGCCGCCACCGACGGCCCGATGCCGCAGACCCGCGAGCACGTGCTGCTCGCGCGCCAGGTCGGCGTGCCGGCCCTGGTGGTCGCGCTCAACAAGTGCGACATGGTCGACGACGAGGAGCTCATCGAGCTCGTCGAGATGGAGGTGCGCGAGCTCCTCTCCGAGTACGAGTTCCCGGGCGACGACATCCCCGTCGTGCGCGTGGCGGCCTTCCCGGCCCTCTCCGGCGACGCCAAGTGGGGCGAGTCGATCCTCGAGCTCATGCAGGCCGTGGACGACTACATCCCGACCCCGGAGCGCGACACCGACAAGCCGTTCCTGATGCCGGTCGAGGACGTCTTCACCATCACCGGTCGTGGCACCGTGATCACGGGCCGCATCGAGCGGGGCATCGTGAAGGTCAACGAGGAGGTCGAGATCGTCGGCATCCGCGAGACCTCGCAGAAGACCACCGTCACCGGTGTCGAGATGTTCCGCAAGCTGCTCGACGAGGGCCAGGCCGGCGAGAACGTCGGTCTGCTGCTTCGCGGTACCAAGCGCGAGGACGTTGAGCGCGGCATGGTCGTGATCAAGCCGGGCACCACCACCCCGCACACCAACTTCGAGGCCTCGGTCTACATCCTCTCGAAGGAGGAGGGCGGCCGTCACACCCCGTTCTTCAACAACTACCGTCCGCAGTTCTACTTCCGGACCACGGACGTGACGGGCGTCGTGACCCTGCCCGAGGGCACCGAGATGGTCATGCCCGGTGACAACACCGAGATGTCCGTCGAGCTGATCCAGCCGATCGCGATGGACGAGGGCCTGAAGTTCGCCATCCGCGAGGGTGGCCGGACCGTCGGCGCCGGTCGCGTCACCAAGATCACCAAGTGACCCGTCACCGGTGATCGACTGATCGACTGATCCACACAGCTTGGCCCCGGACCTCGGTCCGGGGCCTTGCTGCATCTCCGGAGGGGCAGCACCGACGTGCCGCGTCCGGCGTTCGGTCCGGTGCTGGCGCGACCGATGGCACGCCGTACTCTGGCGTGGTGAACCTGCCCGCACTCGATGCCGAAGGAGTCGACCGGGCAGCGGCCCTTCTTGCGCCGGTCGTGCACCGCACCCCGCTCGAACACAGTCCGCGCCTCTCCGCCACGGTCGGGGCCCCAGTGCTCCTCAAGCGGGAGAACCGGCAGATCGCTCGGTCGTACAAGGTCCGGGGCGCCTACCACTTCGTGAGCGGACTGACCGAGGAGGAGCAGGCCCGCGGTGTGGTCTGCGCAAGCGCCGGGAACCACGGTCAGGGGGTGGCGTGGAGCTGTGCCCGCCTCGGGCTGCGGGGCCGGGTGCACGTGCCGGGCAACACGCCGCGCCAGAAGCGGCAGCGGATCCTCGCGCTGGGCGAAGGCGCCGTCGAGCTCGTGGTCTCCGGCAGCTCCTACGACGAGGCCGGAGCGGCGGCTCTTGCGGAGGCGAAGGAGACGGGCGCGGTCTTCGTGCATCCCTTCGACGACCCCAGGACGATCCTCGGCCAGGGCAGTGTCGCCGTCGAGCTGCTCGGCCAGGTCGGGATGCCCCTGCACACCGTCGTCGTCCCCATCGGGGGCGGTGGGCTCATCTCCGGAATGGCCCTCTGGCTGCGCGAGCGTCATCCCGAGGTACGCATCATCGGTGTCGAGCCGGCAGGGGCGGCCAGCATGCAGGCGGCCTTGGCGGCTGGCGAGCCGGTCGCGCTGCCCGCCGTCGACACCTTCGTCGACGGAGCCGCCGTGGCCCGGGCCGGAGCACGCACCTTCCCCATCGTCCGGGACCTCGTCGACGAGGTGATCGGAGTTGAGGAGGGCGCCGTGTGCACCGAGATGCTGGAGCTCTACCAGGTCGAGGGCATCATCACCGAGCCGGCCGGAGCACTGGCCAGCACGGCGCTCCGCGGGCTTGCCGGGACGGTGCCCTCGGATCAGGCAGTCGCCTGCATCGTCTCGGGCGGCAACAACGACGTCAGCCGCTACGCCGAGATCGTGGAGCGCTCGCTGCTCCACGAGGGGCTGCGGCACTACTTCCTGGTGACCTTCCCGCAGGAGCCGGGCGCGCTGCGGCACTTCCTCGACGACGTGCTGAGCGAGGGAGAGGACATCGTCGTCTTCGAGTACGTCAAGAAGAACAACCGGGAGACCGGACCGGCGCTGGTCGGTATCGAGTTGGAGGAGGCGACCCGGCTGGACGGACTGCTCGCCCGCATGGGCGCGAGCCCGCTCCAGATCGAGCAGGTGCCGCCGGGTTCTCCGCTCTTCGGCTTCCTCACGTAGCCTTTGCCCTCGTGTCCGAACACCTTCCGCCCGCGCGCCCGCACCTGAAGTTCACCGACGAGGGACGCCGGATGCGGGAGGTCTTGACCTACTCGCGTCGCGGCAGTCGGTTCACCCCGCGCCAGCAGGAGGCGTGGGATGCGTACGCCGCGACGTACGTCATCGCCGACGAGGCGGTGGACGGCCCCGACTTCAACCTGGCCGGTGCCTTCGAGGTCGAGCGGCCGCTGATCATCGAGATCGGTTGCGGCATCGGCGAGGCGACGGCCGCACTGGCCGCCGCCCGACCGGATCACAACGTGCTCGGCCTGGAGGTGTGGCTTCCCGGCGTCGCCGACTGCGTCAGCCGCTTCGGTGCGCTCGGTCTCGACAACGTCCGGATGTGCAGCGTCGACGCGGTGTGGATCATGGAGCACCTCGTGGCGCCCGGGCAGCTCGCCGAGCTGTGGACGTTCTTCCCGGACCCGTGGCCCAAGAAGCGCCACCACAAACGGCGTCTGGTCTCGCCGTCCTTCGCGGCGCTCGCTGCATCTCGCCTGCGTACGGGTGGTGTGTGGCGCCTCGCCACGGACTGGGCTGAGTACGCCGAGCAGATGCGCGAGGTGCTCGACGCCGAGCCCGCGCTCGACGGGGGAGCGGTACCGCGGTGGCGGGACCGGCCGGTCACGAAGTTCGAGCGCAAGGGCGTCGCCGCAGACCGGGACATCGTCGACCTCGCCTACACCCGGACCTGACTCGCCGCCTAGGGGACGGTGACGTCCGCAGCGGATCTCCCTAGCGACCCAGCCGGCCCACCCCCGGCGTGAGCGGCACCTGGAGTGCGTCGTAGAGGCCCGCGGGCTGGCTGAGCAGCCATGGGATCGCGTTGACGAGGCGCGTGGCCGCTGTGGCATTGCCGCCGGCTGCCCGGTTGCCGCCTTCGTCGCTCGCCTCGACCGTGACCTCCAGGCGCGGGCGGCCCTCGATGACCACGCGGTGCGCACCGTCGGCTCCGTCAGCGGGCTGCGGCCAGGTGGGGGCGACGGCCGCATCGATCCGGGTCACGTGCTCGACGATGATCCGTGGCTCTCCGTCCACGATGCCCTGGACCTCGAACCGCAAGCCGCCCTGACTGCCGGCCACGAACTCACCCATCCGGTTGCTGACCGTCTCGGTGAGCGGCGCGCGCTCGACTTGTTCGCGGATCTCGTCAAGCTCGACGCCCAGCGCGCGAGCGATCATCCGGACCTGCCCGCCCCAGACCATGGTCGGGACGGTTGCCATCACCATGGGAGGCTCGTAGTCCATCGGATGACCCATCCCCACCAGGTCGCGAACCGAGTCGGGCTGGTCGTAGCTCGTGTAGTCGAAGATCTCTTGGCAGCGCACGGCATCGATCGTGCCGGCCAGCCCGGTCAGCAGCACCGGAAGCAGGTCGTTGCCCCAGCCGGGGTCGATCCCGCTCACGAAGAGTCGAGCATCGCCTTCGAGTGCGGCCGAAGCGAGCGGGGCGCGCAGCTCTTCGGGGGCGGAGGCGACGTCGTACATGCCGTAGAGCGAGGGGGAGACCACCGTGACTCCGGCGCTCAGCGCCCGGGCGATGTCGGTCGCGGCATCGTCCGGGCGGATGTCGCCCGACGCCGTGTAGGCGAGTGCGCCGGAGCCGGCGACTCGTGCGAGGACGGCGGCGGCGTCGTCCTCGCAGCGGACGCCGAGCTCGGACTCCAGCCCGGCGAGCGGACCCGCGTCGAGACCGACCTTGCCGCGATCGTGCACGAGGACGCCGGCGAGGGCGAGGCCGGGGTGGGCGACGATCGCGCGGACGGCGGCGCGGCCCATGTTGCCGGTGCCCCAGACCGCGACAGGGACGCGGCCGGAGACGCCGGGGGAGGGTGAGGGATTGTTGGACATGGCAGCAATGTAGTGGTGCTCGTCACACCTGGACACCTGTAGCGCGGCCGGGCCGAAAGGATTTGGTCCCACGCCGGATCTCTGCCAAGATAGTCCGGTTGCTTCGGCTGGCCGCCGAGGTGCGCACACAACTTGACCACTGAATCGCGTCTCCTGCAGGTGCAGCGGTGGTTGCCGTGCGCGTGCCGCCCTGAGTCATCAGGATCGGAGGCCCGATCAGCTCGACAAGCCCGTCGAGCACCGTCAACACCAGAACCGCTGAGGCCCGGCGCTCCGCGTTGTCGAAATATCGGCGACACGCCCGACCGCGGGGGTCGGCCGCGAGGCCCGGTTCAGGTGAAGAAGGGAAGCACGGGCGGGCAGTTCCACCCGGGACTGGTCGAGACAAACAGAGCACGCGGTGCCAGGCAATCGGCCTGGCACGAGTAGAAGAGGACGAGAGAGACCTATGGCGGGACAGAAGATCCGCATCAGGCTCAAGGCCTATGACCACGAGGTGATCGACACCTCGGCGCGGAAGATCGTGGACACCGTCACCCGCACGGGTGCGAAGGTGGCCGGCCCGGTGCCGCTGCCCACCGAGAAGAACGTCTACTGCGTGATCCGCTCGCCCCACAAGTACAAGGACTCTCGCGAGCACTTCGAGATGCGCACCCACAAGCGCCTGATCGACATCATTGACCCCACGCCGAAGACGGTCGACTCGCTCATGCGTCTCGACCTGCCTGCCGGCGTCGACATCGAGATCAAGCTCTGAGGTAGATCGAGATGACTTACGAACACAACGTCAAGGGCCTGCTCGGCGCCAAGGTGGGGATGACCCAGACCTGGGACGCCGACAACCGCGTCGTCCCCGTGACCGTGATCGCCGCCGCCACCAACGTGGTGACGCAGGTGCGCCTCCCGGAGACCGACGGCTACAACGCCATCCAGATCGGCTTCGGCGAGATCGAGGCTCGCAAGGTCAACAAGCCGATGGGCGGCCACTTCGCGAAGGCCGGCGTTACGCCGCGCCGCCACGTGGTCGAGATCCGTACTGCGGACGCCGGCAGCTACTCGGTGGGCCAGGAGCTCAGCCCGGAGCTGTTCGCCGCCGGTGACCCGGTCGACGTGACCGGCACCAGCAAGGGCAAGGGTTTCGCGGGCACGATGAAGCGGCACGGCTTCGCCGGTGTCTCCGCTTCGCACGGTGCCCACCGCAACCACCGCAAGCCCGGTTCCATCGGCGCCTGCGCGACTCCCGGCCGGGTCTTCAAGGGCCTGCGGATGGCCGGTCAGATGGGTGGCGACACCGTCACCACGCAGAACGTCACGGTGCACGCCGTCGACGCCGAGAAGGGCCTGATCCTGCTCAAGGGCGCCGTCCCCGGCCCCAAGGGCAGCCTCGTGGTTCTCCGCTCGGCCGTGAAGAAGGAGGCCGCCAAGTGAGTGACGTGAAGAAGGCCGCCGTCGAGCTCCCCGCCGAGATCTTCGACGTCGAGGTCAACGTCCCGCTGATCCACCAGGTCGTCGTGGCGCAGCTCGCTGCCGCACGCCAGGGCACGCACGCCACGAAGACGCGGGCCGACGTCCGCGGCGGTGGCCGCAAGCCCTACAAGCAGAAGGGCACCGGCCGCGCCCGCCAGGGCTCGACCCGCGCGCCGCAGTTCGCCGGCGGTGGCGTGGTCCACGGGCCGCAGCCGCGCAGCTACGACCAGCGCACCCCCAAGAAGATGAAGGCCGCCGCTCTCAAGGGCGCCCTCTCCGACCGGGCCCGCAACGACCGCGTGCACGTGGTCGAGGCGTTGGTCGCGGGCGAGAAGCCCTCTACCCGCGCCGGCATCGCCGCACTCGCCTCGCTCAGCGAGCGCACCAACTTCCTGGTGGTGCTCGAGCGCGGTGACAACGTGACCTGGCTGTCGCTGCGCAACGCCCCGAGCGTGCACATCGTCGCCGTCGACCAGTTGAACACCTACGACGTCCTTCGTTCCGACGACGTGGTGTTCACCAAGGGTGCCTACGACGCATTCGTGTCGAAGGGTGCCGCGAAGACCGCAGAGGAGAGCGCCAAGTGAGCACCCTGCAGAAGGACCCCCGCGACATCCTGATCGCGCCGGTCGTCTCCGAGAAGAGCTACGGCCTTCTCGACGCCAACAAGTACACCTTCCTCGTGCGTCCCGACGCCAACAAGACCGAGATCAAGATCGCGGTCGAGCAGGTGTTCAACGTGAAGGTGACGGCGGTCAACACGATCAACCGTCAGGGCAAGACCCGTCGCACCCGGTTCGGCATGGGCAAGCGCGCCAACACCAAGCGCGCGATCGTCAGCCTCGCCGACGGCGACCGCATTGACATCTTCGGAGGCAACTGATGGCTATCCGCAAGTACAAGCCGACTACGCCGGGCCGTCGCGGCTCGTCCGTGGCCGACTTCGTCGAGATCACCCGGACCACCCCGGAGAAGTCGCTGACCCGCCCGCTGCCCAAGAAGGGCGGCCGTAACAACCAGGGCCGGATCACCACGCGGCACCACGGTGGCGGTCACAAGCGTGCCTACCGGATCATCGACTTCCGTCGCTACGACAAGGACGGCGTCCCGGCCAAGGTCGCGCACATCGAGTACGACCCGAACCGCACCGCGCGTATCGCCCTGCTGCACTACGCCGACGGCGAGAAGCGCTACATCATCGCGCCGAAGGGCCTGACCCAGGGCACCCCGGTCGAGGCTGGTCCCAGCGCCGACATCAAGCCCGGCAACAACCTGCCGCTGCGCAACATCCCGGTCGGTACCACCGTGCACTGCGTGGAGCTCCGTCCCGGCGGCGGCGCCAAGATCGCTCGCTCTGCGGGCATCAGTGCGCAGCTGGTCGCCAAGGAAGGCAGCCGCGCCACGCTGCGCATGCCGTCCGGCGAGATGCGGTTCGTCGACGTCCGCTGCCGCGCCACCGTCGGTGAGGTCGGCAACGCCGAGCAGTCCAACATCAACTGGGGCAAGGCCGGCCGGATGCGCTGGAAGGGCCGCCGTCCCACCGTCCGTGGTGTCGTGATGAACCCGGTCGACCACCCGCACGGTGGTGGTGAGGGCAAGACCTCCGGTGGTCGCCACCCGGTCTCCCCGTGGGGTAAGCCCGAGGGCCGTACGCGCAAGCGCAAGGCCAGCGACTCGCAGATCATCCGCCGCCGCAAGACCGGCAAGAAGCGCTGAGTAGGGAAGTAGACAGATGCCTCGCAGCCTGAAGAAGGGTCCCTTCGTCGACGACCACCTGATGAAGAAGGTGGACGCTGAGAACGAGAAGGGTTCGCACAACGTCATCAAGACCTGGTCGCGCCGCTCGATGATCGTCCCGGCCATGATCGGCCACACGATCGCCGTGCACGACGGTCGCAAGCATGTTCCCGTGTTCGTCTCCGACTCCATGGTCGGCCACAAGCTCGGCGAGTTTGCCCCCACCCGCACCTACCGCGGGCACGTGAAGGAAGACCGGAAGGGTCGCCGCCGCTGATCGCGGTGCGCGACTGACGAGATACTGGAGATAACGAGCAAATGAGCGTTACAGAGCGCCGGCGCACCAGCGCCCGCCGCGAGTCGCTGCTCGGCGACCAGCCGGGAGCCTTTGCGACCGCCCGCTTCGTGCGGATCACCCCGATGAAGGCCCGCCGCGTCGTCGACCTGGTGCGTGGCCTGCCCGTGGACGACGCGCGCGTCCTGCTGCAGTTCGCCCCGCAGGCGGCTGCCGAGACCGTGCTGAAGGTGCTGGAGAGCGCCGTCGCCAACGCGTCCACCACCGAGGGCCTTGCCGCAGGCGACCTGGTCGTCTCGGTCGCCCGCGTCGACGAGGGCCCGACCATGAAGCGCTGGCGCCCGCGGGCCCAGGGTCGGGCCACCCGGATCAACAAGCGCACCAGCCACATCACGCTGGTCGTCCAGCCGGCCGACGCCGTGGCCACCAAGAACGGAAAGGGTGCCTGATGGGCCAGAAGATCAACCCGACCGGTTTCCGGATGGGCATCTCGACGGACCACCGCAGCCGGTGGTACGCCGACAAGCTCTACAAGGCGTACGTCGGTGAGGACGTCGCGATCCGCAAGCTCCTGTCCAAGGGCATGGAGCGGGCCGGCATCGCCCGCGTCGAGATCGAGCGGACCCGGGACCGCGTGCGGGTGGACATCCACACCGCTCGTCCGGGCATCGTCATCGGTCGCCGTGGCGCCGAGGCCGACCGCATCCGCGGCGAGCTCGAGAAGCTCACCGGCAAGCAGGTCCAGCTGAACATCCTCGAGGTCAAGAACCCCGAGATCGACGCGCAGCTGGTCGCCCAGGGTGTTGCCGAGCAGCTGTCGGGTCGCGTGCAGTTCCGTCGCGCCATGCGCAAGGCGATCCAGACCTCGATGCGTTCCGGTGCCAAGGGCATCCGGATCCAGTGCTCCGGTCGCCTCAACGGCGCCGAGATGTCGCGCACCGAGTTCTACCGCGAGGGTCGCGTGCCGCTGCACACCCTGCGTGCCGACATCGACTACGGCTTCTACGAGGCCCGCACGACCTTCGGCCGGATCGGCGTGAAGGTCTGGATCTACAAGGGCGAGGTGGCTGGTACCCGCGCCGAGCGCGAGGCTCAGGCCGCCGCTCGCGCCGGTGCTCCGGGCCGTGGCCGTGGCCGCGCCGGTGACCGTCCCGCCCGTGGCTCCCGAGGCGACCGCCCGGCGCGCGGCAACCGCGACGCCGGCCGCACCGAGGCGCCTGCTGAAAACACCGAGGCCGCAGCCCCCGAGGCTGCCACTGCCGGTCAGGAGGGCTGAGCATCATGTTGATGCCCCGTCGTGTCAAGCACCGCAAGCAGCACCACCCCGGCCGCCGTGGCGCGGCCAAGGGCGGCACCAGCCTTGCTTTCGGTGACTTCGGGATCCAGGCGATCGAGGGTCACTACGTGACCAACCGCCAGATCGAGTCGGCGCGTATCGCGATGACCCGTCACATCAAGCGTGGCGGAAAGGTCTGGATCAACATCTACCCGGACCGCCCGCTGACCAAGAAGCCGGCCGAGACCCGCATGGGCTCCGGCAAGGGCTCGCCCGAGTGGTGGGTGGCCAACGTCAAGCCCGGCCGTGTCATGTTCGAACTTTCCGGTGTCGATGAGGACGTGGCCCGCGAGGCCATGCGTCGTGCGATGCACAAGCTCCCGATGAAGTGCCGCTTCGTCACCCGCGAGGCAGGTGAATTCTGATGAGCAGCAAGACCAACTCGGCGTACGAGCTCGACCAGTTGACCAACGGTGACCTGGAGGCCAAGCTCAGCGAGGCCAAGGCGGAGCTCTTCAACCTCCGCTTCCAGTCCGCCACCGGGCAGTTGGAGAACAACAGCCGCCTGCGCACGGTCAAGAAGGACATCGCGCGGATCTACACCGTGATCAACGAGCGCAAGCTGGGCATCCGCAGCAACGCGGAGGCGAGCGAGAAGGACGACGCATGAGCGAGAACAACGAGCGCAACGCCCGCAAGGTCCGTGAGGGCCTGGTCGTCAGCGACAAGATGGACAAGACCGTCGTGGTCACCGTCGAGGACCGTGTCAAGCACGCCCTCTACGGCAAGGTCATGCGCCGCAACAACAAGTTCAAGGCTCACGACGAGCAGAACCAGTGCGGTGTCGGTGACCGGGTCCTGATCATGGAGACCCGGCCGCTCTCGGCGACCAAGCGTTGGCGCGTCGTCGAGATCCTCGAAAAGGCCAAGTGACCAGGCCGTTCGGCCATCAGTCGTGCGGCCCGCGAGGGTCGACTCATCACAACAACTAGTTCGGCAAGGCTTCGCCCCCGGTGGGGACGAAGAACCGGCTCGACAACCAGGAGATAACCGATGATCCAGCAGGAGTCGCGACTCAAGGTCGCCGACAACACCGGTGCGAAGGAGATCCTTTGCATCCGGGTGCTCGGCGGCTCGGGTCGGCGCTACGCCGGTATCGGCGACGTCATCGTCGCCACCGTGAAGGACGCGATCCCCGGTGGCAACGTCAAGAAGGGTGACGTCGTCAAGGCCGTCGTCGTACGCACGGCCAAGGAGCGCCGTCGTCCGGACGGCTCGTACATCCGTTTCGACGAGAACGCCGCAGTCATCCTCAAGAACGATGGCGAGCCGCGTGGAACCCGCATCTTCGGCCCGGTGGGCCGCGAGCTGCGCGAGAAGAAGTTCATGAAGATCATTTCCTTGGCCCCGGAGGTGCTGTGATGGCCGCGGCGAAGAAGATGCACATCAAGAAGGGCGACACCGTCAAGGTGATCGCAGGCAAGGACAAGGGCGCCGAGGGCAAGGTCATCGCCGTGCTCCGCGAGGAGTCCCGCGTGATCGTCGAGGGCGTCAACCGGATCAAGAAGCACGAGAAGGTCGTCAACACCGGCAGTGGCAACACCGGCGGCATCGTGACCACCGAGGCTCCGATCCACGTCTCGAACGTGATGCTGGTCGAGGGTGACGGCGTCACCCGCGTCGGCTTCCGTCGCGACGAGGTGACCAAGACCCGTGCCGACGGCTCGACCTACACCGCCCAGCGGAGCGTTCGCGTCTCGCGCAAGTCGGGCAAGGAGATCTGAGATGAGCGACACCAAGACCGCGCCGCGGCTCAAGACGCGCTACCGCGAGGAGATCCTCCCCGCGCTGCGCACGGAGTTCGAGTTCGCCAACGTCATGCAGGTCCCCGGTCTGGTCAAGATCGTGGTCAACATGGGTGTCGGTGAAGCCGCTCGCGACTCCAAGCTGATCGAGGGCGCCATCCGCGACCTGACCGCGATCACCGGCCAGAAGCCGCAGGTGACCAAGGCGCGCAAGTCGATCGCCCAGTTCAAGCTCCGTGAGGGCATGCCGATCGGCGCGCACGTCACGCTGCGCGGCGACCGGATGTGGGAGTTCCTCGACCGTCTGCTGAGCCTCGCGCTGCCGCGTATCCGCGACTTCCGTGGCCTCAACGGCAACCAGTTCGATGGCCGTGGCAACTACACCTTCGGCCTGACCGAGCAGGTCATGTTCCACGAGATCGACCAGGACAAGATCGACCGGTCGCGAGGCATGGACATCACGGTCGTCACCACGGCCACCAACGACGCTGAGGGCCGGGCGCTGCTGAAGCAGCTCGGCTTCCCGTTCAAGGAAGGCAACTGACATGGCGAAGACCGCACTCAAGGTCAAGGCCGCTCGCAAGCCGAAGTTCGCAGTCCGGGGTTACACCCGGTGCCAGCGCTGCGGTCGCCCGAAGGCCGTCTACCGCAAGTTCGGCCTGTGCCGGATCTGCCTGCGGGAGATGGCCCACCGCGGCGAGCTCCCCGGTGTGACCAAGTCCTCCTGGTGAACCCAGACCTCACTCACAACGATCGCTGAAGGTCGCGCCTCACACGGAGGCGCGAAACCACGGTGGGAAAGGGCCACTCGGCCATGACGATGACTGACCCCATCGCAGACATGCTCACGCGTCTGCGTAACGCCAACCAGGCGTACCACGACTCGGTTGCCATGCCGTTCAGCAAGCTGAAGGCAGGTGTCGCTGAGATCCTCCAGCAGGAGGGCTACATCACCACGTACGACGTGAAGGACAACGTCGACGACGCCGGAGAGCCGGCCGTCGGCAAGACGCTGACCATCACCCTCAAGTACGGCCGCAACCGCGAGCGCTCCATCGCGGGTGTCCGCCGTATCAGCAAGCCCGGCCTCCGGGTCTACGCCAAGCACACGGGCCTCCCGAAGGTGCTCGGCGGCCTCGGTGTCGCGATCATCTCGACCAGCCAGGGCTTGCTCACCGACCGTCAGGCGAACCAGAAGGGCGTAGGTGGGGAAGTCCTCGCCTACGTCTGGTAAGCGCCCCGCCGAGACCAGAAAGGAAGAGAAGCATGTCGCGTATTGGCAAGCTCCCCATTGCGGTCCCGTCGGGCGTTGACGTCCAGATCGCCGACGGCCTCGTGACGGTCAAGGGGCCCAAGGGCACCCTGTCGCACCAGGTCGCCTCCCCGATCGTCGTGGACCGTGCCGAGGATGGCACGCTCGAGGTCAAGCGTCCCGACGACGAGCGGGAGAGCCGCTCGCTGCACGGACTGACCCGCACCCTGATCAACAACATGGTCGTGGGCGTCACCGCCGGCTACGAGAAGAAGCTCGAGATCGTCGGCGTCGGCTACCGCGTCCTGTCCAAGGGCCCGACCGAGCTGGAGTTCCAGCTCGGCTACTCCCACCCGATCCACTTCAAGGCTCCCGAGGGCATCACCTTCACGGTGGACGGCCAGACGAAGCTCGGTGTGGCGGGCATCGACAAGCAGCTGGTCGGCGAGGTCGCGGCCAACATCCGCAAGCTGCGCAAGCCCGAGCCTTACAAGGGCAAGGGCGTTCGCTACGCGGGTGAGCACATCCGCCGCAAGGTCGGAAAGGCTGGTAAGTGACCATGGCGATCTCGCTGTCGAACAACAAGCACACCGCTGCGCGCACCAAGTCGCGTCTGCGTCGCCAGGTCCGTGGCCGCAAGAGGATCCACGGCACCGCCGAGCGCCCGCGCCTGGTGGTCACCCGTTCCGCGCGTCACATCAGCGTCCAGGTCGTCGACGACCTGGTCGGCAAGACGCTCGCGTCTGCCTCGACCATGGAGGCCGACCTGCGTGCGGCCGCCGGCGACAAGAGCGAGAAGGCCAAGAAGGTCGGCGAGCTGGTCGCCGCCCGTGCCAAGGAGGCCGGTGTCTCCGCGGTGGTCTTCGACCGGGCCGGTAACAAGTATCACGGTCGCATCGCGGCCCTGGCAGATGGCGCCCGCGAGGGCGGCCTGACGTTCTGATCGCGTAGACGAGCAAGAGAGAGAAGAGGAAGTTCTCATGAGCGGAGCCCAGCGCGGACAGCGCGCCGGAGGCGAGCGCCAGGGAGGCGACCGTCGCGGACGCGGCGGTCGGGACCAGGGTGCGGACAAGACCGCGTACATCGAGCGCGTCGTCACGATCAACCGCGTTGCCAAGGTCGTGAAGGGTGGTCGTCGCTTCAGCTTCACCGCCCTGGTCGTGGTCGGTGACGGTGACGGCCTGGTCGGTGTCGGTTATGGCAAGGCCAAGGAGGTGCCCGCGGCGATCGCCAAGGGTGTCGAGGAAGCGAAGAAGCACTTCTTCAAGGTTCCTCGCATCCAGGGCACCATCCCGCACCCGGTCCAGGGCGAGAAGGCCGCTGGCGTGGTCATGCTGCGCCCGGCTGCTCCTGGTACCGGTGTCATCGCCGGTGGCCCGGTGCGTGCCGTCCTGGAGTGCGCCGGCATCCACGACATCCTGAGCAAGTCGCTCGGGTCGTCGAACCAGATCAACATCGTGCACGCCACGGTCGAGGCCCTCAAGATGCTTGAGGAGCCCGAGGCCGTCGCCGCGCGTCGTGGCCTGACGGTCGAGGCCGTCACCCCCGCCGCGCTGCTGAAGGCTCGGGCGGAGGTGGCTCAGTGATGGCCCGCCTCAAGGTCGAGCAGAAGAAGAGCACCATCGGCTGCAAGCAGAACCAGCGCGAGACCCTGCGTTCCCTGGGCCTCAAGCGGATCGGCGACGTGGTCGTCAAGGAGGACCGACCCGAGATCCGGGGGATGGTCCACACCGTCCGTCACCTGGTGGCGGTCGAGGTCATCGAGGGAGACAACTGACATGACTCTCAAGCTCCACCACCTGCGCCCCGCGCCCGGTGCCAAGACCGCCAAGACCCGTGTGGGTCGCGGTGAAGGCTCCAAGGGCAAGACGGCCGGCCGCGGTACCAAGGGCACCAAGGCCCGGTACCAGGTTCCGGCCGCCTTCGAGGGTGGCCAGATGCCGCTGCACATGCGGCTGCCGAAGCTCAAGGGCTTCAAGAACCCGTTCAAGGTCGAGTTCCAGGTCGTGAACCTGGACCGGATCGGTGCACTGTTCCCCGAGGGTGGCGAGGTCACCGTCGAGGGCCTGGTGGCGAAGGGCGCCGTGCGCGCCGGCCACCCGGTGAAGGTGCTCGGTCAGGGTGACATCTCCGTCGCCGTCCAGGTGAGCGTTGACGCGTTCTCCGGCTCGGCGAAGGAGAAGATCGAGGCAGCCGGCGGCACCGTCACGGTGCTCTGAGGACCGGGCCTCATCTTGATCCGGAGCCGCTGGGGCGTGGTGGGCGTGCAGACGCACGTCGCACCACGCCCCAGCGGCGTCTCCGGACCGTTGTCTATGCCTGCCTGTTAGGCTTCCCGAGCCCTCGCCCGGCCATGCGCCGAGCGAGCTGACCCGTGCTTGACGAAAGAGGATCACGTGCTAGGCGCGTTCGCCAACGCTTTCCGGACACCGGACCTGCGACGCAAGTTGCTGTTCGTGCTGGGAATCATCATCATCTTCCGGCTCGGCTCGCAGTTCCCTGCGCCCGGGGTCCACGTCGCCAACGTGCAGTCCTGCATCAAAGGCCTCGAGGACAGCAATAGCGTCTACAACCTGATCAACCTGTTCTCGGGTGGCGCCCTGCTCCAGTTGACCGTCTTCGCGCTGGGCATCATGCCCTACATCACGGCGTCGATCATCCTGCAGTTGCTGGTCGTGGTGATCCCACGCCTGGAGGCCCTCAAGAAGGAAGGGCAGTCCGGGCAGGCGAAGATCACGCAGTACACGCGGTACCTGACGCTCGGACTGGCGGTCCTGCAGGCGACGGGCATCATCGCGCTGGCGCGCTCCGGGCAGCTGTTGCAGGGCTGTGACAAGGACCTGCTGCACAACGACAGCATCGGGCTCTTCCTCGTCATGGTGCTCACCATGACGGCGGGCACCGTCGTCATCATGTGGCTCGGCGAGCTCATCACCGAGCGCGGCGTCGGCAACGGCATGTCCATCCTCATCTTCACCCAGGTCGTCGCGACCTTCCCGGCGTCGCTGTGGCAGGTCCAGTCCTCGAAGGGCTGGGTCACCTTCGGCATCGTGATGGTGATCGGCCTCATCCTGGTCGCCGCGGTCGTCTTCATCGAGCAGGCCCAGCGCCGCATCCCCGTGCAGTACGCGCGCCGGATGGTCGGTCGCAAGATGTTCGGCGGCAATTCGACCTACATCCCGCTCAAGGTCAACCAGGCCGGCATCATCCCGGTCATCTTCGCTTCGTCGCTGATGTACCTCCCGGCGATGGCGGTGCAGTTCAACCAGAACCGCGATCCTCAGCCGAAGTGGATCGGCTTCGTCAACGAGTACTTCGTCGACGGGGGCCACCCGGTCTACATGGCGGTCTACTTCGCGCTCATCATCTTCTTCACGTACTTCTACGTCTCCATCACGTTCGACACCAACGAGGTGGCGGACAACATGAAGAAGTACGGCGGCTTCATTCCCGGGATCCGGGCTGGCAAGCCGACCGAGGACTACCTCTCGTACGTGCTCTCCAGGATCACCGCTCCCGGTGCGCTCTACCTCGGTCTCATCTCCCTGGTGCCGTTGATCGCCTTCGCGCTCATCAACGCCAACCAGAACTTCCCCTTCGGCGGTACCTCCATCCTCATCATGGTGGGCGTGGCGCTGGACACGGTGAAGCAGATCGAAAGCCAGCTCCAGCAGCGCAACTATGAAGGGTTCCTCCGCTGATGCGACTCATCCTGATGGGCCCCCCCGGGGCCGGAAAAGGTACGCAGGCCAAGGTCATCGCGACCCACTTCAAGATCCCGGCGATCTCCACCGGCGACATCTTCCGGGCCAACGTGGCCGGAAAGACGCCCCTCGGGCTCGAGGCGCAGCGCTACATGGACGCGGGCGAGTACGTGCCAGACGAGGTCACCAACGCCATGGTCCGTGACCGGTTGAGCCTGCCTGATGCCGCCGGCGGGTTCCTGCTTGACGGCTACCCGCGGACGCTCGCCCAGGTCAAAGAGCTCGACGAGATGCTCGGTGACCTGGACTCCTCGCTCGACGCGGTCGTGGTGCTGACTGCCGAGATCAACGAGCTGGTGGCCCGGCTCCTGCAGCGCGCAGCGGTCGAGGGCCGCGCCGACGACACCGAAGACGTAATCAGGCGTCGCCAGGAGGTGTACGCCGAGCAGACCGAGCCGCTGATCGCGGTCTATCGCGAGCGTGGTCTGCTCATCGAGGTCGACGGCATGGGCGAGATCGATGCGGTGACCCACCGCATCTTCGACGCGCTCGAGCAGCCCGCCTGACGCGATGTTCTCGCGCGGCATCGAACTGAAGACGCCCGCTCAGATCGAGCGGATGCGTGCCGCCGGTCTGCTGGTCGGGGAGACCCTCGAGCTGCTGCGCGGTGCCTGCAGGCCCGGCATCAGCACCGGGGAGCTGGACGTGCTTGCCGAGGAGAACATCCGGGCCGGAGGTGGCGTCCCCTCCTTCAAGGGGTACGGCGAGCCGCCCTTCCCGGGGACGATCTGCGCCTCCGTCAACGACGAGGTCGTGCACGGGGTCCCGGGGGAGCGGGTGCTCGCTGAGGGCGACGTGATCTCGATCGACTGTGGCGCGATCATCGACGGCTGGCACGGTGACGCAGCGATCACGGTGCCGATCGGCCCGGTGCCCGGCGAGGTCACCGAGCTGCTCCGAGTCACTGAGGAGTCGATGTGGCGCGGCTTCGCGGCCGCGCGACTCGGCGGCAAGGTGGGCGATATCTCCCACGCCGTCGAGAGCTACGTTCGCAGTCAGGGCGAGTACGGGATCCTCGAGGACTACACGGGTCACGGGATCGGCTCCGAGATGCACCAGCCGCCGAACGTGCCCAACGTGGGTCGGGCGGGTCGGGGCCCGAAGCTGGTGCGGGGCCTGGCGCTGGCCGTGGAGCCGATGGTCACCCTCGGCACCAAGAAGACCGATGTGCTCGACGACGACTGGACCGTGGTGACCAGCGATGGCAGCTGGGCCGCCCACTTCGAGCACACCTTCACGCTGATGCCCGACGGAGCCTGGATCCTTACCGCACTGGATGGTGGGAAGGCGAAGCTGGCAGAGCTGGGCGTGCCGTACGGCGGGCCTGGCTGACGCAACCTCGGACGCCGGAGGGGCTGCATCTCGTCAGGAGATGCAGCCCCTCCGGCGTTCCGGGTCAGCGCCCGCGTCGGGTCACTTCTTCTTGATCTTCACGGCCTTGGTGGTGACGGTGGCCTGGGTGAAGCCGCTCTTGGTGGCGGTGACCTTGACCTTGAGCTTCTTGCCCTTGTCGGCCTTGGTGACCTTGTAGGTGGCCTTGGTCGCCTTCTTGATGGCCTTGCCGTTGCGCAGCCACTGGTACTTCAGGGTGACGTCGCTGGTGCTCCAGGTGCCCTTGGTGACCTTCAGCAACTTCTTGACCTTGGTCTTGCCCTTGATGACGGGCTTCTTCTTGTTCGTGATCTTCTGCGCTGCCGGCGGCTCGCTGGGCGCGCTCACCTCGAAGTCGTCACCGACGACGAGGTTCCGTGTGATGTCGCCGTTCACGCCGAGTTGGGCACCGCTCCACAACCGGACCCGGTAGGTCTGGCCGCCGAACGCCACGGTGGAGCCGTGCGGGCCCGAGGTGGTGCCGTCAGGCAATCGAACGTCGGTGCTGAACGTCCCCGGCTCGGAGAAGGCGCTGGCGGGTACGACGGCCCAGATGCGCGCGTTGGTATGTGGTTCGTTGCCCGCGGTGCGCTGGCTCGCAACGATGGCGGGGGTGCCTGCCTCCTCGATCACGACGCCGACCGTGGAGGAGGCCGTGCCTGCCCGGTCGAGCCACCCGGTGCCGGAGACCGTGATGGTGTCACCCGGCTCGGCAGCGTCGGGGGAATCCAGGGTGGAGGTGTAGGCGGGCGCGGTCTCGAAGAGAGCGCAGACGGTGGTGACGGGATCGTTGTCGAGCAGATTGATCGTGTGCTCGATCGCCTCTGTCGCCTTGCCGTCGGACTGGAAGCGCGGGACGGTGAGGGGCTCGGCGGTGAAGGTCCCGTCGGCCGTCACGAGGATGCGGCTGCGGGTCGCCTCGGGGATGTTCTCGGCCGGGTTGTCGGCGCCGAGCTGCCCGTAGGCGTCCCTGTCCATCTTGATCGCGAGACGTTGCCCGGGCGTGAAGCCGGTGCCGGAGAGGTGGATCTCCTCGCCAGGGAGCACCGGCGCGGTCTCGTCGATGGTGAGGACGGCGCCGCTCGGAGTCGGAGTGTTGCAGGTGGCGGCGTGGACAGCCGGCGTACCTGGGCCGAACGGGGTGAGCAGCGCGAGGAGGGTGGCGCTGGCCGCGATGCGTGCGCCGCCGCGAAGAAGCAGGTGTGCCATGGGGATCCTTCGGATTCTCTTGCGGAACGGGGCCAGGGGTGACCGCCGGATCTGGGCGGTCACCCCTGGTTGCTGTCATGCCTGGGGCACGAGAGTCACTTCTTCTTGATCTTCACGGCCTTGGTGGTGACGGTGGCCTGGGTGAAGCCGCTCTTGATGGCGGTGACCTTGACCTTGAGCTTCTTGCCCTTGTCGGCCTTGGTGACCTTGTAGGTGGCCTTGGTCGCCTTCTTGATGGCCTTGCCGTTGCGCAGCCACTGGTACTTCAGGGTGACGTCGCTGGTGCTCCAGGTGCCCTTGG